>CAWBOV010000001.1:0-16104 GCA_963790525.1 uncultured Actinomycetota bacterium
GTCATCACTCGAAGAAATGATTCGATTCGCGTAGAAATGGTGCAATAAGCGGCGCTAGGCTAGGACTGCACTGCGGGTAACCCAGATTTCTTAGCTTTGTAAGCTATAACGTGTTGGACTGACGACAAATACTCCGTCTGTTAAGTAGATACGGGTGCCAGCGGTGACGTAGTGAAGAAATGTGTAGATTCTATATAGATGGTAAGAGGGCGTAGGTGGCAAACCTGCGCCGAGCGTCCTAGTGACATGACAAACTCCCACTCTAAGCCTAAGTGGTAGGTCTTGATTCCAACGCCGTCCATAAATTTGAGATTATTAATTGGAGACACTGATCGCTGCGTCGTAATTCATTTCAAGATGTCTCTTCCAGGATTACCACAGAAAAAATCTCGCTCGCGACAACATCCCGAAAATCATTCTCGAAGACCAACGGGTCAAGACAGAACAATTCCACCACCAATTGCTGCACCCTCACCCCGGCCGAGCTGGCGACCTACTTGCCCAACGGCGACTACGACCTCACGGTCAACTACTTCACCCGCGCCGACCCGGGTGCGCTGCAGTTCATCCTCAACCCGGCTGTGGCCAACTCGAAGGCGCTGGCGACGCTCGCGCCGACCCAGCGTCACCGCGCACATCCAGGCGCTGTTCGCCAAGGCCATCCAGACGACCGACCGAGCCAGACCAAGCAGGCCTACGCCGACCTGCAGGACTACCTGATCGACCAAGGCGTCATGTTCCCGCTGTTCGAGCGGGTGCAGGAGGCCGGGGTCGGCAGCCACGTCCACGGCTTCGCGTTCACGTCCGAGAGCTTCCTCAAGCTCAACGACGTCTGGAAGAGCTGACCGCAGCGCTGCCCGCCCGCGACCCGGCGGGGCAGGACCGCGTCGCACCCTCAGGAGAGGCACTCCCATGACCCGGTACATCGTGGGTCGCATCGTCCAGGCGATCGCCGTCCTCTGGGCGGCGTTCACCCTGACCTTCGCGATCCTCTATCTGCTGCCCAGCGACCCGATGCAGCTGCAGCTCGCGGCCGCCGGTGTCCAGGAGGACAGCCTCACCGAGGCCGCAGCTGGCCGCGCTGAAGCACAAGTTCGGCCTCGACCAGTCGATCTGGGCGCAGTACTGGCACCACCTCGCCGGCGCCCTGCACGGTGACTTCGGTACGTCGCTCAGCCAGGGCGTCCCGGTCAGTCAGCTGATCGGCCAGCGGATCGGGCAGACCCTGCTGCTCAGCGTCAGCCGCCGCGGTGGTGTCGCTGATCGCCGGATCGGCGCTGGCCTACGTCGCGACCTTCGTCCGGTGGAATCCGCTGCGGGTGTTCCTCACCCGGCTGCCGGCACTGGGCGCGTCGTTCCCGCAGTTCTTCGTGGCCCTGTTCCTCATCCAGTTCTTCTCGTTCAAGCTCGGCATGTTCCCGGCCACCGGCACCCAGGGCATCGGCGTCGCTGGTGATGCCGGTGATCACGATCTCCGTGCTGACCTCGTCGGTGCTGGCCCAGGTGCTGATCAAGAGTTTCGAGCGAGACGCTGCGGCAGCCCTACATCGTCACCGCTCGGGCCAAGGGACTGTCGCGCTCGGCGGTCCAGCGTCGGCACGCCTTCCGCAACGCGGCCCTGCCGGCGATGACGATCCTCGGCGTCATCGTCGGCCTGACCGTCACCAGCTCGATCGTGGTCGAGACGGTCTTCACCCGCGAGGGCGTCGGCAAGCTCGCGCAGGAATCGGTGCTGTCCCAGGACGTGCCCGTCGTCCTGGCCGTGGTCACCATCGCCGCGGCGATCTTCGTGCTGGTCAACCTGCTGGTCGATCTGCTCTACCCGCTGCTCGACCCGAGGATCTCCCACGGCCGGAGGCAAGGTGCGCATGCCCTGGTCGCGCCGAGGTGAGTGCGATATGACCATCGACAGTCACGTCTCCGCCGCGTTCGCCGACCCCACGGGTGAGCGCGCTCGCCGACGCACATACTGCGAGCTGGATACGCCGAAACCGGTCGAACGGGGCGGGGGGCGCGGGGCGAACCTGCGCACGCGCTCGGCCAGCTGGCCCGCAAGCCGGTGTTCCTGCTCGCGGCGCTCTACGTGCTGTTCGTCGTCGTCTCGGCGTTCTGGCCCGAGACTGTTCACCTCTGACGGCCCGTACGACACCCACCCTCAGGCCGTGATGCATGTCGCCCAGCCTGCATCACCTGTTCGGCACCGACAACTACGGCCGCGACCAGTGGACCCGGATGCTGTACGGGTCGGCCCTGACCATCAAGGCGACCCTGATGGCGCTGGCCATCGCGCTCGTCGCTCGGCCTCGGGCTCGGCGTGATCTCGGGCTTCTTCGGCGGCTTCGTCGACGCGTTCCTGATGCGCATCGTCGACGTGCTGCTCGCGATCCCCGGCCTGCTCCTGGCGCTGTCGATCGTCACCGCGCTCGGATACGGCACCGTGCCGGTCGCCGTCGGCGGTCGGCATCGGCATCGTTCCGGGATTCGCCCGCACGACTCGGGCCGAGGTGCTGCGCGTCAAGACGCTGCCGTTCGTCGAGGCGGCCCGAGCCGGCGGTGCGTCGCAGGCGTCGGGTGCTGGTACGGCACATCCTGCCCGAACTCCTGGGGTCCGGTGGCCGTGCTCGCCGTGCTCGACGCCGGCGTGGCGATCATCGCCATCGCGTCGCTGAGCTTCCTCGGTTTCGGCGCCGCTCCGCCGGCCGCCGAGTGGGGCACGCTCATCGCCGACGGCCGTAACTACCTGGTCACGTCGTGGTGGTTGAGCCTGCTGCCCGGGCTGTTCGTCGCGCTGCTCGTGCTCTCGCCTCAACCACATCTCCAAGACCCTGCAGGAGCTCGAGCGATGACCACGAGCATCCTTCGGGAGACTGTCGGGACTCCTCAACGTCGGCGCTGGTGTCGATCAGCGGACTCGACGTCGGTTACGTCCGCCATCGCTCGGTGCGGCCGGCCGTCGTCGGGCTGGATCTCACGGTCAACGCCGGCGAGGTCGTGGCCATCGTCGGAGAGTCCGGCTCCGGCAAGACCACCACGGCCAACGCGATCATCGGGCTGCTGCCGCGCCAACGGCCGCATCACCGCCGGCTCCGCGCTCGTCGACGGGGTCGAGACCGCGGGGGCCAAGGAACGCACCCTGCGCTTCGCTGCGCGGATCGGTCGTCGGCCTGATCCCGCAGGACCCGATGGTGAGCCTGAATCCCACCAAGCGGATCGGGGCCCAGATCGCCGAGGCGGTGCGAGCTCCGAGGGGTCACGGGCGCGCAGGTCGACGCCGAGGTCGTCGAGTTCCTCGAGCAGGCCGGCGTGCCCGACCCCGAACTGCGCGCTCGGCAGTATCCGCACGAGCTGTCCGGCGGCCTGCGGCAGCGCGTCCTCATCGCCATCGCCCTGGCCGGTCGCCCCAAGCTGATCATCGCTGACGAACCCACCAGCGCTCTCGACGTCACCGTCCAGAAGCGGATCCTCGACCACCTCTGCGGACTGGTCCGCGACCAGGGGATCTCGCTGCTGATCATCACGCACGACCTGGCCATCGCCGCCGACCGCGCCGACCGGGTCATGGTGATGCAGGCCGGCCGCAAGGTCGAGGAGGGCGACCCGCGCAGCATCCTGGTCGCCCCGCGCGCAGGCATACACGCGGCGGCTCATCGCGGCCGCGCCCGGGCTCGCCAACGGCGGGCAGGTCGTGCCGCGCTTCGACGTCCGCGGCGCAGGGCCAGCCCGAGCCGATCCTGACGCTGACCGGGGTCAGCAAGACCTTCGCAGTCCACGACTCCGACGCGGGCAGCGTGGGTTCAATGCGCTGGAGGACATCACCGTCAGCGTGCCGCGCGGCCGAACCCACGCGCTGGTCGGCGAGTCAGGATGTGGCAAGACGACGACCCTGCGCATCGCCCTCGGTCTGGAGGCGGCCGACCAGGGGGTCGGTCGTGCTCGACGGCACCGAGATCGGCGGCCTCTCCTGGACGAAGCTGCGGCCCCTGCGGCGCAAGGCCCAGCTCGTACACCAGGACCCGTTCGCGACGCTCGACCCGAAATTCACCATCGCGCAGTCGATCACCGAGCCGCTGGTCGTCGTTCAAGGTCGGAGACCGTCGGAGCCGGCACGCTCGAGCCGAGGGAGCTGCTCGACCAGGTCGCCTTGCCGGTCGCCTACTGGATCGGCTCCCGGCCGAACTCTCCGGCGGGCAGCGCCAGCGGGTGGCCATCGCCCGGGCGCTGGCCCTCAGCCCCGATCTGCTGATGCTCGACGAGCCGGTCTCCGCGCTCGACGTGTCCGTGCAGGAACAGATCCTGCGCTGCTTGCCGACCTGCAGACGCAGGCTCGGCCTGTCCTACCTGTTCGTCTCGCACGACCTGGCCGTCGTCGCCGAGATCTCGCACACGGTCTCGGTGATGAGGCAAGGGCCGGGTCGATCGAGCAGGGGCCGGTCGCCGAGGTCTTCACCAATCCGCAGGACCAGTACACCCGGGAGCTCATCGACGGCGATTCCCGGGCAGACCCACCGCCGCAGCTGAAGACCGCCGGAGAGCGCACGATGACCACCTTGGCCAGCCGCGAATCGCGTGGCGTCCGAAGCTGCGGTGCTGGGCAAGCGGCTGGGATTCAACACCCGGGTGTCGTTCCCGACCGGTGAGGCGGCCCGCGGCCTGCGCGAGGGCATCGAGCTGTTCCGGGCCGCCGAAGAGCTGGGCTACCAGTCCGGCTGGGCTTACCAGCGCCACTTCGACAACTACCTCTCCTCACCGATCCCGTTCTTCGCCGCGGCCGGGCAGCACACCTCGCGGATCACCCTCGGTAGTGCGGTCATCCCGGCGCGCTACCAGGAGCCGATCCTGCTCGCCGAGGCGGCCGGCACCGCCGACCTGCTGACCGGCGGCCGCCTGCAGCTGGCGTTCTCCAGCGGCACCGACATCTGGGACGCGGTCTTCGGCGGCGTCGACACCGACGCCCGCACCGAGGGGCAACGCCGGCTGGCGCGTTTCCTCGCCGGCGTGGGCGGCGAGACCATCCACACCGTCACCGAGCGCAAGGGAATCGGCGGGCCGCCGGTCGGCACCGAGACTGCGCGGTGACGCCGCACAGCCCGGGCCTGCGTGATCGGATCTGGTACGGCTCGGGCAGCATCGCCTCGGCGGTGACGGCGGCGCACCAGGGGCTGCGGCTGATCACCGGCACCATCCTGCACGACGTCACCGACGGTGCGTCCTTCCCAGATCACCAGGCTGTCTCATCGAGCGAGTACCGAGCCGCGTGGGCCGAGCGCGCACGGCACCGAGCCGCCGCCGGTCGCGGTGGCCGCCTCGATCCTGCCGGGCACGACGCCCGAGCTGCGGAGACCTACGCCGCCTACGACCTCGAGCGTCGAACCCACGGCCCGGCCGCGTCCCGCCCGAAGGGAGCGCTGCGAGCCCACGCTGTCGGCCGATCTGCCGCCCGGCATGGCCATGAGCCCCGTCTACCACGGTGATCCGGACGCAGGTCATCCGGGCCGTGCTGGCCGATCCCGGGCTCTGCGCCGCCGACGAGGTCGTGCTGTTCCTTCCGCCGGCCTTCGGGCTGGCCGAGAACGTCAGGCTGCTCGCCGACCTGGCCGGCACGGTCGCGCCGGCGCTGGGCTGGACGCCGGCACATGAACGAGACCATAAGCGCGCATTACGAGAAGAGGAGACTGGCATGAGCACCGTCGTCGTGGTGGGAAACCCGAAGCCGAGGTCGCGCACCTACGACGCGGCCCAGGTCGTCGTCGAGCAGCTGACCGGACGCGCCGCCGACGTGTCCCTCGACCTGGCCGATCTCGGCGCCGGCCTGCTCGACTGGTCGGACCCGCACGTCGCCCTGGCGGTGGACGCAGGTGAAGGCAGCGTCCCTCGTGGTGGTCGCCAGCCCGACGTACAAGGCGACGTACACCGGACTGCTGAAGCTCTTCCTCGATCGCTTCGGGGCCGGACTCGCTGGCCGGCGTCACGGCCGTTCCCGCTCATGCTCGGCGGGGACTGGCGCCACTGCGCTGGCGCCGGAGGTGTTCCTCAAGCCGGTGCTGGCCGAGATCGGCGCGTCCACATCCGACCCGTGCGCTGTTCCTCCTCGACTCGGACGCCGACGGCGGCTTCGCCGAGTCGCCGACCCTGGCGGCGTGGCTGGACAGCGCCGCGCCGCCAGCTGCCGACTGCTCGGATGATCGGGAGCCCGCACGATGACCGGACTCGCCGTGCTCGACGCCGCTCCGGCTGCGTCGAGGTGTTCGGCGCATTTCCCTCCGGCGTCACGGCGGTCGCGGCGCTGGCTGACGGCGCCCCGGTCGGCATGGCGGCCAGCTCGTTCACGTCCGTCTCACTGGATCCGGCGCTGGTGTCGATCTGCGTCGCGCACGGCTCCACGACCTGGTCGGTGCTGCGCGATGCACCGCGGCTCGGTGTCGAGCATCCTGTCGGCCGAGCAGGCGACATGCGGGGCGGCAGCTCGGTACGCGCGGCGACGATCGGTTCGCCGGTCTGGACTGGCGGGCCACCGACGGACGGTGCAGTGCTGCTGGACGGCGCCAGCGGATGGCTGGACACCAGCATCGAGCAGCAGGTGCGCGCCGGCGACCACGACATCGTCGTGCTCGCCGTGCACGACCTGGACGCCGACCACGACATCAGCCCGCTGGTGTTCCACGCCAGCCAGTTCCGCCGCCTGCACTGAGAGGGTCTTTTCACACGGAGGCGGCCGATCCGGCGCTCGGAACACCGGTGCCGTGTGAAAGGCCGGTAGGGGCATCATGGGCACATGAACGCCCTCGCCGGACCACTGCTCGACGCGGCCACGCTCCACACCCTGCTGGACTCGGACCGGCCGCCCGTCGTCTGTGACGTGCGCTGGGCGCTGGCCACGGGCGCCGATCGGGACGCCTACCTGCACGGGCATATTCCCGGCGCGCAGTTCCTCCACATGGAGCGTGACCTGTCCGGCGCGCCGGGCGAGCGGGGTCGGCACCCGCTGCCGGCAGCCGAGGAGGTCGCGGCGGCGATGCGGGCGGTCGGGATCAACGGGGACTCGGTGGTCGTGTGTTACGACGCCGGTCCGGGGATGTCGGCCGCGCGCGCCTGGTGGTTGCTGCGCCACCTCGGTCATCAGGAGACCTACGTCCTCGACGGCGGACTCGCCGCGTGGACGGCACAGGGCCTCCCGGTGACCACCGAGATCACCGTCCCGGCGCCGGGCGATGTCACGGTCGGCCCGTCCCTCGCCGCGACGGTCGAGGCCGGAGACGTGCCGGCGGCCGCAGCCGAGGGGATCCTGCTCGACGCGCGGGACCACGAGCGCTACCTGGGACTCGTCGAGCCGGTGGATCCGGTCGCCGGGCACATCCCGGGAGCTGTCAGCGCCCAGACGAAGGACAACGTGGGCCCGGACGGGCTGTTCCTGTCACCGGCCGCCCTCAAGGACCGCTTCGACGCCCTCGGGGTCAGCGCCGGCAGGCCGACCACCGTGTACTGCGGATCGGGCGTGACCGCGGCTCATGAGATCCTCGCGCTGGAGGCAGCGGGGTACAAAGCAGCCCTGTACCCCGGGTCCTGGTCGCATTGGATCACCGATGCGTCCCGCCCGGTCGCGACGTCCGAGCGCTGGTAGACGGGCTGCACGTGAGGGCAGTGCTCAGCGCCAGCCGAGGTCCGGCGCGACCAGGGTCAGGAGTGATTCGAGCACGTGCGCGCAGTACTCCACGCCGAGCTGGTTGGGGATGGTGAGCAGCAGGGTGTCGGCCGCGGCGATCGCCTCGTCCTCGGCCAGCTGGGCGACGAGCTGGTCGGGCTCTCCGGCGTAGGTCTTGCCGAAGCGCGCCTTGCCGCCGTCGAGGAATCCGACCTGGTCCTGGGAGTCGCCCTCCCGCCCGAAGTAGGCACGGTCCAGGTCGTCGACGATCGGGAAGATGCTGCGGCTGACCGACACACGAGGCTCGCGCGGGTGACCGGCCTCGCCCCACGCCTTGCGGAACCGCTCGATCTGCTCGGCCTGCAGCTGGTGGAACGGAACGCCCGTGTCCTCGCTCAGCAGCGTGGAGCTCATCAGGTTCATCCCTTGCTCGGCAGCCCATTCGGCCGTCGCGCGGGTGCCGGCACCCCACCAGATCCGCTCCCGCAGACCCTCGGAGTGCGGCTCGATACGCAGCAGGCCGGGCGGATTGGCGAACATCGGCCGCGGGTTCGGCTGGGCGAAACCGTCGCCCTCGATCACCTGGAGGAAGACCCGCGCGTGCTCGCGCGCCAGGTCGGCATGATCGCTGCCCTCTGCCGGGGCGTACCCGAAGTAGCGGTAGCCGTCGATCACCTGCTCGGGTGAGCCGCGGCTGATGCCGAGCTGCAGGCGCCCGCCGGAGATGAGGTCCGCGGACCCGGCGTCCTCAGCCATGTAGAGCGGGTTCTCGTAGCGCATGTCGATCACGCCGGTCCCGATCTCGATCCGGCTGGTCCGCGCTCCGATGGCGGCGAGCAGCGGGAACGGCGAGGCGAGCTGGTTGGCGAAGTGGTGCACGCGGAAGTACGCGCCGTCCGCGCCGAGTTCTTCCGCGGCGACCGCGAGGTCGATGGACTGGAGCAGGACATCGGAGGCCGAGCGGGCCTGCGAATGGGGCGAGGGCGTCCAGTGACCGAAGGACAGGAATCCGATGCGCTTCATGCCCTTCCCAACATCGGCGACGTCGGTGCTCTTCCACATGACGGGTGGCTCACAGTGGCCGCGACAGCCACGAGTCGCGGCAGGGGCGTCAACGGATAGGCTCGGGAGGAGATGACTGTCGCCAAGAAGCGAGCGGCCCACCCCTCGGCGACAGGAGAGTCACGTGTCCACTGATGCGATCGTGCTGCTCAAAGCAGAGCACAAGGAGATCAAGAGCCTGTTCCGGCAGTTCGAACGTGCCGGCGAGAACGCGACGGTGAAGAAGGGTCAGCTGGTCAGCAAGATGATCGAGCTGCTCACCGTCCACACCTACCTCGAGAACGAGCTGATCTACCCGGAGGTGCGGCGGTTGCTGCCCGACCTGGAGGACGACGTGCTCGAGTCCTACGAGGAACACCACGTCGCGGACATCCTGTGCATGGAGCTGTTCGCCCTGAAGCCCGGCGCGGAGCGTTTCGACGCCAAGACCACGGTCCTCATCGAGAACGTGACCCACCACATCGAGGAGGAAGAGGAGGACTGGTTCCCGAAGGTGCGCGAGGGGCTCGGCCGCAAGCAGCTCTCGGACCTGGGCGCCCGCATGCTCGAGATGAAGAAGACCGCGCCGCGGAGCCCGGCGCAGCCCAGTGCCCTGAAGAAGACCATCGACGCTGTGATCAAGTGAGCGCCGGACGGCACCGCGCCGAGCCCGACCAGGACGACACCGCCGGCAGCGCCGACAGCGCCGACACCGCCGGTGCCGACCCGACCGAGACCGATCACCCCGTCGGCGAGGAGCAGGCGGCGGAGAACGCCGAGAACGAACCGGCGGGCTGACCTGCGCGGCATCGGTGCCCGCTCGCCCCGCTCGTTGCGGCGATCTGGCCCGCAGGCTTGACTCGCGGTATGGCAGCCGGTCAGTCCGCCGGGACGGGCACCGATCCGTTCGCGCCGAGGTTCGTCGTGCAGCGGCATCGCGCCAGCCGCCTGCACTACGACCTGCGGCTGGAGCTCGGACGGCGTGCTCGTGAGCTGGGCGGTGCCCAAGGGCCCGACCCTGGATCCGAAGGTGCGCCGGGCGGCGTTCCGCGTCGAGGACCACGCGCTGGACCACATCGACTTCGAGGGCGTGATCCAGGCCGGCGGCTACGGCGGGGGTGATGTGATCGTGTGGGACACCGGCACCTGGCGACCGCACGGCACCGCCGATCCCGCGGCGGCTCTGGCCGCCGGAGAGTTGCACCTGGACCTGTCCGGCCAGAAGCTGCGCGGCCGGTTCGTGATGCTGCGGACCAGGACGGACTCCTCCGGCAAGCAGGAGTGGCTCCTGATCCACAAGCGCGACGCCTGGTCCGTCGACGGATGGGATCCCGAGGATCACCCGGCTTCTGTCCTGTCCGGGCGCACCAACGACGAGGTCAGGGCCGATCAGGATCGGCGGCCGTGATGGCGTGGGCCTCCCGCAGCGCGTAGTAGACGATGACCAGCCCGGCGAGCGGATCGGCCCACCACCAGTCGAGCGTGGCGTTCAGGACGAGGCCGAGCAGGACCGTCGCCGCCAGCACGCCGTCGATGACGGTGACGCGGCTCTCGGCGATCAGGACCTGGTTGCCGAGGCGGCGGCCCGTCGCGCTCTTGCCCGCGGCGAGGGCGAGCATGGCGAGCGCGGTGGCGGCGGTCCAGGCGATGCCGAGTGGGCTGTGGTGGGAGTGGTAGCCGGCCAGGAACACGACGGCGGTCTGGACCGCGAGGTACGCGGCGAGAGCGAGGAACGCCGCGCGGATGCGCCGCAGTGCGCGCCGCTGCCTCGCCGCGCCGGTACCGGACAGCTCCCAGAGGACGACGGTGCTGGCGCCGATCTCGATGAGCGAGTCCAGACCGAACCCGGCGAGTGCCGGTGAGTGCGCACCGATCGCGGCAACCGCGAGGACGACGATGCCGACGACGTTCCAGCCCAGCGTCGCCACCTCGAGCTGCCGTCCCCGGCGTACGAGAACGGCGGTGCGCTGCGCGGTCATCGGCGGGCCCACGGCAACGACTATGGCAGGTCGCCGATCACGCGGGACCGCGCGTCACGGGGATCCCCAGAAGTCGTAGCGCACGACGGCGCGCCGCAGCGAGGGTGCATGGACGACCCGGTAGCCGGCGGCGAGGAAGGCGCTCAGCGCTCCGACGTGCATCTCGCCCCAGGTGACCTCCTTGCCAGGGGCGGGCTTCATCGGATAGGCCTCGATGGCCCGCGCGCCGCGGTCGCGGGCGACGTCGACGGTGCCACCGGTGAGGGCCCGACTCACGCCCTGGTGACGGAATCCGGCCCGGACCACGAAGCAGGTCACCGCCCAGATGCTCGCGTCGTTCCTGTCCTCGTGGCGGCCCTTCCACGTCGTCTGCCGCAGGTAGGCGTAGTCGCTGCGTGGTGCGAGCGCGCACCAGCCCACCGGTTCGGCGTCGAGGTGGGCGATCACGCCGTACCCCTCGATCACCTGGTCGCGCAGCATCTCGCGGCGCCACTGGACGTTGTCGGAGTGCTGCTCGTACCAGTTCAGGCGGTAGCCCTGGCATTGGCAGCGCGCGGCCTGCCCCCTGGTCCCGAAGATCGTCTGGACGTCGTCGAAGTACGCCGCGCTGACCGGCTGGACGGTGATCGCCATGACGTCAGAATTGCAGATCGGCCACCCGTCGGCCCGGCGACGAGCCGGGGGATCGGCGTGCCGCTCGCAGGAACGCGTAGCCGTACACGCAGGCCAGCGGCAGGGCGATGACGGCACCGGACAGCCACTGGCCGGCGCCGTGGCTGTCGGACGTGCGGATCGCATCCACGCCGAGTGCGAGCAGGCCGAGCCCGGCCAGCGCGAACGCGAGCGCGCCGGTGAACGACGCCAGGATCGCTTGGCCCGTGACGAGCGGCGGGCGGTGCCGGCTGAGCAGGACGACTGCCAGGAGCAGGGCAACTCCGAGGATGCCCACGGCATAGCGGGCGAGGAGATCGTCGGACTGGGACTCGGCCAGATAGGCCGCGGTACAGCTCCCCGCAGCCGGATGCAAGGCCAGCCAGTGCCGGCAGTCGGCCGCCGGATAGATCGTGCCCGGAGGTCCGGCGAACATGAAGGTCCGGCCCCCGACAGCGGTCATCACCCGGGCCGCCAGGCCGCTGGCGCCGATCGCGATGCACCCGACAGCGACCAGTGGCAGGAACTGGCCGCCCAGGCGGAGCACGACCGCGCGCAGAGGGAGCGGCGGCGTGGCCGCGTTCCACGCACGGGCGACGTCGGATGCTCGGCCGAACCGGGCGACGGCGGCGCGGGCGGCGGCCTCGGGCGGGATGCCGCGCGCCACGTCCTCCGCGATCGCGTCGTGCAGGTGCCCCTCGGTCTCGGCGAGCATGCGGCGGATCTCGCGGGGTGTGCCCCGCAGCGCCGGGAGCAGGTCGTCGAGGTAGTCCTCGACGGCGTCGTCCTCGGCGTTCACCCGGTCACCCCCAGGACGCCCCCGACGCCGCGCGCGAACCGGGTCCACTCGACCCGCTGTGTCTGCAGCGCGGCGTGGCCCGGACGCGTGAGGCGGTAGACGCGCCGCCGTCGGGGCCCGGAGGTGTCCCAGTCGCTGACGAGCAGGCCCTGACCCTCCAGGCGATGGAGAGCCGGGTACACCGTGCCCTCGGGGAGATCGAAGGTGCCGTCGCTGCGGTCGCGCAGTGCGCAGACGATCTGGTAGCCGTGCGCGGGGGCGTCGTCGAGGATCTGCAGCAGCAGCAGATCGAGATGGCCCTTGAGGTGCTCGTTCTTCATGCCTAGCAATGCTAGGTGTAGTACCGGTGGGTGTCCAATGTTTCTCGTTGCCTTCGATGCCAGCCTGAGCCGGCCCTGACATGACAGGAGAGGATGTCGATGAACACAGCGACCTTCGACTTCACCGACGCGGTCGTCCTCGTCACCGGCGGCGGTTCGGGCATCGGCAGGGCCATCGCCCACGCCTTCCTCGACGCCGGCGCGAGCGTGATCATCACCGGGCGGCGGCTCGAGCGGCTCGAACAGGCGCTGGAGGGCTTCCCGGCAGACCGATGTGCGGCGGTCGCAGCGGACGTGTCGCGCAGTGCCGACGTGCGCTCACTGGTGGACCAGGTGATCGACCGGTTCGGGCGGCTGGACGTCGTCGTCAGCAACGCCGCCGGGTACGAGCGGGGGCCGATCACGGACCTGGCCGACGAGGACTGGGCGGCACTGCGGGCCACCAACGTGGACGGCTTCTTCCATCTGGCGAAGGCCACCCTGCCCCTGCTGGCCGAGACGGCAGGGAGTCTCGTCGCGGTGTCGTCGGTGTCGGGTGACCGAGGCGACTGGGGGCAGTCGGCCTACAACGCCACGAAGGCCGCGATCACGAACTTCGTGCGCTCGCTCGCCCTGGACTGGGGCGAGCGCGGCGTGCGGCTCAATGCCGTGGCGCCCTCCTTCACGATCACCGAACTCACCGAGGCCATGGCGCACGACGACGAGGTGCTGGCGCCCTTCGTCAACCGGATCGCCCTGGGCCGGCCAGCCGTGCCCGCCGACATCGCGCCCGCGGTGCTGTTCCTGGCCAGTACCGGCGCCCGGTACATCACCGGCGCGGTGCTCGCCGTCGACGGTGGTACCGGCGCCTCGACGGGGCAGCCGCACATCCCGGAGTGACGGGCGCAGGGTCCGGTCACTCCCCGCGCGTGTCAGGGGCGGTGAAGTGACCGTGCGGCAGGAAGTCGCCCTGCCTCAGGTGGCCCGCGATCTCGAACAGCGCGTACCCCTCACCCTCGGTCCACCCGGGTAGGACGTCGGGGGTGTGCATGCCGGCCAGGCGCGCGCGCCACCGGCTGATCGACATCGCGATGGCGAGGTGGTTGCGGTAGAGGTCCCCGTACCGGGCGAGCAGCGCGTCGGTGTCCAGGTCGGGGCCACCCGGCAGGTGATCGCGATCGAAGTCGAGCAGCTCCGCGTCCGACAGCTGGGGTAGGTCCACGGTGGCCTCAGCGGTTGTCCAGCGCCGTCGCCTGCGCCCGCGCGTCGTCGCTGAGCTTGCGGTCGTCGCGCACTTCGGCGAACTGCGCGTCCGCGGGCAAGCCGGCCTCGACGGCTCGCGTGTGCTGCAGTTCCGCGTTGAACTCGGCACCCAACAGGACCGCGACGTTGGTGATCCAGAGCCAGACCAGGAACACGATGACGCCGGCCAGGGTCCCGTACGTCTTGTTGTACGAGCCGAAGTCGGCGACGTAGACCGCGAAGGCACCCGACGCGATCAACCAGATGACCACGCCGAGGACGCCGCCCGGGCTCACCCACGCGAACCCGGGCTGCTTCACGTTCGGGCAGGCGTAGTAGAGGATCGCCAGCATCAGGCTGACGAGCAGGACGAGCACGGGCCACTTGGCGATGTCCCAGACGAGCACCGCGGTGTGGCCGAGACCGATGGCACTGCCGACCTTGTCTGCGATCGGGCCGGTGAACACCACGATGACCGCGCTGAGCATGATGAGGACGACGAGCGCCACCGTCACCGCCAGGCGGATGGGGATCGTCTTCCACACCGGCCGCCCCTCACCCACGCCGTAGATCGCGTTGGACGCGCGCATGAACGCCGCGATGTAGCCCGACGCCGAGAAGAGGGCGAGGACGATCCCGATGATCGCCGCCGTACCCGCGGTACCGCGCCCCTGCACGTTCGCGATCATCTGCTTGAGCACCGTCTGCACGCCGCCGGGCGCGAGCTGCCCGACGTTGGCGACCAGCTTGTTCGTGGTCGAGTGGCCGAGCAGCCCGAGCGCGGCCACGAGCACCAGCACGCCCGGCGCCAGGGCCATCACTCCCCGGTAGGTGAGCACGGCGGCCCAGTCGGAGATGTTGTCGCGCTTGAACTGCGTGCCGATCCCGCGCAGGACCGCGAACCAGGAGGCCCGGTCGAGTTCGGTGGGATTGTCCGGGCCCGGTCACCGCCCGCTGGTGGTCACTCATGGGTCATCGCGTCCTTCTGTCAGGGGGAGACCGCGGCCTGGTCGGGGGAGTCCGCGGCCGACGTCGGTCACAGCTCGCGCAGGCGCGGCAGCACCTCGTCGGCGTAGAAGGCGAAGAAGCCCTCTGCCTCGGTGCCGGGGCGGAAGGCCCCGATCTGGCTGATGTGGATGTCGTCGAACCCCGCGCGGGCGAAGGGAGCGAACGCGTCGACGTGGGCCGAGACGTCGTCGCCGCAGGCCGTGGCGTCCGCGATCATCTGCTCGGTCACGAGCGTGCTCGCCTGCTCGAAGTGCGTCGGGCTGGGCAGGATCTGCGCGAGTTCCCCGGGCAGGCCCGAGTTGGGCCACACCGTGTGCGCGGTCGTGATGGCGGTCGCCTTGTCGCGGGACCAGCAGACCTTGTAGCCGGCCTGCATCGGCTTGCCCGCTCCGCCGTTGGCACGGAACGCGGCGATGGCGTCCTCGTCAGGGGTGGTGGTCATGAAGCCGTCGCCGATCCGTCCGGCCAGCGCTGCCGAGGCGGTCCCGAAACCGGACACGTAGACCGACGGTGGCGCAACGGGCAACGTGTAGAGGCGTGCGTTCTCCACGTCGTAGTGGGCGCCGTGATGGTTGACGAACTCGCCGGTCCACAGCTCACGCATGACCGCGATCGACTCCTCCAGCATCTCCAGCCGCTGACCCGCGTGCGGCCACCGCGCCCCGGTCACGTGCTCGTTGAGCGCCTCGCCACTGCCGACCCCGAGCGTGAACGTGCCCTTCGACATCGAGGCGGCCGTTGCCGCCGCCTGGGCGATGATCGCCGGATGCACCCGCACCGTCGGGCACGTCACCGCCGTGGCGACGGGTAGGGACACCGCCTGGGACAACGCGCCGAGGACCGACCAGACGAACGGTGACTGGCCCTGCTCGGAGTTCCACGGATGGAAGTGATCGGAGATCCAGAGGCAGTCGAAACCGGCCTGTTCGGCCATGACCGCTTGGGCGATGATCTGCTCGGCGTCGTACTCCTCGCAGGACAGGAAATAGCCGATGCGCATGATGGTGGTCCTTCCGACGGAGCTGTACCGGTGGCTGCGTCGCTGAACCAGACTCGACCTTAGTCGCCTCGGCGGACCGCGCGAGCCGGGCGGCACTTGCACGCCCCACGCTTGTCGAGCACGATGGCCGATGTGAGCGAGGGAGTTCCGGCCGAGAACCTGTCCGACGACCTGCTGCGCCACGAACTGCTCCTGCTGAAGAACCACCAGGCCGAGATCGAGTCGAGCGGAACTCCGGAGCAGAAGAAGAACCACATCGCCCGAACCGCGCAGCTGGAGGCCGAGTTCGCGGTCCGCTTCGCCGACGACGCGGCCGGTCCCGCCGATGACGCGGACACCGCCGGCGCGAGCTGACCTCACTGCCGTCGCGCCGGGCGGACAGGCGCGACCGCTAGGAGCAGGCGGCTCTGCCCTGCTCACCGATCGCGTACGCCGGCCGGAATCAC
>CAWBOV010000002.1:0-1149444 GCA_963790525.1 uncultured Actinomycetota bacterium
GACCGCGTGATAGAACTCCTCCGCGATCGCGGCGATCTGCTTCTGTTGGGCCGTCGCGGACGCCGCCGACGCGCCCGTGGGGGACGGGTTCGCGTTCGTGCTCCCGGACTCGGTCGGCACGGTGGACGGGAAGACCGGCGAGCTCGCCGGAGAGGACAGCGCGCTGGTCCGGCTGGTGACGTCTGCCTTGTGGCTGCTCGTGCCGAAGGCGAAGTACCCGCCGATGGCCAGCCCCGCGACCAGGACCACCGCGACGATCCCGGCGATCAGCTTGGTGCGGTTGCCCGACGGCGGCGCACCGGGACCGGTGCCGTACGGGCCGGGCGGCGGCGGGAAGCCGCCCCCGGATCCCCGTACGAGGGCTGGCCGTACGAGGGTTGGCCATAGGACGGCTGGACCGGTACGAGGGCTGGCCATAGGACGGCTGACCGTACGAGGTCTGGCCGTAGGTGGGTCTGGCCGTCGGTGGGCTGGCCGTAGGTGGGCTGGCCGTAGGAAGGCTGGCCGTAGGTGGGCGCGCCGTAGGACGGGGCAGCGGGCGGTGGCGCGGGAACGGTGGCGCCTGGAACGGTGGCGGTTGGGGCTGCTGGAACGACGGGGGTGGCTGCGGCGGATCTGCCTGGCCGGGCGGCCGGGCCGGCGGAGGCGGGGGGGTCTTGAACAGCGACGGGGGCGCCGGGGGGACGGCCGGCGGCACCTTCGGGAGCTGCCCGAACATCGTCGTGCGATCCAGGTCCTCGGCCTCGCCGGCATCCCGTGCCCAGCCCGCGGGCGACGGATCGGGCGCGGCGGGGATGGCACCGGTGTTGAACGCCTCGGTCGGCGTGCGCCCGGAAGGGGCCGGTGGCTCGGCCGGCTCAGCGTCGGTTGGCGGCTGCGGGGGCGCGTCCTGTGCGGGCGGAGCGGGCTGCCAGCTCCACGGATCGCTCGAGTCAGTCATGGCGTGCCCACTTCCCGTCGCTGATGCGCCCCAAACTACCCACGACCGATGAGTTCTTCATGTCGGGTACAGGAACGCGCGGTGGTCAGGAGATCAGGTCGCGCAGACCCGATGAGAACGCGGCGGCGAGCTCGGTGATCGGGATGGTGAACTGGCCCTGCACCTCGAGCGCGTCGGACGCGGCGTCGACGACGCCGATCCGCGCGTGGGGCAGTCCGCGGGCGGTGCACATGTCGGTGAAGCGGATCTCCTCGCTGCGGGGCACGGTGACGATGGCCCGGGCGGCCGACTCGGCTGAACAGCGAACACGAACGGGTCGACGCCCTCGGGCAGGACGATGCGCGCGCCGCGCGCCCGCGCACGCAGCACTCGACCAGCGCCTGGGCCAGGCCGCCGTCGGACAGGTCGTGGGCGGAATCGATCAGGCCGTCGCGGGAGGAGTTGACCAGGATGTCGGCCAGCAGCTCGCTCGCGGGTCCAGATCGACCGCCGGCGGGCGGCCGCCGAGGTGGCCGTGCACGACGTGCGCCCACTCCGACCCGCCGAACTCGTCGCGGGTGTCGCCGAGCAGGTAGATCTGGGCGCCGTCGCCGTCGAAGCCGCCGCGTCCGCGCCGGGTGACGTCGTCGATCACGCCGAGCACGCCGATGACCGGCGTCGGCAGGATCGGGCGTCGTCCCGGTCTGGTTGTAGAAGCTGACGTTGCCGCCGGTGACCGGGACGCCGAGTTGCAGGCACGCCGTCGGCCAGCCCGCGCACCGCCTCGCTGAACTGCCACATCACGCCCGGGTCCTCGGGCGAGCCGAAGTTGAGGCAGTTGGTGACCGCGATCGGGCGCGCGCCGGTCGTGGCGACGTTGCGGTAGGCCTCGGCCAGCGCGAGCTGCGCGCCGGCGTAGGGGTCCAGCCGGGTGTAGCGGCCGTTGCCGTCGGTGGCCAGGGCGACGCCGAGGTCGGAGTCGTCGGCGATGCGGATCAGCCCGGCGTCCTCGGGCTGGGCCAGCACCGTGTTGCCCATGACGTAGCGGTCGTACTGGTCGGTGACCCAGCTCTTGTCGGCCAGGTTCGGGCGCGCCGCCAGCCGCAGCAGCGTCGTCCCGCAGCTCGTCGCCGGTGCCGGGACGGGCGAGGTCAGTCGGCGTCGTCGGCGATCAAGGCGTCCTGGTCGGCCGGGCGGGCGATCGGGCGGTCGTAGACCGGGCCTTCGTGGGCCAGCGTGCGCGGCGGGACGTCGACGATCGGTCTCGCCGTGCCAGCGCATGGTGAGCCGGCCGGTGTCGTTGACCGTGCCGATGACCGTCGCGTTGACGTCCCACTTGGCGCAGATGGCCAGGAAGCCGTCCAGGTTCTCGGGCGTGACCACTGCCATCATCCGTTCCTGCGACTCGCTCATCAGGATCTCTTCGGGCGCCAGGGTCTCGTCCCGCAGCGGCGCCAGGTCGAGGTCGACGTCCATCCCGCCCGTGCCCGCCGCGGCCAGCTCGGTCGTCGCGCAGGACAGCCCGGCCGCGCCGAGGTCCTGGATGCCGGTGACCAGATCGGCGGCGAAGATCTCCAGGCAGCACTCGATGAGCACCTTCTCCGCGAACGGATCGCCGACCTGCACGGCCGGGCGCTTGCGCGGGCTTCGCTGTCGTCGAAGGTGGTCGAGGCCAGGACGGACGCGCCGCCGATGCCGTCGCCGCCGGTGCGCGCGCCGAACAGCACGACCTGGTTGCCGGGGCCGTCGGCCTTGGCCAGCTTGATCTCGTCCGCGCGCATCACGCCGACGCAGAGCGCGTTGACCAGCGGATTGCCGAGGTAGCTGGCGTCGAAGACGACCTCGCCGCCGATGTTGGGCAGGCCCAGGCAGTTGCCGTAGCCGCCGATGCCGGCGACGATCCCGGGCAGCACCCGGGCGGTGTCAGGCGCGTCGGCCGCGCCGAAGCGCAGCGCGTCCATCACCGCGATCGGCCGCGCGCCCATGGTCAGGATGTCGCGCACGATGCCGCCGACCCCGGTCGCGGCGCCCTGGTAGGGCTCGACGTAGCTCGGGTGGTTGTGCGACTCGATCTTGAACGTGACCGCCCAGCCGTCGCCGACGTCGACCACGCCGGCGTTCTCGCCCATGCCGACGAGGAGCGCGTCGGTGGCCGGGGCCTTCTCGCCGAACTGGCGCAGGTGCACCTTGGAGGACTTGTAGGAGCAGTGCTCGCTCCACATCACCGAGTACATGGCCAGCTCGGAGCTCGTCGGGCGGCGGCCGAGGATCTCCCGGATGCGGGCGTACTCGTCCGGTCCTTCAGGCCCAGGTCGGCGAACGGCTGCTCCACGTCCGGGTGCGGCGACGGCGTTCTCGACGGTGTCGACCATCGTACGCCGCTCATGACGCGACCAGGGCCGTGAGGACCGAGGTGAAGAACGCCAGGCCGTCGGTGGTCGGCCCGGTCAGCTCCTCGACGGCGTGCTCGGGGTGCGGCATCAGCCCGACGACGTTGCCCGCGGCGTTGCTGATCCCGGCGATGTCGCGGTAGGAGCCGTTCGGGTTGTCGCCGACGTAGCGGGCCACCACCCGTCCCTCGGCCTCGAGCTCGTCGAGGGTCGCGCTGGTCGGCGACGTAGCCGCCCTCACCGTTCTTCAGCGGCACGACGATCTCCTGGCCGAGCTCGTAGCCCGAGGTCCAGGGGGTGTCCGTGCTCTCGATCCGCAGGAGCTGGTCGCGGCAGACGAACTTGCGGTGGTCGTTGCGGATCAGCGCGCCGGGCAGCAGGTGGGCCTCGCACAGCACCTGGAACCCGTTGCAGATCCCGAGCACCGGCAGGCCGTCGCGGGCGGCGTCGACGATCGTGCCCATCACCGGCGCGAGGCTGGCGATGGCGCCGCAGCGCAGGTAGTCGCCGTAGGAGAAACCGCCGGGCAGGACGACCGCGGCGACGTCGTGCAGCGACGGATCGGCGTGCCACAGCGGCACGGCCTCGGCTCCGGCGAGACGCACCGCGCGGGCGGCGTCCCGGTCGTCGAGACTGCCTGGGAAGGTCACCACTCCAACGCGACCGGCACCTGTTCAGGTTACCGGTCCGCGGGCCCGGCACGGGACCACGCCTGGACCACGCCCGGGACCACTCCGGGCCGCGGCGGTGGGCGGAGCGCCCGCGCGGAGTCAGCCGCGGTGGATGGTGAAGTCCTCGATCACCGGGTTCGAGAGCAGGCGGTCGGCGAGGGTGGCGAGGGCCGCGTCGTCGACGGTGTCGTCGACCTCCAGCTCGAAGTGCTTGCCCTGGCGGACGGAGGAGACGCCCTGGATGCCGAGCCGCCCGAGCGCGCCGGTGATCGCCTGGCCCTGCGGGTCCAGGATCTCCGGCTTGAGCACGACGTCGACGACGACCTTGGCCACGATCACTCCCGTCGGTGCGGTGACCCGTGCCTGCGGTGACGTGCTGCGGCTGATGTGTGGTGGACGTCCAGTGTCGTCAGGACAGCCAGTCGGCGAAGGACAGGCCGGTGAGGCGCTCGTAGGCCTCGAGGTAACGCTGCCGGGTGGCGGCGGCGACCTCGTCCGGCAACGGCGGGGGCGGGGTCTCGCCGTGGCGGTCCCACCCGAGGCCGGGCGAGATCAGCCAGTCGCGGACGTACTGCTTGTCGTAGCTCGGCTGCGCGTGGCCCGGGCTCCCATGTCGGCCGGCCAGAACCGCGACGAGTCCGGGGTCAGGACCTCGTCGCCGAGGACCAGGGTGCCGTCGGGTGCAGCCGAACTCGAACTTGGTGTCGGCGAGCATGATCCCCCGGTCGGCGGCGATCTCGGCGGCCCGCCGCGTACACGCCAGGGTGAGCGTCGCGCAGCTCGGTCGCGGTCTCGGCGCCGACGTCGGCCACGACGGTGTCGAAGGTGACGTTCTCGTCGTGCTCGCCGAGGGCGGCCTTGGCTCGCCGGGGTGAAGATCGGCTCCGGCAGCCGGTCGCCGTCGACGAGGCCCGGGCGGCAGCGCGACGCCGCAGACCGCACCGGTGCGCGTGGTAGTCGATCAGGCCCGAGCCGGTCAGGTACCCGCGTGCCACGGCCTCGACCGGGATCATGTCCGAGCGCCGGCAGAGCATCGCCCGGCCGCGCCACTGCGCCGGGATGCCGGATGTCGTCGACGCTGATCATGTGGTTGGCGACGATGTCCTCGAGCTGCCCGAACCACCAGAGCGTCATCGCGGTCAGGATCCGCCCCTTGTCGGGGATCGGGGTGTCGAGGATGAAGTCGAAGGCGGAGATCCGGTCGCTGGCGACCATGAGCAGCCTGCCGTCGCGCGGTGCGGTACAGATCGCGCACCTTGCCGGAGTGGATGTGCTGCACGTCAGCTCCTGGCACCGGGTCAGAGGATGGGCTCGGGGGCGTAGTCGGCGGCGGCAGGCTCGCCGGCCAGGACCGCGTCGACCTGCGCGACGATCGCCGCCACCTGGGCCTGCGCGGCTCCGGTGAACGTGATCGGCTCGGCCACCAGCGAGGCCAGGTCGGTCGCGGTGAGCCCCAGGCGCGGATCGGCGGCGAGCCGGGCGAGCAGATCGTTGCCCTCGGTCGCCCTTCTCGCGCATCTCCAGCGCGACCGCGACGGCGTGGTCCTTGATCGCCTCGTGCGCGGTCTCGCGGCCGACGCCGGCGCGCACCGCCGCGATCAGCACCTTGGTCGTGGCCAGGAAGGGCAGGTAGCGGTCGAGCTCGCGCGGCGATGACGGCCGGGAAGGCGCCGAAGTCGTCGAGCACGGTCAGGGTGGTCTCGAGCAGGCCGTCCAGGGCGAAGAACGCGTCGGGGAGTGCCACCCGGCGGACCACCGAACACGAGACGTCGCCCTCGTTCCACTGGTCGCCGGCCAGCTCGCCGACCATCGAGGCGTAACCGCGCAGGATCACGGCGAAGCCGTTGATGCGCTCCGCGGACCGGGTGTTCATCTTGTGCGGCATCGCCGACGACCCGACCTGGCCGGGGCTTGAAGCCTTCGGTGACCAGCTCGTGCCCGGCCATCAGCCGGATCGTCTTGGCCAGCGACGGACGGCGCCGCGGCCAGCTGCACGAGCGCCGTCAGGACGTCGTAGTCCAGCGAGCGCGGGTAGACCTGGCCGACGCTGGTGAGCACCCGGGCGAATCCGAGGTGGTCGGCGATCCGGTCTGCTCGAGCGGTGGCGAGCTTGGCCGCGTCGCCGTCGAGCAGGTCGAGCATGTCCTGCGCTGGTCCCGACCGGGCCCTTGATGCCCCGCAGCGGGTACCGCGCGAGCAGGTCGTCCAGCCGGCCGAGGGCGACCAGCAGCTCGTCGGCGACCGTGGCGAAGCGCTTGCCGAGGGTCGTCGCCTGCGCGGCGACGTTGTGCGAGCGCCCGGCCATGACCAGCGCGTCGTACTCCGCGGCGCGCCGGGCCAGGCGGGCCAGCACGGCCAGCACCTTGGTCCGGACCAGCTCGCAGCGAGGCCCGCATCTGCAGCTGCTCGACGTTCTCGGTCAGGTCGCGGCTGGTCATGCCCTTGTGGATCTGCTCGTGGCCGGCCAGCGCCGCGAACTCCTCGATGCGGGCCTTGACGTCGTGGCGGGTCACCCGCTCGCGCGCGGCGATCGACGCCAGGTCGACCGCGCTCTCCCCGGCGTCGACGACGCGCTGGTAGGCGCCGATCGCCTCCGCGGGGACCGCGACGCCGAGGTCGCGCCTGGGCCTGCAGGACCGCGATCCACAGCTGCCGTTCGAGGACGATCTTGTGCTCGGGCGACCAGAGGGTCGGCCATCGCGTGGGAGGCGTAGCGGCCGGCGAGGACGTTGGGGATCACCGGCTTGGAAGGCACGTGTCCCATTCTCCCATGGCCGCGGCGGGAGTCAGTGCCGGCGCGGGCGTCAGTGCCGGCGCGGGATCAGCGACGGGTCCCGCGCCAGCGCCACGAGCGACGCCATGCTCGGGAACGGGCTCTGCCCACCGATCGACTGGACGGTGATGTTCCACCCCGAGTCGAGCACCACCGTCACCGCGTCGATCCGGTCCTCGTCGGTACCCGAGCTGCGCATGGTGACCGAGGGCAGGTAGTCGGTCGTCGCGGTGACGGTCATCGTGAGCGTGATGCGGTTCCCGCTGTGGGCGATGACGGTGTCCATGCAGTCGGCGCCCGACTCGGTGACCGCCCGCGACCCGGACTCGACGGCGAACAGCGGCAGGTGCTTCACGAGCGCCGACACCAGGGCGTGCGGGACGGACGGCAGGAACCTGCTGCCCGACACGCCGCCGCAGCTGCCGTTGACGACCTGGCCGATACGCGGCGCGGTGGCATCCGGGACGGGCGCGGTCGACGCCGTTCCCGCGTCGGCGACGGCTACCGCCGGACCGGGCCGCGCGGGACTCGGCGCCGACGCCCGCCCCACCGCGAAGCCGCCCAGCGCGGCGACGCTGAGCGCGAGCACTCCGGCCACCCGCCACCGCCGGGGCAGGCCGGCGCCGAGGCGGGCCACGCGGTCGGCCCAGCCGGTGAGGCGATCGGGCTCCTCGGCGACGACGTCCTCGTCCGGGACGTCCGCTCCGGCAGGAACTCCGGACACGTCGACGACCTGGATCGGGTCCCCGCGCACTGTCACGGTCCCAGGGTGCCGCAGTCGGCGCGGCGCGGCCACGGCTGCGCCCCGCCGCTCAGGGCGCGAGCTGCACGGACGCGTCGCGCGCCAGGTCCAGCGCCTGCGTCAGGGGCACCGATGCGCCGGGCGGCACGAGCAGGCTGACAGCGACGCTGCACCCGGTGGCGCCCGGGACGACGATGACCAGCGAGGCCGGGCCGACCGTCGGGAATCCCTCGGGGTCCCGTGCCGGGACGGCGCCACCACCGGTCAGGCAGAGTGCGTCGAATGCCACGGCGACTCCGGCCGTCGTCTGCAGCCGCACGCTCTCGCTGACGATGCGGCCGGTCGCCGAGAGCGCCAGCGCGGTCGAGTAGAGCACCGCCGGATGCCGGAACGCCGCGCCCACCGCCTCGCTCAGCACCTCCGGGATACCGACGACGGCACAGTCCTCCTCCTGCGAGCAGCCGGTCGCGCCCAGTCCCAGGGGCGGCGGGTCGAGGGTCACGGTCGATCGCACGACGCGCGGCTGGGCGCGGTGCACGGCGGTCGCGACGGTGGCCACGCACAGCAGCGCGGCCAGGAGCGTGATCAGCGCCAGGGCGCGCGGGAACGCCGGAGCCACCGGCCACGGGTGCCGCCGCGATCCGGTGGTCACGGCGCCAGCTCCAGCGCGGGCTCCCCGGTCAGCGCCACGTTCAGGGCGTCACCGCCGGCCCCGTCGTCGAGAGTCACGTCGAGGTTCTGGTCGTTCTCGGCGAAGATGCTGCAGCCACCCGTCCCCGGGACGAGCAACCACCGGCTCGGCGCGCTGAGCGGGTGGAAGGCGCCGGGCAGCTCGGTCGAGCCGCCGGCGACCCGGAAGGGCATCGAGTGGTCCACGCACGCGGCGACGACCCGGACCGTGAGCAGCGCCGAGCCGGCCTCGATCTCGCGTCGGTACACCCTGCCGCTGGCGGCGTCGACGGTCTGCGTCGCGGCGAGGATGGACCCGCCGGACAGGTGCCGCAGGACGGCGGCGAGCACGTCCGGCGGCGGTGCCGTGACGGTGCAGCGGCGCGTGGCGGGGCAGCCCGTGGCGTCGACGGCCAGGGTGACGCCACCGGGACTGACCGTCGACACGACCCGCCGCACGGGGCGCGGGCGCAGCGCCAGCCCACCCGCGACCACGGTGACGGCGAGCAGGAGCGCCAGTGCCGCGGCCAGGGCCCGCGCCGCGCGTGACGCCGTCGCCCACCAGCCCCACCGCCGAAGGACGCCGTCCACCGGGGCCCACAGCGAGGGCTCGGGAGCGAGGGCGTCGGCGGGATCGTCACCGGACTGCCCGGCGTCGAGGACGAGGTCGACGAGCGGGTCGTCGTGGCTCACGGCACGGACAATCGCAGGGCCGGATCGTCGGCGAGGCCGACGGCCGCGGCGACCGGCGAGGTGCTGCCCACGGGAACGTCGACGGTGACGACGACGCTGCAGCCGGGAGCACCGCCGCGGACGATCACCAGCTGGGCCGGCCCGGAGCTCGCCCCCACTCCCCCGTCGCGGGCCGTGACCGCGGCGCCGCTCGGCACGCAGCGGGAGACGACGCCGATGAGCCGCCCGCCCGTGTCCTGCAGGTACACGCTGCTGCGGAGGATCGTCGCGGCGGGCGCCGCGCCGGACACGGTCCCGGCGACGGCCGTGGCGTCCAGCACGGACGCGGACGGGAAGGCCGCGCGGACGGCTGCCAGGAACGCCCGCGGGACCGCCACGCTCGCGCATGCGCCGACACCGGGGCAGTCGTAGGCACTCGCTCCCGCACCCGTCGCCGCAGGAGCGACGTCCGGGGAAGCGGTCCGCGTCAGCACCGTCGTGACGGTGCGGCTGCGCTGGTGCAGACCGGCTCCGGCCACCACGCACAGCCCGACGCCGACGCACGCGGCGACGGCTGCCGGCCAGGCACGCGCACTCACGGCCCGACCCGCAGCACCGCGTCGCTGACGAGCTCACCCGCCGGGTCGTTGGCCGGCCATTCGGTCAGGTCCGGGCTGGGCTCGCCGCCCCACGCCATCATCGTGCACGCCCCACCGACGGACAGGCGCTCGTCCACCACGGTCCCCGGCGAGAAACCCGCGCCGGCGAAGTCGTGGTTGGCGACATTGATCCCCGACCCCGGATCGACCGGTGTGGCCTGCGGCATGCACTGCCCCACCAGCCGGAACACCCGCCCGGAGAGGCGGACGACGAGGTACCTGCGGTAGACGGACTCCGACTGCCGGTCATAGGTCTCGACGTCGACGACCACCCGCGATCCCGGCAGCAGCACCGCCAGCTCGGTCATCAGCGCCGTGCCGAACGGCCGCGTCCCGCAGGTGCGCCCGATCGGGCAGCCGATGGCGTCGGCACCGGGCACGAGAGGCGCCGCGGGGAGCGTCGAGGTGACCTGGACCCGGTGCGGCGAGTGCAGCGCCGCGGCACCGCCGAGTCCGGCCGCCGCGACCAGGCTCAGGGCGGCGACGACGCAGCAGATCCGCGCCGCCAGGGACGCGGCGCTCCACCAGCCCCATCGCTGGAGAACCGTCGGGCCGGGTCCGGCGAGCAGGTCGGTGCCGGCCTCGGCGTCAGCGGCGGCATCCGCTGCGGCGAGCGCGACGAGATCCTCCCGTTCGGGTCGGGACGGGCTCATGTGCGGACACTAACGCGCACAGCGGTACCGGTGCCCGTCGGAACGGCTCAGCCCGGCAGCTGCAGCGACGCATCCGTGGCCAGCGCCGTGATCCCGGCGAGCGGGACGGACACCGCACCCGGGACGTCCGCGATCACGACGACGCTGCACCCGGGCGTGGGGGCGCCGACGACGACGATCACCTGTGCGGGACCCCTGGACGGCACGTCGCTGGGGATCCGCGTCGGCACCGCGCTGCCGTGCACCACGCACCGGGACTCGACGCGCACCTGCACGCCGTCGGCGTCGCGCACCGTCACGGCCTGGCGCACGAGCGCGGCCGGCCGGCCGGTGTCGGGATCGGTCCGGCGCTCGGCGACGGCGTCGACCACCGCCGCGCCCGGGAGGCCGGCGCGGACGCGGGCCACGAAGGACGCCGGCACCGTCGTGGCGGGGCAGGCCTCGTCGCCCGGGCAGTCGTAGGTGCCCAGGTCGTTCGCACCCGGGCGCGCGGCGACCATGCTGGGCGCCGAGGTCACCGTCACGACCTGGGTGGACGATCGCGAGCGCACCTGCAGCGCGCGGGCGGACGCCAGGAGGGCGAGCACGCACAGGAGCGCGGCGAGCACCGCCGGCCAGGGCCGCCTCACGGGCGGACCCAGAGCTGCGGGTCGTCGACGAGCCGGTTGGTCACGTCGTCGGCGACCGGGAACGCACCGGACACGTCGACGGTCCGGCCCCAGGCCATGACCGTGCACGGTCCGGCGACCCAGGCCCGCAGGTCGGGGATCACCGCGGCATCGGCCGGGTCGAGGAAGACTGTGATTCCGGAGCCGTTGTCGGGGACCTGCGACAGGGGCAGGCACTGCCCGACGAGCCGGTAGATCCGCCGGTCCGCCGACCGCACGACCAGGTAGCGGCGGTAGACCTTCCCGGTGGTGACGTCGTAGGTCTCGAGGTCGAGGACGATCTGGCCGCCCGGCACGATGCGCAGGACCGACGCGACGGCCACGGCGCTCAGGGAGCGGACGGCGCAGGTGCGCCCGAGGGCGCAGCCGATCGCGTCCGCGCCGGCCGGTAAGGGCGGTGCCGCCACCGTGCGGGTCACCCGGGTGACGTGCGGACGGGCCGCCAGCGCCGAACCGCCGAGCACGACGGCGCCCGCGAGCGCCGCCGCCGCGACCACCGCCGCAGCTCGTTCGAGCCGCCCGGCGGCGCGCCACCACGGCCACCGATCCATCCGGGAGGCGGGAGCCTGGGGGACGTCGTCGGACCCGGTCGGCAGCAGGACGTGGTCGTCGACGGCGGCGAGGTCGACGAGGTCGTCGCGCTCGGGTCCCGTGCCGCTCATGGGCGTCCTAGGCGAGCGCGGCCGCGGCAGCGATGTCACCGCGATGCTGGCCGCCGTCGAGATGGACGGTGTCGACCAGGGCGTAGGCCCGCCGCCTCGCCTCGGCCAGGGTCGCCCCGACGGCGGTGACCGACAGGACCCGCCCGCCGGAGGACAGGACCGCCCCGCCGTCACCGCGACGGGTGCCCGCGTGGATCACGCCGGGCTGCTCCGCGCCGGTGATGACGTCGCCCGTGCGCGGGGTGTCGGGGTAGTTCGCCGCGGCGATGACGACGGTGACCGCACTCGCGTCGAGCCAGCGCGGCGCCGGGACATCCCTCAACGTGCCGGTCGCCGCCGCGTGGAGCAGCGAGGCCAGCGAGGAGTCCAGCAGCGCCAAGACGACCTGGGTCTCGGGATCGCCGAACCTGGCGTTGAACTCCACCACCCGCGGCCCGCGGGAGGTCATGGCCAGGCCGATGTAGAGCAGCCCGCTGAACGGCGTCCCGCGGCGGGCCATCTCGGCGATCGTCGGGCGGGCGACGTCGCGCAGGACGTCCTCGACCGTCGACGGCGGCAGCCAGGCCAGCGGTGCGTAGGCGCCCATTCCGCCGGTGTTGGGGCCCTCGTCCCCGTCCAGCGCCCGCTTGAAGTCCTGCGCAGGCAGCAGCGGGACGATGTCGACCCCGTCGGTGATGCAGAACAGCGAGACCTCGGGGCCGTCCAGGTACTCCTCGATGATCACTCGGCCGCACGCCGCCGCGTGGGCCAGTGCGGCCGCCCGGTCGCCGGTCACGAGAACTCCCTTGCCGGCGGCCAGCCCGTCGTCCTTGACCACGTACGGCGCGCCGAACTCCTCCAGCGCCGCCGCCGCCTGCGCCGCATCCGTGCACAGGCGCGCCGCCGCCGTCGGGACGCCGGCCGCGGCCATCACGTCCTTGGCGAAGGCCTTGCTGCCCTCGAGCCGGGCGGCCTCGCGGGAGGGCCCGAAGCAGGGGATGCCGGCTGCCCGGACCGCGTCGGCGACGCCCGCCACGAGCGGAGCCTCCGGCCCGACGACCACGAGGTCGGCGCCGATCTCCACGGCCAGGGCGGCGACCGCCTCGGGGTCGGTCGCCTGGACACCGCGCTGCTCGGCGACGGCGGCCGTCCCGGCGTTGCCCGGGGCGCAGACCAGTGACGTCACCTCCGGGTCGGCGGCCAGGCTCAGGCAGAGGGCGTGCTCGCGGGCACCGGAACCGATCACCAGGATTCGCACGCCCGGCAGCCTAATCAGAACGCGCCGATCCCGTTCGGGGTGCCGAGCCCGGTGGGGCCGTCCCAGCCGGTCCGCGCGGTGCACCACACGGCCGGGCTGCAGGTGCCGTTGGCTCCGCGGGTCACGTCGAACAGCGCGCTGCGGTGGGCGTAGACGTGCTCGGGCGCGACCGCCGCGGGATTCGCCGCCAGGCCGTAGATGCCGGCGATGATGGGCGCCGCCGCGCTGGTGCCGCCGTAGACCTGCCAGCCGGGGCGGTGCTTGCCGACGCGGGCGAACACCGCCACACCGGTGGCCGGGTCGGCGACCGCGGAGACGTCGTTCATCGCCCGCTTCGTGCACCCGGTGCCGACCGCCGAGGCACCGGGGATCGCCGCGTTCAACGCCGAGCAGCCGCTGCCCGTCCCGTCCCACGCCGTCTCCGCCCAGCCGCGCGCCGTCGTGGAGGCGCGGACGAGGGAGGTGCCGCCGACCGCGGTGACCCAGCGCGAGGACGAGGGGTAGGACGGCCCCTCGTACCCGTCGTCACCGGCGCTCGCCGTGATCGCGATGCCGGGATGGTGGAAGTAGGCGCCCAGCTGGGTGTCGGACACGTCGGGGCCGCCGTAGCTGTTGCTGACGGCGTCGGCTCCGAGCCGGACCGCCGTCTGCACGCTCCGGCCGAGGTTGATCAGGGCGGAGCTGTCGGCCTCGACGAGCAGGATCGAGCACTGCGGGCAGGTGGCGCTGACCATGTCCAGGTCCAGCGCCGTCTCCTGGGACCAGCCGAGGTCGAAGGCCGGGTACGACGTACCGCCGCGCTGGTCCACCTTGCGGAAGCACCCGTCGGCCGAGGCGCAGCGCGGCAGGCCGAACTGCGCGCGGTAACTGGCCAGATCGGCTTCGGCGTCGGCGTAGCCGAACGCATCCACCACCGCGATCGTCTGCCCGCGGCCGGCGCCGGAGCTGACCGCGGGGAGGCGGTAGGCGGCGCGGAGGTCGGCCGGCGTGAGGCCGCCGGGAGTCGGGAAGCTGCTCTGCCCGGAGGCCCCGAGGCGCTGGATCGCCAGGCAGGTCGCGTACCCGCGGGGGGCGGTGGCGGCGCAGACGCGGACGTTGCGGGACGCCGACGCCGACGCGGCGCCGGCGGGCGTGGCCGGCAGGGCGGCCGGGAGAACCAGGATCGCCAGCAGTGCGGCGAGGACGCGGATACGCACGGGCGCCTCTTTCCAGGTCAGGTCGCGCCGAGCAGGTCGTGCACCGCGATCGTCTCGTCCCGGCCGGGGCCGACGCCGACGGCCGAGATGCGGACCCCGCTGAGCCGCTCCAGCACATCGATGTACGAGCGCGTGGTGTCCGGGAGTTCCTTCAGGGTACGGGCACCGGAGATGTCCTCGGTCCAGCCCGGGAAGTTCTCGTAGATCGGGACGGCGCGGGCGAAGTCGGCCTGGTTCATCGGCAGCTCGTCGTGGCGGACGCCGTCGATGTCGTAGGCGACGCAGACCGGGATCGTCTCGAGCCCGGTCAGCACGTCGAGCTTGGTCAGGACGAAGTCGGTCACCCCGTTGACGCGCGCGGCGTACCGGGCGATCGGCGCGTCGTACCAGCCGCAGCGCCGCGGCCGTCCGGTGGTCGTGCCGAACTCCGCGCCGGCCTGCCGCAGCCACTCGCCCTGGTCGTCGGTCAGCTCCGTCGGGAACGGGCCCTCGCCCACCCGGGTGGTGTAGGCCTTCACGATCGCGATCACCCGGTCGATCCGGGTCGGCGGGATGCCCGAGCCGGTGCAGGCGCCGCCGGACGTGGCGTTGGAGGAGGTGACGAAGGGGTACGTGCCGTGGTCGACGTCCAGCAGGGTGGCCTGCCCGGCCTCCAGGATCACCGTCTTGCCCGCGTCGAGCATCTGGCTCAGCAGCAGCGAGGTGTCGGCGACCATCGGCCGGAGCCGGTCGGCGTAGCCCAGCAGCTCCGCGATGACCGCCTCGGCGTCGACGGCCCGGCGGTTGTAGACCTTGACCAGGACCTGGTTCTTGGTCGCCAGCGCGCCGGTGACCTTCTCCCGCAGCACCCGCTCGTCGAACAGGTCCTGGACGCGGATGCCGACGCGCGCCATCTTGTCGGCGTAGGTCGGGCCGATCCCGCGGCCCGTGGTGCCGATCTTGCGGCTGCCGAGGAAGCGCTCGGTCACCAGATCCAAGGTGCGGTTGTACGGGGTGATCACGTGCGCGGCGGCGCTGACCACCAGGCGCGAGGTGTCGACCCCGCGGGCGTCGAGGGCATCGAGCTCCGAGAAGAGCACACCCAGGTCGACGACGACGCCGTTGCCGATCACCGGGATGCACCCCGGGGTGAGGATGCCGGACGGCAGCAGGTGCAGCGCGTACTTCTCACCGTCGATGACGATGGTGTGGCCGGCGTTGTTCCCGCCGTTGAATTTCACGACGGCATCGACCCGTGACCCGAGCAGGTCCGTGGCCTTACCTTTGCCTTCGTCACCCCACTGGGCGCCGACGAGCACAATCGCGGGCATGAGCGAGACTCCTTCTCGCGCGTGCGGCCGCACAGGGGGCGGCCGACCGGGGAAGGGTAACGAACATGAAGGTGGTACTGCTCACCCTCGGGTCCCCGGCGGGACCAGGTCACAGTGCATTGACAGCCGCCGGGGCGGTCGTGGAGGCCCGCGAACTGCCCGCCGATCCTGAGATCACCGCCCTGGACGAGGCGGTCGACGCGCTGGCCGGACGGCGCCTGGTCGTGGCCGGCGGAACGCCCCAGCTGGCCCTCGTGCTGCGCCGACTGATGCGCCGCGGCGTGCTCGGCAGCGCCGAGACCGCCGTGCTGCCGAGCGAGCAGGTCCCGTTCCTGGCCGAGCACGGGATCACGCCCGAGACGGCTGCCGAGGTCGCCGTGGCGGCGGCGTGCCGGACCGTCGGCGTGCTCAAGGACGACTCCGGTGGGGTGATGGTCGACCACGCCGAGCTGCGCCCGTGGCGGGGCAGCCGGGTCTGGACGCGCGCCTACGTCGACGACGAGCCGGTGTGCGACGGCGAGATCCGGAGCCTGCACGTCTCCCGGGCGGGAGCCGGGCAGCTGCGCGTGGTGGCCGATCGCGGGCCGCTGCGGCGCGCCCACGAGGTGACCGGCCGGGCGCTGCAGCTGGCCTGCGACGAGGCGGCGATCAGCTCCGACGGCGCTCACCGTGAGCAGCCGCGGCGCAAACGGGTGTGGTGGAACGAGCCGGAGCTCTGGCGGCTGGCCTGCCCCTTCTGATCGGGCAGACTCGGGGCATGGACATCGGATTCGTCGGACTCGGCAGCATGGGCGCGCCCATGGCCGCCAACCTCAGCTCGGCCGGGCACCGCATGGTGGTCTGGAACCGCTCGCCCGAGCCGGTCGCGCGGGCCGTCGCGGCGGGCGCGGTCGCCGGTTCGCTCGCGGACGTGTTCGCCACGGGCGTCGTGCTGAGCATCCTCGGTGACGACCGGGCGGTCGAGGAGCACCTGCTCGACGACGGCCTGCTCGCCGCCGCGCCGGCCGGGACGATCCACGCCAACATGGGCACGATGAGCGTCGAGCTCACCACCCGGGCTACGGCGCTGTACGCCGGGCACGGCCTGACCTACGTCGCCGCGCCGGTCTTCGGGCGCTCCTCGGTCGCGGCGGAGGGCAAGCTCACCATCGTGTGCGCGGGTCCCCCGGAGGCCGTCTCCCGGCTCGCTCCGGCCTTCGACGTCCTCGGCTCGAAGACCTGGGACTTCGGTACCGAACCGGCCCGCGCGGCGCTCATGAAGATCCTCGGCAACGTGCTGCTCATCAACGCCATCGACGCGGTGGCGGAGGTCGTTGCCGTCGGTGAGGCCGGTGGCATCGATGCCGCCGCGGTCGTCGACCTGATGTCCTCCACCCTGTTCCCCGGTCCGGTCTACGGCGGCTACGGCGGGCGCATCGCGGCGCGCGACTACGAGCCGGTCGGATTCCGGCTCGCCCTCGGCCTCAAGGACGTCGGCCTGGGCCGGCAGGCCGCGGCCGATCTGGGCAGATCACTGCCGCTCACCGAGCGCCTGGTCACGGCACTGGAACGCGGGATCGCGGGTGGGCTGGGCGACGCCGACCTGGCCACGCTGGGCGAGATCGCCCGATGGGACGGGCCCGCGCAGTCATCTCGATGATCGAGACTCTTCTGCTTGACATATCACGCACATCTGGTTTACATTTTCTCCCGTCGATGTCAGGAGACTTGGCTGGGGGAGCCTGCTGACACACGGCGTCCACTGCGGACGCGCGGCACCAGGGGAGCGTCTCGGCCGGCGGCCACCGCTCCCCTTCCCGCTGTCCGAGGACTGACTTCCCACCCGCCGAGGGCGGCGACCGAACCCCTACCCGCCGAGGGCGGCGAGAACCGCCGAGACCACCCTACCCGCCGAGGGCGGCGACCGACCACCTACCCGCCGAGGGCGGCGACCGACCACCTACCCGCCGAGGGCGGCGACCGACCACCTACCCGCCGAGGGCGGCGACCGACCACCTACCCGCCGAGGGCGGCGACCGCTGCGGGGTCGCTGTCGGCCAGGAACGCCCGGCACCGTTCCGCCTCGACATCGTCACCGAGCTGCCCGGAGGCGATCCCGAGCGCGTGCAGCGACCGCAGGAAGCCCTGGTTCGGCTCGTGCGCCCACGGGACGGGGCCGTTGCCCTTCCAGCCCGAGCGGCGCAGGAGGTCCAGCCCCCGGTGGTAGCCGGTGCGTGCGTAGGCGTAGCCGTCGACGACGCGACCCTCCGCCAGAGCCTGCTCGGCGAGCGCGCCCCACGCCGCGAGCGACCCGGGATGGGCTGCAGCGACGGCGGCGGGCGCCTGCCCTGCGGCCAGTTCGGCGGTGCCGGGGTCGACGGGAAGGCGGGTCGGGGGGTTCAGGAGGTCCACAGGGAGCGATTGTGCTCTCAGTGCCGCACCCGCTGCGCGCGGGTCGACGACGCAGCGGCGGCCGGCACCGGCGACCGCGACGGCGCGCCGTCCGTCTCGCACAGGTGACGCACTCCGCCGACGAACAGGTCGACGCCGCTGGTGTAGTACGCCTCCTCGTCGCGGCACTCCAGGAACGCGTCGACGGAGGCGAGGACGTTGGGGTAGCGATCGGCCGGGAGCGCCCGGATCGCCGCGTTCTTGGTCGCGTGCGCCCGATCGCGGTCGGCCCCGCTCAGATGCCCCTCCGCTCCCGGCTCCCCGGTGACGAGCATGAGCGCGGTGAGCAGCGCGTGATGGGCGACGTTGGCGGCCTCGTCGACGCTGAACCCGGCTTCACGCAGCAGCGCCAACGTCCGTTCGGTCAGATCCATGCCCGCCTCGTAGAGGAGGATCCGGCCGGCCGCGAGCTGGGCGATGGACGGGTGGGCGCGCAGCGCGGCGACCAACCCGTCCATGGTCTGGGTGAGGCGCTCGTCCCAGGGCCGGGCGTCCAGCGGGACGGGCGGCACGCTCTCGAGAACGGCGTCGCCGAGAGCGGCCAGCAGCTCGTCCTTGCTCTTGAAATGCCAGTAGAGCGCCATCGGCGTGACACCGAACTCCTGCGCCAGACGGCGGATGGTGACCGCGTCCAGACCCTCGGTGTCGGCCAACTCCAGGGCCCGGGAGACGAGGACGTCACGGCTGAGCTGTCCCCGGGCGGCAACCATTTTCGCGTTCACGCTTGACAACTATACGCGGTACAGGGTCTCCTATACGAGGTACATGTACCCCGTATAGGAGACGAGCCCGATGACCGCATCCACCGCATCCACCGCACCGACCACACCTGCAGCACCGACCGCACCCGTCGCGGCCGCGCCGGCCTCCCGCCGCAACGCCTGGACCCTGCTGGCCGTGGCGCTGGCGACCTTCATGACCTACCTCGACAACAACATCGTCAACGTGGCGATCCCCGACATCCAGCACAAGCTCGGGCTGACGACTGCCGGCATCGAGTGGGTCGTGAGCGCCTACATCCTCACCTTCGCCGGGCTGCTGCTCGTGGGCGGCCGCCTGGCCGACGCCTACGGCCGGCGGCGCCTGTTCCTGATCGGGCTGACCGTCTTCACGGTCGCCTCCCTCGCCGCCGGGCTGTCGGGCAACATCGAGGCCCTCGTCGCCAGCCGCGCGCTGCAGGGGATCGGCGCGGCCCTGGTCACCCCCACCACGCTCGCGATCATCTCCGCGACCTTCACCGACACCCGCGCGCGCAACACCGCCGTCGGCATCTGGAGCGGCGTGGGCGCTCTGGCGCTGGCCGTCGGGCCGCTGCTCGGGGGGCTGCTGACCCAGCACGTCTCGTGGGAGTGGATCTTCTTCATCAACGTCCCGGTCGGCGCGGCCACCCTCGCCCTCGGTGCCTGGGCCATCCCGGAGTCGCGGGAGGACGAGACGCGGCGCCTGGACGTGCCGGGGCTCCTGCTCTCGGCGGTCGCCCTGTTCGCGTTGACCTACGCCCTGATCGAGGGGCACGACCGCGGCTGGACGTCGCCGCTGATCCTCGGGCTCTTCGCGGTGGCGGCACTCGCCGGCGTCGCGTTCGTCCAGGTCGAGCGGCGCAGCCACCAGCCCATGGTCGCGATGTCGCTGTTCTCCGACCGCGCGTTCACCGGAGGCCTCACGGCGCTGGTGATGTGGGCGTTCGGGCTGTTCGGCATCTACTTCTTCACCTCGCTGTACCTCCAGTTCGTCCTCGGCTTCTCCCCCACCAAGGCCGGAGCCGCGTTCGTGCCGATGGCCCTGCTGATGGCGGCGGGCGCGGTGGCCTCCGAGCGCGTCGCGCGTGCGGTCGGCGCCTACCGCTCGACCGGCGTGGGCATGTTCCTCATGGCCGCCGGCATCGCGTCGGTCAGCCTGCTCGGACGGGACGCGTCGTTCCTGAGCCTGATGCCCAGCTTCGCCGTGATCGGCGTCGGCGGGGGGATGACGATCCCGCTGACCGCGACCGTCCTGGGGACCATGCCGCTCAACCAGGCCGGCGTCGCATCCGCGGTGTTCAACGCCTCCCGCGAGGTCGCCGGACTGCTGGGCATCACGATCATCGGCGCGATCCTCACGGCGCGGCAGAGCACGGCACTGCGCGCGGGCCACAGCGCGGCGGCCTCGTTCCTCACCGGGTACCGGGCCGGCCTGCTCGTGGCCGCCGCGCTGGTCACCATCGGCGGGATCGCCGCCTGGGTCTCCCTGCGCGGTGCCGAGGAGACCGCAGCCGTGATCCAGGACGGCGAGGAGCTCGGCGAGCGGGTGCTGGTCGGCGCCTGAACCGGGCGGGCCGACCGTCCGGCACCCCGGCTCGGCCGGTGCGCCCCTAGGACAGGGACGTGCCGGCCGAGTTCAGGTTCTCGCAGGCCTGCACGACGCGCGCGACCATGCCGGTCTCGGCGGCCTTCATGTAGGTCCGCGGGTCGTAGAACTTCTTGTTGCCCACGTCGCCGTCGACCTTCAGCACGCCGTCGTAGTTGGTGAACATGTGCCCGGCGATGGGCCGGGTGAACGCGTACTGGGTATCGGTGTCGACGTTCATCTTGACCACGCCGTAGGACACCGCGGCCGAGATCTCCTCGGGCGCCGATCCCGACCCGCCGTGGAACACCAGGTCGAAGGGGTGCTCGCGGCCGACGACCTTGCCGACGGCCTGCTGGATCTCGTCGAGGACCTCGGGCCGGAGCTTGACGTTGCCCGGCTTGTAGACGCCGTGGACGTTGCCGAAGGTGGCCGCCAGCAGGTACCGGCCGTTCTCGCCGGTGCCGAGGACCTCTGCCGTACGCAGTGCGTCCCCCGCGGTCGTGTACAGCTTGTCGTTGATCTCGCCGACGACACCGTCCTCCTCGCCGCCCACGACCCCGATCTCGATCTCGAGGATGATCCGGGCGGCGGACGTGAGGGCGAGCAGGTCGGCCGCGATCTCCAGGTTCTCCTCCAGCGGCACCGCCGAGCCGTCCCACATGTGGGACTGGAACAGCGGGTTCCCGCCCCGGTCCACCCGCTCCTGCGACAGGGCGATAAGCGGGCGCACATAGGTGTCCAGCTTCTCCTTCTGGCAGTGGTCGGTGTGCAGCGCGACGTTGATCGGGTACTTCGCGGCCACGACGTGGGCGAACTCGGCCAGCGCCACCGCGCCGGTCACCATCTCCTTCACACCCGTCCCCGAGGCGAACTCCGCACCGCCGGTCGACACCTGGATGATGCCGTCGCTGCCCGCGTCGGCGAAGCCCTTGATCGCGGCGTTGATCGTCTCCGAGGACGTGATGTTGATGGCGGGGTAGGCGAATCCCCCGGACTTGGCGCGGTCCAGCATCTGCGCGTAGACCTCGGGAGTGGCGATCGGCATGGGCGTGTCTCCTGCGGTGAGGTGGCGAGGATGTGCGGTGCGTGGGGCGGTGCTGCGTCGCGAGAAGTATCCCCCACGGCCCTGCCGGCGGGAATGCGCAGCCGCCCGGCCGGGTTTGTCCCCGCAGCGACACACCGCACCCGTCCGAGGAGGCACGTCATGGCCACAGCACGCTGGAACGGCACCGTCATCGCCGAGAGCGCCGACACCGTGGTGGTCGAGGGCAACCACTACTTCCCGCGCGAATCGGTGCGCCCGGACGTGCTCCAGGAGTCGGCAACCACGTCGATCTGTCCGTGGAAGGGCACCGCGTCCTACTACTCGGTCGAGGTCGACGGCGCCACGAACCCCGATGCCGCCTGGTACTACCCGGCCCCCAAGGACGCTGCCGCCCAGATCACCGACCGCATCGCGTTCTGGCGCGGTGTGACCGTCGAGGCCTGACCGACCCCACCCGACCGACCCTGAGGCGGACGGCGGCTCACAGCGTTCCTACACGTGGGCGCCGTAGAGTTCAGCTCCATGTTGCCTGTCGGCCAGTTGGCCCTTCCACTGGCCGCCTCCGCCTCACACGTGAGCGCGTCCGGCGGATTCATCGACCCCAACCACCTGCTCAGTTCCTACGGGCTCGCCGGGCTGATGCTGATCATCTTCGCGGAGTGCGGCCTGCTCGTCGGATTCTTCCTGCCCGGCGACACGCTGCTGTTCAGCGCCGGCCTGCTGATGGCCACCGGGAAGCTGAACGTCAGCATCTGGGTCGCGATCATCCTGGTGCCGCTGGCCGCCGTGATCGGCAACCTGGTCGGGTACTGGATCGGCTACCAGGCCGGCCCGCGCGTCTTCGACCGGCCGAAATCGCGGATGTTCCGCCCCGAATACGTGGTGCGGGCGCACGCCTTCTTCGAGCGGTTCGGGGCACCGGCGATCATCCTGGCGCGCTTCGTACCCGTCGTGCGGACGGTGGCCACGGTGATGGCAGGCGTGAGCCGGATGCGCTTCGCCCTGTACGCGCTCTACTCCGTCATCGGCGGCATCCTCTGGTCCGGCGGGGTGATGCTCACCGGCTACTGGCTCGGTCACATCGCGTTCGTCCGCGTCCACGTGGAGCCGCTCATCGACCCGATCCTGATCTGCGTCGTGCTGATCTCGATCCTGCCCGCGCTGGTGCACTGGCTGCGATCGCGTCGCACGCCCACGCAGGGCGAGCGGCGCGCTGCGGCCGCCGAGCCCGACGCGGCGGACCGCTAGACCGCCGGCCCCTACCCGGTCCGGTTGGCGATCTTCTCGCAGTTGGCCTTGATCGTCGGGTTGCTCGGGGTGAGGTGGACCCCGAAGAAGGTGGCATCGCACTTCTTGGCGCCGGACTCGATGGAGGCCCGCTGCGACCAGATGAAGGCAGCGAGCGCGACGACCACGACAATGGTGATGATCCGCCCCACGATCGCCGTCACCACCGCACTGATGACCAGGCCGATGACGAGCACTGCAAGGATCACCCCGATGCCCAGAGCCTTGGCCTGATCGGTGTCGAGCGCGAGCGTGTCCATGGGCTGGAACAGTAACGCCGACCGGTGTGCCCCGGGCTCAGCGACCGCGCCGACACAGCAGGTCGGCTCCGGCGACTAACCTCCACATGATCACCGATTTCCGATAACAGGGAGAAAACCCCGTGGCCGAGGCCAACAGACGCCCGAGCCCACCCGGGCCGTTGCCGAAGGGTGCACTGCGCGTCGTCGCCCTGGGTGGCATCAGCGAGATCGGTCGGAACATGACCGTCTTCGAATACGCCGCGGACGGTGGGGGCAGCCGCCTGCTCGTCGTGGACTGCGGGATGCTGCTCGGCAAGACGAACGCCCCGGGCGTGGACCTCGGCCTGCCCGACTGGTCCTCGATCAGGCACCGGCTCGCCGACATCGACGCCGTCGTGCTCACCCACGGCCACGAGGACCACATCGGCGCGCTGCCGTACCTGCTGCGCGAACGCGGCGACATCCCGCTGATCGCCTCACGCCTCACGCTGGCCCTCATCGCCGCCAAGCTGGAGCAGCACCGCATCCGGCCGGCGCTGCAGCTGGTGAAGGAGGGCGACCGCATCAAGATCGGTCCGTGGGACCTCGAGTTCTACGCGGTCAACCACTCCATCCCGGACGCCGTCGCGGTGGCGATCCGTACCGGCGAGCACACCGTCCTGCACACCGGTGACTTCAAGATGGACCAGACGCCGCTGGACGGGCGCATCACGGACCTGCCCGGCTTCTCCCGCCTCGGCGACGAGGGCGTCGACCTCCTGCTGTCGGACTCCACCAACGCCGAGGTCCCCGGGTTCATCCCCAGCGAGCGCGACGTGGGCCGCGTCGTCACCGACGTCATCGCGCAAGGCGAGCGGGCGCGTGATCGTGGCCTGCTTCGCCTCGCACGTGCACCGGGTCCAGCAGGTCATGGACGCCGCCCACGAGAACGGGCGCCACGTGGCGCTGGTCGGGCGCTCGATGGTCCGCAACATGGCGATCGCCCGCGATCTGGGCCTGCTGCAGATCCCCGACGGCCTGCTCGTCGAGGTCCGGGACCTGGAACACCTGCCGTCCAGCCGGATCATGCTGGTCTGCACCGGCTCCCAGGGCGAGCCGCTGTCGGCCCTGTCGCGGATGGCCAACCGCGACCATCAGACGATCACCGTCAGCGAGGACGACACCATCCTGCTGGCGTCCTCGCTGATCCCGGGCAACGAGAACGCCGTGGGGCGCGTCATCAACGGCCTGGCCCGGCTGGGGTCGACCGTGGTGCACAAGTCCACGGCCCTCGTGCACGTGTCCGGTCACGCGCCGGCCGGCGAGCTGCGGTACCTGCTCAACGCCGTCCGCCCGAAGAACCTGATGCCCGTGCACGGCGAGTGGCGGCACCTGCGCGCGCACGCCGCGATCGCCCGGTCCACCGGGATGGCACCCGAGCAGACGGTGCTGGCCGAGAACGGCAACGTCGTGGATCTGGTGAACGGACGCGCCTCGATCGTCGGCGTCGTCCCGGTCGGCAACGTCTATGTCGACGGCCTCGCGGTCGGCGACATCGGCGAAGGCTCGATCAAGGACCGCACCGTGCTGGGCGAGGAGGGGTTCCTGTCCATCCTGGTCGCGGTCGACGCGAGCGCCGGCAAGGTCGTGTTCGGGCCCGAGATCACCGCTCGCGGCTTCAGCGACGACCCCGGTGCGCTGGACCCGATCCGCGCCGAGCTGATCGAGGTCGTCGAGAAGGCCGTCGCCGACGGGGTCCGCGACTCCGAAGCGCTGGAGCACATCGTCCGCCGCACGGTGGGGCGCTGGGTGGACCGCAACTACCGCCGCCGGCCGATGCTCATGCCGATGGTGGTGGAGGTCTGAGCCCGGCTGGCCCGATCCCCGTTCTCGAGGTCGGCGGGACGCACGTCACCGCCGCCCGGGTGGACGCCTCGGCGTGGACGGTCGACCCCGCCAGCGTCCTGCGCATCGACACCGACAGCCACGGCACCGCCGACGAGATCCTCGGGGCATGGCTGGCTGCGGCCGCCTCCCTGGCGGCACCGGCGGGTGCGCGCTGGGGTGTCGCGATGCCGGACCCGTTCGACTACGGGCGCGGCGTCGCGCTCTTCGAGGGGGTCGGGAAGTTCGAGGCGCTCTACGGGGTGGATGTGCGCCAGGCCCTGCTGGCGGGACTGCCCGCGCGGCCGGCCGCGGTGGAGTTCGTCAACGACGCGGACGCGTTCGTCCTGGGCGAGTGGATCAACGGCGCGGCGACCGGATACGGCCGCTGCGTCGGCATGACCCTGGGCACCGGGATCGGGTCCGGCTTCATCGCCGACGGCGCGATCGTGGACTCCGGGCCCACCGTCCCCTCGGGCGGGCGCGCGCACCGGATCGTGTGGCACGGGCTTCCGCTGGAGGATTCGGTCTCCCGCCGGGCCATCCGCCGCGAGTTCGCGCGGGCGGGCGGCGACCCGCTGGCCGACGTGCGCGAGATCTGCGACGTCGCACGCCACGGCGACCCCGTCGCGACCGCCGTCCTCGGCGCGGCACTGCGCACCCTAGGGGCGGCGTTCGGCCCGTGGCTGCGGCGTTTCGCGGCCGAGGTGCTGGTGATCGGCGGATCGATGTCGGCGTCCTGGGACCTGTTCGAGCCGTGGTTCCTCGAGGGGGCGGGCCCGGCGGGGATGCCGGACCTCCGTGTGGCCCGCGACGCCGAGGACGCCGGCCTGCTCGGTGCCGCAGTGGCAGCGACCCGCTGACTCGATCCCATCCCCACTACTGCCCGGCGGACCGGAATTCCGGGCCTGCCGTGGTCGGTACGGCAGTGGTGCGGTCGATGCGCGCCCGGGTCAGGCGCCGGACGAGCCGCCGGCGATCTGGTAGGACCAGAGTTCGCTGCTGACCCCGACGTGGGCCGGAGCCGGCTTGCCCTCGCGCTCGGCCTCGGAGCGATGCCCGTGACCGAACGCCGGGGAGCTCACCCAGGCCTGGAACGAGTCCTCGTCGCGCCAGCGGGTGATGACCAGCCAGGTGGTGCGGTCGTCGGTGGGCTGCAGCAGCTCGAACCCCTCGAAGCCGTCCTGGTTGTCGACGGCACCGGCGCGGGCGGCGAAGCGCTTGGCCAGCTCGTCGCCGCTGTCGGCCGCGACGGTGATGGCGTTGATCTTGATGATGGTCACCCACCGATAGTGCCAGAGCCGATGTTGCAAGATGGAGGCATGAGTCAACGCACCGCTCTGCGCCCCGGCCGGCTGTCCCCGCGCCGCACGGTTCCGGCCACCATCGCCCGGCCGCACTACGTCGACGCGCAAGGGCAACCGGGTCAGGGCCCGGCCGACTACGACGACCCGATGGTCAAGGACGCCGAGACGATCGCCGCCATGCGCGTCGCGGGGCGGATCGCCGCGCAGGCCCTCGCCGAGGTCGGGCGCCACGTCGCGCCCGGCGTGACCACCGACGACCTGGACCGCATCGGCCACGAGTTCCTGCGTCGACGCACGGCGCGTACCCGTCCACGCTTGGGCTACAAGGGGTTCCCGAAATCGCTGTGCACGTCGCTGAACGAGTCGATCTGCCACGGCATCCCCGACTCGACCGTGATCGAGGACGGCGACATCGTGAAGGTCGACATCACCGCCTTCATCGGCGGGGTGCACGGCGACAACTGCGCGTCGTTCATGGCCGGGCGAGGCGCGCTGAGGACGTCGTGCTGCTGGCCGAGCGGACCCGCGAGGCGATGATGCGCGGGATCAGCGCGGTGAGGCCGGGGCGGCCGGTGTAGCGTGATCGGTCGGGTGATCGAGTCCTACGCGCGGCGCTTCGGCTACGGCGTCGTGCGTGACTACACCGGGCACGGCGTCGGCCCGTCCTTCCACACCAAGCCGACGATCTTGCACTACGACGAGCCGCGCGCCACGACCACGATGGAGCCCGGGATGACCTTCACCATCGAGCCGATGATCACGCTCGGCGACGTCGACTGGGACTCAGTGGGACGACGGCTGGACGGTCGTCACCTCGCGACGGGTCGTGGGTGCGCGCAGTGGGAGCACACGATCGTCGTCACCGACGACGGCGCCGAGATCCTGACCCTGCCCTGAGGCCTCAGTCCGTGACCCGCAGCCAGTCCACGAGCATGGTCGCCGGGAACACGGTCCGTGCGGTCGGCGAGCCGGGCCAGCTGCCGCCGACCGCGAGGTTCAGCAGGACGTAGAACGGCTTGTCGAAGACCCACGTGTCCGACTTCGGCAGGGAGGCCCGGGTCAGCGCGAACACCGTGACGCCGTCGATCGACACCGTCACCTTCCCCGGCTGGCGGGACAGCGAGTAGGTGTGGAACGCATCGCCCCAGGCCGTCGAGCGGGCCGCGCTCCTGCCGTACCCGTAGGTCCCGGTCGACGACGCCTTCGGCCCGTGCACCGTGGTGGACAGGCTCGCGGTCGACGTCGGTGCCTCGACGACGTCGATCTCGCCGCAGGCGGGGTACCCGACCGTGGCCTGGTCCGCCCCGAGCAGCCAGAACGCCGGCCACAGGCCCGGCGCCCTGGGGCATCTTGATCCGCGCGCTGATCGTGCCGTACAGGAACGACATCTTCCCGCGCGTCTGCACCCGGCCCGAGGTGTAGCTCACCGCCCCGGTCGAGCTGACGATCTTGCGCGCGGTGATGGCGAGATGCCCGTGGCCGTCCAGCGAGACGTTGGAGCTGGAGTTGGTGTACGTCTCCAGCTCGCCGTTACCCCAGCCGCCGCCCCCGACGTCGTAACCGAACCGGGCCGCGGACAGCCGCTGCCCGGCCGCGCCGTCGAACTCGTCGGACCAGGTGACACCCGACGCGTCGGCGCGGTGGTTGATCGCCACGACGAGGCCGCCTGCCGAGGCCGCGACCAGCAGCGCCACGATCACGATCACCCAGCGGGTGCGCCCCGACCGGCGAGTCGCGGCGTGACGAGCCGGGGAACGACTGCTGTGACGGCTCATCCGGACGTCTCCTGGTGACGAGCATGCGAGTACCTGACGGCGGCCCGCCTACCCGACGCGCTGCGACAGGACGCCCACCGGGTCCTGCGAAGCGCGCTCCAGCGCCCGGGCGACCGCGGCCGCGTCGAACGTCGAGTCGTGAAACGAGGCGGACAGATGCCACCCACCACCGACCTGGTTGATGAGCAGGCTGAGGGCCTGAGGCGACGCCGGCTCGACCCGGGCCCCGAAATGTCGATCCTCGGGTCCCGCGGCCCAGGTCAACCGCTCGATCGGCATCGGGCGACCGATCGAGTTGTAGGCCATCCACATCCGCGGCGACTCCGGAATCGCCGTCTCGGCCGTCGCGCGGAGCGGGGTGCGGGGCGACCGGCGGCCCCGCACGGCGTTCTTCGCGACGCCGGCGGTCATCCCGGCCAGCGGGCGGCCGGAGGCGAGGGCGTCGTTCATGGCGACACCGATCGCGTTGGGGTCGTCCGGGTCGGCGAAGCCGAGGTTGAGACCACAGATGAAGTTCCCGTGGGTGGTCATCGAGCCCCGCGGGAGGTACCGGCGGGCGTCGAAGATCACCAGCGCGCGCGGGTCGAGGTCGAAGCCCTCCTGCAGCAGCGCCGCGCGGCCGACCGCGAAGACCGTCGCGCTCATCGACGCGTCCGGAGCGTGCCGGGAGCGCCAGGACACGAGTTCCCGGCGCGCGGCGTCGGTCCCGCGCACGTACTGGGCCACCGGCGACGGCGTCCACGGCCGGAGCGGGTCCGGAGACCGGCGGCGGGTCGGCGACGGCGCTGTCCCGGCTCCGGCTGCGCTCCTGGAGCAGGCCGCGCAGGCGGCTGCGGTCCGAGCCGAAGAACTCGCGGAGGGCCGTTCGCAGCGGCTGGGCGAAGACGGGCTCCGAGATCCACTCCGGCGCGACCCCGGTCTCGGCCGACTTGAGCAGCCCGTGCACGACCTCGACCAGGAAGCGGGCATCGGACAGGCCGTGCTGCAGGCTCATGTAGAGGTACTCGCCGGCGAGGATCAGCTTGATCGGGCCGTCCGGCGTGCCGCGCAGCCCCTCGGCCGTCAGCGCCGCGCCGAGGTCGTCGCCGGGCGCGTCCAGCTCGGTGACCATCGCCTCGCAGTGCTCGCGGATCGTGGCCCGGTCGTACGTCCAGCTCAGACCGTCGGAGCCGTAGCCGAGGCCCACCCGGTACTGCGGCCCCGCGCCGGCGATCCCGACGAGCGCGTCCACGATCCGCTCGCGGCTCGGCAGCACCAGCGGACCGACGATCACGGTCGACGTCGAGCCGAACCACATGCGGTCCATCGTTGTCATCGGCAGGCGTACGGCGGACGCACTCGTGCGTGCACGGGGCCGCGAGACGGTCATGCTCATCCTGATCCCTCGTATCTGTAGATGGCGACGGTGGCTGTCGCCGTCACCGTGGTCCAGTGGGTGCTGGCCGCCAGGAGTGCCTGCAGCCGGTCGATCGAGCCGTGGGGGAACAATCCGTAGTAGTCGCTGTAGACCTTCATCTGGGCGGTGACGATGAGGTACGTGGGCACGTGCGCCGAGGAGAGCAGGTCGTCCACCCTGGTCAGGTCCGCGGCGCTGTCGAAGGACAGTCCCTGGATGCCCGGGTCCAGCACCAGCGGCTGGTCGTAGGAGCCGTTGGCCAGCGCGAAGGCCGCGTACTTGCCCGTCGGGCGTTCGGGGATGCCGGTCGTCACCGGGATGATCAGGGCCGGGGCGTTCACGGACGCCATCAGCGACTGCACCGCCGCGAGCGAGTCGGGCCGCACCAGGTTGGTGAACCATCCGCCGTAGTAGCCCTGCAGGCTGGTGACGGCGACGACCACGACAATCGCCCCGGTCACGACGCGGCGCACGCGGGCGCGCGGGCCACCGCCGCGCCGGGTCAGCCCGTCGACCAGCGCCGGTGCGACGAGAAGCGCGCAGCCCGGGATCGAGTACAGGAAGACGCGGAAGATCGCCTCGCCGCCGTAGCTGTTCCCGCCGAGGAGTACGAACGACGAGAACGCCAGGACGACGGGGATCCAGACCGGCTCGTGACGCAGCCGGCGCCGCACCGCGATCACCGCGGCGGACAGCCACAGCGCCAGCGGCGGGATCTTGTCGGCCATCGCGGAGAACGAGCGCCCCGCGTTGCCGGCCGTCGGGACGTTGCTCTTGGCGTTGGCCAGCGGGTCGAACCCGGAGAGCAGACCGTACTTCTGGATCTCGCCCAGCCTGGGCGTCACGTAGGCCAGGATGATCGCGACGAAGACGAACCCGATCCAGCGCGGCCTGATCCGCCCGGTCACGCCCAGCACGACGGCGATCCCCGCGATCCAGAACGGGGTCAGCTGGTGGGTCACCGTCAGCGCCGCGAAGATCGGCACGGAGATCCATACCGCCGCCCGGGAGGTGTCGGCGCGCAGCAGCAGGATCACGATCGCCAGCCCGAGGAGGTAGGCGATCGCCTGCGGTGAGAAGTAGTCCTGCCCGACCCAGTTCGTCGCCTCGGCGATGAACGCGGCGGTGAGCGCGACCCGGCGGGACTGGCCCATCGCGCGGCTCAGCGCCACGACTGCGAGCACGATCAGCAGGTGTACGCCGACGGCGAAGACGTGGGCCAGCGTCACCGGGTTCAGCCCCGTGAGTTTGTCGAACCACGCGGTGGCCGTGAAGGCGCCGGGCCACTCGTCGTAGATGTCCACCCTCGGCAGCGTGCCGCCGCCCTGGATGCTCTCGACGACGCCGATGTGCTTGTACGTCCAGGTGTAGATGGGGATCGACGTGATCAGGGTGACCGTCGCGCGGCCGATCGCGATGAGGGCGAGCAGCGCCAGGACGCCGTCGCGCAGGCTGTCCCGGCGGATCGCCCAGCAGAACGCCACGACCACCGCGACAACGCACGGCGCGAGCGTCCACGGCGCGCTGAACAACAAGCCGTAGTCGGTGTTCTTCGCCCGCGACAGCGCAGGGAGCGACACGGCCCAGACGAGCAGTGCGGCCGCGATCAGCACGCGTGGGCCGGTGAGCCAGGACCAGCGCCCCCGCGACGAGTCCGGGTCGGGCGGCAGATCGAGCTCCTCACGGACGAGGACAACGGTCATGAGCTGTGCACCGCGGTCGGAGCCGGGACACTGCGTCGTGCCAGTACCGCCGAGATCAGGCAGGCGGCATCGAGCAGGACGAGCAGCGACAGCGGCGACCACCATCCCGCCTGCAGCGCGGCGGTCGTCAGTCCGCAGATCGCGGCCAGGCCCAGGCACGGCATGACGATCCAGACCACGGTGCGCGGCAGGGTCGTCCAGGCCAGCACCGCCGAACCGGGGCCGACCAGCACGAACGCGCCGAGCAGGAGGGCCCGGACCGAGCCGGGCAGGACGCCGATCCCGCTGGCCGGCGCCGCGACGCCCACCAGGATCGTCACGTCCGCCAGCAGCGACCGCCGGTCCATGCCCGGCGGCTCGGACCAGGCGCGGTCCCAGCGCAGGCGCAGGGCGTCGGCGTTCACAGCGCACCGTCCAGTGCGGGTTCGGGCAGCGCCACCAGGGGTGCGAGCGGACGGGCGCGGGCGCCGAGGCGCCGCGCCTGCAGGTAGCGCCACGGGCCGCGTGCCACGGCGAGCAGTTCGATGCGTCCGAGGCCGGCCGCGAAGTCGGCGGGCAGCGCGAACCGTGCGTCCGCCGCTTCCGCTTCCGTTGTCGGCGCTGCCGTGCCGGTCCCCCGGCCGAGACCGACCAACCGGCGCAGGGCTCCCCCGCACCGGCGCAGCGCGAGCGGCGCCGCCTGCCGGCTGACGGCGACCTTGGCCAGCCACGCGCCGAGGCCGAGGCCGTAGCCGCGCGCCTGGATCCGCAGCGCCGCGAGATCGTCGCGGTGGCGGTGCCAGACGACGGCCGACGGCTCGACGACGAGGGCGTGCCCGGCCAGCAGGACGCGGACGAACATGTCGATGTCCTCGCCGCCTCCGGTCGGCGTGCCGACGCCGAGCGCCTCGTCGAAGCCGCCGAGGTCGTGCACCGCCGAGCGCCGCAGGGCGAAGTTGGCGCCCGTGCCGTACGCGCCGACCTGGAACGGGAACAGCGCCAGATCGGGCTGGGGCTCGCGCAGCCGGAAGACGCGGGCGCGGGCCGAGTCGGCCCAGCTGACGCGCTGGTCGAAGTACGCCTGGGTCCGGCTGCGGAGTTCCCCGCTCGGGACCAGACCGCAGACGCAGCCGGCATCGGCTGCACGGGCGAAGCCGGCGAGCAGGCCGTCCACCCACAGCGGATCGACCACCACGTCGTCGTCGGTGAAGGCCACGACGTCGCCGCGGGCGGCCAGCACGCCGGCGTTGCGGGCCCGCGCGAGCCCGGCCCGCGGCTCGGTCACCAGGCGCACGCGCGGCTCACCCAGCGCGTCGAGGTACTCGGCCGTCGCCGTCGTCGACGGGGCGTTGTCGACGACGACCACCTCGATGCACGGGTAGGCCAACGCGAGCACCGACGCAAGGGCGGCGCGCAGCTGGTCGGTGCGGTCGCGGGTGCAGATGACGACGCTCACGAGCGGCGCCTGCGTGACCTCGGGGAGCTCCTCGACGGCAGGCAAGGCGGCGACGGCCGCGGCGAGCTCCGCCACCGACACGGCACCGTCGACGATCTCGGCGCCGACGAACCCGCGGACCGCCCCACCGTGGCGGATCAGCAGCCGCGCGCGGCGATAGCCACCGGCACCGTCGAGCGCGAGCACCGCGCCCGCGGCGGGGTCGGGGTCGGCGGCGGTGTCCTCGAGCTGGCCCACCCACTGCGCACCGTCCCAGTCCGGGGCCACCGGCGAGCTCATCGGCCGCGTCAGCACGACGTCCACCGCTGCGCCCGGATCATGCCGGCGGCGCCGACGAGGCTGAAGGCGCACGTGCCGACCGTCATGCCGACGGCGGCGCCGAGCGCTCCGCCCAGGGCCGCGCCGACCGCGACGAGCGGGACGAGCACGGCGGCGCAGGCGATGTTGCTGACGAGCAGCAGCGACGTGCGGTGCATCGCACGCATCAGCGCCGTCCAGATCTCGAACGTGGTCCGCAGCAGCGAGCCCAGGCCCAGGACGGCGATCACGGCCACGCCGTTGCGGTGGACGTAGGTGGTCCCGAACAGCCGCAGCATGAGCGGCGACGCGGCGACGAGGATCAGGAGCGCGGCCGAGACGAGCACCACCACCCTGCGCAGCACGCCCATCGCGATCCGGGCGGCGGTGGGGCGGTCGGCTGCGACATTGGTCGTCAGCGAGACCCCGATGCCCGCGGTGACCAGGTCGAGGCCGTTGCTCAGCTGCAGGCACAGCGAGAACACCGCGCCGCTGACCGGCCCGGCGATGACCGTCACCAGGAACGGCAGGGCCATCAGCAGCGCGAGGCTCAGCGCCGAGCCGGCTCCGTCGCGCAGCACGAACAGCGTGAAGGGGCGTCGGTTGGCCCGCATCCAGCTCGCGCCCGCCTCGTCGTCGTCGGAGGCGCGCGAGTCGTCGGCGCGGGCGAGTCGCGGCACCACGACTCCCGAGACGACGGCGACCGCGACCGCGGCGGGAAGGACGGTGGCCAGCACGGCCGCGTGCCCCACCGACAGCGCGAGGACGGGCAGCAGGGCGAGCTTGCTCAGGTTCACCGGCAGGTTCTCGGCCAGCAGCCACCGTGCCCGGCCGGTGGCGGTGAGCACCGGATCCTGGACGACGAACAGCGACCACACGATCGTCGCGGCCGCGACCTCGGTGATCACGAGCCACCGGCTGCCGAGGGACGGCAACGCCAGCGCGACGAGCACGCCCGCGACGAGCCCGGTGACCGCGGAGGCCGCGCCGACCACGGCGTAGCCGGTGCGGATCAGGCGGGCCCTGCCGTGGCCGCTGACCGGGATCATGGCGATGAAGGCGTTGGCGACCCCCGTCGCGGCGGCGGTGGCGGCAGCCGTGATCACCGAGATGAGCGCGGTGTCGATGCCCAGACGCGCGGGCGGGATGGTGCGGGCCGCGAGGATCCAGAACAGCACCCCGACCATCGCCGTGAACGCCGAGGTCGCGATCAGGAACAGCGAGTCGCTGGCGATCCGGCTGGGCGGCGCGTCCGGGGTGAGCCCGAGGTCGGTGTCGAGTGCGGTGCTCATGCCGATGCCACCGCGTCCCGGCGCGTCGGGCGCCCCGCGCGGGGGCGGGACGCCGACGTGACCGCACGCAGGATCTCCGCGGTGCGTTCGGCCTGCTGGTCGAGGGTGTGGGCGCCGAGGACGAGCCGCCGACCGGCCGCGCCCATCTCCTCGCGCACCGTGCTGTCGCCGGCCAGGCGGGTCACGGCTGCAGAGATGCCGGCGACGTCGTCGACGTCGACGAGCAGTCCGGTCACTCCGTCGGCCACTGCCTCCGGCACGCCGGCGACGGAGTAGGCCACGACCGGGCGCCCGCACGACTGCGCTTCGAGCAGGCCGAGCGGCATGCCCTCGACGGTGCCGCAGTGGGCGACGATGTCGGCCGCCCGCAGGACGGCGGGGACGTCGGTGCGCTCGCCGGCGAACGTGACGCGATCCCCGAGCACGCGCCGCGCCTCGGCGGTGACGGTGGCGGCGTAGTCCGGGTAGGCGCTCGTGCTGCCGACCACGGCCAGGCGCACGCGGGTGTCGGGGCTCAGCGCGATGGCCCGGACGAGATCGTCGATGCGCTTGACCGGGTCCAGGCGGGTGAGGGCGACGACGAGGACGTCGCCGGGACCGGCACCGAGGCCGGCGCGGACGGCGGGATCGGCGGGGCCCGGGGTGAGGACACCCGCGTCGACACCGTTGACCACGGTGCGGACGCGGGCCCGCGCGGTGCCGGGAACACCGTCGGCGACGGCCCGGCTCACGGCGAGCGCCGACGCGGACAGGGCGACCGCCAGCGAGCGCAGCCGGGTCCCGATGCCGGGCACGGCCTCCTCGTGCAGCGTGAGCACGACCGGGACGCCGCAGAGCCGGCCGGCCAGGGCGGCGTCGAGGTGGATCCAGTGCGAGTTGGCGAGGATGGCATCGGCATCCACCCGCCGTGCCACGCGGGCGATCGAGGCGGCGACGCGCGGGATGGAGCCGGCCGCGGCGAGCGCGCGGGTGACGCTGACGGGACCGGTGTCACCGTCGCGGCGGATGGTCCGGGCCGTCGGCAGCGCGAGGTCCACCCGTGCCGGCCCGGCGGCCGACCACGCCTGCGCGAGCGCCAGCTGGGGAGGTCCGGCGAGGACGAGGTCGATGCCCCGGTCGCGCAGCAACGGCGCCAGGCGCAGCAGGTAGCGCTGGGCGCCCCACAGCCCGTGACCCTGGTCGAGGACGAGGACGCGCAGGCGCGCTGAGGGCGGGGTGGGCGTCACGCCGCACCACGCACGTCGGAGTCGACCACGACCAGGTCCGCCACCGTGTGCGGCGGGGTGGGCGAGGTCGGGTCGGCGCGGCGCAGCGAGCCACGCAGGTAACCGGCCGCGGCGGCGCCCACCGAGATCACGATGGCGAGCGCGGCGGACGGGTGGCCGGCGGCCAGCTCGCGGAGCGCACCGCGGGGCAGCACGCGCGTGGTGTAGGCCCGCTCGCTCGACAGCGCGTCGCCCCGCCCCACGGTGCGGGAGATCGCTGCCTTCGACAGGCCTTCGGCGTAGCTGCGGCGGACGAGGTAGGCCCAGCGCTCCCGGTCGGGCGAGACGCGGTGGTCGACGACCGACGCCGGGTTGAGCAGTATCCGCCAGGACGGGTCGAGCTGGCGGACGCGGATGCAGAGCTCGGTCTCCTCGCAGCCGAGCGGCAGGCTGCCCACCCGGCCGACGTCGGTGTTGAATCCGCCGACGCCGACGAGCGCCGAGCGGCGGAAGGACATCGAGCACCCGATCACGTTGCGCACGTCGGCGAGCTCGGTCGGCAGTCCGCGGTAGGACGAGCCGACGATCCACCACAGCTCCGGCGGCAGCATCGACGGGCGGGACGGGCCCGTCCAGGCGGGGTGGGACCAGCCGCCGACAGCGGCGACCGAGGAGTCGGCGTACGGCTCGACCAGCCCGGCCAGCCAGCCGTCGCGGCCCGCGGCGTCGTCGTCGAGGAAGGCGATGACGTCGGATCCGGTGGCCTCGATCCCGGTGTTGCGCGCACCGGACAGCCCGCGCCGGTGCCGGTTGGCCATGACCGTCAGCCAGGGCCAGCGGCGCTGGGCGCGCGCCAGCAGGTCGGCGTTGTGGTCGATGACGAGGATCATCTCGTCAGCGGGATGGGCCTGTGCCTCGACGGACTCGACGGCCCTGACGATGTCGTTCCAGCGCCGGCTGGTGTAGGCGCAGATGACGACGGCGACGCTCGGGAACGATGCGGGTGCTGCCGAGGTCATACGGCTTCCTCGACGACGCCGAGGCCGACCTCGACCCAGGCGGGCGATTCGACGGAGACGGGCAGGCGCGTCGTGCGGGCCGCGGCACGGGCCCGGCGGCGCTCCACCCACAGTGTCCGAAGCACGCGCAGGCCGTCGGACACCGCGTTGAGGTTGCTCTCCCCGAAGATTCGCAGCTTCTCGACGCTGGGAACCTCGGCGATCGCGAGTCCCGCCGCCGAGATGCGGCAGTTGAGAAGGGTCTCCACCTCGAAGCCGTCACCCCACAGCATTCCGGTCGTGTCGGTCGCGACCAGCGCGCTGCTCGGCAATTCTAGAATCGGCAGGATATCCGCCCAGAATGCGTTGTAGCCGTAGCAGAGATCGGTGAACGACGTTCCGAAGATGTGGTTGGCGATGCCGTTCAAGGCGGCATTCCCGGCACGCCGGATCGGCGTGATGTCGTGGCTTCCGCCACCGGCGCAGAACCTGCTGCCCTTGGCGAAGTCCGCGCCGGCGACCAGCGCCGCGACGAACCGGTCGATCTCCGCCGCGTCGGCGGAGCCGTCGGCGTCGAACATCACCACGATGTCGCCGGTGACCCGCTCGAAACCGCAGGCGAGCGCATTTCCCTTACCACGTCGGGTCTGCTGCACCACGATGATCTCCGGCATCACGGCCACGGCCGCGGCGATCGTGTCATCCACGGAGTGGCCATCGACGAGGATCACCTCGTGGACGCGCGGAAGGAGAGGCAGGATGCGTTCAAGGTTGCGCGCCTCGTTCCGGGCCGGAATCACGATCGAGATTGTGGGCATGGCGGATCGAGTCTGCTGCATAATTAATTCCCCCGAATTAAGTACTGATTGAATGCTGTGCGATTGTCGAGAAGGCGCAGGTAGGGCCGCCCGAATCTGTGTGGTGCCCCTCAGCACCGCACAATACCGATCCTAGGAAACAATCATTTCGGCGAGGTGTCGGCGAAGCGAATCCTTGGGGTCACCGCGAGCAGGACGCCGGCAGCCAATTTGACAGTCAAGAAACCGTGCGATACAACCCGCTTACTCCATCATTCCTACCAACATGATGGAGTATTGGACACCGACCGGAGGTCGACACCGGTCGCACCCTGCGCCCGGCGGCGGCACCGGGCAGGCGTGGACGGCGCCGGAGCGCCCTGCTGTAGGTTGGCGGCAATCGCAATGAACACGGGCCGTCCGGCTGTCCCGCGGTCCCCCTTCGAGTCATGCTGTGGAGGTCGTGAGGAGGGTGGCGATTGAACCCGAGGCGGAGATGTGCACCTGCTCCCATCCCCGCACCGCACACGAGCACTACCGACGTGGAACCGACTGCAGCCTCTGCGACTGCACGCAATTCAGTACCGCAAAGAGTGATACACATCTCAGTGTCGGCCACGTCATGGATTCTCTTCGGAGTGTGTTCCGCCGTCGGTCTTGACCGATTCTTCGCTCCTGTCCAGACCTATCTCGTCGCGATCGTGATCCTGACGCCGCTGGCCACGCTCGGGGCGGTGCTGTCACTCGCCGGAATGGCGGTGGCTCGTCAGCGCGTCGGCCTGCTCGCCGCAGCGCTCCTCGTCGCGGCCCTCGTTGCCAGCCAGGTGCCCGCGTTCGTCGCCGCCACGGCGCCGCGCGCGGCGACCGACCTCACCGTCCTGTCGGCCAATCTCGAGTTCGGCAGGGCCGACGCAGCAGCAGTCGTGGCGCACGTCCGAGCCCACCGCGTCGACCTCCTCGCCGCCCAGGAGCTGACCCCGGCCGCGGTGGCGCGCCTGGACGCGGCCGGGCTGGCCACGCTCCTGCCCTACTCGGAACTCTCGGCGCAGGACGGCAGTACCGGGACGGGGCTGTGGAGCAGGTACCCGCTGACCGACGGGCACCCGCTGGCCGGTTACGTGGCGGCTCCGGTCGAGGCGACGCTGACCCTCGCCGACGGCCGCACGGTCACGGTGCTGAGCGTCCACCCCCAGGCGCCGTGGCCGCCGGGCAGGGCCGGCCAGTGGGCTCGCGAACTGGCCGCGATCGGGCGCGTCGTCACCGCCACGGCGGGGCCGCTCGTGGTTGCCGGGGACTTCAACGCGACCAGGGACCACCGCGCCTTCCGCCGGCTGCTCACCCACGGGGTGGCCGACGCCGCGGATCAGGCCGGCGCCGGATGGCTGTGGACGTTCCCCGCCGGGCACTGGTATCCCCCGCTCGCCGGGCTCGACCACGTGCTGACCCGGGGCATCGTCGCCCGCCGGGTGACCCGGCTGGTCACTCCCGGCACCGATCACCGGTCGCTGCTGGCCGTCCTGGCGGTTCCGGACCGGGCGTGAGTCACCCGGTCGCGTGCTGACGGATCCAGCAGTGCATCGCGATCCCGGCGGCGACCCCGGCGTTGATCGACCGGGTCGATCCGTACTGCGCGATCGAGCAGACCAGCGCCGCCGCGGCCCGCGCCTCGTCGGTGAGCCCTGGGCCCTCCTGGCCGAAGACGAACAGTGCCCGTAGCGGGAGCGCGGTCGACTCGAGGGGGACGGCTCCGTCGACGTTGTCGATGGCGATCAGCTCGCGGTCGGTTGCCCGCGCGTGCGCGACCAGGGCGGCGACATCGGGGACGTGGCGGATGTGCTGGTAGCGGTCGGTCACCATCGCCCCGCGCCGGTTCCAGCGCCTGCGCCCCACGATGACGACCTCCGCGGCCTGGAAGGCGTTGGCCGTGCGCACGACGGTGCCGATGTTCATGTCGTGCTGCCAGTTCTCGATGGCGACGGCGAAGGCGTGGCGGTGCAGGTCGAGGTCGGCGACGATCTCGGCGACCCGCCAGTAGCGGTATCGGTCGGCGACGTTGCGCCGGTCGCCGTCACGCAGCAGCTCCGGGTCCAGGCGCGCGTCGGCCGGCCACGGCAGGGGGTGCGGGCCGACGCCGACCGCGAGATCCGGGGTGGCGCCGTCGTCGGTGCCGGGGTCGAACTCAGCCAAGCCCGAGGTCAGCCAGGCTGTAGGCGGCCCGGCACTCCAACCCGGCCGCGCGGATGGTGTCGCCGGCTCCGCGATCGACGATCAGGGCCACCCCGACGACCTCGGCGCCGGCCTCGCGCAGGGCTTCGACGGCGGTCAAGGGGCTGCCGCCGGTGGTGGAGACGTCCTCGACCACGAGCACGCGCCGGCCGGCGACGCTGGGACCCTCCACCCGCTGCTGCATCCCGTGCTTCTTCTCCGCCTTGCGCACGACGAAGGCGTCCTTCGCCCCGGCGCTGGCGTGCATGATCGCCGTACCCACGGGGTCGGCGCCCAGCGTCAACCCGCCGGCGGCGGCGTAGTCCCAGTCGGAGGTGAGGTCGAGCAGGACGCGCCCGACGAGCGGGGCGGCCCGCCCGTGCAGGGTGATGCGGCGCAGGTCGATGTAGTAGTCGGCCTGCAACCCCGAGGACAGGGTCACCGCGCCGTGCACCACGGCGAGCTCGAGGATCAGGGCGCGGAGATCGTCACGGTCGGTCACGGTGGCGAGCGTACCGGCGCGCGTACCGGGCCTGCTGACCGCGCGGCGGACGCGTCAGACCTTGCGTCCGCGCAGGGCCCGACGCAGGACCGGACGGGGTAGCACCCTCGTCAGCCCCAGCAGCGCCTTGTACTGGCGGCCGGGGACGCTGACCGGCCGCCCCTTGCGCACCGCGATCAGGGCATCGGCGGCCACGGCGTCGGCGTCGAGCCACATCCAGTTCGGCAGATCGCTGTGGTCGATCTGGGCCCGGTCGTGCAGTTCGGTGTGGGTGAACCCCGGGCACACCGCGCTGATCCGCACAGGCGTCCCGCTCAGCTGCTGGGCGACGCCCTCGGTGAAGGCGGTGACCCACGACTTGCTGGCGGAGTAGGTGGCGCCGACGCCGCGCGGGACGAACGCCGAGACCGAGCTGACATTGATGATCTCGCCGCCGCCGCGCAGCTGCATCGCGCGCACCCCCGCATGCGTCAGGCGCAGCACCGCCCGGACGTTGAGATCCAGCAGTGCCTCCTCCTCGGCCAGGGTGGACTGCCCGAACGGCCGGTAGAGCCCCATCCCGGCGTTGTTGACGAGGGTGTCGATCGGCTTGTCCGGCGCCGCGAGACGGGCGCCGACCGCGGCGCAACCCTCATCGGTCGTGAGGTCGGCGGCCAGGATCGCCACGTGGACACCGAACCGGTCGGCGAGGACGGTGGCCGAGGTCAGCAGGCGGTCCTCGTCGCGCGCGACGAGGACGAGATCACTGCCCGCGGCGGCGAGGACCCGGGCGAACGCGGCGCCGATACCGGCCGTCGCGCCGGTGACGAGTGCGGTCGGCACCGGCTCAGGGCTGCTGGCGGGACTTGGCCCGTCCACCGCGCAGCGTCGAACCCTTGGGCTTGACGCTTCCCGGGCGACGCGCGACGCGCTTCTGGTTCACCGTGGAGGCGGCCTGGGGCGCGGACTCGGGCTCGGACTTGACGAGGTCCACCGAGGACTGCGGCGTGTCCGTCGGCGGGCGGAACAGGCCGCCGAGCCCGCCGGCACGCCCACCGCCGCGGAGGCCCGGACGGCTACCGGCCTGTGCGGCTCGGGCCGGGCCGGTGGTGCGCGGGGCCGCTGGGGTGCGGCGTGCGCCGGAACCCGAGCGGTTGAACAGCCCGCCGCCGCGCGCGGACTGGCGCCCGCCCGGGCGCAGGGCGGCGAAGTGGGCGCGGGTGTCGGGCATGAACAGCAGGAGCGTGACGGCCAGGGCGGCCAGACCGCCGAGGATCGTCAGCGACTTGTGCACGAACGGAGCGCTCAGGAAGACCCCACCGACCAGCTGCACGAGCACGCCGATGCCGAAGACGAAACCGAGGGTGGCCAGGGCCGCCAGCACCCAGCGCCCCCACGACTTCCCGCGGCGCGTCAAGATCGCCAGCATCACCAGGACCGCGCTCACGATCAGCGTCTGGATGAGCCCGCTCTTGAGGTACTTGTCGACGTCGTGATTGATCATCGCCGGCGTGTAGACGTCCTTGTGCGACGAGCCGGTGGCGTTGTTGTTCGCGGTGAGGAACAGTCCGTACAGCCAGGACCGTTCGCTGTGCAGCTCGAACGCGCTGACGATGTTGAGCGCGCACCACACGCCCACCGCCCAGGGCAGCGCCACGAGGGACCGTGGAAACTCCGGGGGTGCGTCGGCGTCGGCAGTCATCCGAGCAGCGTACCCAGTTCCGGGCGCCACCCGCCTCCACGGGGACCGAACCACCGCATCGGGCTCGGCGCGGGCCCGGATCACCTCACCGGGCTCGCTACAGTCGACACCGTCCGCGCCGCGCACCGCCGCTGCAGCCTGACCATCGGAGGAATCGTGACCACCCCACCGCCCGGCGAGCCCTCGCCCGGTCCGACGGAGGAGCCACGCCCGTCCACCGACGCTCCGTACAACCCGTTCCTGTTCGGCCTTCCCGAGCCGGGCAGCCCGGCGGCGGCCGCGTTCCCGGAGGTCATGCCGCCGACGCCTCCCGCCGCGCCGGGGCCTGGCGCCGGCCCCGGCTACGGACCGCCCGCGTACGGACCGCCTGCGTACGGACCGCCGCCCGGCGGGTGGACGCCGCCACCGACCTCGATCTACCAGCAGCAGCCCGGTTACCCGCCGGGGCAGCAGTACCCCGGGTACGGCCCGCCTCCGGGCTACTACCCCGGTTACGGCACGCCGGCAGCCCAGCAGGGCAACGGCAAGGCGATCGCCGGTTTCGTGCTCGGCCTGGCGTCGGTTCCGCTCTGCTTCCTCACGCTCCTCGACTACGTGATCATCGTGGCAGCGGTGATCTTCTCGCTGATCGGGCTGCGCACCGCCCGCGGCGGCGCGCCGAACAAGGGACTCGCCGTCGCCGGGTTGATCCTGGCCGGCGTCGGCACGATCGCCGCGACCGTCCTGCTCGTGGTGCTGACCGCTCGCATCAACGACTGCTCATCGCGTTACCAGCACGGCACCGCGCAGTACACGCACTGCGTGATCCCGTTCAGCCCCGATCCCGGCCCCTGAGGCTCAGCCGGCCGCGCTGACGGTCAACCCCGAACGGTCCTCGCGCACGTCCACCAGCACGCCCTGGCCGTCGCGGATCGTCCCGCTGAGCAGTGCCTTGGCCAGCGCGTCGCCGATCGAGGTCTGCACGAGCCGCCGCAGCGGGCGGGCGCCGTAGATCGGGTCGAACCCGTTCAGGGCCAGCCACTCCCGCGCCCCGTCGGTCACCTCGAGGGTGAGCCGGCGCGCGGCCAGCCGCCGCGCGAGCAGGCCCACCTGGATGTCGACGATCCGGGTCAGCTCGTCGACGGTCAGCGAGTGGAACAGGACGATGTCGTCGAGGCGGTTGAGGAACTCGGGCTTGAAGTGCATCCGGACCGTCTCCATGACGGCGTTGCGCTTGGCGTCCTCGGACATGTCCGAGACCAGCGCCAGTGAGCCCAGGTTGGACGTGAGCACCAGGATCACGTTGCGGAAGTCGACCGTGCGCCCCTGGCCGTCGGTCAGGCGGCCGTCGTCGAGGACCTGCAGCAGGACGTCGAAGACATCCGGGTGGGCCTTCTCGACCTCGTCGAAGAGCACGACGGAATACGGCCTGCGCCGCACCGCCTCGGTCAGCTGGCCGCCCTCGTCGTAGCCGACGTAGCCGGGGGGCGCACCGACCAGGCGCGCCACGGAGTGCTTCTCCGCGTACTCGCTCATGTCGATGCGGACCATCGCCCGCTCGTCGTCGAAGAGGAACGCGGCCAGCGCCTTGGCCAGCTCGGTCTTGCCGACGCCGGTGGGGCCGAGGAACAGGAACGATCCGGTCGGCCGGTTCGGGTCGGAGATGCCGGTGCGGGAGCGCCGCACGGCGTCCGACACGGCCTGGACGGCCTCGGCCTGGCCGATGACCCGCGAGGCGAGCTCGTCCTCCATGCGCAGCAGCTTGGCGGTCTCGCCCTCCAGCAGGCGCCCGGCCGGGATGCCGGTCCACGCGCCCACGACCTCGGCGATGTCGTCCGCGGTGACCTGCTCCTTGACCATCACGTCCTGTGCGGCGTCGGCCGGCGCTGGCCTGGGCCAGTTCCTTCTCCGCGGCCGGGATCTCGGCGTACAGCAGCCGGGAGGCGGTGTCGAAGTCCCCGTCGCGCTGGGCGCGCTCGGCCTGCCCGCGCAGATCGTCGAGGCGCTCCTTGAGCTCGCCGACGCGGTTGAGCCCGGCCTTCTCCCGCTCCCAGCGGGCGTTCAGCGAGTCCAGTTGCTCGGTGAGGTCGGCCAGCTCGGCGCGCAGCTTCGTCAGCCGCTCACGGGAGGCGTCGTCGGACTCCTTCGCCAGCGCCAGCTCCTCCATGTGCAGGCGGTCGACGGCACGCTGCAGCTCGTCGATCTCGACAGGGCGGGAGTCGATCTCCATGCGCAGCCGGGACGCGGCCTCGTCGACGAGGTCGATCGCCTTGTCGGGCAGGAAGCGCGAGGTGATGTACCGGTCGGACAGGGTCGCCGCGGCCACCAGCGCGCCGTCGTTGATCTGCACCTTGTGATGGGCCTCGTAGCGGCTCTTGAGCCCGCGCAGGATCCCGATCGTGTCCTCCACCGACGGCTCGCCGACGAAGACCTGCTGGAAGCGGCGCTCGAGGGCGGGGTCCTTCTCGATGTACTCCCGGTACTCGTCGAGGGTCGTGGCGCCGACCAGGCGCAGCTCCCCGCGGGCGAGCATCGGCTTCAGCATGTTGCCCGCATCCATCGCCGAGTCACCGGTGGCGCCGGCGCCGACGACGGTGTGCAGCTCGTCGATGAAGGTGACGATCTGGCCGCCGGAGTCCTTGATCTCGTTCAGGACCGCCTTCAGCCGCTCCTCGAACTCGCCGCGGTACTTGGCACCGGCGACCATGGACGCGAGGTCGAGCGACATCAACCGCTTGCCGCGCAGCGATTCGGGGACGTCACCGGCGACGATGCGCTGGGCCAGGCCCTCGACGACGGCCGTCTTGCCGACGCCGGGCTCGCCGATCAGGACCGGGTTGTTCTTGGTCCGGCGCGACAGCACCTGGATGACGCGGCGGATCTCGGCGTTGCGGCCGATCACCGGGTCGATCTCGCCGTCGCGGGCGCGGGCGGTGAGGTCGACGGCGTACTTCTCCAGCGCCTGGAACGTGCCCTCGGGGTCGGGCGTGGTGACCCGCGCGGAGCCGCGGACAGAGGTGAGCGCGTCGGCCAGCGCGGCGGCCGTGACGCGGTGGCTGCCGAGCAGCGTGGCCACGTCGCCCCCGGTCTTGGCCAGGGCGATGAGCAGGTGCTCGGTCGAGACGTAGTCGTCGCTGCGGTCGCGGGCCTCGCGCTCGGCGGTGCTCAGGACGTTCAGCAGCGCGCGTGAGGCCTGCGGCGCGGCCACCGAGGACCCGGCGGCGGACGGCAGGCGGTCCACCAGTTGCTGGGCACCTGCGCGCACGGCTCCGGGGTCGGTGCCGATCGCCTGCAGCAGGGGGCGGGTGAGGCCTTCGGTGTCGTCGAGCAGCGCGACGGCGAGGTGGGCGGGCTCGACCGCGGGGTTGCCGCGCTCGGCGGCCGTGCGGACCGCCGTCGAGACGGCCTGCTGGCTGCGGGTGGTCAGGTCCATGGGTTGATCCTTCAGTCGAACGATGGGTTACACCAGTGGCAACGCGTCAAAGTTGAGTCTATTCCACTCAAGGCTGGGCCCGGACACCGCCGGGGGGCGGGTCCGGGCCAGGACGGCAACCGGGTGGTTCCGTGTCGTTCGGTGTGGTTCAGGCGGCGACGAGCTCGCGGGTCTGCGTGGACTCCTCGGCCCGCAGGTACCCGCGGACCACGATGATGCCCACCCGGACCAGGACCTCCGACAGCGCCAGCAGGACCAGGGCCACCTGCCACACGGTCGCGCTGGTGATGTCGTGCGCCCGGCTGAAGCGGGCGAGGTCGGCGCCACCGGAGTGCGTGATCCACAGGATGAAGCCCAGGCGGGCCGTCATGCTGCCGATCCACAGGCCGGCCGCGACGACGCCGGCGCGGGCGAAGGCCTGGCCGTCGGCGGCACGGACGTGGGTGGCGAAGCCGCCCAGCACGCCGAGGACGGCGCCGAGGACGCCGGCCGCCACGATCAGCTCCAGGTTGTTGCCCACCAGCGGCACGGAGACCACGTAGGTGTGGAAGGTGTACGCGCAGAGCGCCAGCGGGATGGCGACGAAACGCAGGTCGATGCGGCTCTCGCGGATCTGCCGGACGACGATGAGGATGAGGGCGAGGTCGATGATCCAGTCGGTGGTTGTCATGGCCATGACTCTCGCGAATCCGCCACCGCAGCGGATCAACCCGAGGGTGGAGACCGGGTGGAGATCGGGTGGATCAGCGGCCCGGACCTCCTACGTCGCGCGCGAGTACTCCGCCGCCCGGCCCACGAGCTCCGCGTCCGGACGCACACCGGTGTAGAGGACGAACTGCTCCAGCGCCTGCAGCGCGATCACCTCGGCCCCGGTGATGACCTCCTTGCCGGCGTCGAGCGCCCGCACGATCAGCGGAGTCCGCACCGGCACCGCAACGACGTCGAAGATCGTCGCCGCGGCGTCCACGGCCTCCTCCGGCACGGGCAGCTCCGCCTCGGCCGCCCCACCGGCCATGCCCACCGGGGTGGCGTTCAGGATCAGGTCCGGGCGCAGCGCCCCGAGCTCCGGGCGCCACTCGACGCCGTACTGCGCGGCCAGCGCCGGACCGGTCGCGGCGTTGCGGGCGACGACCGTCCCGGAGGCGAAGCCGCACCCGCGCAGGGCCGCGACCGCGGCCTTGGCCATGCCGCCGCTGCCGAGCACCGCGAACGAACCGGCCGGATCCACCCCGTGCGAGCCGAGCAGGTCCCTGATCGCGAGGTAGTCGGTGTTGTAGGCGCGGAGGTGTCCGTCGTCGTTGACGATCGTGTTCACGGACCCGATCACCTCGGCCGACGCGTCCAGCTCGTCGACCATCGGGATGCAGGCCTCCTTGTACGGCATCGACACCCCGCAGCCGCGGATGCCGAGCGCGCGGATGCCCGCGACGGCCGCGGCGAGATCGGTGGTGGTGAACGCCTTGTAGACGAAGTTCAGCCCGAGCGCGGCGTACAGGTAGTTGTGGAACCGGGTCCCGATGTTGCTGGGGCGGGCCGCGAGGGACATGCAGAGCCGGGTGTCCTTGGTGATCGGGGGCACGGTCGGAACGGTCTCGACGGAGCGCTCGGTCATGGCCCGAGTGTGCCCCACCGCGGGCGCTCTTAACTACATCCGCGACCATGGAGGCAGTCGACGGACAGGAGTGCCCTGGTGGCTTGGCGTGCCCGCCGCGTACGGCGTCTGCTGAGAACGCTCGCCGTCGCGGTCGTCGTGATCGCTGCCGGCATCGTCGTCGTCGTCCACGTCGGCGACCGCCAGCGCACCACCGCCGCGGGTTCGTCGTCGGAGCCGTCGACCGACCCGGCCGCGGATCCGTCCGTCACCGACCCGGCGGCCGATCCCCTCTCCCCGGCTGCACCCGAACCGTCCGCCGATCCCGCGCCCGATCCGTCGGTCGTGGACGTGGCCCAGCCCATCCGCGGGGCAGGGACCCTGCGCACGCTCATTGTCCCCACCCGCGATGCCGGGACCGGCGGCCACCGCTCGGTGATCGTCTACACCCCGGACGTGGCGCTACCGGACGACCTGCCTGTCGTGTACCTCCTGCACGGGCTGCCCGGCGCGGCGGGCGACCTGTGCACGGACTCGGCGGCCCATGCGCTGGATGCACTGTTCCGGTCCGGCGTGCGCCCGTTCGTGCTCGCCTGCCCCGACGGCGCGACGGACGAGAGCGACTCGGAGTGGGCGAACTCGGCGTCGGGCACGACCACCCTCGAGACGTTCGTGACCACCCAGGTCGTGTCCGCCGTGGAGGGCAGCCACATCCGCCCGCGGTCGATGCGCGCGCTCGCCGGGTTCTCGATGGGCGGGTTCGCGGCCGCGTCGATCGCGCTGCGCAATCCCTTGCTGTACAGCCAGGTCGTCTGCCTGGCCGGCTACTTCGACATCGACGACCCCGAGGACGTGTTCGGCTCCGACCCACGCGATCACGACCCCACGGCGCTGATCGACCGCGCGGCGAACTTCCGCTGGTACCTCGCCGAGGCCGCGCAGGACAGCCTCGCCCTGACCGCCCACGCCTCCGAGGGCTACGCGAACCTGCTGCGCTCCCGCGGCGACACCGTGTCGCTGCACGTCACCACCGGCCAGCACGGCCCGGCCTGGGCCCGGGCCCAGCTCAGCTCGTACGCGACGTTCCTGTCCGCTGGATGGCCCGCCCCTTAAGATGCGGCTTGCGCTGGGTGCTCACCGGCGCGTGGTGGCCCTTGCCGTAGGTCCGCGTCGAGCGGGGGTCGTACTTGGCGACCGAGGTGTCGGCGGGCCCGCCCGTCGGGAACATCGTCTTGAACTCGGGCGTCGCGATCTGCTGCCAGATCCACGTCAGCGCCGGGTCCTCGGCATCCAGCCAGGCGTAGAAGTTGTGCTTCGCGCCGGGCTGGACCAGTAGCGACACCTTCTCGACCCGCCGCAGTGCGCTGACGAACGCCGCCGCCGGGCGGTAGTCGGCCGGCGTGCCGGTGCCGGCGGAGACCCACATCGGGGTCAGCGGGGCAGCGCCGAACGCGAGCTTCTGAGCTGCGGCGAGGGGGTCGTTGGCCGCCAGGGCTGCCGGATCGCCGGCCAGCACGCCGGCGGCCTCGCCCTCGTTCGGCGCGAAGTAGCCGTCCAGGACGGCCGCGGCGCCGTAGGTGCCCTCGTGCCGGAGCGCGAGGTTCGCCGCGCAGTAACCGCCGGAGGAGTAGCCCATCATCGCCCACTCGGACAGGTTCGTCGCCACCCGGAACTTCGCCTCGACATCGGCGACGACGTCACGGGTCACGTAGGTCTCGTCCTGCGCCTGTGCCGAGTTCAGGCACTCCTCCGGGACGTTGCCCGGGTTGGAGTCGGGCATGACGAGCACCATCGGGCCGACCTGGTGGGTGGCGATCAGCGTGTCGAGCCGGTTCGACACGTGCAGCAGGTTGAGCCAGATGTTCGGCGCTCCGGGCGTGCCGTGGAAGAGCTCGACGACCGGGAACCGGAAGTGCCGGTAGGCCGGCAGGGAGTACTGCGCCGGCAGGTACACGAACCCGCCCCGGTCGATCCCGCTGAGCTGCCCGGGGAAGTCGACCTTCAGCAGCTGACCGGCCTGGACGATCACCCGGCGGTTCTGGACGTCGACGGTCTCGTGCGACCCGGTGAGGCCCGTCTGGCTGTTGGTGAGGCCGGCGGCGAGCTCCGTCCACGTCTGGTAGTAGCCGTAGTTGTCGTTGACGGCGGCGATGCCGGCCACCAGCGCCAGCGCCAGCGCGGCCGCGCCGGCGACGGCCTTGAACCACCAGGCCCGCAGCCGCGCCACCCCGACGAGCAGCGCGGCCGCGCTCCCGAACAGCAGTACGAGCAGGAGGGGCGAGGTGGGTTCCACGGGACTTACTCCAGGTGACGGGGGCAGCTTTTCGCTCTCGACCCTGCGCCCGGAGGATGTAAGTCAGGTTTTCCCGAGCGCCCCTCCACCTGTGGAGATGCTGTGCCTGTCGCGGGAGCGATCAGTCCGGGATGAAGTCGAACGTGTCGGGGTCCGGGCCGGTGCGCTCGTCGCGGTTCAGTGCCGAGATCTGGGACACGTCGGCGTCGGACAGCTCGAAGTCGAACAGGTCGAAGTTCTCCTCGATGCGGGCCGGGGTGACCGACTTGGGGAAGATGATGTAGCCGTGCTGCAGATGCCAGCGCAGCACCACCTGGGCCGGTGACTTGCCGTGGGCCCGCGCGATCGCCGTGATCGTCGGGTCGTCGAGGACGGCTCCCTGGGCGATCGGCGACCATGCCTCGACGGCGATCTGGTGCTCCGAGCAGAACGCCGCCAACTCGGTCTGGGTGAGGTACGGGTGCAGCTCGACCTGGTTCACCGCGGGCGGGACCGTGGCCTCGGTGTGCAGGCGGCGCAGGTGATGGGCCCCGAAGTTGGAGACGCCGATCGCGCGGGCGCGGCCTTCGGAGTAGATGCGCTCGAGCGCCTTCCAGGTGTCGACGTAGTTGCCGATCGGTGGGCAGCGGCCAGTGGATCAGGAACAGGTCGATGCGCTCCATGCGCAGCTTCTCGAGCGTCTCGTCGAAGGCCGTGAGGGCGTCGTCGAAGTCGTGGAAGCCGTTGTTCAGCTTGCTGGTCACGAAGATCTCGGCGGGGTCGATGCCGGACTGCTCGATGGCCTGACCGACCTCTGCCTCGTTCTGGTACATCTCGGCGGTGTCGATGTGCCGGTAGCCGACCTTCAGTGCGTGGGACACGGCGGCGACGGTGTCCTTGGGCTCGATCTGGTAGACGCCGAATCCGAGCTGGGGGATCTCGACGCCGTTGTTCAAGCGGACGGAGGGTACGGAAGACAAGGTCATGCTCCTCGATGATCGAGTGGTGTGTCGGGGCGCGCTGTGGTTTCAGCGTCGGGGCACGCGCCTGCAGCAATGCGGCAGCGGTGCCACCTCCAACCTAGGCCTAAAGTTCGGCTGATGCAGAAGCTGCCGCTGCGCGGGGTGATCCGGGCGGCCGGGGTGGACGTCGACCTGCGCCGCTGGCCCGCCACCCTGGCGCCGGTGCGTCAGGTGCTCGACGACGGTCTCGAGCTCGGGCCGCTCACCGTCGTCGTCGGCGAGAACGGTTCGGGCAAGTCGACGCTCGTCGAGGCGATCGCCATCGCCTTCGGCATGTCGCGCGAGGGTGGCTCCACCGGCGCGCGCCACAGCAGCCGCAGCACCGAGTCCGACCTGTGGGACGCGCTGGCCCTGCGCCGCGGCGTCGGCGGGTCGCGGTGGGGGTTCTTCCTCCGGGCGGAGACGATGCACGGCTTCTACAGCTACCTCGAGGCCAATCCCGGCGGGGACGACCCGCGCTTCCACGAGATGTCGCACGGGGAGTCGTTCCTGGAGCTGATGGCCCGCCGGTTCGGCTCACCGGGGTTGTACGTGCTCGACGAGCCCGAGTCCGCGCTGTCGTTCTCCGGGTCCCTGGCGCTGGTCGGCCTACTGGCCGAGATCGCCGCCAGCGGTGACTCCCAGGCCGTCGTCGCGACGCATTCGCCGATCCTGGCCGCCACCCCCGGTGCGCGCATCCTCGAGGCCGGTCCGTGGGGGCTGCGCGAGCGCGCGTGGGCGGAACTGGAGCTCGTGCAGCACTGGCGGGCCTTCCTGGACGCGCCGCAGCAGTACCTGCGCCACCTCTGAGACGGTCGGCGCGCGGGGTCGGTCAGCGGCGGGGTTGCGGGCGCCAGACCATGAGCGAGGTCGACGGGCGCTGCTGGTCGACGACCTGGGCGTGGATGCGTTCGAGCTGGCCGAGCAGTTCGGCCACCTTGGCCTGCAGCGCGTCGACCTGGGACTCGAGTTCGATGATCCGCTTGATGCCGGCCAGGTTGACGCCCTCGTCCTGGGACAGCCGCTGCACCTCGCGCAGCAGCGCCACGTCGCGCGGCGGAGTAACGGCGCCCCCCACCGCCGGTGCGGCCCGGGCGTGACGAGGCCGAGGCGGTCGTACTGGCGCAGCGTCTGGGCGTGCATGCCGGCGAGTTGGGCGGCGACCGAGATGACGAAGACCGGGGCGTCCTCGGAGGACGGCGTCGCGCCGCTGCGCCCGGCTCCCGCGGGTCAGACACCGCCGGCTCCGGAGTGGCGCGGTCGGGCCGATGGTGGCGGCGACGGCCGCGGTGACCGCCGGGCGCGGGTCGTCGGTCTGCGCCTGCGGCGAACTGGCTCAGCGCCTCGCGGGCCGCGTGCGACATGTGCTGCGGCACGGCGACCGTCGACGGTGACCAGCAGGTCACCGAGACCACCGCCGCGGCGGGCTCGCACGCCGCGACCGCGCACGCGCATCGTCCGGCCGCTCGGGGTGCCGGCCGGGATGCGCAGCAGCGACCGATCCGTCCAGGGTCGGGCACGCGCACGGTGGCGCCGAGCGCGGCCTCGGTGAAGCTGACCGGCACGGTGAGGGTCAGGTCGTCGCCGTTGCGGCCGAACAGCGAGTGCGCCCGGACGTGCACGGTGACGAACAGGTCGCCGGCCGGGCCGCCCTTGGTGCCGGGCGTGCCCTTGCCGGCGATGCGCAGCTTGGCGCCGTCGCGCACGCCGGCCGGGACCCGCACGGTGATCGTCCGGGTCTGGGTGGTGACGCCGGTGCCCGGCAGTCGGGCAGGGATCGTCGATGATCTGGCCGGTGCCCTGGCAGTCACGGCACGGCTCGCTGAACCCGAACGCACCCTGGCTGCGGCTGACGAAGCCGGAACCGCCGCAGGTCGGGCACTGGTGCGGGGACGTGCCCGGGCTGCGCGCCGCTGCCGTGACAGAGTGCGGCAGGTGGCCGGACCGGACAGCTGCAGCGGCAGGGTCGACCCGCGCACGGCCTCGTCGAAGCCCAGGGTGACCTCGGCCTCGACGTCGCGACCGCGGGTCGGGCCGGACGGCGAGCGGTTGCCCGGCGGGTCGACCCGCGCCGCGCCGCCGAAGAGGTTGCCGAACAGGTCACCCATGCCGGCGCCGCCCGCGTTCCCGCCGGCGCTGCCGCCGCTGCTCCGCCGCCGAACAGGTCGGACATGTCGAACGTCTGGCTGCCGCCCGGGTTGGGCGGCGGATAGCCACCGCCGAACCCGCCGCGGTAGGCGCCGCCCGCGAACAGCGAGCGGGCCTCGTCGTACTCCTTGCGCTTGGCGTCGTCGGACAGGACGTCGTAGGCCTCGGAGACCTCTTTGAACCGCCGCTCGGACTCGGCGTTGCCCGGGTTCTTGTCCGGGTGCAGCTCGCGGGCCAGCTTGCGGTAGCTCTTCTTGATCTCGGCGGCCGTCGCGGTCTTGGTGACGCCCAGCGACTTGTAGTAGTCCTTCTCGAGCCAATCCTTGGTACTCATCCGGACGCCACCTCCTCCGCTCACGCCTCGACTCACGCCGATGCGGGTCGTTCGGTCGCTGCATCGCTACGGTACTCGGCTCGGCTGGTCGGTGCGGCGTCGGATCACGCCTGGCGCTCCTGACGGAGCATCCTCGCGTTGCGGCGTCCGTACCCCGACCATCGCCGGACGCAGCAGCCGCTCGCCCTGGCGGTAGCCCTTGCGCATGACGGTCGTGGCCGTCGGCTCCGTGACGTCATCGCTCTGATCGTGCATGACGGCCTCGTGCACGGCCGGGTCGAACGGATCGCCGACCTGCTCCGAACGGCTGCAGGCCGAGGGATCTCCAGCGTCGAGACCAGCTTGTCGGCCACGGTCTTGAACGCCCGGTCAGGTCGCCGTGCTGGTCGGCCCGCTCGATGTCGTCGAGCACCGGGAGCAGCGCTTCGATCACGCGGCCGGTGGCGATCTCGCCGACCGGCCACCCGGTCGCGCTCGACCCGCTTGCGGTAGTTGGCGTACTCGGCGCTCAACCGCTGCAGATCCGAGGTCCGGTCTGCCAGTTGCGTCTGCAGGTCGAGCAGCTCGGCCCGGGCGTCGACGTCCTCGTCGGTCAATTCGGTCGTCGACGTCATCGCCGACCGCGGGCGTCGTCCGCCGGCCTCGGCCGCCGCGCCGGGGAGGCGCGTCCGCCGACGTGCTCGGCGACGGGCTCCCGGCGGTTGCCGTCGGCGTCGAACTTGCGCTTGTCGCGGATCACGACGGGCGGCTCCTCCTCCGATCGCGGCCGGAGCCGCCTTCGCGCTGGTCGGACATCAGGCTGACTTGCTCTCTTCGGCCGGGCCCTCGTCGACGACCTCGGCGTCGACGACGGTGTCGTCATTCGCCGAGACTCGCCGTCGGTCGCCGACGAACCCGACGTGTCGTTGGCCGCCGCGGCCGCCTCGTACATGCGCCGAACCGGCCTCCTGCGAGACGGTCGACAGCTTCTCCTGCGCGGCCTTGATCGCCTCGATGTCGCTGCCACCGAGCGCGCCCTGGAGCTGGGCCAGCGCCGTCTCGACCTCGGAGCGCTTGTCCTCGGGCAGCTTGTCGCCGCTCTCGGACGAGGAACTTCTGGGTCGCGTACTGCAGCGACTCGGCCGTGTTGCGGACCTCGGCCTCCTCGCGGCGGGACTTGTCCTCGTCGGCGTGCGCCTCGGCTTCCTTCATCATCCGGTCGATCTCGTCCTTGGACAGGCCCGAGCCGCCGGTGATGGTCATGCCCTGTTCCTTCTGGGTGGCCAGATCCTTGGCCGACACGTGCACGATGCCGTTGGCGTCGATGTCGAAGGTGACCTCGACCTGCGGCACGCCACGCGGCGCCGGCGCGATGCCGGTCAGCTCGAACATGCCGAGCTTCTTGTTGTAGGACGCGATCTCACGCTCACCCTGGAACACCTGGATCTGCACGGACGGCTGGTTGTCATCGGCCGTGGTGAAGATCTCCGAGCGCTTGGTCGGGATGGTGGTGTTGCGCTCGATGAGCTTGGTCATGATGCCGCCCTTGGTCTCGATACCCAGCGACAGCGGGGTGACATCGAGCAGCAGGACGTCCTTGACCTCGCCCTTGAGCACGCCGGCCTGCAGGGCGGCGCCGACGGCGACGACCTCGTCCGGGTTGACGCCCTTGTTCGGCTCGCGGCCACCGGTCAGCTCACGCACGGTGTCGGCGACGGCCGGCATCCGGGTGGAGCCACCGACGAGGACCACGTGGTCGATCTTGTCGACGGTGATGCCGCCGTCCTTGATGACGTTGCGGAACGGGGTCTTGGTGCGCTCGAGCAGGTCAGCGGTGATCTTCTGGAACTCCGGCCGGGTCAGCGTCTCGTCCAGGAACAGCGGGTTCTTCTCGGCGTCGACGGTGATGTAGGGCAGGTTGATCGACGTCTGCTGGCCCGAGTGACAGCTCGATCTTGGCCTTCTCCGCCGCCTCGCGCAGGCGCTGCATGGCCATCTTGTCCTTGGTCAGGTCGATGCCGTGCGCGGCCTTGAACTTGTTGACCAGCCAGTCGACGACGCGCTGGTCCCAGTCGTCGCCACCGAGGTGGTTGTCACCGCTGGTCGCCTTGACCTCGATGACGCCGTCGCCGATCTCGAGCAGGGACACGTCGAACGTGCCACCACCGAGGTCGAAGACCAGGATGGTCTGCTCCTTGTCGCCCTTGTCCAGGCCGTAGGCGAGCGCGGCCGCGGTGGGCTCGTTGATGATGCGCAGGACGTTGAAGCCGGCGATCTGGCCGGCCTCGGTGGTGGCCTGCCGCTGGGCGTCGTTGAAGTACGCCGGGACGGTGATCACCGCGTCGGTGATGGTCTCGCCCAGGTAGGACTCGGCGTCGCGCTTGAGCTTCTGCAGCACGCGGGCGCTGATCTCCTGCGGGGTGTAGGGCTTGCCGTCGATGTCGACGGACCAGTTGCCCTCACCGATGTGGCGCTTGACCGAACGGATGGTGCGGTCGACGTTGGTGACGGCCTGGCGCTTGGCGACCTCGCCGACCAGCACCTCGCCGTTCTTGGCGAAGGCGACGACGCTGGGCGTGGTGCGCGCTCCCTCGGAGTTCGCGATGACCTCCGGCTCGCCGCCGGTCAGGACCGCGACGACGGAGTTGGTGGTGCCGAGGTCGATTCCGACCGCTCGTGCCATGGTGGATGCTCCTTGTCTATGCCGGACGTCCCGGCCTGATGCTCTGGTGATGTGCTCTGGTTCGTTCGGTGGCTCCGGGTTCGTTGCTACTCGCCCGCGTGGCCCTCTGTCAAAAGAACTGAGTCGGGTACGCTCACGTTCCGGTTCCCGGCGTGACCTGTATCACAGTGCGGGCGCGACGCCCCGCGTCCGGCCCGGTCGCTGCGGTACCCGGCGCCCGCCTCTTCCTGCCGGGTCGCCGCGTCGGTACGGTTTCGCCATGCAGGTACAACTCCGCCACAATCCCGCGTTCACCGTCGCCCGCTGCATCCTCGGAGGCGGTGAGCCGCTCCGGGTCGAGGGCGGGGCGATGCTGGCCCACTCGAGCGGCGTGGTGCTCCAGGCCCAGGCCCAGGGCGGCATCATGGCCGGCCTGAAGCGCAGCGTGCTCAGCGGCGGCTCGTTCTTCGTCACCACCTACACCGCTCCGCAGAACGGCGGATGGGTCGACGTCGCGGGCGTGCTACCGGGGGACACGGTGGTCCTGGAGATCCAGCCGGACCGCCCGTTCTTCATCAACCGCGGCAACTGGATCGCCAATTCCCACGGCGTCTCCGTCGACTCGCAGTGGGGCGGCATGGCCAACCTCTTCGGCGGGGAGGGCGGCTTCGGCTTCCGCGCCAGCGGGCAGGGTCAGGCGATCGCCAGCGTCTACGGCGCCGTGGACAACTTCGACCTCCAGCCCGGCGAGGTCGTCACGATCGACACCGGTCACGTCGTCGCCTACGACCTGGCCATCCAGTTCCGCATGCGCCGGGCGGTCGAGGGCAAGTCGATCCAGTCGCTGAAGTCCGGCGAGGGATGGGTGTTCGACTTCGCCGGGCCCGGACGGGTGCTCGTCCAGTCCCGCAACCCCGAGGCGTTCGCGCAGTGGGCGGCGTCCCTGGCGCCGAGCGAGACACCCCGCGGCGGGATCGGGGGCCTCGGCGGGCTGGCCGGCGGGCTGTTGGGCGGGCGCTGACCGGTCAGCGCAGGGACAGCGCCCGGAGCACCTCGTCGACGGCCGCGGAGATCTGGGCCGCGCACCGGCGGGCCTCCTCGAGCGTCCCGCCGTAGGGATCGGCGATGTTCGCCGGCGCCGCGTGGATGAGGTGCCCGCGGCGAGCGTCGACCGCCGCCATCTGAGCCCGCATCCCGGCCTCGCTCCGGTCGCCCGACACCGGCGTCGCCGCCGACACGGCCGCGAATTCACGCAGCGTGAACGTGCGCGCGGCCGCTCCCGGGACGAGGGCGGTCACAGCGGCGCGGTGGTCCAGGGTTGCCCCCAGCACCAGATCGGCCGCGGTGACGAGGTCGGCGGTCAGCCGGCGCGCGGAGTGCCCGGACGGGTCGATGCCGTACTCGCCGACCGCCCGCGCGGACGGCCCGTCGACCCCCCACCCGGTCAGCCCGTGCGTCCCGGCGCTGGTCACGCGGACCGGCGCATCGACGGGCAGGCGGTCGACCAGGAACAGCTGCGCCATCGCCGACCGGCAGATGTTGCCGGTGCAGACGTGCAGGACGGTGAACACGACGGCTGACCCTAGGGCACGCGGGAACCGCGCGACCGATCGCCACGGGACGGATCCTGCCGCGGGTGCGCTGGGTCCCTGGTGGCCGTCATGGCCGATCGAGCCCGGGACCGGGTGTGGCTAGGACAGACCCGGTCGCGGCCGGGCACCCGGTTCCGGGGCCGCGGCCGGTTGCGCCGCGGCCAGGCGTCCCCCGGCGACCGCCGCCGCGGCAATGGTGACCAGAGCGCCCAGGATGAGCGCCGGCGCCTCGCCCGCCTTGAGCAGGCCGAGCTGGCTGCCGAGCGTCGCGGCGGCGACCGGGACACCGAGCTGGGCGCTGGCGAGGACGCCGATCAGGACCGGCTGCCCGGTCAGGCGTGGCGCGATGTGGGTGAGCACGGCCCCCACGCCCAGTACCACCCCGAGCACGATGAACGAGGGGTGCTGCCCGAGTTCGCGCAGGTTCAGCGACGCGCCCAGCCAGAGGAAGAACAGCGGCCCGAGGAAGCCTTCGGTCACGGCGAACAGCTGGCGTGACAGCCGCTTGGGCTCGCCGATCGAGGCGACCGCCAGGCCGAAGGAGAAGCCCGCCAGCATGATCGAGACGTGGGTGCGCGTCGCGAGCGCGGCCAGTCCGAACAGGATCGCCAGGTTGAGCCGGAGCTCGACGGCGAACTCCCGCTTCTCGGAGATGCGGTGGATGCGGCGCCGGACCCCGGTGCGCTCGCCCTCGCGCAGGATCAGGAAGATGATGCCCGCGGCGATGGCGACCGCGACCGCGCCTACGGCCGAGCGGGCGGCGTGCGAGGGCTGGATGGCCAGCGGCAGGGCGACGATGCAGGCCGTGTCGGCGACGGCGACCTGCGGCAGCATCCGCAGCACGTCCGGCCCGGTGAGGTGCAGCGAATCGACGACGGGGAGCACGAGCGCGGCCGAGGACGACGCCAGGAGCACCGCGTACAGCGCACCGTGGCCGGTGTGGAAGATCGCCGCGATGACCACCCCGAGGACGGCCGCCGCGACGCCGATGCCGACCGCACGGATCAACCCGAGGCGGATGCCCTGACGCAGCTGCGGATCACGGATCGGGACGTGCGAACCGGCCACGAACATCACCAGCGCGAAGCCGATGTCGGCCAGGAACGTGAAGGTGCCGTCGCCGGCATGGAGCGTGCGGAAACCCGTGGCGCCGAGGACGATGCCGGCCAGCAGCTCGCCGAGGACGACGGGGACGTGGAACCGCGTCGGCCAGGCCAGCAGCGGACCGATCAGGCCGGCAACGGTGATGATCGCCAGCGTTCCGAAGCCCATCCGGGTCTACGCCTCCGGTGACGGCGCCGCCACGATCCGGCACGGGATGTCGGTGTTCTCGTCGGTGTGGTAGCTCGCGCAGACGCGGTGGTAGCCGTCGGCGATCTGCAGGGCGCGCCCGGTGGTGATGTCGCCGCGCACCAGCAGGATCGGCGCCAGCGGCTTCTTCTTCGCGATCTTCTCCAGGTCCGACGCCACGTGGACGTTGTCGGTCGCGAGCAGCGCCAGCCGGGAGGCCCGCAGGATGTCCTTCGCCTTCTGGGTGACGTTCGGCGCGGCCCGGAAGGAGGCCACCACGCCGTTCACCTGCTCCGGCGTGGCCAGGAGGGCGAGATAGGCCGCCGCCGCAGGGTAGTCGTGTTCGTCCGGTTCGGACTTCCATTCCACTGTGGCCATGACACGCCTTCCGCCGGGTTCGCGCCGCGCCTGTACGAGTGCGCCAAACCTACTGCTGCAGCTGCCACACTGTTGTCCCAGCCCTCGATGAAAGGTCGATGTAGATGAATCCGGTCGTGCGCATGAGCGTCCTGTGCGGCGCCCTCGCGGGAGTGATCTTCGCAGTCATCTCCATCGTCACGGGTGGCAGCGTGCTCCCCTCGATCCTGCTGGCCATCGTCTTCGCCGCCATCAGCGGCGCGGCCACCTACGTCGTCACGATCTGGAAGGCGGGCCGCCGCGCAGGGATCTAGTCCGTCACGGCGGCGACGGCTGCCCCGAGGAGCGCCCCGACGTCGCCGAGCACGTGCCGACCGGCGCGCACGACGACCCGCCCGTCGACGACCACCGTGTCCACGTCCGCCGCCGACGCGGCCAGCAGGACCTGCTCGGGGAGACTGCCCGCGGTACGGACGGTGTCCAGGCGGACGGCAACGAGATCGGCGCGGGCCCTGGCTCGAGGCGCCCGACGTCGGACCAGCCCAGCGCACGGTGCCCGTCGGCGGTCAGCGCCGTCAGGAGCTCGTGCGGGGTGAACCGGCCGCGCTGCCCGGAGGCCAGCCGCTCGTCCATCTCCAGCGCCCGGGCCTCCTCGAGCAGGTCGACGACCGCGTTCTGGTCGCTGCCGAGGGTGATGGGCGAACCCGCCGCCCGCAGGGCGCGGGCCGGGCCGATGCCGTCGGCGAGGTCACGTTCGGTCGTCGGGCAGATGCTGACCGACACGCCGGCGCCGCCGAGTGCCGCGATGTCGGCGCCGGACAGGTGGGTCGCATGGACCGCGGTCGTCGTCGGGCTCGCAGCGCCCCGGCCGCGTCCAGCACCGCCGTCGGAGTCAGGCCGTAGGCGAGCAGGCATTGCTCGTTCTCGACCGGCTGCTCGGACAGATGGACGTGCAGCGGGCGTCCGCGCGCGGCTGCCACCACCACGGGCAGCGCCTCGCGGGGCACGGCCCGCACCGAGTGGATCGCGGCCCCGATGCGAACGCGGTCGGCGATCGGTCAGCTGGGCGAAGCGCCGGGCCCAGGCCGCGGCCGTCCCGTCGCTGAATCGCCGCTGCTCGGCCGACAGCGGCAGCGGACCGTCCTCGCCGAGTCCGCCGGACAGGTAGCAGGTGTCGAGCAGGGTGATCCTGATGCCGGCCTCGGCCGCCGCCTGAACCAGGCCGCGCCCATGGCGTTCGGGTCGTCGTAGGGCGTGCCGTCGGGTGGTGGTGGACGTAGTGGAACTCGCCGACGCTGGTGACGCCGGCCAGCGCCATCTCGCCGAAGACGGCGCGGGCCAGCTGGAAGTAGTTGTCCGGATCGAGCCGCGCGGCCACGGCGTACATGGCCTCGCGCCAGGTCCAGAAGGTGCCGCCGCCGTCGTGCGTCCGGCCCCGCAGCGCGCGGTGGAAGGCGTGGCTGTGGGTGTTGGCGAGGCCGGGCAGCACGATGCCCGGCAGGAGGACGTCCGAGGGCAGCGCGGCCGTCGCCGTCTCCACCGCGGTGAACCGCCCCTCGTCGACGGCGATCCGGACCGCGCGGGCGACGCCGTCGGGCAGCCAGGCCCAGCTCCGCGAAGAACTCGGTCACGACGCCAGCTGCTGCGACCACGGTCAGCAGCGCGTGCCACGCCGGCCTGGCAGTCGTCCCGTTCGGCGAACTCGGCCGGGGAGTGGGAGATCGCCGGTGGGGTTGCGGACGAACAGCATCGCCGTCCGGATGCCCGCCTCGGCGAGGATGCCGGCGTCGTGACCCGCGCCGGTCGCCAGCACGGGCGCGCCGCCGAGGACGTCGGCCAGGTGGTCGCGCAGCTCGGGCGTCGAACGCCGTGGAGCCGGTCCAGGATCCTGGTCGAGCGTCCCGCCGTGGACCGCGGGTGAGGTCGGCGAGCTCGGCGACGCGCCTCGACCGCGTCGCGATCGGCCCGCGCGCGTCGAGCCAGGCCGTGACCTGGGACGGGATCGCGTTGACGCCGTTCGGCTCGACGCGCACCTTGCCGCAGGTGGCCACGCGCCCGTGCCGGTTGGCCGCTGACCGCGCGGCAGCAGGATGGTGCGGCGTAGGCCAGCATCGGATCGCGGCGGTCCTCGAGCCGGGTGGTGCCGGCGTGGTTGGCCTCGCCCGGCAGCTCGATCCGCCAGCGCCCGTGCGGCCAGATGCTGCGGCCACGGCGACCGGCGCGCCCAGGTCGATCAGGCCGCGGCCCTGCTCGACGTGCAGTTCGACGAAGCGTCCCGACCCGGGCCAGGGTCTCGTCGTCCGGGCCCAGGTCGTGCGGGTCCCGGCCCGGCGCGCGTGATCGCCTCGGCCATGGTGATGCCGTCGGCGTCGCGGAGCCCGCGCGCGCGGTCGGCGTCGAGGGCGCCGGTGATGATCCGGGACCCGGCGCAGGCGATGCCGAAACGGGCGCCCTCCTCGTCGACGAAGTTGGCGACGCCGATCGGCCGGGCTCGGCGCGAACCCGGCCGTCTCGCAGCGCGTCGATCGCGGCGAGCGCGGAGACGACCCCGAGCGGGCCGTCGAAGGCGCCGCCGTCGGGGACGGAGTCCAGGTGGCTGCCGAGCGACGACCCCGGATCGCCCGCGCCGGCCGCGTCCGGGTCGCCCCACCAGGCCCACTGGTTGCCGGCGCGGTCCGAGGTCAGGTCCAGCCCGCGCGCGGCCGCCTCGCCGGCGAACCACTCGCGCAGGGTCAGGTCGGCGGCGGTCCAGGCGTAGCGGCGGTAGCCCCCGGTGCCGCCGTCCCGCCCGAGCCGGCCAGGTCGGCCCACATCCCGTCGAACGTCACCGTCGCGCTCCCGGATCCTGCGGGCGTGGCCCCGTGGCAGGGCGGCACGCCGTGACACCACCTGCTCCGGGGCCACGGCTCATGCCTCGGGCGTCCCTTCGCGCATCGGGATGCGCACGCCGCGCTCGTCGGCCACCTCGTCGGCGATGTCGTAGCCGGCGTCGACGTGCCGGATCACGCCCATGCCGGGGTCGTTGGTCAGCACCCGCTCGAGCTTCTGCGCGGCGAGCGCGGTGCCGTCGGCCACCGACACCTGGCCGGCGTGGATCGAGCGGCCCATGCCGACGCCGCCGCCGTGGTGGATCGACACCCACGTGGCGCCGCTCGCGGTGTTGACCAACGCGTTGAGCAGCGGCCAGTCGGCGATCGCGTCGGAGCCGTCGGCCATCGACTCGGTCTCCCGGTACGGCGAGGCGACGCTGCCGCTGTCGAGGTGGTCGCGGCCGATGGCGAGCGGCGCGGTGACCTCGCCGCAGGCCACCATCTCGTTGAACTTCAGCCCCGCCTTGTCGCGCTCGCCGTAGCCGAGCCAGCAGATGCGCGCGGGCAGGCCCTGGAACGCGACCTTGTCCTGCGCGGCGCGGATCCACTTGTGCAGGTGGTCGTTGTCGGGGAACAGGTCGAGCACGGCCTTGTCGGTGGCGTAGATGTCCTTCGGGTCACCGGACAGCGCGGCCCACCGGAACGGGCCCTTGCCCTCGGCGAACAGCGGCCGGATGTAGGCGGGCACGAAGCCCGGGGAACGCGAACGCCCGGTCGTAGCCGCCCTTGCGGGCCTCGTCGCGGATCGAGTTGCCGTAGTCGAACACCTCGGCGCCGGCGTCCAGGAAGCCGACCATCGCCTCGACGTGCTTGGCCATCGAGGCCTGCGCGCGGTCGGTGAACTCCTCGGGCTTCTTGGCCGCGTAGTCGTCCCAGTCGTCGGGGTCGATGCCCTCGGGCAGGTAGGACAGCGGGTCGTGGGCGGACGTCTGGTCGGTGACGATGTCGATCTCGACCCCGCGGCGCAGCAGCTCGGGCAGCACGGTCGCGCAGTTGCCGACCAGGCCGACCGACAGCGGGCGCCGCTCGTCCTTGGCGCGCTGGCAGCGGGCGATCGCGTCGTCGAGGCCGTCGGCGACCTCGTCCAGGTAGCGGTGCTCGACCCGGCGGTGCAGGCGCCAGGCGTGCACGTCGATGACGAGGCAGACGCCGTCGTTCAGGGTCACCGCGAGCGGCTGCGCGCCGCCCATGCCGCCGCAGCCGCCGGTGACGGTGAGCGTGCCGGCCAGCGTGCCGCCGAACTTCTTCGCGGCGACGGCGGCGAACGTCTCATAGGTGCCCTGCAGGATGCCCTGGGTGCCGATGTAGATCCACGAGCCGGCCGTCATCTGGCCGTACATCGTCAGGCCCATCTGCTCCAGCCGCCGGAACTCCGGCCAGGTCGCCCAGTCCCCGACGAGGTTGGAGTTGGCGATCAGCACGCGCGGCGCCCACTCGTGCGTGCGCATGACGCCGACGGGCTTGCCCGACTGCACCAGCAGGGTCTCGTCCCGCTCGAGGTCGGTCAGCGTCCGGACGATCGCGTCGTAGGCGCCCCACGAGCGCGCGGCGCGACCGGTTCCGCCGTAGACCACGAGATCGTCGGGGCGCTCGGCCACCTCGGGGTCGAGGTTGTTCTGCAGCATGCGCAGGGGCGCCTCGGTCTGCCAGCTCTTGGCGGTCAGGGTGGTTCCACGGTTCGCGCGGACGGGACGTGCGCCTTCCATCAGCTGCTCCTTCGGTGTCGCCAGGATCCTCGGTAGGTCGCAGTCAACTCTCCCGCATCCAGCTTTCCGGAACCAGTCCCTCCGAGACGACGCTGTCTCACATCTGAGACTCTGTCACCATGCCTGACGCACCCCGCGCACCTGCCCTGTCGACGGGGCTGGCCGTGCTCCGCCTGCTCGCGGCGGCGACCGAGCCGCTGCCGGCCGCCGCGATCGCCCAGCGCCTGGACCTGCCCCGTTCCTCGGCGTACCACCTGCTCGGCGTGCTCGTGGAGCAGGGTTTCGTGCTGCACTACCCGCAGGAGCGCCGCTACGGCCTCGGCGTCGCGACCTTCGAACTGGGCACGGCCTACCTGCGCCAGGAGCGGCTCGAGCGGCTGGGTCGACCGGTGCTGACCCGGCTCGTCGTCGCGACGCGGGCGAGCGCCCACCTGGGCATCCTGCTCGGGCGCGATCTGCTGTACCTGCTCAAGGAGGACCCGCGCCGGTCGCCCGCGCTCGTCACCGAGGTCGGTGTGCGCCTGCCGGCCCATCTGACGGCCTCGGGGCGGGCGTTGCTGGCGGCGCTGGGTGAGGCCGAACGGCGCGCGATCTACCCGGCGGGCGCGGCGCTGACCCGCCGTGGCAGCGCCGGGCCACGCACGGTGACCGGACTGTGGCGGCTGTTGGACGAGGAACGCGTGGCCGGAGTGAGCGTGGAGGACGGCCACGTCACGCCGGGGTTCGCCTCGGTCGCGGCGGCGGCTCGCGACCGGTCGGGACGGCCGGTCGCCTCGGTCAGCGTCACGGTTCCCGGTGCCGACCTGGACGCCCGCCGCGAGGAGCTGGCCACGGCCGTGGTCCGGGCGGCCCGCGCGCTCAGCCGGCCACTCGGCGGCTGACCTGCGAACGGGTGACCGGAAGCAGGCTGACGGGAGAAGTCAGGCTGACCGGAGAAGCAGGACGGCCACACCCCGGAGCGAGGTGTGGCCGTCCGTTCAGCTCAGAGCTCAGACGAGCCCGTTGGCGGTGTCGAATGCCTTCGCCACAGCCTGCGGATCCATCTTCTTGTTGACGACGTCGTTCACCATCGTGGCGAGCTCGATGGTCGTCAGCTTCGCCGACACCGCGTTGGCGGCCGAGGTGATCGTGTCGGTCACCTTCGACGTGGTGACGAGCGGAATGATGTTCTGGGCGGCGAAGACGCTCTTGTCGTCGACCAGGGACACGAAACCATCCGTCACGATCGACGGGTCGGTGGAGAAGATGTCAGCGGCATCGACGCTGCCGTTCTTCAGCGCCGTCTGGGTGATCAGGCCGCTGGCCGCGAGCGGGGTGAACCGCCCGAACTTCAGGCCGTAGACCTTCTCGAAGCCGGGGATGCCGTCGACGCGGGTCTTCATGTTCGGCGGCGCGCCGTAGGTGAACTTGCTGGCAACCGGCACCAGGTCCGAGATCGTCTTGAGGTTGTACTTGGTGGCGGTCGCCTTGGTGACCGTGATCGTGTCGGCGTCCTGGGCCGCGGCGTAGTTCAGCGCGGTCAGGTTGGACGACGCGGCGACGGTCTTCAGCGCGGCGGCCACGTCGGCGGGCGACTTCGCCGTGGCCGAGGTGTCGAGGTAGTCGAGGATCGATCCGCTGTACTCCGGGATGAAGTCGATCGAACCCGCCTTGAGCGCGGCCATGTAGGCGGCCCGCTCACCGATGTTGACCTTGTACGACACCTTGACGCCCTTGGCGGCGAGCGCGTCGCCGTAGACGTAGGCCAGGATCGTGTTCTCCGTGAAGTCGGCCGAGCCGATCGTCAGCGAACCGGCCCCCGAGGCGCCGCCGGTCGTGCCGGTGGTGGCGCCGCCCGATGCGGGCGTCGTGGTCGTGGAGCCGCCGGTGTTCGACGAGCTGCCGCTGCTACCGCAGGCGGCCGTGGTCAGGGCAACGGCGGTGAGCGCCACGCCGAGCAGGATCTTGCGCTTCATGTCTCTCCTCGAGTTGGTGGATCGAATGCGTTCGTGCGGTGATCTGTCAGGTGCACAGTTGGATGGACGACGGAATCACTGATCAGTCAGACCCGCCTTTCGGTTGAAGCCGCGGAACACCGAGAACGACGAGCGCCCCGTATAGCGACTGGACAATCCCTTGGACACGACCAGGCGCTGGACACCGATGAGCAGGATGTCGACCACCACGGCGAGGACGGCGATGACGATGCCGGCGCTGACCATCGCGGGATACCCGTGCACCGGGTCGGTGATCACCTGATCACCCTGGTAGATGAGCGTGCCGAGGCCGCCGAGGAACGGCACGTAGGCCGCGACGGTGGCGGTCGCGATCACCTGCAGGGTGGCGCTGCGGAAGCCCGACATGATCAGTGGCATCGCGCACGGCAGCTCCACCTTGCGGACCACCTCGCCGCCCTTCATCCCCATGCCGCGGGCGGCGTCACGCACCGCCGGGTCCACGTTCTGCACGCCGGCGTAGGTGTTGGTCAGGATCGGCGGGATCGCGAGCAGGAACAGGGCGATCTCGATCGGGATGAAGTACGGCAGCCCACCCCGCGGCACGAGGAAGCCGATCGACGCCGTCGTAGTGGATCTTGGGCGACGCCCACACCACCAGGAAGATGATCAGACCGAGGATGGGGATGGCGCGCAGCGCGTTGGCGATGCCACCGACCAGCCCGGCCCCCCTTCCCGTGTGGCCGATCAACAGCCCCAGTGGCAGGGCGATGAGCGTGGCCAGGAAGACCGCGATGGCCGTGTACGCGAGGTGTTGCACGGTCAGCTGCCCCAGGCCGTTGGGGCCCTTCCAGTTGGCGGGGTCGTTGAGCCAGACCGGTACCCGGCTCAGGCTCGGCAGGTCGGAGCCGCTGGCGAGGATCACGCTCATCGTCCCGCCACCGCCCGCTGCCAGGGTGTGAGCGTTCGGATCGCCGAGCAGGACGACCACGTCGAAGACGAGGGCCAGCACGATGAACAGGATGAGCCCCAGCCCGACCTCGGAGATGTTGGAGGTCTGGCTGCCGTCGGTGAACAGCGACCCCAGCTGGGTGACGCCGATGGACGACGCCACCGAGACCAGGCTGACATTGGACACGGCCGCGACCCGCAGGCCGGCGCCGATGACCGGCACGGCGATCGGCAGCTGGACGGACAGGAAGCGCTGGCGCGAGGTGTAACCCATCGCGGCCGCGGCGGCCATCGTGTCGGAGGACACCGAGTTCAACCCGTCGGCGACGACCCGCACCATCAGCGCGACGGTGTAGATCGTCAACGCCACCGCGATGTTGCGGGCGGCGAGCGGATCGGTGTGCAGGAATCCCGGCAGCACCACGAACAGCACCAGCGACGGGATCGTGTAGAGGATGCCCGCGATCGTGACCAGCGGGACGTAGGTCAGCCGGTACCTCGCGGCCAGCCAGCCCAGCGGCAGGGCGATGGCGAAGCCGATGAACAGCGGGATCGCGGCCAGCCAGACCGTCGTCCACGTCCAGGACCAGATGGTGCTCTGGTGGGCGTGGAAGTAGTCCCAGACACCGCTCATGACGCGTGCCGCCTCGCCGGCCTGGCGTTGCTGCTCGATCTGGGCCAGCACCTTGTCGGCGGTGATCGTCCCCGCCAGGTGGCCCGGCTTCGTCGACGATCACACCGTGCCCGCTGGGCGAGGAGAGCGCGGCGTCGAGGATCTCGCGCAGCGTGCCGGACTCGGGGGCCAGGGTGCCGCCGAGGTTGAGCAGGTCCGGCGTGATCCGGCCGTGGAGCTTGTCCGGGGTGACTCCCGCGGTCGTGAGCCACCCCTGCGGCACGTTGGCGTCGTCGACGACGAGCACCCACCCGTCGGCCGTCTTGCCCGGCACCGCCGACAGGTCGGTGCCCAGCCGCACGGCCGGGCTTGTGTCCAGGCTGAGCTTGCCCGAGGCGGTGAAGCCGAGGGCGCGGTAGCCGCGGTCGCGCCCGACGAAGCCCGCGACGAACGGGTCGGCCGGGTTGGACAGCAGCTCGGCCGGCGTGGCCATCTGCGCCAGGTGCCCGCCGACGCGCAGCACGGCGACCTGGTCCCCCAGCTTGATCGCCTCGTCGATGTCGTGCGTGACGAAGACGATCGTCTTGCCCAGATCCGACTGCAGGCGCAGGAACTCGTTCTGCAACTGCTCGCGCACGACCGGGTCGACCGCGCTGAACGGCTCGTCCATCAGCATCACGGGCGGGTCGGCGGCCAGGGCTCGGGCGACACCGACACGTTGCTGCTGACCGCCGGAGAGCTGCGCCGGGTAGCGCTTGGCGAACGAGGCCTGCAGCCCGACCCGCTCGAGCAGCTCCATCGCCTTCTTGCGCGCCTCGCGCTTGTCCTGGCCGAGCAGGAACGGCACGGTGGCGACGTTGTCGACGATCGTGCGGTGCGGGAACAGGCCGGCGTGCTGGATGACGTACCCGATGCTGCGGCGCAGCTTGGCGGTGTCCTCCTTGGCCGTGTCGCGGTCGTCGATCAGGATGCGGCCGCTGGTGGGCTCGATCATCCGGTTGATCATGCGTAGCGACGTCGTCTTGCCGCAGCCCGACGGGCCGACGAAGACGGTGATCTGCCCGGAGGGCGCCTCGAGGTCCAGGGCGTCCACCGCGACCGTGCCGTCCGGGTACTTCTTCGTTACCGACTCGAAGCGGATCATCCCGCCCTCACCTTTCCTGGTGCGCTGTTGACCTGGTCCGGAGAAGCGATCTTCCCGGAGAGTGTGTGAGCCTCACGACTGACCACCGATCCGATCGTGCGCAGCTGCGCGTCGTCGATGCGATAGGCGGGGCCGACGACGCTGATGACGGCGGCGACCGTGGATCGGCCCGGGCGCGGTCCCGGGCGGCGGATGGGAGCAGCGATGGCCGTGACGTCGGGCTCCACGGCCGAGCGCTGGGTGGCGAATCCTTCCGGCCCGACCTCGCCGGACATGGCCATGCCGAGGGCGGTTCCCTCCAGCGGCACCGTGCGACCGACCCAGCTGGTGTGCCGGACTGCGAACGTTCCCTCGACCATCCCGACGTACAGCGCGGTGTCGCCGGGTCCCGGGATGGACAGGTAGGTGGACTCGCCGCACTCGGCGACGATGCGCCGCAACGACGGTTCGGCCAGCGCGACGAGGGACTGCCGCCCGAACGCGAGCGCGCCGAGCTGGACCAGCCGCGCGCCGGGGCGGTAGGTGCCGTCGGTACCGCGGCCGACGAACGCCGACGCCTCCAGCGTGCGCAGCAGGCGCAGGGCGGTGCTGGGGGCCAGACCGGTCTGGCGCGCGGCGTCGGTCAGGCTCACCGAGCCGCCGGCGCACACCTCCGCAAGGAGGTCGAGCGCACGCTCGACCGCACGGGTGGACCCGGCTGGATGCCGCACAGCCGACGTCGTCGCGTCCACGCTGCCTCCCCGGTCGGTGGTGTGTGCCCGATCAGTGGTGCTTACCAGTGCCGTCTGACATGCCACCCGACTGCCCGGGAGGCCGCGATCTCGAGAACCGTAGTGGCCCTGCGTTTCCATCTCATGAAATCTCACTGCCGTTAGGCGACTACTGTGCCAGGAGATTCCGGCGCATGGAACACTTCGCGCGACCGAAATTGTGCCGATCTCCCTCGTGAATGTCCTGCCCCGCGCCCGAGGAGGCCCCGTCGATGACATCCGGACCCATCTCGCTCGGAGGCTCGAACCCGCTCGCCTGCTCAGTTATTTCCGAAATTGCTACCGGGATAGTAGACATAAAACTGGATCCGGTCGGGCTTGCCCGGGCAGCGCGGGGCCGGGCACTCGCCGACGACCTCGCGGGGCGCCGGCCGATCTACGGGCGGGGCACCGGGGTGGGCGCCAACCGGACGGTGGAAGTCCTCGACCGCTCAGCGGCCGCGCTGGCCCTGATCCGCAGCCATGCGACGTCGGCTGGCCCGTTGCGCTCGGCCGAACGGGTGCGCGCGATGCTGGCGATCCGCATCCACCAGCTCGGGCAGGGCGGGAGCGGCGTCACGCCTGCTGTCGTCGAGGCGCTGACCGCGATGCTGCGCGCCGACGCGCTGCCGCCCGTGCGCGAGTACGGCAGCATCGGGACCGGTGACCTCTCCGCGTTGGCCACGACGGCCGCGGCGCTGCTGGGCGAGGTGCCCACGAGCGCACCACTGCCGGTGACGGTGGCGATGGACGCCAACGACGCGCTCGCCTTCATCAGCAGCAACGCGGCGACGCTGGCCGACGCGGCGCTGGCCGTCGCGGACCTGCAGCGCCTGTCGAGAGCCGCCCTCGGGGTGGCGACGCTCTCCTTCGCCGCCCTGCGCGGCAACCCGGAGGCCTTCAGCGCGCCCGTCGAGGCGGCGACGCCGTTCCCCGGTGCCGCCCGGGTCTGCCGGATCATGCGCGCCAGTGTCGACGGAGGCGGCCCGCCGGCACGCATCCAGGATCCGTACGGCCTCCGGGCGCTCCCCCAGGTGCACGGGCTGGCCCTGGACTGCCTCGACGCCCTCTCGGTAGTCGTGACCGCGCTGGCCGGGGCATCGAGTGAGAACCCGGTGTTCGCCCAGCCGGACTCCGTCGCCCACCACGCGGCGTTCCACATGGCGTATCTGTCCACCGCCCTGGACACCGCCCGCTCCGGACTGGCGCAGTCGGGACAGCTGATCCAGGCACGGCTGGCGGCACTCGTCGACCCCGCGCTCACGGGGCTTCCGGCCTTCCTCGGTGACGGCAGCCCGGGAGCGTCGGGAGTCATGATCACCGAATACGTGGCGGCGTCGGGTCTGGCCGCCCTGCGGTCAGCTGCCACGCCGACGGCCGTCCAGGGCATCAGCGTGTCCCGGGGTGTCGAAGAGGACGCCAGCTTCGCCTCGCTCGGGGCCAGGCAGGCGCTGGATTCGGTGCAGCCGTACCGCACCATGCTCGCGTGCGAACTCGTCGTGGCGGTGCGGGCGGTGCGGCTGGGAACCGGGCCCGCGGCCGGCGCTCGCGCGGACAGCGCACGCGCGGCTGGCGCACGCACGGACGGCGCACGCGCGGAGGGCGCACGCACGGACGGCGCACGCGCGGAGGGCGCACCCACGGACAGCGCACCCACGGACAGCGCACCCACGGACAGCGCACCCACGGACAGCGCACCCACGGACAGCGCACCCACGGACAGCGCACGCACGGACAGCGCACGCGCGGACGGCCGTTTCCCGCGCGGGCTGGCCGCCGAGCTGCTGGACCTGTGCGGTGACCTGCCTGCGGAGGTCGCCGACCGGGACCTCACCGCCGACATCGCCCTGGCCGACACGCTCCTGGACCGCATCGCCGATCGCATGCGCGATCGTGATACCCCACAGGGGTCATGACCGCCGTCGGGTATGACGATCCATCCCGCCCCACCGACCGTGATACGCCCCTGACGGTCATGACCGCCGCTGAATATCACGATCCATCCCGCCCCACCGACCGTGATACGCCCTGACGGTCACGACCGCCGCTGGATATCACGGTCCGCGCCAACCGTCGGATATCACGATCCGCGCCGCCGAGGATCCGCGCCGAGGAGCCCACCTGCGCCCAACAAGGCACGCCTGAGCTGATCCACGACCGTCGCTTCCTCGGTCCGCAGCACGACCGACGGGTACCGCAGCACCATGGTCCCGCTCAGCGTGACCTCGTTCTGGCGGAGCTGGTCGGCGAACCAGTGCAGCGGCGCCAGGTGGAGGGCACCGTCGACCTCGACCGTCAGCGTTCGCCCGTCGCGCAGCCGCCAGAACGCGTCGAGGTAGCGGCGGCGGCCACGCGGATCCAGCCGGACCGTCTGCCGTTCGGGCTCGGCCAGCCCGGCCCGTCGACACACCCTGGCGAAGTCGATCTCGCTGAGCGCCTGAGCGCCCATCTCGATGTCATCGAGCGCCCGTAGCAGCTGACTCCGGTGCCGCAGCCGCGCCGAGCCCTCGACTTCGGCCCTGAGCTCGAACGCCGTGGTGAGCCGCTGCTGCACGCCCGCGGCGACCAGTCCCACCGCGGGGCGTGGGCGTTGGAACGTGCCGGCGGCGAGGGCGAGGGCGGGATCGATCAGTTGGCAGCGCCGGACCGCCAGCACCGATCCTGCGCGCAGGCGACGGGTGCGATGCAGCCGGATGCCCACGCCGTCCACTCTCGGCGGCGCCACTCCCGCGGGTGCCAGGACGTGGACGAGGTCGCGCTCCCAGCCGCGCAGTCCCAGCGCTTCAGCCGCCGTGAAGCCTGCCAGTACTGCCCGCGGGCCGCAGTTGAGCAGCGCGACCCGCCAGCGTTGGTGGCGGGTCAGCGGGCCGTTGTGCAGGACGTACGCGACGCCCAGCCGCTGCCACCGCCCGGCGGCCACGTTCGCGGTCACCCGCGCCGTCGGACACCCCGACGCGGTCAGGGCTCGGCGGGTGGCCACCCGGTCGATGTCGAGGTCGGTCCATTCCAGGGCGGCCGCCGCCGCACGCGTCGTCATGCCCAAGAGATAGGCCGCCGAAGCCGCGGCTGGGAGCCGGAAGAGTGGATCTGTGGACGGCGCCGCGCCGCCTGTGGACAACGGGCGCGGAAGGCCGTCCCGACCGTGATACGCCATGACGGTCATGACCGCCGTCAGGTATCACGGTCCGCGCCGCCGTCGGGTATCACGGTCCTGACCGCCGTCAGGTATCACGGTCCGCGCCGCCGTCAGGTATCACGGTCCGCGCCGCCGAGGGCTCAGTCGTCGATGACCATGTCGTCGAGCGGGCGCAGCTCGTCGGCGTAGGAGACGGATGTGCGGTGCAGGACGCCGGTGAGCCCGACCGCATACTGCCCCATCCGCCACAGGGGCGGTGAATAGGCGTGGACGGACACCGATCCGGCATCCCGGCCGGTGAGGCGGTGGATGTGGTCCGGGCCGAAGCCGAAGACCATCCCCGCCGGGACCGCGGTGGTCCGGCTGCGGCCACCCATGGCGAGGTTGTGTTCGGTCAGGGTCCCCTCGACCACGGCGACCGCGCCCGAGGAGATGTCGTGGTCGTGCCAGCCGGTGTCGTTCTGCGGGGTCCAGCAGAGCACCCACACGTCGACGTGGGCGTCCCGGTGCAGCGAGACGAAATGGCGCTTGTCGTCGGAGAAGGCGACGTGCTCGCGCCACTGACTCTCGTCGGAGGCGATCGAGCTGACCAGTTCCACGAGCTCGCGGTCGTCGAGGTCCCGCTCGGGCAGCGTGGACAGGGTCAGCCCGACGGGGACGTGCGCGATCTGCTCGGCGGCCTCGGCGGGCACACCGGCGGTCGACGGCAGCGCGGCGAGCTGTTCGACTGCAATCGCAGCCGGTTGTTCGGTCGGAACCGCAGCCAGCTGCCCGACCGGGACCGCAGCGGCGAGGGTGGAGACGGCGGATCCGGAGATCTGAGTCATGGACGAACTCCTTCCATCAGGTGACGGGGGTTGACGACCCGGATGGCAGCGGCAGCGGCGCCACCCAGGTTGGCGGAGGTGGGCTCGGCATAGGGCCGATCGCTTCCGAGGACCACGGCGTCGATGCCGAGGACGCGAATCAGGACGTCCAGGCCGCGGGGGCCGTAGGACGACGTGTCGACGAAGGTCAGTGGATCCAACCGGAGCGCGCCGCCACCGCGGGCGGTGAACCGCTCGTGATGGATCGGCGCCAGGCCGGCGCCCGCCGCGAAGCAGACGCGCAGGGACGGCAGCAGGGCGCGGCCGGCCGTCGCCCACGACCACCATGCGGCGTGCAACTGGCCGACGTAGTCGACGACGGCGGGCCACCAGCCGGGCGCATCGCACGGGCCGGCGGCGACGGGGCCGGGATGGATGAAGACCGGCCTGCCCGCCGCCTCGGCGACCGCGAGTACCGGAGCCAGCGCCTCGATCGCCGCGGGCGCCGACAGCAGCGACGCGGGCACCTGCAGCCCGACGAAGCCGTCGTCGAGCAGGTGGGCGAGCCCGTCGAGATCGGGATCGAGGTGGTTCACCGCCGCCCAGGCAGCGAACGGTGCGGGCAGCGCGCGCGCCCCGGCGTGCCAGGCGTCGAGGAGGGGCTGCGCCTCGTCCGGCCGCATCGTCTCCACGCCGAGCGGGCTGGACAGCGACACCAGGATCGCGGCCAGGTCGTCGTCGAGCTTGGCGCGCAGCTCGGGGTCGTGGTCGGCGGGATCCATCTCGAACGGGGGCTCACCGGCGAGGTGCAGCGTCCACCCCGACAGGTAGGGAGGCGCGGTGCGCATACGGAGCGCATCGACGAATTCGGGCGTCCACAGGTGCTGGTGGATGTCCGTCGCCGCAGGCGTCATCGCTGCATCGCAGGCCTTTCCCTTCGGGCGGTGAACCGCTTCACCGACCTCTCTAGTGAACCGCTTCACTTTTCATCCGTCAAGTTCTGCCTAGGGTGTGTGTGTGAGCGAGCGGCCGCGTCGTCCGACGCTGAAGGACATAGCCGCCCAGACCGGATTGTCTCCAGCGGCTGTTTCCTACGCGTTGCGCGGCCTGCAGGTCACCGAGGAGACCCAGCGCCGGGTCCGCGAGGCAGCCGACGAGCTCGGCTATCAGGTCGACCCGATCGCCCGGGCCCTCGCGCTCGGCCGCACCGGCTACGTCGGCGTCCTGTGCGGGTCCCTGACCGACGTCTGGCAGCAGAACATCTCCGCCGCCCTCGGCCGGGGACTGCTCGGGGAGAAGCGCCAGGCCCTGATCGTGGACGCGTCGAACGACCCGGTGCTCGAGGCCTCCCTCGCCCGTCAACTCGTCGACCAGCGGGTGGACGCCCTCATCTGCCTGCCGATCGACCCCAGCGCCGCCCACTGGGCCGACATCGCCGAGCGCACCGTGCTGGTCTCCATCGGCGACGGGCTACCCGGCGCCGACACCGCGTCGGAGATCGTCTTCGACAACGAGGCCGGCGTGACGGACGCCCTGGAGCGCCTGGCCGCCCTGGGGCACCGCCGCGTGGCCGTGCTGACGGCGGGGAACGTGAACACCCCCGACCGCCCGGCCGAGGTCGTCGCCCATCGCCTCGCCGCCACGCTGGGCATCTCGGTCTCGCTGCACACGAGCCCGCACGACCTCGACGGGGCGAGCGCGATCGCCCGCGGCGTCCTGACCGCGGAGGACCGCCCGACCGCCGTGTTCTGCCTCAACGACTCGCTGGCCTACGGGGCCTATGACGCCGCGCGCCAGCTCGGCCTCGACGTGCCCGGCGACGTATCGGTGCTCGGGTACGAGGATCACCCCATCTCGCGCCTGCTCACTCCGCCGCTGTCGTGCTACCGCTGGCCGGTCGACGAACTGATCGCCGCCACGGTGGCGCGGACCGTCGAGGCCATCGACGACGACGTCTACACACCCCGTCTGGTGGTGTCCCCGCAACCGCAGATGCGCGGGTCCCTGGCTGCACCCCGACTGGTTACTCACCAGTAACGTGACGTATTTTGCAAACGTCAGCGGGCTCGGAACGTGGGAGTATCTGACGCACATGTAGACGACGACGCCTGCGCCATCCTGCTCTGCAGGCGCGGGACTGGCACACACCGACTGGGAGAACCCTGTGGCGTTGCGCATCACCCTGGCCCTGCTGATGACCGTGGTCGCTCTGGCGATCATCGGCCGGCGCGTCTACTGGCTGAGCAGGCTCATCCGCTCCGGGCAGCCGGCGCTGGGCCGCACGGACGGCATGGGCAAGCGGCTGCGCGAGCAGGTCGTGGAGGTCTTCGGGCAGAAGAAGCTGCTGAAGTGGTCCGTACCCGGGCTGGCGCACTTCTTCACGTTCTGGGGATTCCTCGTCCTCGGCCTGACGATCATCGAGGCCTACGGCGCACTGCTGATCACCGAGGACTTCCACATCCCGCTCGTCGGCCGCTGGCAGGTCCTGGGCTTCCTGGAGGACTTCTTCACCGTCGCCGTGCTCGTGGGCATCATCACCTTCGCCGTCATCCGGCTGCGCAATCCGGTCGACCGCGAGAACCGGCAGAGCCGCTTCTACGGCTCGCACACGCGCGCCGCCTGGGTGATCCTCGGCATGATCACGCTCGTCATCCTCACCCTGATGGGGCTGCGGGGCGCCCAGTTCAACACCGGCCACTTCCCGTTCGGCCGGTCCAAGTGGGCGTTCTCCTCCTACCTCGTGGCGAAGATCCTCGGCAGCGGCGCCTACAACCAGGGGCTGGAGACGTTCTTCCTGCTCGCCCAGGTGGGCGTCGTGCTCGTCTTCGGCGTCATCGTCGTCTACTCCAAGCACCTGCACATCGCGCTGGCCCCGCTCAACGTCACGACCAAGCGCCTGCCCGACGCGCTCGGCCCGCTGCTGCCGGTGACCGGCCCCGACGGCCTGCCCGTGGACTTCGCCGACGTCGAGAACCTGTCCGAGGACACCGTCTTCGGCAAGGGCAAGATCGAGGACTTCAGCTGGAAGGGCTACCTCGACCTCGCCACCTGCACCGAGTGCGGCCGCTGCCAGTCCCAGTGCCCGGCCTGGAACACCGACAAGCCGCTGTCACCCAAGTTGCTGATCATGGACCTGCGCGATCACCTCTTCGCCAAGGCGCCGTACATCCTGACCGGGGACGAGGACGCGCGCGCCAAGCTCGCCGAGACCGGCATCGACGAGGGCGGCAAGGGCGACACCGGCGCCGGTGAGCACGGCCACCACGGCGTCCCGGAGTCCGGCTTCGGGCGCATCACCGGCTCCAACCCGGACCAGTACAACCGCCCGCTCGTCGGCTTGCTCGAGGACGGCGGCGTCATCGACCCGGACGTGCTGTGGTCCTGCACGACCTGTGGCGCGTGCGTCGAGCAGTGCCCCGTCGACATCGAGCACATCGACCACATCGTGGACATGCGCCGCTACCAGGTGCTGATCGAGTCCTCGTTCCCGTCCGAGGCCGGCGTCATGCTGCGCAACCTGGAGAACCGCGGCAACCCGTGGGGCCTGCCCGAGCGCCAGCGCGAGGAGTGGACCAACGACGTCAGCTTCGACGTCCGCAAGATCGAGGCGGGCGAGCCGATCCCCGACGAGGTCGAGTACCTGTTCTGGGTGGGGTGTGCCGGCGCGCTGGAGGACCGGTCCAAGAAGGTGACCGTGGCCTTCGCCGAGCTGCTGCACGTAGCGGGCGTCGAGTTCGCGATCCTGGGCGCGGGCGAGTCCTGCACCGGTGACCCGGCACGGCGGCTGGGCAACGAGTTCCTCTTCCAGATGCTGGGCCAGCAGAACGTCGAGACGCTCAACTCGATCGGCGCCAAGAAGATCGTCGCGACCTGCCCGCACTGCTTCAACACCCTGGCCAACGAGTACCCGCAGATCGGCGGGAACTACGAGGTCATGCACCACACGCAGCTGCTCGCCCAGCTCGTCGAGGCCGGTCACCTGACCCCGGTGGAGCCGGTGGACAAGAAGGTCACCTACCACGACCCCTGCTACCTCGGCCGGCACAACAAGGTCTACACGCCGCCACGCGAGGTCCTGGCCGCGATCCCGAGCCTGCGCTCGGAGGAGATGCACCGCTGCAAGGAGCGGGGCTTCTGCTGCGGCGCGGGCGGCGCCCGGTTCTGGATGGAGGAGAAGATCGGCAAGCGCATCAACGTGGAGCGCACCGAGGAGGCGTTGGGGCTGGATCCCGACCTCATCTCCACCGCGTGCCCCTTCTGCATGGTGATGCTCTCCGACGCCGTGAACTCCAAGAAGGCCTCGGGGGATGCCCGCGAGGACGTCGCCGTCATGGATGTCGCGCAGATCCTGGCCCAGTCCCTGGGCGCCGGCGCGAGCGTCCAACCGGAGCCCGCTGCCTGATCGCGAAAAAAAGTACGCACACCCTGCAACCGATCAGGGGGTTCGTGCGTCTAGAAAGGTGTGAAGGCTCTCCACGTGCTGCTGCGCCGGCGGCACCAGCTCAATCGCACCGAACCGCGACCGCCGATCGATGCGGGAACTTATTTCGACGACGAGCAGTTCGAGATCTTGGAGAGTGGCGCCGTGTGGGACGAGGCAGCGGAGTTCCTCCAGCGCGACAACGGGGTCTGAACGCTCCATGAATCGAGCGGGAACGGGCATCTTGGGGGAGAAGCCCGTTCCCGCTTGTCTACTTCCCCAGCGTTAGCGCGTCTTCCCCAGCGTTAGCGCGTCTTCCAAAGCCTCAGAGCGTCGTGGAGCGCGACTCCCGCTGCCGCTCGGCCTCGGCGCCCAGCGCGATCGGTGCCGCGATGGCCTCCTCGGGAATCCCGAAGGCGTCCACGAGAAGGCGCGCGTGGGGGCGCAGCTGGCCGCACAGCGCGTTCACGGTCGCGGTGACCGCCCGGGACCGGCGCGGCGTCAACCGCCCGTGCTCCAGGTACCAGGCGCGCTCGGCCTCGATCGTGCTCAGCGCGTAGAGGTCGCACACCTGACCCAGCAGCGCCGCGGCGCCGGGGTCGGTACAGGCTGCGACTCCGGCGACGAAGGACTCGAACACCACCCGGTCGACGTGCGCCCGCGCGGCGAGCAGCAGGTGGTCCTGGGCGTCGTTGAACTGGGCGAAGGCCTCGGCGGAGTCCGGCCGGATCCGTCGCAGCCGCCGCGCCAGGCCGTTGATGACGTGCTTCTCCCGCCACTCGAACAGCTCCAGCTGGTGGCTGCGGTCGAGCAGGTCGGCGTCCTCGTCGCGCCCGGGCGCGGCATCCACCAGCCGCTGGATGAGGCCGCGCGCGGAGGTGCGTTCGATGACCGCGCTGGCGAACTGGTCCGCGACGAACCGGACGGTCCCCATGGTGTCGAGTTCGCCGAAGGCTGTCCGGTAACTGGTCAGCAGCTCCTTGGCCACCAGCTGCAGCAGCACGGTGTTGTCGCCCTCGAAGGTGGTGAAGACGTCGGTGTCGGCCTTCAGCGCGGGCAGCCGGTTCTCGACCAGGTACCCCGCTCCCCCGCACGCCTCGCGGGCGGTCTGGATCGCGGTGGTCGCGTGCCAGGTGGCCACCGCCTTGACGCCGGCCGCGCGGACCTCCAACTGCCGCTTGGCGGCCGGGTCGTCGGTGACCCCGGTGAAGGTGTCGTGCAGGTCGCTGACGAGCTCGAGCTGGGCGAAGTGCAACGCGTAGGACTTGGCCAGCAGCGGCAGCAGCTTGCGCTGGTGCGCGCGGTAGTCGAGCAGGACCACCTCGTCCGTCGAACCCGGAGCGGCGAACTGACGACGGGCCTCGCCGTACCGGATCGCGATGTCCAGAGCCACGCGTGCAGCGCTGCCCGCCCCGCCGGCGACGCTCACCCGGCCCTGAATCAAGGTGCCGAGCATGGTGAAGAAGCGGGCGGCCTGCTTCGGGATCGGCGTGGTGTAGGTGCCGTCCTCGGCGACGTCGCCGTAGCGGTTGAGCAGGTTCTCGCGCGGGATGCGGACGTGGTCGAAGGCGAGGCGGCCGTTGTCGACGCCCTCCAATCCGGCCTTGGGCCCGCAGTCCTCGATGTGGACGCCGGCGAGCGCGTCGCCGTTGTCGTCGCGGATCGGCACGAAGAAGGCGTGCACGCCCTCGTCGTGGCCGTCGGTGATCAGCTGGGCGAAGACGACCGCGGCCTTGCCGTGCCGCGCGGCGTTGCCGATGTAGTCCTTGTAGGCGGCGCGGAACGGCGTGTGGATCACGAACTCGCCGGAACCGGGGTCGTAGGTGGCGGTCGTCCGGATCGCCGCGACGTCCGAACCGTGGCCGGTCTCGGTCATGGCGAAGCAGCCGGGGAGCTCCAGCGACATCATGTCCCGCAGGTAGGCGTCGTGATGGCGGGCGGTGCCCAGGTGCAGGAGGGCGCCCCCGAACAGGCCCCACTGCACGCCGGCCTTGACCAGCAGCGACAGGTCGCCGTAGGCCAGCATCTCGAACGCCGTCACGGACGCGCCGACGTCGTTGCTGCCGCCGTACTCGACGGGGAAGCCCACCCTGGGGAAGCCGAGCTTGGCCATCGACCGCGCCTGCTCCATGACGTGGTCGCGGTACTCGTCGCGGGCCAGGTCGAAGACGGGCGCGAACTGCGGGTCACGGGCCAGCTCGCGGGCGGCGTCGCGGACGGCCACCCAGCGGCCGTCCAGGACCTGACGCAGGGCGGCGGTGTCCACCGTCGCCGCGTCGAGCGGGCGGAGGCGCGGTGAGGTCATGAGCGGAACATCCCTTCAGGAGCAGTGCTGTCGACGGTGCGTCCGGCCGCGCGGTGCACCGTGGAGATGCCTCCCCAGACCAGCGTGGTGAGCGATTCGGCGAGGTCGTCGCGGCTGGTGGAGCCGGGATGCTCGAGCCACCAGTCCCCGGCCGCCCGCACCGCGCCGACGACGGCCGCACCCCAGGGCGCCGAGGTGGCCGATTCCAGGTGCAGCTGCTCGAGGCGGGTGTCGAAGATGGCCGTGATGAGCGCGCCGACCATGCCCGTGTAGTCGGCGACGGCATCGGTGTCGGTCTTGGACAGCACCGGGTTGTGCACCACGAAGCGGTACAGCTCGGGGTCCTCGTCGAGGAGCCGGAGGTAGGCGGTGACGCCGGCCTTGAGCATCGTCCGGTCGTCGGTCTCGGCGTCCACCGCGGCGGCGATGTCCGCCACGAGCCCCGCGGCGAGCTTGCGGCCGACGCGGCGGTAGAGGTCGGCCTTGTCGGCGAAGTAGCGGTAGAAGACGGCCTTGGACGTGCCGGCGGACTCGGCGATCTGGTCCATGCCCACGTCGGAGCCGTGCTCGCGGACCGCCTGGATGACCATCTCGAGCAGCTCCTCGCGGCGCTCGCGGCGGTGCGATGCCCAGCGCGTGCTCCGGCCGTCGGTGGAAGTCTTCACGAAACCGAGAGTATCAGATACTCTCGGTATCAGTAAGAATCCGACGCCCACCCCAGGAGGACCGACATGACCGCACGCCTCGTCGTGGATCGCGACCGGGAAGCCACCGCGGACGCCCTGCTCCTGGCCTCGGCCAGACACTCCTTCGACCCCACCGTGGACGTCGACTGGGCCACGCCGCTGGATCCCGACCGGTTCTTCATGCCGCCCGAGCGGGTGTCGATCTACGGCACGCCGCTGTGGGACGGACTCGACCGCGCGCGGCAGATCGAGCTGTCCAAGCACGAGGTGGCCAGCACGGCGGGCGTGGGCATCTGGTTCGAGATGATCCTCATGCAGCTGCTGCTGCGGCACACCTACAGCCAGGACCCCACCACGTCGCACGTGAAGTACGCGCTGACCGAGATCGGCGACGAGTGCCGGCACTCGGTCATGTTCGCGAACATGATCACGGCGTTCGGCTGCCCGTCCTACGGCCCCGGCGCATCCGCGCACCGCTGGGGATGGCTGATGAAGACCGTCGGCCACGGGTCGGAGCTGTTCGCGGCAGCGCTCGTCGCCGAGGAACTCCTGGACACCATGCAGCGCGAGATGATGGCCGACGACACGCTGCAGCCCATGGTGCGCACGGTGAGCCGGATCCATGTCGTCGAGGAGGCACGGCACGTCCGCTACGCCCGCGAGGAACTGGTCCGGCAGTGGCGCGAGCAACCGCGCTGGCAGCGGGAGTACGCCAAACTCGCCATCGCCCGTGCCGCGACGACGATCTCGAACAACCTCGTCCACCCCCGTGTCTACGCCGCCGTCGGCATCGACCCGGCGCAGGGGCGCGCGGCGGCACGCTCGAACCCGCACCGCACGCGGACACTGCAGTGGGCCGCCCACCGCCTCGTCGGCTACTTCGACGGCGTCGGGCTGCTCGACGGGCCGGCCCGCAGAATATGGATACGGTCGCGGTTGTTGCCCTCCCCATAGCACCTGAACCCACGCCCGCCATCGCTCCACGCTCGCACCGACCCAGGACAAGAGGCTCACCCATGACCACCCCACGCGCCGCCATCATCGGCGGCAACCGCATCCCCTTCGCCCGCTCGCACACGAAGTACGTCCACGCCTCCAACCAGGACATGCTCACGTCGGCCCTGGACGGCCTGGTCGCGCGTTTCGGCCTGCAGGACGAGCGCGTCGGCGAGGTGGTGGCCGGCGCCGTGCTCAAGCACTCCCGGGACTTCAACCTCACCCGGGAGTCGGTGCTCGGCAGCCGTCTGAGCGCCCGCACACCGGCCTATGACGTGCAGCAGGCCTGCGGCACCGGCCTGGAAGCCGCGGTGCTCGTCGCGAACAAGATCGCGCTGGGACAGATCGACTCGGGCATCGCCGGCGGGGTCGACACGGTCAGCGACGCCCCCATGTCGGTCAACGACGACCTTCGCGAGGTCCTGCTCGCGGCCAACCGAGCCCGCAGCCTCGGCGCTCGCGTGAAGGCCCTGAGCGGACTCCGTCCGGGCCAGCTCGCGCCGTCCGTCCCGGCGAACGTGGAGCAGCGCACCGGCATGTCGATGGGCGATCACATGGCGATCACCGCCGCGGAATGGGGGATCTCCCGTGCAGCCCAGGACGAGCTCACCGCGGCCAGCCATCACAACCTCGCCGCCGCCTACGACCGCGGCTTCTTCACCGACCTGCTCACGCCGTTCCGCGGGCTGGCCCGGGACCAGAACCTGCGGCCGGACACGAGCGTGGAGAAGCTCGCCAAGCTCAAGCCGGTCTTCGGCCGCGGGCCGGACGCGACGATGACCGCGGGCAACTCGACGCCGCTCACCGACGGTGCCTCGACGGTCCTGCTCGGCAGCGACGAATGGGCGGCCGCGCACAACCTGCCGGTCCTGGCGCATCTGGTCGACGCCGAGACCGCCGCGGTCGACTACCTCCACGGCGACCGCCGAGCCGAGGGACTGCTCATGGCACCGATCTACGCGCTCCCCCGGCTGCTCGCGCGCCAGAAACTGACCCTGCAGGACTTCGACTTCTACGAGATCCACGAGGCGTTCGCCTCCACCGTGCTGACGACACTGGCCGCGTGGGAGGACGACGAGTTCTGCCGGACCTGGCTGGGCCTTCCCGGCGCGCTCGGGCCGATCGACCGCACCAGGCTCAACGTCAACGGCTCCTCGCTCGCCGCGGGGCACCCGTTCGCTGCCACGGGCGGGCGGATCGTCGCGTCCTTGGCGAAGATGATCTCCGAGAAGGGCTCCGGGCGCGGCTTGATCTCGATCTGCGCCGCCGGTGGCCAGGGCGTCGTCGCCATCCTGGAGGCCTGAGACGTGACCGATCGCTATCGCGACTTCGCCAACACCGGGATCGGCAAGAAGCTCGGCCTGCCACGCCCGGCCATCCTGCGCCGTTACCGGGCGGGTGAACCGCTCCTGCCGGGGGCGGCGCTCGTCCGGACCGTGGGCACGAGCCGCCTGGGCAGCGCCCTCACCGACGCGCTGACATCGGCCGGGGTGGACCAGGTCACCGCCGACGACGAGTCCCGTCGCTACGGCGCGCTCGTCCTGGACGCCACCGGCATCGACACGGTCGCCGAACTGGCCGGCATCCAGCACGCCCTGTCCGGTTCACTGCGCCGCCTGGGCTCGAGCGGGCGAGTGATCCTGCTGGGCACGCCGCCGCAACCGGGCGATGCACCCGGGACGGCCGCCGCCCGCCAGGCCCTGGACGGTGTCGTCCGCTCGCTGGCCAAGGAGGTACGCAACGGCGCCACCGCCAACCTGATCTACGTCCGGCCCTCGGACACCCCGCCCGCCGTCGGCATCGAGTCGGTGCTGCGGTTCCTGCTCTCGGGTCGATCGGCCTACGTGGACGGTCAGGTGTTGACCCTGGGCGACGGGACCGCGCCGGCGCCCGTTGACTGGGCGGCGCCGCTGGCCGGCCAGGTGGCCTTCGTGACCGGCGCCGCGCGCGGGATCGGGGCGGCGATCGCGCGCACGCTGGCCCGTGACGGCGCCACCGTCGTCTGCGCCGACCTGCCCTCCGCGGGTGACGCGCTCGCCCGGGTGGCCAACGAGATCCGCGGCACGACGCTGCAAGTGGACATCAGCTCGCCGGACGCTCCTGCGACCGTGGCCGAGTACCTGCGGTCCCGGCACGGTGGCGTGGACATCGTGGTGCACAACGCCGGCATCACCCGCGACAAGCTGCTCGCGAACATGAAGCCGGACGTCTGGACGAGCGTGCTGAACGTGAACCTGGCCTCGCAGCTCGCGATCGACGACGCGCTGGTCTCCGGCGGCGTGCTCCGGCGGGGTGGGCGCATCGTCAGCCTCTCCTCGACCAGCGGCATCGCCGGCAACCGTGGCCAGACGAACTACGCCGCGAGCAAGGCCGGGATCATCGGCATGGTGCGCGCGGCGGCACCCGCCCTGGCCGACCTCGACGCGACGATCAACGCGGTGGCGCCGGGATTCATCGACACCGAGATGACGGCGCGGATGCCGTTCGCGACCCGGGAGGTCGCCCGCCGGCTCAACAGCCTGCAGCAGGCGGGGCTACCGGTCGACGTCGCCGAGGCGGTCGCCTGGTTGGCGTCTCCGGGAGCGGGCGCGGTGACCGGCCAGGTGCTGCGGGTGTGCGGGCAGAACCTGGTCGGCGCATGAGCGGCACGCGGCCGATTCACGAATTCGGGGCCCTGCCTGGGCTGAAACCCCTGTTCGGAAAGGCGATCCTGCCGCATCACGGGGGCCCGGACGTCCCCGCGGAGGAGTACGCCGTGGACGCCGTCCGGGTCGACGCGGACCAGCTGGCGATCTACCAGCGGCTGTGCGGGTACGACGTCAGCAGCGTGCTGCCCGCCTCCTTCGTGCACCTGCTCACGTTCCCGCTGTCGATGGCGCTCATGACGCGGAGCGACTTCCCGCTGCCGGTGCTCGGCCTGGTGCATGTGCGCAACAGGGTCACCCAGCACCGGCCGATCGACATGGGCGAGTCGGTGCGGGTCGGTGTGCACGCGGAGAATCTCGCCCCCCATCCGGCGGGTCGCCAGGTGGACCTGGTCAGCGAGGCCCGTGTCGGCGACGAGGTCGTGTGGTCCGAGATCAGCACGTACCTGCGTCCCGGCCGCAAGGATCCGGGCACGCACCGCGATCCCGGCGAGCGGCCGCAACCTCCCGCGCCACAGGCGTTCTGGCGGCTCCCCGGCGACCTCGGCCGTCGGTACGCCGCCGTGTCCGGGGACTCGAATCCGATCCATCTCAGCGCCCTGTCGGCGAAGGCCTTCGGGTTCCCGCACGCGATCGCGCACGGCATGTGGCTGCAGGCCCGCGCCCTGGCGGCGGTGTCGTCCCGGTTGCCCGCCGCCTACGACGTCGACATCGCGTTCAAGACGCCGGCGTTCCTTCCGTCTGCCGTCGCGTTCGCCGCGGCACTGACCGGCCCGGTGTGGACGCTGGACGTGCGCGCGGCTCGTACCGGCAAGCCGCACCTAGCCGGTACGGTCACGCCCGCGAGCTAGAGCACATCGGCTCATCAGCCGATCGGCTCATCGGCGACCGGGCTCGTCGCCGGCGGTGTGCTCCCGCACGAACGCGCCGAGATCGTCGACTGCGGCGCGGGCGGGGGCGAACAGGCCCGACTGCGCGTGGGCGACGTGCCACATCCAGTCGAACTCGCGCAGCGTGACGTCCACGCCCGCGGCGCGCGCCAGGATCGCGAACTCGCGTGCCTGCGGCAGCAGGAGTTCCTCGGTGCCGACGTGGATGAGGGTGGGCGGCAGCCCCGTGAGGCGGCCGCGCAGCGGGGCGACACCGGGGTCGGTGAGCGCGGTCCGGTCGGCATAGGCCGCCGCCGAACCGATGCCCCACCGGTCGCGAACCACGCGATCGCGCCGTTTCGGCGAACGCTGCGCCGGGTCCAGCCACGGCGCGATGAGAACGAGGGCGGCCGGGCTGCCCAGACCCTCGTCGATGACGCGCCTGGCCATGGCCGTGGCCAGGCCTCCCCCGGCGGAGTCGCCGCCCACGACGAGGTGCGCCGGCGCCCCGCCGACCCGGTCGGTCAGGTCCCGGTAGGCCTCGATCGCATCGTCGAGAGCGGCCGGGTACGGATGTTCCGGCGCGAGCCGGTACTCCGGGAGGTAGACGGTCGCGGCCGACGCCGCCGCCAGGAAGGCCCCGAGCGAGCGATGCGAGGTCGCCGAGCCGACGGTGTAGGAACCGCCGTGCAGATAGAGGATCGCGCGCCCCGGCTCGGCCTCCGCAGGGGTGAGGACCATTGCGCGCCGGCCGCCGAGCAGCGTCCACGAGATCGTGATGCCGGCGGGCTGCGCCAGCGTGCGCGCCACCGCGTCGAGGTAGCGGCGCTGCCAGGCCAGCGGCAGCGGGCCGCCGAGTCCGGGACGCTGGAGCGCGATCGGCACCCCGGCGAACCGGACCGGGACGGTGAGCAGGCGGGCCGTCATCGCGTGGTGCGCACCTGCGAGCGCGCCCGGGTCCGAGCCCGCGCCACCCTCGAGCTCGCCGCGGTGACGACGCGCTGGTAGGCCGGGCCGAGGACGCGCGCCATCGTGTCGATCGCATAGGCATCCGGGCCGATCAGGACGCGGGCGCGGCCGGACTCCAGTCCGCGGACGATCGCCCGGGCCGCGGTCTCCGGGCTCGTCCTGGCCAGTCTGCGCTCGAACAGCGTGACGAGCTCGGCGTGCTCGACATCGCCGACGGTGCGGGAGTTGCGGACCACGTTCGTCCTGATCCCGCCCGGGTGGACCGCGGTGACGGCGACCGGATGACCGGCCTGCCGCATCTCCTGGCGCAGGGCTTCGGTGAACCCGCGGACCGCGAACTTCGCGGCGTTGTAGGCGCTCTGTGACGGCACGGCGACCAGACCGAACACACTGGAGAGGTTGACGACGTGCCCGTCCCCGCTGTCGATGAGGTGCGGCAGGAACGCCTTCGTGCCGTGGACGACGCCCCAGAAGTCGATGTCCACGACCCAGGCGATGTCGGCCAGGGACATGTCCAGGACGTCGCCCGTCAGCGCCACCCCGGCGTTGTTGACGATCGCGTTGACGCGACCGAAGTCGGCCACGGTGGAGTCCGCCCAGGTCTGCACGGCAGCCGCGTCACGCACGTCGACCTGGTACCCGCGGGCGTCGGCACCGAGGTCCTTGCACGCCCGCACCGTCTCGTCGACGTCGTCCGCGCGCCAGTCCGACAGCGACAACGCGGCTCCCCTGCGGGCCAGCTCCAAGGCCAGCGCGCGCCCGATGCCCGAGCCGGCGCCGGTGATGGCGACGACGCTTCCCTCGACGCGCCTCACGCGGTGATCCGCTTCCGGGCGCTGGCTTCGGCCTTGGTCACGACGGTGTAGTCCTCCGGGTCGAAGCGACGGGTCTGGGAGCGGAACCGGAAGGTGAAGTCCGGCCAGATTGCGGTGTTGCGACCGTGCGCGTCGAGGTACCAGCTCTGGCACCCGCCGGAGTTCCAGACCGTCCCGGTCAGCTGAGCTTGCAACCGTTCGTTGTAGCCCTGCTCTGCTTTCGGGGTCGGTGCGACCGCGGCCAGGCCGTCGATGTCCATCCGGCTGATCGCGTCGCTGATGTAGGCCACCTGGGACTCGATCATGAAGACCATCGACGTGTGGCCGAGCCCGGTGTTCGGCCCGACGATGAAGAACAGGTTCGGGTACCCCGAGACGGTGGTGCCCCGGTAGGCCTGCGCGCCTTCGGCCCAGGCGTCGCTCAGGGGTACACCGTTGCCGTCATGGATCAGCTCCGCGATCGGCGCGTCCGTCACGTGGAAACCGGTGGCGAAGACGATGGCGTCGGCCGCACGCTCGGTGCCGTCCTGCGCCACGATCGTGCGGGCCCTGACCTCGGCGATCCCGTCGGTGACCAGGTCGACGTTGGGGCGCTGGAGGGCCGGGTACCAGTCGTTGGAGATGAGCACCCGCTTGCAGCCGATGCGGAACGACGGCGTCAGGCGCGCGCGCAGGTTCGGGTCGGGCACCTGCTTGGCCAGATGGGACGCCGCGATGCGCTGCGCGGGTGCGCTGAAGCGCGGGCCCTTGAGGTAGCCGAGCGCGAACGTCTCGCGGGCCCAGTAGATCGCCGACCGGGCCATGCGCTGGTAGCCCGGCACGTGGCGGAAGGCGAACCGTTCGACGCGGGTGAAGGCCCTGTCGCGGCGGGGAATCACCCAGGGCGCGGTGCGCTGATACACGTCGAGGTGCCCGACGGACGGCGCGATCTGCGGGACGAACTGGATCGCCGACGCGCCGGTGCCGATGACGGCGACGTTCGCGCCGGCGAGGTCGTAGCCGTGGTCCCACCGGGCGGAGTGGAAGGTCCGGCCCTCGAAGCTCGCCAGTCCCGGGAGGTCGGGGTCCTTCGGTTCGGACAGCGCGCCGGCGCCGGCGATCAGCAGCGACGAACGGAACGTGCCCTTCGTGGACTCGACGGTCCAGCGGGCGTCGGTGTCGCTCCACTGCGCCCGCACCACGTCCGCGCCGAAGATGCAGTGGTCGTAGACGCCGTGCTCGTGGGCGACCAGCCGGAGATAGGCGTGGATCTCACCCTGAGGGGAGAAGGAACGGGTCCAGTCCGGATTGGGCGCGAAGGAGAACGAGTACAGGTGGCTGGGGACGTCGCACGCGGCACCGGGATAGGTGTTGTCGCGCCAGGTGCCGCCGACGTCGTCCGCGCGTTCCAGGACGACGAAGTCCGTGATGCCGAGGCGACGGAGTTCCACCGCCATGGCGATCCCGGCGAACCCGGTGCCGATCACCACCGCGCGGACCTCGCGCGCGGTACCGGCAGCCTCTGGTGTTCTCATGCCCACCACCGTAAGCTCCTTGTTGAATACGAGTCAATAGATGTCGCGGGAGAGTCGGTCCACCGATGAGCGAGAAGAAGGTTCGATCACGGCTGCGGCACGAGGACCGCCGCGCGCAACTGATCGAACTCGGCGTCGACATGCTCTCGACCCGGTCGCTGGACGACCTGTCGGTCGAGGAGATCGCGAAGGCAGCCGGCATCTCGCGCGGGCTGCTGTTCCACTACTTCACCTCGAAGGCCGACTTCCACCTGTGCGTCGTACAGGCCGCGGCGGCGGAACTGCTCGCGGTCACCGAACCCGACCCGTCGCTGAACGTGGTCGACCGCCTCGCGCTGTCGCTGGAGGCCTTCGTCGACTACGTCAGCGAGAACCGGCCCGCCTATCTCTCACTGGTGCGCGGCGCGGCGAGCGGGGACGCGGAGCTGCGGGCGGTCTTCGACGCCACGCGCCTGGCGATGGCCCAGCGCGTCCTCGACCACACCGAGGCGCTGAACCTGCCCCGCACGGCGCTGACCGAGATCGCCGTCCGCGGCTGGGTCGCGTTCACCGAGGAGGCCGCCGTGGCCTGGCTGACCGATCACGAGTCCACCGTCGCGCGGGAGGACCTGCTGGAGCTGCTGGGGACCTCGCTGCTGCGCATCCTGCTGCCCGACTCCGTGCCCGGCTCCGTGCCTGGCTCCGTGCCTGGCTCCGTGCCTGGCTCCGTGCCCGCCTCCATCCCCGGCTCCGTGCCCGGCCCCATTCCTGACTCCGTGTCCGTCGAGGGGTAATCGGTGGTCTCCGCCGACCGGCGTAACTAGGATGCCCAAGTATGTCCCTCGCTGATACGTCCACGTCCGCCGAGGCGCGCGCCGCGATCCTCGCCAACCCCGGTTTCGGGCGCTACTTCACCGACCACATGGTCCGGGCCGACTGGGCGGACGGGCAGTGGCAGCCGGCCGAGCTCCAGCCGTACGCCCCCCTGACGATGGACCCGGCGACGATGTCGCTGCACTACGGGCAGCTGATCTTCGAGGGGCTGAAGGCCTACCACCAGCCCGACGGATCGATCGCGACGTTCCGGCCCGAGGTCAACGCCGCGCGCTTCGCCCGCTCGGCGCGGCGGCTGGCGATGCCCGAGCTGCCCGTGGACACCTTCGTCGACTCGCTCGCCGCCCTCGTCGAGGCAGACCGCGACTGGGTGCCGAGCGGCGCCGACTCCGCGCTGTACCTGCGCCCGTTCATGATCTCGACGGAGGTCGGGCTGGGTGTCCGGCCCGCCGCCAACTACGCCTACCTGCTCATCGCCTCGCCGGCCGGGGCGTACTTCCCCAACGGCGTGAAGCCGGTGACGGTCTGGCTGTCGACGGAGTACACCCGCGCGGCCCCCGGCGGGACGGGCGAGGCGAAGTGTGCCGGCAACTACGCGGCGTCCCTCGCCGCCCAGGCGCAGGCAGCGGCCCAGGGCTGCGACCAGGTGGTGTGGCTGGACGCGAACAACCACGAGCTGGTCGAGGAGATGGGCGGGATGAACCTCTTCTTCGTCTACGGCTCCGGCTCGTCCGCGCGCGTGGTGACGCCCGCACTGACCGGCACGCTGCTGCCCGGCGTCACCCGCGACTCGCTGCTCCAGATCGCCAACGATCTCGGCTACGAGAGCGAGGAGCGCGTCATCTCGGTCGCCGAGTGGCAGGCGGGCAACGCCAGCGGGGAGATCACCGAGGTGTTCGCCTGCGGCACCGCGGCGGTCATCACCCCCGTCGGGGCGGTCAAGAGCGCCGCCGCGGACTGGCTGGTCGGCGACGGCACGCCCGGGCCGGTCGCGGCACAGCTGCGCGAGGCGCTGGTCGGGCTCCAGACCGGCGCGCAGCCGGACACGCACGGGTGGATGCACACCCTCGTCAAGCCCTAGCGGCGGCGCGCTAGTTCGTGGGCCAGGTCCGGAAGTTCTGGTACGACCGGGACGGTGTCGGGCCGCGCTGGCCCTGGTACCGGGAGCCGTACACGGCCGATCCGTAGGGGTGCTCGGCCGCGCTGGAGAGCCGGAACAGGCAGAGCTGGCCGATCTTCATGCCGGGCCAGAGCGTGATCGGCAGATTGGCGACGTTGGACAGCTCCAGCGTGATGTGCCCGGTGAAGCCCGGGTCGATGAACCCGGCGGTGGAGTGGGTCAGCAGCCCCAGCCGGCCGAGGCTCGACTTGCCCTCCAGGCGACCGGCGAGGTCGTCGGGCAGCGTCACGACCTCGAGGGTGGAGCCGAGGACGAACTCGCCGGGGTGCAGGACGAACGGCTCGGCGCCCGAGGGTTCGACCAGGCTCGTCAGCTCGTCCTGCTGCTGCGCGGGGTCGATGTGGGTGTAGGCGGAGTTGTTGAAGACCCGGAAGAACCGGTCCAGTCGCACATCGATGCTCGAGGGCTGGACGAGATCACCGTCCCAGGGTTCGACCTGAAGCCGGCCGGACTGGACCTCGCTGCGGATGTCGCGATCACTGAGGAGCACGCGATGAGGGTACCTGCGCGTTCTCCGCGAATTGCCGCTACGGCTGGGTGGGCGGGTACTGCTGCGCCGGGAACTGCTGTGCGGGGAAGTGGGGCTGGCCGTTCTGGTCCCACTGCTGACCGGAGGGGATCTGTTCCTGCGCCGGCGCGCGGTACTGCGCCTGCTGCTGAGCGCCGTAGGCCACGTACTGGTCGGCCTGCTCCTTGTTGATCTTGGACGTGAGCCCGCAGAACGTGCAGGTGGTGCTGTAGGACTTCGAGATCGGGAACAGCGGGATGAAGAAGAGGGTGAACCGGACGATCCGCTGGACCACCTTCTGAGCCGCCGGGTTGTGGCAGTTCGTGCAGATGAAGTTGACCATGGCCAGCACCTGCAGGTACCCGCGCGTCCCAAAAATGATCATGAAGACTCTCTCGATTCTCGACCTGGTGGGCGGAAGCATCCGCGGACAGGGGCGACGTACCCGCAACGTCAGGCTCCCACACCTGTACGATACGTGCTGTTCCGCGGGTGTAGTTCAATGGCAGAACATCAGCTTCCCAAGCTGACAGTGCGAGTTCGATTCTCGTCACCCGCTCCACTCTGCGAGACCCGGATCCCCTGGCCGGTGTCGCTCCACTCCCGCTTCCGCCCGGCCTGTCCGCACAACTGTCCCCGTACCCGCGCCCGCCTGCTCCTTCTGGATCGGGGCGTTCATCGCGCCGGCCACCGTGCGGTCCCGCGTCGAGGTGGTGTGCAGGGCGAGTGCTCGACGGCGGCGCCGCGGATCTGGCACGGAGAGGGTGACTCCGTCGCCCCTCAACCTGACAGGGTCGGGCGCGGGTGCCTGACATCAGGATGAAGTAAGCCCAATTGGGCGACAATGCCCCGTGCGAGGTCATGTCCTACCCTTCGCAAGTGCCGTATTCGGGCGAAGACCTGGAAACGATTTTTCTGAGTGCTCCCGCGCTCGAGGGTGGCGGCAGGGCGGGGCGGTGGCGTCTCTCCGAGTTTCGGTCCCCGCGTGACGGGATGTTCGCCCAGTTCGAGTACACCAGACAGAGCGGCAACCGCTCGCGTGTTGGCGGTGACCTCCCGCCTCTGGACGAGGGCGAGCTGCGGGTCGAAGGTTTTCGTTTCGGCACTCCCCGGAACATGGTGCGATTGCTCCTGCTGCGCGGACTTCCCGACGTCCGGACTTTCGAGATCGAGTACGCGACTGGCGAGGTCACTGCCATCGACCCAACGCCCGCTCCTGCTGACCACTCGGTTGTTGCGGTGATCGAGATCGGGGATGGCCTGACCCCGCGGAAGGCCCGGGCCATCACCTCAGATAGTTCTCGAATTATTGAGACAGGTGTTATTTATTCTATCGGACATATACCCCCGTCGCGCGCTCCGTGAGGTCCGGATTCCTGGCCGGTGTCGCTCCGTTCCCGCTCGTCAGCCCGCGACCCGTCCAGGATCGCGATGAAGGCCGCCGGTGGGAGCCGCCGTGCACCTGCGTGGTACCAAGGTGACTATGCGCATCTTCTTCACCGGCGGTAGCGGAAAGGCCGGCAAGCACGTCGCGGCGTATCTCGCCGAGCACGGCCACCAGGTGACCAACGCCGACCTCGTCCCCTTGCGGCACCCAGCTGTCGCCGACCTTCGCGTCGACCTCACTGACGCGGGTGAGACCTACTCGGCGCTTGCCGGGCTGGCGACCTTCGAGGAGCTGGACCTGCCGTCGCAGCCGAGCTACGACGCCGTCGTCCACTTCGCCGCGATCCCGGCGATCCTGCGGATGCCGGACGCGACGACGTACGCGACGAACGTGCTCAGCACCTTCAACGTGTTCGAGGCCGCGACCCGCCTCGGCGTGCGCAAGATCGTGTTCGCGTCCTCGGAGACGACGTACGGCATCTGTTTCGCGCAGGGCGAGCGGCGCCCGCTCTACGTGCCGATCGATGAGGACCATCCGACGGTTCCCGAGGACGCCTACGCGATGTCGAAGGTGGCCGGCGAGGCGACGGCGCGCTCGTTCCAGGCGCGAACCGGGGCGGACGTGTACGGCTTGCGGATCAACAACGTCATCGAGCCGCACGAGTACGCGGAGATGTTCCCTGCCTTCCTCGCCGAGCCGGCACTGCGGCGCCGCAACATCTTCGCCTACATCGACGTCCGCGACCTCGGGCAGATGGTGCAGCGCTGCCTGGAGACCGACGGGCTGGGCTACGAGATCTTCAACGTCGCGAACCCTGACATGTCCGTGGCCGCCACGACCCAGGAAATCCAGGACCGCTTCTACGACGGGGTGGAGGTGCGCCGCGAGATGGGCCGCGATGAGACCTTCTACGCCATCGACAAGGCACGCGACCTGCTCGGGTTCGCCCCTCGTCACTCCTGGCGCGACGTGCTGACCGATCCTGGGGCTGGGCGCGACTGAGCCAAGAGCCCCTTCCGTCGCGCCCGGCGACCGCTTGGCGCCCGATGCAGTGGTGTTGAGCGTGCCTGGGTCGCCATATCGGGCGCGAAGCGGCGCGAGCCGGCGCGAAGCGGCGCGAGCCGGCGGGGCTGGGTGGTACTGGCGTTACCTGGAACAGCAGGCACTGCCTCATCCCCTGTCCTACGTGTTGTCTGGTGAGTGACAACTCGGCGACCCGGAGGGGGCGAACAAACATGGCACAACTCGCGACAGCGGCGGCCACAGTCAGTACCACCGTCCGAACCAGGGTCGCGGTGGTCACCGGAGCGTCGTCAGGCATCGGCGAGGCAGCCGCCCGCGTGCTGGACGCAAGCGGTTACAAGGTCGCATTGTTAGCCCGCCGACTGCACCGCATCACAGCGCTTGCCGAGGAGCCGCTCCCCGTTGTCCGGGTCACCCTCATCGAGCCCGGCGTCCTCGCCGCCGAGCTGCCGGACCTCATCACCCACGCCGATAGCAAACACGCCGTGGGGCGGTTGTACGACCAGGCCGAGGTCACCGCCGCCGACGTGGCGGACGTCATCGACTTCGTCCTGTCCCGGCCGCGCCGGCTCGTCATCAATGAAGTCCTGCTGCGGCCCGCAGCGCAACAATAGGAGGAGACCCATGGCTACCTGGCTCATCACCGGCTGCTCGACCGGACTCGGTCGGGCGTTCGCCGAAGCCGCGCTGAAGCGCGGTCACAACGTCGTCGCGACCGCGCGCGACGCCTCGAAGGTGCACGACCTGGCTGATACCTACCCGGACACGGCGATCGCCATCGCGCTGGACGTCACCGACGACGACCAGGTGCGTGCAGCCGTGGCCGCAGCGGAAGATCGCTTCGGCGGCGTCGACGTCCTCGTCAACAATGCCGGCTACGGCTACCGCGCCGCCGTCGAGGAAGGCGAGGACGGCCCGGTCCGGCAGCTGTTCGACACGCATGTCTTCGGGGCGGTCCGCACGATCAAGGCGGTACTGCCAGGCATGCGCGCACGCCGCTCGGGCACCATCGTCAACCTGTCCTCCATCGGCGCGCGCGTCTCGCCGGAGGGCTCCGGCTACTACTCGGCAGTCAAAGCGGCGGTCGAGGCGCTGACCCTGTCGCTGCGCAAGGAACTTGCTCCGCTCGGGATCACCGCGATGGTCATCGAGCCGGGTGGCTTCCGGACCGACTTCGCCGGTCGGTCATTGACACAGTCCGACACCCCGATCGAGGACTATGCCGACACCGCCGGTAAGCGGCGCAAGGAGAACAGCGTCGACCACGGCAAGCAGCCGGGCGATCCGGCACGAGCCGGCGACGTGCTCGTCGACGTGGTCGAGTCAGGCAAGGCGCCGTACCTGCTGATGCTCGGCAACGACGCTTCCAACGCTGTCCGCGTGACGCTCGACAAGATCCGCGAGGACCTCGACACCTGGGAGGAGGTCAGCCGGAGCACCGACTTCGCCGGGTGACGCGCGACTGGAGCCTGACGATCACCGACGTCACGCGCCGACCGCGGGACGTTCGGACACTCATGCGAACGCAGCCACGAGCCTTCGCGCGTGCTCGACCTCGCCCGGTTCGATGCTCGACGGGGCGCTCCGCGTCAGCTGCCAGACAACGGTGTTTCCGTCGGTTCCCTGAAAGTGACCCGCGGCCAGAGCGTGGTCGATCCGCGCCCGAACCTCACCCTCGTTGTCGGTCTCGGTTGCGAACAGCACGCGGAGGCGGACGTCCCGCCCTGACCGCTCAGCGCGGGAGTGATGCGGAGCCAGCGGGCACGGCCCGTCGTGTTCCCATCGCCCACACAGTTCGACCGTGACGGCGGCGCCGGGCGCACGCAGGTCGCCGTCATCCGACATGACCAGCATCGCTTCGTGAGCGAACGCCTCACGCACTGCGCCAGTATGAACGACGATCCTCAACGCGTCAGGAGGCAGGCGCGGGTTCAGCGGGTACCCAGCGCCGCACGCAGTTGCGGTTCGAGGTACGGGCCCACCGTTCTCGAGTAGGTCGCCGTGATGTGCGAGGCATCGGCGTACACGACGACACGTCCGACGACGGCTGGACAGACGCCGGATCGGCAGAAGTGCTCGGTGAGGTCGACGATGCGGATCCTGGAATCCCGGATGGCCGCCACCGCGGCGACCAGCGGTTCCTCCGGTAGCCACGAACGCACGCTGCCGTCGCAGCGCTGATAGTCGTGCGGGTGTGCAGCCAGGCAGGCGGGCACCAACTCGGTCCTGGGCAACGGGGTGTCGCGGAGCCCGACCACCGTCACGTGTGCTTCATGGAAGCGCCGGAGGACTCGTTCGTAGCCCGTCCGGTAAGGACCCGCACTGCCCGGGGTGTCGTACCCGAGCGCATTCACCGACATCTTGTTGCTCATCACGACCAGGTCGTAGCGGCCGCCGATGATCGTCCGCACGGTTGCGTCGACCCAGTTCCTGCAGGCGACCGACACGGCCACGGGTTCGAAGTGCTGGGCCAGGTCTGCCAGGGCGCACCGGGATGCGAGAAAGGTCGTGATCTGCCAGTGGTCGTGCTGCGCCGCCTGCTCCACCGCGGGCAGCCACTCGGCGGCGTGGGAGTTCCCGACGAGCGCCACGCGGATCGCCGCACGTGGCACACCCCGGTGACAGATCACCAGGGGAAAGCCCGGTCCGTGCGAGAAGCAATCGCGCTGCCCGGACACCGAGGTGTAGGCGTCGGACTTGTCGTCAGCAGCGCTGCCGAGGGCGGGGAGTGACAGGACCGCCTGTCGTGAGCAGACAGGTGCCCAGCGGTTGGGTCAGTGCGGCCGCCCCGAAACACGGGCCATGACCGTGACGGGCTTGCTGATCGAAGGTGTGGGCTCGGGCGAACCGCGCCTGCGGCGATTCGGAAGCAGGGACAGACGTAGCCGCCGGGCGCGTCGGTCGCGCCGACGCAGCCGTCGATCCGACCGTGAGGCGGCGCGGTCCGCCCGCCGTCGAAGGCGATCACCGCGGCGGCCACGGCACAGCCGACCAGCAGCAGCAACGGCCAGCGACCTCGCATCGAGGTCACCCGCACCGGCCGCCGCTGCCGGCGGCCCACCGTGGATCGGCCGGGCTGTCACAGAGCGCACACATCCCGCCGACGCTAACCAGCGGGCGGTGTAACCCACCTGTAGCGGCGACGATCCATCGATCTCACGGGCAGCGGCGCCGGTCAGAGACGGTCCTGCGGGAGGCCGCTGATGTCGACCGCTCCGGCCACGAGGACGTGCCGGACGAAGACGAACCCGAGCGCGGGCCGTCCGGCGGCGAGTTGTTCGCTGAGGTACTCGAGATGCAGTCGCGGCGTCTCGAGCAACTCCTCGTACGTGTCGGCGTCGAAGGGAGTGAACTCGTCCTCCGGCGGCGTCGACGGGACGTTCTCGCCGGGTCGGCTGTTCAGCCAGTGCGAACGGCTGTCGTACACGACTGCCGGCTGATGGGCGATGCGATCCACGGGTATGCGAACGACCCGTCGCTCCAGCAGGCGTGAGAACGGAACGCCCAGACGCTTGCGCGCGTGGACCAGATGGACGGGGTCGAGGGCGGCGAGGTTGACCGTGTCCGCCCATTCCACGCCCAGATGCGGTACCTGCCACTGCAGAACGGACTCGCGGCCGGCCCACTTGATGCGTTCGCGGTCGTAGACATCCGGGTACGCCACGCGCAGGGCATTCAACGGGAGCAGGCGCGTTCCGCGGAAGTCGTCATCGCACAGGTGGTAGAGAAACGGCACGACGCGATCATCTCAACCATCGACCACCCGCGACAGGGCCGGCGTGCGCGCCCGCGGGACGGCAAGCTGCTCGCCGGTGGTGATCGCCGATCAGGCCGGACGGGTGACCCGGCGCTGGGTGACGAAGCCGCTCAGGAGCTGGGTCGCGGCGGAGTGGAAGCGGCTGACGTCGGCGTAGGGGCGGGCGACCAGCATGGCTCCCTCCAGGCAGCTGATGATCATGCGGGCCGCGTCGCGGGCGGTCCGGTGACGCGCAGGCTGCCGTCGGCGGCGCCCGTCCTCCAGCACGCCGGTCAGCCAGGTCTCGTTGTCGTCGAAGAACATCAGTACCGCGGTGCGCATCGGCTCGGGCAGCGTCCGGTATTCGGCGGCGAGCATGCCGCACAGACACATCCGCTGGTCACGGAGGACGTCGAGGTAGAGCTCGGCGTAGCCGTCGAGCTTCGCCGGCGCGCTCAGACCAGCGGCGTCGAGGGCGGCGAGAGCGGCGGTGAAGCGCGAGGTGTACCGGTCGATCAGGGCGGTCCCGAGGTCGGCCTTGCTTGCGTAGTGGTAGTGCAGCGCCGGCTTGGTCAGCGCGAGTTCGGCGGCGATGTCGGCGTAGCTGAAGGCGTTGAAGCCGCGGTCCTGGACCAGCCGTTCGGCGACGTCGAGGATCCGGGTCGCCGTGCCGACTTCAGCGGTGCTGGTGCCGGTGCCGGGTCTGGTGCGCGTGCCGCTCGCCGTCGGTGCCGAACGAGGTCGTCGACTGCTCACGTGCTCTCCTCTTGACTGTTGACCATCTGGACTGTAAAGATACACTGACTTATCAGAAGGTCAGGCATCCGCCTGTACGACACCTCGGAATCACGTGTCACCTCGCCTGAAAGGACACCGTCATGAGCCGTAAGGTCGCCGACTGCCGCGACTACCCGAGCGAGAGCAACTGCACCCTGACGATCGCCGGCGAAGAAGACGAAGTCATCGCCGCCGCCGCCCAGCACGCCGCCGCCGTCCACGGCCACGAGGACAACGACGAACTCCGCTCCTGGCTGAAGGAGAACCTGAAGGACGAGGCCTTCTCGGCATAGCAGCGCCGGCAAGCCGGGACCGACCCTCCCGACCCTCCCGACCGGCGTCGCCGCCGAGTAGCACGATGGTGCGGGCAGTTCCGCACACGTCCAGCCAGGGGGGTCGACATGGGTCACGTCCTCGCTGGGGCTCGCGTGGTCACGCCGGAGGGCGTACTCGAGTCGGGCTGGGTCGTTGTCGAGGGAGCCACCATCACCTCGGTGGGACGTGGAGTGCCTCCGGTCGGCAGCCTGACCGATCTCGGCGGTGCGTGGCTCGTTCCGGGCTTCGTCGACGTGCACATGCACGGCGGCGGTGGCCATGACGTGGCGGCTTCCGCGGCATCACTGAACCAGGCGGTGGCGTTTCACCATGCGCACGGCACCACCACGACCCTTGCATCGTTGGTGACCGCCGCTGAGCCCGACCTGGTTGATCAGCTGCGCTGGATCGCCGCCGAAACCCGGCGGGCCGCCGCGAACAACGAGCCAGGCAACCGTCTCGTCGGTGCCCATCTGGAAGGTCCGTTCCTCGCCCCTTCGCGCTGCGGCGCCCAGAACGTCGAGCACATGAAGCACCCGGATCCGGGCCTGCTCCAGCGCCTGCAGTCCGCCGCCGCCGGCACGCTACGCGTGGTGACGATCGCTCCCGAGCTGCCCGGCGCGCTGGAGGTGATCAGGGCCGTCGTGGCCGGTGGCGCGATTGCCGCGATCGGCCACACCGACGCCACCTACGACCAGGCGCGTGCCGGATTCGACGCCGGCGCGGTCCTTGCCACCCACCTCTTCAACGGAATGCGGCCCCGCCACCATCGGGAACCAGGTGCCGCCGGCGCCGCGCTCGGCGTCGGAGCGTTCTGCGAAATCATCTGCGACGGCCGGCACGTCCACCCCGCGATGATCCGCGAGGTCGCCGCGGGCCGGGCGGAACTGATCCTCATCACCGACGCGATCGCCGCTGCGGGCGTCTCCGCGGGCGACTTCAGGTTGGGCGGCCAGGACGTCAGCGTCGTGGGCGGCACCGCCCGATTGAGGAGCACCGGTTCACTCGCCGGGAGCACGCTCACCATGGCCGCGGCGCTGCGGCGCGCCGTGGTCGAGGTCGGGCTGCCGATCCAGACCGCGGTGCGCGCCGCCGCCACCGCACCAGCCACGCTGCTCGGCCTGGCCGGTGACCGCGGGGCCATCGCACCAGGGCTTCGTGCCGACCTCGTCGTGCTCGACGACGAGCTGCGGGTGAGCTCCGTCATCAGCGGAGGCGTTGCCACGCGCAGCGGATAGGCACGCTCGCGTCACCTCAGCGCGGCGTGGAGCTGCGGGCGCTAGGATCGGATCCGTACCGCCCACATGGCGTTACCCGCTGCGCCGCTCACGACGACCCGATCTCGGGGTCGATTCGCGCGTCGAGGGGCGGCTGAGGGCCGGAGCTGGAGCGGCCCGAGGGGTGTCGGTCCACCGGGTTCGGTGGGTCCGGTTGCGTCAGGGAGCGGGCTCCCGGGTCTCCCGGTGGCCGTCCTGTGGGCCGGACGTCGTGCGCGTGGATGGTCCCGGCTACCGAGCAGGGCATCGGAAGGAGGAGTGTGTGGCTCGAACAGGCCGGCGGCAGAAGAGCGTGAGCCAGAGTGCTCCCTCCCAGCGGCGAACCCGCGCGCCCGAGGACGTCATGTCCACGCTCGCTCGTGCCGTGCGCGAGGTCGAAGCGGCCGTTGCCAGTCGCCGCGTGACTCCGGCGGTGCGTACGAAGTTCCAGGTCGTCGCGCTGCTCGTCCGCGAGGAGCACGCCCGGGTGCAGCAGGACCAGACCCGCAGCCGGACCAGTCGGGCCGAGCGGCTCAAACGCCTGGACGTCATCGGGACGACCCTGGCCAAGACCGCGGTGCGTGACCCCACGCTCCTCGCGCTGCTCTCCGAGGACGCCGTCGTCTCCGACTCGGCCAAGCTGCTCAAGCGCGACATGTCCCGGGCCGTGGGCCTCGAACCGGCACCGGACCCGGCGGCGCAGGCGCAGTCCCCTGCCCCGTCGGCCGCGACCGCGCGGCGGGTCGTGCCGCAGTCGGTCATCTCCCGGCAGATGGCCAACCCGTTCCTGGCGCCCGACTTCTCCGCGGCCCGGCCGAGCACGGTCAGCTCCCGCCACCTCGCCGGCTGGGAACTGCTCAACCCGCTGCTGCGCTCGTTCGAGCGAGCCGAGAGCGGAGCCTCCGCGTGCATGGTGCTACCGGATCCGGGGTCGGTGAACCTGCGCCTGCCGGGCAACCGCGCGCTGATGCCCCACCAGGCTCAGCTGATCGCGGCGGCTGCGGCCGGTCACCGGACCTTCCTGCTCGCGGACGAGCCCGGCCTCGGCAAGACGGCGCAGGCCCTGCTCGCGGCGGAGGTGGCGAACGCCTACCCGCTGCTGGTCGTCGTCCCGAGCGTGGTGAAGACCAACTGGGCGCGCGAGGCGGGGCTGTGGACACCGAACCGCCTGGCCACCGTCGTCCACGGCAACGGTGACACCGTCGACGGCTTCGCCGACATCGTCGTGGTCAACTACGAGGTGCTCGACCGTCACGTGGGGTGGTTCGGCGAGTTCGGCTTCCGCGGCATGGTGGTCGACGAGGCCCACTTCATCAAGAACAAGGCCTCGCAACGGTCGCAGCACGTCCTCGATCTGTCGGCACGCATCCGCTCCCGCACCCCGCGGCCGTTGCTGATGGCGCTCACCGGCACCCCGCTGATCAACGACATCGAGGACTTCCGGGCGATCTGGCAGTTCCTCGGCTGGATCGACGCCAGCGAGCCGCGCACCGAGCTGATGAACGCTCTCGAGAACACCGGCCTGACCCCGGCGGACCCGCGGTTCTACGCCGCCGCCCGCTCGTGCGTGATCGATCTCGGCATCGTCCGCCGCCGCAAGATCGACGTGGCTGCGGACATCCCTGCCCGCCGCACCGCCGACCTGCCCGTCGAGCTCGACGAGGCGGTCGGCCGCTCGATCCGGGAGGCCGAGCGCGACCTCGCTCGACGGCTGGTGACGCGCTACGACACCGCGCTGGCGAACCGCCGGTCAGGGGCCGTCGAGGGCATCGACCACGACCTCGTACGCAAGGTGGCCAGCACCGAGCGCAAGGACACGACCACCACCAAGGTCGGCGAGAACGTGTTCAGCATGATGCGCCGCATCGGGCAGGCGAAGGCCGGCCTCGCCGCCGACTACGCCGCCCAGCTGGCCCGAAGCGCCGGCAAGGTCGTCTTCTTCGCCAAGCACATCGACGTCATGGACGTCGCCGAGGAGACGTTCGCCAGGCAGGGCATCCGGTTCTCCTCGATTCGCGGCGACCAGACGCCGACATCGCGGCAGAGGAACATCGACGCCTTCGTGAACGACCCGGGCGTCGCGATCGCGGTCTGCTCGCTGACCGCAGCAGGAGTGGGCCTCAACCTGCAGGTCGCCTCCAACGTCGTGCTGGCCGAGCTGTCCTGGACCGACGCCGAACAGACGCAGGCCATCGACCGCAGCCACCGCATCGGTCAGACCGAACCCGTCACCGCCTGGCGCATCATCGCTGCGCGAACGATAGACAGCAGGATCGCCGAGCTCATCGACAGCAAGGCCGGGCTGGCTGCGCGAGCGCTGGACGGCTCCGATGACGAGGTGTGGTCCTCGGCCGACGTGCAGCTCGAAGCGCTGACCGCCCTGCTGACCGACGCGTTGACCGCGCGAGCGGAAGGCCGCGCCGACGCGTAGGCCGCGCTGACGGCAAGGCTGTGGCGGCTCCAGCGCGTAGCGAGATTCAGCGACCGCAGCGGTCGACGCGCTCCCAGGGCCATTCGGTGGACAGCCAGCGCAGGACGGCATCGGCGAGCGGCGTGTCGAGTTCCGACCTGTCCGCCCGCACCCAGGACTGCATCGTGACGTCCCAGTCGGCGGAGGGCGAGGGGTACACGTAGACACAACCGATGACGTCGTCGTCGCTCGGGTCGAGGACGGTGAAGGTGAACCCGGCGGCGCGCGAGAAGTCGTCGGCGTGGCGGCGCAAGTCCCTGAGGTTCTCCTCGAGCGTCATGCCGTGCGGTGGTGGCCAGTTGCCGTCGGGGTAGCCAGGGGTGGAGCGAATGTGGTCGATGCTCGACATCCAGGCGGCGTGATCGGCTTCATTGTGCTGCGGCCCCAGCGGCTCGAGCCGGAACTGCTCGGTGACGAGCGAGGTGGGCGGGTCGAAGCCGACGGGCACGAACGGTTCCGAGACCATGCGCGGACCGTACCGAGTGGACCGCCCGCACGCATTCGAATTCCCGTCGACGGCACGCGGGACGGAATCACGCCTGTCAGCGGGGTGAGCACACGTGTTCGCCGACGCGTACCCCGGGTGCCCGCATCACGGGCCGACTGCCGGCTGCAGCAGCGACGTGTCGAACCACTGGATCTGGCCCTTGCCGTTGGCCTTCGCGGCATACATCGCGACGTCGGCATAGTGGCGGACCTCGGTGGCCGTCGGAGTGACGTTCGACGTCGTGCCGCCGGCAGGATTCGCGCAGCGAGCCGAGGTGATTCCCACGCTGGCGCCGATTCGCGCGATGCCGGCGCCGAACGGGATCGGCTCGGACACTCTGTGCACGATCCGCTCCGCTATCTCGCCCGCTTCCGCAGGGGAGGTATCCGCCAGGATGACAGCGAACTCGTCGCCGCCCAGACGTGCGCACACGTCCCCCACCCGGGTGCAGGCCCGGAGTCGGGTGGCAACCTCGGTGAGGACGTGGTCGCCGGCCAGGTGCCCGAGCCCGTCGTTGACATCCTTGAAGTCGTCGAGATCGACGAAGAGCAGATGCAGCCGGTCGGGCTCGACGGCGAGTGCAAGCGCGGAGGCAAGTGCGGAACTGAACGCGCTTCGATTCGCCAGACCGGTCAGGGAGTCGACCCGCGCCTGCACGGTCAGTTCCTGATGTATCCCGCTGTTGCGCAACGCGAGCGTCACCATGATGACGAAGCTCCGCACCGTGAGCATGGTCGATGGAGACAGCCGGGCGGGCGCCCCGAGCAACATCCACTCCGCGTCGGCGTCGTCGTCGATCCGAACGGATTCCCACTCCAGTACGGCGCCGGCCGCCGAATCGAGAAGCGTCGTGGCGCTCAGCGGCCGGGACGAGTGTGTGACGGGCGCGAGTGCGTCGTTCGGCAGCGACGTCGGGACGGTGGCGAAGGGCCCAGCGGCTCCCTCGATGCGAAGGGTGTCGCCGTCGCGCACTGCCAGGAGCAGGCGTAGTCCGGGGGTCGCCGAGCAGAGTTCCGTGGCAGCCCTTCTGGCCAGGGACCGGATCGCGATGACGTCGGTGACTGCCAGCAGCTGCGAGCCGAGAACTGCCAGCGCTGCATCGCGTCGCAGGCTCTGCTCGCGTGCCTGCAGCCCCATCGCCAGGTGCCGTCCGACCAGAACCGTCAGCACCATCGTCGGCGCGGAGGCGATCAGGAGGACCGCATCCGGCGTGGTCACGTGCCCGGGTACGGCCTTCCATAGCGGGAAGGTCGCGGCGATTCCGGCCAGGTACAGACCGCACCGGACGAGGGATCGCGCGGTCGACCCGTACAGCGCGCCGAACCACACCGCCGCGAACGCTAGCGGGAACACCGCCGGTGGCTCAGGACCGGTCAGCGCACATCCCATGATGCCGGTGGCCACGACAACATCGAGCCAGAGTGGCAGGCGCTCGGTGAAGTACGTGTACACCCATGCGCCGGCGAGAACGGCCGAGCTGCCCAGCGCGAGTGCCACGACACCGATCCGTCCCGAGGACAACGACCCCGGCAACGCGAGCAGGAGGCTGATGAGGACCAAGCCGGCGAACAGCCAGCGAGTGCTGTCGGTGATGCCTTCGGGTCGACGCATCCGGCTCGGGACCCGGCCCCTCATGCCGAGTTCACGCTGAGTGCTTCCACCCGGGATGCTCCTTGCTTCGGCGGCTCGGCTGACCTCGAGGACGCCGCGGCTGTGCGGCCCCCGTCGCAGTACGGGTGTGCTCTCGGAGAAGGCTACGGCTCAGGCTATCAGCTCCCACATCCAGTTTCTCGTTTGTCAAGCGGTTTCGCAGTGGAGATCATGCCGCTCGCGGGTGCAGGCTGATGCCATGCGAGTGGTCGAGGTCGTGTTCGCCGCCGGATGGGCCGCGTTCTGGATCTACTGGATCATCGCCGCGTTCTCGATGAAGCGCGGGCGCGTGGCGTGGTCTCGCGAGTTGCCGGCACGAGCAGTGATCTTCGTGGCGATCATCGTCCTGGTCCACCTCGGAGTCTTCCGTGGACAGGGCGCGACCTCCGACCCGTGGCGTTCCACCGTCGGCCTCGTCCTCTTCGTAGGCGGCTTGAGCTTCGCCATCTGGGCGCGCATCCACATCGGGCGCAACTGGGGTACACCGATGTCGCAGAAGCTGGAACCGGAATTGGTGCGCAGCGGGCCCTACCGGCTGGTCCGCCATCCCATCTACAGCGGCATCCTGCTCGCCGGGATCGGCACAGCGGTGGGACTGAACTGGGTGTGGTTGATCGCCGTCACCGTCGCCGGAAGCTACTTCGTCTACAGCGCGGTCATCGAGGAACACAACCTCACCGCGGAGTTTCCCGACGCCTACCCCGCCTACAAACGCTCGGCGAAAATGCTCGTGCCCTACGTGTTCTGACCGAGTCATCTGCGCCCCGAAGCTGCGGAGCTGGTCGTCGCAAAGACGGCTACCGGTTGTGCACGCCGGCAGTTGCCCAATCGAGCGGTTCGAAACCGATGTCCATGCGGGCGGCATCAAGGAAGTCCCGTCGCAGCGTCCAGTAGGTTTCCTGCCACGACTTCCATCCCTCAAGCGACTGATCGCGTCCCCGTGGAACTGCTTCTCGCCGAGCATGAGCCCACAGCTGCGCTGCCACGCCCGCCACTGGGTTCGTCGCGATCAAGCGAACATTCTCGAGCGATGCCTGCGCAGCAACCGGAGACACATCGTGCAAGGCGTGCCAGAGTTCCTCACCCGTTATTCGATCGCGGTGGAAGCTGCTCGATGGTTCCCAAATTGCCCTGTACACCCCGTTGAGTTCAGTGAGCCACTCGACGTAGGTCTCGCGCCGCGAGGCGGCAAGCCGCTCCCCTGCCTCGCGGCGAAACGCCGACATGTAGTTGAGCCGAGCGCCGACGGTGCCAAGGATGACGCCCAGCAGAGTGCCGGCGACCGCAAGCGCAGCGTCCATGTCGTCACCCAAGCACGCCGAGACCATCAAACATATCCGCCACACTCTGAGCTCGCGTCGGTTCAGGTCGAAGAGCCGAATCGGCCAATCCACGGATCGACCACCTCTTGCGTGCCCGCGCCGGTCGGGCGCGGGGGGCGGAGCTGCGGCTCTTACGCCGGCGCGGTGGCGATCGTTGCGGCGAGTTGGCGTCGATTCGCGAGGTCGAGTTTGCGATAGACGTTGGCGAGGTGCCACTCCACCGTCTTGGTGGCGATGTAGAGCCCGCGGGCGATCTCTGCGTTCGTCTCGCCCGCTGCTGCCATTTCCGCGATGCGACGCTCGGTGGCGGTGAGCGACTCGACGCCGGTCAGGTAGGCGCGGCGTGGGCGGCGGCCGGTGGTGAGCAGCTCATCGGTCACGTGACGCATCAGCGGTTCGGCGCCGGCGCGGGCCGTGATGTCCAGGGCCTGTTCGAGCACCATCCGCGCTTCGCTCTGCCGGTTCGTGCGGCGGAGCGCACTCCCGAGGGCGAGGAGGGACCGGGCGTACTCGAGCACGCCGGCAGAGCGTTCCAGGACGGTCACGGATTCCGTCAGCAAGCGGATGGCGTCGTCGCGGTCCGCGACCAGCGCCGCGGCGCGCAGCGCGAGTCCGATGGTGCGCGCGGTCCCCGTCCGCCGGGCGATCGCGAGATCGGTGGCCGCCAGTCGGGACGCGTCATCGCCGCGCCCTGCCCGCGCCGCCGCGATGGCGGCGGGGGATCGCCAGGCGATGAACCCGGGATTCATCAGGCCCATCGCGTCGAGGTTCCGGCCGGCCTCCGCGTAGAGATCATGGGCCGCAGCCGGCTCGTTCTGAACTGCCGCGAGGTGCGCGCGCGCCTCGAGCACGAGGCAGCGGCCGATGGGGTCGACCGCGTCCAGGCCGGTCAGGACCGTCACGGCCGCGTCGGTGTCGCCCAGATCCAGCGCGATGTGCGCCAGGTTGCTGTTGATCCACCCGTCGTAGAGGCGCCAGTCGTCGGTGTCGCAGGCGGCAACCGCTCGCTGAGCGTGGGCCCGCGCGCCGATCAGATCACCGCGCCGGTAGGCCACCACGGCAGACCAGTGTTCGACGACGGTGGTCGTGATGAGCGAATCCCGCGCATGCGGCCACGCTGTCGCCGCCGCGAGAGCCCGCTCCGCACGATCGAGATCGTCGAGCATGACCAGCGCGACGACGGGAAGCGCGAGCGCGATCCCGTGGGAGGTGTCGTCGATCAACGGGTGGGCGCTGAGCGCGCGCTCGACCACTGGGGCGACGACCGCCGCCGGTTCTCCCGAGATGGCCATCCGCGCTCCCAGGTGGGCGCAGATGATCGGATCGTCGGGAATCTCGCCGAGTCTCGCGCGTTCGACGTGGGGCGCCAGCCGGTCGATGCGGTTCGGCCGTAGCCGTGGGTCGAACGTGGCGGCGGTCAGGTAGGCGGACAGGAGCAGGCGCGCGCGATCGTCAGCGGGATCGACCTCGGCCAGCCCGCGCTCGGCGGCGTCCGCGGCACCGGCGATGTCCCCCGTGAAGAACCGGAGCCGGGACAACTGGGCGAGGATGTCGGCGCGCTCGCGCGGCTCAGCCACGTGGCTGAGCGCCTCGCCCAGCCGGGCCGACGCGTGCGGAGTGTCCGCCGCCGCCTCGGCCTTCGCGAGGTCGATCAGGGTGGGGATGTGCTCGGCCTCGGTGGGAGGTTCGTCGAGGGCACGGCGCAGCAGCGTGACGGCGCTGTCGAACTCACCACCTCGCAGGGCGTCTCGGCCCGCGGCGCTCAGCCGGGCGCTGACCCACGGCTCGGCGCGGGGGTCGGTGTGCAGCAGGTGACCGGCCACGCGGCCGTTACCCGCTCCCGCGGCCTCCAGGATCTCCGCGGCCCGGCGGTGCAGCCGGGCCCGGGCCAGTGGCCGCAGGTCAGCGCGGACGGACGCGGCGATGAGCGGGTGCGCCAGGCTCACGGACCGGCCCGGCGCGAGCAGATGAGCCTGGACCAGCAGATCGGCGGCGTCCTCGGCGATGCCGAGATCGAGCCCTGCCAGCTCCGCGGCCATGGGCAACGACGCCTGATCGAGCACCGCGACAGCGGCCGCGAGCGCCGTCGCTGCCTCGGGCAGCCGCGCCAGGCTCACGAGGACCGCGTGCAGGACGGACTCCGGCAGCAGCTCGTTCACCAACCGTGCCGCCTGCGCCGTCGGTGCGACTCCATCCGCGGCCAGCACCGTCAGCAGCTCGACGAGCAGGAACGGATTACCGCCGGTGGCGCGGGCGCACGCGTGGGAGAACTCGGGATCCGGATCGGTGAAGTCCGCCGACCGGACGACCGCCTCGACAGCCGCCTCGCTCAACACGGCGGGAGTCAGGCGAACGCACCCCGGATGCGCGCGCAGCCGGTTGAGCAGATCCAGTGGAGCCTCCAGCTCGTCCGTACGCACCGCCACGATCACGCACAGGGCGACGTCGTCCATCGCGCTGACGGCATGCAGCAGGAACCGGAGCGACGACCGATCCGCCCACTGCGCGTCGTCGATCAGGATCGCCAGCGCCGGCGCGTCGCCGCGGTCCGCCGAGCCCGCCAGGTTCAGCGCGAGCCAGAACAGGCCGTCGATCGTCGTGCCGGCACCGGTGTCCCCGAGCGACGCTCCGGGATCGGCGATGAGCCGCCCGGCAGGTGCGGCCGGTCCGCTGAGCAGCTGGGCCCGCTCGGCTTCGGTGCGGCGCAGCAAGGTGGGCGCGAACAGCCGGCGCGCGAGGCCGAAGGGAACGCCGCGTTCGAGCTCGACCGAGCGCGCACCGAACACCGGCACGCCGTGCTCACCGGCCAGCTCGCGCGCCGCCTGCAGCAGGCGTGACTTCCCGACGCCGGCAGGGCCGTCGATCACGACCAGGCCGCCCTCACCACGCGCGGCGGCGGCAAGCGCCGCTCCGAGCGTCCGCAGCTCGCTCTCGCGTTCCCACAACGTGGCGCGCATCGCCGCAACCTCCCGCCGCCGGCACCTGACCGGGGTGCCGGCGAGGGCGAAATCCCCGGGTATCGCAAGCCAAATCCCGGGGCCGCGCCCGGGCGTCACGCTGGCCGATCGATCGCGACGATACCCCGGTGATCAACGCACCGAGCATGCGAATCCGCGTCGAACGAGCCGCCGGCCCGATCACCGGCTGCCTGTTCGATGCCCACGATCGCGCGTGGCCGTTCCGCGGCTGGGTCGAGTTGACCCACGCCATCGAGGCGGTTCACGCCGCCTGCCAGACCCCATCCCACCCTCTCGTCGACCGACCTGGAGTCCGCAATGCCCCGTACCGAATCCGCCTACCTCCTCGACCCGGCCTGGCACGCCGAACGCGACCGGCTCAACAGCCTGAGCGAGCTGTACGACCCGACCACCATCGCACTCTGCGAAGACCTCGGCCTGACCGCCGGCTGGCACTGCCTCGACGCGGGCGCGGGTACAGGTGGCATCGCCGTCCGGCTCGCCGACGCGGTCGGGCCCTCCGGTTCGGTGCTGGCCGTCGACACCGACACGCGCTTCCTCGCGCCGCTCGCCGGAGACACGCTGCAGGTCGCGACAGCTGGACGTCAGAACCGACGCCCTCCCCGAAGCGACGTTCGACCTGGTGCACGCGCGCCTGCTGCTCGAACACCTGCCGGAACGCGACGCCGTGCTGGCCTCGCTCGTCAGGGCTGTGCGTCCCGGCGGATGGCTCCTCGTCGAGGACCTCGACTGGGCCACCGCGTCGGTCATCGATCCGCCGTCCCCGGTCCACACCCGCATCGCCGACGCCTGCATGGCCCTGTTCGCCGGACACTCCTACGACCCCTTCTACGGTCGCACGCTGCCCGGCGCCCTGACGCGACACGGCCTGCTCGACGTAGCAACCCGAGCCGTGTCCGAGCAGGTCCGCGCGGACCGGGAACGCGGCGTGCCGCAGTGGGAGCTGCTCGTCGATCAGCTGAGCCCGGCCCTGCTCGCCGCGGGCACGGTCAGCCGGCAGGACCTCGACGCATTCCACTCGCTGTGGCACGACGGGCACACCGTGTGCTTCGCCCCGCTCATGGTCAGCACCTGGGGCCGGCGCCCCGCGGGGACCGGCGGATTTCTCGCGTCGCCCGGAGACGCGGCGGAGGTGGAGCGAACGAGCCATTAGCAGATTCACGAAGTCTGGTTCCACCACCCATTCGATCACTTGGAGTTGTCATGTTCCTCTCTCGATTCACCACTCACGGCGCCGCCGGGCACCATCCGCTCCGCGCCGCCCTCCTCCCACTGCTCGCGGGCTTGGCGGCGATCGCCGCATTCTCGAGCGCACCGACCTCAGCCGGAGCAGCGACGGCACCGCCACCGATCGCGCACGCGGTGTCCTTCGGCTACACCGGCGCCGCTCAGTACTTCACCGTGCCCACCGGCGTGAGCTCGGTGACGTTGACGGTCGACGGCGCGGCCGGGGGCAGCGGCCAGGCCACCTCGATCAGCACGAACGGCGGTGCCGGGGGCGCCGGCGCCCGCGTGCAGACCGTCAAGCCGGTCTTCGCGGGCCAGCAGCTCCGGGTCGAGGTCGGCGGCGTCGGCCAGAGCGCCGGGGACCCGAACGGCGCCGGGTTCGGCGGCAGTGCCGCGGGCGGCGCCGCCAACGGTGGAACCGGTGGCTACGGCGACGGCAACGACACCACGACCGGTGGGAGCGGAGGCGGTGGTGGCGCGGCCAGTGAGGTCGACCTCCTCGGCAACCCGGTCATCGGCACCGACGACCAGATCGTCGCCGTGGCCGGTGGAGGCGGTGGAGGCGCCGGTTCCGGTGCCATCGTGCTCTACGACGGCGGTGCCGGCGGCGCCGGCGGCAAGCCCGCGCTGGGCGGTATCGGAGGCACCGGTCCGGGCGCAGGAGGCGGCGGGTACGGCGGTGCCGGCGTTCAGGTGTACGGGGACAACGGGGAAGCTCGCCCGGTGGCAGCCAGGGCGGTGGCGGTGGCGGAGGCGGCGGCGGTTACAACCCCTTCGGCGGAGGTGCGGGCACCGGCGGGGCTGCGGGGTCGGCCGGCGCCGGTGGTGGTGGCGGCGGTGGAGGCGGCCTCTCCTACGCGCAATCCACGTCGGCCGCGTTCGGCCAGGCTCCGGTGAGTGGCAACGGCGCGGTGACGGTGGCGTGGACCACGGCCACAGACATCCAGACCGTCAAGGCGAGCGTCAGCCCGGTCACCGCCGGCAAGTCGGTCACCTTCACCGACACCGTGCTCGGCAGCGACCCCACCGGGCCCGCGCCGACCGGGACCGTCAGCGTCACCGGCCCGGGGCTCGCGAATCCGGTGATCGGCACCCTCGCGCCCACGGGCACGGGGACCTCACGGGCGACCATCTCCGTGACCGTCCCGAGCAGCAGCCCAACCGGCGGCCTGGCCTACTCGTTCCGGTACAGCGGTGACGGCACCTACCCCGCGGGAGCCACCGGCTTCGTGGAGACCGTCGTCGCTCCTGCCGGCGCCGACCTCAGCAGTGCCACCCTCGCCTTCGGCACGCACACGGTCGGCTCCAGCACCGTCAAGACGGTGACCATCGCCAGCGGCGGAGGGGCAGCACTGACCATCACCGGTGCGCGAACCACTGGATCGCCGTACAGCATCGTCACGAACACCTGCACCGGGCACACGTTCGCGCCCGGTCGGACCTGCTCGATCTCGGTGCGCTACCACCCCACCAGCAGCGGCAGCTCGACCCAGCACCTGGTGCTCACCGACAACGCGCCGGACAGCCCCCAGCAGGTCAAGCTGACGGGGACAGCCCGGTAACCCGGCACGGAGAACAGCGCAGCGCGGCGCGGGGCCGGCAAGGTCCCGCGCCGCGTTGCCACATCGTGAACCAACTCCAGGAACGCCGTAGCGTTGCCGGTGAGGTGACGTCGGACGAGGGGACCACGTGGACGAGGACAACAGCACGCGCATCCCGGTGACCTACGAGAACTGTGAGCGCATCGCCGGGCCGTTCTACCACGGGACGAAGTCCGCGTTGGAGATCGGCGACGAGCTGGTCGCGGGTTACAACTCCAACTTCCAACTGGGCCGGGTGTCCAACAACATCTACTTCACCGCGCTGGTGGAGACGGCCGCGTGGGGAGCCGAGCTCGCGACGCGGCTGGCGGGGCTGAACGAGCGGGGACACATCTACGTCGTGGAGCCGCAGGGGCCGTTCGAGGACGACCCGAACGTGACCGACAAGAAGTTCCCCGGAAACATCACGCAGTCCTACCGGACCCGCCACCCACTGCGGATCGTCGGTGAGGTCGCCACCTGGAAGGGCCACGACCCAGAGGTCCTGCAGGGGATGCTGGATCGCCTGGCCGTGCTGCGGCAGCAGGGACTCGACGTCATCGAGGATTGACGAAGCCTGGCGTGGGACCTGTCGTCGGTGACCGTGACCCACAGCGCTCGTGACGGCACGCCGTAGTCCTCGGGAGGGACCATCGCGCGGGCGAATCTCGCTCTGAGGGATGACGACAGCCGGTGCGCTACGCGACGAGGCTTGCCGTCGTCGTGGTTCCCATCGAGGTCTGGAGTCCCTGTCATGTCCGTAGCTCTGATGATCCTGCTGCCGTTGCCCATCGGCTGGTTCGTCCATCACCGGTTGACCGCGTTCGTCGCGTATCTCGCCGCGTTCAGCTTCGTCTTCACCTTCCAGTCGACCATGTTGATCACAGAGTGGGTCGGCGGCAACAAGAACGCCTTCGGCGGATACCCGAAGGCGAACAAGGACGACGTGTGGAGTTACGGCGTCGTCAACCTGGTGTTCCTCGCGATCGGCGTCGGCCTGCTCACGCTGGCCGGCGTCGTGTCGTCGCGGCGACGGTCCCGTCAGGCCGCGCCTGTCGGTGAGCGCGTTCTCGCGTGAGAGGAACAGGCAGGGAGTGGTTGCGGGGGTTCGCGCTCGGCGGCCACACTTTTCGCCAGAGACCGGTAGGAGGGCGCGATGAGGCGGGTATCGCCGACGCGGTCGCTGGTGGCACCGCTGGCCGGGTGGGAGCGGGTGGCCGTGGCGGACGTCGTGTTCGCGGCGGTGCTGAGCGGGTTCGCGGTGCAGTCGGCGCTGGGAACGGGGTCGAACGCCCACAATCCGAACGCGGGCGCGACGGCTGCGCTGGCTGTGCTGGTGATGACCGTGCCGGTGGTCCTTGCGCGCCGCCGGCCGGTGGCGGTCAGCGCTGCGCTGGCGGTCGGTGCCGGGCTGAACTGGGTGGTGATCGGGCACCTGGTTCGCTGCGGCGCCGGCCTGCTGGCGGTGTTCTACACGGCGTTCGTCCTCGGTGCCCGCTGCCGGTTGCGGTTCGCGGCGATGGGGCTCGGGCTGCTGGCGGTGGACATCGTCTGCCAGGCGTATTCGGATCCGCGGCTGGGACCCGGCGTCATCGTCTACATGGTTCCCATCGCGGTCGCCTTTGCCGCAGCGGGCCGGCTGGTGCGCAGCCGGAACGCGACCGTCGCCCAACTTCGGATCAGTACGGCGGAGTTACGGGCCCAGCGGGAGGAGAACGCCCGCCTCGCGGTGGCGACCGAACAGGCTCGCATCGCCGGCGATCTCGATGGATTCCTGGCCGAAAGGGTGGACCGGATCGCCGGCGCAGCGGCTACCGGACGCGCATCCCTGGCCGGCTCGCCGGAGCACGCGCGCGAGGCGTTCGAGACGATCGGCCAGTCCGGGCGGGCGGCGCTGACCCGTATGCGAGACGTGGTCGGTGACCTCACGGGCGCTCCCGGCGGACCGGCCGGGACCGAACCGGCTCCCGTCCTGGCGGGCCTGGACCGCCTGCTGGCCGACGCTGCCGAAGGGTCGGCGCGGCTCCGGATCGTCGGGGATCCGCGGCTGCTTCCGCCTGGCCTGGAGTTGTCGGCCTACCGGATCGTGGAACGTCTGCTGGAGGCCATCGACGGTGACCTCGTGCCCGGTCACGTGCGCGGTCCGACGGAGGTGACCGTTTCCTTCGGACCGCACGACCTGCAGCTGACCGTGACCGGCCCGACCGCTCGGCGGGGCGATGTACGCGCCGCTCTGGCCGCGGCCGCCGAACGGGCCGCCGTGCACGGTGGCAGCATGCGCACGTCGACGGTCAACCGGTGTCGGACGACGGTCGTGGCACTGCCGCTGGTCACCGGATCCGTATGACCCCGGTCAGGTCCGAGGGCACGGCTCGCCTGATGGCCTGGGGGCGCCGGCGAGTCGATCCGGCGCTGGCGGTCGTCCTGACCGTCGGTGACGTCGTCCTCGGTATCCCGGACTGGACCGGAAGCGGACTGGTCGTCCTGGACAGCGCGTGCATGGTGGGCGTGTGCGCGCTCGTGTGGTGGCGGCGCCGGTTTCCGGTCAGCGTCGCCGTCGCCGCTGGAGCACTGCTGCTGGTCCCGTACCTCAACAGCGCTGGCGGCATCGTCGGCAACGGTGCGGTCAGTGACCCCGCCGGAGCGGCCTCGTTCCTGATCGCGTTTGCTCTCGGTTCGCAACTGCCGTGGGCGCGGTCGTTGCTGGGGCTGCTCCCGCTGACCGCAGGCCTGGCGATCCCGGCCGGCCAGTTCAATCCGTTCCTGCTGATGGTCACCTTCGGGCCGTGGCTTGCCGGACTGGTACTGGCCTCGCGCCAACGCGCGGCCGACCAACTGGCCCGTCGCGCCCGGGAACTCGCCGAGGAACGCGACCTGTTCGCCGCTGCATCGGTGCGGTACGAGCGCGCGCGTATCGCTCGTGAACTGCACGACATCGTGGCGCACAGCGTGAGTCTCATGGTGGTCCAGGCGAACGCCGGCGCGTATCTGGCCGGCACCGACCCTGACAGTGCGGCAGAGGCGTTCGACGCGATCAGCGAGACGGCCGATCAGGCCCGCGCCGAGATCGATCGTCTGGCCACCCTTCTCGACGCCACGACGCCGGTCGAACCGGGTGGGCTGACCATCGTCGACGAGCTCGTCGCTCGGGCCCGGACCGCGGGCGTGCAGATCACGTATCAGGTCAGCGGTGCCGTCGACCACCTGCCCGCGGCCGGCGTCGAGGCCATCCACCGCGTCGTCCAGGAGTCGATGACCAACGCACTCAAACACGCGCCCGGCGCGGCGATCACCGTCACGCTGCGCGGCGCAGACGACGTCGTCGAACTGGGCATCCACAACCGGCGGCCGGACGCCGGGGCGGCCGCGGTGGCGCTGGGGTCGACCGGAGGCGGCCACGGGATCGCCGGCATGCGCGAGCGGATCAATCGCTGTGGTGGCACCTTCCTCGCCGGGCCGGACGGCGACGGTGGCTGGGACGTGTCGGTCCGGCTGCCGCGCCGCGCGCAGGTACCCGCCCCGTGAGCACGGTCGCCGGCGAGGTCGGCGTCGACGACCCGATCACGGTGGTGGTCGCCGACGATCAGCGGCTGGTCCGCGCCGGCTTCCGGGTGATCCTCAATGCCGAGGCGGGCATCAGCGTGATCGGCGAGGCCTCCGACGGGGCCGAGGCTGTCGCCCTGACGAGGCGGCTCGCGCCCACCGTGGTCCTGCTGGACATCCGCATGCCGACCGTGGACGGGCTGGCTGCCGCACGCACCATCGTGGCCGAGACCTCGAGCCGGGCATTGATGCTCACGACCTTCGACTCCGACGAGTACGTCTACGCGGCCCTGCGCGCGGGGGCGAGCGGATTCCTGCTCAAGGACGCGCCCAGCGAGCATCTGGTCACTGCCGTCCGGAGTGTCGCCCGCGGGGACGCACTCATCGATCCGGTGATCACCCGCCGCCTCATCCAGCGGTTCGTGCATGCCGCCGGACCCGCGGATGAGGAGCACACGCCGCTGGCCACGCTCACCGCTCGCGAGCGGGACGTGCTGCGCCAGGTCGCCCGAGGGCTGTCGAATGCCGAGATCGCCGTGCACCTGGTGATCGAGGAGAACACGGTCAAGACCCACGTCGCCCGCATTCTCACCAAACTCGACCTGCGCGACCGGGTCCAGGCCGTCGTCCTCGCCTACGAGACCGGCTTCGTCACCCCGCATCGCTGACGCCCCCGCACCCCCGGGCCGCGTATCAGCCCGGGTCCAGGTGCCTGCGCACGACCTGGCCCGGACCAGATACGACCGTCAGCGGAGGCACGTCCCTGGCCACGACGGTGCCCGCAGCCACCACGGCGTCGTGACCGATCGTCACCCCGGGCAGGATCGTGGCCGCCGCACCGATCCAGGCACCGGGCTCAATGACGATCGGTGCCACGGTGATGAAGTCGTAGCGCTCGGCGGGATCCACCGGATGCCCCTCGGTGATGAGCGTGACCTTCGGCGAGATCATCGCCCGGTCGCCGATGGTGATGCCCCCGAGATCGAGGAACGAGCAGGCCTGGCCGACGAAGGTCCGCTCGCCGAGTTCCGTGCCGAGGCCGTAGGTGCTGTAGAACGGCGGATGGACCAGCGCCGTCTCGGGCAGCGGCGCACCCATCAGCTCACCGAGGAGTGCTCGGCGGGATTCGACGTCGCTGAACGGCAGCAGGTTCAGCCGTGACGTCAGTTCCATGGCGACCTGGATGCGGTCGTAGACGGCTCGCCACTCGGGCGTCCTGGTCCGAATGCGCCGCTCCGCCAGCATGACGTCGATGCTCGCACAAGTGAACGGCAGGCACCTCGGGACACCGCGCCGTGCTCGCTCGGTCCGCCACTGCCCGCGTCAGCGCCCTGGTGGATCGGGCCCGATCCGTTACGCTCTCGAATCGATCGACGGACCTGCGAAAGCTCCGGCGATCGGCTGTCATCCGGGCTGGTCACGAGGCGGAGAAGGCGATGCGAGTTCTGGTGCTGGGCGCCGGTTTCGGCGGGTTGGAGCTGACGACGCGGTTGTCCGACGCCCTGGGCGACGACGTCGAGGTCATCCTGGTCGACAAGGCGGACGGGTTCGTGTTCGGCTTCTCCAAGCTCGACGTGATGTTCGGTCGCACCACTCCTGAGGCCGTCCACCACTCCTACCGCGACCTGGTCAGGCCGGGGGTCCGGTTCGTCCAGAGCACCATCCGCTCCATCGATCCGGCCGGCCGCCGGGTGGAGACGGACGCGGGAGCGTTCGAGGCGGACGTGATGGTGGTGGCCCTGGGTGCCGATCTGGATCCGGCGGCGACGCCGGGGCTGGTCGAGGGGGGCCGTGAGTTCTACACGGTGGCCGGCGCGTTCGCCGCGCGTGACGTGCTGGATTCCTTCGGTGGCGGGCGGGTCATCGTCGGCGTCACCTCGACCCCGTTCAAGTGCCCGCCGGCGCCGAGTGAGACCGCGCTCATGCTGCACGATTTCCTGACCGAGCGCGGGCTGCGCGACGCCAGTGAGATCTCGCTCGTCATGCCACTCGGAGCACCCATCCCACCCTCGCCGGACGCGTCCGCAGCCTTGTTGGCGGCCTTCGCGGAACGGGGAATCAGCTGGTATCCGGAGCGGTTGGTGCGCAGCCTCGACGTCGAGCGCCGGGTTGCCGTCCTCGCCGACGGCGAGGAGATGCCCTACGACCTGTTCCTCGGGGTACCGACCCACCGGGTGCCCGCGGTGGTCGCGGAATCCGGGATGTGCGTGGACGGGTGGATCCCGGTCGACCCGCTCACCCTCGAGACCCGCTATCCGGACGTGTACGCGGTGGGGGACGTGACGAGCGTCGGTACGCCCAAGGCGGGTGTCTTCGCCGAGCGGCAGGCGTCGGTGGTCGCCGATCACCTCATCGCCCGGCACCGGCTCGACGGCACCGCCGCGGGCTACGACGGGAAGGGGATCTGCTACATCGAGTTCGGCCACGAGCGGGTCGCCCGGGTGGAGGTCACGTTCCGCAGCGGGGAGCGCCCGAACGGCCGCTTCGAGGAACCGTCCGAACTGCTCCTGGCCGACAAGTCCGACTTCGGGACCAGCCGTATCCGGCGGTGGTTCGGCCGGGACTGGACGGCCTACTGAAGTCGGGTATCACGGCGGGTGACGGCCCCCTCCATGTCGCGGAAGTGATTTTTCCGTGATTCTCGATCCCGAGGGGTAGTCATGAAGGTTCCCAGGTTCACGCCGCGTCGGCGGGTCGTCACCGCATTCGCGGGGGGTGCGCTCTGCGCGGTGCTGGTCATCGGTGGCGGTGTCGCGCTCGCTTCCATCCCGTCGACCACGACCGGTACGTTCGTCGCCTGCGTCAAGACCTCGACGGGCGCGGTCCGGATCATCGACGCCCAGGCCGGCAGCCACTGCGTCACGGGCGAGTCGACCGTCGCGTGGTCGAAGGGATACACCTACCGCGGCGCGTGGGTGGGAACCACCACCTACAACGTCCTCGACGTCGTCACCAGCGGCGGATCGTCCTACCTGGCCAGGGCTTCCTCGCACGGCAGCATCCCGGCGACCCACCCGACGCTCTGGAGCGTCCTCGCCGCGCGCGGCGCCACCGGCCCGCAGGGCGCGACCGGACCGCAGGGCCCGACCGGACCGCAGGGCCCGACCGGACCGCAGGGCCCGACGGGACCGCAGGGACCCGCCGGAGCCAGCGGCTACAACGTGGTCACCGAGTTCTTCACGGTCGACACCGGCACCCAGTACCTCGCCGACGTGCAGTGCCCGAGCGGTCAGGTCCCTGTCGGGGGCGGCGCGCACTACGGAAACGCGTTCCCCGGCCTCGGCAACGCGCAATGGGCCTACGTGTCCGAGTCCAGCATCGACGAGAACCGGACCGGATGGGCCGCCACGCTGGTCGTCACCCCCAGCCAGGGCAACTCCTACTTCGAGGTCGACGCCATCTGCATCAACGCCTGACCAGCCGCGGCGGGAACCCCCTTCGGGTTCCCGCCGCAGTGTGCCTCTTCTCGGCGACCCGCGCGCCACGATGCGACCGGCGTTCCCCACCTCCATTGTGGACGAGGTTCGTCTGGAATATGGTCGTCTGGTCGTGGCCGGCGGTGAACGCGTCCCCGGCGATCCGCGCAGGAGAGGACGTCGCCGTGGCAGGGCTCGGATCCCAGGAACTCAAGGCCTTCTCCGACGCGGTCGACGATGTCCTGAGCGAACACTGGCCGCACGCGCGCTCCGCCGGCGACACCCCGCTGGGCGAGCTGTGGTCGGTCGGCGCGGCCCAGGGTTGGTCCGATCTGCAGTCCAGCGGTTCCCTCGACGCGGTGGTCCTGGCCTCGCATCGGCTGGGTCGCGTCGCCTGCCCCCTGCCGTTGATGGACTGCTACGTGGTCGCGCGGCTCTTCGCCCAGGATCCGCGGGTCGGCGAACAGATCGCTGCAGGCACCATCCGCCCGGTGGTGGCGACGGTCGGGGAAGTCGACACCCCGATCCTGCGCCATGTGGAGGCGGCCGACGCCGCGACCCACGTCGCGGTCGTCGCCTCCGGTGGCCGCGTCGTCCTCCGGTCGATCACGTCCGTGACGCCTACCCCGGGGCTGGCCCGGCCGGCGTGGAGCGACGTCGTCGTCCACCCCGACGGTGTGGCGGTCGCAGACGTGGGGACGGACGCGGTCGAGCAGGCGCGCTCCCTCCTGCGGCTCGGCCTCGTCGCCCGTGCGGTCGGCGCGGCCTCGCGCAGTGTCGAATACGCCATCGAGCACGCACAGCAGCGGACGGCGTTCGGGCATCCGATCGGGCATTTCCAGGCGGTGTCGCATCGAGCGGTCAACGGTGCGACCGACGTGACAGCGTCGATGCAGTTGATCGACGAGGCCGTGCGCGCCTGGCTCAACGACCGCCCGGACCGGCAGCTGGCCTCGGAACTGGCTGTGGAGTTCGGGGGGACGGCGGCGATCGACGCGCAGTTCGGTGCGCAGCACACGCTGGCGGCGATGGGGTACTTCGAGGAACACGATCTGCCCTGGCTGTTCAGACGCGTCAACGCCGACATCGCGCAGCTGGAGGCGATCCCGCCGGCCGGTGGCGAGGTGGCCGACATGCTCATCGAGGGCCCGCGCCGCCTTCCGCAGCTGGAACTCGGCGACCACGCCGACGCGTTCCGGTCCGAGGTCCGGGCATTCCTCGCGCCCTTCGAGACGGACGCGCCCGTTCTCCACTTCGACGACGACGGCGACCCGGCACTGACCGCCGCGGCCGTCGACGCCGGCTACCTGACGATGTCCTGGCCCGCGGCTGCCGGCGGGAGGGACGCGCCCGTCGAGGAGCAGGTCGTGATCGGCGAGGAGATCGCGTACCGCCGGGTCCCGCTGCGCGGCAAGATCACCGCGGACATGCTCGGCACGGCGATCGCGCGACACGGCACACCCGCCCAGCAGGAACGGATCCTCCCGTTGCTGGCATCGGGCAGGTTCCCCTACTACCTCGGCTACTCCGAGCCGGAGATCGGTTCCGACCTCGCCAACCTGCGAACCCGGGCCGTCCGGGACGGGGACAACTGGATCGTCAACGGCCGCAAGATGTGGGGCACGGGAGCTCACACCGCTGAATGGGTCTGGCTGGCCGCCCGCACCGACCCCACCGCGAGCCCGCCCCACGCCGGCATCACGATGTTCCTCACCCGCACCGACCGCCCGGGGTTCGAGTTGCACCAGCACATCGCGCTGTCAGGCGAGATCTCCTGCTCGACGTTCTTCGACGACTACCCGGTCCCCGACGCCGACCGCATCGGCGAGGTCGACGGCGGGTGGAAGGTGATCACCGAGGCGCTGGCGCAGGAGCGGGTCGTCATGGCGAACACGGCGGCCACCGTGCTGCGCATGCTCGACGACATGCTCGACGAGATCGGCATGGACGTCCTCGGCACGGTAGGGCCGCGGGGTTCGGCCAAGCGCCGGTTGCTCAGCGTGCTGGCCGCACGGCTGCAGGCGGCCCGCGCCCTGGTGGCCGCGAGCGTCCGGGCCACCGCGCGGCCGGGCGGCGGTGCGCGCCTCGAGGCACCGATGGCGAAGATCATTGCAACGCAGCTGCTCGAGGATTTCGGCGAGGCGGCGCTGCGGATCTTCGGGCCGGCGGCGGCTCTGGGTGAAGGGATTCCCGGCGTCCCCGGCCGCGGCGGCTTCGAGTACAACCTGCGCCTGTCGATCATGCAGGTCGTCGGAGGTGGCACCATCGACATCCAACGCAACCTTGTAGCCAGAGCCCTCGGCCTGCCCCGCTGAGGATTACCGTGGCCGTATGGACTGCCGGATCGATCAGGTCTCACTCCATTACGTCGAGCACGGGTCCGGCGTGCCGCTGGTGGCGCTGCACGGCGCCGGTGTCGATCATCGCGAGATCGAGGCCGCAGTGGAAGCCGTCGTCCCGAGCACGGGTTATCGGCGGATCTACCCGGATCTGCCGGGGATGGGCCGCACGACCGCGGACGGCCTGACCTGCAACGACGACGTGGTGAGGCTGCTCGGTGGCTTCCTCGACCGCCTGGGCGGTGGCCCGGTGATGCTGCTCGGACAGTCCTACGGCGCCTACCTGGCCCGGGGCGTCGCCGGCCGCAGACCCGGCACCGTGCTCGGCCTGGCCCTGGTCTGCCCGGTGGCCGAGCACTCGCACGGCGTCCCTGACCATGAGGTGGTCCACGAGGACGCCGCCGCCTACCGCGAACTCGAACCATCGCTGCACGCGGGATTCGACGAGTACTTCGTCGTGCGTACGCCGGCCACCGCACGCCGCTACCGCGATCACGTCGTGCCAGGAACGGTGCTTGCCGACGAGACCGCGCTCGGGCGCATCTTCGCCGGATGGGCCGTCGACGTCGGCGCCACATTCGACGGACCGACGCTGATCGCCGCAGGGCGAAGCGATTCGGTTGCCGGCTACGCGGACGCGGCGTCGCTGCTGGAGACCTATCCCCACGCCACCCTGACGGTCGTCGACGGTGCCGGGCACGCACTCGTGCACGAAAGCCCCGATCTGTTCGGCTCGGTGGTCGGCGACTGGCTCGACCGCGCCCGCAGCGGCGGCCGGCCGTCCTGACCAGCTACCCGAAGTAGTGGCCGTTCTCGACGTCCTCGACCCAACCCGGGTGGGTCGGTTCCCACCCGAGCAGGGCGCGGGTCCGGTCGTTGGAGGTCGGGTTGTCGAGGCCGGCGAATCCCGCGAGGAAGCCGAGGTAGTGGGGCGCCTCGTCCTCGGTGATGCTCTTGGTGCCGATGCCGAGCTTGCCCGCGATCGTCTCGGCGATGACCTTGCGGGGGATGCCAGTGTCACCGACTCCGTGCAGCGTCGAGCCGCCAGGAGCCCGCTCCAGTGCCAGCCGGTACAGCGCGCCGATGTCGTAGGTGTTCGCCGCCGGCCAGCGGTTCGAGCCGTCGCCGGTGTACGCGGCCACGCCGCTGTCCCGGGCGAAGCCGATCAGGGCGTGGGTGAAGCCGTGGTGGTCGAGATCGCTGTGCACCATCGGGGCCAGCCGTACGACGGAGGAGCGCACGCCGCGCTGGGCCAGGCTGATCGTGTAGTTGGCGGCGTCGACGCGCGGACCGCCCGCGGACTGGTCGTCCTCGGTGCCGGGGCGTCCCGTGATGCCGGCCATCGCGAGCATGAGGGTGCCACCGGTCGTGACGAAGGGCCGGTCGGTGTCGACCAGGGTCTCACCGATCGTGCGGGTGACGGTCAGGTCCGAGTCGACCGCGCCCACGAAGTCACCGGTTCGCATCGCCTCGTGCTTGAAGGCGAGGTGGATCACGCCGTCGGCCTGGGCGGCCGCGGCCCGCAGGCCGTCGAGGTCGTCGAGATCGCCGCGGAGGACCTCCGCACCGAGGGCCGCGACGGCAGCGGCCGAGGAGTCGGAGCGGGCGAGGCCGACGACCTGATGCCCGTGCGAGATGAGGTCGGGGATGACGGCGGCGGCGATGTGGCCTGACGCACCGGTGACGAAGACGCGCATGGTGAGCTCCAGTCGGTAAGGGATGTCATCTGGTGTCATCACCGTACACCCATCACGTCACTTGGTGTCATCAACTAGGCTGCACGCACCATGTCCCGTTGGAAGCCAGGCGCCGAAGGCCGGCTCAGCGCTGCCGCGATCGCCCTCTTCGACGAACAGGGCTACGACGAGACGACGGTCGCGGAGATCGCGGCCGCGGCGGGGCTGACGAAGCGGACGTTCTTCCGCTACTTCTCCGACAAGCGCGAGGTGCTGTTCAACGGTTCGCACGAGCTCCAGGATCGCTGGATCGGCGGGATCGAGGCCGCACCCGCGGGCGCCGGGGCGATGGCCGCGGTGGGCGCCGGCCTGGACGAGGTGGCGGATCTGTTCGCCGACCGGCACCCCTTCGCCAGGATGCGATCACGGATCGTGGCGGCGAATCCGGAGCTCCAGGAACGCGAGCTGATCAAGCTCCAGACGTTGGCCGGAGCCGTCCAGGCAGCGCTCACGGCGCGGGGGGTCCCGGTGAACTCCGCGATCCTGGCCGCCCAGACCGGCGTCACGGTCTTCCACGTGGCGTTCGCACGCTGGGTCGCGCAGGACGATCCGGCCGCATTCCGGGAGCTGATGGAGCAGTCGCTGGCCGAGCTCCGATCGGTACTCGGGAACGGGCCCGCCGACGCACGGACCGGGTCGGGTCGAGCCCGCCGGAGCTAGCGGCTCAGCGGGGTCTCCTCGCCGAGTCGCCGCAGCTTGTCAGGGTTGCGCACGGCGAAGACGCGGCTGATGCGCCCGCCCTCGAAGGCGAAGCCGATCACCGTGTCCACCGTTCCCTCGAGCAGGACGCGCGCACCCGGCGATCCGTTCAGCGTGACCGGTTCGATGACCGCCGTCGGGGCGAGCCGCGCGAAACCGCCGAGCAGATTGACGATCTTCTTGGGGCCCAGGACCGGCTGCCGCACGGCCGCGACCACGCCGCCGCCGTCGGCGATGAGGACGGCATCGGGGGCCAGGGTGTCCATCAGCCCCTGCAGGTCACCCGTCCGCAGGGCGGCGAGGAACCGTTCCACCGCTCGCGCCTGCTCGGCACGGTCGACCTCCATCCGCGGCCGCCGCGCCGCGACATGCGAGCGCGCCCGGTGGGCCACCTGGCGCACGGCGGCGCTCGTCTTGCCGGTCGCGGCGGCTATCTCGTCGAAGGGCAGGTCGAAGACCTCACGCAGGACGAACACCACCCGCTCGGTCGGGGACAGTGTCTCCAGCACCGTCAGCATCGCCAGGGACACGCTCTCGGCCAGCTCGACGTCCTCCGCCACGTCCGGGGCGGTCAGCAGCGGCTCGGGCAGCCATTCGCCGACGTAGTCCTCCCTGCGCCGGGCCAGCGTCCGCAGTCGATTGAGCGCCAGCCGGCTGACGATCCGCACCAGGTACGCGCGCGGATCACCCACCTCGGCCCGGGCGTCCGTCCCGATCCCGTCCCACCGCAGCCAGGTCTCCTGCACCGTGTCCTCGGCGTCGGCGGCCGAACCGAGCAGCTCGTAGGCCACGGTGAAGAGCAGGCTGCGGTGACTGAGGAACGGGTCGTCGGTCATGCCTGCGAGGGTAGGGCGGGTGCCATCAGGGGCTCGAGGGCGCAGGACTCGGCATAGCCCTCGGACTCGATCCCGAGCGCCACGTTGCCGCGCGCGTTCATGTTGGCCAGCGCGATGAACGCAGTCAGTTCGACCATCCCCGCGTTGCCCAGCTGTGCCAGCAGCTCCGCGACCATCTCGTCGGACACAGTCGGCGGGGTCTGCGTCATCGCCTCGGCGTAGCCCATCACCGCGCGCTCCAGCGGCGTGAACGCGTCCGACTCCCGCCAGCGCGGCACCTCCCGGGCCTTGCCCACGTCCAGGTGCTCGTTGAACGCCTGGAAGTAGCCGAAGTCCAGGCACCAGCTGCAGCCGATCTGCGCGGCGACGGCCATGTGCGCCCAGGACTTCAGGGTGCGGTCGCAGGCGTCCCACTTCTGCGCCTTCGCCCCCAGGCCCATCGTGGCCTTCAGTACCCGGCGGTTGTGCCAGTACACGCCGAGCGGCTCAGGCACCCGGCCGAGCAGTCGCTTGCTGAACCTCTTCACCACAACGCCGTACAGACCGGTGATCTCTGCCTTCGGGACTCGGGTCGCGCTCATGTGTCCTCCTCGGGGTCGGTGTCCCCATCAAGACACCGACCGGCCCCGAGATGTGACACCGGCGCCCGCCGGGGGCCCGGGCGCCTCAGCCGGTGAACTCGGCGACGCCGAGGGCGAAGTCCCAGTGGCCGACTCCGTTGTTGGCGAGGCCGACCGTGACCACGCCCAGTCCCTCCAGCCAGTGCGCCATCGTCAGGCCGCCGACGTCCAACGGGCGCAGTCCGAGACTCTCGATGAAGGTGGCAAGGTCCGTCTTGGCCTGCGCATCGTCACCGGCGAGGAAGACATCGGGCCGGCCGTTCTCCAAGACGCCGCGGAAGATCGTGTTGAACGCCTTGATCACGGTGGCGCCGGCCGGGGCCACCTTCGCGACCTCCTGCGCGATCGAGGTCTGCTCGCTGTGGGCCAGCCCGTCGAACGTGGCGTTGAACGGGTTGCTGATGTCGACGATCACCTTGCCCGCGAGCGCGTCTCCGTAGTCGACGACGACCGGGACGACGCCGTCGTACAACAGGGCCGTGATGACGATGTCGCCGGCCGGGACGGCGCCCCACGTTCCCGTCGTAGTACCGCCGCCCAACGCCGCGGCAAGGTCGTCGGCCTTGGCCCGATCGCGTCCCATGATCTCGACGGTGTTGCCGCCCGCCACCGCGAGCGTGCCGATGGTGCGGGCCATGTTTCCGGTACCGATGAGGGTGATGCTGCTCATGAAGGTGCTCTCTTCCTGTTTCTCGGGGAGGTGCTCTGTCTGGTTCGCGCCGGCGCGAGGCGTCGGTGCTGCGGGGTTCAGAGGGCGGTGGTTCCGCCGTCGGCGACCAGTTCCAGGCCGTTGACGTAGCTGGAGTCGTCGGAGGCGAGGAACAGGGCGATGGTGGCGATCTCCTCGGGGCGGCCCATCGTGCCGCGCGGGATGAGGGACTCGAAGGCGGCTCTGGTGGCCTCGTCGAACAGTTCCTCCTGCTTGGCCGTACCGACCTGGCCCGGGGTCAGGACGTTGAACCGGATCCTGCGGTCCTTCAGCTCGTTGAGCCAGACGCGAGCCCAGGCCTGCTGCACGGCCTTGCTCCCCGCATAGAGGCTCCATCCGGGGAACGCGCCGAGGGAGGCGTTGGAGCCGGTCATGAGGACCGAGGCACCGTCGTTGAGCAGGGGCAGAGCCTTCTGCACGGTGAACAGGGTGCCGCGGGCGTTCAGCGAGAAGGCGCGCTCGAACTGCGCACCGGTGATCTCGCCGAGGACAGCGGGTTCGCCCATCCCGGCGCTGGCCCACAGCACGTCGATCGATCCCTTCTCCCGCTTGACGATGTCGAACAGGCGGTCCAGGTCGTCCAGATCGGACGCGTCACCCTGGACGGCGGTGACGTTGCGGCCGATCATCTCGGCGGCCTCGTCCAGCGCGTCCTGACGCCGGGCCTGGATGAAGACGTGCGCCCCTTCGTCGACGAACAGCTTCGCGCCGGCCAGTGCCATGCCGGTGGATGCGCCTGTGATCACTGCAGTCCTGCCCTCGAGCTTTCCCACGACTACCCCATCTGAACTCTCCTGTCGGCGTTATGTACACCGATCTGCGTGCTTAACGTATAGCTCGACGAGAGCGGGCGCAAGCTATGCACACCGATCCGTACCCAACTGGGCTACGCTGGGCTGGTGACCGAACTGGAGAAGGGGCCGCGCGGGCTGCGCCGCGGCCGGGGCGCCCGGGAGCGCATCCTCAGCGCGTCCCAGCAGCTGTTCCGCGACCAGGGCATCAACCGCACCGGCATGGACCAGCTCTGCGCCGTGGCCCAGGTGTCCAAGCGCACGGCGTACCAGCACTTCGCCAACAAGGACGAGCTCGTCACCGAGTACCTGCGCCGATTCGATCCCGACGTCATGCCGGACGTGTTCGACCGCGAAGACCTCACCCCCCGCGAGCGGCTCCTCGCCGCATTCGAGATGCCCGAGTCCACGCCCCTGTGTCCCTACATCGCTGCGGCCGTCGAACTCCACGACCCCCAGCACCCCGCAGCCCGCTACGCACGCGACTACAAGACCGCCATCGCCGCCCGGCTCACCGAAACCGCCCGCGAGGCCGGCGCGACCGACCCCGAGCGCCTCGGCGAACAGCTGGCGCTGCTCATCGACGGTGCCTCGGCCCGCAGCCGCGTCCTCGACAGCGACTCCTTCCCCGCCGCCGCGGCCATCGCCGCCGTCCTGATCGACAACGCGATTCCCGCGTCTGCCCCCGTGACGGCCTGACCGCACCTCGTCGCCGGGGGCACGATGGCGCACCTGGCAGTATCGAGCGGTGCCAGGACGCGAGCGACACCAGATCCCCTCGACCGAGGAGGCTGTCGCCGCCACCGTGGCGTGTGCCGATCTGCTCGGGCTGCCGTCGGACCGCCCGGAGATCATCGCTGAGGGCTACAGCGTGCGCGTGCGCCTGCAGCCCACTCCGGTCCTGAGCCGTGTCCTCACCGAAGGTCAGCTGCTCCGGGGCGATCCGGCGCCGTGGCTGCGCCGCGAGATCGACGTCGCCGCGCACCTGGCGCACACGGGAGCCCCGATCACGCCCCCGTGGGAGCGGCCCGGCCCGTTCTCCGTGAACGGTGTGGACGTCTCGCTGTGGACGTGGGTCGACCACGAACCGGGCTCGATCTCCTCCCGCGATTTCGGCGCCCTCCTCCGCGACCTCCACACCCACCTCGACACGTACCAGGGAAGGCTGCCGCCGCTCGTCGGTCCGCTCACGGATGTCCGCGCTGCACTGGAGATCTCCGACGACGTCACCCTGCACGCGGCGGCACGGGTACTGATCCCGCTGGCGCTGTCGTGGCCCCGGCGGACGCTGCACGGAGACGCGCACACGGGCAACGTGCTCGTCACCGCGAACGGCCCGCGGTGGACCGATTTCGAGGACACCTGCGTCGGACCGCTCGAATGGGATCTGTCCTCGGCGACCCTCACCGACGAGGCGATCGACGGATACGGACGCGACCGCGTCGATCCGGCACGGCTGGAGGAGTGCCGAGACCTGCGGCGGCTGCAGACGCTGGCCGGTGTCCTGACCGATTCCGTCCAGGATTCGTCCCTCCGCTCGGGGCTGGTCGATTCCCTCAGCAGGTACTGACGGGCGACTATTCCGGTGGATCACCGCGGTGCCCGAACACGCCGCCGACTGTCATACCCATGCGCGGCCATAACCACCACTGACCATCACGATCCACACCCACCCGACCACGCGCCGCCGACCGTCATACCCACGCGCGGCCATAACCACCACTGACCATCACGATCCACACCCACCCGACCGCGCGCCACCGACTGTCATACCCACGCGCGGGCATAAAGCGCTGACAGAACGCCCCATCCGGAACTTCGTGAATGTGTGTCGAGAATGAGGCGGTCGTCTTGTTAAATATTGGGTACAGTAGTGAGGCGATGGTCTTACTCGGAACGCCCTGGAAAATATGCTAAAGCTCGCGATACGAGCAAGGACCAGCGATGTCCACCAGGCCGGATGAACAGCGGCCTAACGCCTGAAGCGTCCTGATGACTGGATAACGTCTGTATAACGGCGCACCCCTCCAATTTCTTTGATATGCGATTACGCCTGCCCATAATTGGACGCCATCGCGCCATTCTCAGACTATTGCCATTCGGTAAAGCAGGATCTACTGTCAGCCGACGCCGCTCCCGTGGAGTGGTCTGACTTGCGGGGGGCTACGTCGTGGTCGGTGCAGTCGAATTCTTTTTCTCTGTTTTCTCGCAGACGCACCGACGCGCCGGACGGCGACTCGTCTCGGCACTCGCCTCACTGGCATTGCTGGGCGCGTTGATCGTGGCCACGGCCCTGCCCGCGCGCGCCCAGTCGAACCTGGCCCTGGCGACGATCGTCGCGCCGAACGCCACCAACTCGACCACCACCGATCTCAGCACCATCGTGCTGACCGGTACCGACCTGCCCATCGCGCCCGATGCCGACATGGGCAAGGAGGAGGACACCGACTTCGTCGAGGTCAACGACACGACCAACGGGTGGATCGCCGGCTTCGGCACGGGCGGGTTCTTCCATGCCTCGTGCTACGTCACGATCGGTGCGTCGACGAGCACAGAGCTGATCCTGTCGGTGGGCAACCAGGGAGCCTTGTGCCTCAACGACTTCGTGCACGCCGGCGACAACATCACCGTCTCCCTGATCGACGCCGGTGGCAACACGCTCGCCTCCGTGTCCTCCACCGCTGTCGCCAACCCCACCGCCGGAAGCGGATCGGTCACCGTTCCTGTCGTCAGCGGCGTGACCCCGACGACGGGTCCGGCCGCGGGCGGGACATCGGCGGCACCCGGCTCCGGCAGCGTCACCGTCAACACCGGATCGGCGACCACGCCCGAGGCGTTCTGGTTCGGCGGCTACACGATCACTGCCGGCTGGTACGGGGTCGCGACCACCGACTTCACCCCGACCGCGACGCCGGGCGTGTTCAACGTGGTCCCGCCGGCCTACGTCTTCGGCAGCAGAGCGCCCCAGAACTTCGGCGTCTCGGTGTTCTCGGCCGACTCGACCTTCGGCATGAGCGATCAGAACTGCACCGTCGAGATCACCGGCTGCAGTGACGAGTACTTCTACACCAACAATTACAGCGGCAGCACGTCGTTGTCCTTCGATCCGCCGCTCAACTGGTCGCAGGCGATCGCCACGTCCAGCGCGGCCGGCAGTTCGAGCTGCGGCGTCGGCAGCTCCTCGGGCGTGTCGAAGGGACTGTCGGTGGGCGGCTCCCTCGCGGGCGGCCCGCTCACCTTCAACGGTGGCGTCGACGTGTCCGACTCCAACTCCGGCATCCCCGAGGCGTTCATCGCCAACGCCAGCCTGGTCGTCGCCAGTCCGCTGGCGATCACCGTCACGCTCACCGGTGGGATCTCGAGCTGTGAGCAGATCCCGATCCCGGACCTGAGCATCCCCAACGTCGGCGGTCTGTACTTCCAGATCGGCGGGTCGATCTCGGCCAACATCAGCCTCACGATCACGATCAACCAGGGGACGTACTCCCTGACGGGAGGCTGGATCCCCGGCGGTTCGCCGTTCGCCAACTTCACCACGAACTGCGTCGACGCCGACGGCAACCCGACGACGTCCTGCATCTCGACGCAGCTCTCCGCCTCGCTCGTGGGCGCGGTGTCGATCTCACCCCTGTGGTTGCAGGTCGGCCCCAGCGTGGCGAACGTCGGGGCCGGGTTGACGGCAGCGGCCGTCGCGCAGGGCACGATCAACGTCCCGCCGTGGCCGCCGACGTTCACGCTGGACGGCGACATCTGCGTGGCCGGCAACTGGAACGCACAGATCAACATCGGCAACTTCAACGCGAGCACCGGAGGCGACTGGCTCGGCCCGTTCAACATCTTCGGCGACGGGACCATCTGCCCGCTGGGTTCGATCGCCGGGCCGGGACTGCCGGGCGCGCCGACGTCTCCTGCCGCGACCGGCGGCGACAGCTCGGCCACGGTGACCTGGTCACCACCGGACTCCGACGGCGGCTCGCCGATCACGGGCTACAACGTCTACGAGGGAACAACCGCGGGTGGTGAGTCGACGACCCCCGTCAACTCGTCCCCGCTGTCGGCCACCGCAGCCAGTGATCTCATCACGAGCCTGACCAACGGCACGTCCTACTTCTTCACCGTCACAGCCATCAACGCCGTGGGCGAGGGGCCCGCCTCGGCAGAGGTCACGGCGACACCGACGGCCGCCGGCCCCACCCTGCCAGGAGCACCGACATCGCCCGCAGCAACTCCTGGCGACGGGTCGGCCGGCCTGACGTGGGCGCCGCCCGCCTCCGACGGCGGCTCGCCGATCACGGGCTACAACGTCTACGAGGGGACCGCCACGGGCGCAGAGGCGACCACGCCCGTCAACCCGACCCCGTTGCCCGCCGACGCCACCAGTTTCGACGTGCCGGCCCTGACCAATGGCACCGCGTACTTCTTCACGATCACCGCGATCAACGCCGTCGGTGAAGGGCCGGCGTCGACCGAAGTGACCGCCACACCGACCGCCGCGGGCGGTCCCACCGTCCCCGGTGCGCCGACCTCGCCCGCTGCCACGCCCGGTGACGGAGCGGCGACCGTCACCTGGTCACCGCCGACCATCGACGGTGGGTCGCCGGTCACGGGTTACAACGTCTACCAGGGGACAACCGCGGGTGGTGAGTCCACGACACCGGTCAATGCAGCGCCGCTGTCTGCATCCGCGGCCACCGACCTCATCACCGGCCTCACCAACGGCACGACCTACTTCTTCACCGTCACCGCGGTCAACGCGGTCGGTGAGGGGCCGGCGTCGACCGAGGTGAGCACCACACCGACCGCCGCCTCCGGGCCGACCGTGCCGGGCGCACCGACGTCGCCGGCGGCGACACCCGGTGACGGTGCGGCGACCGTCACCTGGTCACCGCCCACCACGGACGGCGGGTCCGCCGTCACCGGCTACAACGTCTACTCGGGGACGACCGCCGGCGGGGAGTCCGCGACGCCTCTGAACCCGGCGCCCCTGTCGGCGACGGCGGCCAGCTATCTGATCTCGAGCCTGACCAACGGCACCGAGTACTTCTTCACCGTGACAGCCGTCAACGCCGTCGGCGAAGGGCCACCGTCCGCGGAGGTCACCGCGACGCCGAAGGCATCGGCCGGCCCGACCGTGCCGGCTCCCCCGGTCTCCCTGCGCGCGGTCTCCGGAGACGCCTCGGCGACCGTGACCTGGACGCCTCCCGCCTCGGACGGTGGATCGCCGATCACCGGCTACAACGTCTACGCGGGCACGACGGCCGGCGGCGAGTCGACCACCCCCGTCAACGCGAAGCCGCTGCCACCCGGCACCACCAGCGACCTCGTGTCCGGCCTCACCAACGGCACCGCGTACTTCTTCACCATCACCGCGGTCAACGCGGTCGGCGAGAGCGGCCCGTCCGCCGAGGTCTCCACGACACCGGCCGCCGTCTCGGGTGCGACCGCTCCGAGCGCCCCGCTGCATCTGAAGGCCAAGCCCGGCAACCACAAGGTCACGCTCACCTGGGAGCCGCCGGCCTCGGACGGTGGCAGCACGGTCACCGGCTACGACGTCTACGAGCTCTGCGGCTACGGACCGGAGAAGCTCGCCAACCCGCTCCCGCTCTCGGCGGAACCGACCAGCTACACGGTCACCGGCCTGGCGAACGGTGTGAGCTGCCGCTTCACCGTCAAGGCGATCAACGCCGTCGGCATCAGCCCGGCGTCGAAGTCGGCCACGGCGACCCCGCACGCGCCGATCGTGAAGACACCGCCCAGCCCGCCGCGGCACCTGAAGGCGAAGGGCGGCAACCACAAGGTCACGTTGACGTGGACCCCGCCGGCCTTCACCGGTGGCAGCCCGATCACCGGCTACAAGGTGATCGAACGCTGCGGCTACGGGCCCGCGAAGGTGGCCGATCGGCACCCGCTGCCGCCCAGTGCGACCAGCTACCGCGTCACCGGCCTGGTCAACGGGGTCAGCTGCCGGTTCACCGTCAAGGCGATCAACGCCATCGGCACCAGCGCACCGTCCGCGCCGGCACGGGCCACGCCGCACGCGCCCGTCCTCCGGACTCCACCCGGCGCGCCACGGGAGCTGACGGCCGCGGCCGGCAACCACGAGGTCACGCTCAGCTGGAGCCCGCCGGCATCCGACGGCGGTAGCCCCATCACCGGTTACAACGTCTACGTGACCTGCGCGCCGGGCTCCTCATGGGGCGCGCCGGTGAACCTCCACCCGCTGCCCGCCACGGCGAGAGGCGCGGTCGTCACCGGCCTCACCAACGGGCGGAAGTACCGCTTCACCGTGAAGGCGATCAATGCCGTCGGGGCGGGTGCCGCTGCCGTTCCGGTCGGCGCCACGCCCCACCGGGTCCCGCCGCCCCCGCCGCCGAGCAAGCCCGTCGACCCGGCGATCGTGCCGACCATCGTCCTGTCCGATCAGCGCAACGCGGCGGTGCTCGCACTGCACTGACCGACCGGGTTCACGCGCCGGACTCGACCGAGATCCCGCCCCAGTCCTCGGGCGCGACGTCGGCGAGGGTCTCGGAGAACGTCCACTGGTGGCCCGCCGGATCCTGCGCGGTGTACTGCCGCTCGCCGTACTCGAAGTCGGTCGGCTCCATGAGCACGAGGGCGCCCTGGCTCCGCGCGTGCTCGCAGTGACCTCGCACGTCCTCGACCCGGACCATCACCGAGTGCGTGAGCCGCCCGGCCGTGGGCGGCACGCGGTCCCCGTAGGTGTCGGCGACGATCAGGGCGCCGTCGCCGAACCGCATCTGCGCGCGATGGTCCTCGCCGATCTGCACCCGCTCGGTGAAGCCGAAAGCCGCGGTGAGCCACTCGACGGCGGCGCGCACGTCCGGATAGACGAGGACGGGAATGACCTGCGCGACCGGCATCGAACGGTTGGCTTTCATGGCTGCCATTGAACCGCAGACAATCCATTGACCGTCAAGTTAGCCAGGTATAGCGTTTTCCGTGACGAAATCGAGGTGACGTCACATGCAGAACGATTTCAAAGCCGCACTCGCTCGCGTCCAGAGTGACTACGACTTCTACATCCGCTGCCAGGCGGACCCGGACACGGCACTGGCCGACTACGCACTGAGCCCCGAGGAACGCGCGGCCCTCGGTGACCCGGATCGGCTGGCCGAGGCGCTCAAGCACGGCAGCGAATCGATGCGCCTGCCGTCGATCACGATCAAGATCTCCGGCACGCACGACTGGGTGAACCGGGCCGCGGCGGACCGCGAGAACCCCGTCGGCGAACTCATCCAGCACGAGGTCGACTCGATCAGGAACGCCGGGACGGACGGCGAACGCGACGAGTCCACGCTCCGCCTGATGCAGCTGCTCGGATGAACGACCCGGCGACCCAGCCGCAGGCCGTCTGGCCGTTCGACATCGGGATCGTGGGCACGGGGATCGTCGGTACCCACCAGATCACCCGGGAGGCCGAGGCGGTCATCCGCCGCAGCAACCACACGTTCGTCATCGCGTCGGGTTACGGGCTCACCGAGTACCTCGAGACGCTGTGCCCGAAGGTCACCGATCTGGGTTACCTCTACGAGCCGGGCATGAACCGGCTGCCGACCTACCACCGGATGGCCGCGGAGGTCGTGTCCGCGGCCATGGCCGAGGCTCCCGTCTGCCTGGCCACCTACGGTCATCCGTGGGTGTACTGCTACCCGACGACCCTCATCAACCGCGCCGCACCCCTGCTGGGGCTGCACGTCGAGGTCTTCGCCGGCGTGTCCGCCTTCGACTCGCTGCTGGTGGACCTCGGCACCGACATCGCCAACAGCGGCATCCAGATGTACGAGGCCACCGACCTGCTGCTGCGCCAGCGCCCCATCCAGAACGACGTCACCTGCGTGATCTGGCAACCCACCGTCGTCGGTGACCCGACCTGCCCCGACGGTCCCTACGCCGCCGAGCAGTTCCGGCCGCTGCAGGACTACCTCCTCCGCTTCTACCCGTGCGAGCACGAGGTGAAGCTGGTGACCAGCAAGACCCACCCGCTCGCGCGCTCCGTCGTGCAGTCGCTGGCGCTGGGCGATCTCGCCGCCGAACTCGAAGGGGCGCCGCAGGTGGGCACCCTCTACATCCCGGCGCTGACCCAGCGCCCGATCGAGGACGCCGAACTGCTCGAACTGATGGTGACCTCGGGGTCCCCGCCGCGCACGTAGCGGGGTGGTCCGGGGACCTGGCGTCAGGGCACCTGGCGTCAGGGCACCCGGTGCGGCGCCGGGATACCGGCGTAGCGCTGCACGAAGGTCAGGAACAGCTCCCGCGCGTCCCGGCCGCACCCCGCAGCTTCTGCGCTGCGCAGTCCCGCGTCCAGGTGCGCGGCCGCCCGCGCCGCCGCCTCGGGGATCGCCCGCGCGCCGAGCAGCGACTCGAGCGCCGCCACCGCTTCCCGGCCACCGACGTGGCGGCCCCCCGTCGCGGTGAGCAGCACCCCGTTCAGCGCGCCCCGGGCCACGTCCTGGGTGAGGTCGACGAGATCGTCGATCCGCCACATCGCCTCCCCCAGCAGGGTTCCTGTTCCCGGCGACGCCTCGACGGCTCCCGTCACGATGCTCTCGATGATCTGGAACGGCAGCACCGACGTCCTGCGCGACCACGTGATCGGTGAGTCTGCGGGTTCCGGCCCCGACTGGGCGTCGACCGACCGGCGTTCGGCCTCGATCGCGTCGGCGAGCTGGTCGGCGATCCGGTCGCGCACCGCCTCCTGCGGGTGGGCATCGCGCAGCAGGTCCAGGAAGGCGTCGACGATCCGGGCGATGAATGCCGCCGTCGGGTCTGCCGCCAGACGGGCCGTCAGCGCCGATGCCAGGCGCGCCGGCCGCACCCCGCGCGCCACGGCCGGAAGGTCGGCCGCAGCGATGACGTCGAGAAGGGCACGGCCGAGGGGCGGCGCACCGTCGCACAGCCCGTCGATCATCCCGATCGCCAGGTTGAACAGCGCACCGAGCAGTTCGGTCGACTCCGGTGGGGCGGACGGCGGCGGACCCGGACGTCCCCGGCGCCAGCACGCGCGCGGTCACCGCGCCGAAGACGAGCGCGAGCTCGACCTTCCCCGCGGCCCGGCCGTCGTCGAACTCGACGCTGACGGATCCGGCGTGGGCGGAACCGGTCGCGGGCGCGACCAGGGTCTCGGGGTAGGCGCGGACGAGCACGCGCCCGAGCAGCACCGGCCCCCACCGGGATGCCTCGTCCCATCGGGCCGCCGCCTCGGAGTCGGGAACCAGCAGGCCGCGCGCGGCCAGTTCCCGCGTCAGGTCGCCACGCACGGCCGCGTCGACGTCGAGGCCCAGCTGTTCGGGAATCCGCACCGGTGCCGCCCCGCCGCCGGCCGGACCACCGCGCGCCGCCGGGGCGGTCACAGCAGGCGCTGCCAGACCCACGGGTAGAGCGTGTAGGCGATCCACAGCCCGAAGAACGCGACCCACCCGGCGAGTACGGCGTAGGTCCACTGGAAGATCGCCGGGTACTCCTCGGTGTTGCGGCAGTAGAGCGGATTCGTCCCCTGGGCCAGGCAGGCCTGCAGGCTCCGGGCGTCGGCGTCGGCGAGATGGGCACGGAGCACGAGGCAGCACGCCAGCCCGGCCGCGGCCGAGAGCCAGATGGCCCAGCCGTCCCAGCAGCGCCCGGCCTGCTGCGCCGGCACCGAGGTCACCACGTCCGCCGTGATCACCAGGTCAGGGTAACGCCGCGGATGTCAGAGGTGGCTGCCACAGTGACAGCCATGGTCCTCCTTCAATTCCCCGTCCTGGGCGTCGACGACCTGGATCGCGCGGTCCGGTTCTGGAGCAGCCTGCTGGGCTACGTCGCCCGGCCCGGCCATCACACCGACAGGTGGTGCACGCTCGATCCCGCCGGCGGCGGCGGGGCGTCGCTCGCGCTGCAGCTGAGCACCACCCCGGTCCAGGATCACCCCCGCATGCACCTGGACCTCGGTGTGCACGGCGTGCGCGAGCAGCAGGAGACAGCGGATCGGGTGTGTGCCCTCGGTGGTTCGCGCGTCGACTGGGACAGCTGGCCGGAGGATCCCGACTTCATCGTGGTCGCCGACACCGAGGGCAACCGGTTCTGTCTGGTCGACCTCGACCACGGTTAGTCGGGTCCGACCTCGGCCCGCCGGACGCGGTTCCGCGAACTAGCCGGCGGCGTCGTCGAGCGGGACGTCGTCGAGCAGGTCATCGGCGAGCAGCCTGCGCAGCGCCTCGACGTCCACGCCGAAGCGGCGATCTCCGACGACGGCCGGGACGACCCGTCGCACCGCGGCCAGCGTCCGCGCGAGCGGCTCACCGACCGGACGTGCCGCGAGCGCCACCGCCTGGGCGGCGACGAGCAGTTCGGCGGCCAGCACCTCCCGCGCTCCCGCGAGCGCGGTCGCGGCGTTCTGGGCCGCCTCCCAGGAGAAGCTCTGCACGTCCTCCTGGCCGAAGGATGTCTCGACGGCGCCGACCACGGAGGACACCGCCGTGCGCCGCAGCTGGTGCACGATCCCGGCAGAGCGCTTGTGGACCGCGATGAGGCCGGTCTCCGGCCCCGGCCGGGCGGCGAGCTGCGCGGGAAGTCCGGTCACCGTCGCATCGAGCAGCCGGTGCGTGCGGGCGGCGGAGACCTCGGCGGCATGCACGAGCGCCACGCTGACCGAGTCCAGGCAGGCGGCGAGGTCGAGGCCGTGGAATCCGGCGGTGCCGAGGAAGCGCCCGTCCACGAACGCCGGCGAGTCTCCGATACCCGACAGCGACCGCTCCACCGCGGCTCCGGCCGCGGCGGCGCACCGGGCCAGATGCGCCAGCACCACGCCGGCGACCCGGAAGGACACCGGTGCCTGCAGGGCGCGCGCCTCGTGCGGTGTGCCGGCCAGCCGCGCGAGCAACGCGCGGTCCATTCCGGCGAGCTCGGCGTCCCCCCGCGCCAATTCGACGCGGTAAGGGTCCAGCGGTGCGCGCGCGGCCGCGATGCCCAGGGCCGCGACCGTGACCGACTGCCGCAGGAGGATCCGGACCTCGTCGAGCAGCAGGATCGCCTGGGCGGTGGTGCCGGGAACGCCCTGCAGCAGCGCGATCCCCTCCTTTACGCCGAGGGCGTACGGCGCGAGCCCGCTGCCGGCGAGCGCCGCAGCCGCATCGACCTCGCCACCGACCTCGCCGCCGTCCTCGCTGCCGTCCGTGCCGTTGCCGCCGAGAACCGAGCCGATGCCGGTCAACGGGCCGAAGGCGTGCGCCAGCGGGATGATCTCCCCCGCGCTGCCGTATCCCGACCGCGGCACGGCGGGGACGACGTCGGCGTTGAGCAGCTCGACGAGCCCCGCGGCCAGCTCGGCCGACACCCCGGCGGCGCCGTCCAGGAAGCCGCGCAGGCGGACCGCGAGCAGCGCCCGGGCCTGATCGCGTCGCAGCCACGGTGGCCCTCCGACGGCACGCGCCAGGAGCAGGTTGCGCTGATGGCCGGCGAGTTCGGGCTCGCTGAGGCGGACCGAGCTCTGCGCTCCCATCCCGGTGTTCACCCCGTAGACCGGCTCACCGCCGGCCAGCACCGCGAGGGCCCGGGTCCGGTCGCGCGCCACCGCGGCGAGCAGGTCGTCGGCGAGCACGACCGTGCGTCCCCGTGCGATCGCGGCGATGGCGGCCCGGTCGAGGTCCTCGGGTCGGCCGATCACGAGGGCCGGCGCCGGTTGCCCGTGCGTCATCGGTACCGCAGCATCGTGCCGACGTCCAGCGCCTCGGCCCGCGTCAGCAGCAGGTGGGCCACCGCGACGTCGAGGATGGACAACCCGCGGTGCCACAGCAGGATTCGCTCCTCGGCGGACTCGCGGCCCGGCTTCTGCCCGGCGACGATCTGGCCGAGCTCGGCGTACAGGGAGGACTGCGTGAGCCGGCCGGTGTCGACGTGGCGCCGCAGCGAACCGAACCGACCCGACGCCGATTCGCGCCAGTCGTCGACCACGACCTTGTCCATGACATCGAGCAGGTCGAGCTCGACCGCGCTGACCGTGCCGTACGGGACGACGAAGCTGCCCGGCTTGACGGCGGCCGTGCGCAGCAACGGTTCCGGCGTCACCAGGCGCGACGCCTCGACGAGGATGTCCGCGCCGTCGAAGGCCTCCTCCGCGGTGCCGACGACGCGCACCGGCGTCGTCGGTCAGCGTCCGCAGCTGCTCGCCGAAGGCCTCCCGGGACTCCGCCCGCTTGCTGGTCACCCGGATCTCGTCCAGGTCGAAGAGCTCGTCGAGCATGGTCACGTTCGACAAGCGCGGTGCCCCGGGCGCCGACGTGGCCGAGAATCCTGGCGTCGGGGCGGGCGAGGTACTTCGCCCCGACAGCGGTCATCGCGCCGGTCCGCGCCTCGGTGATCGTCGTCGCGTCGAGGACGGCCAGCGGGGCCCCGTTCGTCGGGTCGTACAGCGTGATCATCGCCAGCTCGCTGGGCAGCCCCTGCAGGTAGTTGGGCACGAAGTCACCGACCACCTTCACGCCGCTGACGCCGTGCGCGCCGAGGGTCGAGACGTGGCCCCGCAGCACGTTGAAATGACCCGCGCCGCCGTTGTCGGGCACGAGATGGGTCCGCGGCTCGAACACGGTGTGCCCCCGCCCGTGCTCGGCGACGACGTGTTCCACCGCGGCGATGATCTCCGCGCGGGTCACTCCGAGGGAGTCGACGTCGGGGCCTGAGACGAACCGCAGCCAGAGTTCGCTGCCTGCCATGCCCGTCCTCTCGTGCGCCGACCCGTCCGCCATCCGGCGTCACGCTACGCTGCGCCACGACGACCCAGAGGTGGAGGTACGTACCCATGTCGACCGCCGAATCCCTGCAGGAGCTGGTGGGAGTCGAGTTCCCGCTGTTCGCCTTCAGCCACTGCCGCGACGTCGTCGCCGCCGTCAGCCGCGCGGGCGGGTTCGGCGTGCTCGGCGGCAGCGGGTTCACTCCCGAGTCGCTCGAGCAGGAACTGGCCTGGCTGGACGCCAACGTCCACGGCAAGCCCTACGGCGTGGACATCCTGGTCCCCGAGCATCAGCTCGTCACGTCGGGCACGACCATCGACGAGCTGTACGACCTGATCCCGGCGGCGCACCGGGACTTCGTCGCCGGCATACTCGCCACCCATGGCGTGACGCAGCCCGAGCCGGTGACCGCACTTCCGGGGCTGGTCAGCGAGGTCAGCGAGTCGCTGCTCGACGTCGCGTTCTCGCACCCGATCCGGCTGATCGCCAACGCCCTCGGCATAGCGCCGAAGTCGATGATCGAGCGCGGGCAGCGTCACGGGGTCCCCGTCGCCGCCCTGGTCGGGGCGAAGGAGCACGCCCTGCGCCAGGTGGCGGCCGGCGTGGACGTCCTCGTCGCGCAGGGCGGCGAGGCCGGCGGGCACTGCGGGGAGGTGTCGACCCTCGTGCTGGTACCCGAGGTCATCGCCGCCGTCCGTCCCGTCCGCGACGTCCCCGTCCTGGCTGCGGGCGGGATCATGACCGGGCGGCAGATGGCGGCCGCGATGGCGATGGGTGCCGCCGGGGCGTGGACGGGTTCGGTGTGGCTGGCCACGACGGAGTCCGAGACGACCGAGGTCTTCCGGGAGAAGATGGTCGCCGCGTCCTCGCGGGACACCGTCCGGTCGGCGTTCCGCACGGGCAAGCCGAGCCGCCAGCTGCGCTCGGAGTGGCACGAGCTCTGGGAGGGCCCGGACGGACCCGGTGCGCTGCCGATGCCGATCATGAGCCTGCTCAGCGAACCCGCCCTCGGCGCGATCGCCCGAGCGGCCGAGGCGGGCAACAGCCAGGCCGCGGACCTGGTCACCTACTGGGTGGGGCAGGGCGTGGGCCTGGTGGATCGCGTCCGGTCCTGCCGCCAGGTCGTGGAGGAGTTCATGAGCGGCTGCGCCGACGCAACGGCCGACCTGCAGGCCCGCTTCGGCGGCTGATCGGCCGTGGGCGCAGGCCCGCGTCGCGAAACCCCGTTGACGCGGCCCGCGCCGGTGGGTCACCGTGAGTCGTGCGCGTTGCCGTCATCGGTGCCGGGCCGGCGGGTCTGCTGATCGGCACCGGCCTGGCCCGGCGCGGCCACGACGTCGTGCTGGTCGATCGCGACCCCGGACCGCAGCAGGACGGGAGCTGGGCACGACGCGGGGTGATGCAGTTCGAGCACGCCCACTCCTTCCGCGCGCAGGTGGCCGACGCCCTGCAGCAGGAGATGCCCGCGGCCTACGCGGCGTGGCTCGAGGACGGCGCCGAGCCGGTGACGATGGAGTGGGACGGCGCCGAACGGCTGATCGGCGTCCGGTCGCGCCGCTCGACCTTCGAGCGGGCGGTGCGCTCGGTCGCCGCCGCGGACGGTGGCCTGACGATCCGGCACGCGCAGGTCGACGGGGTGCGCACCACGCGCGGCCGCGCCACGGGCCTGCTGGTCGGCGGCGCCACCCTGGAGGCCGACCTCGTCATCGACGCGTCGGGCCGGTCCGGGCGCGTGACGCGGTCCCTCGTCCCGGCGCCGACCCTCGGTGGGGACTGCGGCATCGCCTACGTCGACCGGCAGTACCGCCTGCATCCGGGCGCACCCGCGGGGCCGTTGACGAACCCGATCGCGCTGCAGGAGGAGTACGACGGCTACCTGATCCTCGTGTTCCCGCACGAGCACGGGATCTTCTCCGCGGTGATCGTCAGATCGACCGCCGACCGGGACCTGCTCCAGCTGCGCCACGAGGCCGCCTACGACGCTGCCGCGCGGGCCGTCCCGGCGCTGGCGGAGTGGACCGATCCCGACCGCTCGGCCCCGATCGGACCGGTGCTGCCGGGCGGCACATTGATGAATGTCTACCGGTCGCAGTTCGCCCCGAACGGCGACCCCGTCCTGGCCGGGCTGGTGCTCCTCGGCGACGCGGTGTGCACCACGACCCCCAACTTCGGACGGGGCGTGGCCACGACGACGATGCAGTGCACCGAGCTGCTGCGCCTGCTGGACGCGAGCGGTCAGCGCCTCGACGGCGTGGTCGAGGAGTTCGGCGCGTGGTGCGACACCGCGATGAGACCGTGGGTCGCCGACCACATCGTCATGGACGACGCCCTGCGCAGTCGGTGGGACGGCAACGACGTCGACCTGGACGCTCCGCTGCCCTCGGACCTGATCCTGCGGGCGGCCGAGGTCGACCCGGCCATCATGCGCGCCGCGGGTCCCTACCTGTCGATGACGGGCGGCCCGGAGACGTTGCGCACCGTGGAGGAGCTCGCCCGAACCGTGTACGAGTCGGGGTGGCGCCCTTCCCCCGCGCCCGGACCGAGCCGCGCCGACCTCGCCGAGCTGGCCCGGCAGGCGTGCTGAACCCTTGTCAGCTCACCGGCATCGGGTGTCGAATGCCTTACAGGCCAGCGGATGAGACCGCCGCGCCGAGGACACGAGGTGGTGAGGGGCGTTGAGCAAGCCGGCGACCGCGACCCGACCGTCCGCCGGCGGGCCGTCGCCCCGCGGCCAGCACGCGCGCGCGCCGGTCGCACCGGCCACCCGGCCGGCCGACGTGCGCAACGTCGCCGTCGTCGGGCACAGCGGCGTCGGCAAGACGACTCTCGTGGAGCACCTGCTGGCCGTGGCCGGCGCGATCGGCCGCCCCGGCTCGGTGGAGGACGGGACGACGACGTCCGACAGCGACCCGGTGGAGGCCGCCCAGCAGCGGTCGGTGTTCCTGTCCGCGTGCCCGCTGTCGTGGAAGGACGCCGTGGTCACCCTGCTCGACACACCGGGATTCGGCGACTTCGTCGGTGAGCTGCGGGCAGGGCTGCGGGCGGCGGACGCGGCGCTGTTCGTCGTCTCGGCCGCCGACCCACCCGACGAGACGACGCTCGCGCTGTGGGAGGAGTGCGCCGCGCTGGACGTCCCGCGGGCGCTCGTGGTGAACCGCCTCGACACGCCCCGCGCCGACCTCGCCGCGGCCATGCAGTCCTGCCGCGATTCGTTCGGCACCATCGCGGGCAACGCGGTGGTGCTGATGGCCGAGCCGGACGCGTCGAACTCCGCGCTCGTGAGCGTGCTCGACGGCGGGTCGGACGGCGCCCGCGACGCCCTCATCGAAGCGGTGATCGCCGAGAGCGAGGACGAGGCGCTGCTGGAGGACTACCTGTCCGGTGCGGAGCTCGATCCGTCCGTCCTGCTGGCCGACCTGCACACCGCGGTCGGCCGCGGCCACCTGCACCCGGTGATGCCCGTCTGTGCCCTCACCGACCTGGGACTGCGAGAGCTCCTGGACCTGATCGTCGACGGCTTCCCGAGCCCGGACGAGCGCACGCCACCGCGCGCGTGGACGCCGGCGGGCGGGGCAGGCCCCGAGCTGAGCTGCGATCCGTCCGGTCCGCTGGCCGCGGAGGTGGTGCGGACCTGGGCCGATCCGTACGTGGGGCGCGTGTCCCTGGTGCGGATCTTCTCCGGCACGCTGGACGAGCGACACCGCCATCCACGTGACCGGGCGCAGCGAGCACCAGTGGGGCCGCCCCGACCACGACTCCGACGAGAAACCGGCCGGGCTGCTGAGCACCTGCCTGGCGCCCGTCGAGCGGGTCGTCGCCGGCAATCTGTGCGTGGTGACGCGGCTGTCCGGCGCCGAGACAGGGGACACGCTCTGCGACCAGGCGGCCCCGCTCGTGCTGCTGCCATGGGAGCTGCCGCCGCCGCTGCTGCCCGTCGCGATCGCCGCGGCCACCCGCAACGACGAGGATCACCTGGCCAAGGCGCTGAGCCGGCTGGTGGCGTCTGATCCGACCGTGCACGTCGACCGCAACGCCACGACCGGCCAGCTCGTGCTGTGGTGCCTGGGCGAGGCGCACGCCGACGTCGTGCTGTCGCGGCTGCGATCGGCCGGGGCCGACGTGGTCGTCGAGCCGGTGCGGGTGGCGGTGCAGGCCACGTTCGCACAGGCCGCCGAGGGGCACGGCCGCCAGGTGAAGCAGTCCGGTGGTCACGGCCAGTACGCCGTCTGCACGATCACCGTCGAACCGCTGCCGCGCGGATCGGGGATCACCTTCGTGGACCGGATCGTCGGCGGCGCCGTGCCGCACCAGTACATCCCGTCCGTGGAGAAGGGCGTCCGCGCCCAGCTGGCCCAGGGACTGGCCGCCGGGGTACCCGTCGTCGACGTGCAAGTGACCCTCCTGGACGGCAAGGCCCACAGCGTGGACTCCTCCGACGCCGCCTTCCAGCTCGCCGGGTCCCTCGCGGTGAAGGACGCGGCGGCGCGCGCGGGACTGCAGGTGCTCGAACCGATCGACGAGGTCGCCATCGTGGTGGGCGACGACCACATCGGCGCCATCATTTCCGATCTGTCCGGGCGCAGGGGCCGGGTCACCGGCACCGAACAGGTGGAGTCCGATCGTCCCGGCAGCCGGAGCCTCATCCGCGCGGAGGTGCCCGCCGCCGAACTCGTGCGTTATGCCGCGGTCCTGCGCGCCCTGACCGGCGGTGCCGGGACGTTCACCCGCTCCTACCTGCGCCACGACCCCGCCCCCGACAGCGTCGCCGCCGCGCTGCTCGCGAACTGATCCGGCTCCCGAACTGGCTGACTCCCAGGGGACGGCTCAGCTGGACGGCCGGAACAGCTGCGTGAGGTCGACGGCACCGGCCATCGCGGCGTACCCGGCGTCGTCGGGGTGCAGGTGGTCGCCGCTGTCGTAGGCCGGCAGCAGCTGGGCCGGAGCGGCCGGATCCGCGACGGCCGCATCGAAGTCCGCGACGCCGTCGAACTCCCCCGACGACCGGATCCAGGTGTTCACGCTCTGGCGCGCCGCCTCCCCGGCCGGTGTGCCGAAGGCGCCACCGAATCCCGGGTTCGAGCCCATGAACGGGGTGAGCGTGCCCCCGATGACCCTCGTCCCCTGGGCGTGGGCGCGCGCGATGATCGCCTCGTCGGCCGTGATGATCTGTTGCGGGGTGGCCCCCGCGCCGATGTCGTTGATCCCCTCGAGCAGGATCACCGCGCTGACGCCCGGCTGGTTCAGCACGTCGCGGTTCAGCCGGTTGAGGGCGCTCTGCCCGAACAGCGACGGTGTGCCGTCGGCGAGGAGCTGGTTGCCGGCGAGGCCCTGGTTGACGACCGCCAGGGTGGGGCCGGGAAGGGCGCCGAGCCGGCGGGCCAGCGCGTCAGGCCAGCGCTGGTCCGCACCGGCGGTCGAGTTGGCGCCGTCGGTGAGCGAGTCGCCCAGGGCGACGACCGTTCCGGCGAGCTGCGGGCCGGCCTGCACGTCCAGCCCGTCCACGAAGAGCCAGCAGGTGACCGGGGTGGTGAAGTTCTGCGCGGAGCCGGTGAAGACGTAGTTGCCCGGGGTGGAGACGTAGTTCGTCTGCTCGGCGAGGAAGTGCTGGGTGATCGGGCCGGTCGCCGAGGGCAGGAACACGCTGACCGCCAGCCGCTCCTGCGCACGCACGGCCATGGGCACGGGGTCACTCAGGACCTCGTTGTGCGGCGCGACGATCACGTCGGGGGCCCCGCCGAAACTGGCCACCTGCATCGTGCCGGCGAGGAGCGTCGCGCCGGTCCCGGCCGCGCCCACCGTCAGCCGGCCGACGTGCAGTGGCTGCGCGCCGAACTTGTTGGAGACGCGGATGCGCACCGCGGCGCCGCCGACGCTCGTCGAGACGACGTTGCGCACCGTCTGGTTGGTCAGTCCGCCACCGCTCGGGCAGGTGTGCCCCGGCAGCGTTCCGGCCGCTTCGGGGCTGGCCGCCCAGCCGCCGACCCACCCGCTCGCGGCGGCCGCGCCGGAACCACCCACGGAGGTGAGCGCGACGCACAGCAGGAGGGCCGACAACGCCGCCGGCAGCATCGCTGCGCGCCGGACACCCGGTCCGCACCTCATCGCCACCCCCGACGGCTTGCCTCACCCGAGGTTAACCGGTCCAGATGACGCCCACGCTGCCGGTAGCGTGACCGATCAGTGCCTGGTTACTGCGCGGGCGAAGGGGAAGTCCGCTCGCCCGCGCAGCACGACGGCAGTCGATCACCTGCCGCCTCGTCCCGGCGAACCGGCTACAGCGCGTTTCGCGGCCCGCTACAGCTCGTTTTCACACTCCGGCTCGCGGGCGGGGTGGGGACGCCTGGCTGTCGTGACCCGGCGCTCAGCCGACCGGCTGGACCTCAGCCATCGCCGACCAGCCCTCGCCGGGCACCTGCACGTTGATGATCTTCGGCACGGCCGAGACGTAGGGCGGCATCGTCTCCATCGCCCGCGTGAAGTGGGCGGAGTGCACGTGCGCGGCACCGGCGGCGTCGTCGCGGAAGGCCTCGACGAGCACGAACTCGTTCGGGTCCTCGATGCCGCGCGACCACTCGAACATGATGTTGCCCGGCTCGGCGCGGGTCGCCGCGGTGAATCCGGCGACAGCGTCGAGCCACTCCTCGGCGAGTTCGGGCCGGACGGGGAACTTGACGACGATGAAGATCATGGATTGCCATCCTCTCTGCGCAGGTGGACGGAGTGGGCGCTCCGGGGGAGGCGGCTCACGCGCTGGGCTGGCGCCACGGCAGGACGAGCCCGTTGCCGAAAGCGGCGTCCCACGCGAGGAACAGCTCCGCGGCTCCCTCGGCGGCCAGCTCGGAGAGCAGGTTCATCGGCCCCGAGGCGACTGCGAGCAGAGCGTAGTAGAACAGCGATCGGGTCTGCTCTGCCGGATCGTCCTTGTGCAACTCCAGCTCCCCCACCGCCGCGGGGACGAGCCGGTTCACCAGCGTCACCAACCCCGGTTCACCCGCAGCGGCCAGCGCGTGCGCGCCGTCGAGGAGGCTCGCGCGGAGCGTGGCGATCGCGGGCGTCTCGACCGGCAGGTGGTCCGGATCGGGCACGTACCGGGCCGAGTTGATGATCGCGCCGAACAGCGCGCTGACGACGCGGCTGCCGTGCTCCACGGTGAACGGCTCGACGAGCGGCCCGGCCCCCATCACGTACGCCGCCAGGTCGTCGAGCAGGAGTACTTCGAAGCCCGGCAGCTGCGCCGCGTCGAGCGCGCGCAGGCCGATCAGGCTCGGCTCCTGCCAGTTGGTGTCCGGTGCGGGCGTGTCGGTCATGTGCACTCCTCTGCGGATGGTCGCCCCACCGGGCAACCTGAGATGTGGTCGGCGGGCATCGACGGCCCCCACTCCGCGCCGCAGACCCGGCACAGGCGGTGGCCGGGGCCGCGGTTGAAGATCGCGATCACGGCGTCACCGCCGGCCAGGGCGTTGGCGGCGAAGGTGTAGACGCTGAGTTCGGTGTCGGTCATCTCGTCGCGGGGCTTGTCCACCTCGGACCGGATCCTGGCCAGGGCGTAGCGCGCCCAGACGAAGGCATCGACCGGCCGCTCCTGTTCGACCGACATCGTCGTCTCCCGCCCGCGCCGGCAGGTCAGCTCACGATCGGGCGGCCGAGGGCGTACCCCGCACCGCCGGTGGCCAGCGAGGTGATCGCGGCGAACAGGTACACGCCCACCGCGGCGAAGGCGAAGACGATGTACCCACCGAGCTTGAGCCAACCGGTCGATGAGTTCAGGGTGCCGATCAGGACGGCGAGCAGGGCCAGGTCGACGAGCGCGAAGAGCAGCGTGAACGCCGACGGCAGGCGCAGCGTCGCGACGGTCAGCATGACGATGACCACGAGCCAGGTGATCAGGAACAGGCCCTGGGTGTGCACGGCGGCGTCGGCCGTGATGGCGAACCAGTTGTGGGTCAGGCCCAGCACGAGGGCCGCGTAGCTGAGCCAGAAGCCGCTGAAGATGCCGAAGATGCTGGCCACCGCGCTCTGGCCGGTCGCTGCCGCCCACACCGTGCTGATCGTGAGGCCGACACCCGTCGCCGCGGCGATGATGGGCAGCGACGCGCCGACCGCCGAGCCGGGGACGTAGCCGACGAGCACCAGCCCCAGGGCGACCGACCCGGCAATGAACACCGGCAGCCCGAGGGAGGCCGGATTCCCGGCCAGGAACGGGTTCACCGCCGCGGCCGCGGGCGGCGCCGCGGGCTCGGCGCTGTGGCTCGGTGCGAGATCCTGCGCGGTCAGTTCGGTCGTCATGGTCGTCTCCTCTGTGGACGGGGCGGTACAGGGGTGGGTGGTGCACCGGGCCGGGCGTCGCTCGGCCCGGCAGCGAGGGGGCCGGTTCGTCAGCCGTGGAGCACCGGGAGGTGGACGGCCACACAGAAGACGGCCAGCACGGCGCAACCGACGTAGACGATGCGCGCGTTCACCTGCCACCAGTGCAGCCGGCGGCGGCAGCTGGCCGGCAGCGGCGCCAGATCGGACACCGCGGCGATCCGCAGCGACGCCCACATCCCGGCGGTGACGAGCAGCGCGAGACCAGTGAGGGCCAGGACGATCTGTGCCATGGTCGTTCTCCTCGGATGCGGGGAAACCGGTCCTTCGGTCAGGACAGGAAGAGCCGGGTGAGCAGGAAGCCGTTGAGCGACAGGACGACGAGGGTGATGGTGATGCCCGTGGCGGTCGTGGCGACCCGGTTCACGAAGCGCCCCATGATCCGGCGCCGGGCCGTGAAGACCATCAGGGGAACGAGGGCGAACGGCAGGCCGAACGACAGCCCGACCTGGCTGAACACCAGTGCCTGCGTCGGATCCCTGACGACCGCCAGGATGACCAGGGCCGGCACCGCGGCGAGCGCCCGCCGCAGCCAGACACTGCTGCTGCGGCGCAGGAAACCCTGCATGACAGCCTGGCCGCTGTACACGCCGGCGCATGCGGACGCCAGTCCCGAGGCGAGCAGGGCGATCGCGAACACGGCGGCGAACACCGCACCCTCCCGCGCCGCGAACGCCGAGTGGACGGCCTGGAGGGACTCTCCGGTGCCCAGCGGCAGGGAGGTCGCGACCAGCAGCATCAACACGTTGACCAGGCCGGCGATGCTCATGGCCACGATCACGTCGCGGCGCAGGTAGCGCAGCATCGCGCTGCTCCGGATGGTGCGGACCCCGGCGCGGACGTCGAGACCGCCGACGAGCGAGGAGTGCAGGAACACCGCGTGCGGCATCACCGTCGCCCCCACGATGCCGCAGGCCAGCAGCGAGCTGCGGGAATCGGTCAGCCGCGGCACCAGCCCGGCCATCGCCGCGCCCGGGTCGAACGGGGAGCGCGCGATCAGATAACCGAATCCCAGCAGCAGCAGGAGCAACAACGCCACGACGACCACGGGGAAACTGTCCCTGCCGCCCACCCGCAGGCGCAGGATCGCCATCGTCGCCGCGGCGATCACCAGCCCGCCGGCGAACATCGGCAGCCCGAAGAGAAGGTTCAGCGCGATCGCCCCGCCGACGAACTCGGCGACATCGGTCATGACGACGACGAGTTCGGCCACCAGCCACAGCCCGATCCGGACCGGCATCCGGGTGTGGTCGCGACAGACCTCGGCGAGGCTGCAGCCGGTCGCCATCCCCAGCTTCGCCGCCAGGTACTGGACCACCATCGCCATCCCGCTCGCGGTGATCACCGTCCACAGCAGCAGGTAGCGGAACTGGGCTCCGGCCGAGACGTTGATCGCCACGTTGCCCGGGTCGACGAACGCGACGGCGGCGACGAACGCCGGGCCGATGAGGCCGAGGATCCGGCCGCGGGAGATGAACCCGCGGCCGGTCTCGGTGTCGAAACCGGGCTCGTCGACCGGACGCGCGGGATCCGCGGTACGGGCGAGGGCGAGGTTCACAACTGGCTCCGGCTGGTGGCTGCGCGTGCTCAGGCGATGTTGGACGGTCGGACGAGCCCCTCGGCGAGGTCACCGAACCCGGGGGCGTAGATCGCTCCGGGGTTGCCGACGATCTCCTCGACGATCAGCGTCTCGGTCGTGAGCAGCAGGGCGGCGATCGAGGCGGCGCTCTGCAGGGCCGAGCGGGTGACCTTGAGCGGGTCGATGATGCCCATGTCGAACATGTCGCCGTACTCGCCGGTCATCGCGTTGAATCCCTGCCCGGTCGGCCTGTTGCCCACGGACTCCACCACCTCGTCGCCGGAGTAGCCGGCGTTGATGGCGATCCACCGCAGCGGTTCGGCCAGGGCGTCCCGGACGATGCGCGCGCCGAGCGCCTTCTCCTCGACGAGGTCGAGCGCGTCGATGGCGCTGCGGGCCTGCACCAGCGCGGTCCCGCCTCCGGCGACGATGCCCTCCTCGAGGGCTGCGCGGGTGGCGGAGAGGGAGTCCTCGACACGGTGCTGCTTCTCCGTCAACTCGACGCCGGTCGCGGCGCCCACCCGGATCACGGCGACGCTGCCGGACAGCCGGGCGATCCGGGCCTGCAGGGAGTCGCGGTCGTGCTCGTTCTCCGCGCGCTCGAACTCGTGCTTGAGCTGCTCGATCCGGGCGGCGACCTCGGCCTCGGAGCCGACCCCGCCGACCATCGTCGTGGTGCTGTCGGTGACCGTCACGCGCCGGACCTGGCCGAGTTGCCCCACGCGGACCGTGTCCAGGCTCAGCCCGGCCTCGGACGTGATCACCTGGCCACCCATCCAGATCGCCAGGTCGCTCAGTTCCGCCACCCGCCGGTGGCCGAAGCCGGGCGCCCGCACGACCACCGACCGGAAGGTCTCGTGCACGTTGTTGGCCACGAGCATCCCCAGGGCCGGGCCGTCCACGTTCTGCGCGAAGATCACCAGTTGCCGCCCGGACTTCGTCACCTGCTCCAGCACCGGCATCAGGTCCTGAACCTTGGTGATCTTCTCCGACGTCAGCAGCACGTACGGGTTCTCGAACACCGCCTCCATGCGCTCGCGGTCGGTGACCATGTACGGCGAGATGTAGCCGTTGTCGATCTCCACGCCGTCCACGTAGGTGACCTCGAGGCCGAACGACGGCGACTCCTCGACGGTGACCACCCCGCCCTTGCCGACACGGTTGATAGCCGAGGCGATCACGTCGCCGATCTCGCTGTCGTTGTTGGCCGACAGTGTCGCCACGCTGGCCAGGTCCGTCAGCCCGCCGATCTCGCTGGACTCCTCCGACAGCCGTCGTAGCACGGCCTCCACGGCCGCCTCGATGCCGCTCTTGAGCAGCATCGGGTTGGCGCCCTCGGTGACCGCGCGCAGTCCCTGCCGGACCATCGCCTGGGCGAGGACCGTCGCGGTCGTGGTGCCGTCGCCGGCCACGCCGTTGGTCTTGGTCGCGACCTCCTTGACGAGCTGAGCGCCCATGTTGGCAAAGGGATTGCGCAGCTGGATCTCCCTCGCGATGGTCACCCCGTCGTTGGTGATCGTCGGGGCGCCGACGAGTTTCTCGATCACCGCGTTCCGCCCCTTCGGGCCGAGCGTCACCTTGACCGCGTCGGCGAGGGCGTTCACGCCGACCTCGAGCAGTTGACGCGCTTCGACACTGAACCGCAGATCCTTGGCCATCGGGTCCTACTTTCCGCTGAGATGGTTTCCGAGCATGGGTCGATCAGATATCCGTACCGATCGTTATGGAACGAGAATTGCGCGACCCCGGACCTTGCCGTGGTCCAGGTCGTCCAGCGCCGCGGCGAAGTCGCCGAGGGAGTACGTCGACGTGTGCAGCGTGACCCGGCCCTGGGCGGCCAGGACCATCAACTCCGCCAGGTCGTTGTACGACCCGACGAGGTTGCCGATGAAGTTGATCTCGGTGGAGATCACGTCGATGGTGGGGATGTCGATCGAGCCGCCGTAGCCGATGACGTAGTAGCTACCGGCCCTGCGCAGGCTGGCGATGCCGTCCTCGATCGCGCCGCCCTCGCCGACGAAGTCGATGACGGCTTCGGCTCCGACGCCACCGGTGAGCTCCATGATGGCGTCGACCTGCGAGCCGTCGGCGAGCACCGTGTGCTCGGCGCCGAGCTCCCTGGCCAGCGCTAGCGCGTCGGCGTTGCGGTCGACCACGATCATCTCCGCGGCCGACAGCGCGTGCAGCACCTGCACGCCGATGTGGCCCAGACCCCCGGCCCCGATGACCACTGCCTTCTCGCCCGGACGCAGCACCCGTGCCGCCTTCGCCACGGCGTGGTAGGCGGTGAGTCCGGCGTCGGCCAGTGCGGCCACGTCGGCCGGTTGCAGCGACGGGTCGAGCTTGATCGTCGAGCGGGCCGTCGTCTTCAGGTACTCCGCATACCCGCCGTCACTGTCGATGCCGGGGAAGGTCGATGCCGTGCAGTGCACGTCGTCGCCGGCCCGGCACGCCCGGCAGAGCCCGCAGGTGACCAGGGGATGCAGGATGACCGCATCGCCGACGGCGAGGTTGGTGACCGCGCTGCCGACCTCCTGGACCCACCCGGCGTTCTCGTGCCCGAGGGTGTACGGAAGCGCCACGTCGGACTTCGCGGCCCACTGCCCCTCGATGATGTGCAGGTCGGTACGGCACACGCCGGCGCCGCCGATCCGCACGATGACGTCGAGGGGCGAGGTGATCCGCGGGTCGGGGACGTCGACGAGTTCCGGCGCGGACTCGTAGGCCCCGAGCTGTACCGCCTTCATCGGGCTACCTCCTGGTCGAGAAGTCGCAGCCGCTGACGTCCGGCCGCGTCGGGGTACCGCGTGGTCAGCAGTCCGCGGCAGAAATGGGCGTTGCCGTCGATGCTGACCCGGACCGCCTGGGCGAAGCGGAGCCGGGCCGGAACCTGCTCCTGCGGGACGGGAACACCCGAGTCGTCCACGAACACCGGTGCGTCCCCCCGGTTGGCCAGCCCGAGATCGCTGCGCCTGCGGAGCAGGCTGTCACGTTCGGCCGTCGGCGGAAGGTCGTCGAGGGACGCGTGGGACAGGCCCTCGATCGTCCAGCCACCGGCCAGCAGCTGGCGGCAGGCCCGCTCCATGCAGGCGGTGTGGGCCTTGCGCTGGAACGTCAGCCGCAGCTCATCGAGCTCGCCGGAGGCCTCCTCGCCGAAGGAGCTGACGAACCCGGCCCCCGCGGCGACCCCCGCGTTGATCTCGCTGGAGGCGAAGTGATCCTCCAGCACGATCGACACCGCCGTCACCCCCTCGACGGCGGCCACCGCGTCGTGGGCGTCGGACACCATCAGGTAGGCGAAGTTCGGCGCGCAGAAGTAGGTCGGCAACTGCAGGCGGATCGCCGCACGCCCGTCCTCGACCGAGATCTCGGTGACGAAGCCGAGGTCGACGATGGACTCGTCGAGCTCGGGATCACGGACGGTCCCCAACGCAGCGGTGACTGCGTCGTGGACCGCCGTTCCGCACGGCGCGCTCATGCCGACGCGCCGACTGCGACCTCTGCCTCCGGCTGAGCCGGGACCTTGATCGCCAGCTCCGGCGGCACCGGGATGTCGTACATGGCCGCCGCGTTGAGCCCGAGGATCTTGCGCTTGACGTCGGTCGTCAGCTCCGGGTACTCGGTCATGTCGGCCGGGATCTCGAAGTCGACGAACTTCTCGATCAGCCACTTCGGCGTCCAGATCGCGTAGTCGCTGGAGAACTGGATCTTGTCCTCGCCCACCCAGTACAGCAACTCGCCGATGATCTGGGCGAAGTAGCGCGGGCGGGTGTGGATGAACGGCATCGCCACGGCCAGCCCGGCGTGGACGTTCGGCTCCTGCGTGGCGATCCAGCAGAAGTCCTCCAGCCGGGGCAGGCCGCAGTGCTCGATGACGAAGTTCAGATCGGTGAAGTCCGTGGCGACGGCGTCGACGTCGGCCACGTCGAAGGAGTCACGGTCCAGCGGGCGGATCGTGGGGCCCTTGTGGATGTGGATGTTGCGGATGCCGAGTTCCCGGCAGGCCTCGAGGTACTTGTAGGTCCACGGGTCGGTGAGCTTGTAGCCGCGGGAGTCGCCGTGCCAGTCCGCGGTGTAGAGCTTGACCCCCTTCAGCTGGAAACGCTCGGCGTCACGCTTGAGCTGGTCGAGGCCGGCCTGCTCGTTGCGCGGGTCCCAGTTGTGGTTGTACGTCAGCTTGTCCGGGTGCTTCTGCGTGAGCGCCCACGCCTCCTCGGTCTGCCCGAAGCCGGTCTTGTAGAACTCGCCGAGGAAGGCCGGCTGGAAGATCGCGTGATCGACGTAGCCGTCCTCGAACAGGTCCTTCATGAGCCGGTCGCCGCCGTAGTAGGTGTACTCGTCGTACGGCCAGACCTCCGACTCCGGGCTGAGGTTCTTGTGGTAGTCGTAGAAGCAATCGATGAACTGCTTGCCGTGGATGTTCTTGCAGTTCGACTCACGACCGTCCCATAGGGCGATGTGGGCGTCCACGATGAAGTAGTCCTCGCCATTCTTGCTGTACATGCCGTTCCCTTCTTCCGCTGTCGGTGGGACGAGTGCAGGCTCGGTCAGGTCAGTTCTGGACCGGCGTGAGATCGAAGTCGATGTACTCGGCGGCGTCCTCGGGGTTGGCGAACATGATCGTCATGTCGTCCAGGTGGACCATCCGCCCGTAGTGGGTCGACATGATCTCCTCGAAGTCCGAACCGTCGAACTCGGTGCCGAGCGCTTCGGTGATCTCGGCGTAGTCGAAGATGATCTTGTTCTTGCCGTCGACCCGGATCATGGACGGGAACTCCGAGATGGTGATCCCGTCCTTGCGCCCCATCACCTCGGCGACGACGTAGCCGTTCTGGTTGTTCATGAGGGTGACGCCGCACATGTTCGAGGACGTGCGGTTGACGTCGAAGTTCACTGACGAGCTGGTCACGTCTACTGCTCCTTCGGGGAGGTGAGGCCGAGGTCGGCGATCAGGCTGGTGAAATCGGAGGTGGCCGCGGCGAAGGACTCCGCGAAGGTGATCGTGCGTTCGGCCGGCTGGGACCAGATCGGCTGCAGCTCGTAGGCGGCGTGGCGGCTCACGGGGACCCACTTGTCCAGCCACCCCTGCATGACGGCCTTGTTCGCCTCGCCGTGCTCGGCGTCGTTGGCCAGCATCGTGAACAGCACGCGGGTGTAGCGCAGGTCCCGGTTGTAGTCGTTCTCGCCCGCGCCGATGAGCGTCGGGGTGATGTAGTCGCCGTTGCGCGCGGCGATCTGCATCATCAGGTCACTGCGGAACAGCACACCGACGAGCGGCTCGAAGACGACGTTGGTCGCGAACACGGCCTCGGCCCAGTCGCCGATCGCCGTCAGCCGCTCGACGTTCTCGCGCACGCCCTGCCAGGACGGATTGTCCTTCCACGTCTCGCGGTGCACCTTGCCGTCGAAGTTCGGCAGCGACTCCGACAGGTCGAGGTTGTACAGCGCGAGATCCTGCGCGAACCGCAGCCGGTGGACGCTGTTCACGCAGATCGCGTTGTTGATCATGTTCGTGGGCGCCGAGCGCTGCGCCGACACGAAGACGTGCATCCCCAGCCCCTGCTCGGCGTGCATCCAGGCGCCGACGTTCTCGGCGACGAACCGCGTCCACGAGGGCGACCAGTGCGCATACGCGCCGGCGTCCTTCGCGTTCTGCAGGTTCAGCTCGATCTGCCGGACGATGTTGGAGTTGTTGCGGTAGATCGTCTGCTCCCACTCCTCGTTCGGGTCGAGGAAGGCGTGCCAGTTGCCGCTCTTGAGCGCGGTCCAGTCCTGCGGGTAGCCGCCCTCGGCGTCGGCGAAGCCGTAGAGCCAGCCCTGCGCCAGGTGCCGCTCCGGGTCGGGCTGGACGTCGGTGGTGACGTCCTCGTAGACCGTGGCCCGCATCTTCTGTGGCGTGAAGTAGTTGTACGTGCGGCTCGTCGAACTCGGGAAGACCTGCATGCCCGCTTCGGCACCGGTGAACTCCGGCTTCGGGAAGCTCTGCGGCACGGCCTCCTTCGGAGCCTGCTCGACTTTTTCCTTGACTGGAGCGTTCATGGACTTCCCTCTTTCTGGAGCGTCGGTGGGCGGGACGGGTCGATCTGCTGGACTCGGGACGAATCAGCCGGTGCCGGGCTCGGCACCGATCACGCGGTGGATTCGGCGGTGATGGTGAACTTGTCGTAGTGGATCTGCTCCTGCGGGACGCCGGCGCCGGCAAGGAGGCCGAGCGCGGCGTCGATCATGGGTGGCGGCCCGCAGAGGTACACGTCGCAATCGGAGAGGGCTGCCTCGTGCCGCTCGACCACGTCGTGCACGAAGCCGGTGGTCGCCTCGTTCCAGCCGTCGGGCCACGACTGCGACAGGCATTCGACGAAGCGCAGCTGTGGCAGGCGCTCGCCCAACTCGGCGAGCTCGGCCCGGCTGATCAGATCCGCCTCCGTGCGGGCGCCGTAGTAGAAGGTGATCGCCCGCTCGCTGTGGGCTTCGGCGAGCTGGCGGAGCAGAGCGAGCATCGGCGCCATGCCGGCACCGCCCGCGGCGAAGATCAGCCGCCGATCGCTGCTGGCCCGCAGGGTGAACGTCCCGTACGGCCCGGTGAGCTCGAGCAGATCCCCCACCACGAGCTTGTCCTCGAGCAGACCGGAGAAGTGACCACCGGGGTATCGCTTGATGATGAACTCGAGCAGCCCGTCCGGCGACGGCGGCGCGGCCATGGAGAACGAGCGGTGCTCGACCTGGCCGGGGATCTGGATGTCGACGTACTGGCCCGGGTAGTAGCGCAGCGCGCCGGGGTCGGCCAGCCGCAGCACCATCCGGGTGATGTCGTGGGTGAGGTCGGTCAGCTCGGTGATCTCGGCGGAGACGGTCACGACGGGGAGCCCGGAGTGGATCATCTCCTCGTCGAAGTTGATCAGCTCGACCTCGAGGTCGGAGTAGGCGTGAGCACGGCAGAGGAGGACGTAGCCCTCGTCGCTCTCGTAGTCGGCCAGGGCGAACGTCGAGTAGCGGTCCATCTGGACGTCGCCGTCGAGCAGGAAGGACTTGCAGGCAGAGCACTGCCCTTCCTTGCAGCCATGCATGAGCATGACGCCCTGGCGGAAGGCCGCGTCGAGCACGGTCTCGTCCTCCGCGACCTCGATGTCGATGCCGACGGGTTCGAAGCGCACGTTGTGGGTTTCTGTCATTGCCGCGCTTTCCTGGGAGGGTGATGCTCCGATGGTGGATGTCGCTTCCTGGCAGGGCGGGGTGGCGGAGCGGAACCACCACCCCGCCCTGGTCCAGGGCCTTACCCAGAGGACCTAGACGTTCGACGGCGTCCGGTTGGGGTTCGACCGGTACGCGGCCGCCCAGGCCACCCGCTCCTCTTCGGTCATGTTGTTCAGCGTGACGTTGGGGCTGCCGAACTCGATGCCCCTGATGTCGCTGAGCTTCCACAACTTCTTCGGGTCACTGAGGTCCAGATGCGGCTGCGGGATCAGCGTCTGGCCGTCGTCACGGACGTAGCCGAGGTCGGAGACGACGTCGGCCAGATCCCATCCGTGGTAGAGGGTCTCCCACTCGCGCTTGCCGGTGAGGCGCCCCATGTTGGGCGTCTCGCGACCCTCGTACTCCGGACGGAACGCCGTTGCGTCGGTCCAGTAGCAGGTCTCCGAGCAGTAGGTCCGCCACTGGTCGTCGACCTTCTCCACGACCATGTCCTCGCGGATCAGCGCCGGCACCATGCAGGTCCAGCAGCGGTGCGGGTACTCGTAGCCGACGTCCTCGAACGTGATCGGCTTGTTCTTGCCGGGGTACGCCAGGCGGCTGTAGGCCTCCCACCACGGGCCGAACTGGTCGTACCAGCCCGGGTACTTGGCCTCGAACCACTCGAAGTCCTTGTCCGTCATGGCGTCGATGCGCCAGTAGGCGACCGGCCATCCGGTGGCGAAGAACTGTGCGACGCGGTGCACGTAGTGCTTGTTGTAGATCCGGTCCCACGCCTCCTCGACCAGGTCGTGCGGGATGACCAGGCCGTACTTCTCGAGCGGGATCAGGTAGCTGCGGTAGTAGTCGTCGTAGATCCACCGGCGCCACATCTCGGCGTAGGAGTCGCGGTCCTTGCGACGGTCCTTGGTGCCGTACTCGATGAAGGTGCCGATCGCGGCATCCACCACGCAGTGGTTGTTCCACCACGCGTAGCGCAGGTCGCGCTCGAGCAGTTGGCGGTTGTCCTCGTCGGCCAGCGCCATCAGCAGGATCGAGTAGCCGTTGCTGATGTGGCGGGACTCGTCGGACTGCACCGAATGGAAGACCGTCGGCAGCAGGTAGTCACCGTTGGCCGCCGCCTCGGAGGGCATCGCGACGAAGAGGGTGTTGGTGAAGGCGGTCTCGGCGACCAGCGTGAGGTACACGTTCGCGGCGGTGATCGCGTCGCCGGTGATGAACCCCTCGCCGAACTGCCGGCCGATGGTCCCGCAGTAGCTGTTGGCGAAGGCCTTCTCCGTGATGTCGAACCCGGCGGGGTCGATGTAGTGGTTCATGTACAGCCGCTTGAGGTTCATCTGGATCGTCGAGTGCCGGACCTCGTCGATCATCTGGACGGCGAGCCCGTTGTGGATCTGCGGGTTGGGCACCGCGTCGATCGCCAGCGGCATGGCCCGGGCGGCGGAGATCTCCGGGAACGGGATGATGGACAGGAACAGCTTCTGCCACTCCATCCAGCGCTCCTGGACCTGGCGGAACATGTTGCCCCGGATGGCGCCGTCCATGGCACCGAAGACCCGGTTGTCCTTCTCCTCCTCCATGGGGAAGTAGGACCGGAGGATCTGCTTCAGCGGATCCTTCTTCGGCGACTTGTCGAACTTGTAGTCCGTGCCGAACCGGGTCGCCGGGGTGGCGAAGGTCGGTTCCCACGAGAGTTCGGTGATCTTCTCGTGGGCCTTGCTGAGGCTTTGTCTGCTCACCGCGTGTTCCTCCTCGGAAGTTGACTGGGCGTCCGGTGCTGCAGCGATGCCGTTCCGCTCGGTCATCGCATCCGGGCCGGGGCGTCCGCGCTGTACGGAGGCGCCTCCGACGTGCGAGAGTCATCTGAACCCGTCCCGTGCCTCCGTGCCGTCTCAATATGAGATCCCGGTCACGCTCTCGACTCGTACTGTTAACACCACGTCAACGAGACGGTGGACCGAATTCGCACCATCCAAAAAGGGTGGAGGCCCCAGTGCGGCACGAGCAGGACACGTTCAGACCGGATGACATCTCCTCGGCGCTCGCACGGGAGGGTTTCCTGTCCGCCGCCACCGCCGGGACCGACGACGTCGAGCCGGATGCCCACGTGCGGCGGATGATCCTGGCGTCCTGGCAGCGCTCGCGCGACAGCGACGTCGGCATCGACCGGATCCGCGTGCCGTACGTCCGGGACCCCGACCTGGAGGCTCCGCTGTGCCGCAGCGCGGCACCGATCCTCGATTCCCTGGGGCAGCAGCTGCAGGGCGAGTCGATCAGCATCATCCTCACCGACCACACCGGGATCGTGCTCGATCGGCGCACGTCGGGGCGCGACATGCGCGCGGCTCTGGACAGCGTGCAGCTGGCCCCCGGCTTCAGCTACGCCGAACAGTTCGCCGGCACCAACGGCATCGGCACGTCGCTGAGCAGCGGGCGGGCAACCCTGGTCGAGGGCCGAGAGCACTACACCCACGAGCTGGGGCGATTCGCCTGTGCCGGCGCGCCGATCAAGCACCCGACCAGGGGCAAGATCATCGGTCTGCTGGACCTGACCTCCTGGAGTACCGCCCCTGGCGCAATGCTCACCGCGCTGGCGACGGCGACCGCGCAGCAGATCGAGCAGGAGCTGCTGGCACAGACCGGAATGCGCGAGTTCGCCCTCTTCTCCGAGTACGCCCGCACCTGCCAGCAGTCCAGGGGACCGGTGCTCGCGCTCAACAACGACGTCGTCATGTCCAACAACCCGTTCCGGTTGCTGCTCGCGACGCCGGAGCAGGAAGCCCTGACCGCGTACGCCATCGACACGATGCAGTCGGCCCAGCACGAGGTGATGCGCACGGTCGCGCTGCCGTCGGGACGGTCGGCGCATCTGCGCTACACGCCCGTGCGCTGCGACACCGGCTCCGCGGGCGGCGTGTTCCGCGTCCGGCTCGGCCGGATCGACGCCCCCGCGCCGGTGGGATCCCTGCTGACCGGGCGCTCGGCTCCCGCCGTGGCCCTGCCAGGCATCGTCGGCAGCGGCGCGGTCTGGTCGCGGTGCGTCCAGCAGGTCGACTCCTGTTACCGCAGCGGCGAGTGGATGGCGCTCGAGGGCGAGGCGGGCACCGGCAAGCGCTCGCTGCTGCGGGCGGCGCACCGTCTGCACAACCCGGCCGCGCACTTCCGGGTGCTCGAGCCGCCACCGCCGGAGGAGTTCAACGACTGGCTGACGTCCATGATGGACGACCTGGCGCTGCCGGACGCGCTGATAGTGCTCGCCAATGCCGAGCGCCTGACCGAGGACCAGGCCGTCACGGTGGGCGAGGTACTGGCCGAGGCGGCCGCCGACGCCGACCTGCACGCGCGGATGGCGATCACGATCACCACGTCCGCGCCGATCTCACTGCGCACTGTGTTCTCGCGGACGATCGACGTCCCGCCGCTGCGCCACCACATCGACGATGTCCGCGAGCTCGTCCCCCATCTGCTCGCACTGATGCCCGACGGCGACCGGCTGACCTGCTCCCCGCGCGTGCTCGGGCACCTGGCCCGGCTGAACTGGCCGGGCAACGTAGCGCAACTGCGGACCGTGCTGGGCTACGTGCTCCAACACCGGCGCACCGGCGTGATCGAGGTCGCCGATCTGCCGCCGGAGTGCCGGAGCACCAGCCGGCGCGTGCTGACACCGATCGAGGCACTGGAGCGCGACGCGATCATCGACGCGCTGCACGACGTGGGCGGCAGTCCGACGACGGCGGCAAAGAAGCTCGGGATGTCGCGGGCCACCATCTACCGGAAGCTGCGCCAGTTCGACATCACGCTGCCACTGGCGCACTGACCGCATGCCGCGTTGCCAGGGCGATGCACGTTCCGGCGGACAGACGTGTGGCGGCGGGATGACGTGCGCCGGGTGACAGTGCAAAGCCCTCCGCACCGATCGAGCGCAGAGGGCCGCACGCTGTCTCTGCCCCCCGCACCTCGCCACCCCCGTAGCCTGCCGCTCCACCCCGTGCTCCGAGGCGGCGGCTTCGCAGGTCGTGAAGCTCGACAGGGAAGAATCTAGAACCGTCGCGTTACATCCGATGACACCGTGACCAAATATTGACCGAGGATTCACCCGCGGATCGGCCATAGCGGCCCTTACCAGGCGAACGCGCAGCCATTTCGGACCGACTCGCGTTCTGTCTATGTAACGGTGGTCACATTCCGGGCTCCAGCGTTTGCCAGTCCCGCCGCTGCTGAGCAATGATCAACAGGTCCCGGCACCCTCCCCCCGTGGGGTGCCGGGATTTTTCATGTCCCGATCGGGTACGTCTGCGCGGGTGTCTGCGCCACCAGCCGCGCGGCTGCGGGGAGTGCCGAGTCGGCGCCCACAGGCCACCGCAGCGGATCGTCGCCCAGTGCAGCGAGCTCCCCGAGCTGCCGGCGCGACCAGAGGGACAGCGGGTCGTCGGTGCTGTCGCTCTCGGCGAACTCCGCCCACGGGACCCACCAGGCGTCGGCGACCTCCGCCGGGTCCGGCGCCAGGACCGGTGCGGTGACGACCGCCCGGTACACCGGGCACAACTCGTTCTCGACGGTGCCGTCCTCGGCCACGGCGCGATAGCGGAACCGGGGCAGGATCAGGTCGACGTCGCCGAGCCGGAGACCGAGCTCCTGCCCGACGCGGCGGGTGACGGCATGGACCATCGCCTCGCCCGGCTCGGGGTGTCCGCAGCAGCTGTTGGTCCGTACCCCCGGGAACGTCCGCTTGCCGAAGGCCCGGCGCGTGACCAGCACCCGGGCGGCGCTGTCGAAGACGTAACAGGAGAAGGCGAGGTGCAGCGGCGTCCGGGTGGTGTGGACCTCGGACTTGGCCGCCGTTCCGATCGCCGAACCGTCCTCGGCGCACAGCACGACTCGCTCCTGCGGCACGGCCACGTCAGTGCGCCAGCTGCTGCACGGCGAGGTCGAACACGCGGGGCAGTCTAGCGGCGAGGGGGACGATGCGGGCGCTCAGCGCGTGCTGCCGGCGTGCCCACAGCAGCGACGAGGTGATCGACCGGTAGCGCCGCGACGCCGCCGACCAGCGGCGCTCGTAGGCCGCCGGGTCCTCGGCGACGACGCACTCGACGAGCTCCTGCGCACAGGCCAGCGACACGGCGATCCCCTCCCCGGTCAGGGCGTCGACGTAGCCCGCCGCGTCACCGACGAGAAGCACCCGGCCGCTGACCCGGGCGGACGCCTTCTGCAGCAGCGGACCGGCTCCCCGCACCGTCGTCACTCCGGTCGCGGGCAGCCGCTCGCGCAGCCGTGGGAACGCCGCCAGCTGGTCGGCGAACGGGGCGCGCGTGCTGGACAGGACGGCGACTCCGACGAGCTCGGGCCCGACGGGTGTCACGTAGGCCTCCGAGTGCGCCGCCCAGTGGACCTCGACGAGATCGGTCCAGGGCGCGACGGCGAAGTGCTGGCGCATCCCCCACCGGCGGCGTCCGGGCGTGGTCGCGCGGTCGAGACCGAGCTGGCGGCGCACGGGGGAGTGCAGGCCGTCGGCCACCGCCAGGTACCGCCCGCGGCGCCCGTCGACGTCCACTCCGCCGCCGTCCGTGGTGACCTGCCGCGCATGGGCGTGGACGACCTCGACGCCCGCGGCCTCGACCGCCGTGCGCAGCGCACCGTGCAGGTCGGTGCGGCGCACGCCCAGCCCGGTGCCGTGGCGGAAGGCCGCGTCGACGGATGCCCGGCCGTCGGTGTAACGGATGCCGCGGATGCTGCGTCCGGAGAGGTCGACGTCCAGCTCGCGCAGGCGGCGGACCGCGCCGGGCATCAGCCCCTCGCCGCAGGCCTTGTCGATCACGCCCGACCGGGAGTCCAGGACGACGGTCCGCAGTCCCGCTCGCGCGGCGTAGAGCGCGGTCGCCAGGCCGGCCGGGCCGCCACCCACGACGATGAGGTCGGCTCCGCTCACCGGGCGGGAGCCGCGGTCTGTGTCGGCGCCTCGGCCAGGGCCGCGTTCTCCGTGCGGATCCGCACGCGCAGCAGCGCGGCGTTGGCGATCGTGAAGACGACAGCCGTGATCCACGCGGTGTGCACGAGCGGGAGGGCGACGCCCTCCGCGACCACGGCGACGTAGTTGGGATGGGTGAGGCGGCGGTACGGGCCGCGGGACACGAGGGCGAGCCCGGGCACGACGACGACGCGGGTGTTCCACCGCGGACCGAGCACGGTGATGCACCACCAGCGCAGGCCCTGAGCGAGCACGACCACCGCGAGCATCGGCCAGCCGAGGGCGGGAACGAAGCTGCGGTGGAACGCCTCGAGCAGGCTCGCCACGAGCAGCCCGGTGTGCAGCGCGACCATCACCGGGTAGTGGCCGAACCCGAACTCCCGCCCGCCCCGCGCCAGCGCCCAGGACAGGTTCCGCCGGGAGACGACCAGTTCGGCCAGGCGCTCCAGGGCGATGACGACGATCAGCGCCGCGTACCAGGCCATTGCCGGCTCACCACTCCAGCAGGACGAGTTCGGAGCAGAAGCCGGGGCCCATCGCCATGAGCATGCCGGGGCTCCCCGGCTCGGTCGCGGCCTTGTCGAGGGTGTCGCGCAGGACGTGCAGGACCGACGACGACGACAGGTTGCCGATCTGGTCGAGGGAGCGCCACGTCAGCTCCAGCGGATCGCCGTCGAGCCCGAGCTCCTCCTCGATGGCCTCGATCACCTTCGGGCCGCCGGGGTGCGACACCCACGCACCGACGTCGGGGACGGAGAGGTCGTGGGCCGCGAGGAACGCCCGGATGTCGTCGCCGAGGTACTGCCGCACCAGTGCCGGCACCTGGGCGTCGAGCACGATCTTGAGGCCGCCGGATCCGACGTCCCAGCCCATCGTGCGCTGGCTGTCCGGGTAGAGGTGGCTGCGCGAGTCGATCACCCGAGGGCCGGGCTCCGGACGATCGGCTCCGACCGCGACGACTGCCGAGGCGCCGTCGCCGAACAGCCCGCACGCGACGAGGTTCGGCACCGACGTGTCGTCGCGCTGGATCGTGAGGGAGCACAGCTCGACGGAGATCAGCGCGGCAACCTGGTCGGGATGGCCGAGGAGGTAGTCGTGCAACCGGGCCACGCCGGCGGCACCCGCGACGCAGCCCAGCCCGTACAGGGGGACCCGCTTCACGTCCGGGCGCAGGCCGACGACCTGGGCGATGCGGGCCTCCAGGGAGGGGACGGCGATCCCGGTCACCGTGGTCGAGACGACGAGATCGACATCCGCGGCCTCGAGGCCGGCCCGCTGCAGTGCGCCCAGGAGGGCGGCCGCGCCGAGCTCGACGGCGTGCTCGATGAACAGGTCGTTGGCCTCGCCGAACCCGCTCAACGTGCGGTACCGGTCGATCGGCAGGACGAGATGGCGGCTGCTGACGCGGGCGTTGGCGTGCAGCCGCTCGACCAGCGCGCGGTTGCCGTCGGGGCCCAGACAGACCTCCGTGAACGCGGCGGTCAGCTCCGGCTGCAGGTAGCGGTGCGGCGGCAGGACCGCATGCACGCCGGCGAGGGTTGTCACGCGATCAACCATACGGTCGGAGCCGGTGACCTGCCCGTTGCGTGGCGCCCGCCGGGTCCCGTCGCGATGCCGGCGGCGCGGGCCCCGGCACTACGATGACGCCATGTCCGTCCCCCCGTCGGTACGGGCGCTCGTCCTGTCATGTCACCCGATTCCCTCCGTCGCGGTGACGGCGCTGACGGGTGGCCTCGCAGCGCTGGCCGATCTGGGGCCGGGCCGCGGCGCGCTCGTCACCGCCGCCGTGTTCAGCGGGCAGCTCTCGATCGGCTGGTCCAACGACTACATAGACGCCGACCGCGACCGCTCGGTTCAGCGTGCCGACAAGCCCGTCGCCGCGGGGGCGGTGTCCCCGAGGGTGGCCGGGATCGCCGCGGTGATCGCGCTCGCGGTGACGATCCTGCTGTCGGCCGGTCTCGGCTGGCGCGGCGGCGGCGCGGCCCTGATGATCGTCGTCTGCGGCTGGGCGTACAACGTCGGGCTGAAGGCGACGGCGCTGTCCTGGGTGCCCTACGCGATCGCCTTCGGTTTCCTGCCGGCCGCGGTGACCCTGTCGGGATCGCCGTCCCGCTGGCCACCGGCCTGGGCGATGATCGCGGGCGCGCTGCTCGGGTGCACCGCGCACCTGGCCAACGTCCTGCCCGACCTGCTGGAGGACGCCGCGACGGGCGTGCGCGGGCTGCCGCATCGGCTGGGAGCGCGCGCCACGGCGGTCACGGCCGCGGCGCTGCTCCTCACGGCCTCGGCGGTGATCCTCTTCGGTCCGTCGGGGCGGCTGCACGCGTGGCAGCTGGTGGGCTTCTGCATCGCCGTCGTCATCGGCGCCACTGCCGCCGGCAGCGCCTACCGCGACCCCAGGTCACGCCGGTTCTTCTTCGCGACGATCGCCATCGCCGCGCTCGACATCGCCTGCTTCGCCCTCTCGGGCACGCATCTCTGAGGAGGAACCATGTCCGATCCGACCCAGCCCGAGGACGATCTGGCCGCGTCCTTCCTGCGGCGGGCGTGCCTGACCTTCGACAACGACGACGCCACACGGCGCCGCGCTGCCGCAGACCTTCTCGCCGAGCACCCTCACCTGCCGCAGACGAATCTCGCTGTCGCCGCCGCCTGCGCCGACCCGGGGGCGGTACAAGCGATCCTTGTAGCCGGTACCTCCCGAGCGACGGATCGATTCGCACCGTTCGGGTGGACGCCTCTGATGTACCAGGCCTACGCGCGCCATGACCCCGCGATCGGCCGTGACGCCACGATCGAGACCGCCCGACTACTGCTTGACGCGGGCGCCGACCCGGACGACGGAAGGCTCTTCGGCGGTCTGCCGACTCCCTTCACCGTCTTGACCGGCGTGCTCGGCGGAGGAGAGTCCGACACGCCGCCGCACCCCCACTCCCTCGCCTTCGCGCGGCTGCTCCTCGAGGCCGGAGCCGACCCCAACGACGGACAGGCGCTGTACAACCGGATGTTCGGCACGGACGACGGCCACCTCGAGCTGCTGTTCGAGTTCGGTCTGGGGACGGGCGGCGACGGCCCCTGGTTCCACGCCCCCGGAGCCAGGCTCGATCCACCGCCGGTGATGCAGGGGGCGCTGCTCGACTGGGCCGTCACCCACGGCCAGCGCGATCGCGTGCGGTTGCTGGCCGCGCACGGCGTCGATGTCGTCAGCCCGCGGACCAGCCGGTTCCGCGCGGGCGACGCGACGCCGATCGAGATCGCGCTGACCAGCGGGCACCCCGAGCTGGCGCAGTTGCTCAGGGAGTCCGGTGCCGCGGAACCCCGGCTGAACGCGGTGGACAGCTTCATCGCTGCCGCACTGGCCGGTGACGCGGCGGCCGCCGCGGCCGCGTCGCCGGAGATCGTGACGGCCGCACGTACTGCCCGACCCGGGCTGGTGGTGTGGGCCGCGAGTCTGGGGCGGCCGGACGCGGTGTCGCTGCTCGTGGGCGCCGGATTCGACGTCAACGCCCTGGGCCGGGGTGACACGCCGCTGGAGCAGGAGTGGGAGTCCGCGTTGCACGTCGCGGCGGGTGACGGGAACGTCGACCTCGTCACGCTGCTGCTCGCGCTCGGCGCCGACCCCTCCGTGACCGACCGGCGTTTCGGCGGGACACCCCTGGACTGGGCCCGCCACTTCGCCCATCCGGCGGTCGCTGACGTCCTCCAGGCCGGTGCCTCCGGACAGCCGCCCGGAGCCTGACGCGTCCGTCCGGAAGCGCCACGGACATGGCGACGATCAGGTGTGGATCCCGCCGTCGCTGTGGAGCACCTGGCCGTTGACCCACCCACCGCGGGGGGAGCACAGGAAGCCCACCAGCGCGGCCGCGTCGGACGGCAGGCCCACCCGCCCGAGCGGGCTCGCCGCCGCGGTGGAGCGCAGTTGCTCGTCGCTCATCCAGCCGGTGTCCGTGGCGCCCGGGTTGACGACGTTGGCGCTCACGCCCAGGTCCGCGAGTTCCCGCGCGGCGGCCACGACGATCCGGTCCAGGGCGCCCTTGCTCGCACCGTAGGGGAGGTTGTGCGCGGTGTGATCGCTGGTCAGCGCGACGATCCGTCCCGCGCCGAACGGGGCGCGCAGGCGCAGCGCGTACTCCCGGATGAGCAGCCACGCGGCGCGGGCGTTGACGGCCATGTGCCGGTCGAAACTCTCGATCGTCGTCGTGCGGATGTCGGAGTCGACCGATTCCGCGTGGCTCAGCACCAGCGCGGTGACGTCGCCGAGCTCGGCGCGGACCTGGTCGAACAGCGCGGGCGCGGCGTCGGGGGACTCGAGATCGACCTCGACCGTGACCACCCGCGCGCCGCGTACCCGCAGCGAGGCGACCACTCCCTCCAGGTCCGAACCGTCGCTCCCCCATGGCATGCGCTCGTCGTAGGGGCGCCACTGCGTCAGGGCCAGGTCCCACCCCGTCGCCGCGAGTTCCTCGGCCACGGCGGCTCCGATACCGACCCGCCGACTGACCCCGGTGACCAGGGCGATGGGGCGCGCACCGGCGCCCGGATCGGCGGCCGGTGGCGGAGCGGAGGTCACGGGACCGACCCAACCACGCCTGGATCCGCATCACCATCAAGCTCCGCGACTCCGGATGTGACGCAGGTCACTCGCCGTTGCCGTCACCCCCGGCGGGAAAGATCGTCATCTAGGCATGGGACACAACGAGATCGACATGAGCAGCTTCGAGCGCGCCCTGAACGCTGCCAGCTATCTCCGTCCCGGCCAGCAGGCGGTCGAGACCGAGCCGGTGGCGCCGCACCTCGACGACGACGACGGCCCGATCATTCTCTGCTGGTAGTCCGCCCCCGGCGGTGACGCCCGGTCCTCCGCCACGCGGCGGGCCCGCGCGGAAGTTGTCCGATCCCGCGCCGGTGGGCAAGAGTAGGGCCATGCTCTCGGAGTCCGGCGACCGCCCCAGAATCGGCATCCTCGTGGTGACCTACAACGCCGTGTCCACTTTGCAGGCGACGCTGGACCGGATTCCGGTCGGGTTCCGCGACCAGATCGACGAGATCATCATCTCCGACGACGCCAGCCACGACGACACCGTCGACGTCGGGCTGGCCTGGCGCGAGGCCAACTCGGTCCCGACCACCGTGGTCCGCCACATCAGCAATCTCGGCTACGGCGGCAACCAGAAGGCCGGCTACAAGCTCGCCATGGACAAGGGCCTGGACATCGTCGTCCTGCTCCACGGGGACGGCCAGTACGCGCCGGAAGCTCTGCCCGACATGGTCGCGCCCCTGATCCGGGGAGAGGCCGACGCGGTCTTCGGTTCCCGGATGATGGTCCCCGGATCCGCCCGGGACGGCGGGATGCCGCTCTACAAGTACCTCGGCAACCGCATCCTGACGATGGTGGAGAACAAGCTCCTCGACGCCGACCTGACCGAGTTCCACTCCGGGTACCGCGCGTACCGGATGTCGGCGCTGGCGGGGCTGCCGATCGAGTTCAACACCGATCAGTTCGACTTCGACACGCAGATCATCGTGCAGCTGCTCGACGCCGGGAAGCGGATCGTGGAGATCCCGATCCCCACCTACTACGGCGACGAGATCTGTTACGTGGACGGCATGAAGTACGCCCGCGACGTGGTGCGCGACGTCGTGCAGTACCGCCTCACCAAGGTCGGCATCGGCACGCACAGCTGGGTGCCGACGAGCGCCGAGTACGACCTGAAGGAGGGCGAGGGCACCTCCCACACCGTGATCATGAACCTGCTCCAGGGCCTCCCGCCCGGACGCGTGCTGGACCTCGGCTGTTCCGGCGGGCGCCTGTCCGAGCGCGTCCGCGCGCTGGGCCATCACGTCGTCGGCGTCGACAGCATGGAGATCCCCGGCGTGCGCGAGCGGGTGGACGAGTTCGCCCTGGGCGATCTGGAGGACGGCATCCCTACGGCAGTCGGCGGGGACTTCGACCTCGTCATCGCCGCCGACGTCATCGAGCACGTGCGCGATCCCGGACGCCTGCTGCGCCAGATGGCCGACGTCCTCGGGCCGGACGGGCAGCTGATCATCTCCACACCCAACTTCGCGCACTGGTACTCCCGCGGGCGCACCACGCTCGGCACCTTCGACTACGACCGCCGCGGCATCCTGGACGCCACGCACCTGCGGTTCTTCACCCGCAAGAGCCTGCGCCGCCTGTTCACCGCGAACGGGCTGGATCTGCTCGAGCTGACCTACACCGGCCTCCCCCTCGCCGTGCTGAGCCGCGACGACAGCTGGCGTTCCCGCCTGGCCGGCCGCATCGACCGCCGCCTCGTCCGGCTGCGTCCCACCGTGTTCGGCTACCAGTTCGTCGCCCGCCTCCAGCCGCATCACGCCGGGACGGTCACGCACGACTGATCGACCGGACGGGCTCGCGGCAGCGGACAATGGCCCGATGACAGCCGACCAGCGCGAGCGCGAGGACAAGTACGACGTCGGGCCCGAGTTCGTGGTGCCCGACGTGTCCGGCCACGCGCCCGAGGGAGGGTCCGTCGAGTCGGCATCACTCCGCCTGACGAGCGAGTACTACGACACCGCGGACCTGGCCCTGCTCGCCCACCGGATGACCCTGCGCCGGCGGACCGGTGACGCCGACACCGGCTGGCACCTCAAGGTCCCCGCCGGGCGCGCGCGCACCGAGATCCGCCTCCCGCTCCGTGACGGCGACGGCGACGGCGACGGCGACGGCGACGGCGACGCGGGCGAGGGCGTGCCCGACGAGCTGAGCCGGCTGCTGCTCGGGGTGACGACCGCCCGGCCCCTGCAACCGGTGGCGACCATCCGCACCCGGCGGGACGTGCAGCGGATCCGCACCGCGGCCGGTGGCCTGGTCGCCGAGATCGCCGACGACCACGTCCGGGCGGTCGCGGGCGAGGCCGGCCCGGTCCGGGAGTGGCGCGAGGTCGAGGTGGAGCTCGGCGCGGACGGCGACGAGTCGACTCTGTCCGCACTCGGCACCGAGCTGCGTGCAGCCGGGGCGCATCGCTCGCCGTCGTCGTCGAAACTGGCGCAGGTGCTGGGGCCCAGGCGGGCGCGGCACGGCGCGATCGCGGAGGAGTCGGCCGCGGCGGTGATCACCGCCTATGTGCGCGAGCAGTACCGGCAGCTCATCGCCGGCGACCTCGGACTCCGGCGGGGCGCGGGAGCGATCCACCGGACCCGGGTCGCCACCCGCCGCCTGCGCAGCACGCTGCGCACCTTCGCCCCGCTCCTGGACGCCGAGCCGGCGCACCACCTCGACACCGAACTGGCCTGGTACGCGGGGCTGCTGGGTGAGGTCCGTGACCGGCAGGTACTGCGGGAGAGGCTGACGCTGTCCCTGGCACAGCTGCCTGCCGAGGACGTGCTCGGGCCGGTGGCGGCCGACATCGACCAGCACCTGCTAGCCGAGGAACTGGCGCACCGGCAGACGCTGGCCGAGGCGCTGTCCTCCGAGCGGTACCTGGCGCTGCTGCGCACCGCGGGCGACTGGGCCACCGAGCCGCCGTTCACCCCGGCTGCCGGGGGCGCGCCGCGCGAGCTGCGGCGCCATGTGGCCAAGGCCCGCCGCACGGTGACGCGGCGGATGGCCGCGGCGGCAGCGACAGGCAGCGCCGAGGATCTCCACCGGGTGCGCAAGGCGGGCAAGCGCGCCCGCTACGCCGCGGAACTGGCCGGACCCGTGCTGGGCAGGAAGGCGGCCACGCGGGCGGTCGCGCGGTTCTCGGGAATCCAGGACACTCTGGGCGACCACCAGGACAGCGTCCTCGCCGCGGCGGTCCTGCGCCGGCTGGGCGCGCGTGCGGGCACGGCGAATGGCTCCAACGGCTTCACCTACGGGCTGCTCTACGCCCGAGAGCTGGCCGCCCGGGAACGGAGCCTGCGCCGGGCGGTGTCCCTACTCGGCCGCTGAGCGCCCGCGATCCGCTGAGCGCCCGCGATCCGCTGGGCGGCCCCGATCCGCTGCGGCGCGTCACGATCCGCCGGGCGACCACGATCCGCTGGGCGGCCCCGATCCGCTGCGGCGCGTCGCCTCGGGGTTGGTTGCCCTGGGCATCCCCATAGTCCACGATGCGCCCATGACCATCTCGCAGCAGCCCCGCATCAGTGGTGTCGAGGTCCGTTCGATCGATTACGTCCCGCTGGACGAGCGGCACGGCAAGCTCTGGCACCTGGGGCCGCTGTGGTTCATGTCCAACGCGCAGATCGCCACGCTCGCCGTCGGCCTGATCAGTTTCTTCGACGGCGGCAACCTGGTCTGGTCGCTGATCTCGATCGTGCTCGGCACCCTGCTGGGCACCCTGTTCATGGCGTTCCACTCCGCGCAGGGCCCGCAGCTGGGGCTCCCGCAGATGATCCAGTCGCGGCCGCAGTTCGGCTACATCGGCGCGCTGCTCGTGTGGTTGTTCGCCTACGTCCAGTACGCGGGCTTCAACGTCTTCAACACGATCCTGGCCGGCGAGGCCATGCACACGACCGCGCACGGCGCCGTCAAGCTCTGGGTCGTCGTCGTCACGGTGCTCGCGTTCGTGATCGCACTCGTGGGGTACGACCTCATCCACCGCGCCGAGCAGGTGCTGACCTACCTGATGCTCGTCATCTTCGGGATCTTCACCGTCGCCGTCTGCTTCCTGCACTACCCGGCAGGCGCCTTCACCTTCAGCGGCTTCAAGTGGACGCCGTTCCTGGCACAGTTCGGCGTGGTCGCGGGGTATCAGATCAGCTGGGCGATCTATGTCTCGGACTACTCGCGCTACCTGCCACCGGGCGTCACCGTCCGCAAGACCTTCTACTGGACCTACTGGGGCTCCGCGCTGGGCGGCGGCTGGTTGATGGTCGTCGGCGCGCTGCTCGCGGGTTGGGCCGGCGACAAGTTCAGCGGCACCGGCATCCCGGAGATCAACCAGGTCGGCGACAAGGTGTTCACCGGCTTCGGCGCGATCGTGTTGATCCTCGCGGCGCTGGGGTTGGCGTCGGTCACCGCGCTCAACATGTACGGCGGCTCGCTCACACTGATCAGCGCCCTGGACTCGTTCAAGAAGGTGAAGCCGACGCACGAGCGTGCGGGCGATCACGGTCGGGATCACCGGCGCCCTGTCGGTCATCGGTGCGCTGGCTGCCACCGCCAACTTCCTCGCCAACTTCGAGAACTTCCTCCTGCTCGTCCTCTACCTGTTCATCCCGTGGACGGCGGTCAACCTCGTCGACTACTACATCGTCAGACGGGGCCACTACGCGATCGCCGAGATCTTCAACCCCAACGGTATGTACGGCCGCTGGGGCTGGCGCGGGATCATCGCCTACCTGGTCGGGTTCGTCGCGATGACGCCGTTCTTCTCCGTCGGCACCTTGTACGTGGGGTGGATCGCCCACAAGCTCGACGGCGCCGACATCTCGCTGTTCATCGGGCTGCCCGTGGCCGGCCTGCTGTACTGGTACCTGGCCAAGACGATCGACGTCGCGGCCGAGACGCGGGTGGCCAAGGCGGAGCAGGCCGAGCTCGAGCAGGCGGCGGCCCGGCACGAGCTGCCGTAGCTCAGCCGGTGGCGGCGTCGCCCTCGAACGTGCGGTAGACCGCCCGCCCGATCTGGCCGAGCACCTCGACCTGGTCGGGAGTGAGCGGATCCAGCAGGTGCGTGCGCACCCATTCGACGTGGTGCGGCGCGGCACGCTCGAGCAGCTCGACACCGGCATCGGTCAGACGGGCGACCTGACCGCGCCGGTCGGTGGGGCAGTCCTGCCGCTCGACGTAGCCCAGCTCCTCCAACCGCGCGACGGCATGCGACAGCCGGCTCCGCGAGGACCGCGTGACCTCGGCGAGATCGCTCATCCGCATGGAGTGCTCCGGTGCCTCGGACAGCCGGACGAAGATCTCGTAGTAGCCGTGCGGAACGCCGAACTCCTGAAGCAGGTCGCGATCCATCTCCTCGAAGAAGCGCTGCGTGCCGTAGAGGAACGCGCGCCAGCTGCGCTGCTCGTTCTCGTCGAGCCAGCGGGGCGACTGCTCCTGCGGAGTAGGACTGGAATTCATCTTCACTCCGCGATAGTAGTTGAACGTGTTAACAAGTTCACAGCGGACACTCAGCGAGATCTCCGGGACCGGCGCCCCCGTCCCAGCCGGATGCCGGGGACCCGCGACCGCGCCCGTAGAATCGAGCGCGGTTGCATCCCTGCCAGTTCACCTGCCGTACCGACGAAGGACACCCCCGTGCACTCCACTCCGCTGCGCGCCCTGCTGCTCGAGCAGATCCATCCCGACGCGGAGGACATCCTGACCTCGGCCGGCTACGTCGTCGAGACCGTCGACCGCGCCCTGGACGAGGACGAACTCGTCTCCAGGCTGGCCGGCGTCCACCTGGTGGGCGTGCGCTCCAAGACCAACGTCACCGCCCGGGCGATCGAGTCGGCCACCGATCTGATCGCGATCGGGGCGTTCTGCATCGGCACCAACCAGATCGACCTGCAGGCCGCCTCCGCCCGCGGGATCGCCGTGTTCAACGCGCCGTTCAGCAACACCCGCAGCGTCGTCGAGCTGGCGATCTCCGAGCTGATCGCGCTGACGCGCCGGCTCACGGAGAAGAACGAGGGCATGCACGCCGGGGTCTGGGACAAGTCCGCCGACGGCGCGCACGAGGTGCGTGGGCGGACGCTGGGGATCGTCGGCTACGGCAACATCGGGACGCAGCTGTCGGTGCTCGCCGAGAACCTGGGCATGCGTGTGATCTTCTTCGACGCCGCCGACAAGCTGGCGCTGGGCAACGCGCGCCGCTGCGACTCGCTTTCCGAACTGCTGGCCGAGGCCGACGTCGTCACCCTGCACGTGGACGGCCGCGCGTCGAACAAGAACATCTTCGGCGCCGCCGAGTTCGCAGCCATGAAGCCCGGCAGCGTCTTCCTGAACCTCTCCCGGGGGTTCGTCGTGGACTACGCCGCCCTGCGCACCGGCATCGAGTCCGGCCGGATCGTCGGGGCCGCCGTCGACGTGTTCCCCGAGGAACCGAAGGGGCGCGGCGACGAGTTCGTCTCCGAACTGCGCGGGCTGCCCAACGTCATCCTCACCCCGCACATCGGCGGTTCGACCGAGGAGGCCCAGCAGGACATCGGCCAGTTCGTCGCCGGCAAGTTCCGTGACTTCGTCAGCGAGGGCAACACCTCGCTGAGCGTCAACCTCCCGCCGATCGCCCTCCCCCGGCGCGCCGGACATGCTGCGGCTCGTGCACCTGCACCACAACGTGCCCGGCGTGCTCGCCCGCATCAACAGCGTGCTGGCCGACCAGGGCGTCAACGTCGAGGCGCAGCTGCTCGGCACCCGCGGTGAGGTCGGCTACGTCGTCACCGACAGCGCCAGCGGGACCACCCAGGCGATCGTCGACCAGATCCGGGCGATGCCCGAGACGATCCGGCTGCGCGTCCTGTCCTGATCGCGCCCGGCGGACGGGCCGCACATCGCTTCGTCCGTGGGAGGGGACTCCCGCCGCCAGGACGCCCCTCGGGTGCTGAAAAACCGCGGCCCGCTGGCGGTTGCGTGATGTTACTGGTGGGTAATACCCTGGGAGTTACCGGTCGGTAGCCGGTCCGTCGCTGATCCTGGGAGCACCGCCATGAGCCACTACAAGAGCAACCTGCGTGACATCGAGTTCCTCCTGTTCGAGGTTCTCGGCACCGGTCAGCGGCTCGGCCACGGGCCGTTCGCCGACATCGACGCCGACACCGCGCCGCGGCATCCTCGACGAGGTCCGCCGCCTGGCCGAGGGCCCGATCGCGGAGTCCTTCGCCGAGACCGACCGGACGCCGCCCGTGTTCGATCCGGCCACCAACTCGGTCGCCATGCCCGCCGGGTTCAAGAAGTCCTACAAGGCCCACGAGGACGCCGAGTGGTGGCGCCTGAGCCTCCCGCCCGCGCTCGGCGGCACCGTCGCCCCGCGCTCGCTCTACTGGGCCACCGTCGAGATGATCCTGGGCGCGAACCCCGCCGTGCACATGTACGCCAGCGGCCCCGCGTTCGCCGCGCTGCTGCACGAGATCGGCAACGACGCGCAGCGCAAGGTCGCCCAGTTCATGGTCGACCGCCGCTGGGGATCGACCATGGTCCTGACCGAGCCCGACGCGGGATCCGACGTCGGCGCCGGCACCACCCGCGCCATCGAACAGGCCGACGGCACGTGGCACATCGAGGGCGTCAAGCGCTTCATCACCTCGGCCGAGCACGACATGACCGAGAACATCATCCATCTGGTGCTGGCCCGCCCCGTCGGCGCCGGACCGGGCACCAAGGGGCTGTCGCTGTTCGTCGTCCCCAAGTTCCACTTCGACCCCGAGACCGGCGAGCTGGGCGAGCGCAACGGCGCGTACGTCACCAACGTCGAGCACAAGATGGGGCTCAAGGCGTCCACCACGTGCGAGCTCCGCTTCGGCGAGAAGGAACCGGCCGTCGGCTGGCTGGTCGGCGACGTGCACGACGGCATCGCCCAGATGTTCCGGGTCATCGAGCACGCCCGCATGATGGTCGGCACGAAGTCCATGGCGACGCTGTCGACCGGATACCTCAACGCCCTGGACTTCGCCAAGACGCGCGTCCAGTCCGCCGACCTCACGCAGAGCTCGGACAAGACGGCGCCCCGCGTCACGATCATCCATCACCCCGACGTACGCCGGAGCCTGATGCTGCAGAAGGCCTACGCCGAGGGACTGCGCGGAGTGACCTACTACACCGCCTCGGTCCAGGACCAGATCCAGGAGGCGGAGTTCGCGGGCACGGACACCACGGCGCTCAACGACCTCAACGACCTGCTCCTGCCCATCGTCAAGGGAGTGTCGAGCGAGCGCGCCTACGAACAGCTCGCGCAGTCGCTGCAGACCTTCGGCGGATCCGGCTACCTGCAGGACTACCCGCTGGAGCAGTACATCCGCGACGCGAAGATCGACAGCCTGTACGAGGGCACCACGGCCATCCAGGCCCAGGACTTCTTCTTCCGCAAGATCGTCCGCAACAAGGGCGCCGCGCTGGGCGTGCTGACCGCCGAGATCCAGGCCTTCTGCGAGTCCATCGCCGACGAGGGACGGCTGAAGGAGGAGCGCGAGGCTCTGCAGCGCGCTCTCGGCGACGTGGGCGGCATGGTCCAGGCCATGATCGCTCAGCTGACGAGTGCGCAGGAGGACATCCGCAACGTCTACAAGGTCGGCCAGAACGCCACCCGGCTGCTGATGAGCGCCGGGGATCTGGCGGTGGCCTACCTGCTGCTGCGCGGTGCCGCGGTCGCCCTGACCACGCTGGACGCGAACGGCGTCTCCGCCTCGGACAAGGCGTTCTACGAGGGCAAGGTCGCCGTCGCCCGCTTCTTCACCCAGACGGTGCTGCCCGAGCTGACCGCCCGGCGCAAGGTCGCCGAGCGGATCGACAACCACCTGATGGACGTCGCCGAGTCCTCGTTCTGATCAGGTCACGCCAGGTCGGAGGGATCCGACGAGCAGGTAGCTCCTGATCAGTTCTCGGAGACCGCCGTGGCGCCTGTCCCGGCCGCGGCGGGGCCGGCATCGATCTCCTCGTCGGTCTCTCCCTCGGTGACCGGGTCCGGCGGCTCGTTGCGCAGGCCGCGGATGAAGGAGTTCAGGAACGCCACGAGCGGGACCGAGATCAGCGCGCCGACGATGCCGTAGAGCGTCGTGCCCGCTGCCACCGCGAGCGCGACGGCGAGCGGGTGGATGTGGACCGCGCGGCTCATGATCAGCGGCTGCAGCAGGTTCCCCTCCAGCTGCACCAGCACGATGATGGCGGCGCCGACCACGACGGCAGCGGTGACGCCGTGCTCCAGCAGGGTGACACCGATGCAGAGGGCGCCGCTGATCGTGAGCCCGAGGATCGGGACGAACGACCCCAGGAAGATCAGGACGGCCAGTGCCGCCGCGAGCGGGACGCGCAGGATCTCGAGGACCACGAAGATCGTCACGGCGTGGATGAATGCGATCGTCACCTGGCCGCGGACGTAGCCGGCCAGCGTGTGCCAGCCGCGCTCCCCCGCGATGTCGACCCGGCGGCGCGAGGAGCGCGGGATCAACCGCAGCACGAAGTGCCAGATCAGCTCCCCGTCGCGGAGCAGGAAGAACGTGCTGAACAGCGCCAGCACCAGCCCGCCGACCACCTCGAGCACCGTCTGGGCGGTCGACACGGCACCGGACACGAGCTGACCCTGGTGCGCCTTCAGCGTGTCGGTGATGTTGTTCGTCCAGTTGTTGAGGTCAGCCGCGCGGATGTGCAGCGGGCCGGTCTGCAGCCAGCGCTTGACCTTGTCGCTGACCTCGTTGACCTGGGTGGACAGGGCGCTGGAATGGGTGGCGATCTGATCGACCACGAACCAGCCGACGAGGCCGAACACCAGGATGCCGCCGATGAGCACGATCGCCGAGGACAGCGACCGGCGCCGGACCACCCGGCGCAGCTGCACCTCGGCCGGATGCAGGACGGAGGCGAAGAACAGCGCGAGCACGAGCGCGAAGGCGACGAGGCTGATCTTCTCCAGCAGGCGGAGCAGGATGTAGACGGCGGCGCCGAGGATCAGCAGCCGGGCCGCCCACTCCGCGCCGGCTCGGACGGGCCAGATGACCGACTCCGCGGACACCCGTCCTTTGGCGTCGACGGTGCGGACCTCGACGACGGGATCCAGCTCGGCCACTACTGCCCTCCTCGGTTCGGTGTGATGCGGTCCGCACTGACCCTACCCAGCGCGCCGGACATGGCAGGCTCGACGCGTGACCACACCGCACTGGATCGAACTGGACGGCCTCGCCAACGCCCGTGACGTCGGTGGCCTGCCACTGGCCGGGGGCGGCCAGGTCAGGTCCGGGCGCCTGCTCCGCTCGGACAACCTGCAGGACCTCACCCCCGGCGACATCGCCGAACTCGTCCACACCCGGGGCGTGACGACCGTGCTCGACCTGCGCACGGCCGCCGAGGTCGCCGGCGAGGGACCGGGGCCCCTGACCGAGGTGGGCGGCGTCGAGATCCACAACCTCTCCCTGTTCCCCGAGGCGGCCACGCCGGACATCGAGGGCAGCATCTACGCGCTGCTCCCGTGGCAGCGCCGCCAACCGGGGCAGGTCGACGCGGTCGCCGACATCTACGGCAAGTACCTGGCCAACCGCCCCGACTCGGTGCTGCAGGCCCTGCGGCTCATCGCCGCGTCGTCCGGTGCCACCCTCGTGCACTGCGCGGCGGGCAAGGACCGGACCGGGGTCATCGTCGCGCTGGCCCTGCTCGAGGTCGGCGTTCCTCGGGACGAGGTCCTCGCCGACTACCTCGCCACCGGTGACCGCATCCACCGGATCCTCGAACGCCTGGCCGGCTCGAAGACCTACGGCGCCGCCGAGCACATCCTCGACGTGGCCCGCAACACGCCGCAGGCCGAGACGATGGACGCGCTCCTCGACGACATCGAGGCCCGTTTCGGCGGGGTCGGCGGCTGGCTGCGCGCCAACGGCTGGACCGAGACAGACGCCGAGTCGCTGCGCGCCGCCCTCGTCGACGGCGCGGCAGGCTAGCCCAGCAGCATCAAGGTCAGCTCGCTCGCTCCGGCGGGCGCGCTGACGATCGGGACGCCCCAGTCCTGGCGGCTCAGGTAGCAGGCGGGGTTGTCGGTGGCACCGTCGTCGCAGGACGCCGCCTGGGCGGTGATGTGCAGGACGCCGTCGATCGGCGCCACCCGCAGCCGGCGCTCCAGCTCGGTCCCGTCGCCCGCGCCCTCCAGCAGCAGTTCCGGCGGTGAGGCACTGACCGACAGATGGGTCGACGGTCCGAAGCGGTCGTCGATGGTGCGCCCCGGCGGGGGCGTGAACGTGACCCGCAGCGCCACGGCACCCGGTGCCAGCTCGGCGGCGGGTCGGCTCGTCGAGAGCGCCGGGCCGGAGACGGCGAGTGCCCCGGTCGTGGCGACGGCGGTGATCCGGTGCGCGGCGGACTCCACGACGAGGACGTGGTCGTCGGTGACGACGATCCCACTGGGTTCGGCCAGCTCGCCGGCGAGCGTGGTGACCTCGGCGGCGACGGGGTCGAAGCGGCGCAGCGCGCCGTTGTAGGTGTCGGCCACGGCCACCGAGCCGTCGGCCAGCAGCGCCACGCCCAGCGGGTGCTGCAGCCTGGCCTGCGCGGCCGGGCCGTCCACGTGGCCGAAGTCGAAGAGCCCCTCGCCCACCGCGGTGTGCACCTCACCCGCCAGGGTCAGCCACCGCAGCGCGGACGTCTCCGCGTCGGCGAACCAGACCCGGTCGCCGTTGACGGCGAGTCCCGACGGCTGCGCGAGCCAGCCGTCGAGCGCGGGGCCGTCCTTGAGCCCTTCGACCGTGGTGCCGGCCAGGATCTCGACCGCGCCGGAGCGGGGATCGACTCCGAGCAGCAGGTGGACCCCGGCAGCGGCGACGACCGCGCACCGGCGCTCCGGCCACCAGGCGACGTCCCACGGCGACATCACCGGGGGGACGCGTCCGGTGATCGTGTGCAGCTCGACCGCGGTGAGATCGGCGACCGTGGTGACGGCGCCGTCGCTCAGGCGCAGCCCGCGCACGAGGTGGTTGGCCGTGTCTGCGACGAGCACGTCGTAACCCAACTCGTCGGCGAGCTCCGCCGGCAGGAGCGCGACTCCCCCGGGCTCGGCGAACCGGGGCCGGGCACCGTCGGCGCGTCCTCGTTCCCCGCCGACCCGCCGCAGGACCGTCGAGGCATCGGCGTCGAGCTCGACGACACTGTGGTGCCCCGCGTCGGCGACGAGCAGCGAATCGCGGGAGCGCCCGGTGCGGGCGGCGGGGAGCAGAACCGCCTTGGCGGGGAAGCGGAGCGTGGACGGCTCCGGGATCGGCGCGACGTACGGCGCGCTCCCTCGACGCAGGGTCCCTCTGGCCTCGTGCTCGACCACGAGGTCGGCGATCACCATGCTCAGGGCGCTGACCTGTCCCTCGCCGGCCGCTTCGGCGACCACGTATCCCTCCGGGTCCACGACCACGAGCGTGGGCCAGGCGCGCACAGCGTACTGGCGCCAGGTGCCGAGCGCGGGGTCGTTCACGACGGGGTGGTGGATCTCGTAGCGCTCGACGGCGGCCGCCACCGCGACCGGGTCGGCCTCGTGCGCGAACTTCGGCGAGTGCACGCCGATCACGACGACCTCGTCGGCGAAGCGGGCCTCGAGAGCGCGCAGTTCCTCGATCACGTGCAGGCAGTTGATGCAGCAGAACGTCCAGAAATCGAGGACGACGATCTTGCCGCGCAGCTCGGCCAGCGTGAGCGGATGGTCCACGTTGATCCAGTCGCTGCCCTGCAGTTGGGGCGCACGAACCCTGATCCCCGTCACGGCCCCCACGCTAGTCACCCGGGCCGCGACGGGAGCAAGGAAGTCCCCGCTACCGGTGGTCGATCGTGCTCGGGGCGCGGGCGGGCGGTTACGCCACCTGGAGGGAACGCTTGGCCAGACCCATCCAGTAGCCGTCGATGACCTGCTGGGCCGGCGCGTGCGTGTCGGTCGCGGCGCCGAGGGTCACGAAGAGGGGCGCGAGGTGCTCGACTGTCGGGTGGGCGTAGGGCATGCCCGGGGCGGCGGCGCGGAAGTTCATCAGCGCGTCCGTGTCGCCGCCGGCGATCGCCTCGGCGGCCCAGAGATCGAAGTCCGTGGACCAGCCCGGCGCGGCGGCGTTCGGCGAGAAGTCGCGCAGGAACGGCAGCCCGTGGGTCATGAACCCCGAGCCGATGATGAGGACGCCCTCGTCCCGCAGCGGACGCAGGCGGCGGCCGAGGTCGAACAGCCGCCCCGCGTCGAGCGTCGGCAGGGACATCTGCAGCACGGGGATGTCGGCGTCGGGGTACATGACGGTCAGGGGGATGAACGCGCCGTGGTCCAGGCCCCGGCGCGTCTGGACGACGGGCTCGCTGTCGGGCATGAGCGCGGTGACGGACGCGGCGAGTTCCGGTGCCGCCGGCGCGGTGTAGGTCATCTCGTAGTAGCGCTGCGCGAAGCCGCCGAAGTCGTAGACCAGCGGGGTTCCGGGCTCGACGGAGCCGAGCATGAGCGGGGCGGACTCCCAGTGCGCGGACACCATCAGGATCGACGTGGGGCGCGGCAGGTCGCCGGCCCAGGCGGCGAGCTGGCTGACCCACAGCTCGTCGTCGACCAGGGGCGGCGCGCCGTGGCCGATGTACAGCGCGGGCATCCGGTCGTCCTGGTCGGCGGGCTGGGTCTGATCCGTCTCGGGAGTGTTCATAATGCCATTGTGCCACCATCTACTTGAAGCTTCAAGTAGATCTGTGCACCGGAATCAGAAGTGCGACACGATCGCCTTCGCGACGTTCACCGCGTCCTCGGAGGTGTTCGTCTGGTCGGTCCGGATGACGACCATGGTGGTGCCCTTGGTGAACGCGCACGCCCAGTCCGAGGCGCCGTCGGGCCCGTAGAACTTCGTGCGGAAGACGACGGCGTCCAGTCCGCCCGCGCTGCGGGGAATGGCGGCCTCGGTGCCCTTCTCCGCGGTCAGCACCATGGCGTTGTGGGCGAGGACGTTGCTCGTGAAGCGGGTCGGCGCGATCTCCAGCACCACGTGGTGGTCGGCGTAGAGGAAGTAGAAGCGGCACCCCACCGGGCTCGCTCCGAAGGTCGTCGTCAGCCCCATCCGGTTGCCCTCCAGGTCCCAGGCCTTCCGCGTGGCGACGTAGGGGCAGTCGGCCGCCTTCTCGCCCGTGCGCGCGGTCTGGTCGGGCGACGCCGGCAGGGTGGTGAACGCCTTGGGCACGAACGGCTTCGGCGCGGTCGTCCTGGGCGCGGTCGTCGCCGGTGGTGTCGTGACGACGGCGACGGTCGGAGTGGTCGAGACGCTCGGGGACCGGCTAGCGCTCGAGGAGGCCGTGCACGCGGTGGCCAGTGCCATCACGGCGACCAGTGCAGCGGCGATTCGGGGAAATGTGCGCATACCGCATTGTCCCGTGTCCGCGGACGATTGTCCTGCCGCCCCCCGCGGCGCCGCTCCACCCGCCTCCGGCTGTCGTGCTCGACCCGCCTCCGCTGCGCCGCTCGGCCTGCCGCGCCGGCCGGGCACGACGCTGTCAGGATGAGGCCATGCCCACCTCCCCGCGCGCCACCCGCACCGGCCGGTTCGGCATGGTCGCCAGCACCCACTGGCTCGCCAGCTCCGCGGCCATGGCGATGCTCGACGCGGGTGGCAACGCCTTCGACGCAGCGGTGGCGGGCGCGTTCGTCCTGCACGTCGTCGAGCCGCACCTCAACGGCCCCGGCGGAGACGTGCCGGCGATCTTCGCGACGGCGCAGGACCCCACTCCCACCGTCCTGTGCGGTCAGGGACCGGTGCCGGCCGCCGCGACACCCGAGGCGTTCACCGCGCTCGGCCTCGGCCTGGTACCTGGCTCGGGACCGCTCGCCGCGGTGGTGCCCGGCGCCGTCGACGCGTGGTTCCTGTTGCTGCGCGAGCACGGCACGATGACGCTGGCCGAGGTCCTCGCGCCGGCCGTTACCCTGGCCCGCGACGGGCACCGGCTGCTCCCGGCCGTCACCCGCACCATCGCCGCCGTCGAGCGCCTGTTCACCGAACACTGGCCGACTTCTGCCGCGCACTGGCTTCCTGGCGGGCAGGTCCCCGCTCCGTGGCAACGGCACCGGAACCCGGCGTGGGCGGCGGTGCTCGAGCGCCTGGCGGCGTGCACCGGGGCGACGCGGGAGGCCGCTATCGATGCGGCCAGGATGCGCTGGCGGGAGGGTTTCGTCGCCGAGGAGATCGTCGCGTTCCAGCGCCGCTCCCTGCGCGACTCCAGCGGCGCCGATCATCCGGGGCTGCTCGCGGCGGGGGACCTCGCGGGCTGGCGCGCCGGGTTCGAGGCACCCGCGCTCGGCACGTTCGGCGACGCGACGATCGCCAAGACCGGACCGTGGGGCCAGGGACCTGTGCTGCTCCAGACACTGGCCCTCCTGGACGGATCGCTGCCCGACCTGGGCACCGCTGAGGGCGTCCACGTCACGGTCGAGGCCCTGAAGCTGGCGTTCGCGGACAGGGAGGCGTTCTACGGCGATGACCCGACGGTGCCGCTCGCGGCGTTGCTGGATCCGGACTACGCGCGGGCGCGGCGCGCGCTGATCGGGGATGTCGCCTCGAGCGAACTGCGTCCCGGACGGCCGGGCGGCCGCGAGCCCCGGCTCCCCGACGGTGTCGCCGGGCACGGGTTCGCCGGCGGGGCCGGTGCCGGGCTGGGTGAGCCGACGGTCGGGCGCCACGGTGAGCAGCGCGGCGACACCTGCCACCTCGACGTCATCGACTCCCGCGGCAACATCATCTCCGCTACCCCGAGCGGGGGCTGGCTGCAGTCCTCGCCGGTGATCCCCGCGCTCGGTTTCCCCCTGGGCAGCCGCGCCCAGATGACCTGGCTGCAACCGGGGCTGGCGTCCACCCTCACGCCCGGGCGGCGGCCCCGCACCACGCTGAGCCCGACCCTGGTCCTTCGCGACGGCGTGCCGGTGCTGGCCTGCGGCACCCCCGGCGGTGATCAGCAGGATCAGTGGCAGGTGCTGTTCCTGCTGCGTCACCTGGGAGCGGGCGTGGACCTGCAGGCCGCGATCGACGCGCCGGCCTGGCACACGACATCGTTCCCTTCGTCGTTCTACCCGCGCGAGATGGAGCCGGCGGGGCTGGTCGTGGAGTCCCGGCTGGGCGCGGACGCCATCGCCGAGCTGCGCGCCCGGGGGCATCAGGTGACGGTGTCCGGGGCGTGGACGCTCGGGCGCCTGTGCGCGGTCGGCCGTGACCCGGTGACGCACGAGCTCACGGCGGCCGCAACGTCCCGCGGCGGTACCGCCTACGCGCTCGGCCGCTGACGCCTCGGGCTGACGGCGGCGGCGTTACCGGGCTGACGAGAGCACGTTCGACCACCTCAGCGGGGGGCATCCGTGCTCTCGCGGCCGGTTCCCGCTCAGGAACAGCAAAAGGTCCGGACCCTGACGGGTGCGGACCTTTTGGATGCCTGCCCCGAGGGGCGAGGCAGGTATGGACGCGACTCAGCCGAGCTGGTGCTGAGCGATCGCGAGGAGCTCGTCGCGCATCCCGGGCGTGGGCGCGTTCTGGATCGCGCGCTGCAGGGCGACGGAGTTGCGACGGGCGCGGAACTTCTTGGTGATGCTGTTCATGGTGGTGCCCCTTTGCTGACGACGGTGTCTGCGGCGGGTGGAGCGGTTATCTGCGTCCGTGCGGTGTATGTGAAGCCGTGCGGATGGTGACCGAGCCAGTGCCTTCGTTCGTTGTGAACTATACCGTTCAACCGAACGAATCACTGCCGTATTCCAGCCATCAGCGCCTATCGATTAGTGACGTCCAGCACCTACCTTCGATTCGAAGGGGCTAGTGCCGGAGTGGAACCGCCGGATCGACCATCCCATACCGACTCGGCTCGCGAAACGCGATCATCCCGCGGCCCGACCGGGGCGCTGACTTAGAGGAGCGCCAACCCCGGATCGCTCAGGACGGCGGCCACGTCGGCGAGGAACTGCGACCCCTGCTGACCGTCCACGAGCCGGTGGTCGAAGGACACCGCCAGCTGCGTCACCCAGCGCGGCTCGATGCTCTCGACGCCGTCGCGCTCGATCACCCAGGGGGCACGCCGGACAGCGCCGAACGCCAGGATCGCCGACTCCCCCGGATTGATGATCGGGGTGCCGGTGTCGACCCCGAACACGCCCACGTTGGTGATCGTGAACGTCCCGCCCGACATGTCGGCGGGCCCGGTCCGACCGGAACGGGCGGTGTCGGTCAAGGCGCTCATGGCGTCGGCGAGGTCGCGCAGCGAGAGCGCGTCGGCGTCCTTGATGTTGGGCACGATCAGCCCGCGATCGGTCGCGGCGGCGATGCCGAGGTTGACGTAGTGCTTGACCACGATCTCACCGGCCGCGTCGTCCCACGTCGAGTTGATGATCGGCGTGCGGCGTGCAGCCCAGAGCACCGCGCGGGCGACCAGCAGCAGGGGCGACACCTTGACCCCGGCGAAGTCCGGGCGGGCGGCGATGCGCTTGCGCAGGTCCATCATCGCGGTGACGTCGGCGGTGATGAACTCCGTGACGTGCGGCGCGGTGAACGCGGACGCGACCATCGCCGCTGCCGTGTGCTTGCGCACCCCCTTGATCGGGATCCGCTCCTCCCGCACCGCTGATCCCGGGGCGGCCCTTCGTGGCGGGACGGCTCCCGCCGGGACGGCCTCGGCCGCATCGTCGACGGCGCGGCGCACGTCCTCGCGCGACACCGTGCCGTGCGGGCCGGTAGGGGTCAACGTCGCCAGATCGACGCCGAGATCCTTCGCCAGCTTGCGGACCGGTGGCTTCGCCAGCGTCGGCGCGTCCCGGATCTCCAACGGTGCCGTGACGGCGGGAGCGGGCGCGGGTGCGGGGGCTTCGGGCACGAACTCCGGCCAGTCGCGGACAGGCACCGCGGCGAAGGCGGCCTGCGCCGTCGGAACCGGCACATCCTGGGCGGGAGTCCGGCGGGCGCGGCGGGCCACCGGACCGGAGCGAGGGCCGTAGCCCACCAGTACCGCCTGCCGTTCGCCGCGGTCAGGGGAGGCCGCTGCCGGCGCGGGCGGCGTGCCTGCAGTCTCGACGCCGGGCCCCGCGGCACCAGCCGCGTCGGAGACGACGGGTGCGCCGCCACCGGAGGCGTCGGCACCGCCGGAACCACCGGGCGCGACGTCGATGGTGATGATGGGATTGCCCACCGCGACCGTCTCACCGGCCTCCGCGTGCAGGGCGTGGACGACTCCGGCGAACGGTGACGGCAGCTCGACGGCCGCCTTCGCCGTCTCCACCTCGACCAGGGTCTGGTTCACCACGACCGTGTCGCCGGGCTGCACCGCCCAGGACAGGATGTCGGCCTCGGTCAGGCCCTCGCCGACGTCCGGGAGACGGAACTGTTTCAGATCGGTCATCAGGCTGGCTCCGGGACTCAGTAGGCGAGCGTGCGGTCGACGGCGTCGAGGATGCGGTCGATGTCGGGCAACCACTCCTCCTCGATGCGGCTGGCCGGGTAGGGGGTGTCGAAGCCGGCGACGCGCAGGACGGGTGCTTCCAGTGAGTAGAACGCCTTCTCCTGCACCCGGGCCGCGACCTCCGCGCCGATGCCGTGGGAGACCGACGCCTCGTGGATGACGATCAGGCGCCCGGTCCGGCGCACGGACCCGACCACGGTCTCGGTGTCGATGGGCGAGAGCGAGCGCAGGTCGATGACTTCGAGTTCACGCCCCTCCGCAGCGGCTGCGGTCGCGGCGTCCAGCGCGGTGGACACCATCGGGCCGTAGGCGACGAGCGTGGCATCGCGCCCCGGTCGCACGATCCGTGCCGAGTGCAGCGGCAGCGGCTCGTCTCCGTCGTCGACCTCGCCCTTGGTCCAGTACCGGCGCTTGGGCTCGAAGAAGACGACCGGGTCGTCGGTGGCGATCGCCTGCTGGATCATCACGTAGGCGTCGGCCGGATTGGAGCAGGCGACGACCTTCAACCCAGCGGTGTGGGCGAAGTAGGCCTCCGGCGACTCCGAGTGGTGCTCGACCGCACCGATGCCGCCGCCGAAAGGGATCCGGATCGTGATCGGCAACCGCACCGCGCCCTGGGAGCGGTTGTGCATCTTCGCGACCTGGCTGACGATCTGGTCGAACGCGGGGTACACGAAGCCGTCGAACTGGATCTCGCAGACGGGGCGGTAGCCCCTGATCGCGAGCCCGACCGCGGTGCCGATGATCCCGGACTCGGCGAGCGGGGTGTCGATCACGCGCGCCTCGCCGAAGTCCTTCTGCAGCCCGTCGGTGATGCGGAAGACCCCGCCCAGGCGCCCGATGTCCTCACCCATGAGCAGCACCTTCGGGTCGTCCTCCATCGCCTTGCGCAGGCCGGCGTTGAGCGCCTTGGCCATCGTCTGCACTGTCATGTCAGGACGCCCCCTCGAAGGTGGACAGGTAGGCGGCGTAGTCCGCGCGCTGTTCGGCCAGCTCGTCGGTCATCTCGACGTGGACGTGGTCGAAGGCCGACAGCGGATCGGGATCGGGCAGGGCCCGGCATCCCGCACGGACGTGCTCGGCGAGCCGTTCGGACTCCGCGTCGACGTCGGCGAAGAAGGAGGCCGGCGTGTCGGTGCTGCGGGTCAGGTAGGAGCGCACCCGCTCGATCGGGTCCTTGAGCTTCCACCGCTCGAGCTCGTCGGAGACGCGGTAGCGGGTCGGATCGTCGGAGGTGGTGTGCGCGCCCATGCGGTAGGTGAACGCCTCGATGAACATCGGGCCCTGACCGGATCGGGCGTGCTCCAGCGCTGCGCGGGTCACCGCCAGGCAGGCCAGCACGTCGTTGCCGTCGACCCGCAGGCCGGGGAATCCGAACCCGGCCGCGCGCTGGAACAGCGGAACCCGGGTCTGGCGCTCCACCGGCTCGGAGATCGCCCACTGGTTGTTCTGGCAGAAGAAGACGACCGGCAGGTTCCCGGCGGCGGCCCAGACGAACGCCTCGTTGACGTCGCCCTGACTGGTCGCGCCGTCGCCGAAGAAGGCGAGGACGGCGGTGTCGCGTTCGGGGTCGCCCGTGCCCACGGCCCCGTCGCGCTGCACCCCCATCGCGTACCCGGCGGCGTGCAAGGTCTGGGCGCCGATGACGATCGTGTAGAGCCCGAAGTTGTTGGCCAGCGGGTCCCAGCCACCGAGGTTCGTGCCGCGGAACAGGCCCAGCAGCACCAACGGGTCGACGTCGCGGCACCAGGCCACGCCGTGCTCGCGGTAGGTGGGGAAGGCCATGTCCTGGGTCCGGAGCGCGCGGCCGGCGCCGACCTGCGCCGCTTCCTGGCCCAGGCACGGAGCCCACAGTCCCAGCTCGCCCTGCCGCTGCAGCGCGGTGGCTTCGGAGTCGATGCGCCGAACGAGCACGAGGTCGCGGTACAGCGCGCGGACCTCGTCGTCGGTGACGTCGATGGAGTAGTCCGGGTGGGTGACCCGCACACCCTCCGGGGTGAGCAGCTGAACCAGATCCGGTTCAGGCGCAACGCTGGGCTCCAACGTCATCGGACACAACTCCTCGCATCGCAGCGTGATCGGCGGGGTGTCCGCGTCTGCACGCCTGTAGGGCGAATTCCGTGGTGACGACGTTCGTACATGGGTGGCGCACGAGTCGAAGTACCCAGGGGTTCCTAGCATAGGTGAAGGTCCGACGTTGCGACCGGGCTGACCAGATCTGGCGCCCCGATCCGGTCAGCTCGATCGAAACGCGCGCGACGGCGGTGAGGCCGGGTAGGTCAGCGGCCGTCTCGGGCGCCGAAGGCGGCGATGGCGTCCAGGTCGGTCCCGCGGGCGCGCAGGAAGAAGTCCGTCCACTCCACGACGTCGGGGTAGGAGCAGTCGGCGGTGACGGCGGCGATCGCGGCGTCCACGTCGTACACGGTGCGCCGCAACGTGACCGCGCCGCCGTCGAGCACGGCCCAGTGCGCGCCGACCCGGCCGTAGGGCATGCCGACGCTGCCCGGGTTGACGATCATGCGCCCGTTCGCCAGGCGCGCGAACGGCATGTGCGTGTGGCCGCAGACCACGGTCGACACGTCGGGATCGAGCTCGGCGAGCACGTCCACCCAGTGCCCGATGCGGGTGTCGACGAGCACGACCTCCTCGTCGTCGCGGACGGTTCCGTGGCAGAACGCGGTGGGCCCGAACCCGGGCAGGTCACGGATGACCGGGTGCGGCAGCGCGGCCAGCAACTCGACGTGGCGCGGTTCGAGCCGGGCGGCGGCCCAGCGGCTGATCTCGTCGGGGACGTCGATGTCCTCGCCCCGTGCCAGCGCGACCAGTTCCCGGTCGGCATTACCGCGCACCAGGACGACCCGGCCCCCCAGCGACACCAGGCGATCGAGGACCTGCCCCGGCTGCGGCCCGGCGGCGTGGTCGCCGGTGACGACGATCAGCTCGGCCGCAGCGACGGCAGGTTCGGCCAGGACAGCGTCCAGCGCAGGCAGCACCCCGTGGATGTCGGACAGCACGGCCACGCTCACGGCCCGACCCTCTCACGGGCGGCGCTCGTGCGCGACGGTCCGCGGCCGCGACGGGCCCGCCCGATCACGCGAGCGCGGCACGGGTGCGCGTGGCACTATCGGGCCACCACCAGTCGCCGCCCGAGGGGAACCCGCGTGTCCGAGATCAGCACCGTCGCGATCATCAAGGCCAAGCCCGAGAACGCCGACGACATCGCGGCAGGGCTGATCGCGCTGGCCACCGCCACCCACGCCGAGCCCGGCTGCATCCTCTACAGCCTGCAGCGCGGCGTCGAGGACCCCAACACCTTCGTCACGATCGAGAAGTGGGAGTCGATGGAGGCGCTGCAGGGGCACATGCACTCGCCGCACATGGCCGAGGCGATGAAGGTGCTCGGCGGCGCGCTGGCCGAGTCGCCGATCATCGTCCCGGGAACCGCGCTTCCGGCCGGCGACCCGGCGAAGAGCGCGTTCTAAATACACTGGGGTCCATGAACCCGACCGCCGGCACCCTCGCCCGCTGCTTCCTTCTCGGCGCCGCGACGGGTGGCCGCTCCACGTCGGGCATCGCCGCGCTGGCCTGGACCGCCGGACGGCAGGACCCCGCGTGGCTGCGCAGCCCGGTGACGCGGGTCGTGTCCGCGCTCGCCGCCTCCGGGGAACTCGTCGGGGACAAGCTGCCGCAAGCCCCGAGCCGGCTGCAGCCCGCCGCCCTCGGCGGCCGGTTGGTGTCGGGCGGAGCGTCGGGCTGGCTGCTGTCGGGCCGGCGCGGAGCCAACCCGCTGGTAGGCGCAGCCGCGGGAGTCGCCGGCGCGGTCGCCGGATCGTTCGCGGGAGCGCGCTGGCGCGGCGTCGCGGCGGAGCGGTTCGGCCGGGACCTACCCGGAGCCTTGCTCGAGGACGCGAAGGTCGTCGCGGTCGCCCTCGCCGCGACCCGCTGACGGTGCCGCCGGAGCTGCTCACCACGGAGTCCGTCGCCGACGATCCCGACGCCGTCTACGACGCCTTCGCCACGTGGGTCGCCGGTCGCGGCCTGGAGCTGTACCCGGCGCAGTCCGAGGCGCTGATCGAACTGGTGTCGGGCGCTCACGTCATCCTCTCCACGCCGACCGGGTCCGGGAAGTCGCTGGTCGCGACGGGAGCCCACTTCGCCGCGCTGGTGGGTGGGCGCCGGAGCGTGTACACCGCGCCGATCAAGGCGCTGGTGAGCGAGAAGTTCTTCGACCTGTGCGCCGTGTTCGGTCCCTCCCGGGTCGGGATGGTGACCGGCGACGCCAGCGTCAACGCCGCCGCCCCGATCATCTGCTGCACCGCCGAGGTCCTGGCCAACCAGGCGCTGCGCGAGGGCGAGGCGGCCGACATCGGGCTCGTCATCATGGACGAGTTCCACTACTACGCCGACTCCGACCGGGGCTGGGCCTGGCAGGTGCCGCTGCTCGAACTGCCGCGCGCCCAGTTCCTGATCATGTCGGCCACCCTCGGCGAGGTCGAGTTCTTCAGCACCGACCTGACCCGGCGCACCGGGCGCCCCACCGCTGTCGTCACCTCCGTCGAGCGACCGGTCCCGCTGCATCACTACTACGCCACGACGCCCCTGCACGAGACCATCAGCGAGCTGCTGCAGACGCACCAGGCGCCGATCTACATCGTCCACTTCACCCAGGCCTCGGCCCTGGAGCAGGCGCAGGCGCTGATGAGCGTCAACGTCTGCACGCGCGCGGAGAAGGACGCGATCGCCGCCGCCATCGGCGACTTCCGGTTCAGCTCGGGCTTCGGCAAGGTCCTGTCACGGCTGGTCCGGCACGGGATCGGCGTCCACCACGCGGGGATGCTGCCGAAGTACCGCCGCCTGGTCGAGCAGCTCGCGCAGGAGGGGCACCTCAAGATCATCTGCGGCACGGACACCCTGGGGGTGGGCATCAACGTCCCGATCCGGACGGTCGTGCTCACCTCGCTGAGCAAGTACGACGGCACGCGCACCCGGCACCTGCAGGCGCGCGAGTTCCACCAGATCTCGGGCCGGGCAGGACGGGCCGGATTCGACACCGCGGGGACGGTCGTCGTCCAGGCGCCGGAGCACGAGGTCGAGAACGTCCGGCTGCTCGCCAAGGCCGGCGACGACGAGAAGAAGCGCCGCCGCGTCCAGCGCAAGAAGGCACCCGACGGGTTCGTCTCCTGGACGTCGAAGACCCACGACCGCCTCGTCAACGCGGCACCCGAGCCGCTGACGTCACAGTTCGCCGTGTCGCACTCGATGCTGCTGAACGTGATCGCCCGGCCCGGCGATGCCTTCGCGGCGATGCGGCGCCTGCTCACGGGCAATCACGAATCGCCCACCCGGCAGCGGATGCATGTGCGCAGCGCGATCCAGGCCTACCGCTCGCTGCTCACCGCCGGCGTGGTCGAGCGGCTGGACGAGCCCGACGAGACAGGGCGCACGGTCCGCCTGACGGTGGACCTGCCCGTGCACTTCGCGCTCAACCAGCCGCTGTCGACGTTCGCGCTGGCCGCGATCGAGCTGCTGGACGCCGAGTCGGAGACCTTCGCGCTGGACGTGCTCTCGGTGATCGAGGCGACCCTGGAGGACCCGCGCCAGATCCTGTCCGCGCAGCAGTTCAAGGCACGGGGCGAGGCGGTGGCGGCGATGAAGGCCGAGGGCATCGAGTACGACGAGCGGATGGAGCTGCTCGAGGACGTCACCTGGCCCAAGCCCCTGGACGAACTGCTCCAAGCCGCGTTCGCCATGTACCGCAAGGGCCATCCGTGGCTCGGCGAGGACCAGCTCTCCCCCAAGTCCGTCGTCCGGGACATGTGGGAGCGGGCGATGACCTTCGGCGAGTACGTCTCCTACTACGGCCTGACCCGGTCCGAGGGGCTCGTGCTGCGGTACCTGAGCGACGCCTACCGGGCACTGCGCGCGGGGGTGCCCGCGGCGGCGCGCACCGAGCCGGTCGAGGATCTCACCGAGTGGCTGGGCGAGCTCGTCCACCAGGTGGACTCCAGCCTGCTCGACGAGTGGGAGCTGCTGACCAGTGGTGGCCCGGTACCGGTCGCCGCGCCGGTGGCGACCCCGACCCGGCGCCTGACCACCAACACCCGCGCGTTCACCGTGCTGGTGCGCAACGCCTTGTTCCGGCGGGTCGAGCTGGCCGCGCGGCGCCGCTACGCCGACCTCGGCGAACTCGACGGGGGTTCGGGCTGGGACGCCGAGGCCTGGCGCGAGGCGCTGGAGGGGTACTTCGCCGAGTACGACGACCTCCCCACCGGCGCCGACGCCCGGGGCCCCGCCCTGTTCCACGTCGACGAGCTGCCGGGGCAGTGGCAGGTCCGGCAGGTCTTCGCCGACCCGGCCGAGGACCACGACTGGGGCATCAGCGCCACCGTCGACCTCGACGCCAGCGACGAGGCCGGGGAGGCCGTCGTGCGGGTGACCGACGTCAACCGCTGGTGAAGCCGTTCCCGTTCAGGGGCGCACGGCGAGGCTGAAGTCGCCGAACGAGGCGATGCTGTCGACGCGGACGTAGGCGCCCGTGTCCGGGGCATTGATCATGTAGCCGGCGCCGAGGTACATGCCGACGTGGTGCAGGTCGCTGCCGAAGAGGATCAGGTCGCCGGGCAGCAACTGGTTGGCCCGCACCCGAACTCCTTCGGTCGCCTGGGTGACGGTGTAGTGGTACAGGTTCAGTCCCGCCTTGGCGTAGGCCCACTGCGTCAGGCCGGAGCAGTCGAAGGTCGACGGCCCGGCGGCGTCGTAGACGTAGGGCGTGCCGAGCTGGGCGAGCGCGGCGGACACGGCGACCTCGGCCCGCATCGGCGTGTACCCGGAGGGGAAGGCGGGAATCACCGGCTGCACGGTCTTGCCGTTGGCCGGCAGGACCGGGGCCGCCCCGACGATGCCGACGCCCGGCCAGCCCGAGTCGGGGTAGGGCGTGCCGGGGAAGCTGGCGATGGAGTACGTCGCCCCGGTGCGCCCGCCGGTCTTCTGCGCCGGGTAGGTGCCGAGGTTCGGCGCCTTGCCCATGACCGCCTGCTCGTCGACGACCGTCTTCCAGGTGACCTTCTGGTAGGCGGGAACGCCGGTGACGGCGGGCGGGGCGGCGCGGGTGCCGAGCGCCTGCTCCAGCAGCGCGCGGGTGGCGATCGCCAGCGTGACAGCCGGGGTCGCGCCCGCGGGGAACGCAGCGGCCGTCGTGGCGTGGGACGCGATGGCCTGCGCCCGGATCGCAGTCGCGGCCGTCTGGTTCAGGGTCAGGTTCATGCTCGCCGGGGAGGTCGCCGGCAGGACGGTGAGGGGCTTGCAGCCGAGGTCGGCGTTCGGGCCGGCCGCGGTGTTCATCCCCCAGACGCAGATGCTGTAGTTCCCCGGCGCCAGGGTGGTCTTGAGCGTCACCGAGTAACCGTGCAGGGTTCCCGCCTGCGGGTACACCCAGGCGAGATCGGCGTGGGCGAGGTTGGCCGGCCCCATCCCCTGCGTCGATCCGTTGATCCAGACGTGCGCCGAGACGGTCGCCGTCGGTGTGTCGGGGTCGAACGTCCAGCCGACCACGGTCAGCGATCCCTTGGTGTAGGTCAGGGTGTTGAAGCGGCCGATCGGCATCGCCGTGGGAGTGGCGGTGACACCGCGTGCGGGCGCGGCCACGAGCAGGGTCAGCGGCAGCACGGCGATGGCGAGCAGCAGTCCGAACGCGCGGAGGCGTCGAGGAACGGCGGGGGTCATGGGGGGGCTCCCGGAGCGTGGAGAGGAGGGTCGTTACCGGCCCGCTCGCCGCCCCTGTCCGGCGATGCGTTAGCAGATGATAGGCACAATGCGCGGCAACACGCCGGGTGAGCGGGCAGAAATATCAGACACCGTCTGCATCACCGCCCCCGTGAACCACACCAGTGACACGCATATCCGGACAAGTCAGGCGGCGACGTCGCCCAGCTCGGCGGGCAGCTCGCCGTCACCGACGAGCACCAGACGCGACACCGCGCGCGTCAATACGACATACAGCCGGCGGAGCCCACCGATCCGGTCCGGCTCCGCGGCGACGATGCGCTCGGGGTCGACCAGTACCACCGAGTCGAACTCCAACCCCTTGGCCGCCGTCGCGGGGACGACGCTCACCCGGGAATCGGTCTCGTCGGCGACGTCGGCGGCCTCGATCCCGGCGGCGGTCAGCAGCGCCAGGACGGCCGCCGCCCCGGGGTCGGCCACGATCACGCCGACGGAGCCGTCGACGGCCAGGCACGACCGGACCGCGCCCACCAGCTCCTGGCTGCCCACCCGGGTGATGGTGCGTTCACCCGCGCGGACCGAGGTGGCTGCCGGCAACTCGGGCGCGATGTGCGGGAGCAGGCGGTTCGCGACCTCGAGGACCTCCCCGGGAACCCGGTAGCCCGTGGTGAGCGCGCGGATCTCGGCGCCGGGATGGCCGAGATGGATGAGCGTCTGCGGCCAGGAGCCCGGCGCCCAGGGCGTCGTGGCCTGGGCCAGGTCGCCCAGCGCGGTGAGCGAGCCCAACGGGCTGCGGCGGGCGACGGCCCGGCACTGCATGGCCGAGAGGTCCTGCGCCTCGTCCACCACCACGTGGACGTAGGACTCGGTGCCGTCGAGGATGCCGACGAGCTCGTCGAGCAGCACCAGATCCGCGGGTGTCCAGGGCGCGGTCCGCAGTGAGCGCGGCGGCCGGGTCCACGTCAGCAGGGCGCGCTCGGCATCACTGAGGGTCGTCGCCGAGCAGCGCAGGAGCAGTTCGGCGTCGGTGTACAGGCGTGCGAGCAGGTCCGTGGCGCTCAACGCCGGCCACAGCGCGTCGATCGCCGCCCGCACCGGCTTGGACCGCGCGAGCGACCGGGTCTCGGCGTCGGTGGGCGCACCGCCGACCGCCTCGCGCTGGCGGCGCACGTCCTCGGCCACCTGCATGAGCAACCGTTCCCGCGCGGCGTTCCAGCGCAGGTCGCCGCTGGTGAGCTGGCGCCGCGCGTCGTCGACGTAGCGGCGCAGGTGGTGCGCGCCGACGCGGTACCGGCGGGTGCCGACGATCGCCACCACGTCCTCGGTCGGGCGCGCGACGTGGGACTGCACCGCCCGCCGCAGCACGTCGGCCATGCGCGGGTCGCCCTTGAGCACGGCCGCCGGGGTGGCGTCCTCGGCCCGGACCGGGACGTGGTCGACCAGTTCGTCCACCGTGGCCTGGGCGATGCCGCCCTCGCCGAGCGCGGGCAGCACCTGGGCGATGTAGTGCAGGAACGCCTGGTTGGGGCCGACGACGAGCACGCCGGTGCGCCGCAGCCGCTCGGGGAAGGAGTAGAGCAGGTACGCCGCGCGGTGCAGGCCGACCGCCGTCTTGCCGGTACCGGGCGCACCCTGCACGCAGATCGACGTGTCGAGGTCGGCGCGCACCAGCTCGTCCTGGTCCGGCTGGATGGTGGCGACGATGTCGCGCATGGGCCCCACCCGCGGGCGTTCGATCTCCTCCCGCAGGATCGCCGAGTCGAGCCCGAGGCGCTCGCCCAGATCGAGGTGCTCGTCCTCGTAGGAGGTCAGCTCACCGGCGTGGGCGCCGGTGCCGAAACCGAATCGCCGGCGGAGGGTGACGCCCTGCCGGTCGGCGGGCGTGGCGCGGTAGAACGGCCGCGCGATCGGTGCCCGCCAGTCGATGACGACGGGGTTCAGGTCCTCGTCGCGGACGTGCCGGCGCCCGATGTGCAGCTGCTCCGGGGGACGCCCGGCGGGGTCGTCGCGGTCGGTACGGCCGAAGAACGGCGGCGCGGCCGGGTCGGCGGTCAGGGACTTCAGCCGCTGCGCGCGCAGCCGCCCCAGCGACTGGCTGGCCAGCTCGTCCACCCCGTAGTCGGCGATCGCCTCGGTCGACAGGCGCATGGAGGCCAGGCAGGCGCGGGCGTGGGCCAGCTGAGCCCGCTCGCGTTCCAGTTCGGAATCGTCAGCGCTCACGAAGAGGCGACACTACCCGCCCGGGGCGACGCGGTTGCGGGATCGGCTGCCAAGCTGGTGGGCGTGAGCACCCCCGAACCGCAGGTGTCTGCCCAGCACCGCACCGCCGGCAGCACGCACGCCGAGCAGCACCGCACCGCCGAGCACGCCCGCCTCGCCGAGTCCCCCGCCGCGACCAGCCCCTGGCGCCAGTGGGGCCCCTACCTCGCGGGGCGGCAGTGGGGCACGGTGCGCGAGGACTACTCCGCCGACGGTGACGCGTGGGCCGATCTGCCCTTCGAGCAGGCCCACGCCCGGGCCTACCGCTGGGGCGAGGACGGGCTGGGTGGCATCTGCGACAACCTGGGGTTCCTCAACGTCGGCGTGGCCCTCTGGAACGGCCGGGATCCGGTGCTCAAGGAACGGCTGTTCGGGTTGACCAACGCCGAGGGCAATCACGGCGAGGACGCCAAGGAGTACTGGTGGGCGCTGGACGGCACGCCCACCCACTCGTGGATGCAGTGGCTCTACCGCTACCCGCAGGGCGAGTACCCGTACGCCCAGCTGCGCGAGGTGAACGCCCTGCGCACCCGCGCCGACCGCGAGTACGAGCTCGCCGACACCGGCATCCTCGACGCCAACCGCTTCTTCGACGTCACGCTCACCTACGCCAAGGCCGCGCCGGACGACATCTGCATCGTCATCGAGGCCACCAATCACGGGCCGGACGCCGCCCCACTGCACCTGCTGCCGCAGGTGTGGTTCCGCAACACCTGGGCGTGGGGACGCGACGACCGGACCCCGTCGCTGCACACGCTTCAGCCCCCGCAGCTGGCGGTGGGGCGGATGGCCGCGGTCGATTGCCGGCACGGGTTCCTGGGGCGCTACCTGCTGGTCGCGCACGCAGCGGACGGGCAGGCCGCACCCGAGGTCCTCGTCTGCGCCAACGAGACGAACGCCCAGGCGCTGTGGGGCGCCGCGGAGAACCCCACGCGCTACACCAAGGACGGTGTCAACGAGCGCGTCGTCCACGGCCGGACGGACGCCACCGCCCCGGACGGCCCGGGCACCAAGGCCGCGTTCTGGTACCGGTTCGACTCGGTGGCGCCGGGGCAGACGGTGTCGGTCCGGCTGCGCCTGAGCCAGAACGAGCCGGACGAGCAGACGTTCGGTCCCGGCTTCGACGCGGTGCTCGCCGACCGCCGTGACGAGGCCGACGAGTTCTACGCCGCTGTCCTGCCATCCACCCGCACGGCCGAGGAGCACCGCATCGCGCGCCGGGCGTACGCCGGGCTGCTGTGGACGAAGCAGCACTACCGCTACACCGTCCAGCACTGGCTGGAGGGCGACCCGTCCCAGCCACCGCCGCCGCCGGAGCGGCTGCTGCCGGGCGCGCGCAACGTCAGCTGGTCTCATCTGGCGCTGGCGGACGTGATCTCGATGCCGGACGAATGGGAGTACCCCTGGTTCGCCGCGTGGGACCTCGCCTTCCACTGCGTGGCCTTCGCCCACATCGATCCGGACTTCGCCAAGCAGCAGCTGATCCTCATGTGCCGCGAGTGGGCGATGCACCCGAACGGGCAGCTGCCCGCCTACGAGTGGGCCTTCGGTGACGTCAACCCGCCGGTCCACGCCTGGGCGGCCTGGCTGGTCTACCGCATCGACGGTGCCCGGGACCAGGACTTCCTCGTCCGCGTGTTCAGCAAGCTGCTGCTGAACTTCTCCTCGTGGGTGAACCGCGAGGACGCTGACGGTTCCAACCTCTTCGAGGGCGGCTTCCTCGGGATGGACAACATCGGCCTGTTCGACCGGTCCGCGCCGCTGGCTCCCGGGTACCGGCTCGAGGAGTCCGACGCGACGAGCTGGATGGCGTTCTACTGCCTGACGATGCTGCAGATCGCGATCGAGCTGGCCCGCCACGACACCGTGTGGGACGACATCGCCACGAAGTTCCTCGAGCACTTCCTGGCGATCGCGCACGCGGTGAACTCCTTCGGTTCCGGCGGGGTGGAGCTCTGGAACGAGGAGGACGGCTTCTGCTACGACGTCCTCGTCCGCCCGGACGGCACCAGTCAGTCCCTGCGGGTGCGCTCGATGGTCGGGCTCCTGCCGATCCTGGGCGTCGCGGTAGCGGAGGACTGGACCGCCGACGAACTGCCGGACTTCACCAGCCGGCTGCGCTGGCTCATCAAGCGGCGCCCGGACCTGATGCAGGCCTTCGTCATGGTGGGCGATCGGCACCACGCCTCGAGCATGCTGGCGCTGTTGCCCCCGGCGCGGCTGGACCGGGTGCTGTCGCGGATGTTCGACAGCGGGGAGTTCCTGTCGCCGTACGGCATCCGCTCGCTGTCCGCGGCCTACCGGGACGTGCCGTTCACCAACGAGATCGACGGCCGGATGCTGTCGCTGGACTACGAGCCGGGCGAGTCTCGGACCGCCCTGTTCGGCGGCAACTCCAACTGGCGCGGGCCCATCTGGATGCCGGTCAACGTCCTCCTCTCGGATGCGCTGCGGACCTATGCCCAGTTCCTACCCGAGCGCACGATCGAGCTCCCCACCGGCAGCGGGCACCGGATGACCTACGCCGAGGCCGCCGACGAGATCGACGAGCGCCTGATCGCGCTGTTCCGGGAGGGACCGGACGGGCGGCGCCCGAGCGACGGGCAGCGCATCGAGTCCTCCGCCGATCCGCTGTGGCGCGCCCACCTGACCTTCAGCGAGTATTTCGACGGTGACACCGGCGAAGGCCTCGGCGCGACCCACCAGACGGGCTGGACCGCGCTGGTCGCTCACCTGCTGAGCTGACCCGCGGGACAGCTCGCGCAAACCCTATCGGCGAAGTAGGGTTTGTGGTTCATCGCCCTGCGCATGTGAGGAGCCACCGATGGCCCTTCCCGACTTCTTCGTGATCGGGGCTCCGAAAGCGGGCTCCACCGCCCTGCACGCCGCGCTCGCGCGGCACCCGCAGCTGTTCCTGTCCTCGCCGAAGGAACCGAAGTTCTACCTCACCGACGGCAAGCCACCCCGCCAGCGCGGGCCCGGGGACGCGCACAGCAAGAACGAGTGGGTGTGGCGTCGTGCTGCCTACGAGCGGTTGTTCGCCGAGGCGCCCGCGGGCAAGCTGCGGGGGGAGAGCACGCCGTTCTACCTGTGGAGCGCGGACGCCCACCTGCGCATCCACCGCGACGTCCCCGAGGCGAAGCTGATCGCGATCATCCGCGACCCCATCGACCGCGCCTACTCGAACTGGACCCATCTGTGGTGCAACGGACTCGAACCGGAAGGTGACTTCCGCCGCGCCGTCGACCTCGAACCGGTGCGGGCGGCGAAGGGATGGGCACCGTTCTGGCGCTACCTCGAACTCGGGCGGTACGGCGAGCAACTGGCCCATCTGTACGACGTCTTCCCCCGCGCGCAGGTGCACGTGCTGCGCTACCGCCAGTTCGTCGACAACCCCGACCAGTCGCTGGACGCGATCTGCGAGTTCCTGGGCATCGCGACCGGCCGGATCCATCAGGTGCCGTCGGAGAACGTGTCGACCTGGGTGCCCGGCGGTCCCGTCAACGGCCTGCTGCGCCGCGGCATCCGGGCCGGCGCCTGGCTCGGGCAGTTCCCGCCGCCGGCGGTGTGGCGCGCGGTCGAGCGCCCGGCGCTGAAGACACTGCACCGCGGGCACCGCAACCGGCCGTCACTGGACCCCGCGGTGCGCGTCGAGCTGGCCGCCCGCCACGCCGACGACCTGGCGCTGCTGGCCCGGCTCACCGACTCCGACTACTCCGACTGGCTGGCCCCTCACGGGCGCGGCACGTACTCCGTCCGCAAGTCGTGGGCGCCGTCGGACCGCGCCGACTCGTAGTAGAGGCGCCAGCCCCCGCCCGGGGCGTCGACGACGCTCAGGTAGCGCAGGCAGGTGTCCGGTCCGGCCGGGGCGCCCACCGGATCGTCGCCCATGGGCGTGAACTCGCCCGGGGTGGCGCCGATCGCCGCACTGGTGCGCTCCTCCCAGTTCTCCTCCGCCGTCGCCCGCCCGTCGTAGAACGCGGTCCACTGGCCGGCGTCCTCGACCACGGCGGCGATCCGGCGCCCTCGGCGGTCCCAGCCGTCGCCGCCCCGCTGCAGCGCGCAGCCCTGCACGTCCCACGCGAGGCCGTCCGCGCTCGTGGCGTACCAGCTGTCCATCCGGTCGGCGGTGTCCGGGTCCTCGATCGGGTGCTTGCAGACCCACATCTGCCAGCCGTGCTCACCGTGGACGATGTAGGGGTCCTTCCACGCCGTCAGCTCGTCGCCGGGCATGACGACGGTGCGCTTCCCGGTCGCCAGGTCGGCGGGGTTCGCGGCGTCGATCGCCTCGATCCACCAGTGCTTGGAGCCCCACGTGGAACAGCTGACGTACAGCCGCCACCCGCCACCCGGCAGCACCACCAGCGAGGGCCGCTCCAGCGAGGCGCAGGAGAACTGCTCGCTGCTGACGGTGGCGATCGTCTCGAAGGTCACGCCGTCCGCGGAGCGGGCCACGACGTTGGCGTACCCACGCCCCTCGGTGACGGGCAGCCGGAGCCGGTAGGCCAGCCAGTAGAAGCCCTCGTGCCAGACCGCGCTCGGGCCGCCGGCCCAGTACCCCGGACCCTCACCCGGAGGGGCGATGACGACCTGACCGGGTTGGGAGGCCAGGCGGCCGAGGATCGCCTCGGCAGCCGGGGAGGAGATGTCGAGATCGGGCACGGCGTTGAGTGGACTGTTCACCCACGCATTTTAGGGGCGACACCCGCGCTCAGGTGTACGCGGCGTTACAACTGAGTTCGCGTCGCCCTCGCCCGAACTCAACTCTCGAAGCGGTACCCGATCCCCGGCTCGGTGATCAGATGCCTCGGCCGGGCCGGATCCTCCTCCAGCTTGCGGCGCAACTGGCCGAAGTGGAAGCGCAGATAGCCCGACTCACCGGCGTAGGCGGGCCCCCAGACCTCGGTGAGCAGCTGCCGCTGGGTCAGCAACTGGCCCGGGTGGCGCACCAGCCGTTCGAGCAGCTCCCACTCCGTCGGCGTCAGGCGCACCTCGCCACCGTCCGGCTCGGTCACGCGGCGGGCACCCAGGTCGACGGTGTGGGCGCCGATCTGCACCAGCGCGCGCTCGTCGCCGACCGCGCCGGCGCGCCGGGTGGCCGCACGGATCCGGGCCAGCAGCTCGTCCATGCCGAAGGGCTTGGTGACGTAGTCGTCGGCGCCGGCGTCGAGGGCGTCGACCTTGTCGCTGCTGCCCGAGCGGCCGGACAGGACGATGATCGGGGCGCTCGTCCAGCCGCGCAGGCCGGCGATCACGTCGGCACCGTCCATGTCGGGCAGGCCGAGATCGAGCAGCACCAGGTCCGGCGGGTGCTTGGCGGCGATGCCGAGGGCGGCGGCGCCGGTGGCCGCGGCGTGCACCTCGTAGCGCCGGGCCCGCAGATTGATCGACAGGGCACGCACGATCTGCGGTTCGTCGTCGACCACCAGGACCCGCACGACCGTCAGCCTGCCAGGGTTTCCGTGCGAGGGGAGCGCGACGCGGCCTCGGGCAGGCTGACCACCATCGTCAACCCGCCGCCGGGAGTCTCCTCGGGCGTCAGCGAACCACCCATCGCGTCGATGAATCCGCGCGCCAGCGCCAGCCCGAGACCCACCCCCGTCGTGTTGGACGTGTCACCCAGGCGCTGGAAGGGCTGGAAGATCCGCTCGAAGGCGTCCTCGCTCAACCCGCTGCCACGGTCGATCACGCGTACCTCGACGCGCCCCGCGAGCGCGCTCGCGGTCACCAGCGGCGGGGCCTCGGACGGGGAGAAGCGCATCGCGTTCTCCAGCAGGTTGCCCAGGACCCGCTCGAGCAGCCCCGGATCGGCCGACACCTCCGGCAGGTCCAGCGGCAGCGCGACGGAGATCGCATCCGCGGCCGGCCCGAGGTTGTCCAGCGCCCGCGCGAGGACGTCGTCGATGTCGACGGGGCGCGCGACGATGGCCATCGCACCGGCCTGCAGGCGGCTCATGTCGAGCAGGTTGTCGATCAGTCGCGCCAGCCGGTCCAACGACTCGTCGGCGGTGGCGAGCAGTTCGGCCCGGTCCTCCTCCGACCAGACCACGGCGTCCAGACCACGGGCCGACGTGCCGCCCCGCAGGCTGCTGACCGCCGCCTTGGCCGAGGCCAGCGGGGTGCGGAGGTCGTGCCCCACCGCGCGCAGCAGGGCGGTGCGGGTGCGGTCGGCCTCCAGCAGGGGCCGCGCGCTGTCGGCCTCGTCGGCCAGGCGTTGCGTGCGCAGGGCGGCCGCGGCCTGGAAGGCGAACGCGCCCAGCACCCGCTGGTCGTCGGCGGCCAGCGCGGGCCCGCGCAGGGCGAGCACGACCTCGTCGCCGGCCCGCGCGACGGTGTCGGCCTGCTCGGGGCGCGTCGCCGGGTCGGCGCCGGCGGTGGCCACCACAGTCCACTGCCCGGTCGCGGCCGGCCGTTCGAGCAGGGCGACGGAGTCGGTGCCGAAGATCTCGCGCAGCTGGTCCAGCAGCGCCGGCAGCTGGGACCGTCCGCGGAGCACGCTGCCGGCGACGGTGGCGAGCGTCTCCGCCTCGGCCGAGGCATGGGCGGCCTCACGGCGCCGCCGCTCGGCCCGGTCGACCAGCACCGCGACCACGACGGCGACGAGCACGAACACCACCAGCCCGAGGGCGTTGTTGCGCTCGGCGATGGTGAAGCGGTGCACCGGCTCGGTGAAGAAGTAGTTCAGCAGCAGCGACGCCGCGATCGCTGCCAGCGCGGCGACGATCCGGCCCCCGACGAGGGCGACGGCAACCGTCGCGAGGAGATAGATCAGGACCGTGCTGACGGCGTTGAAATCGTGCCGGAACGCCACCAGCAACGCCGTCAGGACGGTCAGCAGCACCGCCCCGAGCAGGGCGCCGAGCGTGCGGCGCCGCGCGGACAGCCCCGCCGCGCCGACGTGCGGATCGCGCCCGCCGCCGATGGCCTCGTGCGTGACGATGTGGACGTCGATGTCGCCCGCTCTGCGCACGGTGCTCGCCCCGATCCCGAGGCCGGTGAGGCGTGCCGTCAGCGGGTGGCGCCGGGATGCGCCGAGGACGAGCTGGGTGGCGTTGACGCCGCGGGCGAAGTCCAGCAACGCGCCGGTGACGTCGCTGCCGCGCACCACGTGATAGGACCCGCCCAGGGACTCGGTCAGACTGCGCTGCTCCGCCAGGGCGGCGGTGTCCGCGCCGACCAGACCGTCCGCGCCCGCCACGTGCACCGCGATCAGCTCGGCAGCGCCCCGGGCTGCGATGCGGGAGGCACGGCGGATCAGCGTCGCGCCCTCCGGGCCGCCAGTGAGCGCGACGACGACGCGCTCGCGGGTCTCCCAGGTGGTGACGATCTCGTGGTCGGCGCGGTAACGCTGCAGCCCCTCGTCGACACGGTCGGCCACCCACAGCAGCGCCAGCTCGCGCAGTGCGGTCAGGTTGCCGACGCGGAAGTAGTTCGACAGCGCGGCGTCCACCTTGTCGGCCGGGTAGATGTTGCCGTGGGCCATGCGCCGCCGCAAAGCCTCCGGCGTCTGGTCGACGAAGTGCACCTGGTCGGCCGCGCGGACGACCGAGTCGGGCACCGTCTCCCGCTGCGGCACGCCGGTGATCTTCTCGACCAGGTCGTTGAGGCTCTCCAGGTGCTGGATGTTCAGCGTCGACAGCACGTCGATCCCCGCGGCCAGCAGCAGCTCGACGTCCTGCCAGCGCTTGGCGTTGCGCGAGCCGGGGATGTTCGTATGGGCGAACTCGTCGACCAGCACCACTTCCGGCTGGTGGGCGAGGATCGCGTCGACGTCCATCTCGGTGAACGTGGTGGCCCGGTAGGGCAGCGTCTTGCGTGGGATCACCGGCAACGTCCCGATGGCCTCGACGGTCCGGGGGCGGTCGTAGGTCTCGACGAACCCGATCACCACGTCGGCTCCGCGCTCGGCCCGGCGGTTGCCCTCGTCCAGCATGGCCAGCGTCTTGCCCACTCCCGGGGCGGCGCCCAGGTAGATGCGAAGCGTCCCGCGTGCCATGGCTCCCAGTCTGCCGCGTCGCCGCTCACGGCCGGAACCGGTAGCCGACGCCCGGCTCGGTGGTCAGGTAACGCGGCCGGCCCGGGACCGCTTCGAGCTTGCGCCGCAGCTGGGCCATGTAGATGCGCAGGTAACTGCCCTCGGTGTGGTCGGGGTCGCCGCGCAGGGCCGTCAGCAGCTCCGCGGATGTGACGAGGGTCCCCGGGTGACGCAGCAGCAGCTCGAGCATCCGCCACTCCGTCGGCGTGAGGTGGACGTCCTCGGCGACGCCGTCCACCGTCCGGGACACCGACCGGGCCGCGAGATCGACCCGGACGTCGCCCAGCCCGACGACGGGGGGTGGCGCGACGATGTCGACGCGCCGGGCGGCCGCGCGCAGCCGGGCCACCAGCTCGTGCATGTCGAAGGGCTTCGTGACGTAGTCCACCGCGCCGAGGTCCAGCGCCGAGACCTTGTCCTCCGTGGTCGACCGGGCCGACAGCACGATGATCGGGAGCGCGGGGAGGCTGGTGCGGATCCGGCGGATGACCTCCAGCCCGTCGATGTCCGGCAGCCCGAGATCGAGGATCACCAGGTCGGGTGGGCGCGCCGTCGCGCGTTCCAGGGCCTGCGTGCCGTTCTCGGCGGCGGCCACGTCGTAGCCACGATGGCTGAGGTTCATCACGAGCGCGCGCAGGATCGGCGGCTCGTCCTCCACGACCAGCACGTTCGTCACCGCAGCAGCGCCGCCTCGGGTGCCCGCAACAGGGTGACGACGGTCGTGAGCCCACCGCCGGGGGTGTCCTCGAGGGTGACCGTGCCGTGCATGGCCTCGACGAACCCGCGGGCGATGGCCAGCCCCAGCCCGACACCGGCGCCGGAACTGGAGACGTGATCACCGCGGCGCTGGAACGGTTCGAACACGACGTCGCGGTTCTCCACCGGGATGCCCGGTCCGTAGTCGACGACCCGGACCTCGACGGTGTCGCCGTGCGCGCTGGCGGAGATCCGGACCGGACGTCCCGCCGGGTTGTAGCGCATCGCGTTCTCGGCCAGGTTGGCGATCGCGCGCTCCAGCAGACCGGGATCGGCCAGCACCGCGGGCAGGGTGGTCGAGACGTCCAGCTCGATCCGGTCACCGTGGTCGAGCTGCTCGAGCACCCGGCTGACCACCTCGTCGACGCCCACCGGGCCGGACTGGATGGACAACGCTCCCGCTTGCAGCCTGCTGAGATCGAGCAGGTTCCCGACGAGCCCGGTCAGCCGGTCCAGGGCGTGGTCGGCGTCGAGCAGCAACGCGCGCCGGTCCGCGGCCGTCCAGTCGACGTCGGTGCCGAGCAGGCTCGACACAGCGGCCTTGGCGGACGCGAGCGGCGTGTGCAGGTCGTGGCTGACCGCGTTGAGCAGGGCCGTGCGCGTCCGGTCCGCCTCGGCCAGGGGAACGGCAGCCGCCGCCGCTTGCGACAACAGCCTTTGCTGATAAGCCACTGCGACCTCGGTGGCGAAGGCGGCGAGGACCCGCTGGTCCTCCGCCGCCAGCGCGCGCCCGCGCAGGACGAGGACCAGCTCGTCCCCGACAGGGACCTCGGTGGTGCCGTCCTCCGGGCGCAGGCAGGGATCCTCGCCCACGCTCGCCACGCACTCCCACGTGCCCCGCAGACCGCCGCCCGGCACCGCGGAGCCCTCTCCGAGCACTGCGGCCCCACCGCTCGAGGGGGCGTCGGAGTCGCGTCGCAGGAGGGTCACACTCGCGACCGCGAAGGTCTCCTGCACGCGTTCGAGCAGCGCGGGCAGCGCCTGTTCCCCGCGCAGCAGGCTGCCCGCGAGGGTGGACAGCGTCTCCGCCTCGGCATTGGACCGCGCGGCCTCGGAGGAGCGGCGCGCCGCCAGGTCCACCACCCGCGACACGAGCGAGGCGATGACGACGAAGACCACGAGCGCGAGCACGTTCTGCGGGTCGGAGATCGTGAACTGGTGGATGGGCGGGACGAAGAAGTAGTTCAGCAACAGGCTGGCGACGATCGCGGCAGCGAACGCCGGGTAGAACCCCCCGACCAGGCTGCAGACCACCACCGCCAGCAGGAACAGGAGGATGTCGCTGGCCAGGCTGAGGTCGTGGCGCAGGGCGGCGCAGACGGGCACGAGGATCGCGAAGAGGACGCCGCCGACGACCAGGCCGGCGATCCGGCGTCGCATCGTCAGGCCGCCGGCGATGCGCGGCAGCACCCGTCCCTTGCCCACGTAGTCGTGGCTGACGACGTGCACGTCGATCGAACCCGACACGCGGGTGATCGTGGCGCCGGTGCCGGGGCCGGTGAGCGCGGCGACGAGCGGCTTGCGGCGGCTCGCACCGATGACGATCTGGGTGGCGTTCTTGGCCCGGGCGAACTCCAGCAGCGCCGCAGGGACGTCGTCGCCGATGACCGAGTGGAAGCTGCCGCCCAGCGACTCGACCAGCAGCCGCTGCTGGTCGAGTGCGGCGATGCTGGAACCCGCCAGCCCGTCGCCACGCACGATGTGGACGGCGAGCAGATCGCCGCCGGTGGCGCGCGCGGCGATCCGTGCCGCCCGCCGCAGCAGCGCCTCTCCCTCCGGTCCGCCGGTCAGGGCGACGACCACCCGCTCGCGCGTCTCCCAGGTGGAGGCGATGCCGTGCGCCTCGCGGTAGCGCTGCAGGCCGTCGTCGACGCTGTCGGCCAGCCACAGCAGGGCGAGCTCGCGCAGCGCGGTGAGGTTGCCGGGGCGGAAGTAGTTGCCGAGGGCGGCGTCGACCTTGTCCGGCGCGTAGATGTTGCCGTGCGCCATGCGCCTGCGCAGCGCCTCGGGCGTCATGTCGACGAGTTCGACCTGCTCGGCCGAGCGGACCACCGAGTCCGGCACGGTCTCCCGTTGCGGCACGCCGGTGATCGCTTCGACGACGTCGTTGAGCGACTCCAGGTGCTGGATGTTGACCGTGCTGATCACGTCGATGCCGGCTTCGAGCAGGAGCTCGATGTCCTGCCACCGCTTGCGGTGCTCGACGCCCGGGACGTTGGTGTGGGCCATCTCGTCGACCAGCGCGACCTCGGGTGCCCGGGCCAGGACCGCCGGCAGGTCCATCTCGGTGAAGGTCGCACCGCGGTGACCGACGGTCCGGCGCGGCATCACCGTCAGTCCGGCGAGCTTGGCGGCGGTGTGCGCGCGGCCGTGGGTCTCGACGTACGCGACGACGACATCCGTGCCCCGCTGCGCCCGCCGCGCGCCCTCGTCGAGCATGGCGTAGGTCTTGCCCACGCCGGGGGCCGATCCCAGGTACACCCGCAGCTTGCCGCGTCCGGACATGGCGCTGATCAGCCGGTCTTGCCGTACGGGTAGGCGCGGTCCAGTGCCAGGTTCAGCTGCAGGACGTTGACCCGCGCCTGGCCCAGGAAGCCGAGGTCACGGCCCTTCTCGTATCTGGCCACCAGCGCGGCGACCTGGGCGACGCTCACGCCCCGCGCCTTCGCCACCCGCGCCTCCTGGAGTGCCGCGTAGGCCGGGCTGATCTCGGGATCCAGCCCGGAGCCGGACGCCGTCACGGCATCGGACGGGACCGCGGGGTGGGCCGGGGCGTCACCCCTGATGGGCACGACCCGCGCCCGGCTGTAGTCAGCACCGTAGGTCGCCAGCTCCACCGCGACGCCGTGGTAGGTCGCCAGGAACGGCGTGGCCGGCGCCGTCTGGTCGAGGCTGACCACGCGGGTGATCCGGCCCGCGTAGCCCGGCCCCGAGTAGAACACCGCGAGGACGGCGCCGACGCCGTCGGAGGTGCAGAACGGCCGCGCTCCGCTGACGCCGTCGAGGCGCCCGACGGCCAGGCTCCGCGCGCAGACCTGGGTGAGCAGGCTCTGCTTGCCGGTGTCACCTTTCACGGCCGGGTCGGGCAGCGTGTCCACGATCGACTCCGGGCCGAGGTTGCTGGCGCTGGTGGCCGTCGGGTCGTAGCCGTCGCCGGCGGCGGACGGGCGCGACTGGAAGTACTGGACCAGCGCGTTGCCGTTCTTGTCGGTGAAGCTCTGGCCGATCAGCGAGGAGCCGACGACCGTGCCGCCGACGCCCACCAACGATCCGTCGGCCCGGGACTTCAGCCCCGGTACCTGGGCGATCGCGGTGACCACCAGCGGATAGGCGACGCCCAGCAGGACGGTCAGGATCAGCAGCATCCGCAGCGAGGCGGCGAGCTGGCGCAGGGAAGAGAGGACGGATCGCATCAGGTCACCCAAGTCCGGGAATGAAGGTAATGATCAGGTCGATGAGCTTGATCCCGAGGAACGGGGCGATGAGGCCGCCGAGCCCGTAGATGTAGAGGTTGCGGCGCAGCATCGCGCTCGCACTGGACGGCGTGTACCGGACGCCCCGCAACGCCAGGGGGATCAGCGCCACGATGACCAGGGCGTTGAAGATCACCGCGGACAGGATCGCCGTCTGGGGCGAGTGCAGCCGCATCACGTTGAGCTTGTCCAGCCCCGGGTAGAGCGCGGCGAACATGGCCGGGATGATCGCGAAGTACTTGGCCACGTCGTTGGCGATCGAGAACGTCGTCAGCGAGCCTCTGGTGATCAGCAGCTGCTTGCCGATCTCCACGATCTCGATCAGCTTCGTGGGGTCGGAGTCGAGGTCCACCATGTTGCCGGCCTCCTTGGCCGCCGACGTCCCCGTGTTCATCGCCACGCCGACGTCGGCCTGGGCCAGGGCGGGCGCGTCGTTGGTGCCGTCGCCGGTCATCGCGACGAGCTTGCCGCCCTCCTGCTCCCTCTTGATCAGCGCCATCTTGTCCTCGGGGGTGGCCTCGGCGAGGAAGTCGTCCACGCCCGCCTCGTCCGCGATCGCCTTCGCCGTCTGCGGATTGTCGCCGGTGATCATCACCGTGCGGATGCCCATCCGGCGCAGCTCCGCGAAGCGTTCGGCCATGCCGTGCTTCACGACGTCCTTGAGGTGGATGACGCCGAGGACGGCCGGCGCGCCGGAACCGGTGCGTTCGGCGACGAGGAGCGGGGTCCCGCCCGCGGCACTGATCGCGGTCACGATCTCCTCGGTGTCCCCGGGGACGGTGCCGCCGTTGTCGCGAACCCAGGTCATCACCGATCCCGCGGCGCCCTTGCGGACCTCACGGCTGGGCGCGTCCCCGAGCGGCGTGAGATCCACACCGCTCATCCGCGTCTGCGCGGTGAAGGGGACGAAGGTGGCGTGGGCCAGCTCGCCCGTGGCCCGCTCGCGCAGGCCGTACACGTTCTTGGCCAGGACGACGACCGAGCGGCCCTCGGGGGTCTCGTCGGCCAGTGACGACAACTGCGCCGCCTCCGCCAGCCGCGCCTCGTCGGCGCCACCGATCGGCGTGAACTCGCTGGCCTGCCGGTTGCCGAGGGTGATCGTGCCGGTCTTGTCGAGCAGCAGGGTGTTGACGTCGCCGGCCGCCTCGACCGCCCGACCGCTCATGGCCAGGACGTTGCGCTGCACCAGGCGGTCCATGCCCGCGATGCCGATCGCCGAGAGCAGCGCGCCGATCGTCGTCGGGATCAGGCAGACGAGCAGCGCGACCAGGACGACGCCGGTGACGCCGTTGCCGGTGATCGCCGCCGAGTCCGGGATCCCCGGCTGGTTGGCCTTGGCGAAGATGGCCAGCGGCTGCAAGGTCGCGGTGGCCAGCACGAAGATGATCGTCAGCGAGGCCAGCAGGATGTTCAGCGCGATCTCGTTCGGGGTCTTCTGCCTGCTGGCGCCCTCGACCAGGCCGATCATCCGGTCGATGAAGCTCTCGCCGGGCAGCTGCGTGATCTCGATGACGACGCGGTCCGACAGCACCTTGGTACCGCCGGTGACGGAGCTGCGGTCACCGCCGGACTCCCGGATCACCGGAGCGGATTCCCCGGTGATCGCCGACTCGTCGACGCTCGCAACTCCCTGGATGACGTCGCCGTCGCCCGGGATCGTGTCGCCGGCCGTGCAGACGACGCGGTCGCCGCGCCGGAGCTCGGGTGCCGGGACCAGCTCCTCACGCCCGTCCCAGTCGTCGCGGTCGACGAGCCGCCGCGCGAGGGTGTCGGTCTTGGCGCGGCGGAGCGCGTCGGCCTGCGCCTTCCCGCGCCCCTCGGCCACCGCCTCGGCCAGGTTGGCGAACAGCACGGTCAACCAGAGCCACACTGTGATCAGGACGGCGAAGGTGGACGGCGACCGGACGGCGAGGACGGTCGTGTACACCGAACCGACCTCGACGATGAACATGACCGGGTTCTTCCAGAGCGTGCGCGGGTCCAGCTTGGCGAAGGCGCCGGGCAGCGAGGTCCACAGCATCGCCGGGTCGAGGAAGCCGCCGCCGACCCGGCGGGGCGCGACCGCCCCCTGAGCGCGCAGGGGCTCCCCGGGCTGGCCGGTGGGCGCGTGGACAGTGGTGACGGACATCAGTGCAGGCCTTCCGCGAGTGGACCGAGTGCGAGGGCGGGGAAGTACGTCAGGGCGACCACGATCACCGTGACGCCGGTGAGCAGGCCCACGAACAGCAGCCGGTGGGTCGGCAGCGTCCCTTCCGAGACGGGAACGGGCTTCTGGCGGCCGAGCGAGCCGGCCAGCCCGAGCACGAACACCATGGGCAGGAAGCGGCCGAACATCATCGCGATGCCGAGCGCGGTGTTGTACCAGGTCGTGTTGACCGAGATCCCCGCGAAGGCACTGCCGTTGTTGTTCGCCGCGGAGGTGAAGGCGTACAGCACCTCGGACAGGCCGTGGGTTCCGGTGTTGAGCATGCTCGCGCGCTCCTTGGCCGACCCCATCGCGACTGCGGTACCGACCAGCGCGATCGCCGGAGTCGTGAGGATGTAGAGGGACGCGAACTTCACCTCCCGGCCGCTGATCTTCTTGCCGAGGTACTCGGGGGTTCGCCCGACCATGAGCCCGGCGAGGAAGACCGACAGGACGGCGAGGATCAACATGCCGTACAGGCCGGAGCCGGTACCGCCGGGCGCGATCTCGCCGAGCATCATGTCCAGCAGGAGGACCGCGCCGCCGAGGCTGGTGTAGGAGTCGTGGAAGCTGTCGACGGCGCCGGTGGATGTCAGCGTCGTCGCCGAGGCGAACGCGGCCGAGTCGGCGACACCGAAGCGGGTGTCCGTGCCCTCCGTACTCGCTCCGACCGCGACCGGAACGGTGCCGTGGTGGGCCTCCTGGAAGCCGATCGTGAGGCCGGCGCTGAGGATGGCCAGGATGGCCATGACCGCGACGATCGCACGGCCCTGGCGCCGGTCACCGACCATCACGCCGAACGTGCGCGGCAGCGAGAACGGGATAGCCAGCAGCAGGAAGATCTCCAGCCAGTTGGTCCACGTCGTCGGGTTCTCGAACGGGTGGGCGGAGTTGACGTTGTAGAAGCCCCCGCCGTTCGTCCCGAACTCCTTGATGACCTCCTGGCTGGCGACCGGACCCCCGGTGATCGTCTGCGACTGCCCGGCGACGGTGGTCACCGTGTGGTAGTCGGAGAAGTTCTGCACCATGCCCGCGGCGATGAACACGATCGCGAAGACCACCGCGACGGGAAGCAGCACCCGCACGATGATGCGGGTCAGGTCGACCCAGAAGTTGCCCAGCCGATCGGTCCCGTGCCGGGCGAAGCCGCGCACCAGCGCGACGGCGACGGCCACACCGACCGCGGCGGACGCGAAGTTCTGCACCGCCAGCCCGCTCATCTGCACCACGTAGCCCAGCGCGTTCTCGCCGGAGTAGGACTGCCAGTTGGTGTTGGTCACGAAGCTGACGGCGGTGTTCCACGCCTGGTCGGCGGACATCCGCGGGACGGCATAGGGGTGCCCGAACCGGTCCTGCAGGCGCAGGAACCCGTACAGGAAGAGGATGGAGACCAGGCTGAACGACAGCACGGCGCGCAGGTACCGCCCCCAGGACTGGTCGGCGTCGGGGTCGATGCCGCCGATCCGGTAGATCACCCGTTCGGCGGCGAGGTGCCTGGTCGAGGTGAGGACGCGGGCCAGGTAGTCGCCGAGCGGCCGGTAGATCGCGGCCAGGGCGGCGATCAGCGAGACCACGAAGAGGATGCCCGCGACGGTGGAGCTCATCAGAACCGCTCGGGGAAGATCAGAGCCGCGACGAGGAAGACGACCAGGATCAGGACGAGCACCAGGCCGGTCAGGTTCTCAGCACTCACAGTCGCTCGGCTCCCTTGGCGCACAGCACCAGCAAGCCCATGAGCGCGAGCGTCAGCAGGACGAATTCGACGTCTCTCACAGGTACTCCGTCAGTATCGGTGCGCTCCGTCGGGAGCGCAGTGAACGGCACGATGAGTGCCGACCTGTCGAAGTAAAGTCATCCGGCGCGCCGATTCAGGCCGCCCTCACGTCGCCCTCACGACGTCATCCCCCAATCCTCACGACGTGCGCGCGGCGCTCTTCGGCCGGCCGTCGGAGCACCCTGAATCTTCACGTTTTCCTCACGCCGTGGGCGGTCCCGGCGCCCGGCGCGCTGCCTAGGCTCAGGCCATGGGCAACATCGGGACCGAGATCCGCCTGCTCGAGGTGCTTCCGGCGCAGCCGGTGACCGAGCCGGAAACGTCCGCCCCCGGTGCGGATCGGAGCGCCGCGCGGGAGACCGTCACCGCTGCCGCGCCGCAACCGCAGGCATGGCCACCGACGCACTGACGTGAGGCACGTCCCCCGCGCGGACTTCTCCCCGCTGGAGGAGTTCACGCCCGCTGTCGGTGAGATCCGTGCGGTGCGGACGTTCCGCATCGGCGGCGACGGCACGCTGTACCCGCTGTTCGTGGAGACGCCGTGGCGCGACGGCACCAACCACGCCCGCTGCCGTGTTCGGACGGGAGGCGAGGCCCACGCCGCCCCTGAGCCGTCGTGCACGTGCGGCTTCTACGCCTACGCCGACCCGCGGGACGCGGCCGAGTACCCGCAGTCACGGCACGTGCTGGCCGTCGTGGCGTGCTGGGGACGCATCGTCGCCGGAACGCGCGGTATCCGCGCCGAGTGCGCGCGCATCGAAGCGATCTGGACCTCGGCCGCCGTCCCGCCGGAGCTCGCGGCGGCAGTGGCGGCCCGGTACCCCTCGGTGGCGGTGCTCGATGATCGAGCCGGCCTGCTCGTGGCCCACCCGGTGACGGTGCTGGACTGTTACGCCGCACCGGCCGGCGGCGGCGCCCTGACCCGCGCCGGAGTCCGGTCCGCCGGCGTCTGCGGTCTGGCGCTCGGCGTGCTGCCGCTCGCGGTGCTCCTGCGCTCGCCCGCCCTCACCGCGGCATGGATCGCCGCGATCGTGCTGTTCCTGCTCACCGCCGCCGCACTGAGACTCACGCGCATCGACCGGCGGGCCAAGGCCGGCGTCCTCTACTGCCTGGCGATGGTGCTGTGGCTGGCGGCGCCGCTGGCCGGGGCGGCCGGCATGGTGCTGTTCCACCTGCCGATGCTGCAGATCGGCGCGCTGGTCCTCGCGCGCCGGGTTCAGCTGAACCGGTCGGCCCGCCGCTTCCCCAGCGAGATAGCCGCAACGCCGCGGTGATCCCCGGCCTCGGAGCCGCTCAGCGCAGGCGCCGCGCCCGCAGCACCAGATCGTCGACGTGGTGCGCCCCGGCGCCGCCGTCCGGCACAGCGCGCGGGCGCTGCTCGTCGACCTCGATCACCCAGTCGTCGTCGAGCAGCGCGGCGACCATCGGTGGCCACACGTAGTTCGCCGGGTCGAAGTCGGAGTCACCGTCGTGCGGCTGGTGGGTGTCCATCCCCGCGTGGTGCACGAGCAGGAGCACCCCACCGGGAGCGACGGCCGCAAGCAGGGCGCGCTCGGCGGCGGCATCGGGCGTGCGCAACAGGGCCGGGTACTGGGCGGAGACCAGGTCGAAGGAGCCCGGCGCGAGCGCGGCTCTGGCCAGCTCGGCATGCACCCAGCGGATGGAGACGCCCGCGTCGCGCGCATGGACGACGGCCCGCTGCAGCGCCACGCCCGAGACCTCCAGCGCGGTGACGTCCCAGCCGCGGCCGGCCAGCCAGACGGCGTCCGCGCCCTCGCCGCAGCCGACGTCGAGCACCCGGCCCGGGGTGAGCGAGGCGACCTCGGTCACGAGCGCGCCGTTGGGCTGACCGCTCCACAGCTGGTCACGGTCTGCGTACCGGCCGTCCCAGGTGGCCTGGACGGCGGGGTCGCCAAGGTAGTCGTCCGCGGGCAGCAGGTCGGCAGGTGCGGGCGGTGCCCCATCGGTCTCGGTTTCGGTGTCGGTGTCGGTGTCGTCGATCATGAGGACATCGTCGTCCACGCCGGTCCGGCCCCGCCATGACTTTGCCACTTCGGCAAGAACCCGGCCGTCGGTCCTCTCCCGGCCTAGTAAGGTTCGCCAGCGTGTCCGCAGATACCGACGTCGTGACGCATCCGCCCGTCTCGGTGGTGATGACGGCACTCAACGAGCACCGCCACCTCGCCGATGCCGTGTACAGCGTGCTCGAGCAGGACTACCCCGGCGAGATCGAGCTGGTCGTCGCCGTCGGCCCGTCGCACGACGGGACCCTGGCACTCGCCGAGGAGCTGGCCCGCACCACCGATCGGATGCGGGTCGTCTCAACCCGACCGGCCGCACCCCGTCCGGGCTGAACATGGCCATCGCCGCCACGGATCCCGAGCGGACGATCATCGTGCGCACCGACGGGCACGCACAGCTGCCCCCGGACTACGTCCGCACGGCCGTCGCGGCGCTGCAGCGCACCGGCGCGGCCAACGTCGGCGGGATGATGATCCCCGAGGGGACGACGCCGTTCGAGTCGGGCGGTCGCCAAGGCGATGTCGGAGCGGATCGGCCTGGGGTCGGCGCCGTTCCACGTCGGCGGCCAGGAGGGACCGGCCGACACCGTCTACCTCGGCGTGTTCCGGCGCAGCGTCCTGGAGAGCGACGGACGGTTTCGACGAGCACTTCTCCCGCGCCCAGGACTGGGAACTGAACTACCGCATCCGCGAGCACGGCGGCGTGGTCTGGTTCGTCCCCCACCTGAAGGTCAGCTACCGCCCGCGGCCGAACGTCTCCCGACTGGCCGCGCAGTTCCACGGATCCGGGCTGTGGCGCTGGCAGATCATCCGCACGTACCCCGACACGGTGAGCCTGCGCTACCTCGCCGCGCCGCTGGCGACCGCCGCTGTCGGCGCCGCGGGAGTCGTCCTGCTCGTCGACCTGGTCGCCGTGCACAGCGCCGCGCTGGCCGTCGCGGCGGTGGCCGTCCCCGCCGCGTACCTGGGCGTGGTGCTGGCCGGCGCGGTCGCCACCCGGCGTGGCCTGGACGCGCGCGCCAGCGCCTACTACCCGGTGGCCCTGGTCACGATGCACATGTCCTGGGGCGCCGGATTCCTCGCCGGGGCCGCCGCCGACGGCCTGCGCAGGTTGCGGCCCGGGCGGGCGCGCGCCGCCGGCATCGCGAGGGCGGGCCGATGAGGCGACAGGTCGTCATCCTCGCGGCCGGCCGCGGCACCCGGCTCGGACGCCCGCACCCGAAGCCGCTGACCCCGCTCGCCGACGGCTCGACCATCCTGGGCCGCGCGATCGAGAGCGTCACGGCGACCTTCCCCGGTGCGCAGGTCTACATCGTCGTCGGCTTCAAGCTGGAGATGATCCTGGAGGCGCATCCGGACGACCTCTTCGTCTACAACGAGGCCTACGACGAGACCAACACGTCCAAGAGCCTGCTGCGCGCGCTACGGGCCTCGGCCGACGGCGGTGTGCTCTGGGTCAACGGCGACGTCGTGTTCGACCGCGAGGTGCTGCGGCGCGCGGCACCGCTGCTGGAGGCCGAGCAGTCCTTCATCGCCGTCAACACCGCCGGCGTCGACGACGAGGGCGTCAAGTACACCGTCGACTCCGACGGCTGGATCCGGGAGCTGTCCAAGACCGCGCCGGCCGACTTCGGCGAGTCGATCGGGTTGAATTACGTCGCCGCGCAGGACAAGGCCGTGCTCATGACCCACCTGGACGAGGTCGGCGACCAGGACTACTTCGAGCGCGGCATCGAGACCGCGATCGAGCGCGACGGGCTGCACTTCGCCGCGCTGGACATCTCGGACCTGAGCGCGGTCGAGGTCGACACCCCGGCCGACCTGACCGTCGCCAACGACAGCCTCACCGCACCGTGACCGACACCGGCCCGACCGACACCGAACCGACCGACACCGGCCCGACCGTGGCGGAGCCGGAGGTCTGGCGCCCCGGCATGACGATGACGCAGCTGCGCGCCATTGCCCAGCCGCCCACGGTCATGGGGCGCCGCAACTCCGAGCACTGGGCCGGCAGCCTCTACCTGCGCCGGATGTCGATCTACGTCACCCGGGTGCTGCTGCCGACGCGCATCTCCGCCAACGGCGTGACCTGGCTGATGATCGGCGTCGGCGTCGATCGGCGCCGGGGTGCTCGTGTGGCCGTCCTGGTGGGCGGTGCTGATCTGCGCCTTCCTGATGCAGTTGCAGATCCTGCTCGACTGCAGCGACGGCGAGGTCGCCCGCGCGCGCCGCACCACGTCACCGCTGGGCGTCTACCTCGACCGGATCGGGCACTACCTGACCGAGGCGCTGCTGCCGATCGGGGTCGGCATCCATGTCGACGGCGGCCTCGGTTCCATCGGCGGCTGGACGACGCTAGGGGCGCTGACGTCGGTGGTCGTGCTGTGGAACAAGTGCTTCGGCGACCTCATCCACGTCGCCCGCGGCTACGCCCGGCTCCCGCTGCTGTCCGAGGACGCCTCCGTGGCGGCGGTGCGGGTGGGGCTGCTGCGCCGCATCCGGCAGTTGCTGAAGAGCCTCCCGTTCTACCGCGCGTTCGTCGCGATCGAGTTCTCGCTGATCGTGCTCGTCGCGGCCACCGTCGATGCGCTGGCCGGCGGGCAGCACGTGCTGCGGGCGTGGACGATCGTCATGCTGCCCCTGGTCGTGATCACCGCGGCCGGGCACCTCGCGGCGATCCTGCTCTCGCGCCGCCTGACCGACTGAGCGGGCCGCCCCTCGGGCGGATCGCGCAGCTCGGGTCTCAGACCACCGGTGGCTGCCCCAGCGCGGCCAGGTGCAGCACCGTGCGCCAGCGCATCGGGCGGCGCGTCCCGGCATCGGTGCGCCAGCCCTCGACGAAGCCCGCGAACCACACGCGGAGCGCATCGGGGCGGCGGACGTTGCGGGCGATCGTGAGCGCCGTCCAGGCGCCCAGATAGAGCGGGATCAGCAGCGCGGGCAGGTTCCGGCGGGCGACCCAGACCCGGTTGCGGGCGTTCATCCGGTAGTAGACGGCGTGCCGTGCCGGGCTGCTCGCCGGGTGGTTGAGGACGACGTCGCCGGCGTAGCGCACGTGCCAGCCCGCGTCGTACAGCCGCCAGGCCAGGTCCACGCCCTCGTGGCCGTAGAAGAAGTGGCCCGGCCAGCCGCCGACGACGTCGAACGCGTGCCGCCGCACCACCGTCACCCCCTCGGCCAGCGCGAACGCCGGCCCGGACCGTGCCGGGTCACCCACGCGCACCCGCGGCACCCAGCGGCGCATCGTCTCCCCCTCCGGGGAACAGATCCGTGGCTGGACGGCGCCCAGGCGGGCATCGGCGCCGAACATCGCGGCGATCCGGCTGAGCGTGTCCGGCTCGGGCATCCACGCGTCGTCGTCGAGGAACAGGATCAACTCGCCCGTGGTCTCCCGGGCGCCGATCTGGCGCGCGGCGGGCATACCGAGGTTCTCGGGCAGCGTCATCGTGCGCACGCCGGGCCCGAGATCACCGGGGTCCACGCCGTTGCCGATGCACAGGACGTCGAGGTCCACGCCGGTCTGCGCCAGCGCGCTCGACAGCGCCCGGGCCAGTTCGACGGGCCGCTGGCCGATGGTCAGGACGACGACCGCGACCGAGGGCATGGCGCCGATCATGCCAGCCGGCACAGCCGCGCCCGGGATGATGGGGCCGGTGACCGTGTTCAGCGACGTGTGGCACCGGGCCGTGACCACCCAGCCGGCCCCGTCGCACGCCGTGGTCCTGGCCACCGCGGCCGGCGCGGTCGCGGTGGTGGCGATACCCGTCACGTGGCGCTACTCCCGGCACGTCATCACCATCGCCCACGAGGGCGCGCACGGCCTGGTCGCCGTGGTCTGCGGGCGTCGGCTGAGCGGGATCCGACTCCACTCCGACACCTCGGGACTGACGGTGTCCCGGGGCAAGCGCACCGGACCGGGCATGATCGCGACCGCAGCAGCCGGCTACCTCGGTCCCGCTGCCCTCGGCATCGGGGCGGCGGCCCTGCTGGCTGCCGGGCACGCCGTCGGCCTGCTCTGGGCCCTGCTGGTGCTGCTGGCCGTCCTGCTGATCCAGATCCGCAACTGGTTCGGGCTGCTGCCGGTCCTGGCCAGTGCGGCCGTGGTGTTCGCGGTGTCCTGGTGGGCGCCCGAGCGCGGCCAGTCCGGCTTCGCCTACCTCCTGACGTGGTTCCTGCTGGTCGGCGCGCCCCGGCCCGTCCTCGAACTCCAGGTCCGGCGCCACCGCCGCCGCGGCCACGACTCCGACGCCGACCAGCTCGCGCGCCTGACCGGCATCCCGGCCCTGGTCTGGGTCGGCGTGTTCCTCGCCGGCACCGTCGCCGCGCTCGCACTCGGCATCCGCTGGCTGGCCTGTGCTGGGATGGCGTGGTGAGCGATCCGGTGCTGTCGCAGCGGGCGCTGAACCGCGCCCTTCTCGCCCGCCAGCTGCTGCTGGAGCGGGCGCCGCGATCGGTCCCGCAGGCGCTGGAGGACCTGGTGGGGCTGCAATCCCAGGCGCCCTACGCGGCCTACGTCGGGCTGTGGTCCCGGCTCGCGGGGTTCACCACCGACGCCCTCGCCGCGGAGCTGGTCGCCCGGCGTGCGGTCCGCATCGTGCTGATGCGCTCGACCATCCATCTGGTCACCGCGACGGACGCCCTGTGGCTGCGGCCCCTGGTCCAGGTCGTCACCGAGCGCGGTCTGCAGTCCTCACGCGGCAAGCGGCTCGCCGGTCTCGACCCGGCCGAACTCCGCGCGGCCGGTCTGGACGCCGTCGCCGCGGAGCCGCTCACCTTCGTCGAGATCGGGGCGGCGCTGCGCGAGCGCTGGCCCGACCGCGACCCGGAGGCCCTGGGGCAGGCGGTCCGGGCCTACGTGGCGCTCGTGCAGCCGCCGCCGCGCGGATTGTTGGGGCAGGGCGGCGCGCCGCGCCACACGTCCGTCGAGCGGTGGCTCGGCCGTCCGGTGGACACCGACGCGTCGCCGGATCGGCTGGTGCTGCGGTACCTCGCCGCGTTCGGGCCGGCGTCGGTGCCGGACGCACAGGCGTGGTCCGGGCTGACCCGGCTGCGCGAGGTCGTCGAGCGCAACCGTCACCGGCTGCGGGTCTTCCGCGACGGCGGCGGCACCGAACTGTTCGACCTGGCCGACGCACCGCGCCCGGATCCGGACGTCGAGGCGCCCGTCCGGTTCGTGCCCGAGTACGACAACCTCCTCCTGTCCCACGCCGACCGCACCCGCGTGATCGCTCCGGAGCACCGGCAACGGATCTTCACGCGGGGCGCGGTGCTGGTCGACGGGGTCGCGACCGGCGCCTGGCGGGTCGACCGGGCACGGGGGCGCACCGTGGTGGAGATCGAGGCCTTCCGCCGCCTGTCCGGAACCGAGCGCGCGGAGCTCGAGGCCGAGGCGGGACTGCTCGGCTCCTTCGTCGCACCTCCCGACGAGCAGCCGCAGCTGCGTCTGCGCACGAGCGGGTGAGGCTCAGCCGCCGGCGAAGGGTGGCAGGACGTCCACGCTCGCACCGTCGGTCAGCGCGGAGTCCTCGGAGGTCACGGCCACGCCATCGACCAGGAGCGAGGAGGCAGCGAGCACCGCCGCGAACCGGGCGTCATGTCGGGCCGCGAGGACGGCGCGCAGGTCCGCGACCGAGTCAGCGGTGGCCTGTTCGAGCGGCAGTCCCGCCGCAGCGCGCGCGGAAGCGAAGTAACGGACGGTCACGGCCGCCATGAGTCGGTGCCCATCGTGCGCGCGTCAGCCGCCGATCGCCGACATCGGGCGGGAGGGCTGCAGGAACCCCGGGTCGTTGATGCCGTGTCCGGGCAGCTTGCCCTCCATCGCGCGCTGCCAGCGCGCGGCGAGGTCGTCGTCGCTCGCCCCGCCCCGCAGCGCGGCGCGCAGATCGGACTCGTCGGTGGCGAACAGGCAGTTGCGGATCTGCCCGTCGGCGGTGAGGCGGGTGCGGTCGCAGGCACCGCAGAAGGACCGCGTCACGGACCCGATGACGCCGACCGTCCCGGGACCGCCGTCGACGGTCCACACCTCGGCCGGCGACCCACCCCGTTCCCCGGGAGCCGGCGTCAGGGTGAATTCGGTCGCCAGGGCCGAGAGGATGTCGGCGGCGGTCACCATCAGGTCCCGATCCCAGATGTGCCCGGCGTCCAGCGGCATCTGCTCGATGAATCGCAGCTCGTACCCGTGCTCGATGCAGAAGCGGAGCAGCGGCACGGCCTCGTCGTCGTTGATGCCGCGCAACAGCACCGCGTTCACCTTGACGGGGCTCATCCCCGCAGCCGTCGCGGCGGCGAGACCGGCGAGGACGTCCGCGTGCCGGTCGCGCCGGGTGATCGCCGTGAACCGGTCGGCGCGCAGCGTGTCCATCGAGACGTTCAGCCGGTCCACACCCGCGGCGTGCAGGGCTCCGGCCCGTCGCGCGAGCCCGATGCCGTTGGTCGTCAGGGAGATGTCCGGGCGGGGGGCGAGCGCGGCGGTCGCGGCGACGATCCGTTCCAGTCCCCTGCGCAGCAGCGGCTCGCCGCCGGTGAAGCGCACCTCGCGGATGCCGAGGCGTTCGACGCCGATCCCGACCAGCCGGATGAGCTCGTCGTCGGTGAGGAGCTCATCGCTCGGCAGCCAGGCCAGCCCCTCGGCGGGCATGCAGTACGAACACCGCAGATTGCACTTGTCGGTCAGCGAGATGCGCAGGTCCGTCGCCACCCGGCCGTAGGCGTCGGCCAACGGTCGTTGCCGCACCGCGGCCAGCGTCATCGGAACTCCCATGCACCGAGCCTAGGTGGTCCACGCGGGTTCTGCCGAGGCCGGACCGCACGCCGCACGTGTCTCGCGCGGGGCTGCCCGCACCGCACCGCCCGCGATGGCGCCGGATCAGTCATGCTGGAGCCATGACGCAGTTCTCCTCGCCCGCCAAGCTGGGTGCCGCACTGGAGCAGACGGGCTACCTGCCCGACGAAGGCCTCAGCACGGCGGCCTACCTGGCGCTGCAGATGCACCGCCCGCTCTTCCTGGAGGGCGACGCGGGCGTGGGCAAGACGAGCCTGGCGCAGGCACTCGCCGAGGTGACGTCCGCGGAGCTGGTGCGGCTGCAGTGCTACGAGGGCATCGACGCCTCGCAGGCCCTCTACGACTGGGACTTCCCGCGTCAGGTGCTGCACCTGCGCGCCGCCGAGACCGCCGGTGTCACCGATGCGACCGGGCTCGAGGCTTCCCTGTACGACCGCCGCTTCCTCATCAGCCGGCCGATCCTGCGCGCCATCGAGACCGCGCCGTCGGTGCTGCTCATCGACGAGATCGACCGGGCCGACGACGAGTTCGAGGCGTTCCTGCTGGAGGTGCTGTCGGACAACGCCGTCACGATCCCCGAGCTCGGGACGATCCGCGCCGCCGAACCGCCGCTGGTCGTCCTCACGTCGAACCGCACCCGCGAGGTGCACGACGCCCTCAAGCGGCGCTGCCTCTACCACTGGGTGCCGTACCCGGACTTCGACCGCGAGGTCGCCATCCTGCGCGGCCGACTCCCCGACATCACCGAGACGCTGGCACGCGACGTCGCGCGGGCCACCCGCCGGCTCCGCGAGATCGACCTGCTGAAGCCGCCGGGCGTGGCCGAGGCGATCGACTGGGCGCACGCCCTGCACCTGCTGGGCGCGCGGGCGACTCGACCCCGAACGCGCCGCGGCCAGCCTCGGCGCCGTGCTGAAGTACCAGGAGGACGCGATCCGGGTCCGCAGACATGGTCCTCGCCGAGCTCGGACGAGCCAGTAGCGATCGGCACCGCGACATCACCGACGTGCTCGTCGGTTTCGCGCGCACCCTGCGCCACGCCGGGGTCGAATGCCGTCACCGGACCGCGTCCAGGCGATGCTGGTCGCGCTGGGCCATCTGGACGTCCTCGACCCCGGACACGTCTACTGGGCCGGCCGGCTGACCCTGTGCGCCGACCCCGACGACATCGAGCGCTACGACGCCGCCTTCGCCGCCTACTTCGGTGGCCAGGCTAGCCCCGCACGACGGCTGGCAGCGCGCCGCCGCCGCGTGCAGCAGTCGGCGCTGCCGTTCGCGGCCGACCCCCCGGACGGCGACGGCGGCGAGGACAGGAGCCGGACCTGTCGCTGCGCGGGCCAGCCGGCTCGAGGTGCTGCGCCACCGCGACGTCGCCGACCTCGACCCCCGACCGAGCGCGAGCAGCTGCGCCGGCTGTTCGCGCTGCTCGCCCCGCAGGTCGGGCAGCGCCGGACGCGGCGCTACACCCGAGCCACCGCGCGGGCCGGATCGACCTGGACCGCACGGTGCGCCGGCTGCTGCGCGACGGCGGCGAGCCCAGCCGGCTGGCCCGACGACGCCGTCGCACCCAAGCCACGCCGCCTGGTGCTGCTCATCGACGTCAGCGGCTCGATGGCCCCCTACGCCGATGCCCTGCTGCGCTTCGCCCACGCCGCGGTCCGCGCCGCGCCGACCAGGCACCGAGGTGTTCACCCTCGGCACCCGGCTGACCCGCGTCACCCGCGAGCTGCGCCGGCGCGATCCGGACCGGGCGCTGGCCGCCGCCGGCCACGCCATCCCCGACTGGAGCGGGGGCACCCGGCTCGGCGAGTCGCTCAAGGCGTTCCTGGACCGTTGGGGCCAGCGCGGCATGGCCCGCGGGGCGGTCAGTCGTCATCTGCTCCGACGGCTGGGAGCGCGGCGACCCGGCGCAGCTCGGCGAGCAGATCGCGCCGGCTGGCCCGGCTCTGCCCACCGGGTCGTCTGGGTCAATCCGCACAAGGGCAAGGACGGGTTCGCACCGCTGACCGGCGGAATGGTGGCCGCCCTGCCCTACGTTGACCAACTGGTGGCCGGGCACAGCCTGGCCGCGCTCGAGGAACTGGCAGGGGTGATCGCGGGTGCGTGACGTCGCTCGACGAGCTGATGCGGTGGTGGGCCGAGGGCCGCACGGTCGGCATGGCCACCGTCGTCGGCACCTGGCGCTCGTCGCCGCGGCAACCCGGGGCCTCGATGATCGTCGGACCCGACGGCACGGTCGGTGGGCAGCGTGTCCGGCGGCTGCGTGGAGGGCGCCGTGTACGAACTGGCCACCGAGATCCGCGACGGCGCGCCTCCGGTCGTGCAGCGGTACGGCGTCAGCGACGACGACGCCTTCGCCGTCGGGCTGACCTGCGGCGGCATCATCGACATCTTCGTCGAGCCATCAGCCGTGAGACGTTCCCCGACCTGGACGCGGTGGTCGCCGACATCCGGGCCGGCCGGCCGGTCGCCGTGGCCACCATCGTCGAGGGCGTCAGACGACGCGGCCGGCGCCTCGTCGTCCGGCCCGACGCGGTGGCGGGCTCGCTCGGGTCGGCCCGCTTGGACGACGCCGTGCGCGACGACGCCCGCGGCCTGCTGGCCCACGGCACGACGGCGACCCTGCACTACGGCCCGGACGGCGAGCGCCGCGGCGACGATGTCGCGGTCTTCGTGGACACGTTCGCGCCGCGACCCCGGATGATCGTCTTCGGCGCCATCGACTTCGCCGCCGCCGTCGCCCGGATGGGTTCCTTCCTCGGCTACCACGTCACCGTGTGCGACGCCCGCCCGGTCTTCGCCACCGCCAAGCGGTTCCCCGAGGCCGACGAGGTCGTCGTGGAGTGGCCGCACCGCTACCTGGCCGAGACCGAGGTCGACGAGCGCACCGTGCTCTGCGTCCTCACCCACGACCCGAAGTTCGACGTGCCCGCTGCTCGAGCTGGCGCTGGACCTGCCGGTCGCCTACATCGGAGCGATGGGTTCGCGCCGCACCCACGACGACCGGATGGCGCGGTTGCGGGAGCTCGGGCGTGGGCGAGGAGAAGCTGGCGCGCCTGTCCTCGCCGATCGGGCTGGACATCGGCGCCCGGACCCCGGAGGAGACCGCGGTGTCCGTGGCCGCCGAGATCACCGCGCTGCGCTGGGGCGGTACCGGGCGCCCGCTGGTGGCGGCGGACGGTCCCATCCACCGCGACTGAGCCGGAGCTGCGGGCCTTTCGTCCGTCATATCCACACCGGGTGATGACCGAGGACCGGTATGACGCGCGACCGGATCGGCTTCTGTCTTGCGGAGTGGGCCGGTAGGCGCTTGCATGATGAGTGGCCGCCGTCACATCGCAACTGAGCCCGCGGTCAGTCACCGAACCGGGAGCGTCCATGACCCATATCAGCGTCACCGTCGACGGAGCGAAATACACCGACGAGGTGGAGCCTCGTCTGCTGCTGGTGCATTACCTACGCGAGAATCTGGGCAAGGTCGGGACGGTCGTCGGCTGCGACACGAGCAACTGCGGTGCCTGCACCGTCCACCTGGACGGCCAGAGCGTGAAGAGCTGCACCGTGCTGGCGGTCCAGGCCGACGGCGCCGAGATCACGACGATCGAGGGCCTGCGCGGCGCGGACGGCGAACTGCACCCGATGCAGCAGGCCTTCCACGACCATCACGCGCTCCAGTGCGGCTACTGCACCCCCGGGATGATCATGGCGGGGATCGACCTGCTCAAGGACAACCCGGATCCCAGTGAGGAGGCCGTCCGCGAGGGCATCGAGGGCAACCTCTGCCGGTGTACCGGTTACCAGAACATCGTCTCCGCGGTGCAGGCCTGCGCCAAGCGGATGAGCGGGCAGACGAGCGAGCAGACGAGCGAGGTGTCGGCATGACCACCGTCGACGACCGGGCGACGAACGAGGTCGGCAAGCGGCGCACCCGCAAGGAGGACGCGCACCTCATCACCGGTCGCACCACCTGGGTCGACAACATGGCCCTGCCGGGGATGCTCCACCTGGCGATCCTGCGCAGCCCCATGGCGCACGCGAAGATCACCCGCATCGACGTCTCCGGTGCGCTCGAGCGCGACGGCGTGATCGCCGCGTACTCCGGCCGGGACTTCGCCGACACCCAGGGCGTGATCCCGTGCGCCTGGCCGGTGACGCCGGACATGGTCAACCCCGGTCACCCGAGCCTCGCGGTCGACCAGGTCAACCACGTCGGCGAGGCCGTGGCCGTGATCGTGGCCCGCACCAAGTACGCCGCCCAGGACGCCCTCGAGGCCATCGACGTCGACTACGAGCAGCTGCCCGTCGTGCTCGACATGGAGGCCGCCGTGGCCGACGGGTCACAACTCGTGCACGCCCACACGTCGTCGAACAAGTCCTACACATGGGCCTTCGAGTCAGGCGCGGCCGGCACCGGCGCCCCGATCGACGAGGCGCTCGCGAACGCCGAGGTCACGGTCACCCGCCGGTTCATCCAGCAGCGGCTGATCCCGGCGTTCATGGAGCCGCGGTCCACGGTCGTCCAGCCCATCGGTGAAGGCATCACGATGTGGTCCTCGACGCAGGTCCCCCACATCCTGCGCACGATGCTCGGCCTGACGCTGGGCATCCCCGAGCACAAGGTCCGGGTCGTCGCCCCCGACGTCGGCGGCGGCTTCGGCGGCAAGCTGCAGGTCACGCCCGAGGAGATCATCTGCACCCTGGTGGCACGGCGGCTGGACAAGCCCGTCAAGTACACCGAGTCCCGCTCGGAGTCGCTGATGAGCGCCCACCACGGCCGCGACCAGATCCAGGAGGTGACGATCACCGCCACCAAGGACGGCACGGTCACCGGCCTGGACGTGCACATCCTCTCGGACATGGGTGCGTACCTGCGCCTGGTCACGCCGGGGGTGCCGATCCTGGGTGCGTTCATGTACCCGGCGATCTACAAGATCCCCGCCTACCGCTTCGTCTGCGACGGGATCTTCACGAACAAGACGCCCACCGATGCCTACCGCGGCGCCGGACGGCCTGAGGCCACCTTCGCGATCGAGCGGATCATGGACGAGCTCGCCGCCACGCTGGGCATGGACCCGATGGAGCTGCGCCGCAAGAACTGGATCACCCACGAGGAGTTCCCGTTCACCTCCGTCTGCGGCCTGACCTACGACAGCGGCAACTACGAGGCCGCCACTGACCGGGCCCTCGAGCTGATGGGGTGGGACGAGCTGCGGCGCGAGCAGGCAGCAGCGGCGTGAGCGCAAGGATCCGGTCCAGCTCGGCCTCGGTATCTCCACGTTCACCGAGATGTGCGGGCTGGCTCCCTCGCGGGTGCTCGGGTCGCTGGCCTACGGCGCCGGTGGCTGGGAGAACGCGTCCATCCGGGTCCTCGCCACGGGCAAGGTCGAGGTCGTCACGGGGTCCAGCGCGCACGGTCAGGGGCACGAGACCGCGTTCAGCCAGATCGTGGCCGACCAGCTAGGGGTGCCGTTCGAGGACATCGAGATCATCCACGGCGACACCCAGTCCTCTCCCAAGGGCCTGGACACCTACGGCTCCCGCTCCCTCGTGGTCGGCGGCATCGCCATCGTCGGGGCGGCGAAGAAGGTGATCGAGAAGGCCACCGTGATCGCCGCGCACCTGCTGGAGGCCAGCGAGGACGACATCGAGTTCCGCGCGGGGACCTTCAGCGTCAAGGGCGCCCCGGGCAGCAGCAAGACCATCCAGGACATCGCCTTCGCGACGTTCGCCGCGCACGACCTGCCCGAGGGGATGGAGCCGAGCCTCGACTCCGACGCCACCTTCGACCCCGAGAACTTCTCCTTCCCGCACGGGACGCACCTGTGCGCGATCGACGTGGACACCGAGACGGGGGCGGCGGTGATCCGCAAGTACGTCTGCGTCGACGACATCGGCGAGGTGATCAACCCACTGATCGTCGAGGGGCAGGTGCACGGCGGCCTGGCGCAGGGCATCGCCCAGGCGCTGTACGAGGAGGCCGTCTACGACGACGACGGCAACCTGACGACCGGCACGTTCGTGGACTACCTGCTCCCGTCGGCGAAGGACCTCCCCCACTTCACGACGGACCGGACCACGACCGCGTCCACGTCGAACCCGTTGGGCGTCAAGGGAGTCGGCGAGGCCGGCACCATCGCGTCGACGCCCGCCGTGGTCAACGCGATCGTCGACGCGCTGCGCCCCTGGGGGATCGACGACGTCCAGATGCCGTGCACACCCGAGCGGATCTGGCGCGCCCTGTCCCAGGGCGCGCAACACTCCGATCGTGCCGCCGAGGGCACCAATGCCTACGGCGGGGCGTCCACATCCAGTTCCGACGGATCGACGGGAGCCCAGCTGTGATCCCCGCATCGTTCGACTACGTCCGCCCGCACAGCGTCACCGAGGCGGTGGAGGCGATCGGCGCCGCCGGCGAGGACGGCAAGATCCTGGCGGGCGGGCAGTCGCTGCTCCCGGTGCTGCGACTGCGGCTGGCCTATCCCGAGACCGTGATCGACATCGGCCGGATTCCCGAACTGCAGGGGATCTCCGACGACGGCGACGCGATCGTCATCGGCTCCATGACCACCCACCACCAGGTCCTCAACGATCCGCTGGTGCACGAGTTCGCCCCGCTCCTGGCCCAGGCGACCGCGACGGTGGCCGATCGGCAGGTGCGCCACCGCGGCACCCTGGGCGGCGCGCTGGCCCACGCCGATCCGGCCGGCGATCTGGCGGCGGTCGCCCTCGTGCTGGACGCGCAACTGCTCGTCACCGGGCCCGGCGGGCGGCGCACCATCGCCGCGGGTGACTTCTTCCTCGACTACCTGACGACCGCGCTGGCGCCTGGCGAGGTGCTGACCGCGATCCGCATCCCGAAGCTGGGCGAGGGGTGGGGCAGCTCGTACGAGAAGTTCAACCGCGTCGCGCAGGCGTGGTCGGTGGTCGCCGTGGCCGCGCTCGTGCGGCGCGAGAACGGGTCGATCGCCGAGGCCCGCGTCGGGCTGACGAACATGGGCCCGACCCCGCTGCGGGCGGCGTCGGTCGAGGGCGCGTTGGCGGGTGCCTCGGCATCGGCGGAGTCCGTCGCAGCCGCGGCCGCCCACGCCGCCGACGGCACGGCAGCACCGAGCGACCTGTCCGGGCACGCCGACTACCGCAACCACCTGGCGACGGTGCTGACGAAGCGGGCGGTGACAGCGGCCGCCGGGCTCTGACGACGGCGCGGTAGGTTCGCAGTCCCGTGGTGCCGATCGAGAGGATTCCCCCGTGCAACTGGAGCATTCGTTCGTCGTTCCCGTAGGTATCGAGGTCGCCTGGAAGACCCTGCTCGACATCGAGCAGGTCGCGCCGTGCATGCCCGGCGCCGCCCTCGACACGGTGGACGGTGACGACTTCACCGGCTCGGTCAAGGTGCGTCTGGGGCCGATCGGGCTGACGTACAAGGGCAAGGCGACGTTCCTGGAGAAGGACGAGGCTGCGCACCGCGCCGTCATCGATGCACAGGGCAAGGACGCCCGGGGCAACGGCACCGCCAAGGCGACGGTGACCGCGGTCCTGCGTGCCGAGTCCGACACCACCACCGCCGTCGAGGTCGTGACCGACCTCAACATCACCGGCAAGCCGGCCCAGTTCGGCCGTGGGGTCATGGTGGACGTCGGCAACAAGCTCATCGGCCAGTTCGCCGACTGCCTGGCCGGCAAGCTCACGGCCGGCGGCGACGAGGCTCCGGCGGCGGAGCCGTCGTCGGAACCCGAGCCGGAGCCGCTGCCGTCCGGGGCCGGTACCGAGGAGCCCGTCGTCGCCGCAGCACCCGAGACCCCCGCGGAACCAACCGCCCCGCAGCGCCCGGCGACCCAGCCGCGGATCGTGACCCCGCCGCGGGAGGTCGAGCCGATCGACCTGCTCGGCTCCGCGGGTCCCGCCGTGGCGAAGCGGCTGGCGCCGGTGGCGGTCCTCGCCGTGCTGATCCTGCTCGTCGTCCTCCGCAGGCGCCGTCGCTGACGGTCGCCGGAGCGGTTCAGCGGTTACCGGGGCAGGCCCGCGCGGCGGACCAGCCCGAAGTCGTGGCCGTTCCACGCCCAGAACTTGAGCACCCGCTTGGTCCCGCCGCACTGGGAGTAGGGAATCGTGGTCGAGCATTCGGCCGTCTCCAGCTGCCCCTGCACGAGGTAGAGCGCGTTCTCGATGCCGAGCAGGTCCGCGCCGATCCCCTGCCCGGACGAGGCCAGGTTGCCGTCAGCTTCGGCCTTGATCGCACCCCATCCGTGGGGGCCGTCGGTGTAGGCGACCGCGTTCCCCGAACCGTCCCCGGTGAAGATGCCCTCGGCGACGAACGTCGCGTGTGCCATGCCGGTGAGCACCGCACCGGTGAGCACCGTGTCCGGCGGTCCGTACGCGGCGGGCAGCTTCGGGTAGGTGCTCGCGCCGATCCGGGTCCACGACGAGGTGTGGCGCCAGAAGGAGATCTGGTAGTTCTGGTCGTAGGCGGCCGCCTCCCAGCCCGCGCCCACCCGCACCAGGGTCAGCGCGCGACCGGGCGCCAGCGCGGCCAGTTGCGCGCGGAGCAGGGCGACCGAGGCACCCGCGGACGGGGAGGACGACGCGGTCGCGGACGGACCCGTCGACGACGGTCTCGCCGACACCGACGGCGTCGTGGACGGGAAGGTGGGCGAGGCCGACAGCAGCGGCATCACAGCGGTTCCCTGCCCCTTGGTCACGGTCGTGCACCCGGTGAGCGTCACCGCGCCCACCAGCAGCCACGCCGCGAGCCGCCGTCCCATGATTCGCCGAATCCTAGGGCACGGAGGTCACGCGAAGGTGCGCGGTTGACCGGTCGCCTCGAGCACCGACAGCCACAGGTCGCCGTCCTCGTCGACGGTGTTGCGCTCGCTGACGACGAGCTGGATCGGCAACTGCACGAACCGCCCGTGCCAGCGCCCGACCACCATCGCCGTCCGCCCGGCCATCGCCGCGTGGACCGCCGCATGCGCCAGGCGGACGCAGTAGACGCTGTCGAACGGGTTGGCCGGGACGCTCCGGATCGCGTAGGACGGTGCCAGGTAGCGCAGGTTCAGCTCGACCCCCGCGGCCGCGAAGTGTGCCGCGATGCGTTCCTGCAGCAGCAGGCCGATGTCGTGCAGCCGGACGTTGCCCGAGGCGTCGGTCGCCGCCGGATTGCGCTGGAGCAGCTCCTGCCCGGCGCCCTCGGCCACCACCACGACCGCATGCCCACGGCGCTCGACGTGGCGGCGCAGATGGGCGAGGAACCCACCGTCGCCCTCGAGCCGGAAGGAGACCTCCGGGATGAGCACGTAGTCGGCGTCGTTCTTGGCCAGTGCCGCGTAGCAGGCGATGAACCCGGAGTGGCGCCCCATCAGCTTCACCAGCCCGACCCCGTTCGGCGCCGCCCGCGCCTCGACGGCAGCGGCCCGGATCGACTCGGCGGCCCGGCCGAAGGCCGTCTGGAAACCGAAGCTGTGGTCGATGAACGGGATGTCGTTGTCGATCGTCTTGGGCACCCCGACGACGGCGATGGGCAGGCCCCTGCCCTGGAGGACGGTCGCGATCCCCAGCGCGCCACGCAGCGACCCGTCCCCTCCGATGACGAACAGGACGTTGACTCCGTCGGCGACGAGCCGGTCGGCCATCACCTCCGGGTCCTGCGCGCCGCGCGAGGCGCCCAGGATGGTGCCGCCGAGTTCGTTGATGTCCCGCACGACGTCCGGGGTGAGCGGCATCGACGGCAGCTCGGCGATCCCCTTGAACCCGTTGCGGTACCCGACGATCGACGTGACCCCGTAGACCTCCCACAGCTGGAGCACCAGGCCGCGGATCACGTCGTTGAGGCCCGGGCAGAGACCGCCGCAGGTCACGATGCCCACGCGCGTCTGCGCGGGGTCGAAGAAGATGCGCCGCCGCGGTCCGCCGGGCGAGAACGCGGGCAGGTCCGCCGGTGCCAGCCCGCGCGCTACCGCGGCGGCCTTGGTGTCGTCGACGAGCACGCGGTCATCGGCGTCGACGTAGTGCGTGGACGCCTTGCGCTCGTCGAGGAAGCCGGCGAGCGGCGACTGGATCGTGCACTCACCCAGCCGCGGCACTGTCAGGTCCATGTCTGCGATGTCCACCCGGCTGCCTCCTGTCGACGGCGCTGAGCAGCCGATGATCCTCCGGGCATATTTCAGGCAACCGCATCAGCCCGGTGCTCCCGGGCGCCCCGGATGCCGCCCTCAGACGGGAGCAGTAGCGTCCTGGTCGTGACCACCGACCCCGGCCCCACCGTCTTCGTCCTGTTCGGCGCCACGGGAGATCTCGCCAAGCGCATGGTGATCCCCGCGTTCTTCACCCTGGCCCAGAAGGGGCTGCTCCCCGAGCAGTGGCGGCTGGTGGGCAACGGTCGCGGCGACGTCAGCCACGAGGATTTCCGCGGCCACGTGCACGACGTGCTGACCGAGTTCGGCCCCCATCCGGACGAGGGACCGTGGGAGGACTTCAGCTCCAAGCTGTCCTTCGCCGGCGGCGGCTTCGACACCAGCGACCCGGGCAGCCTGCTCGAGATGATCGGTGAGGCCCGTACCGCGCTCGGAGCGGAGGCCCAGGTCATCCACTACCTCGCCGTGCCCCCCGTCGCCTTCACCGAGATCACCAAGGCGCTCGGCGAGCACGGTCTGGCCGAGGGCGTCCGCGTGGTGTACGAGAAGCCGTTCGGGACGTCTCCGGAGAAGTTCAGGGCCCTCGACGAGGCCGTGCACTCCGTCCTGGACGAGAAGCAGGTCTTTCGCATCGACCACTTCCTGGGCAAGGAGGCCACCCAGGACCTGCACGTCCTGCGCTTCGCCAACACCCTGATCGGCGGGATGTGGAGCCGCGAGCACGTGCGGGCCGTGCAGATCGACGTCCCCGAGACACTCGACATCGACGACCGCGCCGACTTCTACGACCACACCGGCGCCGTGCTCGACATGCTCGTCACCCACCTGTTCCAGGTGGCCGCGGAGGTGGCGATGGAGCCGCCGGTCAGCCTCGGCGCCGATGACCTGCAGGACGCCCGCGAGTCGGTCATCGCCGCCTTCCGGCCGCTGGATCCCTCCGAGGTGGTCCTCGGCCAGTACGAGGGGTACCGCGACGTGGAGGGCATCGCCCCGGACTCGACGACGGACACGTTCGTGGCCGCGCGGTTGTGGGTGGACACCGACCGCTGGCACGGCGTCCCGTTCCTGCTGCGGACGGGCAAGTGCCTGGCGCGCAACGAACAGCGGGTGAGCCTGCTGATGCGCCGCCCGGACGGGCCGATCACCCATCTGCCCGTGGACGGCAACGTGGTGTCGTTCTCCCTGTCCGGCGACGGCGTCGTGGGCATCTCGATGATCGCCAAGGAGCCCGGGGCGGAGTTGTCGCTGGCGCTGGCGCAGGCCACGATCCCGCTGTCGGGTATCGCCGACGCCGATCCGCTGCCGCCCTATGTGCGGTTGATCCACGATGTGGTGCTGGGTGACCGGTCGCTGTTCACGCGCCCGGACGGGCTGGCGCACGTGTGGGACGTCGCCACTCCCCTGCTCGAGAACCGGCCGGCCGTCCAGCCCTACGCCAAGGGCAGCTGGGGACCGGCGGCCGCCGAGGAGCTGGCGGCGCCGGATTCGTGGCTGCTGGGTCAGTGACCGGTCAGTCCAGTTCCAGTGCCATCTGGCGCATCGCCCGCGTCAGGTTCTGGAACTCCGACGGTGACAGCGACTCGAACCGGCGGCGCAGCGCCTCGGCCTGGATCTCGGTCATCTCGTCGGCGGTGCTCTGACCGCTCGGGGTGAGGCTGAGGAACACGCGGCGCCGGTCCTCCGAGCTCAACGAGCGCTCGACCAGTCCCGCTTCGACCAGGCGGTCGGCCAACCGGGTCAGGCCGCCGGTGGTCATCGCCATCGCCGAGGCCAGGTCGGTCATGCTCATGCGCTGCTGCGGCGCACGCTGCAGGCGGCCGAGCATGGACAACCAGGCCGGCGACAGGCCGGACTGCTGGCTGAGGTCCTTGTTCAGCTCGTAGTTGGTGTGCAGCACGGCGTCACCCACGTGGCTCCACCACTGCAGCAGTTCACGATCATTCATCGTCGTCGTCACATGTCCCCCGAGTCGCTTGACGTGATCGAGTGTAACTGCCGATCAACGAATACTTCTACGTCTACAGTTGACTTGCGAATAGTTTCCTGGCAAGCTATTGTCATAGCAGGGAACGGAGCACGGGGTACGCCGATAGCGGGGGCATCGGACTCACCGGCACCGGGAACTGCACGGGGAACAGCACGAACCAGCACCACGGTGAACGCGGATAGCGGGGGCATCCGACTCACCGGCACCAGGGGGAACAGCTCGAACAGCACGGGGAACAGCACGGCGAACAGCACCATGGTGAACGCGGATAGCGGGGGCATCCGACTCACCGGCACCACAGCAACGGGGCACAGTCGTCACGACGCAGTAACCGCACGCCAGACCTGGCGGTGAGGACCGGTGGGGGTCGGTCCTCACCGCCGGCACCACCCGGAGCGCATCCCCGGGGAGTGACGGGGCCGGGGGATCCATCCGACACTCATCGGCGTGTGAAGTTGACACCGTGTTATCTTTCCGGGAAACTACTATCCCGTAAGGAACACGACGTGGGACGCGGGTAGCGGGGGCACCCGACCTCACGTCGGGTAGCAAGACCGGCAACGGGGGTCGGGGTACGGCGTTGGGGAATGCCGGACCTCGAGGTTGCTGGAATCGGGGGAAACGAACGACGAGCAGGGTCTGGGCCGGGGGCGGCCCGGGCCCTGTTCTCCGTTTCAGGCAATTCCGGTCGAAGGTTGTCGGAGGGTCCGGCTAGGGTCGCCCGCATGTCCACAGCACAGACACCGACGGCCGTGAGCGTGCGCAACCTCGTCAAGGTCTTCGGCGGAACGGTCCGGGCCCTGGATGGGGTCTCCTTCGACGTCGCCCAGGGCACCGTGCTGGGGCTGCTCGGTCCCAACGGCGCCGGCAAGACCACGGCCGTCCGGGTGCTCACCACGCTGCTGCGCCCGGACTCCGGCACGGCCACCGTGGCCGGGGTCGACGTCGTGGCCCATCCCGACGCGGCACGGCGCATCATCGGGCTCGCCGGGCAGTACGCCGCCGTCGACGAGGCGCTCACCGGCCGCGAGAACCTGGTCCTCGTCGGGCGCCTCAACCACCTGGCACGCGCCGAGTGCAGGGAGCGGGCCGCCTCGCTGCTGGACCGCTTCGGCCTGGCCGATGCCGCCGATCGCGCGCTGAAGACCTACTCCGGCGGTATGCGGCGCCGGCTCGACCTCGCTGCCGCCCTCGTCGCGCGCCCACCCGTCCTGTTCCTCGACGAGCCGACCACCGGTCTGGATCCGCGCAGCCGCATCGATCTGTGGGACGTGATCAAGGAGCTCGTCGCCGACGGCACCTCGCTGCTGCTCACGACGCAGTACCTCGAGGAAGCCGACCGCCTCGCCGACCAGATCTGCGTCATCGACCACGGCCGGGTGATCGCGGAGGGGACCGCCGAGCAACTCAAGGGCGAGCTCGGCGGCACCGTGGTCGAGGTCGTGGTGGCCAGTGAGGGCATGGCCACGACGGTCGCGGAGCTGCTCGACGGCGTGGGGGACTCGCCGCCGACACGGGACGGCACGCTGGTCCGGGTGGCGTCCGCCACGGGCCCCGCGGCGCTCACCGAGGTGGTTCGCCGGCTCGATGCCCAGGGCATCACCGCGACCGGGCTGCAGCTGCGCCAGCCCAGCCTCGACGACGTCTTCCTCGCACTCACCGGCCACTCCTCCAGCGAGGAGGCCGTCGAGGAAACCAGGCGCGGTCGCCGTCGAAAGGCAGGCAGCTCATGATCGACACCTCCTCACCGCGGATGAGCGGCAACCGGGTGAGTTTCGCCGTCCGCGACGGGCTCGCCATGATGGGCCGCAACATCCGGCGGATGCTGCGCCAGCCCGACCAGGTGATGTTCACCCTGATCTCACCGATCATGTTCACCCTGCTGTTCCGCTACGTCTTCGGCGGCGCGATCGCGGGGCTCGGCAGCGTCAACTACGTCAACTACCTGATCCCCGGGATCATGGTGCAGACGGCGATGTTCACCGCGGGCAACACCGGATTCGCGCTCGCCGACGACCGCGGGAAGGGATTCATCGACCGGCTGCGGTCCCTGCCGATGGCCCGCAGCGCGGTCCTGTCCGGGCGGGTGCTGGCCGACACGCTGATCAATGCCACCGGGCTGTTGATCATCATCGTGGTCGGCCTGCTCGTCGGGTTCCGCCCGGCCAGCGTTCTCGGCACGGTCGCCGGCTTCCTCCTCCTGCTGGCCTTCACGCTGGCGGTCTGCTTCATCTTCGCCCTGGTCGGGCTGTTCGCCAGCAATCCCCAGACGGTCAACGCCGCCAGCTTCCCGGTGATCTTCCCGCTCACCTTCGCCAGCAGTGCATTCGTCCCCACGGCGACCATGCCGTCGTGGCTGCGAGCGTTCGCCGATCATCAGCCGGTCACGCTCGTCATCAACGCGGTCCGCTCGCTGACGTTGGGCGATGTCTCCAGCGCCCAGCGCCACGAGCTGTTCGCGGGTCAGAGCACCTCGTCGCTGGTCGTCCAGTCCCTGATCTGGACGGTCGTGATCGGAGTCGTGTTCGGTTACCTCGCGGTGCGGCGGTTCAATTCCACGTCGAGTTGAACCACCAGCCCGGAGGAACTCAGGCGCGGGCGCTCAGGCGGAGGGGGCCGGCGCCGACGGCTCGGCCACCGGTGCGGACGCGTCCGGGCCGAGTGCCTGCGCGGGGCTGAGCGTGTCCCGGCGCAGGACCTGCAGCAGCTCCTCGTACGGCCCGACGACGTAGGCCTCGTCGGCGGCGCTGAACCGGGTGTCACGGCGCGGCGGGTACTCCAGCGCCCCACCGGCAGCGACGCGCCGGATGGCCACCACCCGCGTGCGCGCCGACAGCTCGCGCATCGCCAGTCCGTCGAGCCCGCCACCCGCGGCGACCGTCAGCTTGCCGAGCAGGAACGGCTGCTGCTCGACGTAGAACGTCCGCAGAACGTCGAGCCCGAGCGCCGCACCGACGAACCAGGGGGCGGCCAGGGCCGAGGTCGAGCGCACGTGACGGAACCCGAAGTTGCGCTCGATGCTCCGCCCGAGGTCACGGTCGAAGAGCCGGATCACCACGGGCACGTCGTCCCAGCGGCCGCCGAGCGCGTCGCGCACCGCCAGGCCGCTCTCGATGTTGACGAGATCGTCGCTGGTCATCACGGCCACCGCCGCGCAGGTGTCGAGGTTGGCCGCCTCCAGGGTCTGCGGCAACGTCGCGTCCGCGATGAGGATCGGCACGCCCAGCCCGCGCGCCTGCACCAGGTACCGGTTGTTGTCATCGCGCTCGATCACCACCACCGAGCGGCCCCGGGCCAGGATGCCCTCCACCACCCGCAGCCCGACCGACCCGAGCCCGATCACGATGACGTGGCCGACCAGCCCGGTCAGCTGCCGCCGTCCGAGTGACTCCTCGATCCGCCGGCTCACCAGCAGGTTGATGAACAGCGCGTAGAACACCGCCATGATCACCGAGCTGGCGATCATCAGGCCGATTGCGAAGACCCGCAGCCACGGCGCCTGGTCGGAGAAGTTGAAGTCGCCGTAGCCGATCGTGGAGATCGACTCCACGGTGAAGTAGATGCCGTCGAGGATGCTCATGCCGCCGCGCGCCGGGGCACGGTAGGCCAGATGCAGCACGGTCGTCGCCACCACCACGATCAGCAGCAGCGCCACGACGGCCGCGCGCAGGGAGCGGTCCGCCTCGGCGACGATGGACGCGATCCACTGGCGCGCCACCTGCAGCGGGCGGTGGTGGAGGCGGCGCGCGGCGGGGACGTCCGCGCCGGCCGGACTCACGCCCACTGCCTCGAACTGCTGCTCCGCCCCGACGAGGGTGACCACGTCCCCCGGACCGACCTCGACGTCCCGGCCGGGGCACACGATCACATCGGTGGTTCCGGCCGGCACCACCGCGATCGGCGCCAGGTCGCGGAACAGCTCGCGCAGGGTCGAGGACCGTTCGACCGGGACGTCGGCGACGATGAACTCGACGCCGTCCAGGGCGAGGTGCGGGGTCGTCCCGGGCAGGCAGCTCTCGACCATCGTCGGTGCCGACAGCGAGGCGACGTCGAGGACGCTGCCGTTCCCCGTCACGCCGATGACCGCGCGCCCGACCGCGGCATTGGCCAGCTGGATGACCACGCGCAGTTCCGGCCGCAGCTCGTGGACGAGCATCGCCGTCTCCAGGGCATGGAGTTCATCGGCCCCGCCGCAGATCACCGCGACCGCGCCGTCGATGCCCGCCCACGCCAGATCCTGGGCGGTCCGGGAGCCGCCCACCAGATTCGGGACGCCCCAGGCGGACAGCGTGCGGACCAGTCTCGGGTCCGGCGCCTCGTCCACCACCAGGACCCGCACGCCGGACAGGTGCAGTTGCTCGACGGTGCGCACGGCGACGCCGTCGAGACCGCAGACGATCACGTGGCCGCTCCACGCGTCATAGGTGTCGGCCACGCCTGCATCGTCTCCCGACGCAGGTACCAACCAGGTGAGCGGCAGGTTACAACGGCGTTCAGGCTCCGCGCCGGTCCCGCCGGAGGCACGCACCGCAGGTGTCTTCGACCGCCCCACGACGGTCCGGAATGATCAACTTTCGCCGAGCGGCCCCACGCGCGGGTGGGCCTCTCGTGCGCTGAGGAGCGCCATGAAGGCAGCAACACACGACCACCGCCAGCGTGCGACGTCGTCCACCACGGAGCCGAGGTCCACGTCCGAGCCGGAGGCGGAGGCGGCCACCGACGCCCTCGCGGCGCCGGTCCCACTCTCCGGGCTGGCGCAGGCCGTGGAGCGACGGGCCGTCCAGCGCAAGGTCGTCGTGGGCGCCGCTCAGGACCCGAGCGAGCTGGAGGCCGACCGGGTCGCGACCGCGGTCCTCAGCGCCCTGCGCCGCGGCAACCCGGACGGTGCGGCGGCACCGGAGGTCCAGCGGCACGACCTGCAGCGTCACGGCCTGCAGCGTCACGGCGAACGCGGCCACTCCCCCGGTGCCATCGGCCTGGCCGGCGGCGACGTCGATGCCGCCACCGAGGACGCTCTCCGCGGCGCGTCCTCCGGCGGTCGGCGGCTGCCCGATGCGCTGCGCGGTCGCCTGGAGAGCGTCATGGACGCCGACCTGTCGGGCATCCGCATCCACACCGGTGAGCAGTCGACCGCGCTGAACCGGACGCTGTCGGCATCGGCGTTCACCCATGGGCGCGACATCCACTTCCGCGACGGCATGCCCGACGTCTCCAGCGACGCGGGCCTGCATCTGCTCGTGCACGAGCTGGCGCACACCGTCCAGCAGGGCGCGGCGCCCACCCGCGACCACGACGCCGACGCCTCCGCTCACGCGCCTGCCGACGGTGCCGCAACCGCCCACGACCTCGGCCGCGGGCACGCGCAACGGGTCCTCGCCCGCGACTTCGCCGGGGCGATCGGCATCCGGCGCTCGACCGGCGGGCCGGTCATCCAGCGGCACGCGGCGTTCGAGCACTACCTGCTCGGCCAGCTGCACCCGTCGGAGATCAAGAAGATCCCCGAGGTCCGCAAGATCAACGACAACCCGGGGCAGAAGGCGAACACCAAGAGCGGGCACGGCGGCGGCCTCGAGGAAGGTGCCGCCACCAAGAAGCTGCGCAACGAGGTCAAGCACCTGCTCGACCAGGAGATGGACCGGTTGCTGGAGTTCAAGGACACCGCCGAGCCGCCGGCGATGACCGATCGGGCCGGCGAGAAGGGCCAGGTCAAGCGCGAGCTCGACGGGCACTGGCAGATCCCGATCGTGGTGCTCACCTGCCTCGGCGGCGACGAGGTCGTCGTCTCCTACAGCGAGATGAACACGATGCCCGACCTGTTCGGCAACCCCGAGGCCATCGCCAAGACGCCGAAGGCCAGCGTGCTGGCGCTGCTCCAGGGGGTCCGGCAACAGCTGTACATCGAGCTGAGCAAGATCCGCGAGGAGCTGTTCGGTGACTCCCGCAACCAGCTCCACAACACGGTGACCCTCGACGCCGACTTCGAGGGTGCGACGGGACCGCGCTCGCAGGAGGCGACGGAGCGGGGCGAGAAAGCCTTCGGCGCCTACGAGAAGCGCACCGAGATGCAGGTCAACTCGGCTACCAAGCAGGGCACGGGCGGCGCCCAGGAGGAGTACTTCGCCGCCCTGGAGCGCAACGCCTGCCACTTCGCGCCGGAGAGCTGGCGGCAGTGGCGCGGGTACCACGACGAGGCGGTCAAGCTCGCCAAGCAGTCCTGGCTGGAGAAGGTCGCGTCCACGGCGCTCGGCCTCAACCCGGTCAAGAAGAAGGAGCACGAGGATGCGGCCGCCAAGCTGGCCAACGACGCGCTGATCCAGAACAGCTTCGGCGAGCACTACCTGCAGGACTCCTTCGCCGCCGGTCACCTCATCGACAAGACCAAGATCATGCAGTGGTTCGCGTTGTGGCTCGAGCGCAACAACGACGACCTCGGGACCAAGTCGGCGGCGAAGGCGCAGTGGGCGATGTCGCTGTACGCGGCCAAGCAGAACCTCAAGTCCAACCCGCAGCGCCTGCACGACAAGGGCGTCCGCGGCGCGCTGCCCTCGGCCACCGCCGCGTCCGACGAGATCGGCATGGACAGCGACGATCCCGACATGCTGTTCATGATGAAGTGGCGCCGGGCGGCAGCGGGCAAGTCCAAGTACAAGACCCTGACTCCGGACACTGCGGAGGAGGCCACCGGCGTGAAGGGCGCCGAGGCGACGGGCGCGATGATCAACCTCGTGCAGAAGGGCTTCGCCAAGCGGGCGGGGAAGAACAAGTGGTCGATCAAGCAGGAGCACATCGACGCGTTCAAGAAGGGCACGGGCGGCGCCTACACCGCCGAGCGCGGGAAGAACGTCAGCGGCATGGACGACGAGGAGGCCGTGGCCGAGTTCAACGTCGCGGCCTACAACACGCTGATGAGCAACGCCTACCTGCAGTCCTCGACCAAGTTCTTCCACGACAAGTTCTGCAAGGAGGGACTGCAGGTCATGTCCGGGGAGAACGTCGAACTCGGCCGGATCTACGGTGACGCGAACATGCTCAACGCCGGTGGGCAGAAAGGGCTCGAGTACGCAGCGGAGACCTCGCGCCAGTCGCGGTCGGCCGTGTTCAGCCTCATCAACGGTGGCCCGGAGTTCGCCAATTCGGCGGCCATCGCCCGGCGCTTCCCGAACAAGGTCAAGGCGTTCGGCAAGTTCGTGCCGATCACCGAGTTCAACACGATCCTGCGCGACCTGGGCAACACGACCTACTTCGCCGAGGCCAAGTCCGTCGGCGCGAAGATCGTCTACAAGGCCAAGAACGGGATCTCGAGCAAGGGCGCCTTGGACGTGGAGAAGCTCACGTCCGCGATGAGCGACGCCATCGCCAAGGATCTCCAGAACGAGGCGCAGCCCTTCTGACCCACTCGCTCCGCCCAGGAGGGGTGGCCCACCAGCAGGTGGAATCCGGGAGGGGTGGCCCCCAGCAGGTGGAATCCGGGAAGGTTGGCCCCCCAGCAGGTCGATTCCCGCGTGTCGCCCCTGCTCCGCGGCCACGCCACCACAACCACCGTGCCGCGTCCGGGAGGGGTGGCCCCCCAGCAGGTGGAATCCGGGAAGGTTTGGCCCACCAGCAGGTCGATTCCCGCGTGTCGCCCCTGCTCCGCGGCCACGCCACCACGGCCACCCTGCCGCACCCGGAGGGGTGGCCCCCCAGCAGGTGGATTCCCGCATGTCGCCCCTGCTCCGCGGCCACGCCACCACAGCCACCGTGCCGTGCTCGGAAGAGTGGCCCCCCAGCAGGTGGAAACCGGGAGGGGTGGCCCCCAGCAGGTCGAATCCCGCGTGTCGCGCCTGCTCCGCGGCCACGCCACCACATCCACCGTGCCGCACTCGGAGGGGCGGCCCCACAGCAGGTGGAATCCGGGAGGGTTGGCCCACCAGCAGGTCGATTCCCGCGTGTCGCCCCTGCTCCGCGGCCACGCCACCACAACGGCCATGCCGCGTCTGGGAGGGGTGGCCCCCCAGCAGGTGGAATCCCGCGTGTCGCCCCTGCTCCGCGGCCACGCCACCACAACCGCCATGCCGCGTCTGGGAGGGGTGGCCCCCCAGCAGGTGGAATCCCGCGTGTCGCCCCTGCTCCGCGGCCACGCCACCACAGCCACCCCGCGGCCACGCCACCCCGCGGCCACGCCACCCCGCGGCGGCCCACCGGCCGGTACGCCCCACGGGGGGCAGGGTCAGTGGGCGCCGACCTCGGGGCGGCCGTAGAGGGTGGTGCGCTGGTGCACCGGGCGGCCGGCGCGGAGCGCGATGGCCTCGAGCTCGGCGGGAGCCTTGCGGGAACCGTGCTCCGAGCCGGCCATCCGCGAGATCGTCTCCTCCATCAGGGTGCCGCCGAGGTCGTTGACGCCGCTGCGGAGCATGTCCACCGCGCCGTCCTCGCCCAGCTTCACCCAGCTCGTCTGGATGTTCTTGATCTTGCCGTGCAGCATGATCCGCGCCATCGCGTGCACCGCCTTGACCTCACGCGGCGACGCGCCGGCCCGCGCCAGCCCGGCGAGGTAGATCGGTGACTGGTTGTGGATGAACGGCAACGGGACGAACTCGGTGAATCCGCCGGTCTCGTCCTGGATGCGGCCGAGCAGCTTCAGGTGCTGCACCCAGTGGCCGGGGTGGTCGACATGGCCGAACATCATCGTCGCGGTCGTCGGGATCCCGAGCCGGTGCGCGGTGGTGATGACCTCGATCCACGCCGACGTCGGCAGCTTGCCCTTGGTGAGCACCCACCGCACCTCGTCGTCGAGGATCTCCGCGGCGGTGCCGGGCAGCGAATCCACGCCCGCCTCGTGCACCGCGATCAGGAACTCCTTGATCGACAGGTTGGCGCGCGAGGCGCCGTTGGTGATCTCCATCGGCGAGAACGCGTGCAGGTGCATCGACGGCACCGCCGCCTTGACCGCCCGCGCCAGGTCGACGTAGGCCGACGCGGGCAGTTTCGGGTCGATACCGCCCTGCATGCAGATCTCGGTGGCGCCCACCGACGCGGCCTCGCGCACGCGGGAGGCGATCTCCTCGCCCGACAGCGTGTAGGCGTCGGCATCGGTGGCCCGCTGGGCGAACGCGCAGAACCGGCATCCGGTGTAGCAGACGTTGGTGAAGTTGATGTTCCGGTTGACGATGTAGGTGACGTCGTCGCCGACAGCATCCCTGCGCAGCGCGTCGGCCAGGGCGGCGACCGCCTCCAGGCCCGCGCCGTCGGCTGACATCAGCGTGAGCGCCTGGTCGTCGGTCAGCCCGGACGGATCACGCTCGGCCGCACGCAGCGCTGCCCGGACATCGGAGTCCAGGGACGAGGCACCCGGCGTGAAGACCTTGTCGCGCAGGGCATTCCAGTCCCCGTAGACGGAGTCGAAGTCACCGCGCCGGTCCTCGGTTCGGCCCTCGGTGTCCACGGCCGCGAACAGGTCGGTGCGCCCGGAGGACTCCCATTCCGCATCGGGTTCCTGCCACGGCTGGCCCACCGGGGAGACCACCGCGCCGCCCGGACCGACCAGCGCGAGCGCCGAGTCGGGGTCGGTCAGCGCGCGCACGTGCGGTAGCACCCGCGGATCCAGCCAGGGTGTCTCGGCGCGCACGTAGGACGGGTGCGCGGTCAACCGCTCGACCAGCCGGAAGCCACGCGAGGACAGCAGGTCCGCCAGCTCGTCCAGTGCGGGCCACGGCCGCTCGGGGTTGACGTGGTCGGGCGTGAGCGGCGAGATCCCGCCGAAGTCGTCGACACCCGCATCCAGGAGCAGCAGCGTCTCGGTGATGTCGACCAGGTTGGGCGGCGCCTGCACCCGGAGTTTCGGGCCGAGCACGAGCCGCGAGACCGCCAGGGTGGCGAGGTACTCGTCCAGGTCCAGGTCGGGGTCGTTGCGCATGGCGGTGTCGTCCTTGGCCCGGAAGTTCTGGACGATCACCTCCTGGATGGCTCCGAACTCGCGCGCCGACGCCCGGATCGCGAACAGCGACTCGGCCCGCTCGACCCGGTTCTCGCCGATGCCGACGAGGATGCCGGTGGTGAACGGGATGTTCAGCCGCCCGGCGTCGGTCAGCACGCGCAGGCGGACGTCGGGGTCCTTGTCGGGGCTGCCGTAGTGCGGGCCGCCGGGCTCGGTGAACAGGCGGCGCGCCGTCGTCTCGAGCATCATCCCCATGCTCGGCGCGACCGGCTTGAGGCGCTGCAGCTCGGTCCAGGACATGACACCCGGGTTCAGGTGGGGCAGCAGACCGGTCTGCTCCAGCACCGCGATGGCGGCCGCGCGCAGGTAGTCCAGGGTGGAGTCGTAGCCGCGTTCGTCCAGCCATTCCTTGGCCTGCGGCCAGCGTTCCTCGGGGCGGTCACCGAGGGTGAACAACGCCTCCTTGCACCCGAGGGCGGCTCCCTCGGCGGCGATGGCGACGACCTCGTCGATCTCCAGGAAGGCCGCCGGCAGGCGCCCGGGGACGGTGGCGAAGGTGCAGTAGTGGCACCGGTCGCGGCACAGGCGCGTCAATGGGATGAACACCTTGCGCGAGTACGTGATGACCCCGGGGCGTCCCTCGGCCACCAGTCCGGCGTCGCGCACACCGGCGGCGACGGACATCAACTCGGCCAGGTCGTCCCCGCGGGCGGCCATCAGCACCGACGCCTCGGTGACGTCGAGCATCACGCCGTCGCGGGCCCGGCGCAGCGCGCGCCGCAGGGCACTCGCCGACGGGCGCTCAGGCAGGGTCAACGGCACGGGGTCAGACACCGGTCACCCGGATCCCCGCATGGGTCTTGTAGCGGCGGTTCACGGAGATGAGGTTGGCGGTGAGCCCTTCGACCTGGCGCGCGTTGCGCAGGCGCCCGGCGAAGATGCCCCGCATGCCGGTCATGCCGTCGATTATCGCCTGCACCCGGTCGGTCGCCGCGCGGTCCTCACCGAGCACGAGGATGTCGGTGTCGACACTCGGGATGGAAGCGTCCACCAGGAGCACCGCGGAGACGTGGTGGAAGGCCGCCACGACTGTGCTCTCGGGCAGGACCGCAGCGGCCTGTTCGGCAGCGCTGCCCTCGGGCACGTCCAGGTAGAAGGCCCCCTGTTTGTCGAAGCCGAGCGGGTTGACGCAGTCGATGACGATCTTCCCGGCGAGCGGGGCGGCCAGGCCTTCCAGCAGCTGCTTGTGCCCCTCGTAGGGCACCGCCACGATGACCAGATCGGCGCGCTCGGCCACCTCGACGTTGCTCGCCCCGCCGACGCTGAGGCCGGGCGCGAGGGTCTGCAGCTCGGCAGCGATCGGCACCGCCTTCTCGGCGGCGCGGGACCCGATCAGGACCGTGTGACCGGCCATCGCCAGGCGCAGCGCGAGGCCCCGTCCCTGATCGCCGGTACCGCCCAGCACGCCGATCGTCAGAGCCTCGGTCGGGGCAGCAGCTTGCGTCATCGTCGGTCTCCTCGTAGATGGAGTCACTCTATAGAAAGTCGGCCACGTGTGGTGCGGGTCTCTCACACTGCCACTGCGCGCGGGTGGAGTCAGCGGCCGGGTTCGAGGAGTGGTGCGTTCAACAGTGCCGGGCCGGCCGGGAACACGACCGGCGCGGAGGCGTTGGGTCATGACGGAGGGTTCCCCGACAGGTAGGAGTGGGTCAATGGCCACGGATCTGACGCAACTGCGCGTGCAGACGCGCAGCGGCGAGCGGAGCCTGCGGGTGTTGACCTACGTCCTCGCGGCCGCCTGCGGGCTGACGGTCGCCAACCTCTACTACGCCCAACCGCTTCTCGCCCTGCTCGCCCGCTCGTTCCACACCAGTCAGGGCAGCGCGGCGATCGTGGTGACGATGACCCAACTGGGTTACGCGCTCGGCCTCATCCTCCTGCTGCCGCTCGGGGACCTGCTGGAGAACCGCAGCCTCACCTCGCGCACGCTGATCGTCACCTCCGGTGCCCTGGTCCTGGCCGCATTCGCCCCGAGCCTGCCCCTGTTCCTGGTGGCGTCGGTGCTGATCGGGACGACCTCGGTGGTCGCGCAGATCCTCATCCCGCTCGCGGCCCATCTCGCCCCGGAGGCCGAGCGGGGCGCGTTCATCGGCCGGGTCATGAGCGGCCTGCTGCTCGGGATCCTGCTGGCGCGGACGCTGTCCAGCCTGGTGGCGGCCGCCTGGGGTTGGCGCAGCGTGTACCTGATCTCGGCTGGACTGATGCTGGTGACGGCGCTGGTGCTGGCGCTCGCGCTGCCGCAGCGACGGCCACCGCGGGACGCGAGCTACCCCCAGCTGATGGCCTCGATCGGGACGCTCATCCGCACCGAGCCCGCGCTGCGGCGGCGCGCCGTCACCCAGGCGCTGATGTTCGGGGCCTTCTCCGCCTTCTGGACGTCGATCACCTTCGAGCTGGTCGACCACCACGGGCTGTCGCAGGCGGCCGTCGGCATCTTCGCCCTGGTCGGCGCGGCCGGAGCGCTGGCCGCGCCGATCGCGGGCAAGCTCGGCGACCGTGGTCACGGGGCCTTGGGCAGCGGCGCCGCCCTGCTTCTCGCCGTCGCGGCCATGATCCTGGCCGGTCTGGGTGCACACAGCGTCATCGTCCTGGCGATCGCGGCAGTCCTGCTGGACCTCGCCGTGCAGGGCCACCAGGTGCTCGGTCAGCAGGAGATCTACCGGCTGCGGCCGGACGCCCGCGCCCGCGTCAACACCGTCTACATGGGCAGCGTGTTCCTGGGCGGCGCGCTCGCGTCGGCGATCTCCGGAACCGTGAACGAATCCCACGGCTGGGGCGGCGTCATGATCTTCGCGGCCGCGCTCCCGGCAGCCGGATTCGCGATCTGGGCGGCGTCGCAGGTGCTGACGCACCGGCTGGCACGCCGCGACCGGACCGTGCTCGCCGAGGGCTGATCCGGGGAGCGCGCTAGCCTCACGGCATGTTCAAGATCTTCCTGGCCCTGCACGTCCTGTTCGCCGTCTTCGCGATCGGCCCGCTCGTGCACGCCGCCACCACGGCCGGCCGGGGGGTGCGGAACGGTGACGCGGTGGCGACGGCGGCCTCCTCACGGATGCTGCGCATCTACGCCTACGCGTCCCTGCTGGTGGTGATCCTCGGCTTCGGGCTGATGTCGTCGAAGTCGGCGTACACCCACAAGACCACGGCCGAGTTCGGTGACACCTGGATCTGGCTGTCGGTACTGCTGTGGGTCATCGCCGTGGGCCTCGTGCTCGGCCTGCTGGTGCCGAGCCTGGACAAGGCGACCGCGCTGCTCGGCACCTCGGAGCCCGTCTCCTCGCTGACGGCACGCATCGCGGCGGGCGGAGGAGTCGTGGCCCTGATCTTCACGGGCATCGTGTTCCTGATGGTCTACCGCCCGGGCGGGTAGTGACGCGATGGCCGTGACGCAACGGCTCGATCGGTTCCAGCGCCGGCACCCCACGGCGTCGTTCCCGCTGGCCGTGGTCTACAAGTACTTCGACGACTCGGGCGCCTACCTGGCCGCCCTGATCACCTACTACGCGTTCGTGTCCCTCTTCCCGCTGCTGCTCCTGCTGTCCACCGTGCTGGGTTTCGTGCTCGTCGGCCATCCGACGTTGCAGCGGGACGTGCTCAACTCCGCGCTTCACCAGTTCCCCGTCGTGGGCGGCCAGCTCGACGACCCCAAGCACGTCGGCGGCGGCGTGGTCGGGCTGATCGTCGGCATCCTCGGCTCGCTCTACGGTGGCCTCGGCGTCGGGCAGGCGACGCAGTACGCGATGAACACCGCGTGGGGGGTCCCGCGCAACGAGCGCCCCAACCCGCTGAAGGCGCGCGGGCGCAGCCTGCTCCTGCTCCTGACCGCGGGCGTCGCGCTGATCGCGACGACGGTGCTGTCCACCCTGGCGAGCAGCGGGGCCGGTTCCCTGGGCACGGCGCTGAAGGTCGTGGTGCTCGCGCTGTCGGTCGCCCTCAACGCCGCGGTGTTCAACTTCGTGTTCCGCATCGCTACCGCCTGCGACCTGTCGGCACGCGACGTCGCACCGGGCGCGTTGGTGGCGGCGCTGTTCTGGCAGCTGCTGCAGTCCTTCGGCGTGCTCTACGTCGCTCACGTCGTCAAGAACGCCAGCGCGACCAACGGGGTCTTCGCCGTCGTCCTCGGCCTGATCGCGTTCCTGTACCTCACGGCGGTGGCCGCGGTGCTCTGTGTGGAGATCAACGTGGTGCGGGTGAAACGGCTGCACCCGCGGTCGCTCATGACACCGTTCACCGACGACGTGAGCCTGACCCACGGCGACCGCAAGGCCTACTCGGCGCAGGCCCAGACCCAGCGCATGAAGGGCTTCGAGAACGTCGACGTGCATTTCGACGACCACCCGAGGGATCCCGAGGCCGACGGCTGACCGGTCAGCTGCGCCCTTCGACGAGCGATACCAGCCGCGCGAGGGCCTCGCGGTTGCGTGCCTCGAGCAGGCGCTGCTGGATCGGGGTGTGCACCCACTTGCCGGGACCCTTCGTCGGCTCCTCGGCCATCGAGATCGTGCAGCCGGCCCCGTCGGGACGCAGCCGCAGATCCACCCGGGCCTCGCCGACCGGCCAGGCCCGCGCCCGCAGCACGAGCCGGCTCGCGGGCTCGCTCAGCAGCACCTCGGTCGAGTCCTCGATGAGGACAGGCCAGCTGCCGACGGAGTGATGGATCCGGGTGCCCACTGCGGGCCAGCCCTCGTCCACGGCGCGGATGTGCGAGGCGCCGACCACCCAGCCGGTGTAGAGCCAGCCGTCAGCGAGGACGGTCCACACCTGATCGGGTGTGGCGTCGACGCGCCGCTCCACTGTCATGACGTCATCCCGGGTACGCGCTGGATCGGCGCGGAGAGTTGTTCGGAGGCTGCGGGGGTGTACGTGGATTCATCCATCAGGGGGCTCCGGACACGGGGGCAACGGTTCAGGAGCGCGGGGCTGTCTCTGTTTCGCTTTCCGCCGACCTGTGATCTGCGAAACCGTAGCCCAATGGCGGCGCACCCGCACAGCCGGTACGTTCGGGATGAGGCCGTTCGACGGCCACCCAGTCCTTGAAGTAACAGGGATCTTCCTGCCAGAGGACGAGGTGAACCTCCATGCCCAGCGTGACAGCATCGATCGACGTGACAGTCCCCCTGCACACCGCCTACAACCAGTGGACGCAGTTCGAGACCTTCCCCCACTTCATGGGAGGCGTCGAGTCGATCACTCAGACCGACGACACCCACTCCCACTGGGTCACCAAGATCGGCGGCGTCGAGCGGAGCTTCGACACCGAGATCACCGAGCAGAACCCGGACGAGCGCATCGCCTGGAAGAGCACCGACGGCACCACCCACGCAGGCGTCGTCACGTTCCACTACATCTCCGAGGACACCACGAAGGTCACGGTCCAGCTGGACTGGCAGGCCGAAGGCCTCATCGAGAAGGCGGGCGCGCTCGTCGGCGTCGACGACCACCAGGTCAAGGCCGACCTCGGCCGCTTCAAGGACTACATCGAGGCGCAGGGTCAGGCCGACGGCGCCTGGCGCGGTCAGGTCGACCGGCCCGGCTCCTGACGGGCGGGCGCGACCTGATGCCCGCTGCCGTGACGCGCTTCGGCTACACGCTGATGACCGAGCAGAGCGGACCGCGGGAACTGGTCTCCTACGCCGCGGACGCCGAGCGGCTCGGCTTCGACTTCGAGGTCTCCAGCGATCACTACTTCCCGTGGCTGGAGTCGATGGGGCACGCGCCCTACGCCTGGTCGGTGCTTGGAGCAGTCGCCCAGGCCACCGAGCGCGTCGAGCTGATGACGTACGTGACGTGCCCGACGACGCGGTACCACCCGGCCGTCGTCGCCCAGAAGGCGGCGACGATGGCGCTGCTCTCGGATGGGAGATTCACCCTCGGGCTCGGCTCGGGGGAGAACCTGAACGAGCACGTCGTCGGGCAGGGATGGCCCATCGCGGCGGTGCGGCAGGACAAGCTGGCCGAGGCGCTGGAGATCATCCAGCTGTTGCAGGCCGGCGAGCAGCTGACCTGGGCGGGCGAGCACTTCCGCGTCGACTCCGCGAAGCTGTGGGACCTACCCGACGTGCCGGTGGAGATCGGTGTGGCCGTGTCCGGAACGGCGTCGATCGAGCGCTTCGCCCCGATGGCCGATCACCTCATCGCCGTCGAGCCGGATGCCGAGCTCATCTCGGGATGGGACGGCGTGCGCGCCGAGCGGTCGCTGGAGCCGTCGCGCAAGATCGGCCAGATACCGATCTGCTGGGGTCGGGACAAGAACGAGGCGGTCGCGCGGGCGCACGATCTGTTCCGCTGGTTCGGCGGTGGCTGGCAGGTCAACGCCGATCTTCCTACGCCTGCCGGGTTCGCCGCCGCGAGCCAGTTCGTGCGGCCGGAGGATGTCGCCGCGTCCATCGCATGCGGGCCCGACCTCGACGAACTGGCCGAGTCGGTCCGACCGTTCCTGGACGCGGGCTTCACCGATGTCGCGATAGTGCAGGTCGGTGACGATCTGCAGCAGGAGTTCCTCGACGTCGCGGCGGGTCCGTTGCTGGAGCGCCTCCGCGCGCTGAACTGAGATCGGGAGCGTCGTCATGAGTGTGGACACCGCGGTCGACCGGAGGGTCACAGCTGTAGTGGAAACGGCCTTGTCATGACGGGGAACGGCCTGGTCGTGATCGGCAGCGGTCCGACCGGGATCTCGGCCGCGGTCGCCTACCGGGAGGCCGGCGGCACGGGCCCGGTGCGGGTGGTCGGAGCGGACACGCACCAGCCCTACGAACGTCCGCCGCTGTCGAAGGGCTACCTGCGTGGCGAGAGCGAGGCGTCCGAGGCGGCGCTGCACCCGCCGGAGTTCTACGCCGAGCGCGGGATCGAACTGCGGCTGGACGAGTCGGTCGAGGCGCTGGCGCCCGCCGCGCGCGAGGTCATGCTGGCCTCGGGCGGGAGGTTGTCCTACGACTGCTGCGTGATCGCGACGGGGGCAGACCCGATCCTGCCGTCGATACCGGGTGCGGACGGCGAGAACGTCTACCTGCTGCGCGCGCTGGCACAGGCCCGCGCGCTCCGGGAACGCCTGGCCGGCGCGGGCAGCGCGGTGGTCGTCGGCTCGGGCTTCATCGGCTGCGAGGCCGCGGTGTCCCTGGCCGCCTGCGGGCTGCACGTGACCCTGATCAGCAGCGAATCACTGCCACAGCGCGCCCGGCTCGGCGATCGCGTGGCCCGGCGCCTGGCCCGGTGGCTGCGCCAGGACGGCGTCGAGCTCCTCCTCGGTGACGAGGTGCTGGCCGTCGATCACACGGTCGGCGGGGTCGTGATCCGCTCGCGATGCGGTGCACGGGTCGCCGCCGACGTCGCGCTGTTCGCGACCGGGGTGCACCCGCGCGCGGAGCTGGCGCGGACGGCGGGGCTCACGATCGCCCACGACCGCATCGCGGTGGATGCCGGCATGCGCACCAGCGCACCGCAGGTGTTCGCCGGCGGTGACGTCGCGTTCGCCCACAACGACGCGGCCGGACGCCCCCTGGCTGTCGAGCACTGGGGCGATGCCCTGGCGATGGGCGAGATCGCGGGAGCCAACGCCGCGGGACAGGACAGGGCGTGGTCATCGGTGCCGGGGTTCTGGTCCGAGATCGGCCCGCGCATCCTCAAGTACAGCGCCTGGGGCGACGGTTTCGACGACGTCGTCTTCCGATCCCGACCGGGCGGCAGCTTCACCGCGTGGTACCTCACCGAGGGACGCACCGTCGGGGTGCTCACCCATCGCGCGGACGACGATTACGAGCTCGGTGCCGACCTGATCGCGCGCGGAGCCCCGGCGCCGGCGCCGGCCTGACCGACGCCCAGCTCCACGCTCATCCGCTGCAGGTAGGAGGCGAATCCCGCCGGCGCCCGGCCGGTGAGCCGGCTGCTCGTCGCCACCGGGATCGAGTCGATGCGCGAGATCGCGAGCCCCTCGGCCTCCGCGGCCGCGGCGAGCTGCACGTCCTCGCCGGTGGCTATCGCCCGCCACCCGCCGAGGAGCCGGTAGGCGTCGGCGCGGATGCCGAGATTGGCGCCGTGCACGTGGCGGTGCCCACGCCCGCCCGGGTGCGCGCGCCGCCATTCCCGCGCGACCCGGACGTGCAGCCCGGGCCCCGGCACGACGGTCCCGAGCACCACGTGGTGCCCGGCGTCCGCCTCCGCGATCATGCCGGTGAGCCAGGTCGCCGGCACGACCGAGTCGGCGTCGGTGTTGGCCAGCCAGACCGCGGTCGGGTCGGACGGGGTCTGCGCGAGTACCAGGGCAGCTCCCGCAGCCCGGGCGGCGCCGACCTGTCCCGCGTCGACGGTCACCGTCCTCACTCCGGCGAAGGTGGTGACGACCTCCCGCGTGCCGTCGGTGCACCGGTCGAGCACGACCACCACGTCCACCGCGATGCCGGACTCGGCGGCAACCTGGGCAGCAACCATCAACGACGACAGGCATTCACCGACATACAAGCGTTCATTGTGAGCGGGGATCACCACGCCGACGTGTTTGATCATGCGCTGGGGCAGGTGATCAGGACCTCGAACGGGCGCCGGAAGTGGGCGAGCATCGATGCCGGCAGGATCGCTTCGTCACCCGGCAGCGGCGACAGTGCCCTGTGCTGACTGACGTAACAGTCCAGGGCTCGCTCCTTCGCCGAGCGCGCGGAATCGTCGAGCGGGAACAGGCGCATCTGCTGGTAGGGGGCATCCGCGACGTCGGCCCACTGCCACAACCAGATCGGGTACTCCCAGCGGGTGACGGACGCGCTCGTACCCGCCACGGCCGCGCGCCGCCTCTGCCGCTGCCGCGCAGGCCGCGTGGTCGGGATGGCGATCACCCGCCCACGGCGAGAGCAGCCAGACGGGGCCGGGTTCCCCCGCGATCCGTTCGGTCACCGCCTCCGCGACAGCCTCGACGTGACTGTCGAGGTGCCCGTCCGGCAGCTCGAGGAAGCTCACGGTGATCCGCGGCGACAGCGCCCGCGCCGCGTCCAGCACCTCCGTCCGGCGCAGTTCGCGCAGGCGGTCGACGGAATGTGTGCGCGAGGCGGGATGCGACGCTGCGCCGTCACTCGCTATGACGATGTGCACGGGTGCGACCCGGGCTGCCATGGAGATCAGGCCGCCGGCGCCGAGGGATTCGTCGTCCGGATGCGCGGCGAGGACGAGGACGCTCCCGAGCCCGCCGGGAAGGCCGACGACCTCGCAGTCAGCGAGCGCCGGTGCGGTCGCCCAGACGTACTCGGGCGTGCCCGTATCACGATGATCGAAGGCCGGCTCGGCGGTCACGGCCGGCCGTCCTCGCGGAGCAACCTGCCCAGCGCGGCCAGGTCGCGTTCGCCGTGGTGCTGGCGGACGTAGAGCGTCAAGTCCGCGACCCGTTGCGCGTGGAGCTCGTCGAACGCGAGTGGTGCAGGACCGAGCGCGTGCCCGACGTGGTGCAGCACGGTCTCGGCCGCCGAGGCGACCACGCTCCGCACCCGCAGCGCGAGCACCTCCCCCGCCCGCCCCGTGGCGGCGCCGGAGTCGACGAGTCGTGCGGCCTCGCGCAGCGCTGACTCGGCACCGTGCAGTGCCACGTCGACGGTTCCCAGATGCAGCGCGGCGATGTCCTGGGCAGGCCGGGTCCGCACCGCGGCGAGCAGCGCCTCGTACAGTGCCCGCGCGCCGCCGTACCAGCACGCCGCCACACCGAGACCGCCCCACGCGAAGCCTGGCCGCTCCAGGTACCAGCCGGGTTCGCCGATCGCCCGCGCTGGTGTGGCGTCGAAGTGAACCGGGGCGCTGGTGATCTGGCGCAGTCCATGCGCGACCCACCGCTCGGCCGGCTCGGCGCGGACCGAGTCCTGCCGCAGATCGACGGCGAACAGGCGGCGGTCCGTGCCGGCGCGCGCGGTCACCAGCGCGTGGTCCAGCAGGCCCGCCAGGGAGCACCACTGCTTGGTGCCGGTGAGCGTCCAGCCATCGTCGGAGAGCTCGGCGGTCAGCCCCGGCGGCGGCCCCTCGGACGCGAAGACGCCCCACGCGCCGGACGGCTCGGGCGCTCCGTACTCGTGCAGGATCGACAACGCGTCCGCGTGGGCTTCCATGATCCGGGCGGCGCTGAGATCGGCGGCACCGAGGGCGGCGAGCACGGCCCATCGCTCGGCGGTGGCACCCTCGCCGGGTGCGGGCAGGCGCGTCCCGAACCGGACCGCCACCTCGATCCCGGCGCGCGCGTCCGCACCCGCGGTTGCGGCAGCGGAAAACAACTCGCCGGCCCAGCCGGGCAGCGCGGTGATGGGGTCGGCAGCGACCACGGTCGAGGCTCCGTCTGCGGTGGGAAGTGAGGTGCGGTTCCAGACGGCCTGACTGCTCAAGCGAACTCGTCGTGCGTGCTGCTCCGACGAGACGTGAAGAATTCCCACCCTACGGCCAATCCAGGTGCGGCGCTCGGCGGTTGGGGAGATCACTCATCCGGCAGCCACGCGGGGGCTGTGCGACGATCGATCGGTGACGGTCGCCGAGCAGTTCCACGACACCTTGGAACTGTTCGAGCGCAGCGGCGGGTTCGACCTTTCCCTGCTGCCGGAGTGCCTCTCGCGCGCGTGCGTCGACGTCCTCGGCGTCGACGGTGCCGCACTCGGAGTGTTCGACGAGCAGTTCCGCGTCCCGCTCGGGGGCAGCGACGAGCAGGCCAACCACGCCGAGCGGCTGCAGTTCACGCTGGGTGCCGGACCGTGCCTGAGCGCGGTGACCGACGACCACACCGTCCGTGCCGGGTCACTCGATCTGCAGGAACGCTGGCCGATGCTCTACTCCGAGCTCGTCGAGCACACCGCCTTCCGTTCGGCCATCTCGGTGCCGCTGCACATCACGCCCACCACGAGCGGCGCGTTGGACCTCTACTTCTCCCGCGAGGCGCGACCTTCGACCGCGTACCTGGAGGACTGCGCCGTCGTCGCGGCCCTCGTCGTGGACCGCCTGCAGGGCGCGCTGAACCCGGGCCCGGACATCCCGGCCGCGGAACCGCAGTGGTTGAACAGCCTCGACTCCCGTCGGCGCGGGCGCGTCTGGGTCGCCGTGGGCATGGTCAACTTCGGCCTGAAGATCAGCGCATCGGACGCCCTCGCGCTCCTGCGGGCCTACGCGTGGAGCCACGGTGGCGACCTCGACGACCTCGCCTCGGACCTGATGTCCGGCGAGCTGTCCGTCGCGCACCTGGCCAGCTGAGGCCGAACCCGCGGCACGACCCTGGCCGCGAGGATGAAATCTCGCTGTAAGGCAGAGACTTCTGCGGGCTGGACGTGGTCGACTGTAGCCATCGACTGTGTGACATCGCTGTCTGCAGGCAGGGGGATCCGCCGTGACGTCAGAGCTCGTCGCGCGTCTGCGCCGGCCCCGAAGCGCGCGGCTGCTGTCCTTCGCACCCGGATCGGTGTCCTGGGCGACGCTGGTCCTCGGGCTGATCGTGGTCCAGTGGGCGCAGTGGGGTCCTGACTGGCCTGCGCAGGAGTTCCGTGCCGGAATCGCGATCCACAGCGGGATCGTGGCCTGGACCGCACAGTGGTACGCGGGGCAGCCGCTCCCCGGCTACTCGGTGCTCTACCCGGTCTTCGCCCGCGGACTCGGAGCGGCCGGCACCGGAGTGCTGGCCGCGACCGTCGCCGCATGGACGGCGGGACGGCTGCTCCCGCGCACCGACGTCGCGGCGCACCGCCGCTACAGCGTGGCCGTCGTCGCGGTACTGGTCGGCAACCTCGTCATCGGGCAGATCCCGTTCCTGCTCGCCACGGCCTTCGGGTTGCTGGCGCTGCTCCACCTCGCGGGCGGACGGCTGTGGTGGGCCGGGGGCCTCGCCGCGGCCTGCTCGCTCTCCAGCCCGCTCGCCGGGGCGTTCCTGCTGCTCGCCGTCCCGGCGCTCGCCCTGCACTTCGGCTGGCGGAGGTCGTCGGTTCTCGGTACCGCGCTCGCGGGTCCGGCGGTGGCGCAGGTCGTCGGCGGCGCCGGCGGCCCCTTCCCGTGTCCGTGGATCAGCGTCGTCAGCGTCCTCGCCTTCACCGCGGTGACCTATCTGCTCACCACTCCGTCGGACCGCATCCTGCGCCGGTTCGCCTCGCTGTACGCGCTCGCCGGGGTGCTGGCGTTCGTCGTGCCGAATCCGGTGGGCGGCAACATCACCCGGCTCGGCAAGCTCATCGCGCTTCCCCTGGCGTGCTATCTGCTCAGCCCTGTGGTCAGCCGGCGCCTGGTCGAGGTGACGATCTCCCTCATCCCCGCGCTCGTGTGGCAGCTCGTCCCCGCCGGAACCGCGGTGGCCCAGGGCGCCGGGGATCCCTCCCAGCACCCGGCGTACTACCAGGGCCTGCTCACCTACCTCAAGACGCAGCGTCCCGGCGCCGGACGCCTGGAGATCCCCTTCACGAGGGAGCACTGGGAGAGCGCGTTCGTCGCACCGCGCTTCCCGCTGGCCCGTGGCTGGGAACGGCAGACGGACCTGCAGTACAACGCGATCCTGTACCGGCCGATCACCGCGACGGCCTACGAGCAGTGGCTGCGCGACAACGCCGTCGGGCTGGTCGCGCTACCGGGTGTTCCCCTCGACGACGGTGGGAAGGCCGAGGCCGCCTTGCTCGCCCGCCCGCTCCCGTTCCTCACGCTGGTGTGGACCGACGGGTACTGGAAGGTGTGGAAGGTCCGCGGCACGCACCCACTGACCTCGGGCGCGGCGTTCATCACCGACGTGGGGGCGACCTCGTTCCGCGCGGTGTTCACCGAACCCGGAACCGCGGTCGTCCGCATCCGTGCCAGCCGGCTGTGGCAGGTCACCGACGGGCCGGCGTGCGTGGCGTCGACGCCGGACGGCTGGCTGGAGCTGCAGGCGACGAGGGCCGGGCCGGTCACCGTCCAGGCCAGGGTCAGTCTGCAGCTGCTGACCGGTCCGCCGGACTGCGACCTGCCGTGACCCGCCCCTGAGCTCCCCGGGATTTAGTGGCGGTCACAGGATGCGCGCCGGCTACGGGATGAGCGCGAGCTTCCCGCCAGGGTGGCCACCGCGCAGGTGTTCCAGGGCCGCGCGCGCCTCGGCGAGCGGGAACGTGCGCGCGACGGGCACGACCAGCTCGCCGCGCGCGGCCAGTTCGATCAGGCGCGGCCGGACGGCGTTGCGGAACGGCACGCTGGCCGGCATCGTCCCGCCGATGAGCTTGATGCCGGTCTCCGCTGCGCGCCCCATCGCGGCGATGGTGACGATGCGCGCGCGGGACGCGACCAGGGCCACGCTGACGTCGACGGCCTCGTCGGTGCCCACGGTGTCCAGCGCCGCCGCGTAGCCCTCGGGCGCGAGGTCCCGAAGGCGGGCCTCGAGGCCGTCGCCGTAGGTCACCGGCACACCCCCGAAGCGGGTGACCGTGCCGAAGTTGCGCTCGCTCGCGGTGCCGATCACCCGGACCCCCATGAGCCGCGCCTGCTGCAGCACGCTCACGCCGACGGCCCCCGAGGCGCCGTGCACGACGATCGTCTCGCCCGCCGCGACCTCGGTCACGTGCAGCATCTCCGCTGCGGTCGCTCCGGCGAGCAGGAGGTTGGCCGCCGCGGGATGGTCCAGCGCCGCCGGTCTGGTGAACACGTCGCGGGCGGGCACGGTGAGCGCGGTCGCGTATCCACCGCGGATGCGGAAGGCCAGCACGTCCTGGCCGACCGTCCCGCCGCCGGACGCCAGCTCGGTGTCGGGGCCGACGGCGCTCAGGACGCCCGAGACCTCGTAGCCGATCGGCACGGGCCAGTCCTGGTCACCGCGGTTGAAGTGCTTGTGGTCAGCGGGGTTCATCCCCGCCGCGCGAACCTCGATGGTCACCTCGCCCGGACCGGGCGGTGGCACGTCGGTCTCGACGAAGGCGAGCACCTCGAGGCCCCCTGGTCCGGTGGCCACCCACCGTCGCGCGGTCTGCATCGTCATGCCTCCCGTGTTGTCCCGTCGGTCAGCCCGTCGTCGATGAGCCGGTTCCAGCACTGAAGGAAGTGCTCGGTGAGGTCGTCGTCCCGGTCGAGCGCGCCGGACACGACGGCGCCGGTGCGCACCATCATCAGCTGCCACGCCGTCGCGTGGGGCGTGCGTGTGCCCCAGCCCGGTGAGCAGGTCCTCGAGCCGCCCGGTGACCCATGCCCGGATGGCCGTGGCCTGGACCCGGGTGGTGTGGTCGCCGGTGAACTCGGCCGAGGCGTTGATGAACGGGCAGCCGCGCCGGGTGACTGCGAAGTCGTCGCGGGTCAGCACCGTGGCGAGCTCGGTGAGCGCGAGGCGGGGGTCGTGCGGGTGGGCGGCGATCAGCCCGTCGATCTGGTCGCGGTCGTACTGCCCGCGGCGCTCCAGGTAGGCGGCGATCAGGTGGTCCTTGGACGGGAAGTGGCGATAGAGCGTGACCCGCGTGACTCCCGCCTCCTCGACGATGCGGTGGATGCCGACGCCGTGGATCCCCTCGTCGTAGAACAGCCGATCCGCGGTGGCCAGGATGCGTTCCCGGGCGGCCGAGGTGCCCGTCGGCAGTGGGAGCGCGGTGGGGTGGACTGCCGGTACTGCCGTTCGCATCTGACGCTGGGCTCCTTCGTGGGTGCGGGTGCCGACGACCCTCTTGCCGTGGGCTCCCGCACAGCGCTACGGTACGCGGGAGGTAGGTAGATCGATCGGTATACACAGCGAACTCTGCTGTCGGCGCCCGTCGCCGGCGTCCGTCCCCGCCCTACGAACGCGATCCCAGGGAGCCACCCATGACCGCTGCACCGCCCGTCCTGTTCATCCACGGCCTCTGGCTGCACGCGACGTCGTGGGATCCGTGGATCGACCACTTCACCGCCGCCGGGTACGAGGCCTCGGCTCCCGGGTGGCCCGGCGACCCCGACTCCGTCGCGGCAGCGCGCGAGAATCCCGACAGCATCGCCGACCACGGCATCGACGACGTCGTGGCCCACTACGCGCAGCTCATCAGCGCGCTCCCGGCCAAGCCGATCCTCGTCGGCCACTCCTTCGGTGGCATGATCGCGCAGCGGCTGCTCGGCGAGGACCTGGCCGCGGCCGCGGTGGCGATCGACGCGGCCCAGATCAAGGGCGTGCTCCCCCTGCCGCTCTCCGCGCTGCGCGCGACGCTGCCGGTGTTCCGCAACCCGACGAACAAGCACCGGGCGGTGTCCCTGACGGCCGAGCAGTTCCGCTTCGCCTTCGGCAACGCCATCCCGGCCGAGGAGTCCGACGAGCTGTTCGCGCGGTGGACGATCCCCGCGCCCGGCAAGCCGCTCTTCGAGGCCGCGGCGGCCAACTTCAACCCGCACTCGCCGGCGAAGGTCGACACCGACAACGACGCGCGCGGACCACTCCTGCTGATCATGGGTGGGCGCGACCACACGGTCCCGGAGGCGATCACCAAGGCGACGCTCAAGCAGTACCGGCACAGCGACGCCGTCACCGACATCCTCGAGTTCCCCGACAGGGCGCATTCGCTCACCATCGACCACGGCTGGAAGGACGTCGCCGACGCGACGCCTGACCTGGCTCAAGGCCCAGGGTCTCTGAGCCGACGGCATGGACCTGCATCTGGCCGGCAAGGTCGCGGTCGTCACCGGCGCGAGCAGAGGCATCGGCCTGGCCATCACCCAGGCGCTGGCCGGCGAGGGTGCGTCGGTGGTCGCCGGTGCGCTGCACGGCAGTCCGGAACTCGACGCGCTCGCCGGGACCAGCGACGTGCATCCGCTCGCCGTCGACCTGACCGATCCGGCCGGACCGGCGACGTTGGTCGCCGAGGCACACCAGCGCTTCGGCGGCATCGACGTCCTCGTCAACAACGTCGGAGCGGTCCGCACCCGCCTCGACGGTTTCCTGGCGCTCGCCGACGAGGACTGGGACTGGGCGCTGTCGATCAATTTCCTGGCCGCCGTCCGGACCATGCGCGCGGCCCTGCCCGCCATGGTCGGGCGCACCGGCGCGGCCATCGTCACGATGAGTTCGGTGAACGCCTTCCTGCCCGACCCCGGCGTCATCGACTACAGCGCGGCGAAGGCAGCGCTGACCAACCTCTGCAAGTCGCTGTCGAAGGAGTTCGGCGGCCGCGTGCGCGTGAACACCGTCAGCCCCGGTCCCGTGCAGACCGATCTCTGGCTCGCTGCCGACGGAGTCGCGGCCACCGTCGCGCGAGCCAGCGGGGTGACCGCCGACGAGGTGGCCCGTCAGCAGGCCGGGGCGGCGCCGACGGGGCGGTTCACCCGTCCCCAGGAGGTGGCCGACCTCGTGCTCTTCCTGGCCGGTGACCGCGCCGCCAACATCACCGGCAGCGACTTCGTCATCGACGGCGGGCTCATCACCACCCTGTGAGCGAATCCGCGCGCAGGGGGCGTCGGCCTTCTAGTGTCATGGTGTGATCACCTGGTTCGTTCCCGTGGTGGCCGTCGCCCTCGTGGCGGCATCCGACCTGTGGGTGTACCTCGATGCGCGGCGATGCGCTGCCGAGGGATCGCCCGTCGTGTTGCGAATCGGCGCCTTCGCGATCGACACGCCCGTCGCCTGGCTGGCCGGCTGCGTCGTCCTGTGGATCGTCGTCTTCCCGATCTACCTGATGGGCCGGATCCCGCGCGTGACGGCTCCCGCGCGTGACTAGTCTCGCGCGCATGGCCAATGCTGCGGTGCGCCCGATCGTCTCGTTCCGCATCCTGGCGGGCGCTCTGATGGTGGCTCCGGTGATCATCGCGGTCGCGTTGGCGTTCGTGGTCGGACACTCCAGCACTGATCGCTACGGCAACCCCGTGCAGACGCATGCGCCGGGCGTGGGGCTCTACGTCGCCATCCTGGTGCTCGGCGTGGTGGCGACGGCCCTGGTGCAGCTGGTCGGCTACCGGATCGCACCGCTGCGGGCGACGCTGGGGCAGGCGGAGGCCCGGTCCACGGCTGTACGGGTGTACCAGCAGAGCATGATCCTGCGGTTCGCCCTCAGCGAGTCCGTGATGATCGTGGCGATCGCGTTGCTGTTCGCCGACCGCTCCGACACGATCGTGCCCTACCTCGTGGGGGCTGTGATCTCGGAACTGCTGATGGCCTATCACGTATGGCCGAGCGAGAGCCTGATCAGCCGGGTGCAGCAACGCCTCGATCGCGACGGCGCCCGGTCCGACCTCGGGAGCACGCTGACCGGCACGGCCATCGACGGCGGAGTCGGGTAGCCGGTGCTGGCGCCCCTCGCGGCTCTCGCCGTGGTCGTCGCGATCGCCGCTGTGGCCTATGTCGTCCATGGCAGGCGCGACCGGCGCGATCTGGGCACCTCGGCCGATCGCACCACCTTCGCCACGTTGCACACCGCGAGCCTGGCCGCACCGGGACTGCGCGAGGGGCTGACCAAGGCCGGCGCCGAGCGCGCCGTCCGCCATCTGAGAACGCTGTTGGGCACGCCCGCGGTCGCGCTGACCGACCAGGTCGAGGTCCTCGCGGTCGACGGCAACTCCGAGCACCATGCCGAGTCGGCGGCCGAGCACGCCGCGTCTGCCGTGCGCACCGGCGAGGTGCAGATCCTCGGCGCGCGGGACCTGCACTGCGCGTCGGTCGAGTGCCCGGTGCGCGCCGCCGTGGTCTGCCCGATCGTCGACGGCGGGGCGGTGGTCGGGGCGCTCGTGGCCTACAGCCGCGAGAGCTCGGCGACCCTCGCCCGCGCGGTCGAGGAGGTCGCGCGGTGGGTGTCCGGACAGGTGGAACTGGCCGGGCTGGACCAGCAACGCAGCCGCCGCACCGAGGCCGAGCTGCGAGCCCTGCGGGCCCAGATCAGCCCGCACTTCATCTACAACTCGCTGACCGCAGTGGCCTCGTTCACGCGGACCGATCCGGAGCGCGCGCGCGAACTGCTGCTCGAGTTCGCCGACTTCACCCGGTACGCGCTGCGGCGCGGCGGCGAGTTCGCGACGCTGGCCGAGGAGCTGCGCAACACCGAGCGGTACCTGGTGCTCGAGCAGGCGCGCTTCGGTGAGCGCCTGAGCATCTCGCTGCGGGTGGCGCCCGAGGTGCTGCCGACCGTCGTGCCGTTCCTGGTCGTGCAACCGCTGGTGGAGAACGCGGTCCGGCACGGCCTCGGCGGCGACGTGGTGTCGTGACCGTCTCGATCGCTGCGGCCGACGACGGCACCGACGCGACTGATCACGATCGAGGACGACGGCGCGGGCGCGGATCCGGAGGTGATCCGCCGAGCCCTGGCCGCGCGACCGCCGGATGCCGACGACCCGTCCGACGGCACCGGATCAGTCGGGTTGGGCAACGTCGACTCGCGGCTGCGCCAGGTGTTCGGCGATCAGTACGGCCTCGTGGTGGAGACCGCGCCCGGCGCGGGAACCAAGGTCACCTTCCGGGTGCCCAAGTACGTCCCCGGCCGGTAGGAACCGCCGAAGCGATGAGGTGACGCTCCTGACATCGCGGTCCGAATGCGGGTAGCCTGCCGGCATGCCAGGCAGCGTCGCCGGTCAGCCTCCGCGGCTACGGGCGCTCGTGATCGACGACGAAGCTCCCGGCCCGGGCCGAGCTGGCCTTCCTGCTGGGCGACGACCCGCGCATCGGCGAGGTGCGCTCTGCTGCGAATGCCGCCTCGGCACTGCGGCTGCTGAACGCCGATCCCGCCGACGTGATCTTCTGCGACATCAAGATGCCGGGACTGGACGGGCTCGAGTTGGCCCGGGTGACTGCGCACTTCACCGAGCGCCCGAAGATCGTCTTCGTCACCGCCTACGACGAGCACGCCGTCGACGCCTTCGACCTGCAGGCGGTCGACTACGTGATGAAGCCGGTGCGGGCCGATCGCCTCGCCGAGGCGGTGCGCCGTGTCGTCTCGGCCGGGGCTGCCGAGGCCGCGGGCGAGGAGGACGAGACGATCGCGGTGGAACTGGGCGGGGTCACCCGATTCGTGCGCCGCTCGGAGGTCCTCTTCGTCGAGGCGCAGGGCGACTACGCGCGGCTGCACACCGCGCGCGGCAGCCATCTGGTCCGCACTCCGTTGGCGATGCTGGAGGACCGCTGGGCGTCGGCCGGTTTCGTCCGCATCCACCGCAGCACCCTGGTGGCCCTCGATCACGTCGAGGAGGTCCGGGTCGTCGACGGTCACTACTCGGTGCGGGTCGCCGGGCAGGAGTTGCCGGTGAGTCGCCGCCACACGCGAGCGCTGCGCGACCGGCTCGTCCGCCGGTGACGGATCGGCTGCGGCGACCCGATGAGTGAGGACCGTCCGGCCAGGGTGCGCGTCACCCATCCGCGGACCGAAGCGGCTCGCACCGGCGCTGAACGTCCGGCCAGCCGCGAGATCGACGAGCAGACCCGGCTGGGCGAGCTGTACATGGACGCGCTGATCCGCGCCCAGCGGCGACTGGGGATCCGGGTGTGCGCCGCGCTGGCCGCGGTGCTCGTCGGGGTCGCGCTGGCAGGCGCGTTCGCGACACGCTTCCCGCGGCTGCACTGGCTGGGAGTGCCGCTGCCGTGGCTGGTCCTGGGCGTGCTGGTCTACCCCGTGCTGATCGGCCTGGCCGCGTACGTGGTCCGGCAGTCCGAGCGCAACGAGCACGCGTTCGTGGCCTTGCTGCTGCGGCGTCGATGAGCGCCGCACGCACGCTGACGGTCCGGCGATGAGCGATCCAGGTGCGGTCGCCGCCGTCTGCGCGGTGGCCGGGCTGACGGTCGGCGTCGGCGCTCTGGGACTGCGGCGGGCCCGCACGACGAGCGACTTCTACGTCGCGTCGCGAGCGGTCAGTCCACGGTGGAACGCCGCCGCGATCGGCGGGGAGTACCTGTCGGCCGCGTCGTTCCTCGGCATCGCCGGTCTGGTCCTCGCCTACGGCTTCGACGTGCTCTGGTACCCGGTCGGCTACACCGCCGGCTACCTCGTGCTGCTGGCGCTGGTCGCGGCGCCACTGCGGCGCTCGGGTGCCTACACGTTGCCGGACTTCGCCGAGATCAGGTTGCGCTCGAGCGCGGTGCGGTGGGCGGCCGGTCTGCTGGTGGTGCTCATCGGGTGGCTCTACCTCGTGCCGCAGCTGCAGGGGGCAGGGCTGACGCTGGCCACGCAGACGGGAGCACCGACGTGGGCCGGCGGCCTGGTGGTGTGCGTCGTCGTCGTGGTGGCCGTGGTGATCGGCGGGATGCGCTCGATCACGTTCGCCCAGGCCGTGCAGTTCTGGTTGAAGTTCCTCGCGCTGCTCATCCCGGCGCTCGTGCTGCTCATCGTCTGGCACCACCGCGCCGACGGCATCGGCACCGGCGGCCCCGACCGCCGTGCGGCACACGGTCGTCACGGTCGGCTCGGGTGAGACGGTGCGGGTGAGCGCCGCCGAGCGCCTGATGATCGACGGGCGGGTGGACGGCGCGACGGTGTCCGGCCCGCTCGTCCTGACCCCGGGCGAGCATCGCCTCGATGCGGGCACGATCGTCACGCTCGAGCGCGGTGACCCGATCCCCGTGATCAATTCGCTGCCGTCGCAGTCGAACGCGAACTGGCTGCGCCCGCTCGGCTCAGGCGAGGCGCATCCGCTGTACGTCAGCCTGTCGCTCATCATCGCGATCTGTCTGGGGACGATGGGGCTGCCGCACGTGCTGGTGCGCTTCTACACCAACCCCGACGGGCGGGACACGCGACGGACGACGCTCGTGGTGATCGTGCTGCTGTCCTCGTTCTACCTGCTGCCGACGCTGCTGGGGGCGTTCGGCCGCCGCTACGTCCCGTCGCTGCTGCTGACCGGCAACACCGACGCCACCGTGCTGGTACTGCCCGAGCAGATGCTGCGCGGTGAGCCCGGGCAGATCCTGGGGGCACTCGTCACGGCGGGCGCGTTCGCCGCCTTCCTGTCGACGGCGTCGGGGCTGACGGTGTCGGTCGCGGGCGTGATCTCGCAGGAGCTGGTGCGCCGCGGGCGAGCACCGGGCAACGGCCCGGGGTCGAGCAGACGCGCGGTCCGGATCAGATCGTTCCGGCTGGCGACCGTCATGGCGGTGACGGTCCCGTACGCGCTCAGCCTGCCGAGCGAGCGCCTGGGGCTGGCCGCCGTCGTCGGGCTGGCCTTCGCCGTGGCCGCGGCCAGCTTCTGCCCCCTGCTCGTGCTGGGCATCTGGTGGCCCAAGCTGACCGCGCCCGGCGCGCTGGCCGGGCTCGTGGTCGGCGGGAGTCTCGCCACCGCCGCGGTGCTGGTGACCCTGATCGCGCGGCCGGGGCGTGGCTGGCCCGCCGCCCTGCTCGCGGAGCCGGCCGCGTGGGCGGTGCCGGTGACCTTCGCCGTGATGATCGTTGTCTCGCTGGCCACCAGCGCCACCGTCCGGTCGACGTGGGCCGGGTCATGGTGCGGCTGCACGCGCCCGAGCCGTTGGTGCCGGAGCTTGCGACGATCGACCGTTCGTCGCGCTGACCGACCGTTCAGCGCGCCCGACCGGGCCGTCCGGCGCCAGCTCGGGGCTGTCGAGCGCATCACCGGGGCGGTGAGCTGCCGTGCGGCGGATCGGGCGGGCACAGTCGGATGCGCACCACCGCCGGGCGTGTGGGCGTCCGGCGTACCGAGCGCAAAGGAGCGTCGCGTGGCCATCAGCGAAGCAGACCGCCCTGTTCCGTCCGAAGCACGACCGGCTTTCGGCGCCGGGTTCGCCGACCCCGGGCCGCTCGGCCTGGCCGGATTCGCCGGCACGACGTTCTTCCTGTCCGTGGTCAACACCAACATGCTCGGCGCGTCGGTCCAGACCGTCGTGCTCGGCCTGGCCCTGTTCTACGGCGGGCTGGCCCAGCTGCTCGCGGGCATGTGGGAGTTCGTCAAGGGCAACACGTTCGGCGCGGTCGCGTTCACCTCCTTCGGCGCGTTCTGGATGTCGTTCTGGTACCTGCTCAATCACCTGCCGACAAGGCGAAGCCCACCGACCTGCTCAACGGCGTCGGCGTCTACCTGCTGGTGTGGACGATCTTCACCGCGTACATGACGGTCGCCGCGACCCGGGTGTCGCTGCGCCGTGCTCGTCGGTGTTCGCGCTGCTGACGCTGGCCTTCCTCGCCCTGGCGATCGGCTGGCTGACCGAATCCCCGGCTGTGTTCGCGAAGAACAGCGACGCCTGGATCCACCTCGGCGGCTGGCTCGGCCTGCTCACGGCCGTCGCTGGCCTGGTACGCGTCGTTCGCCGCGGTCACGAACTCGACGTTCAAGCGGGTCGTCCTGCCCGCGTCTTCCCGCGTTAGCGTTACGGGATGCACATGAGCGAGACGCTCTCGAACCTGCCCACGAAGAGCGCCGCTTCCCGCCGCCGGAGGAGTTCGCCGCGCAGGCGAACGTCAAGGCCGACGCCTACGAGCAGGCGGCGGCCGACCGGCTGGCCTTCTGGGCGACGCGGCCGAGCGGCTGACCTGGGCGCGAAGTGGACCGAGGTGCTCGACTGGTCGGACGCGCCGTTCGCGAAGTGGTTCGTCGGCGGCAAGCTGAACGTCGCCTACAACTGCGTCGACCGGCACGTCGAGGACGGCCACGGCGACCAGGTCGCCTACCACTGGGAGGGCGAGCCGGGCGACACCCGCGCGATCACCTACGCCGAGCTGCAAGGACGAGGTCTGCCAGGCGGCGAACGCGCTGATCGAGCTCGGGGTGCAGGCCGGCGACCGGGTCGCGATCTACATGCCGATGATCCCCGAGACGGTCGATCGCGATGCTGGCGTGCGCCCGGCTCGGCGCGCCGCACACGGTGGTGTTCGGCGGGTTCTCCTCGACCGCGCTGTCGGACCGGATCATCGACTGCGACGCCCGGGTCGTGATCACCGCCGACGGCGGCTACCGGCGCGGGGCGCCGTCGGCGCTGAAGCCGGCGGTCGACGAGGCCGTGCTGAAGTGCCCGGACGTGCGCTCGGTGCTCGTCGTGCGGCGCACCGGGCAGGACGTCGAGTGGACCGAGGGCCGCGACGTGTGGTGGCACGACGTCGGTCGAGCGGCAGTCGACCGAGCACACGCCGCGAGTCCTTCGACGCCGAGCACCCGCTGTTCGTCATGTACACCTCGGGCACGACCGGCAAGCCGAAGGGCATCCTGCACACCTCGCGGCGGCTACCTGACCCAGGCCGCCTACACCCACCACGCGGTGTTCGACCTCAAGCCCGACGACGGACCTGTACTGGTGCGGCGCCGACATCGGCTGGATCACCGGGCACAGCTACATCGTCTACGGGCCGCTGGCCAACCGGGCGACGTCGTTCATGTACGAGGGCACGCCGAACACGCCCGGACGAGCACCGCTGGTGGCAGATGATCGAGAAGTACAAGATCACGATCCTCTACACCGCGCCGACGACGATCCGCACGTTCATGAAGTGGGGCGACGACATCCCCGCCGCGCACGACCTGTCCTCGCTGCGGCTGCTCGGCTCGGTCGGCGAGCCGATCAACCCCGAGGCCTGGATGTGGTACCGCAAGAACATCGGCGGCGACCGCATGCCCGATCGTCGACACCTGGTGGCAGACCGAGACCGGCGCGATCATGATCAGCCCGCTGCCCGGCGTCACCGCCGACCAAGCCCGGCTCGGCCATGCGCGGCGCTGCCCGGCATCGGCGCCGACGTCGTCGACAACGACGGCACGCCGGTGCCCAACGGCGGCGGCGGCCTGCTCGTGCTCACCGAGCCGTGGCCGGCGATGACCCGCGGCATCTGGGGCGACCCCGAGCGGTTCAAGGAGACCTACTGGTCCCGCTTCGCCGACCAGGGCTACTACTTCGCCGGCGACGGCGCCAAGAAGGACGACGACGGCGACCTGTGGCTGCTCGGCCGCGTCGACGACGTCATGAACGTCTCCGGCCACCGCATCTCGACCACCGAGGTCGAGTCGGCGCTGGTCTCCCACCCGTCGGTGGCCGAGGCCGCGGTCGTCGGCGCCACCGACCCGACCACCGGCCAGGGCATCGTCGCGTTCGTCATCCTGCGCGGCGCCGGCACCGAGGAGGGCCCGGACACCGTCGCGCGCGCTGCGCGACCACGTGGCCGAGCGAGATCGGCGCGATCGCCAAACCGCGGCAGATCATGATCGTCGCCGAGCTGCCGAAGACCCGCTCGGGCAAGATCATGCGCCGGCTGCTGCGCGACGTCGCCGACCACCGCGAACTCGGCGACGTCACGACCCTCACCGACTCCTCGGTCATGGACCTCATCAGCGAGAAGCTCCCGACCGCCACCGAGGACTGACGGCGGCGGCCGCCCGATCACGGGCGGACCTCGCTGATGCGGTTGACGGACACGTCGGTCCGAGCCGGTAGCGTTCCGGCTGTCCGTTCCGTCCCAGGGAGGTAGTCGTGGCGCAGGTCGTCGACTTCGTGAATGTGTCCACCGCCGGGCTGGAGTCCTCGCCGGTCGCCCCGGCTCTGGCCGGCTTGCGGGCCAACGAGGCGCGGTACTACAAGAACAAGTACGACCACGACTTCACCGTCAGCCCGGCCAGCCGACGTCCCCGAGACGATCGACTGGGTGAACCGGATCCTCAAGGAGGAGCGGGACATCGTGTTCGCCTCCCGCCCGCTGGAAGCGACGTCCTTCGAGGTCGACGGCCTCCGCATGGCCTACGTGTTCTACGAGTCCGGCCTGTCGGTCAACGTCATGTACGGATTGGAGGACGGGAAGAAACGCGCGGTCGGGTTCAAGCTGTCCGACGGCATGGAGGTGCCCGAGGAACTCGCGTCGCGCTTCAAGTTCGCGCGGCAGAAGTCGAAGCTGGCCGGGACGATCCGCGGCTCCTTCTTCGTGATCAAGGGCGAGTACTGACGGCGAGGATTGTTCGAGAGGGGGCTGCGAGGATGCCGGTGCTCGGAGTAGGTGGCATCTTCTTCCGCGCGGACGATCCGGATGCGCTCAAGGCCTGGTACAGCGAGCATCTCGGCGTCGGTGCCGGTTGCGCCGCGGAGGACACCGGACCGCCGGATGAGTGGGTGTGGACGGTGCAGGGCGGCCCGCTCGTGTTCGCGCCGTTCGAGCAGGGGACCGATTACTGGGACACGAACCGGCAGTTCATGCTCAACCTGCGTGTGCGCGACCTCCCCGGTCTGCTCGAACAACTGAGAGCCAGTGGAATTGCCGTGATCGAGGACCCGGAATGGAATTCGCCCGAGGTCGGACGCTTCGCGCGGATCCACGATCCTGAAGGCAATGCGATCGAACTATGGGAACCGCCGCCGGAGTGACGCTGTATTCCGGTGGGGGGTCGAATATCCGTCGCCACGACACGGCCGATCCCTGTGTGGGCGATGGATTCTCCTGCGTCACGAATCGTTGGCCGCCGAACCGATCAGCGCCTTCAGTCCGCGACGAAGCTCGCGTGCACCGCGGTCCCCCAGAACGGCGGCGAAGTCCTTTTCGACGGCGAGCGACGCCCGCTCTGCCTCAGCGAAGACTGTGGCGCCGCGGGCGGTGAGACCGATGACGTTGCGGCGACGGTCGTCCTCGGAGGGGCGGCGGGCGATCAGTCCCGCGCGCTCGAGTGCGTCGAGCAGCGCGACCATCGATGTGCGGTCGACGCCGATGGCCGCGGCGACGTCCTGCTGTGAGCTCGCCACTCCACCGGCGATCACCCGCAGCACCCCGAGGTCACGACTGGTCATGCCGAACGGGGCGAGAGCAGCGTCGCTGCGCGCTTCGAGGGCATGGTGGGCGTGCTTGAGCAGATAGCCGAGCACGTCGCGCGGTTCACGGATCGACGCGGGTCCGGAGCCTGGCTTCGTTGACATGGGTCCAATCCTAGCCATATGCTGATCGTCAGTAATACTGATGATTCGTGTAACGGATGAAAGGACGACATGATCCTGGTGACTGGTGGTTCCGGCTTCATCGGTTCCCACACGGTGCGCGCACTGGCTGATCTCGGGGAGTCGTGCGTGATCATCCAACGACGGTCCGCAGGAGTTCCGGCCCACCTTGCCGGCCTGCCCGTCGTCTCCGAGCAGGTCGACGTGGCCGACCTCGAGGCGCTTCGCGCCCTCGGCACACGGCACACGATCAGCGGCATCGTGCACCTGGCCGGCTACCCCGCGCCGCGCGGTGGCATCGGCGGTATCGAGTCGTCCGAAGACCTGTTGCGCGGGCTCATCAACGTCGTCCGCGTCGCCGGCGAATGGGGCGTCCGCCGGATCGGGTTGGCCAGCACGATCGGTGTCTACGGCGGGATTCAGCACGTCGGCCCGCTCACCGAGGACCTGCCCGTCCTGCTCACTGCGCCGCATCCGATTCCCCGGTCGAAGAAGATCGGTGAGCTCCTGGGTGAACAGCTGGCCGAAACGACGGGCATCGAGATCATCAACCTGCGGATCTCCGGCACGTGGGGCCCGATCGGGTCACGACGATCCGTTCTTCGCCGCTCCTGCGCTGATTCACGCCGCCGCCCGCCGCAGTCCACTGAACCTGTCCAGCCTGCTCAGGACAGCCGCACCTCGGCGACGGACTCGACCTCTGCTACGTCAAGGACACCGGACGGGCCATCGCCCTGCTGCAACTCGCCGCACACGCTCAACCATCGCACCTACAACGTCGCATCAGGGCGGGTCACCACCAACGCCGACATCATCGATGCGATCCGCACCATCGATCCGGACGTCGAGCTCGAACTCCCCGACGGCCCCGCCCACCCCGGCAACCCCCTCGACATCACCCGCTTGCACGACGACACCGGCTACCAGCCTGAATACGACACCGCTCATGCCGCCGCCGATTACATCGACTGGCTACGTGCAGGAAACAGTCACTGACCACATGTTCAGGCGCGCCCCGCGTTCTCCTCAGCCTGCGGTTGCCAGGCAGCGGGGGCTACTCCGCGTGCCGACGGATCCGGTAGAAGCAGAACGCCGCGAGTGCGAGCGTCGCGGCGACGAAGCTGCCGGTCTCGCACCATTGCAACGGCCAGTAGCGGGACGCGGGTTGATAGGTGACGACGGCGTGGTAGGCGGCGCCGAGTTTCGTGGCGCAGGCGCTGAGTGAGGCCTGTCCACTGTAGGGGCGGAGCAGGTCCGGGCAGGTATTGGTGACGACGCTGGGGGTGAGCGTGTGGCCCCCTCCGCCGACAATGCGGGTGGAGTAGACCCACGCATGGGGAATGACCGCGAATGTCGACAACGTGATCGGGCCGGGTTGTTCTGCGCGAAGCCGTGCACAACCGCGCTGAGCGGCTGAGTGAGGCGCTCCGGGGGCAGCAGGTGTGGGCGGATCAGGTAGGTGAATCCGATCCGGATGCCCACAAATACCCCGATAGTTGCCGACATCGCCGGGAGCGTTCGGCGGATGAGCAGCCCGGTGGTCACGCCGAGTGCGAACGCGCATGCGGCGTAGCCCAGTGGAGTGATGTTCCGTTCCCCGAAGACGGCGGCGCCGTACAGGTTCATGTCGGCATGATCGATCGGGCGTGACCACCAGGTCACCATCAGGCTGAACAAACCGGTAGCCGCGACGCTGGCCGTGCCGACGAGGGCGTAGTTTCACTGCGAGCCACCGGGTCCGCGAGACGCTTTGCACCCACACCATTCGGTGAGTGCCGTGTTCGTACTCCCTGCTGATAAGGGGCGCTCCCCAGAATGCGCCGATCAGCCCGGGCACCATGATCAGGGCGGGCCCTAGGAGTTCCAGAAGGTGGTCCAGTCGGCCGATGTTGACGACGGCCTGGAAGCACGGGCCGCTAGCGGGACAGGCGGTGGCCGACTTGGCGGCGTTGTCGTACACGCGAGCGACGTGTGCCCCCGTCGAGCCGAACAAGGTCGCGGTCAGCACGAGCAGGCCGAAGGCCACCCATCCTGCGTTCGGAATTGACGCAGGCTAAGCCGAATCACACTCTGACCCTAGCCAGTGCGAGCCACGTCCGGACCCGGTGCAGCACGAAGCCGAACGCGGCGGTCGCTCCACAGCTACGCCGCAGCCGCCGCAACCTGATTCCCTTCCACTCACGAAGGCGACGCCGAATCCGGCCTCGATGACGACACTCTGCACGCCGACTTCACTGCCGTTCGCTCCAGACCGTCCACGGGTTATCGAGCCCGTCGGTCAACAGCTCCACATGGTCCGGGTCGGCGGCTGCATAACCGAGACGGTCCGCTCATGCCGATGAGCGGTCGTCGAAGGCGAGGCGGTGTCACTTCTCCGAGTCCCTGGACGGCGGCTTCAGTCCCCCACGCGGCCGGTGTCGTAGGCCCACATCGCGATCTCGACCCGGTTGCGGGCGCCGATCTTGGCCAGCAGGCTCGCGACGTGGGTCTTGGCGGTCGTCAGGCCGATGAAGAGATCGGCGGCGATCTCGGCGTTCGTACGGCCACGGGCGACCAGCGCCAGCACCTCCTCCTCGCGTTCGGTGAGCGGCTCGATCGGTTGGGTACGCCGGCGCGACGGTTCCCTGGCGGCCAGGGTGGCCAGCAACCGCCGCGTGATGTTCGGCGCGATCAGGGCATCGCCGGCGGCGGCCGCGTGCACCGCCTGGACGAGCAACTGGGGCCCGGCGTCCTTGAGCAGAAAGCCTCGGGCCCCGGCCCGAAGCGCGCCGTGAACGTACTCGTCGAGGTCGAAGGTCGTGATCACCACGACCGCGATGGGGTCCGGGACGCCCCGCCCGGCGAGGAGCTCGGTCACCTCGATGCCGTCGAGCCCGGGCATCCGGATGTCGACCAGGCACACATCGGGGGTGAGCCGACGCGCTAGCTCGACCGCGGCGTGGCCGTCGGCGGCTTGACCGACGACCTCGATGTCGGGCTGGGCGTCAAGGATCATGGACAGGCCGGTACGCACCAGATCCTGGTCGTCGGCCACCAGCACGCGCACCGTCATCTGCCTACCTCCGTCGGCAGCTCGGCGTCCACCGTCCACCCGCCCTCGGGCGCCGGCCCGGCCCGCAGCGTGCCGCCTAGCAGCTGCACGCGCTCGGTCATTCCCATCAGCCCGAAGCCGTGGCTCGCCGACCGCGCCGGGTCGATCCGACCGTCGTCGGTCACGCGTAGCCGCAGCCGTCCTGCACCCTCGACGACCCGGATCTCCACACGCGAGGGGTTGCGGGCGTGCCGCAGGGCGTTGGTCAGCGCCTCTTGCGCCAGCCGGTAGACCGCCGCGTCGACCTGGAGCGGAAGCTGGTCCAGGTCATCCGGCAGCTCCACGTCGACGACCGGGACCGAGTCGCGGCGGGCGAGGGACAGCAGGTCGGCAACGCCGGGCTGGGGGGCGTACTCCGCTGGCGCTCCGTCGCGCAGTACCTGGACCATCGCCCGCATCTCCGCGAGCGTCCGCGATGCTTCCCCTTCGATGGCTGCCAGCGCCTCGAGCCCGGCCTCGGGTCGCTGCCCGGCCATCGCCCGGCCCGCCTGCGCCTGCACAGCGATCGCCGAGACGTGGTGGGCGACTATGTCGTGCAGCTCGCGCGCGAGGGCGACCCGCTCCTGGCTGCGGATCTGGTCCAACGCCCGGCGACGGCTCTCGGCGCGGTAGCGGAACGCCGCTCCGCCCGCCGCCGCAGCCACCAGAACGCCGAACCCACCGAAGAGCTCGGCCGGCCCGGAGTAGTCGGTCGCAATGCTGATCACCGCAGCGATCAGCACCACCGCCAGCCCGATCACGATCTCGCGCCCTGAGCCCCAGCGAACCAGCGCGTAGGCGAGCACCAGGATGTAGGTCATCGTGTTGAGGCCCACACCCGGGATCCCGGCCAGCTGACTCGCCAGTCCCAACGCCATGCCAGTGCCGAAGCCCACCACGACGCAGACCAACGGGTGGGTACGCCGCCACAGCAGCACCGGCGCAAGCCCGACCGCCACGATCGTCACGAACGGCCGCCAGGCGACGTCGTCCCGGAGGACTCCCTCGAGCAGCGCCGTCACCATCAACGCCCCGACCAGCACCCAGTCGCGCGACACCCGTTCGGGAACGGCGGCTGCTCGGGGCTCGGCCCACAGCGAGCGCAGGGCGTTGGTGATCACACACCCAGCCTAGGGACCGCCAAGGCGCCGGGGACCGGCCGAAAGAACGAGACCCGCTCCTCCCTACGGCCGAGGAGGGTCCGGCCTCGACGCCGATGTGCGCACGCTGCGACGCGGCGAGGGTTCTCGCATGATCACTGTCGAGTCACTGACCCGGAGGTACGCCGGCTTCACCGCCGTCGACAACGTCTCCTTCACCGCCCAGTCCGGTCGCGTCACCGGCTTCCTCGGCCCGAACGGCGCCGGCAAGTCCACCACGATGCGCGTGATGGTCGGCTTGACCGCCCCGACGTCCGGCACCGCGACCATCAACGGAGAACGGTTCGCCGACCTCCCCAACCCCGGCCTCGAGGTGGGCGTCCTTCTCGACGCCTCCGCCCAGCACGCCGGCCGCACCGGACGCGAGATCCTCACGATCGCCGCCGACACCATCGGCCTGCCCCGCCGCCGCGTTGACGAGATGCTCGAGCTGGTGAGTCTGACACCCACCGAGGCCAAGCGCCGGGTGCGCAACTACTCGCCTCGGGATGCGCCAGCGGCTCGGTGTCGCCACCGCACTCCTCGGAGATCCCAAGGTGCTGATCCTCGACGAGCCGGCCAACGGGCTCGACCCTGCCGGGATCCGGTGGATGCGCGATCTGCTGACGGGCTTCGCCAGTCAGGGCGGCACGGTGCTGCTGTCCTCGCACCTGCTCCACGAGGTCGAGGTCATCGCCGATGACCTGGTCGTGATCGGCAACGGGAAGATCGTCGCGTCCGGCAGCAAGGAAGAGCTGCTGGCGGCAGCGGGGACGCTGGTCCGGTCGACGTCACCGCGCGACCTCGCTGACGCGCTCGAGCGGGCCGGGATCCCTTGCACGCTCGCCGGGGACGGCTCGGTCCGCACCGATGCCGACCCCACTCGGGTGGGGGCCGTGGCCCTGACCGCCGGCATCGCCCTCACCGAGCTTCGGTCCGCCGAGGGCGCCGGGCTCGAAGACATGTTTCTGTCGCTCACTGCCGACACCCAACGCGAAGGAGTTGCGGCATGACCGCCACGACCATCTCTCCCGACACCATCGAGGCCGTGCCGGCCCGACGGACCGCCCGCCCCATCCCCACCACCCGACTCGTCAAGGTCGAGCTGCGCAAGATGTTCAACACCCGCTCGGGATTCTGGATGCTCATCAGCATCGGCGTCCTGTCGCCCATCTCGGCCGGGTCGCTCCTCGTCCTCGGCCTCGACAGCGACGTCACCTACCAGAACTTCGTCAGGGCGAGCGGGTTCCCGATGTCGGTGATCCTGCCGATCATCGCGATCCTGGCCGTCACAGGTGAGTGGAGCCAGCGAAGTGGGCTCACCACGTTCACGCTGGTGCCGAGCCGCGGCCGCGTGATCGGCGCCAAGGCGATCGCGACCCTCCTGGTGGGCCTCGGCGCCGTCTCCGTCGCCTTCGCGGTCGGCGCCCTCGGCAACGTGGCCGGGTCCGCGCTCGCAGGCGTCGACACCGCGTGGGACATTTCGTTGTCCATGGCACTCCAGATGGTGCTCTACAACCTGGTTGGCATGGCCTTCGGCTTCGCCCTCGGTGTCATGCTGCGCAACTCCGCGGCCGCGATCGTGGGCTATTTCGTCGCTTCACTGGTCATGCCGGGCATCCTCGCGCTCCTGGCTCAAGTGCGTTCGCGGTTCGAGGACCTGAGGCCGTGGATCGACTGGCACTACACGCAGGTGGCGCTCCTCGACGGCGCGACGAACACCGGTAAGGAGTGGGCGATGCTCGGCTCGACCACGGTGATCTGGATCGTCATTCCCATCGTTGTCGGGTTGCTGTCCCTGCGCCGCTCCGAGGTCAAGTAGTCACAGACGCGGGCGGCGTTATCCGGAACTCATCTCTGCGTTCCGGGTGCCGCCGTCCACGATGTGCGGGCGTTCATGCCTGCCTGTAGGAAGTGCACATGTCGAGTTCGACAGTCAGTCCCTCCCGCTACCTACCCGGACTTCCTTGGAGCCGATCGCGATCATGAACCTTGCACCCCGCCAGGCCGTCATGCACGGCGCGGCGTTCCTGCTTATGGTTGTGGGATTAGTCATCGCCCGCAGCGGCCACCAAGCTATCGGAGCGAGCATCGGTTCAGCAGGTTTGATCCTGGCCGTTGTCATGGTGTTCAAAACCCTGACCTACAAGCCATAAAAATCCGCTCACGCCGCTCTCCGCGTCGACTCACCGAGCTCTGCGCGCACTCTGCCGATGAGCGGAAGATTTCGTGCCGCGCCGGTTCTACCCGAGCGCTCACCCGCACGTCAGTCCGAATTGACAGTAGATGAACTAAGTGCGCTTATCATCGCAAGAATGGCTGCCTCCCGATCAGAGATGAAGATGCGTGCGACGTGGGTACCTCGCGTGGGCACTCAAGCAACCCAGGTGCTCGTCTCGCGTGGCCGCCTGGACCGCATCCTGATCGCGGCGGTGACGGTGTGGTCGGTCGCGATGGCTGTGTGCGAGACCATCGGCACGTTCGAAGTTTTGCTCGTAGGGTGGCTGCTCTTGATAGCCTTCGGCGTCCCGTACGTCATGAGTGTGCGGATGACGTTCGAGGCGCGCCGCCTAGCTGCCTCGCACCTCGGAGTATCCAGCGCTGAATCGCAGTTCATGCCGACCTATGCACCTGCCAAGTTCGACCGATGGATTGCTCGGCGGGGTTCAGCTGGTCGGGCACGTAGCTGGAAGCGACCCTGAGCAGGTGCGTATGGGATCAGGGCTCCAAACGTATCGGTGAGGTCACCCCGGCATAGCCTGGGCGTATGGCTGCCTTGGACATTTCGAACATGGGCTCGGGCCGGCTCGTCGTCTGGCTTGAACCACTCGGGGAGGATCGGTCGCTCGCTGTCAAGACCAAGTCAGGCGCGCAAGGAGATCTCCTACCCGCGCAGAGGCTGGGATAAAGGCAGTCGATGCCTCGCTGAGGACGAAAGGCCCAACCCGCGGCTCGGGCAGGGCAGGCGGTTGTCAAGCCGAGCGAGAACTGTGGACACATGCTTCCGGAGGGCAGCATGAGCGACGTGGCAGGCGTGGCAGGGCAGACTGGCGGCGTGCCCGAACCAGAGGATGCAACCGCCGCTCACAGCGAGCTGAGGATTTCCAATGCTGAGCTGATCTCCCGGGCCGCCGAAGTTCTTAACCCGCAAATGCTTGCCGAGGGATTTTGGGTGGCCGATGTGGGCGCGGCTGTGGAGGCGGAAGACGGACAGGTCTTCACAGGTGCCTGTGTAGGCGGCTACCTGGCGATCTGTGCTGAGATGGGCGCACTGAGCCAGCTCGTCGCTGCCACGACGCCGACGATCACCCGGCTGGTCGCCGTGTGGCGCGATCCCGCCGACGCCGTCTTACACGTCATTCCGCCGTGCGGTCGTTGTCGCGAGTTCATCAGGACGATGTCGCAGCAGAACCTCGAGGCGACCGTCATCCTCGGGCCCGACCACACGACAACCCTGCGCGACCTGCTTCCGTACGCGGGCTGGCACGCCGAGCAAGTCGACACGCGGGGACCGGCGCACTGAGCGCGATCGCACGCCAAGAGCGCCTTGCTCCCGCATCGATGCTTCGGCTGCCCTCAACTGACAGCGTCCGACCATGCCGCGTTGGTGAGCTCAACGAGTGCGAGGGCGCCCGCTGCGAGGTCCGAATCGCAGCCGTAACCTTCCGCGCAGAAGAGCCGGAGCAGCTCGTCGACACCGGAAATCACTGCTTCAACGCGGTCGGTGCCTCGAAGGCCGACTGACAACCCTTCCGATGTGCGGTACAGCGAACGAGACAGCGGAGCGATCACGACATTCGATCACTCGATCGGCTCTGCCGCCGCCCGAGCGTGGAACTGCGCTACACGGGACACCGATCTCAGGTTGGCTTAGGTATTAGGCGCCTGAAGTCTCGTAGGGTGTCGCCATGGCCAAGGTAAGTCGGAGGAACTCCCTGGCGCGCGGACGTGCCTGGCCGGTCACGACCCTTGACGTCAGAGCAGGGCTCGTCGACCTGTTCGACGCTGTCAGCCTGATCTGGCACGACACCGAAAAGCCGCTCGACGACGTGATCTGGGTCAATTGGTCCTCTGAATCCTCGCGGCACCCCCAAAGCTTTGCCGCTGACGAGAACTCAGTGACCGTGTGGATATGTGCCACCCGCTCGGATGTCGCAAACGTCGTCGGTGACACCCTCCGCTCGCGAGTGTTCCCGGAGCTTGCCGAGTGGGTCCGGGCGGCTTTCGAGGCGGACGAATCGTGGCAGGCGTTGGATCACTCTAAGACGTGGTCAGGCCTCGAAGGCGAGACGACCACGAGAACGCACGACCAATCGCCAAAGCGGTTGAAGCGCTCGGTGTAATCGACAAAGGTCGATCGGATCTGCCCTTGGGGCGCTTACCAACAGTATGGACGCGTCGTGGCCCTCGGGGTTTTCATGGACAGGGTATCTGCGGTCGAGAAACCGCCTTGCAGTGGTGACAGCGCTCAGTCGGCCTTTCTGAGCTGTGTACTCGCGGTCACCGCAATCGTCGGCGCTATTCGCTGCCATGCCGCGGGCGATCACGAGCCAAGGAGTTGACGCCTGGCCGCTGTACGCATCCGGTACCTGCGGTCATCGGCCCCCGCCCAGGACACCGCGTCGTAGGAGCGCGAGACGGTCGGCTGGGATCTGGCCGGGCAGGTATTGGTAGCCACTGCCGTTGTCCAGCAGTTGGTCGGTATCGATGCCGTCCACGCGCCACACATCGACGAGACCACCGGTGTTGTTCATCTGTACGAAGTAGTCCGCATCTCGTTCGTCGAAGGAAAGGAACACGCCGTCGGCCTCTGGCCGTGTGCTTCCTGCGATGCCGGGAGCCGCGCCCATGCGGGATGAGTCCAGTCCGTGCTCCAGGATGGAGAGGCGATTTGCAACCGAGCTGACATGAAACGCGGTGGACACCACTCCAGGATAGGCGTTCCCCACCGGCCCCGATCCAGGAGCATCCACTGACGCCGCGATCCCCGCTTGTGCCGGTGGGGACGCGTGGAGAGGCAAGGTCCTATGGCCGCCGTTGCCGGCCGGGTTGGGCCGGCGCATTCTGTGAGTGTGCGAAAGGTCTGGTCGGCGAGAGGTTTCGCCATCGTTGGCTTCGCTGTGCTTCTGTATGCGGGATGCGGGAGCGGCGCGCGTGGGCACCAAGCAGCGGTTGCGGTGGTCGCTGCGCGCAGTAGTTCAACCGGTATCGAGGTCAGCCTCGTCCTCAACGGGAACCGGTACCCCGCCGACGGAGCAGCGATCGTCGGCTATCTCGACATCGTCAATCGCACCGGAAAGCCCATCGCACTCGACGATGCGTGCAACGGCTGGGTCAACGTCGGCCTCACCAACGCTGACGTGGCCTTCCGCCCGCTCACCGGCGCGGTAGGTTGCGCCCGACCGAAGCTACTCAGTCCCGGCACTTCACGTACCCGAATACAGATCCTCACAACGCTGACGTCCTGCTCCGGAGACCCGAGCAACCACTCCGGATTACCCAACTGCGTCGGCAGGACACACGAGCAACTACCGCCACTGGCGGCCGGTCACTACCGCACACAAGTCATCTTCGGGCGCTCCCGACCCGGCCTGCCAGTCCCCGCACCGGTGAACATCACTCTCACCAAGCCGTGACCGAACGATCCCACGCAATCCGCACGCCGACAGAGCAGCGAACCAACCTTCAATCCTGAGCCTCCAGATGTGCCGTGCGGCGCTGCCGGGTCGACAGCGATGTGCTCGGCCGTCGCAGGGCGCGGTCAAACGGACGAGTGAAGTTAAGCCTCCGGACCTAGTCGTACGGATGCAGCTTGCCTCGTCCGGTTCTTTGGTCATAAGCCTCGTCCTCGGCGGCGCTCTGGGCCTTCCTACGGAGGCCATTCCGTGCGAGCAAGACCTGAGCCGACGCCAGTACGACGAAGCCCAAAACCAGAAGGCCACCGACCAGTACCCTCACCGGCTGGGCCGCGCTAGCGTGTCCATCGGACTCCCCTGACGTCATTGGTTAACGGGAGCATAGACCGCGGAATCTGGCCGGCCGCGGGTAAGTTGAGGGACCAACGCACCCTGCGCGCCGGTACAAAACCGGCCACTCATGCCGCATAGTGCGCAGACCAGCCGTGTGAGATCGTGAGCCGGCTCGGAGCGCGTGGTGAGGGGAGAAACAGATGCCTCGGAACCGGCTGGGGCTCGTGGTCGGCACTGCTGCCCTTGCATGCGCGGCACTTAGTGGATGTTCCGACAACCCCGGTATATCAACGGCAGTAGCCACGTACACCGCCGGCCTCCCGGCAGGCGCAACCATCCCGGCGGCTCCATCCGGGCCCCGAGAAGGCTCATTCGCAACCTGGGCCGGCGCGGGTCAGATCTACATCGTCACGTTTGACAGCATCGGCTGTCCGGCGCTGCCGACGTCGGTAAAGGCTCACGGAGCCCACCAATTGATCATTACTACTCACGAACACCTGCCCCATGGAGCCAGCTCATGCGACGACGCGCTCGCTGCAACGACCAGCACGGTCACCCTGCCGAAGAACATTGACACCACCACCACGCTCGACGTGGACATCGACGGAGCCGTAACGGCCTTGCGTCCGCGCAAGTAGGGGGAGGAGCACGACCTCATCTGCCGCCTAGCGTGAGACACGCACGCATGCGCCGCACAGCTAGCGTGCGCCCATTACCGCTGCGCGGACACGGTCACATCTACGCCCACATGATCTCGCCGTTGCCATTTCGCACCTGCGTCAATCGGGTGTAGCGGCCGTCCCACACCGCCATCCCACCCACGTAGCAATCGATCTGAACGTCGCATTCACGGCCCGCTTCCAACGAATACTCCGCCAGAAATACCTCGTTCTGATCGAGGTGGTGCTCGCTTGCGTACGGCTCGAATCTCACGATGCAGCCACCGGCTTCGTCATACGTGAGGCGCAAGATCAACGTGGTTCGAGCCTCGGGCGCGGTCACAGTCACCCTCTCACCATTTCACGGACGCGAGCTAGCGGCGTCCGGCATCAGCATCCGCGCACGGACGCGAACTAGCGGCCTTGCCGACGGGCGCGCAACGATCCGATCTGACGAAACGTCACCTAGTCGTACGGGGGCGGGAGGATGGCGATGTCTGCGATGGTGGGCCGGCCGGTCTCGGCATGGATCATGGTGTGCGCCCTCATCGCGGTGGCGGGGTGTACCGCAGACAGAACGAATCGCCCGGTCAAGGCGCGGGCTGACGTTGAAACCCGGTCGCCGGTAGCTGCCGCTCCATCGCGCTCACCGTTGACTGCGAGCGATTGCTCCGACGACGCCCTGGCACTCGCGTACTACTCAGGCGCGGCGGCCACAGGAAATGACTTCGGAACGCTCGTTCTGGCGAACACGCAAGCAGAACCCTGCACGCTCGTCGGTCCGCTTCGCATCGTGGGAGTGGATGCGCGCGGAGTCGCCGACACGAACGCGGTCACCGTCGAGGTCGCTGGTCATCTGATCCTGACAGCGCACGGCGAGTTCCCACCTGTGCGAAGTGGCTTCCCGTCCGGCCTTAACGACGCGGGCATAGTCCTCGTCGCGGAGTACCGCGACGACTCGACCAGCGCGAACGGTATGTGCACGGAGCATCAGGTCATACCAGTCGCGTGGCGACTCACCCTCCCGAACGGCAGTCATCGCACCGTGGCGAACAAGGGCCGGTATCCGTCATCCCCAAGATTCGGCAGCCTGATCACCTGCCGAGGGCGAGTCGGGGCGATGACGCTCGTCTCCCGCGCATTTCCGTAGCGCACAACGCCACCACCGACACGCCTCGGGCCTCACATGCGCATGAAGGTGGTGGGTGAGCACTTCCAGAAGAGTGTCACGTCCGGTCGTGCCAGCCGTGCGACCTCGGTGTCCGCCTAGAGCACGCCGGGGGGCGATCGGCGAGAGGCGGACTCGTCTCGTGCGGCCGAAGCGACGAGGACGATGCTTCCCATGAACGCCACCGCGATGACGATCGCGCCGTACAGCGGTCGCACGAAGTCCCTACGCAGCGCCAAGCACGTCATGCCGACAGCAAACACGACACCCAGCATGAGCAGCGCGCCGGCAGCAGCTCCTACGGTCAGCGACTGGGGGTGCCTGCGGGGCTCTCGCACAGCCAGGGTCGCAATGAAGAGGTAGCCGAGACCGAGTAGAACGGATGACATCGTCAGCGCAAGCCAGAACGCTTCGTGGTAAAAGATCACTTCGGGAGGTTACAGCTGATCTTGACGCGCCCGGACCGGACATGTCGCTCGGCGTCCGGAACAGCCAGCTTGGCTTCGTCACCGACTGCCACCGGCGGATCCGCCACGACGGCTCCGCCGACATCCTCGACGCTCAGCGCGCTCCGCCGCCCACCACGACCTCGAGCTCGAATGCCCGCCGGTCACCGTTCAGCTCCGTTGATCGCCAACTCCGCCCGAGTACCTCGACGGTCCGGTGCTCATACGGGGCGATCGGCGCTCGGTTGTCACTGCGGATCCAGTCGCAAGGTCGTCGCTGTCGCATCCTCGGTGACCATGGACTCATGGCCGATCGGGCCGTACTTCGAGCGGTACGCGGCATCCACGCTCGCACGGATTCCTGCGGGACCTTCGCCGAGATCACTGACGGTGACGTCGGCCTCGACGCCGGGAACCCGGATGCGTGCTTGGGGAAAGTCGAGAACGTGTCCGAACCAGCCTGTGGTGCGGCGGTACCAGATGCGCACATAGACGGCGTCGTCCACGCAGACCACCCAGATCGGTACCCATCCGCGCAGCGTGCCGTCCGTGCGGCGACTCGCGATCTCGAGTTCACCGGATCGGCTGATGCGGTCGAGTTGCTCACCGGACCAGGGAACCGTCATCCCCACAGCGTCCCACGACGCATCGGGACACGCTGTGCGAGTGGCAGATCGACCGGACTGTCGCCGGAGCAAGCCACATCGCCCGTCCGCCACCCCCGTTCAGGCGGGTAGCGGACGGACGCTGTAGGTAGCTGGATCAGCCGGATACCAGGTGCGCGCACTGACCGATCGACCTGCCGCCGACCGTGTTGACCTGACCGGGAATGAAGCCGCCGGCCGCGCGCGGGGAGAGGCCGAAGCAGATCAGGTTGCGTCCGATCGTGTTGACGACGATCTCGACAGCGGGATTCGGATCGGTGTCGGTCTCGGTGATGGCCAGCAACGTGGCGTTGCCGCCGATGACGTTGCGGAGTATCACCATGAACTCACTCGTCACTCCGATGATCGTCAGGTTGCGGCGGATCGTGTTGTTCTTGACCGACCACGGATTCGCGCCACCGCCTCCGACCAGCGTCACGTTTCCTTTGACCGTGGTGCCATTGATCAGAACCGTGTCCGCGCTGGCAGCGGTGATGTTCCCCTTGACGGTGATCTTGGAGCTCCCGGTCGGGTCGACCGTGCAGGGGTGCCGCGCGAACGCGAGGTCGGGCTGGCAACCCAGGCCCAGCAGCGAGCCGGTGAGCGCAATGACGTTGCCTCCGACAATGATCGTCGACGGCGCGGTCTGCGCGTCGAGCACAGCATGGTTGTCGACGTAGACATTGTGGACGACCCGGATGACAGCCTTATCCGGTACGTCGCACGCGCCTTTGACGGTGAGACTGGAATAGGTGCCCGACGGGATGTGACCCCCCTTGCACGTATATGGCGCCGGTGCCCTTCCCGTCGCGGACGCGGCAGTTACGCCCGATATCACCAGGGCTAACGCGCCAGCCGAAACCGCCAGTACTTGCAGAACCTTACGCATGTACTTCCCCTCCCCCGATAGGTTTGCTGTTTCTTGGCTGGCACGCTAACGGAAGCTGAGCCACTGGGGTAGTAGTATTTCGGCGCAGTTTTATGCGAGCCGTGAACCACTTTGCGCGGTCATGAGTTGCTTTGCGTCTGTTGGAAAGTCGGATATCTCTCTACATTCAAAGCGGTCTTCCGCAGTCCGCGGATTCAGTGTCGTGTCAGCCCGAAGTACCGCGTCCTGGTGCCGACTTTGGACGCGTTGTCAGCCGTATCGGTTGTGTGCACCACTATCGGAAGTTTCCGAATCTTGCTTGTGATGTGGCTGCTGTGGATACCCTTGGGCATTCTGTGCGCCGTGACCGTTCGAATGAGTTTCGAGGCGCGTCTGCCACTACCATTTGTCTGGTAGACGAAACAAGCGAACTGAGCCCGAACGGTGAGCTCAATGGTGCCGATGGGAAGGGGTCCGATGGACGAGGCCGCTCGGGCACGAGATCGGTTTCGGGTCGAGACACTGCCTGGTCTGCCGGTGGCTGACGCCCGGGCCCGCGTTGAAGGACTGGGCGGTGACTTCGAGGTCATCGGCGACTTCGTCGTGGCGGACATCAACTTCAGCCGCGTGAGGGTCACTGTCGCAGGCGGACAGGTGGTTTCTGCAGAGGTCGGTTAGCTCGGCAGCTCCCCGGTCGAGCCCGCCGGCGCTCGGACTAGACCGGTTCGCGCCCGATGCGACGGTCGGCGCGTCGCTGCCGAAAGCCATCAATCGCGCCGAAGACCGCACAGACCACAGGTACTCCGATCAGCGCCACGATGAACACTCGGACCTGTGGACTCGAGCTGCCCCACGACGCTTGGGTTTGGATGGACCAGATGAGGGACGCCCACCAGCCGGCTGCACCCAAGGGTCGGACGGCACGTCGCCAGGCGGGCCAGCTCCTCCGCCGCCGACGCATGACCTCGGGTTCGGACCAGCTCCACTGTTCGAACAGGAAGCAGCGCCGCGCCCACGCAAGCCATCGCAGCTGCGCGCTCGGTTGCGTGGACTCCATCCGGCAGGTATGGCCGTCGTTCGTGGAGGAGCCACGCCCCGACGCCGCCCTGACCGGACATATGCGCAGGCGCGTGAACGAGTTGATCAACGCCGACCTCCGCTATTGCCTCGGTCACTAGAGCCTCATGCGTTCCCGAACTGCTGTTCCTACGATCAGAACTCGATGCGGCCGGAGCGGTCGTGGAACTGGCCGGTCGGGCCGTCGCCGCGGATCATCGCCAACGCCACGGTGGCGTCGGTGCCCTCGGTGACGGTCTGGTGTCCGGTGTGCCTGTTGAGGTCGGTGGCCGTGTAGCCGGGGTCAGACGCGTTCACCCGCATCTGCGGCAGGTTCTTCGCATACTGGACCGTGAGGGCGATGACGGCTGCCTTCGACGCCGCGTACGGCACCGCCTTCACCGCGAACTCGTCATGCGCCTCGTCCAGCAGGTAGCGCGGCCAGCCGACGCCCGAGGCCACGTTGACGATCACCGGGTTCGCCGAACGCCGCAGCAACGGCAACGCGGCCTGGGTGACGCGCACGATGCTGACCACGTTGGTGTCGAGCACGGAGGTCACGGAGTCGGCGTCGAGATCATCGGTGTCGAAGGAGCTGCCGAGAATGCCGGCGTTGTTGATGAGCACGTCGAGCTCCGGTAGCTGCGCTACAGCAGCCTTGACCGACGCGGCGTCCGTGACGTCGAGCTGGACGATGTGCGCGCCGAGCTCGCGGGCGGCGCCGCCGTCGGCGGGGTCACGCATCCCGGCGAACACGGTGTGACCGGCATCGATGAGCCGGCGGGTGGTCTCGAGTCCGAGGCTGCGGTTCGCCCCGGTGATCAGTGTCGTGGTCATGCCCCCACCCTGCGATGAATCGCGTGGGTGAGGGTAGGCACTGTGAGTACCACGCCGAACATGCCCGGAGCAGGCATGCTGGGTGGGTGCAGGAATTCGCCGAGGTGCTCCGGGCGTGGCGCGACCGTCTCACCCCCCAGGAGGTCGGGCTGACGGCTGGCGCAGGCCGGCGGGCGCCCGGACTTCGCCGAGAGGAACTCGCTGGTCTCGCCGGAGTGAGCGTCGAATACCTCGTGCGGCTCGAACAGGGCCGGGCCCGCAACCCCTCACCGCCGCTGCTGGCGGCGCTGGCCCGCGCGTTGCGTCTCACCGACGAGGAACGTGACCATCTCTACCGGGTGGCCGGCGTCGCCCCTCCCTCATCGCGGGTTGTGTCCCAACACATCGGACCCGGAGTGCAGCGCATGCTCGACCGCCTCGGTGACGTGCCGATGGCTGTGTTCTCCGCCGCCTGGGACCTGCTGTGGTGGAACCCGATGTGGTCCGCGTTGACCGGTGACCCGTCCGAGCACCGCGGCTTGGAACGGAACGTCGCGTGGCGGCATTTCACGAGCGCGCCGAGCATCATCGACTTCGACGACGCGCACGCCGAGGAGTTCGCGGACGATCTTGCCGCCGACCTGCGCGAGGCCGCCGGGCGCTACCCTGACGACCCCACGCTGCGCAGCCTGATCTCGCGCCTGCGGGCCGACTCACCCGACTTCGCCGGCCGCTGGCGGAAAGCCCACATCGCACGGCACCGCTCGAGCACGAAGACGGTGACGCACACGCCGGTCGGACCGATCGTGATCGACTGCGACGTCCTGACCGCGCCCGGCACCGATCTGCGCATCGTGATGTACACCGTCATGCCCGACTCGGCCGACGCGTTGAAGCTGGAGTTGCTGCGAGTCCGCGGCATCCAGGCGCTCACGTTCTGACATCGCCGGTCCGCGCGGGCACATCTGCGCTCGGTGGGCGACACCCCGTCGCCGGAGGTCAGCCTCAGGCGAAGGCTCCGGCATAGTCGCTGATGAATGCGTGCAGGCTCCGCGGTGCGCGGCCGGTGATGGTGAGCACGTCATCGGTGATCCAGGCAGCGTCGCCTTGGGCGATGAGTCCGAAGGCCTGGGCGTTGGACGTGGCGACGTGTTCCGGCAGGCCCGCGCGGATCATCAGCTCGCGGTGTTCGGCGGGCGAGATGCGCCGGTACTCGACCGGGTGGCCGAGAATGCCGGACAGCTCGTCAGCGACGTCGGTGTAGGTGATCAGCGCCGGTCCGGTGGGCCAGTAGGTGGCGCCGGCGTGATCGGACGGGTTGACGGCGACGGCGGCGGCCACCGCAGCGACGTCGCGGGCGTCGACCATGCCGACCTGGCCGTCACCGGCGGACATGACGAACCCGCTGGTCTGCTTCACCTGCGGAGCCAGAGCGAGCAGGTTCTGCAGGTAGGCGTTGGAGCGCAGCAGTGTCCAGGGCAGCGATGATGCCTGCAGGTGCTGCTCGATCCGGGTCTGGCCGCGACGCCGTTCGACCGGAGAGTCGGCCGATGCCTTGCTCGTCGCCTTGATGACGTGCGTGACCCCGGCCCGGACGGCGGCGTCGATGACCGCGATCTCCTGCTGGGGAATCGCCGGGCTGACGAGCACGACCGTGTCCACGCCCTCCATCGCGGCGGCCAGCGAGCCGGGGTCATCGAAGTCGCCGGTGACGACGTCGACATCGCCCCGGTGCAGTCGGGACGGGTCGCGCACCAGGGCACGGACGGGCTGCTGCTGCTCAGCGAGGAGCCGCACGGTCTCCGAGCCGACGTTGCCGGTGGCTCCGGTCACCAGAATCATGGTGTCTCCTTGTCAGGACTCACCGGCTGGATCCGGACACAGATCGCATCGGGGCAGTCCCAGAAAATGGATTCGTCTATCCACTCTGCGCATGGCAAGATTGGATTGTCAAGTCCAATCCGAGGAGGGTCATGCCGTCGATCGATGCCGGGGCTGCGCCCGCGCCCAGCACGAGGAAGGGCCGCGCCACCCGTGAGCGGATCATCGCTGCTGCCGCCGATCTGATGTACCGGCACGGGGTCGCGGGCACCAGCACCCCGTCCGTTCGCGACGCCGCGGGCGTGAGCTCGTCGCAGATCTATCACTACTTCGGCGACAAGGACGACCTCACCCGGGCAGTGATCTCCCACCAGACCGACATGATCGTGGCAGCGCAGACCGAGCTGCTCGCCGACGTGGTGACCCTCGACGCGCTCGACGGGTGGCGCAACGCTCTCGTCGACTACGCCCGCTCGCAAGGCGGCACGGGTGGCTGCCCCCTCGGAAGTCTCGCCAGCGAGCTCGCCGATGACCACCCGTGGGCCCGGCACGCGCTGTCGGCCTCGTTCGACCGCTGGCTGATCGCGATTCGCGCTGCCCTGGCCCGCCTGGTCGGCAACCGCACGCTGCGCAGCGACACCGATGTCGACCAGCTCGCCCTCGCCCTGCTGGCGGCCATCCAAGGCGGCCTGCTGCTCGCCCAGGCCCAGCGGAACACCGGTGCGCTCGCAGCCGGCCTGGACACCGCGCTCGCCACGGTTCGCTCACACGCCACCCGCAAGGCGAAAGCCGAGTTCAGCGCCCGTCCGTAGGTGTCGACCGGACTCGGTCGAACGTCGAGCGTTGTCGAGGCGACGGCCCCGGCGGTGCGTCCGCCGGGGCCGTCGCCCGTTCTCCGTTCAGCTGGCGACGATGCCCTCGCCGCCGGCGCCACCCGGGACGGTGACCGAACCGACCGAGGTCAGCACGCCGGTCGGGCTGATTGCGAATTCGTCGACGATGCCGTTGCGGCCGGTCTGGACGTACAGGTAGCGGCCGTTGGGCGAGGCGGTGGCGTCGACAGTGCCCGGGTCGGTGCTCGTGTTGCCGAGCGCGGTCAGGGTGCCGTTGTGGTCGGTGTAGCCGGAGACGCTGGCGCTGCCGGCGTTGGATCCGTACAGCTTGGTGCGCGTGCTGGTGACCCAGCAGGTCGCGGCCTGCCCGGTGGTGGTGCGGGTGATGAGGGTCAGAGTGGCGTCGCGGTTCACGGTGAACGTCGCGAGTGCGGACGGTCCGGCTTCGGCGATCACGAGGTTGTCCCGCTGGTCGAAGGTGATCGCGAACGGCACGTTGCCCGGGTCAGCGGTGACGACCGGCTGTGCGGACGGTCCGAACGCGCGGACCGGGAAGACCTCGATGCTCTGGCCGTCGCCCTTGGTGGTGACGATCAGCTTGGAACCGTCCGGGGTGAACGCGATCTGGCCGGGGGTGCTGGTGAACTCCGGGGTCGGGTTCGGGTTGAAGCCGAGGTCGCGGTGCCACGACGGAACCTTCACCAGCAGGTCCGCGAAGCGCACGTAGCCCTGGATGGAGCCGCCGCCGCGGGCGTTGAGGACGTAGAGCTGGTGGTCGTGGACGGTGATGCTGACCGGGAAGGTGCCGCCGGAGCTGATGGTCTGCAGTCGGGTGAGCCGATCTCCGCGGACCGCGAAGGAGGTGATGGTGTCGCTGCCGGCGTTCACCGCATACAGCAGATGCCTGGTGGCGTCGTAGGCCAGCGCACCCTGGGAGGCGGTGTGGTCGACCGCGGAACCGGTCAGTTGACCGCCGAGACCGCCGGTCGGGTAGACCCCGGCCTGGGTGAGGGTTCCGTCGGAGGCCCGATCGTAGGCGACGACGGTGTTGCCGGTCAGGTTGTCGGTCTGGACGAACACGGCATGCGCGGCACGGGAGATCGGATGGTGGACGGTGGAGGCTCCGGCCGGGCCGGCGAACAGGAGGGCACTGGCGGCGGCGATGCCTCCGACGATGGCGATGCGGACAGTGGTGTTCATGACGCTCCTCGATGAGTCGTGCACTGTGCTGGACGAGGAGTTAGCGGCCGGCGCCCTCCGTGGGCTTACCGGGTGCGTCGCTCGCGTCCCCGGTTCGTAAGAACCGGCACGCCGCGAGCGCTCAGCGGCGAAGCAGTGTCCAGGCGGCAGCGAGATCGGGTCGGCCCAGGATCTCCAGGCCGTGGGAGGGTGCCCGGTTGGTGAGCCAGAGCAGCAGGTCCGAACGACTGCCGCGGATGGCAGTGTCGGCCTTGGCGTGCCCTGCGACCGCGACGGCGTCGCCGCGGGCATCGAGGTCGATCCACCACTCGCTGTCCCCGTCGGTGGCGTGTAGATGCAAGGTTCCAGCCAACCCGTTCACGGTGTCGGCGGTGTCGGAACGTTCGGTGGCGAGCAGGCCGGGCAGGAACTCGATCAGGAACTCCTCGATCCCGGCGGCCGCGACGTCACCGTCCAGCGGCACGGGTGGTGGCCCTCCGTCGAGGCCGGCGGCGTGTTGAGCGTCCCAGCGGTGGATCGCCAACTCGACGGCCAACCGGCGCCGCCACCAGCTCACCCGCTGATCGCCGCGGCTGGAGAACGTCCAGGTCGCTGTCTCCGGGTCAGTGGCGGCGAGGAGGTGCAGGGTGCGATCCAGATGGTGTGAATACCAGCCCACCAGCTCATCGCGGTCGGTGGGCGCTACCTCGCGGTCGCGGCGGGCGACGCGTTGACCGGTGGTGACGATGGTGGCCATCCAGGCCAGGATGGAGCCCATGTGCCCGACCAGTTGGGCAGCGTCCCAGGCCGGGCAGTGCGGGATCGGTCGCGACCAATCCGATTCGGCGGCCGTGAGCAGGTCGCGGCCGTCGGCGTCGGCCGTGGTCAGCAGATCGAGTTCGGGCACGGCACCGAGTCTCGCATCACGGTCAGGAGAAGTGGGTGACCGGACGGTCGAGCGGGCGCCCGTCGAGGAAGGTGTCGACCTTCTCGTTGTAGAACGCGATGAGCCCGGTGATCGGCAGCAGTTGGCGGGTCGGGAAGTCGTAGGTCCACGCGATGTCGGTGTAGCTGGCGTCACCGATGTGCGCGGACCAGTACCCGCTGGTGATGCCCTTGTAGGGGCAGGCGGTCACCGTGTCGGTGGGGGTGAGGTGGGTGAAGTCGACGTCGGTGCGGTTGAGGTAGTAGCGGGTCGGTAGCCCGGTCTCGAAGACGAGCACGGGTGAGGTGGACTCGGCCAGGACCACGTCGTCGAGCTCGACCCGGACGGTCCGGGTGGAGCGCAGCGCGTCGACGCGGGTGTACGGGTCGCGGGGGTGGACGAAGACCTGCTCGTCCTCCTCGAACCACGCGTCGACGGAATCCCACTCGAACCGCGCCCGGCCGGCCAGTCCCTCGACCGTCGCGTCGTTGCCGTAGATCCGCAGCGCCGACGGGCGGGCGGTCTCCCCGATCCGCAGGCCGTAGCGGCGGGCGGTGCCGCGGCTGAGCTTCTGCTCGCGCTGCTCGTCGACCAGCATCGCGGCGTCGATGTCCTCGACCGGGATGTAGTACTGCGGGTAGTGCGACCACTCCCACACGTACAGCGCCGACATCGTGTCCACGACCACGTGCCCACCCAGGAAGGCCCGGATCCGCCGCGGGACCGGTGCAGTGTGGTTCACCGGTGGCAGCGTGGGCGGGTAGCCGGTCATGAGACGGCTCCGGCCGCGGCGAGCAGGCCCTGGAAATCGTCCTCGCACGGCCCGCACGCCGCCAGGTGCGCGGCGACCCCGGGGTACCGATCGGTCGCCGAGCCGTCGGCGGCCTCGAGGACCATCTCCACGTAGACGTGCAGGATCTCCAGCGCGTGCTCGCAGCCGACATCGCGGGGATCGGTTGCCAGGAACCGGTCCAGCGCAGTCCAGTCGGTCATGATCGCCTCCCCTCCTCCACCTCAGCCGAGACCGCATCGGGCGCGCTGCCCATGCTCAGATACCCGTTAGCGGCGAGCGCGGCCCGTAACTTACGTCGCGCGTCGAACAGTGTCTTGTAGATCGCATTGCGGTTCGATCCCAGTCGCACGACCAGGGCATCGAGCGGGACACCCTGCAGCACGATCGCGACGAACACCATTCGCTGCCGCTCGGTCAGGTCCTCGTTCACCGCACGGTGCAGCGCGTCGACCAGCCCCTGCCATTGCGCTTGGTCACTCGGGCCCATGCCGAAGCGGTCGGGTAACCGGTCCCAGTCCTCGGCGTCGAGTGCGACCGTCGGCTTCTGCCAGAAGTGTCGCCCGAGCTTGGTAGAGACCTCCAGGACGACGAATCGGTAGGCCCAGGTCGTGAAGCGGCTCTCGCCGCGAAATCCGCTGAGCTTGCCGGTGATGGCCAGCAGCGCATCGGCGGCCGCCTGATGGGCCAGATCATCGAGTTCCGGACCGGTGATCGGATGCTGCCCGCCGCGGCGGCGCAACTCGCCACGAGCGATCCGCAGCAGCAACTCGTGAAGCCGCGCCAACGCCTGCTCCCGCACCGGGCCGGCGCCTTCCAGCGTGCGGGTCCACTCGGCCGACTCGGCGTCGAGCTGACGCCCGTCAACGGACGCCATGACGACAGTGGCCTCGGCGGCGCTCCTGGCGGGTCTCGCCGGAGCTGTCCAGACTTCGTCCGGGTGCATGACGTCGAGCCTACGACTCCGCTGATCGGCGCTGTCCTGCTGCGCGTGGGTAAGACCGGACCGCCGCCGGCCGCTAACGACAGGGAACCACCCACCGACCCGCGGAAGAAGACACCATGCCGTTGCTGCACCCCGGAGATCGTTTCCCGACCCTGGCACTGACCCAGCCCGGCGGTCACGCCCTGTCTGTGCCTGAGGTCTTCGACGGTGGGTTCGGGGTGGTGCTGTTCTACCGAGGATCGTGGTGCCCCTACTGCAACGCGCACCTGCGCTCCTTCCAACGCGCCACCGAATCCCTGGCCGAGGTCGGCGCCGGAGTCGTGGCCCTGTCGGTCGACGACGAGGCGACGACGGCCGGGTTGGTCGCCAAGCACCGCCTGACGTTTCCGGTGGGGCACAGCGCCGACGCGGCCGCGGTGTCGGCGGCGACGGGGGCATTCGTCGACCCGGCCGGCGGATTCCTGCAATCCACCGGCTTCGTCCTCGATCCCTCGGGCAAGGTCGTCGTCAGCGTCTACTCCTCCGGCGCGATCGGGCGGCTCGTGCCCGAGGACGCCGTCGGGCTGATCCGCTACGTACGCGAGCACGCCGACGTCTCGGCCGGGTGAGCCCTGGCCGGCACCTTCAGGCGTCGAGTCGGACCGCGACCAGCGCAGCCGACAGCGCGGCGGGGTCGCCGGTACGGGCATGCACCGACAGTGCGGTGTCGGTGAGCTTGATGACGTGTTCGCCGCCGTGGCGCAGCGCTGCCTCGATGACCTGATCCGGATCGCCGGGCGCGGCCGAGTCACCGGCTGGGACCGCCGGTGCGTAGGCCGCCACGACTGCGGCGCTTGCCGACCAGGCCGCGGCCAGGCTCATGGACCACAGCTCGTGCGGCAGCAGCGGCAAGGTTCGCAGGACGGCGTTCGGAGCCGTCGACGCGTGAACCAACATGGTCGGATTGCCGTGCGCGTAACGGGGATACGCGGTGATCGTCGCGTCGATGATGCGCGCAAGTGACGCGGGCACGCTCTCGACGTCGTCAGGGGCAGCGAGGGTGGCCACGTCCGCGGCCCAGCCCACCGTGGCGTCGAGTTGTGCCAGCCGCGCCCTGATGCCGCCGTTCTGGTCGGCGACGCGGGGCAGTCCGGTGATCAGATCGAGCGCAGTGCGACTCCCGCCCGGGGTGATGATCGGAACCTCCTGCCACCGCGCGGCCCAGTACCCGAGGGCGTGGGCGAGCTCATCCAGACGGGGGGCGGTTTCGAGTGCAGTCAACGCTGCTGCCGCATGACCGAGCCGGATCACGCCGTGGGTGGCGCCGGCCGCGATACCGGGCAGCAGTCGTGGCCACCAGGTCGTGAGCACGTCGTTCCATGGTTGTTCAGCCAGTTCACCGCGGAAGAAGGCGATCCAGTCGGCGGCCCGTTCATGCTGCCCGAGCGCCTCCCGCCAGTTCTCGGCGTCGATCGACCAGGTCGAGCGGGGCAGCTCGTCGAGCCGTGTCAGATAGCGATCGGTCCACGGCTGGATGGCGTCGTCGTGACCCCACCTCTCGAGAGCCTCGACGACCATGGGGCCGTGATTGGACAGGAACCCGTCGAACTCCGGTCCGGTCCTGTGGAAGCGCTGCAGGGCTTCGTCGTAGTTGCTCGTCACGGTCAGCATTCTTCTACTGCAGTACATCAAGTGGACTTGACGTCAAGGGGAAACGGCAGCTTACTCCTGACGGAACCATTATGAGGGCACGCGGTTGGTCTCTGGTCGGCTCACTCGTGCGCGTCATCGGGCCTGGTGATCCAGGCGGCGAAGACAGGTAGACCGTGCCAGGGGTCGTTACGGCCGTGCCGCGGTTCGTTGCGGCCGCGCGTGGTGGCCACGACGGCGTACGGGTGGGCGAAGCGGGCTGTTGCGGTGCGGTACGGACCTGGTGGCGGCGACGAGGTGAGTCCCAGCGAGACGGCGAGGGCCGTGACTGCAGCGGCTTCGAATCCCCGCCTTCCGTAGCGGGCAACTGCGCGCTGCGCGGCCGCAATGTCGCCACCGAGCCCTGCGAGCACCTGCAAGCTCTGCGCAGCAGCAACGAACGCGAGCTCGGGGGTCCGGCACAGGTCATGGGTGCTGTCGGCGTGCCAGGCCGGCAGCAGGGCCTCTACGTACTCGCCGCGCTTCGGTGCGTGCTGTTCAGCGATGGTCCATAGCGGGTGGTCCCCGAGCGGCAGGTCGAACAGGGACACGGAGGGGACGAGCGCGTTCCCTGCCGCCCAGGCGACGCAGATCTGGTGCGTGGCAGCGAGCACATCGGGCGGCGCCACGTCGTGGGCGGCGATCACCGACGTGACCTGCAGACCCTCTGCGTCCGCGGTGTGTACGACGACTCTCCCGGCCCGCGCGGTATCGGCGATGAAGGCATGGTGCCTACGTCGGCGTGGTGTCCGCAGCACCTGGGTCAGTTCCGTGCTCCACGGCCCGCGCAGCTCCGCCGCTGGGGCGAGCTCGAACGGGACCGCCCAGCTGACCCGGGCTGCGAGAGCTGAGGCGAGCAGGATCAGCGCGCTGTCCACGTCGAGGGGGAATCGCTCGATCAGCCCCAGGGTGTGCTCGCGTGCCCATGCGTCAGCCTGCTCCTGAGTGGGGATCGGCCCGGTCGCGACCGGGGCGGGAAGCCCGGACGTCCACCCATTCAGCCCCACGAGGCCCGGCCGGGTCCACGCTGCGGCTGCCACGGCGACCGTCGGATGCGGGTGGGAGAGCAGGTCCGTCGCCGCCCGGTGCGCAGTGTCGACGTCGGTCCCCAGCGCATCGGTGATCACTTCAGCGAGCTTTCCCGTCGCCGCCGGCGCGGCTAGCGCAAGCACCAACCACGCACCCAACGGCGAGCTCACATGGTGCCGGCCACCGCCGAGCTCGGCGAACCGCTCGGCGTAGCGACACACCAGCGCGGTCAACTCCACGCCACCACTCTGACACGCTGACTCCCTGTCGGCATCACGTGTCGATCGCGTGACATCGCCTCCCGAGGGGAGGTATCACCGCGTCCCGTGCACCGTCAACGTCGACGCGCTCGTGCTGTGCGACCCTGAGCTTGACGGGTGAGCATGAAGGGATGGACGTGACCGCTGAGGTACGTATCCGAGGGGGAGCGATGCTCCCGCTGGGACCTTCGGCATTCTCCGTGAGCGCTCCGCTGGCCCTCCTATCCGCTGATGCCATCGGGATACGGGTGTCGGTACGACCGGCCTGGGTGGCTTCGTTCGCACGTCGGATGGCGGCGCCCGTTGGTACTGAACGGCCGGCCGCCGGCGCGCCGCTCTGGGAGATGACGTGGGAGCAGGTGGCCGCGATCAGAGTTGCTCGTCGAAGCATCGCGCTGGTGGCCGCGGCAGGAAGGTCGTGTCGCTTCGTCACCCTGCGACGACAGCATCTCAAAACGCTGCTCGTGCTCATCGAAGCGAGAGGCATCGCCGTGGAGCACGTCCGGTCCACCTTTCCCGATGCCATGAGGCTCTAGCCGAGCGAACCTTCGTCCGCGCCGGTCACTCGGCGGGAATCGCCCCTGCCGCTTGGAGCGCCTCATGAACGGCCAGGAAGGATTGGCGTCCTGCAGGGGTGCCGCAGTAGATGGTCACGTGGACGAGTACTTCCTCGATTTCAGCCACAGTCGCGCCGCTGGTCAGCGCACCTCGGACATAGATCGCCAATTCCTGGTATCGACCCAATGCCGCAAGAATGCCAAGACTCAGAAGCGCCTTCGACTTTCGATCAAGCGCTTTCCCGCTCCATGCACGGCCCCACGCCAACTCCGTGACGAGATGCTGAAACGTCATCATGAACTCATCCGCTCCGGAAAGGTTGGAATCGACGAATTCGTCGCCCAATACCTCTCGGCGGATGCGCAGCCCTCGTTCGAAATCCTCGCCGCCGTTCACACCGTGGACGATACAGTTTTCCACGCAAAGTCATAGGCATGCGCGCATGCCCCGTGTGGACCTTTCGGCAGGCGCGGTGGATATTTCATGCGTGAAGGCGATGGCAGCGGCAGTGATCGCGTTCCTGGTGGTCGCGTTGTCGGGGTGTGCGACCGGGATCCCGTGCGACCACGAGAAATGCGGTGGCCCGGCTCGCGTACCTGCCTCCATCATTCGACTCACCATCAACGGCACGACCTACGACGAACAGGACGGCGCGAGTCGCGCACTCAGCGTGCACGCTGGTGCAGCTGTGCCCATCGTGCTCAGCATCGCGAGCCCCAGCGGCGCTGCCGTGCGAGATGTCATCGATCTGAGCGTCAGCTACCTGATTGGCGATTTCCGCACGGGATGGCCACTCGCCCGCATGAGCGTGACCTCGTAGCGACAGTGAGCATCGCTCCAGCCGGCGGGGTGGACGTGCGACCCCTCAGCGAGACACCTGTCATCAGCCGACCGCACCGGTGCGTAGGTCGATACCATCCGAGCCATGCGCGCCGTGTTCCCCGGCTCCTTCGATCCGGTATCGCAGGGGCACCTCGACCTGGCGCGTCGAGCCGCGGGCATGTTCGACGACGTCGTCATGTGCATCCTGACCAACCCCGAGAAGTCTGGGCGACTCCCCCTCGCCGGCCGACTGACTCTGCTGGAGGAGATGACCCATGACCTGGCCAATGTCACCGTGGACTCCAGCGCCGGCCGGCTACTGGTCGACTATTGCCGAGAGACACGTATCGACGTGATCGTGCGAGGCCTGCGCAACCCGGCCGACCTCGCGCACGAGTGGCCGATGGCTCAGCTGAACCGTCAGCTGAGCGGCATCGAGACACTCTTCTTCCCGACCGATCACGCGAAGGCGCACATCTCCTCCACCCTCATCGCGGCGACCGCCCGGCCGAGTGGTTGAGCGTACGTTCACGCCATGGTCGCGCTGAGCACGATTCGCCGTTTTCGGGTGCACCTGATTTCAACTTCGGTGCTCGTTCTCGCGCTCGCGACGGTGGCATTCGTCTTGGCGGTGTCCGGTTCCCACTCGGAATCGCGTCGCCGCGCAATCGAAGCCCGCTATGAGGCGCACCTGCACGACTGTGTCGCGGGCGGCCGCCTTCTGGTCGACTGTTCCGCCGAGACCTACGGAAGCTGCATCGGTGACAAGGCATGGAAGGGCGACCTCGATTCCGCCAGCGCCTACTGCGACCTTCCCGACATGGCAGGACCCAGCGGATAAGGTCTGACCTTGTCGGACGTTGACCGCGAGCGCGGCGCAGCGGATAGTCGCCGATCATGAGACGGATGGCCGCCGCGGCTGCAGTGCTGGTGTGCCTCGCGCCGTTGGTGAGCGCGTGTAGCGGTACTGGTGCGAAAGGGACTCTGAGCGGCCAGTACTCGGAGACCGGCGGTCTCGACTCAGCAGGCTACCGACTCGGTGGGGGGACCATATGGGTCTGGAAGGGCAACCTCACCTCGGCAGAGGCCCTCCGACAGGTGCCGCTGGCGCGATTGTTCGCAGACAGCGATGGCCGCTACTCCATCTCGCTCAAGCCGGGCAGCTATTCGGTATGGGCGTCACCAGGTCGTTCGAAAGTGATCGAGGCAGGCATCTGCGGCAGCCGAGTTCAGGTCGGCACTCCGCTTCACGTGGTCCTTCAGGCAGGCGATACCACGGCTGCCGATGTCGCTTGCTCGCTGCCCTAGCAGGCGCTGATGCGCTCCACAGAACCCTCGTCAATAGTCCGGTCGAGAACAGGTGTCACGTGCCTCGCACTTGCGGCCTCACTCCTCGGCCTGTTGACGGTGAGTTCCTGCGCTTCGAGCGGTCTCGGCGCGTCAGCGGGAACCACGGATCGGACCTCCCTTACCGACACGAGCACACTCATGCCAGCGCCTGCGGCAGCCGGGAGAAACCGCTCACTGGCGGCCGCCGCCGCTGCCGCTGCGTTCGCCCACTTCCTGGTTCCACCGAAGTCGACTCGCCTCAGCTTCGCCCCTCGCCAGGCCCCCGGCCTGCGACAACTGGGCGCGCACGTCGAACCCGTCGACACGACCCTGACTCGCACCACATGGTGGCTGGTCCCCCTTCCCTATGGCCGGCTCGTGGCCTGGTACGCCGCCCGCACCCCGGCCGACGTCCGCTCCACCTACCCGCCCTCATCTACATCGCCTGTACCTCAGGGAGAGTTCTACTGGTTCACCACCGACAGGTCAGCTGCCTACTCGACGCCGGTCGAGGTGATCGGCTACGCGCGACTCGGTGCGCATCTCACCGCGATACGAACGGACGTGACTCTGGCCGCCCGGGCCGATCGCACGGCGCAGACATTGGTGCCCCCGACGACGACCAGCATGGACATCACCAAGCGAGCGATCGACGGAGATGACACCAGTCCGAGGACCGTCACCGTGACCGACCCCGGCCGCGTCCGGTCCGTCGTACAGGCCTTCGACGGCCTCAGCGGTGCCTATGACTCGGTCAATCCGCACGGCTGCGGAAGTCCAGCCGGCATTGTCTACACCTACGCGGTCACGTTCCGCTGGCCTGATCACACGCTCGTCGTCGACGCCGGCGCGGCACTGTGCAACGTGGGCCGAGGGCTCACCCGAGACGGGTACCACCTTCCGCAGACCCTTCAGGACAAGCCTGAATTGGACGACGCTCTCTCCACCGCGTTCGGCGGTTGACCACCAGCGCGTGCTTCGAAGTGCACTTACGGCCAAGCGTCAGTGGACGGTGCCGTCGTTGGTGACTCGCCAGATCGTGGCTCCTCCGTCGCCGAGCCCGAACAGGTGCGACGTCAGCGTGAGGGTGGTGCGCCCCTCACGAAGGACCTGGTCTCCGGTGCCGGGAAAGATCAGTTCCGAACCTGGCGAGAGGCGGCGCTGGGGCGCGCCGGGGAGATCGACGCTCACCGTACTGCCGGCGAGCCCGTGGAAGTCGGTCATGTTGACGACGCCCAGACGCTGCATGGGACCGACCGACACACACGTGGGGTGAACCCCGTCCGGATAGAAATAGATCAGCACCGTCGTGCGGGGCAGTGGACGTTCCGGGCCGCACCAGCCCAGGCTGGTCTGGAATCCAACTCTGCGAGCACTGGCGGTCTGACTCCGGGTCGGCCGCACCGAGGCAGTGGCGCGGGCCGATGAAGACGAGCCGGCCGTGGCGCCCGCCATGAGCGCAGTTGAGCTGTGCGAGGAGTGCTGCGACGACGTGCACGCCGTGAGAACTACAGCGAGCAGGCAGACTAGGACGAGTCGGTACCGCGGCATGATGCCTCCCGACCGAGTTGACACTGGTGAACGCGGAGCCATTGCAGTGTTCCTGAGAACGATGGTCCGGTTCAGCAGAAGGGTGGCATGTCAGTGGCGAAGCGCGTCGGCGGTTCTGTCGTCGTCGTGAGCCTGGGCGCCTGGCTCGTCCTCGCGGTCCTCTACGCCGCTCACCTGATCGCCAGGCACGCGCTCGGTGATCTGGGCTGTGAGGACCCGACGGGGTCGTCCAACTATGGGACTGCGACCTGGCAGTGGTGGACCCCCGGCACGCGGTGCAGCTACAACGCCGCCGACCTGAGCTACCTGCAGCCGGGTCTTCTCGTCACTCACCACGTCGATGCCCCCGGCCTGTGGAGCGGGCTCGTGGTCGCGTTCTTGGTCGTGTGGCCGATCGCCACGGCGTCGCCGCTGTTCGCGCGGCGAGGTCGCAATCGGCAACAGCCGAATAGCGCTTGATCATTAGGAGTTCTGCGTCTTTCGAAGCCGCGGTGGGTCAGTGTCGTTACGTGATTGATCCCGCAGTGCTGGGATCCCGGACCTAGGCTGCTGCCACTGGAGGCAGTCGATGGTGGGTGGGGGTGCCGCGGTGATGCACGCTGCTTGCCGATCGAGAGTGCGGTGGTCGGCCGCGCCGCTGGTCGCTGTCGTCGCGGTCGGGGCGCTGCTGCTGTCGGGGTGCCTTCACGCCGTCCCGGACTTCAGGGCCCGCTCGCCGCAGGTCCGTGTGACGTTGGCGGGAGGTTGCCCAGCATCGGTCGATCCCCGTGCCGATGCGAGCAACGACAAATCGGGTCTGACGAAATCCCTCGTGCCGCGCGGGCTGTTACCGGTCGGGGGCATCATCTGCAGCTACCGGAGCGCGTTGCTGCCGAACTATCCCCCGGTTCCGCTGGTTCGGAGCGTCGCACTGAGCCAAGCTCGGGCGACCACTCTGGCCGCCACCATCGCCGCCATCTCGCTGAAGCGGGCCGGCGGGACGACGAGCTGCCCGAACGCGGACACCCACACGGCCAACATCATCGTGCTGAGCTACGACGGCGGGCGCCCGGACGTGGACGTCTGGCACGACGCCGTGGGCTGTCAGAGCGTCGACAACGGATTCGTGATCGGCTACCAGGTCGGCAGTCCGAGCTTCGGGGCATTCCAACGGGCGCTCGGCGCAGTCCTTTCCGCGTCAACGGTCACCCACTGAGAGCGATCGCCTCGCGCCGGGTCTCGGCGCGAGGCGATCGGTCTGACGCTCGGCGCTGGCCGAGGCGGTACTACCTACTTGGAGTAGAAGTAGAGGAACAGGTTGGTCGGGATCGGGCCGACGATGTTGGGGTTCTTGTGCGCGATCTGGTTGAGCAGGTACCCGGTGGACTTGTGCGCCGCGAGGTCGTCGAAGGTCGCCTTGCTGGTGACGCCGACAACGATCACGTCCCACCACTCGACCTCCCCGTTGTTCAGGGTGGTGAGGAAGTGGTCATGTCCCGGGGTGACGAAGTTCTTCAACGCCGCGGTCAACTGCGCAGCGGTGAGTTGCGGGTAGAGCGGCTTCAGCGCCGGCTCCAGGCGAGTCAGGTCCATGGCGGCCGGGTGGTCGATACAGGTCAGCTTGTTGGGGCAGTCGATCATCGCGCCAGGCTGGTTGAAGCCCAGGGGAACAGTGATGTACAGCGGGTCGAAGTTCGCCGCCGGTGCGTGGTTGTACTTCTGGCCCGCCTCGCAGCCTGACGACGACGACGACTTGACCGACGTGTCGCAGAAGAATCCGCGCGTGTAGGTGAAGTTCACGGTCCGGCCGGCGTAGTAACCCTGCGTCATGCCGAAACCGTTCATGCCTTGATGTCCCGCCGTCGAGGCGACCGCCACGCCCACACCGCCGGCCACCACGACGGCAACCGCTGCGGCGCCCAACAACTTGGTCCGCAGCGACATGTTCCGAAGTCCCATGGGATTCCTTCCATCCGCGCCGCCCGATATGGCCGGCGTCATGCGGACCGTAACTCCGGTGGAACCGTCGCGCGCGCTGAAACCGAATATATGTACGCAGCATGTATCAGGCGGCGAGAGCGGAAAATAACCGAGCTATTCGGACGGGGCTGAGGAGCTACCGCTAGTTCGGAACAGCATCATTTTCGGTTCACTTTGTGCGTGAAGATTCGCCCTCTGCGCCAGGTCCGAGAGGAGCGAACAGGTCGCTCGGGTCGCGGTCCGCGCGGTTGCCTCGGATATTCGGTGGCGGGAACTGCAACCGATCGGGGAGCTCAGCACATCTAGTTCGGTGGGAGGCAGTGTGAGCGTTGATGACGTGTTCGCCGATCCGTTGCACACGTCAGCGGATGCGGCCGCCGTGCCCCGGGGGCCGCGGTGGCGGGCGCTGCCTGCCCTACTCGCGGCGGCGTGCGTGATCGCTGTCGCGACCGTCGCTGTCCTGGCGAGGGCCGGCGGTCACGGCGCCGTCACCGGGGCGCCGAACGAGGTGTCGTGTCCGTCGTCCTATCCGGCGGCCGCTGACATGGCTGCCCACTCTGTCGGTTCGGACGCGTCGCAGCGTCTGGTGCCGATCGAGCCGCCGCGTTCGGCCGTCGTGTGCGCCTATCTCGGTGGCGGTCGCGGGCTCAGTGGCACGCGCACTGTGTCCGATGGCCTGAGCCGCCTGGCGAGCGAGCTGACGTGGGAGCCGCCTGCACCGCCGGCAGGGAGCTGGTGTGCGACCTATGCGGCTACCACGGACGGGGACAACTACCTGCTGCTGCTCGACTACGGGCATGCCACCCAGTGCGGTTGCCGTTGCAGGCAATCACTGCGCGGGGAGCACCAACGGACGGTTCACGACCGACACCAATCTCCGTAGCGAAGCCGCGCGCAGCTACACCTCCGGGACCTGGCCGGCGCCCACGCCGCCCGCGACTGCCTGTACTCCATCCGACGGGCGGCTCGGGCAGCAGACACACATGGTGCCGCCAGGAGCGACGACGCTCACGATCTGCAGTACCACCCAGACGTCGACAGGAAGGGCGAAGCAGAGCTACACACTGATCACGAAGCCAGTTCGATGCCCTTGTCGGTGATCTCAACGCGCTCAGGACTCGGTCTTCGACGAATGCCTGCGCCGGGAACGCACGAGGCGGCGTGCTGCCCGCGTACACGCTGATCTTCGGATACCCGGTCGGACCGAGTGTCAGCGTCCGCGTGACCGGTCTCTGCACACCTGGCGTCGACAACGGAAATCTCCAGGCCAACGCCGACTCGGCAATCACCACCGCGATCAGCCACCTCCTCGGCTGACGCGAAGGCTGTTTACGAGAGCTCAGGGAGGCAGTCCGGTCTGCCAGAATCGTGCTATGGCTGACCGGGTGATGTTCGTACACCTCAAGACCGGTCATCGCGGCGACAGCGGACCGAGCTGGATCAGTATGGTGAGCTTCAGCAAGACGTGGAGTACCGCGCACTGGCACGGGCACACGCTTGCGAGATCACAACGTGTCATCAGCGGCAACTTCTACGACGTGGACAGCGGCGAGGAGTATTGGCTCTCAGGTCCGAAACGAGACCGTACGGACACGCGGTACAGCAACGCCCAACCCACGGTCGACGCGGATGTCGCCGAGATCTACGAAGCCTTCTTGCGCGGTGCATCACTGCCAGGCCGCGAGAACGGCTGATCAGCGGGCGCGGGTTGCTCAAGGCCCGCCCAGTCGACATGTCGCCTACGAGCGCAGACGTGCCGAACAGTGGACACCGTCGCGCGCCGCGAAGCTGGTCGGAAGTGCGATAGTTCGAGGATGGTGGACGAAAAAGCAATTCGATGGTTCAGCGTCCGATGCGTCTACCGGACGAAGGCAGCAGGCGCAGCGACCGCGGACGCAGCTTACGAGGAACGCGTCACCCTTTGGCGCGCCGCCTCTGCAGACCACGCCATCGAACTCGCCGAGGCTGAAGCGAAGGAATACGCAACTCGGATCGCCGGGTCGGCTGATGCTTATCTCGACTTCGCCCAGTCCTACGAACTGTCCGATGAGCCTGGCGACGGCGCGGAGATCTTCTCGCTCATCAGGGAAAGCGCGCTCGCACCAACCAAGTACCTCGATACGTTCTTCGACACCGGCGACGAAGCACAGCAGATCCTGAAGGGCGCTATCGGCACGACTCAACCGGACGACTAACCGTGTGCGTATGCAGCGACGCTCGCGGTCATGCCGGGGCGAGCAGCTGAGCACTTGTGCGGCGCGCGTAGTGCTCCGTAGCGTGCTGCCAGACATGATCAGTCGATGGCGAACGGCAGCGGCGACAGGTGCGACCGTCTCGGTCGCACTTACCGTCCTATCGGGTTGCTCGGCATGGCCACCGTCCATGGGGGAGCTGCAGGGCACCCTGGCCGCCGTCGGAGGTCCAGCGCCCGGCCTATCGCTACCGTTGCCAGGCTCGGTGCGGATCGTGAACACGCGAACCCACGCATCCCGAATCGTCCCGGTGAGCAGCGACGGTCAGTACTCCGTAGCGATCTCCCCAGGCACCTACACCATCGTCGGACGAAGCCCGCTGTACGGCGGCGGCACGGGCTTCTACTGCGAGGCCGCGGGCCCAGCGGTGGTCACAGCAGACCGAGTCACTGCCACAGGCGTCTACTGCCAGATGTCCTGACGCCGCCGACACACCGCGTCCCGCTCAAGCGCTCATGCCACTGGCCGGGACCACGCGGGCGGCGCCACACCGGCGCAGCTGATGCGACTGGAATTCACGCCTGAGGCGTGGACTCTCGCCGGTCATAGCGTGCAATCAGCGGCGCGGTTCCAACGAGGATGATTCCGACGACCGAGAAATAGAAATTGTACTGAGAATTCACGTCGCACCACTGCAACACAAGCGCGATGAGTGCCAGCGCGATTCCAATACCGCTCAACAGGAGCGAACGCCTCGACGGCGGGAGCGGCAGCGGTCTCATGGCGGCGAGCGTATCCGCTCATCGCTCCGGCGCACCCGCACTCAGCCACCTGACCGGGGCCCGGCCCTGCACGGAGAACCTTTCTATTCTGCTTCGGACCAGCCGCGAGCGATCCGATCGGCGAAATACGCCGCGAGTTCCTTGCGGGTCATGGCGTGCTCGGCGACGAAGTCTCGCGCGCCGAATCTCGCCAGGCGCTGTCGCACCGCGTCAGGGACGTCAAGGCCGAGCCAGACGCCGGCCAGCGCGCGGGCGAACAGCGGTTCGCGCCGAGCAGTCGTCTCGATCTCGTCCAGCAGGCGCAGACCGTGGCCCGAGTGCGAGATGAGATCCTCCAGCGGACCCGCACCGACCCAGCCGAGCGTTTCGGCGTCACCCTGAGTCGCCCGAACCAGCCCCAGAAGTGCCTCGATGGCCCATGGGGTGCCGTCCTCGGTCATGCTGTGCGCGAACTCGCAGGCCGAATCGGCAGTGCCCGCACGCCACTCCGCCAGCCAGGCCACAGCCCACGCCCCGACCGTTGGCCACACCGCAAGGGACGTGTCGTCCCACGAGTCGTAGCTCTCGCATGAGCCATCGGCGTGCAGCCTGGCCTGGATCTCTCCCACCGCGCTCACTATCCCAGAGGTCGCTCACGCACTCGGTATCGTTGGAGAGGTGGAGATTCGGCGGTGCAGCGCCGCGGATCTTGTCCACCTGCGCCGGCGCTGGCCATCGGTGGACGACGTCCACGGTGCTCACTTCGAGGAGCAGCGTGATGGTCGGGCGACCTACCTCGTCGCCTGGCGCGAGGACCAGCCGCTCGGCTCGGCGCTCGTCCACTGGGCAGGCCCGATCGGGGTGAATGCACGAGCGGCGTTTCCGACGTGCGTCGAGATAAACCACCTCCAGGTGCGGCCCGCGGAGCGTGGAGCCGGTGTCGGGACCGGCCTGATCCGCGCCGCCGAGGAATTGGCGGCCGTCCACGGACGCCGTCGGGTTGCCCTCGCCGTCGGGGTCGGCAACGCCCGAGCAGCACGTCTGTACGAACGGCTCGGCTACAGCCCGACAGGAACGATCGACGTCAACGAGTACGACTGGACCGACGCCGACGGGCGCACGCATCACGAGGTGGAGACCGACGAGCTTCTCGTCAAGTCCCTGTGACGGGATCAGCCCATCGAGATGTTCGGACACTCCGCCGGGCCCACCCGCACAGTTGCGCGCGCGCAGAACCTTCCGCTCACGCAGGTGATGCGGTGAGCACGACCGGCCCATCGGCGGTGACCGCGATCGTGTGTTCGAAGTGCGCGCCGCGTGAGCCGTCTGTGCTTCGCAGCGTCCATCCGTCGTCGTCGAAGCGGTAGGCGTCCAGGCCGCCGGCGAGGAACCACGGTTCGATCGCGATCGTGAGGCCGGGTTGCAGCCGAAGCCCGCGACCGGCTCGGCCGTCGTTGGGAATGTGCGGGTTCTCGTGCATCGTCCGACCGACGCCATGGCCGCCGAAGTCGGTGTGCAAGCCCAGGCCGGCAGCGCGGGCGACCTGTCCGATGGCTGCGGAGATGTCGCTGAGATGGGCTCCGGGCTGGGCCGCCGCGATGCCGACGTCGAGCGCGTGGCGCGTGCGGTCGATCAGCCGGGCGTCGGCAGGGCTCGTGTGGCCGACGCAGAAGGAGATCGCGGCATCGCCCGTCCAGCCATCGAGGGTCGCGCCGCAGTCGACGCTGAGCAGGTCACCGTCGCGCAACCGGTACTTGGTCGGGAGCCCGTGCAGCACCGCATCGTTCACCGACAGGCACACGACTCCGGGGAACGGGCTGCCGCCGAAGGACGGGTGGTAGCCGAGGAACGGGGACGTCGCCCCGCTCTCGTCGAGGACGCCGCGGGCCACCTGGTCGAGCGCATCCAGTCGTGTCCCGACATGGGCTGCGGATTCGACCGCGGCGAGCGCCCGAGCGACGACCGCTCCGGCCGCGGCCATCGCCTCGATCTCACCGGGAGTCTTGAGTTCGACCATGCTGCGCTTCCTGACTAGGCATACGAGGCTGTTGAGTGGCCGGATACGACTATCCCGGTTTGTCACGGCGGATCAGGTGGATCTGTTGCAAGCGCCGGACTGGCATCCCGATCTCACCTGGACCTCACGCGGGGTCTAGCTGTCACCGCTGCCGCGGCGTCAGCTGATCCGCCGGTAACGGATGTGCGTGGTCAGCGGCGAGTGCAGCACCTCGGCAGGCTCGAAGCTGAACTCCTCGATGCCGTCGAAGATGCGCTCCCCCGAACCGAGCAGGACCGGCGCGATGTCGAGGGTGAGCTCGTCGATCACGCCTGCCTGCAGCGCCTGCCGTACCGTCGACGCCCCGCCGGCGATGTCCACGCCGTCGTTCCCGGCGGCTGCACACGCGGCGCTGTAGGCCGCGTCGAATCCGTCCGTGATGAAGTGGAAGGTCGTCCCGCCCTCCATCTCGATCGGATCCCGCGGGTGATGGGTCAGCACGAACACCGGCGCGTGATACGGCGGTTCGGGACCCCACCAGCCGGTCCAGTCCCCGTCCCAGTCGCCGCGGATCGGGCCGAACATGTTCCGTCCCATCACGTACGCACCCCGCGGACGCATGAGCCAGCTCGTCGCGACCTGGTCGGCCTCGGTCGCGCGCGGGTCGCCGATGTGCCAGCCGTGCAGTTCCCGACCGCGTGTGCCCAGTGGGTTGTCCAGGCGCTGGTCCGGTCCGGCGACGAAGCCGTCGAGCGAGATCGACATGTGACAGGTGGTGTCCGGCACGAGGAGCTCCCCAGTGATCGCGACCTACAGGTGATCGTGCGGACGATAACAGTGGCTCGGCCGGTGCCGCAGTGATCCGAGCGTCCGGATGAGCAGACGCCGGCCAGAGAAAACGTCGGCGGGCTATGGCACCTGAGCAGCGCTGAGGTCCACACTCGACGACATGACAGTCCGCGCGCGCTCAGCTGACGTGATCGTGGCCGTGTCGGGCGTGGCCGCGACCTGCGTGGTCGCCCTGACCGGCTGCAGCGGCAGCACACCGAGGCCCGCGCCGTCGCTGGTCTCCCAGCACGTCGTGATCCAAGGAACCGCACAACCGTGCTTGGGACTGACTGCTCCTCGGGCGGGGTTCTCGGCACCGGTCGTGTTGAAACGAGGATCGGTGGTCGTGGCGACGCAGGAGGTACTCCGTCCCTTCCACTTCCGGTTCGTCGTTGCACCGGGTGACTACACGGTCGTCGGGCTGAACGACCTGCCCGTGCGAGTCCATGCCGGCGCCGGCTCGACCGCCACCGTCGCGACGGCACACAACGCGTGCGACTGACTCCACCCGAGTGCGCGCCGTATGCAACGCTACGTGCGAATTCTCATCACCCTGTGAAGAGGACCTCTGCACCGGTGTCGGGTTCGACCGGACCTGTGGTGACTCCGATCAGGCACGCTTTGCCGCTGCGCGGGTCGGCCGTGATCAGGACGGCAGACACTGTCTCCCCCACCGAGGACGTTGACGTCGGAGCGCCCGAGCCGCCGGTGACGATGTCGGGGAAGGTGCCGATCAGTTTGATGTGGAGCAACGTCCCTGAGGTGCATGGGAAACCTGTATTGGAATCGGTCAGGGTGCCGGGGTCGGCGAGGGCTGTCGCGCTGGTGACGATCCGCCCTCGGCCGCTGGATTCACTGCGAGCGATCGCATAGGCGACGGCGAATTGCTGCGGGGTGAGCGCGCGCACGTGGACGGGTGACGGGCTGTGCGAGGGCGCCGAGGACCCGCGCGCTGACGACGCTGAGGTGCGCGAAGCCTTGCGGGCAACGGTTCCGCCCACCGCCAGGGCAAGGATCAGGACCGAGCTGGCGGCGACCGCGAACCACTTCCCGACTGCTCGGTGGGGACGAGCCCGTGCCATCAGCGTCTCGAGGGTCGGCGGGTCCGGCTCGCCCGCGATCCAGTCGGCGGCGCGCTCGCGGAGCAGGGTGTCGATTCTGTCGTCGTCATCCATCGCGGTTCTCTCCCAACTCGTGACGCAGCCTGGACCGGGCATCCGACAGCGTGGACTTCACCGTCCCGGGCGCGCAGGACATGACGGCGGCGACCTCGTTCACCGGCAGCCCGATGAAGTAGTAGAGCTCGACCGCGAGCCGCTGGCGCGGACTGAGCCGATCCAGTGCCCTGTCGAGATCCATGCCCGCCTCGGCGTCGCGGGTCGGACCTCCGGAGCTGCCCAGCGCGACCAGCGACAGGCGCGCGCTTCGACGCCGGGCTTTCCGCGCCTGGTCGGCGGTCAGGGCGAGCAGCCAGTTCCGCGCCGATCCCAGCTCCGGGTCGTACCGTGCCCGCTTGCGCCACGCCACGCTCAGCGTCTCCTGCAGGATGTCCTCCCACTCACCAGGACTGGACAGGCGCAACGCCAGCCGCGACATCGCGGGCCAGTGCGGACGGACCCACGCGGCGAACACGCCGTCGGCGCCGAGGTCCACCGGAGCAGCGACCTCTGCCCCGGTCGCAGTCCGCGCTGTCCTCACACACGTATTTAGCCACCGAATCGTCACCCGGTTGGGTCCCCGAGGAGACGAGTGCACGATTCACCCCCGTGAGGGTGGTCGATGGTGCCCTCGTTGCCGAGACGGCTCCCGCTTCTGAGGGCCGCGGTTCAGCGACTAGGTGGCGTCCTGGCGCAGGTAGAAGGTCGATGCGAGCCAGAGTCCGAGTACGAGCCACAGGAGCGCTTGACCAGTCGCGCCAGGATGACCGTCGGGGAGGGCCGGCCAGGCCCACGCTTGCACGTTGCCGCCTTGCTCTCCTCCGACGACTGAGATGGTGGCATAGAGCAGCGGCAGGACCCATGCCAGCAGGGCACCGACCAGGACGGCGCCAACCAGGGCCATACCGACGAAGCCGACCAGGTTGCGTACTGCCGCCGCGGCGCTGTAGCCACCGGTGAGGTTGCCAGCCGCGAACGACGTCGCCGCCATCGATGCGCCGAGAAGTGTCAACAGGGTCGTGAGCACTATCGGCCGCAGATTGCGGCGCGTCTGCTGGTCCCACTTGCGCGTCGCCGAGGCCGTGCACAATCCGATCAGACTGGCGTCAATGACGGGGACGAACATCAGCCACGGAACTGACAGGCTGTCGGTCAGGCGAAAGCGCACAGCGCTCGTGCCGACCGCCCGTGCGACAAGTCCGACGGCCACGATGGCGGCCAGGAGGTAATGCGCGCGGTGGGCTCGCACGAACAGCCACAAGCTCACGGGCGACCGACGTCGGCGCGGGTGAGCGAACACGTCTCGATCTGCTGACGGTCACGCGTGAGCAATGTGCGGAAGGACCCGTCCGTGGTCGACGTGATAGTCGTGATCGCGCTGTTCAGAGCAGAGTCGGTGCTGAAGGCCGATCGGGCGATGGTGCGGCCGTAGGCGATTCTGTCGCCGAGCGCCGCAATCAGCGTCGGCCCGTCCTTGGATGTGCCTGCCAGGGGTGCGCCGACGCGGTTGAAGCATGCCGCGCGCTGGCTGATGGCGTTGTGCGCGAGCTCTTGGCGGGCTTCCTCGAGCGCGCCGGTGCTGCGGTCGTCGAGTCCGAATCCGACGGCTGTGGCGGAGGGGGTGCTACCGGCGCCTCGAGGTCGCTGTTCGACACGAGTGATCGCAAAAGGCGTGCCGGCCAGGATTTCGACAACGCCGGCGAACAGCCCGCGAAGTTGTTTCTCGGCGTTCCGTGTCGCCGGATGAACGCAGATTTCTGGATCTCGGCCTTCGCAGGAGAAGGCAATCTGCACGGCGCTCGCGTTGCTTTGGCCGTGGAAGGTTGCGAGCCCGATCGAGCTGCCGACGACAGCCACCAGTGCGAACCCGGCGGCCAGCAGCGTCCGACGCGTGGGTCGAGTCCGCACCGCCCAGCCGGCAGCGACGGCAATCGCGACGCTGGCATAGAAGGCCAATTCGACCAGGCTGGCGGACGCGCGGGTGATGTCGTAGAAGTCGAACCCGTCGAGGTTGACCGGCAGGAACAGCGCCGCCGCCTGTGAGTTCGGAGCGGAGTCGACAACGGCAACCAGACTGAACGAAGCAGCGGCGACGAACGGTGCGGTCAGGGCATAGGGGATCAGCCGTCCGACGTAGTAGCCGATAACCACTTGTGCCAGGATGCCTCCAGCGCTGGCGAATACCCGAGCGAGGTCAGGACCGGACCAGGTGGCTTGTATCCACGTAGGTACGAAGCAGACCAGTAGGACGACCAGGTAGGCCAACGCCGTCCACAGAAGCAACGAAGCGCACTCCAATGCGCTGGCCCGCAGCCTTCCCGTCGCCGTCGAGTCCTCGGCCCAGAAGGTGCCACGGCGTTTCGCCCGGCCGCCGGCGAAGGCGCTGACCCCGATCGCGATCGGGCCCATGACGAGCCCGAGGTTGGACAGAAGCATGACTGCGTCGGGCCAGTCCTGGGTGTTGCCACTCAGTCGTGTCGCGGCGGCGGCGAGCGCTGCGACAGCAACGATCAGTCCGAGCCACTTGCCATAGCCGCGCAGTGACTCGACGCCGACAAGGCCAGAAGCAGCCATCTCAGCCGCCCCCGCGCTGCCGCATCAGCGCAAGGTAGGCCTGCGTGACGGTCGATACGGGCGACGCCGACGCGAGTGCGCAGGTCTCGATCAGCGCGCTTGGTGTGCCGGAATAGAGCAGTTCACCCTTGTCGATGATGAGGACGGCCGCAGCGAAGTCTTCGACGTCCTCGGCGAGATGGGTGGACAACAGCGTGGACGTGGCAGGAGCCAGCCGAGTGAGGACGCGTTGCAGTTCGATGCGTTGCACCGGGTCGAGCCCGGCGGCCGGCTCGTCGAGCAGGAGCAGCTCCGGCTGGGCGACAAGCGCAGCCGCGATGCCGGCTCGTTGGATCATGCCTCCCGACAAGGTGCGCATCTTGTCGTCGCGACGTTCCCACAGGCCGACCGACTTGATCGACTCGTCTGATTGCGACCGGCGAAGGTTCTTGGGCACTTGTTGCAACCAGGCCACGTAGCGCACGAACTCCGAGACGGTGTAGCTCCTGAGATAGCCGAACGATTGTGGGAGCAAAGACGAACGGACCTCTCGGGCAGCATCGTCGCCAGCCGCCTCCCGGTGTCGATCGCGGTCCGAGGACACGACCGCCGAAGCCACGGTGATGCTCCCGGCGCGGGGAGCGCGGACGCCAGCGATCAGATTGAGCAACGTGCTCTTGCCGGCCCCGTTCGGCCCCAACAAGACGGTGATGCCGTGCGGGATGTCGAGTGACAGCGCGTCGAAAACCGTGCGGCGCCGATAGCCGTCGTTGACGTCGCGCAGCGTGACCAGTGGCGGGTGGGTCACGACCTCTTCGGGATTGCCAACCTCATCGGCCACGCCATCCGCGTCCTTTCTGCATATGACCGTAGGCATGTACCGGCTCGGCCGCCTGACCCGGACTCTTCCCGCAGTAAAGCCCCAAGTCAACCCTTTCATGCCGAATATTGCCAAGTCTTCTGAATAGGGCGTATCAGCCCGCAGCGAACGGCCTTTACGTGTGAGAGCCCGTTACGGCCCCGGCGTCCCTGCCGTCGACACGGCAATTCCCGCCTGCAACCTGACTGGCCGCCAGGGCCACAATCTGATCACCACTGCCGGATCCGGAGAGGACACCGCCACCGCATGACATCGCCACTCGCCCTGCCACCGTCGCGCATCCCCGACCCCGGCCAGGCCCCGCCGATCCGCTGGGGTGTGCTCGCGCCGGGCTGGATCGCCGGCCAGTTCACCCACGCCCTGCACCTGCACACCCGCTCACGCGTCGTCGCGCTCGGATCCACGTCGCAGGAACGTGCCGACGAGTTCGCTGCCCAGCACGGCGTGCCACGCGCCTACAACTCCTACGAGCGGCTGGTCGCCGACCCCGACGTCGACGCCGTGTACGTCGCCTCCCCACACAGCCACCACCACACCCACGGCATGCTCGCCCTGACCGCGGGCAAGCCGGTCCTGATGGAGAAGGCGTTCACCCAGAACGCCGCCCAGGCCGCCGAGCTCATCGGCACCGCGCGCGGCCGGGGACTGCTGCTGATGGAGGCGATGTGGACGCGGTTCCTGCCGCACATCGACGTGATCCGCCAGGTACTCGCCGACGGCACCCTCGGCGCCATCCAGACAGTGATCAGTGACCACGGGCAGTACTTCGACATCCCGCCGACCCACCGACTGCTGAACCCGGACCTGGCCGGCGGCGCGCTGCTGGACCTCGGCGTGTACCCCGTGTCGTTCACGTCGTTCGTGCTCGGCGCGCCGGACGCGGTCGTCGCGACCGCCACGATGACCGATACCGGAGTGGACGGCCAGGTCTCGGCGATCCTGCGGACGGGAGCCGCTCACGGGATCGTCTCGGCCAACCAGTTCGCCAAGACACCGACGACCGCGACGATCGCCGGAACCCGCGGCCGGATCGAGATCGACGGCGACTTCTACCAGCCCACCACCGCGCGGTTCATCACCGGCGACGACGACACCGCGGAAGCCGGACCCGGCCCGCTCGCCGGTCACGAAGGCCTCGCCTACCAGGCGGCACACTTCGCCGACCTCCTCACCGCCGGCCGCACCGAGTCACCGCTGCTTCCGCTGGACGAGTCCCTTGCGATCATGCAGACGATGGACGAGACCCGGCGCCAGATCGGGCTGGTCTACCCGAACGAACGCCCCTAGCCGGGTCGACGAAAGCGCAGGCACCGCAGTGAACGACGACGACATCCCACAACTGCACCGTTTCTCCTACGACGACGCCTGGCGGGTCGGCACCGGCCTGGTCGAACAGTGCCGCGCCGATGGGCACGCGGTGACGATCGGAATCTGGCTGGGCGACCAACGCGTCTTCCACGCCGCCCGGCCCGGGACCAGCGCCGACAACGACGGCTGGCTGGAGCGCAAAGCCCGGATCGTCCGCCGGTTCCGCGCCTCGTCGCTGGAGGTCTCGCGCCATTACGTCGACGCCGCGGCCGGCGGATCCGACGCCTTCCTGACCGCGTTCGGGCTGTCCGCCGCCGACTACTTCCCCGCGGGCGGCGCGGTGCCGATCTTCGTCCAGGACCACTTCGTCGGCGTCATCGCCGTCTCCGGGCTCACTTCCGAACAGGATCACGAGCTCGCCGTCGACGCCCTCCGCGGTGCTGCCGGACCCGCCGGGGACGACCGGTGACCGGCGCTCGGGAGCTGCTTCCCACCCGGACCCTCCGGCCGGGGCAGCAGTCGCACGTGTGGATCGCCGACCTCGCCGGCGCCGCCACCCTCGTCCACACCGACGACCGGCTCCTCCTCGAAGCGCCGAACTGGGCGCCGGACGGCGAGGCGCTCCTCCTCAACGCGGACGGGCGGCTCTGGCGGCTCGAACTCACCGGCGACCGATCGCTCAGCGTCGTCGACATCGACGCGCTACCGCCGATCAACAACGACCACGTCCTCCACCCGACCGAGCCGGTGATCTACCTGTCCGCCAACGACGGCGAGATCTACCGCGCGCCGGTCCGCGGCGGCACCGCGCAGCCCGTCACCGACGACCCCACCCGCTACCACTTCCTGCACGGCATCAGCCCGGACGGGGCGACCCTCGCCTATGTCGACCTGCCCCGCGACGGCTCGAGTGCCACCGGACGGCTGGCACTGATGAGCACCGACGGCGGTCCACCTCGCTACCCCGACGCGGGAAGCGGCCACCTCGACGGTCCCGAGTACTCGCCCGACGGCCGCTGGATCCACCTCAACACCGAGCACTTCGGCACCGCGCCCGGGCACGCCCAGATCGCGCGGCTACCCGCCGCCGGTGGTGGCCTCGAGCAGCTCGTCCACTCCGACACCGTCGACTGGTTCCCTCACCTCTCCCCCGACGGCGCGCACGCCACCTACCTCAGCTTTCCCGCCGGCACCCTCGGCCACCCCGCGGACCTTTCGATCGTCGTGCACCTCGTGCAACACCGCGGACTGGAGCCGGCCGATCGCACGGATCCCCCTCCCCGGCGGCCAGGGAACGATCAACGTCAACAGCTGGGCTCCGGACAGCCGACGCTTCGCCTACGTCAGCTACCCGCTCCCCGACACGGCGCTAACGGATCCGTAACGACATGCGGTCGGACGCATCAGGTCGCGGGCTGCTGCTGTCCTCACGATGTCAGCACGAGCTGACCTGATCGGGGAGAAATCGATGACCGTAGTCCGTACCCGCCTCGCTGCGCTGGCCGCAGCCGGCGCGCTGACCACCGTCGGCCTCGCGGCCACCGCCGCGTCGGCCTCGGCCGGGCCCGTTCCGCAGTGCGGCAACACGTCGTTGGCCGTGACGCGGACCTTCACGCAGGGCGGCGCCGGCCACGGCTGGATGGCACTGATCTACCGCAACGTCACGAGTCGCAGCTGCACCGTGTACGGCTACCCGGGTCTGGACGCGATCAGCAGCACCGGACACGTTCTCGCCCACGCCACCCGCACGCTGTCCGGCTACGGCAGCGGAGGCCACCTGTCCACCGTGACGATCCCGCCGGGCGGCTACGCCTCGGCAGGGGTGGAGTGGCTCAACTTCAACCCGAAGACCAGCGGCCCGTGCCCGTTCTCCACGACGGTGAACACGATCGTCCCGAACACCACCACGGTCCACCACCTGCGGGTGGCGGTCAGCGCATGCGACCTGCAGATCCACCCGACCGTCGCAGGCACGCCCCAGTACCCGGACTTCGGGCCGGCGCAGGAGTACTGGATCGCCGGTTCGAAGGTGATCGCGGTGGATACGAACCTCTACCTCACCAAGGCCGAGAACTGGTTGAAGGTCGCCAAGGTCTACCCTACCCAGGTGGCTCAGCTGGCCCAGCTGATCGCGCTGCCGCTGACCGGCCTCACGCCCGGGCAGATCAAGACGGCGCACGCCGACATCACGGCGTTGAACGAGTTCTTCGGCACGCCGGGCCTGTACTTCTGAGCATCCGTCCGGTCTGACCGGCTCGGCCCCGGCGTCGTCGGGGCCGGGCCGCTCATGCCGAGGTTCAGATCCCCACCAGCCTGATCTCCCGCCACCCTCATCCATGCGGTCAGCGCGCTCACCCTGAACGGGCGCCAACTGTCAGGCGGTGAGCGAGATGTCGATCGGGTTGAAGGACAACCCCGGTGTGACGGTGAGGTGGGCGGTATCACCTTGCGTGGTCGTCAGGCAGGTCTGGCTCGCGCCATCGGCGGCACACACGGTGTAACTTCCCGGCGGAATGTGGGCGACGCGGTAGATGCCTGTGGCCGACGATGTCGCGGTGAGCTGCCGGCCACCCGCGTCGGTGATTGTCACCACCACGCCCGCCTTTCCGACCCCACCCGATGTGACGGTGCCGGTCATGACCCCGCCCTCCTTCACGTGGATGTCGAGGTGGCGAACGGTCTGGCCGATGACAACGTCCACATCTGTGGCGGCGCCGTCCGAGGACGTCGAGTAGCAGGCTGGTAAGTCGGTCAGGTTGGTGCTGGTGACGCAGATCTGGGTCGGACCTGCCGGGACGCCGCCAGACGCGTACGCCCCTTCGGGCCATGTCGCCATGGAGCGCACCGTCGTACCGTGCTGCAGGGCTTTCACCGTCAGGGACGAGTAGGCGCCGGAATCAGACGTGACTGTGCCGACGACTGCAGCTCCAGGCGACAGTCGGGGATTGATGACCTTGATAGCTCCTGCTCCCACAGCGAGGGGCGTGGCTGTTGCTTGGCCTTCGTTGTTGTAACACCAGGCGAGATATCCAGGTAGCGACGCGTCGTCGGTGTGCCCCGAGGTGGAGAAGCAGACGGTATAGGTTCCGGCGGGTAGCCCAATGACGCCGTAGGTGGCAGCACCAATGCCGAAGTTACCGTACGACTTCCCATTCAAACTCAGCGAGAAGTCGATATGCGCAGTCGACGGGAGCGCATGTCCGGTCGAATCCAGGTACGTCCCGCGGATGGCACCGCCTGCAGCCAGTGTCGTAGCCAGCGTGGTCGTCCTGCCGGCGCTCACACCGACCGGAGGGGTCCCGTGAAAGGGCGTTTGACCCGGATAGCACGTCGCGCCATAACCGGTGGATGGATAACCGCGAAGGATGGCCCGGGTGGAAAGGCAGATCTGGACCGGTCCTGGGTCGATGACTCCGAACCGGTATTCGCCACGCCCATCTGTCGTGGAGTTCAAGTACACATTGTCGTTATTGCTGGTGAACGACACTTCCATGCCAGGGATTGGCCGTCCCGCGGAATCAACGGCCCTTCCCGCCACGACGGTCGGTGTGAGCGTGTACCCCTCGACGTAGGCCTGGAGCCGGACCCCGCCGCTACCGCGGACGCGCAGGTCGATCGCCCCGCTCGCGCTGACCGGAGCGAAGTAGAGCGTGGAGCGGGCCGAGCCTCGGGCGTAATCGATCGTGAAGACGTTCTGGTCGGATTGCCCCGCACCGAACACGGACAGGTACCCGGACCCCGTTGCCGAGGACGTCACCAATTCAACCGCGACCATGGCGGCTCCCGTCCCCGGGACACCCGCGTGGCCGGCGACCTTCACGACCGTGGTCGGTCCCGCGGACAACGGCCGTTTCGGCAGGCTCAATCCTGCCGCCGTATCGAGCAGCTCGCGACCGTTCAGGGCGTGGAACGTGCCCGGAGTCGAGGTCCGGCCGCCTGCGATGACAGCGGCGGCGGTGGCGATCAGCCCGACCGAACCGCTCGAGGTGTTGGTCAGAGTGATCTTGCCGCTGCTGGGCACCATGACTAGCGCCGCATTGGAGGACTGCTGCCCCTTGGTGAATGCCAGGCTCGTCACCGGAGTCGACGCTCCCTGGGCGGAGGCGACCAATCTCCCGGTCGCCGAGGGTTCGATGACACTCACGTTGATCGGCAGGATGTCCCCGGGTCGGGCGAGCGAGGCAGGAACGGTGACCGTAAGGCTCCGGTGGGCCGCCAACGATCTTGCAGGCGCTCCTACTCCGGTGCTCGTGTTCAGCAGCACACGCGGCTTCAAGCGCTGGAATCCGCCAGCCTCACCACTCGCACTGATCGAGTAGCCGACGACATCGACAAGGACCCGCACGGATCCCGACGAACCGTTGTACAGCGAGGTCGAGCGATCGGAACCATCGACGAGAACCTGGGCCGAGGTCGCATTTCCGGCGCTGAAGAACAGCGACGGAACGCTGGGCCGAGTGGGGCTGCCGTAGACGGTCAGGTAACCGGAGCTGCTCGGATTCGACACCGTCACGTTCAGCGCGATCAACCCCACGTAGGAGGACGGAGGCAGGTAGGCGGATGTGTCGTTGACGAAGTTGATGGTGCCTCGCGGCTGGAGGTACCCGTTCGCGATCGGCGCGGGGCTCACGGGATAGATGTCGGGGCCGGCTGTGTCCGCCATCCGCGCCGGCGTGATCGGCATGTAGCCGCCCGCCACGCCTAGCGGGGCTGCCGCTGCCGGCTGGCTCGGTGGCGCAGCCGAGGCCGAACCGCCGTCAGGCAGAGCCGCCAGGCTCACGCACATCGCCACGAGAGTCCCGAGAACCAGGACGAGAGAGCGGGCAGACTTCACAAATATCCGGACCTCTCGATGTGCCATCGTGGCGAACTGTGAACTGTGCCTGAAAATGCACGGCCCGGCAAACCGACGTGAAATTACGAGCGAAACAAGCGTGATAGCTCGATAATAGAGTCACTATCCGATTCGGATCATGAATAGGGCAGCTGAGACGCCAGCAGAACGCCTCGAACAATTGCTGCGCAGGTGAATTCATTGAATGCAGTCACAAGGACAGCGAGTAGTGAAACCGCGGCGACCCGAGCGTGTGGGCGACTCAGTCGTTCTCGACGATGAAGTCCCAGCCGACGACGGGTTCACCGGGGGCGGGCGACCAGTACAGCCGTCCTTCGCCGGTCGGCATGACTGCGGTGACCTGGAACGTCGTGGTTCGGCCGGCGGTCGCGGTACCCGGCGGCGGTGTTCGGCCGTGCACGAACGTGGGGTGGAACGTTCGGCCGAGCTGGTCGGTGATGGTGAAGTCGGCCAGGCGGATCGGAATCTGCCCGGACGCATCGGCCAGGGAGACGTCGAAGGTGGCGGTGACTGCCGGCGGCGGGGGTGTGACGAAGGGAGGGACGTGGGGCCCGCCGACTGTGGCCAGCACGTGTCCGTCGGGTAGCACCACCTGCACCGCGACGCCCTGCTCCGCCAGCTGCGGGTGCCCGGCCGAGGCGGTGAGCACCTGATCGACGGGAGCCGCGGAGGACGGAAGGAAGGACGGCAGCTTCCGGTAGCCCAGTGGCGGCTCGGAGCTGTTCGACGACCCCGTGCTCGGCGGTTCAGACCCGGACGAGTGCGACGTACACCCGGACAGTCCGGCAGCGAGGACCACGGCCAGGGCGATGGCCACGACGGCGCCCCGACCCCGTCTGACGGCGGGACGAACAGTCAACAGGACACTCCTCGGAGCCGAGCCGGTCAGGACAGTGTGCCGCAGTGATCGGCACACACCTGTGGGCCGAACCAGTTCGGTCCGGCCCACAGGGGGATGTGCGGGAGCTACGGCGGATTCCAGCAGTTCACGACCACAGTGCTGTCAGTGGCCGCCGTGCTTGTGGACGTTGTTGAAGATGTCCGATCCGAAGGTGCGCAGGTCCGGCTGGGCGGCGAAGCCGATGTGGCCCTTGCCGTCCAGGCCCCGGGACACGCTCCCGGCGCCGCCGGGGATCGCGCTGTCCGAGTGACCCTTGTCGACCTGGAACAGGTCCTCCATGGTCCGCAGCCAGCTGTAGTGGTTGTAGTCCACCGTCGAGACCGTGCCAGGCTTGATGAGCGGGCTGATCAGGATGCTGCCCGTGTCACCGCCACCCGGCGTCTCGATCGTGGACGACAGGAGCGGGTCGGTCGCGGCAGTCTCCGCGGCGAAGCTCACGCTCGTCACGGCGTCGGTGAGCACGTCGACCGCGTTGGTGGTGCAGTCCACCACCTGGAACGTTCCCGACGAAAGCCTTGTTGGCCGGGTTCGTAGGCGCCTTGGTGGCCGACGCGCTGCTCACTGTGTCGAAACGCGGCCCGGTATCGGTGACCGGTCCCACGCAGGCGTTGGACGGAATCCCGGTGCCCGTGATCGGGCGACCGGCATCCGGGGCGAGAATGCTCGGGTCGGTGATGATGTTGCTACCACTGCTCCCGCTGACGCCCACGGTGTCGGTGCGCGCACCTGGCGTCAGGTTGCCGCCGCCGAGGACGTACTTCGAGTCCTTGGACGGGTCGCCGGTGAGGCTGGCCGGCCGGTCGATGAAGGCGCTGTCACCCGGACCCGGGTACACCTGGTTGCCGTTGGAGTCCGCCAGCAGCGGGGTGTTCGGGCCGGCCGGCTCGATCGGCTTGTTGACGATGCCGTGCTTGGTGTTGAAGCTCTCCCCGGCCGTGTCGGCCTGGGCGTAACCGGCAGCCGTCGCCGGAACCGCGGCGCCCTTGGTGTTGCCCGGGTTGTTCGCGTTGTTGAAGCTCATGTTCGCGAACGGCGGGTTGGCCTCGTCGAAGGTGACGTCGATCAGGCCACCGTCCTTGAACGCGGCCGACTGCTCGATGAGCGGGATGTAGTACTTCAGCCACAGGTCGGCCGCGTAGAGCCCACCGGTGGAGTTCGTCGGGGTGGTCGCCTCGGGCTGGTAGGCCGGCAGCCCCGAAGGCGTGTAGACCGGGTTGCCCGAGGCATCGAACGCGCCCGAGAGGTTGTTGCCGGCACAGATGGCGTCGTGCGCGTCCGAGCAGTTGTTCGGCGTGATCCAGCTGAACTTCGGCGTGGTCGCCTCACTCTGCAGGTCGTGCACCAGGCCGCCCGTCGAGCTGTCCAGGTTCGCGATCTCCGACGAGGAGCAGTCCGTCGGGTTGGACAGCAACGACTCGAACCACGGGAACGGGAAGTGCTTGGGCACGTACTGGTCGGTCGCGTTGGCAGAGCCCGGGTTCGTCACGCCGGCGCCGCTCGGGTCACCCGGGCCGCCGCACTTGTTGACGTCGTGGGTGGGTCCGGTCGCGTCGGGGTTGCCGAGGTCCTGGGCGTAGCCCTTCCAGCTGACCTTGGCCGCGTCCAACTGGTTGAAGAGGGTGGGCACCGAGGCCGGGTAGACACAGCCGGTCCCGCCGTGCGCGCCCTCCGCGGGGCCGCCGACGACCGGGTTGGCGTAGGGGCCACCCGTCTCGGCGAACTGGCCGCGGTCGGTCGTCGGGCCGTCCTTGGTGGCCGAGCTGGTGACCACCGATCCGGACTGGTCGCCGTAGACCGGGCAGTCGTTCTGGTCAGCCGGCGCCGGACCCTGGCCGCTGACCAGAGAGGTGTAGTTGTCCAGCGAGAAGTGGCCGGTGCCGTAGTAGTTCTTCAGCAGCGCGCCCTGCGAGGGCAGCGTCTTCCACAGGTAGCTGTTCTGGTTCAGGCCGGTGAACGTGGCGTCGTAGGACTTGTTCTCCAGGATGATCAGCCAGACGTGCTTCACCGCCCCGACGGGCGTGCCGCTGGCGGTGAACACGATGTGCTTCGACGTCGCGGATGGCGTGGTCGATGCCGAAGCCGATGCCGAGACGCTGAGCGCCATCGCGGCCGCGAGCCCGATCACGCCGAACAAGGTCCTCGCGCCCACACGGCGCTTTCGTAGAGTCTTCACAGGGACGTACGTTAGAGCGGGCCGAGGCCGGCGCGCGGGAACAATCAGCAACCGCTACGTGAACTTTGAGGGTCGAGCCCCAGGCGGGCACGGACGAACCACGGAGTCGGATCACGGCCGCAGAAGCGGCGGAATCCCCTCTGGAGAAGGCGATCCGCCCGTCGTGGCTGGCGGAGGGCGAGGGATTCGAACCCTCGATAGGTTTCCCTATATCGGTTTTCAAGACCGACGCCATCGGCCACTAGGCGAGCCCTCCCTGACGCAGGAGCAGCCTAGTCGGTCGACCGCACCGCAGACCCCGGTGCGCCGAGCCGCCCGGACGACCCCACCGCTGACCGACCGGACACGGCCGGAACGGGGGGCGTCGGCAGGATCCGGCGCCGCACTGGCTAACGTCCGTGGCACCGACACCAGAACGGACGTCCCCCGTGAATGCGCCCCCGCAGCAATGGACCGAGCCCGGCGTGTTCGAGGCCGCCCCCGGTGTCTTCCGCATCCCGCTCCCCCTGCCCAACGACGCACTGCGCGCGGTCAACGTCTACGCGATCGCCGACGGGCCGCGGGTCGTCCTGATCGACTCCGGGTGGGCGCTGGAGTCCAGCCAGGAGCAGTTGGCGCGCTCGCTGGACTCGATCGGATACGGCCTGAGCGACATCTCCCGGTTCCTCATCACCCATCTGCACCGCGACCACTACACGCAGGCCGTCGCCGTCAGGCGAACCTTCGGCACCACGGTGGAGCTGGGCACGGGCGAGCGGCCCGCGGTGGACTGGCTCGTCGCCGACCCGTCGACCCGGTCGGCGCCGCCGTTCGAACAGCTGTACCGCTGCGGCGCCCCCGAGCTGGCCCGCACCCTGGCCGAACTCGGCGTGCACTCCAGCGCCGAACACGACGTCTGGGAGCGCCCGGACCGCTGGCTCGACGACGGCGTCGACCTGCCGCTGAGCACCCGGACGCTTCGGGCGATCGCCACTCCGGGACACACGCAGGGCCACGTGGTCTTCCTCGACGCGGCCGCGGGGGTCATGTTCGCCGGTGATCACGTCCTCCCGCACATCACGCCGTCGATCGGGTTCGAGCCCGCTCCCCGGCCCTCGCCGCTGAGCGACTACCTCACCTCCCTGCAGCTCGTGCGGGCCCTGCCCGACGTCCGGCTGCTGCCCGCGCACGGCCCCACCACCGACAGCGTCCACGAGCGGGTGGACGAGCTGCTCGACCATCACGCCGCCCGGCTCGACCAGACCCTCGTCGCGGTCGCCGCGGGCGCCGACACGGCCGCGGCCGCCGCCGGGCAGCTCACCTGGACACGCCGCCTGCACCGGCTGCCCGACCTCGACCCGTTCAACCAGATGCTCGCGATCATGGAGACGGCGGCCCATCTGGAGGTCCTCGTCGAGCGCGGCCACCTCCGCGCGGCCGACGTCGACGGCGTCCGCCACTACGCCTGCGCCTGACCTCTGCGCCTCCTGCGGGAACCTCACAATGCAGTTCTCTTAAATCTTTCACCTCTCTGTCTAGCGGGCGTCACATGTGTCCCTTAACCTCTGGTGCATACGGCGGGGGGCGCTGTGCGTCCGACGCTGGGCTGTAAATCCCTTTACGAGAGGAAGCACATGCGCGCCGGTCACCGCCCGCTGCTGCTCGGCACCGCCACAGCGGCCGCCGTTCTGGTAGCACTCGTCACACCCGGAACGGCAGGGGCTGTACCCGCCCCGTCGCCTTCGGCCTCGACAGCGACGAAGAGCGTCATCGTCCTGCTGAAGAACCAGCACACGTCGTTGCCGAACACCAAGGCCGACCGTGCGCGCCGGATGCAGGCCCTCGGGGCCGACCAGGCGCCCGTCGTCGCCAAGGTCCGTCAGCTCGGCGCCAAGAACGTCTCGACGTTCAAGACGATCAACGCCGTCGCCGCGGCGCTGACCCCTTCTGCCATCGACCAGCTCGAGGCAGACCCGGCTGTCGCCTCCGTCGTTCCTGACCTGCCGATCAGCAAGCCGGCCGCGACCCTCGACCAGGTCACCAAGGCCGCCGCCGCGAGTGCCCCCGGGACGGGCTGCACCACCGACCCGGCCAAGCCGCTGCTCGAGCCCGAGGCGCTGCAGACGATGCACGTTGCCTACAACGACTCGACCGTCGGCGCGCAGAACTACACCACCGGCCAGGGCGTCACCGTCGCCTACATCGCCGACGGCGTCGACATCAACAACCCGGACTTCATGCGCAACGGCAAGTCCGTGTTCACCGACTACCAGGACTTCACCACCGAGGGGCTGGACGCGCCGTCGAGCTCGGCCGAGGCCTTCGGTGACGCCAGCTCGATCGCCGCGCAGGGCAACCAGACCTACGACATCTCCAACTGGGTCAACACCGCCCACGCGATCCCGCCCGGCTGCACGATCAAGATCCGCGGCGTGGCGCCCGGCGCCAACCTCGTCGGGCTGAAGGTCTACGGCAGCGCTCCGACCGCGCCGACCTCCCGCTTCGTCCAGGCCATCGAGTACGCCGTGAACGTGGACAACGTCGACGTCCTCAACGAGTCCTTCGGCGCCAACCCGTACCCGGACAGCATGACCGACCCGATCTCCCTCGCCGACGACGCGGCCATCGCCGCGGGCGTCACCGTGGTCTCCAGCACCGGCGACTCCGGCGAGACGAACACCATCGGATCCCCTGCCTCCTCCCCGGGCGTCATCGGCGTGGGCGCGACGACGCAGTACCGGTCCTACGCGCAGACGACGGCCAGCGGCTTCCAGCTCCCCGGAGTCAAGGGCTACACCAGCAACGAGATCTCGGCGATCTCCTCCGCCGGCTTCGCCCAGAACGGCAAGGTCCCCGACGTGGTGGCCCCGGGCGACCTCGGCTGGGCGCTCTGCACGGCCAACCCGGCCATCTACACCGATTGCACCGACGCCAACGGCAACCCGGCGAACTTCCAGGACTTCGGTGGCACCAGCCAGTCCTCGCCGTTGACGGCGGGTACCGCGGCCCTGGTCATCAGCGCCTACGAGAAGGCCCACCCGGGCGCCGGACGCCCGTCCCCGGCCCTGGTCAAGCGGATCATCACCAGCACCGCGCAGGACCTGGGTCACCCGGCCCAGCTGCAGGGTTCCGGTGAGGTCGATGCCCTCGCGGCCGTCCGGGCAGCGATGTCCGTCCCGGCCGAGGGGACGACCAAGCGCCCCGCGAGCGCCACAGGCACCGCCCTGCTCGTGGACAAGACCCAGCTCGACCTGGCCGGTAAGGCCGGCTCGACGGTCTCGGCGACCGTGCACGTCACGAACATCTCCCCGGCCACCCAGACGATCAAGACGGCGACCCGTTCGCTGACGTCGACGTCGACCCTGGCGACCGGCACGGTGAACTTCGCGGGCTCGACCCTGCCGACCTTCGTCGACGACTTCGGGACGACACGGGCCTACACCAGCAGGATCGTCACCGTGCCGTCCGGCGCGGACCGCCTGGACGCGTCCATCACGTGGGCGAGCAGCGCCGCGATCGTGCGCGTGCTGCTGGTCAGTCCGAAGGGGATCTACACGGACTTCTCCATCCCGCAGGGCCTGGGCAACTACGCCCACGTCGACGCGCGGTACCCGGCGGCAGGGAAGTGGACGGTGTACATGTACGCCAACCCCACCTTCTCGGGGCCCGTCGGTTACCTGGTGACCTCGTCCAAGTACGGCAAGCTCGGCACGGTCAGCCCGTCCGCGACCACCATCGCGGCAGGTAAGACGGTCGCGCTGACGTACTCGGTGAAGCTCCCGGCAAACCCTGCCGACACGGCCGCCTCGATCCAGGTCACCACCGCGCTCGGCCTCACGGTCAGCGTTCCGGTGTCCCTGCGGGGGACCATCCCGACGTCCGCGGGCACGAGCGTGTTCCACGGGACGATCACGGGCGGCAACGGACGGGACGCGGGCGGCACCGCCGTCACCAAGTCCTACTACCTCGACGTGCCCTCGGGCGCGCCGAACCTGTCGATCGGGGTGACGTTCCCCGGGCCCTTCTCGGACCCGGCCGCGATCTACAACGCGTTCCTGACCGACCCGAACGGCCAGCCGATGTCGGCCAAGGCCAACGTGCAGATCCTGGCCGACGGGTCGCTCGACACCTCCGACGCCCTGCAGATGTACGTGAACCAGCCCATCTCCGGGCGCTGGCGTCTGGTCATCGAGGCGGTCGACCCGGTCGCGGGCGACACCCTCGTGCAGCCGTTCACCGGCTACGTGTCGCTGGCTTCCGAGGCGTCCACGGTGAAGGCGACCCTGCCGAACTCCGGCAAGGTCACGCTCAAGGCGGGCTCGACGACGCTGGTCAAGGTGAAGGTCACCAACAACGGAGTCATGCCGCTGAGCTACTTCACCGACGCGCGGTACAACTTCGCCGGTGACTACACGCTGGCCTCGCAGGTCCCGGGCGACGATCTGTCGGACGAGACCCTGCCGCTGCCGAACGTGTACGCGCAGTGGCTGGTGCCCACGCACAGCTCGTCGATCACCATGACCGGCGACGCCACCGAACCCATCCAGCTCGACGCGGGATGGAACTTCGGTGGGCCGGAGCTGCTCGGTGCCTCGACCGGCAACAAGTCCAGCGTCACGATCTCGGCGCCGAAGATCGCGCAGGGTCCGTGGTACGCCCAGGCCGGCCCGATCGGTCCGGGGCCGGCGCCGGACGGTTCGGTCGCCTACACCGCGAGCGTGCACACCAAGGTGTTCGACTCCTTCGTCACCTCGACCACGGGAGACTTCTGGATCAACTCGCTCATCCCGGCACCGGCGGCGGACACGGTGTCCTCCACCAAGCCGGGGTCGGCGTCGCTGAGCTCCACGCACTGGCGCAACGCGGCCAAGGCACAGGCGACGTCAGCGGCGAAGGCCACCCCGGCACTCGCTGCCAGCGGGCCGCTGACGCTGCAGCCGGGGCAGTCCGGATTCATCACCGTCGCGGTCAGCCCGACCGCCGCGGCCAAGGGCAAGCTGGTCACCGGCAAGCTCTTCATCGACACCTTCGAGCCCTTCCTGGGCACCGGTGACGAGGTCGTGGGTCTGCCGTACAGCTACAAGGTCGGCTGAACCGGGCCGGCACAGCACGGACGCATTCGGCCACCCCGGCACTCGCCGGGGTGGCCGTTTCGTTCCCCCCGGCCGCTCGACGGAGTGGCCGTTTCGTTCCGCCCCCCTCGTCCCCTACGATTTCGCGAGACGACACCCGCGCCGATCCGGAAGCGTTCCCGGCGCCTGCCCTCGCGAAAGGGAACGACCGTGCTCGGACTGCCCGAGGGCATCACGACCTGCCTGTTCGATCTGGACGGCGTGCTGACCCAGACAGCGAAGGTGCACTGCGCGGCGTGGAAGGAGATGTTCGACGACTTCCTGCGCCGGCGTGACGGCGCGGACTTCGTGCCCTTCGACGCCGACTCCGACTACGGCACCTACGTCGACGGCAAGCCCCGCCAGGACGGGATCCGCGACTTCCTGGCCTCGCGCGGCATCCATCTCCCCGAAGGCAGCCCGGACGATCCGCAGAGCGCGGAGACCGTCAACGGGCTCGGCAACCGCAAGAACGCCGAGGTCCTGCGTCGCATCGCCACCGACGGTGTCGAGGTCTACGAGGGATCCGTGCGCTACCTGCAGGCCGCACAGGCCGCCGGGCTGCGGCGGGTGGTCGTGTCCTCGAGCGCGAACACCGAGCAGGTGCTGCGGGTGACGGGGCTCGATGTCTACGTCGAGGGACGTATCGACGGCGTCACCCTCCGTGAGCAGCACATCGCCGGCAAGCCCGCCCCCGATTCCTACATCGCCGGCGCCGCGCTCGTCGGCGCCACAGTCGCCCAGGCCGTCGTGTTCGAGGACGCCCTGGCCGGCGTCGAATCCGGCCGGGCCGGCAACTTCGGGTACGTGGTCGGGGTCGACCGCGTCGGGCAGGCGGCGGCCCTGAAAGCGCACGGGGCGGACATCGTCGTGCAGGATCTCGCCGAGTTGCTCGGCGACCCCACCCCTCCAGGAGCCACCTCATGATCGTTCAGGCGCGGTACCCCGTCGAGCCCTGGCATGTCCGCGAGCTCGACCTGAGCTTCGACACCCTCGCCCAGTCCGAATCGGTGTTCGCCCTCTCCAACGGCCACATCGGCCTGCGCGGCAACCTCGACGAGGGCGACCCCAACGGCCTCCCGGGCACCTACCTGAACTCCTTCCACGAACGCCGGCCACTGCCCTACGCCGAGGCCGGCTACGGCTACCCCGAGGACGGGCAGACCGTCGTCAACGTCACCAACGGCAAGCTCATCCGGATGCTCGTCGACGACGAACCCTTCGACCTGCGCTACGGCGAGTTGCGCTACCACGAGCGCGTGCTCGACCTGCGTTCCGGGCTGCTCCACCGCACGGTCGAGTGGGCCTCTCCGGCGGGGTGCTCCATCCGGGTCCGCTCGACGCGCCTGGTCTCCTTCACCCAGCGCGCGATCGTCGCGATCCACTACGAGGTCGAGGCGCTGGACGCCAAGACGCGGATCGTGCTGCAGTCCGAACTCGTCGCGAACGAGGAGGTGCCGATGCCGTCGAAGGACCCCCGCGTCGCCGCCGCGCTCGAACGCCCCCTGGAGTCCGAGGAGTACAGCTCCAGCACCACCCGCGCGGTCCTGATCCACAAGACCCGGGTCAGCCAGCTGCGGATGGCGGCAGGCATGGACCACATCGTCCACGGCGCGGACCACAACAGCGTCCACACCCACGCCGAACCCGACTGGGCCCGCACCACCATCGGCACCCAGCTCGAACCGGGAGAGACCCTGGGCATCACCAAGTTCCTCGCCTACGGCTGGTCCAGCCAGCGCTCCATCCCCGCGATGCGCGATCAGGTCGACGCGGCCCTCTCCGGCGCGACGTACACCGGCTGGGACGACCTCGTCGCCGAACAGCGCGCCTACCTGGACGAGTTCTGGGACGGCGCGGACGTCGAGGTCGACGGCGATCCCGCGATCCAGCAGGCGGTGCGCTTCGGGCTGTTCCACGTCCTGCAGTCCGGCGCCCGCGCCGAGCGCCGCGCGATCTCGGCGAAGGGGCTCTCCGGACCGGGCTATGACGGGCACTCCTTCTGGGACACCGAGCTGTACGCGCTGCCCGTCCTGACCGCGACGATGCCCAAGGCCGCGGGCGACGCCCTCGCCTGGCGTCACTCGATCATGGAGCTGGCCAAGGAGCGGGCCACCACCCTCGGGCTGAAGGGTGCCGCGTTCCCGTGGCGCACCATCCAGGGCGAGGAGTGCTCGGCCTACTGGCCCGCGGGCACCGCCGCGTTCCACATCAACGCCGATATCGCCCTCGCCGCCGTGCGCCACGTCCAGTGGACCGGCGACGAGACCTTCGACCGCGAACAGGCGCTCCCGATCCTCGTCGAGACTGCCCGGCTCTGGATGTCGCTGGGCTACTACGGCGACGACGGCAAGTTCCACATCGACGGCGTGACCGGCCCGGACGAGTACACCGCGGTCGTCGACGACAACACCTTCACCAACCTCATGGCGGCCCGGAACCTCAACTACGCGGCCGAGACCGCCGACCGCTGGCACGATCAGGCGTCCTCGATGGACGTCACCGACGAGGAGAAGGCTGCCTGGCGAGCCGCGGCCGCGGTCATGGCGGTGCCCTTCGACGAGTCCAGGGACGTCTACGAGCAGAACCGCGGCTCGACGGCCAAGGAGGTCTGGGACTTCCAGAAGACCCTCGACGACGACGGGTACCCGCTGCTGCTGCACTCGCCGTACTTCGACATCTACCGCAAGCAGGTGGTCAAGCAGGCCGATCTGGTCCTGGCGATGCACTGGTGCGGGAACTCCTTCACGCCCGAGGAGAAGGCCAAGGCGTTCACCTACTACGAGGCGCTGACGGTGCGGGACTCGTCGCTGTCCGCGTGCTCCCAGGCGGTGCTGGCCGCCGAGGTGGGGCACCCGGACCTGGCGCACGACTACCTGACCGAGGCCGCCCTCATGGACCTGCGGGACCTGGCCCACAACACCCGCGACGGCGTGCACATCGCGTCCCTCGCCGGTGCCTGGCTGGCGCTGGTGGCCGGGTTCGGCGGGTTGCGCGACCACAACGGCAAGCTCACCTTCGCCCCGCGCCTGCCTTCGACGCTCGATCGGCTGCTGTTCGCGGTGCGGTGGCGCAACGTCAAGGTGCGCGTCGAGATCCAGCGCGACACCGCCACCTACTCGATCGAGAACGGCTCCGACGACACCGGCCTGCAGCTCAGCCACCACGGCGAGGAGTTCACGGTGACGGTGGGTACGCCGGTCACGCTGCCGATCCCGGAGCTGAAACCGCTGCTGCCGAGGCCGGTGCAACCGATCGGGCGGGCGCCGGCGCGGGCGCTGTCGGAGGACGTCGAGTTCGTCCTCTGAGGCACGGTTCCCGCGTCAGGTGCAGGTCGGCGCGACGACGCTGAGCTTGATCGGCTTCGCCAACGGCTGCACCTGGACGTTCGGGGTGGTCGAGCCGTCCTCCTTGAGCGTGAACACCACGGCGCGCGTGCCGTTCCGGGGCAGCTCGAGATCGACGGAGAAGACGGGATGGCCGTCCTGGGAGCTCGTCAGCGCGGTGGCGAGCTTGCCGTCGATCCGGACCGACGTCAGCGCGGCCCCCTTGGTCGCCAGGTAGTTGACGATCATTCGGGTGTCGCCCGGTTTGGTCGGGTAGGACGGGTGGTCCTCGCGCACGATCGCGGCGGCGGGCAGGGCTTCGCTCTGGATGTCGTTGGTCAGGGTGGCCGTCACCGTGACCGTGCGCCCGGGACCGCAGCCGTCCGTGGACCACCGCAGCCGCGTGACCAGGTAGTAGTCGATCTTGCCGCCGGTGGTGTCGGTGATGGTCAGCAGCCCCCACGGCGCCGTCGTGGCCGGGATCGCGCCGGACACCGCGAGCGGGGCCAACCGGGCTTCGATGTCCCTGTCGGCGCTCCACACCATCAGGCGCCGCTCGGAGATCGAGTGCGACATCGCGTGCAGCAACGCCACCGGGGAACCCTGTCCCGAGATCACCAACTGGTCCGCGGCCTGCGTCACCGAGAGCAGGTACGCCTCCCGGCGCGCGGCATTGCCTCCGAAGCGCAGGTACGCGCCCTTCTCCATGTTCGCGACGATGTTGTCCGCGGTGATCTGGTCCTGGCCGGTGATCGTGGCGGCACCGGTCACCTTGAGCAGGTAGCTGAGGGCGACCGGATCGAGGGCGATCGCGCCGTCGATCTGCTGTCCCGTCTTCTGTTTCCACATCCCGGCCCAGATCTGGGCAGCGTCTGGGAAGTTCGGGCTGACCGCGGAGTTCAGGTAGGTCGACGTGGGGTTCGACGCGCCGAAGTCGGCGTCGAACTCCGGACCCAGGTCGACCCCGCTGTTGACGCCGGCCAGAGCCTCCGGCCCCAGGAAGCCGGTGAACGTCAACGTCCCGTGATCGGCGACGAGGATCCCGAACGGGCCGGGCTCACCGCCGATCCCCCGCGTCTGCGCGTTGTTCAGCAGGGCGACGAAGTAGCGCTGCGGCGTCGCGGACCCGACCATCGGGGGCACGACGCGCGCGATCGTGTCCGCCATGGACAGCGTGCTCTGCAGCGTGGCCAGTTCGTCGAGGAGCGTGTCGCGGGCACGATCGGCCGGCGCCAACCAGGTGGACGCGGGCAGCGCCGAGACCTGCCTGACGATCCGGGACGCCGAGTCGTTGGCGGCGGCGATCGACGGCTCGATGGCGATCAGCGGCGCAGCGTCGACCCGGCCTCCCGCGAGCAGGTGGTTCGGGTCCAGCGCGGACACCGCGCCCAGCAGGGAGGGCAGGGTCGTCGAGCCGATCGTGTGGACTGCCAGGGCCGTCCCCCGGACCGTCCGCAGCGGCCGACCCACCCACGGGATCTTGACGCCGATCCACCACGCCGGCCCCGTCGTGAGACTGTGCGCCTTCTGCGCGGTCAGGGCGAGTGATTCGGCTGTGGTCTCGGCCGCCTCGAACTGCCCGGCGAGGATCTGCTTGTGCATGATGACCAGATCGGTGCGGCTGTCGCTGAGCTGCTGACGCGCGAGCAGTCCGGTGACGGCGATCCAGCCGGCCCCGACCAGCACGGCCGCGATTCCCAGATACACCAGCCACCGCGCCCGGAACCGGGTGGTGCGCAGCGGCTCGTCGTCGCCGTCGCCGGACTCCCCGTCCTCGGCGTCGATGTCGTAGGTGCCGACGGCGCCGCTGTGGTCGTAGGTGTCCAGCTCGTGCGAGCTGCCGACCCCATCCGCGTCGTCGGCCTCATCCCGGCGGGCCAACTCGCTGCGACGGGCGAGCTCACCCGCACTGCCGGACGGCTCCGCGTCGCCGTGCGCCCCGGCATCGCCGTGCGCCTCGGCGTCGCCGCGCGCGTCCGGGTTGCCGGGCGCATCCGGGCTGCCGGGAGCGTCCGGGCTGTCGCGTGCCTTCGGGCTGTCCCGCTCGTGGCCGCTGTCCGCGGCACCCTCGCCGGAGCCGGTCGCCGCGGCGCCTCTCCCCGCGCCGCCACCTGACCGCTTGCCGGACCCGGTCCGCTTACCGGAACACCCGACGGCCGGAACCACCCGCGCGGCCGGAACCCCCGGCACGGCCGGAACCCCCGTTTCCACGCCCCGAGCCGGAGCCGCGCCCTGCGCCGGAGGCACGCTCAGGGGCAGGGGGGACGTCAGCGGGCCCGGCGCGGCGCGGCGCGGGCAGCCCGCGGCCCCAGGCGGGATCGGCGGGTTCGGGCGGCTCCGACCGGCGGATCGGAGGGTCGGGTAGGGCCCCCGGCGCAGCGTCGTCCGGGTCATCGCCCGTGGGCCCCCCGCGACCGGTCACGGTGCAGAAGCTACCTGGTTCGCAGCAGCTTCCGCGCCTGTCCGTGCCCGAATCGTTGCCCCAGGTCACCGCGAGATGACGTGATAAGGATTTCACTCGGCTACCGACCCCCCAGGGTGGGGCCGAGGAAGGTTAGTGTCGCAGCACAGCGTGTCGCAGATACCGGCGATCACGTGGACTCCGGGAGGACCAACGATGAGCGACTACGTACTCCACTACCCGGCCGGCGAACTGCCGCTCGAGGCGATCGCGGGAACCGAGGAACCGTCCGGCATCGACGTGTCCTCCCTGCTCAAGGCAACCGGGCGGGTCGGCCTCGACGTCGGCTTCGTCAACACCGCCTCGTGCAAGTCGGCGATCACGTTCATCGACGGCGACGCCGGCATCCTGCGCTATCGGGGCTATCCGATCGAGGAGCTTGCAGCCAAGTCCTCGTTCCTGGAGGTCTCCTACCTGCTGATCTACGGCGAGCTGCCGACCCCGGAGCAGCTGACCACCTTCGCCGACAGCATCCGCCACCACACCCTGCTGCACGAGGAGATGCGCCGCTTCTTCGAGGCGTTCCCCCGCGAGGCCCACCCCATGGCAGTGCTGTCCTCGGGCGTCAGCGCGATCTCGACCTTCTACCAGGACAGCCTGGACCCCTTCGATCCGGAGCACGTCGAGATGTCGACCATCCGGTTGATGGCCAAGCTGCCGACGATCGCCTCCTACGCGCACAAGAAGTCGATCGGCCAGCCGTTCCTGTACCCGGACAACAGCCTCGACTACGTCAGCAACTTCCTGCGCATGACCTTCGGGGTGCCGTCGACCGAGTACGAAGTCGACCCGGTCATCGCCAAGGCCCTGGACATGCTCTTCATCCTGCACGCCGACCACGAGCAGAACTGTTCGACGTCGACGGTGCGGCTGGTCGGCTCGGCCAACGCGAACCTCTTCGCCTCGGTCTCGGCCGGGGTCAACGCCCTGTTCGGCCCGCTGCACGGTGGCGCCAACCAGGCGGTGCTGGAGATGCTGCAGCAGATCCAGGCCGACGGCGGCGACGTGTCGAAGTTCGTCGAGCGGGTCAAGAACAAGGACCAGGGCGTGAAGCTGATGGGCTTCGGGCACCGCGTCTACAAGAACTTCGACCCGCGCGCGGTCATCGTGAAGAAGACCGCGACCGACGTCCTGGCCCGGATGAACAAGCCGGACCCGCTGCTGGACATCGCGCTGAAGCTGGAAGAGATCGCGCTGGCCGACGACTACTTCGTCTCCCGCAAGCTGTACCCGAACGTCGACTTCTACACGGGCCTGATCTACAAGGCGATGGGCTTCACCCCGCGGATGTTCACCGTCCTGTTCGCGCTCGGGCGGCTGCCCGGCTGGATCGCGCAGTGGCAGGAAATGATCTCCGACCCCGCGACCAAGATCGGCCGCCCGCGCCAGGTGTACACCGGCTACCCGGAGCGCCACTAGAGCAGGCCACACCCCGTAGGCAGCCGGTCCCTCTCGCGGACCGGAGGCACCGCCTCAGCCGCTGACAGGGCGGCTGAGGGCCGTGGCCAGGTCGGTGCCGATCGGCACGCCGAGACCGGTGCAGGCGTCCCACCCGGGGCCCGCGGAGTACGCGCCGTTCGTCCCGGCTGTGATGTCACGGAACCCCGGCGCCGTCGCCGTCTGCGTCGCCCCGGCGTAGAGCCGGGGTGCGATGAGGCCGAAGCGGCTGCCGCCGGCCTGGGCCAGCCGCGCGATGAGCGCCGCCCACAGCGGCGCCACTGCCGACGTCCCCCCGATGACCGAGCGCTGGCCGTCGATGAGCACCTCGTACCCGGTGGCCGGATCGGCGTCCCCGGCGACGTCCGGGACTCCCCGGCCGCCGGAGGTCGAGTCGGCCGCCGAGCCGCCCGCCGAGCCGCCCGGCGGCGTGGGGACGTCCACGCCCGACTGCCAGGCGGGGCGCGCGAACGTCGTGCTGACGCCGCCACCGGTGGCACCCTGCCCGGCGCCGTTGTTCCACACCTTCTCCGCCGAGACGGTCGTGCCCTGGGCGGTGAGGCTGGTCCCCCCGCAGGCGAGAACGTGCGGACTCGCGGCCGGGAAGTCGACGTGCACCCCGCCGTCGGTCTCGCGATCGGTGGAGCCGTCGTCACCCGCCGCCACGGTGACCGTGACCCCGAGCGCGGCCGCGTCGACGAACGCGTCGTCCATCGCCTTGCGCGCCTGCGCCGTCCACTGGTCCTCGCTCTGACCCCAGCTGATGCTGATCGCGACCGGCGCCGGTGTGGCGTGGGCGGCCTGGGCGACGGCGTCGAGGAAGCCGGCGTCGGTGTTGGGCGCGAAGTAGACGACGATGTCCGCGCCGGGCGCGAGCGCGCCGACCACCTCGATGTCGAGGAGCACCTCGCCGTCCGCGCCGTTGGGATCCTGACCGGGGACGTTCGTCGCCCCGTCGACGCCCACCGCGGTCACCGTCGGCGACGCCACGCCGAGGCCCGAGAAGTACGCGTCGAGATCGGTCTGGGCGAAGCCGCCGCCGAGCTCGATGATCGCCACCGTCTGGCCGGTGCCGTCGGTGCCGGGCGGGAAGTCGTAGATGGCGCCCAGCTGGAGGGGCGTGAAGCTGGCCGATACCGCGGCCGTCGACGCGGTCCGGTACAGCGCGCGTGACTGCGGACGGTCGTCGAGGCCGAGCACGGCGGTCACGATCCCGTCCAGCTCCGCCGGGATCGACAGCCCACCACTGCGGACGCGGTGGACGGCGGTCGACGGCGGTCCGGACGCCGGCGCGGGCGCTGCACCCAGCGTCGTGCCGAAGATCCGCTCCAGCTGCGGCACCGTCCCGGACACCCGTACGCGGCGCGATGCGGCGTCGACGGCGACGATCCGCAGGCCGAGCCCGCCGAGCGTGCCGGTGACGGCGTCGACGTCGGCCTGGGCGGCACCGTAGGGAGCCAGGTCGGCGGCGTTCCCGGGCGCGCTGAGGGCGGAGTCGGGCACGTCGGCCTGGCGGCGCAGGACGATCGTGACCTCGACGGTGTCCGCGTCGGAGCGGGGGATGGCGGCGGGCTGCATGCCCGCGACCTCCGAGCGCTCGCTGCCGGGCAGGGGGACCAGGTTGAGTTCGTTCTCGCTCATGCCTTCGTGTGTACCGTACGGAGCCGACATTTCCCACGAGGGGGTTCCGGCTGCCCGCCCGCGCCGCAGCCGACGGCGGGCACCCTAGAGTCAACGGGCAGGAGACCGATCGAGGGAGACACACATGGACGACGCCGAGATCCTGCACAAGATCAACAGCCTGGTCGACGAGGAGAAGCACCTCCGCTCGGCGCACGCGCGCGACGGCCTGCACGCCGCCGAACGCGACCGCCTGACCCAGCTGGAAGAGCAGCTGGATCAGGCCTGGGACCTGCTGCGCCAGCGGCGGGCGCGGGAGGAGTTCGGCGAGAACCCCGAGAACGCTGAGACCCGCACCACCGACAACGTCGAGCACTACCTCCAGTAGCGGATCGCCCGCCTGAGCACGCCGCGACGGGCGGCCGCCGGCGGTGCCTCCCGCCGGAGCCGGCCGCTCGCCCGCCGGAGCCCGGCGATCCGTCAGGTGCAGGTGGGCGACACGGTCGGCGTCGGCGAGGTCGGCGTCGGGCTGGTCGGCGGCACCGGCGGTGAGGTCGACGCCCCGGTGGTCGGGGTGGTCGTCGGGCCGCAACTCGGCAGTGGCGGCTTGCTCCACAGATAGATCGTCACCGTGGTGGTGTTCGGGTCCACGGTGCTACCGGTCGCCGGGTCGGTGCGGGAGACCTTGCCGGTCTTGGCCGGGTCGGTGTTCGGATCGCTGCCGTCGGTCGGAGCCAGCTTGAGGAAACCGGCCAGGTTCAGCTTGCTGCGGGCCGCGGAGTCGCTGAGCCCGGCGACATCGGGGATCTTCACCTTGCCGGTGGAGTAGTAGAGCGTGACCTTGGAACCGAGCTTGAGCGTGCCGCCGTCAGGGTCCTGCTTGACGATCTGGTTCACCGGCGCGCTGTTGTTGATCGGTTGCGGATCGGGCGTCAGCTGCAGCTTGTCGATCGCCGCGATCGCGGCGTCGAGGGTCTTGCCGACGAGGAAGGGCACCGTCGCCGTCTGCGGGCCGATGTAGATCGTCACCGTGACGGGGGTGTTCTGGGCGACGACCGTGTTCGCCGGCGGGTCCTGGGTGCACACCTGCCCGACCAGCACGGTGGCATCGGCACAGGTGTTGACCTGCTCCGGGTCGGCGGCCAGCTGCAGTTGCGACGTGGTGACCAGCGCGGCCACCTGGGTGGACTTCACGCCCACCAGCGTCGGTACGGTCACCATCGTCACCTTCGCGGCCTTGTCCTTGCCGCCGGAGCTGACCAGCGCGTACGCCGTCCCGCCGATGACGAGCAGGAGCGCCACCACGATCGCCACCCAGATCAGCGCGGTGCGGCGTGAGCTCTCCCGGTCGTCGTAGCCCTCCGACAACCGCACCACGCCGGAATCCGGACCCGTGCCGCCGGAGCGGGAGATCAGCTGGGTGCGCTCGTCGTCGTTGAGCACCGGCTCGGCCACGACGGGACGGTCCGCGATCGCCCGCTGGAGGTCCGCGCGCATGTCGGCGGCCGACTGGTAGCGGTTCAGCGGGTTCTTCGCCAGGGCCTTCATCACGATGGAGTCCAGCGACCGCGGCACCGCCGGGTTGACCGCGGAGGGCACGGTCGCGCTCTCCCGGACGTGCTGATAGGCCACCGCAACCGGGGAGTCACCCTGGAACGGCGGGTGCCCGGTGACCAGCTCGTACAGCAGGCAGCCGGTGGAGTAGACGTCGGAGCGGGCGTCGACCGGTTCCCCGCGGGCCTGCTCCGGAGAGAGGTACTGGGCCGTGCCGATGACCGCGGCGGTCTGGGTGACGGTCGCCTGGTCGTCGGCCAGGGCACGCGCGATGCCGAAGTCCATGACCTTGACCGCGCCCGTCTTGGTGATCATGACGTTCGCCGGCTTGATGTCGCGGTGGACGATTCCGTGGCGGTGGCTGAAGTCCAGCGCGGCGCAGACCTCGCCGACGATCTCCATCGCGCGGTTGGGCTCGAGGCGCCCCTCGCTGCTCAGGACGTCACGCAGCGTCCGCCCGTCGACGTACTCCATGACGATGTAGGGGACGTTGCCCTCGGGCGTCTGGTCCTCGCCGGTGTCGTACACGGCCACGATCGCCGGGTGGTTGAGCCCACCGGCCGACTGCGCCTCCCGCCGGAACCGCGTCTGGAAGGAGGGGTCGCGGGCGAGGTCCACCCGCAGCACCTTGACCGCCACCTGGCGCCCGAGGCGGATGTCGCGCCCGAGGTGCACCTCGGCCATGCCGCCGTACCCGAGCAGGGCGCCCAGTTCGTAGCGGTTTCCGACCAGCCGCGGCTCAGTCATCACTGTCCTTACTCATGTTGATCATCTATTTACTACCGATCGAGGAGAGATATGCCTGCATGACCGCTGCGGCGACCGGCGCGGCGGCTTTGCCACCCGTCGTCTCACTGCCGGTCACGCCGCCGTTCTCGATGACCACGGCGACGGCGATCCGGGGCTTGTTGGCCGGCGCGAACCCGGTGAACCACGCGTGCGGCGGCTGGTCCTGCCCGTTGGACAGGACGACGCCGGTGTCGGCGGTGCCGGTCTTGCCCGCGACCGCGATCCCGGGGATCTGGGCCGCGGTGCCCGTCCCCTCGGAGACGACGTGCTCCATCATCTGCGTCAACTCGGCGTCCTGCGACGGGTCCAGCACCGTGCTCTGCTGCTGCGGCGTGGTGCTCGACAGGACCGACAGGTTCGGGGCGAGCTCCTGCGCGACGAGGTAGGGCTGCATCAGCACGCCGCCGTTGGCCACCGCCGCCGAGATCATCGCTGCCTGGAGGGGCGTGACCCGCACGTCGCGCTGGCCGATGGAGGACTGCGCCAGCGAGGCCTGATCCACGACCGGGCCGATGGTCGACGCGGCCACCTGCAGGGGAACGGACGAGGTCTGGTCGTTCATGCCGAACAACGCGGCCTCGGAGCGGACCGCGTCGGTACCGAGGTCCATCCCGAGCTGGGCGAACGCGGTGTTGCAGGAGACGGTCAGCGCATGGTCGAGCGTGGACTTGCCGTTGTTGCTGCAGGACTCGCCCTCGTAGTTCTCCAGCGTGGTCGTGGTCCCCGGCAGCGTGATCTTGTTCGGCGCGGGGAGGACGGTCGAGGGCGTCCGCTTGTCCTTCAGCGCCGCGGCCGCGACGACGACCTTGAAGACCGATCCGGGCGGGTACAGCTGGTCGAAGGCCCGGTTCAGCAGCGGTTGGGACTTGTCGGCGCTGAGCTTCTTGTACGCGGCGATGATCGAGTCGGGATTGTGCGAGCTCAGCACGGTCGGGTCGTAGGACGGTGTGCTGACCGCGGCGAGGATGGCCCCCGTCGACGGGTCGATCGCGACCACCGCGCCCTTGCGGTTGCCCATCGCCTTGTACGCCGCGGCCTGGGCCTTGGCGTTGAGGGTGAGCACGACGTTGCCGCCACGCGGGTCGCGCCCGGTGAGCAGGTCGGCGAAGTGGGTGCCGAAGAGGCGGTCGTCCTGGCCGGAGAGCAGGTTGGCCTCGGCGTCCTCGATGCCGGTGTTGCCGTAGACGAGCAGCGAGTTGTACCCGGTGACCGCGGCGTAGGTGGCCCCACCCGGATAGGTGCGCAGGTACTTCAGCCGGTCGTCGGTCTTCACCGAGTCGGCGACCGACACGCCCTGCACCACGATGGAGCCCCGCTGGCTGGAGAACTCCGTCAGCAGCACCCGCCGGTTGGCGGGGTTCGTCCGGAACGAGTTGGCCTTGTAGACCTGGACGTAGTTGAGGTTGACGAGCAGCGCCAGGAACAGCACGCCGACGGCGGCCGCCACGCGGCGGATCGGCCGGTTCACGCGCTCACCGCCTCGGCGGGGGCGACGCTGGCCGGGGGCACGGGGCGCACCGGCTGCGCGGGGCGGCGGGCCGCGTCGGAGATCTTGACCAGCAGCGCCAGCAGGGCGTAGTTGGCGACCAGTGAGGACCCGCCGTAGGACAGGAACGGCGTGGTCAGCCCCGTCTCGGGCAGCAGGCGCGTCACGCCCGCGGCGACCACGAACAGCTGCAGCCCGAGCGAGAACGACAGGCCCGTCGCCAGCAGCTTGCTGAAGGAGTCCCGCACCAGCAGCCCGGCACTCATCCCCCGGAAGATGAGCAGGGCGTAGATCGCGAGGATGGCCACGAGGCCGAACAGCCCCAGTTCCTCGCCGAACGCGCTGAGGATGAAGTCGGTCTTGACGACGGGCACGCTCTCCGGGCTGCCGCCGCCCAGGCCGGTGCCGAACATCCCGCCCGTCCCGAGCCCGAACAGCGACTGGGTCAGCTGATAGCCGATGCCCTGCTCGTAGTCGAACGCGTGCAGCCAGACGGTGACGCGGGTGTGCAGGTTCGTGAAGAGGTGGTACGCGACCACCGTGCCACCGGCGAACAGGACCAGGCCGATGACGACCCAGCTGACGCGCTCGGTGGCCACGTAGAGCAGCACGATGAACAGCCCGAAGAACATCAGCGACGTGCCTAGGTCGTGGCCGCGCACCAGGACCCCGATGCTGATCAGCCAGGCCAGCAGGACCGGGCCGAGGTCACGCCCGCGCGGGAGTTCCAGGCCGAGGACCTTGCGCCCGGCCAGGGCGAGGACGTCGCGCTTGGTGACCAGGTAGGACGCGGCGAAGATCGTCAACGCGATCTTGGCGAACTCTCCCGGCTGGATCGAGAACCCGGCGACCTTGATCCAGATCCGGGCGCCGTACACCTCGGAGTAGCGCGCGGGCAGGACCGCCGGCAGCGCCAGGAAGAACAGCCCGACGAGCGCGACCGTGTAACCGAACCGGGCCAGCACCCGGTGGTCGCGGACGATGATCATGATCGCCACGAACAGCACGAGACCAACGGCGGTCCACACCACCTGCGTGGGCGCGGAGGCACCGTCGAAGGTGGTGCCGTTCTCGACCGACACCTGCTTCAGCGCCAGGTCGATGCGGTGGATCATCACCAGCCCGAGGCCGTTGAGCAGGACGACGCAGGGCACGAGGACGGGGTCGGCGTAGCGGGCGGTGCGCCACACCGTCAGGTGGGTGACGGCGGCGAGGACGGCGGCGATCGCGGCGTAGGAGACGACGTGGCTGCCGATCCGCCCGTCCAGCGTCGCCTCCACGACCGCCTCGGCGGCCGCCACGATCAGCACGGCGAAGACGAGCAGGTACAGCTCGGCGGCGCGGCCGGTCCGCGTCCGCGGCGCTGCCGGGGACGGTGCGCCGGGCAGCGGCGTGATCTGGGTGTCACCCGTGCGCGCGCTCATCGGGGGTTCCTGCAGTCGATCCCGACGACCGGCGTCTGGTCCGGCGACGGGGTCAGCGTGGGGCCGGGGATGGACGGCGTCGCGGCGGCCGTGGTCCGGCGGGCAGCGGTGGTCCCGCGGGCGGTGGACTTGGCGGTGGACTTGGCCGTCGACTTCGCGGTGGACTTGCGCGGTGGACTTCGCCGTGGTCCTGGCCGTCGGTGTGGCGGTCGGCGTCACCCGCGGCGTCGTGGTGGACACATGGGTCGGGGTCGTCGTCGGGGTGGGCGTCACTGCCGGACAGATCGGCAGCAACTGCCCGCTCTTGAGCCGGGAGACGATGGCGTCGGCGTCGGCGCGGTCGCGGGCGGTGATGCCGTCGGACACCTGCGCCCGCACGACCGGCTTCAGATCGCTGAGCTGGACGTCGCTGGCCGAGACCATGCTGTAGAACTTCAGCGGTCCCAGCTCGGTGTCCACACCCTGGAAGACAGCGACCGTCCCGTGGTCGCTGCCCACGAAGTACTGCGTCTGCGTCCAGATCCAGGTCCCGACGGCCGCACCGGCCAGGACGAGCACGATGATCACGGGCACGACGACGCGGGGCCAGCGCCGCTCGCCCCGGCGTGCCTTGACCGGTACGCCCGCCGAGGTGCCGAGTCCGGCCGCGCGCGCTGCCGGGCTCTCGTCGTCGGCGGTCTGCTCGGCGGGGTCGACCACGGCGCCGGCGACCACCGGGACGTCGTCGCCGCGGCCGGGCTCCACGACGTCGGCGACGATGCAGGTGACGTTGTCCGGGCCGCCGCCGCGCAGGGCCAGGGCCACGAGCCGGTCGGCGCACTCCTGCGCATCGCCCTCGGCCAGGGCCTCGTGGAGGGTCTCGGCCCGGAGCACGTCGGTCAGGCCGTCGGTGCACAGCAAATACCGGTCGCCCTGGCGCGCCTCGCGGATGGAGATGTCGGGCTCGAGGTCGGCCCCGTTGAGCGCGCGCAGGATCACGGACTTGCGCGGGTGGTGGCTGGCCTCCTCGAGCGTCAGGCGGCCGGCGTCGACGAGGGATTGCACGTAGGTGTCGTCGTGGGTGATCTGGGTGAGCTGGCCGTCGCGCAGCAGGTAGGCCCGTGAATCGCCGACGTGGACCAGACCGACCTTGGTGCCGCTGAACCGCAGGGCGGTGAGCGTCGTGCCCATGCCTTCCAGATCGGGGTTGCGCTCGACGGCCAGGGACAGCGTCGTGTTGGCGTCCTCCACGGCTTCCCGCAGCGACGTGATCAGGTCCTCGACCGGCCGGTCCTCGTCGAGGTCCTCGACCGCGCCGATGACGATCTTGCTGGCGACCTCACCGCCGGCGTGACCGCCCATGCCGTCCGCGATCGCGAGCAACCGGGGTCCGGCGTAGACGGAGTCCTCGTTGTTGCCGCGGACCAGTCCCTTGTCCGATCGGATGGCGTAGCGCAGGCCGACGGTCATCGCAGCTCGAGGACCGTCTTGCCGATGCGCGCGGGCACGCCCGGCTCGAGCGGGACGGGGCCGGTGATGCGCATCTGACCGAGATACGTGCCGTTCGTGGACCCCAGGTCGTCGAGGTACCAGACGTTGTCCTGCTGGCTGATGCGCGCGTGGCGGGTGCTGACGTAGTCGTCGGACAGCACGAGCGTCGAGTCGTCGGCCCTGCCGATGAGGACCGGCGAGCCGGTGAGCGGGACCCGCGTCCCGGCGAGGCTGCCCTCGGTGACGACCAGGTAGGACGGCGCCCGGCGCCCGTCACCGCCCGAGGGCTGGCTGCGCCGGCGACGGGTGGGCGGCGGCAGCGCGACCCGGTTCTGCCCGGCCGAGCGGAGGTCCGAACGCACCACGCGCACGGCTCCGTAGATGAACAGCCACAGCAGGACGAGGAAGGAGAAGCGCATCAGCTGGATGGCCAGCGGGGAGTTCACGAAGACACCTCGCGGCCCTGTTCCGACGCCGGGACTGCGTCAGCAGCGGCGAACGTCACCCGACGTCCTGTTGGTAGACGACTCGGGTGTGCCCGACCCGCAGAACGTCCCCGTGTTGCAGTTGGTGGCTGCCGACCGGGTGCCCGTTGACGGACGTGCCGTTGGTCGAGCCGAGGTCGTAGGCGACCGCGTACTCGCCGTCGAACTGGACGTCGACGTGGCGCCGGGAGACCCCCTGGTCGAGCAGCTGCAGGTCGGCGTCCTGGCCCCGGCCGATGACGTTGCTCCCGCGGCGCAGGATCAGGGCACGGTCGGAGTCGTCGACGACGAGCCGGCCGCGTACCTGAGGCCGGCGCGGCGCCTCGGCGACGGGTGGCTGGGCATACGCCGGCGGCTGCGCGTACCCGGGCTGCTGCGCGTACCCGGGCTGCTGGGCGTACTCCGGTTGCTGGGCATAGGGCTGGCCGTAGCCGGGCTGCTGCCCGTAGCCCGGTTGCTGCCCGTACCCGGGCTGAGGGGCGTAGCCGGGCTGGCCGTAGCCGGCCGGCGGAGCCACGCCGGGTGGCGGAGCGAACCCGGGGGCGGCGTAGGCGGCCGCGGCGTCCCATCCCTGGGCGGCGGGCTGCTCGTAGGGCGCGGACTCGGGCTCAGGCTCAGGCTGCTCGGCGTGCAGGCCACCGACGAAGTCCGGTTCCGGGGGACTGCCGAACGGGTGCTCGTACTCGCCGGGCTGCAATCCGGGTACCGCAGGCAGTGACAGCGAGTCGTACGGTCGCTGCCGCGGCGGGGCCTCGGCCTCCATCCGGGACGCGACGCCGAAGACGCCGGTGCGCAGCGTCTCGTCGCGGTGCAGGTAGACCTCGATGTCGCCCACGGTGGTCCAGCCGTTGTCGTCGAGATACTCCTGGACGAGCTCGGCCAGCGAGTTGCAGAGCTGCACCTCCCAGGGCGAGAGGTGGTCGTAGTCGGCGACGCCGAGGCTCACGCGATAGCGGTTGGGCGCGAAGATGTGCCCGTTGCCCATCACGGCCTTCTTGTCGCTGGCCTCGCGTTCCAGAGCGGTGCCGATCTCGACCGGCTCGACCTGTCCCTTGAAGACGCGTGCGAAGGCCGAACCGACGACGCTCTCGAGGCGGCGCTCGAAGCGCTGCGCCAGGCTCATCAGGTTCCTGCCTTCCAGTCGGGGGTGCGGCGGGGCTGCGCCCTACGGCGGTTGCCGCGGCGTGCTTCCCTCATTGACCCAGATCCTACTGTGAACGCCGCAGACGCCCCGAAAATCGCACCTGCCGAACGTGCTAGCCTTCCCTGTCGCCTGATTGACAGTCGCGGGCAAGTGGCGGAATGGCAGACGCGCACGGTTCAGGTCCGTGTGTCCGAAAGGACGTGGGGGTTCAACTCCCCCCTTGCCCACCAATGTGATCTCCGAGGAATCCCGGACGCAGGGAACCCGGACGAGCTGAGGCCCCTAGGGGTTCGGCTTTCCTGCTTTCGGGGACTCGTCGACCGGCCGCGAGGCGGTCCCCGGGATCAGTGGCCGGAGAACAGCGGCGGCAGGGCGAAGATCATCGCGGCCGACCACGTCACGTGCGTGAGGATCGGTGCCAGCACGCCACCGGACGCGCGGCGTTGCAGGCCGAGCACCAGGCCCAGGGTCGCCGCCGCGAACACCAGCATCGGGTTGCCGGTCGCCACCGTGACGATCGCGTAGATCACCGTCGAGATGACGACCGGACGCCGCACACCGATGGCGGCGTACAGCGCACCGCGGAAGAAGATCTCCTCGGCGACGCCGTTGAGCAGCGTCAACGCCGCGACGAGCGGCAGCGAGCCGTACTTGGCGTGGTCGAGCACGTTCTGGACGTAGTCGCGCAGCGGCGGGATCTGGCGGACGACCAGCGCGCCGATCACGAAGACGGCCGACGCCAGCAGGCCCGTGATGATCGGGGTGACGATCGGCCGGCGCAGGGAGCCGCGGAACGGGATGCGCCCCAGATGCAGCGGCCCCGACAGGAACCCGCCGACCACCCAGACCGCCGCGAGGCCGGCCGTCAGCGGGTAGAACGCCGGAGCTCCCCGCCGCACCGACAGGGTGAGGCCGAGCAGGGTCGCGCCGACGACGAGCACGATGACGACGACGATGCGCCTGCGGAGGAACGCGGCGTCGCTCTGATGGTGGTCGCGTTCGACCTTGTCCAGCAGCGACGGCCGGACCAGCTCCTCGAGCCGGGCGGACAGCGTCCTCATCGAGACGCGGCCCTCTCCGCGAGCGCGGCGCGAACCGCATCGTCATAGCCCATCGGCTCCCCCGGCACGACGTCCCGGATGGAATTGTCGTGCACGACGACCTCGTTCGTCATCGAGTCGATCAGGTTGCGCGCGGTGGCCAGGTCCACGTCGGTGACCAGCGCGAGCCAGGCCGAGGACAGCCGGGGCGTCAGCAACGGCACCGGCAGCACGGGTAGCGGCCGGCTGTTGGCGATGAGCGCGACCCGTTGCATCATGTCGACGTAGCGCAGCACCTCGGGGCCGCCGACCTCGAACACCCGCCCGAGTGCCGCCGGGGCGTCCAGCACGCCGACCAGGTAACGGATGACGTCGCTCAGCGCGATCGGCTGGGTACGGGTCTTCACCCAGCGCGGCGCGATCATCACCGGCAGGTGGTCGACGAGCTGGCGCGTCATCTCCCACGAGATGCCGCCGTGGCCTATCACCACGGCAGCGCGCAGCACGGTCACCGGCACCCCGTCGGCGCCCAGCAGCGTCTCCACCTCGCGCCGCGAGCGCAGGTGCTCCGACAGCGCCTCGTCGTCACTGCCGAGGCCGCCCAGGTAGATGATCCGCTCCACGCCCGCCGACGCCGCGGCCTTGCTGAACGAGCGCGCCGCGTCGGCGTCCATGTCGACGAAGTCGGCGGAGTCGAGCGAGTGGACGAGGTAGTACGCCACCGACACGCCCTCGAGCGGCTCGCGCAGGCTGGCCGCGTCGCTGACATCGCCGGCGATGGGGGTTCCGGCGCCCTCGTAGGTGTCAGGGTGACGCGTCATCGCGCGGACGGTGTGCCCGTCGGCGACGAGCGCCCGGCACAGATGGGATCCGATGAAGCCGGAGGCCCCGGTCACGAGAACGGTGGCGGGCATGGGCTGGTCCTTCCGTCGCGGCGCACTCGAGGACTGCTCTTCAACCCCGGACCAGCCTACGCACGGCCCGGAGTGAGGGCGTCGCGCCGGAGCCCCGTGCAGGTCCCGGCACGTTCCCCGCGGCGGAGCGGGGAATGAAATGCACACACCGCACTCCTTGTGCCAGATGCAATCGCGATATATCGTGAGTGCATCAACTACTAGGAGGACACATGCACAACCCCACTCGCACAGGCTGCGACACCACAGAGGCAGCCGAGACCATGCACCACCGAGGACGGCGGATGCACCGCCGTCACGACCACGGGCTGCGGCCCGACCACGGCCCCGAGGTACGCCGGCGCATGCGCGGCGGCCACCGTCACGGCGGCGGACGCGGACGCGCGCAACGCGGCGACGTCCGGGCGGCGATCCTGCTGCTGCTGGCCGACGAGCCGATGTACGGCTACCAGCTCATGCAGTCCATGCAGGAGCGGACCGAGGGTGCCTGGCACCCGAGCCCGGGCGCCGTCTACCCGACGATCGGCCAGCTCCGCGACGAGGGCCTGGTCACCATGTCCACGGAGGGCGGCGGCCGCAAGCTGGCCACGCTGACCGAGGCGGGCCGGACCTACGTCGCCGAGAACAAGGACACGCTGGGCGACCCGTTCGCCACCCTCGCCGCCGAAGCCGGCGGCGCCAGCGATCTGCGCAGTCCGGTCGAGGACATCCACATCGCCGCCCGCCAGCTCGCACGGGGAGGCTCCGACGCGCAGATCGCCGCGGCCCGCGAGATCCTCGCCCAGGCCCGCCGCTCGCTGTACCTGATCCTCGCCGAGGACGCCGCCACCCTGGCGCAGTTCACCGGGGACGCGGCCGACAGCTGACAGCTGACCCGGTTTCACACCGCAGCGGGAGATTCGGCGTCCGCGCCACCGCTGCGGTGTGAAACGCCGGCCCAGGACACATGCCGGAAACACAAACCATGTGATTGCTGAGCGCTCTCTGTGCTCCCTGCTAGGTGGAGTCCAGCCAACGAACAGGTTCACTGGCGACGCTCTTCCCAGTTCACCACTGAGGAGAGATTGATGAGCGTGTCCCTGGACGATCGAGCACCCCTGGCAGCCGACGACTCCGCCGACCTGGCAGGGGCCGACGTGCTGCGTCTGCCCGCCCGGGGAGAGACCGGTGAGCCGGTCGTCGACATCGTCGTTCCCGTCCACAACGAGGCGGGCGGCGTCGGGCCGAGCGTGGCCCGGCTGCACCGCTATCTCGTCGCGAACCTGCCGACGACCTTCCGCATCACCATCGCCGACAACGCCAGCACCGACGCGACCTGGGCCGTCGTCGAGGAACTGCACGACGCCCTCGACTGCGTCGCCGGGATCCGCCTTGATCGCAAGGGCCGTGGCCTGGCGCTGCGCACCGCGTGGAGCGCCAGCGGGGCGCAGGTGCTGGTCTACATGGACGTCGACCTCTCCACGGATCTCGCGGCGGTGCTTCCGCTCATCGCGCCGCTGCTGTCCGGGCACAGCGATCTCGCGATCGGCAGCCGCCTGGCCACCGGGGCGCGCGTCGTGCGCGGCCCCAAGCGCGACCTGATCTCCCGTTCCTACAACACCATCCTGCGGGCCGCCCTCGGGGTGAGCTTCAGCGATGCCCAGTGCGGCTTCAAGGCCATCCGCAGCGACGCGGCGGAACTGCTGCTGCCCCTGGTCGAGGACAACGCCTGGTTCTTCGACACCGAGCTGCTCGTGCTCGCCGAACAGGCCGGCCTGCGCATCCACGAGGTCCCCGTGGACTGGGTCGACGACCCGGACAGCCGCGTCGCTCTCGTCGACACCGCGGTCAAGGACCTCAAGGGCGTGGCGCGCCTGGCGCGGGCCCTGGCCACCAACCGCTTCCCGCTCGCCGAGATCGGCGCCCGCCTCGGGCGCGGGGCCATCGGCAGCCAGGCGCGGCCGTCCTTCGGCCACCAACTCGCGCGCTTCGCCGGGATCGGTGTGCTGAGCACCGGGGCCTACCTGGGACTGTTCTGGCTGCTCCGCGGAGAGTTCGGGCCGCAGGGCGCCAACTTCGTGGCCCTGCTCGTCACCGCGATCGCCAACACCGCGGCCAACCGGCGCCTCACCTTCGGCGTCCGCGGCCGCACCGGCGCCGCCCGCCAGCACCTGCAGGGCCTGCTCGTCTTCGCCCTGGGCCTGGTGATCACCAGCGGTTCCCTGGGCCTGCTCGCGATCACCGGCGCCGGCTCCAGCCGCCTGGTGGAGGTCAGCGTGCTCGTCGCGGCGAACGCGCTGGCCACCGTCGTCCGCTTCGCCGCCTTCCGGACCTGGGTGTTCGCCCCGGAACCCGAACCGAGCCCGTCCGCACAGACCGCACCGAACGGAGCCGCCCGGTCATGACCGACGCGATCACCATCTCCTTCCCGCCCGTCGAGGAACCTGGGCGACCGGGCGAGCCGGGCCGGTGGGTACTTCCCGCCGGCTACGGCAGTTCGCTGCCGGCCGACCCGCCGGATCGTTCGATCGGGGGCCGCGCGCGCCGCGTCGTCCGCGGTCCCGAGGGCGACCCCCGCTGGGCCCGACCGGCCCTGCTCGGCCTGCTCGCCGCGACGGCGCTGCTCTACCTGTGGAATCTGAGCGCGTCCGGCAACGCCAACGACTTCTACGCCGCGGCCGTGCAGGCCGGTACCCAGAGCTGGAAGGCGATGTTCTTCGGCTCGTTCGACTCCTCGAACTTCATCACCGTCGACAAGCCGCCCCTGGCGTTCTGGCCGATGGAGCTCTCCGGACGGATCTTCGGGTTCTCCAGCTGGAGCATGCTGGCCCCGCAGGCGCTCGAAGGCGTCGCGGCGGTCGGCCTGGTGTACGGGGCGGTGCGCCGGGTCTCCGGTCACGCTGCCGGCCTCATCGCCGGGGCGATCCTGGCGCTCACCCCCGCGGCCGTCCTGATGTTCCGGTTCAACAACCCCGACGCCGCGCTGGTGCTGCTCCTCGTGGCCGCCGGCTACGCGGTCGTGCGCGCCCTCGAGGCCGGACGGACGCGCTGGCTGGTGCTCGCCGGTGCCCTCGTCGGGCTGGCGTTCATCGCGAAGATGGGCCAGGCCCTGCTGGTCGTCCCCGCCTTCGGGCTGGTGTACCTGATCGCCGGCCCGCCCCAGCTGGGCAAGCGCATCCGGCAACTGCTGCTGTCCGGCGTGGCCCTCGTGGTCGGCGCCGGCTGGTGGGTGGCGATCGTGGAGCTGTGGCCGGCGTCCTCACGCCCCTACATCGGCGGCTCCACCGACAACAGCACGCTGGGCCTGGCCTTCGGCTACAACGGCCTCGGCCGCCTGTTCGGCGGGAGCGGCAACGGCGGCGGAGGAGGGGGCGGCGGAGGAGGGGGCGGCGCGTCCTTCGGCGGCTCGACCGGCCTGACGCGACTGTTCAGCGACGAGATGGGGCTGCAGATCTCGTGGCTGCTGCCCGCGGCCCTGCTGGGCCTGGTGGCGGGGCTGTACCTGACCCGCCGCGCGCCGCGCACGGACCTGGTCCGCGCCGCGCTCATCCTCTGGGGCGGATGGCTGATCGTCACCGGCCTGGTCTTCAGCTACATGCAGGGCACCATCCACCCGTACTACACCGTCGCGCTGGCACCGGCGATCGCCGGCCTGATCGCCACCGTTGCGCTGATCCTCTGGCGGCAACGGGCTGAGCTGACCGCACGCCTCGTCGCGGCCGGACTCGCCGCTGTGACGGGATGGTGGAGCTACCGCCTGCTCGATCGCACGCCGACCTGGCACCCGGAACTGCGCTACGCCCTCGCGATCGCCGCGATCGCCGCTGTCGTGGCGCTGGTCGTGGGGTTGCGCTGGGCGCTCGCCCCCGTGACGGCGGCGCTGGCGGCCGGCGTGCTCGTCCTCGCCGGTGCCGGGTCCTACGGTGTGGCGACGGCGTCGGTGCCGCACACCGGGTCGATCCCCGACGTCGGTTCGGTGTCGGCCAGCGGTGGTGTCGGTGGGGCCGGCGGCGGGTTCGGCGGACGTACCCGCCCCTCGGGTGGCTTCGGTGCCCGCGGTGACGGCGCCGTGCCGACGCCCGGGCAGGCAGGCGGTTTCGGCGGAGCAGCGCCCGGCGGAACGACCGGCGGGACGACGGGCGGGACGCCCGGCGGCGCAGCGCTCGGTGGCGGCACCACCTCCACGGCGTCCAACTCCGCGCTCGTCGCGTTGCTGAAGGCGAGCAGGACCCGGTGGGCGGCGGCGGCGCTGTCGTCGATGACCGCCGGGCCGCTGGAACTCGAGAGCGGCACCGCGGTGATGGCGATCGGTGGCTTCAGCGGCAGCGACCCGGCGCCGACCCTGGCGCAGTTCCAGGCCTACGTCGCGGCCGGCGACATCCACTACTTCATCGGCAGCGGGACCGGCGGGGGCGGCGGCTTCGGCGGCGGGTTCGGCGGCGGCAGCAGCACGGGCAGCGCCATCAGCGCCTGGGTGGCGGCGAACTACACCGCCACGACCGTCGGCGGCGTCACCGTCTACGACCTGACGACGGCGAAGTAGCACCGGCGACACAGCACGTGGGGTCGTGCCGGGGATCTGCCAGGATCCTCGGCATGACCATGCACCGCGCACTCGTGCGCCGACCCTCGCCGCGGCTGGCGGAGGGGCTCACCACCCACATCGAGCGGGTGCCGGTCGACACCGACCTCGCGCTCGTCCAGTGGGAGGGCTACGTCGCGGCGCTCGCCGACGCCGGCTGGGACATCGTCGAGGTGCCCCCGGCCGACGACTGCCCGGACGGCGTGTTCGTGGAGGACAGCGCGGTGATGTTCGGCTCGATGGCCGTGCTCACCCGGCCGGGCGCGCCGAGCCGGGCAGGGGAGGTGGCCGGTACCGCGGCCGTCCTCGCCCGATTGGGCCACGAGACGGTCGCCGTCGAGGCACCGGGCACCCTCGACGGCGGGGACGTGCTCAAGGTCGGCCACCGCGCCTACGTCGGACGGGGCGGGCGCACCAACGGAGCCGCGATCGCCCAGCTGCGGGCCCACCTCGCGCCGCGAGGCTGGTCGGTCACCGCCGTGCCCCTCACGAAGGCGCTGCACCTGAAGTCCGCCGTCACCGCCCTGCCCGACGGGACGGTCATCGGCTACACCCCTGTGGTCGACGACCCGGCGTTCTTCCCGCACTATCTCGGTATGGACGAGGAACCCGGCGCGCACGTCGTCGACCTCGGCGGCGGGAGGCTGTTGGTGAGCGCCGCAGCGCCGCGCGCGGCGGCCGGCCTGCGCGACCTCGGCTACACGCCGGTACCCGTCGAGATCTCCGAGTTCGAGAAACTCGAAGGCTGCGTCACCTGCCTCTCCATCCGGATCCGCACGCCCGCGTGAACAGCCCCCGGGACCGGACGGCTGCACGCACCGGCCCCCACCGCGGGCGAACTAGGGTTGGACCGAGCGCGGCAGGTGCGGCGCCGCACCTGACGGCGGGAGGACGACGCGCGTGAGCGCCACCCTGGTCGCGAAGGACCTCTCCGCCGGCTTCGGCGGCCGCCAGCTGTTCACCGATCTCGACCTCGTCGTGAGCCCCGGTGACGTGGTCGGGCTCGTCGGCGTGAACGGGGCCGGGAAGTCGACCCTGCTGCGCCAGCTCGCCGGCCTCGACCTACCCGAGACGGGCACGATCCGCCTCACGCCGCCGGGCGCCAGCGTCGGCTACCTCGCGCAGGAACCGGAGCGCAGAGCCGGCGAGACCGTGCTCGAATTCCTGGCCCGCCGCACGGGCGTCCAGGGCGCGGACGCCGCCATGACCGCCGCCGCCGAGGGCCTGACCCATGGTCACGACGGCGCCGACGACCGCTACGCCGACGCCCTGGAGCGCTGGCTCGACCTGGGCGGCGCCGACTTCGACGAGCGCGCCGCCGCCGTCTCCGACTCCCTCGCGCTGACGATCGACCTGGCCGCCGACATGACGTCGCTGTCCGGAGGCCAGGCCGCCCGGGCGGCGCTCGCCGCACTGTTGCTCAGCCGCTTCGACGTCTTCCTGCTCGACGAGCCCACGAACGACCTCGACCTGGACGGGCTGGAGCGGTTGGAGCAGTTCGTCACCGGCCTGCGTGCGGGAGTCGTCCTGGTGAGTCACGACCGGGAGTTCCTTGCCCGGACCGTCACCGGCATCCTCGAGCTGGATCTGGCCCAGCGCCAGGTCGGCTACTTCGGCGGTGGCTACCAGGCCTACCTCGACGAGCGGGAGGTCGCCCGCCAGCACGCGCGCGAGGCCTACGACTCCTACGCCGACCAGCTCGGCGCCCTCGGCGAGCGCGCGCACATGCAGCGCGCCTGGATGGCGAAGGGCGTCCGCAACGCCCGGCGCAAGGCCCCCGACAACGACAAGATCGGGCGCAACCTCCGCGGTGAGACCTCCGAGAAGCAGGGCGCGAAGGCGCGCCAGACGGAGCGGATGATCGAGCGCCTGGAGGTGATCGAGGAGCCGCGCAAGGAGTGGCAGCTCCAGCTGCAGATCGCCACCGCCCCGCGGTCCGGCGCGGTGGTCGGCGTCCTGGCCGAGGCCGTCGTCACCCGCACGTCCCCCAACGGCAGCTTCACGCTCGGGCCCGTGACCGCGCAGGTGGACTGGGCCGACCGGGTGGCGATCACCGGCCCCAACGGGGCGGGCAAGACGACGCTGCTCGCCGCGCTCCTCGGACGGATCCCGCTGGACTCCGGCCGCGCGTGGCTCGGCCCGGGTGTCGTCGTCGGCGAGGTCGACCAGGCGCGCCGGCTGTTCGCCGTGCCCGAGTCGGTGCTGGACGTGTTCGGGCGGCTGGTCCCGGAGCTGGTGACCGCGGACCTGCGCACCCTGCTGGCGAAGTTCGGCTTGCGCGGGGACCACGTCGGGCGCCCCGCCGCGTCGCTGTCACCGGGCGAGCGCACCCGGGCCGGGCTGGCGCTGCTGCAGGCGTCAGGGGTGAACCTGCTCGTGCTCGACGAACCCACCAACCACCTGGACCTGCCCGCGATCGAGCAGCTCGAGGCTGCGCTGGCCGACTACCCGGGCACCCTGCTGCTCGTCACCCACGACCGGCGCATGCTCTCCGCGGTCGCGACCACCCGCCAGTGGCACGTCGACCACGGCCGGATGACCGAATCCCGCTGAGCCGAGGCCCCTGCTGAAACGCCGCGCCGCCGGGGCATCACGAGTCCCACAGGGGCGCGGTACCTTCCGAACGAGCGTGCATTTGTCCGCGGACGGGCTGAATGAGAGGACCTGCCAGTGCCCCAGCGCTATTCCGGGCGCGAGTACCGCGATCCCCGGCCTATCACTCGGGCACTTCTGATGGCCACGCCCGCGGGGGTCGCCGCCGGATTTGTGATTCCGCTGTTCCACGGCGACGCCGGGCAACACGCGATTCTGATTCCGTTTGCCGTCTACGGAGCCTGCGCGCTGCTACTCGTCGCGCGTCGATCGCAGGAAGCCTGGTGATCGAGCGTAGGACTCTGCCTCCACAGCAGACGAGGACCACAGGTCAGGTGCTACGGCGGCGGACGGCCAGCGCCACTCCGCACGCACCCACCAGCACGCCGAGGACGCCGATCCCGAGCGCGATCCTCACACTCCCGGTGCTCGCCCCCTTGGCAGCGGTGGCGGACGGGGTCGCCGGAGCCGTCCCACCCGCAGCCGACGCAGCCGCCAACGTCAGCACGGGGGCGGGGAAGTCGGCCTCGGTACCGGCGGTGGACTGCTGCACCCAACTCACCACCTTGCCGTCGCTGTAGGTCTGGATCGCCTTGAACGTCAGCGACGAGGTGTCCGGCAACTTGCCGGCGATCACCACGAACTGCTGGAACTGCCCGGGTTTCACGGCCGCCGACGGCGTGGACAGCGACCAGTCGATCTCGGACACGGCCTCGGTGATCGTCCCGTCGTCGGTGGTGATCGGCGTCGCCAGCTTGGACTGGATCACCTTGGCCGTCCAGCCGGTCAGCGGCTGCACGAGAACGTCGGCGATCGGGGTGTCCGTCGGCAGCTGCACCTTCAGCCCGACCGTCGACGCGGTGTCGCTCTCGTCGGGGACGCGGAAGGAGATGATCGTGTCGGTGCCGCCGGAGACGGCGCCGGGCGAACTGACGGTGACGTGGGCCGACGCGGCGCTCATCCCGATGACGGACACGAGCGCAGCGCAGGAGACAACAGCGGACGCACGCAGGGCAAGGTTCCACTTCATGACAAGAATGTCCTTACGCAGTAGGGAGAAAGTCAGTGCGGCTGGCGGTCTTCGAGACCGGCGAGCCAGTTGTTGTACGCGACGCGACGGGACTCGTCGTCGTCGAAGGTCTGCGAGACGGCGGAGCTGTCGGCCGCCGTCTCCTGCCCGGTGTGGACGCTGAACGTGGCGCGACGGGCCCGTTCGATCCAGCCGCCTGTGTCGCGGCGGATGTGTTCCGGACGTCGCGACCAGGTCCATACCGTCAGCAGCATGATGATTCCCATGATGCCGTCGCCGCCGAACCACATGATCGCGCCGCCGGTGTGGGTGTCGGACAGCGCGCTCGTGGACAGCGAGGCCGGGACGTCCATCGCGATCGGGCTCGTCATCTGCAGCAACACGATGCCGGTGAACGTGTCGATGGCCATCGACAGGGCGAGCAGCATCCAGCGCCCGGGCATGGGCAGGCGCCACTTGATCGGCTCGTCGCCCACGACCAGCACGAAGAACTGGCAGCCCACCACCACGTAGAGCAGATGCTCCAGCTGACCGGCCCAGGGATTGCGCATGATCAGGTCCATGAAGCCGGTCAGATGGGTGCCCACGATGACACCGGCATAGGTCGCCAGCGCGACCGGAGGCGCGGTCAGAACCGTGACGACATGCGAGCGCGCGAAGCGTTTCACCCTGCTGTGCCAGGGATTGCGCACACTGTGCATGAGTAGCGTCAACGGACGCCCCGCCACGAGCAGCGGTGGAGCCACCATCACGAGCGCGAGATGGCCGAGCATGTGCGCGGAGAACAGCGCCATGTCGTACACCGCGATGGCACCGTTGGTCGCGTAGACACAGACACCGATACCGGCCAGGAAGGACGCGGTCCGGCGCAGCGGCCACGGATTGCGCGGATGCCGACGACGGACGCGGGCCACGTGCCACAGGTAGAACGACGTCATCGCGCCGAGGACGACGAGGGCTACCCCGTCGACGTGCCACACACTGATCAGGCGCCACAGCGTGAGCGGCTGCAGCCCGGTCATCGATCCCGACCGGCACCAGGACGCGGGCAGCACGATCCCGCCGCCGGCCGCCAGATGCCGCGCCACCGCGGTCACGACCACGGCGGCGACCCCGAGGGCCAGCGCCGAGGAGACCGCGAGCGTGGCCCGGTAGCCGAAGCGGCTGGGCTGCGGCGCGACGGTGCTCACGAGCCCGCCACCGTGCGCGTCCTCACGAGCCGGCCGGCATGGTCATGTCGCCCATGTCATCGGAGGACGCCCCGGTCATCGACACGACCGGCACCGTCATCGTGATCGCGCCGGCGTGGATGAAATGGAGCGTCATGGTGACCTGCTCCCCCTCGGTGAGCTTGCGCGACGGTCTCATCAGCATCAGGTGCTTGTGCCCGCTGCTGAACGCCGCCGACCCGTGCGCCGGCACCAGCAGCGACCCCAGGGGCTCCATGGTCTCGGCACCGCCGTCGGTCACCGTCTCGTGCAGCTGCACCGACGCAGCGGCCGACGTCGTCACCGAGGTGAGCGTGTCGGGCGTCGAACCGCTGTTGGCCACAGTGAAGTATGCCGCCGCCACGTCCGGCGAGGCCTGGGCGGGGATGTAGGCGCCGCTGATCGTGATCGCCCCGACCCTGGCGTTGACGACCTGGCTCACCGGCGTCACCGACGGGCTCGCGAGCCCGTGCCCGCTGGAGCAGCCGGCGAGCACCGTCAACCCCAACGCGGCCAGCACCGGCAGGCGCAGCGAGCTCACCCGAGCCCACTGCTGACGAGGGCGGAGATGTCGTGGGCGTAGTCCTCGGTCGTGGCGCCGGAGAGCCAGACGACCTTCGCCTTCCCGCCGACGAACGCCAGCACCTGTGCGCCGTGGCTCACCGCGATGGAGCCGTCGGCGCTCTTGGTGGGCGGGTCGATCGGCACGCCCACCGAGTCGGCGACCGCGACGATCGTCTCGTCGGATGCGGTCAACCCGATGAACTTGTCGGGCAGGCCGGTGTCGAAGTTCGCCAGCCACGCCTTCATCACCGCGGGGGTGTCCCGCCCGGGGTCGCTGGTGACGAAGACGACCTTGGTGGCGTTGGCGACCTGGATCGGCAGCGTCTTCAGGGCGGCGCCGATGTCGGCCATGGTCGTCGGGCAGACGTCCGGGCAGTGGGTGTAGCCGAAGTACAGCAGCAGCAGATGTCCCTGCTGCAGCTCGCCCAGGCTCGTGTGGGCGTTCGCGGTGTCGGTGAAGCTCACGGCGCTGGTCTTCGCGGTGAGCGGAATCGGCGTCTCCAGCACGGTGCCGCGGAAGCCGGACCGGCTCGACGACGAGGCCGCCGGTGTGGAGCCGGCCGCGCAGCCGGACAGGGTCAGCGCGCTGATGGCGCTCAGGGCGACCACCGTGCCGGCGGCGCGGCTGCGCCAACGCGGTCGGGCGGCCGGGGTGGCGCAGATGGGTGGGCGTTCGGGCATGGCGTTCTCCGTAACGGCAGGGTGGGCAACCCCCGCCGATGCGACGGAGGTCAGTGGGCGGCGAACGCCGGCCGGGGTGGCCCGCGCAATGCGCGGTCGAAGTGCAGCAGGAGGGTGGTCAGGGCGTCCGCGCACCGCAGCGCGACCAGCCGGGCGGGCGCACCGAACGCGGCGACGGCCCCGGTGACCACAGCGGAGACGGCGCGGTGCCAGGTCAGCGCAGCCGTTCGGGTGAACTCCCAGACGGCGGCCTCGCCGCGGGCCAGCCACCAGGCGACCACGAGCGCGGCGAGCAGATGGGCGCCGAGCATCGGGGCGGACATCGATCCCATCGACATCGGGTGCGGCGCGGACGAGCCGGGGGTGCTGCCGCTCAGGCCGAGGAGCGCGCGCGTCCTGAGGACGGTCGCGTCGGACACGGCGGCACCGTGTTCGCGGCAGAACAGCAGCGCGCGCCACGCGCTGACGTCCACCGGGAGGGACGGGCTCGCCGCCGTGCGCTCGAACAGCACGTGCAGCCCCGCCTGGCCCGCGACGACAGCGGCGGCGATGCCGGGCAGCGTCCGGCGGTGGCGCGCCCCGGCCCAGGCGGCCGCGAAGAGCAGCAGGAAGGCCGCACCCCACACCCAGTGGGCGGGCTCGAGGCCCCCGCCGAGGCGATGCGCGCCGACGCCCAGGGTCAGACTGGCCCCGGCGAAGGTCGCGGCGCGCAAGGACCGCAGCCGCCAGCCGGCTCCGTCGAGGACACCGGGCGCGAGCACCCGTCGATTGTCACCCGTGTCGGCGACCGTGGCGACAGGGGGTGGCCCGGCAGCGGCCCACACCACGCATCGGCCCGTGCGTGCACGGATTCGGCCCACCACCCTTGCGTCACAGCTCACTCTCAGCAAGGGTGGCCTCGTTGCGATTGCCCACGAGCGAAGGAGAGATCCCATGGCGGTATCGGTGGAACTGGCGAAGGCTCTCGACAAGGCCTACGAGGACAAGTCCCTCGAGGAGATCCTGGACGCGCCGGTCTCCGCGCTGGCCGGGCTGACCGACGCGCACGCCAAGCAGCTCGAGGAGAGCCTGCACATCAGCTCGATCCGCGAACTCGGCAGCAACAAGTACTTCGCCGTGGCCGGGGTGCTGGTGGCGCTGTCCAAGCACGCCGGCTGAACACCTCGCCCGGGGCCGACGCGCTCCGGGCACGGCGGCACGGTGGCGAGGTGGCACGGTGGCGAGGTGGAACGATGAGCGGATGGACGTCACCGGGTGGATCAGCGGGCAGGTGTTCCTGCACAGCATCGACGAGTCGGAGGTCGAGCGCGTCACGGCGTTCCTGACCGCGCGTGGCATCGCCAGCCAGGTCATGACGATGAGCGAGCAGATGGTGCTGGATCCTGAGCACCCCGAGTCGTCGGTGAGCACCACCAGCTACAGCATCATGGTGCAGCTGGGCGGGTTCCCCCAGGTCATCGCCCAGGTGCTCGGGGACCTCATGCAGCGCTCGCACGGCGGCAGCTGGGAGATCGAGCCCCCGGTCGTCTGACGCCCGGGCGCTCATCACGCTGACCCAGAGGGCGCACAGCCTCCGCACAGGATCGCGTCGCACGGTCGTGACATGAGCGAATTCGACGAGCCGGGCAACGAGGCCCGACCCACCGAAGTCCCCCCGCCCGCCGACCCGGGCCCGTACCCCCACGATGCCGCGTCGCCCTGGTCCCGGCCCGTCGAGCAGGGGCCGGTCGAGCCGGGGTTGTCAGCGGCGCCCGAAGGGAACGCCGAGTCCAGCCGGCACACGGTCGTCTACCCGCACGGTGTGGACCAGCCCGCCTACGGTCCCCCCTACGGCGCAACCGCGCCGGTGACCGGCGGTTATCAGGGCGCGGCCGCGGGGCCTAGCCCCCTGTGGGCCGGCGCCGGACCAGCCGTCGCCACCGCGGAGCGCCCTCGCCGCGCCCGCTCGGCGTTCATCGGCACCGCACTGCTCGCCGCCGTCGTCGGTGCCGGTGTCGGCGCCGGGACGGTCGCCATCGTGGGTACGGGCAACTCCGGCACCGCAGCCATCGTCACGACGACCCAGACCGCGCAGCCGGCGTCGGGCTCCGGCACGGTGTCCTCCGCCGCTGCCAGGATCACGCCGAGCGTGGTCACCCTCCAGGTGACCGGGTCGCAGGAGTCCGGCACCGGGTCAGGCGTGATCATCCGCAGCGACGGCTACATCCTCACCAACGACCACGTCGTCTCCGTGGCGGCCGGCGGCGGCACCATCACGGCCCAGACCGCCGACGGCCGCTCCGCCAAGGCCACCATCGTCGGGCGCGACACGAGCGACGACCTCGCCGTGGTGAAGGTCAGTGGCCTGACGAACCTGACCGCCGCCACCTTCGCCGACTCCAGCAAGCTCGTCGTCGGGCAGACGGTGGTCGCCGTGGGGGCGCCGCTGGGACTGTCGGACACCGTCACCTCCGGCATCGTCAGCGCCACCGCCCGTACCGTCCGCTCCGGGGACCAGGACCAGGCCGTGTTCGCCGCGGTCCAGACCGACGCCGCGATCAACCCGGGCAACTCCGGTGGCGCGCTCGTCGACCTCAACGGCAACGTCGTGGGCATCAACGCCGCCATCGCCACCGCGAGCTCGAGCGGGGTGACGATCCCCGGCCAGGCGACGACCCAATCGGGCAGCATCGGCATCGGCTTCGCCATCCCGGCCAACGAGGCCACCCGCATCGCCGGGCAGCTGATCGGCACCGGCAAGGCCACCCACGCCCTCCTCGGGGTCACGGTGAACGAGAACACGACCGCCGTGGGCGCGACCATCGCGTCCGTGACGGCGGACGGCCCGGGCGCGGCGGCCGGTCTCAAGACCGGCGACGTCGTCACCGCGGTCTCCGGCACGCACATCGACACCGGTGACGACCTGATCGCGATCGTGCGCAACCACGCCCCCGGCGACACGATCTCCATCACCTACACCCGCGGCGGCAGCTCCCACACGACCACCGCCAAGCTCGGCACCTCGAGCAGCTGATCTCGGTACCACTCCCAGGGCCGGGTCGCATCCACCGCAAGGGATGCGGCCCGGCCGCCTAATGCATCGGGTCGGCCGGGTCTCCCGTGGTCGGCCGGGTCGACGGGTCGACGGGGGCGGGGCACACTCGGGCGCATGGCGACCCATCTCGTGGAGAACGTCCCCCCGCCGTGGCGTGACGTCGACCTGTTCTCCGGCGACACCGCGCTCCGGGACGGCGCCGCGGGCTACGGCGCCGACACCACCGCCCTGCGCGAGCTCGGTGAGCTGGCCGGGACGGAGCACGCGCAGGAGCTCGGGCGGCTGGCCAACGCGTACCCGCCGGTCCTGCGCACGCACGACCGCTACGGCCACCGGATCGACGAGGTCGAGTTCCACCCGGCGTGGCACGAGCTCATGCAGACCGCGGTCGCCCACGGCCTTCACGCGCGCCCGTGGGCGTCGCAGGATCCGGGCGCGCACGTCACCCGCGCCGCCGGCTTCTACACCTGGAGCCAGGTCGAGGCAGGCCACGGCTGCCCCATCTCGATGACGTACGCGGTCGTCCCCGCGCTGCGCACCGCGCCGGACCTGGCCGCGGCCTACGAGCCGGGGCTGACGTCGACCACCTACGACCCGGGACTGCGCGCGCCGGGCCAGAAGACCGGGCTGCTCGCCGGCATGGCCATGACGGAGAAGCAGGGCGGATCCGACGTCCGCGCCAACACGACGCGGGCCACGGCCGCGGCCGACGGCACCTACCGGCTGACCGGCCACAAGTGGTTCTGCTCCGCGCCGATGTGCGACCTGTTCCTGGTCCTCGCGCAGGCACCCGGCGGGCTGACCTGCTTCCTCGTCCCGCGGGTGCTGCCCGACGGCGCGCGGAACCCGTTCGCCCTGCAGCGCCTCAAGGACAAGCTCGGCAACCGCTCCAACGCCTCCAGCGAGGTCGAGTTCGACGGCACCACCGGCTGGCTGGTCGGCGAGGAGGGACGCGGAGTGCGCACCATCCTCGACATGGTCACGATGACGCGGCTGGACTGCATCATCGGCGCCGCCGGGCTGCAGCGGGCGGCTCTGACGCAGGCGTTGCACCACACCCGGCACCGCTCGGCCTTCGGGCGGACGCTGATCGACCAGCCCCTCATGCGCGACGTGCTGGCCGACCTGGCCCTGGAGAGCGAGGCGGCGACGCTGCTGTTCCTGCGCCTGGCCGCCGCGGTCGACCGCGGCGAGACGGAGCTGCTGCGCCTGGGCGTCGCGGCGGGGAAGTTCTGGGTGTGCAAGCGGACGCCCGCGGTGGTCGGCGAGGCCCTCGAATGCCTCGGCGGCAACGGGTACGTGGAGGACTCCGGCCTGCCCCGGATGTTCCGCGAGTCGCCGTTGAACTCGATCTGGGAGGGTTCGGGCAACGTCATCGCGCTGGACGTCGTCCGGGCCGCCACCCGCGACGGCGCGAGCGTCGCCGCGCTCGAGGCGGAACTGGAGACGACGGCGGGGGCCGATTCGCGCCTGGACGCAGCGGTCGCGGACCTGCAGCTGCTGATCAAGGGCCTCGGTGCGGACGCGCCGGCCGATCAGCGCAGCGCGCGCCGCCTCGCCGGGCTGATGGCCCGGTGCCTGCAGGGATCGCTGCTGGTGCGGCACTCGACCCGCCCGGTGGCCGAGGCGTTCCTCGCCACCCGGCTCGGGCAGCAGCCCGAGCCCGGTCGCGGCGGACGGGCTCGCCGATTCGGTCGGCGTGGACGCGGTCGCGGAGATCATCGCCCGGGCGAGCGTCGGCTGAGTCAGCGCTGGGCGTCCTCGGCCGCGCTGCCGTTCCGTGCGCTGGTCCCGTTCTCGGCGGCGGGTCCGTCCGCCGGGTCTGCGTCGGCGGCCACCGGCTCGTCGGCCACCGGTTCGTCGGCCATCGGGTGGTCCACAGCCGGGGCCCGGCGCGTGCCGGACTTGCGGATGCTGACCTTGCCCGAGTCGAGGTCGATGCGCTTGCCCCCGGAGGAGTCGCCGACCTCCTCGCGGGTCGACTGCAGCCTGAGCTTCTCTTCGTCCATGTGGCGCTTGCCCGGATTGAAAAGAGCGTCCAGCCCCCACTGCGTCATGTCTCTACCTTCTCCCTGAGCGGTCCCGCACCTTCCAGTATGAGCACGCTCCCGCGGAAGAAGGTTACGTGCGCGCGGCCGCCCGTGCAGATCAGGTGCGCAGGCGGCCCTGGAACGTCCACGTCACGACCATGCCGAGGACGAAGACGACGCCCAGCCCGAGGACGGTGGCGAACACCCACCGCGGGGCGCGGCCGGCGCGGTGCCGTTCGGCCCTGGACCACCGGCGCACCGACACGACGGCGAGCACGAACCCGCCGTAGGACAGCAGATCCGACAGGGTCAGGCCGTGCTTCTCGTCCAGGTTCACCAGCAACGGGCCTTCGAGATGACGGTTGTTGGCCGGCAGCCACAGCGCGCAGAGGATCACGAGCACGAGCGCGGCGCGCCGGGACGGGCGCGCGATGTTCCAGACCCAGGCGGCCAGCAGCGCGGCGAGCACGAGCAGCGCGACGACCATCGCACCAGTGAACCAGGCGCGCCCGCCGGATGCCCGTGGCCACACACCCCGGCTACACCGCGGGATCACCCGGGGGACACTGCGCAGATCAGTCGGCGGGCGCGAGCTGCCCCGCGGCGATGAGCTCGTCGATGAGCACCCGATCGGCGGGAGCGCAGCGGTCCCGGTCGGTGGCGGTGACCCAGGCGATCTCCGCGATCTCACCGCACGCGCGCGGCGCGGGCTGGCCCGGCTCGGGGGCGGCGGTGTAGCAGGCCATCCGCACCGAGCGACCCTCCCCCGTGCCGTGCGCGGGCGCGACGATCACGGTCAGCAACCGCGCGCTTGCGGCGTCCAGGCGGATGCCGAGCTCCTCCCGGATCTCGCGCAGCAGTGCGGCGGCGTCGCTCTCCCCGGGCTCACGCTTGCCGCCGGGGCAGTAGAACAGGTCCTGGCCGCGCGAGCGCGCGGCGAGCAGGCGCCCGTCGGTGACCTGCACCCAGGCCAGCACGTCGAGGGGTTCCACGCCCGCGAGGCTACGGGCCGACCCTGGCGGGCGCCCCGGCCCCGCCCGTAGGCTCGACGCCATGCCAGAGCTGCCGGAGGTGGAAGCGCTGGCCGCGTTCCTGCGTGAGCGCGCCGTCGGGCGCTCGGTGATCCGTGCGGACGTGGCCGCGATCAGTGCCGTCAAGACCTTCGACCCGCCGCTGAGCGCCTTGAACGGGATGACCGTCACCGGCGCGGGGCGGCACGGCAAGTTCCTCGACCTGGACGTCGACGGCCTGCACCTCGTCGTGCACCTGGCGCGCGGTGGCTGGCTGCAGTGGCGCGAGTCCCTGGCTCCGGCGCCGCCGCGACCCGGGAAGGGCCCGCTCGCGTTCCGCCTGCACCTCGCGCCCGAGTTCGACGGCGGGCCTGTCAGTGGGTTCGATCTCACCGAGGCGGGGACGAAGAAGGGCCTGTCGGTCTACCTCGTCCGCAACCCGCTGGACGTGCCCGGCGTCGCCCGGCTCGGGCCCGACGCCCTGGACGCGGGCCTGGACGCCGAGCGGCTGGGCGAGCTCGTGCGTGCCCAGCGCTCGCAGATCAAGAAGGTGCTGACGGACCAGACCGTCCTCGCCGGGATCGGCAACGCCTACAGCGACGAGATCCTGCACACCGCCAGGCTGTCGCCGTTCAAGATCGCCGCCAAGCTCACCGACGACGAGGTCGAGCGGCTGCACGCGGCCATCCGCGCCGAGCTGACCGACGCGGTCGCCCGGAGCGTCGGGCAGAAGGCGGCCACGCTCAAGAGCGAGAAGCGCAGCGGCCTGCAGGTCCACGCCCGCACCGGCCTGCCGTGCCCCGTCTGCGGCGACACGGTCCGGGAGGTCTCCTTCGCCGACAAGTCCTTCCAGTACTGCCCGACCTGCCAGACCGAAGGGCGCGAGCTGGCCGACCGCCGGCTGTCCCGGCTGCTGCGCTGACCCACCGTCCAGACCTGCCGGGCATGATGAGGGCATGATGTTCGAACTCCCGACCGTGACCCTGGACGACCTCTCCGCCCACCTTGCCCGGGGCGCCGTCCTCCTCGACGTGCGCGAGGACGAGGAGTGGGCTGCCGGGCACATCGACGACGCGGTCCACGTGCCGATGAACTCGGTCCCGCGCGCGCTCGCCGCCCAGCCCGATCTGGTGGACGCGGCCACGCCGGTGGTCGTCATCTGCAAGATGGGTGGCCGCTCCGCGCAGGTCACCCGGTGGCTACGGGACCAGGGCTACGACGCCTACAACCTCGAAGGCGGCATGCTCGCCTGGGCCGGCGCGCACCGCCCGATGACGTCCGGGGACGGGTCGACGCCCTACGTCGCCTGAGGCCGCAGCGAGACCGTCGACTCCCGCCCTCGGCCGTACCACTGCCGCTCGGACCGCGCACGGGCCCGAATCCTGGTCCGTCGGGCAGTGGTGCGCGGGAGGAGTGCGGTCGCCCGGCCGCCCGTGGCGCGAGCCTCATGAACAGCTGGACGTGGCACCATACGGGCTGTGAAACGCCGTTGGGCGGCCGGTCGCGAACAGCACCCGACCACGCCCCCCGCGCCCGCCCTCGTGGTGGCGCATCGAGGGGACTCCGGCCTGCGCGCCGAGCACACCCTGGCCGCGTACGAGGCCGCCCTGACCACCGGCGCCGACGGGCTGGAGTGCGATGTGCGGCTCACCCGCGACGGGCACCTCGTGTGCGTGCACGACCGCCGCGTCGAGCGGACGAGCAACGGCTACGGGGTCGTCAGCGAGCTGGACCTGGCCGGACTGCGGGAGCTGGACTTCGCCTCGTGGCGCGAGAAGTGGCCGGACTCCGCCGACGATCTGCTCAGCGACGAGCCGTATCTGCAGGGCGTCGCGCCGGACCGGCAGCCCGGCGGGGTCCTCACGCTGGAGACGCTGCTCGGCCTCATCGCCGACGCCGGGCGCCCGGTCCGCCTGCTGATCGAGACCAAGCACCCGACCCGGTACGCCGGGCTGGTCGAGAAGGAGCTCGTGCGCACGCTGCGGCGCTTCGGGGTCACCGGCAGCGACGGCGCCTCCCCCGTCACGGTGATGAGTTTCGCCAGCACCGCGCTGCGCCGGGTCCGCCTGCTGGCGCCGGACCTGCCGACCGTGCTGCTGTTCGAGCGCTGGGCCCCCGGCCGCCGGGGCGGGGATCTGCCGACGGGCACCGAGATCGCCGGCCCGAGCCTGGCGCTGCTGCGCGAGTACCCGGGTTACGTCGCCCGCGCCCACGAACGCGGCGCCCAGGTGTACTGCTGGACGGTGAACGACCCCGAGGACATCTCCTACGTCCTGTCCCTCGGCGTGAACGCGGTGATCACGAACTACCCGGCCGCGGCGATGCGCATCCGGGACGCGCCGGCCGGGTGAACCGGCCGGGATGAACCGGCCGGGTGAGCGGTTCGGCGCGGAGATTCATCGCTGGACGTTTGGGGGCACCGTCGGTGGGGAAAGGCCTGGTGCAGGTATGGCCGTCGGGGCGCTACCGTGGTTCGAGCATCATGTTGAATGCTCAACCGTAGGAGGTGCGTGTGGGAACCCTCTGGGTCCGCAGCACTCCCGCGAGTGCCGCCACCGTCCGGCACAGCCTCACCTACGACCTCAAGCGGCACGGGTACTCCGACGCGCTCGCCGACGACGCCGCGCTGCTGGCGAGTGAGCTGGTGACCAACGCGGTGCGCCACGCCCACGCACTGCCGTCGGGGCATCTCGCCGTGACCTGGCAGGTCGACGCCGACGGGGTCACCATGCAGGTCACCGACGGCGGCGGCCAGGGGCGCCCGGAACTGCGCCACGTCAGCTTCGACGACACGTCCGGGCGCGGGCTGGCGATCGTCGCCGCCCTGGCCGACGACTGGGGCATCGACGAGCACCCCGGCGGTTCGACGGTGTGGGCCCGCCTCGGCCGCTCCCAGCACAGCCCCGCCTGACGCCCGCCGCGCACGGGCGGGCGTTCGGGCTCGGGGCGTAAGGGCGTCGGGGCGTCGGGGCGGCACCTGGCGTTACGTGGGCAGACCGCGCATGACGCGCAGCGCCACCGACAGCGTCGCGAGGTCCGGGTTGTCGCGCCCGAGCGCCTCGTCGACCGTGCCGCGCGTGCGCGCCACCCGCTCGCTGTTGACCGCCTCCCACTTCGCGATCCGCTCCTCCGGCGAGCCCACCGGGTCGGTCGAGCGGAGCACGGACGTGGTGACCGCGGCCAGCGCGGCGTAGACGTCGTGCCGCAGGGACGCCCGGGCCAGCGCCGACCACCGGTCATCGCGCGGCAGGTGCGTGATCGCGGTCAGCATGCGGTCCACCGAGTAGCGCTCGGACAGGGCGAAGTGCAGGTCGGCGACCTCCTCGGCCGGCCGCCCGCTGGCCTCGGAGATCTCGACGACGTCGAGCAGCAGGAACGCGGTGAGCAGGTTCGCCGCGCGGTTGGCCAGTTCCTGCGGCACGCCGACGCCGATGAGGCGCGCCACCTCGCCGTCCAGGGTCTCCCTCTCCTCGCCGCGCAGCATCGTCGCCACTCGCGGTGAGAGCCGCTGTACGACGGGCGCGAATCGCTCGATCTCGGCGGCGATGTCCGAGACCGGGTAGCGCACGTCGATGAGCCACCGGGTGACCCGGTCCACCAGCCTGCGCAGCTCGAAGTAGACGACGTCCTGCGCGGCCATCGGGACGGTGTTGTCCAGGGCCTCCACCTCGGCCCAGTAGGACGCGAAGTCGAAGACCTCGCGGGTCACCGCGTACGCCCGCGCCACCTGGGCCGGGTCGGCGCCGGTCTCCTCCATCGCCCGGAACACGAAGGTCGTGCCCGCCCGGTTGACCATGTCGTTCACCACGCAGGTCGTGATGATCTCGCGGCTCAGCGGGTGCGAGACCAGGTCCGAGCCGAACCGCTCGGCGATCGACGCCGGGAAGTACTCGCTCAGCGCGCGGGCGAACCAGGGCTGGTCGGGCAGGTCGGAGGCGTCGAACAGGTCCGCCAGGATGATCTTGACGTAGGCGGTGACGACGGCGAGCTCGGGCGAGAGCAGACCGAGGTGTGCGGCCTCGCGCGCCGCGAGCTCCTTGTCCGTCGGCAGGAACTCGATCGTCCGGTCGAGGCGGCCGCCGTTCTCCAGCTCCCTGATCAACCGCCGGTAGACCGAGAGCATCGGCCCGGCCAGCTGGCGCTCCAGGCCCAGGAGCACGTTCTGCTGGTAGTTGTCGCGCAGCACGTCCATGCCCACCTCGTCGGTGGCGGCGGCCATCAACGGTGCCCGCTCCTCGGGGGCCAGCGCGCCGGACGCGATCTCGTTCGCCAACAGGATCTTGATGTTGACCTCGTGGTCGGAGGTGTCCACGCCCGCGGAGTTGTCGATGGCGTCGGTGTTCACTCCGCCTCCGCCACGGGCGAACTCGATGCGCCCGAGCTGGGTGCAGCCGAGGTTGCCCCCCTCGCCGATGACCCGGCAGCGCAGGTCGACCGCGTCTGCGCGCAGGCCGTCGTTGGCCTTGTCCCCCACCTCCGCGTGGGACTCGGTGCTGGCCTTGACGTAGGTGCCGATGCCGCCGTTCCAGAGCAGGTCCGCCGGCGCCGTCAGGATCGCGTGCATCAGGTCGATGGGCGGCAGCACCGTGGTGCCCTCCGGCAGGGCGAGCCGGGCGGCGACCGCCGGGCTGATCGGGATCGCCTTGTCCGTGCGTGGGTACACGCCACCGCCGGCGGAGATCAGCGCGGTGTCGTAGTCGGCCCAGGAGGACCGGGGCAGCGCGAACAGCCGCTGCCGCTCGCCGAACGAGCTCGCCGCGTCCGGGTCGGGATCCAGGAAGATGTGCCGGTGGTCGAACGCGGCCACCAGCCGGATGTGGCGCGAGAGCAGCATCCCGTTGCCGAAGACGTCGCCGGACATGTCCCCGACGCCGACCACGGTGAAGTCCTCCTGCTGGGTGTCCAGTCCCCGCTCGCGGAAGTGGTACTTCACCGACTCCCACGCGCCGCGCGCGGTGATGCCCATCGCCTTGTGGTCGTAGCCGACGGAGCCGCCCGAGGCGAAGGCGTCGCCGAGCCAGAAGCCGCGTTCGAGCGCGATCGCGTTGGCGATGTCGGAGAACGTCGCCGTCCCCTTGTCCGCGGCGACCACGAGGTAGGGGTCGTCGCCGTCGTAACGCCTGACCTCGGGCGGCGCGACGACCGTCTGCACGCCCGCGCTGTCGGTGGAGTAGTCGTCGGTGACGTCGAGCAGGGCGGAGATGAACGTGCGGTAGCAGGCGATGCCCTCGGCCTGCTGCTCCTCCCGCGACGAGCCGACCGACCGCTTGACGACGAAGCCGCCCTTGGCGCCGACCGGCACGATGACCGCGTTCTTGACCATCTGCGCCTTGACCAGACCCAGGATCTCCGTCCGGAAGTCCTCCCGGCGGTCCGACCACCGCAGCCCGCCGCGGGCGACGAGGCCGAAGCGCAGGTGGACGCCCTCCACGCGCGGGGAGTAGACCCAGATCTCGAAACGGGGGCGCGGTTCGGGCAGGTCGTCGATGCGGTGCGAGTCCATCTTGAACGCGAGGGTCTGCCGCAGGCCACCGACCCCGCTGCCGTCCTCGACCCAGTTCGGGTCGGTGCTGTCGGCGATGTCGCTGCGGTAGGCGTTGGTGCGCAGGGTCGCGTTGATCAGGCCGAGCAGCGAGCGCAGGATCCGGTCCTGGTCCAGGCTCGCGACGTCGCCGAGCGAGTCGAGGACACCGGCGGCCAGTGCCTCGGGATCCTCCCCGGGGGTGCCGTCGGGCGTCGGCGCGAACTTCGCCTCGAACAGTGCGACCAGCTGCCGGGCGATCCGCGGGTTGTCGATCAGGGTCTGCTCGATGTAGCCCTGGCTGAACGTCGTCCCCGCCTGGCGCAGGTACTTCGCGTACGCGCGCAGGAACGTCACCTGCCGCCACGTCAGGCCGGCGCACAGGACGAGCGCGTTGAAGCCGTCCTGCTCGACCTCCCCGCGCCACAGCCGGCGCAGGACCTCGATCATCTCCGCGGTGCGCGCCTCGTCGAGGTCGACGCCCGAGGGCACCGCCAGCCCGAAGTCGTAGATCCACGCGGGGCTGCCGTCGCGGCGCTCGATCTCGTACGGGCGCTCGTCGAGGACCTCCAGGCCGAGGTGGCTGAACATCGGCAGCGCGCGGGCCAGCGAGATGTGGGTGCCGGTGCGCAGGACCTTCAGCCGCCGCTCGGCGCGGTCCTCCGGCGGGGCCGTGTACAGGTCGAAGGCCAGCCCGTCGGCGTCGGGCAGCGCCTCGAGCCGGAGCACGTCACGGACCGCGGTGACGGCGCTGAAGTCCTCCTTGTAGCCCTCCGGGAACGCCCGCTCGTACCGGCGGAACAGGCGCTGGCCGGCGTGCTCACCGCTGGCGACGAGCAGCAGGTCGGCCAGGTCATCGCTCCACCGCCGCGTCACCTCGGTGATCCGCGCCTCGACCTCGCGGTAGTCCGGCGTCGGGATCGGCTCGCCGGGACGCAGCGTGATGAGGAAGTGCAGGCGGGCCATCCCGAGATCGGAGAGGCTGTCGTCACGGGCGATCAGCGAGCCCCGCCAGTACTCCGACACCACGTCCCGGACCTGGCGCCGCGTCTCCGGTCCGAGCCGGTCGGCGGGCAGGTACACCAGGACGGAGATGAAGTCCTTGTTGAGATGGATCCGGGAGAACACCCCGACCCCGCCGCGCTCGGCCCGGTTGGCCACCAGCGTCGCGAGCTTGAGCAGGTCCCCGGCGTCGGCCTCGAGCAGCTCGTCGCGGGGCAGCGTGCGCAGCGCCGCGATGAGCTGGCGGCCGGTGTAGCTGTCCGCGCGCACCTCCGAGCGGGCGAGGACGTCCCGCAGCCGTCGCCGCAGGACCGGCACGCGGATGACCGCTGCGTCGCCGGTGCCGGTGAACAGGCCGAGGAAGACGTGCACCCGCGACGGCACCCCGGGCCGGGCGGGGGTGACGACCGTGACGCAGTCGTAGCGCACCGAGCGCAGCACCGTCGACATGAGCGGCGACTTGAAGATGACCACCGGGGCGCCGCTGCGGAAGGCCGGCAGGAGCTCCATCGCCGAGATGTTCAGGTCCCCGCGCAGCACTCCCTTCGCGTCCGGGTCCGTGGCGGGCCGGTTGCTGCCGGCCAGCGCGTTCGCCGAGTAGGACGTGTGCCCCAGGATCATGAAGTTGCCGTCGGCGAGCCAGCTGAGCAACGACCCGGCTTCCTCGCTCGTCTCCCGGTCGAACTGGCCCGGATCCTCGACGAGGGTCTCGGCCAGGTCGCGCATCAGGCGGTAGAGCTCGGGGCCGTCGTCCACCGCGTGGTGGACGTCGGCGAGCACCCGACCGAGGTCGGACTCGATCTCGGAGTGTTCGGGTGCGGACACCGCGGCGATCTCGACATACATCCAGGACTCGAGGATGGCGCCGTCGGGCACCTCTGCGGTGTCGTCGATGTCGTGCACGACCAGCAGCCGGCCGTCCTCACCCCGGCTCACGACGAGCTGCGGGTGGAGCAGGTTCTCGGCCGGGTGGCCGGTGATGCGCAGCTCGCTGCGCACGGAGTCGACGAGGAACGGCGCGTCCGCGGTGACGATCTCGATCGCGGACAGGTCGTCGTCGATCTGGCGCACCCGCACGAGCGTCTGGCCCGGGAGGCGGTAGCGGCCGAGATCGCGGTGATCCACGCTCAGCGCGTCCAGCTCGGCAGGGGTGTGGCCGGGCAGCTGCACCTGCGCGTGGGCGAGATAGCGGCGGGCGAAGACGGCGATGCTCTGGGCCTCGTTCGTCTCGCTCTCACCGCCCTGCGCGTCGTGATGCGGGTCCGGATCGGACAGATCTACAGAGGTAGCAGAACCCTCGCTCATGGAACAAGTCACCTCGTTGTGACGTCATGCGGCAATGGACGTCTCCATCGAACCACTTCCGGGCCCTGTTGCGACCCCCTGTGCCCGTCGACCCACCGGTGACACCTGGACGCGGGGGCAGTGGCGGGCCGGCCGGTACCTGCCGTGCCGGACCGGCCGGTACCTGCCGTGCCGGACCGGCCGGTACCTGCCGTGCACCCACCGCTGGCAAGATGACCGCCATGAGCATCCCGGACTCGGCCCGCCCCCGCCCGACGCCCACCAGCGCGTCGTACTCGATCACCGTGCGCCTCTACGCCGACCCGCAGCCGTCGGTCGTCGGTGTGATCGCCACGGCGGTCGGGGTGGCCGGCGGGGTGGTGACCGCCATCGACGTGAGCGAGTCCCGGCACGACCGCGTGACCATCGACGTCACCTGCTCGGCGGCCAACGGTGAGCACGCCCAGGAGATCGTGGCCGCGCTCGGGGAGGTCGAGGGCGTCACCGTCTACCGCGTGAGCGACCGCACGTTCCTGCTGCACCTCGGCGGCAAGATCTCGGTCGAGTCCAAGGTCCCGCTGCGCACCCGCGACGACCTGTCCATGGCCTACACGCCGGGCGTCGGGCGGGTGTCGCTGGCGATCGCGGCCAACCCCGACGACGTCACCCGGCTCACGATCAAGGGAAACTCGGTCGCGGTCGTGACCGACGGATCGGCGGTACTGGGGCTCGGCAACATCGGCCCCTTCGCGGCACTGCCGGTGATGGAGGGCAAGGCGGCGCTGTTCAAGCGCTTCGCCAACATCGACGCCTGGCCGATCTGCCTGGACACCCAGGACTCCGACGAGATCGTGCGGATCGTCAAGGGCATCTCCCCCGGCTTCGGCGGGATCAACCTCGAGGACATCTCGGCGCCGCGCTGCTTCGAGATCGAGCGGCGGTTGCGCGCGGAGCTCGACATCCCGGTGTTCCACGACGACCAGCACGGCACCGCGATCGTGGTGCTCGCCGCCCTGACCAACGCTCTGCGCTGCGTGGCGAAGCTGCTGGGCAGCGCGCGGATCGTCGTGTCCGGCGGCGGCGCGGCCGGGACCGCGATCGTGGAGCTGCTGCTGGCGGCCGGCGCGCGGCACGTCCTGGTCTACGACCGCGAGGGCATCCTCTCCCCCACCGACGACCGCCTGGATTCTGCCAAGAAGGCGCTCGCGCAGAAGACGAACCTGGCCGGTGTCACCGGTGACCTGCACGACGCCCTGATGGGGGCCGACGTCTTCATCGGCGTCAGCGCGCCCAACATCATGGCCGCGGAGTGGATCGACGACATGGCGGCCGACCCCGTGGTCTTCGCCCTCGCCAACCCGGACCCCGAGGTCGACGTCGAGCAGGCGCAGAAGCGCGCGGCGATCATGGCGACGGGGCGCAGCGACTACCCGAACCAGATCAACAACGTGCTCGCGTTCCCGGGCGTGTTCCGCGGCCTGCTGGACGCGCGCGCCACCCAGGTCAGCGTCGGGATGCTGCTCAAGGCGGCCACCGCGCTGGCCCACTGCGTCAGCGACGACCAGCTCAACGCCTACTACATCGTCCCGAGCGTGTTCGACCCCGAGGTGCCGAAGGCCGTGGCCGCCGCCGTCCGGGAGGCCGCCGCGCCGATGACTCGCGACAGCGGCATGGAGTAGAGCAGGCGGACACGCGCCGTCTACCCGATGTACTCACGTCTCGTCGGCGCTCCGGCAATCCGTTTCTGGTCACCAGGTCCCCACCCAAGGCGTTCCTCACCAACTCGGTAGGGCATCAGGACACGCGCCGTCTACCCGATGTACTCACGTCTCGTCGGCGCTCCGGCGGGCCGCTTCTGGTCACCCGGTCCCCACCCAACGCCTTCGGTGTGATTCCGACACGCGGCTTTCACATGGGGCGCGCGAATTCCGGCGCCCTCAGCCCGCTCTGATGTGAAAAGTGGCCCGTCGAGCGCTGCGGGCCGGCTAGGCGAAGGGGTCGTCCAGCAGGAGGATGACGTTGCGGTCCCCGGCGGTGCCGTTGCGGGGATGCTCCTCGAGTGGTTTCAGGCGCCACTGCCAGTCGTTGGCGGCCATCTCCCGCGACAGCCCCGCCATGCCGTCGACGGTCTCCACGTCGCCACTCCAGGGCGCCTCGCCCAGGTGGTCGAGCATGGTGGCCGCGATCGCCAGCCGGCCGTCGCCGGCGAGCAGTTCCACGATCCGCCCCTGCTGCGGCCAGTCCATCAGCGACGGCGCGGTCACCTCCCAGTAGCCCGGGTGCGGCACGACCGCGGTGTGGTGGGTGTGCCCGTTGAGCCACAGGACCAGGCTCGGGTGGCCGGCCAGCAGCACCGCGAACTCGGTGCCGAGCATGCGCGGGTGCCCGCCGTCGTGGCGGTCGTTGACCATCGTGTGGAGCGGGTGGTGGCTGGCCAGCACGACGTAGCGCCCGTCGCGGTCGGCGGCGTCGAGTTCCGCGACGACCCACGCCGCCTGCTCCAGGTCCAGCGACCCCTGCCATCCGCCGTACTCGTCGACGGTGTCCATGACGAGGAACGTCACCCGGCCACGGTCGAAGCGGTAGTACGCGGAGCCGTCGAGCTGGTTGCGCTGGCCGAAGCCGTGCCCGAACGGCTGCGCGGACGGGTGGAAGTGCGCGTCGACGAACTCCTGCCGGACGAAGATCCGCCGGCCGGGGTCCGCCGTCACGGTCCTGGTCCGCGCCTCGGCCAGGCGCCGGATCGCCGCCGGATCGCACTGCTCCAGCCCGCCGAGGACCGCGAGCACCTCCTCGGTCGTCCACTCCGGCGCGACCGCGATCGGCTTGAGCGATCCGGTCACCGCGGTGGCCAGCGCCCCGACCGCGGGCAGCGTCCCCTGCAGCATCTGGTCGTGGTTGCCGTGCACGGCCAGCCACGGCATGGACAGCCCGGGTGAGTCGAACGGCCGGCGCACCGTGTCCAGCAACCCCGGTGCGCTCGGGAAGCCGTAGACCGACCGCGGCAGGTCCGGCAGCGCCGTCGACGGATGCCAGTGCCGGTCGTCGAAGTGGGTCTCCTCGGCGATGGAGTCGTCACAGACGCCCTCGTAGCGGGTGAGGTCACCGGAGTCGGCGCGGACGGTGCCGCCGTCGAGCAGGCTGAGGTACCACGACAGCTCGTTGGCCTGGGCGTTGTCGGTGTTGTCGCCGGTGCAGATCGCCAGCTCGACCGGCGCGCCACCGAGCGGTCCCCCCGCGACGGCGTTCACCGCGCGCACCATCGACGCCGTGACCTGGGCGGTCAGGATCTCCTGGGCGCGGTAGGTACCGACCTCGTCCAGGTACTCCCGCAGCGGAGAGTCGGGGTCGGCGAACCGGTCCAGGAACTCCACCCGCCCCGGCGACTGGGCGTCGCAGATGTGCAGGTCCGACAGGTGCGCGACGGTCAGCAGCGGCGTGAGTGTCGCGGTCAGCGCGGCGGCGTCGACGTGTGACACCCCGGCGGCCTGACCCGCGTGAGCAACGAGGTCCGAGCGGACGACATGCACCTCCCCCGCCGAGGGCAGCAGCGCGCGGTAGCCACCCTCGTTGGGTTCCGCGCCCCGGAGGGCGACGTCGACGGTCGTCACGGCCGGGCGATCACACCTTCCCTGCGAGGAGCACCGGGCGGTTCAGCAGGCTGAACGAGACCCGCGTGCCGGGCTGGAACTCCGCGGAGCGATGGGACTGGATGTCGGCCAGCATGGCGACGCCATCCGTACGCAGCAACTGCAACCGGACCGATGCCCCCCGGAACGTCGCGACGGTGACCGTCGTGTCCCCGGAGGGGTCCGGGGTGACGATGACGGCCTCGGGCCGCACCAGCACCTCCACGGTGCTCCCGGTGGAACGCTGCTCGCCGTCGGCCGGCAGCAGCTGGGAGTTGACCCGCACCTGCCCGGCGTCCTCGACGGTGCCGACGAGCCGGTTCATCGCACCGACGAACTCGGCGACGAACGGGGTGGCCGGACGGTCGTACAACTCGGCGGGCGGCGCGCACTGCTCGAGCTGTCCGGAGCGCATCACGCCGACCCGGTCGGCCATGGACAGGGCCTCTTCCTGGTCGTGGGTGACGAAGACCGTCGTCACGCCCAGTTCGAGCTGGATGCGGCGGATCTCCTCCCGCAGCTGCTCGCGGACCTTGGCGTCCAGCGCCGACAGCGGTTCGTCCAGGAGCAGCACGCGGGGTGAGATCGCGAGCGCGCGGGCCAGCGCCACCCGCTGCTGCTGACCACCGGACAGCTGGTGCGGGAACTTCTTCAGGTGCTCGCTCAGCCCGACGAGCTCCAGCAGCTCGGCCGCCTTCCGCCCCCGCTCCGAGCCCGACGCGCCGCGCAGGCGCAGCCCGAACGCGACGTTGTCCTGAGCGCTCATGGTGGGGAACAGGCTGTAGGACTGGAAGACCATGCCCATGTCGCGCTTGTTGGCCGACACCCGCGAGATGTCCTTGCCGTCGACCAGGATCTCCCCGGTCGTGGGCTGGTCGAAGCCCGCCAGCAGCCGCAGGGCCGTCGTCTTGCCGCAGCCCGAGGGGCCGAGCAGGGCCAGCAGCTCGCCCGGCTCGATGCGCAGGTTCAGCCCGTCGAGGGCCGACATCGAGCCGTACACCCGGTGGACGTCGCGGTACTCGACCGTGGTGCCCGCGCGGGTGGCGATTTCGGTAACGGCAGACATCGCGTCAGCCTTTCTGGTCGCTCGCGCGACGCCAGTTGAGCGTGCCGATCAGCAGGAGGAGGACCTCGACGAGCACCAGGCTGAACACCGACACCGCGGCCTGGACACCGCCGGACGTCGTGGGCAACTGGAAGAGCCACACCGGGAACGGGTTCTGGTAGTTGAGGATCTTGGAGATGGTGAACTCCCCCATCACCAGGGCGAAGCAGAGGAACGCCGAGTTGATCACAGCCGTGCGCAGGCACGGCAGCAGGACCCGGAACAACACGGTGAGCCAGCCGGCGCCGAGGTTGCGCGCCGCTTCGACCAGCGTCTTCACGTCGACCGCGCGGATCCCCGCGTCCAGGGTTCGGAAGGTGAACGGCATCGCGAGCATGACGTAGAGCAACGGCAGGATCAGCGGATGTCCGGGGTCACGCAGGTACGTGACGATCGTGTACAGCGGGGTGTGTTCGTGGATGCGCTGGAAGGTGTCGTTGACGCCGACGACGAGCACGATCGGCGGGAAGACCAGCGGCAGCAGCGTGATGATCTCGACCAGTCCCCGTACCCGCGGGAAGCGCAGGTGCAGGATCAGCTGCGTCGGCAGCATCAGGGCGAGCGTGAGGATGATCGTCGCCGCCGCGAGCTTCAGCGAATAGATCAACGCCGTGGAGAACCCGACCTGGCCGGTCGCCGACGCCGTGAAGATGTCGCGGTAGGCCGAGACCGTGATGCCGCCGTGGCTGCCCTTGAGCGTGAAGCTGATGGCGGCCAGCAGGGGCACGAAGAAGTAGATGGCGGCGATGGTCAGCACGACGCGGCGGCTGATCCGCCCCGATTCGGCGCGCCGGCGGGGCTTGCGGGTCGGCTGCAGGTTCGAGGGCACCAGCGGGACGACGTTCGGAGTCGCGGCGGTCCCGTATCCGGTCGATGTCATGCCAGCCACCTCGACGTCCGGCGTTGCAGGAGTTGGTAGATGACGGTGAGCGGCAGCACGATCACGATCATGTCCAGGGCCATGGCCGCGCCGAGGTTCTCCTGGCCGACCAGGACGTTGCCGGACAGCACGTTGGAGATCTGCAGGGGGATCAACGGGAAGGACTGGCCGACCAGCGCGTCGGCGGTCGCGAAGGCCGAGAACGAGGAGCAGAACAGCAGCAGCACCGATCCGAGGAAGTTGGGGAGCAGCACCGGCCCGGCGACGAAGCGCCAGTAGTGCCACCGGCTGGCGCCGAGGCTCTCGGCGGCCTCGCCCCACTGCGGCTTGAGGCCCTCGAGCGCCGGGGTCATCACCAGCACCATCAGCGGCACGAGGAAGTACATGTACACCAGGCCGACCCCGACCGTCGTGGTCAGCTGGAAGCCCAGGTCGTTCTGCAGCGAGATGCCCAGGTGGTTGTTCAGCAGGGCCGTGAGCGCGCCGGAGTTGCCGACCGTGGCGATGAACAGGAACGCCAGCGGGACGCCGCCGAAGTTCGCGGTGACGGCAGCGGCGGCGATCACGATCTGGCGCAGGGCGACGCTCTTGCTGTTCACGACCGCGTACGCCAGGAGCACGCCGGCGATGGCCCCGATGATGCCCACGAACAGCGAGAGCTCCAGGCTGTTGACGATGGACGTCCGGTAGATCCCCTTGATCGACTCGGAGATGTTCTCGCCGGTGTAGAAGGTCTTGGCGCCGACGTGCTGGAACTGCTGCGTCTGCGGGTTGCGGACGGCCTTGCCCTGCGTGGTCTTGCGGAACGCGCTGTAGAGCACGAACCCGACCGGGACCATGAAGAAGACGATGACGTAGAGGAAGAACGGCGCCAGTCCGAGCCAGGCAAGGCTGAGCCGGCGGGACCGGGTCGTCCCGGTCCCGCCGGCCACGCTCTGCTCGTCGCGCGCGCGCGAGCTTGCAGACGTGTCAGTCACTACGCGACCGCAGCCGCCCACTTTTGGGTGACGACGGCCTTGGCCGCTGTCACCTGATCCTGGGTCGGGGCGAACGGGTTCGGGTCGTTGACCTTGGGCAGCAACGCGTCCGCGGTCTTGTCAGCAGTTCCGTTCTTCTCCATCGCGGGCAGCTCGATCGGTCGGGCGAAGCCCTTCAGCCAGCCGTTCTGGCCGGCGTCGGCGTCCTGGCTGTACAGCCACTCCTCCCACAGGCGGGCGGCAGCGGGGTGGGCGGCGTTGATGCTGATCGCCTGGGCGTAGTACGCCGAGACGAGGCCGTCACTGGGGTCCTGCACGGTCCAGGTGATGCCGGACTTCTTCAGCGCCGCGGCGTTGCCGACGTTGAGGTAGTCCCAGTCGAGGACGATGGGCGTCTCGCCGGAGGCGACCGTTGCCGGCGTCACCTTCGTCTTGTTGTAGATGCCCTCGCTGTTGAGCTTGTGGAAGAAGTCGATGCCGGGCTGGATGTTCGTCGCCGAACCGCCGTTGGCCAGGGCAGCCGCCCAGACCGCCTCGAACGCCGCGTTGGCGCTCGTCGGGTCACCGTTCAGGGCGACCTTGTTCTTGTAGGCCGGGTTGTCCAGCTCCTTGATCGTCTTCGGGCACGTGCCACCGACCTTCGCCGCGTTGCACCCGATGGAGATGTAGCCGCCGTAGTCGCTGTACCACAGGCCTCCCGGGTCCTTCTGGGCGTCCGGGATGTCGGACCAGGTCGCGACCTTGTACGGGGCGAAGTCGCCTTCGAGCGCGCCGCTCACGGCGAAGGCGTTGCCCACGTCGACGACGTCGGGGGCGCTGGCCTGGCCCTTGGTGGACTTGATGGCCGAGATCTCGTCGGCGCTGGCGCCGTCGGGGTTCTCACTGTTGATCTTGATGCCGTACTTCTTGGAGAACGCCGTGACCATCGGGCCGTAACCCGCCCAGGTCGGCGGGATGGCGATGAGGTTCAAGGTGCCCTCGGCCTTCGCGGCCGCGATGAGGGCGTCCATCCCGCCCATGTCGGTGGCGGACTGGGCCGAAGCCGCGTTCGCAGTGGTGCTGGCGGTCGGGCTGCTGCCCCCGCCGGCCGAGCCGGTGTTGCCGGTCGACGTTGACTTCGATGAGCTGCTGCACGCGGCCAGGCCGACCAGCAGCGTCCCCGCTGCCATCGCCGCGATGAGCGTGCGCCCGGTGAGTCGTGTTGCCACAAAGATCCCCTGTCTCGAGCACCGTCGGGCACCACACCCGCTACGGCTTGACGGCCGGGCAGTCTCGCCCGCCGTGAACATACCGACGAACGTCCCGTCCGTCTCCGGGGCACGCTAAATCGAGTTGTGAACGTAATGGCAACAAACTCACGTCCGCGGAGTTAACAGCTGGCTGCGCACCGGTCATAACCGCCCGTAAACGTATTCATCGCGACAAGCGCGCCATCGGAGCTGACTGCCGAGTCAGTACGGCTCGTCTGCCAGCGCCTGCGCGGCGGCCAGCAGGACGTCGTTCTCCTGCGCCGTCCCGACGGTGATGCGCACGCCGTACCCGGCGAAGGGCCGCACGATGACACCGTGGGCCTCGCAGCCCGCTGCCCACGCAGTCGTGCGCTCACCGAACGGGATCCAGACGAAGTTCGCCTGCGACGGCGTCGCGTCGTAGCCCATGCCCACCAGCTCGCCGTACACCCGGGTTCGTTCCTCGACCACCTCGCCGACGCGGGCGAGGAGCTCCTTCTCCGCCTGCGGTTCCAGGCTGGCCAGCGCCGCCTCCTGCGCCAGCTGGCTGACGGCGAAGGGGATCTGCGTCTGGCGCAGGGCGGTGGCCAGGGCCGGATCGGCGGCTGCTGCGTACCCGACCCGCAGACCGGCCAGGCCGTAGGCCTTGGAGAAGGTCCGCAGCACGACGATGTTCGGGCGGTCCAGGTAGCCGACCCCGTCCGGGACATCCGGGTCGGTCACGAACTCGTGGTACGCCTCGTCGAGCACGACCAGGACGTCCTCCGGCACGGAGTCGAGGAATGCGGTCAGCTCGGTGGCACCGAGAGCCCGTCCGGTCGGGTTGTTCGGCGAGCAGATGAAGATCAGCCGGGTGCGGGCGGTGATCGCGTCGCGGACGGCGTCGAGGTCGAAGGACTGGTCGGCCCGGATCGGCACCTGGACCGACACCGCTCCGGCGATGGCGGTCTGGATCGGGTAGGCCTCGAACGAACGCCACGGGTACAGGACCTCGTCACCGGCGTCGGCGACGCACTGGATCAGCTGCTGGCAGAGCGCCACCGACCCGCACCCGACCGCGACCTGGGCGGCGTTGAGCCCGAGCCGGTCCGCGAGCGCCTGGGTCAGGCCCGCCGACGTCGCGTCCGGGTAGCGGTTGCCCCGCGCCGCGGCGGCGGAGATGCGCTCGACGACCGAGGGGAGTGGTGGGTAGGAGTTCTCGTTGCTGGCCAGCTTGACCGCGCCCGGGACGGTGCGGCCGGGGACGTAGGCGGGGAGCGTGCTCAGGATCGAGCGCAACGTGACGGTCATGCGACCCACTCTTGCAGATCGGCACCGCCACCCGCTCGCCCCGCTGCGGCCGCGAACCCATCCGCTTTGCCCCGCGCGGATACGGCTGACCGGGGGATCACCGAACGGCGCGCGGGGCAAAGCGGATGCACGAGGCAGTCACTGGAGCGGGGTCCGGGCCGACGTCGTCGTCAGGCCCGTGAGCCGCGGGGTTACCGAGCAGTACATGTGCAGACAACAACCTGGTGAATGTGCAAGCGGGCTACCGGTCACAGGTATACCGGTCAAGCGTCGTGCAGATCCTAACCACGGATCGCGGCGACGGCCGCAACGACCGCGAACACCGTGAACAGCGCCCCGGCCGCTCGCTGGATCTGGTGCAGCGGCACCCGGCGGAGGATCACCGCGCCGAGCACGGTGGCCAGGGCGGCGACCCCGACGAGGGCGGCGAAGGCGCCCACCCCGACGGCCAGCGGCTGGCCGTACTTGGCCACCAGTCCCGCCGTCGCCAGTTGCGAGGCGTCACCCCATTCGGCCGCGAACAGCACCCCGAACGAGATCGTCGCGATGCGCCGCGCCGAGACGGCATCGGGCGAGGCGGGGGAGTCCTCGTCGTCGTCCTTCTCCGGCGCTCCGAAGCCCTCACGCAGGAGCAGCACGGCACCGACGGCGAACAGTGCCGCGACGACGCCCTCCAGGACGCGGTCGGGCAGGAGGCGCAGCAGACCACCCGCGGTGACGGCGATGAGGCATTGGAGCGCGAACGCCGACGCCACACCGATCAGGACCGGGCCGCGCCGGTAGCGGGTGCTCAGCACCAGCGTCGCGACGAGAGTCTTGTCCGGCAGTTCCACGAGGAGCACGGCGCCGAACGCGATCGCCAGCGCGGCCAGGAAGGAGGACATCGGACCTCATTCTGCCTGGCCCGCGGGTGCCCGATGACCATCGCGGCTGACAGTCGGGTCACATCGGGCAGGCGGCGTCCGGCCTCCCGCGCGCGGCCGCCGACGCGGTGAACCGGCGGACATCGGTGCGGCGCACCCGCGCCGGACCGCCACGCCCCTAACCTGACTGCGATGAGCACCGTGATCGCAGTGTGCGCGCTGGTCGTGGGCTTGCTCGGCCTGCTCGCCGGCGTGCTCGCCCTGCGCACCCTGGGACGGCTGCGGCGCAGCGTCGGCCTGCTCGGCCGGGGGGCGGGGGGACCGCGCGAGTCCTACATCGAGGTCACCGCGCGGCACATCGAGGTGGCGCAGTCCGCGCGCCGCGAGATCGACGAGGTCAGGACCGGCGTGTACGAGGACCTGGGCGCGGTCCGCATCCTGGTGGAGAACGAGATCGCGTCCACCCGCGCGGAGATCCAGGCAGCCCGGGCCGCCCTCATGGACGAGGCGAGCGCCGAACGCAAGTCCCTCCGCGCCGAGATGTCCTTCGAGCGGGAGACCCTCGCGGCCGGGATCGCCGCCGAGTACCGGGCCCTCGCCGCCGACATCACCGCCGACCGCACGGCGCTGACCTCCGACGTCGTGGCGGACCGGATGCGGGTGACCGACGCCCTGTCCCGGGTGGAACAGGCCCTGGAGGGCTCGTTGCGCCGGGTCGCGCTCGTCCGCTTCGACGCCTTCGACGAACTCAGCGGGCGGCTGTCGTTCTGCCTGGCCCTGCTGGACGGACGGGGCGACGGAATCGCCCTGACCTCGATCGCCGGCCGCTCGGACAGCAGGGTCTACGCCAAGCCGGTCACCGACGGCGTCGTCGACGGCGACTTCTCCCCGGAGGAGCGCCAGGCGATCAAGGCGGCGCTGGCGGTCTAGCCGGCTCAGAGGTACAGGCCGGTGCCCTCGTCGATGCGCCGGGCCGCGATGGCGTGCACGTCACGCTCGCGCAGCAGCAGGAAGTCCTCGCCGGAGATCTCCACCTCGTGCCGGTCGTCCGGGCTGAACAGCACGCGGTCGCCCACCTCGATGGACCGGACGTGATTGCCGGTGGCCAGTACCTCCGCCCAGATCAGGCGCTTGGCGACCTGGGCGGTGGCGGGAATGACGATCCCGCCGGAGGAGCGGCGCTCCCCGTCCTCCCGCGACATCTTCACGAGCAGGCGGTCGTGCAGCATCTTGATGGGGAGCCGGGTCGTGTCGGTCACCGCCCCAGCCTAGAGCGCACGGCCGGCCGGTCCGGCGCACCGGCGGGCGGCCCGGGCCGAGGACTCAGCCCCAGCCGAGCTCGTGCAACCGGTCGTCGTCCAGGCCGACGTGGTGGCCGAGCTCGTGGACCACGGTGATCGCGACCTGGCGGGCCAGCTCCGTCTCGTCGGCGCAGATGCGCATGAGGGGCTCACGGAAGAGCGTGATCTCGTCGGGCAGCGCGAAGGAGTAGTCATGGGTGCGGCGGGTGAGGGCGATCCCGTGATAGAGCCCGAGCAGGTCGTGACCGCCGGGATCCCGTTCGGCCACGGTGATCACGACGTTGTCCAGCATCGCCAGGATCGCGGGCGGGATCTGGTCGAGGGACTCGCCGACCAGTTCCTCGAACCGCTCCAGCGACACCCAGACCATTGCCCAAGTCTGCCCGCTACGGCCACGAGAGCACGCTCGGCCACCTGGACGGGTGGTCGACCGTGCTCTCGCCGGTTACTTGTCGAGGACGAACCAGAGCCCGATGCCCACGCTCGCCAGCGTGACGGCGAAGCAGAAGTAGGCGAGGGCGTACTGCACGAGCGCCGGGCGGGCCGCCGCGCGGGCGCCGTCGGCCAGCGCCAGGGAACGGGCGCCGAGCGCGAACACGAACGCGACACCGACGCCCGCGATCAGCGAGTACAGGAAGACGCGGCCCGTCAGGGCGAAGTCGATGTAGGAACTCATCAGATCCCCTCGGATGCGGCGGCGGCGACCGGTTCCGGTGCGCTCTCGTCGACGGCCTCGTCGTTGACGTTGTGCGCGGTCACGGCGTCCTTGCGCGAGATCCACCAGACCCCGGCGAGCAGCACCACGGCGACCGCGGCGACCAGCAGGATGACCGGGTTACCGCCGTGCTTGGTCAGCAGGGCGATCAGCGCCGCCACCAGGGCGGCTGCCGGGAGCGTCAGCACCCAGCCGATCACCATCTGGCCGGCGATGCCCCACCGCACGCCCGCGGCGCGCTTGCCCACACCGCTGCCGATCACGGCGCCGGAGGTGATGTGGGTGGTCGACAGCGGCAGCCCGTTGTGGGTCGAGATGAGCAGCACGGCGGCCGCGGCGGTCTCGGCGACGAATCCCTGCGGCGCCTCGACCTGCGTCAGGCGGTGACCCATCGTGCGGATGACGCGCCAGCCGCCCAGGTAGGTCCCGGACGCGATCGCAAGCGCACACATCGCGATGACCCACAGGGGCGGGTCGGAGCCCTTGCTGATGCGGCCGTCGGCGATCAGGGCCAGCGTGATGACGCCCATCGTCTTCTGCGCGTCGTTGGTCCCGTGGGCCAGCGACACCAGCGACGCCGAGCCGATCTGGCCGAGCCGGAACGTCTTGCGCGTCGCCGTGACCTCGTTCGGCTGGGCGATGCGGTAGGCCACGAAGGTCGCCAGCGCGGCGACGATGCCGGCGATGACGGGGGAGATGACCGCCGGCACCAGGACCTTCGCCACGATGTTGTGCCCCTCGACGGCGTGCGTGCCGACCGCGACCGCGGTGGCGCCGACGACGCCGCCGATGAGGGCGTGCGAGGAACTGGACGGCAGCCCGAAGAACCAGGTGAGCACGTTCCACGCGATCGCGCCGAGCAGTCCGGCGAAGACGATCGGGAGCGTGACGACGTTCTGGTCCACGATGCCGCTGGCGATCGTGGCGGCGACCTTGATCGACAGGAAGGCGCCGACGAAGTTCAGCACGCCGCAGAGCGCGACCGCGATCTTGGGCTTGAGCGCCTTCGTCGCGATGGAGGTCGCCATGGCGTTCGCCGTGTCGTGGAAGCCGTTGGTGAAGTCGAAGCCGACCGCGGTCAGCACGACGACGACGAGGAGGAGTGTGTTGTGCACGCGACGAAGATTTCAGCTCAGCGGTCCGGCCGACAACTTGCGGGCGGGTCGTTCATGAAATATTCATCCTGGCCGCCCGATAGCCTGGTGCGGTGATCGATCTGCGCGCGCTACGAGAAGACCCCGAACGCTTCCGGCAGTCCCAGCAGCGGCGCGGTGAGGACCCCTCGCGGGTCGACGAGCTGCTAGCCGCCGACGACCGGCGCCGTGCCGTGATCGCCCGGGCGGACGCCCTTCGTGCCGAGCAGAAGTCCCTCAGCAAGTCCGTCGGCCGCGCCGCTCCGGAGGACCGCCCCGCCCTGCTGACCCACTCCAAGGCCCTCGCCGACCAGGTCAAGGACGCCGAGGCCGACCAGGCCGACGCCGACGCCGAGCTGCGCGCCGCTCACCTCGCCGTCCCGAACCTGGTCGAGGACGAGGTACCGCCCGGCGGCGAGGACGACTTCGTCGTGCTGACCCACGTCGGCACCCCGCCTACGCCGGCCGACCCGCGTGATCACACCGAGATCGGCGCCCTGCTGCGTGCCATCGACACCGAACGCGGCGCCAAGGTGTCCGGGTCCCGGTTCTACTTCCTCACCGGGATCGGGGCCCAGCTCGAGCTCGCGCTGGTCAACCTGGCGATGGAGTTCGCCGACCGCTTCGGGTTCACCCCGGTGATCGCGCCCGCCCTGGTCCGCCCGGAGGCGATGGAGGGCACCGGATTCCTCGGCGCGCACTCCGCCGAGGTCTACAAGCTCGCCGACGACGACCTCTACCTCGTCGGCACCAGTGAGGTCGCCCTCGCCGGGTACCACTCCGGCGAGATCCTGGACGCCGCGTCCCTGCCGCTGCGCTACGCGGGCTTCTCCTCGTGTTTCCGGCGCGAAGCCGGCTCGCACGGCAAGGACACGAAGGGGATCATCCGCGTCCACTGGTTCGACAAGGTGGAGATGTTCTCCTACATCGGGGTGGATCAAGCCGCTGAGGAGCACCAGCGCCTGCTGGCGTGGGAGCGGGAGTTCATGGACGCACTGGAGCTGTCCTACCGGGTGATCGACGTCGCCGCGGGGGACCTCGGTTCCAGCGCGTCCCGCAAGTTCGACATCGAGGCGTGGTTCCCGTCCCAGGGCGCCTACCGGGAGCTGACGTCGACGAGCAACTGCACGACGTTCCAGGCCCGGCGGCTGAACACCCGCGTGCGGGCGGCGAAGGGCACCGAGCACGTCGCGACCCTCAACGGGACGCTGTGCGCGGTGGCGCGGACGATCGCCTGCCTGTTCGACCACCACCAGCAGCCCGACGGCAGCGTCTACGTCCCCGCCGCCCTGCGCCCATGGCTCGGCGGCCGCGAGCTGCTGACCGCTCCGACGCGCTGATGCCGGTCCGCCTGTTCGCCAGCGATCTCGACGGAACCCTCCTCCGCAGCGACAACACCGTGTCCGCGCGCACCCGCGACGCGCTGGTCGCCGCGGAGGAGGCGGGGCTGATCGTCGTCTTCGTCACCGGGCGCCCGCCGCGCTGGCTGCACGAGGTCGCCGAGGCCACCGGTCACACCGGGGTCGCGGTGACGGCCAACGGCGCGCTGATCTACGACCTGCACACCGAGCAGACACTCATGGAGTACCCCATCGATCCGGCGACCCTGGCGGCGGTGACCGGCGCCCTGCGCGAGCGCTTCCCGGACGTCCGCTTCGGCATGGAGTACGGCCTGGACTTCTCCTACGAGCCGGACTACCGCCACGACTGGGAGATCAGCCCGCTGGTGGACCGCCGGGGCCGCGCGCTGCCGCTGCCGGTCGAGGCCGATCTCGCGACCCTGGTCAGCCGGCCGGCCATCAAGATCCTGGCCAAGGACCGCACCGCCGAGGCGGACACGTTCCTGAAGGCGGCGATCGAGCTGGTCGGCGATCAGGTCACGCTGACCCACTCCAGCCACTCCGCGCTGCTGGAGATCTCCGCGCCAGGAGTGACGAAGGCCACCGGGCTCGCCCACCTCGCCGAGCAGCACGGCGTGGACCAGGCCGACGTCGCGGCGGTGGGGGACATGCCCAACGACGTGCCGATGCTCACCTGGGCAGGCCGTTCCTACGCCGTCGCCAACGCCCATCCGAGTGCCAAGGCCGCCGCTGACAGCGTCGTGGGCAGCAACGACGACGACGCCGTGGCGACGCTGCTGGAGGACATCCTCTCGGGCTGGTGAGCCGCGCTACGTGCCGGTCTCACGCTCGGCAGCCAGTAGCGTGGCCCGGATGAGCGCGCCTTTCGTGCCGGGTCCACCGCGACCGGGTCATGTCCTCGACGGCCGGTACCGGCTCGACGAGGCCATCGGCAGCGGCGGGATGGCCGAGGTGTTCCGCGCGACGGACCTGCAGCTCGACCGCGCCGTGGCCCTCAAGATCTTCCGCGCGGACGCGAGCGACCCCACCACCGTGGCCCGCCAGCACAGCGAGGTCCGCACGCTGGCGGCGCTGAACCACCCCGGCCTGGTCACCGTCTACGACGCCCGCATCGGCCGCAGCGACGCGGGGCCGTCCTATCTGGTGATGGAGCTCGTCGACGGGATGACCCTGTCCCAGCGACTGACCGCCGGGCCGATGTCCGCCGCGGAGGCCGCGCGCCTGGGCGTGAGCCTGGCCGAAGCCCTGGCGTTCATCCATGCCGGCGGGCTGGTCCACCGCGACGTCAAGCCGGCGAACGTGCTGCTCAAGGCCGACGGCACCGCCAAGCTCAGCGACTTCGGGATCGCGCGGCTGATCGGCGCCGACCGGATGACCCGCACGAACATGGTCCTCGGCACGGCGGCCTACCTGAGTCCGGAACAGGCACGCGGCGCCGAGGTGAGCACCGCCAGCGACATCTACTCCCTCGGGCTGGTGCTGCTGGAGTCCTTGACCGGCCGGCGGGAGTTCCCCGGCACCGCGGTCGAGTCGTCCGTGGCCCGCCTCACCCGTAACCCGGGCGTCCCGGCCGGGATGCCCGAGCCCTGGACGCCCCTGCTCCGCTCGATGACGGCCACCGACCCGGCTGCCCGCCCGACGGCTCCCGAGGTCGCCCATTCCCTCGCGACCGGCACGCACACCCAGGTCCTCGCCCCCGGTGGGCCGATGCCCGCCCCCGGAGGTCAGGCGGGGGCCACCACGGTGCTGCCTGCCGCGGCGGCCGTGCCGCCCCCGGCGCGCACCGGCGGCGCCCAGGACACGGTGATCATGGCCGCGCTGCCGGGAGCGGACGCGACGGGACGGCGCGCTGCGGCCGCGCCGGTTCCGGTTCCTGCCGGCTCGGGGCGCAGCGGCCGCGGCGGTCGGGCCGCGCTCGTCGCGCTGGTCGCCGCCCTGGTGATCATCGCCGCCGTCCTCGTCGTGATCCTGGTGCACCGCAGCAATTCGGGCCCGGCGACGCCCACCCCCAGCAGCTCGACCAGGACCACCGCACCCGCGACCACGGCACCCACCACCACAGCGCCGACGACGACCGCGCCCACCACCACGGCACCGACCACCACGGCACCCACGACAACCGCGCCCACCACCACAGCACCCACGACGACCGCGCCCACCACCACGGCACCGACCACCACGGCACCCACGACAACCGCGCCCACCACCACCGCGGCCAGCGGCTGAGGCGCGCCGCCGCTCACTGGCCGGGTGCGACCAGGCCGCTCTCGTAGGCGAGGACGACGATCTGCACCCGGTCGCGCAGCTCCAGCTTGGCGAGGATGCGCCCGACGTGCACCTTGACCGTCCCTTCGGACAGGTGCAACCGCTCCGCGATCTCCCGGTTCGACATCCCGCTCGCGACCAGCAGCAGCACCTCGTGCTCGCGGTCGGTCACGGTCGCGACGATGCGGTCCCGGCGCCGGACCTGCTCGGGGTCGGGGAGCAGGACGGCGAACGTGTCGAGCAGGCTGCGCGTCGCGCGGGGGGCCACCACCGCGTCCCCGGCCGCCACGCTGCGGATCGCGGCGACCAGTTCCTCCGGCGGGACGTCCTTGAGCAGGAACCCGCTCGCGCCCGCTCGCAGCCCCGCGAACACGTACTGGTCGAGGTCGAAGGTCGTCAGGATCAGCACCTTCGTGCCGGTGCCTGCCGCGACGATCGCCTCCGTCGCCTGGATGCCGTCGGTGCGCGGCATGCGCACGTCCATCAGCACGATGTCCGGCCGCAGGGCGTTCGCCTGGGCGATCCCGGCGGTACCGTCGGCCGCCTCGCCGACGACCTCGATGTCCGCCTCGGCTTCGAGCACCATCCGGAACCCCAGGCGCAGCAGCGACTGGTCGTCGACGATCAGCACCCTGATCCGCGCCGCGGTCGCTGTCATCGCACCGGCGCATCGGCCGGCGGCTGTTCGGCCGCGAGCGCGGGGTGCCGTGCCAGGTGTGCCACGACCCGCCACCCACCGCCCGGACGGGGGCCGCTCACCAGCCCGCCGCCCCACGCCTCGACGCGTTCCCGCATCCCGGCGAGGCCGTGGCCGGCGACCGGGGCGTCGGCGTGGCCGGCTCCTCCACCCAGACCGTCGTCGACGATCTCCAGCCGCACCCCGGCGGCGTCGTGCGCGAGGCGGACGTCGGCCTGAGCGCCCGGCCCGCCGTGCTTGAGGGTGTTGGTCAAGGCCTCCTGCACCAGGCGGTAGATCGTCAGCTCGACGCCGGGCGCCACCGTGCCGGGGGCACCGTCCACCGTGAACGTCACCGGCAGTCCGGCCGCCCGGACCTGCTCCACGAGGGAATCGAGCTCGTCGAGCACCGGCTGCGGGCTGCGGGACCCCGCAGGTGCGTCCGAACGGAGCACGCCGAGCAGCGATCGCGTCTCGGCCAGCGCCTGCCGTCCGGTCGCCGAGACCGACGTCATGGCCTCCTTCGCCCGCTCGGGTGACCCGGCCACAGCCGCGGCCGCGCCGTCGGACAGCGCGATCATCACGGTGAGGTGGTGGGCCACGATGTCGTGCATCTCGCGCGCGATGCGTGCCCGCTCGGCGGCCGCAGCGAGCTGACCCTGCTGATCGCGCTCGAGTTCGAGCCGGTCGGCCCGGGTCTGCAGTTCGTCCAGGTACGCGCGGCGGGTGGACGTGTAGAAGCCGAGGACGACCGCGGCCACGACCATCCCGGACAGCAGCACGCAACTGGTCAGCCAGTTGCGGTCGGCCTGCCAGCGCGCGACGGCCAGCCCCACACCTGCCTCGACGACGAGCGCCGCGCCGAGCGCCACCCGTCGCGGCTGCCTGACGGCGACGGCGTAGAGGGCGGCGAGCAGGGCCACGTCGGCGACCAGACGGACGTCGAGGGTCCACTGCAGCAGCGCCACCGCGCTGATCGTCGCGAACACGGCGACCGGGTGGCGCTCACGCGCGAGGAGTGGTCCCACCAGGGCGAGCGTCAGGACGAGCGCGAGCGGGACGGCCGCGCCGCCCCGCCACACGCTGGGCAGGCTGATGAGCAGCAGGACAGGAGGCAGCAACAGGCCGAGCACCCGAGGGGGCGTGAGCCCACCCCGGGTGCGGGACTGTGTCATCGCGTGCCTCCCGGTCGATCGCCTGTTCCCAGTGTGGCCTGTACTCAGGCGTCGCGGCGCTCGAGGCCGACAGCGGCGAGTGCGATCGCGACCGCGGCCCAGGCCAGCAGCACGATCACTCCCGCGGCGGGGGAGAGGTGCGAACCGTCCGGGGCGCCCCAGAACGCCTCGCCGGCGTTCGAGGGCAGGTACGGCGCGATCGTGTTGTTCCAGCTCGACGGCAGGAGGTCCATGAGCGGGGGGATGACGAAGAACAGCGCCACCAGCGAGGAGATGCCCGCCGCCGTGTTGCGCAGGACCGCGCCGAGGGCCAGCCCGATGACGCCGACCAGCGTGACGTAGACCGCCGCGCCGATGATCATGCGCACGGCGTGGTCGCTGCCGATGCCGACGCCGAGACCCTTGCTGTGCAGCAGGGACTGGCCGAGGAAGAAGGCGACGACGGTGGACACCAACGACGCCACCCCGACGACCGCGCTGAAGATCCCGAGCTTGGCCCACAACACGGGCAGCCGGCGCGGCACGACGGTCAGCGACGCCCGCACCATCCCGGTGGCGTACTCGCTGCTGAAGAGCATGACGCCGAGCACGCCGACGGCGAGCTGGGCGATGTTGATCCCGCTCAGGCTGGTGACGACGGGGTTGAAGCCCGCCCGCTCGGCCGGTGCGGCCTGGTCCCAGTGCGAGGCCCGCACCGCCGAGATCAGGGCGCCGAGCCCGACGGTCAGTGCCACCGACGACCAGCAGGGTGATGTAGCTCGAGCGCAGCGAGCGGAACTTCGTCCACTCCGAGAGCAGCACCCGCCGCTGGGTGACGTGCAGGCCGGGCATCGCCGTCGCGCCGTCGGTGAGCAGCGGCGACGTCGCGCGCGTGATCGTGGTGTCGCTCATGCCGCTTCTCCGATCGTGGTGGGGGCGGGGTGGCCCGGTTCGAGCTGCGCGGCGTACTCGACGGAGTCGTGGGTGAGTTCCATGAACGCCTCCTCGAGGGAGGCCTGTTCGGTCGTCAGCTCGTGCAGGAGGATGCGGTTGTCGAAGGCGAGCTGCCCGACCTGCTCGGCCGTCAGCCCACTGACCCGCAACTGCCCGGCTTCGGAGCTGGCGACGCTGACGTCCTGCCCGAGCAGCAGCGCGCGCAGCTCGGTGGCCTGCGGGCTGCGGACGATGACGGTGTTGCCGGAGGCCTGGGCGACGATGTCGTCCACAGTCGTGTCCGCGATCAGCCGGCCGCGGCCGACGACGATCAGGCGCTCGGCGGTGACGGCCATCTCGCTCATCAGGTGCGAGGAGACGAACACCGTCCGGCCCTCGGCCGCGAGGCCCTTGAGCAGCGTCCGGATCCACCGGATCCCCTCGGGGTCGAGTCCGTTGACGGGCTCGTCGAGCACGACGGTCTGCGGGTCACCGAGCAGCGCGGACGCGACGCCCAGGCGCTGCCCCATGCCCAGGCTGAAGCCACCGACCCGCTTGCGCGCGACGTCCTTGAGCCCGACGGCCTCGACGACGTCGTCGACGCGCGAGCGCGGGATGCCGTTGGTCTGGCCGAGCGCGAGGAGGTGGTTGTACGCCGAGCGGCTGGTGTGCACGGCCCGGGCCTCCAGCAGGATCCCCAACTCGGCCATCGGCGCCGGTGAGCGGCGGTAGTCCCGGCCGTTGACGGTGACGCTGCCCTGCGTGGGGGCGTCCAGACCGGCGATCATGCGCATGGTGGTGGACTTGCCGGCTCCGTTGGGCCCGAGGAACCCGGTCACGATGCCGGGGTGGACGGTGAACGTCAACCCGTCGACAGCCGTCTTGTCGCCGTAGCGCTTGGTCAGGCCGTGGGCCTCGATCATGGTTCCTCCGTGGGTGCGTGGGGACTGTCCCCAACGGTAGGAACCGCCGGCGGCGCCGGGCATCGGCCGCCCGGCCAGACCTGCCGGCCGGGCGCTATGCCGGAGGTCGTACCGGACCCCGACGAGCTGTCGGGGTCATCCCCGGGCCGCGCGGGTCAGAGGTACTGCCCGGTGCTGCCCTCGCCGGGCAGGCCGTGCAGCTCCGGACCCCCGGGGCCCATCCGCACATCGCCGGAACCCGGAGGCAGCGCGCGCCGGCGCATCTCCTCCAGCTGCGAACGGGCGGCCATCTGCTGGGCGAACAGGGCGGTCTGGATGCCGTGGAAGAGGCCTTCGAGCCAGCCCACGAGCTGGGCCTGCGCGATCCGCAGCTCGGCCTCGCTGGGCACCGACCCCTCGGTGAACGGCAGGGCGAGACGGTCCAGCTCGGCCTTCAACTCCGGCGCCAGGCCGTCCTCGAGTTCCTGGATCGAGGCCTGGTGGATCGACATCAGCCGCTGGCGGCCGGCCTCGTCCAGCGGAGCGGCCCGGACCTCCTCGAGCAGCTGCTTGATCATCGTGCCGATCCGCATCACCTTCGCCGGCTGTTCGACCTGCGAGGTGATCGGGTTGTCGTCGTCGACGGAGGCCATGAGGACGACCTGATCGGCAGGGCTGATCGCGTGCTCGGATTCGGTCATCCGTCCATCATGCCCAAGCCTCACCGGACCCGCAGCAGCACCTTCCCGATGTGCTCGCTCGAGTCGAGCAGCCGGTGCGCCTCGGCGGCGTCCTCCAGCGCCAGCACCCGGTCGATCACCGGACGGACCTCGCCGGACTCCAGGGCCGGCCAGGCGAAGGCCACAGTGGACGCCACGATCGCCGCCTTGTCCGCCCCGTCGCGCGAGCGCAGGCTCGCGGCGGTGACCGTGCCCCGCTTGGCCAGCAGCGCGCCCAGGTTCAGCTCACCCTTGACGCCACCCTGCATCCCCAGCACGACCAGGCGGCCGTCCCGGGCCAGCACGGAGACGTTGCGGGGCAGGTACGACGCGCCCATGTTGTCGAGCACGACGTCCACCCCGCGCCCGTCGGTCAGGGCCAGGACGACGTCGGCGAAGTCGTCCTCGCGGTAGTTGATCGCGGCCTCGGCGCCGAGCGTGCGGCAGAAGTCCGCCTTGCGCTCGGTACCGACAGTGACGAAGACGCGCGCGCCGTGCCGGGCGGCGAGCTGGATCGCCATGGTCCCTATGCCGCTGCTACCCCCGTGCACCAGGAGTGACTCACCGGGCTGCAGCCGCCCGCGGTCGAAGACCATCGACCACACGGTGCAGGTCACCTCGGGCAGCGCCGCGGCGTCGACGAGCGAGACCCCCGCCGGGACGGGCATCAGCTGCGTCGCGGCCACGGCCACCTGCTCGGCGTACCCGCCGCCGCTGAGCAGGGCGCACACCTGCTGTCCCGTCTCCCAGCCGGCGACGCCGTCACCGAGCGCGGCGATCGTCCCGGAGACCTCCATGCCGGGGTACGGCGACGCACCGGGAGGCGGCGGGTAGTTGCCCTGGCGCTGCAGCAGATCGGCCCGGTTCAGGCCGGCCGCGGCCACGTCGACGATCACCTCACCCGGGCCCGCGACGGGATCGGGGACGTCCTCGACGACGAGAACCTCGGGGGGACCAGGGCGGGTGATGACGACGGCTCGCACACCCCGACGTTAGTGCGGTGCCCGGAGGGAATGAGAAGGTGGGCGCCATGAACATTCAGACCAACCGGCTCGTACCGGTCACCCCCTCATCCCGGATCGCTGTCGGTGTCGGCCCCCTGGCCGAGAGCGACGTCATCGCGGTGGCGCGCGGACTCGCCGGCGTCGAGCTCGCGCCCGAGGCCCGCTCGGGGATCGCCGCCACCCGGTCCGTCATCGAAGCCCTCGCCGGCGACACCGTCCCGCACTACGGCATCTCCACCGGATTCGGCGCGCTGGCCACCACCTCCATCCCCGTCGAGAAACGGGCCGAACTGCAGCGCTCGCTCATCCGGTCCCACGCGGCCGGCTCCGGCCCCGAGGTCGAGCGCGAGGTCGTCCGGGCGATGATGCTGCTGCGCCTGTCGACGCTGGCCACCGGCCGCACCGGTATCCGCCTCGAGACCGCCCAGTTGCTGGCCGATCTGCTCGACCGCGGGATCACCCCGGTCGTCCACGAGTACGGCTCCCTGGGGTGCTCCGGGGACCTGGCGCCCCTGGCCCACGTCGCCCTGGCCCTGATCGGGGAGGGTGTCGTCCACGACGCCGACGGCGTGGTCCGCCCCACCGCGGAGGTGCTCGCCGAGGCCGGGCTGGCGCCGGTGCAGCTCGCGGAGAAGGAAGGGCTGGCCCTGATCAACGGCACCGACGGGATGCTCGGGCAGCTCCTGCTCGCCGCGGCGGACCTGGAGCTCCTCCTGGCCACCGCCGACGTCACCGCGGCCATGACGGTCGAGGCACTGCTGGGCACGGACCGGGTCTTCGCCGCCGACCTGCAGGAACTGCGTCCGCAACCGGGTCAGGCCCTGGCGGCCGCCCACATGCGCGAGCTCCTGGCCGGTTCCCCGATCGTCGCCTCGCACGCCGACCCCGCGGACTGCGCCTACGTCCAGGACGCCTACTCGCTGCGCTGCTCTCCGCAGGTCGCCGGCGCCGCACGGGACACGCTCGCCTACGCCCGGTACGTCGCGTCCTTCGAGCTGGCCTCGGCCGTGGACAACCCCGTCGTCACGCTCGACGGGCGGGTGGAGTCCAACGGCAACTTCCACGGCGCGCCGATCGCCTACGTCCTGGACTTCCTCGCCATCCCGGTCGCCGACGTCGCCTCGATGAGCGAGCGCCGCACCGACCGGATGCTCGACGCGTCCCGCTCGCGGGGGCTGCCGCCGTTCCTGGCCCACGATCCGGGCGTCGACTCGGGGCACATGATCGCCCAGTACACCCAGGCCGCCATCGTCTCCGAGCTCAAGCGCCTCGCGGTGCCCGCCAGCGTCGACTCCATCCCGTCCTCGGCGATGCAGGAGGACCACGTCTCCCTGGGCTGGAACGCCGCCCGCAAGCTGCGCAGGGCCGTGGACGGGCTGACCCGGGTGCTGGCCATCGAGCTGCTGACCGCCGCCCGCGCGCTGGACCTGCGCGCGCCGCTCCTGCCCGCCCCGGCAACGGGCGCGGTGGTCGCGGCACTGCGCGAGCACGTGGCCGGCCCCGGCCCGGACCGGTTCCTGTCCGCGGAGATCGAGGCGACGGTGGCCTTCGTCGCCTCGGGTGCCGCGCTGGCCGCGGCCCAGTCGGTGATCGGGTCGCGGAGCCGATGACGACCGTCACGCTCACGGGGATCGGCGAGCTGGCCACCCAGGATCCCGAGCTCGGTGAGCTCGCCGACGCCGCCGTCGTGCTCGACGGGCCGCTGATCGCCTGGGTGGGCCCGGCCGGCGCCGCCCCCGCCACGGACACCCGGGTCGACCTCGGGGGCCGGGCGGTGCTGCCCGGCTTCGTCGACAGCCACGCCCACCTGGTCTTCGCCGGGGACCGCACCGCCGAGTTCGCCGCCCGGATGAGCGGGCAGGGCTACAGCGCTGGGGGCATCCGCACCACCGTCGCCGCCACCAGCGCTGCCTCCGACGACGTGCTGCGGGCCAACCTCGCCCGGCTGGCCGGCGAACTCCTGCGGGCGGGCGTGACGACGTTCGAGTGCAAATCGGGCTACGGCCTCGACCTCGTCACCGAACGGCGTTCGCTCCAGCTGGCGGGCGAGTTCACGCCCGAGACCACCTTCCTGGGCGCGCACGTCCTGCCCGAGGACGCCCTCGACATGGACACCTACGTCGACCTCGTCGCCGGGCCGATGCTCGAGGCGTGCGCGCCGTTCGCGCGCTGGATCGACGTGTTCTGCGACCGCGGGGCCTTCGACGCCGACGCCGGCCGGACCATCCTGAGCGCCGGCGCGCTGGCCGGCCTGGGGCTGCGCCTGCACGCCAACCAACTGCAGGAGGGACCGGGCATCCAGCTCGCGGTCGAGTTCGACGCGGCGAGCGCGGACCACTGCACCCACACCTCGGCCGCCGACGTCGACGCCCTCGCTGCCTCGGCGACGGTCGCGACGCTGCTGCCCCTGGCGGAGTTCTCCACCCGTTCGCCCTATCCAGACGCCCGGCGCCTGCTGGACGCCGGGGTGACCGTCGCCCTGGCGACGGACTGCAACCCCGGGTCGGCGTATTCGACGGCGATGCCGCTGGCGATCGCGCTCGCGGTGCGGGACATGCACATGACGCCGGCCGAAGCCGTGTGGGCGGCCACCGCCGGGGGTGCCCGCGCACTGCGCCGGACCGACGTCGGCGTCATCCGGGTCGGCGCCCGGGCGGACCTGCTCGTGCTGGACGCGCCCAGCTACGTGCACCTCGCCTACCGCCCCGGGGTACCGCTCGTGGCGCAGGTCTGGCGGGGCGGGGAGCGGGCCGTCTGAGCAGGGTCAGAGCGCGGGAGCGCTGAAGGCCTGGACGCGCAGGGCGTCCACACCGTCGCCGAGCTCGCCGACCCGGACCGCGTCGACGTCCTGCCCCGACTGCCGCAGCCAGTTCGCCAGCATGTGGTGCCCGCCCTGGGTCAGCACGGACTCGGGGTGGAACTGGACGCCCTCGATCGGCAGGACGCGGTGGCGCAGGGCCATGACGACCCCGGACGCGGTCCGCCCTGTCACCTCGATCTCCGGCGGCAGGGTCGCCTCCTCGACGGCCAGCGAGTGGTACCGCGTCGCGGTGAACGGCGACGGCAGCCCGCTCAGCACGCCCGCACCGTCGTGGACGACATCGCTCGTCTTGCCGTGCAGCAGCTCCGGGGCACGCGACACCGTCGCACCGAAGACGGCACCGATCGCCTGATGGCCCAGGCAGACACCGAACACGGGCAACGCCCGCGCGGCGCAGGCAGCCACCATCTCCATGCTGACCCCGGCGTCCTGGGGCGTCCCGGGCCCGGGGGAGATCAGCACCGCCTCGATGGCCAGCGGCTCGAGATCGGCCGGCGTGACCTCGTCGTTGCGGCGCACCACCACGTCGGCACCGAGCTGCGCCAGGTACTGCACCAGGTTGTAGACGAAGCTGTCGTAGTTGTCGACGACGAGGACCCTCATCTCAGTGCCCATCCACCGTGACATTGTCCAACGGGAGGTGCGGCGCGAGCCAGGGGAAGATCACGAAAAGCAGCAGGAGGGACACCGCGGCCACCAGGACCAGCACCTCGAAGATGCGCAGCGCCAGCGGCCCGGGCAGATGTCTCCAGATCCAGGTGTACATGGCTAGAGAGTGCCTCCGAGTTCCTTGGGCGTGCGGGTGCCCGACACCGGGACCGAGCGGTAGAGCAGCGCATGGACGACCATCCGCTGCGTGGCGCTGAACTTCGGTGTGCACGTCGTCATCGTCATCAGCGCCTGGGTGGGCTGGGAGTTGGGCGAGTTCGGGACGGGATCGACCACCGCGTACTGCGAGGGGTAGACGATCTCGCGCCCGACGACGCCCTGAGCGTCCGGAGCCGCGAGGTCGCCGGTCTTGACGTTGCCCAGGACCTTGTAGACGTACCAGTTGCTGCCGGTCTGCACGACCACCGGATCACCCGGCTTGAGCTGGTCGAGGTTGAGGAACGGCTCGCCCTTGCCGACCCGGTGCCCGGCGACGGCGAAGTTGCCGATCTGGCCCGGGATCGCGGTGCCGGTGTAGTGCCCCGGGCCGCGCTCCAGGTCTGCCTCGGTGGTGCCCTCGACGATCGTGTACGCGTAGTCCTTGCCCAGGCGCGGGATGTAGAGGTTGGCGAATCCCTGCCCGGCCGGCAGGACGACCTGCTTGCCCGCGGGGAGCTGCAGCCGGTCCACGCCCTTGAGCGGGTCCGCGCCGGCCTTGACCTCCTGGTTGTACTTGGTCGCGACCGTGTGCTGCTCCGCGCCGGCGAAGATGTTGGTCACCCACACCTCGTAGACGACGAACAGCAGTACGACCAGGCCGAGGGTGACGAGCGTCTGACCGACCCCACGCAGACCCGTCCGCACCAGGTCGCCACGGGTGCGCGGGCGCGCCGTGGGCTTCGCGGGAGTGCCCTCGATGTCGATGTCGCTGCTCATTCAGTGCGGAACCTTTGCGGTGTTGACGACGGCCGGGCCGTCGTATGCCGGTACCTGCAACGACGAGGAGGACTCGACGTCATACGTCAGGCCGAGCACGTCAGCTGCCTGCCGATACAGCGCCACACCGGGCGATCGGCCCAGTGCGGCACGCATCCCAGCTGCCGGCCCAATCGCGACAATACGGAATGGAGGTGAATATACGCGCCCGTTGAGAAGCAGCGTATTCCCCACGCACCGCACCGCGCTCGTCGCGATGACGCGCTGCCCGGCGATCGTCATGGCTTCCGCACCGCCAGCCCACAGGGCATTCACAACCGCCTGCATGTCCGACTGGTGCACGACCAGGTCGTTGAGGTCGATGGACGGGTCCGGTGGCGGGGAGTGCGCGTCGTCGAGCACGACGGTCAGCCCGGGACCTTTCAGGGCGGTGAAGCCGGCACCGGGTTTCAGGGCGTTCTGCGTGGCCTGCTCGGCGGCGACCCCGGCGTCGGAGCTGGCGGCGTGGTCGGTCTCGGCGGTGAGCTGCCCGTCGAGCTGGGTGAGCGTCGAGTCGGCCGCGGCGACCTGTCGTTCGGCGGCGCGGACCAGCCCGACCAGGCCGTCGGTGCCGGTGCTGCGCAGATCCGTCCCGCGGGCGACGTTGGCGCTCGTGGCGAAGAGCAGACCGGCACCCAGAGCGACGACGGGGACGAGCACCGACCAGACCGAGCCTGGTCTGCGCATCGTGGGGTGTCCGTCCGGGTCGAGTCGATCGCGGGGGTCCGCAGGGACAGCACGGCCGTCCTGGAATTGCCGGTGCACGCGCTGCGGTGACTACGCTACCGGTGTCGACGGGTGCGCTCCGGTCCTCCGGGGTTCGGCCGCGGTCCCGAACGTGTTCCAGACAGGGAGAAGTTGACGTGCCGAAGTCCAAGGTTCGCAAGAAGAGCGATTACACCCCGCCGAGCACTGTGGTCGGCAGCTCCTCGGCCCGGCAGATGGCGCCCAGCCCCACCTGGTACCCGATCCTCATGCTCATCGTGCTGCTGATCGGCCTGGCGTGGATCGCCACCTACTACCTGGCCGGTGAGCGCGTGCCGGTGATGCAGAACCTCGGTGCCTGGAACTTCGGCATCGGCTTCGGCTGCCTGGTCGTGGGCCTCGTGATGGCCGTGCGGTGGCGCTGACGTCCCCGTCGCCGCCACCCGCGCCCGCCGTCCCCAGGGTTGTACACAGCTGTGATTACACCGATGTAGTTCTCCCCAGGGTTCTCCACAGCGGTGGATAACCTCCCCGGCGGCGCGCCGGACCCCACCCCGCCCGATCCCGGGCCCTCCGATGCCGGCTCCTCCGATCCGAGGCCGTCCGATCCCGGGCCGTCCGATCGCGCCCCCACCGTCCGCTACGGCCCCAACCGCGCGTTCGCGGCGGCGATGGGCGTCGTCTGGCTGGCCTTCGTGGTGCTCTGGTGGACGACCAGCGACCGCCCCGGGCGGCTGTTGTACGGGCTCGCGGCGCTGGTCCTGCTCGCGGTGTGCGCCGGTGACCTGATCTGGAACCCCCGGCTGACGGTCCTCGCGACCGGGGTGCGCATCCACTCCCCGGGCACCCGCGCCAGCCTGACCTGGGACGAGATCGAGACCGTGCGGGTCGACTCCCGCGGGCATCTGGGCCTGGCCGCCCGCACCCTGGAGATCGACGCCGGCGAGCACCTGATCGTGCTCGGTCAGCGCTCCCTGGGCGCGGACCCGCGCGACGTCGCCGGCGTGATCGACGCCTTCCGCCCGCCCGCCTGAGCGGGATCGGGCGCGTCGGACCGCCTCGGGCAGTGGGCTAGCCGGCGCCGGGGACCGGGTAGTCGGCCGTGCGGACCGCGACCAGCACGATCAGCAGCAGTGTCATCCCGGCCAGCGCGGCCGCCTGCACCCGTACCGGGATCCGGGTGGCCCGGTGCGGCCAGCCGACGATCGCCAGGCTGACCAGGCCGCCGACCACGAAGCCCCCGATGTGCCCCTCGATCGAGATCTGCGGGATCGAGAAGGTGAAGATGAAGTTGATCACGATGGTGATCACGAGCGCGCGGGTATCCAGGCTCAGCCGGCGGGCGAGGATCAGCGCGGCGGCGAACAACCCGTAGATGGCTCCCGAGGCCCCGGCGACCGGGACCAGGCGCTCGCCGAACAGGTACACCGCGACCGATCCGCCCAGCGCCGCGAGGAGATAGGTGCACAGGTACCGCCACCAGCCCATCGCCCGCTCGACGAACGGGCCGATGAACCCCAGCGCGAGCATGTTCATGGCGATGTGGAGCACGCTCACATGCAGGAACGCCGAGGTGATGAGCCGGGTGTACTCGTGGCCCTGGGCGGTGTCGCCGCGGGCCACGAGGTACGGGACCAGGCTCCAGTTCTGGAACAGCGAGGACGACTCCGGGGAGTTGAACCCGCCGTGCTGACCGATCGCCGTGGCCAGGTAGACCGCGACGTTCGCGGCGATGATCGCGTAGGTGACCCATGCCTGCTGGGACGACGTGACCTTCGCTCCGGCGACCGTCCGGGGGACGCGGATCGACCGCGCCGCCAGGTTCACGTCATCCGGGCAGTGGAAACCCACCGACGCCGGGCGCATGCAGTCCGGGCAGATCGGCCGGTTGCACCGGATGCAGCGCACGCCGGTCTCGCGCATCGGATGTCGGTAACAGCGCGCCAACCCCTGGGTCGGCGCGGCGTCGGGCGGGAGGGTCATCTACGCGTCGCTCACTCCGCGGCGTCGACGGTGACCGATGTGATGGTCACATCGGTCGCCGGGCGGTCTCCCCGATCGGTGGGCGTGGTCGCGATCGCGTCGACGACGGCGCGGCTGTCGGCGTCGGCGACCTCGCCGAAGATCGTGTGCTTGCGGTTGAGGTGCGGGGTGCGCCCGACGGTGATGAAGAACTGCGAGCCGTTGGTGTTCGGGCCGGCGTTGGCCATGGCGAGCAGGTACGGCCGGTCGAAGGACAGCTCCGGGTGGAACTCGTCGGCGAAGTTGTAGCCCGGTCCGCCGGTGCCGCGGCCGAGGGGGTCGCCGCCCTGGATCATGAACCCGCCGATGACGCGGTGGAAGACCGTGCCGTCGTAGAGCGGCGCGTTGGACTTCTGCCGGGTGGCGGGGTCGGTCCATTCCTTGCTGCCGTCGGCCAGGCCGAGGAAGTTCGCGACGGTCTTCGGAGCGTGGTTGCCGAAGAGGTTGATGCGGATGTCGCCCAAGGTGGTGTGCAATGTGACCGTCTGGGTCGTGGACACGGTAGACAGGCTCCTGTCGGATGGAGGGCCGCGGCAGATCGTGACCGACCCGCCGGCGCAAGCAGTACGTATCATCCTGCCACGCCGCCCAGGGTGCGTTCCCTGCACTACGCTCACAGGACAGCCTCGACGCTCATCGCGCAGCGCCGACGTGATGTTTCCCGGGTTCAGCCAGCCAGCCCCGGTCCCGTCACCGAATGCAAGGAGCCCACGAATGCCCTCCACACCGTCCCGCTCCGATGTGTCCGACACGGTCCAGTCCCTGACCGACACCGCCAAGTCCCTCGGCGACAGCGCCCGGAGCACCGCGCAGGATGTGGGCAGCACGGTCAGCGACCGGGCCCACGATCTCGCTCATGACCTCGCCGGAACCGTCTCCGACCGGGCGAGCACGGTGCTCGACCACGCCGGTGACGCGGTGAGCAGCGCGAAGGACACCGTCTCCGACGTCCTCGGCTCGGCCAAGGAGCAGGTCTCCGGTGCCGTCGGCTCGGTCCTCGAGGATGCCGCCGCACGGCGCAAGCGCGCCGCCAAGAAGGCCGACAAGGCCCGTGCCAAGGCGCAGAAGTCCGGCGCAAAGGCCCGCAAGCGCGGCGCCAAGGCCCAGCACGAGCTGGCGGCGCGGGCGTCGTCACTCCTCGACGAGGCCTCCTCGGCCTGGCAGGACGCCGGCGACTCGCTGCCCGGCCGCACCAAGAAGCGCAAGGGCCGCAAGCTGCGCACGGTCGCGATCGTCCTGGGCGTGGTCGGCATCGGTGCCGTCGCGTTCCGGGCCCTGCGCCCGAAGTCCACGTCGACGTCCGGCGCTCAGGTGCCGCCGCGCATCCGCCCCGTTCCCGACGCGGCGGCCACGAAGGCGGCCGCCAACGGCTCGATGCCGGGCGAAGCCGCGGTCGGTGGCGTTCCCGCCTCCGGCAACGACGCCGAGAGCGAGTGACCCGGCGCCCCCGGTTGATCTAGCGGGGGCGTCCGGCAGCGACGAGCGCAGCCCGGTCGGCCAGTGAGTCGTCGAGCGGCGCGAGCTCGGTCGACTCACCGCGGCGCGCGAGCGCCCGGCGGATGAGCTCGTCGGCGAAGACGGGGCTCTTGGCGAGCAGCGGACCGTGCAGATAGGTGCCGAACGCGTTCACCCGCTGCGCGCCCTCGGTGTGGTCGCGGCCGTTGTTGCCGCGCCCGGTGAGGGTGCGCCCGAGCGGCTGCACGCCCGGCCCGAGGTCGGTGAGGCCACTGTGGTTCTCATACCCGACGAGCGTGCCGAAGTCGGTGTGGACGACGTGGTTGCCGATCATGCGGGTGTCCGAGCCGGTCGTGGTCAGGTCCAGCACGCCGGTGCCCGGGATGCGGACGCCCTCGCGGGTGAGGAACTCGTGCCCCAGCAACTGGTACGTGCCGCAGATCGCCAGCAGGACGACGCCGTCGTCGACCATCGCGTGCAGCTCCGGCCCCTTGGCGACGAAGTCCGCTCCCACGTCGGTCTGGGCCGCGTCCTGACCACCGCCGCCCAGGACGATGTCGGCCCGGGCGGGGATGGCGTCACCGACCGACACCGGCACCACCTCCACGGCGAATCCGCGCCAGATCAGACGCTGCCGCAGGACGACCACGTTGCCCGTGTCGCCGTAGATGTTCATCTCGCGCGGGTACAGATGCACGAGGGTGAGTGGCTCAGCCATGGGTGTGCCCGCCCTTCAGGTCCTGCTCCCGCTCCGGTACGGGGGCGTCCCGGTCCGGCGGCGCCGCCTTCATCTCCGGGTCGGCCGTGGACACCGGAGTGCCGATCTCCATCAGGACGGCGTGCAGTGCCCACATCGCGGTGTACGTGCTCAGCACGATGACGGTCGCATCGGCCGGGACGTGGCGCACCGCGGTGAGCACGCCGTCGCGGAGGTCGGGCTCGATGGCGTCCGCGGCGAGGTCGTCGTACTTCAGGCGCAGCGCCATGTCGGCCGCGCGCGTGCCCGAGGTCAGGACCCAGGGCTCGCTGCCGGCCACGGTCGCCATGGGGGTCGCGAAGTCGACGTCCCACAGCCAGCTGACGTCGCGGCTGTCGGCGTAGTCGTCGTTGATGGCGATCACGACGGCTTCAGCCCGGTAGGCCGCCAGGGTGCGCAGCGTCTGCCGGAAGCCGGCCGGGTTCTTCACCAGGTGCAGGACGAGCCGGCGCCCCTCGACCCGGAAGGTCTGTCCCCGGCCGAACGCCGGCTCGACGGCCCGCAGACCCTCTGCCACCCGCGCGGGAGGCACGTCGAAGGTCAGGGCGAGCGCGGCGGCCCCGGCGGCGTTCTGGGCGTTGTGCGCGCCCCCGGCCTGCAGGTCGACCGCGAAGGTCTCCGACCCGATGCGCAGTGACAGGCGGCTCGTCTCACCCAGCTCCATCGCCAGCAGTTCAGCGGTGACCGGTGCTGCCGAGACGACGGGGGCATCGGCGTCGGCCCCGTAGAGCTCGTCGTCGGTGGGGAAGTCGGCGCGCAGGTCGGCCGCGACGCCGTAGTAGCTGACCGGCGCGCTCAGGCCGTCGGCCAGAGCCACCAGCCGGGGATCGTCCCGGTTGAGCACGACGGCCACGCGGGCCGTCCGCGCCACCGTCGCGAGCAGCTGCGCGGTGGTGTCGATCTCGCCGAACCGGTCGAGCTGATCACGCATGACGTTCAGCAGCAGCACCCGATCCGGGCGCACGACGTCGACGAAGCGCACCGCGTGGGCCTCGTCGAGCTCGAACACCGCGACGTCGGCGTCCAGGCGGCCCCGCCAGCTGGCGTGGTCGCACACGGCGGTGATGGCGCCGCGGACGAAGTTGCTGCCGGTGTCGTTGGTGAGCACGCGCAGGTCCTGGGCCAGGATCGTGGCCACCATCTTGGTCGTGGTGGTCTTGCCGTTCGTACCGCTGACGACCACCGTGCCGAACTCGAGGCCGGCGAGCACGGTGGGCAGGAAGCGCGGGAAGATCCGCTCGACGACCAGACCGGGTAGGGCGTTGCCCCGCCGTCCGATCAGGCGCAGGGCGGCTCCGACGGACTTGCCGAGCCAGATCGCGGCGAGATTCATAGGGGACCGAGATTACCGGTCCGGCCGACTGTCTCGTGTCCGATGAGGGGTTTCGTGCCGGAGGAGATAGAGCCGTGGGGCCGGACCCGGGGGACAGACCGGCCCCACGACACTGGAGAGGCAACTGGCGCGGGCAGTAACGCCGCGGGGGCACGGGTTCTCCGCTGCCAGTTTTTGGTCGGGCCCCGGGGGGACGGGTTCTCCGACGTTTATGGAACGCGGGCGCTGGGCCCGCGTTGTTCAGCTGCCGAAGCGGTTGAGCGCGACGACCTTGGTGGCGGCGGCGACGTGCACCGTCGAGGAGTGGCTGCCGTGGCCGGCGGCGGAGGTGACCGTGGCCAGTCCGGAACCGAAGAGGCCCGCCGAAAGGCCGACCGTGGCGGCGGCGATAACGACTCGGCGAACGCGAAGTCCCGTGACACTCATGGTCATCTCCATTCAGCGGATTAGTGGTGAGAAGGGCCGTTTTGCAACTTGTGACGTGTTCGTCGTTCTGTATGCAATGTCCAAAGTCTGACCGAGGCGGAACGCGCCTGCAAGCGGGTGGCCCGGCATGAAACAATACTGTGAACTAGGATCGTACTCTGTGAACGCGCGGTGGGGCAAGCGCCTGTTTGACTCGGGGGTCCCCAGGCGCGGATGCACTGATGGTCCGCAGTATATGGCGCCGATTGACCCTGCGCGGCGCCCGTCCACACAGCGTAAAGTTTGTGAACGTTCCCACTATTGATTGGCGGCCCGATGGCGACCGATGCAGTCGAACGGCGGACCCGCGAGCAGTCGGCAGAGCTCGCCGAGATCCTGCAGACGGGCCCGTTCAATGTCGCCCTCCAAGTAGCTATCGGGTACAGCGGGTTGACCCTGGCGCGGTTGGAGTACCACCTGGAACAGCGTGGGTGCCGCATCGGGCGCTCGACGTTGAGCTACTGGCAGCAGGGGCGGCGCCGCCCGGAGCGGGCGGATTCCCTTGAGGCTCTCGCGGTGCTGGAGGAATTACTAGTACTTCCGGAAAAGTCACTCAGCTCGCTGCTCGGCCCGAAGCGGCCGCGGGGGCGGTGGATCGGGCATCGGCCCGGTGGCCTGAGCTGGGCCGAGATGTGGGCGATGAACGACGACATCAAGCGGCTGGTGGCCATCGACTCGCGCCGCCAGAACGACCGGCTGCGCGACATCTCCATGAGCGAGCAGCTCACCGTGGGCCACGACCGGCGCATCCACTTCCACGAGATCCGCCCCGTCACCCAGGCCCGGGAGGACGGTGCGGACCGCAACCTGCTGCTCTACAACACCGGCGACGACGTCAACGTCGACCTCATCGAGCTCACCGATCTGGAGAACTGCCGCATCGGCCGGCAGCGGTCCCTCGTCGATGCCAACTTCGCCGCGTTCGAGCTGCTCTTCGACCGCTCACTGAAGGAATCCGACACCCACCTGTACGGCTACCGGCTCGACTTCACCGGCGCCTTCCGTGAATCCGTGGACCCCGTCGTGCGCGGCACCGACCGCCCGACCGACGCCCGGGAGGCGATCCGGGGCTTCCGCCACCCGACCCACACCTACGTCCTCCAGGTGCAGTTCACCGCCCCGACGCTGCCGGTGCGGGTGTTCCACGTGCGGTCGGCGCGGATGAACGGCGAGGAGGAGGACATCGCCGAGCTGACGCTCACGTCGAACAACACCACGCACATCGCCGTGCAGAACGTGCGCCCCGGCGTACACGGCATCCGCTGGGAGTGGGCGTAGCACCTGCCGGGCCGCTGCGTGCGGGCCAGGCCCACTCGGCCCGGCCTGGGACATCAGAGAGTGGAGACGAGGGGAATCGAACCCCTAACCCCTGCCTTGCAAAGGCAGTGCTCTGCCAATTGAGCTACGTCCCCTGGCGGGCACAGCTTAGCGGTGCTCGGGCTCGGCCACGGCCTGGCTCCAGACGGCGGAGCTGGCCTGGGCTGCGGAACGGCGGCGGTTGAGGACCGCGGCCCCGCCGAGTGCGGCCAGCAGGAGCAGGATCAGACGCTTCATCCGGGTGCTCCTCCGCCGCTGTTCGACTGCACGATGCGTGGGCCTGGGAGGACTTGAACCTCCGGCCTCATCCTTATCAGGGATGCGCTCTAACCGTCTGAGCTACAGGCCCGCTGGTGCGGGACACGCGATCGCCGAGCTTACCGGGCACCCTGAGCTGCACCAAACCGGGTACCCCGCGGGAACCGCCGTTACTCGCGCTCCGACAGCGTGATCTCGATCCCGCCCACGAGGTCGGCGCAGAGGTTGTAGACGACCGATCCGATCGTCGACAGCGCGATGAACAGCACGATGTAGACCATGCCGATCACGAAGGCGCCGCTGAAGACCAGACCGGAGGTCACCACGTCCTTCAGGTGCTGGCGTCGCCGTTGATCTGGCGGACGGTGTCGTTGACCTTGGAGAACACGCCCATGACGTCGAGGATGCCGTACAGGACGCCGACCATGATCAGCCAGACGAAGAACAGCGCGATCGCCAGCACGCAGGAGAACTTGAGCACCGACCAGACGTTGATGTGGCGCAGCTGCAGCCTGGCCCGGCGCGGGGCGCGTTCGTTGCGCGATCGCCGCGGGGCCCGGGGGGCCTTCGCGGCAGGCGGGGGTGGCGGCGTTGCCGGGGCGCCCTGGGGCGGCTGAAGCGCGGAGGCGACCGTGGGGGCTCCCGAGGCGGCGAGGGACGCCGCGTACTGGTCGACGGCGCTCACCGGCGCTCCGGCGGCGCCGCTGAGCGCACGCTGGTCCCGGGTGAGGTACGGGTCCTCGACGCCACCCACCCGCGGCAGAGCCGCGGTGGTGGCCGCATTCGGGTCCTCGCTCGAGGTGTACCGCGGCGGGCTGAAGACCGAGTCGGTCCTGCGCGCCTGATCTGCCGGCCCCTGATCCGATGACGCGGGCGCAGCGGCGGCATGCTCCTGGGTGTCCGCGCCGGCGCGGGCATCCGCCTCGCCCTTCGGGTCGGCCCCGGCGGGGGTGAAGCTCGCGGCGCCCATGTTCGGGGCCTCGATGCGCACGGCGTCGGTGGGCGTCACCCGCGCGGGCTCGATCGGCCCGGTGGTCGTCGCCGCATGGGCGCCGTTCTCGGTGGTGGTGGGATCAGGCGTCGATTCGTCGACGGACCCACCCACGGTGGCCGTGCGGCCAGCGTTGGTCGGGTTGGACATCGGCTACTCCTGCTCCTCAGGCTCGTCGGCGTTGCGCGCAACAGCGACCAGCGTGACGCCGTCCGGCAGGTTGATCAGCCGGACGCCCATCGTCTGGCGCTGGGCCCGACGCACCTCACTGGCAGTTGTGCGGATCACCCCGCCGTTGGACGTGATCGCATAAATCTCATCTTCAGGACGGACCGCCATGGCTCCGACGAGCCCGCCTCGGGTGGACACGATACGCGCCGTGAGCACTCCCTTGCCTCCTCGTCCCTGCACGGGGTACTCGTCGACGGGGGTGCGCTTGGCGAATCCGCCCTCGGTGGCGACCAGGATCTCGACTCCCTCGCCGAGCACCTCCATGGCCAGCAACTCATCCCCCGGAGCGAAGCGCATGCCGATGACACCTGACGTCGCGCGCCCCATCGGCCGCAGCGAATCGTCGTCGGCGAGGAACCGGATCGACTGCGCGCGGCGGCTGACGAGCAGCAGATCGTCGGTCGCGGAGATCAGCGCCGCGTCGATCAGCTCATCGTCGTCTCTCAGGTTGATCGCGACGATCCCACCGCTGCGGTTGGAGTCGAAGGCCGTCAGCTCGCTCTTCTTCACCAGGCCGTTCTTGGTGGCCAGCACCAGGTACGGGGAGACCTCGTAGTCCTTGAGCGCGATCACCTCGGCGATCTTCTCGTCGGGCTGGAAGGCGAGCAGGTTGGCCACGTGCTGACCGCGGGCGTTGCGGTTGGCCTCGGGCAGCTCGTAGGCCTTGATGCGGTACACCCGGCCCTTGTTGGTGAAGAACAGGATCCAGTGGTGGGTGGTGGTGACGAAGAAGTGGTCGACGATGTCGTCGAGCTTCAGCGCCGCGCCCTGCACGCCCTTGCCGCCCCGGCGCTGAGCCCGGTACAGGTCGGTCTTGGTGCGCTTGGCGTAGCCGGTGCGCGTGATCGTGACGACCACGTCCTCCTCGGCGATCAGGTCCTCCATGGACATGTCGCCGTCGTAGCCGATGATCGTCGTGCGGCGGTCGTCGCCGTACTTGTCCACGATCTCGGTCAGCTCGTCGTTGATGATCTGACGCTGCCGGCCCGGCTTGGCCAGGATGTCCTGGAAGTCGGCGATCTCGGCGGCGATCTTGTCGTGCTCGTCGATGATGTTCTGCCGCTCCAGGGCGGCCAGCCGGCGCAGCTGCAGGTCGAGGATGGCGACGGCCTGGATCTCGTCGATCGTCGAGCAGCTCCATCAGCCCGGTCCGCGCCTCGTTGGCCGACGGGGAGCTGCCGGATCAGGGCGATCACCGCGTCCAGCTGGTCGAGCGCCTTGAGCAGGCCACGCAGGATGTGGATGCGCTCCTCGGCCTTGCGCAGGCGGTACTCGGGTGCGGCGGACGATGACCTCGACCTGGTGCTCGACGTAGAGCGCGATGACCTGGTCCAGGCGCAGCGTCCGCGGGACCCCGTCGACGATGGCGAGCATGTTCACGCCGAACGTCGTCTGCAGCTGGGTGTGCTTGTAGAGGTTGTTCAGCACGACCTTGGCCACGGCGTCGCGCTTGAGCGTCACGACGATGCGCATGCCGATGCGGTCGGAGGATTCGTCGTTGATGTCGGCGATGCCGGTGACCTTGCCCTCCTTGGCCAGGTCGGCGATCGTCTCCACGAGGTTGTCCGGGTTGACCTGGATAGGGCAGCTCGGTGACCACGAGGATGGTGCGCCCGCGGGCGTCCTCCTCGACGGTGACGACGGCGCGCATCCGGATCGAGCCGCGCCCGGTGCGGTAGGCGTCGGCGATGCCGTCCCGGCCGACGATCAGGGCCTTCGGTCGGGAAGTCCGGTCCGGGGATGAGCTTGCATCAGCTCCTCGAGCAGCTCCTCCTCGGTGGCGTCCGGGTGCTCGAGCGCCCACTTCACGCCGGCACCGACCTCGCGCAGGCTGTGCGGCGGGATGTTCGTGGCCATGCCGACCGCGATGCCCGCAACCGCCGTTGACGAGCAGGTTCGGGAACCGGCTGGGCAGGACGGTCGGCTCCTGGGAGCGGCCGTCGTAGTTGGGCTGGAAGTCGACGGTCTCCTCGTCGATGTCGCGCAGCATCTCCATCGCCAGGGCGTCAGCCGCGACTCGGTGTACCGCATCGCGGCGGCGCGGTCGTTGCCGGGCGAGCCGAAGTTGCCCTGCCCGTCGACCAGCGGCGCGCGCATCGACCACGGCTGGGCGAGGCGGACGAGGGTGTCATAGATCGAGGAGTCGCCGTGGGGGTGGTAGTTGCCCATCACGTCGCCGACGACGCGGGAGCACTTCACGTACCCCCGGTCCGGCCGGTAGCCGGAGTCGTACATCGCGTACAGGATGCGGCGGTGGACCGGCTTGAGGCCGTCCCGCACGTCCGGCAGCGCCCGCGACACGATGACGCTCATCGCGTAGTCGAGGAAGCTGCGCTGCATCTCGACCTGGATGTCGACGGGCTCGGTGCGGTCGTGGCCGCTGCCGTCGGTGGGATCGGTGGGATCTGTCACGGAGTACCTCTGTGTGGTCGAGACCGCGCGCAGCGGCGGGGAGGGCGAAGGGGTCGGGGTACCTGGCCGCCCGGGATCGGGCGGCCGGCAGCTCAGACGTCCAGGAAGCGGACGTCCTTGGCGTTGCGGACGATGAAGCTGCGCCGAGCCTCGACGTCATCGCCCATGAGCACCGTGAACAGCTCGTCGGCGGTCGCGGCGTCGTCGAGCGTGACCTGCAGGAGCACCCGGCTGGAGGGGTCCATCGTGGTCTCCCACAGCTCCTTGGCGTTCATCTCGCCGAGGCCCTTGTACCGCTGGACCGGCTCCTCGCGGTTGAGGCGCTTGCCGGCCGCCAGGCCGACCTCCATGAGGCCGTCGCGTTCCCGGTCGGAGTAGGCGAACTCGGGGTCGGTGCGCAGCCACTTGATCTTGTACAGCGGCGGCTGGGACAGGTAGACGTGGCCGTGCTCGATGAGCGGGCGCATGAACCGGAACAGCAGCGTCAGCAGCAGCGTGGTGATGTGCTGGCCGTCCACGTCGGCGTCGGCCATCAGGACGAGCTTGTGGTAGCGCAGCTTGCTGATGTCGAACTCGTCGTGGATCCCGGTGCCCAGCGCGGTGATCAGCGATTGGACCTCGGTGTTGCGCAGCACCCGGTCGATACGGGCCTTCTCCACGTTGATGATCTTTCCGCGGATCGGCAGGATCGCCTGGTACATCGAGTCGCGGCCGGACTTGGCCGAGCCACCGGCCGAGTCGCCCTCGACGATGTAGAGCTCGCTCTCGCCCGGGTCACTGGACCGGCAGTCCGACAGCTTGCCCGGCATCCCCATCGTGTCCAGGGCGTTCTTGCGGACGAGCTTGCGCGCCTGCTGTGCGGCCTTGCGCGCGCGGGCGGCCTGGGTGGCCTTGGTGACGATGATGCGACCCTCGGTGGGGTTGCGCTCGAACCAGTCGGCCAGCCACTCGTTGCAGACCTTCTGCACGAAGGAGCGGGCCGCGGAGTTGCCGAGCTTGGTCTTCGTCTGGCCCTCGAACTGCGGCTCGGCCAGCTTGATCGACACGATCGCGGCCAGTCCCTCGCGGATGTCGTCACCGGAGAGCTTGTCGTCGGCCGTGCCCTTGATCATCTTCTTGTCGGTGGCCCACTTGTTGACGACGTTGGTGATCGCGGTCCGGAAACCCTCCTCGTGCATGCCGCCCTCGTGGGTGTTGATCGTGTTGGCGAACGTGTACACCGACTCGGAGTAGGTCTCGTTCCACTGCATCGCGATCTCGACCGACATCGTGTTGTCGTCGGTCGTGTCACCGAAGTCGATGACCGACTTGTGGATGGCGCTCTTGGAGGCGTTGAGGTACCGCACGAAGTCGGCGATCCCACCGGCGTAGTGGTAGGTGACCTCCTTGACGCGCTTGGCGGAGTTCTTGACGATGACGGGCGTCTCGTTGGCGACGTCGGTCGCGACCTCGGCATCGGCGGGCACGGTGTCGGTGGACACGCTCAGCGTGGCCTCGTCGTCGAGGACGACCCGGTCGGCCCGCTCGTCGCGCACGATGATGGTCAGGCCCTTGTTCAGGAACGCCATCTCCTGCAGCCGCCGGCTGATGGTCTCGAAGCTGTACTCGACCGTGTCGAAGATCGACGCGTCGGCCCAGAAGGTGACCGTCGTCCCTGTACGGCGGGTCTTCTCGCCGCGCTTGAGCGGCTCGGCCGGGCGCTGGTTCACGTACGGCTGCGTCCAGTGGTAGCCGTCCTTGTCGATCTCCACCTCGAGCCGCGTCGACAGCGCGTTGACGACGGAGATGCCGACGCCGTGGAGGCCGCCGGACACCGCATAGGCCTTGCCGTCGAACTTCCCGCCCGCGTGCAGGACGGTGAGGATGACCTCGACGGTGGGCTTCTTCTGGGTGGGGTGCATGTCGACCGGCATGCCTCGGCCGTTGTCCTTCACCCGCACACCGCCGTCGGCCAGCAGGGTGACCTCGATGCGGTCGCAGAAGCCGGCGAGCGCCTCGTCGACGGAGTTGTCCACGACCTCGGTGACCAGGTGGTGCAGACCGCGCTCACTGGTCGAGCCGATGTACATGCCCGGGCGCTTGCGGACGGCCTCGAGACCCTCCAGCACGGTGATCGAGCTGCCGTCGTAGGCGGCCTCGTTGCGCGCCGTCTTGCGGGGTGCCCGGCCGGACATCGGAGTGGGCGCGGGAGGTGCCTCCGGGGTTGTCGCCGGCGCCTCGGGGGTACTCGCCCCGGTCGACTGCGCCTCGGTCATCGCCTCGGTACTGGTCACCCAACACATCCCTTCGCCACCGTCGTCATCGGGTGGCAGACAAGACCGACCCCCACTGGGTGGCGGTCGGGTCGATCACATCTCGATCGGCATCACATGCGGTCTCGGGCAACTGGGACCCGCGGGACCGGTATCTGTCTCCATAGTAGTCGCTCGGAGCCCGCTCATGTGGTTCACCACGCGCCTGTGCCCCACGCTCGGCCACGAACGACCCGAGGAATGAGTCCCGATACCGATCCCACCCCCCAGACGACCTTCTGCGGACGCTGAGCCACTTTCCGCGACGGTTGTCAAGGGGCCGGCCCGGAGGTCACCGCCACCCGGCGCACCACTCGGCCGCGGGTCCCGCGCGGCTCAGCCGTAGGTGTCGCGCGGCCCGCGAGCGCCGGGTACGGCCCGGAAGCCGTGCTTCCAGCTCGGCCCGGACGGGCCGGCGACGCTGAGCCGGGTGACCACGTTCGGGCCCAGCTGAGCGGCCAGCTTGCCGAGCAGGGTCGGTGCCATGATGCGGATCTGGGTGGCCCACGACGAGGACTCGGCGCTGAGCTTCAGCTCCCCGTCGCGCAGGCTCACCGGCGTGCACTTGGCGGCGACCGCCTCGCCGACCAGGGCGGCCCAGTCGGTGAAGACGCGCGCCTCGGTGACCGGTTGCTGCCACCCGCGCTCGGCGAACAGCGAGCGCATCAGCGCCTTGACCGGCTGCGGATCGCGCGCGTCCGGGCCGGAGCCGGTCCAGTCCGTGCTCCCCCGGCGGGCGTTGGCCGTCTTGTTGCGCATGCGCCGTCGGGCCCGCCGGGGATCGATGGCGTCGGTCCCGTAGCTGCCCGAAGCCATCCGGCGCGCGCCGGCGAGGGCGTCGAGGGCCAGATCCCGCTCGGGCGGAGGGCCCCCGGCCTCGTGCGCGTTGTCCACAGTGACAGGGGTTTGCCCACAGTCCGGTGTGGATGCAGCTGTGACGGGGGTCTCGTCCGTCCGTGGTCGGGCGGGCGGTTCGGGTGGTTCGGTCCCGAATGGGCGGGTGCCGTCGGGCTCAGGTGACACGGCGGACCTCCCCCTGGTGGACGTCGTAGCGAGCCCCGAGGAGCCCGGCCGGCACGTCCGCGGCGACCGCGGCGGTGATGAGCACCTGCTCGGCGGTACCGGCCACCTCCGCGAGACGATCGCGCCGCGAACCGTCGAGTTCGGCGAAGACGTCGTCGAGGATCAGTATGGGCTCCCCGCCGTCGGCGCGCAGCAGTTCGTAGCTGCCCAGCCGCAGGGCCAGCGCCGCCGACCAGCTCTCCCCGTGACTGGCGTAGCCGCGGATCGGGAGGTCGCCCAGGCTGAGCAGGACGTCGTCGCGGTGCGGCCCGACCAGCGTGATGCCCCGCTCGACCTCCTGCGGCCGCAGCCGGGCCAGCTCGGCTCGCAACGCCGCCGCCAGCACCGTCTCGTCGCGGATGTGCTCGAGGTCCACGACGTCTTCCAGCCCGCTCACGTAGCCGAGCGTGATGGGTGCCGAGGCGGGCGCGACGTCGGCGTAGGCAGCCGCGACGTGCGGCGCGAGGTCGTCGAGCAGGCTCAGCCGGGCCGCGAGCAGGACCGCGCCCTGGGCGCTGAGGTGGTCGTCCCACACGTCGAGCGTTCGCAGGTCGCCGGCGGATCCGGCCCGCCGGGCATGGCCGGCGGTCTTGAGCAGGGCGGCCCGCTGCTTGAGGACGCGGTCGTAGTCCGAACGCACCCCGGCCATCCGCGGCGACCGCTGCACGAGCACGTCGTCGAGGAAGTGGCGGCGCTCGGACGGGTCGCCGCGCACGATCGCCAGGTCCTCCGGCGCGAACAGCACCGAGCGCACCGCGCCGAGGACGTCCCGCGGGCGCGGCACCGGGGCGCGGTTGAGCTTGGCCCGGTTGGCCCGTCCCGCGGTGATCTCCACCTCGACCTGCAGCTCGCGCCCGTCGGAGACCACGGCCGCCGCGACGATGGCGCGGTCGGCGCCGGACCGGATCAGCGGCGCGTCGGTCGCCACCCGATGGCTGCCCAGCGTCGCCAGGTACCCGACGGCCTCGATGAGGTTGGTCTTGCCCTGGCCGTTGGACCCGACGAGGACCGACGGCCCCGGCTCGAGCGCGACATCGGCCCGCGTCCAACTGCGGAAGTCGGCGACGACCAGGTGTCGTAGGAACATCAGCCAGGCAGACGCACGGGCATGATCAGGTAGGTGTAGGCGGAGTTGTCGGTGGCCGTGGAGCGGATGACGGCCGGCTTGGTGGCGGTGGTGAAGAGCATCCGCGCGGTCGAGGAGTCCACGGCCGACAGGCCGTCGAGCAGGAAGCCCGGGTTGAACGCGGTGGTGATCGGATCCCCGTCGAACTTGGCTTCGAGCTGCTCCTCGGCCCGCCCCTCGTCCTCGCCGCCGGCGCTCAGTGCCACATTTCCGTCGGTGAAGTCCAGCCGTACGGGGGTCCCCCGGTCGGCGACCAGGGAGACGCGCTTGACCGCGTCGACCAGCATCGGGACGTCCACCTCGGCGGTGACGCTGAACTCGCTCGGCAGCAGCGAGCGGTACGGCGGGAACTGCGCATCGAGCAGCCGGGTCGTGGTGCGGCGCCCGGTGCTGGAGAAACCGATGATCCCCTCGCCCACGCCGGTGCTCGACAGCGAGATGGTGACGGTCTCGGCGCTGGTCAGGCTCTTCGCCGCGTCGGCCAGGGTGCGGGCCGGGACGAGGACCTGGACCGGCTCGGCGGTCGGGTCGGCCGGGCTCCAGGTGACCTCGCGGACGGCGAGGCGGTAGCGGTCGGTGGCGGCGAGGGTCAGGCGCTCGCCGTCGATCTCCATCCGGACCCCGGTCAGCATCGGCAGCGTGTCGTCGCGGCCGGCGGCGATGGCGACCTGCGCCACGGCCTGGGCGAAGACCGCGCTGGGCACGGTGCCCGCGGTGGTGGGCATGGCTGGCAGCCGCGGGTAGTCCTCGATGGGCATCGTCGGCAGGGTGAACCGGCTCGAACCGCAGACGATCGTGACGCGCGAACCGTCCACGGCCACGTCGACCGGGTGCGCCGGCAGCGACTTGGTGATGTCGGCCAGGAGCCGCCCCGAGACCAGGGCCTGCCCGGTGCTGGAGACGTTCACCTCGAGCTCGACCTGCGCGGAGACCTCGTAGTCGAAGCCGGACACCGACAGCGTCGAGTCGGTGACCGAGAGGAGCACGCCGGCCAGGACCGGCACGGCCGGGCGCGCGGGCAGGCTGCGCGCGGTCCATGCGACGGCATCGGCCAGCGCGTCACGCTCGACCCGGAACTTCATGTGTCTCTCCTTGCGCTTGCGCTGGTGCCTGCGGGTGAGGCCGGTGGCTTGGTACGTGCGTCGGTGCAGGCGCCTCGGCGCGGAGTCCGGATCGGGCCTGGATTGGCAAGTATGCCCACCGCACGGCGTCCACACATCAACGCCCTGGCAAAGACTGTTCGTGATTCCCTGTCAGAGAGATATCTGTAGTACTCATCTTCACCGGTGTGGACGGTGTGGATCGGCAGCGTCCGCCCAGGTCAGCTGCGTGTCGCGGATGTGGATGCGGTGGGGACGGGCACCGAACTACACGGTTGTGATCGTGGACGGCCGGTGACGCGGCGATGTCCTCCCCATGTCCGGAGGCTGACCACACAGCTCTGTCCACATGGCTGTCCACAGATGTGAATGAAGAGTTGACCCGTTGACTTCTTGAATATGAAGCGGGTAGCGCGGAGCGGGACGATCGCTCAGGCGCGCGCGCGGGCCTTGATCCGGCTGGTGAGCTCGGCGACCTGGTTGTACACCGACAGCCGCTCGGCCATCTGGGCGCGGATCTTGCGATCGGCGTGCATCACCGTGGTGTGGTCGCGGCCGCCGAAGGTCTGGCCGATCTTGGGTAGGGAGAGGTCGGTCAGTTCCCGGCACAGGTACATGGCGATCTGGCGGGCGGTGGTGAGTACGCGGCTGCGCGAGCTCCCGGTGAGGTCCTCCAGCGATACGGAGAAGTACTCCGCCGTCACCGCCATGATGATCGCGGCGGTGATCTCGGTGCGGTCGGACTCGCTGATCAGGTCCTTGAGGACGATCTCGGCCAGGCGCATGTCGACGTCCTGCTTGTTGAGGCTGGCGAACGCGGTGACGCGGATCAGCGCCCCCTCGAGCTCACGGACGTTGCTCTGGATCTTGCTGGCGATGAACTCCATGACGTCCGGCGGCGGGTTCAGCCCGTCCTGGGCCGCCTTCTTGCGCAGGATCGCGATCCGGGTCTCGAGGTCGGGCGCCTGGACGTCGGTGATCAGGCCCCACTCGAACCGGGTCCGCAGCCGGTCCTCCAGCGTCGACAGCTGCCGCGGCGACCGGTCGGAGCTGATGACGATCTGCTTGTTGGCGTTGTGCAGGGTGTTGAAGGTGTGGAAGAACTCCTCCTGCGTCCGCTCGGCGCGCTCCAGGAACTGGATGTCGTCGATGAGCAGCAGGTCGACCTCGCGGTACCGCGACTGGAAGGCCTGCATCTTGTCATCGCGCAGGGAGTTGATGAAGTCGTTCGTGAACTCCTCGCTGCTGACGTAGCGCACCCGCAGCCCGGGGAACAGCCGCTGGGCGTAATGACCGATCGCGTGCAGCAGGTGGGTCTTGCCCAGGCCGGAGTCGCCGTAGATGAACAGCGGGCTGTAGGCCTTCGCCGGCGCCTCGGCGACCGCGACGGCGGCGGCGTGGGAGAACCGGTTGCTCGAGCCGATGACGAACGTGTCGAAGGTGTAGCGGGGGTTGAGGCGCGCGTCGCGCGCGGCGTTGTGCGCCGATCCCGCGGTGCCACCCGGGCGGGTCGTGGTGGGCTCGCTCCAGTCCGGCCAGCCCGTGTAGCCGGCATAGCCGGCGTGGTCGCCCGGGTCGGCGAGTGGCGATTCCCGCGGCTCGGTGTAGTCGGCGTCGGCCCAGGTCGAGGAGTTCTGCGCGGTGGTGCCGTTCGGACGGTTGTAGCCGTCGCCGATGAAACCGTCGGCGGTGTAGGAATCGGCCGGGTGACCGTCCGAGCTGTGATCGTCCTCGACGAGGCTCAGGTGCGGCTTGGAGTTCTCATCCGCCGGCTGGACGGTGACCGCGACGGAGATGTCCCGGCCGATCTCCTCGCTGAGCGCGTTGACGATCAGGACCCGCAGGCGCGTCTCCAGGTACTCCTTGGCGAACTCGTTCGGAGCGGCCAGCAGCGCGGTGTCCTCGACGAGTCCGAGCGGGCGGGTCAGGGAGAGCCAGGCGCGCTGGTGCGGGCGGACGGTGTCGGCATCGAATCGCGAGATGGCGCGGCTCCAGACCTCGGCCAGGTCGTTGGGCTCGTCGGTCACGCGCGGTCGATCCCTTTCCGAGGTGGAGCGTCAAAGCAAGGGGTGGCCCTCCACCGGGTCGGTTGATCCACAGTGTTTTCCACACAGTGTGGAAAACGGCGCGGGTAACGATTGGGGACTCATCATTGCCCCTACGGCGCGCCCGCTGCAATGGTCGTGTGCGGACCCGGTGCTAACGGCTTCAGAACGTAACAGCCCTAGTGGCCCGCCCACAACGCGACCGGGCGCGTCGCGGTGGGACCGCCGTGCCCGCCGTGCCCGGCGGCGTCCTGCCCCGCGCCGCTCGCAGAAGGCCGGTTTGACCCGGTGCCGGGGTGATCCGTACCGTAGCTAGGTCACGCCCTTGTGCGTGTCGGGGGCCTCTTCCGGGGTCCTCGGTGCTAATGCAGTCCCGCTACGGCCTTCGTCTGGAGGCCGACTCGTCCGCCCGTGCCGCACATGAGCGCGACGTTGCCGTCCTTCTTTGCAGCTTTGGAGTCATCACCGTGAGCAAGCGGACCTTCCAGCCGAACAACCGTCGGCGCGCCAAGACCCACGGCTTCCGGTTGCGCATGCGCACCCGCGCCGGCCGCGCCATCCTGACCGGCCGCCGCCGCAAGGGCCGTAAAGAACTGTCCGCCTGAGCCGCGGCCTTCGCGCGGTTCGAAGCGACACCCCCTCAGTCATGCTGCCTGCTGCGCATCGCCTGCGGCAGTCGGCTGACTTCTCCCGGATCCTCCAGCAGCGTCATCGGGCCGGCCGCGCGACCGTGGTCGTCAACCTCGGGCAGCTCGATCCCCGGGGAGTGACGCCACCGCGCGTCGGCCTCATCGTCGGCAAGAACGTCGGCGGAAGCGTCGTACGGCACCGGGTGAGCCGCCGCCTGCGCGCGCAGCTGGCAGACCAGGTCGAGCGGATGCCCCGGGGCTACGGAGTCGTCGTGCGCGCTCTTCCCGCAGCCGCGGCAGCCACCTCGGCGGACCTGCGGCGAGATCTGGTCAGCGCGATCGGCCGCCTCACCCGCTCGCCGCTCGGGGGTACCGATGGCTGAGCGGCCGCTCGTGACGCGGGCGGTCCTGCGAGCGATCAGGTTCTACCGGACCGCGATCAGCCCCGCGTTCCCCCCGAGCTGCCGGTACACCCCCAGCTGCAGCGCCTACACCGCGCAGGCGATCGAGCGGTTCGGGCTGCCGCGCGGGGTGTGGATGGGGCTGCGTAGGCTGCTTCGCTGCCACCCCTGGCACCGAGGCGGGCACGACCCCGTACCCGAACTCGTTCCCTCTTCACAGGACGGTCGCGCCCCCACGGTCGCCGCCGCATCGAGCCGCTCGACCCGGCACCACGCCGCTTAACGACGACCTGGAGTAGCAGTCTTGTCCAACATCACGAACATCTTCTACACGGCCGTGTCGTGGGTGCTCCTGCGCTGGCACCAGCTGTTCAGTGCCATCGGCCTGGACAAGGACGGCGGCATCACCTGGGCCCTGTCGATCGTGTTCCTGGTCATCACCGCGCGGCTGCTGCTCTTCCGCTTCTTCGTCAAGCAGGTGCACTCCCAGCGCGCGATGCAGGCCATGCAGCCGGAGATGGCCAAGCTGAAGGAGAAGTACAAGGGTGACCGCGCCGGGCTGCAGGCGGCCACGATGGAGCTGCAGCGCGAGACGGGCGTCAACCCGATCGCCGGCTGCCTGCCGATGGTCCTGCAGATCCCCGTGTTCATCTCGCTGTTCCACGTGCTGCGCCATCTGGCCAACTCCGCGCCTCGCCTGGACACCTATCACCTGACGCTCTACGGGTTCACGCGGTCGGAGACGCTGAGCGCCGCCAAGGCCAAGCTCTTCGGCGAGGCCCCGCTGGCCGCGTCCTTCCACGACAGCAGCTCGCAGGTCACCGCACTGGGCGGCCATGTCGGCACGCTGCGGCTCGTCGCGTTCATCCTGGTGCTGATCAGTGCCGGCGCCACCTACATCACCCAGCGCCAGGTGATGAAGAACGCCGTCACGCCGCCGGTGGGCCAGGCCGCCATGCTGCAGAAGGGGATGCTCTACTTCATCCCCGCGTCCGTGGTGTTCTCCGGGTTCATCTTCCCGCTGGGCGTGCTGCTCTACTGGTTCACCTCGAACCTGTGGACGATGGGGCAGCAGTTCTACATCTTCAAGTACCACCCGCACGTGGTGCCCGACGCGCCGACGAGTGAACTCGGCAAGTCGCTGGCGCCCAAGCCCGGCGCGAAGCCGATCGTCGCGCCCCGCTCGTCCGGACGGTCCACGGTGGACATGAACAAGGCCGACGCAGGCAACCCGGGCGCCAACAAGTCGGCGACGTCGACATCGCCGACGTCACCGTCGGGTCGCCCCGCGCCGGGCGCCCGCCCCGCGGGGTCGAACGCCCGCAACAAACGCCCGGCCCAGCAACGCAAGAAGCGCCGCTGACCAGGTCTCTGCTGCGAACGCCCGTGTTGTCGGGGGCGCCTCGCCGGAGCCACCACTGTCCATCCGCTCCATCAGCCTGACCATCGACCGCACCTGGCCGGTGACTGTGAAAGGAACGCCCCATGAGCGCAGAAACAGAAGCATCGGACGCCGTGACGGTCGAGGACACCGTCGTGGACGCCGGCACCGCCGATGACGGGGTCGACGACGCCGGCACCGACGCCGAGGACACCGAGGACGACGCCGACGACGACACCGCCGACGAGGCGACCGACGGTGTGGCGCTGCTCGTGCGCGAGGGCGACATCGCCGCTGACTACCTCGAGACCCTCCTGGACATCGTCGACTACGACGGCGACATCGACCTCGACGTCGAGAACGACCGGGCCATCGTGGCCGTGGTCGGTTCGGACCTCTCGCCGCTCGTCGGCCCGCAGGGATCGACGCTGGACGCGCTGCAGGAACTGACGCGCCTCGCGGTGCAGCAGCAGACGGGCGTGCGCAGCCGTCTCATGCTCGACATCAGCGGTCACCGCAGCACGCGCCGGCTTCAGCTCACCGAGCTGGCCACGTCCACCGCCCAGGCCGTGATCGCCAGCGGCGAATCCACCCGGCTCGCGCCGATGAACCCGTTCGAGCGCAAGGTCGTGCACGACGCGATCAGCGCGATCGACGGCGTCCGGAGCGAGTCCGAGGGTGACGAGCCCCAGCGCCGCGTGGTCGTGCACCCTGACCGGTGAGATCCCGCCGCCCGCCGAGCCTGCCGAGCGCGCTCCCGAGCCCGACGCCGAAGCGGTCGCCGTGTTCGGGCCGCACCTTCCGGCTGCGGTCCGCTTCGCGGAGTTGCTCGCCGGCGACGGAGTGCTCCGGGGGTTGATCGGGCCGCGGGAGACTCCACGGCTGTGGAATCGCCATCTGGTGAACTGCGCGCTGGTCGCCGACCTGCTGCCGGTCGGCGCGCGCGTCGTCGATGTCGGCAGCGGAGCCGGCCTGCCCGGACTCGTCCTTGCCTGCGTGCGTCCGGATCTGCAGGTCGACCTCGTCGACACCCTGCACCGGCGGACCGACTTCCTGAACGAGGCCGTCGCGATCCTCGGGTTCTCCGACCGGGTCCGCGTGCACACCGGTCGCGCCGAGGAGCCCGCGACGGTCGCCGCCGTCGGCGACGCGTCCTGGGTCACCGCACGGGCGGTGGCTCCGCTCGACAAGCTCGCCCGCTGGTGCCTGCCGCTGCTCGTGCCGGGCGGCACCCTGCTGGCGATCAAGGGCGCCAGCGCAGGCGACGAGGTCGAGGCTCAGCGCACCGCGGTGAACCGTGCCGGGGGCCGAATCACCGACATCGTCAGCTGTGGTGCCGGTAAGGTCGCAGAGCCGACCACGGTCGTTCGTGTGTCCCGCCGCTGAGACCGTCACCCGTCCGCAGACCCGTCCGCCAGACCGTTCGAGCAGCACGGCTGCCCGTCTCCACTCGCAGGGAATTGGTTCATGAGTCAGTCACCGTATGAACAGCGCATCGCTGTTTCACGTGAAACAGGCACTCGGGGAACCGCCTCACTTCCCGCCTCCGGGGCGGCCCGCGCCGATGTTTCACGTGAAACCGTCGCTGACACCCCGATCGCACTCCAGGCGGCCCAGGCTGTGCACGTCCGCAACGTCCGTAACGAGGTCTGGCCCCGCCCGGCCCACCGCCGGGTGATCACGGTCGCCAATCAGAAGGGCGGCGTCGGCAAGACCACGACCACCGTGAACCTGGCGGCGGCACTCGCACTGCACGGGCTGCGGGTCCTCGTCATCGATCTCGATCCACAGGGCAACGCCAGCACGGCGATGGGCATCGAGCACGGCGTCGGCACACCGTCCATCTACGACGCGCTGCTCGGGGGAGAGGCGCTCGTCGACCTCGCCGCACAGGTCGAGATCGCCGACACGCTGACGTGCATCCCGGCCACGATCGACCTCGCCGGCTCGGAGATCGAACTCACCTCCCAGGTCGCCCGGGAGTACCGCCTGAAGCGGGCGATCGACGCCTACCCCCAGGACATCGACTACATCCTCATCGACTGCCCGCCCTCGCTGGGGCTGCTGACCCTGAACGCACTGGTCGCTGCCCGCGAGGTGCTGATCCCGATCCAGTGCGAGTACTACGCGCTCGAGGGACTCGCCCAACTGCTGGGCACGGTCGATCTCGTACGCTCTCACCTGAATCCCGACATCGAGGTGAGTACGGTGCTGCTGACCATGTACGACAGCCGTACCCGCCTGGCCGATCAGGTAGCCGACGAGGTCCGCAACCACTTCGGCGAGCTGGTGATCGCGTCGGTGATCCCCCGCAATGTCCGGGTCTCCGAGGCTCCGGGCTTCGGGCAGACCGTCATCACCTACGACGCCGGATCCCGGGGAGCGGTCGGCTATCTCGAGGCTGCCCGCGAGATCGCCTTCCGGGCCGTCGGTGCCGTGCCGGGCACCGACGCCGCCGGCGCGTCCGACGCCGCCGGCGCGTCCGACGCCGCAGTGGAGGCTGACCAGTGAGCAAGGGACGTCGTGGCGGCTTGGGCCGTGGACTGGGTGCGCTGATCCCGACGGCTCCGCCCGCGCGGGTCGAGGAGGTCTCGGCGCCCGTGGCCGTCGCCGACCCGCCCGGCGAGGCGCCCGACGCGGCCGTCAACGCTGTCGGGGCCCCTGCGGATGCGCTCGCCGACGCGTCGGTGGCGCCAGGCGATCCGTTCGACAACCCCGCCGCTGGCAGCGCCGGGGGGGCGCCCGCTGGGGCCGATGACCCTGCGACAGCCACGGAGCAGCCCGAGGTGCCCACCCCGACGGTGGAGACCGGTCTCGCAGCTCCGGACCCCGATGTCGAGACACCGACCGCACCCGATGACGCCGCATCCGAGCTCGCCGCCGTGCCGGGGCTGAGCTTCCTCGAGATCCCCGTCGAGCAGATCCGCGCCAACGCCCGCCAGCCGCGGACCGTGTTCGACGACGACGCCCTCGCCGAATTGACCCACTCGGTGCGCGAATTCGGGGTGTTGCAGCCGATCGTGGTGCGTTCCCAGCCCGACGGCTACGAGCTCGTGATGGGTGAGCGCCGCCTCCGCGCCGCGGTCGCCGCCGGCCTCACCGCGATCCCGGCCCTGGTCCGCGACACCGCCGACGACGCGATGCTGCGCGACGCGCTGCTGGAGAACATCCACCGCGCACAGCTCAACCCGCTCGAGGAGGCCGCCGCGTACCAGCAGCTGCTCCAGGAGTTCGGGGTGACACACGACGAGCTGGCGGCGAAGATCGGCCGCAGCCGTTCGCAGGTCAGCAACACGATCCGGCTGATGAACCTGAGCGTGCCGGTCCAGCGCCGGGTGGCCGCCGGAGTGCTGTCGGCCGGGCATGCCCGCGCGCTGCTCGGACTGGCCGAGTCCGACGATCAGGACGAGCTGGCGGTACGCATCGTGGCCGAGGGGCTGTCGGTCCGGGCCACCGAGGAGATCGTGGCACTGGCCGCGCGGGGCGGGCTGGAACGCTCGAACACCCGCCGTCGCCCGGTCCGCACGTTCACGGCGCCGGCGGCAGCGGATCTGGCCGAGCGGCTCTCGGACACCTTCGACACCCGCGTCCGCGTGGACATCGGCAAGCGCAAGGGCAAGATCACGGTCGAGTTCGCCACGATGGGCGATCTGGAGCGCATCGTCGGCATCATCGCCCCGAACCTGCGCACCAGAGCAGATCGGGACGCGCCGGACGCCGCCGAAACCGCCGAGTAGCCGCGCCGCATCCGGCCACCTCGGCCGTCGGAGCCGGAACGGCTCAACCGGCGAAGCGGCTCAGCCGCCGAAGCGGCCGTAGGAGACGACCTCGTCGCGGGAACGTCGGCCGCGGCGCAGGCTCGGGGAGCGCCGGTCGGCGCCCGGATAGCCCACGCTCACCACCCCGACCGGAACCAGGCGGTCCGGGACCCCGAACGCGGTCCGCAGCGCGTCCACCCGGTCGGCAGGGACGCCGAAGAAGCAGCCGGCAAGGCCGTCGTCGACGGCGCCGAGCAGCAGGAGCAGGGCGGCCATCGCCGTGTCGGTGTGCCAGTAGGGGACGGGCCAGCGCGCGTCCAGGTCTGTGTCCCCGGACTTGTCGCCGGCACGGTAACGCTCGTCGTACCGGCTGCGATCGGAGAACGCGACGATCAGGACCGGGGCGGTCTGCATGCCGGTCAACCAGGTATCCAGGGGGCGCTGCGGGTCGGTCGTGACACTCCAGTACGCGGCGGTCGGTTCGGGGGTGTCCAGGACCAGAAAGTGCCATCCCTGGCTGAAGCCGGCCGAGGGGGCGCGCAGGGCACACTCCAGCAGGGCGTCCACCTGGTACCGGCTGACCGGGCGCGTGGTGTCATAACCACGCACCATCCGGCGCTTGCGGACCACTTCCTGAAACTCCATCGCGCTGCCTCGTCCCGTCGCCGGTGTGCCGACCCTGATCATGCCCGCGGGTAATTGACTGGGTCACGCGGCACGGGTGTGCCACCCTGGTCAGGTGGAACTCGTCCAATCGCGCAAACTGTCCGGCGTTCTCTACGACATCCGGGGCCCCGTCCTGGACGAGGCCAAGCGCCTCGAGGCGCAGGGGCATCGCATCCTCAAGCTCAACATCGGCAACCCGCAGCCGTTCGGGTTCGAGGCACCGGAAGAGATCCTCGTCGACGTCATCCGCAACCTCTCGACGTCGCAGGGGTACTCCGACTCGCAGGGGATCCTGTCCGCGCGCACGGCCGTGGTCCAGCACTACCAGTCCCGCGGCCTCGACATCACCGATCCCGACGACGTGTGGCTGGGCAACGGGGTGAGCGAGCTCATCCAGCTCGCCCTGCAGGCACTGCTGGACAATGGCGACGAGGTGCTGATCCCGGCTCCGGACTATCCGCTGTGGACGGCGTCGACGTCGCTGGCCGGCGGCCGCCCCGTCCACTACCTCTGCGACGAGGAGTCCGGCTGGATCCCCGATCTGGCCGATCTCGAGGCGAAGATCACCGACCGCACCAAGGCGATCGTGGTCATCAACCCGAACAACCCCACCGGCGCGGTCTACCCCGACGCCGTGCTGCGCCAGATCGCCGATCTCGCGGCGCGCAATCACCTGGTGGTCCTCGCCGACGAGATCTACGACAAGATCCTCTACGACGACGCGGTGCACACGCCGTTCTCGGTGATCGCCCCCGACGTCTTCACCCTCACCTTCAATGGCCTGTCCAAGGCGTACCGCCTGGCCGGTTTCCGTTCCGGCTGGATGATGGTGACCGGCCCCAAAGCCCACGCGTCCAGCTACATCGAGGGCCTGACGCTGCTGACGAACATGCGCCTGTGCGCGAACGTCCCGGCGCAGCACGCGATCCAGACCGCGCTCGGCGGGCGGCAGAGCATCAAGGATCTGGTGCTTCCCGGTGGCCGGCTCAAGGAGCAGCGCGACGCCGCGGTCAGCGCCCTGCGCGCCATCCCGGGGGTCTCGTGCGTCGAGCCGAAGGGGGCGCTCTACGTCTTCCCGAAGCTCGACCCGAAGCGCTACCCGATCGTCGACGACCAGCAGTTCGTGCTCGATTTCCTGCGCGCGGAGCACGTCCTGCTCGTGCAAGGCAGCGGCTTCAACTGGCCGCGCCCGGACCATCTGCGCATCGTCACACTGCCCTGGGCGGCGGACCTCACCACCGCCATCGGCAAGCTCGGCAGTTTTCTGGAGTCGTTCCAAGCTGGGTGATCAGCATCGTGCAGCCGTCGTTGTGTGTGATAGAACACCCGGTGGGTCACAGCGACATCCGGTGATCCGCGGACGGCAACCGGGGGGCCGACCATGCTCGTGCTCGCGATGTTCGGCGCGGTCTGCGGCCTGGAAACGCTTGCCAGCAGGCGGTGCCGGCGATGACCGCGCGCAAGCGGGTCCCCCGGGCCCCTGCCGACGACACCCGGGTCCACGCCACCAAGACGGTGCAGCGTCAACGGGCCGCGGTGCGTCGCGTGGGCAACCCGCCGGGGGCGCTGCTGCGTGCCGCGGACCCGCCCGTGCGAGGCGGACCGAGGGAGCGTCCGGCCGAGGCAGTGTCGGCCGACGCGGAGGTGGCGCCCGACGGCCACGAACACGATCCTCATACGGTCCATCCGGCCGCGGACCACGACGCAGTGGACCGCGACACTGTCGACCAGGAGCCCGACCGTCACGCTGCGGGTCACGGCGCAACGGCGGATCCCGATGCGGAATCCACCGCTCGCCTGGCCGAACTCGAGGCCGACCTGGTTCGCGCGGTCGCCGAGTTCGGCAAGCTCATCGAGGTCCACGTCGAGCCGCCGCCCGAGCGGGTGATCGAGGCACCCGAACAGGCGCACCCGGTACCGGATGCGGCGCCCGATCTGGTATTCGAGCCCGCGCCGGACCTGGCACCCGAGCCCGCGCCGGACCTGGTATCCGAGCCCGCGCCGGACCTGGCACCCGAGGCGGTGCCGGACCCGCCCGAGCCGCCACCGCTCGACCCGGCGCCCGCTGCCGCAACGCCCGCCACCAGGCCCGCGACCGCCGCGACGGCCGCCGGCTCCCGCCGCCCGCTCTGGGTCGCGATCGCCGCCGTCCTGGCGCTGGTCGTCGCGGGCGCTGTGGTGCTCGCGACCCATCACTCCGGTCACCGCACCACGGCGACCCGTCCCACCACCCCCGTGCCGTCGACTCCGCCGAAACCCACGGCCGCACAGCTGTCCCTCGAGGCGTGGGCCAAGGCGAACCTCTCGACCGACGCCGTGATCGTCGCCGATCCCACCACGGCTCAGGCACTGGGCTCGGCCGGCTTCACCCGCGCGGTCGCCGACACTGCGCTCGCGGGCGTGAACTGGCGGGGCGTGGACTACGTCGTCACCGGCTCGCCCGCCGCGACGGTCTCCGCGGTGCGCAACACCCTGCAGGATTCCAGCGCCGTGGTCGCCGTGTTCGGCACGGGGACCGCTCGCATGAGCGTCCGCCAGGTCTTCAGCGGCGGCACCGCGCAACTGCTCGCGCGGGAGCGGGTGGACCGGGTCAGCCGGCTGCAGGCGGGCAGGGAGCTGTCGGTCAACCGATCACTGACGTTCGCGGCACCGGTGCGGGCGGTCGTGACGAAGGGTGCGCTCGACCTGCGCGCGGCGACGGTCCTGACCCTGCTGGCCCAGCAGGGCGGCGTCTACGTCCGCAGCGCGCCGATCGACCCCGCCGAAGCGGCCGCCGGGCTGCCGGTGCGCACGATCACGGTCAAGGCCGCGGACGCGCAGGCCGCCGCGGACATCCTGCAGAACCTCCCGGTGGCGTATCACCCGGCCTCGGTCGTGGTGGTCGCGCAGGGCACGTACCAGATCACCTGGGCGGTGGCGATCGCGTCCGCCCTCCCGATCCAATGACCTCGGCGACCAGGGAGTGACGACATGGGCAGGCACCTCAGGAGACTGGCACTACTGGCTGTCGCGGCGAGCCTGGTCGGAGCGAGCGGCGTCGTGGGTCTGGCATCCGCCCAGGCAGCACAGCAACCCGATGCGGTGATCCGGGCCGCGCACTTCTCGCCGACGACGCCCGGTGTGGACGTCTACCTCGGCTCCTTCTCCGGCGGGCAGGCGAAGCTCTGGCTCAGTGGCGTGTCCTACGGCATGGTGAGCCCCTACCAGCGGCTGACGCCGGGGCTGTACACGGTGTCCATGCGCGTGCACGGAGCCGCCGCGAGCAGCCCACCGGCGCTGTCCTGGTCGCTCAACGCCCGCTCGGGGAAGGCGTACACGGTCGCCGGCGTGGGTGCCGGGAGTTCGGTCCGGGGCGTGGTGCTGGACGATGACATCGCCGCGCCGCCGGCCGGGGACGGGCGGGTGCGCGTGATCCAGGCCGCCAGCCGGGCGCCGCTGGCCACGGTGCGGGCCGCGTCGGGGCCGGTCATCGCCAGCTCCGCGCCCTTCGCGACCACGACCGCCTACGCCGACGTCCGGGCCGGACACTGGAAGGTCGAGGCCAGCGCCTCGGGCAAGAGCAGCCCGGCGGCCAGCGCGACGGTCTCGGTGGTGGCCGGCACGAGCACGTCGGTCCTGGTGCTGGACGCCAAGACGGCGGGCATCACCATCCGCACCGTGCTCGACTCGGCGGCCTCGGCGACCGACCCGGTCGGCGCGGTTCCCGCGGGTGGAGGCGGGATGGCGGCCGCGCTCGACGGGCATCCGCGCCGCCTGATGGATCTCGTGGGTGTCGCCGGTGTGGCGGCCCTGATCAGCGGGGCGGCGCTGCTCGGGCGCGGCCGGTCCCGCCGGGGAGCGCGTGGTCCCGCCGGAGCCTGACCCCCGTCCCGCGCCGCCCCGGGGACGGCATCGCCGCGGGGCCAGGCGCGGAGGAGCCGCTCGCGCGGTGGCGTTCCGGGGCGGCGCGGCGTTCCGGGGCGCGGTCGTCGCGCTCGCCGTCGTCGCAGCGGTCGTGGTGGCCGTGCGGGTAGCCGGGGGGCTGGGCCAGGCGGTCGCGGCGGGTCACTCCGCGGTCACCCAGCCTGCGGTCGGCTTCCCGACGACCGGGCACACGTCAGCGACGCTGCAGGCGCCGGCCCCGCAGCAGCCCGCGCCGGTGGCGCCGGGCGTCCCCGTGGAGGTGACCATCCCAGCGATCGGGGTCCACAGCGCCCTGCAACCCCTCGGCCTGCTCCCGGACGGCTCGCTGGAGTCCCCGTCGCAGTGGCAGCGCGCGGGCTGGTACGACCGCGGGGTGCGCCCGGGCGCGGTCGGGCCGGCGGTCATCGTCGGCCACGTGGACAGCGTCAACGGCCCGGCGGTGTTCTTCCGGCTGCGCCAGGTGCATCCCGGCGCCGAGGTCGTCGTGGTCGACGCGAAGGGCGTCAGCCGCCGGTTCACCGTGACCGGGATCCGGAGCTACCCCAAGGACACGTTCCCGACCGCGGTCGTCTACGCGCCGACGCCCTTGCCGGAACTGCGGCTCATCACCTGCACCGGCGACTTCGACCAGGCCGCGCACAGCTACCTGAACAACCTCGTGGTGTCCGCCGTCCTCGACACCCCCGCCGCGCCCTGAGGTCGGGACTGAGGCGGGCTGGGCTCGGCGCGGCCGGGGTCAGAGCTGGGCGGTGGCGGGCAGGCGCATGACACCGGTGGGCGGGTCGGCGTCCTTCGGCAGGTACAGCCGCTGCACGGCGACCAGGATCGCCTCGGCGACGACGTCGCGGAAGACCGGGTCGACGAGGTGCGCACGGTCGACCGGTGAGCTGAGGTAGCCGACCTCGATCCACACGGCGGGCATCCGGGTCAGGCGCAGCAGGTCCCAGGTCTTGGCATGGATCTGCGCGTCCTGCATCGGCGTGCGCGCCACGATCTCGCGCTGGACGAGGTCCGCGAGGCGCTCGCCGAGGGTCGAACTGGTCTCCGACCCGCCGTAGTAGTAGCTGGCCACGCCGTTGGCGCGCGGCGACGGCGAGGAGTCCAGATGCAGCGAGAGCACCAGATCGGCGCGCTGGTTGTTGGCGAACTGGGCCCGCTGCTCGTCGGTGGAGGTGTTGTGCGGCCCGCGGGTGAGCCAGGTGGTGACGCCGACGGCGGTCAGGCGCCCCTCCAGGCGCGAGGCGAGGTCCCAGACCAGGTCGGCTTCGCTCACGCCGTCGATGACAGCGCCGCGATCCTCGCCACCGTGGCTCGGGTCCACGACGACGCGCTTGCCGAGCAGGTTGGGCCCGGCGTCGGCGACGGCGATCATGTCGCGGAGCAGTTGCGGGCGCCCGCCGACCACGCGCCGGCCGAGCTGGTTCAGCGCGCGGAGGGTCATCGACGCGCAGATCCCGTCGGGGACGAGCCCTGCCTCGCGCTGGAATCCGCGCAGGGCGTGCTCGGTCAGCCGGCCGAAGATCCCGTCCGCGCGGCCGAGGTCGTAGCCCAGCTCGAGCAGCAGGGTCTGCAGCTTGGCGACGTCGTCACCGCGGAGCAGGGAGCTGGCCTGGTGCACGAGCACCCGGTCGCCGAGCTTCCAGCGGGCCGCGGTCAGGGCGCGGTAGGTCTCGGGGCCCACGATGCCGTCCACCGACAGGCCGCGCCGCTGCTGGAACGCACGCACGGCGAGCTCCGCGGGTCCGTCGAGCAGGTCCGCGGTGTCGGGGTTCGTGTTGTTGAGCAGTCCCAGGCCCGCGAGGATGCCGCGAACCTCGGCGACCGCACTTCCTTGTGCGCCGGGGCGGAGAAGCTGCATCGAGAGAAGGGATCCTTGACGTCGGTACGGGGTGACGGCCGGTGGGCCGCACGTGCCCCATTGTGCCCTACTGCCTCTGCGGGCCCGCCGCGCCGAACCCGGGCCGGTCCACAACGGGGCCGGACTGTGACCTCGCGGTGGGACGGTCCGCGGGACCCTCGGCCGGCGCCGGCCACCGACAGCACGAAGCCCCCGACGCCGTACGGCATCGGGGGCTCAGGTGCGTGGCAGGCTCAGCCGATGTAGTCGGCCAGGTCGCGCAGCAGTGCGGCCTTGGGCTTGGCTCCGACGATGGACTTCACGACCTGGCCGCCCGAATAGACGTTCATGGTCGGGATCGACAGGATCTGGTAGTCCCGGGCGATCTGCGGGTTCTCGTCGATGTTGACCTTGACGACGGTCAGCTTCTCGGCGTACTCACCGGCGATCTCCTCGAGAACCGGGGCGACCTGGCGGCACGGGCCGCACCACTCGGCCCAGAAGTCGACGAGGACCGGCTTGTCAGCAGCCAGCACGTCGGCGGCGAAGCTGGCGTCGGTGACCTTCTTGGTGTTCTGGCCCATGGTGGGGGTGCTCCTCGGTCTAGATGATCTCTGGGTGTGAATGGTGAGGCTGGTCTGTGGGTCGTGCAGTGGCTAGAACGTACCGGTACCCGGTGACATTCCCGCCGGTTCACTCGCCCCGTGCGGCGAGGTAGCGCTCGGCGTCCAGGGCGGCGGAGCACCCGGTGCCGGCCGCGGTGATGGCCTGGCGGTAGGTGTGGTCCACGACGTCGCCGGCCGCGAAGACACCGGGGATCGACGTCTGGGTCGAGCCCGGCTGGGTGAGGATGTAGCCCTCGTCGTCGAGGTCGAGCTGGCCCTTGACCAGTTCGCTGCGCGGGTCGTGGCCGATCGCGATGAACAGGCCGCCCACCTCCAGCGTGGTCTCGGCGCCCGTCACGCGGTCGCGCACCGTCAGCGCGGCAACGGTGCCGTCGCCGTGGATGTCGACGACCTCGCTGTTCCACAGGAACGAGATCTTCGGGTTGGACTGCGCGCGGTCGATCATGATCTTGCTGGCGCGGAGCGTGTCCCGCCGGTGGATGACGGTCACCGACTTGGCGAAGCGCGTCAGGAAGGTCGCCTCCTCCATCGCGGTGTCGCCGCCGCCGACCACGGCGATGTCCTGGTCGCGGAAGAAGAACCCGTCGCAGGTCGCGCACCACGAGACGCCCTTGCCGGAGTAGTCGTCCTCGCCCTGCAGGCCGATGCGCTTGTACGCCGACCCCATGGCCAGGATGACCGCGTCCGCGGTGTACTCGCCGGAGTGCGTGCGCACGATCTTCACGTCGCCGCTGAGATCCAGGCCCGTGACGTCGTCGGTGACGAGTTCCGCGCCGAAGCGCTCGGCCTGGGTGCGGATGTTGTCCATCAGCTCCGGGCCCATGATGCCCTCGGGGAATCCGGGGAAGTTCTCCACGTCGGTGGTGTTCATGAGGGCGCCGCCGTACTGGCTGCCTTCGAAGACCAGGGGCTCCAGCTCGGCACGCGCGGTGTACAGGGCGGCGGTGTATCCCGACGGCCCCGATCCGACGACGATCACCTTGCGGTGGGTGGTGCTGGTCTCGGTCACTGGTGGTTCCCATCTGCGTGAGCTCTGGTGGTCATGCGGTGTCGGAACCATGGTAGGAGGCCCCGCTATTCCGGGCGCCCGGCGTGTCGGAGGTGCGTGCGAAAGTCCATGTATCAGGGTGCCGCGGGTCGCCTCCTGAGGGGTGAGTAACCGAGACCTGGGGCGGTTCGGCGCGATATCGGGGGTCGCCGAACTGCCCCAGTTCCACCTCCGCCCGGCGCCGGGCGGCCGTCACCGCCGCAGCGAGGCGAGGATCTGCTGCACCTCGGCGACCCGGAGCGCGCGCATGAGCGCCACGAGCGCCACCAGCCCCAGCAGCGACCCACCGACGACCGCCAGTAGCGCGCCGTCGCGGCCGGTGCCGATCAGGTGCCGGGACAGCACCACCACGCCGTAGGCGACGGCCGCCCCGCCGAGGGCCGCGACCGCGATGCGGGCCACGCTCACCGCGACGGCGGAGAAGCCGAGCCGGCCGAACCGGCGGGTGAGCAGGATGTGCCCGGTGACCGCTCCGACCAGGTAGGACGCCGACGTCGACACCGAGAGCGACTCGATGACGTGGCGCCCGGTGAACACGCGCGAGGCCGTCAGCACGAGGGCCACCTTCGTCGCCACCATGAAGACGTTGACCAGCGTCGGCGTCTTCGCGTCGCGCATCGCGTAGAACACCCGCAGTTGCAGCATGACCACGGCGAACGGCAGCAGCCCGAACGCACCCAGCGCCAGCACGATGCCGATGTGGCGGGCGTCGGACAGATCGGTCCGGCCGTAGAAGAACAGCACCGTCGTCAGGGACGGCCCGAGCACCAGCAGCCCCGCGGTCACCGGCAGCAGCCCCACCGCGGACAGCCTGGTCCCCAGGGACAGGTCGGCGATGACGGCGTCGTGGTCGCCGCGGGCGGCCGAGCGGCTCATCCGGGGCATCAGTGCGGTCAGCAGGGACACCCCGACGATGCCGTACGGGACCTGGAACAACAGGTCCGAGTAGGCGAAGGTCGTCGGGCCGCCCTGGTACCGGTTGGCCACACGGTTGATGACGAAGACGCCGACCTGGCTGATGGCCACGTAGCCCAGCACCCAGCCGGCGAGGGTGCGGACCTCGCTCATCGTGACGGTCTCGCTCGTCGTGGCCCGGAACCGCCAGCGCCAGTGGAACCCGGCGCGGCGCAGGAACGGCAGCAGCACGATGGCCTGCACGGCGATCCCCAGGGTGGTGCCGATCCCGAGGACGAGGACCTGGGCGTTGGTGATCGACGACGCGGTCAGCACCGACGGCCCGGGCAGCAGCGCGAAGACCCCGACGGTCGCGATCGTCACCACGTTGTTCAGGACCGGCGCCCAGGCCGGTGGGCCGTAGATGCCCTTGGTGTTGAGCACCGCGGTGAACATCGCGCCGAGCCCGTAGAAGAAGATCTCCGGGAGCAGGAGCGTCGCGAAGATGCTGATCAGGCTGCGCTGGGCCGACTGCGAGGCGAACGCCATGGCCAGCAGCGGAGCGGCCGCGACGGCCAGCAGGGTCGCGACTCCCAGGGCGGCGGTGGCCCAGGACAGCAGCCTCTGGGTGTAGGCGACACCGTGGTCCGCGTCGTGTTCCTGCGAGTGCACGATCAGCGGGATGACGACGCTGGACAGCACCCCGCCGAGCAGCAGCTCGTAGACCATGTTCGGCAGGATGTTGGCCAGGTTGTAGGAGTCCGCGACCCGTGAGGCGGCCACCCCGAGCGCCGCCGCGAGGGCGACGCTTCGCAGGAACCCGGTCACCCGGCTGGCGAGGCTGGCGATCGCCATGGTGCGGCTGCTGCTGAGCAGGCCCCGGTCGGCGTGGCCACCGGCACCGTCCGGCGCGGCCTCGGTCTCCGGCGCCGCGTCGAGGCCCGGGTCGAGACCCGGTCGAGGTCCAGCGCCGGGTCCATCACCGTGTCGAGGGACGAGTTGAGCGCCGTGTCGAGGGACGGGTCGAACCCGGAGTCCAGTGCTGGGTCCAGCGCCGTGTCGAACGCGGGCTGCGCCGCTGGTGCCGCGCGTCGGCCGCCGCGGTCGGGGCGGTGCCGGCGCGGGCCGCTGTAGGTGGTGGCGCTCCACTGCTCGGCGGCGGCGATGCGGCCGTGGGTGGTCAGCTCCCCCGGTGCGCCCAGCGCGGGCTCGTCGGACCCGGGGGCGGACTCGGCCACGGCCCGGCCGTCGGCGGTGTAGAGGGCGAGCGGCCCCCAGCCGTCGTGTGCCGCATGCAGCGGGTCCAGGTCGCTACTCATGCCTGCCCAATCATGCAGGCTGGGTCGCGCCGGGTGCCCCAGACACGCGGCGCCGGTGCAGCACCAACCGCCGGAGGGCCCGGATCACCAGGGCCAGGACGAGCACGCCGAAGGCGATGCCGGTGATCCACAGCGCGACGGCACCGAGCGCGGTGCTGTGCACCCGCAGCGGGACGCTCTGGCCGAGCGGGGCGCCGTTCGGGGTGCGCAGCGTGACGACGATCTTGAACCGGCCGCTGCGCTCGACCTTGGTGGGGATCTTGACGGTGTGCCGGCTCGGCTGGTTCCCGGTCGCCGCGGGGATCGTCACGACGGCGACGTTGCTGGCCCGGAAGCCGCGCTCGCCCGCGGCCGGGGAGACCTGGACGCGGACGTGCACCGCCACCGGCAGCGAGTTCTCGAGCGTGACGAACAGCGGCGCGTCCGAGGAGGCCAGCGTGTAGGACGAGTTGGCCGGCTGGGCCACCCGCACCTTTCCCTCCAGCGCGTCCACCGAGTTCAGCAGAGCGCGCGCGAACCGAGCACCGGCGATCGGGTTCAGCCGCCAGTAGGAGGACTCGCCGCGCTGGATCGCAGCGGGGTACCCGCCCAGCAGGGTCGCGGCGTCGTCGTTGCCGAGGCAGTCGCTGAAGGTGGTCACCGCCGCCTGGGTGGCGGCCAGGGTGGCCAGGTTGTCAGCGCTCAGCTGGCCCGTCGCGACCGCGGTGTCGAGCGCGCCGCGGTCCGCCGGGGTGACGCTCCCGACGGCCTGCGCGACGGTGAGGGTGTCGGCCCACGGGGCGTCCGCGACCGAGGTCATCGCGGCCACGACCACCGACGGGTCCGGGTCGACGTAGCGGCCCGGCGCGATGGCGAGGTAGTGGTTCTGCGTCGGGTTCTCGGTGGCGCGGACGGCGATCTGGGCCAGCAGGGTCGGGATCCCGGCGGTCGTGGACGTCGGCCCGCTCAGCGTCGCGAACGTGTTCTGCAACGGTGTGCTGAGCACCACCGCGGTCGCGCTCCCGGACACCGACGGCAGGGGTGAGACGGCGTCGGGGGTCTGGGCGTCGCCGAGGGCGCCCGGCAGGGCGGTGTCGGCCAGCACGACCGACGTCACGCCGTTGGCGACCAGGGAGTCGAGCCCCGCGCTGGTCACCGCGCCACCCGCGGGCCAGGCCAGGTCGGTGTCGGCCGCCCCGAGGACGGTCCGGACGCGCGCGGCGGCGGTCGGGTCGAGGACGGTGGACCAGGACAGGCGGGCAGCGGCGATCGCGTCCACGTCCGGGTCGGCGTACCCGGTCAGCGCCACCTGGTCGCCGGCCGCCGCCGTCTTCAGCTGCGCCAGCCACAGCGCGGCGGCCGGACCGCCCGTGCCGCGGCGGCTGCCCGTCGGCGTCCGCACGGTGTAGCCCGCGGGCGCGGCCATCACCGAGAGTTCGTCGATCAGCTCCGGGTCGACGACGAGCGTCAGGTGCACCTTCCCGGCCACCCGGACGGCGACCTGCAGCGCCCGGTACAGCCGTCCGCCGGGTGACACCGACGTCGCCAGGTCGTCGTTGGTGAACTGGGTCGCGGTCAGCCCCCGGTGCGGGCGGTCGATCAGGGGCCAGATCCAGCTGACGCCCACGCCCGCCGGGGTGGTGGCGAAGGACGGGATGTAGGTGTGGGCCCGCGCGAGCTCGGTGCCGTCGGAGGCCTGCTGGAGCGAGACGTCGACCGGGTAGACGCCGTCGTTGCCGCTGCACCCGGCCAGGCACAGCCCACCGTCGCCGCTGGTCGTCTGGTAGCCGGTCGTGGTCTTGAGGACGAGCACCCGCGTCTGCCCGGGCGCGAGCTCGCCGGAGACCGGGAAGGGCGCGATGTCGACGTCGTTGGTGTCCGGGGGCGTGGTGAGGGCGTCCTGCAGCGCCTGCTCGGTGATGATCGGGCTGCCCCGCTGCAGTGACACGACGAGGCCGCTGAAGGTCTGGGTCGTCGGGTTGCTGAGCTGCACGGTGATCGACATCGGTTGGGCCACCGCGGAACTGGGGTACTCCGGGGTCCGGGACAGCACCTGCACGACCGGCTGGGTGGCCGCGGGAGCGACGGCGCCGGTAGGCGGGGACCCGGCGGCCGGTGCGCCCTGCGCGGGTGTCCCCAGCATCAGGCCGGTCGCCGAGGCGATCACGACGGCCAGGGCCAGGCGGGCGGCGCGGCCCGGGAAGGGGGTCACGCCGTGTCCGCGAGCAGCCGCCCGGCGGTGTCGATCAGGCCGCGCTCGTCGGGGTAGGCCAGCCGGTCGGCCAGCTCGGGGAACGGCACCCAGGCCACCTCGGTGACCTCGACGTCGTCGTCGGACAGATCGCCCCCGATGGCCCGCAGCAGGAAGTGGTGGACGGTCTTGTGCACCCGTCTGCCGTCGGCGACGAACCAGAAGTCGATGGTGCCGAGCACGCCCAGGATCTCCCCCGAGATGCCGGTCTCCTCGGCGACCTCGCGGACGGCAGCCTGTTCCGCGGTCTCACCCGGCTCCACGTGGCCCTTCGGCAGCGACCAGAGCAGGCGTCCGCGACGGTCCTGCTTGCCGATCAGGGCACCCCGCGGGACCGCGCCGGACAGGTCCACGACCAGCCCTCCGGCGCTCGTCTCGTCGACGCGCCGCAGGCTGCCATGGCGCTGGCCCGACGGGGGGCGGCGCCGGGGCGGCGTGGGGCGTGCCATGACCGCGACACTACCGACAGGGGCGAGGTAGGTGGGCCTGGTCCGAGCACGGCGTGTGGGGTGGTCCGCGCAGTCCACTAGGCTGGCGGCCCGTGGACCCGGCAGCGCTCATCGACGTCGATCCGGCCGCAGATTCCCTCGGCGAACTCTTCGCCGCAGCGGGCCACGAACTCCACCTCGTCGGCGGGACCGTCCGCGACGCGCTGCTGGGCCGGCCCTCCGACGACCTGGACTTCGCCACCGACGCCCGCCCGGATGCCGTCCTGGCTCTGATCACCCCCGTGGCCCAGGCGGTGTGGACGACCGGGATCGACTTCGGCACCGTCGGGCTGCAGTACCGCGGGCGTCGATGTGAGATCACGACCTTCCGCGCCGACCGCTACGACCGGGTCTCCCGCAACCCCGAGGTCGTCTACGGCGACACCCTCGTCGAGGACCTGCGCCGCCGGGACTTCTCGATGAACGCGATGGCCCTGTCCGTGCCCGGCCACGTCTTCCAGGACCCGTTCGGGGGGCTGGCCGATCTCGCGCGGGGCGAGCTGCGCACGCCGGCGACCGCCGAGGAGTCCTTCGCCGACGACCCCCTGCGGATGTTGCGGGCGGCCCGGTTCGTCGCCCAGCTCGACGGGCTCAACGACCACCCCCTGGTCCTCGCGCCGGACGTGCTGCAGGCGATGACGGCGATGTCCGGCCAGCTCGAGCGGATCACCGCCGAGCGGGTGCAGCTGGAGCTGACGAAGCTGATCCTGGGGCACTCCCCCGACACCGGGCTCAAGCTGCTCGTCGACACCGGCCTCGCCGACGTCGTCCTGCCCGAACTGCCCGCGCTGCGGATGGCCGCCGACGAGCACGGCCAGCACAAGGACGTCTACGCCCACACCCTGCAGGTGCTCCAGCAGGCGATCGACCTGGAGGACGACGGCCCCGACCTGATCCTGCGCTGGGCCGCGCTGCTGCACGACGTCGGCAAGCCGGCGACGCGGCGCTTCGAGCCCGGCAACCGGGTCAGCTTCCACCATCACGAGGTCGTCGGGGCCCGGCTGGCCAAGGCCCGGCTCAAGGCGCTGAAGTACTCCAAGGAGATCGTCGAGGACGTCTCCCGGCTGACCTTCCTGCACCTGCGCTTCTACGGCTACGGCGGCGGGGAGTGGACCGATTCCGCCGTCCGCCGGTACGTGACCGACGCCGGACCGCTGCTGGACCGCCTGAACAAGCTCGTCCGCTCGGACTGCACGACCCGCAACGTCCGCAAGGCGGCCGCCCTGGCCGCGAACTACGCCAACCTCGAGTCGCGGATCGCCGCCCTGCGCGAGCAGGAGGAGCTGGAATCGATCCGCCCCGACCTGGACGGCACGGCGATCATGGAGCTGCTCGGACTGGCGCCGGGGCCGGCCGTCGGCAAGGCCTACCGCCACCTGCTCGAGGTGCGGATGGAGCGTGGCCCGCTGCCGCGCGCCGAGGCCGAGGCCGAGCTCAGGCGGTGGGCGGAGCGAGAACTGGGACCGGAGGGCAGTCGATGACGACCGTCGCCGACCGCGTGAGGTACCAGATCCCCACGAGCAGGTAGCCCGCGGCGATGCACAGGACACCGATCACCGTCTTGCCGTTGTCCGGCAGCACGAACGCGGTGATCGTCGCGGCGCCGACGAACATCAGGTTGAACAGCGTGTCGTAGAGGGAGAACACCCGCCCGCGGAACTCGTCCTCGATGCTGCGCTGGACGGTGGTGTCCACGGAGATCTTCACCGCCTGCGCGATGAAGCCCAGCACCAGCGCGGCGAAAAGGATCGTCAGCTTGGTGAACGGCAGGCCGAGGGACAGCTGGGTCACGGCGGCCAGGACGAGCAGCAGCGCCGGGTACCTGGTGAGCCCCAGCCGCCGGGTGGCCGTGGGCGTGATCAGCGCCGCGAGCCCACCGCCGATCGCGACCATCACCACGACCTGGCCCAGCCCCGCCAGGCCGGCCCGCAGCACGCCGTCGTCGGTGAAGTAGTTGCGGTAGAGCAGCAGGGTGCAGATGGTGGACACCCCGTAGCAGAAGCGGCTCACGCCGATCGCGGTCAGGGCGAGGGAGACGGCCCGGCGTTCGCGGATGTGCCGGGCCCCGGCGACCAGCCCCTGCACGACGGCGCGCGCGGTCTCGCGCTGGGCCAGTTCCACGTTGTCCGGCCCGAGCGCCTGCCGCCCGAAGCGCGTGGCGGCCAGCGCGGCCAGGGCGTACGGGATGGTCGCGAGCAGCGCGATCCCGGCGTAGCCGGCGTTGCCGCTCGACGCGTCGACCAGTGAGCGCAGCCCGATCGCCAGCCCCCCGCCGGTGGTCGCGGCGATGGCACCGCTGGTGGTCGACAGGGCGTTGGCCCCCACCAGCCGCCCCAGATCCACGGCATGCGGGAGCGCCGCCGACAGCGAGGACAGCACGAACCGGTTGATCGAGACGACGACCAGCGCGGTGGCGTAGAAGGGCACTCCCTCCAGCCCGGCGGCGATCTCGGCGCCGACGACGACCACGCTCAGCGCCCGCAGCACGTTGGACACGAGCAGGATCCGCTGCCGGGACCACCGGTCGATGAGGACCCCCGCGAACGGGCCGACGAGCGAGTACGGCAGCAGGATCACGGCGAACCCCGCGGCGACGTCGGCCGGCCGGGCGGACCGTTCGGGGTTGAACAGCACCGCCCCCGCGAGCGAGGCCTGGAACACCCCGTCGCCGAGCTGGCCGGCCAGGCGGATCGCGTACAGCTTGCGGAAGGACGCCAGCCGGAGCGGGCCGCGCCCGGACCCGAATCGGGGTGCGCGTACCGGCCCGGTTGCGAGGTCGGCGACGGAGGCCTCGCCGAGACCGGATTGCCGCGCGCGGTTGGACATGATTGGCCACGGTAGCGGGCAAGATGAAGTCCATGACCGGGCAGGCGTGGGAACTGCGCATGTACGAACCCGGTCCCGGCATGCTCCTGATCGCACTTCCGTCGCTGACGGACCCCACGTTCGCCCGATCGGTGGTGTACCTGCTGGAGTCCGACGGCGAGTCCGGCAGCGCCGGGCTGATCCTGAACGCGCCCACCAGGACGCCCGTCGCGCAGGTGCTGCCGTCGTGGCACGACGCGACCGCCGAACCCAGCGTCGTCTTCCGGGGCGGCCCGGTGCAGCCCAACGGCGCGCTGTGCCTGGCCCGGCTCAGCGCCTCGCCGGACGAGCTGCCGACCCCCGGCATCCGCCCCGTGCGGCACCGTCCCACCCGTGACTCGGTCGGCCTGGTCGACCTCGATGGTGACACCGACGTGATCCGGAGCGCGGCGCAGGAGCTGCGGGTGTACGCCGGCCACGCGGGGTGGGGTGCGGGCCAGCTGGAGAACGAACTGGCCGAGGGCGCGTGGGTCGTCGTGCCGGGCTCGGCGGCGGACGTCTTCTCCAGCGATCCGGACACCCTGTGGGCCGACGCGCTGCGCCGCCAGCCCGTCCCGTTGAACCTGCTCGCGACCTACCCCGACGATCCGACGCTGAACTGAAGCGCACCCACGTGACTCGGGTCGGGCCGGAGGACCTGCTGGGCATCGCCCTGCAGCCTGTCATCGACGTGCCCACCGGGCGGATCGTCGGGGTGGAGGCGCTGGCCCGGTTCCGCGTCGAGGGCGGCGAGGACGGTGACACCGCCGTCGAGGCCACCTTCAACCGGGCGCGGGCGCGCGGGTCGAGCGCGGAGCTCGAGGCGGCGTGCGTCCGCGCAGCCCTGCTGCGGCGCGCGGACCTGCCGCCGGCGATGCTGCTGAGCATCAACCTCAGCCCCGACGTGCTCGGCAGCCCGCCGGTCCGCGAGGCGCTGGCCGGCGATCTCACCGGCGTGGTGGTCGAGATCCTCGAGCAGGACGCCGCTGACCCGGCCTCGCTCACCGCCGAGATCGGCGAGCTGCGCCGGCGCGGGGCACTGATCGCCGTCGACGACGCCGGTACCGGGTACGCCGGCCTGCTCCGGTTGGCGGAGCTGCGCCCGGACGTGGTCAAGCTCGACCGGTCCCTGGTCAGCGGCGTCCGCACCAGCGTCACCCGGATAGCTGTGATCGAAGCCCTCGTCACCCTGTCGCGGCGGCTGGGGCTCTACGTCCTGGGCGAGGGCGTCGAGTCGCTGGACGATCTCACCGCTCTCGCCGGCCTGGACGTCGACTTCGCCCAGGGCAGGGCCGTCGCCGCCCCGGCGCTCGACCTGCCGCCGCTGCGCGACGGCGTCGTCGAGACGTGCCTGGCCGCGCGCCGGGCACTTCTGCAGGTCGCCGCACCCCGGCCGGACTACGGGCCCGCGTCGGACGCCATCCACGCCATCACCTCGGCCCTGGCCGGAACCACCGGACCGCAGGGGCTGCAGGACGCGCTGGACCATGCCGCCGCCGAGCTCGGCATCGACCGGATCGGGCTGTCCGTGCTGATCGACGGCGACGGTAGCGGCGACCGCAGCCACCTCACCGAGATCAACGCGGCCGGTGCCGTCGCGGATCCGTCGACCTACTCCCTCGCCGACTACCCCGCGACCGGCGAGGCGTTGCGGACCGGGCTCATCCTCGAGGTGCAGGCCGGCGACCCGCACGCCGATCCGGCCGAGCGCGCCCTGCTGCAGGGCAAGGGGCGCGCGAGCATGCTCGTCATCCCGCTGCGGTCCGGGACGCAGCCGCTGGGGGTCATCGAGTTCAGCCACCTCACGTTCCGGCGGTGGACGGCCGGTGACATAGCCCACGCGCGCACGCTGGCCGAACACGTGGTCCGCGCGCTGATGCGCACGCGCGTCCCCGGAGCGCGCTGACCCGTCCCTCGCGCACGCTGACCGTCCCCCGCCCGGCCCGGATCCGGCGCACACGACGAAGGCCGCCCATCCGGGTGGATGGGCGGCCCTGTGTCGATCAGGTGAGAGGTCGATCAGGTGAGAGCTGGTCAGCCCTCGGTCTCGCCGTTGATGAACGCCTCCACGGCGTCGCGTGCCTCGTCGTCGCTGTACTGGACGGGCGGCGACTTCATGAAGTAGCTCGACGCCGAGAGCACGGGGCCACCGAGGCCACGGTCCTTGGCGATCTTCGCGGCGCGGACGGCGTCGATGATGACACCGGCCGAGTTCGGGGAGTCCCACACCTCGAGCTTGTACTCCAGGCTCAGCGGGGTGTCGCCGAAGCTGCGGCCCTCGAGGCGGACGTAGGCCCACTTGCGGTCGTCGAGCCACGGCACGTGGTCCGACGGGCCGATGTGGACGTCGGCCTTGGCCATCTCGTGCGGGATCTGCGAGGTGACCGACTGCGTCTTGGAGATCTTCTTGGACTGCAGGCGCTTGCGCTCCAGCATGTTCATGAAGTCCATGTTGCCGCCGAAGTTGAGCTGGTAGGTGCGCAGCAGCTCGACGCCGCGGTCCTCGAACAGCTTGGCGAGGACGCGGTGGGTGATGGTGGCGCCGACCTGGCTCTTGATGTCGTCACCGACGATCGCGACACCGGCGTCGGTGAACTTCTGGGCCCACACCGGGTCCGAGGCCAGGAACACCGGGAGCGCGTTGACGAACGCGACCTTGGCGTCGATGGCGCACTGGGCGTAGAAGCGGTCGGCCTGCTCGGAACCGACGGGCAGGTAGGAGACCAGCACGTCGACCTCGGCGTCCTTGAGGATCTGGACGACGTCGGCGGGCTCCTCGTCGGACTCGGTGATCATCTCGCGGTAGTAGTCGCCGAGACCGTCGAAGGTGTGCCCGCGCTGCACGGTCACACCGGTGGGCGCGACGTCACAGATCTTGATCGTGTTGTTCTCGCTGGCGACGATGGCCTCGGAGAGATCCTGGCCGACCTTCTTGGCGTCGACGTCGAACGCCGCGACGAACTCGATCGAGTTGACGTGGTACGGGCCGAACTTCACGTGCATCAGGCCGGGCACACGCTCGGTCGGGTCGGCGTCGGCGTAGTAGGTCACGCCCTGGATGAGCGACGACGCGCAGTTGCCCACGCCAACGATGGCGACGCGGATCTTCCCGGTGTCGGCCGTGTTCTGCGAACCCATCTGGGTCCTCCCTTTTTCTGTGTCCAGCGGATGCTGCTTGCGGTCTGTGGACCGGGCGGCTGCTGTGCCGGCCGGTGTGCTGCGGTGCGGAGCGCTCAGCGCGTGTCGGAGCGCTCGTTGTCGATCAATTCGGTCAGCCAGCGAACCTCTCGGTTCACCGAGTCCAGACCGTGTTCCTGCAACTCTCGGGTGTATCGGTCGAGCCGTTCGTTCGTGCGTGCCAGCGAGTGCGCCATCCCGTCTCGCTGCTCCTCCACCCGGCGGCGGCGACCCTCGAGGATCTGCAGGCGGATGTCGGAGCGGGTCTGGGCGAAGAACGCCAGGCGTGCGCCGAACTCGTCATCGCCGTAGGCATCCGGTCCGACCTCGGCCAGCAGTTCGGCGAAGTGTTCCTTGCCCTCGGCGGTGAGTTGGTACACCCGCTTGCCGCGCCGCGACCGGGTGGCCGCACCGCTGAGCGGGAGAGGCGCCTCCTCGGTGATCCATCCGGCCTCGGCGAGCTTGCGCAGGGTCGGGTAGAGCGAGCCGTAGGAGAACGCCCGGAAGGTTCCGAGCAGGGTGGACAGCCGCTTGCGCAGCTCGTAACCGTGCAGGGGTGACTCACTGAGCAACCCCAGTACGGCGATCTCCAACATGTCGGTTCCCATCGTGCTGTGGTGGTGCGTGCTGTCGTGGTGCGGTACCGCGATGGTGCGTTGTCGTGCCGTGCGATGTATCAGCACGATACATCGATGTATCACGACGATACATCACCCTGGCATAGTTGTAGTGCACCCGGCGGACGCAGGTACCGTCGGTCACCGGACGCAACCGATCCACGAGGTCGGGGTGTCAGTCAGAGGACAGGCCCCGCCACCACCGTGCGCCAGGCCGCCGATCATGAGGAGAACCCCCAGCGTGAGCATGCAGAACCCGGCCGACACCCCTGTCTCCGGGAACTGGTGGCAACGCCGCCGGAGGGCCAAGAAGCGGCGCCTGGCCGCCATGTCGCGCAAGCGCAGGGTGTGGCGCCGTGTCGGGCTGACCTCCACCTGGCTGCTCGGGTTCATCGCCCTGACGATGGTCGTGGCGACCGTCGCGTTCTACCAGCTCTCGCGGGTGCCGAGCCCGACCGACCTCAAGAGTGACCAGGTCGCGACCATCCTCTACTCCGACGGCAGCATCATGGCGCGGGTCGGCGACGTCAACCGCACCGACGTCCCGCTCTCCAAGGTCCCGGTCGCCGTCCGTTGGGACGTCCTGGCCGCCGAGGACCGCGGCTTCTACACCGAGCCCGGCATCTCCATCCGCGGCACGGTCCGCGCGGCCCTCAACGACCTGCGCGGCGGCGACACCCAGGGCGGATCGGGCATCACCCAGCAGTACGTGAAGAACGTCTACACCAACGCCGACCGGACCCTCACCCGCAAGCTCAAGGAACTGGCGATCGCGGTCAAGCTCGACCGCGACTACAGCAAGAACCAGATCCTGGAGTGGTACCTCAACACCATCTACTTCGGCCGCAACACCTACGGCATCCAGGCGGCGTCGGAGGCCTACTTCGGCGTCGGCGTGGACAAGCTGACGCTCAACCAGGGGGCGCTGCTGGCCGGGCTGATCCAGGCCCCGAGTGATTACGACCCGGCGACCGCGCCGGAGCTGGCCAAGCAGCGGTGGGCCTACGTCCTGGACGGCATGGTCACGACCAAGCACCTCGACGCGGCGACCCGGGCGAAGCTGACGTTCCCCAAGACGATCAAGCCGACCGCCGCGCAGCTCGGCGCCAGCGGCCCGGAGGCACTCATCGTCTCGCGCGTCACCGCCGAGCTCACCGCCGACGGCATCAGCGCCAACGAGCTGCGCACCGGCGGGCTGAGGATCCAGACGACCATCTCCAAGCGGGCCCAGACCGACGCCGAAGCGGCGATCAGGACGGCCTACGCCCACCCGATCAAGAAGCAGAAGAACCTGCAGAAGTCGCTCGTCGCTATCGACCCGAGTACCGGCGGTGTGCTGGCCTACTACGGCGGCTCCGACGGCACCGGCTTCGACTACGCCCAGGCCTGGCGCCAGCCCGGGTCCTCGTTCAAGCCGTACACGATGGCGACGGCGCTGACCCAGAACCTCGCCAAGGCCTCACCCGCGTACTCGATCTCCTCGGTCTTCAACGGGGCGTCCCCGCAGACGATCGAGGGCAGCGTCCTCTACAACGACCCCTCGGACCCGCAGAGCGGGACGTTCACCCTGACGCAGGCGATGACGCAGTCGCTGAACACCGTGTTCGCCAACCTCGCCCACCTGGTCGGCGACAGCGACGTCGCCGCGACGGCGCACGCGATGGGCATCCCGGTCACCCGCCCCGGCACGACCACGAAGACCCTGCAGCTGGCCGGCACGACCAACTGGCGGATCGGCATCGGCGGCTACGAGGTGCGCCCGCTCGACCAGGCCGTGGGCTTCGCCACGCTGGCCGACGGCGGCGTCACGCACACCAGCTACTTCGTCCAGAAGGTGACGGACTCGACCGGCAAGGTGATCTTCACGCATAAGGGCACCGGCAAGCGCGTCCTCGACCCGCGGGTCGCCAACGACACCACGCTGTCGATGGAGCAGGTTGCCGACTGGTCGCTGCTTCCCCTCGCCGACAACCGGACCGTCGCGGCCAAGACCGGAACCGCGGGCATCGGCAACAGTGCCTACAACAGCGACGCCTGGACGGTCGGCTTCACCCCGCAGGTGAGCGTCGCGTCGTGGGCCGGCTCCAACACGCTGGCACCGATCTACAACGACGCCGGTCAGTCGATGTACGGGCGTAACAACCCGGGCCAGGCGTGGCAGCTGTTCATGAACAGCTACCTCGCCGGTGTGCCCAACTCGCCGATGGCGACCACGCAGGAGATCACGTCGGGCACGAACCAGACCGCGCCGACGCCGACCGCGACGCCGACGCACACCACGCCGAGCAACACGCCGACCCCGACGCCGACGCCGACCACGTCCACCACGACGCCGACGACGACGCCGACCACCACGCCGACGACCGGCCCGACGACCTCCTCGCCGCCGCCCTCGTCGCCGAAGCCGACGCCGCCGGTCACGACGCCGCCGGTCGTCGTCACGACGACCAAGGCGGCGGCCGTTCCGCAGCCCACGGGCGGAGGCTGAGGTGTGCTGAGCGAGCCCGGCGCGCCCCGAGGCGCCGCCGTCCCGGCGCCACCGCGAGCCGTGCAAGGATCGCCCTCGTGAGCTCGCCGCCGGTCCCCGACGCTCCGTCCTGGACCGACCCGACGGTCGCCCGGGCCAGTGAGGTGATCGGCGGACCGATCGGGCGCTACGCGGCCACCGCGCCGCGCCGGTGGTTCAGCCCGCTGCTGGTCCTTCTGCTGCTCACCGGTGTCACGCTCGTCATGGGCTACGCGCAGAAGTCGCCGTGCGCGAACGCGCAGTGGCGCAACAACCTGCAGTACACCCATCTCTGCTACTCCGACGTGATCCCGCTCTGGGACGCCGAGGGGCTCAGCTCCGGTCAGGTGCCCTACCGCGATCACGCCGTCGAGTACCCCGTGCTGACCGGCGGCTTCATGTGGGCCTCCGCCGAGGCCACCCGCGCGGTCGGCTCGCTGATGACCGACCCGCAGCTGATCGTGGTGTTCGGGGTGGTGACCTGCATCGGGCTGGCGATCTGCGCCTTCCTGGTCACGTTCTTCACCCACGCCGCGAGCCGGCGGCGCCCCTGGGACGTGGCGATCTTCGCGCTCAGCCCGCTGCTGGTGTTCCACGCCTTCTCCAACTGGGACCTCTTCGCGATGGCGTTCGCGGCCGCCGGGCTGTGGGCCTGGGCTAGGGAGAGACCGGTGCTGGCCGGGGCGCTGCTGGGGCTCGGCGTCGCGGCGAAGCTGTATCCCGTCTTCATCGTGGTGGCGATCTTGATTCTCGCGTGCCGGACCGGGCGCTGGCGACAGGCCGTGGTGTGCACCCTGGCCGGCGTGCTCACGTGGCTGGCCGTGAACGTGCCGGTCGCGTGGGCGTACTTCCCGGGCTGGAAGGAGTTCTACGTCTTCAGCGCCGACCGCGACGCGGAGGCCTCGACGGTCTGGGCCATGTGGCAGTTCCTGTCGACAGGGGGCCTGCGCGGGGGCGGTTCGCCCGGCGGCTGGGTCCCGCCGGGTGCGGCGGTCGCGATCCTGCTCCTGCTCGCGCTGGGCGTGGTCGCCCTGCTGGCGCTGGCGGCACCGACCCGTCCGCGGCTGGCGCAGGTCGTGCTGCTGTGTGTGGCCGCGTTCCTGCTGACGACGAAGGTGTGGAGCCCGCAGTACTCCATCTGGCTCGTGCCGCTGGTCGCGATGGCCCGCCCGCGGTGGCGGATCTCGCTGCTGTGGCAGTTCAGCGAGATCCTCGTCTGGGTCCTCACGCTGCTGTGGCTGTCCGGGCTCACCGACACCAAGCACGGCTTCGACTACGGCTGGCTGATGGGCGCGCTGCTCGTCCGCGACGGGTTCATCCTGACCATCCTCGCGCTGGTGGTGCGGGAGATGTGGCACCCCGAGCTGGACGTCGTCCGCGCCGGCGGGCTGGACGATCCGAGCGGCGGTTGCTTCGACGGCGCCCCTGACCGGTACAGCCTGTCCGCGACCGCGCGGGATGAGCGGCGGGCGGTCAGGCTCGCCGCCCTCGCCGAGGACGACGCACCCGTCGACGCCTGAGCGTCGCTACCGTCGGGTAACCCGGCGGCCCGCCGAGTCGCGTGCGTCACTCCTGGGTGGGAGTCTCGTTGTACCGGAGGGAGCCGCTCCGAGCGGCCGACGTCTCACCGAGGAGGAACGCGCCGATGCGAGTCCTGTCCGTGCGCCGCGCTGTGGCCGCGACCGCAGGTGTCGCGCTGGCCGCGGTCGGCGTCCTCACGCTGGCGCAGGCGGCTGATGCCAGCACCACGGTGACCGCCCAGCTCGCGCTCTCCGGAGTCGTCACCGACTCCTCCCCCGCGGGCGGCACCGTGGTCGGCGTCCATCCCGGCGACGCGGTGAACTTCAAGCCGGCCCTGGTCGGGCTGCCGGCGGACTCCGCCGTCCTGGGCGCGGTCGGCGGTCAGCTGTCCTCGCTGCTGGGCTCGGCGCTCCCGTACCGGATCACCATCCACCCCGCCTCGAACTTCCCCGGCGGCACCAAGCCCATCGTGCTGGACTCCCGCGGAGCCGGCGACAAGGTGGCGTTCCCGAAGAAGGGAACCTACGACTTCAGCTGGTCGGCCGATCAGATCGGGCTGCTGGGCCTCACCACGCCGATCCGCCTCGACGGCAACCAGGCCGCGTCCCTGGGCATCCGGCTCAATGCGTCCAACGAGTGGGTGGGGCAGGTGGTGGTCGCCGACAACCCGCCCAAGGGTGGCATCTCGGTGCAGCTGCCGGGCGTGACGCTCGCGCCGAGCGTGCCCGTCCTCGGCCAGCTCCCGACCATCACGGTCCCGAAGGTCGCGGTACCCACGCTGCATGTCCCGACAACGCTGCCGAGCCTGCCCAAGCTGCCCACGGGCGGAGCGGGCGGCGGTTCGTCGCCGGGCCAGAGTCACGTCGTCTACACCCCGCACGGACCGGGCGTGGAGGCCACCACGGTGCCGAGCGGCTACGGCAACGGGGCCGGCGGTGACGGGTCCGGGGCGATCGGATCCGGCGGAACCGGGTCCGGGGGCACGGGAGCCGCCGCCTATCCCGCCGGCGTCGACCCGTCCGGCAGTGCGCGGGCCGGCCTCGCGGGCAACACCACCCCGATCGACCTGGCCCAGCGGGCGGGCGGCAGGTCCGCCTCGGCACTGCCACTGCTCTGGACCGTGCTGGCCATCGCCGCCCTGTCGACCGCCGTGGCCATGTACTCACGGCGCTTCCTCGGCAACTCCCGCTGAGCGACCCAGCCCGCACTCGATTAACGTCCGGGGGCCGGCAGCGGGTAACCTCGGCTGGTTCGCTGCCCTGACGGAAACCGTCAGAGCTGGGTGGTACTCCGTTCGATACGGCGGTACCCGGTGAGCACCCTCCTGCCGTGGAGAGTCTGCGGCCGCCTGAGTCCACAGGAGGATTCAACAGGCATGCGTCATTACGAAGTCATGGTCATTCTCGACCCCACCCTCGAAGAGCGCACGATCGCGCCTTCCCTCGACGCGTTTCTCAACGTGATCAAGACCGACGGCGGGTCCGTCGACAAGGTCGACATCTGGGGCAAGCGCCGCCTCGCCTTCGAGATCGACAAGCACGGCGAGGGCATCTACGCCGTCATCGACCTCAAGGCCGAGCCCGCGTCGGTGCTCGAGCTCGACCGTCAGCTGAACCTCAACGAGTCGGTGCTGCGGACCAAGGTCCTGCGGCCGGACGCCCGGTAGGGCCCGGCATGGCAGGCGAAACCCTCATCACCGTGGTCGGCAACCTCACCGCCGACCCGGAGCTGCGGTTCACCCCGAGCGGTGCCGCCGTCGCATCCTTCACCGTGGCGTCCACGCCGCGGACGCTGGATCGCACGACGAACGAGTGGAAGGACGGCGAAGCGCTGTTCCTGCGCTGCTCGATCTGGCGCCAGGCGGCGGAGAACGTCGCCGAGTCACTCACCCGCGGCATGCGCGTCGTCGTGCAGGGGCGGCTCAAGCAGCGTTCCTACGAGACGCGTGAGGGCGAGAAGCGCACCGTCATCGAGCTCGACGTCGAAGAGGTCGGCCCGTCCCTGAAGTACGCCACGGCGAAGGTCAACCGCACCCAGCGCGGTTCCTCGGGCGGCGGCTTCGGCGGCGACTCCGGCTCGGCGCCCAGCGCCGGCCCGGGCAACGACGACCCGTGGAGCTCCGCCGGCCCGGCCGGTGCCGGTATGACCGACGAGCCCCCCTTCTAAATCCTTCCGCACACCTTTTGACACTGGAGTACTGACCACCATGCCCAAGCCACCCATTCGCAAGCCGAAGAAGAAGGCCAACCCGCTCAAGGCCGCCAAGATCACCTACATCGACTACAAGGACACCGCGCTGCTGCGCAAGTTCATCTCGGACCGCGGCAAGATCCGCGCCCGCCGCGTCACCGGTGTCACCACCCAGCAGCAGCGCCAGATCGCCAAGGCCGTCAAGAACGCCCGCGAGATGGCGCTCCTGCCCTACACCTCGACCAGTCGCTAGTCGGGACGGAGACACATCATGAAGCTCATTCTGACCCGTGAGGTCCCCGGCCTCGGCCTGGCCGGCGACATCGTCGAGGTGGCCGACGGCTACGGCCGCAACTTCCTGGTTCCGCGTGGCGACGCCATGCTGTGGACCAAGGGCGCCGAGAAGCAGATCACCCAGATCAAGCGGGCGCGCGATGCCCGCGAGATCCGCGACATCGGCCACGCCAAGGAGATCAAGGCTGACCTCGAGAAGCTCAAGGTCACCCTGGCCGCGCGCGCCGGAGCCGGCGGCAAGCTGTTCGGTTCGATCACCCAGTCCGACATCGCCGACGCGGTCAAGAGCGCCGGTGGTCCCCTGGTGGACAAGAAGCGCATCAGCCTGCCCGGCCACATCAAGTCCCTCGGGGCGTACCAGGTGACCGTCGACCTGCACCACGACGTCGTCGCCACCGTGCCGTTCACGGTCACCGCCGGCTGACGCTGTAGCACTGCTCGCACGACGGGCCCGTCACCTCCCTTCCCGGGGCGGTGGCGGGCCCTAAAAAATGATCTTTGAAAGCGTTGACAGGGTCTGGAAGTTATGCACAGGCAGGGTCTCTAGAGCTGCCGTCGAGGGTTGAGTTACCCGTCCGTAGGGTGGTTCGGGCGTGTCGCGCAACATTCTCCCGTCCACAGGCGTGGATGCACGTGCTCCCCTGTTTCCGGGGACTCCAAAGATCACCCGCCGCCAACTCACAGCGCTGTCCACAACATGTGAACAGGCCCTAGGCGCGCCGTCCCCAGGGTTATCCACATCTGTGTGCACAGGCCGTCTTGCCGCTGCGGCAACGGCGCGCCTAACGTCTCGGCGGGCAGTACCGAGTCATCGTTTTTCGAGGGCATCGAGCGGCGAACGCGCCGTTGCTTTTCGATCTCATGAGCGAATATGTCGGTGCTCTCCGGTAGACCTGATCCGTGACCGAACATGCACCCGCGCCGCCCCGGGCGAGCGCGCGAAAGGGGAACTCCCTCGTGGCCCTGGCCGACGACGTCTCTGATCTACCCGTCGACCGATCGACCCGGGAGTTCGACCGCACGCCCCCGCAGAACATCGCCGCCGAGCAGTCCGTCCTCGGCGGGATGCTGCTGTCCAAGGACGCGATCGCCGACGTCGTCGAGGCGCTGCGCCCGACCGACTTCTACCGCCCCGCCCATCAGATCGTGTGCGAGGCGATCCTGGACCTCTACGGCCGCGGTGAGCCGGCGGATGCCATCACCGTGTCGGCGGAGCTGATCCGCACCGGCAACATCGGCCGGATCGGCGGCGCGGGGTACCTGCATACCCTCATGTCCTCGGTGCCCACGGCCGCCAACGCCGGTTACTACGCCGAGATCGTCGCCGAGCAGGCCATCCTGCGCCGCCTCGTCGAGGCCGGCACCCGGATCGTCCAGATGGGGTACGGCGCCGCGGGCGGGACCTCGGACATCACCGGCACCGTCGACGACGTCGTCGATCGCGCCCAGGCGGAGGTCTACGACGTCACCGAGCGGCGCAGCAGCGAGGACTACGTCGCCGTCGAGACACTGATCTCCTCCACGCTGGACGAGATCGAGCGGATCTCGGCCAGCGGCGGGGTCGGCACCGGCATCCCCACCGGGTTCGCCGACCTGGACGCGATCACCAACGGGCTGCACCCCGGGCAGATGATCACGATCGCGGGGCGCCCGGGTTCGGGCAAGTCGACGCTCGCCCTGGACGTCGCCCGCTCGGCGGCGGTCAAGCACGGCCAGCCGACGGCGATCTTCTCCCTGGAGATGGGGCGCCTGGAGATCATGATGCGGCTCTTCTCCGCCGAGGCGCGGGTGCTGCTCAAGAACATGCGCTCCGGGATGATGAGCGACGAGGACTGGACGCGGATGGCCCGCCGCTCGGGGGAGCTGGCCGAGGCGCCGCTGTTCATCGACGACTCGCCCAACCTGACGATGATGGAGATCCGGGCCAAGGCGCGGCGCCTGAAGCAGCGCCACGGCCTCAAGCTCGTCGTCATCGACTACCTGCAGCTGATGTCCTCGGGCAAGCGCGTCGAGTCGCGGCAGCAGGAGGTCAGCGAGTTCTCCCGCGCCATCAAGTTGATGGCCAAGGAGCTCGAGGTCCCGGTGATCGCGCTGAGCCAGCTGAACCGCGGCTCCGAGCAGCGCACCGACAAGAAGCCGATGCTGTCGGATCTGCGCGAGAGCGGATCGATCGAGCAGGACTCCGACGTGGTGATGCTCGTGCACCGCGAGGACATGTACGAGCGTGAGTCACCCCGCGCGGGCGAGGCCGACATCATCCTGGCCAAGCACCGCAACGGCCCGACCGGCGTCGTGACCGTCGCCTTCCAGGGTCACTACAGCCGCTTCGTCGACATGGGCCAGTAACGCGCCGCTGCCGGGGGCGACCGAACGTGACCGCGGGGTCAGGGATGGGCGCGGATTTCCCGTTGGGTCTGGGCGTAGACGCGTTCCTGGCCTTCGGCGTCCTGGGACTGCTTCGAGGACTTCTTCAGCTTCGCGGAGCTGTAGTAGCCCCCGGTCGCGGTCGCGAGTTCCGGATCGGCCATCAACCGCACACAGCCGCGTGACCCCTTCTCCGGCGGCGGGATGAACGGATTGGTCACCGCCTGGATCACCTTGAACGGTCCGCCGGCCTTGCTACCGAGAGTGGTTTTGACCGCGCCCGGGCTGACTGCGTTGAACGTCAGGCCCTCGCCCTCATGGTGGCGGGCCTGGGCGTAGGTGTACATCAGGGCCAGAAGTTTGGCGTCGGCGTAGGCCTGGATCTGCTTGTACTTACCCGGGTAGCTCCAGTCGGTGATCGGCTTGCCCTTCGACTCGACCAGGGCGGTCATGTTGACCACCCGCGACGGCGTGGCGAACTCGTCAGCGCCCTTCCGGAGCAGGTCGAGCAACCCGTCGGTCAGCGCCGCCAGCGCGACGTGGTTGATGGCGATGGTCCGCTCGTACCCGTCCGGTGAGAGTGCCTTGCTGGAGAACGCGGCGCCCGCGTTGTTCACCAGTCCGTTGAGTCCGTTCGGTGTGGCCGCGTGCACGGCGTCGACCAGGATCCGCACACCGGCCAAGGACCCGAGGTCTCCGGCTACCGCGAGGTACCGGCCGTTCCCGTTGCCGTTGGTGACCAACAGGTCGACCGCGCGGCGGGCCTGCTCGGAGCCGCGGGCGTGCACCAACACAGTCGCCCCACTGTTCCCGATGCCTTGAGCTGTCTGTTGGCCGATACCGCCCCCGGCGCCGGTGACCAGCACGGTCTGACCGTCCAGCCGATGGGCGAATTGAGCATCGAACGTGCTCATGGTTTCTCCTCAAGGACGTGCAACAGGAGTGAGTCGGTCAGGCGAGGCGTGACCTGTCGCTCAGAATGGGTTGTGCGACTCACTATCACAGGACCGAACTGGGCTGTCAAACCCAGAAACGGTAGTGTGGGTTTCATGGTCAACGAGACGAGCCGTCGCCCGCGGCTCACCCCGAAGGGTGAACGGGTCCGGGCACGAATAGTGGAAGCAGCCGTCGCTTTGATCCATGACCGCGGCGTCGCAGCGACCACCTTGGAAGACGTCAAGGTGGCGGCGGAGGTCAGCGGCTCGCAGCTGTACCACTACTTCCCCGACAAGGACGAACTCGTGCAGGCGGTCATCGACTACAACGCCGACGGCATCATCAGTCGCAACCGGCAGGTCCTCGCCGGCGCGAACGGAGTCGAGGCTTGGCGGAAGATGGTGATCACCGCCGCGAAACGCACCAAGGCACAGGGGGGCTGCCAACTCGGCTCGCTCGTGGGTCAACTCGCCGAGACCGACCCCGAGGCCCGAGCCCTCATAGCGTCCGGGTTCGATCAGTGGGCAGCCGCCATCAGCGACGGACTGCGATCCCTTCACGCCGACGGGAAGCTCCCGTCCGACATCGACCCGGACGACCTCGCGACAACTCTGCTCGCCACGCTCCAAGGAGGGCTTCTGCTCGCCCAGGCGCAACGGAGTACCCGTCCTCTGGAAACTGCTGTCGATACCCTCCTCGCCCTGGCGATCGGTAGATGAGCTGCCACCTCAGATGCTGCGGCGCCGCCCGATGAGGCCGAAGGCCGTCAGGATGGCGCCGACCAGGAGCAACCCGAGCCCCGTGTCGACGGTCTGCGGCAGGCGGGGCACGCCGGTGAAGGCCAACGGTGGTGGTGTCGCTGCGTGGGTGGTGACCTGTGCGCTGGACGGCGGCGAGGAGATCGGGGTGCCGCCGTGGGTGCCGGACGCGACCGCGGTGTTGCGGACGTGGCCGGCGGTGACGTCCGCTGCGGTGACCGTGTGCGGGGGTGCGGTGCAGGTCATCGACGTGCCGGGGGCGAGGCGGGTCGCCGGGCAGGTCACGGCACCGGCGGTCGGGTCGGACACCCTGATGCCGGTGACGGTGGCGCTGCCGGTGTCGGTCACGAGCAGCGACCAGTCGATCCGGTCCCCGGCGTCGATCACGCCGTCACGGTTGACGTCCACCGCGTGCGCGGACTTGACCAGGCTGAGCGCGCCGACTGCCGGCGAGGGCACCGTGACCGTGGACGGTGGCGAGACCGGCGGGGTACCGGATGGCGGCGTGCCGGTCGCGGTCGCGGTGTTGGTGAGTGTCCCGGAGGCCAGGTCGGCCTGGGTGACCCGGTAGGTCGCGGTGCAGGTGACCCGGGCACCGGGAGCCAGCGACGCCGCGGCGGCCGGGCAGGTGATCGGCGACAGGGTGCCGCTGCCGGTGAAGGCGGTGTCGGTCACGATCGCGTCGGTGAGGGTGACGTTGCCGGTGTTGGTCACCAGGAAGCAGTAGGTGACCCGCTGCCCGACGGCCGTGATCGCGGTGGTGTTGGCCGTCTTCACGACGGTGATCGACGGAGCAGCCGGCTCCGGGACGGTCACCGTCGACGGCGGGGAGGTCGTCGGCGGCCCGGCCGGCGGGGTGCCGGTGGCGGTGGCGGGGTTGGTGACCGAGCCGGCGTCGACGTCGGCCTGGGTGACGGTGTAGGTCGCGGTGCAGGTGACCTGGCGACCCGGGGCCAGCGACGCGGCGCCGGCCGGGCAGGTGACCGGCGACAGCGTGCCGGTGCCGGTGAAGGCGCCTTCGGTCGATGGTGACGTCGGTGAGGGTCACGTTGCCGGTGTTGGTCGCCACGAAGCTGTAGGTGATCACGCGGCCGACGGTGAAGTCGCCCGGCAGGTCCGGGTCGGCCGACTTGACGATGGTGATCGCCGGGGTCGGTGGCGCCGTGACGGTGGCCGAGTCGGGCGGCGAGCTCACCGGGGTCACGGAGTCCGGTGGGGTGCCGTGGGCGGTGGCGGTGTTGGTGATGGTGCCGGCGTTCACGTCGGCCTGGGTCACGCGGTAGGTCGCGGTGCAGGTCTCGAACGCGGTCGGGACCAGCGTCGCCGACGGGCAGGTGACGGCCGACAGGGTGCCGGTGCCGGAGAACGCGGTCTCGGTGACACCGACGTCGCTCAGCGTGACGTTGCCGGTGTTGGTCACGACGAAGGAGTACGTGACCGTCTGTCCGGCGGAGGTGACCGTGGTCGGGTTCGCGGTCTTGGCGATCGTCAGCGCCGGGTCAGGGGTCGCGGTGACGGTGGTCGTCGAGGGCGGTGACGTCGGCGGCGGTCCGGACGGCGGGGTGCCGGTCGCGGTGGCGGTGTTGGTGACCGAGCCGGCGTCGACGTCGGCCTGGGTGACGGTGTAGGTCGCGGTACAGGTCGACCGGTCCCCTGGCGCCAGCGAGGCCGCCGCCGCGCACAGGTGATCGCCGACAGCGTGCCGGTGCCGGTGAACCCGGTATCGGTCGGGTGCGCGTCGGTCAGGGTGACGTTGCCGGTGTTGGTCACCAGGAAGCTGTAGGTCACGACATCACCGGCCGCGCCCACGGTCGCCGGGTTCGCTGACTTCACCACGGTGAGCGCCGGGGCGGGCGGCACGGTCACGGTCGTGGTCGAGGGCGGGGAGGTCACGGGCGGGCCGGCCGGCGGGGTGCCGGTCGCGGTGGCGGTGTTGGTGACCGAGCCGGCGTCGACGTCGGCCTGGGTGAGGGTGTAGGTCGCGGTGCAGGTGACCGAGGCGCCGGGCGCGAGGGAGGTCGCGCCGGCGGGGCAGGTCACCGGCGAGAGGGTGCCGGTGCCGGTGAAGGCGCCCTCGGTGACGGTGACCGGGGCCAGGGTGACGTTGCCGGTGTTGGTGACCAGGAAGTGGTAGGTGACGGTGTCCCCGGCCGCGGCGACGGTGGTGGGGGTGGCCGACTTGGCGAGCGTCAGCGCCGGGTTCTGCGGGGCGGGGATGGTGACCGTCGAGGGCGGTGAGGTGGGCGGCGGCCCGCTCGGTGGGGTGCCGGTGGCGGTGGCGGTGTTGGTGATCGAGCCGGCGTCGACGTCGGCCTGGGTGACCGTGTAGGTCGCGGTGCAGGTCACCTGCGCGCCCGGCGCCAGCGATGCGGCGCCGGCCGGGCAGGTCACCGGCGACAGCGACCCGGACCCGGTGAAGGCGCCCTCGTCGACGGTGACGTCGGTCAGGGTGACGTTGCCGGTGTTGGTCACGACGAAGCTGTAGGTGATCACCTGCCCGACCGTGAAGTGGCCGGAATCCGACGGGTCGGCCGACTTCACGACGGTGAGCGCCGGCGCCGGGGTGACGGGCACCGTGGCCGTCGACGGCGGCGAGACGGGTGGCGAACCGGACGGCGGCGTGCCGGTCGCGGTGGCGGTGTTGGTGACCGAGCCGGCGTCGACGTCGGCCTGCGTCAGGTGTACGTCGCGGTGCAGGTCACCGATGCACCGGGCGCGAGCGAGGCCGCCCCGGCCGGGCAGACCGCGGGCGAAGGGTGCCGCTACCGGTGAACGCGCCCTCGATGACGGTGACCGGCGCGAGGGTGACGTTGCCGGTGTTGGTCACCAGGAAGGAGTAGGTGATCGGTCTCCGACGTCGGCGACGGTGGTCGGGTCGGCCGTCTTCAGGATCGTCAGCGCCGGAGCCGGAGTCACCGGCACGGTCACCGTCGACGGCGGCGACACCGGAGGCGGACCCGAGGGCGGCGTGCCGGTGGCGGTGGCGGTGTTGGTCACGGAGCCGGCATCCACATCGGCCTGGGTGGCCGTGTAGGTCGCCGTGCAGGTCACCTGCGCTCCCGGCGCCAGTGACGCCGCGCCGGCCGGGCAGGTGACCGGCGACAGCGTCCCCGTGCCGGAGAAGGCGCCCTCGTTCACGGTGACCGGGGCCAGGGTGACGTTGCCGGTGTTGGTCACCACGAACGAGTACGTGACGACCTGGCCGGCAGCGGTGATCCTCGTGACGTTCGCCGACTTCGCGACGGCGATCCCCGGGCGCGGGTTGCCGGGAATGCTCACGCTCGACGGCGGCGAGTCCACCGGTGGGCCCGACGGCGGAGTACCGGTGGCGGTGGCGGCGTTGGTGACCGAGCCGGCGTCCACGTCCGCCTGAGTGATCGTGTACGTCGCCGTGCACGTCACCGACGCTCCCGGCGCCAGCGAGTTCGCGCCGGCCGGACACGACACCGGCGACACCGTGCCCGACCCGGAGAACGCGCCCTCGTGAACGGTCACCGGGGTCAGCGTGACGTTGCCGGTGTTGGTCACCAGGAAGCTGTAGATGATCACCTGACCGACGGTGAAGTGGCCGGAATCCGACGGCGATGCCGACTTCACGACCGTCACCGCCGGGGCCGGCGGCACGGTCACGGTCGCCGACGACGGCGGCGAGACCGGCGGCGTCAGCGCGCCCGGCGGGGTCCCGGTCGCGGTGGCGGTGTTGGTGATCGTGCCCGCGTCGACATCCGCCTGGGTCGCGGTGTAGGTCGCCGTGCACGTCACGGCCGCTCCCGGGGCCAGGGATGCCGCCCCGGCCGGGCACGTCACGACGGGCGCGGTGCCCGTGCCGGAGAACGCCGTCTCGTCGACCGTCACGTTCGTGAGCGTGACGTTGCCGGTGTTCCTCAGCAGGAAGCTGTAGGTGACCGGGTCGCCCGCATGGTGGATCGTCGCCGGGTTGACGGACTTCGCGAGCGCGATGGCGGGCGTCTGGTTTCCGGGGATCGTGACCGTCGACGGTGGCGTCACCGGCGTGGGGAAGCCCGACGGCGGGGTGCCCGTGGCGGTGGCGGTGTTGGTGACCGAACCGTTGTCGACGTCGGCCTGGGTGAGCGTGTACGTGGCCGTGCAGGTCACCGAGCCGCCGGGAGCCACCGACGCTGCCGCCGCCGGGCAGACCGGTGCGGACATCGCGCCGGACCCGGAGAACGCCCCCTCCGTCGGGTGGACGTCGGTGAGGGTGACGCCGCCGGTGTTGGTGATGACGAAGCTGTAGGTGATCACCTGCCCGACGGTGAAGTGGCCGGAATCCGACGGCGACGCGGACTTCACCATCGACAGCGAAGGCTGGACCACGCAGGTCTGTGCCGAGGACGTGTTGTTGCCCGCGACCGGGTCGGCCTCGTTACCGGTCACGGTGGCCGTGTTGGTGAGACAGCCCGTCGTGGCCGGGGCGGTCCCGGTGACGGTGATCGTGGTGTCGGCTCCGACGGCCAGAACGCCCTCGGTGCACGTGACGGTGCGGCCTGACACCGCGCAGCCGGGGGTGCTCGTCGCGACGTCGGTGTAGCCGGCGGGGATCGCGTCGCTGACGACGTAGCCGGAGCTGACGTTCGGGCCGAAGTTGTGCACGGTCAGCGACCACGTGACGGTGCCCGACGGTGCGATGGTCGCCGGTCCCGTCTTGGTGATGCCGAGGTCGACCGGACCCGGCACGCACGCCGTGCCGTCGTTGTTGCTCGACGCCGGGCCGCCCGCGGTCGAGACCAGCGTGAACGTCGGGGTCGCGCTCGCCGGGTTGGTGACTTTGAGCTGGTAGAGGCCGCCGGTGTTGACGTCGAAGCCGAGGTTGCCGTTGCCGTACGTCCACGCGGCCCCGTAGTTGCCGGCCGGGACCAGACCGGCCAGGGAGAAGCTGGTGACCGCACCGGTGGTGACATCGATCCGCAGCATGGTCGTGCTGTTCTGGCCGATGCCCCAGAGGAAGCCGTTGGCCCAGGTCAGGTCGGGGGACGTGACGAGCCCCGCGGTCGCCGCCAGCGGGGTCGCGACTCTCGTGGTCAGGTTCACCGAGTACAGCGTCCTGGTGCCGGCGGTGTTGCTGTCGGCCACCCAGTAGGTGCCCGACCCGTCGAAGGCGCCGGCGTTGAGCCCGAGATCCGCGCTGTTCAGACCGGTGATGGCGCCCTGGTCGAAGACAGCGCCCGTCGAGTCGACGATCACCAGGTGGCCGATGGGGATCGTGCCGGCCGTGCCGTTGGTGGCCCCGTAGATCAGGTTGTCCGCCGGCCGGTAGGCGATCGCGTTGTACGCCAGGGTTGCGGCCGTGCCGATCGGCGTGAAGGTCGATCCGCCCGCGTTCTGGAACTGCGCGTCGAGGATCGTCGGGTTCTGGTTCGCGTCGAAGACCGTCGGCGTGGTGCACACGAACGGGGTCGGCGCGACCGGAGTGACCCCGAGGATCTGGGTGAAGTCGTCGGTCGGGGTGCCCGAGCCCGCATAGCCGAGCCCGAACGTGATGCTCGAGACGACCTGGGTCGGGGTCGTGATGTCGTACACCCCGCAGCCGAAGGCGGTCGTGGCACAGCTGCCACTACCGGTGGGTGTGCCGATGAACCCGGCGGCATTGGTGATGCCCACCGTCGTCCCGCCGTTCTGAACGGACATGGTGCTCGTCTGGGACCCGGCCGCGTCGAGGCCGAACGTGCCCCCGGAGGTCAGCGTCACGGGCGTGTCCCGGTACGACGTCCAGGTCGCTCCGCCACCGCCCGCCCCGACATCACCGGTGTACAGGACGGGTGTCGTCACCGGCCTGGAGAACGAGTACGTGATCGAGCCGCAGCCACTCGCCGCGGTACTCGTGCAGGAGGTCTCCTCGATCTGCAACGCCTGCGTCGTCGTTGCCGGGAAGTACGCCGGCTTCGAGCCCGTCAGCACCAACGACCCGGAACCGGCGAACGTGGCCGGACCGGTCAGGGTGGCGGTGACGACCACGCCGCTCGGCGTCGTTCCGGTCGCCACGTTCCCGGCGATCGTCCAGGTCGACGGGAACTCCGAACCGGCCGGAACCGCGTTCGCGCGCCCGGCGGCACCCACCAGCGCGATCGACAGGCTCGCCGCGAGCAGCGCGACGGCGGCGACGATCGTCATCGGGCGGCGGCCCCTCGAGCGCAGCCGCTCGACGTGGCGAATACGGTTGCGGTGGCATGCAGGCATGCGGGCTCCCACGGTCGTTCCCCGCCCAACGAGTTGGCACGGAGAGACTTCAACGACCGGCGCCCCGTGCTCCGCGCTCACGCGCGCAGCACTCCGGACCGGCAACATATCAGCAGGCGGGGTGTGATTCCGATACGAGGCCGCATGTTCCGTTGACGCTCGCGGGGACCGCGCTCTACGGTCGCCGCGTGACCCAGCCCACCGCGCTGCCGCCCTTCTCGACCGATCCGACGCTGCGTGCCCTGGTGGACCGGCTGCTCCCGGCCGACGAGACGCCGTCGGGATGGGACAGCGGGGTCGGCAGCTTCCTCGACGGCGTGCTCGCCACCGACCTCGCCGCGGAGGCCGACGGGATCCGTGCCGGCCTGGCCTCCCTGGACGAGGAGGCCCGCCTGCGCGGCGGCCCGTTCACCGAGCTGGACGCCACCGCTCAGGACGCGCTGATCGCCGATCTGCTCGACGGGCGGACCGCGACGGACTGGCCCGCCGCGGCGTTCCTGGAGCTCCTCGTCCGGCTCACGGCCCAGGGGTACTACGGCGATCCCGGTAACGGCGGCAACCGGGACGCGGTCTCGTGGGCGGACCTCGGCTACGCCGAGCACCTACCGGGGACGACGTGGCCGGCCGGAGAGGCCGAGCCGCTGCCGTCCGTGCCGCCGGCGCAGCTGGCCCCGAGCTACGACGCGGTCATCGTCGGTGCCGGCGCAGGTGGCGGGGTCGCGGCCTGGGTGCTCGCCGATGCCGGCTGGCGGGTACTGCTCGTCGAGCGCGGCGAGTGGCTGACCCTCGACCAGCTCCGCCCGGATCACCTGCGCAACCAGCGGTCCTTCCTCGGGTATCACACGGTCACCGAGCTGCCCAGGGAGGGCAATCCCCGGGTCCTGGCGACCTCGACCGGCACCGAGGTCGTCGATTCGGCCGACATCCGCTGGAGCGCCGACGCGCATGCCGTCGGCGGCGGCACCCGGGTGTACGGAGCGCAGGCGTGGCGGTTCTCGCCGGAGGACTTCCGGATGGCCAGCACCTACGGCGTACCTGACGGGAGCTCGCTCGCCGACTGGCCGATCGGGTACGAGGACCTCGAGCCCTGGTACGACCGCGCCGAATGGGACTGGGGCACCGCCGGCGACGCCGAGGGCAACGCCTACGCGGGCCCCCGGGCGCGGGGCTATCCCATGCCGCCGATCGAACCCAATCTCGGCGCCTCGGTGCTGGCGAAGGGCGCGGGCGCGTTGGGGCTGGGCACGTCGCCGGTGCCGCTCTTGATCAACTCGGTGCCCCGGGACGGGCGGGGCGCGTGCATCCGCTGCGGTGTGTGCGTCGGGTTCGCCTGCCCGGGCGGAGCGAAGAACGGCTCGCACAACACGGTGATCCCGAGAGCCGTGGCGACCGGGCGCTGCGACGTGGTGGTGCTGACCCAGGCCGAGCGCGTGATCTCCGACGCGGACGGGACCGTCACCGGGGTGGCGCTCGTGGGTGAGAGCGAGACCGGTGTGTGGCGCCGCGAGATCCGTGCCGCGCACGTCGTGCTGGCCGGCGGCGCGATCGAGACCGCGCGACTGCTGCTCAACAGCCCCACGCCGCAGGAGCCGACCGGCCTCGGTAACGCCCATGACCAGGTGGGCAGGAACCTGCAGTCACACGTCTACGCGGGGGCCATCGGCTTCTTCGACGACGTCGTGCAGGACTCCGCCGGCCCGGGGCCGTGTATCGCGACCAACGACTTCCGCCACGGCAACGAGGGCATCGTCGGGGGCGCCATGCTGGCCAACGACTTCGTCCCGACACCGATCAACGTGTGGCAGACCCTGACGCGGCTGGGTGTCCTGCCGCGGTACGGGCTCGCGAGCAAGCAGGGGATGCGCCGGCTGTGGAGCCGGATGGCACTCGTGTTCGGCCCCGTCCAGGAGGTGCCCAACCCCGACTCGCGGGTCGGTGTCGATCCCGCCGTCCGTGACCAGTTCGGGGTGCCGGTCGCCCGTCTCAGCGGCGACATCCACCCCGAGGACCGCACCACCGCGACCTTCGTGGCCACGCGGGCGGCGGATTGGCTGCGGGCCAGCGGTGCCGCCGACGTCGTCACCCTCGACGCCTCGGGGCGCCCCGAGGGCCCGAGCGGAGGCCAGCACCAGGCGGGCACCTGCCGGATGGGCGACGATCCGCGCACGTCGGTGACCGATCAGTGGGGGCGGCTCTGGGACCACCGGAACGTCCTGGTCGCCGACGGCTCGGTGCACGTCACCAACGGTGGCGTGAACCCGATCCTCACGATCATCGCTCTGGCCTACCGCAACGCCGCCCATCTCGTGGAGCACCCGGTACGCCCCGACGCCGGCGCGGGGCGCTGACGTCGGGCGTCGCGATGCAGGCCGAGGACATCTACGTCGGCGGCCGGCCTGTCACCAGGCGTAGTCCTCCGGGGCCGTCCGGTGGCCGGGGAAGATCTCGTCCAGACGGGCCAGGGCCTTGTCGTCGAGGCTGACGTCGAGGGCCCGGATGCCGGCCGTGAGCTGCTCCATCGTGCGCGGCCCGACGATCGGTGCCGTGACGGCGGGCTGGTGGAGCAGCCAGGCGAGGGCCACATCGCCCGGCTCGTGACCGAGTTCCGCGGCGAAGTCCTCGTACTGCTCGATCTGCTCGCGGTGGTCGCGGACCGCTTCGGCCGCGCGGCCCTCGAGGCGGCGCTTGCCGTCCCGCTCCTTGCGCAGGACGCCGCCGAGCAGGCCGCCCTGCAACGGCGACCACGGGATGACGCCGAGACCGTAGTGCTGCGCCGCCGGCAGGACCTCCAGCTCGACCGCGCGGGTCAGCAGGTTGTAGATGGACTGCTCGCTGACCAGCCCGCTGAAGTTGCGCCGGGCCGCCGCGGCCTGCGCGTCGGCGATGTGCCAGCCGGCGAAGTTGCTGCTGCCGACGTAGAGGATCTTGCCCTGGGCGATGGCGACCTCGACGGCCTGCCAGATCTCCTCCCACGGGGTGGCGCGGTCGATGTGGTGGAACTGGTAGAGGTCGATGTAGTCGGTCTGCAGGCGGGTGAGGCTGGCGTCCAGCGCGCGGCGGATGTTCAGCGCCGACAGCTTGCCCTCGTTCGGCCAGGACCCCATGTCGCCGTAGAGCTTGGTCGCGAGGACGGTCTTGGCACGGCGCCCGCCGCCCTGGGCGAAGAAGTTGCCGACGATCTCCTCGGTGCGGCCGAGGCTGACGTCGCGGCCGTAGACGTTGGCGGTGTCGAAGAAGTTGATGCCGGCCTCGTGAGCGGCGTCCATGATCGCGTGCGAGTCGGGTTCGGTGGTGAGCGCCCCGAAGTTCATGGTGCCGAGGCAGAGACGGCTGACGGACAGGCCGGTGCGGCCGAGATGTGTGTACTCCATTCCTCCACTCTTACCGAGGTGATCTCAGCTGTCCAACAGGGCCGGAACCTGTTCATCCGGCCTTCCCCGAGGTGCGTCGCCGTCCTGACCGAGGCGCGGGCCGGGCCTCAGGCGCGGGCGGGCTGCACCTGCCCGGGGCAGGTCACCACCTGCTCGGCGGGGCGCCGGCGGGCGGCGACTCCGACGAGCGCGATCCCGGCGAGCGCCATGACGGCCAGCCCGTACTCGCGTGTGGTGTCGAGCAGGCCGCCGGCGTGGACGACCAGGTAGCCGGCGATCACCGCGGGCAGGCCCATCGCCAGGTAGGAGATCACGTAGACGATCGAGAGCAGGCCGGAGCGCTCGTGCGGGCGCGCCAGCGGGACGATCGTGCGGATGGCGCCCTGGAACCCGGAGCCGAAACCGAAGCCCGCGACCGCGGTGCCCACGAAGAATCCGGCGATCGACCCGGCGTCGACGGCGAGCAGGGTGAGTCCCACCCCCGCGAACAGGCCGACGGTACCGATCAGCATCACCGTCCGGGTGGGCGCACCGCGCAGCAGGAGCACCGCGACCGCACCGCCCCCGGCCAGCACGAACAGGGCGAGCCCGCCCAGCACGAGGGAGTCGGAGCCGGAGACGTGCCGCACGACGGCCGGGCCGACGGAACCGTAGAACCCGGCCAGCGACCACGCGGCGACGAGGACGGGCGCGACCAGCAGCAGCGCCCCCCGGGCGGCGCGCGGCACCCCGAACTGCGGCCGCAGCGAGGCGAGCGCGCCGGGACGGGTGGAGGACGACTCGGCCATCAGCAGGACGCCGACCCACTGCAGCACGAAGACCGCCAGGAGCACGAGGTAGACCAGGTGCACCGGGGCGGGCAGGTAGGTGACCAGAAGCCCGGCGAGCAGGCCGCCGGTGGCGGTGCCCAGGACCGGGGCGACCGAGTTGGCGATCGTCCCCTTCACGCGGTCCAGGTCGAGCATGCCCGCGCCGACGGCACCGACCGCGGCACCGGTCGCCAGGCCCTGGATCACCCGGGCCAGCAGCAGTTCGGGCACACCGTGCGCCGTGGTGAACACGATCATGGTGACGGCCTGGAGGGCGATCGCCGTCAGCAGCACCGGGCGGCGGCCGATGTGGTCCGACAGGGACCCGACGACCAGGAGCGAGGTCAGGACGGCGAGGGCGTAGATGCCGAACACCACCGTCGTCGTGATCGGTGAGAAGCCCCACTCGGCCTGGTAGACGGCGTAGAGCGGGGTGGGCGCGCTCGAGGCGGCCAGGAAGAACAGCACGATCGAGGCCTGCAGGTAGAAGGCGAGTCCCGCTGGGACGAACCGCGACCGGACCGGGGCGGCGTCGAGGTCCGGCGCCGGCCGCGGCACGGGCCGGGCGGACGCGTCGGTGCGGGTCGGGTGCGTCGGTGCGGGTGGGTGCGCTGGTCATCGGGCTCTCCTGGCGGACTCGACAGACAGGTCTGTCTGCACTGGGAGTGACAGTAGACAGACCTGTCTGTTATTGTCAAGCCATGGCAGCGCAGACAGCAGCAGTGCTTCCGGACGCCGACGGCTCCGGACGGCTCTCGGCCCGTGAACGGCTGCTGGCCGCCGCGAACGAGTTGTTCTACGAGGAGGGCGTACACACGGTCGGCATCGACCGGGTCATCGAGAAGGCGGGCGTGGCCAAGGCAACGCTGTACAGCACGTTCGGTAGCAAGGACGAGCTGATCCGCGCCTACCTGCTCGGCCGCCACGCCAGTCGGCGGGCCCGGATCACCGCCGCGGTGGAGGCCATCTCCGACCCGCGGGAGCGGGTGCTGGCCGTGTTCGACCAGCTGGGCGAGTCCTTCCTCGTCCCGGGCTTCCACGGCTGCGCCTTCGTCAACGCCAGCGCCGAGGCCCGCCCCGGAAGCCCGATCGAGGCGGCCTCCGACGAGTACCGCCAGTGGGTCCGGACCCTGTTCACCGACCTGACCCGCGCGGCCGGCGCCGCCGATCCGGAGTCCCTCGCCGAGCAGCTGCAGTTGCTCTACGACGGCGCCGGGATCGCCGCGCGGATGGATCGCAACCGCGCAGCTGCGTCATCGGCCCGCGCCGTGGCCGTCACGCTGCTGGACGCGTCCATCGCCGCCGCCCGATAGCGGGCCTGTCACACCGGGGCGGCGGTTCGGCGTCGGATCGCCCCGCCCCCGTGTGAAAGGCCGCAGAGCCGGGTGCTGAAGACTGGGCGGCATGGACAACGGACGGGTCTGCGTCTTCTGTGGCGCCAGCTCCGGCAACTCGGAGAAGTACGCCCGGGTGGCCGCCGAACTCGGGCGGGCGCTCGTCGCCGCCGGGCACGGGCTCGTCTTCGGCGCGGGCGGCGTGGGGATCATGGGCGCCGTCTCGGACGCGGTGCTCGCGGCCGGCGGTGAGGCCGTCGGCGTCATCCCCCAGTCGCTGCGCGAGCGGGAGTACGGCCGGGACGACCTGACCGAGCTGCACATCACCACGACGATGCACGAGCGCAAGGCCCTGATGCACGAGCTGTCGGACGCGTTCGTGGTGCTGCCGGGCGGCCTCGGCACGTTCGAGGAGTTCTTCGAGGTGCTGACCTGGGCCCAGCTCGGGCTGCACCACAAGCCGATCATCGTGCTGGACGTCGACGGGTACTACCAGCCCCTCGTCGAACTGCTCGACCACGCCCTGTCGAGCGCGTTCCTCCGTCCTGGCGACCGGGACCTGGTGGCGGTCGTGGACTCGGTCGCGGCGGTCATGGCGCTGCTGGACCGATCACGGCTGGGTTGATCACGGCTGGACCGATCACGGCTGGGCCGAGGACGGCGATGGCGACGCCGGCTCCTCGAAGATCAACCGCAGCCGGGTGTCGAGGGCCGGGTCGGCGAGGACGAGCGCCTCGTCGCCGGGTTCGAGCCGGGTGTCGGCGGTGACCGGGACGAGCTGCCCCGCCCGCACCACGAAGCTCACCCACGCGTCCTCGGGCAGGTCGGTCAGCGCTCCGACCCGCTGCCCGTCGGCGACGGAGCCGCGCGCGACCGTCAGCCGGTGCACGCCGTCGGGCTCGTCGCGCAGGCGCACCCCGAGACTCCACGGCTCCGGCTCGACCACCCGCATCGGCACGCGCAGCCGCCCGGCCACCGCCGGGACGAGGCTGCCCTGCACGACCACCGAGAAGACCACCACCACGACGACGATCCCGTACAGGCGCTCGGCGTGGGCCAGGTGAGCGCCCAGCAGGAAGCTGCCGAGCAGGATCGGGACGGCGCCTTTGAGGCCGGAGAACAGCACGAAGGCGCGCTCGTTGCGATCCAGGCCGGATCCGATCAGGCACGGCCCCACGAGCAGCGGGCGGATCACGAAGGCCAGCACGGCCCCGAACCCGAGCCCGGGGATCCAGACATCGGCATGGGTCAGGTTGTGCAGGTCGACGGTCATGCCGAGGACGACGAACGCCACGATCTCGCCCAGGCTGGCCAGCGCGGAGTGCACGTGCTCGATCTCGCGCCGGTAGGGCACCCGCTCCTCGCCCAGCAGGATGCCGGCGACGAACACCGCGAGGAACCCGGAGCCGTGTGCCAGGGTCGCCACGCCGAACAGCGCGAACGCTCCGGCCAGCGTGCGCAGGGGGTACAGCCCACCTCCCGGGAGCGGGACGCTGCGCATGAACCACAGCAGGGCCCGCCCGCCGACGACGCCGACCGCCGCGCCGACGCCCATCTGGAGCAGGAACTCCCCGCCCACGTGTGCGAAGGCGCCCCCGGACAGGCCGCCGGCGCCGAGCAGGCTGACCATCAGGGCGATGCCGACAGGGTCGTTGGCGCCGGACTCGCCCTCGAGGATCGTCCCGCTGCGTCCGGAGACCTCGCGCTGACCCAGGACGGAGAAGACAACGGCGGGATCGGTCGGGGCCACGGCGGTCGCGACCAGGACCGCGGGGTACCAGTCGAGCCCGACCGCCAGGTGCAGGAACAACGCGCCGCCCGCGGCCGTCAGGAAGGTGCCCACCACACCGACCACGCCGATGGCGCGCGCGGCCGCCCGGAACCTGGACCAGCCGATGTGCATCCCCCCGTCGAAGAGGATGCAGACCAGGGCGACCGTGACCAGGTGGTCGACGGTGGCCTCGTCCGGTGCATGCAGGTCGGGGATGGCCTGCACGACGATCGCGGCCGCGACGAGCAGCAACGCCGGCGCCGGGATCCGGATGCGTTCGGTGATCCGGTTGGACAGCACGCCCGCGAGGCAGACACCGGCGGCCAGCAGCACGACGCCGGCGAAGCGGTAGGTGTCAGCCATCGAGGAACGCTCGGGTCACGGAGGTCGCCTTCTGCCGGAGGGATCGTTCTGCTGCGCACGCGCCGAGTCGAGCGTAGGGCCCCGGGCGCCCATCCCCGCCCGGGTCGCGCACTAGATTCACTGCGGTGACCGATTCACTGCGGTGACTGCGCATGCCGGGGAGGCGACCGTGAACACCCAGCCGTTCCTGCTGGACTGCGACACCGGGATCGACGATGCGCTGGCGATCCTCTACCTGCTCTCCGAGCCCCACGTCGAGCTCGTCGCGATCACCACGACCCACGGCAACACCAGCCCGGGCCAGGCGGCCGAGAACACGCTGGCGGTCCTGGCCCTCGCGCAGCGCCCGGACACCCCGGTGATCGCCGGCGCCGAGCACCGCTTGGCCGGTGACTACGACGGAGGGGCCCCGTCGGTCCACGGCGGCAACGGCATGGGTGACGTAGCGATGCCCCCGTCGCTGAGCAGCGTCGCCGCGGGCTACGCACCGGAGGAGATCGTCCGGCTGGCGCGCGAGCACGGTGGTGCACTCAACCTCGTCTGCACCGCGCCGTTGACGAACATCGCGCTGGCGCTGCTGATCGAGCCGGACCTGCCGGATCTCATCGCCTCCGTGACGATCATGGGCGGGGCCGCGCTGGCCCCCGGGAACATCTCCCCCGTCGCCGAGGCCAACATCGGCAACGATCCCGAGGCGGCGGCCGCGGTGTTCGACGCGCCCTGGGAGATCACCCTCGTGCCCCTCGACGTGACGATGGCCAACCTCTTCGAGCAGTCGGATCGGGACGCCCTGCTGGCGTCGGACCGGCCCGTTGCCCAGCACGTCGGGGCCATGCTCGGGCGCTACTACGACTGGTACTCCGCCGTGTTCGGGCGGCCGTGCTCGGCGCTGCACGATCCGCTGGCGGCCGCGATCGCCACCGGCGGCGCACAGCCGTCGGTGGCACCGCTGGTCCGTGCCGTCGTCGACACCACGGACGGCCCGGGCCGCGGCCAGACGATCTGCGACCTGCGCGGGCGCTACGGCGGATACCCCGCGCAGAGCCGCGCGCGCTGCCGGGTGGTGCTCGAGGTCGAGCGGCCGTTCGCCCCGGATCTGCTGGCGCGGCTGCTCGCCTACTGACTCCTGAGCCCTGCCGCGTTGTCGGTGGCCGACTCTAGGCTGGTGTGGTCCACATCACCTCGAGACCAGGAGTGAGCCATGGCCACGCGCACGACCCCCTTCGCCCCCGGGACGCCCTGCTGGGTCGATCTCTTCACGCACGACCCCGATGCGGCGCGCGCCTTCTACGGTGCGGTGCTGGGCTGGGACGCGACCGACGGTGACCCGCAGTTCGGGGGCTACGTCACCTTCACCTCGGACGGGCACCGGGTCGCCGGGATGATGCGCAACGACGGCTCGAACGGCACCCCGGACATGTGGAGCACGTACGTGTCCACCGCCGACATCGAGGCGAGCGTGGCGACGGCGACCGCCGCGGGCGCGCAGGTGCTCGCACCTCCCATGGTGGTCGGTGACCTGGGGTCGATGGCGGTGCTCCTGGACCCCGCGGGCGCTGCGTTCGGGCTCTGGCAGCCCGGCTCGCACACCGGCTTCGGCAAGTACAACGAGCCGGGCGCGGTGGTGTGGGACGAGGTGCACAGCAAGGATTTCGCGAAGACGGTGGACTTCTACAGCACGCTGTTCGGCTGGACGATCCAGAAGACCAGTGACACCGACGAGTTCCGCTACTACGAGGGACAGATCGACGGTGAGACCGTCGCCGGGATCATGGACTCGGCCGGGTTCCTGCCGCCGGACGTCCCGTCGCACTGGGCGGTGTACTTCAGCGTGGCCGACGTCGACACCGCCGCAGCGACGGCGGTCGGTCTGGGTGCCAAGGTCCTGCGCGGCCCGGAGGACACCCCGTACGGCCGGATGGCCGACCTCACCGATCCGACCGGAGCGGCGTTCAAGTTGCACTCGGAGAACGCGGGTCAGGCCCTGCGCGAGCGGTAACGGATCACCACGCTGGGGTCCAGCGCCCCCGTGGTGATCTCGTGGGCCACGCGCGACGTGGCGATGCGGCGCGCGCGGCAGTAGTCCCGCAGGACGTCGAAGGCCTCGTCGATGCTGATGCCCGCGCGTTCGGCGAGGACTCCCTTGGCCTGCTCGATCACGAGCCGGTTGGTCAGCGCGCGTTGCAGCTGCTCGCTGACGACCTCCCGCTCGTGCAGCGCCCGCTGCTGGAGGATGCCGATGGTGGCGACGTCGGCCAGGGCCTGCGCCACCACGGTCTCGTCCTCGGTCATGGCGTTGGCATCGGTGAAGAACAGGTTGAGTGCGCCGATGGTGTCCTCCCGCAGCCGCAGCGGGAGCGCCTGGACCGAGGTGAAACCGGCCGCGCGGGCTGCTGGGGCGAAGTAGGGCCATCGGACCTGGGCGTTGTCCAGGCTGGTGACGGCGACCGCCTTGCCGGAGTTGAAGCACTCCAGGCACGGCCCGTCCGAGTTCTGCAGTTCGAGCAGTTCGAGAAGTCGCATCTTCTCACTCGAGGAGGCCATCATTCGCAGATGCCCCTCGGGGTCGGCGAGCAGGAGCCCGGCCGCGTCGCAGTTGAGGACGTTCACACAGGTCGTGGTCAGTTGATGCATGAGGTCGACAACGTCGTAGTCGGTGACCAGGCTGTCCGCGAGCGCCACGAAGACGGCGCTGAGTTGGCGATCCTTGGGTGATGGTGAGGCGCTCATCCCGCTGTGCCCTTCATCCGTTCATGATAGGGATCACGGGCGGCGGCGGGACCGGGACGCCCTCAGTTGGTGTCGGGCTCGAACCGCAGGGCCCTGGCAACGACGTCGTGCGCGACGTCGTTCAGCGGACGGCCGTGGGCGTAGGCGTAGGCCCGCAGCCGCAGGAGGGCCTCGTCGGCGGGGATCTGCAGCTGGACCATCATCATCCCGGAGGCCTGGTAGACCTCCGCGCGCAGGAACGTGCCCCCGTGGGCGTGGGTGTTCAGGTCGCTCTCGTCCAACCGGGCGACCAGGGCGAGCGCCGCCGGGCCGGAGATCGCGCCGACGAGGTCGAGATCGGTCGCGGACAGCCGGGCGGGAGCTGTGTTGTAGAAGGTCAGGGTGCCCACCGCGATCGCGCCCACCCGCAGCGGGAACGCGAAGACCGCACCGCAGCCGAGCCCGGTCGCCGCTTCCGCGTAGGCCGGCCACCGCTCCGACACGGGGCCCTGCAGGTCGTTCACGAGAACGGGCTCGGTGCGCGCGAACGCCTCCAGGCAGGGGCCCTCGCCCAGGGTGAAGGCGAGATCCTCGAGGGCCTCGGCGGCGGTCCCGCTGGCGTAGACGACGCCGCGATGGCCGAGCCGGTTCATGACCGCGACCGCTGCATCCGATGCCGGCAGGGCATGGAGCGCGCTCTTGCACAGGCGTTCGAGCGGGTCGCCCGCAGCGGACTCCGACACGTCAGGCCGCCTCTCCACCTCCACGGTGGCCGCCGCGGCGGGTCAGGCGGGGTCACGGCCCGACGGTGCACTGCTACCACGACAGTCGCGGTCACTGCTGACCTGACTGTCGCCGCCACGAAGGCTAGGTGGCGCACCACACGGGGGGACGGGATGCGCCGAACCTGCCTCACGCCCACAGTACGCACCGGTGGAGCCGCCGTGGCCGCTGCCGGCCGTGGCGTGCGCCGGCGACAGCAGCGTGCTTGCTGATGCAAGCACGCAGTTTCCGGAGTCAGTACCAACTAACTGGACTCCCGAGCAGAGCGCCGATCGAGACGTGCGGACAGCAGATGGTCCGCCCGGGGCCGCGAACACTCGACGTCGCTCGGCGTCGCCCGGGATCCCCGCGGGTGGCGCGACCGACCGGGCAGGGCTAACGTGCGTGACATAGTTTGCAAACAGCTCACTTACTGTGACTGACGCTCACGCGATCGAGGTAGCGCCACGATGCTCTATCACTCCTATGAACTGCGCCGGTTCCTCGCCGGGCGGGTGGCGGGCGTCGCCACGCTCAACGCCCGCGCCCTCACTCACCTGCCCGGACCGCTCCAGCGGACCGCCCCGGTGCGCTCGTCGCTGGCACTGGCCGAGGTCGCGGAGGCCCTGCAGTTGACGCACGTACGCCCGCCGTTCCGCGTGGACGCCGTCGAGGTGGCCGGCGAGACCGTGGCGGTGCACGAGGAGACCGTGATGTCGACCCCGTTCGGCTCGCTGGTCCGGTTCGTTCCCGAGACCACGGCCCCACTCGGTGATCGTCCCAAGGTCCTGATCGTCCCGGGCCTGGCGGGTCACTTCGCGACGCTCGTGCGGGGCACCGTCCAGACGCTGCTCGCCGATCACGACGTCTACGTCGCCGACTGGCACAACGCCCGCGACGTCCCGATCGAGGCCGGTCGCTTCGGCCTGGACGAGTTCATCGAGCACCTCATGGACTTCCTGCGCGTGATCGGCCCGGGTACGCACCTGATGGCCATCTGCCAGCCCGTCGTCGCGTGCCTGGCCGCCGCGGCGATCATGGCCGAGGACGGGGACGAGTCCCAGCCCCGCAGCGTCATCCTGCTGGCGGGCCCCGTCGATGCCCGGGTCAACCCCGGCCGGGTGAACAAGTTCGCCCAGCGGCAGTCGCGCGCCATGCTCGAGCGCACGGTCATCGTCAAGGTTCCCTCGCAGTTCGCCGGGGCCGGGCGGCGCGTCTACCCCGGTTTCCTGCAGGTGATGGGCTTCGTCTCGATGGATCCGCGCCGGCACGCGTCGGCCTTCCGCGGCATGTTCCGCGACATCCGCCAGGGCGACACGACCGGCGCCGAGCGCACCAAGGTGTTCTACGAGGAGTACTTCGCCGTCCTGGACATCGCCGCCGAGTTCTACCTGGAGACCGCCGAGCGCGTGTTTCAGAATCACGACATGGCGCGCGGCGTCTTCACCTGGCGTGGCCGGCACGTCGATCCCGGCGCGATCACGTCCGCGCTGATGACGATCGAGGGCGCCAAGGACGAGATGGCCCCGCCCGGGCAGACCGAGGCCGCGCACACGCTCTGCACCGGCATCCCGGCGTCGCGGCACGTCCACCTGCTGCAGGACGGCGTCGGTCACTACGGCGTCTTCGCCGGCTCCAAGTTCGATCAGCAGATCTACCCGAAGGTGACGGCGTTCATCGCCGCCGCCGAGAAGCGCGCCCGTTCGGGGCGCCGCGCGAAGGCCTCCGTCTGATCGCAGCGGGACCCCTTGCCAGGGGCCGGATGCTGTGCAATATTCAACCCATCAGTTAATTAACGGATGGGTTGAGCATGACGCTGACCGAGGACGAGCTGAGCAGCACGTTCGCGGCCCTGGCCGATGCGACCAGACGGGCGATCCTGGCCCGGCTCGCGGAGGGTGACGCCACTGTCACCGAGCTGGCCGCACCGTTCGACATCAGCCTGCAGGCGGTCTCGCGCCACCTGAAGGTGCTCGAGGCGGCGGGGCTGATCAGCCGTGGCAGGGACGGGCAGTTCCGGCCCTGCCACCTGGAGCCCGCGCCGCTGGACGAGGCCGCCGACTGGATCACCGACAACCGGCAGATCTGGGCCGATCGCCTCGACCGGCTGAGCCGGCACCTGCGGGAGCTGCAGCGTCCCGGCGGTGGCGTGCCGACCCATCCATCCGACCCGAAGGGACCGAGCGCATGAACGACACCGACACCTCCGTCACGGACACCGACCTGGACGAGGTCACCATCACCCGGGACTTCGACGCACCCCGGGAGACGGTCTTCCGGGCTTTCGTCGAGCCGGAGCAGTTCGTGCGGTTCTGGGGACCCGTCGGCACGCACGTCCCGATCGAGAGCGTGGTGCTCGAGGCGTGGACCGGTGGGCGCTTCGAGTACACGATGGTGGCCGACGACGGCAGCGGGGAGTACGCGCAGCGCGGGACCTTCGTCGAAGTGCGCGAGCCGGAGGTGTTCGCCTTCCGCGAGGCCGGCTCCGATCTCGTGTCCACCGGCACCCTGAGCGACCTGGGCGACGGGCGCACCCGCCTGGTCATCCACCAGACCAACGTCCCCGCCGCCTACCGCACCCCGGAAGCGCTGGCCGGATTCATGACCAGCCTGGATCGCCTCGAGTCCCACCTCGCCACTGTCTGACTCACCCCGCCGGCAGAACCCGGCTGCCCGCGGTCGGTTCCACCCCGCGCAGCGAGCTCGGATCGGCGAGGATGGGGGGATGGCGGACCTGCTCGGCGACGCGGTCGAGGAGCTCTACTCGGTGTCACCCGAGGAGTTCCTCGACCGGCGCACCCAGCTCGTGGCCGCCGCCAAGGACGCCGGCGATCGTGCCGCCGCCCAGCAGATCGGGGCCCTACGCAAACCCACCCGCAGCGCCTGGATCGTGAACCAGCTGGCCCGGCAGGAGCCCGACGTCGTCGCTCAGTTGCTCTCCCTGGGCGACGCGCTGCGCACCGCCCAGCAGTCCCTCGACGGAGGGCAGCTGCGCGAGCTGTCCAGCCAGCGCCGCAAGGTCGTCGGCGCGCTGGCCCGTCAGGCGCTCACCCTCGCCGGCGGGTCCACGTCCCAGGCGGTGCGCGACGAGGTCCGCTCGACCCTCGAGGCGGCCCTGGCCGACCCCGAGGTGGGCGACCAGCTCGCCGCGGGCACGCTCGTCCGGTCGATGGAGTGGTCCGGGTTCGGCACCGGGGCACCGACCTTGAGCGTGGTCACCAGCTCCCGGCCGTCGACCGAGGAGCGCGACCGCAAGGCCGAGCGGGAGGAGGCGCGCCGACGCCAGGCGCGCGCCGACGCCGAGGAACGGGCAGCCCGCGCCGCCGACGCGCTGGCCGTCGCGGAGGCCGCGAAGGCCGATGCGGCCGAGGACGTTCGGGTGATCGAGGAGCGGCTGCTCGACGCGCGGCGGCGTTTCGATCAGGCCAGCCTCGACGAGCGGGCCGCCCGGATCGCCGAGCGCAAGGCCGACGGCGAGCTGCGCCGGCTGACCTGACGCTGCGCCGGGCTGCGCTGCCGGCATCGAAGCGCCGCCGGCATCCAAGCGCCACTGGCATGCAAGCGCCGCCGGCATCCAAGCGCCACCGGCATGCAAGCGCCGCCGGCATCCAAGCGCCACCGGCATCGAAGCGCCGCCGGCATCCAAGCGCCGCGTCGGGTGCCGGTTCGGCGCCGAACCGGCTGTAGGAGAATGGCCCCGTGATGCCGGCCGCCGCCACTGCGGTGATCGTGGCCGCCGCGTTGCACGCGAGTTGGAACGCCAGCGCCCACCGGATCAAGGACCGTGCGGTCGGGTTCGCCCTGATCAGCATCTCCTGCGCGTTCCTCGGCCTGATGCTGATCCTGCTCGCCCCGCTCCCCGCCGCCGCGGCCTGGCCGTTCGTGCTGACGTCGGCGGCGATGCACGTCGTGTACATGGTGCTGCTGATCCGCAGCTACGAACTCGGCGACTTCAACCAGATGTACCCGCTGGCGAGGGGCACGTCACCGCTCGTGGTCGCGGTCGTGGCCGTCACGATCGTCGGGCAGCCGCTGCGCCCGTGGCAGGCGGTCGGCGTGGTCGTGATCTCGGCCGGGCTGGCTGTGCTGGTGTTCGGCGGCGGGTCCTCGCCGACCCATGCGGCCCGCCCGGCCATCCTGGCGGCGGTCGTGACCGGGTTCTCGATCGCCACCTACACGGTGCTCGACGGGGTCGGCGTCCGGCATGCCCACAGCACCCTCGGCTACATCGGGTGGCTGTTCTTCCTGCAGGGACTGTGGATCCCGGCGTTCCTCGCGGTCCGCCGCGGCAGGCAGCTCGTGGCCGACTGCCGCCCGGTGGCCGTCGAGGGGCTCGCCGCCGGCGTGGTGTCGGTGCTCGCCTACGGGCTGGTCATCTGGGCGCAGACGCGGAGCAACCTGGCCTCGGTCGCGGCACTGCGCGAGCTGAGCATCCTCTTCGGCGCCCTGATCGGTCTCGTCTTCTTCCACGAATGGTTCGGGCGGGCCCGGGTGGTGGGTGCCGCCATCACGGTGGCGGGTGTCGTCCTGATCAACCTCTAGACCCTGGGAGACTCGATGCCGTGACGGTCGACGCGCAGCTGGTGGACGAGGCATCCGAGCGTCTGCGGTCGGTGGTGGCGCGGACGCCGCTCGAGCGCAACAGCCGGCTCTCCGAGCGCATCGGCGGCGAGGTCTGGCTCAAGCGCGAGGACCTGCAGCAGGTGCGCTCCTACAAGGTGCGCGGCGCCTACAACCTCATCGCCCAGCTGGACGCGCCGGCCCGCGCCGCGGGTGTCGTCGGGGCCAGCGCCGGCAACCACGGGCAGGGCCTGGCCTTCGCCTGCGCCGCGCTCGGGGTCCACGGCCGGGTGTACCTGCCCCGCAACACCCCGCGGCAGAAGCGGGACCGGATCGCCGTGCTCGGCGCGGACATGATCGAGGTCGTCGTCCACGGCGACAGCTACGACGAGGCAGCGGCAGCGGCCGCCGCCCACGCGCGGTCCTCCGGTGCCACGCTCGTCCCCGCCTTCGACGACCCGCGCACGATCGCCGGTCAGGGCACCGTCGCCAAGGACGTCGTCGAGCAGCTCGGTGCGGCGCCGGACGTCATCGTCGTGCCGGTGGGCGGCGGCGGGCTGCTGGCCGGGTCGCTCGCCTGGCTGTCCGAGCGGCATCGCCAGGTGCGTGTCATCGGGGTCGAGCCCGCAGGGGCCGCCTCGATGGCCGCCGCGCTCGCCGCCGGGGGACCGGTCACCCTGACCGAGCTGGACACCTTCGTGGACGGGGCCGCCGTACGGCGGGCCGGCGACATCACGTTCCCGCTGATCGCGGCGTCGGACGCGGAGGTGTACGCGGTCGCTGAGGGCAGCGTGTGCGTCGAGATGCTCGCGCTCTACCAGGCCGACGGCATCATCGCCGAGCCGGCGGGAGCCCTCGCGTCCGCGGCGCTGGCGGAGGTGGCGATCGAGCCGGGCGCGACGGTCGTGTGCATCGTGTCCGGAGGCAACAACGACGTCAGCAGGTATGCCGAGGTCGTCGAGCGGGCACTGGTCCACGAGGGGCGCAAGCACTACTTCCTCGTCGAGTTCCCGCAGGAGCCGGGTGCGCTGCGCCGGTTCCTGGACGAGGTGCTCGGTCCGGACGACGACATCACGCTGTTCGAGTACGTCAAGCGCAGCAACCGCGAGACCGGCCCCGCCCTCGTCGGCATCGAGCTGTCCGACGCCGCGGACCTGCCGGCGCTGCTCGAGCGGATGAAGGCCTCGCCGCCGCAGATCGAGCGGATCCCGTCCGACAGCCCGCTGTTCCGCTTCCTGCTCTGAGGTGGACGCCGGCCGGTCGGCTGTGAGCCGCGAGACCCGGCACGGCACTGGGCGGGCGGCCGCGCGGGGGCGCTCGTACTGTGATTCTCAGGAAGTCCACCGAGAGGATCCACCGTGTCCACAAGCACTCCCGCCCTGGGGAAGCGCCCGCAGCGTGGCGGCGCCTTCGCCTGGGTCGGCGCCTTCACCGGCTTCTACCCCGCTTCGGCCGACGATCTGACCGGCCTCGACCCGGTCACCCGGTTCCTGTACGCCGCGCGGAGCGTCATCCTCGTCATCTCCGCTCAGGCGGCGATCATCGCGGGACTGCTCGCGGCCACCGACCGCCGCTTCGAGGTCGTGCCGTTCGTCCTCGTGCTGCTGGGCTACGTCGTGCTGCACGGCATCAGCAACCTCTCCAACGACTACTTCGGTTACCGCAGGGGCCACGACACCGAGGACTCCCCCCGGCGGCGGTACACCCTCCACCCGGTGGCCAGCGGTGCCTTCACCATGCGCTTCCTGGCGACCGGGCTGGCCGTGCTCGCGGCGGTCGCCGTGGCGATCGGCGTCTACTTCATCGCGCTGCGGGGAGTCGGGGCCGTCGTCCTCGCGATCGTCGGCGGCATCCTGCTCTACGCCTACGACGCCGCCCCGAAGGCACTGAAGGAACTGGGTCTCGGCGAGGTCGCGGCGTTCGTCGTGTGGGGCCCGCTGATGATCTGGGGCGGCTACTACGTCATCACCGGGCACTGGTCCGGCGACGTGCTGCTCGCGTCGGTCCCCTACGGCCTCGGCGTCGCGTCGATCCTCATCGGCAAGCACATCGACCAGCGCGCCTTCGACACGTCGCAGGACCAGCGGACGCTGCCGGTGCTGATGGGCGAGAGCGGTGCGCGACTGCTGAACCGCACCGTCGTCATCGGCATGTACGTGCTGACCGCGGTGGGCATCGCGGTCGGGTCGCTGAGCCCGCTGCTCGTCGTCGTCCTGGTCGCCGCGCCCCGTGCCCTGCGTGCCGTGCGGGTGATGTCGGCACCCGCACCCGCCGAGGCGCCAGCGGGTTACGTCGGCTGGCCGCTCTGGTACCACCGCGTGTGCCTCGTGCACAATCGGCTGTTCGGCTGGCTGTTCATCGCGGGTGTCGCGGTCGGCGCGATCTGGCCGTCCTTCCGGGTCGGCGGGTAGCTGCCCGAGCGCCGCGCCGGCTGCTTGGATGGGCCCATGGCCCCGTGGTGGCAGAACGCGACGATCTATCACATCTACCCGCTGAGCTTCGCCGACAGCGACGGGGACGGGTGGGGCGATCTGCGCGGGGTGACCTCCCGGCTCGATCATGTCGCCGCGCTCGGCGTCGACGCGATCTGGCTCTCGCCCATCTACCGCTCGCCGATGGTCGACTTCGGCTACGACATCACCGACCACTGCGCGGTCGACCCCCGCTTCGGCACGCTGGACGACGCTGACGCCCTGATCGCCGCATCCCACGAGCGCGGGCTCCGGGTGATCCTCGACTACGTCCCCAACCACACCTCCGACCAGCACCCCTGGTTCCGGGACGCGCTGAGTGGGCGCACCTCGCCGCACCGTGAGTTCTACGTCTGGGCCGATCCCGCGCCCGACGGAGGTCCGCCCAACAACTGGCGTTCGGCCTTCGCGGCCACCGGCGCGGCCTGGACGCTGCACGAGCCGACGGGCCAGTACTACCTGCACTCCTACACCGCCCAGCAGCCCGAGCTGAACTGGCGCTCGCCGCGGTTGCGCGAGGCGATGCTGGACGTGCTCCGCTTCTGGCTCGATCGCGGCGTCGACGGCTTCCGGGTGGACGCGCCGCACCGGCTGGCCAAGGACACCGCTCTCCGCGACAACGCCCCCGACGTGGTCGGCCTGCTGGTGAGCACCCAGCTGGACGACCGCCGGCACCACAACATGGACGTGGACGCCGTGCACGAGGTCATCCGTGGCATCCGGTCGGTCGTCGGCGGCTACCCGGACACGGTGCTGATCGGCGAGGTCGGGGTGCGCCACCCCGAGCGGCGGCTGGCCTATCACGGCACCGACGACGAGTTCCAGCTCATCTTCGACTTCGGCTTCCTCGACTGCCCGTGGTCGGCGACGGCCTTCCGCGCCGCGGGCGACCGTCTGGCCGCGGTGCCGGATCCGGCACGGTGGCCGACCCACGTGCTGTCCAGCCACGACATCTCCCGGCACGCCACGCGGCTGGGCCCGGCCCATGCCCGCGCCGCTGCCGTGCTGCTTCTGACGCTGCCCGGGACGGCGTTCGTGTACTACGGCGAGGAGATCGGGATGACCGACGTCGCCGTGCCGCCGGAGCTGGCGGCCGATCCCGACGGCCGCGACCCGGAGCGGACGCCGATGCAGTGGGACGCCTCGCCCGGCGCCGGATTCACCACGGGCACGCCATGGCTGCCGATCGGACGCGGGGTGGACGTGGCCTCCCAGGACGGTGACCCGCACTCGCTGCTGGCGCTCTACCGGGCCCTCATCTCGCTCCGGCGCCGTGATTCGCGGCTGGCGACGGGGCGCTACGCGACGGTGGCGACCGCCGAGGACGTCTACGCCTACACCCGCGAACTCGACGGGCGGACGCTCCTGGTGGCGATCAACCTCAGTGACCTGCCGGTGGCCGCGGGATTCGCCGCGGACTCGGGCCGGATCGTGCTGGCCTCGTCCTCGCGAGGCGGGCCCGTCGACCTGGTCGATCTGATCCTGGCGCCCGCGGAGGCGATCGTCGTCGAGGTGGACGCGGCGACGCGGTGACCCGAACCGCCGGCCCCGGCCCCGGTGTCGGTGTCGGTGTCGGTGGCGCACGGCAGGATGCAACGGTGACCGACGCCGCCGCCCGACTGCTGGCCACCGGGGTCGGGTCGGGCGGGCTGGTCGCGCTGGTGCTCCGGCCGGGTGCCGGGGCGGCGCTGGTCGCCGAGGGCGGCGCGGTCCACGCCCCCGCCGGCTCCGTGGGCGACACGGTCACCGCGGTGGAGGACGCGCTCCGACCGCGCTGGGTGTGGTGGTCCAACGAGGTCGCGGCGGTGCTGCTCGATGACGGGCTCCGGATGGCCCGGTGCTGGGACCTCGCCGCCGTCCATCGCCTGCTCGTCGGCGGGTGGCGGGCCGATCCGGCGCTGATCTGGGCGGGACTGCACGACCTCGACGCGGCCACGATGCCGGGGATGGGCCAGCTCGACCTGCTCGGCGGGTCCGGTGACGAGGGCGGTGACCCCGAGGATCCCGTGCAACCGGACGGGCACCTGCGCGCGGAATGGGCCAGCGGCGGATGGGCGCGCACCGACGCACGCGCGGCGCGGTGGGGCCGGCTCGCGCTCGAGGCCGCCGCCCTGCAGCGCGCGCGGCTGGCCGAGCTGCGGGTCGGCGGGGACGCGCTGGCCACGGCCCGATCGGAATCGGCGGCGGAACTGCTCAGTGCGGAGCTGGCCCACACCGGGTTGCCCGTGGACCGCGCGCGGGCGGAGGAGCTGATCGCCGGCTTCGTCGGTCCGCGCCCGGCCGACGAGCAGGAGGCGGCAGCCATCCGGCGGGCCCGCGACCGCGTCGTGCTGGACCTCCTGCCCGCGGCCGAGGCGACGGACCTGCGCAACCCGGCTCAGGTCAAGGCGCTGCTCCGGCGGGCGGGCATCGACGTGCCGGACACCCGCTCCTGGCGGCTGGAGGGCTTCCGCGGCGCCCACCCGGTGGTGGCGGCCCTGCTGCGCTGGCGCAAGGACGAGCGCATCTCCACGACCTACGGCTACGGCTGGCTGGACGAGCGGGTGAGCGCGGACGGTCGGCTGCGCGGCGCCTGGAGCGGCAGCGACGGCGCTGCCGGGCGGATGACCGCACAGGCGGGGCTGCACAACCTGCCGGCCGAGCTGCGCCCGGCCGTCGTCGCCGAGGCCGGGCACGTCTTCGTCCGCGCCGATCTGGGCCAGATCGAGCCGCGCGTGCTCGCCGTGGTCTCCGGTGACCCGGCCCTGATCGCGGCCGCCCGGGAGGACGACCTGTACGCGCCTGTGGCCTCGCGGCTGCGGGTGGAGCGGCCGATCGCGAAGGTCGCCGTTCTCGCCGCGATGTACGGCCAGACGTCGGGGACGGCGGGCGCGGCGCTGCAGGGACTGGAGTCGGCCTATCCCGTGGCGATGCGCTACCTGCACGACGCCCGCGACGCCGGGCGGGACGGGCGCCCGTTGCGGACCTACGGCGGCCGGCTGATCCGCATGCCGCGGCTGCCGCTCGACATCGACGAGGACGGCGAACGCTCGTGGCTGGCCGGGCGTGGACGGTTCGCCCGCAACGCGGTGATCCAGGGTGCGGCCGCGGAGTTCTTCAAGGCGTGGGCGGTGACGGTGCGGACGCGTTCGTTCGCCTCGGGCGCGCGGATCGTGCTGTGCCTGCACGACGAGCTGCTGGTGCACGTCCCCACCGCGCGCGCCGACGAGGTCGCCGCCCTGCTCGACAGCTGCCTGCTGGAGACCGCCCAGCGGTGGAGCTCCGGGTCCGGCGTGCGCTTCGTCGCCGACGTCAGCATCGTCAGCCGCTGGTCCGACGCCAAAGGCTGAGCCCCGCTGGCGCGGTGGATCGGGCAGGTGGTGGGATAGGGACCATGGCCGCTGACCGAGTTCCGCTGCGTTCCCGTTCCGCCTGGGCTGCCCTCGAGGCCCATCATTCCGAGATCGCCGGTACGCATCTGCGGGAGCTGTTCGCGGCCGACGCCGAGCGCGGGACGCGGCTGAGCCTGGACGCCGAGGGCATCTACCTCGACTACTCGAAGAACCGCGTCACCGACGAGACGCTCGGCCTGCTCGTGCAGCTGGCCCGGGAGTCGGGGCTGCGCGAGCGGATCGACGCCATGTTCGCCGGCGAGAAGATCAACATCACCGAGGACCGCGCCGTGCTCCACGTCGCGCTGCGCGCCCCCCGCGATGCCCACATCGAGGTCGACGGGGTCGACGTCGTCCCCGGCGTGCACGAGGTCCTGGACCGGATGGCCGAGTTCGCCGACAAGGTCCGCAGCGGCGCCTGGGTGGGGCATACCGGCAAGCGCATCGCCGCGGTCGTCAACATCGGCATCGGCGGTTCGGACCTCGGCCCCGTGATGGCCTACGAGGCGCTCAAGCACTACAGCCAGCGGGACCTGACGTTCCGGTTCGTGTCCAACGTCGACGGCACCGACTTCGCCGAGGCGACCCACGACCTCGATCCGGCCGAGACGCTGTTCATCATCTCCTCGAAGACGTTCACCACGCAGGAGACGATGACCAACGCCCACACCGCCAGGGACTGGGCGCTGGCCACCCTGAACGACGACGCGGCGATCGCCAAGCACTTCGTCGCGGTCTCCACCAACGCCGATGCGGTCGGCGAGTTCGGCATCGACACCGCCAACATGTTCGGGTTCTGGGACTGGGTCGGCGGGCGGTACTCGATGGACTCGGCCATCGGGCTGTCGACGATGCTCGCGGTCGGCCCCGACGGGTTCGGCGAACTGCTGGCCGGTTTCCACTCGATGGACGAGCACTTCCGCACCGCGCCGTTCGAGGCCAACCTGCCGGTGATCCTCGGGCTGCTCACCGTCTGGTACTGCGACTTCTTCGGCTCCCAGACCCAGGCCGTGCTCCCCTACGACCAGTACCTCAAGCGGTTCCCGGCGTATCTGCAGCAGCTGACGATGGAGTCCAACGGCAAGTCGATCACCCTCGACGGCACCCACGTCGACTACGACACCTCGCCGGTCTACTGGGGAGAGCCGGGCACCAACGGCCAGCACAGCTTCTACCAGTTGATCCACCAGGGCACCCGGCTGATCCCGGCCGACTTCATCGGCTTCCTGCACTCGCTCAACCCGCTGGGCGAGCACCACGACCTGCTCACCGCGAACGTCTTCGCCCAGACCGAGGCGCTGGCCTTCGGCAAGACCGCGGAGGAGGTGCGCGCCGACGGTGTCCCGGAGTGGCTCGTGCCGCACAAGGTCTTCGAGGGCAACCGCCCCACGAACACCCTGCTGCTCGACGAGCTGACCCCGACCGCGCTGGGGCGGCTGATCGCGCTGTACGAGCACAGCGTGTTCGTCCAGGGGACGGTCTGGAACGTGAACTCCTTCGACCAGTGGGGCGTCGAACTGGGCAAGGTGCTGGCCAAGAAGGTGGCCGGCGAGCTCATCGACGACGGACCGCTCGGCCACGACAGCTCGACGAACGCCCTCATCGAGCGCTATCGGCGCGCCCGGCGCTGATGCCCTGCGGCTAGGCTGGACGCGATGACTGGCGAATCAGATCTCTCCGTCCTGCTGGCCACGCTCGATCCTGTGCTCGACCCCGAGCCGTACGCCTATCTCGCGGTCGCCGAGCTCCCGGACGACCTCACCGACGTCATCGCCATGGTGCGCGAGGACGAGGGCGTCACGCTGGTCGCCTCGGCCCACGCCGCCCACCTGGCGGGCGAGGACGCGGTGGCCGTCCGCCGGATCACCCTCGGCGCCCAGTCCGCGTTGACGTCGGTCGGGCTCACCGCCGCGGTGAGTGCGGCGCTGACCGACCACGGCATCAGCTGCAACGTCGTGGCCGGGTTCCGTCACGACCATCTCTTCGTGCCGCCCGACGACGCCGAGCGGGCCGTCGCGGTGCTCAAGCTGCTCGGATCCGCGCGCGCGTAGGTCCGATCCCGATCAGACCAGGGCCGGGTACAGGTCCCGGAGGTCGCCGGACAGCGCGCTCTTGACCGTGCGGCTGATCTCGTCGGCGAGCACCTCGCCCCGGCCCGCCTCGATCGCGTCCAGCGTCTGCTCGGCGATGGATTCCGGGGTGTTCTTCGGGGCGTCGATGTGGGCGACCATGTCGGTGTCGATGTAACCGGCGTGCACGCCGACCACCAGGGTGCCCTGCGGGTTGAGCTCCAGGCGGAGCGCGTTGGTCAGGGACCACGCCGCCGCCTTGGAGGCGCTGTAGGAACCGGTTCCGGGAAGCGTGACGAACGACAGCGCCGACAGCATGTTGACCAGCGCGCCGCCACCGTTGGCGGCGAGGACCGGCGCGAAGGCGCTGCTGACGGCAAGGGTGCCGAAGAAGTTGGTCTCCAGGTCCCGCCGGGCGGCGGCGGTCGGGGTCGCGTCGAGGAGCGGCCCGTCGCTGTAGACGCCGGCGTTGTTGATCACGATGTCCACGTCGGTCAGGAGCGCTGCCGCTGCCGCGACGTCGGCGGGGTCGGTGATGTCGAGGCGGACCGGGATGAGCCTGGGGTCGAGGACGGTGCTGACGTCGCGGACACCCGCGTAGACCTTGACCGCGCCCCGGGCGAGGAGGGCTTCGGCGTAGGCGCGGCCGAGACCGCGGTTGGCTCCGGTGACGAGGGCGACGGACCCGGTGATCTGCATGACGTGCTCCTTCTCGAGTGGTAAACCGTTCGGTGTACTACGACCGTAGCAGGAGGTGGACGTGAAGTAAACCGATCGGTACTGTCGACGTCATGGCCACGACAGCGACCCCGGCGACGGCGCACGGAGGCAGGGGTGCGCGCGAGCGGATCCTGGCCGCGGCGGGCGAGCTCTTCTACCGCCAGGGCCTCAACGCCACCGGCGTCGAGCAGCTGGCCGAGACCGCTCACGTCTCCAAGCGCACGCTCTACCAGCACTTCCCGAGCAAGGACGACGTGATGGTCGCCTACCTCGAGCGGATCACGCCGGACATGCTCTCGCGGTCGCTGGCGCAGCTGCAGGACACGTCCGTCCCCGCTCGGGACCGGCTGGTGCGCCTGTTCCGGCCCGACCGCGGCAGCCGCGGCTGCCCCTACCTGAACGCGACCGCCGAGCTCTGCGACGACGACCATCCGGCCCGGCTCGTCGCCCGCGCCCGCAAGCAGGAGTTCGTCGATCGGCTCACGGCGCTGGCGGCCGAGGCGGGCGCGTCGGACGCCGCTGCCCTGGGCAGCCAGCTCGCCGTGCTGTCGGACGGGGCTCGGGCGCAGGCAGCCGCACTCGGCTCGGACGTCCCGTTCACGCACGCGCAGACGGTGGCGGAGCTGCTGATCGACCGGGCTGTCAGCGCGCGCTGAGGTTCTGCGCCGCCCAGTCGGCCAGCTGGTCGAGAATCGGCAGCAGCGCGCAGCCGGACGCCGTGAGCTCGTAGCTGACCCCCGGCGGGCGGGCGTCGGTGACGGTCCGCTTGACCAGTCCCGCGTCGGCCAGTTCGCTCAACCGGTCCGACAGCACCGAATCGGTGATGGCCCCGATCGCGCGCCGCAGTTCGGCGAAACCGGCCGGTGAGCCGGCCAGGGTGCCGAGGATGATGCCGTTCCAGCGCTTGCCCAGGAAGTCGAACGCGCGCGCCAGGGATGCGTCGCAGATGTGGACGTCCTGACCCACTCCCTCGGTCACCGGCATGGGCCCCATCGTAACGAGCTTCCGGCCGCCGGACCGGTCCGTCGCGGCCGCCCCGCCCCGGCGGCTGGCAGACTCGGCGCTGGCCGGGAGCGACGCGACGAGCTGGAGGAGTGTGCGATGCAGCGCGAGGGCGCACCCGGCCGCGCGTCGGATCGGCCCGCAGCACGGATGGGGCAGGCGCTCGGGCAGGCGCTGGGGCCGCGCCTCGGGCTCGCGCAGATCAGCCTCACCGGCATCCTGTGGGGCACCACCGGCGTGGTCGTCCGGGTCGTGCGCGACCACTCCGGGCTCGGGCCGGCGGCGATCGGCTTCTACCGCCTGGCGATCGCCGCCGTGGTGCTGCTCGCCTTCGCGCTGCCGCGGGGCGGGCTCGTCACGGCGTTCCGGCGGGCACCCGTCGCGCTGCTGCTCACCGGTGCCGGACTCGGCGCGTACCAGGCGCTGTACTTCCTCGCGGTCGCGCAGGCGGGGGTGAGCGTGGCGACGGTGGTGAGCCTCGGGCTGGCGCCGGTCCTGATCGCCGTCTGGGAGGCGGTGCAGGCTCGCCGGGTGCCGGGGATGGTCCCGGCACTCACGGTGCTCGCCGCCGTCGTCGGGCTGGCACTGGTCGCGCTGTCGAGCACGCACGCCAGCTCGGCGGCGCCGCATCCGCTGCTGGGCCTGCTCGTTGCCGTCGTGTCCGGGGCCGGCTACGCGGCGACGACGGTGCTGAGCCGGCACGTCTCCCTGATCACCGAGCCGCTCGCGCTGACCACGATCAGCGCCACGGTGGGTGCGGTCGTGCTGGCGCCGGTCGCGCTCGTCGCCGGGATCACCTTCGGCGGGCCGGTGTCGTCGGTGGGCTGGCTGGTGTATCTGGGGGTGGTCACGACGGCGGTGGCGTACGGGCTGTTCTACTCCGGCCTGCGCACGGTCGCGGGCAGCGTCGCAGCGGTGCTGACCCTGCTGGAGCCGCTGACCGCCGCGGTCCTCGCCGTCGCGCTCCTGCACGAACCGCTCTCGGCCCTGACGGTCGTCGGCGGGCTGCTCATGCTCGCCGCCGTCGCGGCCCTCTACCTGCGCCCCGAGGACCCGGAGCCGGTCACCGCCACCGAGCTGCGCCCCTGAGTCGGCGGCCGGGCAGGTCCGCGCCTTGTCAGGTCCGCGCCGGTCAGGTCTGCGCCTGCCTGGCCCGCGTCACCGAGAGCGGCTCGGCGATGTCCTCCAGCGACTGCCGCTCGGCGTCGATCGCCAGGAACCACGAGACCACGCCGCCGACCACCATCACACCGGCCCCGATGAAGTACCCGATCGCGAGCGGGTACCGATCGGGGTGGGCGTTGTTCTGGCCGCCGATCAGGTGCCCGTAGATGCTCGGGGCGATCGCCCCGAAGATCTGCGCGATCGAGAAGAAGAACGAGATCGCCTGCCCGCGCAGCTCGAGCGGGAAGATCTCGCTCACCGTCAGGTAGGCCGACGAGGCACCCGCGGACGCGAAGAAGAAGATCACGCACCACAGCGCCGTCTGTGTCTGGGCGTTGAGCGACCCGGTCCGGAACAGCTCCGCCGATACCGCCAGCAGGACGCCCGAGGTCAGGTACGTCAAGGCGATCATCCGCCGCCGGCCGACGGTGTCGAACAACGGCCCGAGCACGAGGGGCCCGACGAGGTTGCCGATCGCGAACGGGATGAAGTAGTACGCCGTGCCGCTCTTGGAGACGCCGAAGAAGTGCTGCAGCACCAGCGCGTAGGTGAAGAAGATCGCGTTGTAGAGGAAGGCCTGGGTGGCCATCATCGTGAAGCCGAGGACCGTCCGGCGCGGGTACTGCTTCAGGAAGATCCGGGCGAGCTCGGGGTAGGGGATCCACTTCTGCGGCACGACGTCGATGGCTTTCGACTCGTCGACCTCGCTGATCTTCCCGCCCTCGTCGCGGACGCGTCTCTCGATGTCGTCGACCGTCCGCTCGGCCTCCTCCTCGTAGCCGTGGGTCATCTGCCAGCGCGGGCTCTCCGGGATGTGCCGCCGCAGGCCGATGATCGCCAGCCCGATGAGCGGGCCGATGAAGAAGCCCAGCCGCCAGCCGAGCCCGCTCGGCACGTGGTCGGAGAGCAGGTACAGGTTCGCGCCGGCGCCCAGCGCGGCACCGGCCCAGTACGTGCCGTTGATCGCGATGTCGACGCGGCCGCGGTAGTGCGACGGGATCAGCTCGTCGATCGCGGAGTTGATCGCGCTGTACTCGCCGCCGATCCCCGTGCCGGCGATGAACCGGAAGACAGCCAAGGACCAGAAGTCCCAGCGAGAACCCCGCCAGCCCGCTCCCGACGAGGTAGATCGCCAGCGTCAGCATGAAGATCTTGCGCCGGCCGATGCGGTCGGTGATGCGCCCGAAGACGAGGGCACCGACGACCTCTCCGGCGAGGTACACCGACCCCAACGAGCCCACGTCGGCGTTGCTCAGCCCCAGATCGTCCTTGAACCCGGCCATCGAGACGATCTGGATCTCCAGGCCGTCGAGGATCCACGAGACGCCGAGTCCGACGATGATCATCCAGTGGAACCGCACCCACGGCAGGCGGTCCATGCGGGCCGGGACCAGGCTCTGGACGGGTTCGTTCCGGGTGTGCTCAACCGCCGTCATACGAGGATCTCCCTTGCTGGGAAGAGATCCGCCGCGGTTTCGACGGGGCAACGCGACGACCCTACGCCGGACCCGCGATCGGTTCTAGGCTGCTGAGGTGCCCAACATCCGGCTCGAGACGGTGATCGATGCCGTCCCGGACGACTGCTTCCTGCTGTCGTTGTCGGTCGACGCCCACACCGCGTCCATGGGCTCGGGCGAGCGGATCGTCGGCGGCGTGACCAGCGGTGTGATGGGGCTCGGTGACACCGTGACCTGGCGGGCGCGTCACTTCGGGATCGCGTTCCGGATGACGTCGCTCATCACCGTCTACGAGCGCCCCAGCCACTTCGTCGACGAGCAGCAGAGCGGCCCGTTCCGGCGCTGGTGGCACGAGCACACGTTCACACCGTCCCTGGGCGGGGGGACGCTGATGGTCGACCGGGTCGAGTACGAGGCGCCGCTGGGCAGGCTCGGCGACCTGGCCGAGTCCCTCGTCCTGCGCCGGTACATGCCCCACCTCCTGCGGCGGCGCAACGACTGGCTCAAGGCCGCCCTCGAGTCCGACGCCTGACGGGGGCCGGTCAGGCGAGCTGGACGGTGGGGTCGGCGGCGAGCGCCGTGAGCGCGGCCGTCGGCGGGGTGCCACCGGCCGGGACGTGCGCGGTGACGGCGACGCTGCATCCCGGCTTTCCCGGGACGACGACCGTGCCGGCCTGCGCCGCCCGCGACGGAACCGCGGCGCCCCCGGGGATGCACTGGGCCACCACGCTCACCTGGACACCCCCGCTCAGGAGCGCCAGCGCCGTGCTGCGGACGTCGGTCCCGTCGGGTAGCTGGACCGACCCGCCGGAGTCGATCACTGCGTCGGGGAACCGGCGCCGGATGGCGCGGGTCAACGCCGTGCTCGGCTGGGCGGTGATCGAGCACACCTGCGTCACCGGGCACCCGCTCGCGTCGACAGAGGCGGCGGTCTGCGCGGGCGTGCGGACGACCGTGGTGACCGTGCGCGACGCGTGGTGCCAGGACAGCACGGCCCCGCACAGCGCGGCGCAGGTCAGCAGCACGGCGAGCACGACGAGCCCCCGCGACAGCCCCTGGGCCTCGCCCGGCGGCTCCTCGGGGAACGCCGGCAACGGCCCTCGGGGAGCCGTACCGGGCGCTTCGTCGTCGGCGTCGAAGACGTCGATCCCGTCGCTCATCCCGTCGCCGCTGTCATGACGACGCCACCTGGCTCGTGCGGTCGGAGGCCAGGAGCTCTGCGCTGCCCAGGAAGTCGAACCCCGACCCCGGCGAGTCGATCTCGATCGCCAGACTGCAACCGGTGCGGCCAGGCTGCACGACGGTGAGGCGCCGCGAGTTGATCAGGTTGTTGCCGGCCAGGTCGACCGCGCTCACCGCCGCGGTGAAGAAGCGGGTCGGCGCCGCCTGCCCGTGCGGCACGCACTGCGACGTCACGGCCAGGGAGATCCCGCTCACCGTGGCGAGGATCGTCACCCGGTAGCGCCTGCCGGTGGCGGAGTCGGTGGTGACGGTGCCCGACCGCACCCGGACCGCGCCGAAGTCACGGAAGTCCCTCGTCATCGCCGTCCTGAGCACGGCATCGATCGTCGCCGCGGTCGAGCAGGTCGCGGTGACGGGGCAGCCGAGGGCGTCGACCGTCGCCGGAGGTGCGGTCGCCGGGGCGACCACGAGCGTCCGGGTGCGCCGATGCGGCTGGGTGGCAGAGGCGAGCAGCCCGGCGACCGCTGCGGCGACGGCCATGGTCGCCGCCGCTCCGGCCAGCCAGCGGTTGGCCCGCGACGTCGCCCCCCACTGGCGCCGCAGCGAGACCGCGCCGCCGGTGGACACGATGTCCTCGGCCGGTTCGTCGGGAGCGGGGTCGACGGGCATCTGCACATCATCGCCCCCCGGTCAGTCCTCCGGCAGTGGCTCCGGTGCGATGTCGGCGCGCTTCGGGCGGATCACGCGGGTGCCGTCGATGTCGTCGTAGCTGCGGTTGCGGACCCGCACCCGGGGCAGGTGCGCCAGGTTGCCGTCGCGCGGGCCGGTCCACTCCAGCGGCGGGGCCTGGACGGTGCGCGCGAGCCGGTAGGCCTGCGGCTCCCAGTTCACCCGCCACCCGCGGAAGTCCCGGTAGGCGCGTTCGGGACCGGTCTCGCGGGGAAGCCGATGTCGTCGAGCAGCGTCCACGCCTCGAGGAACTGCTCGTAGGAGACGTCGATCGGGTCGGTCGGCAGCGGATCGTCCACCACGGGGAAGCGGAGCGCGCGGCTGATCGCGTTGAGCGTCGACGTCCCGCCCGTGATCACCAGGCGGGCCGAACCCGGGGCCGTGCTCGGCGCCCGGGCCAGCTGGATCGCCGCCGCGTCCATGACCGCGATCATGCTGGTGATCCAGCTGCGGCGGGGATCCGGGGACCGGAACTGCACCAGGATGGGGTACGAGCTGTGGCTCTCGGCGATGTCGGCCATCAGCCGTTCCCAGTCCTGGTAGAGCCGGCTCAGCTGCTCGCGCAGTCCGGACCACTGGTAGCGCAGCAGGATCGTCGGTCCCCACGCCAGGTTGCCGCCGCGCCCGGCCAGCAGACTCACCTCGGTCTCGCGCCGGTTGAACGCGCCGTACAGCGTCGGCAGGTACCCGATGAGCAGGGCGATCAGCAGCGGTCCGCTGCCCGCGGCGACGAAGGCCAGGGCGGTCGGCGCGCCACCGGCGGGTGCGGAGAAGCCGAGGGTGAACAGGCTCGACCCGGATTCCCGCAGCGCCGTGTGCAGACCGAGGTGGCCGAATCCGAAGAACGCCAGCCCGTAGCCGAACCAGAACAGCACCAGCCAGAACGGGACCAGTGAGATGAGCAGGATCGACGCCACCGGTGCCAGCAGCCGGTCCCGGGCCTCGTAGGGCAGGCGCCGCGCGACCAGGTCGACCGGTGCGCGGACGGCACTGATCCAGGCCGTGTACAGGAGGAGGCTGCGGGCCGGGCGCGCGACCACGAGGGTCAGGACGGCCACCCGCCACACCATGACGACGAGCACGACACCGGCGGCGGCGACAACGAGGTCCACGACCGCACACTGTAGGGCCGCGGTGGAGCGCTCAGCCCGTCACGCCACCCGCGCGATCGTCAGGACCGCCGCCACCCCGGAACCGGTGATCGAGAGCTCGCCGACGTCCCCGCCCTCGCCGTTCCCGCCTTCCCTGGCGCAGAGCAGCGCGTCGTGGCGCTGCAACTCCACCTGCGCGTGAACGGAAGCGACCGCGGCGTGGCCGTACAGCAGCAGCACCAGGACCTGGTCGCCGCCGATCGCGACGGTGTGCGGTTCGGTGACCGGCTCTCCGTCCGGATCGCTCCGGGTGAGGTGGACGATGTCGACGGCGCCGGTCACCCGGCCGCGGCGGGTGATCAGGTTGAGGTCCTCGGTCGCGCCCGCCGGGAGCGTGGCCGAGGTCGTCGCGTCGCCGCTGAACGCGAACGGGACGAGCCGTTCGAGCGCGGTGACGGTCCCGTCCACCGTCAGCACCATGCCGCCGCCACCGATGAGAGTCAGCACCCGGTCGGCGCCGGGGAACTCGGAGAACGGCCCGCCGGCGGTGACGTCGGCGATGCTCACCCGCCAGTCGTAGTCCTCGCCGTCCGGCCGGCGCAGGACCTCGGTGGTCTCGCCACCGCCGTTGCGCCACGGCATCCGCCGATGATCGCCCGCCCGCAGCACCTGCCACATGGCCGCGACCCTAGCGGGCGACCGCGTCCCTCGAAATTGCTTCGTCAATCAAGTACTGTCGACGGCATGGGTGACACACGCGTCGACACACCGCTCACCGAGCGTGAGCAGGCCGTGTGGCGCGCCTTCGCCCGAGCCGCGATCGTGGTGCCGCGCGTGCTGGAGAACGAACTGATCGCCGAGCAGAACCTGACGGTCAGCGAGTACCGCGCGCTGGTGCACCTGTCCGAGGCGCCCGGCCACCGGCTGCGGATGAGTGACCTCGCCGACCGGTCGGACCTGTCCCTGAGCGGCATGACGCGCATCGTCAGCCGGCTCGCGTCCGAGGGCCTGGTGCTGCGCGCCCGGTGCACCGAGGACGCGCGCGGCGCGTTCGCCGTCCTCACCGACGCGGGCGTGGCGCGGCTGGCCGAGGCCTACCCGAGCCATGTCGCGGGGGTGCGCCGGCACGTGCTCGACCACCTCGACGGCATCGACCTCGAGGCGCTCACCTGCGCCCTCTCCCGTTTCGGCGTCGAGCCGTGATCGACGAGCGGGACGTGCTGTCGCTGTCCCCGGACGAGCGGCACCGGCTGCAGCAGATCCTCCGTGAGGCGGAGGCACCGATGCTGCCGCCCGTGGGCCGGGCGGCGGCCCGCCGGGCCGCACTGCTGACGCTGCTGGTCACCTCGGTCGCGGCCCTGCTCGGGTGGATCGTGGTGCTCGGCGCGTCGCTGCCGTCGACGAGCGTCACCCACGGCTGGCGGGTGTCCTGGGTGGGGCTGGACATCGCCGAGGCGATCGCGCTCACGATCAGTGCGTGGGCGGCCTGGCGGGCACGGCACCTGCTCATCCCCGCCGCGCTGATCACCGGCACGCTGCTCCTGTGCGATGCGTGGTTCGACGTCGTGCTGTCCTGGAACACCAGCGGCTGGCTGGTGAGCGTGCTCTCGGCGGCGTTCGTCGAGCTGCCGATGGCCGCCGTCCTGTGGTGGGTCGCCTTCCGGCTGGTCCGCTACTCGCTCCTGCAGACCCTCGCCCGGCTGGGCGTCGAGGGTCCGGCGCCGCGCCTGCGCGACCTGCCCCTGTTCGGCCCGATCGACTCCGTCGCCGCCCGGGTCCGGCCGGGTGCGCCCGCCCGCAGGAATCGTTCCGCGGTCACCCGCCGCAGGACATCCGTCCCTGCTGATCGCAGGCCCGCGCGATCAGGCCAGCGGTGCCGGGTGGGTCGTCCCGGTGGCGACGACCTCGTCGGGAGTGGCGTACTTCCCGGCCCGGGTGAGCTGGATCGCCGCGGCCCCCATCAGCACGAACAGCGCGACGAGCCCGGGCCCGGAGATCGGGCCGTGCTTGATGTGCTCGTCGTAGACGACCACCCCGATGGCGATGCTCAGCAACGGGTCGACGGTGGCGATCGCGGGGAGGCTGGCCGTCAGCGGGCCGGCCCGGAAGGCGATCTGGTTCAGCAGCAGGCCGGTCACCCCGAGCACGATCACGGCGTAGAGCTGCCAGCTGGTGAACAGCGCTTCGGGGCCGCGGAGGGCCACGTTCGTGACGGCCTTGAGTACGGCCGCGGAGGCGGCGTAGGTGACGCCGACGGCGATGCCGAGCAGGGCCGCCGAGCGCCCGCCTGAGCGCTGCCGCCGGCCGAGGGCCACGCAGACGCCCGCGAGGACGAAGCCGATGACGGCCGCCGCGACGGCCGGACCGTGGTACGCACCGTGCGGATGGTCCGGGTTGGTCGTCCCGGACACGAGCAGGAAGCCGGCGAGGGCGATCGTCAGGACGATGCCCCACACGATCTCGCTCCGGCTGGCGTCGTGCCGGCTGCGCTGGCGCAGGATCAGCGCGAACAGCAGCCCGGTGACGAGCACGGGCTGGACGACCGCCAGCGGGCCGAAGTGGAGCGCGACGATCTGCAGCGACAGCCCGAGGACGTCGGCCACGATGCCGCCGAGCCACAGCGGGTGCTTCAGGGTGTCGCGGATGAACCGGATCAGCGCCCCGGACCGAGCACCGTGCTCGTCGGCGAGCTGGGTGGCGCTGGCGTGCTTGAGGGAGGTCGACAGGGCGAAGGCGAACGCCGAGCAGAGGCTCACCGCGATCACGAGACCTTCGTTCGTCACCGTTCCACCTCCCCCTCTCGCTGCTGCCCGTGCCCCCGTCGGGAGGGCAGGTCAGGCCTGTCCGCGCAGGGTCGCGAAGACGTCGTCGAGCCGGCGTCGCGACGGCGTACGGCCGTGCTCGACGTACCACTCGTGCCCGAACACGCGCCGGTACAGCGGTCCCGGCAGGCGCAGGCAGAAGGCCAGGGTGCGATCGCCGGAGTCTGCTGCGGCCTGCGTCGCATGTGCCTGCATCGCTGCCCGTTTCTGACCCGTATAGCGGCGCACGTCGACCCTGTGTGTCACGACGTCCGATGAACTGTAGGCCCTGCGGAAGCGCTCGGGCGAGAAGTCGGGCGGCATCCGGCGCGTCCAGGACAGCACCCGGAGGGCGCGGATCAGCGGGCGCCGGTCGATCGTGGCCTCCAGCACCACCGGCGTCCCGGCCAGCGCCGCCGCCCGCACGCCGACGTCGTGGACGCGGATGTGGTCGCCGTGGCCGTAGCCGCCGGCGGGGTCGTAGATGGTGAGCGCGTCCGCGGACTCCTCGACGAGCACGCGAGCCAGGCGCTCGGCTGCCTCGTCGAGGTCGGCCGTGGTGAAGGCTTTCGGATGGCCGGTGGGCGCGTCGGGCATCCCCGAGTCGGCGTAGCCGAGCAGCACCACCCGCGCGCAGCCGAGCGCGGCGGCGGAGCGTTCCAGTTCGGCCGTCCGCGTGGCGCCCAGCGGGGCGGCTCCGGCGAGGGTCTGCGAGGTGAGCCCCGCCTCGCCCGCGGTGGCGACGACGAGGACGACGCGGTGCCCTTCGGCGGTCAGGCGGGCGAGCGTCCCGGCGGTGAGGAGGGCTTCGTCGTCGGGATGGGCGTGGAAGGACACCAGCGTGAACGGCACCCGCTCAGGTCGCCTCGATCAGCTCTGCGGCGCCCGCGGGGACCCGCGCACCCGCCCGCCGGTAGAGGTCCTCGCACCGGTGGAGCACGTCCGGCCAGCTGACCGGCGCCGGGGTCCGGCGGTTGTGCGCGGTCATCCGGGCCCGGAGGTCCCGGTCGGTCACCAGGCGGGCGATGCTCGTGCTCATGTCGACGTCGTCGGTGGCCAGCAGCCCCTCGCGGCCGTGGGTGATGAAGTCACGCACGCCCGACACCGACTGAGCGATGATCGGCAGCCCCGCGCACCGGGCCTCCAGCGCCGCGATGCCGAAGGACTCGAGCGTCGCCGGCGCCACGAAGAAGTCGACGTCGCGGTAGACCTCCCGGATCTCGGCGTGGGTCGCGCGCCCGGACAGGGTCACCCAATCGCCCATGTCGTGGCGGGCGATGTAGCGCTCCAGCATGGCCCGCCGCGGGCCGTCGCCGACGATGACGGCTTCCATCCGGATGTGGTCGGGCACCTGGACGCGCGCCCGGCGCAGCATCGCCAGGTACTGGCGCGGACGCTTGCGGTAGGCCAGGCGCATCACGGTGCCCACCACGACCCGCTGCGGATCGCGGGGAAGCGGGTCGATGCGCCACTCCTCGCCCGTCACGCCGTTGGGCAGGATCGAGACGGTCGCGTCGTGCCCGAGGTGCTTGTACAGCGGCAGCGCGGCCACCGAGCTCACGGCCGACCACGCGATCGGCCACCGGCTCCAGTGCCAGATGTGGTCGGCCGCGGCGAAGACGGGGGAGGCGTAGTCCCAGAGCGAGTGCAGGGTGATGGCAGTCGGGATGCCCGCCTCGCTGGCCGCGCCGGCCGCGTTGTAGGCCATCGGGGACAGCGAGGAGGCGTGGACGTGGACCACGTCGTACCGGCCGGCGAGTACCCGCCCGGCACCCATCGGGTACGTGCCGAAGCGCATGTCCGACGGCTCGCTGTGCCGTCCCGGCGGCGGGCGCCAGACCTTGACCGGCTCGGCCAGCGCGGTCTCCGGATCGCCGGCCACCGAGGTGATGATCTCGACGTCGTGCCCGGCCGCCTGCTGGTGCACGGCCAGGTCGTGGACCTGCCGCTCGATGCCGCCCATGCGAGGGAAGTAGACGTCGGAGACGTGCGCGATCCTCATCGGTGGGCACCGATCACGACGCACTCTCCTCCTGGCAACTCTGCCGACTCATTGCGAACACAACCACAGCGGGGTCACAGCGGCCAAGCCCCGTACATGTTCGGGAGTGGCGCGCCGCGGGCGATCAGTCCGGCGGCCGTCTGCGGAACAGGTGCGGCCCGTGGGTGAGCCTGAGGGTGACCAGGGCCAGCGCCAGCCCGACCACGGCGTCGGCGACGTAGTGATTGCCCGTCGCGACGATGACGTACAGCGTGATCCACGGATAGAACAACCAGACCCACGCCAGCCGGGCATCCTTGACCAGCCGGTAGGCGACCACGGCGGTCCAGACCGCCCAGCCGATGTGCAGGGAGGGCATCGCCCCGTACTGGTCCGCGGTCACCGGGCCGCCGTGGGTGGTGCCGAAACCGGCGTTGGCCACGGAGTCGATGAACGTGTACCCGGGCAGGAGCCGCGGCGGGGCTACGGGGTAGAGCAGGAAGACCGCCAGCGCCACGACATTGATCATGACCAGGGCGTTGCGGGCGCTGCGGTAGGCCGCCGGGCGCTTGATCCACACCCAGATCAGGACCGCGAAGGTCAGGCTGATGTGGCCGAACTGGTACCAGTAGCTGGCCAGCAGGTCCACCGCATGGTGCTGGTTGGACCAGACGTTGACGGCGTGCTCGAAGCGGACGTGCAGCCAGCCCTCGACCGTCATGATGTCCTGGCCGTGGTGGAGCGCCGAGACCTTGCGCACCTCGGCCCACCCGCGCACGAGGTCGTAGATGCGCAGCAGGAACGCGACCACGATGAGCTCGCCGAGCAGGTACGGACGGGCGTTCGGCGGCCGGGTGACGGCGGCCCGCAGGCGCGCGAGCGTGCCGACCGCGCGGGAGTCCCCGTCGGCGGGAGTCGATGCCCGAGCGCTCAGCGTCGGCTGTGCGACCTTCTCCCTCAGCACCGCGTGTCCTCCTGGACTGTCCTGGCATCGCCCGGGACCGGCCCAGTGATCCCTACATCATTGCTCATCACCGCGTGGCAACGACACCATCCCGAGGTCCCCGGTGGCGGCGCGGCGGGTCCCGACGGGCAGGCGACGCCGGTCCAGCGTAGACGGAGGTTCCGACATCGGGCCGCTGATCGCGTTTCCGTTGACGGCACAGGACGCTGTGGATACTGTTCGCGGCGCATCGGAAAGATCATCTTCAGGTGCACCAAGGGGCACGGAGCGGACAGTCCGCACCTCGGTCCGGGCCCCGGCAACGACGCGCTGCCCGGTGAGGCTCCACCCTCGGTCGAACCGGGTTGCCGGCCCATCCCCCGGCCCGAAAGGCTCCCCCGTGCCCGCTTCCACGCCCCGTCCCCGACGCCTCCTGCTGACCGCTCTGGCCGCAACCGCGCTCCTCGCGCCCGCTCTCGTCGCGCTGACCACCGGCCAGGCCAGTGCCGCGGCACCGCCCGCCCGCGCGACGGTCACCCCCGCCATCGCCCATCACTCGACCGCGCGCGTGTGCGGGACCGCCAAGCCGAAGAGCTTCTCCTGCTTCGCGATCCGCCAGACCGACGCCGTCGAGCCGAACGCGGTCACCCCGAACGCGCTGCCCAGCGGGCTGAGCCCGGCCAACCTGAAGAGCGCGTACGCCCTGGATACCAGCAGGGGCTCGGGCCAGACGGTGGCGATCGTCGACGCCTACAACGACCCCAATGCGGCGGCCGACCTGGCCACCTACCGCTCCACCTACGGCCTGCCCGCCTGCACGGTGGCCAGTGGCTGCTTCCGCCAGGTCAACCAGAACGGATCCACCACCTCGCTGCCGCCGAACGACACCGGCTGGGCGGGCGAGATCTCCCTGGACCTCGACATGGTCTCCGCGGCGTGCCCCAACTGCAAGATCCTGCTGGTCGAGGCGACCAGCCCGACCACCGCCAACCTGGGCACCGCGGTCAACGAGGCTGTGGCCCTGGGCGCCAAGTTCGTGTCCAACAGCTACGGCGGCAGCGAGACCAGCAGCGAGACGTCCGCCGACTCCAGCTACTACAACCACCCCGGCGTCGCGATCACCGCGAGTACGGGTGACGGTGGCTACGGGGTCGAGTACCCGGCCGCGTCGCGCTACGTGACCGCGGTCGGCGGGACCTCGCTCGTCGCGTCCTCCTCCGCCCGGGGCTGGACCGAGACCGCCTGGAGCGGCGCCGGTTCGGGGTGCTCGAGCTACGAGACCCGCCCGACCGTGCAGAGCTCGGTCGCCAACATCACCGCCGTGTGCGCCCGCCGGGCCGTCGCCGACGTCTCCGCGGTGGCCGACCCGAACACCGGCGTGGCCGTGTACCAGACCTACGGCGGCTCCGGGTGGGCCGTCTACGGCGGGACCAGCGCGTCCTCGCCGATCATCGCGTCGGTCTACGCGCTGGCCGGGACGCCCGCGGCCGGGACCACGCCCAACGCCTACCCCTACGCGCACACCGGCAACCTCTTCGACGTCACGAGCGGCAGCAACGGCTCGTGCGGCTTGTCGGCGCTGTGCACCGCCAAGACCGGGTGGGACGGGCCGACGGGGCTCGGCACCCCGAACGGGTACGCCGCCTTCGTCGCCGGTTCGGGCACGTCGGGTGTCACGGTGACCAACCCGGGCGCCCAGACGACGAAGGTCGGTACCGCCACCTCACTGCAGCTCACCGCGAGCGGGGGGACCGGCAGCTACACCTGGACCGTCTCGGGGCTGCCGGCCGGGCTGTCGGCGACGTCGGCCGGGCTGATCAGCGGTACGCCGACGACGGCCGGGACGTACAGCGTGACGGCGACGGCCACCAGCGGCGGTTCCTCGGGCAGCGCGACCTTCAGCTGGGTCGTCTCCACCACGTCCTCGGGCTGCAGCGGCCAACTGCTCGGCAACCCGGGCTTCGAATCCGGATCGACCGTGTGGTCCTCGACGGCGGGCGTGATCTCCAACAGCGGTGAGGCGCCCCATTCGGGCACCTACTTCGCCTGGCTGGACGGCTACGGAACGACGCACACCGACACGCTCTCCCAGTCGGTGACGATCCCCGCGTCGTGCACGGCGACCGTGTCGTTCTGGCTGCACATCGACACGGCCGAGACGACGACCACCACCGCCTACGACAAGCTCACCGTGAAGCTGGGCAGCACCACGCTGGCCACGTACTCGAACCTGAACGCGTCGACCGGCTACGTCCAGAAGACCTTCAGCGTGAGCTCGCCGGCCGGGCAGACCGCGGCCCTGACCTTCTCCGGAACAGAGGACAGCTCGCTGCAGACGTCCTTCGTGGTGGACGACACGGCGGTGACGCTGAGCTGAGCGATCCGGGCCGGCGCCGATGTATCAGCGCCGGCCCACCGGTCTCCTCGTGGGTGTTGGTCGCCGGCCCACTGGGGGGTGGGCCGGCCCGAGCGGGGGAACGACATGGCGACGGCACCACGACGTACGGCCGGGGTGACACGGGCAGCGCGACGCGTCACCGGGACACCGGCCACCGCCGTGATCCGACGCCGCAGCTCGATCGTGCCGGGGTGCGCAACGACGCGCATCCCGGCATCGAGCGGCTCCGGCCACCGTGCCTACGTCGGCAGCCACCGGGCGGAGACCCGAGCCGTCCCGCGGGCCCGCAGCGCGGCCCGCGCCGCAGCCCTGAGCGGCATCTAGGCTCCGCACATGCACGGTCGCGCCCGGTGAACGTGCCGGACGAGAGGCACCCCATGACCGCACTTCCGGCCGCGCCGGCGCATCACCCCACCGTCCTGGAGCAGGCCGAGCACCGCTCGCAGGACCTCCAGCTGAGAGTGGCCGACGCGATCACGTCCTTCGCCGGGTCGATGCTGTTCGTCTACGTCCACATCGTGGTGTTCGCCGTGTGGATGCTGGTCATCGAGAAGAGCCCGTGGCCGACGCTGACCCTGGTCGTGTCCCTCGAGGCGATCTTCCTGTCGACCTTCGTGATGATCGGGCAGAACCGGCAGGCGGCGTTCCAGCAGCACAAGGCCGATCACGACTTCGTCGCGAGCGAGCAGGAGCTGCACGCCAACACCGACCTGACCCGGCAGATCCACGAGCTGACCGTCGCCATCCACAGCCAGATCGTGGCCAAGCCGGCCTGACCGGAGGCCCGGGGTCCGATCAGGTGCGCACGCGCAGCAGGCGCAGCGACAGCTGGCGGACGATCGCCCGCAGATCGTCGTCGGAGAGCTCGGCGAACAGCACCATGACGTCCGACAGCGCGGGCATCAGGTAGAACGCCGCCCGGTCCTCGTCGGCAGGGGCGTCCCCGAACAGCACCAGCAAGCCGCGCTCGAGCAGCTGGTTGAGGGTGCCGTTCTTCTCCAGCTCGCGCCGGATGCCGGGGTCGCTGTTCTTCACCGGCGCAGTCCGGCGGTGGTTGACGATGATGTCGGCGTAGCCCTCGACGAAGGTCTGCACCCGCAGCCGCCGGTTCGGCTGGCGCTCCACCTCGTCGAGCAGGTCGTTGTAGACGCTCAGCGGCCCCTCGGCGATCGCGGTGAGGATCTCGGACTTGGTGCGGTAGTGGTAGTAGACCGCGGCCTTCGTCACGCCGATCTCGTCGGCGATCATCTGCAGGGACGTCGCGTCGTAGCCGTGGTCGGTGAACAACCGGTGGGCCGTCTCCTGGATGAGCTGGCGGGTCTGTTCGGCCCGTTCGGCCCGCGTGCTGGTGGTCATGGCCCCCCTTCGCTGGTGCGTGCGGCTACACACTAGCCGACCGGCAGGTGACTCACTTGACGATCGGCTAGCGATTCTGCCAGGCTGACTCTAGCCATGCGGCTAGCGAAAACCAGGAACCGACTCGACAAACCAGGAGCCGTCCCCGTGTCCGTCTATCTCTACCGGATCGCTCGATTCGCCTTCCATCGCCGCCGCTGGGTGCTCGCCGCGTGGCTCGTCGTCCTCGTCGGCGTGATCGCGGTGGCCGGCGCCTCCGGCGGCAAGACCAACGACAACTTCACCATCCCCGGCACCGAGGCCCAGAACGCGGCGAACGAGCTGTCGGCCAAGCTGCCCGCCTTCGCCGGCGGATCGACCCAGCTGGTCTTCGCGGCCAAGGCCGGCACCACGGTGACCGACGCCGCGGCCAAGGCGAGCGTCGAGCAGGTCTTCGTCAACCTCAAGTCGGTGCCACAGGTCAGCCTGCTCATCGATCCGTACACCTCGCACCAGGTCTCACCCGACGGGCGGCTCGCCCTCGGCGCCGTGCAGTACTCCGCGTCCACGGCGGATGTGAAGACCTCCACGGTGGACGCGGTGGAGAAGGCCGTCGTCCCGGCGCAACAGGCCGGGTTGCAGGTCGAGTACTCGGGCACGGTCTACCCGGGCTCGGTGATCGCGCTGTCGGAGCTGCCGGAGATCATCGGCATCATCGTCGCGTTCCTGATCCTGATGGTGACCTTCGGCGCCTTCGTGGCCGCCGGGCTGCCGATCCTGACCGCGATCATCGGGGTCGCCACCGCGCTGATGGGTATCACCGTCGTGGCCTCCGTCGTCAACATCGCGTCGGCGTCGACGACGGTGGCGATCATGCTCGGGCTCTCGTGCGGCATCGACTACGGCCTGTTCATCCTGTCCCGGCACCGGATCAACCTGCTCAAGGGGATGACGCCCGCGGAGTCGGTGCCCCTGGCGGTGGGGACGGCCGGGAGTTCGGTCGTCTTCGCGGGACTGACCGTCATCATCGCCCTGTGCGGACTGTCGGTCGTGGGCATCCCGTTCCTCACCGCGATGGGGCTGTCGGCCGCCGGGTCGGTGTTCATCGCGCTGATGATCTCGCTGACCCTGCTGCCCGCCGTGCTGGGCTTCGCGGGAACCCGCATCGTCCGTTTCGTCGGCGGCACCACCGGGCACGTGGCGCGGGTGGCCGACGTCGCGGCCCATCAACCCGAGCAGACGTCCGGGGCGCGGTGGGCGCGGTTCGTCGTCCGCGCCCGGATCCCGCTGCTGGTCGGTGGGGTCGCGCTGCTCGCGGTCATCGCACTGCCCGCCACCAGGATCCAGTTCGGCCTCCCGAGCGGCGCGTCGAAACCGACCTCGGACACGTCCCGCAAGGCCTACGACCTCACCACCCAGCACTTCGGTGTCGGCTTCAACGGCCCCCTGCTCGTCCTGGCCGACGTCAGCAAGGCCGCCTCGCCGACCACCGCGCTGACCCAGGTGGTCGGCAGCATCAAGGGTGAGGCCAACGTCGCCACCGTCGTCCCGGCCGCACCGCAGAACGGGATCTCGATCGTCCAGGTCATCCCCAAGACCGGCCCGAACGACCCTGCGACGGCGACCCTGGTGCACACCCTGCGCGACGATCGCAGCGCCATCGAGGGCAGCACCGGGGTGACCTACCTGGTCGGTGGCACCACCGCGTCCAACATCGACGTGTCGGCGAAGCTGTCGAGCGCGCTGCCGATCTTCCTGGTGGTCGTCGTCGGGCTGGCGTTCATCCTGCTGACCTTCGCCTTCCGCACCATCCTGGTCCCCATCAAGTCGATCATCGGGTTCCTGCTGTCGGTGTTCGCGGCGTTCGGCGCCCAGGTGGCGGTGTTCCAGTGGGGTTGGGGCAAGCACATCTTCGGGATCACGCCGACCGAGACCGTCAGCTTCCTGCCGATCATCATGCTGGCGATCATCTTCGGGTTGTCCAGCGACTACGAGGTCTTCGTGGTCTCACGGATCAAGGAGGACTTCACCAAGACGGGTGACGCCCGTGGCGCGGTCGTCCGGGGCACCGGCCAGTCCGCGCGCGTGGTGACGGCCGCCGCGCTGATCATGTTCTCGATCTTCGTCGCGTTCATGTTCACCTCGGATCCGACGATCAAGGCGATCGGCTTCAGCTTCGCGACCGGGGTGTTCCTCGATGCCTTCGTGGTGCGGTTGACCCTCGTGCCCGCGGTCATGTCGATCGTTGCCGGGCGGCTCTGGTACCACCCGCAGTGGTTCGCCAGGTACGTGCCGGACCCGGACATCGAGGGCGAGCGCCTCGAGCACCGCATCGCCGACGGGTCGCTGGGGACCGCGCCCGTGGCCGAAACCGCCACCGTCTGATCTCCCGCCCGGGTGGCCGGCCTGACGAGAGCACGATCCACCCCCGTCACGGGGGTGGATCGTGCACTCGATGCGATTCAGTGGGGCAGGCGGGCGAGCAGGTTCAGCACCCGCGTGGTCTGCGTGGGGCTGAAGTTGTCGTCGCTGATCAGGCTGACCCCGGCCACCCCGCCGATGACCGGCGTGGTGATCGCCATGCCCTCGTAGTTGTCCATGAGCGGGTTCGTCTGGGTCTCCTTGGCGGGGGCGCCCAGGGACGGGCAGGCGGTCACATCGGCGACCAGCGTCTTGCGCACCACGTCGGCTGCCGGAGCGGCGGACAGGTTCGCCACGCCGGTGACGTCACGGGCGCGGGACAGGCCGGTGACCGCGTACAGGGTCACGGCGTTGCCGGTCGTGACCGAGAACGAGGCCTCCTCCACCAGGAACGCGTTCTCGCCGTAGGCGGCCACCTCGGGAACGCGCTGCCCGGCGTCGACCCGGTACCCGATCTCCTTGGTCAGGTGCCAGCGCCCGTACCGGTCGGCGTCGTAGACGAGGAAGCGACGGTAGGTCCCTTCGCTGCCGTCGGCGGGCAGGTCGCCGGACAGGGTGCCCTCCATGGCGGCGATGATCCGGTGTCCCGACGGCGTGATCGTCAGCCCCTCGAGGGTCGCGTTGGACGTCGCCTCACCGGCCGGTGTCGTCCCGGTGACGGCGAAGCGGGCCGGGACGGGCAGGGAGGCCCGCTCCACCCCGTCGCGGCCGAAGATCCGGATCGACGGCTCGGTCTCGGAGCTGACCAGGTAGTCGCCGTCCGGCAGCACGGCGAGTCCCTCGTTGTCGGCGGTGGTGCCGTCGTAGGGGGTCCCGTCGGCGCGCCGGAGGACGAGCGGATCCCGCGTGACGGTCGGGTGGGCGAGGTCGCGGAAGAACCAGATCCGGGACGGATCCGTGGCGTGGTTGTCCACCGCGGACACCCAGGCGTGGGCGCGCCGGTCGTAGGCCAGCGAGGACAGGCCGCCGAGCTCCGCGCCGTCGTGGACGAGCTTGTCCAGCGCGTCGCTGAAGCCCAGCGCCAGCGCGTCCGGCGGGCAGCTGCGGGAGGCCGTGGGCACGGGGATGTGGGTGGCCGGCGCGGTGGAGGGACGGGCCGACGCCGCGGGTGCGAGCGCGAGACCCAGGGCGGCGACGACGACACCGGCACCGAGCAGGCGGGGCGCGAGCGAGCGCGGGGTGAACGTGCGTGGGGTGAACGTGCGTGGGGTGAACGGGCTCGGGGTGAGCGTGCGAGGGGAGGCGACGATCCTCATGCGAGCGGCCTTCCGGTTTGGGGGAACCTGGCAGCTCCTTCCTATCGCAGCGCGGCGCCGCGCGACAGGCACGCCGGAATCGTTCGGGAATTCTTTACGCCAGCGTCATCGGTCGGTGGCATGCTGGGAGATTCCCGTTCGGCTCGACATCCGCCCGTGCGACATCCGTCCGCTCGACACCCAGGGAGTGAGTGACATGGCTACCGTTCGCGCCGCATTGGTCCAGACGGACTGGACCGGCGACAAGGAATCGATGATCGACGCGCACATCCAGTACCTGCGGGAGGCCGCCGAGGCGGGAGCCCAGGTCATCTGCTTCCAGGAACTGTTCTACGGCCCGTTCTTCGCCCAGGTGCAGGACCGGGTCTGGTACGACTGGGCGGAGTCGATCCCGGGCCCGACGACGGACCTGTTCTGCAAGCACGCCGCCGAGCACAACATGGTGATCATCCTGCCCATCTACGAGCAGGACGGTCCCGGCTACCTGTACAACACCGCGGTGGTCATCGACGCGGACGGCACGATCCTCGGCAAGTACCGCAAGCACCACATCCCCAATCTGCATGGGTTCTGGGAGAAGTTCTACTTCCGCCCGGGCAACACCGGGTTCCCCGTCTTCGACACGGCCGTGGGCAAGATCGGCGTCTACATCTGCTACGACCGGCACTTCCCCGAGGGCTGGCGGGCGCTGGGCCTCAACGGCGCGCAGATCGTGTTCAACCCGTCGGCCACCTCGCGCGGGCTGTCCTCGCACCTGTGGAAGCTCGAGCAGCCGGCCGCGGCGGTCGCCAACCAGTACTACGTGGCGGCGATCAACCGGGTGGGCATCGAGCCGCTGGGCGACGACGACTTCTACGGCACCAGCTACTTCGTCGGCCCGGACGGGCAGTTCGTGGGCGAGGTGGCCGACGCCTACAAGCCGGAGCTGCTCGTCCGCGACCTCGACCTCGACGCCGTCACCACGGTCCGCAACACCTGGGCCTTCTACCGGGACCGGCGACCCGAGGCCTACGGCGATCTGATCCGGCCGTAGGGCCGCCGACGATGATCACTCTGATCACCAACGGCACCGTCGTGAGCGCCACCGGGGCGTCGGCCGCGGACGTCCTCATCGACGGCGAGACCATCGCCGCCCTGCTGGCACCCGGGTCGGCCACTCTCGGCGTCGACGTGGCGGCGCGGGCGGACCGCGTCATCGACGCGCGCGGAAAGTACGTCATCCCGGGAGGCGTCGACGGCCACACCCACATGGAGATGCCCTTCGGCGGGACGTCCGCGTCGGACACCTTCGAGACCGGCACCCGTGCGGCGGCCTGGGGTGGGACGACGACGATCGTCGACTTCGTCGTGCAGCGCCAGGGGGAACGGGTGCAGGACTGCCTGGCGAACTGGCACGTGCGTGCCGGCGGGAACTGCGCGATCGACTACGGCTTCCATCAGATCATCGGCGGAGTGGACGACGAGTCCCTCAAGGCGATGGACGAGCTCGTCGACGAGGGCATCACCAGCTTCAAGCTGTTCATGGCCTACCCGGGCGTCTTCTACTCCGACGACGGCCAGATCCTGCGGGCCATGCAGACCACCGCCAACAACGGTGCCCTCCTGATGATGCACGCCGAGAACGGCACCGCGATCGACGTCCTGGTGTCCCAGGCCCTGGCCCGCGGCGAGACCGCCCCGCTCTACCACGGTCTGACCCGTCCCTGGGAGACCGAGGAGGAGGCCACCCATCGCGCGATCATGCTGGCGCGCATCACCGGGTCGCCGCTCTACATCGTGCACATGTCGGCCAAGCAGGCCGTCGCCACCCTGGCCGCCGCGCGCGGTGAGGGCTTCAACGTCTTCGGCGAGACGTGCCCGCAGTACCTCTACCTGTCGCTGGAGGAGCAGCTCGGCGCACCGGGGTTCGAGGGCGCGAAATGGGTCTGCTCGACCCCGCTGCGCTCGCGAGCCGAGGGTCACCAGGACGAGCTGTGGCGCTACCTGCGCACCAACGACCTGTCCGTGATCGGCACCGACCACTGCCCGTTCTGCATGAAGGAGCAGAAGGAGCTGGGTGTCGGCGACTTCTCCAAGATCCCCAACGGGATCGGCAGCGTCGAGCACCGCATGGACCTGCTCTATCAGGGCGTCGTCGACGGGAAGATCTCGCTGAGCCGGTGGGTGGAGCTGTGCTCGACGACCCCGGCGCGGATGTTCGGGATGTACCCGCGCAAGGGCGTGATCGCCCCCGGCGCGGATGCCGACGTCGTCGTCTACGACCCGGCGGCCACGACCTCGATCTCCGTCGAGACGCACCACATGAACATGGACTACTCGGCCTGGGAGGGATTCGAGATCGCCGGCGCCGTGGACACCGTGCTGTCCCGGGGGACGGTCGTGATCGAGGGCAAGCAGTACCTCGGGACGAAGGGTCACGGCCGGTTCATCAAGAGGGGACTGTCGCAGTACCTGATCTGACGTTTCCCCCCGACAGCAAAGGACTCATTCCGTGGATTTCGGCGTCGTACTGCAGTGCACCCCGCCCTCGTGGAAGGTCGTCGACCTGGCCAAGAAGGCCGAGCTCGGGGGCTTCAAGTACGTGTGGACCTTCGACTCCCACCTGCTGTGGCAGGAGCCCTACGTCATCTACAGCCAGATCCTGTCCGAGACGCACCGGGTGAAGGTCGGCCCGATGGTCACCAACCCCGCCACGCGGGACTGGACGGTGACGGCGTCGGTCTACGCCACGCTGAACGAGATGTTCGGCAACCGCACGATCTGCGGCATAGGCCGGGGCGACTCGGCCGTACGGGTCATCAACGGCAAGCCGGTCACGCTCGCCGACCTGCGCGGGGCCGTCAAGGTGATCCAGGACCTCGCCAACGGCCGCGAGACGGAGTACCGCGGCAGCACGCTGCGCTTCCCGTGGAGCCCCGACAGCCGGCTGGACGTCTACGTCGCCGCCTACGGCCCGAAGGCGCTGGCCCTCACCGGCGAGGTCGGCGACGGGTTCATCCTGCAGCTGGCCGATCCTGCGATCGTCGAGTGGAGCATCGCGGCGGTGCGCGACGCCGCCGCGGCGGCCGGACGGGACCCGGCGTCGATCAAGATCTGCGTCGCCGCCCCCGCCTATGTCGGCGACGATCTGGCCCACCAGCTCGACCAGTGCCGCTGGTTCGGCGGGATGGTCGGCAATCACGTCGCCGACATCGTCGCGCGCTACGGCAGCGCGGGCGGCGCGGTGCCCGAGGCGCTGACCGACTACATCAAGGGTCGCCAGGACTACGACTACAACGAGCACGGCCAGGCCGGGAACACCCATGCCGCCTTCGTCCCGGACGAGATCGTGGACCGGTTCTGCCTGCTCGGCCCGGTCGAACGGCACATCGAGAAGCTGCAGGCGCTCAAGGACCTCGGCGTCGACCAGTTCGCGCTGTACCTGCAGCACGACGACAAGGACGCCACCCTCGCCGCCTACGCCGACCGGATCATCCCCGCGGTGACCGAACGGGCGCGCGCCAAGTCCTGACGGCTGCGGAGGTCGGCGGCGGCCGGCTACGGGACGGTGACGGTGAACGTGGCCGGCTGGTTCGGGTAGGCGTCGTCGGCCACGCCGACCAGCATGGTGCCCCCTGTGTCCGGCACTACGACGCGCGCCCGGATGTACCCGCTTCCCTGGGGGTTCACGACGGGCAGCGACGTGATCGGCACGTACCGCGAGTCCTTGACCGCCGCCAGCGGCTTGTTGTCGATCGAGGCGTAGATGCTCCAGGCCTCCAGATCGAGCGGGAGCGTGCTGGCGTTGATCACGCGCAGGTCCAGCTCGATCGCCTTCGTCCCCTTGGCGAGCGCGTACCCCGAGGACGGCGTGTACGGCAGGACGTAGTCGAGGCTCACCCCGACCGCATCCGCCGCGTCGGACCAGGTGAGCACGGTCCGGCCGACGGCGCCCAGGGTGGACTGCGCAGCCGCGATCTCCGGGGACGCCGCGGGTGCCGGCCAGGTCGGCTCTGCGGCCGGCCCGACGGTGGCTGACGCGGAGGGGTTCGCGGCCGACCCGCCGGACGCCGTGGCCGGTGCCGCCGCACCGCCCGGGATGGTGGACGTGCAGGACGCCAGCACGAGCGCCGCCCCGGCCAGCGCCGTCAGCGCCGCCGCCACGGGGCCGGGCCGGACACGGAGGGACATGCCTCCACGGTAGCGAGCCCGGCCTCGGGCCCGTTCCCGGCGACGGCGCGATACTGGGCATGTGCGGTGGTCGTCGGCGGTGATCGTGGTGGTCGCGGCGCTCGCGGTGGCGGCGGCGTGTTCATCGGCTCCGTCACGGCCCGTGGTCCCGAGGTCCTCCGGGTCGTCGGCGACGCAGCCGGCATCGGAGGCATCGGAGGCATCGGTGGCACCTGCACCGCAGCCGCTGCCGCAGGCGGCCGGGCCGAGGACCTGTCCCGCGCCGCTGCGGACGGTCTTCGCGCGGGCCGCGGGGGCGCCGGTGCGGGCGAGCGCCGAGGCGTCGGCCGGACTGATCGTCTGCCGCTACGTCGCCCCTGCCGCTCGGGGCGGGCGATGCACCGCCGCGTCCGTGTCGATCTTCACCGGACCGCAGGCGTACCGGGACTTCAGCCGGTGGGTCGTCGAGACCACCCAGAACTCCTCGCTCGGGCCCGGACGGCCGGGGCTGGCGCCGGTCCAGATGGGCGGCATCGGTCTGGAGTCCGACTGGGTCCCGGCGACGCTCACCTACGAGGCGGCCACGCTCACCAGGTGGGTGGCGGTGATGCTGACGTGCCCGAGCTCGGGTGCCGCGGAACTCGGCCTCGCCCGCTCGCTGACCCGCCCGGCGATCTCCGCGACCTGACGGCTCAGGCGAGGACGGCCTGGTCGGCCGCGACGACGGGAGCGCGGTTGTTCAGCCGGCGCAGCACGAGCATCCCGAGGGCCGCGGCGAGGAAGCAGGCGGCGGCACCGAGCACCAGGCCCGCGCGGGCGCCGAACTGCTCGCTCACCCACCCGGCGATGGGACCGCCGATGGGGGTGGAGCCCAGGAAGGCGACCGACCACAGCGCCATCACCCGTCCGCGCATCGCCGGCTGGGTGCCGAGCTGGAGCGTGCTGTTGCCCTTGGAGAGGAACCCCACGCTCACCGCACCGACGAGCGCCAGCGCGCCGAGTTCGAGGGGGAGGGTCGGCGCCATGGCCGCGGCCAGGATGACCACACCGAACACCGCCGCCGAGCGGACCAGCGACAGGATCCCGGTGCGGCCCCGTGCGGCGACGTAGAGCCCGCCGACGACGGCACCGATCCCCATGGCGGCGGTCATGAATCCGTAGGCCTGCGACCCGCCGTGGAAACTCTGCTTGGCCACCAGCGGCAGCACGACCTGGAACTCGTAGGCCAGGCAGCCCACGAGGCCCATCATCAGCAGCGGCACGGCCAGGGTCGGGGTGCGGCGGACGTAGGCCAGACCCTCGCGCAGCTGCCCGCGCGCGCGGACGGTGGGGGTCGACGGGGACAGCGCGGAGACGTCCAGCCGGGCCAGTGACGTCACCACGGCGACGAAGCTCAGCGCGTTGAGCAGGAAGCACACGCCGAGGCCGCCGGTGGCGATGATCACGCCGGCGACGGCGGGGCCGACGGCCCGGGCCGCGTTGACGAGCACGGAGTTGAGGCTGACGGCGTTGCGGAGGTCCTTCGGCCCCACCATCTCCAGCACGAACGCCTGCCGCGCCGGGTTCTCGAAGGTGTTGTTGAGGCCGAGGAGGAACGCCAGGACGTAGACCTCCCACAGCACGACGGTGTGGGTGATGGTCAGCAGGCCGAGGACGAGCGCCAGCACCCCCATCATCGCCTGCAGCCCCATCATCAGCTTGCGCTTGTCCATGCGGTCGGCGACGACGCCGCCGTACGGGCCGAGCAGCAGGATCGGCAGGGTCTGCAGCGCGACGGCGACGCCCAGTGCCGTGCCCGAGCCCGTCAGCTGCAGCACGAGCCACGACTGCGCCACGGTCTGCATCCAGGTGCCGATCAGCGAGATCGACTGGCCGCTGATGTAGCGGCGGTAGTTGCGGTTGTGCAGCGAGGAGAACGTCTGCTCGCGCAGGTCGGCGAAGGAGGTCATCGGGACGGGTGCTCCAATTAGTTGCGTGCTGGCAAGCATATACCCTGGTTGTTAGCCTGGGAAACGACAGGACGTGACAGCAGCGGAAGGACACTCATGCAGCAGCGCACTCTGGGTAACGGACTCGTGGTCTCGGCCGAAGGACTCGGCTGTATGGGGATGAGCGAGTTCTACGGGACGGGCGACGAGGCGGAGTCCATCGCGACGATCCACCGCGCCCTCGACCTGGGCGTGACCTTCCTGGACACCGCAGACATGTACGGCCCGTTCGTCAACGAGAAGCTGGTCGGCAAGGCCATCGCCGGGCGCCGGGACGAGGTCGTGCTGGCGACCAAGTTCGGCAACGTCCGCGGCGAGGACGGCTCGCGGCTGGGCATCGACGGCAGCCCGGAGTACGTCCGGCGCGCGTGCGACGCCTCCCTCGGGCGCCTCGGCGTCGACGTCATCGACCTCTACTACCAGCACCGGGTGGACCGGTCCGTCCCGGTGGAGGAGACCTTCGGGGCGCTCGCGGAGCTGGTCACCGCCGGCAAGATCCGCCACGTCGGCATCAGCGAAGCCGCGCCGGAGACGATCCGCCGGGCCCACGCCGTCCAGCCCATCACGGCGCTGCAGACCGAGTACTCGCTGTGGAGCCGGGACCCCGAGACCGACGGCATCCTCGACACCGTCCGCGAGCTGGGCATCGGCTTCGTCGCGTACTCCCCGATCGGGCGTGGCTTCCTGTCCGGCGAGATCCGCACCCTCGACGACCTCGCCCCGGACGACTTCCGGCGCAGCAACCCGCGGTTCCAGGGTGAGAACTTCGCGAAGAACATCGAGCTCGTGGACCGGGTCCGCGCGCTGGCCGAGGCCAAGGGCGTGACCGCGTCGCAGCTGGCGCTGGCGTGGGTGCTGGCCCAGGGGCCGGACGTGGTCCCGATCCCCGGCACCAAGCGCGTCGCCTACGTCGAGCAGAACGCCGCGGCCGTCGAGGTGCAGCTGTCCGCCGAGGACCTCGCTGCGCTGGACGAGGCCGCCCCGGCGGGCGCTGCGGCCGGTGAGCGGTACCCCGACATGTCCAGCATCAATGCCTGAGGTCAACGGGCGCGCTCTCGGCTAACGTCTGGGGTCATGGTCCCGACCGGTCATCTGCTCGCGTTCGCCCTGACGTCGTTCGCGCTGATCGTCGTGCCCGGACCGAGCGTGCTGTTCGTGATCAGCCGGGCCCTCGTGCTCGGCCGGCGTGCGGCGCTGGCGACCGTCATCGGCAACGCCGCCGGGTTCTACGTGCAGATCACGGCAGTGGCGTTCGGCCTGGGAGCGATCGTCGAGCGCTCCATCGCGGTCTTCACCGTGATCAAGCTCGTGGGCGCCGGTTACCTGATCTACCTGGGCGTGCGGGCGATCCGGCACCGGCGGGCGCTCACGACGCTCTTCGAGCCGGACGCGTCGCCCCGCTCGCTGCGGAGGGTGCTGCGCGAGGGATTCGTCGTCGGCATCGCCAACCCGAAGGTCGTGGTCTTCTTCGCCGCGGTGCTGCCCCAGTTCGTGGATCGGGGCGCCGGGCACGTGCCGCTCCAGCTCCTGGTCCTCGGCGGGGTGTTCCTGGTGATCGCACTGGTCTCGGACAGCCTGTGGGCCGTGGCCGCCGGGGCGGCCCGCTCGTGGTTCGCGCGCTCACCGGAACGGCTGGCGCATCTCGGCACGGGCGGTGGTCTGGTGATGATCGGCATCGGCGCCCGGCTGGCGATCTCGGGCCGCAACGACTGAGATGGCGCGCTTCGCCGTGCTGCTGCGCGGGGTCAACGTCGCCGGCCATCGCCGCGTCCCGATGGCGCGCTTCCGCGAGATCCTCGGGGCGCTGGGCTACTCCGACGTCAGGACGTACCTGCAGAGCGGCAATGCGGTCGTCACGACGCCGTCGGGCACGGCGGGCGCGGTCGCCGGCGCGATCCGGCAGGCGCTGATCGACGAGCTCGACGTGGACACGGCGGTGCTGCTGCGTACCCCCGCGCAGCTGGCGAAGGTCGTGCGCGACAACCCGCTCCCGGACGAGGTCGCCGAGCCCAAGCGGCTGCACGTCGCGTTCCTGTTCGCGGCCCCGACCGCGGCCGCCGTCCGGGCGATCGACACCGCGGCCTTCCTGCCCGACCGGCTCGAGGTCGTCGGCGACTCGGCCTACGTCTACTACGCCGACGGTGCGTCCAAGCCGCGGATCCCCGCCTCGGCGTTCACGCGGCTCGGTGTGGAGGCCACCGCGCGCAACTGGAACACCGTGCTCGCGCTGCGGGAGATGCTCGGATGACCCGCCAGGAACCGGACGCGCAGCGGTTGCGCGAGCTCACCGTGCTGCGCCGCGTGCGCGACCGAATGGACCGGGAGTACGCGCAGCCCCTGGACGTCGAGGCGCTGGCCCGCGGCGCGCACATGTCCGCCGGGCACCTGAGCCGGGAGTTCCGGCGCGCCTACGGCGAGTCGCCCTACAGCCTACCTGATGACCCGGCGCATCGAGCGCGCGATGGCACTGCTGCGCCGCGGGGACCTGAGCGTCACGGAGGTGTGCTTCGCGGTGGGCTGCTCGTCCCTCGGGCACGTTCAGCACCCGCTTCACCGAGCTGGTCGGGGTGCCGCCGAGCGCCTACCGGCGCGAGGTCGCGGCGCGCGACCGCCGGGATGCCGTCCTGCGTGTCGAAGCAGGTGACCCGACCGGTCAGGAATCGAGAAGCGCGGCACTCGGAACCGCAACTAGCGTGACCGCCATGGACATCACCATTCACGCCAGCTTCCTGCCGCACGACGACCCCGAGGCCTCGCTGGCCTTCTACCGCGACACTCCTCGGTTTCGAGGTGCGGCTGGACGTCGGTTACGGCAGGCTGCGCTGGCTCACGGTCGGGCCGCCGGACCAGCCCGACACCTCCGATCGTGCTGCACCCGCCGGCGATGGACCCGGGCGATCACCGACGACGAGCGCCGCACCATCGCCGAGATGATGGCCAAGGGCACCTACGCGATCCTGCTGCTGGCCACCGCCGATCTGGACGCCACCTTCGAACAGCTCCAGGCCGGCGGCGCCGAGATCGTCCAGGAGCCGACCGACCAGCCCTACGGCGTCCGCGACTGCGCCGTCCGCGACCCGGCCGGCAACATGATCCGGATCCAGGAACTGCAGCTGAGCCCGGCCGCGGCGCCGCACGCCGCCGACACGTCACGAGCTCATCCGCGTCCAGGGGGCGCGGGTGAACAACCTCAAGGACATCAGCGTCGAGCTGCCCAAGCGCCGGCTGACCGTCTTCACCGGCGTCTCCGGGTCGGGCAAGAGCTCGCTGGTGTTCGGCACGATCGCCGCGGAGTCGCAGCGGATGATCAACGAGACCTACAGCGCGTTCGTGCAGGGGTTCATGCCGACGCTGGCGCGCCCCGAGGTGGACGTCCTCGACGGGCTGACGACCGCGATCATCGTCGACCAGCAGCGGCTCGGTGGCGATGCCCGGTCCACCGTCGGGACGGCCACCGACGCCAACGCGATGCTGCGGATCCTGTTCAGCCGTCTCGCGACGCCGCACATCGGCTCGCCGCAGGCGTACTCGTTCAACGTGGCGTCGATCAGCGGGGCCGGCGCGGTCACGGTGCAGCGCGCGGGGCAGACGGTCAAGGAGCGCCGCAGCTTCAGCGTCACCGGCGGCATGTGCCCGCGCTGCGAGGGGCGCGGCGCCGTCAACGACATCGACCTGACCGCGCTCTACGACGCGAGCAAGTCCCTGCGCGAGGGGCCGTTCACCATCCCCGGTTACAGCATGGACGGCTGGTACGGCCGGATCTTCAGTCGGTTCGGGCTTCTTCGACCCGGACAAGCCCATCGCGAAGTACACCCGGCGCGAGCTGAACGACCTGCTCCACAAGGCGCCGACGAAGATCAAGGTCGAGGGCATCAACCTGACCTACGAGGGGCTGATCCCGAAACTCCAGAAGTCGATGCTGGCCAAGGACGTCGACTCGCTGCAGCCGCACGTGCGCGCGTTCGTGGAGCGCGCGGTCACCTTCTCCACCTGCCCCGACTGCGCGGGCACGCGGCTGACCGAGGCCGCCCGCTCCTCGACCATCGGCGGGGTCAGCATCGCCGACGCGTGCGCGATGCAGGTCAGCGACCTGCTCGGATGGGTCGCCGGGATCGACGAGCCCGTCCGTCGCGCCGCTGATCGGCGTGCTGCGGCGGACGCTGGACTCCTTCGTCGAGATCGGGCTCGGGTACCTGTCCCTCGAGCGGCCGTCGGGCACGCTGTCCGGCGGTGAGGCGCAGCGCGTGAAGATGATCCGCCACCTCGGGTCCTCGCTCACCGATGTCACCTACGTCTTCGACGAGCCGACGATCGGGCTGCACCCGCACGACATCCAGCGGATGAACGAGCTGCTGCTGCGCCTGCGGGACAAGGGCAACACCGTGCTCGTCGTGGAGCACAAGCCGGAGCTGATGGCGATCGCCGATCACGTCGTCGACCTCGGGACCCGGGGCCGGCGCGGCCGGCGGGACGGTCTGCTTCGAGGGCACGTTCGCCGGACTGCGCACCAGCGACACGGTCACCGGCCGCCACTCGATGACCGCGCCGCCCTGAAGGCGTCGGTGCGGGCGCCCACCGGCTCCCTGGAGATCCGCGGCGCCGACCTGCACAACCTGCGCGGGGTCGACGTCGACATCCCGCTCGGCGTGCTGGTCGTCGTCACCGGCGTGGCGGGGTCGGGCAAGAGCTCGCTGATCCACGGCTCGGTGTCGGGCAGGGACGGCGTCGTGTCCGTCGACCAGGCCGCCATCCGGGGGTCGCGCCGGAGCAACCCGGCCACCTACACCGGCCTGCTCGACCCGATCCGCAAGGCGTTCGCCAAGGCCAACGGCGTGAAGCCGGCGCTGTTCAGTGCCAACTCCGAGGGCGCCTGCCCGAACTGCAACGGCGCGGGCGTGATCTACACCGACCTGGCGATGATGGCCGGGGTGGCCACGGAGTGCGAGGTGTGCGGGGGCAGGCGGTTCCACGCCGAGGTGCTGGAGTACCGCTTCGGCGGCCGCGACATCAGCGAGGTGCTGGCGATGTCGGTGGCCGAGGCGGGGGAGTTCTTCGGTGCGGGCGTGGCGGACACCCCGGCGGCGCACCGGATCCTCGAGGCAGCTGGCCGACGTCGGGCTCGGCTACCTCAGCCTCGGCCAGCCACTCACGACGCTGTCCGGCGGCGAGCGGCAGCGGTTGAAACTGGCCATCCACCTGGCCGAGAAGGGTGGCGTCTACGTCCTGGACGAGCCCACCGACGGGGCTGCACCTGGCGGACGTCGAGCAGCTGCTCGGGCCTGCTCGACCGGCTGGTCGACGCCGGCAAGTCCGTGATCGTCATCGAGCACCACCAGGCCGTGATGGCGCACGCGGACTGGATCATCGACCTCGGCCCCGGCGCCGGGTCATGACGGCGGACGGGTCGTGTTCGAGGGCACGCCGGCCGACCTCGTCGCCGCCGGCTCGACCCTCACCGGCCAGCACCTGGCGGCCTACGTCGGCGGGTGAGCGGCGGTAGCCTGCTCCGGTGACGCTCGCACCCGCCTCGGCCCACGCGGTCGCCGCGTCGACACTCGCCGGTTCGCCGGATCACGTGCGGGAGCTGTTCGGGCTGCGGCTGGACCGCTGGTGGCCGGACCTGGTCGACGGCCTGGTCGCGGTCTACCCCGGGAGCAGGCCGACGAGCTGGCGCTGCGGCTGGTCGCGGCTCGCCGCGCCGCGCGTACGCCGAGCGCGACCCCGAGCTCTGCCCGCCTCGACCAGGTCCGCACCCTGCAGCCCGGACTGGTTCCAGTCGCCGCGGATGCTCGGCTACGCCGCCTACGCCGACCGGTTCGCCGACGACCTCGCCGGCGTGCGCGACCGCATCCCGTACCTGCGCGAGCTCGGCGTCACCTACCTGCACCTGATGCCGCTGCTGCTGCCGCGCGACGGGCGACAGCGACGGCGGCTACGCGGTCGCCGACTACCGCACCGTGCGCCCCGACCTCGGCACGATGGACGACCTGCGCGCGCTGGCCGCCGACGCTGCGCGCGGCCGGGATCAGCCTGGTGCTCGACCTGGTGCTCAACCACGTGGCCCGCGAGCACGCCGTGGGCGCGGGCCGCCCGGGCGGGCGACGCCGAGCACCGCGCGTACTTCCACGTCTTCGCCGACCGCGACCTGCCCGACGCCTACGAGCGCACGCTGCCGGAGGTGTTCCCCGACTTCGCGCCCGGCAACTTCACCTGGGACGACGCGCTGGACGGGCTGGGTGTGGACGACGTTCAACTCCTTCCAGTGGGACGTCGACTGGTCCAACCCGCGACGTGTTCGCTGGAGTACGCCGACATCGTGCTGTTCCTGGCCAACGCCGGGGTCGAGGTGCTGCGGCTGGACGCGATCGCGTTCCTCTGGAAGCGGCTGGGCACCAACTGCCAGAACCAGCCCGAGGTGCACGCGATCACCCAGGCGCTGCGCGCGCTGACCCGGATCGCCTGCCCTGCGGTCGCTTTCAAGGCCGAGGCGATCGTCGGGCCGGCGGACCTGGTGCAGCTACCTCGGCCAGGGCCGCCACCACGGCAAGGTCAGCGATCTGGCCTACCACAACAGCCTGATGGTGCAGATCTGGTCGATGCTGGCCGCCCGGGACGTCCGGCTGGCCGCTCACGCGCTGCGCGAGCTGCCGCCGATCCCGGCGACGCACGGCCTGGATCACCTACGTCCGCTGCCACGACGACATCGGCTGGGCGATCGACGACGCCGACGCGGCCGCGGTCGGGCTGAACGGCCATCGGCCACCGGGCGTTCCTGTCCGACTACTACACCGGCGCTGTTCCCGGGCTCGCCGGCCACGGGGCTGGTCTTCCAGGACAACCCGGCCACCGGCGACCGCCGGATCAGCGGGATCGGCGGCCAGCCTGGCTCGGGCTCGACCGGGCCGGCACCGACCCGGACGGCCGGCGCAGGCGCTCGATCGGCTGCTGCTGGCCTACGCGATCGTGCTCGGCTGGGGCGGCATCCCGGTGATCTGGATGGGTGACGAGCTGGCGCTGCCCAACGACCCGGACTGGGCCGCCGAGCCGGGCCACGACGAGCGACAACCGGTGGGCCCACCGGCCCCGGATGGACTGGGCGCTGCGCCGACCTGCCGCCACGACCGACGGACTCGGTGCCAGGCGCGGATGTTCGCCGGGCTGCAGCGCCTGGCCTCGTCGCCGCGCGGACCTCGCTCGAGCACCTGCACGCGTCGGTGGCCAGCCGAGGTGCTGCCGCCGGCCGATCCCGGCGTGCTGCCGGTGCTGCGCCGGCACCCGGTCGGGCCGCTGCTCGGGCTCTACAACGTCACCGACGGTTGGCGCCCGTGGCCGGCGGCGCGGCTGCGGGAACTGCACCTGCGCGCACCCGTCGACGTGCTGACCGGTGACTCAGTAGAGGTCGGCGGCGACGATTCGGTGTGGTTGCCGCCCTACGCCGCGTGGTGGATAGCCGACCAGGACTAGTTCGCCCGGCCAGCGCGTGTGGTGAAGTGGCGACGTGACCAGGCCGAGTTCGCGCCGCGTGCTCCACGTCGGTTCCTACACACCCGCCGGCGGCGGTGACGGCGTCGGGATCACCGTCCTCGAACACGACCTCCGGGGCGGCACCCTCCGCACTGTCGGGACCGCGGCGTCGCTGTGCCCGTCCTACCTCGCCTGGCACCCGAACGGGCGCTTCCTCTATGCCGTCGAGGAGCTCGGCGTCGGGGGCGTGGAGGCCTTCGGTGTCGGTGCCGACGGAGGTCTGGTCCGCCTGGGCCGCACGCCGACCGGTGGTGTCGAGCCGTGTCACCTGACCGTCGACCCGCGCGGGCGCCACCTCGTCGTCGCCAACTACGGCAGCGGGTCGGTCACCGTCCACCCGATCCGCAGCGACGGCCGGCTCGCCGCGGCGTCGGCGCTGCTCCCCGCGCCGGGTCCGGGCTCGCGGGTGCACCACCTGCGGCAGGCGGGCGCCCACGCCCACGAGGTGTTGTTCGACCCGACCGGGACCTTCCTCGTCGTCACCGACCTCGGGCGCGACGAGCTCCGCAGTTACCTCCTCGACGATGCCGGCCGGCTGGAGCTCGCGGCGGTGTCGGCGATGGCGCCCGGCTCGGGGCCGCGGCATCTCGCGTGGGCCGAGGACGGCTTGGCGTTCCTGGCCTGCGAGCTGAACTCCTCGGTCACACTCCTTCGCCTGGATCCGGCGACCGGGGAGTTCTCGGTGCTCAATCGGGTGGCGGCCACCGCGAGCCCCGTCAGCGCGCTGAACCTGCCCTCGGAGATCGTCCTCAACGAGCTGGGGTCGTTGCTGTACCTGGCCAACCGCGGCGCGGACCGCCTGTCCACCTTCGCGGTGCTGGCGACGGGCTACCACGCGATCGCCGACGTCTCCTGCGGCGGGCGCTGGCCCAGGCACATCCACCTGGCCGGGGACCACCTCTACGTCGCCAACCAGCACTCGCACGAGGTCGTGGTCTTCCGCATCGACCCGGTGACCGGCCTGCCCGCCCACACCGGGCTGAGCGCTCCGGTGTTCAGTCCGGCCTGCATCACCGTCCGGCCACCGCACGGGACCGGCGCCGCCTAGTCCAGATGGAGCCCGAGCAGCGCGTTCTCGACGACCTCGCTCAGCGCCGGGTGGATCCAGAACTGGCCGCGTGCGACGTCGGTCGCCCGCTGCCCGAACTGCATCGCCTGGATCAGCGGCTGGATCAGGGTCGAGGCCTGGGGGCCCATCAGATGCGCGCCGAGCAGCAACCCGGACGTGCGGTCGGCGATCACCTTGCAGATGCTGCTGGTGTCCTCCATCGCCCAGCCGTAGGCGGTGTCGGCGTACTGCTGGATCGACGTGACGATCTGGTACCCGGCCTCGATCGCCTGCTGCTCGGTGAGGCCGACGCCGGCCAGCTGCGGATCGGTGAACACCGCGGCGGGTACGAACCGCTCGTCCGCGCTGCGCAGGTCGTCCGGATGGGTGAGGTTGTGCGCCACCATGCGCGCCTCCCGATTCGCGACGTGCTTGAGCTGGTGGACCGAGGAGACGTCGCCCAGTGCCCAGACGCCCGGTGCGGCCGTGCGCTGGAACTCGTCGGTGGCGATCCTGCCGTCGGCGCGGACTCCGATGCCGGCCGCCTCCAGCCCGAGCCGGTCGGAGTTGGGCGTGCGACCGGTCGCGACAAGCAGCAGGTCCGCGTCGACGGGCCGCCCGTGTGTCAGCTCCAGCCGGATCCCCGCGCCGTGGGTCGTGGCGGCGGTGACCTCGGTCCCGAGGCGGACGTCCCAACGGTGCTGCGCGATCCGGGTGAACCGCGAGGCGATGTCCCGGTCGAGGTGGCGCAGCAGCCCGTCGCCCCGGACGATCATGGTCACATCCACGCCGAGTGCCGAGAACACGTGGGCGAACTCGGCGGCGATGTAGCCGCCGCCGAGGATCGCCAGCCGGGCCGGGAGCTCGTCGATGCGCATCACCGTGTTCGAGGTGTGGAACGCGACGCCGGAATCGGCGATGACCGCGGGGACCACGGCGCGCGAGCCGGTCGCGACGGCGATCCGGTCGGCGGTGAGTTCCTCCCCGCTGCTCAGGCGCAGGGTGCGCTCGCCGGTGAACTCGGCGTGCGCCTCGTACAGGGTGGTGTGCGGGCCGTGCGAGCGGTGCCGGCGCCCGGCGGCAGAGATCGGGTCGATCCGGTCGAAGATCCGATCGCGGATGTCCCGCCAGCGGACGGCGTCGATGGTGGCGTCGATGCCGTAGCGCTCCGGCCCGGCGGATCGTGTCGGCGACGTCGGCGGCGTAGACGTACATCTTCGTGGGGATGCAGCCGACGTTGAGGCAGGTGCCGCCGAAGGTCGACTCCTCCACGACGGCGATCGACCACCCCGCCATGTCAGGGGTGACGAGCGAATTCCCCGAGCCGGAACCGATGATCACGAGGTCGAAATGCGGCATCCGGTCAGGCTAGCGGGGCACGGCCTCCCCATCACAGCCGTGGGTCATCCGCGCGGACGGGTCGAGCCGGGTCAGCAGGGCCGCGCAGATCCCGTCGAGCTGGCGCACCTGCTCCGGGGTGAGCACGTCGAAGACGAAGTTCTGGACGGTGTCGACGTGTCCCCGCGCGCTGCCCACGATCTTGGCCAGCCCCGCGTCGGTCAGGACGGCGACGTTGCCGCGGCCGTCGTCGGCGGCCTTCTCCCGGCGCACCCATCCGCGAGCCTCGAGCTTGGCCACCGCGTGCGAGATCCGGGAGACCGACGCGGTCGATCGCGCGGCCAGCTCACTCATCCGCAGGGCATGGCCCGGCTCCTCCGACAGCATCGCCAGGGCCCAGTAGCCGAAGTGCGTCAGGTCGGAATCCCGGCTGAGCTGCGCCTCGAGCTCGTACGGGAGAAGTGTCGTGACGGCGATCAGGCGGCGCCACGCCGCCTGCTGCTCGTCGGTCAACCACCGGGACTTCTCCATACCGGACATCCTAGCTAGTTGACGCTTCAAGCACCCGCTGGACGGGAGGCTCAGCAGCCGACATGGGCCAGGCCCTGCTGCAGCAGCACTTCCTGGCCACCGGTCATCTCCGCGAGCAACGCCTCGGCGCGGGCCTCGGCCGGGGTGAACCAGGTCAGCTCGAGCGCATCCTGCTGCGGCTCGCAGTCGCCGTCGACGGGAATGACGTACGCCAGCGACACCGCATGCTGGCGCGGGTCGTGGAAGGCGGTCACTCCGGGTGTGGGGAAGTACTCCGCGATCGTGAACGGCTGCGGCGAGACGGGGATCCGGGGCAGCGCGAGCGGCCCGAGGTCCTTCTCGATGTGCCGCACGAGCGCCGATCTCACCCGCTCGTGGTAGAGCACGCGGCCGGAGACGAGGGCGCGGGTGATGGCCCCCTCGCCCGTCGCGCGGAGCAGCAGGCCGACGGACGTCACGATGCCCATGGCGTCCACCCGTACGGGGATCGCGTCGACGTACAGGATCGGTAGGCGCTGCCGTGCCGCATCCAGTTCCTCGCGGGCCAGCCAGCTGCTCTCGGACTGCGGCGTCGTCTGCGTCATGTCGTCCTTTCCAGATCGTGTCGGCTACGGAATGGTGTCACGGCCTCCCGCATCTGCCGCGCACATGACGCGTCACCGACGATCCGGTCACCCTGCCGCGCCGGCTCCGACCCGGACGCCCGGGCGCGCTCAGCCGGGCAGGCGCGGCACCTGGTTCGGATCGACCGTCGTCAGCGGGATGCCGCTGGCTGGCTGGTTGGTCACCGCGCCGGCGTCGAGTGCCGTCTCGGTCAGGCTCAACCGGCGTTCGCGCCCGGTCCGGAAGTGGTTGAAGAACAGGTTGAGCACGAAGACCACGACGACGGTCGAGGTGATGGCCGACCCGAAGATCGTCTGGAAGTTGCTCGGGAAGTGGCGGTAGAAGTCCGGCGCCACGACGGGCAGCATCCCGACCGACAGCGAGACGGCGATGATCAGCAGGTTCTGGTTGTCCTCGTAGTCGACCTTGGCCAGGGTGCGGATGCCGATCGCGGTGACCATCGCGAACATGACCGTTCCCGCCCCGCCGATGACCGGGCCCGGCAGCCCCGCGACGACCGCACCCATCTTCGGGATGAGCCCCAGGATCGTCAGGAACACACCGCACGTGGCGACCACCCACCGGCTCTTGATCTTCGTGATCTCGATCAGGCCCACATTCTCGGCGTACGCGGTGTCCGGGAAGGAGTTCATGAAGCCGGCGAGCAGGGCCGACAGGCCGTCGGTGGCCAGGCCGCGGGCGAGGTCGTTGGGCGTGAGCGGCCGGTCCACCATCTCTGCCACGGCCAGCATGTCGGCCGTGGACTCGGTGTAGGTCACCATGATCACGATGCACATCGAGATGATCGCGGCGGCGACGAACTTCGGGTGCCCGAAGTGGAAGGGCTCCGCGATGCCGACCCATTTCGAGTGCGCGACGTCGCTGAAGTCCAGCAGGCCCATCGGCCAGGCCACCAGGGTCCCGACGACGATGCCCAGCAGCACGGAGATCTGGCCGATGAAACCCGTGAAGAACCGCGAGATCAGGATCATCACCAGGACGACGAGGCCGGCCAGCGCGATGTGGGAGACCAGGCCGTAGTCGTGCGGGGTGATGCTGGCGACGCCGCCCCGGGTGGTCGTCTCGGTGAATCCTCCGGGTGCGGTGACCGTCACGCCGCCGTCGAATCCGCTGAAGGGCAGGTTGGCGGTGCTGTTGGCGCCCTCGCCCTTGCCGGTGATCAGGCCGGCGTCGGCGCCGACGAGGGAGAGCCCGATGACGGTGATGACCACGCCGGTGACCAGAGGCGGGAAGAACCGGACGAGCGCGGAGAACGGCTTCGCGATGACGAGCCCGAACACGCCCGCGCAGAGCAGGGCGCCGTACACGGCGGGCAGCCCGTACTGGCCCGCGATGATGATCATGGGGTTCAGCACGGTGAACGTGGCACCGGCGACGACCGGCAGCCGCACGCCCATGATCTGGTGGATGCCGATCGACTGGATCATCGTCGCGATACCGGACACGAGCAGGTCGGCGCTGACGAGGATGGCGATGTCGCCCGGCTTCAGGCCGAGCGCGCCGCCGACGATGAGCGGCACGGCGACCGCCCCTGCGTACATGATGAACAGGTGCTGCAGGCCCAGGATGATGAGCTTCTGGGGTGCCAGGATCTCGTCGACGGGATGTACCGCCGGTTTCTCTGCACGTGATGACCGGTTCTTGCCGGTGATGAGCGACATCGGATCTCCTCGGGTGGGGGACAGAGGGAGCAGCCGCGGCGTGTGCCACACGCCCGGCCTCGGCGGGACCCGCACCGGTCCCGCGCCAGTGATCGGGCGAAGACTAGGGCGCGCGTGGGTCACCGTTGTTACGGGAAATCACACGCGTCAGACGAGCGGGATCGAGTGCTCCCAGTCGGCCAGCAGGGTGCGGATACCGGTGACCAGCGCCAGGGGCTGATCCATCATCACGTGATGGCCGGCGCCCGGGATGTCGATGGTCGGTGCCACCCGCCCGAGCCGATCGAAGATCATCTCGTCCATGTCGTCGGTGACCATGCCGTACTCCGAGCGGAAGATCGCCACCCGGCACCGCATCCGGCGCAGCGTCTCCGGCGTCGAGCCGGCGCGGACGAAGATCAGCGGGTCGAACTTCCAGGTCCACCCGCCCTCGACCTCACGCACCGACGTGTCGGCGACGTGGTCGAAGATGTAGCCGATCGTCTCCTGATCCGGCACGACCCGGAACCTGGCCAGCGCCGCCTCCCGGGTGGGGTAGAGCCGGCGCGGCCCGAACGCGCGGTGCTCCCGGGCCGCCTCCTCCTCCGGGGTGTGGTGGCGGAAGGGCGAGTCGATCGCGATCACCCCGGCGAGGTCGGCGCCGAAGCGGCGGGCGGCGGCCATCGTGACGAACCCGCCCATGCTGTGGCCGATGATCAACGGTGGCCCGACCAGGCCGGACGAACCGGCAACGGCCATCGTCTCCTCCGCCCAGCCGTCGAGGCTGTAGTGGCCGCGGTGACCGCTGTCGCCGTGCCCGGACAGGTCGATCGCGACCACGCGGCGCCCGTCGGTGAGCAGTGGCGCCAGGTGGTCCCACCAGCGGGCGTGCGCCGCCCCGCCGTGGATCAGCACGATCCCCGGCCGGCCCGGTGCGCCCCAGGCGCGGTACCTGATCGCCGTGCCGTCGACGTCGACCGACCCGATCTCGGCCTCGGTGGCGAGTGCTCTGGTGAACCAGGGGGCGGGGTCTCGGTGGGGGTGGTCATCGCCGACCCAGTATCAACCCAGGCAGCGCACGGCGCGGATGACACCGGTGTCGTCCGGGTCCTCGATCACGAACCCCTGCCGCCGCAGTGACGTCAGGGCGCCGGCGTTCTCGGCGGTCGTCATGGCAAAGATCGACAGGAAGCCGCGCCGTGCGGCCTCGGCGGCCGCCAGGCCGAGCACGGTGGTGCCCACGCCCTGGCCCCGGTGCAGCTGCGAGATCCAGAGCCCGGCCTCGACGCCCGTCCCGAAGCGCTCCAGTCGCAGCGACCCGATGACCGCGCCGTCGCGCAGCACGGCGAGCGTCACCTCCTGGTGCGGGCCGTCGAAACCGCTCGGGTACGACGTGTCCTCGCGCCGGCTGCGGTGGATGTCGCGGAAGACGCCCCGCCGGTGGGCGGTCCAGCCGGGCGAACCGGGCACGGGCCCCATGACCTCGTCGGGGGCGGCCTCGGCCTCGGCGACCCGGAGCAGCTCCTCCAGGCGATCCTCGTCGATCGGCGCGAGGGAGATCTCGGGCATGCCACCACCTTGCCACGGCGCCGCGCCCGTTGCGGTGCCAGGAACGTCCCGCCGCCGCAACCGCCACCACTGTGGCCGATCGGCCAGAATGAGGCCCATGGCCGGCGACGCAGGGAACCCACAGGCGCGCACCCCCGGGCGCAGCCCGGACGGGACGGGGCCGCTCGCGGGGATCCGTGTCGTGGAACTGGCGAGCCTGGCGCCCGCGCCGTTCGGGTGCATGGTGCTCGCCGACTACGGCGCCGAGGTGCTGCGCGTGGACCGGCTCACCTCCGCCGCGGCGCCGATGGGCGGGGACAACCCGGTCCTGGACCGGGGCCGGCGCAGCATCGCGCTCGATCTGAAGGCGCCGGCCGGTCTGGGGGCGCTGCTCCGGCTCGCCGCCTCGGCGGACGTCTTCGTGGAGGGTTTCCGCCCCGGGGTCGCCGAGCGGCTGGGTGTCGGGCCCGCTGACCTGGCCGCCGTCAACGAGCGGCTGATCTACGCGCGGATGACCGGGTGGGGCCAGGAGGGACCGCTCGCCGGGGCCGCCGGGCACGACATCAACTACATCGCCCTGGCCGGAGCGCTGGACCTGATCGGCCGGGCCGGGCGAGCGCCCGGTGCCCCCGGTCAACCTCCTCGGCGACTTCGGCGGGGGCGGGTTGCTGCTCGCGCTCGGGGTCGTCACCGCCCTCTACGAGCGGGAGCGCTCCGGCCTCGGGCAGGTGCTGGACGTGGCGATGGTCGACGGGGCGTCGCTGCTGACCGCGTTCCTGCACGGCCTGCACGCTCAGGGCGGCTGGCCGGGGCCGCGGGGTGGCAACTCCCTCGACGGCGGCGCGGCGTTCTACGACACCTATGCCACCGCCGACGGGCGCTACGTCTCGGTCGGGGCGATCGAGCCGCAGTTCTTCGCCGAGCTGCTGCGGCTGCTCGACCTCACCGACGAAGAACTGCCCGACCACCTGGATCCGCGCTCGTGGCCGGTGCTCCGCGCGCGGCTGGCCGAGGTGTTCCTGACCCGCACCCGCGCGGAGTGGGCGGAGCTGTTCGACGGCACCGACGCCTGCGTGGCCCCGGTGCTCTCGCCGTGGGAGGCGGCAGAGCATCCGCACCACGTAGCCCGGCACGCGTTCGTCGAGATCGGCGGCGTGGTGCAGCCGGCGCCCGCGCCGCGTTTCGGCCGCACGCCCGCGCGGGACCCGGTGGCCAAGGACGCGGGCGGCCGGGACGTCACCGCGACGCTGGGTTCCTGGGGATTCGCGGCGTCGGAAGTGGACGCCCTGCTGAACGAGGCCGCGCTCGGCTGACGGCCTGCCGCCTCCCTGCTCCTGGCGCTGCCCTGCCCCTGCCGCCACGGTCGCGGGCAGCGATAGCCTCTACGGCACAACGAGGAGGATTTTCCGTGACCCAGACCGACGCAGAGCGGACCTACGAACTCGACCGCGCGCACGTGTTCCACTCATGGCTCGCGCAGGGTTCGTTCACGCCCATGGTGATCACCCGAGCGCAGGGTTCCTACGTCTGGGACGGGCAGGACCACCGGCTCCTGGACTTCTCCTCCCAGTTGGTCAACACCAACATCGGCCACCAGCACCCGAAGGTGGTCGCCGCGATCAAGGAGCAGGCCGACGTGCTCTGCACGGTCGCCCCGCAGCACGCCAACGACAAGCGCAGCGAGGCCGCCCGCCTGATCAGCGAGCTCGCCCCCGACGGGATGAACAAGGTCTTCTTCACCAACGCGGGCGCGGAGGCGGTCGAGAACGCCGTGCGGATGGCGCGCCTGCACACCGGGCGGATCAAGGTGCTCTCGGCCTACCGCAGCTACCACGGCGGCACGAACACGGCGGTGAACCTGACCGGCGACCCGCGCCGCTGGGCCAACGACTACGGCAGCGCCGGCGTCGCCCACTTCTTCGGGCCGTTCCTGTACCGCACGCCGTTCTACTCGACCACCGAGGAGGAGGAGAGCGAGCGAGCGCTGGCCCACCTCGAGCAGGTCATCGGATTCGAGGGGCCGCCGACGATCGCGGCGATCATCCTGGAGTCGATCCCCGGCACCGCGGGCATCATGCCGCCGCCGCCGGGCTACCTCGCGGGCGTGCGCGCACTGTGCGACAAGCACGGGATCGTGCTCATCGCCGACGAGGTCATGGCCGGATTCGGGCGCACCGGATCCTGGTTCGCCTTCGAGCACTACGACGTGGTCCCCGATCTGATCACCTTCGCCAAGGGCGTCAACTCCGGGTACGTGCCGCTGGGCGGGGTCGTGATCTCCGACGCCATCGCCGCGACCTTCGCCGATCGCGTCTACCCCGGCGGCCTCACCTACTCCGGCCATCCGCTGGCCTGCGCGGCCGCCGTCGCGACGATCAACACCATGCACGAGGAGAAGATCGTCGAGAACGCGGCCGCGATCGGACGTGACGTGCTCGGGCCCGGGCTGGCCGAGCTGGCCGAACGGCACCCGGTCATCGGCGAGGTCCGCGGCCTGGGCGTGTTCTGGGCACTCGACCTGGTCAGCGACCGTGCCACGCGCGAGCCGCTCGCCCCCTACGGCGGCACGAGCCCCGCCATGGCCGAGCTGGTGGCGGCCTGCAAGGCCAACGGCCTCCTCCCGTTCACCAACTACCACCGCCTGCACGTCGTCCCGCCGTGCACCGTGACCCCGGACGAGGCCCGGGAAGGGCTGGCGATCCTGGACATCGCCCTCAAGGCCGCCGACGCGCACTACACCGGCGCGTCCTGACGTGGAGCTGCCACCCGAGTACACCGAGGACACCGGCTTCAACAGCGTCATCGGCGGCACCTTCGGCGAGATCACCGGCGACCGCGTGACCATGACCGTTCCCGTCACGCCCGCGCTGTTCCAGCCGTTCGGCATCGTCCACGGGGGTGTCTACTGCGCGATCGTGGAGACGCTCGGCAGCTACGGCGGCGGCATCTGGTTCGGTGAGCGCGGCACCGTGGTCGGCGTGAACAACAACACCAACTTCCTGCGCTCGGTCACCGGCGGGACGTTGCACGCGACCGCCACGCCGGTGCACCGGGGGCGGTCCCAGCAGCTGTGGCAGGTGGAGATCGCCGACGACGACGGTGCCCTGGTGGCCCGCGGCGAGGTCCGGCTGGCCAACCTGGCGCGCCGGTGAGCCGCCGTTTCCGCGGGGCAGCGGGCCGAACCGGACAGCTCAGGCGCGTGGCTTAAACTTCGGCGCACACCGGGCGGACGAGGGGTAGCTGATGCGCAAGCGGTCGAGTCGGCGTCGCGCAGGGCGCCCCCGGCTGCTCGCCCTCGTGGGCCTGGTCTGCCTGCTGGCCACTGCCTGCACGACGAAGGTGAGCGGCACCGGCGCGCCCGGTGCCCCGGCACTCGCGCCGAACGTCAGCGCCTCCCAGTTCACCATCGTCGGCGACGCCGGCACCCACTTCGACCAGCTGGTGCGCAACTCCCTGACCGACGTCGAGCAGTTCTGGACGAAGGCGTTCCCGGCGATCTCCGGGGGCCGGACGCTGAAACCCCTCAGCGGTGGCGTCTACTCCGTGCAGACCGGGCAGCCCGACACCGCCGAGGCCTGCATGAAGCGCGAGCCCAAGGCGGCCGACAACAACGCCTTCTACTGCTCGCTGGACGACGCGTTCGCCTACGACCGGACCGGCCTGGTCAACGTGGTGGCCGAGAAGCTGGGCGACAACTTCGCACCGCTGGTCTTCGCGCACGAGTTCGGGCACCTGATCCAGAACCGGCTCGACATCGACCGGGCGTCGATCTACATGGAGTCGCAGGCCGACTGCGCCTCCGGGGCGTTCATGGCCGCCGAAGCGGGCGCCTCGACGATCACCCTGACCAACCGCCACTTCGACATCGACCCCAAGACCATCGACACCCTCGCCCTCGGGATGATCCTGCTGCGCGACTCGCAGCCGCACACATCCGCGGCCGAGGGATCCGACGGCAACGGTTTCGACCGGATCAGCGCGTTCTCCGACGGCTTCAACAACGGCGTCGCCTACTGCTACAACAGCGACTGGGTGAACCGGAAGTTCACCGAGCGGCCCTACGCCACCGACTCCGACTACCAGGCCGGCGGCAACCAGACGCTCCAGGAGGTGCTCGACACGTCCTCGGCCGGCCTCATCTCGGACCTGAACCGGTTCTGGAAGTCGGCCTTCACCTCGATCGGCAAGGCGTGGAAACCCGTCACGATCAAGGAGGCCGCGCACCCTCCGTGCGCGACCGACTCCGGGTCGGACTTCGGCTACTGCCCCTCCGACAACACCGTGTACTACAGCACGACGGTCGCCGAATCGACCTATGACAGCTTCCCGTCGATCGGGCAGGGCCCCGGCGGGCAGGTCGCGATCGACCTCAACGGGCCAGGGGACTACTCGCTCGGCGCCCTGTTCGCCTACGGCTGGGGATCCGCGGTCCGCTCGCAGCTGGGGCTGTCGACGGTCGGGCAGGACGAGTTGCTCGCGGCCAGCTGCTACGTCGGCGCGTACTCCAAGGACATCAACGTGACGACCGGACGGCAGTTCACACTGTCGCCGTCGGACATGGACGAGGCCACCGTCACCGTGCTCAAGACGGTCGGCGACCCGGACATCCTGGGCTCGGAGAACACGACCGGCTTCCAGCGGGTCGCGTACTTCAAGAAGGGCTACTTCGGCGGTCTCACCGTCTGCTGAGGCCGCTCCGCACCGTCTGCCGAGGCGACTTCGCACCGTCTGCTGAGGCCGCTCCGCACCGCCCTGGACGGCGGCGTCCGGCATACGCCCGACCGCTGCGCGCCGTGGTGAGTCCCTCGTCACGGTTACCTCGTATCGGAAACGCTCCCGGGGTTACCGTCCGAAGATCCCCCTGACAACACAGCGTGGGGTCCGGACTTCTCCCGGGCCACCGCGCCGGATCCGGTCAACGGCGATCGGGCGAGGAGCTGGGCAATGACGGTGACGATTCCAGGACTTGAGCTGGCTCCGACCACGCACACGCGGCTGCTGCGGTGGGTGCGCGAGGCCGCCGAGCTGACGCAGCCCTCGGACGTCGTCTGGTGCGACGGCTCGCCGGAGGAGTGGACGCGCCTGACCGACCAGCTCGTCGCCGCCGGTACGCTGCGGCGCCTGAACCCCGAGATCAAGCCCAACTCGTTCTGGTGCGCCTCCGACCCGCGTGACGTCGCCCGGGTCGAGGACCGCACGTTCATCTGCTCGCGCGATCCCAAGGACGCCGGCGCGACGAACAACTGGCTCGACCCCGACGACATGAAAGCGATCATGACCGAGCGGTTCCGGGGCTCGATGCGCGGCCGCACGATGTACGTGATCCCGTACTGCATGGGGCCGCTGACCGCCGACGAGCCGCTGCTGGGCTGCGAGGTCACCGACTCGGCCTACGTCGTCATCTCCATGCACATCATGACGCGCATGGGGACCCGCGCCCTGGCGAAGTTCGTCGACTCCGACGGCGTCGAGGCCGAGTTCGTGCCCGGCCTGCACTCCCTCGGCGCTCCGCTCGAGGACGGCGACACGGATGTCCCCTGGCCCTGCAACGAGACCAAGTACATCGTCCACTTCCCCGAGGAGCGGCTGATCTGGTCCTACGGGTCGGGGTACGGCGGCAATGCCCTGCTGGGCAAGAAGTGCTACTCGCTGCGCATCGCCTCGGCCAAGGCCCGCGACGAGGGCTGGCTGGCCGAGCACATGCTCATCGCCAAGCTCACCTCGCCGGAGAAGAAGGTCAGCTACATCGCGGCCGCGTTCCCCTCGGCGTGCGGCAAGACGAACCTGGCCATGCTGCAGTCGACGCTGGACGGCTGGACCGTCGAGACCATCGGTGACGACATCGCGTGGCTGCGCATCGGCGAGGACGGGCGGATGTACGCCGTGAACCCGGAGAACGGCTTCTTCGGCGTCGCGCCCGGCACGGACTACCACACCAACCCCAACGCCATGCGCACCATCGCCAAGGGCAACTCGCTGTTCACCAACGTCGCCCTCACCGACGACGACGACATCTGGTGGGAGGGCATGGGCGAGCCGCCGGCGCACCTGACGGACTGGAAGGGCCAGTCGTGGACGCCCGCGTCCGGGACGCCGAGCAGCCATCCCAACTCCCGCTACTGCACCCCGATCGAGCAGTGCGACACCCGCGCTCCCGAGTGGGACGACCCGCACGGTGTCCCGCTGGACGCGATCTTCTTCGGTGGCCGGCGCCGCGACACCATCCCGTTGGCCATCGAGGCCCGCGACTGGCAGCACGGGGTGTTCATGGGCGCCACGCTGTCATCGGAGACGACGGCCGCGGCGACCGGGCAGGTCGGCGTGGTGCGGCGGGACCCGATGGCGATGCTGCCGTTCATCGGCTACAACGCCGGTGACTACTTCGCGCACTGGATCGAGGTCGGCAAGTCCGCCGACGCGACCAAGCTGCCGAAGGTGTTCTACGTCAACTGGTTCCGCCGCGACGCCGACGGCGGGTTCCTCTGGCCGGGCTTCGGGGAGAACATCCGCGTCCTGAAGTGGGCACTGGAACGCATCGAGGGCAAGGCGGCCGCCCGCGACACCCCGATCGGTCGCGTGCCGACCACCGAGTCCATCGACGTCACCGGGCTCGACATGACCACTGCCGAACTGGAAGCGGCCCTGTCTGTCGACGCCGACGAGTGGCGCCGGGAGATCCCCCAGATCGAGGAGTGGTTCGACAAGATCGGCGACGCCCTGCCGACGTCCCTGCGCGACGAACTCGCCGCACTGAGCCAGCGCCTCGGCTCCTGAGGCGGGCGCTTCACGCGGGTCAGGCTGGTCGGCGGCTCAGGCTGGTCGGCACGTCAGGCTGGTTGGCGCAGCCCGAAGCGGACGTCCTGGTCGTCGACACACTCGGCCCAGCGCCCGAAACCCGGGGAGTCGTTGATCTCGCTCGTCACCTGACCGCCGAGCTCGGTGACCAGGGCGAGCGAGGCGTCGAGGTCCTCGACGGAGAAGAAGACCTCGAACGTCGCCGCCGGATCGCCGCTGTGGATGCCGATGTGCAGGCTCGGTGTCTCCACCTGCCCGTTGCCCTCGGTTCCCGAGGCCTGCCACCCGAGCAGCCGCCCGTAGAAGGCGCGCGCGGCATCGGCGTCCTCGACACCCAGTTCGATGTAGCTCGGCTCCCCGGTCATGCGCTCTCCTCTGCCGCTCGCGTCCCGGGACTGCGGCTCACGTCCCGGGACCAGGCTAGATCCTGACCTGGCGCGACGTCCGCTGTCTCAGGTGGGCATCTCGCGGATCATCGAGCGCCACGCCAGGCTGAGCCGGTCGGCGCGCACGTGCGCCTCGCGCTGCGGTTCGAGGTGGACGTAGCGGTGCGGGAAGGACTCCAGCAGCGCCAGGTCACGGGCCAGGTCCGCGGCGTCGGCGTCGGTCGTCCCCGGGGCGGTGCCGGTGCCGCCGTCGTCGCGCGCGAGCAGCTGGAAGACCCGCGTGCTGCCGTCGTACTCGGGCTGGCAGGCGAACAGGCGGGCGATCGTCGCGCCGTGAGCGGGCAGCGTCAGGCGGGTGTACAGGGCGTAGGCGGCGTAACACTGCGTCAGCAGGTGCGTCAGCCCCGAGTCCTCGGTGACCGGGCCGTGGCAGGTGGCGGCGACCATCCAGCCGGAGCGGACGATCCCGTCGTCGTCGCCGAACGCGCCCGGGGCGTGGTGGATGAAGGGCCGGTGCGTGGAGTCCAGCAGGTTGTCGACCAGTTGGGCGGCGCTGGCGCGGGTGCGGATGACGCCTGCGCTGCTGCAGGTGAACCCGGCCTCGCCCCACTCCGGGAACTCGGGCACCGGCGCCAACGGCTCCGACGGCGCCAGCCAGACCAGGCCGTACCGCTCGGTGATGGCGGCGGCGGGCGTCAGGGTCGCCCGCCGGCTGATGCGCTCACCCCGGGTCAGCGCCGGGATCGCCTGGCAGACGCCGTCCCCTCCGAAGCGCCAGCCGTGATAGGCGCATTCCAGCTGGCCGTCGAAGGTCCGGCCCACCGACAGGGGCGCGAGCCGGTGCGGGCAGACGTCGCGGAAGGCCGTCAGCTCCGTCCGTCCGGACGCGCCCCGCAACCGCGCCAGGACCCAGGGCTCGCCGAACAGCCAGACCTGGACGGGTGCGTCGCCGATCTCCGCGGCGGCCGCGACGACGTGCCAGGCCCGGTGCATGCGGGCGGCCCCGTTGTCGAGGACGGCGCTCGGATCACCGCGCCAGAGCACCTCCGGCGCGGACTGCGGCGCGGGCTGCGAGGTGGTCTGCGACGCGGAGTCGGTGACCGTCTCGGGACGGCGTGGTGCCCGCGCCGCCAGGCCGTGGCTGCCGGGCGCGCCCCCGCGCCGTCGAAGACCCTTGCCGGCTGCCATAGGTGTCGACGGTAAGAGCGCTGCGTCATCGCCGCGTATCCGCCGTATGCCAACCGTGTATCGCGCGCAATACATGTCAGAGATTTCCCCGGAAGACGCCCTGGCCCGGGCCACTCCCGATCCGCCCGCGCCCGCGACCGGCCCGGCCCCGGGCGGCCGGCTCAGGCGTCGAGGGCCGCGGACACGATCGCGCGCGCCTCGTCCTGGATCTGCGCCAGGTGCTCGAGGCCGCGGAAGGACTCCGCGTACAACTTGTAGACGTCCTCGGTCCCGGACGGTCGGGCGGCGAACCAGCCCGACTCCGTGGTGACCTTGAGCCCGCCGATCGCCGCTCCGTTGCCCGGGGCCGCGGTGAGCCGCGCCGTGATCGGCTCACCGGCCAGGGTCGTCGCGGTCACCTGTGCCGGGGACAGCTTGCCGAGGACGGCCTTCTGTTCCCGGGTCGCCGGCGAGTCGATGCGCGCGTAGGCCGGCGCGCCGAAACGGTCGGTCAGGTCGCGGTAGTGCTCGCTCGGCGAGCGCCCGGTCACGGCGGTGATCTCCGAGGCGAGCAGGCACAGGATGATCCCGTCCTTGTCGGTCGTCCAGACCGATCCGTCCCGCTGCAGGAAGGACGCACCGGCGCTCTCCTCGCCGCCGAAGCCGACGGACCCGTCGAGCAGCCCCGGGACGAACCACTTGAACCCGACCGGCACCTCCAGCAGCGTCCGGCCCAGATCGGCGGCCACCCGGTCGATCATCGACGAGCTGACGAGCGTCTTGCCGATCGCGGCGCCCGTGGGCCACCCGGCCCGGTTGCCGAACAGGTACTGGATCGCCACCGCGAGGTAGTGGTTCGGGTTCATCAGGCCGCCGTCCGGGGTCACGATCCCGTGCCGGTCGGCGTCGGTGTCGTTGCCCGTGGCGATGTCGAAATCGCCCTGCTTGCTGATCAGCGAAGCCATGGCCGACGGCGACGAGCAGTCCATGCGGATCTTGCCGTCCCAGTCCAGCGTCATGAACCGGAAGGTCGGATCCGTGGTGGGGTTGACGACGGTCAGGTCCAGGCCGTACCGCTCGCCGATCTCGCCCCAGTACGCCACGCTGGCGCCGCCGAGCGGGTCGGCGCCGATCCGGACCCCGCCGCTGCGGATGGCGTCGAGGTCCACGACGCCGGGCAGGGCGCTCACGTAGGCGTCGAGGAAGTCGAATTTCCGGATCGTGTCCGACTGCCGCGCCTGGGCGTAGGTGATCCGGCGTACGCCGCTCATCTCGGCGGCGAGGTACTCGTTCGCGCGGTCCTGGATCCAGCTGGTGATGTCGGTGCCGGCCGGTCCTCCGTCGGGCGGGTTGTACTTGAAACCCCCGTCCTGGGGCGGGTTGTGCGAGGGCGTGACGACCACGCCGTCGGCCTGTGCCCCGGTCGCGCCGGCCGCCGACGTGGAGGAGTTGAAGGCCAGGATGGCGCGCGAGACCGCCGGGGTCGGGGTGTAGCCGTCGCGGGAGTCCACCATCGTCAGCACGCCGTTCGCGGCGAACACCTCCAGCGCCGAGACGGTGGCGGGCTCGCTGAGGGCGTGGGAGTCGGCGCCGAGGAAGAGCGGGCCGCTGATGCCGTTGGCCTGGCGGTAGTCGCAGATCGCCTGGCTGGTCGCGACGATGTGGTCCTCGTTGAACGCGACGTTCAGGGAGGACCCACGGTGCCCCGAGGTGCCGAAGGCCACCCGCTGATCCGGGAGCGCGGGATCGGGATGTTCGCTGTAGTACGCGGTGATCAGGCGGGGGACGTCGACGAGATCGGCGGGGAGCGGGAGGAGGCCGGCGCGGGCGGGATCTGGCATGGACGTGATCCTTGCACTTCCCCCGGATCCCGCCAGAGACGCCGGTCGCAGCGAGCTTGCCAGGGCGCCGGTCGGAGAATATGTTTATTGCCAATACAAATCGAGCGCGTTACCTGCCGAGGAGCCTGACCATGAGCGACGCATTCACCCCCACCAAGGCAGATCGCTTCAGCTTCGGGCTGTGGACCGTCGGCTGGACCGCGCGCGACCCGTTCGGTGACGCGACCCGTCCGCCCATCGACCCGGTCGAGTCCGTGCACCGCCTCGACGAGCTCGGCGCGTACGGCGTGACCTTCCACGACGACGACCTGATCCCGTTCGGGTCCTCCGACTCCGAGCGCGAGAAGATCATCGCCCGGTTCAAGGACGCGCTGGCCGAGACCGGCATGGTCGTCCCGATGATGACGACCAACCTGTTCACGCACCCGGTGTTCAAGGAGGGCGGTTTCACCGCCAACGACCGCGACGTCCGCCGGTTCGCGCTCCGCAAGGTCGCCCGCAACCTGGACCTCGCCGCCGAGCTGGGCGCGGAGACCTACGTCTTCTGGGGCGGCCGCGAGGGCTCCGAGGTGGACTCGGCCAAGGACATCGGCGCCGCTCTGGACCGCTACCGCGAGGGCATCGACACGCTGGCCGCCTACGTCAAGGAGCAGGGCTACGGCATCCGCTTCGCCATCGAGCCCAAGCCCAACGAGCCCCGTGGCGACATCCTGCTGCCGACCCTCGGGCATGCGCTGGCCTTCATCGCCTCGCTCGAGCACGGCGACATCGTCGGCGTGAACCCCGAGGTCGGGCACGAGCAGATGGCCGGGCTCAACTACGCCCACGGCATCGCGCAGGCACTCTGGGCGGGCAAGCTCTTCCACATCGACCTGAACGGCCAGCGCGGGATCAAGTTCGACCAGGACCTGATCTTCGGACACGGCGACCTGATCAACGCGTTCTCGCTCGTGGACCTGCTCGAGCACGGCGTCGACGGCGGCCCGTCCTATCACGGCCCGCGCCACTTCGACTACAAGCCGCTGCGGACCGAGTCGATCGAGGGCGTCTGGGGTTCGGCGCTGGCGAACATGCGCACCTACCTCATCCTGCGCGAGCGGGCCCGGGCCTTCCGCGCCGACCCCGAGGTGATCGAGGCGCTGGCCGCGGCCCAGGTCGGCGAGCTGTCCACGCCGACCCTCGGCACGGGGGAGTCCCTGGCCGACCTGGTCGCCGACCGGAGCGCCTACGAGGACTTCGACGCCGAGACCGCCGGTGCCCGCAACGTCGGGGCCGTGCGGCTCGCGCAACTGACGCTCGAGCACATCCTCGGGGCACGTTAGTTTCCTCGGTATGACACTCGTCGCGGGGATCGACAGCTCGACCCAGTCCTGCAAGGTCGTCATCCGTGACGCGGACAGCGGCGCGCTGGTCCGCTCGGGCCGGGCGTCGCACCCCGACGGCACCGAGATCGATCCCGCGCTGTGGTGGGACGCGCTGCAGGTGGCGATCGCCGACGCCGGCGGGCTGAGCGATGTGGCCGCCGTGGCCGTCGGCGGGCAGCAGCACGGCATGGTCTGCCTGGACGACTCCGGCGCCGTCGTCCGGCGGGCCCTGTTGTGGAACGACACCCGGTCCGCGGCCGCGGCCGAGGACCTGACGCGCGAGCTCGGCGGCGCGCAGGCCTGGGCCGACGCGGTCGGTTCGGTTCCCGTCGCGTCCCTGACGGTGACCAAGCTGCGCTGGCTGGCCGAGCACGAGCCGGCCCACGCCGCCCGCACCGCTGCCGTCTGCCTGCCCCACGACTGGCTCACCTGGCGGCTGGCCACCGAGGGGCGGATGAGCGACCTCGGCGCCCTGCGCACCGACCGCGGCGACGCCTCGGGCACCGGCTATTACTCCGCGCCCGACAACGCCTACCGGTCGGATCTGCTGAAGCTGGCCTTCGGCGCCACGCCGTCGCTACCCGTCGTCCTCGGACCCGCCGCCTCGGCCGGGGTCGGCGCCACGGGCGCGGTGCTCGGCGCGGGAACCGGCGACAACATGGCCGCCGCCCTCGGTGTGGGCGCCGAGCCGGGGGACGTGGTCGTGTCGCTGGGCACCTCCGGGGTCGTGTCGGCCGTCAGCGCCACACCGACGTCGGACGCGAGCGGTGCCGTCGCGGGGTTCGCCTCCGCGACGGGCGACTACCTGCCGCTGGTGTGCACCCTCAACGCCGCCCGGGTGCTCGACGCGGCGGCGCTGCTGCTCGGCGTCGACCACGCCGAGCTCTCCCGCCTGGCGCTCTCGGCCCCGTCCGGAGCCGGCGGGCTCGTGCTCGTGCCCTACTTCGAGGGTGAGCGCACGCCCAACCGCCCGGACGCGACCGGCGCCCTGCACGGCCTGACGCTGGCCACGTCCACGCCGGCCCACCTGGCCCGGGCGGCGGTCGAGGGACTGCTGTGCGGGCTCGCCGACGGCCTCGACGCGCTGATCGCGAACGGGGTGCAGGTCCGGCGCGTCATCCTGGTCGGTGGGGGCGCCAGGTCCGAGGCCGTGCGCCGGATCGCGCCCGCGGTGCTCGGCTGCCCTGTGATCGTCCCCGCCCCGGGGGAGTACGTCGCCGACGGTGCCGCCCGGCAGGCCGCCTGGGCTCTGTCCGGCGCGACGTCGGCGCCGCAGTGGCCCGTCGCCGGCAGTGTGACCGTCGAGGCCGACCCCGCACCCGCCGTGCGTGCCCGCTACGGCGAGGTCCGCGACCTCACCGCCACCCAGCTGTAGGCACTTCACCGGTGCTCTGCGGGAGCTGTGGAACCTTTCCGGTGCCCGCGGTGGTCTAGTGGAGTGACTGCCCGGGAAAGGCTCTCCGCATGGACGCGAGTGGCGCGATCGATGAGGTGACGGCGGCTGATGCCGACTTCACCACATTCGTCCGTGCCACCAGCACGTCCCTGCACCGCACCGCCTACCTGCTGACCGGCAGCCGGGAAGCAGCTCAGGATGCCGTCCAGACCGCGCTCACCAAGATCTATCTCGCGTGGAACCGCCGCGACACCTGGGACAGCCCGGAGGCCTATGCCCGCCGGTCCGTCGTCAACGTCGTCCTGTCGGCCAGGCGCCGCAGGTGGTTCGGCGAGCAGCCCCGCGGCGAGCAGCTCGAGTCGCTGATGTCGGCCACCACCGACGCCACCAGCTCGATCGCCGAGCGGGACGCGCTGCGCCGGGCGCTGCAGGCGCTGCCCGCCCGGCAACGCACCGCGGTGGTCCTGCGCCACTACGTGGACCTGTCCGAGGCCGAGACCGCGGCGGCCATGGACTGCCCGGTCGGCACTGTGAAGAGCCTGACCGCGCGAGCCCTGAAAACCCTCCGCGTGCAGGTCGAGGAGGCAGTCGCATGAACGACACCGAGCTCCGGGCGCGGCTGCGCGAGGCCGCCGAGGACGGTGACCCGTGGGCGGACCCGATGCCGGAGATTCTGCGCCGGGCCCGTCAGGAACGAGCAGCCGTCACCCGGTTGCCGCTGCACCGGCGCATCCCCGGTGCGATCGTGGGGATCGCCGCAGTCCTCGTGGTGCTGGTCGGGGTGGGGTTCCTGATCAAGGCGGCGGGGACCCAGGACGTCAAGAGCAGCAGCGGCACCTCCGCTCAGGGTGCGGCGGACAGCGCCGGCGGTGCCGCGTCCTCGCTCACCCCCAGGGGCGAGTGCGCGGTGATTCCGTCCGCCTCGAAGGTGCCCCCCGCCACCGTCACCCTCACCGCTCCTGCCCGGTTCACCCCCGACGGAACGGTGTCGCTGCACCTGGTCATCGCCACGCCGCGGATCCAGTCCGAGATCGCCGGCGTGCAGAAGATCCGCGTCTTCGCGCTGTCCGGCGGCCGGGTGGTGGGCGAGCTCGCCGAGGTCACGTTCTCCACGACCCCCACGACGAGCACGACGCCGTTCGGCATCGGCCTGGAGGTCACGGGCAGCTTCCGCGCCGGCGCGGCCTCGGCGTCGTGCGGGGCGCCGGTCGGCACATCGGCGTTGCCCGCGGGGACCTACCAGCTGCAGGCACTCGTCACCTACGGCACCGACGTCACGCCCGCCCGGACCGGCACCCTGCTCAGCTCCCCGGTGACGGTGACCGTCGGCTGATCCGGCCCGCCCGGCCCGTTCCCTCCCCAGCTCCATCTCGACCGACCCGATCCATCCCGATCACTCCGAAGAGCCCATCGAGCCAGACCCGACCGAGGGAGTTCCGCCATGCCCGGATTCAGCCTGTCCCACCGAGCGCGCGCCGTCGCAGCGATGACCGTGATGGCCGTGGCGCTCGTGCCCTGCGTGGCGGCGTGCAGCAGCGGATCGAAGGCGTCCAGCGGTGCGTCCGAGGCGGTCGGTGCGGCGCACGGGGCGGCCGGCGCCAAGCTGGCACCGGACACGGCCGGTGTGCCCGCGCCGGGCGTCCGGGTCCGGCGCGTCCGGATCCGGCGCGTCCGCGTCGGCCGTCTCACTGCTGCAGCGCGACGTGGTCCGCACCGGGACGATGAGCGTGACGGTCGCCGACGTCGACCGGGCCGCGTCCGCCGCCTCGGCGCTCGCCGTCGCCGCCGGGGGGCGCGTCGACGGCGACAATCGCGACACCTCGGCCGAGGCCCGCAGCGCCGAGCTGGTCCTGCGCGTCCCGCCCGCGCGCCTCGACGCGGTCATCTCCCAGATCGACGCGCTGGGCAAGGAGACCAGCCGGTCGGTCAAGGCCGACGACGTGACCGCCTCGAAGGCCGACATCGATGCCCGCACGACAGCGCTGAGCGCCAGCGTCTCGCGCATCCTGCAGTTCATGCGCAAGGCGTCCGACGCCCGCGACCTGATCTCGCTGGAGTCGGAGCTGACGACGCGGCAGGCGCAGCTGGACTCCCTGCAGGCCCAGCAGCGAGCCCTGGGCGACGAGATCAGCCTGGCGACGTTGACGGTGGACCTCTCCGTGAAGCCCGCGCCGGAGATCGTGGCCCGGCACTCCTCCGGCCCGTCCGGCTTCGGCACCGCACTCGCCGGTGGCTGGCACGGGCTGGTGGTGAGCGTGCGGTGGGTGCTCGCGGGCGTGGGCTACGGCCTGCCGATCGCGGTCATCGTGTCGGTGCTGGCGACCGCGGCGCTGCTGATCTGGCGCCGTCGCGAGCAGGGCGCTCCGCCGGTGAGCCCGCCGGTCACCGAGTAGCGCTACTGGATCCGGCCCACGTTCCAGTACCCCTTGAGGGTGACCTGGGGACCGACGAGCCCGCGCTCGTGCAGGAGCGGCCGCAGCGCGACCACCGCGCGGCTCTCGCCGAGCAGGAACGCCTGACCGGCGCCTGGCGGCAGCTCGACCGCGGCCAGCGCGTCGGCCAGGAGCCGGTGCCCGCCCGGTGCCACCGCCCCGCGATGGACCCAGTGGACGTCCCCGGGCAGCTCCAGCTCGTCCTCGGCTCCGTCCACCTCGACCACCGCGACGGTGCGCGCGCCCGCGGGCAGGGCGGCCGACAGCTCGGCGAACGCGGGCAGCGCCGACTCGTCCCCCAGGAACAGGTGCCAGTCGGCGCGGGTGACGGCCATCTTCCCCCGTGGCCCGACGACCGTGACGCGCGTCCCCGCGACGGCCTCGGCGAACCACCGGGCTCCCGGCCCGTGCCCGTGCAGGATCGCGTCGAGGTCCACGGTCCCGGCATCCCGGTCGACGTTGCGGAGGGTGTAGCGCGGGCGGACGGGGCGGTCGTGGGCGTCGGTCAGCATGAGCCCGACGTCCTGGGCCGGGAGGAGGGGCAGCGTCGTCAACGTGGGGGCGTGGACGGTGACGCGGCGCATCTTCGGGGTCAGCTCGCGCACGCCGACGACGGTGACCTCGTGCTGGCCCGATCGCGCGGGTGACGGGGTTCGCTCGTCGGTTCCGTCGCCGGGCGCCTGCGCCTGGGTCGACGGCGGGGTGGGGATGGTCACGGTGGTCCAGCATGCCGCACGGAATGCCGGCGCCGCACACGCCGTTGCCCCCACAGGAGTTCGTGGGGCCCGTCCGGGTCCCGCCCATCGTCGAAGGAGCGTCAATGCCCACCACCCTGACCAAGGTCGCCTACACCACGTCCGCCACCGCCAAGGGCGGCCGCGCGGGACACGTGCGCAGCGAGGACGGCGTCATCGATCTCGATCTGGCGCAGCCGGGGACGTCGGACACGCCGCACGCCAACCCGGAGACGCTGTTCGCGGCCGGGTACGCGGCCTGCTTCCAGGGGGCGCTGGCCAACCGGGCCGCGACCAAGGGCGTCGACACCGCCGACTCCACCGTCACCGCGAAGGTCTCCTTCGGCGGCGCGAGCGACGGCGGCTTCGGCCTCGGTGTCGACCTCGAGGTGTCCATCCCCGGGATCGACCTGGCCCTCGCGCAGGAACTGGCCGACCTGGCCCACCAGTTCTGCCCCTACTCCAAGGCCACCCGCGACAACATCGTCGTGACCGTCACCGCGGTCTGACCTCCGGTTCCCTGCTCCCCTCCGCACCGGAGGGGGGCAGGGAACGCCCATGTTCTGCGGCGCCCGACAGCGCGCAATGCGACCGGGCGCCACGGAGCAGCCGACCGCCTCCCGGGGCGGAGGGCGGCTAGCCGAGCTGGCCGCTGACGCTGCTGTGGCCCTTGATGAGGTTGCGGGCGATCGTGCGGCGCTGGATCTCGTCGGTGCCCTCGTAGATGCGCAGCAGCCGCAGCTCGCGGTACCACCGCTCGATCGGCAGCTCGCGGGTGTAGCCCATCCCGCCGTGGATCTGCATGACGCGGTCCACCACCTCGTTGGCCTTGATGCCGCCGTAGAGCTTGGCCATGGACTGGGCCTGCCGGGAGTCCAGCCCCGCGTCGACCTGCCAGGCCGCGCTGAGCACCAGCCAGCGCAGCGCCTCGATCTCGACCGCCGAGTCGGCGATCATCCACTGGATCGCCTGACGGTCGGCGATGGGCTTGCCGAACGTCGCGCCGGTTCTTGGCGTGCTCGATCGCCATCTCCAGCATCCGCTCGCACGCCCCGATCGCGTGCGCCGGCAGCATGTAGCGTCCGCGGCCGATCCACTTCATCGCCAGGGCGAACCCCTGCCCCTCCTCGCCGAGGATGTTCGCGGCCGGCACGCGCACCTCGTCGAAGATCAGCGCGGCCGGGCCCCACTCGCCCATCGTGTCGATCAGTTCGGACTTCCAGCCCATGTCCCGGTCGACGAGGAAGCAGGTGACGCCGCCGTCGGCGCCCTTGTCCGGGTCGGTGATCGCGAAGACCATGGCGAAGTCGGCGTCGTTGCCCCCGGTGATGAAGGTCTTCTCCCCGCGGATGATCCAGTCGTCACCGTCCCTGCGGGCCGACGTGGTGATCGCGCGGGCGTCGGAGCCGGCGCCGGGCTCGGTGATGGCGAAGCAGCGAGACGCGCTCGCCGGAGATCGTGGGCAGCAGGTAGCGCTCGCGCTGCTCGTCGTTGGCGTAGTAGAGGATGTTGTCGGCGTACCCGCCGAAGCGGAACGGGACGAGCGAGCGCCCGAGCTCGGTCTCGACCAGCGCGCTCATCACCGCGCTGAGCCCCATGCCCCCGTACTCCTCGGGGGTCTGGATGCCCCAGAATCCGGATTCCTTGGCCTTGAGCTGCAGTGACCGCAGCTCGTCGCGGGTGAAGCCCACCTCGCCGCGCCGTTCCCGACGCAACACCTCACGCTCCAGCGGCATGAGCTCGCGCCGGACGAAGGTCCGGACCCAGTCGCGTACCTGCAGTTCCTGTTCGTCGAGAGAGAAGTCCATGCCGGTGATTGTGCAACGCCGTGACGTCGGTTGCCGGTCAGCGGTGCGTCCCCGAGTGGCGCCGCGGGTGCATGATGGCGGCGTGGCCATCAGCGTGTTCGATCTGTTCTCCGTGGGCATCGGCCCATCGAGTTCGCACACGGTCGGGCCGATGCGGGCGGCGCGGACGTTCGCCGTCGGGCTGGACGAGGACGGCCTGCTGGACTCGGTGACCCGCGTGCGCGCGGAGCTGTTCGGCTCGCTCGGGGCCACCGGACGCGGCCACGGCAGCGACCGGGCGGTGATCCTCGGCCTGGAGGGCGAGCAGCCCGAGACCGTCGACACCGCCACTGTGGGCGAGCGGGTGGCCACGGTCCGCGAGCGCGGGCGGATCTGCCTGCTCGGACGCCACGACGCCGCGTTCGCCACCGACGACCTCATCCTGCACCGGCGCGAGTCGCTGCCCTTCCACCCGAACGGGATGCGCTTCCGCGCGTTCGACTCCTCCGAGGAGCCCGTGCGCGAGCGGACGTACTACTCGGTCGGCGGCGGGTTCGTCGTGGACGAGCACGCCAGCGGTGCCGACCGCATCAAGGCCGACGACACCGTCCAGCAGTATCCGTTCACGACCGCGGCGCGGCTGATCGAGCTCTGCCACGAGACGGGCCTGCCCGTCAGCGGGATCATGCTCGCCAACGAGACCGCGTGGCGCACCGAGGCGGAGATCCGCGCCGGGTTGCTCGGCATCTGGCAGGTCATGCAGGACTGCGTCAGCAACGGCTGCGCCGAGGAGGGGACTCTGCCGGGCGGGCTGAAGGTCCGGCGGCGGGCGCCCGAGTTGCACCACCGGTTGATGTCGGAGCCGTACTCGACCGACCCGCTGCGGGTCATGGACTGGGTCAACCTGTTCGCGCTCGCGGTCAACGAGGAGAACGCCTCGGGCGGCCGCGTCGTCACGGCGCCCACCAACGGCGCCGCCGGGATCATTCCCGCGGTGCTGCACTACTACCAGAGCTTCGTCCCGGGTGCGTCCGACGACGGCGTCGTCAGGTTCCTGCTCGCGGCCGGTGCGATCGGCCTGCTGTACAAGGAGAACGCGTCCATCTCGGGCGCAGAGGTCGGCTGCCAGGGCGAGGTCGGCTCGGCGTGTTCGATGGCCGCGGGAGCGCTGTGCGAGGTCATGGGCGGCACTCCCGATCAGGTCGAGAACGCCGCGGAGATCGGGATGGAACACAACCTGGGGCTCACCTGCGATCCCATCGGCGGCCTCGTGCAGGTGCCGTGCATCGAGCGCAACGCCATGGGTGCGGTCAAGGCGATCAACGCGGCCCGGATCGCATTGCGCGGGGACGGCCGCCACATCGTCAGCCTGGACAAGGTCATCAAGACCATGCGCGACACCGGCGCGGACATGAAGTCCAAGTACAAGGAGACCTCGCGCGGCGGTCTGGCCGTCAACGTCATCGAGTGCTGAGCGCCGCCGGGTCGTCATACCCAGGTACAGCTATGGCCGTCGTGGGCTATCACGGTCCACGGGCACCAGCTGGATCCGCCGGCACCGAGCTCGATCCGCCGGCACCGAGCTCGATCCGCCGGCACCGAGCTCGATCCGCCAGCGCTCCGCCCGAACGCCGTGCGCGCGCCCCGATTCGCGCGCGGGTGTGATCGTGATACCCAGGTTCGGCCATGACCGTCGTTGGTTATCACGGTCCACCGGCCGCGAGCTGGATCCGTGGGCGCCCGCGCCGATCCGCGCGAGCGCCCCACTCGATCCGCCCGCGCCCCACTCGATCCGGCAGCGCCCCGCTCGATCCGCGTGCGCCCACCTCGATCCTCGCGCGGTGTGACCGTGATACCCAGGTGCGGTCATGACCGTCGTTGGTTATCACGGTCCACGCGCACCAACTAGATCCGCCGGCACCGAGCTAGATCCGCCGGCACCGAGCTCGATCAGGCAGCACCCCGCTCGATCCGCATGCGCCCACCTCGACCCGCGCGCGGTGCGACCGTGATACCCAGGTTCGGTCATGACCGTCGTTGGTTAGCACGGTCCACCGGCTGCGAGCTGGATCCGCGCCCCCACTCGATCAGGCAGCACCCCGCTCGATCCGCGTGCGCCCACCTCGACCCGCGCGCGGTGCGACGGTGATACCCAGGTTCGGTCATGACCGTCGTTCGTTATCACGGTCTACGGGCACCAGCTGGATCCGCCGGCGCCGACCTCGATCCGGCAGCACCGCTCGATCGGCATCACCCCGCTCGATCCGCGTGCGCCCACCTCGACCAGCGTGCGGTGTGACCGTGATGCCCAGGTTCGGTCATGACCGTGATTGGTTATCACGGTCCATCGGCCGCGAGCTGGATCCACCGGTCGCTGGTGGGCCGGGAATGCGACGTGGGCGCCGAACCTCCGCCGGAGCGGTGGCTCGACGCCCACGTCGGGTACGTCGTGCGCGGCGGCTGGTCTCCCGGCCGCCGCGACTGGCGCGGGATCAGCCGATAGCGGCGCCCTCGGGCAGTTCCGCGGGCACCTCGTCCTTGGAGACGTTGATCAGGAACGCGGCCACCGCGACGGCCACCACGCCGAAGCAGGCTGCGGCCAGGAAGCCCATTCCGGAGGAGTGCGCGAGGACCTCGTGGAACGCGCGCACCGCCACGGCGTCCGCGCGAGCGGCAGCGGATGCAACGGTGCCACTGCTGGAGGAGGCCGAGAGCTCGCCGTAGTGCTGGAGCACGGTCGGCTTGACGGTGCCCGCCTGCACCCCCTGTGCCAGGGTCGCCGCGTGCGACTTGCCGGAGCTCTTCGCAGCGGTGGCGGCGACGGTCGCCAGCACCGAGAGGCCGATGGAGCCACCCACCTGCTGGCCGACGTTCAGCAGCGCCGAGGCCAGGCCGGCGTCGGTGTTGCGCACCTTGGTGACGGCGACCGTGGTCAGCGGCACGAAGATGAACGCCATACCCAGCGACAGGATGATCATGCCGGGCAGGATCTTGTTGAGGTAGCCCGAGTCGGCGCTGACGGTGGCCAGGAAGAACAGCGACAGCGTCAACAGGATGGTGCCGGTGAGGATCAGGATCTTCGGCCCGGTCCGCGGCAGGATCTGGCTGACGATGCCCGACCCGACGATGATCACGGCGCTGACCGGGACGAAGGCGAACCCGGCCTTCAGGGAGCTGTAGCCCATCTCGCCCTGCACGAAGAAGGTCAGGAAGTAGAACATCCCGAACATCCCGGCACCGACGATGAGCATCACCAGGTAGGCACCCGACCGGCTGCGGTTGCTGAAGATCCGCATCGGCATCATCGGGTCCTTGGCGCGGGACTCGAAGAGCACGAACCCGACCAGCAGGACGACCGCGGCGCCGAGGCAGCCGATGGTGACGCCGTTGACCCAGCCGTCACGCGCCGCATGGATGAAGCCGTAGACCAACGAGACCATGCCGGCCACCGAGAGCACCGCGCCGATGACGTCGAAGCTGCCCCGCAGCCGCTCGCTGTTCGGGATGTAGAGGAACGCGCCGACGATCAGGGCGATGCCGATGGGGACGTTCACGAACAGCACCCACCGCCAGTCCAGGTACTCGGTCAGCACGCCACCGAGCAGCAGGCCCAGCGCGGCACCGGCACCGGACACCGCGGCGTACACGGCGAAGGCACGGTTGCGCTCCTTGCCCTCGGTGAACGAGTTGGTGATCAGCGACAGCGCGGTGGGCGAGGCGATGGCCCCGCCGATGCCCTGGATGACGCGGCCGACCAGCAGCAGCTCGAAGGTGGGCGCGATGCCGCCGAGGAAGCTGCCCAGGGTGAACAGGGACAGGCCGACGATGAACATCTGGCGGCGGCCGAGGATGTCACCGGCCCGCCCGCCCAGGAGCAGCAGGCCACCGAAGGCGAGGGTGTAGGCGTTGATGGCCCACGTCATGTCGGTCTGGTTCTTGTCGAAGTACCGGGCCATGGACGGCAGCGCGATGTTGACGATCGTTCCGTCGAGAACGACCATCAGCTGCGCGCCGGCGATCAGCAGCAGGATCAGTGTCGGATGCGCGTGACGGCGCCCGGACGAATCCACTTCAGCCACTGTCGGCGAAGAGGTGGTAGTCACGAGGTGCTCCTTTGAGAGGTCTTTGGGAACGCTGTCGTTCCTTATTCGCTACGCTAGACGGTAGGATGTAGGGAACGCAAACGTTCACTAAAATTGGGTGGCCGCATCGCCAACGGAAGATGTACCAGCCACCTACGACAGAACCGCTACCTACGACGACGGAGGATCGCATTCGATGACGAGTGACGTGGCTGCCCTCGAACCGACGGCGGTCGTGCGCCGTCGCCGCGGTGCCGAACTCGAGGACGCCATCTGTCAGGCCGCCTTCGACGAGTTTACCGAGTACGGCTACACGAATTTCACCATCGAATCCGTGGCCGCCCGCGCGCAGACGGGCAAGGCGAGCATCTACCGGCGCTGGCCCACGAAGGACGGCCTGCTGCTCGATGCCTTCTGTCGCGGAGTGCCGACGCCGGAGGGCTGCTTCATCGTCGCGGGCCTGGGCGACGACGTGTCGACCCGCGACGCCCTGCTGACGATCGTGCGCGTGATGAGGGAGGGGATGAACGGGCCCAAGGCCGTCGCCGTGCACGCGATCGCCAGCGAGGCGGCCCGCGACGCCGAGTTCGCCAAGGCCGTCGATCGCGAGATCCTCGCACCGCGGCGGCAGGGGCTGGTGGACCTGTTCCGCCGCGGCATCGAGATCGGCGACGTCTGCGAGCAGGCGCCCGTCGAGTTCATCGCCGAGATCGTTCCGGCACTGCACATGATGCGGGCGATCTTCCGCCACGAGACACCCACGGACGAGGAGATCGTCGGCATCGTCGATCGCGTCGTCATGCCGCTGCTGTCGTGTCCCGGTGACCGCGCCGAGGAGCACGCCGGGCACCGGGCGGCTCGGCGCACGGCCGAGGGGAAGTCGGCACCCAGAACCGACCGTCAGCACCGACCGGACCGACGAAGACCGACCGACGTCAGAACCGACCGTCAGAACTGGCCGGCGAAGAGCAGCTGCGCCACGTGGGTGACCGTCGTCCGGCCCGCGCCGTACCCGCCGTGCCCGTTCAGCGAGTTCATCATCGCGAGGGTGTAGCGCTGGCCCGGGCCGACGAAGCCCACCGAGTTGATCACCCAGCCGCCCTGCTCCAGGGACCATCCGTCCTTGTTGCCCGGGTGCGCCGCCGGACCCGCGCCCCACACCCCCCACTGCTGGTCCGGGGCGACGTGCTGCAGCTGGTCGACGATGTAGGCGCGGTCCGTCGCGTCGAGGCGGGTCAGCACGTAGGTGATCAGCCGGTCCAGATCGGCGGGCGTGCACTTCTGGAAACCCCAGTACGGGTAGAAGTTCGTGAAGCCCTTCTGCGGCTGCAGCGACGTCATCCCGTAGGCCGGGAACCGGTCGTTGTAGGTGAGGTGGTCGGCGCCGGCGTACCGGAACCACAGGGTGTCGGCGGCGTCGTCGTCGGAGGAGTGCAGCATCTTCTGGATCAGGGAACGGTCGTCGGCGGTGAGCCTGATCAGCCCCTGCCGCTCGCGCGTGAACAGGTCGACCGTCATCGCCAGCTTGATCGTCGAGGCGGTCCAGACCGGCGTCGTCGCGTAGGAGTTCCGCCACACAGCGCCCGTCTGCCGGTCCCGCAGGATGATCCCGACGGTTCCCGGCCGGGTCTTGAGGTAGGCCTGAACGGCAGCGATCCGGACCCGGAAGGCGCAGTCGAAGCCGGTGCTCCCGACGGCCGGGCAGGCGGGCGGCTGCGTCGTCGTGGGGACGGGGGTCGGGGGGCTGACGGTCGCCGCGCTCTGTGTCGCGCTGGCCGATCCGGGGGCCGTGCCCGCGCCCGAGGAGCCGTCCGCGGGCCTCGACCCGGCCGGCGCGGTGTTCGTCGCCGACCCCGCGCAGGCCGTCAGTGCCAGGCCCAGGGCCAGGGGCAGGCAGAGCAGCGCCGGCAGCGCGCGCCGAGGTAACGATTTCATCGCACGTGAGGGTGCCATACATGTCGGTTCCGGTGCCGCCTACACCGCACTCACACAGGTTTGCGGCTAGTGTCGTGACCTGTCCGGGCGATAAGACACCGACATGTGCGTGACTTTCGGCGGGGAACTGATGTCGAAGGGAATCCAATAGTCGTGGCAGTCGTTTCGCAGCGAAGCGAAGCGTCCGCTCCACCCGAGGCGCGGCCTCAGCCGAGCGCGATGCGCCGCCGCTGGCTGTCCTATCTGGAGCGCGCGCCCCGGGTCATCGCGAACCTGACAACGCTGTTCGCGCTGCTCACGCTGCTGCACGCCTTCCTGGGCAGCCGGATGCGGGTGCACGCGCTGACCCAGTTCGCGCCGGTCCAGGCCGACGACGTCGCGGTGGCCGTCACCGCCGCCGGCGGGCTGCTCCTGCTACGCCTGAGCGGTGGCCTGCGCCGCGGGCAGCGGCGGGCGTGGCGGACCGCCGTGGTCGTCGTGGGCGTGGTCATGGTGGCGCACATCGTCCGCGGTATCGACGTCGCGGCGCTGATCGTCTCGGGCCTGCTGATGGCGCTGCTGATCGCCAGCCGCGAGAAGTTCACCGCCAAGAGCGATGTGACCTCGCGCTGGCTGGCGCTGAAGACGTTCCTGCAGATGTTCACGGTCGCCTTCATCTACGGGCTGGCGATGATGTACATCGCCGTCCACACGCGGGTGGTGGGCAACCCGTCGCTGGGCGTGCGCCTGCAGGAGATCCTGTACGGGATGGTCGGGGTCGACGGTCCTGCCGATCTCGACGGCCCGCGGTTCCCGGCGATCTTCCACGGCACCCTGCTGGCGTTCGGCATCATCATCGCGTTCGCCACGGTCTACCTGCTCCTGCGCCCCACCCACCCCCGCGCGGTGCTGTCCGCCGACGACGAGGCCCGGCTGCGCGCGCTGCTCCAGCGCCACGGTCAACGGGACTCCCTGGGCTACTTCTCGCTCCGGCGGGACAAGTCGGTCGTGTGGTCCCCGTCCGGCAAGGCCGCGATCACCTACCGCGTCGTGCAGGGCGTCGCCCTCGTGAGCGGTGACCCGATCGGTGACCCGGAGGCCTGGCCCGGCGCGATCGCGGCGTACATGACGCTCGTGCGGGAGTACGCGTGGGTGCCGGCCGTGATCGGCTGCAGCGAGACCGGCGCGACGATCTTCCAGCGGGAGGCCGACCTGTCGGCACTGCAGCTGGGCGATGAAGCCATCGTGGAGATCGCCGACTTCACCCTCGACGGGCGCCCGATGCGCGGCGTGCGGCAGGCCGTGACCAGGGTCGAGCGGTGCGGCTACGAGGTGGACGTCCGTCGGGTCCGCGACGTGGACGCGACCGAGATCGCGGCGCTGGTCAAGTCGGCCGATTCCTGGCGCGGCAACGAGATCGAGCGCGGTTACTCCATGGCGCTCTCGCGCCTGGGCGACCCCGCCGACGGGGACTGCGTCGTCGCCACCGCCCGTCACGACGGTGTGGTGCGCGGCATCCTGCATTTCGTGCCGTGGGGGCCGGACGGCCTGTCGCTGGACCTCATGCGCCGGGACAGGACCGCGGAGAACGGGCTGAACGAACTGATGATCGTCAAGGTCATCGCCGCCGGACCGGGCCTCGGGGTGACGCGCGTCTCGCTGAACTTCGCTGCCTTCCGGGACGCGCTGGAGCGGGGCGAGAAGATCGGCGCCGGACCGGTGCTGCGCGCGTGGCGCGGCCTGCTGGTCTTCTTCTCGCGGTGGTTCCAGATCGAGTCGCTCTACCGGTTCAACGTGAAGTTCCGGCCGGAATGGGAACCGCGGTTCCTGTCGTTCCCGTCCTCGCGGGACATCCCGCGGATCAGCATCGCCGCGCTGGAGGCGGAGGCCTTCATCACCCGTCCCCGCCTGGTGAACCGCTTCCTGCGCCGCAGCTGAGCCGTCCGCTTTGTGACCGGCGCGTACGCGCCTGTAGTCTTTCGCGGTCGGTCACCGTTCGCTTCCGCGGCCCGGCAGGGAGGCTTCGCCTAGTCCGGTCTATGGCGCCGCACTGCTAATGCGGTTTGGGTCTCAAGCCCATCCCGGGTTCGAATCCCGGAGCCTCCGCACTGTCAGTACACCGGTCGGCACGGCCTGATCGACGCCGCCGGCTCCGGCGCACCGCCCAGAGGATGGACGGTGGCGCCGGAGCACAGGCGCATCGCGGTCCTACCGTTCGGCGATCACCGCCGGCCGACGGGTGAACCCCAGCGTCATCAGCCCCGCGAGCAGCAGGGCCAGCCCTGTCGCCACGAGTGCCTCGGTCGGGGTGCCGGTGAACGGCAGGCCCGTCGCCGAATCGGCGTCCATGGCCGTCGTGGTTCCGGCCTGGCCTTCGGTGCCGGGGTGGGTGGCGACGACGGGCGGCACGGGAGCGACCGGGACGATCGGGTCGACCGGGCTGGTCGGGCCGGTCGGAGTCGTCGGCGCGGTCTCGGTGACCGCGTCACAGCTGCTGCGTGCCTGACCCAGCAGGCCGACCGTGTTCCCGCAGGCCGCCACCGGCAGCGTCACCGGGACGTCGATCACGCCGCCGCCGTTGCCACCGGTACCGGATCCGCCGGTGCCGCTGCCTGATGCTGAGGCGCACGCGGCGCCGCCGGAGCCGACCGCGTTGCCGCAGACCAGGATCGGTGCCGTGACCGGCAGGCCGACGGTTCCCGGGCCGCCCGTGGTGGCGCCGGTGGTGCTGGTGGTGCACGACGCGCTGCCGTTGCCGAGCACGCCACCCGCGTTGCCGCAGACCGTCACGGGTGCCGTGACGGGCGCTGAGACGGTGTCACCGGAGCTGCCGGTCTGCGTGGTGCCGGTTGTGGTGCCCGACCCGGTTGTGGTGCCCGGCGTGCACCCGGCGGAGGACGAGCCGACCGCGTTGCCGCAGACAGCGACCGGGGCGGTGACGGGCGCCTGGACCGCGCGCCCCGAGCCCGAGCGGCTCGTGGTCGTCGACGGCGCGCAGCCGGCGCTGCTGCGGCCGAGCAGGCCGACGGCGTTGCCGCAGACGCTGACGGGAGCCGTGACGGGCGCCTCGACAGCCGCCCGATCGGTCGAGCTGCCCGAGTTCGTCGAGCTGCCCGTGTTCGTCGAGCTGCCCGTGTTCGTGGAGCTGCCCGAGTTCGTGGTGGGCGCCGGAGCCGTGCTGCGCCCCAGGACGCTGACCGCATTGTGGCTGACCGTGACCGGTGCGGTGACCGGCACGTGCGCCAGGGTGTGCGATCCGGTGGAGCCGACGACGACCGGTGTGGTGGCGGCCGCCGGGCAGCTCGAGGAGCCGTTGCCGAGGACGCCGATCGAGTTGCCGCACGCCGTGACCGGGGCGGTCACGCTGACGGCGATGGGAGTGCCGGGGGCGGGGGTGTCTGCATGGGCGATGCCCGTGCCGACGGCCCAGAGGCCGCCTGTGCAGAGCGCGACCTTGAGGCCGCGGGAGATCCAGGTGTTCATGATGGGGTCTCTTTCCGGTGGGGAGGACGGCGAAGGGTTCGCCGAGGGGACTGTCCGAGCGGTCGAGCTGCTGCGGAGGTCCCTAGCCGGGAGAGACGTCGGGCTTGGTACCGGTGTTGGCCGGTGTGCGGTCCTGGGCGTACCCGCTGGACACCAACGGGGTGAGCCGGCCGATCCGTCCGCCGGGCGACAGGATCGCGTCGGTCGCGGGGGCGGTAGTGCTTGCCGTGGCGGTTGACGGGGCGACGGGCGTGGACGGCGCCGTCGGGACGGGGTCGATCGGACGCGGGGCGACGGGCTGCGCCCGACTGATGACACCCGTCGGGGTACTCAGGGCGCTGGAGCCCCGGTGGTACGGGGCCTCGACAGCGCGCGTCGGGCCGGTGCTCATGCCGGCGGCCGTCGCCTGCGAGGGGCCGGCGTGACGGGTGGTCGGTGCCGGGGTCGTGACGGTCGGCAGGCCGTTCGTCCTGATGACGGGGCTCAGGGTGGTCCCGTCGATGAGTTCGCCTGCCAGGTGGCCGATCACGGGCACCGGCTCGGTCGCGCTGCCGACGCCGATGACGACCGCGGTGACCGAGGCAAGCGTGCTCGTCACGGTGGTGGAGACCGGGTGCGTCACGCGGTGGAGGGCGACCAGGACCGGGTGCGTCGAAGACCCCGGCCCCGAGCCGACCGACACGGGGGAATCGGTGGCTCGGGGCGGGGTGTTCGGGATCGTCAGGTCGTGCACGGTGGTCGTGGCGGACCTGACGAGTGCTGTCGCGGTCCCGTGGCCGGCAGTCACCGGGTGCGTCACCGTGGTGAGCACCGGCGCGACGATCGACCGGACGGGCGGAGGCGGGGTCTCGGCGGACGCGCTGGACTGGTGGGCCATGGCCGACACCAGCCAGGTCGCGGCGCCGATACCCGCCACCACCGCAGCTTTGCGCACGAGCCGACCGAGGGCCGAGGCACGTTCCGGACTGGCCGCAGGGGCCGCCGCTGCGGCGCTGAAGGGCGCCGTCTCGGTGACCGTGTGCTCCATTGCGGAACCTCTCGTCGGCCCCCGTGGCTGACTCGTGCTACCCGGCTTAACGATCTTTGATGGTGCCGGTTACGGACCCGGAGAACTTTCTTGGACAACAACCTGCAGCACGGGCAAGAGGAGTGGATCGGCGACCCGCGCTCCGCCTGTACACTCATCTACCGGTTCACAACGCGCCCGTAGCTCAACGGATAGAGCACTTGACTACGGATCAAGAGGTTGCAGGTTCGAATCCTGCCGGGCGCACTCATCACACCTGCGAGTCCTTCGGGGACTCTGTTCGGCCGGTGCTTGCGGCATGTGGCCTCCGGAGCGTGTCGGTCCGCACGTCGCGCGCGCACGCTGTCGCATTCCTACGGTTGCTGTGTCCTGATTGTTCTGTCGTGGTCGGATGGGTCGAGGGGACTACATCGACGACTTGGACGCGCCGATTGCGAACAGCGTCGCGCCAACCGGCGAGGCGCGCACCAGCAGCGGGAGTAAGCAGAGCGTTTCGCCGCTCGCGTGACGTCGTCACTCATTCAGCACGGCGCGGCCAGTCGGTATGTGACCTGAGTGTCTCCGTTGATGGCCACCAGGTCGTCGATGAGGGGTGTCTGCGATCGCGCGCTCACGGTGAGGTTGTAGACGCCGTTGGACGGCACGCGGACGGTAGCCGTGCCGGTTGGTCCTGTGGTGCCCGATCCGCCGCCGTCAATGTCCACCCGGGCCCCGCTGATCGGTGTGCCGGCGCAGGTCCCGCTGAGATCGTGTGACAGTTGAACGGTGAGGCGTGACGTGGCCGGTGCTGAGTTCCGGTGAACGGCGAAGGCGGCGAGAGCGGACAGCACGATTGCGCCGACCAGCAGGGCGGTTGCGGTCAGGATGGCGTCGACCGGCCTACCGCCTGGCCGGAGCCTGGTCACCGCCATGGCTTCGTGGGCTTATAGGCAGTGCAGGGACATGACCCACTCCGCATCGACTTGATAGAGCTTGGCCAGGTTGTCGTAGAAGATAGCGGTGTCTTCAACGTCACGGACTGCTACCCGACAACGTCTCGACCGCGACCGGGGCGACGCCGGCGGCTTCGCCCAGCCCACCGATGATCATCACGAGAATCACAGGTGTGCTGAGGGACCGCTCCACGAAACTGCTCCCAGACGACGACCTTGATTGGGTATATATCAGCTAACTCTGCTCTATGCAGTAAGTCAACGTTTGCGCACGATTCGGATAGATCAACGCACGGGGCGGAGGCAGAGCGAGGTAGCTTTTTCCCACGCGGTCGTTATGTCGTGATTGCTCTATCATCGTCGGATGAGTCGGGTGGACCACATCAACGACCCGGACGCGCCGACCGCCAACACAGTCGTGCCGTCCGTCGTCGCCATCGTCCAGGACGACGAGGGCCGTGTGCTGCTGATTCACAGGACCGACAACAACCTGTGGGCGTTGCCGGGCGGCGGGCATGAGATCGGCGAATCCATCTCGCAGACGGTCGCCCGTGAGGTCAGGGAGGAAACGGGGTATGACGTCGAGGTCGAGGCAGTGACCGGTCTCTATACCGACCCTCACACCGTCATGGTCTACGACGACGGAGAGGTCCGGCAACAATTCTCGATCGCCTTCCGGGCCCGACTCCTGGGCGGCGAGGCGCGCACCAGCAGTGAGAGTCGGCAGGTGTCCTGGTTCAGTCTCGACGAACTCCAGTCCATCGACATGCACCCTTCCATGCGGCAGCGCATCGCGGACGCTGTCTCCCGTGACCCCACCGTCGCCATCCGGTAGATCTGCTTACCCGTCGTGTGAGTCATCGGGCCGATCCACAAGCGTGCCGCCCTTGCTGTGCAACGAGCGCTGCTCGAACTCGCTGCCGCACCTTTGGCAGTAGCGCCAGTCGATCTCGTCGTCCAACGGGTGCTCGGTCCAAGGACCGACGACGTGACCGCGCTCGTCGCACTGGGCGACCTGGGCGTGGATCGGACAGAGGACCCGGCCGTCGTCTCGCAGTACCCAGCCACGTTGCTCGTAGTCGAGCAGGTCCGCCCAGAGCTCACGCAGCGTGGCGAACGTCGGAGGCTTCACCTCCCCGGTCGGGCCGCAGACGGTGCAGTCGATCCCAGAAGAGTGAGCGTGAGTGGATACGCGGGTCCCCCATGACTGTCCTTTCGTTGGCTTCTCCGACAATTGGACGTATAGGCATGGGACGAAACGTCTCTGGGCGTAGATACATGGGATGTATTGGGTTGGACCTATGGCTGCCGCCCCCGCTGTCCGACGCGACGACCGAATTCGGTCAGCGAGTTCGAGCGCAACGTCACGCGCTCGGGCTGAGTCAGGAGGCGTTGGCCGCGGCCGCAGGCTTGCACTGGGCATTCGTGGGCCAGGTCGAAAGGGGTCGACGTAACCTCACCCTGCACAACATCCTCAAGCTCGCCGCAGCACTCAGCATCAACCCAGCGGAGCTCGTCCGCGGCCTCACGGCGCCGAGCGCGTGACGAGGCCCAGGGTGCGCGAGGTCCGGCGGGTGTTCTCTAACGCTTAGTAGGCGGGGAGAGGCAGCGTGTGCAGCCACCGAGTCTGTCCGAATCAAACCTCGTCATACAGCAGTGGTGCTAGCACCTGTCGCCCAGCAGCGACAGTGGCCTCACCCGGCGGTTGTGCGAGCCAATCGCCGAGGTTTGGCGCGGTGAGCATGGTCAGGTGGCCGAACGGCTGTTGCCGCCATCCGTGGTCGACACCTTCTGGTATGGCGGGCAGGAAGGTGCAACCTTGGGCGTCGACCAGCCCGCATTCCTCGACCTCGCGTTCACGTAGGTCGTTCATGTGGCGCGAAATAGGGAGCTCCCAGAGCCTCCGTCTGTCATGCGCCACGACCCCGGTGGCTGCCAGCGTGTCAGTGTTGTGGATGAACGCCATATGCGCGTGCGGTTCGAGGATCCTCATGCGTTCCACCAGGGCATCGAGGGCAGCCTGCCATTGGAAGGCAGCACGATCAGAGTCACCGATCACGAGCGACAGCTGCGCGGTAGGGAACCAGTGCTTGGTCAGACGGAACTTTGTACCGAAGACGCTGAACAGGGTCGCGCCGAGATCGGTGTCACGCTGAGCGCGCACCGCGGTCAGCTCATCGCCACGTCTCAATCGAACGCTAGCGCCGCTCGTTGTGAGGAGATAGATCGCGGCGTATGGACCGACTTCGGCGAGCCAGTCCAACGCGGCGGCGTCCGTGAACGCTTCCACCTCGGGTGTGGCTTTCCAGTCATATCCAGGCCGCGTCGCCTCGAGCGCGATGCGCAGCTCCATCGCCGCCAGCGGCTCGCGGTTGGAGCCCGGCACGACCAGGCGATCGAGCGCCGTCAACCGCGCGTCCTTTGGCAGGCGGAGTGCCAGCTGCCGCACGAGCCACTCGAAAGACGTGGTGACTTCGGTAAATTTGCCCATCCACACATAGACGTCCGGCGGGACCGACGACGCCAACATCTCGGGGGGCGGGGCAGGCTGTCCCCATCGCGTCATCACGGCCGCACCGGCCGCCCAAAGTCTGACGGTGTCCGCGATCGCCGCTTGCACCAATGCTGGGATCTCGGAGTGGTCCGTAGGAGCGCTCACGCGGAAGGACAGCTCTTCTGTGTTGGCGTTCCTCGCTTGGCGACGCAGTCGCGGATCAATCCACATGATGCGGCCAAACTAGCAACAGGTACCAGCCGATTGGATCGCCCAAATGGTTTTCGCACACCCGCGTGGTTGCGCAATTGGCTTGTGCGCTCGCGATACTGAGGTCATGGCCAACCCTGACCCGCGGGACCCCGGGAGCCCTCGAAACCGTGACCGGACGCGAGAGTCTCAGCTCCAGTTGCGTCGGATACTGCTGGAGTGGGACCCATCGGCGTTGGCGACGTGCCCGAGGCCGCTGACGAGAACGACTGCATGATCAGCCCATTGATGCACCAGCTGTTCTCTGGTGCGAGCATCGATGCGATCGCTTCGTGGGTGTGTGAGGAACGAGTCGAGCATTTCGGTCTGGGTAGGGATGACCAGCGCGATCTCTGGCTCGCGGGGTCTGTCGCCGAGTGGTGGCGTGCGCGCACGTCGGAGGCGGCACCGTGAGCTACGTACCTAATGAGCTCCTGTCTCGACTCGTCGGCAGAAACCTCAGCACCGTCGTCTTCTTGAAGTGGTACCTGCAACTCACCTTCGACGGACCGATCCTCACCTGCGACGTGTGGCCCAACGTCGACCTCGGAGCGGGTCCGATCGCCTACGGTGACCCAGGGTTCCGCGATGCGCTTTGTTCGTTGCTCGCAGAACCGGTGGTGGCTACGAGCGAGAAGACCGGCCAGGGGCTCCTCATTGAGTTTGAGTCCGGAAGGGTCATCGTCCATCCGTCCCGCGACGACCTAGACGGCCCAGAGATCGCCATGCTCTCCGGGTTCGATGACCGAAGCTGGATGATATGGCGCCCTGGAGAGGAGTCGTTCGAGGATCTGGTGTGACTGACTCGCTGTCGTCGTACGCACCTGGAAACGGCCCGGGTCCCAGCGCCGCTGAGCGCTTGTCGCTTGGCTCCAGGTCGACTCGGATAAGCACGTCGTGTTCGGGTTGTTCACCGAGCTGCATGACAGCCGCTACACCTGGCTTCCAACGGACGGTGGCGGTCGTGATGCGGACACGTAATCCGGTCACATACCGGGTGTGATCACCTTCGCGTGTCCAGTCTGACTCGTCGCCGTTCGCCGCGCGGAACGTCCATCCCGGCCAGTCGCCCATGCTCTCCCACCGGACGTCGCCGACGATGCCGTCGAGAGTCCGAGTCAGGACCAAGCCGTCCTCGATGCACGTCCACCACTCGGGCGATCCGAACAAAGCCGGGTTCGGATCAAGCCCGACATCGGCCCGGTGCAGCGTCGCGTGCTGCACGTTCCGGACGTACTCGTAGTCGTCGTGCAGGTCGTAGACGGTCTCCCATTGCAGACGTGCACCGTAACGGAGGCGGCGCTGGAGTTCGGAAACCACGTTGATCGCCTGCACGAGCGGGCAACGATGGCCAGACCGTAGAACCCCTACGCCCCCTCAGTCGTTCCGCCACGCGCTGGACCGTTCACTACCTGGCGCCTAGCAGGGCCGCCGGCGATCAGCTCGGCTCCGTTGGAGTGCGGATGTGAGGCGCGCATGGACAGCCAGATCACGGGCCGGGTCCGTCACACGAGCGGGGTGGGTTCCTGGAGGAGTGGGGCGAGGGCGTGTCGGCCGGCAGTGAGGGTGGCCGCGTCCGGGAATTGTGCGAACCAGTCGGACAGGTCGGGCGCGCTGACCTGGGTGAGGTGACCGAACGGTGTTTGCTGCCACGTCGGGTCGATTCCGGCGGGCGGAGTGGGAAGAAAGCTGAGCCCGTGCGCGTCCACGAGACCGGTCTTCTCCAGGAGCCTTTCCCGCTTTGTGTTCAGGAATTTCCGGGTCGGGATCAGCGATAGCAGGCGGCTGCCGTGCGCGCCCGGCCCAACGGCAAGCATGGTGTCGGTGAACTGGATGACGGCCATCTGCGTGTGTGGCTCAAGGCGCCGCAGTATCGCAAGTAAGGAGTCCAGGGCCGGTTGCCAGTCGAACGCGTTGGGGTCGGACGTGCCGATGATGAACGACAGGTGCGCGGTCGGGTACCAGTGGAAGATCATCCGGAATTCCTTGCCGAATGCACTGGACAGGATCGCTGTGGGGAAGGTGTCGCGCTGCAGGCTCAGCGTGGCCAGTTCCTCTCCCCGGGGCACTCGCACGTCGCGGCTGCTCATCGGTGACAGGTAGAGCGGCGTGCTCGGTCCGAAGCGGGCGAGCCACTCCACAGCGGTCTCATCGGCAAGTCGGGCCAGCTCCGGGCTCACGTGCCAGTCAGATCCGACCTGGGTCGCCTCGAGTGCGATGCGCAGCTCCAGCGCCGCGACCGGACCGAACGTGCTGCTGGGCAGCACTGTCCGCTCCAGGGCCGACAGCCGCGTGTCGGCGGGCAGGCGCGCGGCCAGCTGCCTGCTCAGCCACTCGAAGGACACCGCAACGTCGGTGAACTTCCCCATCGACACGACCACGTCGGGCGGCACTGCTACGGCCGTCATCTCCGCCGGCGGCGCGGGCTCACCGTCGGACGTCACCACCGGCGGATCCGCTTCCCACAACGCGACAACTTCCATGATCGTTTCTCGCACCGAGGCGAGTAGGGCGCCGGCGTCGGCGCTCACGCGGAAGGAGAGGTCTTCCGTATTGGCGTTCCTCGCTTGGCGACGCAGTCGCGGATCGATCCACATGGTGTGGTCAAGCTACCCGTGACGCAGCGCCTGTCCGGGCTGGTGTCCGAGGGCAACTGTCACTCCCAGTGAGTGAGCCGTCAGACGAGGCGCTCCTGGATGGCTCGCATGGTGGCGGCGGCTCGGTTGGTCACGCCGAGCTTGGTGTAGATGTGCTCGATGTGGTTGCCGGCGGTCTTGGGTGTGATGGCCAACCGCCTGGCGATGCCCTTGTTCGGCTGTCCCTGGACAAGGAGCCGGAGCACCTCGAGCTCGCGCGGGGTCAGCGTAGAGGGCGAGCGCGGCAAGGACGCGATCTGTCCTGCCGCCACCAGGACCGCGTCGGCGGCAAGCCGGTCGAGCCTCCCGTCGGCGGCATCGCGGCGGAGCTCGCGGGCGGCGGCGTCGGGATCCAGCGCGGCACGATGGGGGCGCGGCTGCGTCATCGCGTGATAGGCGTCAGCCGCGGCGAGTACCCGCGCCGACACCGAGAGCTGCGAACCGCTGAGACCCCGGTGGTACCCGGTGCCGTCCATCCGTTCGTGATGGGTCGCCGCGAGCAGCCCGATCCGGTGAAGCGGCTCGGGGCGCGCGAAGATCCGCTCGACGTAGTAGACGTGCAGCCGCATGCGCTCGGTCTCACGGCTGTTGAGCCGACCGGCCTTGTTCCAGACGGAGCCGGGAACGCCGAACCTGCCGAGGTCGTGTACCAGTGCCGCTCGGCGGGCCAGCTGCATTTCACTGTCGGACACCCGCAGCTGCGTCAGCGCACCGGTGACCAGGTCGGCGGTCCCTCGGCTGTGCCCGGCGAAGAACGAGCAGCGCAGGTCGCAGAAGTCACCGATCGCCTCGAGTGCTGCGTCCAGGTGCGCGTCGGTCAGCGGCGCGCGCGAAACCGGTTCGGCCTCGAGGATCTCGCGCGCGGCGTCCTCGTCGATTCCGGCGAACAGTCCGCGGGGGTCGCCCTGCACCGCAGCGGCAACATCAGGGTCGAAGTGCGTGCCCCGCCGCGACCGCACCATCTCGACCGCCCCGTCGATCCCGGACGTGCGCTCGAAGACCTCGCACGCCTCGGCCACATGCGCGATCCGGGCAGAGAGTGCGAGCCCGTCGCCGGCAAGGTCGGACGGAACCCCCTTGCCGTCCCACCGCGCGTAGGACTGCTCGACACCGGCCCGGACCTCCGCGCTGAGACCGAGGCGATCGGCGAGCTGACCGGCCACCGAGCAGTGGTTGGCCATCTGCTCGACCATCGCCCGGCCCCCTGTGGCCAGCACGCCGACGACCTGGCGGGCGCGTCGCAACGGTGCCGCACCCGAACCGGCGCGGCGTGCCAGCAACCTCGCCGCGGGCAGCCCGGCAAGATCCACCTCGACCGCCCGGGCGCGGAAGTCGATGTCGTCACCGAACAGCGCGGCGGCCTCGTTGCCGAGGATGGGACACCCGACATACGTCAACAGGCTCACGTCGTACAGGTCGGCCAGCTGGTCCCGGCTCAACCCGAGCCGCCCGCCGATCCGCATGCCGATCCGGGCCGCGCGCACCATGTGTTCGGCCGGCTGACCCAGGCCCAGATCGGTCGCGGTCGACAGTGCCACCAGCACTTCGCTCAACCGCACCCCCGAGTCGGGCATGGCCAGATCGTACGGCCGCCACGCCCCAGATCCCCGTGGAAGTCGGATCGGCGGCGGAGCGACCAGGGCCAACCCCGTGCCATAGTGATGAATTCCATGACTTCATCACTTGATGTAATTATCAACTAGATGCACGATGATCAGGTGCCGTTCACTCCCGGAAGACCGATCGCTGAGGCGAAGGCCGACTTGTTCAAGGCGATGGGTCACCCGGCGCGGGTGCGCGTCCTCGAGGTGCTGGCTACCCGCGAGTGCACGATCGGTGAATTGGCAGTCGAGACGGGCCTGGAGTTGTCGCACCTGTCGCAGCAGGTCGGCGTCCTGCGGCGGGCCGGGCTGGTCGACAGTCGCCGGGTGAAGAACTCGGTGTTCTGCTCGTTGCGTGACCGCCGGACGGCGCGATTGCTCGCCGTGGCGCGCCAGTTGCTCTCGGAGAACCTGCGCGGGGACCAGCGGCTGCTGGACGCCCTCGACAACGACGAGGATGCGGTCGGATCCGGGATTCATGCCGTCACCCGTCCGACGGGCCGCGCACGGACCGGCGCGTCGCGGTCTGCCGGGTTGAGCACCAGCCGGCGATGACGGCGGTCGGCGGCGCGACCCGGACCTCCCGCTCCGTGCGGCAAGCACTCGGCCGATCTCGGTCCCTCATGGGCGTGGTGATCGGTCTCCTGCCGCGCCGGTCGGATTACGTCGGTCTCCGTCGCTCGTGGCCGCGGGACCTGCTCGCCGGGGTGACCGTCGGCGTGGTGGCCCTTCCGTTGGCGCTGGCGTTCGGAGTGGCCTCGGGCGTGGGTGCCGCTCCCGGTCTGGTCACCGCGGTGATCGCCGGAACGGTCGCGGCCGTCTTCGGTGGGTCGAACATCCAGGTGTCGGGTCCCACCGGCGCGATGACCGTGGTGCTGGTTCCCCTGGTGGCACGAGATGGCGCGCAGGTCGTGTTCCCACTGGCCGTGCTGGCCGGGCTCGTGATCGTGCTCGCGGCGGTGCTGCGGTTGGGCCGGTTGTTGGCCTACGTGCCGTGGCCGCTGATCGAGGGCTTCACGGTGGGCATCGCGATCGTCATCGCGGCCCAGGAGGTTCCGAGCGCCCTGGGTGTGAGCAAGCCCGAGGTGCAGAACGCGACGGCAGCTGCTGCGGTGGCGGTCGGACGCTTCGTGAGGCATCCGCACTGGACCGTGCTCGCCGTCCTGGCGATCACGGTGGTCGTGACCGTCGGCCTGCCCAAGGTGCACCGCGCACTGCCGGCGAGCTTGATCGCCATCGTCGTCATCACCGCCGTCACCCAGCTGGCGGATCTGCGGCTGGCGCGGATCGGGACGTTGCCGCACGGACTTCCGGTGCCGGTCCTTCCCCACTTCGGCCAGGCCACGGGCCTCGTCGTTCCGGCGCTGGTGGTGGCCTTCCTCGGCGCTCTGGAGAGCCTGCTGTCGGCGCGGGTGGCTGACGGCATGAGCGACGCACCCAGGCACGACCCGGACCGGGAGCTGTTCGGACAGGGGCTGGCCAACATCGCCAGCGGCATCTGCGGGGGGATGCCGGCCACCGGAGCGATCGCGCGCACCGCCGTGAATGCCCGAGCCGGCGCCCACACTCGGGTGGCCGCCCTGACTCACGCCGCGGTACTGGCCGCGATCATGTACGCGGCGTCCGGGCTTGTCGCCCGCGTCCCGCTGGTCGTGCTCGCGGGAGTGCTGCTCGTGACCGCCTACCGGATGATCGAGCGGCACAACGTCCGCTCCGTACTGGGTTCCACGCGGGGCGACGCGCTGGTATTCGTCGTGACTGCGGCCGCCACCGTCGCGCTGGATCTGGTCGAGGCGGTCGGTCTCGGCCTCCTCCTTGCGGTGGTGCTGGCGCTCGTGCGGCTGTCGTCCTCCGCAGGTGCTGTCGCCGAGCCCGTGAGCGCGCACCGGCCCGAACTCGACGATGACCTCGAACACGAGCTGTTGACCGAGCACGTGCTGGTCTACCGGCTGGACGGACCGCTGTACTTCGCTGTCGTGAACCGGTTCCTGAGCGACCTCACCGCCATCTCCGATGTCCAGGTCGTGATTCTGCGGATGAGCGGGCTGGACGGCGTGGACGCCACCGCAGCGAGGGCCATCGGTGAGATCGTCGATGATCTCGAGTCGCGTGGCATCACCGTTCTGCTGAAGGGCCTCACGGCGGAGTCAGCCCGCGTGCTCACCTCGGTGGGCGCCGTCACGTCACTGACCCAGCAGGGGCACCTGTTCGCCACGATGCCCGAGGCCATCGCCCATGCCCAGCATCACCTCAGGGCGCGCGAAGTCACGGTGAAGTGACGCGCTGGGTAGCGTGGGCCCGGTGACACCACGGCATCGGGAAGTACTTGCGACCATGCGACCGCGACGGGCGACCCGCGCTGATGTGCCGGCTGTTCGGGTTGCATGCCGGCTCGGCGACCGCGACGGCGACGTTCTGGTTGCTGGACGCGCCGGACAGCCTGGCCGCGCAGAGCCACCGCAACCCGGATGGTGCGGGCATCGGTGTCTTCGACGCCGACGGGGTGCCTCACGTCGACAAGCAGCCGATCGCGGCCTGGGATGACGTGGAGTTCGCCTCCGCCGCCCGTGAGCTGACCGGCACCACGTTCCTCGCCCATGTCCGCCACGCCAGCACCGGCGCCCACACGGTGCTCAACACCCACCCCTTCGAGCAGGACGGGCGATTGTTCGCCCACAACGGCGTGGTCTCCGGCCTCGCCGACCTGGACGCCCATCTCAGCGAACTCGGGGCGCGCGACCTGGTGCGCGGCGAGACCGACAGCGAGCGGGTCTTCGCCCTGATCACCGCCGAGATCAGCCGGCGCGGCGGGGACGTGGCGGCCGGGGTGATCGAGGCGATCGGCTGGATCGACGCGAACCTGCCCGTGTATTCGGTCAACTTCGTGCTCACGACGGCCACCGATCTGTGGGCGCTGCGCTACCCGGCCACCAACGAGCTGTGGGTCCTGCAGCGACCCTCCGGCGGCTCCGCCACGGCCGGCGGTCTGGACGCGCGCACCGACCGCATCCACGCCAGGTCCGACGAATTCGCCGCACGACCGAGCGTGATCCTCGCGAGCGAGCCCATGGACGCAGACCCCGGCTGGCGGCTGATGAACTCCGGCGAACTGCTGCACGTCGGGGCGGATCTCACCGTTGACAGCAGCACCCCGTTCCCCGATCAACCCATCCACGAACTCGGCCTGGCGGATCTGGACGTCACCGCGGCAACGTCCCAGCGCGCCGCGCGCTGAGCCGGATCGCCGGACGATTCAGGCGATGTACCCCATGATCGCGATGAACTGAAGCGTCGCGGCGGCGCAGACGCATGCATGGAAGACCTCGTGGTAGCCGAAGACCGTGGGGAACGGGTCGGGGCTGCGTCGGTGATACCCGATGGCCCCGCCCGTGAAGAGCAGCCCTCCGCCCACGATCATCAGCGCCGCGGGCGCGCCCGAACGGATCCAGACAGTCGGGATGACGAGCGCGCCGCCCCAACCCAGGACCAGGAAGGCGGCGCCGATCACCCGCTCCGGCACCTGCATGCGGCGCAGGTGCAGCCCGGCCACGCCGAGTGCGAGCGTCCACATCGAGATCGTGGCGATGACCCCGAGCCGGCCGAGCCCCGTCAGCAGGAACGTGGGGGTGGCGGTACCCGCGATCATGAACAGGATCATGACGTGGTCGGCCCGTTGCCATCGTCGCGCGGCGGCGGCCGACCAGGTTCCGCAGTGGTACAGCGCGCTCACGCCGAACAGTCCCGAGATGGCGGTGACGTAGACGGTCAACGCGAGGACCCGCTCCGCGCCGCCGCCGCGGGACGCGATCGCCCACGGTCCGAGCGTCAGGCAGAGACCGAACCAGACCAGGTGCGACCAGCCGCGCATGATCGGCTTGGCGTAGTGCAGATTGCGGACGGCGTCGAAGTGCGAGGTCCGGACGCGGGTCCGCGCGGGCGCGAGCGGCACGGCGGCGATTTCGGTGGGGGACTCACCCGGATGTCCGCTGTGAGCGGGTGCTCTGGGAGTTCCACGGCCGTCGGCGGGAGAACTCTGTCGGACTGGCTGGAGGGCTCAGCGCCACTCACGGTACCCCCGCGTACGGTCGCCGCTCGGTGCGCGGTTCAGCTCTACCCTGCGGCGGCGGCGCTGTCCTCCAGCACCTTGCGCGCGAGAGCGCTGTGCGTGACGAGGGCGTTGACGAGGCCGCCCTTCAGTGCATACCGCACGGCGTCCGCCTTCCCCTCCCCGTAGGCCACGGCCAGCACGGTCTCGATGGAGGCCAGCTGCTCGGCGGTGATGCCGATGATCCGCTTGCTCAGCGGGGTGGTGACCTGCCGGCCGTCCTCGTCGATGAAGGCACCCGAGATCTCCGCGCGGACGCCGAGTTGGCGCGCCTTCTCCCGGCTCGGCTGGTCGATCGTGTCGAAGATCGTGGACTGACCCGCGGACCACGCGCCGATTCCCACGGCGGCGATCGTCACCTCGGCCACCATCGCCGCCGCGCGGGCCACATCGGGCTGGCGGCGCAGGGTGCGCGCGGTAGCCGCGTCGGGCACGACGAGCGGAGCGTAGAAGACGTGCGCAGCGCCGCCGCCGGCCCGCGCCACCCGACGCACCAACTCCAGCACGTCGCTTCCGTCAGGCCCCGTCAGCGCGCCGGTGAGCTGGACGGCGGCACAGCCGGGCAGCGGAGCGGGAAGAGTGCCGATCCCGCGCAGCGATCGCGCCCACGCCAGGCCGATGACGTCGTCGGACGTGGCGATGTCGCTGAGCAGTTCGGCGGCGGCCTCACCGAGCCGGACGCGCAGGTTGGCCGGGTCGTCGTCGGTGAGATCCAGGACGATGGCGTGCCGCAGGCCGAAGTGCTCCTGCAACTGTGCCGACAGCTCGGTGTCCACGACTCCTGGAGTGTGGATCTCGATGCGGACCGTGCCGTCGCGGCGGGCCGCTTCCAGCAGGCGCGCGACGCGGAATCGGCTGATCTTCATCTCCGCCGCCAGCTCGGACTTGGATTTGCCCTGCAGGTAATAGCCGCGGGCGACCCGTGCGGTCAGGATCAGCTCACTCGTGCGTGGCATCGGTCCCCGCCCTCCTCGCGCTCGTTTGAGCGCATGACGTATCAGTTTGGCACAGATCCTTGACACCTCGACAGTGCGGGCTGCATCTTATGAACCGCACCACTTCGGGCGCGTGGCGCTCAAATGAGCGCACGGGGGCAACCGGACCTGGTCCGCGAACTTGCTTGTCCATGACCAATCGTGAGGAGAATGTCCATGCACATCAGGACGAAGCAGGGTGTGGCAGCAGTCTCCGCCGCGCTGCTCGCCGTCGGGCTCACCGCGTGCAGCGGTGCCGGCGGAGGCGGAGGCGGTGGGGGCGGCAGCAAGTCGATCAACGTGTTGATGGTGAACAACCCGCCGATGCTCGAACTGCAGAAGCTCACCGCCGCGAACTTCACCAAGACACACCGGCATCAAGGTCAACTTCGTCGTCAAGGTCGAGCAGGACATGCGCGACACGGCCAGCACCGAGTTCGCCAACCAGTCCGGTCAGTACGACGTCGCCACCCTGTCCAACTTCGAGATCCCCTATTACGCCAAGGCCGGCTGGATCTCCGACATGCAGGGCATCGCGACGGACTCGACCTTCGACCAGGCCGACATCCTGCCGTCGATGACCGCGGCCCTGTCCTACAACGGCAAGGTCTACGGCGAGCCGTTCTACGGTGAGTCCTCCTTCCTGATGTACCGCAAGGACGTCTTCGCCAAGCTCGGGATCACGGTGCCCGCCAACCCGACGTGGGCCCAGGTCGCGCAGTGGGCGGCGAAGGCCGACGGCGCCGCAGCCCGGCATGAAGGGCATCTGCCTGCGCGGCCTGGCCGGCTGGGGCGACAACCTGGCCCCGCTGACCACCGTGGTCAACACGATGGGCGGCACCTGGTTCGACAACAGCTGGAACGCCCAGGTGAACACGGGTGGCTTCAAGACGGCGGCCAACTTCTACGTCAACCTGATCAAGCAGCACGGCGAGGCGGGAGCGGCGACGTTCAGCTTCCCGCAGTGCCTGAACGCGCTGCAGCAGGGCAAGGTCGCCATGTGGTACGACTCGACGGCCGCGGCCGGCTCGCTCGAGGCCGCCGACTCGCCGGTGAAGGGCAAGATCGGCTACGTCGCGGCTCCCGCACGACCAGACCGCGCAGTCGGGCTGGCTGTACACGTGGGCGTGGGCGATCGAGAAGGCGTCCAAGAAGCAGACCGAAGCCGCCAAGTTCGTCAGCTGGGCGTCGAGCAAGGCCTACGAGCAGCTCGTCGCCGGCGACACGGCCAACCCGAGCACGGGCGGCCCGACGAACGTCCCGGCCGGCAAGCGGGCCTCGACCTACTCCGACCCGACCTACCTCAAGGTCGCCGCTGCGTTCGCGACGCCGACCCTCGACGCGATCAAGAACGCCCCGGCGGCCAACCCGGGCGTCCAGCCGCGGCCCTACAGCGGCATCCAGTTCGTCGGGATCCCGTCGTTCACCGACTTCGGCACGGCGTGCGCGAAGGACATCAGCAGCGCGATCGCCGGCTCGACGAGCGTGGACTCGGCACTGAACTCCTGCCAGAGCGCGGCCCAGGCGGCAGGGGACAAGGAGAAGAACAAGTAGTTCCCGTCCCTTCGGAACAGGTAGTTCCGTCCCAGGGGGATGAGGTGGCCCGGCCACGGCCGATCCTGGCCGGGCCCGCCTCACCCGCCGATGAGCTCCATCGCACCGGCGCCACACAGCTGAGGAGGCAACAGATGAGCACTACCGCGGTCGAACGAGGAGGTGCTGACCTCGCAGGTCGTCGAGGAGCGGGCGAAATCCTCGGGGATCAGCAAGTGGGGCAAGGACTCCTGGGTGCGGCGGGCCCCGCTGCTGCCGGCGCTGGTGTTCATGATCCTGGTGACCCAGCTGCCGTTCGTGGCGACGCTCGTCATGTCGTTCCTGAACTGGAGCGCCCAGCCCGACGCCCCGGGCAAGTCCTTCGCCGGCCTCAGCAACTACAAGCGAGGTCTTCACCATCCCGGAGTACCGCAACGCCGTCTGGACCTCGATCGAGATGACGGTGACCGTGGTGGTCGTCAGCGTGCTGCCTGGGGCTGGGCATCGCGCTGCTGCTGGACCGCAAGTTCTTCGGCCGCGGCATCGTGCGCACGATGATGATCGCGCCGTTCCTGATCGTGCCGATCGCCGCCGCGGTGTTCTGGGGCAACGGCATGCTGCAGACCGGCTTCGGCCTCGTCGACGGGCTGCTCGGCGAACTCGGCGTCAAGAACGCCCAGAACATCTCCTTCCTGACCACCCATCCCGAAGCTGTCCATCGAGATCGAGCTGATCTGGCAGTGGACGCCGTTCATGATGCTGATCCTGCTGGCCGGCCTGCAGTCGCGCGACCCCGAGATCATGGAGGCCGCGCCGGGTCGACGGCGCCAACGCCTGGCAGATGTTCCGCGCCATCACGTTGCCGCACATGCGCCGCTACCTCGAACTCGGCGCCACGCTCGGCACGATCTTCATCGTCCAGAACTTCGACTCGATCGTCGGCATGACCGGCGGCCAGAACTCCACCAACATCCCGTACGAGGTCTACGAGGTCTTCTACTCGGCCAAGGACTACGGCGTCGCGTCCGCGCTCGGCGTCGTCGTGGTGTTCGGCTCGATCGTCGTCGCGACCTTCGGCCTGCGCGTCGTGTCGTCGCTGCTCTCGGAGGAAGGTGCCTGATGACCGCCACCCTGCCCGGCACGCGACACGCGGACGGAGACCGTGACGCACGGCACCGCGCCGCCGCCGGCAACATGACCACCCTGGCTCGTCGGCCTCACCGCCTGGGTCATCGGCCTCATCTTCATCGTGCCGATCCTCTACATGCTGCTCACCTCGCTGCACACCCCGGCCAAGGCGCAGACCTACCCGCCGAGCTGGGGCGCGTCCCTGACGCTGTCGAACTACTCGAACCTGTTCAGCGCGACCACCAACATCCGCCCGGCGCTGATCAACTCGGTCGACGACGAGCATCGTCTCGACGATCTTCGTGCTCGCGCTGGCGATCCCGGCGGCGTACGCGCTGTCGATCAGGCCGGTGCGCAAGTGGACGGACACGATGTTCTTCTTCCTGTCGACCAAGATGCTGCCGCCGGTCGCCGGGATCCTGCCGATCTACCTGTTCACGACGAAGGTCGATCGCACCTGCCGGACAACGTCTGGGTCCTGGTCATCCTCTACACCTCGATGAACCTGCCGATCGCGGTCTGGATGATGCGGTCGTTCCTGGCCGAGGTGCCGCCGGCCATCATCGAGGCGGCGTCCATCGACGGTGCGAATACGCTGCAGATCATGCGCAAGATCGTCGCGCCGATCGCCATGCCCGGAATCGCCGCCACGTCGCTGATCTGCTTCATCTTCTCCTGGAACGAGCAGCTGTTCGCCAAGGTGCTGACCAGCGTCAACGCCCAGACCGCGCCGGTGTTCGTGAACACGCTCATCCAGACCGAGCACTCCTACCTGGCGCAGCTGTGTGCGGGCACCGTGGCCGTGTCGATCCCGGTGCTGGTGGCCGGCTTCGCCGCGCAGGACAAGCTGGTGCAGGGACTGTCCCTCGGCGCGGTGAAGTAGGCGTGTCGACCTCGCACACGACGACCGCGCTGAACTCCGCGACGGTCGAGGCGATCGGCGCGGTGGTGCCGGTCCCGGCCTACGACCGCGCCGCGGTCACCGTCGGCATCGTCCACCTCGGCGTCGGCGCGTTCCACCGGGCGCACCAGGCGATGTACCTGGACCGGTTGATGAACGCCGGTGAGGCGCTGGACTGGGGGATCTGCGGTGTCGGCGTGCTCCCGCAGGACCGGCGGATGCAGGAGGTGCTCCAGGCGCAGGACTGCCTGTACACCGTGGTGGTGAAGCATCCGGACGGCTCCCTCGAGCCGCGTGTCATCGGCTCGATCGTGGAGTACCTGCTGGCGCCGGACGATCCCGAAGCGGTCGTCGAGAAGATGGCCGCGCCCACGACCCGCATCGTGTCGCTGACGGTGACCGAAGGCGGCTACAACCTCCACCCGGTGACCGGCGAGTTCGACGTGCGCAACGAGGCGGTGCTCGCCGACGCGGTGCCCGGCGCCGTGCCGTCGACGTCGTTCGGGCTGGTCGTCGAGGCCCTGGCGCGGCGCCGCGACCGCGGCATCGCTCCCTTCACGGTGATGTCGTGCGACAACATCCAGGGCAACGGCGACGTCGCCCGGCGCATGTTCAGCGCGTTCGGCCGGCTGCGCTCGGTGGAACTCGGCGAGTGGGTCGAGGAGCACGTGCACTTCCCGAACTCCATGGTCGACCGGATCACCCCCGTCACCACCGACGCCGACCGCGAGCTGCTCGCGAGCCAGTTCGGCGTGAGCGACGCCTGGCCGGTGGTCTGCGAGCCCTTCACCCAGTGGGTGCTCGAGGACGACTTCGGGCTCGGGCGGCCGCCCTACCAGGACGCCGGCGTGCAGATGGTGAGCGACGTCGAGCCGTACGAGCTGATGAAGCTGCGGCTGCTCAACGCCTCGCCACCAGGCGCTCTGCTATCTCGGCTACCTCGCCGGTTACCGCTTCGCCCACGAGGTCTGCGCCGACCCGCTGTTCGTCGAGTTCGTCTGCGGCTACATGGACCGGGAGGCCGACGCCGACCCTGCGACCCGTCCCCGGCGTGGATCTGGAGGCGTACAAGGCCACGCTGATCGAGCGGTTCGCCAACCCGGAGGTGCGCGACACGCTCGCCCGGCTGTGCGCGGAGAGCTCGGACCGGATCCCGAAGTGGGTGCTGCCGGTCATCCGCGAGCAGCTGGCCACCGGCGGCGAGATCTCGCGCGGCCACGCTGGTGGTCGCGGCGTGGGCGCGCTACGCCGAGGGCGTCGACGAGTCGGGCGAGCCGATCACCGTCGTCGACCGGATCAGCGAACAGCTGACCGCCGCGGCTCGATCCCAGCGCACCGATCCGGGGGCGTTCGTCGCGCAGCGGGAGATCTTCGGCGACCTCGCCGACAACGAGCGGTTCCTCCGCGAGTACACGGCGGCACTGGACTCCCTGCACACCGTCGGCGCCCGGGCCACCGTCGCCGCCGCGGTCCGCGCTAGCTGATCGGCTCGGTGGTCCGCTCGGTGGTCCGCTCGTGTGACCAGCAGCTCCGTCAGCTGGGTGAGGCCGAAGAACTGCGCCACCTGCAGCGCCGAGCGCTCGCCGGCGGCCGGGTCCGCGCCGGCCGCCAGGAGTGACCTGACGACCGGGACGGACTGACGGAACACCGCGGCGCCGAGCGCGGTCTGCCCGCGATCGTTGACGCGGCCGGTGTCGGCGCCGCGGCGGAGCAGCATCGCCACGGTGTCGGCCTGACAGTGGTACGCGGCCAGGATGAGGAGCGAGTCACCGGCGCCGTTGGTGAGGTTCACGGGAATGCCGCCGGCGATCGCCGCCTCCAGTTCTGCCGTCTGCCCGCTGCGCGCCAGGTCGACGACGCCGAGCAGATACGCGATCTCCTCATCCGTCACGGTCATGGCGGCAGCGCCTCTCAGCCGGCCGGTGAGACGGCCGAGGACATCACCAGCGGTGCCCTGTCCCAGGCGCGGTGCAGGCCGAGCGCGGTGACGAGCTGGTCGACGAACGGCTTGGCGACCGCATCTCCGACCGACACGCCGGGCCCGTCGGACGGCACGCCCGCCAGCTCCAGGATCACCGATCCGTCACCCCAGGCGGCCATCGCCTTGCAGTGCCGGTAGGCCTCCTGCAGCAGGAGCACGAGCTTGATGTCGTTGGTGGGCGTGGTCCCCGCGGCGACGACGATCGCGTCGAACTCCACCGAACGGGTCGTCACCAGGGTCCGATCGACCACGACGCTCTGCCGGCCGGCCTTGAGCACGCCTCCGACGGGAGCGACCACGAGGGCAGTCACGCCGACCTTCAGGGCGGCCTTCACCAGTTGCTTCACCCCGGCCAGGTCGGAACCGGCGTCGGCGATGATTCCGATCGTGCGCCCGGCCACCGGCCCGGGAGTGAGCGCGAGCTGTGACAGTGCCGGCGACACGAGCCCGTCCTCGACCGGCGAACCCTTCGGTGCCGGCAGGCCGAGACCTGCCGCGACCTGGGCGCACAGGTCGGCATCGACCTCGGCGAGGACGAGCAGCTCGCGTTCCTTGATCGACTGCTCGAACACCTTGCCGAGTTCGAAGGTGAACGCCTCGACGAGGTGGGCCTGCTCCAGTGCGCTCAGGCTTCGGTAGAACATCGTCGCCTGGGAGAAGTGGTCGTCGAAGGAGGCCGGTGCCGCCCGCACCGCGGAGCCCTCGATCGGGCGCGGAGTCTGGACGTAGCCACCGTCCTCGGCGCCGGCGAGAAGCGGCTCGCCGCCGTCGATGGAGTTCCGGTGGTAGGCCGTCACGCCGGTGTGGATGGCCGTCTGGTGCATGCCGTCGCGCAGCATGTCGTTGACGTCCGCGTGCGGACGGTTGATCGGCAGCTGCGAGAAGTTCGGGCCACCGAGCCGGGTGAGCTGCGTGTCGAGATAGGAGAACAGCCGCGCCTGCATCAGCGGGTCGTTGGTGACCTCGATGCCGGGCACGAGGTGGCCGGTGTGGAAGGCCACCTGCTCGGTCTCGGCGAAATAGTTCGTGGGGTTGCGGTTCAGGGTCAGCTTGCCGATCAGCTGCACCGGGGCGAGCTCCTCCGGGACGAGCTTGGTGGGGTCGAGCAGGTCGATCCCCTCGAAACTGTCGGTCCCGTCGTCGGGCATGACCTGGATACCCAGTTCGTACTCGAGGAACGCGCCGGCCTCGATGCCGTCGGCCATGTCCCTGCGGTGGAAGTCAGGATCGACACCGGCGGTGATCTGGGCTTCTTCCCAGACCAGCGAGTGCACGCCGGCGGCCGGCTTCCAGTGGAACTTCACCAGGCTCGTCGCGCCGTCGGCATTGACGAGACGGAACGTGTGGACGCCGAAGCCCTCCATCGTCCGGTACGAGCGCGGGATCCCCCGGTCGCTCATGTTCCAGAACACGTGGTGCGTGGCCTCGGTGTGCAGCGAGACGAAGTCCCAGAAGGTGTCGTGCGCCGACTGAGCCTGCGGGATCTCGCGGTCAGGGTGCGGTTTTGCGGCGTGGATGATGTCGGGGAACTTGATGCCGTCCTGGATGAAGAAGACCGGCATGTTGTTGCCGACGAGGTCGAACGTGCCCTCGTCGGTGTAGAACTTCACCGCGAAGCCACGGGTGTCGCGGACGGTGTCGGCCGAACCGCGCGAGCCGAGCACGGTGGAGAAGCGCGTGAAGACCTCGGTCTGCTTGCCCTTCTCGGCAAGGAAGGCCGCCCTCGTGACGGACGCGGCGGTGCCGTAGGAGACGAAGACGCCGTGTGCCGCCGCGCCGCGCGCGTGCACGACACGCTCCGGGATCCGCTCGTGGTCGAAGTGGGTGATCTTCTCGCGGAGGTGGAAGTCCTCCAGGAGCGTCGGGCCGCGGTCGCCGGCCTTCAGGGAGTGGTCGGTGTCGGGCAGACGCACGCCCTGCGCCGTGGTGAGGAACCGGCCGGCCTGCGCGCGGCTGTCGGGGCCGGCGGCGGCGCGGTCCACGCCGGTCGGGCTGGTGGGCTTGGGGGCGGACTGATCTGGCTTACGGGATGACGGCATCTCATCTCCACGGTTTCGGTGAGCAGTGGAGGCGACGGTCTTCACCTGTAACCTCAACATACACGCGACGCGCATCCGGCACCGTCCGGACGGCCCGGCCGCCACCGCCGCCGGCGGCGCAGCCGATGCGAATCGAGCAAGCAGCCCTGAGGACGTGTGATGACCCTCCGCACCGATGCCTTCGACGATCTCGACGACGCCAGTTGGCCGGACCTGATCCGCCTGGCCCGGTCGCTCCATGTGGCGAACGCCGAGTTGCAGCCGACCCTGGACGCGATCGTCGCGACCGCGGTGGAGACGATCGGACCGGCGCGGCATGCCGGGCTCATCCTGCTGCTGCGAGGCACCCTCGTGCCCCAGGCCACGGCCGGGGAGCCGCCGAGGGTGCTCGACGAACTGCAGCGCTCGACCGGAACCGGGCCCTGCATCGACGCCGCCCGCGACCAGACCGTCGTCGTGCTCGACGACACCGCCGTCGACTCCCGCTGGCCGGAGTTCTCCGCCCGCGCGGCCGAACTCGGGGTCGCGAGCATGGTGTGCGTGCCGCTCTGGGTGAACCAGACGCGACTGGGAACGCTGAGCCTGTTCGCGGAGAAGCCGCACGCGTTCGACGACCGCCACCGCCGGCTGGCCGAGCTCTTCGCCACGCACGCCGCCCTGGCCCTGGGTGATGCCCAGCGCACGGCGCAGCTCACCGAGGCGCTGGGGAACCGGGACCTGATCGGCCAGGCCAAGGGCATCCTGATGGAACGGATGCGGATCACCGCCGACGACGCGTTCGAGTGCCTGTCCCACGCCTCCCAGCTGGTCAACCGCAAGCTCACCGTCGTCGCGCAGCATCTGGTCGAGACGGGTGAGCTGCTCGGCACGTGATCGTGCGATGGCCGCCCCGACGGCCGCGTGAGCTCAGCTGCGGTGCTCGACCGATCGGCCGCCGTCGCGGCCGCCGCCGACCAGGAGGTTCTGCCCGGTGACCCACGACGACGCCGGCGAGCAGAAGTACAGCACCGCCTGGGCCATGTCCTCCGGTGTGCCCATACGCCCCAGGGGGACCGTCCGGGCGAGCGCCGGCAGGTCGTCCTCGGTGAACTCGAGGACGTCGTAGAAGGAATCCGTCGGGACCATCCCGGGCGAGATCGCGTTGACGCGGATGCCCGCCGGAGCCAGCTCGGCCGCCATCGTGGCGGTCAGGTTGATCAGCGCCGCCTTCGACGCCCCGTAGGGACCGGTGTTGGGGGCAGCGCGCATGCCGGCGCCGGAGGCGATGTTGACGATCGCACTGCCGCGGGGCATGCGACGGGCGGCCGCGACCGAACCGGCGAACGCCGCGAAGAAGTTGAGTTCGAACATGTCGCGGACCTGGGCGAGCGTCGTGCGCACCAGCGGCCGTACCGCCGCCTCGTCGGTGCCACCGGCATTGTTGACCCAGATGTCGAGGTGCCCGAACTCGTCCACGGCGGTCTGGGCCAGCACGTCGGCGAACCCGTCCGCGCGCAGGTCACCGGCGATCGCCAGCGCGCGCCGGCCACGGGCGCGGACCTCGTCGGCGACGGCGGCGACGTCGTCCCCGCGACGGGCCGTGATGACCACATCGGCGCCGGCGTCGGCCAGGGCGAGGGCGATGGCGCGTCCGATGCCGCGGCCGGATCCGGTCACCACGGCCACCCGGCCGTCCACCCGGAAGCTGTCCAGCGTCGACATGTGCGCGGATCCCCTCGAGTCACCTGCGGTGCGTTCCCGTCGTCGGGATCCCACATGTATACCGCCACCTCGATCGGGCGGGAGCAGGTCCGGGCTCGGGCAGAGATGCGATCAGGCGGAGGCCGCGGTCACCCAGGAGGCGAGCAACCGGCGCGAGTGCCGCGGCAACCTGCGCCCGGTGGCGGGTGCCGGCATGCGGGTGATGACCGCTTCAGCGGCGTCGGGCAGGGAGCTCCCCGCCGACCGGGCGTCGCGTGCGAGGAGGGCTCCCGCCTCGTGCTCGGTGACACCGTGCCGGGCCATGATCATGCCGAGCGCGATCCCCAGCCGGCGGTCGGCCTGGGCCTCGGTGCCGGCGCGCTCGGCCAGGGCGAAGACGTCGTCGATGATGCTGCCGAGCTCGGCGAGGCCGACGTCCACGCCCGACATCGCGTAGGGATGTGTGGGGCTCATCGTCATGACTCTCCTGCGGGACCTCGTGATGCGCGGGTGACACCAGAGGTTCGGTACGCGGCGCCCTGGCAGATTCATCGGCGGCCGCGGGATACGTCACGTCGGTCCGGCACCCCGCCTCAGCAGCTCGCTACGGCGGTGGGGGTCCAGCCGGAGGCCTCCTTCTTCAAGGTGCCCGCGTCCCCGCTGAAGAAGCAGTAGACGGTCCCGCTGCCGGCGGTGCTCGTCGAGGAGAGGACGTAGGCAGTCCCGGTGCTGTTGCTGAGGTAGCTGACCGTGGACTTGCTGCTCGTCTTGTAGGTGCCCGCGCAGAGGGTCGGCGGGGTGCCCGTCGGGGTGACGACCGTGAGCAGGCTGACCGCGGCGGCCGACTGCACGGGGTACTTGCCGTTGTCGGAGTAGCACTGCTCGACGACGGGAATCGCGTTGCGCAGATCGGACTTGGTCGTCGCGTCGTTGGCGTTCTTCTGGTAGCTCAGATACAGCGGGACGGCGATGGCTATCAGGATGCCGATGACCACCACGACCACGAGCAGCTCGATGAGGGTGAATCCGTCGTCGGACCTGCGGGGAGGTGGCCACCGCGTTCCCGCCGCGGGTCCAGCCTGTGCTCCGGGCCGTGTCTCTGGTGCCCTCACGCCGCCTCCTCGTGCCGATCGCCCCGCTGCCCTGTCACGACCAATCGGCAGCCGGGGCTCGCGGGTGAGGCTGCGGGCGCACTCGGGCGCACATCACACAGCTCAGACGGCGAGGTCGGGCTGGATGTCGTCGCGCCGGATGCTCACGTAACCGACGAGCGCCGCGATGACGACGGTGGCGATCAGGGCGACCCAGCCGTCGCCGTAACCCAGGCCGCGGCCGATGCGGTGCGGTTTGCCGAGCCAGTCGGCCACGGATGCGCCCAGCGGGCGGGTCACGACGTAGGCGAACCAGAACGCGGCCACCGCGTTCAGCCCCAGGCGCCAGCCGACGAGCGGCACCACGATCACGACGGCGAACAGGACGGCGGAGCCGAAGAAGCCGAGGTGCATCGTCGTCGCGGTGAGGTCGCCGGCCGCCGTGCCCAGCGCGAACGTCGCCAGCACGGTGATCCAGTAGAAGGTCTCCCGCCGCCGCGTGACGATGCTGTGGATCGACAGGGTGCCCTCGGTGCGCCACCAGGCGAGGAAGACCACGGCCAGCACGAGGGCGTAGAACGTCGTGGACACGGTGTACGGCAGCCCCAGGCCCTTGTGCAGTGCGTCGGCGGCCATCGTGCCGAACACGGCGACCATCGCCACCGCGAACCAGTAGACGGGCGCGACGTAGCGGCGGGTGCGGAACTGCAGCCACATCGCGACGGCGAAGCCGACCAGCCCCACCCCTCCGGCGACGACCAGGCTGAGCGTGGCCAGCCAGTCCGATGCGGCTTCACCCATGCCGGTCGTCAGGATCTTGATCACCCAGAAGAGTGCGGTGATCTCGGGGACCTTCGCCGCGACGGGTGCGCGGTTCCTGAGCCGTAGGTCGATCATGGACGCCAGCCGACCATCGGCGTGATGTGAACAGCATTTACCGGCGTGCCACTGTGTCGAAGTGCACCGTCGACGTGCAGAGCGGCGGGTCGCCGCCTAGCGTCGCGTCCATGAGCGATCCCGCGGGCCAGGACTCCCTCGTGCGGCGCTTCGGCACCGCGCGCCACCCCGAGCGGGCGCCGGTCCATCCTGCCCCCGAGGACATGGACGACGACACGGTGGACGCGCTGGGCAAGCTGTCCGCGGCGCTGGAGGTCGTCGAGCACGCGCGCGGACACCTGTATGCCTTTCACCGGCTCTGCGGAACGGCCGACCTGGCGCTGCAGGATGCGGTGGCGGCCTTGCGTGACTGCGGGCAGGGCGACCTCGCCGAGGACATCGACACGGCGCTGGTCGGCCGGGATGTGGTGGAGGGGATGTGGAGCTTCCAGATCGTGGAGGCCTACGACGACCAGTACTGGTCGGTGTTCCGGGCTGCCGAGCAGGCCGCCCGCGCGGCCCTCGGCGCGGCGCCGCATCTGTACGAATCCCGGATGAAGGCCGACGAGCAGCATCGGTGAGGCGACCGGGTCGCGCTCGGAGCGGGCCGGTGCTGGGCGGAGCGGTTCAGGCGATGTGCGCGTTCGCCAGCGTCCGCGCCGCCGACGTGCAGACGTGGGTGATCTGGTCGACGCGGTTGTTGAATCCCGACTGCTTCCACGCGATGCAGGATGCCCAGGCCTCGGCGTCGTAGGTCCGGACGAAGCCCCGCGCACTCTTGTGGAACTGCGCCTGCCAGCCGCCGAGCCCGGCCCAGCTCGCCGTCGCGTAGCCCTTGATGTACAGGAAGCCGTAGGCGTGCGCGGCTTCGTGGGCGAGGGTGTTGCGCTGGTAGGCGGTCGACATCGTGAAGAACGTGGAGTCGAAGGACGACCGTGCACGGTTGCCGACGCGGTCGGTGCAGCCCGTGCCGCACGAGAGCCCGGGCACGTTGTAGCCGATCGTGTAGTGGCCGACGAGAGCCTTGCGCTCGGCGGCGGGAACGACCGACCGGTACATCGTCACCAGGTAGGCGGTCCGATTCGCCGTGAGCGTGGCCGCCGACGCCGGTGCGGACGTGGCCCCGGCCAGCGCGACGGCACACACCGCACCCAGCAGGAGGGCGAGGAGGGCAGTGAGTCTGCGCATGGCGTGGACGACCTTAGGTGAGTGGGAAATTGATCAACTTCTGGAAAGTTACCGAGGAAACTACTTCCTGGCAAATCGAGCGTAGGGAAGTGATTCGCTCGACGCGAGGCCCGGCGTCCGGGGCCCGGCGCGCCGCCGGGGCCGAAGATCACAGATCGGTGACGGGTCGGCCTTTTCCACGTCAACAACTTGACAGCGTGAGATTCGCCTTGGAATGATCTATCCGTCGCCCGGGTCCTTCTGACGGAGGGTCTCGGCGATCGGTGGGCCACACGGGGGTGTCAGGCCTACCGGCACGGGTGCTCCGCTCGGCTCAGCTGTGGTCCTGGACCACACGGGGGCATCGAGTCGAGCGGAAAGCCCCGTCACGGGGCGCGTCTGTACTAACGGTGGGCTGACTTGGGGGAGTCGGCCCACCGTTTTTTGCGTCCCGCGTCCCGCGTCCCGCGCCTGCTGCCGGGCCGCTCTAGTCGATGCTCTGCTGATCACGCAGGCGGCGCATGACGGCGCCGAGCCCGCGGAGGTCGTCCTCGGTGAGCGCTCCGAGCAGAACCTCGCGGAGCAGTGTGGCGTGCCGCGATACCGCCGTCGCGGCGACCTCCGCACCGCGCGCGCTCAGCACCGTGTGGACCACCCGGCGGTCCTGGTCATCACCGCGTCGCTCGGTCAGGCCGGCGCGCTCCATGCGGTCGACCAGCTTGGTCAGACCCCCGGTCGTCATCCCGACCTCGGACGCCAGGCGACTCATCGGCAGGCCTCGCCCCGGGGCCCGGGAAAGCCGCAGCAGCACGTCGAACCACGGCGCGGGCAGGCCGCGGTCCTCGACGTCGCGCATGAGTCGGCGCTGCGTCCGGGTGTACCCGTCCACGACGAAGCTCCAGTTCGTCACCAGTTGTGCATCGCTGAGCTTCCTAGGGCGGGCAGGACGAATTGAGTCGATTTCCCCCATGAGGCGAATGGTACCGCGCTGGTCCTTATGTCAGGCGCGCGCGGACACGGCTCCGCAGCCAGGGCGGACTTTTCACAGGGGAACGGTGGTCCGGCGCCGAGATCGGCCCGCCTGGGTGTGACAAGCCGTCGGCAGGCAGCACCGGCGAATTATCCGAAGCGGCCGCTGATGTAGTCCTCGGTGCGCTGTTCCTTCGGGTTGGAGAAGATCTTCTCGGTGTCGTCCATCTCGACGAGGCTGGCCCGGCTTGCCGACGCCGGCGAGGTTGAAGAAGGCGGTCTTCTCGCTCACCCGGGCGGCCTGCTGCATGTTGTGGGTGACGATGACGATCGTGTACTTCGCCTTCAGCTGCTGGATCAGGTCCTCGATGGCCAGCGTCGAGATCGGGTCCAGGGCCGAGCACGGCTCGTCCATCAGCAGGACCTGGGGCTCCACCGCGATCGCGCGGGCGATGCACAGCCGCTGCTGCTGGCCGCCGGACAGCCCGCCGCCGGGGCGGTTGAGCCGGTCCTTGACCTCTTCCCAGAGGTTGGCGCCGCGCAGCGACTTCTCCACGACGCCGTCCATGTCGGACTTCTTGACGCGCCCGCCCTGCAGCTTCAGCCCGGCGACGACGTTCTCGTAGATCGACATCGTCGGGAACGGGTTCGGGCGCTGGAAGACCATGCCGATGGTGCGGCGCACGTCCACCGGGTCGACGGTCGGGCCGTAGATGTCGTCGCCGTCGAGCAGGATCTCGCCCTCGACGCGTGGCGCCGGCGATGACCTCGTGCATCCGGTTGAGCGTGCGCAGCATCGTCGACTTGCCGCAGCCGGACGGGCCGATGAACGCGGTGACGCTGCGCGGCTCGATGGTGAGGTTCACGTCCGAGACCGCGAGGAACTTGCCGTAGTAGATGTTGACGTTCTTGGCGTCGATGCGCTTGGCCATGACAGGGCTCCTTAGTTCGTTGACTTTGCTGAAGCGCGCGATGACGCGCGCGATCAGGTTCAGCGCCATGACGATGATGATCAGCGTGAGCGCCGCGCCCCACATGCGGTCGGCGGCGTAGTGCTCGGGATGAGCTTGCCGGTGAAGCTGTGCGTGGCGCCCAGGTTCTTGAACTGGTCCTTGATCATCCGGGAAGCGACGCCTGGAACCCGCTGAACGGGTTGTAGTTGGTGTTCTGGGTGTACTGCACCAGGATCAGCAGGGGAGCGGTCTCGCCGGCGACCCGGGCGATGCCCAGCACGATGCCGGTGATGATGCCGGTCACCGCGGTCGGCAGCACGATCTTGGCGATCGTCTTCCACTTCGGCACGCCGAGGGCGTAGGAGGCCTCGCGCAGCTCGTTCGGCACGAGCTTGAGCATCTCCTCGGTGGTGCGCACGATGACCGGGATCATCAGCAGCACCAGGGCGAGCGAGGCGTAGACGCCCGCGAACTGTGCCGCCGAACTTGATGATGAACACCGCGTAGATGAACAGGGCGGCGACGATGGACGGCACGCCGGTGAGGATGTCGACCATGAACGTGGTCAGCCGGGCCAACCGGTCCGCGGCCGTACTCGACCAGGTAGATCGCCACCATCAGGGCGATCGGCACCGAGATGATCGTGCAGAGCGCGACCTGCTCGAGCGGTGCCGACGATCGCGTGGAAGGCGCCGCCGCCACCGTCCTGGTAGGTGATGGTTGCGCTGGTCGCCGGTCCACCAGCGACGCGGACAGGATCGCCCGGCCGCCCGGCTGATCACGGTCCAGAGCAGCCAGATCAGCGGGACCAGCGCGACGACGAAGCGCCGGTGACCAGCGACGGTGGCGATGCGGTCCTTGGCCTTGCGCCAGCCGTGCCCGGGCTGAGCGGCCAACGCGGACGGTGTCGACGCCGGAGGCGCGGTCAGCGTGGTCATGAGAACTCCTTGCGGCGGTTGACGATCGAGCGGGCCGCGGCGTTGACGACGAAGGTCAGCACGAACAGCACCAGGCCGGCGGCGATGTAGGCGCCGGTCGGACTTCGGGTCGTTGAACTCGGCGGCGTTGTTGGCGATCTTGGAGGCGAACGTCTCGCCGCCGGTGAAGATCGACACACGTGAAGGGGAACCGGTCGCCGGGGCCGACAGGATCAGGCTGATGGCGATCGTCTCGCCGAGCGCGCGGCCCAGGCCGAGCATCGAGCCGCTGATGACGCCGGGACGGCCGTAGGGCAGCACCGCGAGCCGGATCATCTCCCAGCGGGTGGCGCCGAGCGCCCAGGCCGCCTCGATGTTCGTGCGCGGGGTGCGCTCGAAGACGTCGCGCCTGATCGCGGTGATGATCGGCAGGATCATCATGGCCAGCACGATCGAGCCGTCGAAGATCGACCCCGTGGGGACGTTCCGGTTCGCGAACAGCGGGATGCGCTGAGGTGGTACAGCGCACGTCTGCACGCCGGCGAGCTTCGGCGCCAGGACGCCGATGCCCCAGATGCCGTAGACGATCGACGGGATCGCGGCGAGCAGGTCGACGATGTAGGCGACCGGCCGGGCGAGCTGCTTGGGCGCGTACTGGGTGATGAACAGCGCGATCCCGATGGCGACGGGCACCGCCAGGAGCATCGCGATCAGCGAGACCACCACGGTGGTCCACAGCAGGCCGCAGCACGCCGAAGTCGAGCTGCTTGCCGGTCGACGCTCCAGGTCCGCGAGAACAGGAAGTTGGACTTGTCGTGCACGATCGCGGGCACGGCCTGGATCAGCAGGAAGACCGCGATCGAGCGATCACGAACGCCACGATGACCGCCGCCGGAGCCGATCGCCAGGGTGGAGAACACCCTGTCGCCGATGCGGCGCCGGCCGCCGGGGGCGCTCAGCCCGGCGCCGCCCACCCCGGACACCGGTGGTTGATCGCCGTAGGTGCTGATGGCCATCGGCGACGCGGACCCGATGACCGGCGGGTCGGCCGGGGCCGATGCCTCCGGCGGGCTGGGAGCGTCCACCGACTCGCCGCCCACGGAGCGGGGCGGCAACGGTTCGCTCGGACGTGGGGCGTCGGACGGACCGTCCCCCGTGCCACGTGCTGCTTCGTTGGTCATCGTCTCTCGATCAGGCATCTCATCCTCGAACTCGCGTCGAACGACGAGGCCCCGCCCGCCCGCCGGCGTCCACCGGCTGGCGAGCGAGGCTTCATCGTTGGTGCTGCAGGGTGGTTCGTGCAACTGCGACTAGCTGATCGCTGCGACCGAGGCCTGGACCTTGGTGAGGATGCTCGCCGGCAGCGGGGCGTAGCCGAGATCCGGCAGGCCCGTCTGTCCGGCACCTGACGTGTAGGTCAGGAAGCTCTTCACGAGCGGCGCCCTTGGCGGAGTCCTTGTACTTGGTGCAGACGATCTCGTACGTCACCAGGATGATCGGGTAGGCCCCGGCCGCCTTGGTGGCGTAGTCGAGCTTGAGCGTGAGGTCGTTGCCCGTGCCGGCGATCGTGGCGGCGGCGACAGCAGCTCCGGCGGACTCGGCGGTCAGCGCGACCGCGCCGCTGCCGTTGTCGATCTTGGCCGTCGAGAGGCCCGCGCTACCGGCGAAGGACCACTCGAGGTAGCCGATGGAACCGTCGGTGGCCGATGACGCCCTGCTGGACGCCCTGTGAACCGGACTTGCCCTGGCCGACCTTGCCGCTCCAGACCTTGCTCGGGGTGTCGGTGTAGTCGGTCGGGTCCGTGGCCGCGAGGTACTTCTCGAAGTTCTGGGTCGTGCCGGACTGGTCCGAGCGGAAGAACACCGTGATGGCCGTGGACGGCAGGGTCACGCCGGCGTTGGCCGCCGCGATCGCCGGGTCGTTCCACTTGGTGATCTTGCCGAGGAAGATCTTCGCCACCAGCTCGGGGGTCAGGGTCAGGGAGGTGACCCCGCTGAGCTTGTAGGCGATCGCGATCGGGTCCGGTCACCATCGGGATGTCGATGGCGGTCGAGCCGCACTCCTTGGTGGCCGCGGCCGACCTCGCCCTTGGCCGGGTCCAGTGCGGCGTCCGAACCGGCGAAGTCGACCTTGCCGGACGTGAAGTCCGTGACGCCCTGACCGGAGCCGCCGCCGCTGTAGTTGATCGTCGAGCCGGAGCACTTGGTCTGGTAGTCCTTCGCCCACTGCGTGATGGCGTTCTGCTGCGCGGTCGAGCCGTCGGCGTTGAGCGTGCCGGTCGCGCAGTCGGTCGTCGCTGCGGAGGTGGTGCCTCCGCTGGCCGTGCTGCCGCCCGTTGTACCGCCGCTGGTGGTCTTGCTGCTGCTGCTGCACGCCGAGAGCGCGAGCGAACCGGCAATGACCAGCCCCACTGCGACGGAGACGTAGCGCCCCCCAAGGTTGAGCTTCACCGAATGGATCCCTTCGTATGTTGTCCTGACGGTGGGTGACGCTAAGGGGGTCAGGTGGCCTGATTGGGTGCCGTCGGTGAACGGACGGTGAACGCAGCCGCAGACTTGTGTGACGATCGGGCAGCACGAGCGTCGACAGCAGGTGAACGAGGCGCGGGGGGTCTGGTCTAGGCGCGCGCGAGGCGGTATTGGGTGTCGGTGCGCCAGACGGAGAAGCCGGCCTTCTCGTAGACGTGCCGGGCGGTCACGTTCGACTCGTCGGTGTAGAGCATCACCTGGCGCGCGCCGATGTCGTACAGGTGCTTCAGGCCGACCGCGAGCAGCACCGAGCCCAGCCCGCGACCCTGGGCCAGTGGGTCCGTGGCGATCACGTAGACCTCGCCGAGCGGGGCCGCGTCCTGTCCGGCGGGGTGCACCTTGGTCCAGTGGAAGCCGAGCAGCGTGCCGTCGGCTGCGTCCTCGGCCAGGAAGAACCCGGCCGCGTCGAACCACGCCGAGGCCAGCCGGGCGTCGAGGTCGGACTGCGTCCACGACCCCTGCTCGCGGTGGTGCGCGAACGCCCGGGCGTTCACGCGGAGCCAGGCCGCGTCGTCGCGGCCGGGGACGAACGCGCGGATGACGACGCCGGGCGGTACCGCGGGGGAGGGCGCGGCCGGGTCGAGGTCACGCCCGAGTTGCAGCAGCACGCGGTCGGGCCGGTAGCCCCGGTCGGCAGCGACGGCACCCACCGGAGAGCGCTCGCCGTGAGCCCAGATGACGAGATCCACCGGCCCGGTGCGCTCCTCGAGGGCCGCCAGCAGCGCTTCGCCCACTGCCGCGCGGTCACCCTCCGGGCCGATCACCACGTCGGCGGTGTGCCCCGCGGCGTGCAGCTGGGCGTACCCGCGGAGGTCGGCGTCGTCCGGTTCGTGCGCGCCCGACGTGAGCAGCAGGTGCGTCACGGCCGGGGCGTGGCCACCCAGACCGAGGACCGCGTCCTCGTTCAGCGGGTCGACGCCGTCCCGGGCGCGGGTGCGCTCCGCGAGGGCGAGGATCGCCGCCCGTTCGGAGTCAGCGAGGCCGGATCGGACGTGCAGGGTGCCGGTTCCGGCGCGAGTGCTCACATGCGAACGTTAGCGACGTCCTCGCTGTCGGTCCGCGCGCCCATCTCGCCGGGCATGCCCACCTGCGACGGACGGACGAACTTGTAGCCGACGTTGCGCACGGTGCCGATCAGCGCCTCGTGCTCCAGGCCGAGCTTCGCGCGCAGGCGCCGGACGTGGACGTCGACGGTGCGGGTACCGCCGAAGTAGTCGTAGCCCCAGACCTCCTGCAGCAGGCGCGCCCGGGTGAACACGCGTCCGGGGTGCTGCGCCAGGAACTTCAGCAGCTCGAACTCCTTGTAGGTGAGGTCGAGTGCGGTGGTGCGCAGGCGGGCGGTGTAGGTGGTCTCGTCGATGGTGAGCTCGCCGACGCGCGACGACATCCGGGTCGCCCTCGGAGTCCGGCGTGGAGCGGCGCGCGACGGCCAGGCGCAGCCGCGCGTCGAGCTCGGCCGGTCCGGCGGTGTCCAGCACCACGTCGTCGATCGGCCATTCCGCCGACAGCGCGACCAGGCCGCCCTCGGTGAGGACGGCGATGACCGGTATCTCGGTGCCGGCGGACCGCAGTACGCGGCAGAAGGCACGGGCCTGGGTCAGGTCGCGGCGGGCGTCGAGCAGGATCGCGTCGCCCATCGGGCCGGTCCAGCAGGCGGGAGGCGTCGCAGGGGAGAACGGTGACGCGGTGGGCCAGCAGCCCCAGCGCGGGAAGAACCTCGGTGGTCGGCTGTGCTGCCGACGTCAGCAGGACGATATCCATGCTCGCCTCCTCGGACGCAACGGCCCGCAGGGGCCGGAGTGGGGCGGCAGATCCGAGGACCGGAGCTGCTCACCGGAGGTGGGCGACGCTGCCCAACGTTCACGTGGAGGATATCGGACGTGAGCCTGCGGACAACAATCGAGCTGTATTCCGGAGATGGTGTCCATCTGCGCGGGGCGATCTGGCCCGCGCCCCCGTCCTCCCTGGCCTATGTGGTCGCGCACGGGTTCACCGGATCCTCGGCCAGCCCGCATGTGCGCGCCATATGTGAGCGCTTGCACAGCCGGGGCGCCGCCGTTCTCGTGCTCGACTTCCGGGGTCACGGCAGATCGGGCGGGCGGACGTCCATCGGCGTGGACGAGGCGCACGATCTGGCGGCGGCGGTCGCGTATCTGCGGGGACTCGGTCACGAGGTGGTCGCCGCGGTGGGGTTCTCGATGGGCGCGTCCGTGGTCATCCGGCACGCGGCGCTGGAGGGCGGGCTGGAGGCCGTCGTCAGCGTGAGCGGACCGGGGCTCTGGTACGAGCGCGGGACCAAGGCGATGCGCCGGGTCCATCTGGCGGCCGAGACACGCGTGGGGCGGCGCGTGGCCGCGCGCCTGCTGCGCACGCGGATCGCCGACGACGGCTGGACGGAGCTGCCCGAGTCGCCCGTCGAGCTGGCCGGCCGGATCGCGCCGACGCCGCTGCTCATCGTGCACGGCGATGCCGACCCGTACTTCCCGCTGCGCCACGCCCGCGCGCTGCACGCCGCCGCGCCCGGTTCGGTGCTGTGGGAGGAGGCCGGGATGGGGCATGCCGAGAGCGCCACGACACCCGAACTCGTCGACCGGATCGACGCGTGGGTGCGGCGGGCGGTGGACGTACACCCTCGCGCAACGACTGATGGATGATGATCTGTCACCATGACCGGCAACGTTCTTCCACCGCCACCCACCGACGAGGCCGGCGCGCACGATGAGACCCGGGAGCCACCGACTGTGACGACGACCGCGCACGAGGCGGGGACCCTTCCGGGCGCCCCTCCGGTGACGGGGCTGCGCGAGTCGTCGGGCACCCGGGCCCTGCTCGTCGCGGTCCTCGCCGCAGCCGGCCTGGCCGCGGGCGCCGCGTCGGGCCAGGTGGCGCTGACCGTGGCGATCGCCGTCGTCCAGGTGGCGCTGATCTTCGGCTGGGTGCTGGGCACGTCGATGCCCGGGCGCATCGGGGGGCTCCTCATCGCCCTCGGCGGGGCGGCCGCCGCCGACGTCGTCGTCCTGGTCTGGCCCCGGAGTGCCCTGTCGCCGCTGCTGCCCGTGCTCGGCGTCGCCATCCCCGCGCTGTTCGTCCACCAGCTCACGCGCGGGGTCGTCCGCGCCCGGGTCGTCGAGTCGCTGTCGGACATCGTGCTCGTCCTGCTCGCGGTCGTCGCCCTGCCGGCCTACCTGCAGCTCGAGCACGAGTTCCAGGGGTCGCTGCTCGCCAGCGGCGCCCTGCTGGCCGGCGGGACCGCGGTCGCCGTGGGCTACCTGGCCGACCTGGTGTGGTCGCGGCCGCGTTTCGACCCGGCCGTGCCGCGCGGGCTCACCGCGGCGGTGCTGTCGGTGATCGCGGGAGCGGCCGCCGGGGCGATCCGGCTGCGCGACGTGCTCACCGTCGACGCGACCCATGCCGTCCTGCTCGCCGCCGGGATCGCCGCCCTCAGCGCGCTGGTGGCCGTCGCCGTGTCGTTCATGATCATTCAGGCCCCGTCCGCGACCAGCGGACGGTCCTCGCGCGCGGCGCTGCTCACCCCGCTGCCTGCCGCACTGCTGCCCTTCGCGTTCGTCGCGCCGGCGGCGTACGTCATCTGCCTGAGCGTCGGCTGATCGCGGTGATCGGAAAGCGCGCCATCGCCCTCATCGCCGTCCCGGTGGTCCTCCTCGCCGTAGGTCTCGTCGTCGCCGACCGGGTGGGCCACAGCCTGGCCCAGAAGGAGGTCAGCGACCATCTCGCCGGGCGTTACCCGTTCACCACACGCCCGGACGTGACGATCCACGGCACGCCGTTCCTGACGCAGGCACTGCACGGCTACTACAAGGACATCGAGGTCGCCGGCAACGGGGTGACCGTGAGCAAGCTGACGAATGTCGACATCGACGCCCATCTGCGAGGAGTGTCCGTCCCCCTGACGAAGGTGTTCGACACGAGCCGCCCGCTGCCGGTGCGCGAGGTCGACGTCACCCTGACGATCCCGCTGGCGTCGATCGAGACGGCCAGCAAGGTCGAGGGCCTGAAGCTGACGTTCCAGGGCCTGAAGGTGGAGGGCCAGGCATCGGTCGTCGTGGGAACGCTCGGTCGCGTCCTGGTGACCGGCGTCGGTGACATCGTCGCCGCGGGTGACTCGATCGAGCTGGAGGCATCGACGCTGACCGTCAAGGGCGTCCCGCTCACCGGCAAGAACCTCACGATCGCCGAGCGCGAGCTCAAGCTGCGCGTCAGCCTGCCGCGGTTGCCCTACGACTCCCGGTTGACGTCGGCGAAGACCACCGCGGCGGGCCTGGTCCTGACCGGTACCGCCGACAACGTCCAGCTCAAACCCTGACGCCCACCCGAGGTCTGTGGTGAGCTACGAACCCTTGGCTGAATCCCTGGCCGTGCTCAGATCCGGAGTCGCTCCCGATCTCGCAGTGCCGTCACGTCGGCGCCGCCGCACGCCGCTGTGTGCCGACCAGGTGGATGACCTCGCTGTGGTGATGTTCCTCGTCAAAGGTGCGCATGAGGAGCCCCGCGTGGATGCATGGCTGCTCCGCCAGGACGACTCGGGCACCTGGGCGACATTGTCGGGAGGTTCGGGGACCGAGCAGTTCCGTTTCGAATCGGCTCCGGGGTCCGATACCGCGATTGCAGTGGGTGGCGGTGGATCTGCGCTCGGTCGGGGCGATCGGACACCTGCGACGTGGGCTTGGTACGCGCACATCATCGTGGCGGAGAACATCTCGTCTCTGCTGATCGACGGGTCGCGCATCGTCGATATCGGTTCCGGCGGTAACGGCTGTGTCGTCTGGACGGGCGGTGCTCCTTCGGTCCAGCTGCGGACAGCTGACGGTCGAGTCGTCGGCGAGGTCGACGTGAGTGCGATCAGTTCGAGCCGGGGAGAGTTCGCGGGGTGAACAGGCCCGCGTCGGCCTGAGCGGTGCTCTGCGCGACGGTGCTCGTCCAGTTCGGGTCGAGCACGATCGCGCGCACGGCATCGATCGCCAGCGGGGGAGCCGATCGGGTGATCGGCCGGTCCTTGGCGGCGGTGGAGTTCCATTCGAGGACCTGGACCTCCACTCCGTCCGGCCGCAGGGCGGTGACCGTCCACTCGACGGTGCCCGACGTGCCGTACTGCCGTCCCTGCGCGACACCGACCTGGGTGCCGTCGCCGAGCACGGTGCAGTCGGGCGCCGGCGCGCCGCACCCCTGGGGGACCGCCGCCTTGGGGTCGGTCGACCGCCACGTCACCGACACCGCGATCTGCGCCCTGCCGTGGCCGTCGTCGTAGATGACGTCGCCGAGGGCGGAGTTCTCGGTGGCGACTCCTGCCGGGGCGGAGGCGGTTCCGGAAGGCGGTAGCAGGTCGATCAGCGTCTGGACGGCGACCTGCGGGGTCAGCGGGACCTGCGGGTCGGCGGACGGGGTGGGCGCCGGTGACGAGGCCGACGTCGTCGGCGCTGCGGGCTGGGTCCCGGCTCCCGAAGGGGCTGGGGCGCCGTGCTGGGGGAGGACGGCCACTGCCACGGCAACCGCCGCGACCGCGCCGACCCCACCGGCCACTGCCAGCCCGGTGTGGCGCCGGGGAGGAGACGCGAGCGCGGAGAGGATGCGGTGTTCGGCGGCGGGATCGTCGGGGAGGGACCGGAAGTGCAGGCGCAGGTCGTCTTCGTTCATGAGGAGCTCCTGGGTTCGACGGGGAACAGATCGGTGGTCAGCAGTGCAGCGGGTTCGGCCCGCAGGGTGGCCAGCGCCCGGGAGGCGTATCCCCGGACGGTTCCGACGGTGCAGCCGAGAACGGTGGCGATCTCGGCATCGGACAGGCCGCCGTAGTACCGCAGCGCCAGCACGGCGCGCTGGCGCCGCGGCAGGCGGGACAGCTGAGCCTGCAGCGCGGCCCGGTCGGCGTGGGAGGTGGCGTGGTCCGGGGTGTCGTCGACGAGGCGGATCTCGGCCATCGGGATCACCCGCGCCCATGTGCGCCGCCAGGACAGGAACTCGTTGACGAGCATCCGCCGGACGTAGACGGCCGGTGCGTCGAGGCGCTCGATCCGCTTCCAGTGCCGATGCGCTTTGATCAGCACCTCCTGGACGAGGTCCTCCGCGAGGCCGCGGTCGCCGCTCATCGCGGTACCGAGCCCGAGCAGCGGCCGCACCTGCGCGGCGGCGAAGTCGTCGAACGTCATGCCGGTTCCTGCCCGTCCGGGCTGTCTGTCTGCACGGCTACTACACGCAGCGTGCCGCGGAAACGTTGTGCGGTCGAGGCCACGGGTGGCCCGCCAGGGGCCGAACGGGTCCGGCGGGATTGGCAGCCGGGGCGCCGGGCGCGTTATCCTCCCCGCATGGGCCTTCTGCTCACCTCCCGCCGCGCGGTCGACCTGTGCCGCGTGGGCAGCTGCCTGTGTCGACTTCACTGACACGGGTCTTCCCGCCTGCCCGGAGCAGCTGAGCGCGTCTCGCGCCTCGTCTCCGTCCACGCCTGCCAGATCCGTCCCGGCCACCCGAGCTCCGTTGCTCGGCCCCGCCCGGTCCGCGCCCGCGCGCCCTTTCAGCCCACCCACACATCCGCACCGCAATACCACCGAGGAGAACAACTATGAGCCGCGCTGACGTGCTCGTCACGCCCGACTGGGCCGAAGAGAACCTGAACACCGATGGGGTGGTCTTCGTCGAGGTCGACGAGGACACCTCCGCCTACGACGGCGGTCACATCACCGGCGCCGTCAAGCTGGACTGGAAGACGGACCTGCAGGACCCGGTGCGCCGCGACTTCGTCGACAAGGCCCAGTTCGAGGCCCTGCTGTCGGCCAAGGGCATCGCCAACGACGACACCGTCGTCCTGTACGGCGGCAACAACAACTGGTTCGCCGCCTACGCCTACTGGTACTTCAAGCTCTACGGCCACGACAGCGTGAAGCTGCTCGACGGCGGCCGCAAGAAGTGGGAGCTGGACGGCCGCGAGCTGTCCAAGGACGAGGTCTCGCGCCCGGGCACGTCCTACACGGCCAAGGAGCAGGACCTGTCGATCCGCGCGTTCCGCGACGAGGCCGTGGCCGCGATCGGCGCCAAGAACCTGGTCGACGTCCGCTCGCCCGACGAGTTCTCCGGCAAGCTGCTCGCGCCGGCGCACCTGCCGCAGGAGCAGTCGCAGCGGGGCGGCCACATCCCGACCGCGCTGAACGTGCCGTGGAGCAAGACCGCCAACGAGGACGGCACGTTCAAGTCCGACGAGGAGATCAAGGCCATCTACGCCGAGGCCGGCCTGGACGAGGCCAAGGACACGATCGCCTACTGCCGCATCGGTGAGCGCTCGAGCCACACCTGGTTCGCCCTGCACGAGCTGCTCGGCCACCAGAACGTCAAGAACTACGACGGATCCTGGACCGAGTACGGCTCCCTGGTGGGCGTCCCGATCGCCCTGGGAGCCTGATCATGTGCGGAGCACCGGCGCAGACGCCGACCCTTCCGGCCCACATCGACCTCACCAAGGAGACCGTCATCTACGGGCAGGTCACGAAGGACGGGTCCGGCGTCGCGTCGGCCTACGTCCGCCTGCTCGACGGATCCGGCGAGTTCACGGCGGAGGTGGTCACCAGCGCCACCGGCGACTTCCGCTTCTACGCCGCGCCGGGTGAGTGGACGCTCTCGGTCCTGGCGCCGGCCGGCCTGTCCGCCCGCAAGGACGTCGTCGCCGTCGAGCCCGGCCTCGTCGAGGTGGCCCTGCAGCTGGCCTGATCGCAGACCCCTCCGGAGCCGGTCGGCCGACATCACGTCGGGCGACCGGCTCCTTGCTGCGCGGGGCATATATCCTCGGCGGCATGCTGGAAGTCGTGTACCTCGTCGTTCTGATAGCCGCGTTCGTCGCCATCGGTGCGATGGGCGTCCTCGTGCTCGCCAAGCTCTTCACCGGCCAGCGGTGAACCCACTGCAGGTCGAGCCGGACACGTCCGATCTGCGGACCGGGCCGCCGCTGCACGACGACCTGCTGGCGCTGCTTCCGCTGCTCGGCGAGTGGACGGGGTCCGGGTCGGGGTTCGTGCCGGAGTCGGGCGAGCAGTTCCACTACGTCCAGCATCTGCGCTTCGCCCACGACGGGCGGCCGTTCCTCGCCTACCAGTCCCGGACGTGGCTGGTCGACGGCTCCGGAGAGATCATCAGGCCGGCCTCGCGGGAGTCAGGATTCTGGCGTCCCGGTGCCGGTCCGGACGACATCGAGGCCACCATCGCGCTGGCCACCGGGCTGACGCTGGTGTTCACCGGGCAGGTCGGGGAGCTGCGCTGGGAACTGGCCACCCGCACCGTGGGGCGCACGCCCACGGCCAAGGCGGTGGACGGTGACCGTCGCCTGTACGGGCTGGTCGACGACGAGCTGGCCTACGCCCAGGAGCTGGCACCGGGCGGCAAGCCCTTCGCGCCCCACCTGAGCGCGCGGCTGCACCGGATCTCGCCCGTCTGAACGACGGCCGCAGCTCGCGGTGACCTGGTCCGGGCAGTAGACAGCCCCCGAACCTGGTCCGGCCCCTGCTGGTGCAGGGTGCCGGGTCAGCTGGACAAGGGCTGACGGTTCGGGGGCCGGGTGGCTGCCGGGTATTGCTCTCCGCGATCGGCGCGGGGGCCCTACCGGTTAGCAGGTCCGTCACTCAGCTGTCGACGCGATTAGCGGACAGCCACCTCACAAGTCCCAGAAATATGCACCTGTGGACCACCTCCTCTCCGTGTACAGCCGACGGTACGAGAGCGGCGGTTCGGCGGCAAGCGATTTGTCCGGCCGTCAGAACCCGGCGAAGGCCGCCAGGCGTGCCGTCAGGTCGGGGTGCGCGCGGCGCGGTACGCCGTCGAGCTCGACCACCTCGGCCACGCCGCGGATCGAGGACGCCAGCCAGATCGCCTCCGCCGCCGCGAGGTCGGGCAGCGTCACCTCGGCGGTCGCACCCGTGAACCCGGCGCCCGCGGCATCCGCGAACAGCCCGGCCAGGGTCGTGCCGGCCAGGATCCCGGTGGCGCCGACCGGCGTCGTGAGCAGGGTCTGGCCGCCGTCGGACCAGAGGATCGTCGACGTCGGGGATTCGAGCACCAGGCCGTCGGAGCTGGTCCAGATGACGTCCTCGGCGCCGCGCCGCTCGGCCTCACGCAGCGCGGCCATGTTGAGCGCGTAGGACAGGGACTTGACCCCACCGAGCAGCCAGGGCGCCGCCGCATGCACGTCGGCCGGTGTACCGCGGGTGAGGGACACCGCCCGGACCCCCTCGGTCCGCTGCCGCAGGGAGTCGCCCTTGATCGGCGCGAGGGTGGCGAGCACGGTGGGCTCGGTGCCGCCGTCGATCCCGCGCGTGACCATCAGCTTGACCGCCGTCTCACCCGGCTGGGTCCAGGCGTCGACGACCTGGTCGAGCAGCGCCCGGCACGCGGCGAGGTCGGCGGTGATGTCCAGCGCGGCGAGGGACCTGCCCAACCGCGCCAGGTGGGGGTCGAGGTTGTCGATGGTGCTGCGGCCCGAGGCGTCGGTGACGACGCGGCAGGTCTCGAAGCAGCCGTCGCCGCGGGACACGCCGAGGTCGTCCGCGCGGAGGACGGCGGTGGCCGGGTCGACCAGCCCGAGCCCCAGGACGCCGACGAGGAGTGTGCTCACGAGCTGCGACCCTATCGGTTGGTCAGCCGGACCAGCGGAAGCGGACGCCCTGACCGGGCCGGAGCTGGGCAGCCGTGTCCGCGGAGTCCGCGCGGAGCACGGCGATGACCGGGTAGCCGCCCGTCGTGGGGTGGTCGGCCAGGAAGATCAGCGGCTGGCCGGACGACGGCACCTGCACCGCGCCCCGGACGAGCCCCTCGCTCGGGAGCTCGCCGGGCACCGACCGGTGCAGCTGCGGCCCGGACAGTCGCGCGGCGATGCGGTTGCTGTCGGCCGACACCAGCCAGCGCGACCGGGTGAGCACGCCGGGGTCGGCGAACCAGTCCCGCCGCGGTCCCGGCAGGCACCAGAGCACCGCGTCCCCGGAGGTCGGGGCGGCGACCGGGGCGAGGTCGGTGTCGGGCATGCCGGGCAGGTGGCCGCCGCCGATTGCCAGCGCGTCGCCGGCACGGAGCGGTCGCGGCCCCAGGCCGCCGAGCAGGTCGGTGGAGCGGCTGCCGAGGACCGCCGGCACATCGATGCCGCCGCGCACGGCCAGGTACGTCCGCAGCCCTGCCCACGGCACGCCGAGGGCCAGGGTCCGGCCCGCCGCGAGGGTGAACGACGCGTTCACCCCCGTCGGGCGCCCGTCGACCGTGACCGGCAGCGGGGCGCCCGTGACGGCGACGACGCAGCTCGCCTCAGCCTGTACCGCCAGGCCGCCGAGCGTCACCTCCAGCGCTGCGGCGCCCGGGGGATTGCCGACGAGCCGGTTCGCCAGCTGGTACGCGGCGCGGTCGGCGGCTCCGGACGGGCTCACGCCGAGGCCGGCCAGCCCCGGTCTGCCGAGGTCCTGGACCGTGGTGAGCGGGCCGGTCGCGCGCACCGTCACCGTCACGGCCCGACCGCCCGGAACCGCACCCGCATCCCCGCCCGCAGCAGAGCCGGCGGGTTCCGTGTGGCGTCCCAGACGGTCAGGGCGGTGTGTCCGAGCAGCTGCCAGCCACCGGGCGATGCGCTCGGGTAGATCGCGCTGTACTCCCCGGCCAGGGCGACGGCGCCGGCCGGCACGCGGGTGCGGGGCTGCGCGAGCCGGGGGACGGCCAGCCGCGGATCGCCGCCCGTGAGGTAGGCGAATCCCGGAGCGAACCCGCAGAACGCGACCGTCCAGGGCGTCCCGGTGTGCGCCGAGACGACGCCCTCGACGCCCAGGCCCGTCAGGTCCGCCACCGCCGCCAGGTCCGCTCCGTCGTAGACCACGTCCACGGCCGTCTCGGGCCCGGCCGGCACGGCATGGGGCGCCCGGTCCAGCGCCAGCAGGTGCGCGCGCACCGCCTCCAGGGGCGTACCCGGGACGACGGTCACGAGGACCGTCCGGGCTGCCGGGACGACGTCGACCGTGCCGGGCGCGGGATGGCGGCGCAGCGCCTCGGTCAGCGCGAGCACGTCCCGGGACGTCGCCAGCTCGGCCAGCACCGCCTCCGCGCCGCACGGCAGCAGGCGCAGCGCGGCGCCGCCCGCCGGTCGGGAGCTCACAGCTCGGAGAAGGGCGCGATCGTGACCCCGGCGCCGGTCAGGGCGATCCGGACGGCGCGGGCGATCTCGACGGCGCCGGGGGTGTCGCCGTGGACGCAGATCGACTCGGCAGTCACGGGCACGGTGCTGCCGTCGACGGCGGTGACGGTGCCGCGCGTCGCCATCGACACGACGCGGGCGGCGATCGCGGCGGGGTCGTGCAGCACTGCGCCCGGGTCGCGGCGGCTCACCAGGGTGCCCTCGGCCGTGTAGGCGCGGTCGGCGAAGGCCTCGGTGACCGTCCGCAGCCCCGCGTCCTCCGCCCGCCGGAGGAACTGCGACCCCGGCAGCCCCAGCACCGGCAGCGCGGGGTCGTACGCGCGGACGGCCGCGATCACGGCCTCGGCCTGGACGGCGTGACCGACCACGGCGTTGTACAGCGCCCCGTGCGGCTTGACGTACTGCACGCAGCTGCCGGCGGCTCCGGCGATGCCGTCGAGTGCCCCGATCTGGTACAGCACGTCGGCGGTGAGGTCGTCCGGCTCGACGTCGATGAAGCGGCGCCCGAACCCGGCCAGGTCGCGGTAGGAGACCTGGGCGCCGATCGCCACACCCGCGGCGACAGCGGACGCGCACGTGCGGCGCAGGGTGGACGGGTCGCCGGCGTGGAAGCCGCAGGCGACGTTCGCGCTGGTGATCAGGTCCACGAGGGCTGCGTCGTCGCCGAGCGTCCAGCGGCCGAAGGACTCACCCAGATCGGCGTTCAGGTCGATGCGCACGCTTCACCCCCACGTCCGGTCCGGCCCGCCGACCCTATCCCCGCCCCGGCGGGTCGCCTATCCCGTGACGCCCCCCGGCGCGGGGCCGCGCGGCCTACCCTGGCAGGTATGGGGCCCTCCGACGATCTCGCCGTCGCGCTGCGCGAGCGCGGTCTGCGCATGACGCAGCAGCGCGAGCAGGTGCTGGACGCGGTGCGGACGCTCGGTCACGCCACCCCGGAGCAGGTCAGCCACGCCGTGGACGGGGTCGACGTGACCACCGTCTACCGCACCCTGGAGCTGCTCGAGGGCATCGGCCTGGTCGCCCACACCCACCTCGGCCACGGCGCGCCGTCCTACCGCCCGGCCGACGACCACCACATCCACGTCGTCTGCCACGACTGCGGCTCGGTGATCGACGCCCCTCCCGCGCTGGCCGATCCGCTGGTCGAGCGGCTGCGGGCCGAACGCGGGTTCGTCATCGACCTCGCGCACTTCACCGTCTTCGGCCGGTGCGCGGACTGCGTCGCCGCCGGGGAGCCCACAGCCACCCCGGCACGCGGTACGGCGCACCAGCACGGCGGGGACCATCAGCACGGCGGGGACCATCAGCACGGCGGGGACCATCAGCACGGCGGGGACCATGAGCACGGTGCGGAACAAACGGGAGGCCACGAACGATGACACCTGATGTGACTGTCACCGATTCCGCCGCCGCCGTCTCCCCGCTCCTCGACCTGCCCGGCGCGGTTCCGGCCAGCGGCCTGGACGCCGGTACCGCCCTGCACTACGGCGACCCGTTCCGCGAGCAGCGCACGCTGCTCGACGGCGCCGGGGTGGTCGACCTGACCCACCGCGGCGTCCTCGTCGTGCCGGGTGTCGACCGCCTCGGCTGGCTGCACTCGATCTGCTCCCAGCACGTCAGCGATCTCAGCGACGGTGAGTCCACCGAGGCGCTGGTCCTCTCGCCCCACGGCCACGTCGAGCAGCACTGGCAGCTCACCGAGCTCGGCGGCCAGGTGTGGATCGACGTCGAGCCGGGGCAGGCCGCCGCCGCCCTCGGATATCTCACGATGATGCAGTTCATGAAGCGCGTCGAGCCGGCCGACGTCAGCGCCGACTGGGCCGTCCTCGGTCTCCGGGCGCGTCGGCCGCCGCCGTGCTGGCCCTGGCCGGGTTGCCGGTGCCGACCCGGTGCACTCAGCCCTGGCGCTCGACGGCGGCGGGTTCGTCCGGGCGGTCCGTGCCGACGCCTTCGATCTCGTGGTGGCCCGCGGTGCCGTGCTCTCGACGGCGCGCGCGCTGCTCGCGGCCGGTGCCGCGCCGGCAGGGTCGTGGGCGGCCGACGCCATCCGCGTCGAGCAGAGGCGCCCGCGCCTGGCGGCAGGAGACCGACCACCGCACCATCCCGCACGAGATCGGCTGGATCGGCGTCGCCGTCCACCTGAACAAGGGCTGCTACCGCGGCCAGGAGACCGTCGCGCGGGTCCAGAACCTGGGCAAGCCCCCGCGCCGGCTGGTGCTGCTGCACCTGTCCGGCGAGCGCGACGAGCTGCCGGAGACCGGGACCCCCGTCGAGCTGGGCGGCCGGACGATCGGCTTCCTCGGCACCGCGGTGCACCACCACGAGCTCGGCCCGATCGCGCTCGCCGTCATCAAGCGGACCACCCCGGTGGACGCGCACCTGACGGTCGCCGACTCCGTGGCCGCGATCGATCCGGGCTCGGACCTCTGACGGCGCTCGCCCGGCTGTCCCGACGGGGAGCTGGCACAGTGGCGGTATGCGCATCCTCGTCACCGGAGCCCGCGGCAAAGTCGGCCGGGCCACCGTCACCACCCTCCAGGCCGCCGGCCACGACGTCGTCGCGACCGACCTCGGCCGGCCCGTCTTCGAACGGCGCCCCGACGGGGAGGCGCCCTACGTCCAGGCCGATCTGACCGACGCCGGCGCCGTGTACGCCCTGATGGGCGGGATGGACGCCGTGGTGCACGCCGCCGCGATCCCGGAGCCGACGCAGAACGTGCCGCACGAGGTCTTCGGCAACAACCTGATGAGCCTGTTCAACGTGATCGAGGCGGCGATCCGGTTCGGGGTGCCGCGCCTGGTCAACATCTCCTCCGAGACGGTGCCCGGCATGCACTTCGCGCACCGGCCCTTCGACCCGGCGTACTTCCCCCTCGACGAAGAGCTCACCCCGCTGCCGCAGGACCCGTACGCGCTCGCGAAGTTCTTCGGCGAGCAGCTCTGCGACGCCGCGGCCCGGCGCAGCGACCTGCGCAGCATCACCATCCGGCCCGCCTGGGTGCAGAACGAGACGAGCTATCCCGGCAACCTCGGCCCGCAGGTGCGCGCCGCCCGGGCCGGGACGCCCGAGCCGACCGCGAACGGCTGGTCCTACATCGACGTGTACGACCTCGCCGACGCGATCGGACTCGCCGTCGAGTCGCAGCTGCCCGGTCACGAGGTCTTCTTCATCGCCTCACCGGACGCTCCCGGCCTCACCGACACCCGCGCCGCACTGCGGGCGCAGTACGGCGCGGACATCGAGCTGCGGGACTTCCCGGAACCGGGCAGCAGCGGTATCTCCACTGCCAAGGCGCGGCGCCTGCTCGGCTGGACGCCCACCCGGTCCTACCGGGACTACCTGGACGACAACGGCGACGCGCTGGCCCGCCCTGCCTAGACCGTGACCAGAGTGGGGTCGTCGTCGGCGGCGGAGCTGCCACCGTCGGCGTCGGCCTCGGCGTGCGGGCTGTCGGGAGCCTCGATGGAGACCCGCGGCGTGACCTTGTCCAGCCACGCCGGGAACCACCAGTTCCAGCGCCCGAGCCGGTGCATGATCGCCGGGACGAGCATCGTCCGGACGACGAAGGCGTCCAGGAAGATCGCACTCGCCAGGCCGATGCCCAGGAGCTTGATCACCCGGCCGTCGCCCAGGATGAACCCGCCGAAGACCATGATCATGATGAGCCCGGCCGCGGTGATGATGCCGCCGGTCTCGCCCTGACCGACCGTGACCGCGCGGTGGTTGTCCTTGGTGTGCACCCACTCCTCGTGCATGCGGCTGACCAGGAAGACCTGGTAGTCCATGGACAGGCCGAACAGGATGGCGAAGAAGATCACCGGTAGGAAGGCCTCGATCGGCCCGCCCTTGCCCACACCGATCAGGTCACCGAACCATCCCCATTGGAAGACCGCGACCACGATGCCGAACGAGCGCGCCGGCCGCGAGCAGGTTCATCGCGGCTGCGGTCAACGGGATCACCAGACTGCGGAAGGCGATCACCAGCAGCAGGAACGACAACCCGACCACGGCGGCGATGAACAGCAGCATCTTGGCCGACAGCACCTTGGCGAAGTCGGTGAAGATGGCCGTCAGGCCGTAGACGTAGATGTGGTTCGGAGTGCCCTGGTAGAGCGGTGGCAGGTCCGTGCTGCGCAAGGACTTGACGAGGTTGCTCGTGGCGGCGTCCTGCGGTCCGGAGATCGACTTGAACGTCACCAGGGTGATCGCGGGCTTGACCGGGAACGCCGTGATGCTGTCCTTGTTGACGTCCGGGATCGACGCCAGCTTCGTCTTGACCGACGTGATGTAGGACGTGTCCGCGGCACCGGGGCCGGACACGACGAGCTCCAACGTCGAGTTGTAGCCCTTGCCGAACGCGTCCTGGATCAGGGTGTAGCCGACGCGGGTCGTCGAGCCCTTCGGGTCGTTGCTCTGGTCGGCGTGACCCAGCCGCAGCGAGAAGAACGGGATCGCCAGCACGACGATCAGCGCGCCGGCTGCGACCGCGAAGATCGCCGACCGGCGCTCGACGAGCCGTCCCCAGGCGTACCAGCGCCCCATCGACTCGTGGTCGACGAACTCCCCGGCGCGCACCCGCTTGCGCTGGCGGCGGGGCAGCACCTTCAGCCCGAGGAAGCGCAGCAGCGCCGGGAGCAGGGTGAGGGAGGCGAGCATCGTGAGCGCGACGCCGATCGAGGTGCCGATCGCCACGCCGTACAGGAAGCTCACGCCGAGCGCGCAGAGGCCGAGCAGCGCGATGCAGACGGTGCGTGCCGGCGAACAGGACGGCCCGGCCGGAGGTGTTGATCGCGTTGGCGATCGACTCCTCGACCTCCATGCCCCCGAGCAGGTTGCGCCGGTGCCGGGTGACGATGAACAGCGCGTAGTCGACGCCGACACCGATCACCATGAGTTCGGCGAGGTTGGGCGCGAAGCTCGCCACGGACATGACGTGCGTGAGCATGCCGATCACCCCGAGCCCGCTGCCGAGCGCCGCGGCGGCGCTGACCAGGGGCAGCGCGGTGGCCCCGAGGGTGCGGAACACGACCAGCAGGACGATGAACGCGGCGATGAAGCCGAGCAGCTGCGGTGAGATCCCGCCGGTGGAGGCGTCCACCCCGGTGAAGGCGTCGCCGGTGAACTCGACGTCCAGGGTGCTGCTCCGGGCCTCCTTCAGGGTGTCGTAGACGGCCTTCGGGGCCGGGAGGGGCGGACTCTGCACCGCGAAGCCGACGGTGACGATCGCGACCGACTTGTCGGTGCTGAGCAGGTCCGGGCGCAGCGCACTGCCGGTGGTCGCCCGCGTCGCCGTACCCGCCGAGCAGGTCACGGTGCTCCACGGCGTCTGGATGGTGGCGACCTTCGCCGCGCTCACCGAGCAGAGCTTGGCGACGGCGGCGGTGAAGGCCGCCGGCTCGCCGTCGAGGGTGCCGGAGGTGGGGTGCAGGACCACCGTGCCGGACGCGTTGTTCTGCTGATCCAGGCCCGCGTCGGAGAGCAGGTTGCCGACCGTCTGGGTCTCGGTGTGGGGGAGGGTGAAGTCGTCCTTGTACTTGGCGCCGCCCATCGAAGCCGACAGGCCCTGGATGATGACGATGCCGAGGATCCAGACGACGACGACCCACCATCGGAACCTGATGGCGAGCAGTGCGAGTCGTTGCATGAGGTGGGCTCCTGTGCGTGTCGAAGAGTCGAGGAAGGATTGACGGCGGGACGCCGCGGTAGCAGCGCCCAGCCTCGCGGACCCCCGGCATCACCGGCAGGGTGCAAACCCCCGGATCGTCCCTGACATCCGTCAGGGGCTCATCGGGGTCGTGGTGGGAACGAGGCTCATGTTACCGAGCCCCGCGAGTCGATTTGTCGGCGTTAGGACGTGGTTGGGCGGCTTCTGGGCGCGCCGAAACCGGCCACCTCCAGCGGCCGGTAGGGCGCCTGCAGCGACTCGAGCTCGTCGCCGGTCAGCTGCACGTCCAGGGCCGCGACCGCGTCGTCGAGATGGCCGGCCTTGGTGGCTCCGATGATCGGGGCGGTGACCTCGGGCTGCTGCAGCAGCCAGGCCAGGGCGACCTGCGCGCGGGGGATGCCACGCTGCGCCGCGATCTCGGCGACGCGTTCCACGATCGCGCGGGTGGAGTCCATGGCGCCGGAGTACAGCGAGTCGCCGAACGCGTCGTTGTCGCTGCGGGCGGTCGTCGCGTCCCAGTCGCGGGTCAGGCGCCCGCGCGCCAGCGGGCTCCACGGGATCACGCCGATGCCCTGGTCCGCGCAGAGCGGCAGCATCTCCCGCTCCTCCTCGCGGTAGAGCAGGTTGTAGTGGTTCTGCATGCAGACGAACCGCGTCCAGCCGTGCAGCTCGGCAGTGTACAGCGCCTTGGAGAACTGCCACGCGTACATCGACGACGCGCCGATGTAGCGCGCCTTGCCCGCCTTGACGACGTCGTGCAGCGCCTCGAGCGTCTCCTCGATCGGCGTCGTGTCGTCCCAGCGGTGGATCTGGTAGAGGTCGACGTAGTCGGTGCCGAGCCGCCGCAGGCTGTGGTCGATCTCGCTCAGGATCGCCTTGCGGGACAGGCCGCCGCCGTTGGGTCCCGTCGTGCATGCGGCCGTGCACCTTGGTGGCGAGCACGATCTCCTCGCGGCGGGCGAAGTCCGCGCAGCGCCCGTCCGACGATCTCCTCGCTGGTGCCGGCGGAGTAGACGTTGGCGGTGTCGAAGAAGTTGATCCCGAGCTCGAGGGCGCTGCCTGATGAGCGGCGCGGCTCTCGTCCTCGGGCAGCGTCCAGACGTGGTTGCCGCGGTCGGGTTCGCCGTAGCTCATGCAGCCCAGGCAGATGCGGGAGACGTCCAGGCCGGTGCTGCCGAGTTTCACGTAGTCCATGGACAGGATTCTGCTCCTGGCCGCTCCCCGCGCTCGCCCGCGGGGGGCCGCCCCGCGCGGCTCACCCGGCGTGCGATGAGATCCACTTCTGGACGACGACCTCCAGCACCGGCATCGGGACGGACCCGCTGTCGAGCACGGTTGCGTGGAATCCGCGCAGGTCGAACTCCTCGCCCAGGACCTCGCGCGCGTGCTCGCGCAGGCGCAGGAACTCCCGCTGACCGGTGAGGTAGGCCAGTGCCTGGCCGGGCCAGGACAGGTAACGGTCGATCTCGGCGTGCAGGAAGCCCTCGGGCAGCGCGACGTGGGTGGTGATGAACTCACGCGCCTGCCGGCGGCTCCAGCCCATCGCGTGCATGCCGGTGTCGACGACGAGGCGGGCGGCTCGGTGCAGCTCCATGTAGATGGCGCCGATCTGCTGCTGCGTGCTGCTGTAGAGCCCCATCTCCTCGGCGAGGCGCTCGGCGTACAGCCCCCAGCCCTCGGCGTGGACGGTGACCAGGCTCTGCGTCTGCAGGGTGGTCAGGCCGGTCAGCGTCTGCGACCGGGCCAGTTGCAGGTGGTGACCCGGGACGGCCTCGTGGAACGCCACCGCCTCCAGGTCCCAGCCACCACCGGCGGTGCTGCGGCGGGTGTTGAACCAGTACGTGCCCGGGCGGCTGCCGTCGGGCAGGGGGATCGTGTAGTGCGGGGCCATCCCGGAGTCCGCGACCGTCGGTGTCATCGGCTCGACCGCGCACGGCGGCGCGCTGGGCGGGGGGAGGACCTCCTCGGCGCGGGCCTCGGCGCGTCGGACGGCGGCGCGGGCGGACTCGAGCGCGCTCTGCGGGTCGACGCCGGCCGCCGCGCGGACCGCGTCGACCACGGCCGCCAGGTCGGGCAGCCCCAGCGACGCACCCAATTCGGCGGCGCGCTGCTCCAGGCGGGCGATCGTCTCCAGACCGATCCGGTGCAGCTGGTCGGCCGTCAACGGGAGCGTGGTGTGGATCTCGATGGCCTTGAGGTAGTCGGCGTCGCCTCCAGGCAGCCAGCTGATGCCGGCGTGCTCGTCGGTGCGGGCCACGGGCAGCAACTCGTCCCGGACCGCGTCCCGCCAGCGCTCGAGGGCGGGACGGATGACGTCGCGGCCGGCGGCGGCCAGCTGCTCGTGCCAGGCTGCCGCGCCGTCCCAGCCCTCGGGCGGCTGCGGCGCCAGTACCGCGTCGAGCGTCTCGGCGGCCAGGGCGGCGTCGCCCCACTGCACGGCCTGCTCGGCGAGGGACCGGATCGGGGTGCGCCCCTTCGCGGCGCCTTCGCGCAGCCGGTCCGTCAGCTGGTCGATGAGCGCGCCACAGCTGCCCACCCGGGTGAGGTAGTCCCGCGCAGCCGCCTCGTCCTGCAGCACCGTGATGGACAGGAAGCCGAACAGGGCGGGCGGTCCTGAGATCGGCAGCGCGGTGACGGTGAACTCCTCGGGAGCCATCTCGAGCTGGAGCAGGACCTTGTGGCACGTGGCGTCGATGACCGCGGCTAGCACCGTGTCGGAACCGTCCTCGGCCCGTGGGATCGCCGCGGCGCGCTCCCGGAGCGCGGTGACGTCCGCGTGCAGCGTCGCGGCAGCCGCCGCGGACGCGTCCGGTACGAGCGCGTCGTACTCGCGCAGGCCGTAGGCACTGGCCTCGAAGGGGTCGGCCGCCATGAGGCGGTCCTGCAGCTGGTCGGCCAGGTCGATGATCGGTGAGTCGCTCATTGGCCCGACCCTAATTCCACGGCCCTCCCGCGTCACGGTTGTGAGTCCGGCCACGGTGCTAGCTGTGTGCTTGCATTTGCTAGCACTGCCCGGCACAGTGGTACACGTGAAGGTCGACGGGCTCAAGGATCAGGCGCGCAAGGTGGGGTCCATCGGCGACTTCATCCGCGAGCAGCGCGAGCAGGCGCAGGTGTCCATGCGTCAACTCGCCAAGACCGCCGGTGTCTCGAACCCCTACCTGTCACAGATCGAACGGGGACTGCGCAAGCCGTCCGCGGAGATCCTGCAACAGATCGCCAAAGGCCTGCGCATCTCGGCCGAACAGCTCTACGTCCACGCCGGGATCCTGGACACCCGCGACGGCGACGCGGAGACGATCGCCGCGTTGCTGGCCGACTCGGCGTTGACCGAACGGCAGAAGAACGTGCTCGTCGAGATCTACGAGTCCTTCTGCCGGGAGAACGCCGTCGCCGCGCAGCGGGCCGCCGACGAGGCTGAACAGCCAGCCTGACCGCGCGGCCGGCACGCCAGGCGGCACGCACACGACACACCCAGCGCGACCACCCACGTCATAGCGACCACATCAGCATCATGATCACTGAGGAGAACACCATGTCACTCGTCACCGACGCCAAGAGCTACGCCGACATCGCCCTCGAGCAGGGCAAGAGCGCGCTCGGACAGGCCCAGGGGCGTTTCAGCACCCTGAGCGACGACGCCAAGGGCGCCGTCGGCACCGCCAAGGGTGCGGCGTTCACGCTCGTGGGCGTCGCCCGCAAGCAGGCCTTCGCCACCCTCGGCGCCGGCGATGCCGCCATCGCCGCGCTGACCAAGCGCGCGGAGGAACTGCCGGCCGAGGCCCAGGGCAGCGCGGCGAAGATCGCCGGTACCGCCAAGGCCCGCTTCGCCACCGCCGCGGCCACCGCCGAGACCGTCCAGGCCACCGCTCAGTCCTTCGCCGGCAAGGCGCAGGGTCGTCTCGTCGAGACGGCCGGTGACCTCCGCGAGTTCGGCGAGGACGCCGTCGGCGCCGCCAAGACCGTCGACGTGAGCGTCGTCCCGAAGGTCGCCAAGGGCCTCGTCGAGGGCTACCTGAGCCAGGCCGTCACCGTGTTCGACACCCTTGCCGACCGCGGCGAGAAGGTGGCCGCCGAGCTGCGCCGCAGCCCGTACGTGCTCACCGTCCTGTCGCGCTCGGACAAGGCCGTCAAGGTCGTCGCCGACGAGGTCTCCGACGTCGCGGGCAAGGCCGGCGCCGCCGCCGCGAGCAACAGCCGCAGCGTCGCCGCGAAGAAGGCCGCCGCCACCCGGGCCGCCAAGCCGGCCACGAAGGCTCCGGTCGCGAAGGCTCCCGCCAAGAAGGCTCCGGCCAAGAAGGCCGCCGCGAAGGCGACCGCCACCAAGGCAAGCGCCACCAAGGCTGCGTCCAGCAGCGCTTCCTGATCCAACGGCCCATCCCGGACTCCGGGTCACGGTCCACTGCCCCGCACCGGCGCGCCGCCGATGCGGGGCAGTGCCGTGTCCGGGGCGGCCGGCTCGCCCGCCTTTCGCACGGGTGACGCCGTACGTCGCTGCCTACACGGGTACACCCGTACCCTTGCAGGGTGCAGCTCACCAACGACATCCAGGACTGGATCCTGATCGTGCTCTTCTGGGGGCTCATGGTGCTGCGGGTCTGGGCACTGGTCGACTGCTTGATCCGCAAGGCGGCCGCGTTCCCGGCGGCCGGCAAGCTCACGAAACCGGCATGGGCACTGCTCACCGGGCTGAGCGTCCTGATCGGCTACTTCTTCGCCGGACCGGTGGACTTCCTCGGCCTGGCGTTCGTCGTCGTCAGCATGGTCTACCTGGCTGACGTCCGTCCCGCGGTGCGCGAGGTCTCCGGCGGCAATCGCTGGTAGTCGCCGTGCCGCGACCCCCGGCCGGTCAGGCGTTCCCGCCGGCCAGCCAGCCCTGGGCTATCGCCCCGAGTTCGTGATCCCGCCCGCCGAGCATGTAGACGATCATGTCCAGGTCGCCGCGCAGCGACCACAGCGGATGCCCGAAACTGGCCGGGTTGTTGCCCTCGACGAACCAGTGCGCGGGCCAGGCGAACCCGTAACCGCACACCGGGAACGCCGCGAGCCACCGCCGCCGCCCTGTCACCACCCCGACCGTCGCCAGCGCCGCGCCGAGCAGGGTGCCGGTGAGGTGCAGGCGCCGCGTCAGGGCCTTGCTGTGCATCGCGACGTAGTACGGCCAGAACTCCCGATAGGTGGCGAACTCCTGTGGCGCGGGCATGGGCCGTAGTCTGCCGCGCAGCCCGGACACTGTCGATCGCGGCGCTCGGATGACAGTTGTCATCGACCATCACGTCGGCCCGTCCCTGCCGTCGGGCACGGACCTGCTGTCAGAGTGGTGACGTGAGCCAGCCCATCGTGTCCGCCGCACCCGCCCTCCGCCCTCCGCTGAACCGCGTCAGTCCGCGGGCGATCTGGTACTGGACGGTGCGGGCGGCGTTCCCGTGGGTGGCGCTGCTGGCGCTGCAGATCGTGTTCCTCGTCGGCAACGGCCATCGCGAGCTCAGAGTGATCATCCTGGTCGGCACCGCGCTGGTGGCGCTGGCCCATCTCATCGTCATGCCGCAGTGGCGCTACCGGGTGCACCGGTGGGAGGTCACGGCCGACGCGGTCTACACCCAGGCCGGCTGGCTGACCGTCGAGCGGCGGATCGCGCCGATCTCGCGCATCCAGACCGTCGACACCGAGCGCGGCGTGATCGAGCAGCTGTTCTCCCTGGCCAACGTCACGGTCACGACCGCGTCGGCCGCCGGCCCGCTGCGGATCCACGGGCTGGACCGTCCCACCGCCGACCGGCTGGCCCACGAACTGACGCGGTCGACGCAGGCGGGCACCGGGGACGCCACGTGAGTGCCGACCACGTCGATCACCTGACGCCCGACCAGGCCGTCCTGCCCCAGCCGGACGCCCCCTGGTTGCGCCTCAACACCAGGATGCTGCTCGTCCATCCGGTCCAGGAGCTCCGCAACCTGCTGCCGCTGCTGGTCGGCCTCGTCTTCGCCGGGTCCGGGAGCGGCCACAGCGCGCTGTTCGGGCTCGTCGGCGTCGCCGTCACCATCGGCATCGGGACGATCCGCTGGTTCACGACCCGCTTCCGCCTCACGACCGAGCAGGTGCAGGTGCGGCGCGGGCTGCTCAGCCGGCGGGTGCTGACGGTCCCGCTGGACCGCGTCCGCACGGTCGACGTCGAGGCGAACCCGCTGCACCGCGTCTTCGGCCTGACCCGCGTCAAGATCGGCACCGGGCAGACCGACCAGAAGAAGCAGGAGGGGCTGACCCTCGACGGGTTGTCCCTCGGGCAGGCCGACCGGCTCCGCGACGACCTCCTGCACCACCGCTTCACGCCGGGCACGGCGCCGCCGGGTGCCCCCGCAGGCGACGCCGTCGTCGTCCGCATGCCCGTCCACGTCGAGGAGATCGTCACCCTCGACCCGTCCTGGATCCGGTACGGGCCGTTCACACTGACCGGCCTGGTGACCGTGGCCGCGCTGAGCGGGCTGCTCTGGCGACTGGTCAACGAGGCCCACATCGATCCCGCCCGCTACAGCGCCGCGCGGGCCGCGGAGGCGCGGCTGCGGGACACCCCGGTGTGGTTGCTCGTCCTCCAGGGCGCGGCGGGGCTGCTGATCGCCACCGCGATCTTCTCCACCATCGGCTACCTGCTGGCCTTCTGGCGCTTCCGGTTGACGCGGACGGGGGAGGGGACGCTCCACGTCACCCGAGGGCTGCTGACCACCCGCGCGACGACCATCGAGGAGCGGCGCCTGCGCGGCGTCGAGCTGTCCGAGCCGCTGCTGCTGCGCTCCGTCGGCGGCGCGCGCGTCGTCGCGATCGCGACCGGGCTGCGGGTCGGGCGGGGAGCCGAGCGCGGGGGTTCGCTCCTGCTTCCACCGGCTCCGCGGCGGGACGCGATCCGGGTGTGTGCGGCCGTGGCGACGCGCGAGGCGCCGTTCCTCGCTCCGCTGGTCCCGCACGGCCCGCGCGCCCGACGTCGCCGGCTGATCCGGTCCGTGGTGCCCGCGCTGGTGCTGCTGGCGGCCGCCGCCCTGGTCTGGTGGTGGGGAGCCGGGCCGGCCTGGACGGTGTTCGCGGCCGTCTGGCTGGCGCTGGCCGTCCCGCTCGGTCTCGACCGCTACCGCAGCGTCGGGCACCTGCAGGTCGACGGTCACCTCGTCGTGCGGGAGGGCTCGCTGGTCCGCCGCCGCAGCGCCCTGGCGACGGACGCCGTGATCGGCTGGAACCTGCGCAGCACGCTGTTCCAGCGCAGATCAGGGCTGGTCACGCTGACGGCGACCACCGCGTGTGGGCGGCAGAAGTACCGGGCCCTGGACCTGGACCGGTCCGCCGCGCTGGAGCTCGCCGACAACGTCGTGCCGGGACTGCTCAGACCGTTCCTGCTTCCGGAAGCTGACGCGGGGCACCCAGCAGGTACGTGACCGTGACGGCGCTGATCGCCTCCGCGCACAGCAACCCCACCAGCACGACGATCTGGAACTTGGCGGCCGAGACGGCGCTCGCCCCGCCGAGCAGCGCGCCGATGAAGGCGCCGGGCAGCGTCACCAACCCCACCGTCCGGGTCTGGTCCAGCACCGGGACGAGCGCCTCCCCGGCCGCGGACCGGACGATGTCGGCGACCGCCTGGCGGTGCGTGGCGCCGATCGCCAGCCACGCCTCGACCTCCTCGCGGCGCCGGTTCAGCCCGTCGGCGAGGCGCCGCCCGGCGATCGTGGTCGCGGTCATGGTGCCCCCGATGACGATGCCGGACACGGCCACGAGCGTGCGCGTGGAACGGTCCAGGGTCGGCAGGCCGCAGATCACCCCGATCGCCACCGTCGCCCCGGCGCCGCAGCCGATCACCACCGCGCGGCCGACGAACTGGTCCACCCCGCGCATCCCGCGCAGTCGGCGGGTGGCCGTCCACGTCGCGACGCCGAACATGACCCCGACCGCCAGGACCGTCGTGACCGGAGCCGCGAAGACGCCCTTGAGCGCCGCCGCCACGAACGCCAGCTGGGCCACCGCGCGGACGGCCGCGATGACCGCCGCGCGCTGCTGGCTGACCTTGCCGACCCGCAGCACCGCGACGCAGATGACCAGCAGCAGGACGAGCCCGCCGCCGAGCCGGACGTCGTCGGACACGGTCATGGCCGGTGGCCCTTCGGGTGGAGGAGACAGGAACCTGGCCGGGGCGTGCCGCAGGCTGCGTCGACGCTAGTCGCCCAACGTGTAGTAGCCGATGCGCCCGAACGCACGAACCGGCGCCCCGATACGGGACGCCGGCTGGTGGAGTGGCGGAGGATGCGGGATTTGAACCCGCGAGGGGTTGCCCCCAACCCGCTTTCCAAGCGAGCGCCATAGGCCACTAGGCGAATCCTCCGCAGGGGAGACTACGGGCTCGGCGGCGCCAGACCGAATCCGCCCTGTCGGTGTCGGTCCGGCCCGGTCACCGCCTAGACTCTGCGGCAGACCCCTCGCGCGGTGCTCATCTCGTGAACCTCCCCAGGGCCGGAAGGCAGCAAGGATAAGCAAGCTCTGTCAGGTGCGCGAGGGGTCGCTTCGACTCCTCTCTCGGCCCGGCGGGCATGATGGGGACGTGCCCGGGACGCTGGAGGAGCGGGCTGCGCGAGGGCGCAGCGCGCGGGCGCGGGTGCCCCGGTCCGCGACACACGGAGATCGGCGGCGACGACCGGCGCGATCCCGTCGCGCTGCTCGAGGAGCAGGCCGCCTCGCGGGTTCCCGAGCTCCTGCCGATCCGCTACGCGCGGATGGCGTCCTCCCCCTTCGCCTTCTTCCGCGGAGCCGCCGCCGTCATGGCCGCCGACCTCGCGGCCACGCCCGTCTCCGGGCTGACCGCCCAGCTGTGCGGCGATGCCCACGTCGGCAACTTCGGGCTGTTCGCCTCGCCCGAACGCCAGCTCGTGTTCGACATCAACGACTTCGACGAGACGCTGCCCGGGCCCTGGGAGTGGGACGTCAAGCGCCTGGCCGCCAGCCTGCACCTCGCCGGGCGGGGCAACGGGTTCACCGAGGGCCAGTCGCGGACGGCCGTGCTGCGCGCCTGCGCGGCCTACCGCGCCGCGATGGCCGACTTCGCCGGCCGGACCAACCTCCAGGTCTGGTACGCCCACCTCCCCGCCGAGGCCCGCTTCGCCGAGATCCGCACCGGCCTCGACCCCGCCACCGCCAAGATCGCCGCCCGGGCGATGGCGCGCGCGAAGACCCGCGATCACCTGCGGGCCTACACCAGGCTCATCCGCACCGACGGCCCGTCGCTGCGGTTCGCCAGTGATCCGCCGCTGCTGGTCCGGCTGGACGAACTGGTCGCCGCCGACGACGTACCGCAGTTGTGGACGCGTCTGCTGGAGGCGTTCGCCACCTACCGCCAGTCGCTGAGCGTCGATCGCCGGGCGCTGCTGGACCAGTTCCACCCCGTCGAGCTGGCCCGCAAGGTGGTCGGTGTCGGCAGCGTCGGCACCCGGGCGTGGGTGCTGTTGATGATGGGCCGCGATACCGCCGACCCGCTGCTCCTGCAGATCAAGGAGGCGCAGCCGTCGGTGCTGGAGCGGTTCCTGCCGCCCAGCGTCTACGACAACGCCGGCCACCGCGTCGTGGCCGGACAGCGCACGATGCAGGCCAGCAGCGACATCCTCCTGGGGTGGAACCGCTTCGCCGGCTTCGACGACGTCCCGCGCGACTACTACGTCCGGCAACTGCACGACTGGAAGGGCTCTGTCGAGGTCGAGCAGATGTCGCCCCGGACGCTGGCCGGCTACGCCGACATGTGCGGCTGGACGCTGGCCCGGGCGCACGCCCGCTCCGGTGACCGGGTCGCGATCGCCGCCTACCTGGGCCGCGGATCGGCCTTCGACCGCGCGGTCGGCGGGTTCGCGGCCGCGTACGCCGACCGCACCGAGGCCGACCACGGGGCGCTGCTCGCCGCGATCTCGGACGGTCGGCTGGTCGCAGCCGGGTCCTGAATTGGCGGGTGGGTGGCGCACTGCGCGAGGGCGTCCCGCTCGGTGACGCATCAGACCCGCCGATGCCCTAATCTTGACCTTGTTCCACGGGGGCAAGATGCGAGTGCAAGGACACCGATGTCGCGTCGTCTCGTGGTACCGATCGCCGCCGTGCTTCTCGCCGTGCTCGTGTTCGTCCTCCTCCTCCAGCTGCCCTTCGCCACCGGCCGTCCCGCGCGGGCGATCGACGACATCGGACAGCTGCTCGCTGCGACGACGGCGTCGGTCGCGACGGCGTGGCGGTCGCGCCACTCCGGGCTGCGCGCCCGCCGGTCGTGGCTGCTGCTGAGCGCGGGGACCGGCGCCTGGGCCGTGGGCGAGGCGATCTGGTCCTACTACGAGCTGATCGCGGACAAGCAGACTCCCTTCCCCTCGCTCGCCGACGCGGGCTTCCTGCTCTTCCCGGCCTTCGCGGTCGTCGGGCTGCTCCTGTGGCCCTCGGTCGCGCTGCGGGGAGGCGCCCGCTGGCGTGCCCTGCTCGACGGCACGCTGGTCGCCGGGTCGCTGTTCATCATCAGCTGGGTCAGCGTGCTGGGCTCGACGGTGCACACCAGCGGCGACACGCGGCTGGGCTGGATCGTCTCGATCGCCTACCCGGTCTCGGACCTGGTGCTGATCACCCTCGTGCTGACGATCGTGGTGCACGCCAGCGCCGCGGCCCGCTCCGGGCTGGGCGTGCTCGCCATCGCGCTGAGCTGCCTGGGTCTGGCCGACAGCGGCTTCGCCTACCTCACCAGCCGCGGCGAGTACGTCACCGGCTCGGTCGTCGACGTGGGGTGGTTCGGCGGGTTCCTGCTGGTCGCCGCCGCCGCGTGCACCGCCACCCGGCGTCCCGGCGAGGGGCTCGACGACGTCGCCGTCCAGCTCGAGTCCACGACCAAGGCGCTGCTGCCCTACATCCCGGTGAGCGTCGGTCTGGCGGTCGCTGTCGGCGGCGCGATCGCGGGCTCCGGTGACGAGCTCGCCTTGATCACCGCGACGATGGTGATGGGCGTGCTGCTGCTGCGCCAGCTGCTCGCCGTGCTCGACAACCGCAGCCTGGTGCGGGAGCTGGTCACCACCCAGGGGCAGCTGCATTACCAGGCCTTCCACGATCCGTTGACGGGGCTGGCCAACCGCGCGCTGTTCGCCGACCGGCTGCGTCACGTGCTGGAGCTGCACCGCCGGGACCTGCGCCCGCTCAGCCTCATCTACTGCGACCTGGACGGCCTCAAGAAGATCAACGACAGCCTCGGCCACGACGCCGGCGACGAGATGATCCGCAACGCCGCGGAGCGGTTGCGGGCCGTGACGCGCACCAGTGACACCGTCGCGCGGATGGGTGGCGACGAGTTCGCCGTCCTCGTCGAGGGGGGCGACGACCCGATGGCGATGATCGAGCGCATCCTCGACGCCTTCACCCAGCCGGCCTCCATCAGCGGGCAGTCGATCGCCCTGACGACCAGCATGGGCGTCGCGGAGCTGACCCCCGAGTCACCGCCGGTCTCGGCCGCGGAGATCATCCAGCGGGCCGACGCCGCGATGTACCACGCCAAGCGCAACGGCAAGGGCTGCGCGGTCATCTGGACCGATCAGGCCCACACGATCACCCCGATCGCGCGCTGAGCAGCGCCGCAGCGGCGTCGGTGCCCGAGCGCCAGGCGCTCTCCACCCGCGGCGGGCCCTCCGGGCACCACTGGTCGCCGGCGAGCCACCCGGTCCGGCCGTCGGGCGCGTCGCCGAACCCGAAAGTCGCATCGTGCTGGCCGGCCGGCTTGGCCCAACGCCAGCGGTGCGCGTGCGTCCAGTCGGGCCGCCGACGCCCAGCAGCTCCGCAGCGCCGCCACACCGGCTCGATCGCGCCGTCCGGACCGGGCGGAGGTAAGCCCGGCGCGAACCGGAGGTGGTGTGCGCGACCAGTACCGGCTGGCGGTCACCCCGGCGGGCACCGTCGTCGGCGAGGAACTCCAGCACGGGTGGTCGTGCACGAACCAGCGTCGGTAGACTTGCCAGTTCGCGTACCGGATATCCGCAGACCACCGTGATGACGGGCTCGAGCACCGACCGGGTCGGGGACGGTGACCAGCCGGCCGGCCTGCGGGTCGGGCATCGCGAGGACACCGGCCGGCCGGTGGCTCGGCGGCGCGTCCCGGTCAACACTTCCATGCCGTCAGCAGAGCCCGGACCAGCAGCGCAGGCCGTCCCGGGTAGCCCAGCGCACCGGACCGGTCTGGTCCGCGGCGCGGCACCGGGCGCCAGCACGGTGAACGTGTCCGTCCAGGGCCGCGCGAGCCCCGCGGACCTCCCAGCCCGACCACCAGTGGCAGAACCCCGGATCGCGCGCCGTGAAGTACCCGGCGCCGATGTCGACCCGGCGGCCGTGCAGCAGCGGGCCGGCCATCCGGCCGCCCGGCGCCCGGCCGCGCTCGACCACCCGCACCGCGACCCCGGCGGTGCTGAGGGCGGCGGCGCAGGCGGCGCCGGCGAGGCCGGCACCCACGATCGTGACGGTGTCCGAGGAGGTCATCACCCCAGTATTGGTCGCGGCCCCGGCACGGGTGCGGCCGCCCCGACGTATGCTGCTGCGCGGCAAGGATTCGAGGTGCCCCTCGCGGGGAGAATCGGGAAGCCGGTGTGACTCCGGCACAGAGCCCACTGCGGTATCCGGGAAGTCGACGACCAGCAGGCAAGCGCAGCCACTGGACCACCAGGTCTGGGAAGGCGGTCGCACGGCGGTGATCCGGGAGTCCGAAGACCGGCCTCGCGTCGATGCCGTCCCAACCGGGCGGCCTGACAGTGGGGAGTCTGCCATGACTTCGGACCTGTACGACGTGATCACCCGGCGGCGCGACGTCCGCGCCGAGTTCACCGGCGCCGACGATCGCCGAGGACGTCCTCGCTGCGCATCCTCGGCGCGGCCCATGCGGCGCCGAGCGTCGGGATGACCCAGCCCTGGGACTTCATCCTGGTGCGCGACGAGTCCCTGCGCCGGCGCTTCCGCGAGCACGTGCAGGCCGAGCGTGCGGCGTTCGCGGAGTCCCTCGACGGCGGCCGGCGGCGACGTTCGGCCGGATCAAGGTCGAGGGGATCATGGAGTCGACCCTCGGCGTGGTGGTGACCTACGACCCCGAACGCGGCTCGCCCGCCGTCCTCGGGCGGCATGCCATCGCCGACGCCGGCCTGTACTCCAGCTGCCTGGCCATCCAGAACCTGTGGCTCGCCGCCACCGCGGAGGGCCTCGGCGTCGGGTGGGTGTCGTTCTACCGTGAGGAGTTCCTGCGCGAGCTGCTGGGCATCCCCGCGCACGTCCGTCCCGTGGCCTGGCTCTGCCTCGGCCCGGTCACCCATCTGGAGACGGTGCCCGACCTCGAACGCCTCGGCTGGCGGGCCCGGCGTCCCCTGGCCGAGGCGATCCACCGCGATCGGTACGTCGAGCGGTAGCCGTCAGAACGGGATGTTCAGGATCAGGCCCCCGGTGAGGCCGAGCGACGGCGGCCCGGAGCGGTCCAGCGGAGTGGTGCCCGCCCCGACCACCTGGACGCCGACCTGGACATGACCGCGCAGGAACGCGAACTGCCCGCTGTGCGGATTCGGGGTGAGCAGCAACTGCCCGCCCACGCCGAGCTGGGCGGTGGGGACGACCTCGGTGATCACCGTGGACCCCCTCGCCGTCCGTGACCAGTTCGCCGCGATCATGAGCTGGACGAATCCGCTCACCTGGAACCAGCCGTCGAGCAGCGGGCGGACGATCGCCTCTTGACCGCCCGCCTGCACGTTGGCGATCGACCCGGTGCTGTCGAAGGTCACCGCGCCCTGGAAGGAGCTCTCGAGCCCTGGCGAGTCGTTCGCGTGGTGCTGGCGGGTGATCGTGAACGAGAACTGGTGCTGGGTGCGGGTCGGGTTCAGCGCGTCGGGTGGGGCGGTCGTGAACTGCAGGGCGCTCGGGACGAGCGTGTAGCCGAAGACGATCTGGTTCCCCGGTCCGCCCCGGGTGGCCACGTAGTGCTGGCGCAGGTGGTCGAGGATCTCCTGCCGCGTCAGGTACGACATGTTCAGCCCGCCCAGGCCGTCGGCCCGGTACAGCTGCATGACCCTGTCCAGGACCTGATCCATCGTCACCACGTGCTCGTCCAGCACCGCGGTCGCGCCGGTCGGGTCGCGGACGTCCGGGGTGCGGAAACCGTGTTCGTCCAGCCAGCTGTCGATGGTTCCCAGATCCAGCGCCTTGCGCAGCTCGATCGAGACGCCGCCGTGGAGCCCGAAGTCGTAGGGGATGCCCGGGACGGTGTTGCCGCGCCCCACGAAGGGGGCATCGAGGGGGCCCGGACGGGACCGGGCGGGCCACGACCGCGGTGACCGCCGCACGGACCGTCGCCTCGGGTTGCCCCGTTCCCGCGACGGCCAGGGCGACGGCCTGGGACACGGGCATCTCCTCGCCGTTGAGCAACACGTGCCGCTCGCCGGTGTCCGGTTGCTGCGCCGGCGGCGCCAGCTGATGGGCGTCCAGCCACTGGCGCAGCACCACCGCGGGGTCCGGCTGCGTGTTGACCTGCTGCCCGGCGTCGCCCTCGGTCTGGCGGCCGATGAGCGCGCCCCGCGGGGGCGAGAGGACGTGGCCGAGCTCGTGCGCCAGCACTGCCGCACCGGAGGGCGAGCGCGGGTCGTCCCAGCCCGTGCGCATCGCGATGTGGTTCCCGACGGTGAAGGCGACGGCGCCGAGGGCGTGGGCGGCGGCTGTGGCGGTGCTCCCGGTGTGCACGTGGACGTCGCCGACCTCGCGCCCGAGGCGGCCTTCCATGCCCGCGCGCACCGCCGGCTCGAGTGGTGCGCCGGGCTGGGAGACGGCGGCCGCGACGATCGGCGGAAGGTCGGCGGGGAGCGCGCGGGCAGCCGCGGGGGTGTCGTGGGGCGCCGCGTCCGCGCGGAGCTCGTCGCGGTCGCCCGGAGTGGTGACCAGAGCCGCCGGGCCGCCGAGTGATCGGTGGGCCCACTCCGGCGCGCGCCCCAGCCCCGAGACCGCGGGGTCCAGCGTCCGGGACGTGCGTGTGCCCGCGCTCGGTTCCGCCGGGCGACGGGACCGGGCAGCCGGAGCGGGTGTCGTCACCATCGCCGCGCCTCCTTCGCCGCGCGCAGCCTGCGCGCCGGGCGTCACGGCGCCGTCACCGTCCCCCGCCGGAGAGGCGCTGTTTTATCGTGGAGCGATGACGCAGCGCAAGCCGCCGAACCTGTCCTTCCCGGACTGGGTTGCCCATCAGATCCGCACGGCCGAGGCCGAGGGCGCGTTCGAGAATCTGGAAGGCGCCGGCAAGCCGATCCCGGACCTGGACCGCCCGCGCGACGAGCTGGCGTGGGTCGCGAGCTACCTGCGCAGGGAGAACGTGGACGTCGCGCCGTTGCTCCCGCCGGGACTGGCGCTGGCCAAGGAGGTCGAGCTGCTGCCGGATCAGCTGGCCCGGGAACGCTCCGAGGCGCGGGTGCGGGCAACGGTCGAGGATCTGAACCGGCGGATCCGGGAGGCGCTGCTGGCCCCCCAGGTCGGGCCGGCCGTCCGGGTCCGCCGCGTCGACGTCGAGGCCGCCGTGGAGCAGTGGCGCGCCGCCCGCGCGGCGATCGACGCGGCCCGCGGGCCCGCGGCGCCCACTGTCAGCGCGTCGCCAGCTCCGGCTCGGCGACGGCGGTGGTTCGGGCGCCGCGCGGGCGGCTGACCAGGGCGTGCCACGCCCGGCGCACGCCGTACACACCCCACGCGCACGCCGTGAGGATCAGGATCGCGACGATGCCGTCGAGCCACCAGTGGTTCCCGGTGGCCACCACGACGAAGATCATGATCACGGAATGCACGGGACCGAGGTAGCGCCACCGGCTCGTGCTGACCCGCCAGGTGTAGTACCCGACCGTCACCGCCCAGGCCACGTGCACCGACGGCATGGCCGACAGCTGGTCGATGGGCAGACCGCTGCTGTAGACGGACTGGTTGTAGAGCAGGCCGGTGTCGACGATGCCCGGCGTCATCCGCGGCGGCGCCACCGGCAGCAGCTGCACGGCAAGGCAGCCCAGGGTCGTCCACGCCATCACCTGGCGCACGGGGCGGTAGCGGTCGCGGTGGCGCACGAACAGCCAGATGAGGAACGCGCCCATCGTCGACAGGTGCATCGCCGCGTAGTACAGGTTCGCGCCCTGCACCAGCCACTCATGGCCGAGGATCACGTGCTGCACCGAGCGCTCCGAGGGCAGCGGCAGGTGCGTCTCGAACCGTCTGATCCACCGGGCGCGGACGAAGGCGTCCTGGGTGCCCGTCACCGAGATCTCACCGGCCAGCTGCCACAGCGCGTACAGCACGCCGATCACCGCTGTCTCGCGCGCGAACGCACCGACCGCGCGGACCGTCCGGTTCCCCGCCAGAGCCAGCGCCCCGCCGCCGGCTGCGAGCACGCCGGCGACCTCCAGCGAGTGCTGCCAGTTCAGTCCGACGGTCTGCACGGCTATGACTATGCCCGTCGCGTTCCGGAGCGTGCACCCGGTCTAGACTGACCGTGTCTACACGCGTCGTGGGCAGCTGCCCGGTCCGACGACCGCCGCCCGACGTGAGGACGCCCGATGACCGACCGGCAGGTACGCGTGGGGTGCGAGTTCACCTACGACGCCCAGATCGCCACCCCCACCATCTTCCAGGTCACGCCCAACGACGCGCCGCGGGCCGTCGTGCGCGAGCAGACGTGGACGACCACGCCGACGATGGAGCTGCACGACTACGTCGACCTGTACGGCAACCCGTGCACGCGCGTGATCCTGCCCGCCGGCCTGTCGTCCTTCCGCTACGACGCCGTCCTGACAGTGCCCGACGCCGTCGAGGAGGCCGACGAGTCGGCGCGGGAGCTGGCACCCGAGGCGTTGCCCGACGACGTGCTCATCTACACCCTGCCCAGCCGCTACTGCCTGCCCGACACCCTCGGCGGGTACGCGTGGGAGCAGTTCGGCCACATGGAGCCCGGGTACCGCCGGGTCGCCGCGATCTGCGACTACGTCAACGGCCACCTGCGCTTCCAGTACGGCAGCTCGACCGCGCAGTCGACGGCCGCGGACGTCTTCCACGCCGGATTCGGGGTGTGCCGCGACTTCACCCATCTGGCCATCTCCTTCTGCCGCGCGCTGAACATCCCGGCCCGTTACGTCTTCGGGTACCTGCCCGACATGGACATCGAGGTCAGCCCGGAGGTCATGGACTTCGCCGCCTGGATGGAGGTGTGGCTGGAGGACCGGTGGTGGACCTTCGATCCGCGCAACAACGTCCGGCGCAAGGGCCGCGCGGTGATCGGCCGGGGGCGCGACGCGTCCGACGTCGCGATGGCCACCACGTTCGGCAGCCCGACGCTCGTCGAGATGACGGTCATCGCGTCCGAACTGCGCTGATCGGCCGCACGGAGCGCGGAGCTGCCCGTACCGCGCTGGCATGATCGGACCATGCCCCCTCTCGCCCTGTCGCCCGACGAACTGCTGACCACCACCCGGGCCGTGCGCAAGCGCCTCGACCTGGAGCGCCCGGTTCCGATGGAGCTGATCCGGGAGTGCCTGGAGGTGGCGCTGCAGGCCCCGTCGGGTTCCAACCGGCAGGGGTGGCAGTGGATCGTCGTCGTCGATCCGCAGGTGCGTGCGGCCATCGGCGAGATCTACCGGGACATGACTCAGGCCTACCTCGCCTCGCGCGGATCGGCCGCGAAGCTGTTCGCCGACGATCCGGTGCGCGCCCCCGTCCAGCAGCGGGTCGGCGACAGCGTGGCCTGGCTCGCCGAGCACATGGGCGACGTGCCCGTGCTGCTCATCCCCTGCATCCAGGCCGACGTGGAGCTGCCCGCCGGCAACCAGGCCGGTCTGTGGGGTTCGCTCCTGCCGGCCGTCTGGAGCTACATGCTCGCCGCCCGGGCGCGCGGGCTGGGGACCGCGTGGACGACCCTGCACCTGGGGCGTGAGAAGGACGTCGCCGACCTGCTCGGGCTGCCCGCCGGCGTGCACCAGGCCGCCCTCGTCCCGACTGCCTTCTACACCGGCGATTCCTTCCGGCCGGCGCCCCGCGCACCGCTCGAGGACGTCCTGCACGTCGACCACTGGTGAGCCCGGCGCGCGGCGGGGGCGGTGGGCATTGACCGGCCGTGGCCGCGCCGCCAGGGTGTTCCCATGACGAACAAGGTCGACTACTTCGAGATCGGCACGCCGGATCCGGCCGCGTCCAAGGCCTTCTACGGGCCGCTGTTCGACTGGGAGCTCGAGGACCCGACCGGCCCCGCGCCCTACGGCATGATCGAGGGCGGCCTCGGCGGGCTGTGGGACACCTCCGGCCAGGGCGGCGGGCGCTGGGCGATCTTCTACGTCCAGGTCGCCGATGTCGGCGCCGCGATCGAGCACGCGCTCGCCCTCGGCGGGAGCGTGGTGGTCCCGCTGACCGACAACGGCGGAATCGAGTTCGCCCATCTCGAGGATCCGCAGGGCAATCGGTTCGGGGTGTGGCACCCGAAGCCGGGCTGAGTTCTTGCCCGTCACCGCAGCGGTCCACAGGTCGGGCACATGGTGACTACATAATCTCGGCGGGTGAGTTCAGACCCGGTCCACTCGGCGCTGCGAGCCGTCGCGCGCCGGCGGGCGACCGTCAGCCGCCGCGCCAGACTCGCGAAGTCGCAGGTGACGGTGCCCCGCGGCACGCGCGGTGACCGGCTCGTCCCGTCGCCGGTGATCATGTTCAGCTCCGAGCGGTCCGGGTCGACCCTGCTGCGCGTCGTCCTCGACAGCCACAGCCAGATCGTCGCCCCGCACGAGCTCCACCTGCGCCATCTCAAGGTCAGCGTCTCGAAGACGGCGGCCAAGGCGCTGGACGCCCTGGGGTTCCACGAGGACGAGCTCGCGAACGTCCTCTGGGACCGCATGCTGCACCTGCAGGCCGTCGAGGCCGGCAAGCCGATCGTGGTGGACAAGACCCCGCACAACCTGCGCGAGTGGCGCCGCATCAGCGGCTGGTGGCCCGAGGCGCGGTTCCTGTTCCTGTACCGGCATCCGCAGCGCATCCTCGAGTCGATGGCGAAGGCGCGTCCGGACATCCCCCTGGACCGCCACGTCGAGAAGGTGCTCGCCACCATGGCGAGGCTGCGGGAGGCGACGCGCTCGCTGAACGGGCTCGAGGTGCGCTACGAACGGCTCACCCACGAACCCGAAGCGGTCACCCGCGAGATCTGTGACTACCTCGGCGTCGCGTGGGAGCCCGGAATGATCGACTACGGCGAGAAGGAGCATGGCGCGTTCACCCGCGACCTGGGCGACTGGAGCCGCAAGATCAAGGGCGGGACGATCGTCGCCGAGCGGCCGGCGCCGAGCTGGGACTGAGGTCGTGCCCGAGCTGCGTGAGATCTCCCGGGAACTCGGCTACCTCCCCTGACGCGCCCGGATCCACGACCGCATCCCACTGACCGCATCCCACTGACCGCATCCCTCTAGGGTGGTCCGGTGCCCGAGCCCAGCCCCACGTCCCCCGCGCCCGACCGGATCGTCATCTACACCGACGGCGCCTGCAAGGGGAATCCCGGACCCGGCGGGTGGGGTGTCTGGCTGCAGAGCGGCGAGTACCAGCGCGAGATGTCCGGCGGCGAGGCGCTGACCACCAACAACCGCATGGAACTCACGGCGGTCATCGAGGCGCTGTCGGCGTTGAAGAAGGTGCCCTCGGAGGTGCTGCTGTACACCGACAGCAAGTACGTGCTGCAGGGGATCGAGCAGTGGATCCACGGCTGGAAGGCCCGCGGCTGGACGACGGCGGGCCGGGCGCCGGTGAAGAACGTCGACCTCTGGAAGCGGCTGGACGAGCTGGCCCAGCGACATCACATCGAGTGGGCCTGGGTGCGCGGGCACACCGGCGACTACGGCAACGAGAAGGCCGACGCCCTCGCCAACGCCGGCGTCGCCCAGTTCCTGCCCGGCTGAGCCGCGTTCGGCGTCACGGCCGAGCCGCGACGGGCGTCAGCGCAGGCCGGCGAACAGGTCGTCCTCGGGCAGGGCCGCCCCGGTGGTGTCCTGCACCCGGACGAACGTCTCGACGCCCATCATCTCGGTGAAGCGCTCCTTGCCCATGCGCAGGAAGAAGATGTTCTCCTGCTGGCTGGCGTGCGCGGCGAGGGCGTCGAACTTCTGGCTGCCGAAGGCGCTGCCGTCGACCCAGGTGGTGATCTCCTCGTCCGGCAGCCCGATCTCGGTGGCGGTCCGGACGCGCTCTCGCCCGCGGCGCCGTCGTCCTGGGCGTCGGCCGGCTGGGGTTCGTCCCAGTCGGCGCCGAGCTCGCGCATCACGCGGGCGAACTCCTCCATCGCCGAGCGCGGCGCCGTCGTCCAGTAGACCTTGGCGGGAATCCCGGTCTCCGCGACCGCGGCCATGGTCACGCGATGGGCCTGGATGTGATCCGGGTGGCCGTAGAAGCCGTTCTCGTCGTAGGTGACGACGACGTCGGGCCGGTAGTGCCGCATCAGCTCGGCCAGGCGCCCCGCGGCCTCCTCGACCGGCGTGGTCCAGAAGGCTCCCGGCGCGTCGTTGGTGGCCCAGCCCATCATCCCGGAGTCGGCGTAGCCGAGCGTCTCCAGGTGCCCGACCCGCAGGATGTCGCAGCTGGTCCGCAGCTCCGCCGCCCGCATCGCGACCACGGCCGCCGGGTCGTGCCCCGGCTCGCCGGGCTTCACGCCTCCGGGCCCGTCGCCGCAGCCGCCGTCGGTGCACGTGACGAGGACGGTCCGCAGTCCCTCCGACGCCGCCCGGGCCAGCACCCCGCCCGTGCCGGTCGCTTCGTCGTCGGGATGCGCGTGCACGGCCATCAGCGTGAGTGGGCGGGAAGTCATGCCGTCCAGCGTATGGGCAGCGGCCGACAGAGGTCGTCCCGGCCAACTTGGCGCCTGGGGTTGCGGCTGTGCGCGGGCTGTGTACAGAGTGAACGGGAAGCGATCCTCAACGGAGAGGCACCCTCATGTCTTCACGCCGCGCATCCGTCCGCCCGTTGCTGGCCCTGACGCTCGCCGCCACCACCGCCGTCGGCCTGGCCCTCGCTCCTCCAGCGCTCAGCTCCCCACCGGCGCACAGCGCCGCCGCCGGCACCCTGGCGAGGTCACCGGAGCTCAGCACGTCCACCAGGCTGGCCGACCGCAGGGCCTTCGTCATCGGCGACCGCTTCTACGAGGTCGCCGCGGAGGACGCGAGCTACCCCGCGACCGGCTTCCACACCCAGGGTGAGATGGGCGGCTTCTGGAGCATGCCGATCAAGCTCCTCGACGGCGTGTGGTTCGGCGTCGACGGGTCGTGGCTCAGCGCGGACAGTTACTCCAACGGGTGGGGCTACGCGCGCTACGACCTCGGCACGCACAACGGGGTCAGTATCAGCCGCACCGACGTCGCCCCGGACGGATTGCGCTCCGGCCTCATCGGGCTGACGCTCAGCTCCGCTGCCAAGCGCACGATCACCCTCACCATGGACGCCCACTCCGAGCTCATGTCGGCCTATCCGTGGGGCACGACCGTGCCGTCCCAGACCGACGTGAACCTGCCCGACACGGGTTCCTACCGCGGCGGCTCGCTGGTCTTCCGCGACCAGGGCACCCCACCCGGGCCCAACGCCGTCGCGCACGACTACGCCGCCGTGGTCGGGTCGCACGCTGACGCCGACCGCGCATCAGCTCGGGCCGAACTTCCGCGGCCCCCAGGACCCCGCGGTCATCTGCCCTGCCTCCGCGCCGAACGCGCCGCCGCAGCCGCCGCGGTGCGACGACACCGCCTACGGCAAGGGAACGGGCGGGCAGCTGAGCTACACGGTCACCGTCCCCAAGGGGCAGAAGACGCTGTGGTTCGCGATCAGCGGTTCCGACAACGGCCTCGGCGAGGCGAACGCGATGCAGCACCGGGCGCTGGCCGACCCGGCCCAGCTGCTCGCCACGAAGGTCGCGCAGCGCAAGGCCCTCGCGGCGCAGACGAACGTCTCGCTGCCCGGCGACCCGCTGCTCGCGAGCAGCATCGCGTGGAGCAAGCAGAATCTCGCCGACGCGCGCCAGGAGGCGAAGAACCTGACGCTGCGGGTGACCAACGCGGGAACGGTGTACCCCGCCCCGTCCGGAACGCTCAGCCAGGCGGACTGGATCGGCGCCGGCTGGCCGGACTACCCGTGGATCTTCGGCACGGACGGCGAGTACACCGCGTTCGCCGCGGTGGCCAGCGGCCAGTTCACCTCGATCGAGAACCACCTGCGGACACTGCAGCGGGTCAGCGACATCGTCAACAAGCGCAGTGGCAAGGTCGTCCACGAGGTGGTGCCGACCGGTGACGTCTACTTCGGCGCCAACTCCGACCCGGGCAACACCGACGAGACCGTCAAGTTCCCCAGCGCTGTCGCGCTGGTCTGGCGCTGGACCGGCGACAATGCCTTCCGCGACCAGATGTACGGCTTCACCGTCCGCAACCTGCACTACGTCTTCGACAACCTCGACGTCGACAAGGACGGCTGGCTCGAAGGGTCCGGCAACGTCGAGCGGACCGGCATGGGCCAGGAGAAGCTGGACAACACCGTGTACGCGATCCGTGGCCTGCTGGACCTGGCCGACATGGCCGCCAGCAAGGGCGATCACGCGACGGTGACCTGGGCCGACGCGAAGGCCAAGGACCTCGAGCAGCGCTTCGAGAAGGCGTGGTGGAACGGCTCCGCCTCGCAGTCCTACGCCGACTCGCTGCAGGACCCGGGCAACGTGCAGCTGTTCCAGCGCTACTGGATCGGGCTGACGCCGGTCGAGGCGGAGCTGCCGGGTGCGCCCGGCGTGGCCGGCCCGCTCGCGTCCCTGGACCACGCGACGGCGACCGTGCAGCAGCACGAGTCGGCGTGCTTCACCGGCACCAACGGCCTGTTCCACACGGGCACCGGGGCCACCACGGACCCCAAGGGCAACCCGGGCCCGACGTGTGACCCGACGGTGTCCGCGGCACCGAGCGATCGGGAGGCGTTCACGCTCACCACGTCGATCATGGCCGTCGCCGAGGCGGCACTGGGGCGCACCGGTGTCGACCAGGTCCAGCGCTACACCGACGACATCGCCCGCGTGCAGATGGACCCGTCCGTCTGGGAGGTGCCCGGTGGCATGCCCGAGATCGCACCGTCGCCGGACTTCACGGCCAACATCGACCAGCTGTTCACCCAGCGGTCCAGCGGCCTGCAGTCCTGGGGCGCGTACGGCGTGCTCTGGCCGGTGGTCCACTACGAACTCGGCGTCGCCCCGGACATGGGACGGGGAACGGTCGCGGTCGTGCCGCAGCTGCCGGACGGGCAGAACTCGGCGTCCGCCTCGGACATCCGGCTGGGTAAGGGATCCATCGGTGTCGAGACCCACCGCTCCGGCAACCAGCTGGTGACCTGGGTGCGGCGGGACGTGCGGGTCGCGCTCACCATCGGCGCGGTCGTGCCGACGGGTGCGCACCCGACGTCGGTGCTGCTGAACGGCCACCGGGTCACCTACCGGCTCGTCACCTCGGCACGAGGCACGGAACTGCTCGTCCAGGCCCCGTCGCAGGACAGCCGCGACACCCTCGTCGTCCGCTACGCCTGACCCGAGCGTCCCGAGCGTCCCCGGTCGGCGGGGGCGTTCGGGACGAGCGGGCTGAGAAGGCCGGTGGCCCGCGCTGTGCTGCGGACAACCGTGACCTGGCGAGAGCCACCGGCCGGATCTGCTCCACCGGGAACGACGGTGGACGTTGGTTCTGACGACACTAAGATGGCAGTCTTAGTGGTGACGGGCGCCCTGTTGTCCCCCCGATTCGGGGTGCCCGTCCCGCTCCTCGCGCAGGCGGTGCGTGCGCGTCCGTCGACGAGAATGCGGTTCGCTCCGACGATCCCAGTGAGACTAAACCCCGCTGCGCCATTTCTGTAGTCGGGGAACGGGGAACGTTTCAGCAGCTGCGTGTGTATTGCCGCAGTGAGAAAGCCGGGATCTCCATAAATCCGCCCCGCATACTGCTATATCATCCAGTATTGTCTTCGCGTGGCAACAACCGAAACAGTTCGGGCAGCCTCCGCCGGTCGGGAACGACTGTTGCGCACTGCCGAGCGGTTGTTCGCGCTTCGCGGGTTCGACGCGGTCACCGACCGGGAGATCGTGGCCGCCGCCGGGCACCGCAACAACTCGGCCATCCACTACCACTTCGGCTCGCGCACCGGCCTCATCGCGGCGATCTGGCACCGCCACGACGCGCCCGTGACCGTGCGCCGTGCCGAGCTGATGATGGCGCTGGCACAAGGGAGAGCGGCCACGCTCGCCGACCTCATGCGCGCCCACATCGACCCGCTCGTCGTGGAACTGCTCAGCCACACCCCGTCGTACTGGGCGCGGTTCACCGAGCGGCGGTTCCTGGAGCTGCCCACCCGCTTCCTCGACGGCATCGAGACCGACCTCGCCGCGCGGGCGGATTCGCCGCAGCTGGAAGGGCTCACCACCCTGCTGCGGACGATCCAGATGCGCCTGGAACACCTCAGCGCGGACCAGGCGGAGGAGCGCGTCGCGCTGACGATCAGATGGGTGATCGCCGCGTTGTCGTGCTGGGAACGCGACGTCGAGAGCGGGCTGGCGACGGTCGAATCGCTGCCCGAGTGCGCCGAGAATCTGGTGGTTCTCAGCGTCGCACTGCTCGAGGCGCCGGCGAGGAGTCCCGCCGTTCCAGCGGTGTGACCGCCTTCCGGCCCGAGCGATTCCGGCGCCGCGCAGTGCCGGAATGAACTGGCGAGAAACCACCGGCCATCGGCATTTCCGGCCGCTGTCGGCATTGGCTCAGAGATCTTTTTCCGGGCTCACCCGAGCAGCAGGAAATGCGACGGGAATCCTGCCCGTCGACGTGGTGGAACCCGTGCTCACGAGGTCGGAGTGTGTCCTGCCAGCACCGTCGCGAGCATCTCCGGGTCGACGTTCCCGCCGGACTGGATCACCGCGACGCGGCGCCCGCCCAGGCTCGCCCGCTCGGTCAGGGCGCCGGCGAGCGCGATCGCACCGGCCGGCTCGGCGACGTTGTGGGTGGTGGCGAGGATCAGCCGCATCGCCTCCGCCGTGGCGTCCTCACTGACCTGGACGACCCGGGCGGCGCCGGCTGAGATCACGGCGATGGCGGCCGCGTCCGGTACCCGGCAGGCGACCCCGTCGACGAACGTGTCCGCCGCCTCGGTGGAGACGACCGCACCCGCGGCGAAGGACAGCGCGGTCGCCGGGGCCCGGTCGGACACCACCCCGACGATCTCGGTCCGCGCGCCGAGCAGGTCCCGCACGTGGATGAGCCCGCTGATGCCCGAGCCCATCCCCACCGGGACGTAGACCACGTCGAGGTCGGGGACGGCCTCCAGCAGCTCGGCCGCGTACGTGGACACTCCCAGCACGAGATCGGGGTGGTACGGCGGGACGGCCTCGAGCCCCAGCTCGGCGGCGAGGTCGACGGACCGCTCACGAGCGGCCTGGAAGTCGTGCCCGTACTCGATCACCTCCGCGCCGAAGCCGCGCATGGCGGCGTTCTTGCCTGGTGAATTGCCGTGCGGTACCACGATGGTCACGTCGAGGCCCGTGGCGCGGCCGGCGAACGCCAGGCTCTGCCCGTGGTTGCCGCGGGTCGCGGAGACCAGGCCGCGCACGTGCGGGCGCTGCGCGCGCAGCCGGTCGGCGTAGACGAGGCCGCCACGCACCTTGAAGGCGCCGACCGGCGTGTGGTTCTCGTGCTTGACCCAGACCTCGGTGCCGACGGCGTCGGCGAGCAGCGGCCAGCGGAACTGCGGCGTCGGCGGTACCCAGCGTCCGACGAGCTCCCGGGCGTAGGCGAGGTCGGCGGCGGTGATCGTCATCCGGCGAACTGCGTCAGCGACAGGACGTTGCCGTCGGGATCGGTGAACCAGGCGACCAGATCGCCCCCGGGTGCCGTCCACACACCGGCGTCGTCCTGGTCCATCCCGTCGTACCGGCGGAACCCCACGCCCGCTGCGTTCAACTCCGCCACGGCGGCGGCGATGTCGTCGACCCGCCAGCCCAGCACGGTGTACTCGGCGACCGCCCGCTCGGCGACGGCCGTGACGCGCAGCATGGTGCCGTGGGCATCGAACACGCAGGCGTAGTCGTTGTCCTCCGTGCTGCGCAGCCCGAGCACGCCGCCGTAGAACGCCCGGGCGCGCGGCAGGTCGGTGCTGGCGACGAAGGCGATCAGTCCGCTGTTCTGCAGCATGCGGCGACCCTAGCGCGGCGCCGGTCGGGTCAGTCGGGGCGGACGCGTGCGCACTGCAGGCGGCGCGGCGTCGGGGTCAGTCGCTACTGTGCTCGACGTGGCCCTTCCGACGATGTCCGAGACACCGGAGCGCCCTCCGCGGGCGAATCTCGCGCTGTACCGCAAGTACCGCTCGGCGACCTTCGCGGACGTGATCGGCCAGGAGCACGTCACCGAGCCGCTGTCCACGGCGCTGACGGCCGGCCGCATCAACCACGCCTATCTGTTCAGCGGCCCCCGGGGCTGCGGCAAGACCTCCAGCGCGCGCATCCTCGCCCGGTCGCTCAACTGCGCCCAGGGCCCGACGCCGACGCCGTGCGGAGTCTGCGACTCGTGCATCGAACTCGCGCCGAACGGCTCCGGCTCGATCGACGTGATCGAGATCGACGCGGCCAGCCACGGCGGCATCGACGACGCACGGGACCTGCGCGAGCGGGCCTTCTACGCTCCGGCGCGGGACCGCTACAAGGTCTACATCATCGACGAGGCGCACATGGTCACCACCGGTGGCTTCAACGCGCTGCTCAAGCTGATCGAGGAGCCGCCGGAGTTCCTGGTGTTCGTCTTCGCGACGACGGAGCCCGAGAAGGTGCTGCAGACCATCCGCTCGCGCACCCATCACTACCCGTTCCGGCTCGTCCCTCCGGGAATCCTGCGCGCGCACCTCGAACGCATCTGTGCCGCCGAGGGAGCGACCGTCGAGCAGGCGGTGTTCCCGCTGGTGGTGCGCGCGGGCGGGGGCAGCGTGCGCGATTCGCTGTCGCTGCTGGACCAGCTGCTGGCCGGTGCCGGTCCGGAGGGCGTCACCTATGCCCGCGCGGTGTCGCTGCTCGGCGTCACCGACGCTGCGCTCATCGACGACATGGTCGACGCCCTCGCCGTGGGTGACGCCGCATCCGTCTACGGCACGGTCGACCGGGTCGTCGAGGCCGGGCACGAGCCGCGCAGGTTCGCCGCCGACCTGCTCGACCGCCTGCGCGACCTGCTCATCATCGACGCGGTCCCCGAGGCGGCGGAGAAGGGCCTGCTCGACGCCCCCGAGGACACTGTGGCGCGGATGGTCGACCAGGCCGCCCGGATCGGTGGGGCGTCGGCCGCCCGCTACGCCGAGATCGTCCACACGGCGCTGATCGACATGCGCGGGACGACGGCGCCCCGGCTGGTGCTGGAGCTGGTGTGCGCGCGGATGCTGCTGCCCGATGCCAGCGCCGACAGCGCCGCGCTGGTGCAGCGCCTCGAACGCCTGGAACGCCGTCAGGGGATGGCCCCGGCCAGTCCGGTACCGACAGCTGCAGCTGCACCTGCACCTGCACCTGCATCGAACGCTGCCGCAGCGCCTGCCCCTGTCCCGGCCCCCGCCCCCGCGAAGGCTGCTCCCGCCAAGGCCGCCCCCGCCAAGGCCGCACGCCCGAGAGGCGGCGCCCGCGAGAGGCGGCGCCTGCGCCGACTGCCGCTGCTGCCGTGCCCGACTGCTCGCTGTGCCCGCCGCCGCCGTGCCCGCTGCTGCCGAGCCCGTGGCTGCCGAACCCGTGGCAGTCGCGCCGGCGCCACCCATAGCAGACGTCGGGCTGGACGCGGCGGCTGTGCGCGCGATCTGGCCGGAGATCCTGGACGTGGTCAAGAACGCCAGCCGCCGGACCCGGGCACTGCTGGACAACGCCCAGGTCGCCGACGTCGACGGGTACACGCTGAAGCTGGCGCTCACCGCCGCTCCGCTGGCGCGGATGCTGGGCGAGGAGAGCAACACGAGTGTCGTCACCGGCGCGCTCGCCCAGGTCCTCGGCGGGCGCTGGACGCTCGTCGTCGACACGGGTTCCGCACCGGCGAGCGGCGGTGCCCCGCGCGCTGCTCGCGCGCCGCTGCCCTCCGCGCCGCCCGCCACTCCCACGCCTGCCGGCTCCGGCACAGGCTCGGCCCCCGCGGGGTCGGCTCGAGCCACCCCGCAGGCGGAGGCGTGGCCGGAGACCCCCGCCCAGGCTCAGGCGCGGGAGCAGGCCGAGGCGGCACCTCCCGCTCCGTCCGCGGCGCCGGCTGCCGCCACGGACGACTACGACTACCCCGACGATCCCGGTGAGGATCCCGACGACTACCCGGGTACGAGCGGTCCGCGTCACGATCCCGAGGCCGACGCCCTCGCCCTGCTCAAGAACGGCCTCGGCGCGCGCCCCATCGACTAGCGCGCCCCATCGACTAGCGCGCGCCGCCGGCCCGCCGCCGCACGCTGCTACCGAGCTGACCGGATCCAGCGTCCGATTCCGGCCGTCCGGGTAGCAACGCGCTCGTCCGACGCGGGCTGGAGCTGTCGATCAGGCGACGCCGGTCTGCTGGGCGACGGACTTGGGGTCGGGCGGCGTCTTGACGAACACCTCGATGCGCACGTCCTCGTCGGCGTACCCCCCGAGGCGCTCCAGCCCCGAGCGGCCGAACAGGTGCGCGTGCACGTCGTCGCCCCCCAGCGGGTAGTCCGCGCTCTCCCGCCGCCAGTGGATCGCGAGAAGGGCGCCCCCGGAGACGAGGCCGTCGACCGCCCGCCCGATCGTGGCGTCGAGGTCGTGGCTGCTCAGGTAGTAGCCGATCTCGCTCAGCACGACCAGGTCGGCGTGCACCTCCGGCCACTTCGCGGGGACGCTGCCCTCCTGGACCTCGACGTTGGGCAGGTGCGCGAGCCGTTCGCGAGCCGTTCGGACCGCCGCTGCTGCGCCGTCCCACGCCAGGACGCGATCGCACCGGGCGGCGAGGAGTTGGGTCAGCTCGCCGTTGCCGCAGCCGGGCTCCAGGGCCAGGCCGTAGCGCGGTCGCGGGAGCATGGCCAGAGCGAGGGCGCGCTTGCGGTGCTCGTACCAGCCCTCGGAGATCCGCCAGGGGTCGGGGTTGGCGTCGTACATCGCGTCGAAATAGGTCGACGGAAGGGTGGTTTCTGTGTCCTGCATGGGACGCACGTCTCCTCGAGCCGCGGAATGGGACCATCGCCGACGCTCGGGGACTAGCCGCCCGGGGCGATGTGAAATCGCGCCGGGCTCACGGCCGAACCCGATTCGACGGTACTCGCCGGATACGACAAGGGCAGGTCGAACACCGATCGATCCGGCCGGCCAGACGGGCAGTTGCGCCCGAAAACGGACGCCACCGCGCGGCGTCTCGGTGAGAACCGCGTCAGTAGAGCCGCGTGAGGGTGCGCTGCACGAGCCGTCGGCCGACCGCGCCGAGCGCCCCGTCCCGCCGCAGTGCCGTGCGCGCGGCATTCGCCCCGCAGGCGCCGTGGACCCCGCCGCCGGGGTGCGCCGACGATCCGGCCAGATACAGGCGCTCGATCGGAGTGTCCGCGCCGCCCAGGCCGATGACCGGGCGGAACACGAGCTGCTGGTGCAGCTGCGCGGTTCCCCCGTTGACGGCGCCGTGCACCAGGCTCGGGTTGCGGTCCTCGATGTCGGCCGGCGACTGGACCAGCCGCGCCTCGACCAGGGCGCCGAAGCCGGGGGCGTGGGACTCCATGACGGCCTCGACGCGCTCGACCTGTTCGGTCACCGCACCGGCGGGAGCGCCCTTGGGCAGGTGCGTGTACGCCCAGACCGACTCCGTTCCGGCCGGTGACCGGGTCGGATCCGACGTCGTCATCTGCCCGACGAGCAGGAACGGGTGCTCGGGGACGGTGCGGGTGGCCAGGTCGGCTGCGTAGCGGGTCAGCCCGTCCATGTCGGCGCCGACGTGCACCGTCCCGGCCCCGCGCGCGCCGGCCGCCTGCCAGGGCACGGCACCGCGCAGTGCCCAGTCGACCTTGAGCGTGGGCGGGTCCCAGTCGAAGTGGGCCAGCTCCGCGCGGAAACCGCGGCTGAGCTGCTCCGGCGCGACCAGGCCGCCGAACAGGGTAGGGGCGGGGACGTCGGCGAGGACGGCGCGGCGGGCGCGGATCGTCTCGCCCGACGCCAGCCGGACCCCGCGCGCGGCGCCGTCGATGACCTCGATCGACACCACCGGCGCCGACAGCAGTACGTCGCCACCGGCCGCGGCGAGGCGGGCGAGCAGCGCGTCGACGAGCCCGCGGGCGCCACCCACCGGTACCGGGAACCCGACCGTCTGCCCGAGCATGCAGAGCAGCCAGCCGTAGATCGCACTGCCGGCGCTGTCCGGTGAGAGGTCCGCGTGCAGGGCGTTGCCACCCAGCAGGATCGACCCGCCCTCGCCGGTGAACGTCCGCTCGCCGAAGCTGCGCACCGACGACAGTGCCAGCTGCGCCAGGCGTAGGGTCTCGGCCAGCCCGGCCCGGCGCACCAGCGACAGTCCGCTGCGGACCGGGGGGAACGGGCGGAACAGGGAGTTCAGCAGCGGCTCCTGCAGCTCGGTCCACTGCTCGGTCAGCCGGCGCCAGGCGTCCCCGTCGCCCTTGCCGAACGCCTCGACCGACGCGGCGGTGACGTCGACGTCGCGGGACAGGACGGCACTGCGCCCGTCGGCGAAGACGTGCGCCAACACGCTCGGGGCGTGACTCCAGCGCAGGCCATGGTCCTCGAGGTGCAGCCCGCGCATCACCGGCGAGCCCGCGCCGAGGGGGTAGAACGCGCTGAACAGGTCCGTCACGTAGTCCGGGTGCAGCTCACGCGAGGAGCGGACGGCACCGCCCGCGGTATCGGTGGCCTCGCACACCACGACGTCCCAGCCGGCGTCGGCGAGCACGTTCGCGGCGACCAGGCCGTTGTGCCCGGCGCCGATCACGACCGCGTCAACCTCGAGCATCGAGTGCCTCGCCTTCCGTGGCCCACGAGGGCAGGTGGTCACCGGCCAGCGCCAGTCCGCACACGATCAGCGACGCCGACAGCCACCACTGGTTCTCGAAGCTCTGCTTGTTGAACAGGTTGAACCCGAAGACGACCAGCCCGCAGCCCACGAGCAGGCCCGACGGGGTGCGGGGCAGGTAACGAAGCGAGATCGCGATGGCTCCGAGTATGGCCACCAGCACCGCGACCGTGCGCAGCGGCCCGGGCACCAGCCGCCAGAAGGAGATCGAGTCGTGGCGGGCCGGGAGGTCGAGGAAGAACCCCACCGTGCAGTGCAGGAACCGCTGCGGGTTCCACAGCACCCACGTGGCCGAGACCAGCCCGGCGCCCGCGACCGCGGCGATCGTCGTGCGGCGCCCGAACAGCGGCCAGAAGAAGAACAGCGGCAGCAGCAGGACCGCGTGCTGCTTCGTCGCCAGGGCCAGCGCGAGCGCGGCGACGCCGAGCCAGGTACGTCCGAGGCTCGCCAGCGTGACCGCCAGCAGCAGGAAGCCGATCAGGATGGACTCGTTCCACGCCTGCTGGGACACCCGCAGCGTCCCGGCGAGGGTCAGCGCGGTGCCGAGGACGGTCAGGGCGTGCGCCCGCTCGGCCCCCGCGAAGCGGCGCCAGACCAGGGCGGTCACCCCAGCCCAGCCGAGGATCATCACGCCGATCTCGGCCCACCGCACGTCGCCGACGAGCCAGCCGGGCCACGTGGTGAGGAAGGTCGCCGGCAGGTAGTTGAAGCAGTCGGCCGTCTGGCCGGCCGGGATGCCGGTGAAGAAGTGGTCGTACGGGTTGACGCCGTGGAACAGCCCGGCGGAGGACTGCTCGAAGATGTCCCACACGTCGATGAGCGGGCGCCGCCCACCCAGGACCGTGAACGCGCAGGCGAGGACCATGGCGCCGATCGCCGAGGCTGCCAGCGCCGTCCGGGCGCGTGCCGCCAGGCTCGGCGCGACGGCGGCCAGAGCGAGCAGGCCGAGGGCCACGAACCCCATCCCGGTACCCCACGGGTACCACCCGGTGCGGGTCATGTTGCCGACCGGGCCGCGGTAGATCTGGGGGTACGTCGACGCCACCAGCGCGATCGCCACCGCCCACATGGCCGGGCGGCGGTAGGGCAGGAGCACCAGCGCGGCGATCACGGCGACGGCGCCCAGGCCGATCGGCAGCTGGTTGAACCAGCGCGCCGTCGTCGACCAGGAAGCGGTGGCGGCGATCAGGGCGACGGCGATCAGCACGACGTCCCCGCTGCCGACCGGGGAGGCCCGCGTGACGGGGGCTGTGGGCGCGGTCAGGCCGTCCAGCGTCAGCCGCGGCACCGGGGCCTCCTCACTCGTCGCTGCAGATCTCTGATCGCGCGTCGGCGCGGCACCCGAAGGTAGCAAGTGCAGACGGCGCAGGCCCCGCCGCGTGATCGCGGCGGGGCCTGTGATGTCCGGTGGTGCGGGTGGGCTACTTGGTGTTGACGGTGATCTTGGCGATGCCGACGAGGAGGTCGGCCTTGACGGCGGTGGTCTTGAAGGTGGAGTTGAGCAGGCCCGCGGCGTCGGGGGAGATCTCGACCTTGGTGCCTTCGAGGATGGCGGTGTCACCGACGGTCTGCAGGGACTTCAGCGTGGTGCCGTCCAGGTAGAACAGGTAGGCGTGGGTCGCGGCGGACTTGCCGTTGACCGAGACGTCGCCGTAGAGCTTGGACGCGCCGGGGTCGATGTCGAAGTTGGTGAGCTCGACCTTGATCGCGCTGGCGCCGGTGCCGGCGGTCAGCGACAGCCCGGACCCGTCGTGCTTGATGTCGCCGACGACGAACGGGCTCTTGGTGCCGGGGGTGTAGTAGGTGACGTTGCCGCCGGTGATCGGGAAGTCGACGGCGCCGTTGGCCAGGGTCGCGGTGCCGGTGACGCCGGGGGTGAGCTTGAGGGAGGTCAGCGCGGAGACGAACCCGGCGTCGAGGGTGACCTGGGTGTCCTTGCCGGTGAGGCTGGGGATGGTGGCCACGGGCTTGTCGGAGGCCTTGGTGGTGCTGCTGGAGGAGCAGGCCGCCAGCGGGATCGCGAGGAGCGCGGCGGCGGTGAAGCCGAGGACTGCTTTCTGGACAATGCGCATGATGTTCATTCCTTCGTGTTGGCGACTGTTGCAAGGGGTTCGGCCCGTCCACACGTTCTGGATGGGTCCGGGTGACGCCGCACACGAAACGAGATCCGCCCGTGACCTGTGCATTTCCGCGCTCGACTGAACGCGCACGCCACCGCCGACGTAGCTTGAGGAATGCCCACCCTGCGCCGCTGGAGCCTCGTGCTGGTCGGCGTGGTGGTGCTCGGCCTGCTGCCCTGGGCGGTGGCGCACCGGCCGGTTCCGTCCAACGGCATGTCGGCGGCGACGCTGTTGCAGCGCATCCAGGGCTCGGGCGGGGCGACGTACTCCGGGTACGCCGAATCCGACGGCGGCCTGCAGCTGCCCGTGTCGAGCCAGTTCAACTCCATCGCGGACCTGCTCGGCGGGACGAGCCAGCTCCGGGTCTGGTGGCGGGGCGCCGAGGACTGGCGGGTGGACACCATCAGCGCCTTCGGGGAGTCCGACGAGCACCGCATGGTCGGCGGGACGTGGACCTGGGACTACGAGGCGCTCCGCGCGACGTACACCGCCATCGCCCTGGATCCGTCCGTGCGGTTGCCCGAGGCAGGGGACCTGCTGCCGTCCCTGCTGGCGCAGCGGCTGCTCAGCGAGGCCGTCCCGTCGGAGGTGTCCCGGCTGCCTGTCGCGCGCATCGCCGGGGTGGACGCGCCCGGCTTGCGCCTGCGCCCGGACCAGCCGGCGTCCAGCGTCGACCACGTCGACGTGTGGGCGGACCCGTCGACGGGCGTGGCGCTGCGGGTCGAGGCGTTCGCCGCCGGGGCGGGGACGGCCGCCATGTCGACGTCGTTCCTCGACTTCCACGCCGGCACCCCCGCGCCGGCCACCACCGCGTTCGCCCCACCGCTGGGGTCGCACGTCGAGACCGGCCGCGGGTTCGACCTGGCTTCCGGGGTCGATCGCTTCGCCGACGTCACCCCGCCCGCTGAGCTGGCCGGATTGCAGCGCTCGACCCGGACCAGCGACCTCGGCAGCATCGGGGTGTACGGGCGTGGGGTGACCGAACTGATCGCCGCGCCGCTGCCCAACCGCTTCGCCGATCCGCTGCGGGCCCAGCTCGCGCGCCCGGCCACGGTGCCCGCGGACGGGACGACCTACTTCGCCAGCGCGCCCCCGGTGAACCTGCTGCTCGCCCCGAGCCGCGACGGCCGGAGCAGCTGGTTGCTGACGGGCACGGTCACCATGGCCACCCTGCAGACCGCCGCGGCGCAGCTGGCCGCCGACCCCCCGGAGCGCCGATGATCTCGACACACTCGCTGGTGAAGCGCTTCGGCTCGGTCCGTGCTGTGGACGGCATCGACCTGGACGTGCGGGCCGGTGACATCTACGGGTTCCTCGGCGCCAACGGCTCGGGCAAGACGACGACGGTGCGGATGCTGCTGGGACTGGTGCTGGCCACGTCCGGGGAGATCGAGCTGCTCGGCCGGCCGATGCCGAAGTCCGCGCACGAGGTGCTGCCCCAGGTGGGCGCGCTGATCGAGGGACCGGCCGCGTACGGGCACCTGTCCGCGCGCACCAACCTCGCGCTCATCGACGCGGCCGGCCCGGGTCCAGGCAGGCGCACGCGCCGCGGCCGTATCGACGAGGTCCTGCAGCAGGTCGGTCTCGACGGGATCGGGCGGCGACCCGTCAAGGCGTTCTCGCTGGGGATGAGGCAGCGCCTGGGGCTGGCCGCCGCGCTGCTGCGCACGCCGCAGCTGCTGATCCTCGACGAGCCCACGAACGGCCTCGATCCGCAGGGGATCCGCGAGATCCGCGACCTCATCCTCAGCCTGCATGCGGCCGGCACGACGGTGTTCCTCTCCAGCCACCTGCTGGCGGAGGTGGAGCAGCTGTGCACGCGGGTCGGTGTGCTCGACCGCGGCCGGCTGGTGCTGCAGGAGCAGCTCGCGGATCTGCAGGCGCCCACCGGGCGCACCGTGGTCCGCACCCCCGACACCGCCCGGGCAGCGGCCGTGCTCGGTGGGCTGGTGGTCAGCCGGGACGACGACCTGCTGCTGGTCCACGGCGACGATCCGGCGGTGATCAACGTCAGCCTCGTCGACGCGGGCGTGCGCGTCCGGGAGCTCCACGTCGAGCGGCGGTCACTGGAGCAGGTGGTGCTGGAGGCGACGGGCGCGAGCGCGGATCGGGTCACGGCGCAGCAGCCGGAGGTCACGGTGGCCGCGCCGTGATCGCCGTGGAGCTGGTCAAGCTGATGCGCCGCCCGCGCACGTGGGTGACGCTGCTCATGCTCAACGCGCTGCCCACGGTGGTCGCGATCCTGCTGGCGACGACGGACGTCGGCCCCCGGCCCGGGCAGGGCCCCGCGTTCCTGTCGGCGGTGCTGACCAACGGCTCGCTGTTCGCCGTGGCCGCGCTGGCGATCGTGCTGCCGTTGTTCCTGCCCATCGCGGTCGCCGTGGTGGCGGGGGAGTCGGTGGCCGGCGAGGCGCAGACCGGCACCCTGCGCTACCTGTTGGCCCGGCCGGTCGGGCGGACGCGGTTGCTGGTGGCCAAGCTGGTCGCGGTGTTCGCGTTCATCGCCGTCGCGGTGGTGTCCGTCGCCGCGGTCGGGCTCGGGGTCGGCAAGGCGCTGCTCGGCAACCAGCCGCTGTCGTCGACGGCGTTGACGTTCTCCGGCTCGACGCTGACCGTCACCCAGATCACCGAGCGTTCCGTGCTGGCGATCATCTACGTGATGCTGTCCATGCTCGGCATCGCGGCGATGGCACTGTTCCTGTCGACGTTCACCGACTCGCCGCTGTCGGCCACCCTGGGCGCGCTCGGGCTGCTGATCGGGTCCTCGCTGCTGCTGACCCTGGACGCCGCCAAGTCGATCAAGCCGTACCTGCCGACGCGGTACTGGCTGTCGTTCGTCGACCTGTTCCGCGATCCGATCCTGTGGCGCAACGTCGAGCGCGGGGTGGCCATCCAGCTCGTCTACGTCGTCGTCCTGCTGGGCGCCGCGTGGGCGAACTTCGCCAGCAAGGACATCACGAGCTGAGCCGCTCGCAGTCACCGGCGCCGAGCTGGGTCGGCGCCGCCGGGCCGATCTCGGCGAGCACCATCCCCGTCACCAGCGGGTCGGTCGGCAGCTGACCGTGGGCGACGGTCGAGGACGCGCAGACGCCCTGGACCGTGAGGTCGACCGCTCCGGCCAGCCGGGCCGAGTCCGGTGGCACCACGGTCTGGTCGACGGTGGTCCAGATCGAGACGAAGACGGGACCGGCCGGCGTCTCGTCGCCGCTGTTGAGCGCGTCGAGGAGCGAGCTGCCGGGCTCGAGCTGCTGGCACGCGGCCGGGCACACCCCGGGGACGAGTGATCCGGCGAGGCCGGCCAGGTCGGTGCCGTGGTGCGGGGACCCGAGCGTGATCACGCGACGGGCCTGGCTCGCGCCGCCGTAGTCGCGGACCCAGAGTCGGGCCACGACACCCCCCGCCGAGTAGCCGATGACGTCCACCGAGGCGGCGTGCGTCCGGGCCAGGAGTGCGTCGACGGTCGAGCGGAGGGCGCGCGCCTGGACGCGCAGGTCGCCGGTGCCCCCGTCGGGCAGGGGCATGACCTCCGCCGTGCGCCCGCTCTGCTCCAGCCGCCCGGCGAGGACGGCCAGGCCCCCGGTCGACCCGCCGTAGCCGGGGACGAGTACCACGGGTCCCGGCTGGTCCTGCGCGACGGGCCGCACCGGGCCGCTCCCGGAGGTGCGGACCGCCACCGCGGCGACGATCACCGCGGCGAGGACCACCGCCGCCGCGGCGAGCAGGGCCAGGACGAGCCTCCGCCGGGCGGGGGACAGGGCGGACAGCATCGGTTCATCATGCGTCACCGCGGGTGTGCGGGGCTCGTCGGCGGACAGGGCATCATGGGACCCGTGAGCAACACCGACGGGGCCGTTCCCGACGAACCCCACCGGCTCAGCTGGTGGCCGCTCGCGGGTGCTGCCGCCGTGGCACTGCTCATCGGGGCCCTGGTGATCGTCCTGAACATCACCAGCAGCGACAGCAGGCCCGCCGCGCACGTCATCGTCGCGACCGCCCAGGGCAAGGCGGTGACGGTCGATCTCGTGGAGAACCCGTCGGTGGCCGCCACCCCGCCCGTCGTGGTCACTTCCGAGCCGAAACACGGCGGCGCCGCGCTCAGCGCTTCGGGAGTGCTGACCTACACGCCGGACCCGGGCTACAGCGGCTACGACCTGGTCGGCTACCAGCTCCGGTACCACGACGGCGCGTCGACGAGCTTCACCGTCCGCATCGACGTCGGCTGAGCCGGACCCGCCGACCCGCCTGTCGGCTATTGCCTTTCGTGCACCGGGGCGAAATAGTTACTGCAGCCGGGTTCCGGTAAGTCATGGGCGACGATCAGGAGAAGACATGGATGCCGAACGTGATGTCGACGTGCTCGTGGTGGGATCCGGTGCGGCCGGGCTCTCGGCCGCGCTGTCGGCCCGGGAGAACGGCGCGGAGCGGGTGCTGATCGCGGAGGCGGAAGGCATCGTCGGGGGCTCGTCGCGGCTCTCGGGCGGCCTCACGATGGGGGCGGGGACGCGGTACCAGCGGGCGCTGGGCATCGAGGACGACGCGGAGTCCCTGTTCCACGACTACATGCAGCTCAACCAGTGGAAGGTCGAGTCCGCCGTCGTGCAGCGGCTGGCCGAGTACTGCGGCCCGACGGTGGAGTGGCTCGGCGACCTCGGCGTCGAGTACTACGACCAGCTGGTCTTCGGCGGTGACGAGCGGCTGCCGCGGGTGCACTGCCCGATCGGTCGCGGGCAGGCGGTCGTCGACGTCCTGACGCGGCAGTGTCGCGAGGCCGGCGTCGACATCGCCCTCGGCCGCCGCGTCGATCGGCTGCTGGTCGAGGACGGCGCCGTGGTCGGGGTGGGCGTCGGCGACGACACGATCACCGCCCATTCCGTCGTCATCGCCTCGGGCGGTTTCGGGAACGCGCCCGCCAAGCTGGCCGAGTTCTTCCCGCTCGCCGCGGCCACCGAATGGACCTGGTACATCGGCGCCGACGGCAGCCGGGGCGACCATCTCGACCTGGGCGCGCAGGTCGGCGCGCAGTTCGCCGGATACAACCGTGGATTGAGACTGTTGCACGCCAACTTCGACAAGATGTACGAGGCGTACCTGCCGGGCTGGCTCATGCTCGTCAACCGCGCCGGGAGGCGCTTCTGCGACGAGACCGCACCGTACGGGATCATGGACGGGCTGATCCAGGAGCAGGGCGACGTCGCGTTCGCCGTCTTCGACCAGGCGGAGCTGGACGTCGCGACGGCGGCCGGCGTGGCCCAGTACAAGCAGAAGATCCCGGGATCGACCAAGAAGCAGAGCCCGCACTGGAACACCGACGTCGTCGAGGCGATGGTCGCCGAAGGGCACGTGCGCCGAGCGGACTCCCTGGCCGAGCTGGCGGCCGCGTTCGGGTTGCCACCGGCCACGCTCGAGGCGACGGTCGAGCGGCACAACGCCTTCGCCGACGCCGGCGAGGACGGCGACTACCTCAAGGACGCGAAGTTCCTCAATCGCATCGAGACGGCGCCCTTCTACGGGGCCGAGATCCGCCCGGCGACGGTGTGCTTCACCGCCTGCGGGCTGCGCATCGACCGGGACGCCCGGGTGCTCGGCGAGTCGGGTGCGGTGATCCCCGGCCTGTTCGCCGCCGGGGAGGCTGCCGGTGGCGTGGTCGGGCCGCGCTACGTCGGCAGCGGGAACTCCTACGCCAACTGCGTCACCTTCGGGCGGATCGCCGGCGAGTCGGCGGCGGCGCGGACCGGAGTGGCCGCAGCAGCCGGCTAGCTGTACGCCGTCCCGGCCAGGGGCGAGTGCACGAATTCCCCCGCCTGGGGTGGACGCAGTTGCTCCAGTCGGAGAGCGGCTACCCGGTGGGCAGACCGGCGATGATCGCCGCCACGTCGGGCTCCCCGAGCAGCAGCTGCCCACCGTCCACGGCGATGATGTCCCCGGTGATCCAGCGCGCGGCGTCCGAGGCGAGGAACGCCACGACGTCGGCGATCTCGGCCGGGCGGCCGACGCGGCCGTGCAGCGGGGTGCGGTCGGCCATCGCCTGCGCGACCTCCGGGATCTCCAGCCCCGGGCGGATGAGCGGCGTGTCCACCGGCCCCGGAGCCACCCCGTTGACGCGGATCCCGTACTCGGCGAGTTCGAGGGCGGCCACCTTCGTCAGCATCGACAATGCGGCCTTGCTGGAGCAGTACGCGGCGGCCGTGCGCAGCGGCCAGCGGTCGTTGATCGAGCACACGTTGACGATCGCCCCTCCGCCTCCGCTGTCGCGCATGCGCCGCGCGGCCGCGGTGAGGCAGAGGAACGCGCCGTCGAGGTTGACCCGCAGCACCTTGCGCCATGTGGCGAGATCCAGATCGATCACCGGCCCGCCGTCACCCACGCCGGCCGCGTTGACCAGCACGTCCGGCGCCCGGTCCATGGCCGCGAAGGCCGCGGCGACGGCGTCCTCGTCGCCGATGTCCACCGGCCGCTCGCCGCTCACGTCGAGGACGACGACCTCGTCGCCGTCGGCACGGAACCGGTCCACGCACGCGGCGCCGATGCCGGAGGCGCCCCCGGTGACGACCACGAGCCGCCCGGCCATCAGAAGGTGACGATCTCGTCGGCCGGCGCGGCGGCGTATCGGGCCAGAGCGTCGTGCTGGATGGCGATCGTCGCCGGGTCGGCGAGCAGGGGCCCGACGAGGCTGCCCTCCAGCGCCAGCCCCTCCTCCAGCGGCAGCGCGATGCCGTCGAAGATCGCCCGCTTGGCCGCGCGCAGCGACCCGGCCGGGCTCGCGGCGATCGGCGCGGCCCACGCGAGGACCGCCTCCAGGAACGGCTCGTCGGTGAGCACGGCCTGCGCCAGCCCGATCCGAAGGGCCTCCTCCGGACCGACCGCGCGACGGGTCAGGATCAGCTCGGCCGCCCGCCCCACGCCGATCAGCCGCGGCAGGCGCTGGGTGCCGCCGCCGCCGGGGATCAGGCCGAGGCCGACCTCGCACAGGGCCAGGTGCGCGTGCGGCCCGACGACGCGCATCGTGCAGGCCAGCGTCATCTCCAGCCCGCCGCCCCACGCCTGTCCGTCGATCGCGGCGACCACGATCTGCGGCATGCTCTCGAACAGGGCCAGCGTGCGTGGCCACGCCATCGCGTCACCGTCGAAGGGCTCGCCGGTCCCGAGCTTGACGAGGTCGTCGAGGTCGCCGTGGCTGACGAAGTAGCCGGGGGTGTCGCTGGCGAGGATCAGCATGGTGACGGTGTCGTCGGCGGCGACCGTCCGGACGAGGGCCTCCAGCGCCGTCATATCTGCAAACGTCATGAAGTTACGGGGTGGATGGGAGAAGTGCGCCACCGCGATCTGATCGTGCCGTTCCAGTCGCCAGACTGCGTTGTCGCCGTTCTCGCTCACGGGCACACCTTCCACATCCCTCGTCGTTAATAGACTCGGAATGTAGTTAGTGCTCCGCTGGTTTGTCGAGACCGGGTCAGGCCCGGTGCTGGATGCTCCGCCCGCGCCCCTCGTGCCAGGACTCGATCACGAGCACCTCCTCGGCCGAGTTCACGGTCGTCAGCACCACCTCGGCGATGTCGATCCGGAAGTGGGCGCCGACGTCCTCGGTGGGAAACGGCACGGCCACGCCCGCGATCTTGGCGTCGCCCACCCACCTGCCCGGGTCGTCCTCCGGCGCGTCGACGGTGGGACCGTGGAGTGCCACCCGGGCGTCCCGACGGAGGTCCAGTTCCTTCATCGAGCCCGGCATCATGCCCAGGAGCAGCTCACCGTCCTCGAACCGGGTCTCCGTCCCGCTGATCCGCGGCGAGCCGTCGCGGCGCAGCGTCGCCATCGTCTTGTGCTTGCGCGCGTCGAACAGGTCCCGCACCCGCGCCGCCAGCTCGGTGTTCTCGGAGACGAACTCCGCCCAGGTCGCCATGGGCGACATTCTGCCGCGCGGGTGTGACACGCGGTCCAGGTGCGTCCGGCCCGGGTTCTCAGGATTCCCACAGCCCCTGCTCACCCGACGGTCAGCGGCGGGGCGAACTCTCTAGTGGTGAGACACACGAAGGAGTGGAAGTCATGACCGAGAACACGCCCGAACCGGCCGGCCAGTGGTACCACCCGGCTCCCGTCACCCCGCCGCAGTGGCAGTGGAACTGGCAGCCCGCCCCGATGCCGCCGGCGCCGACCCCGCCGCCGTCGCACCGCGGGCGCAAGATCGTCGGTGCCTCGGTCGCGGCGCTGGCCCTGGTCGCCCTCGGCGCGGGGGTGGGGGTCGCCGTCAAGGACAACACCACCTCCGGCAGCGGCGCCCAGGCGAGCACCTCGCAGAACGGCAGCACGGGCCTCGGCACCGGCGGGTTCGGCAGCGGCTCGACGGGTAGCGGTCGATCGAGGCGGCGGGACGACCGGCGGCGGGACGACCGGCGGCGGGACGACCGGCGGCGGGACGACCGGGAACGGCTCCACCACCTCCGTCACCACGTCGGCCACCGCGGCCCAGCAGGTCGGCATCGTCGACATCGACACCGTGCTGAAGTACCAGAGCGCGGAGGCCGCCGGGACCGGCATGGTCCTCACCTCCACCGGCGAGGTGCTCACCAACAACCACGTCATCGACGGGGCGACCAGCATCAAGGTCACCGTGGTCAGCACCGGTAAGACCTACACCGCCACCGTCGTCGGGACGGACAAGACCGACGACATCGCCGTCCTGCAGATCACCGGCGCGAGCGGCCTGGCCACCGCCAAGATCGATTCCTCGGCCGCCGTCGCCGTCGGTGACGCCGTCACCGGAGTGGGCAACGCCGGAGGCGTCGGGGGCACGCCGAGTGCCGCGGCCGGGAAGGTCACGGCCACCAACCAGTCGATCACCGCCAGCGACACCGACGGCAGCAACGCCGAGAAGCTGACCGGCCTGATCGAGACCGACGCCGCCATCCAGGCCGGTGACTCCGGTGGCCCGCTCTACAACAGCAGCGGTTCGATCATCGGCATGGACACCGCCGCGTCGACGTCCTCGCGGTACTCCGTGACAGCCCAGGGCTACGCCATCCCGATCGGCACGGCGCTGAACATCGCCACCCAGATCGAGTCCGGGACGTCCACCTCGAAGATCCACATCGGTGACACCGCGTTCCTCGGCGTCGAGATCGCCAGCCAGTCCGTCACCGGCACCACGACGTCCGGCGCGACGGTCGGCGGCGTCATCGCCGGGCTGCCCGCCGCGCAGGCCGGCATCACCGCCGGTGACGTGATCACCTCGGTCGCCGGTCACAAGGTCGCCTCGGCCACCGCGCTGTCGACGATCATGGACTCGCTGCAGCCTGGCCAGAAGGTGGCGGTCGTCTGGACCACCACCGCCGGCACCACGCACCGGGCGACGGTCACCCTGGTGGCAGGGCCCGCCGCGTAACACCTGCTCCTCCGAGCGGCCTGTGGCCGTGAGCGCCGTCCCGAGCGGCGCTCACGGCCACAGCCGTGTCCGGCCGACGGACGGTTCCGGCGCCGCACCGCGACCCGCCCGGACACGGGCACCACGGCCCGCCCGTACACGGGCACCGCGGCCCGCCCGTACACGACCCTGACAATTCCCTGCCCGGCGCCGAACGTCGCGACGGCAGGCTGGGTTCATCGGCCCGCGCCCGTGGGCCCAGTCGAGGAGTACCCACCATGTGGAAGAAGATCGCGATAGCGGGAGCGGTGACGGCCGCCGTTCTCGGGACCGGAGGCGCCGCACTGGCCGAGTCCGGGTCGGCCGGGTCGGTCCAGTTGGCCGTACCGACGTCCACGTCGGCACCGGCGCCGACCCAGACCCACACCGGAACGGCGGCCAAGGCCGGCCGGGGGCGCCTCGGCGTGCTGCGCCGGGCGTTGCACGGTGAGTGGGTCACCAAGAAGGGCACGGGAACGGTCACGCACGAGGCCATCCGGGGTTCGGTCACCGCTGTCTCGGCCACCTCGGTCACCGTGAAGGCCGCGGACAACGTGTCGATGACCTTCTCGGTCACCAGCGCCACGAAGATCCACGTCCGGGCGGCGGGCAAGGGCACGACCGGCACGATCGCGCAGGTGAAGTCCGGTGCCAAGGTCTTCGTCCTGGGCACGGGCACGACGTCGCTGACCGCCACCCAGATCCTGGTGCCGAAGGCCTGACAGTCGGTGCCGAAGGCCTGACGGTCGGTGCCGAAGGCCTGACCGGTCGGCCGGCGGGCTGCGGCAAGGGCCACGCTCAGCGAAGGGCGTTCAGGCGCACGGTGAACCGGGCGCCTCCTTCCGGGGCGTGGCCCGCCGCTATCCCGCCGCCCAGCCGGGTCACCAGCCCGTGGACGATCGCCAGGCCCAGGCCCGTCCCGACCCGGCGCACCCCGCGGTACCGGTCGTAGAGGGCCGAGCGGTCGAAGGCCACGGCCAGGTCGTCATCGGTCAGGCCCGGGCCGCCGTCACGCACCTCGATCACCACCTGCGGTCCGTACGGACCGGACTCTCGCCGCAGCGCCAGCACGATGGGTGCGCCGGGCGGGGTGACGCGCAGCGCGTTGTCGAACAGGCCGTCCAGGGCCTGGCGCAGGCGCCCCGGGTCGGTGGTCACGACGCAGTCGCCCTCGGGAGCCACCTCCGCGACGAACCGCACCCCCGCCTCGGCACAGCGCTGCGCCCACACCGGCGCGGCACTGGCGGCCACGGCGCGGACGTCCACCTCGGTCAGGTCGATGCGGAACTCCTGGGCGCCGAGGCGGGCCAGGTCCAGCAGGTCACCGACGAGGCGGTCGAGGCGCTGTGACTCGGCGACCAGGACCTGCCCGACGCCGGCCACCTCCTCGGGCGTGACGATCCCGTCGGCCAGTGACTCCGCGTAGCCGGAGATCGACGTCAAGGGCGTGCGGAGGTCGTGCGACACGGACATGAGGAACTCGCGTTGCCGCTGCTCCGAGTGGCCCAGTTCGGCGGCCAAGCCGTTGAGCGCCTCGGCGACCTCCGCCACCTCCGCGGGCCCGGACGGCTCGATGCGCACGTCACGGCGCCCGGCGGCGAGCGCGTGCGCGGCCGAGGCGGTCCTGCGCAGCGGCCGCGCGATGCGGTAGGCGACGAGCAGCCCCAGCAGCACCGCGATCACCGCCGCGACGAGCAGCGCGACGATCATCCGGCGGATGGCGCCCTCGGTGCCGGCCAGCGCGTCCGAGCGGCGCTGAACGAGCACGATCGCGCCGGCGTTCGTGCGCCGTCCCTCGACGAGCAGCACCTGCCCGGCGACCGTCCGTTGCAGGGAGACGCTGCCGGTCTGCTCGAGCTGGGCGACCTGCGCCGCGGTCACCGACCGGCGGGCCAGCGCGTCCGTCGAGGTCACCCGTCCCGCCTGGGTCACCGTGGCCACCTGGACGTCGATGGCTCGCAGCGTCCGGAACGCCCGCTGCTGCGCCACCTCGGGGTTGACGCCGAGATCGGCGGCGGCGGCGGAGGCGTCGGCGAGCTTGGCCAGGGTCTGCCGCGCGCTGCGCTCGTCGGCGCTGCGGATCAGCCCGGCCGCGAGCAGGCCGGCGATCACCACGGCGATCGTGACGATGGCCGCGGCGAGGAGTGAGATCTGCAGCGCCAGCGACGCGGGCCGCCTCCCCGGTGCGGGTGTCGCGGGGGCGGCGGCCGCGGTCACGGAGCGGCAGCCGGCACGGGGCGGCGTTCCTCGGCCGCGTAGCCGACACCCCGCACCGTGCGGACGGGGTTGGCGGCCCCGAGCTTGGCCCGCACCTGCGCGATGTGCACGTCGACGGTCCGGCTGCCCGCCACCGAGGAGTACCCCCAGACCTCGCTCAGCAGCTGCTCGCGGCTGAACACCCGCCCGGGCCTACGCATCAGGAAGGCCAGCAGGTCGAACTCGGTCGCGGTCAGCGCCACCTCCGCCGAGCCGACGAAGACGCGGCGCTGCGACGGCTCGACGCGGACGGCCCCGATCGTGAGGGTGTCGGCGGCGGCCCCGATCCCGTCGGTCCGGCGCAGCACGCTGGCCACGCGGGCGACGAGCTCGCGTGGCGAGAACGGCTTGGTGACGTAGTCGTCCGCCCCGAGTTCGAGGCCGATGATGCGGTCGACCTCGTCGTCGCGCGCGGTGACGAACAGGACCGGAGTCCAGTCGTCGTCGGCGCGCAGGCGTCGGCACAGCTGGATGCCGTCCATCCCGGGCAGCCCGACATCCAGGATGACGGCGGCCGGTTTGAGGGTGCGCACGGCCTCCAGGCCCCGTTCGCCGTCGCTCTCGTGGTGGACGCCGTAACCGGCGCGGGTGAGGTAGCGGCGGATGACGTCGGCGATCGCGGGTTCGTCCTCCACGACCAGGATGAGCCGGCGGGTCGGGGTGCGGGGAGCGCCGGCCGGGGTCGTGGGCGCAGTCGCCATGGGGCGAACTGTACCGATCCGAGCTGTCTGCGCAGGCGACATGCGACCCTCGCCTACACGCTCCGAACACGATCCGAACAAAGTCGCCGGTAGGGTCGCGGCCATCCAGTCGCCGATCGCCATCGGGAGGACCAGACCGCCGTGATCACCGCCGCCGACGCCCGCGCCCTTGCCCTCGCCCTGCCCGAGGCGGTCGAGCAGCCGCATCACGACCGGGTGTCCTTCCGGGTCCACGGCAAGATCTTCGCCACGGTCCCGGACGACACGCACTGGAACGTCATGGTGGGCGAGGACGAGATCCGGGCTGCCGCCGCGGCCGATCCGCGAGCCTGCGAACTGCTGTGGTGGGGCAAGAAGCTGTCCGCGGTGCGCGTGCACCTGGCCACGGTCGACGCCGCGCACTTCGCCGAACTGCTCACCGACGCCTGGCGCGGCAAGGCTCCCGCCGCGTTGCGCGAGCGCCTCCCCGCCGACGGGCCCGTCGGAGGCTAGCTGCGCCGGCCGTCCCGCCATTCGTCATAGGTCAGGCGCTTGAGGGTGAACAGCTCGCCCAGGCGGGACCACTCGTCACGTCCCAGGCGGGCCAGCGGGGCGACCCTGGCGGCGTCGGGCAGCCCGTCGGCGGCCAGGCAGTCCGCCCGGACCGAGATGTGCACGACCTCGCCGAAGACCATCGTGCAGGAGCCGATGACGTGTTCGCCGCTGACCCGGCACTCGAACGCGATCGGCGCCTCGGCCACCCGCGGCGCGCTCACCCGCACGCTGGGCTGACGGGTCAGACCGGCGGCCTCGATCTCGCTCACCTCGGGCGGGAACGGGGTCGCGGAGTCGTTCATCGGCGCCTCGTGGCTGCCTGCCCCGATGTGCAGGACGAAGTCGCCGCTGGCCCGGATGTTGCGGAGCGTGTCCTTCGTGCCGACGGAGACGAAGCACAGCGTGGGTGGGTCCACCCCGGCGACGGTGGTGAACGAGTGCGGGGCCAGGTTGTCCACGCCGTCGGCGCCCACGGTCGACACCCAGGCGATGGCGCGGGGGATCAGGCCCGCGGTGAGCCAGGGGTAGACCCCGCGCGGCGGGAGGTCGGCCGGGTCGAGTTCGACGCGCTCGGGCGTGCTCACGACTGGGGGTACCGCGGGGGCGGGGCGTTCGGCCCCTCGGTGTGGATCGGCCCGGACCGCGCGCTCAGGGGCTGGGCGCCGGTGCCGCGCCGGACGGCGAGGATCTCGGCGACGATCGAGACCGCGATCTCGGACGGGGTGAAGGCCCCGATGTCCAGGCCGGCCGGTCCCCGGATCCCCCGCACCGCGTCCGGCTCGACGCCGTGGGAGGTGAGCCAGTCCGCACGGGCGGCCTGGGTGCGGCGCGAGCCCAGTGCGCCGACGTAACCGGCGCGGCTGCCCAGGGCCGCTCGCAGCGCAGCTCCGCTGGCGTCCAGGTCGTGGTCGAGGACGACGACGGCGTCGGCACTGCTCAGGGCGTCGGTCGCCGCGACCGCCGCGTCGGCGCCGTGCTCGGTGCCGTGCTCGGTGCCGGTGGTCCAGCCGAGCTGGCCGCCCAGGGACGTCAACGCCTCGGCGATCAGTCCGTCGCCGACGACGACGAGCCGGGGCACCGGCCACAGCGCGACGACGAGCCGGTCCCCGGCGATCGTGGTGGCGGAGCTCCCGCGGGCGAACAGCCGCGCCGCCCCGGGAGCGGCATCTTCCGCCCCGGCGATCGTCGCCGGCGTGTACACCTCGGTCCGGCCCGTCGATTCCGCCGCGAGCTCGGTCACCAGCGCGGTGGGTTCGCGATCGGTGAGGCGCTGCCAGACGGTTCGCGGAAGCTGGTCCGCGGGCTGGATCAGCAGCCGCGCCCGGCCGCCGCAGCTGAGCCCGGCACCGTGCGCGGCGGCGTCGCTGACGGTGATCTCGGCCAGCCTCGGGGTGGTGTCGGTGCCCACCAGCTCATCCAGCTGATCGTCGGCGGCACCGTCCAGCAGTGCCCCGACACGGCCCGAGCCGGTCAAGGCCACCACGTCGGCGGCGGCGCGCGAGCTGAACCCCTGCACGTCGACGACCCGCACCAGCAGGACCGGCTGACCGGCCGCCACGGCGGCCGCCACGGTCTCGGCGATGTCGAACATGGACCCACCGTCTCATGCCCGCGGCCGGCGCGCACCGGCGCTGTCAGCGATCTGTGCGCGATCTGCCAGTGGCGGCGGGCATCGTGTGTCCTGAGACGAGCTGCGACACGGGTCGAGACGCCGGGCACCAGGTGCCGGCACCGCACCGCGCGCACCGTCACCACGCACGAGGAAGGACACATCATGACCAACGCCATCGAGGCACACGGCCTCACCAAGCGATACGGATCCACCCAGGCCCTCGCGGGCATCGACCTGACCGTCCCCGAGGGCACCGTGCTCGGCGTCCTCGGCCCGAACGGCGCCGGCAAGACGACCGCGGTGCGCATCCTGGCGACGCTGATCGGCGCCGATGCCGGCACCGCCCAGGTCGCCGGTTTCGACATCGTCCGGCAGGCCCGCCAGGTCCGCCAGCACATCGGCCTGACCGGGCAGTACGCGTCCGTCGACGAGGACCTCACCGGGACCGAGAACCTGGTCCTCATCGGCGAGCTGCTCAACCTGCGCCGGCCCGCGGCCCGCGACCGCGCCCGGGAGCTGCTGGCGTGGTTCGACCTGGACGAGGCCGCCGACCGGCCCGCCAAGACCTACTCCGGCGGCATGCGCCGGCGCCTGGATCTCGCCGCCAGCCTGGTCGGGCGGCCGGCGGTGATCTTCCTGGACGAGCCCACGACGGGCCTCGACCCGGCCAAGCGCGAGGACATGTGGGAGGTCGTGCGGCGCCTGGTCGGTGACGGCTCGACCGTGCTGCTCACGACCCAGTACCTGGACGAGGCGGACGCGCTCGCCGACAACATCAGCGTGATCGACCACGGACGGGTCATCGCCACCGGCACGCCCGACGAGCTCAAGCGGGTGGTCGGCGGCCAGACGCTCACCGTGCGCCCGACCGATCCGGGCCGGCTCGACGACGTCGCGACGATCATCTCCGACGTCTCCGGCGGGCGGCCCGAGTCCCCTCGCCGCGGAGTGCTCAGCGTTCCCGTCGCCGGGGACGCCGCCCTGACCGCCGCGGTGCAGCGCCTGTCCGCCGCGGGGATCGCGCTGACCGAACTCTCCCTGCACCTGCCCAGCCTCGACGAGGTGTTCTTCACCCTCACCGGCCACACGGCCGAGGCCCTCACCGGCGATCCCACCGCTCTTCCCGAGAAGGAGCCCGTCTCATGACCACCCTCACCATGGCCGCACCCGCCCAAGGGTCGGCGACGCAGTCCGTCCGCCACAGCATCGCGCTCGCCCGCCGTGGCCTGATCAAGACCATGCGCACCCCGGAGGCGCTGATCGACGTCACCCTGCAGCCGATCATCTTCCTGCTGCTGTTCGTCTACCTGTTCGGCGGCGCGATCACCGGGTCCACCCACCAGTACCTGCAGTTCGTGCTGCCCGGCCTGCTCGTGCAGTCCATCCTCTTCGGCTCGGTGGCGATCGGCGTCAACCTCAACACCGACATCGAGAAGGGTGTCTTCGACCGCTTCCGCAGCCTGCCGATCGCCCGGTCGGCTCCGCTCATGGGCGCGGTGCTCGCGGACGTGATCAGGTACGTGATCCTGTCGGTGGTGCTCGTCGGCTTCGGCTACGTGATGGGGTTCCGGGTCACGACGAACCCGATCTACGCGGTGGCCGCCTGCGTCCTGGCGATCTGCTTCGCGCTGTGCCTGTGCTGGCTCTCGGTCTTCGTCGGGATGCTGGCGCGGACCTCCGGTGCCGTGCAGGGGATCCTGTTCCTGACGATGTTCCCCCTGACGTTCGGCAGCAACGTCTTCGTCAAGACGGACACGATGCCGGGCTGGCTGCAGGCCTTCGTCAAGGTCAACCCGGCCACCCACCTGACGAGCGCGGTCCGCGGGCTGATGCTCGGCGGCCCGATCGCCTCGCCGGTCCTCTGGACGCTGTTCTGGATGCTCGTGCTGCTGGGTACGTTCTTCCCGCTGGCGGTCGCGGTCGTACCGTCGCCGGGCCTGACGGACGCGCCGGGCCTGACGGACCTGCGCGAGCCGACGGCTACCCGGCCTGCGGGCCGACCACGGCGGCGACGAGCTCGCCCCGGTCGGCCCGCATCCCGGCGTCGTGGGCGGCGGCGTAGGCGCGCGGGCCGAGCCGGTCGAGCACGGCGGCGCTGATGCGGGCGACGTCCTGATGGGTGGCGTCGGTGGTCCCGCGGGCGGCGTCGGCGGCACCGAGCAACCGGGCGCTGAGCGCCGGATCGCCGCGGCGCAGGGCCAGGTCGGAGACGGCGACGACGGCCACGCTCAGGACCGGCATGTCCTCGGAGCGCTCCGCCGCGGTCACCGCCTCACGCAGCGTCTCGGCGGCGACGTCGAGCCGCCCCTCCGCCCCCGCGACGAGACCGGACGAGGTGAGCGCCATGGCCCGGAACTGCAGCGGCCCCCAGAGGGTCTCGGCCCGCAGGTGCTGCTCCACGAGGCCGATGGCACGGCGCGCCGCGGCCAGATCACCGCGGCACCGCGCGACCTCGGCCCGGCCGACACCGGTCATCACGGCGCCGTGGGCGGCTCCCAGGCGTTCGAACTCGCGCGCCGCCTCGGCCAGGTCCGCGTCCGCGGCGTCCCAGTCGCCCAGCCGGATGCGGCACGAGGCCCGCCAGCACAGGGCCTGCGCCGCGTCGTCGTGCGCGCCGAGCTGGATGCTCGCCTGCCGCCCCTCCGTCAGGGATGCCATCGCCCCGACGACGTCACCGTCGAGCAGCTGCACGCGCGCCTGCGCCTCCAGGCAGCTCGCCAGGCCGAACCGCTCGCCCTGCGCCCGGAACTCCTCCAGCGCCTCGGGCAGGATCCGGCGCATCAGCGCGACGTCCCCGCGGTTCTCGGCACCGAGCGCCCGGATCATCTGGAGCGTCGCCCGCGTCCATCCGGTGGCCTGCGCGAGCAGCGCCTCCAGCCGGTCCTCGCCACCCGGCGGCGCGGCGGACGTGAACATGAGGCAGACGAAGTACAGCACCACCGCCATCGGGTTCTTCTCGGCGTCGAGGTAGGGCTCGAGGGTGGCGAGCTGGGCGCGCAGGCGATCCTCGCTCGCCTCCTCACCGCTCCAGATCCCGCTGTTCATGCTCGTCATCGCCTCGATCAGGGCGCGCTGCATCGACGGCGTCCCGCCGGGCACGCGCACCGCGAAGCCCAGCCAGGTCTCGGCGATCGCGTGGTCCCCGCGCATGGTCCAGAACCAGCCCATGTCCGCTGCGAGGTCGACGGCACCGTCGGCGTCGCCCACCTCGGCCAGGTGCTGCAGGGCGGCGAGGATGTTGTCCCGCTCGGCGTGCAGCAGGGTGATCCAGGGCAGCTGCGCCGACGTGCGCACGAGCGGCTCGGCGGTGCGGGCGAGGGAGCGGAAGTAGCGCGCGTGCGCGTCCCGTGCCGCCCGCAGCTCGCCGCGACCCAGCAGCTGGTCCATGCCGAACTCGCGGATGGTCTCGAGCATCCGGTACCGCGGCGAGGGCTCCTGGATGTGCTGCAACAGGGACTTGTCCACCAGCGCGGCGAGCAGGTCGAGGACCGCGGCCTCGTCGACCCCGGCCACCGAGGCCGCGCTCGCTGCCGTCACGCCGCCGCTGAGGACCGACACCCGCTCGGCCAGGTCCCGTTCCCGCGGTGTGAGCAGGTCCCAGCTCCACTCGACGACCGCCCGCAGGGTGCGGTGCCGCGGCAGCGCGGTCCGGCTCCCGCCGGTGAGCAGGCGGAACCGGTCCCCCAGGCGGTCGGCGATCTGGTCCACGGTCATGGAGCGGGTGCGGGCCGCCGCCAGCTCGATCGCCAGCGGGAGCCCGTCCAGCCGGCGGCAGATCTCCAGGATCGGCTCGAGCGTGCCGTCGGTCAGCTGGACCCCCGACCCCACCGCGCCGGCCCGGTCGAGGAACAGCGCCACGGACGGGATCTCCCGTGCCGCGGCCGTCCCCGCGGCCCCGCCGGCGGCCCGGCTCCGCAGCGGTGGCACGCCGAAGAGCACCTCACCGGTGATGCCCAGCGCCTCCCGGCTCGTCGCGAGCACCCGCAGGTCCGGGCAGTGTGCGAGCAGGTCGTCCACCAGCTGGGCGGCGGCGTCCAGCAGGTGCTCGCAGTTGTCGACGATCAGCACGGTGCTCTTGCCGGCGAAGGCGTCCAGGAGCTGGTCCGTCGCTTCCCGCCGGCTGGTCTTGCGGGCGTCGAAGAGGGCGGCCTCGCGCACGCCCAGGCTGCCGATCACCGACTGGGCGAGGTCCACCGGGTCGGTCACGGCAGCGAGCTCCACCAGCCAGACACCGTCGCGGGTGCCCGGGACCAGGCGCGCGCCGACCTCGCAGGCCAGCCGGGTCTTCCCGGCGCCACCGGGCCCGACGAGGGTCACCAGCCGGGACGTCTCCAGCAGTGACGCCACGCGCTCCATCTCCTGGTCTCGGCCCAGGAAGCTCGTCAGCGGCGCCCGCAGATTGGTCCGGCGCGGCTGCGCGGGCGCCGCGGTCTCGGCGAGGGCCGGCGACTCGCCGCGGAGCGCGGACAGGTGCCGGGCGGCCAGGGCGGGGGACGGGTCGATGCCGAGGGTGTCGGCGAGATGGCGCCGGGCACGCTCGTAGGCGGCCAGCGCCTCGGCGGTCCGCCCGTCGGCACAGAGCGCGTCCATGAGCAGCGCGGTGGCGCGTTCCCGGTTCGGGTGCGCCACGGCCAGCGCATCGAGCTCGGCGATGACGTCGGCGGCACGTCCGCGCCGGATGTCGGCCTCCAACCGGTCCTCGTACGCGCCGAGGCGCAGCTCGGTGAGGTGCGGGCCGGTCGGGTCGGCGGCGTCCTCGATGGCCGGGGCGCGCCACAGGGCCAGGGCGTCACCGAGCCGGCTGGCTGCGCCCGCGTAGTCGCCCTCGCGCAGCGCGGCCCGGCCGGCCCGCGCGAGTTGCTCGAAGCGGTGGGCGTCGACCGAATCGGCATCGACCGCCAGCCGGTACCCGCCCGGAACCTGCGCGACGGCGCCAGGGTCGCCGAGTGCCCGACGCAGCCGCGAGACGAGCGACTGCAGGGCGTTCACCTCGTCGGCGGGGGAGTCCTCCGGCCAGATCGCCGCGACCAGCTCGCCGGAGCTGACCCCCCGCCCGCCCGCTGCGGCCAGCCGGACCAGCAGCGCGCGCACCCGGGCACCGCCGACGGGGACCGGGACGCCGTCGCGCCGGACCTCCACGGGGCCGAGGATCGATACCTGCACGGCTCCACTCTCGCAGCTCGCGCGGCGCGACGGGTCGGTGGCGTGGCGTCGGGGCTGGCGTCGGGGCGCGGTGCGCGGCGCGGGGACATGGCCCGAGTGGATCTCGTTGCGTCTGGGGCTCTGGGGCGCTCAGGGTGCAACGAGATCCACTGCAACGAGCGCGACGCGGTACCGGTAGCCGGCACAGGCAGCGGCAGCGGCACGGCAGCGACAGCGGCAGCGACTCAGGCTGCTCCGAAGCGCCGTTCGTTGCGGGCGCGCTGCTTGGCGGCCTCGGTGGCGCGGTCGCGCGGGGGCGCGGCGGTGACGAGGCTGTCCAGCAGGTGGCGGGTCACGTGCGCGATCTCGTGCACCGCCTCGTCGAAGGCGGCCTGGTTCGCCGCCGAGGGCTTGGTCGTCCCGCTGATCTTGCGCACGTACTGGAGCGCGGCGGCATGGACCTCGTCCTGCGTGGCGGGCGGCTCGAAGTTGTTCAGGACCCGGATGTTGCGGCACATGCGGTCAAGCTAAGCACTCCTGAGCCCGCGTTTCACCCCGGGTACGCGCCGGTGCGCCACCCGAGGTGCCCTGCCCGGCGCGAGCCTCCGGGTGTGGCTCAGCGGGCGCCGACCCACAGCAGGATGCCGCTGGCGATGGCCGTGGCGATCCGCTGCCGCCCCGCCGCCGAGCTCTGGATGGCCGCGTCACCGGAGTTGCGCATGTTCCCGAGCTCGATGAACGTCGCCGGCACGGTCGCCAGGTTCAGCCCGGCGAGGTCGTCCCGGGGGTAGTAGCCGTCGGAACCGATGTAGGTCGACGGCGTGAACCCCGACCCGCCGACGAGGGCGTTGTGCAGCGCGACGGTCAGCGAGTGCGACTTCGCGGCGATCGCCGGCCCGGCCGGCTGGCGCGAGTCCTCGCAGATGTGGAAGCCGTGCCCACCCGAGGGCGCCCCGTCGGCGTGGATGCTCACGACGGCGTCGACACCCTTCTGGTTGGCGATCGCGGCCCGGGTGTCGATGCACGGCCCCACGCTGGTGTCGTTCTGCCGGGTCAGGATCACGTGCACCCCGTGACTCTGCAGGATCGCGCGGACCCGCATCGTGACGTCCCAGTTGAAGGCGTGCTCGGGGTAGCCCGCGTCGGTGTTGGTCCCCGTCGTGTCACAGGCGCGCTCGTTGCCGAACCCCGACGGCACCATCCGGCCGATCTCGGCGGTGTGGGTCTCGTTGCCCCCGTTGTGGCCGGGGTTCAGGGCGATGGTGATCCCACCGGAGGGGACGGTCGGCAGGCTCGGGCTGGGCTGCGGGTTCGCCCTCGTCGTCGGAACCGGCGCCGCGGTCGTGCGGTGCACGCTCGCGGCGGTCGTCGAGTGCTTCGTCGACGGGGTGGCCCGCGCAGTCGGGTGCGTCGGGGTGGGGGAGGCCGACGGGGTGAGCGAGGGGACAGCCACCTGGACGGGCGAGGATCCCGTCGCGGACGGCGTCGCCGACGAGCAGCCGGACACCGCCAGCGACACGGCCAGGACGGCGGCGAGCAGCACGGCGGGACGTCTCATGGCTCCGATCCTCCCAGTCGCGGCGGACGTCCGCGGTCACGACGCCCGCCGCGGCGCGTCGGACCGGATCCGGCCCCGGGCGTGGTTCGGGGGCGGCACGTCGGCGGTGCAAACTACTCTGGGTGGGCGGGCGCGCCCAGCACGGGCGCGGACGCGGGTATTCGGTGCGACGCGATCCGGTGTGGACAGGGGAGGTTCCGACGTGCGGCCTGGTGGACAGCCCAACATGGCGCAGCTGATGAAGCAGGCGCAGAAGATGCAGCAGCAGATGGCTGCGGCGCAGGCGGAGCTGGCGGCGACGGAGGTGACGGGCAGCGCGGGCGGGACGCTGGTCACGGCCACCATCACCGGCAGCGGCGAGCTGGTGTCGGTGATCATCGACCCGCGGGTCGTGGACCCCGAGGACATCGAGACCCTGCAGGACCTGGTCGTGGGCGCGGTCCAGGACGCGCAGCGAGCCGCGAAGGAACTCCAGGACACCACCCTGGGGCCGCTGGCCGGCGGACTGGGCGGCCTCGGCCTGCCCGGCCTGTGACGAGGTGATGTACGAGGGCGCGATCCAGGACCTCATCGACGAACTCGGGCGGCTGCCGGGGGTGGGTCCGAAGGGCGCGCAGCGGATCGCGTTCCACCTGCTCGTCGCCGACTCCGGTGACGTCGAGCGGCTCGCGTCCGCGCTGACGCGGGTGAAGGCGGAGGTCCGGTTCTGCCGCATCTGCGGCAACGTGACCGAGTCCGAGGAGTGCCGTATCTGCCGTGACCCGCGCCGCGACGCGACGGTGATCTGCGTGGTCGAGGAGCCCAAGGACGTCGTCGCCGTCGAACGCACCCGGGAGTTCCGGGGGCGCTATCACGTGCTCGGCGGCGCGATCAGCCCGATCGACGGGGTCGGCCCCGACGACCTGCGGGTGCGCGAGCTGATGACCCGGCTGGCCGACGGCGTCGTCACCGAGCTGATCCTCGCCACCGACCCCAACCTCGAAGGTGAGGCGACCGCGACCTACCTGGCCCGCCTGGTCGCCCCGCTCGGGCTGACCGTCACCCGGCTGGCGAGCGGGCTGCCCGTCGGCGGAGATCTCGAGTATGCCGACGAGGTCACTCTCGGACGGGCGTTCTCCGGGCGGCGCCGGGTTGAGTGACCGACCAGGATCGTGGGACGGCGCCGGCGGAGCAGGCGGGTCCCCCCAGAGCGGCCGGCCCGGCGGCGGGCCGCCGCAGGAGCCGCCCACCTGGGAGGAACTGCAGGCCGCGATCGCCGCACGCGACGCCGCCGCTGCCATCCGGTCCACCGGCTTCGCCGCGCCGACGATCTACGAGCCGGCGCGGCCGCCGGAGCCGCGACGGCGGGGCAGGGGCCTCTGGTACGTGGGCGTGGTCGTCGCACTGGTGCTCCTGATCGGCGGGTCCGCCCTCGCCGCGGTGAGCTGGTTGCGGGTGCCGGCGCCGGCGGCGGTCGTCCGGAACTACTTCGCCGCGATCCGGGCCGGCGACGCGGCCAAGGCCCTCAGCTTCGGCGTGCCCCCGTCCGGCGTGCGGACCTACCTGACCTCCGAGGTCCTCTCGGCCCAGCGTGCGCTGGGCACCATCACCGCGGTCAGTGTCGGTGCCACCCGGATCTCGGGCGCCAGCGCGAGCGTGGACGTCAGCTACGAGATCACCTCGACCGACGGCAACATCCACCGCACCGAGCGTCTCGCGCTGGCCGAGCACTCCCGTCGGTGGCTGCTGCAGACCGTCGCCGCTCCGGTGACCGTCGCGCTCGACACCGCCGCCCACCGCGCCACCTTCGCCGGCGTCGCGCTTCCGCAGGGCCAGATCCTGCTCTTCCCGGGGCGGATCCCCGTCGAGTTCGACACCCCGAACCTGCAGCAGGACCCGACCAGCGACGTCGTGACGCTCGGGTCCTCGGGCCCCCTCGCCGTGCACGCCGCGCTGAGCCCCGCCGGGACCGCGGCGGTGACATCCTCGCTCGAGTCCGCGATGCGCACGTGCCTCACCCAGGGTGCCGCCGCGCCGGTCTCCTGCCCGCTGACTCCCGATGCCGGCGCCGAACGGCTGGTGCCCGATTCGCTGCGCGGCACGCTGACCTCGACCTCGATGCCCAGCTCGCCGACCCTGGTGCCGGGCAACGCCGACGGCGTCGTGCAGGCCTCGGGGGACTTCACCGTGAGCGGCTCGTGGACGAGCCTGACCTTCAACAACCTCGCGACGACCCAGAAGGGCAAGGCGGACGTCTCGTTCACCGCCACCCTGTCGGTCACCGCGCCGGCCACGGTCGTGTGGGGGACGTCATGAGCCGGCTGATGTCGAGGACCGGGCGCAGGGTGTTCCGGCTGGCCCTCGCGGTCGCCGCCGCCGGCGCGCTCCTCGCGGCGACCGCGCCCGGCGCCGGCGCCACGCCCGGACCGTCGGCCTACCCCGAGTACTGGTTCGACCAGTGGGGGGTGTCGCAGGCGTGGGCCGACGGTGACCGCGGGCAGGGGGTCACGGTGGCCGTCGTCGACACCGGCGTGCAGGCCTCGATCGCCGAGCTGCAGGCCAGCATCGTCCCCGGAACGGACCTGACCGGGCTGGGCGGCAACGGCGAGATCGACCGCTCGACGGATCCGTTCTCCCACGGCACGGCCATGGCGTCCCTCATCGTGGCGCAGGGCGGCGACGACACGGTGGTCGGCGTCGCGCCGGACGCGAAGGTGATGCCGATCGCGATCCCGCTCATCGGCACCGACAACACCCGCCCGGACGCCGACGAGACCGCCACCGCCATCCGCTACGCCGCCGATCACGGCGCCAAGATCATCAACATGTCGTTCGGGGGCGAGCGGATCGAGGGCAGCGACCCGACTCCCTGCCCGACCGCCACTCAGAGCGCGGTGTTCTACGCCATGCGCAAGGGCGCCATCCTGGTGGCCTCGGCGGGCAACTCCGGGCTCAAGGGCAGTCCGGTCGAGGAGCCGAGCGTGTGTCTCGGGGTCATCTCCGTCGCCGCGGTGGACGCGGCCGGGCAGCGCGCCACCTTCTCCTCGACGCACCCGTACCTGACCGTCGCCGCCCCGGGTGTCAACGTCGTGTCCCTGGCGAAGGCGGAGGGCTCGGTCTTCCGGGGTGACGGGACGTCGCAGGCATCCGCGCTGACCTCCGGGGCGCTCGCCCTGATCTGGTCGGCGTATCCGCAGGACAGCAACCGGATGATCGTCGCCCGGCTGATGGCCGGGCTGCGCGACGCCGGACCCGTGGGGCGCGACGTCGACTACGGCTACGGCATCGTCAACGCCGGCGCCTCGATCGGGGCTACGGTCACCGCCGCCTCGCCCAACCCGGTGTACGCCGCCGCCGACCCGTTCCTCAAGCAACTGGCCGGCGGCGGGCAGAAGGCTCTCGCCGTCCCGCCCGCCGCGGCCACATCCGGTTCCCTGGGGGCCTACCGCCGCGAGTCCCCGCCCGCCCAGCTCGAGCGCCGGACGCTGGGCGGTTTCGGCATCGCGCTGCTCGGATTGCTGGGGCTGATCGTGCTGTTCGTCGTGCGCCCGCGTCGGCGCTGACGCAGCCCCGGCACTGACCCAGCCCCGGCGCTGACCTAGCGGCGCGACTCAGGCCCCGCTGACTCAGCCCTGGCGGGTGCGGTAGGCGCGGTTCATGCCGCCGATCACCGCGCGCAGGGACGCGCCGACGATCGACTCGCTGATGCCGACGCCCCAGTACACGTTGCTGCCGATCTCGAGTTCCAGGTACGCCGCAGCCTCGGCGTCACCACCCGCAGTGAGGGCGTGCTCGGCGTAGTCCAGCACCCGGACGCCCACGCCGCCGAAGCCGAGGTCGACCTCCGACAGGGCCGCGCAGAACGCCGCGATCGGGCCGTTACCGACGCCGACGAGGGTGTGGTCCGTGCCGTGCGCGCGCACCACCGCGGTGACGCGCTCGACCCCGTCGTTGCTGGAACTGGTGAACGAGCGCAGCTCGAAGGCCCCCGGGCGGGTGTACTCCGCCGCGAAGATCTCCCACATCTGGGCGGCGTCGACCTCGCCGCCCTCGCCGTCGGTGTGGCGCTGGATGACCTGGCTGAACTCGATCTGCAGCCGGCGCGGCAGGTCCAGCGAGTGCTCGGTCTTCATGATGTAGGCGACGCCGCCCTTGCCCGACTGGGAGTTGACGCGGATGACCGCCTCGTAGCTGCGCCCCACGTCCTTCGGGTCGATGGGCAGGTACGGGATGCGCCACGGCAGCTCGTCGACCGGGGTGCCCGACTCGGCGGACAGCCGCTCGAGCGCGTCGAAGCCCTTCTTGATCGCGTCCTGGTGCGAGCCGGAGAACGACGTGTAGACGAGGTCCCCGGCGTAGGGGTGACGCTCGTGGACGTCGATGCGGTTGCAGTACTCGGCGGTGCGCCGGATCTCGTCGATGTCCGAGAAGTCGATCATCGGGTCGATGCCCTGGCTGTAGAGGTTCAGCCCCAGGGTCACCAGGTCCACGTTGCCCGAGCGCTCCCCGTTGCCGAACAGGCAGCCTTCGACGCGGTCGGCCCCGGCCAGGATCGCCAGCTCGGAGTCGGCGACCGCGGTCCCACGGTCGTTGTGGGTGTGCACGGACAGGCAGACGTGCTCGCGGTGCGGCAGCGAGCGGCTCATCCATTCGATCTGGTCGGCGTACACGTTCGGCGTGGAGCGCTCCACCGTGCACGGCAGGTTCAGGATGATCTCGCGGTCGGCCTCGGGCTGCCAGACGTCCATGACCGCGCTGCAGATCTCCAGGGAGAAGTCGAGCTCGGTGTCCATGAAGATCTCCGGCGAGTACTCGTAGCCGAAGTCGCAGTCGCCCAGGTAGCTCTCGGCGTACTTCATCACCGCGCGGGTGCCGTCGACGGCCACGGCCTTGCACTGCTCGCGCCCGTCGCCGGAGAACCCGAACACGACCGTGCGGAAGACGTGGGCGGCGGCGTTGTACAGGTGCACGCTGGCCCGCGACGCGCCGACCAGGCTCTGCACGGTCCGGTCGATGAGCTCCTCGCGCGCCTGCGTCAGCACCGAGATCGTCACGTCCTCGGGGATGCGGTCGGACTCGATGAGCTCGCGCACGAAGTCGAAGTCGGTCTGGCTGGCGGCCGGGAAGCCGACCTCGATCTCCTTGTAGCCCAGGCGGACGAGCAGGTCGAACATCGCCCGCTTGCGCGCGGGGTTCATCGGGTCGATGAGGGCCTGGTTGCCGTCACGCAGATCGGTGGTGAGCCATCGCGGCGCCGCGGTGAGCTGGCGGGTGGGCCACTGGCGGTCGGGCAGGTCGACCTGCGGGAACCGCGAGTAGCGGTGCCGGGGCATCGAGGTGGGCTGGGCGACGATCGTGGTTCTGCTGCTCATGGCAAACACTGCTCCTGAAGGGGTGACCGAGTCCGGAAGGGATGACGATTCGGTCGGCGCAGCGTGGCAGCCCGCGACGAGGGGGCCGACCGGCTCTTACCGGACCTCGTCGCGGCAGCGAAGAAGCAGCAGCGCGCGCATGATGGCAAGGATCGTAACCGACGCGTTCGGCCGATCACCAGGGAGCGACGAAGTGGTCGGTATCAGTTCGCAGGCAATGACGAGATTGTCATTCGGAGTTCACACCGACGATGGAATTCGTCGTTGAACCGGCCTGTCCATCCGTGTAGCGTGCGGCTGATCCACCCTCGCGCACCGGAGTGAGCCATGACGAGATCAGTGCAGAACTTCATCGGCGGGCAGAGCAGCGAGTCCGCGTCCGGGCGCCGCTCGGATCTGATCGACCCGTCCACGGGCGAGGTCATGGGCTCCGCTCCCGTTTCCGACGCCGAGGACGTCGATCGCGCCTATGCCGCCGCGTCCGCCGCGTTCGAGACCTGGCGCGACACCACGCCGAGCGAGCGGCAGAAGGCCCTGCTCAACATCGCCGCCGCGTTCGAGGACCGCGCCGAGGAGCTGATCGCCGCGGAGTGCGAGAACACCGGCAAGCCGATCGACCTCACCCGCACCGAGGAACTCCCGCCCGCGATCGACCAGATCCGGTTCTTCGCCGGTGCCGCGCGGGTGCTGGAGGGCAAGAGCGCCGGCGAGTACCTGGCCGGCCACACCTCCTACGTCCGCCGCGAGCCGGTCGGCATCGTGGGTCAGGTCGCGCCGTGGAACTACCCGTTGATGATGGGCGTCTGGAAGTTCGCCCCAGCGCTGGCCGCCGGCAACTGCGTGGTGCTCAAGCCCAGCGACACGACGCCCGTCTCGAGCGTGCTCATGGCCGAGATCGCCGCGGAGTTCCTGCCCCCGGGCGTCTTCAACGTGATCTGCGGCGACCGCGAGACCGGCCGCGCCGTCGTCGCGCACCGGACCCCGGCGATGGTGTCGATCACCGGCTCCATCCGCGCCGGCATGGAGGTGGCCTCCTCCGCCGCGGCCGACCTCAAGCGCACCCACCTGGAACTCGGCGGCAAGGCGCCGGTGATCGTCTTCGACGACGCCGACATCGAGGCGACCGCCGAGGGCATCGCCATGGCCGGGTACTTCAACGCCGGGCAGGACTGCACGGCGGCCACCCGGGTCCTGGTCGCGCCCGGCATCGCCGACGACTTCATGGACGCCCTGGCCGAGCAGGCCAAGGCCACCCACACCGGCCCGCCGTCCGACGGTGAGGCGGCCTACGGCCCGCTCAACAACGCCAACCAGCTCTCCCAGGTGGGCGGGATGCTCTCGCGCCTGCCCGATCATGCACGGGTCCTTGCCGGTGGCGAGCAGGTCGGTGACCGTGGCTACTTCTTCGCCCCGACTGTGGTCAGCGAACTGCGCCAGGACGACGAGGCGATCCAGCGCGAGATCTTCGGCCCGGTCATCACGGTTCAGCGCTTCACCGACGAGGACGAGGCGGTGCGGTGGGCCAACGGCGTCGACTACGGCCTCGCCTCGAGCGTCTGGACGCGCGACCACGGACGGGCGATGCGGGTGTCGCGGCGCCTGGACTTCGGCTGCGTCTGGGTCAACACGCACATCCCGATCGTGGCCGAGATGCCGCACGGCGGATTCAAGCATTCCGGCTACGGTAAGGACCTGTCGATGTACGGACTCGAGGACTACACGCGCATCAAGCACGTGATGCACAATCTCGACTTCTGAACATCGCCGGCGGCGGTCGCCGACGACCGCCGATCCGCGCAGGAGGAAGAGGTCGCAGTGAGTCACAAGGTCTCCGCCGAGATCGTCGGCAACGTCGGTGAGGTCCTCGTCGCGGTGGGCGACAGGGTCGCCGCCGACGACTCGATCCTGCTGCTCGAGTCGATGAAGATGGAGATCCCGGTACACGCTGAGGTCGCCGGCGTGGTCACTGCCATCATGGTGTCGACCGGGGATGTCGTCCAGGAGGGCGACGTCATCGCCACCGTCGATCCGCTCGGCTGAACAACGCCGCCCGGCCGGTCGTCCACCCGCCCCGTCTGAGGAGCCCCCGCCAGTGTCCGTCGCCGCCGTCTCACCTCGCCGCACCGTCCTCGCCGATCTCGTTCCCGGCTCGATCGCCCGCGATGCCGCCCTCGTGCTCGGCGGTGCCGCGCTGACCGGTCTCGCCGCGCAGGTCTCGGTGCACACGTCGCTGACGCCCGTGCCGTTCACCCTCCAGACCCTGGCCGTGCTGGTCGTGGGTGCTTCGCTCGGCTCCGTGCGCGGCGTGCTGTCGATGCTGGTGTACCTGATCGCAGGCACGGCGGGTGTGCCGTGGTTCGCGTCGCAGACCCATGGCTGGGGCGGCCCGTCGTTCGGCTACATCCTGGGCTTCGTCCTCGTCGCCGCCGTGGTCGGGGAGCTGGCGAGCCGCGGCAACGACCGGACCGTCACCTCCACCCTGGGCACCATGCTGATCGGGACCGCGATCATCTACGCCGTGGGCGCCACCTGGCTGGCCCACGACCTGCACCTGAGCGCCGGCAAGGCGATCGCTCTCGGTGTGACCCCGTTCCTCATCGGCGATGCCCTCAAGCTCGCCGTCGCCGCCGTCGTCTTCCCGGCGGTCTGGAAGCTGGCTCGCCGGTAGCCGCCGGCGCCACCACCGCACGTGAAAGGGCAGGACATGACCGTCGAGCAGAAGCGGGTTCTGAAGACCGCGATCCCCGGACCGGCGTCGAAGGTGTTGCACGCCCGCAAGCTCGCGGCCGTCGCGAGTGGGGTGGGGACGACGCTGCCGATCTACGTCGAACGCGCCGGTGGCGGGATCGTGGTCGACGTCGACGGCAACCAGCTGATCGACTTCGGTTCGGGCATCGCCGTGGTATCGGTCGGCAACGCCGCGCCGCGGGTCGTGTCGGCGGTCCAGGCCCAGGTCGCCGACTTCACCCACACCTGCTTCATGGTGACCCCGTACGAGGAGTACGTGGCCGTGGCCGAGCGGCTGAACCAGCTGACACCGGGCGACCACGAGAAGCGCACGGCCCTGTTCAACTCCGGGGCCGAGGCCGTCGAGAACGCCGTCAAGATCGCCCGCCACGCGACCGGGCGCTCGGCGGTCATCGCCTTCGACCACGCCTACCACGGCCGGACCAACCTGACGATGGCGCTCACCGCCAAGTCGATGCCCTACAAGCACGGCTTCGGGCCGTTCGCCGGTGAGGTCTACCGGGTTCCGATGGCCTACCCGTACCGCTGGCCGACCGGACCGGACAACTGCGCCGACGAGTCCTTCGCGCAGTTCGTGTCGCAGGTGCACGCGCAGGTCGGGGAGTCCGACGTCGCCGCGGTGATCATCGAGCCGATCCAGGGTGAGGGTGGCTTCATCGTCCCGCCCGCGGGCTGGCTGGCCCGGATCGCCGCGTGGTGCTCGGACAACGGCATCGTCTTCATCGCCGACGAGATCCAGACCGGCTTCTGCCGGACCGGTGACTGGTTCGCCTGCGACGCCGAGGGGGTCGTGCCCGACCTGATCACCACCGCGAAGGGCATCGCCGGCGGCCTGCCGCTGGCTGCGGTGACCGGGCGCGCCGAGCTGATGGACGCCGTGCACGGCGGTGGCCTCGGCGGCACCTACGGCGGCAACCCGGTCGCGTGTGCCGCCGCGCTGGCCGCGATGGAGACGATGGAGGCCGAGGATCTGCCCGGCGCCGCCCGCCGCATCGAGGCGATCATGAAGCCGCGGCTGCAGGCGCTGGCGGAGAAGTTCGACGTGATCGGCGACGTCCGCGGCCGGGGCGCGATGCTGGCCGTCGAGCTGGTGGCCGGCGGTGGCTCGAAGGAGCCGAACGCCGCCCTGACCGCCGCGATCGCGGCGGCCTGCCACCAGCAGGGACTGATCACGCTGACGGCGGGCACATTCGGCAACGTGCTGCGCTTCCTGCCGCCGCTGGTCATCGGTGAGGACCTGCTCGGTGAGGGCCTGGACATCCTGGAGAGCGCGTTCGCCGCCCACGCCTGATCGCCGTGGCTAAACGTTTCTGCGCGGGCGGGTATCCTTGAAGCGTTTGCATTCGCCCGTAGGTCGTTGAGGTCTGGAGATTCGGTGGGACTCGTCGTGCAGAAATACGGCGGCTCCTCCGTCGCCGACGCCGAGCGCGTCAAGCGTGTGGCCGAGCGGATCGTCGACGCGAAGAAGGCCGGCGACGACGTCGTCGTGGTGGTCTCGGCGATGGGCGACACCACCGACAACCTGCTGGATCTGGCGCAGCAGGTCGCCCCGCTGGCCGACGGCCGCGAGCTGGACATGCTGCTGACCGCGGGCGAGCGGATCTCGATGGCGCTGCTGGCCATGGCGATCAACTCGCTGGGCTACTCGGCGCAGTCCTTCACCGGATCCCAGGCCGGCGTGCTGACCACGTCCACCCACGGCAGCGCCCGGATCATCGACGTGACCCCGGGGCGCATCCTCACCTCGATCAAGGGCGGCAACGTCGCCATCGTCGCCGGGTTCCAGGGCGTCTCGCAGGACACCAAGGACATCACCACCCTCGGCCGCGGTGGCTCGGACACCACCGCCGTCGCCCTGGCAGCCGCCCTCGACGCGGACGTGTGCGAGATCTACTCCGACGTGGACGGGGTGTTCACCGCCGATCCGCGCATCGTCCCCAACGCCCGCCGTCTCGACACCATCACCTACGAGGAGATGCTCGAGATGGCCGCCTGCGGGGCCAAGATCCTGATGCTGCGGTGTGTCGAGTACGGCCGCCGCTACAACGTCGCCATCCATGTCCGGTCGTCGTTCTCGAACAATCCCGGCACCATCGTGTCCGGCTCAATGGAGGATCTCTCAGTGGAACAGGCCATCATCTCCGGAGTCGCGCACGACCGCAGCGAGGCCAAGGTCACCGTCGTCGGGGTGCCCGACAAGCCGGGGCAGGCGGCGACGATCTTCTCCGCGCTGGCCGACGTCGGCATCAACCTCGACATGATCGTGCAGAACGTCTCCACCCGGGGCACCAACGTCACCGACGTGTCGTTCACGCTGCCCAAGGCCGACGGCGGCAAGGTCTCCGACGCCCTGCGCAGCATCCAGGGCTCGGTGGGCTTCGAGGACCTCACCTACGACGACCACATCGGCAAGCTCTCCCTGATCGGGGCCGGGATGCGCTCGCATCCGGGCGTCTCCGCCAAGCTCTTCGCCGCGCTGGCCGCGACCGGCATCAACATCGAGATGATCTCCACCTCGGAGATCCGGATCTCGGTCATCTGCCGCGACACCGAACTCGACGCCGCGGTCCGCGCAGTCCACGACGCCTTCGAACTCGGCTCCGAGGACGAGCAGGCCGTCGTCTACGGCGGCACCGGCCGCTGACCCGTTCCCCCGCTCTGCCGCGGATCGTGCAACATCCGCCGCTGTGAGACCGCCGGACGTTGCACGATCGGAGACATGAGCATGCGAGTCGGAGTAGTCGGAGCGACGGGCCAGGTCGGCGGCGTCATGCGCCGCATCCTCGCCGAGCGGAACTTCCCGGTGGAGGAGATCCGCTTCTTCTCCTCGGCGCGCTCGGCCGGGACGACGCTGCCGTGGGACGGCGCGGACATCACCGTGGAGGACGCCGAGCTGGCGGACCCCAGCGGGCTCGACATCGCCCTGTTCTCCGCCGGGGGAGGCACGTCCCGGATCCTGGCGCCGGCCTTCGCCGCCGCGGGAGTGACCGTCATCGACAACTCCTCCGCGTGGCGGATGGACCCGGACGTCCCCCTCGTCGTGAGCGAGGTCAACCCGGCAGCCGTCCGCGACGCGCGCAAGGGCATCATCGCCAACCCGAACTGCACCACCATGGCGGCGATGCCGGTGCTCAAGCCGCTCCACGACGAGGCGGGGCTGCTGCGGCTCATCGCGACGACGTACCAGGCCGTGTCCGGGAGCGGGCTGGCCGGCGTCGACGAGCTGGACAAGCAGGTCCACCAGGTGATCGGGCGGGCCACCGAGCTGACCCACGACGGGTCGGCCGTCGAGTTCCCCGAGCCCGGTGAAATACAAGCGCCCGATCGCCTTCAACGTGATCCCGTTCGCGGGGAACCTCGTCGACGACGGCTCCTTCGAGACCGACGAGGAGCAGAAGCTGCGCAACGAGTCCCGCAAGATCCTGGACATCCCGGATCTGCTCGTCTCGGGCACCTGCGTGCGCGTGCCCGTGTTCACCGGCCACTCACTGGCCGTCAACCTGGAGTTCGCCCGCCCGCTGTCGGTCGAGCGCGCCCTCGAGCTGCTGGCAGCTGCGCCGGGCGTCGAGCTGAGCGACATCCCGACCCCGCTGCAGGCCGCCGGCAGGGATCCGAGCTATGTCGGCCGCGTGCGCGTGGACGAGGGAGTGCCGGGCGGGCGCGGTCTGGCCCTGTTCCTCAGCAACGACAACCTCCGCAAGGGCGCCGCCCTCAACGCCGTCCAGATCGCCGAGCTGCTCCTCCCGTAGCCGCTGAGGCCACGAGAGCACGTTTCTCCACCGTGGCGGGGGTTGATGGTGCACTCGTGCCTGCCGGGTGGGTCCGGCCCTGTGGACAGCCAGGTTTCGGGCGCGCGGGTTGGGCACACTCGGGCGCATGGGCTGGCACTGGACCGGCGCCGGACCGGCGCCCGGACCGGCGCGGGGACTGGCGCGATGTCGCCCGGCGGCAGGCCGGCTGCATCAGCCGCGCGCAACTGGTCGGGCACGGGTGCACCGATCGTGCCATCGACGGCCTGCTGACCCGGGGTGACCTCCGGCGGCTGCTCCCCTCGGTCTACGCCGCCCGGGCAGCCGCCGCGACGCGCGGCTGCACCGGCTGCACCTCGCCGACGCCGACACGGTGAGTTACGACGGGTTGCCGGTCACGTCACGGCAGCGGACGGTGATCGATCTCCTGCGGACCGAACCGCGCCGGCTGGCGGGTGCTGAGGTTCACCTGGGCGATGCTCATCGGCGACCCGGCGGGAGTGGCCGCGCGGATCGCCGGCATCCTGGGCTGACGAAACTGCCGCCGAGTGCACGATTGCCCACCGTCACGGGGGTGGATCGTGCTTTCGCGGGCGGGCGCACAGGGCTATGGGACGGGGGCGTTCCATTCGAACGGCTCGATGTCGCGGATGATCCGGCGGCGGCGGTTGCGCGGCAGGTGGTCGATGAACAGCAGCCCGCGCAGGTGGTCGGTCTCGTGCAGCAGGCAGCGCGCGAAGAAGTCCGTGCCCGTGACCTCCACCGGCGCGCCCGTCCGGTCGACGCCGGTGACAGCGACCTTCGAGGCGCGCGGGAGTTCCCAGTACGGTCCCGGGACGGACAGGCAGCCCTCCTCGATCTCGTCCAGCGGCCCTTCCGCGCTGACCACCACGGGGTTGACCAGGTGCCCGACGTGGCGGACTCCGGCGGCGTCGGGGCAGTCGTAGACGAACACCTGCAGGTCCACGCCGATCTGGGGCGCGGCCAGTCCGACTCCCTCGGCGACCCGCATCGTCTCGACCATGTCCTCGATCAGCGCGGCGAGTGCGCCGTCGAACTCGGTGACCTCGCGGCACACCGTGGCCAGTACGGGATCGCCGACCACCCGCACCGGCCGTGCCGTGCCGCTCATTCGGTCCTGCCCTCCAGCGCGTCGTCGGATGTCCCCTCGCGTGGCAGATCCGGCGCGACACGGGACAGCAGATTCTAGCCAGTCGCAGCGACGCCGGGCGCTCACGCCCGATCGGCGATCTCGCTGCGTGTAGTGTCAAAGATCATCAAATGGGCGTAGGAATCGCGCCCGGCGTGGAGCCTCCGTGGGCTCGGTGCGCGTGCGCGGCCCGGGATCAATGACCAGGAAACGCTGATGTGATCATTGCTCTGGGTGCCGCGGCTGCGATCTTCTTCCTGGCCTGGCACGAGCGCGGCGGCTGGTTGCTGTTCTGCCTGATCCCGCTGCTCCTGGTGTTCTTCCCCAAGACCATGATCTTTGCCGGCAGCTCGGGTTACGTCGGTATCGCCGGGGTCAACCCGACCGTGTCCACCTACACCGTCGCGACCGTGGCCGGCCTGCTCTTCCTCCTGCTGCACCGGCCCGCCGAGGTCCTGCGCGGGCTCGCACTCTGGGCGCCCTTCGTCGCCGCCGCGTGCTACCTCGCGGTGACAGCCTGGCCGCACGACGGGATCACCGCCGCCGGCCTGCTGCACGTGCTGACCGGCATCGGGATCTTCGTGCTCGCCCGGGCTTTCGCGCGGACCTCGCAGGTCACCGCTTGGCGCCTGTGCTGCCTCGTCGCGCTGATGAGCGCCCTCGAAGCCCTCTACGCGATCAGCGACTTCACGCCCTGGCCGCTGCACCAGCCGTCCGGCGGACTGGCCCAGTCACTCGTCGGGCGGGCAATCGGCTCGACCGCCCACCCCGACCAGCTGGCGAAGGTGGCGGTGTACCTGCTCGTTCTCGTCCTGGCCGTGGACCAGGCCGATCTCCGTGGCCGCCGCCTGCAGACCGCTACCTCGATCGTGCTCCTCGGCGTCGTCGCCGCCACGCAGGGCCGGGCCGGGTTCATCGGCGCGGTCGTCCTGGTCGTCCTCTACAGCCTGCTCCAGCCCGACGTCGAGCAGTTCCGACGCCGGGCGGCCGTGCTCATCGGGGTCGGCGCCGTCAGTGTGGTGGCCTTCGCGTCGCTGGCTCAGCGTTTCCAGGTCGATCCCAACGGCGGCGCGCGGGGGTACCTGTCGATCATCACCGAGAACGTCATCTCCCAGGACCCGCTCCACGGAGTGGGCATCAACCACTTCGTGAACGTGGTCGGCATCGGTGACGCGCTCGTCGGTTCCGGCGTCCCCGTGCACAACGCCTTTCTGCTGACCGCGGCTGAGATGGGAATCCCCGCGGCCGCGCTGTTCTGGTTGCCGCTGGTCCATCTCGTCGTGGTCAGCGTGACCCGGCTACGGCGCGAGGGCACGACGGGATCCGCGGCGCGCATCGTCGTGGCGGCCACGCCGGCCGTCGTCCTGCTGGCCGTGACGGGGTGGGGCGTGCTGCAGTCGCCGACCTACGAGCTGCTGATGTTCGTGTCCGGCGCGGTCGCCGGGCTGCAGGGGAGGCCACTGGTCGTCCCCGAGGTCATGCCGACACCACGGGCACGGGTCGGCGCCGGAATCCATGCGACGGCTTGAGCCCGGGACGCTGCTCCACAGCACCGGGACCCTCGGGCTGACCGCGGTGCTCAACAGGCTCTCCAGCCTGGGATTGCTCGTCGTTCTCGCCCGCGCACTCGGGCAGGGGGCGGTCGCCTACTACGGCCTCGCCACGCTCACCGCGTCGTTCCTGTCCCTGGGGGCGTCCCTGGGGTTGACGACGTACACCACCCGGGCGGTCGCGGCCGGCGAGCTCGACCGCAGGCAGCTGCGCGCCGTGCACACGGCCCGCGCCGCCATCCTGGTGGTCGGCGTGGCCGCCCTGGCAGCGGCGAGCACGGCCGTGGTCGACGCCCGGTACGCGACCGGATTCACGATCTTCGCCGTGGCCGCCGTCCTGGACCAGTGGAACGAGACCGCGTGGCCCGTCGTGCGGGCGACGGACCGGGCGCTGCGGGAATCGGCGGTCACCGTCTCCACCTCGGTGTGCGCCGTCCTCGTGGTCGGTGCAGTCTGGCTCTCCTCGGGCCTCACCTTCGACACCGCCGCCCTGGTGTGGCTCGGCTTTGCCGCGCTGCGCTCGCTCCTCGCCGGCACGGCGACGGGCATCTGGCCGGGGTCGGGGCCGAGCGAGATCCGGGCGGTCTTCCCCGGTGCGGTACGTCGCGCGCTGCCCTATCTGGGCTCGGACATCCTCGGACTCGCCTACCTGCGAGGCGACACGTTCGTGCTCGCCTTCTTCGTGTCCTCGGCGATGCTCGGCGACTACGTCTCGGCGTCGAGCTACGTCATCCCGCTCGTCCAGGTGTGCGCGGCGATGAGTCTCGGCGCGCTGGCCACGATGGGGCGCGACGGCGCGGGTCGCGACACCGGCGGCGTCGTCGTGTTCTTCCTGCGCGCCGGTCTGGCCATTCCGTGCCTGCTGGTGGTCGTGCTGCCGGTGGCCGTCGTCGTGATGTACGGCCACGGTCACACCACCATCACCGTGCTCGCGCTCGTGCTCTGCGGCTTCGTGCCGATGCGGTTCGGCAACTCGGCGCTGTCGGCGATCCTCATCGTCCTGGGTGGGGTGCGGTTCCGGCTGGTCGTCGTCGTGCTGAGCGTGGCGGTCAACGTGGCGCTGAACCTCGCCCTGGACGGCTCGCTCGGCGCGCGCGGGGCAGCGCTGTCGACGGTGCTCACGGAAGCCTTCGTCTCGCTCAGCTTCCTGTTCTTCCTGCGCCGCGTCGGCAGTCCCGTCGCGCACCAGGGCCTGCTGTGGGCGATCGCCGGCGGCGGAACGCTCTACGCGCTCGCGGTGAGTCTCCCGTCGTCCTCGGTCCACCACGTGCTGCTCGCGGTCGTCTGCTTCCTCGTGCTTCACCTGGTGCTGCTGCTCCGCGTCGCCGTCCGCCCGCGCTCCGGGGTCCCCGCATCGGAAGGCATCGCCGCTCACCCGGTCGTCGAGCCCGCGGTCGTCACACCGTGAAGGTCGCCGTCGCGGGATGGTTCGGCTCGGACAACTGGGGCGATGAACTGCTGCTCGACACCACCCGCGCGCTGCTGATCGCCCGCCTGCCCGGCGCCGAACTGGTCGTGCTCTGCCCCGATCCGGTCGTCGTCCGGCGGCGCCACGGCCTGGCCGCGGAGGCGTTCCCGACCATCCGTCCGCTGCGGTCCCTGGTGGCGCGCACGCGGCGGACCATGGCCGTCCTGCGTTCGTGCGACGCGCTGATCATCGGCCCGGGAACGGTGTTCCAGGAACGTTCGCCCGCCCTGCGCTGGCCGGGGACGCTGCCGCTGCTGATCCGGCTGGTCGTGCTGGCGCGGCTGTGCCGGACGCCGGTGTTCCTGTTCGGCGTGGGGGTCCGCGAGGGCGGGACGCGGGTCGGCGCGGTCGCGGTGCGCCTGATCGGGCGCCTCTGCACGGGCTTGTTCGTGCGCGACCCGGGCACCGCGGCCCGGTTCGGCAGGCGGGCGGACGTCATCGGCGATGTCGCGATGGCCGCCGTGCTCGCGCCGCCGTCGACCCGGCTCGCCGATGGGAGCAGCCGGCTGTTGATCTCGCTGCGACCGCTGGAGCCCGGCACGGAGCGGGCGCTGGCGCAGGTGCTCGTCGCCACGGTCGAGAGCCACTGCCGGGCCGGCGGCACAGCCCGTTTCCTCGCGATGAGCCGGGGGCACTCGGCCACCGGAGAGGACGACCTCGGCGTCCACGATCGCTATTTCGGCCCGTCGACCCCCGCGGTCCCCGTCGTGGGTCCGGCCTCGACGTTCGCCGACATCGTGGGCACGTTGGTCGATGAGATCGCCGCGAGCGACGTCCTGGTCGCGACGCGGTTGCACGCGGCGGTGCTCGGCGTCGTGCTGGGCGTCCCCGTCGTCGCGATCGCGTACGAGCAGAAGGTGCGCGTGACGATGGACGGGCTCGGCCTGGGCGACTGGGTGCTGCCCGTCGACTGCAGTCGGGACGAACTGGCGGATCTGATCGGCCGCCGCGGGTCGGCGCCGGGGGTGGAGGCCGCGGTGGAGGCGGTCCGTTCGGAGCAGGCTGCGCGCATCGGCGCGGCGATGGACAGCATCGTGGCGAGAATCGGATGAGGGTCCTGCTGATGAGCCCCTTCCCGGTGACCCCCTCCGCGGACGACGCGTCGGCACAGATGCTGCCCGAGCTCGTCGCGAGGCTGGCCGAACAGGTGGAACTCTTCCTGCTCGCACCCCTCGGGAAGGTTCCCTCCGATCCGCTCCCGCCCGGTGTGACGTTCTTCCCCGTGGCTCCGATCAGGCCTAGCGGCCTGCGCGGCCGGCTCAGGCGTCAGCCCGTACTGGCAGACGCAGTCCTGGGACGCCGCCGCCACGCGCGAGGCTGCCAGGGTGGTGCGAGCGGTGCGCCCGGACATCGTGCACGGCGAGTACCTGCACGTAGGGCTCAGCGCGGTCGCCGCCGGGCTGCCGTCCGTCCTCACCCTGCACGACGTGGCCACGGATGTGCTCGCGCGGCGTCTGGTCCAAGCACCGCCGGTTCAGCGCCCGTACCGTCTCGCCGAACTCGCGCGGACCCGCCGCCTGGAGCGCCGCGTGGTGCGAGGGGTGGACGTCCCGGTGGTGCTCAGCGACACCGACCGTGCCCGATTCCTTCCGTGGAACGCCCGCTGCACGACGATCGGGCCGGCCGTCGCGCCCGCGCCCGCACGCTGGCAGCCGACGGGAGGGCCGCCGGTCCTGGTGTTCACCGGAGCGATGTGGCGCAACGCCAATGTCGCCGCCGCCGGATTCCTCGTGGACAGGGTGCTGCCCCTCGTGCGGCGGTCCAGTCCGTCCGCCACCCTGCGGATCGTCGGTGCCGCGCCTACCGACGAGGTGCGCGCGTGGGCCGACCTGCCCGGCGTCGAGGTGACGGGCCGGGTGGACAGCCTCGACGCGGAGATGCTGCGCGCCTCGCTCGTCGTCGCGCCCTCGGTGCTCGGCGGCGGGATCCTGCTGAAGTGCCTCAACGCCGCCGCCCTGGGGTGCCCCGTCGTCACCACCTCCGCTGTGGCCGCGTCACTCGGTTTCGACGACGGTCAGGTGCGCATCGCGGACGGCCCTGACGCTTGGGCCACCGCGATCACGGACCTGCTTGCCGATCCCGTCGCGGCCCACGCCCTGGGCACGGCCGCCCGCGCCCGGGTCACCGAGCGGTTCACGTGGGACCACCGGGTGGCGGGGTACCTGAAGGTCTACGAAGGAGTCCTGTGATGGGCGATCTGCAGTGCATCGTCGTCGCCTACAACTCTGGTTCTGGAACTCCCGGAATGCCTGGCCGCGCTGGGCGCGATCTCGGAGCTCACCGTCACTGTGGTGGACAACGACTCGGCCGACGATTCCCTGATGATCGCTCGGTTGTACGGCGTGCAGACCATCAGCAGCGCCACGAACGTCGGCTTCGGTGCCGCGGTGAACCTCGCGCTGGCGCACCGGCCGAGCGGAGCCGACGTCCTGCTCGTCAATCCCGACTGCACGGTGGACACGGAATGTGTCACGGCCCTGCGCCGCTGCCTCGAGACCCAGGACGATCTGGGCATCGTCGCTCCGGCGATGCGCTATCCCGACGGCTCCTTCGGTATCTCGGGCGGCAGCCAGCCGATGATCGTCAAGGAATGGCTCGCCGCGGGCGGCATCGACCGAGTCATCCCGCGGTCGCTGCTTGCGCGCGTGGTGCGAGCGCTGGGATCGAGCGCACCGCTGGGGTTGGCCCAGTACCTCGGCTCAGCCGTCGACGGCGTCGTCCATCCGACCACGTGGGCCTCGGGGTTCTGCCTGCTCGTGCGGGGGGCCGTTGTGGACGAGATCGTCGGCTTCGACGACCGCTACTTCATGTACTTCGAGGACGTCGATCTGTGCCTGCGCGCGGGCGCCCTGGGGTGGAAGGTCGCCATCGACGGCCGGTCCGCCGCCGGGCACGCGGAGAGCGCCTCGAGTCAGCGCGTCGGGAAATCGCGCCTCTACTACGACGGCCTCGTCACGTATGCCCTGCTACACAAGGGATTCCTGTCCGGCGCGTCGGCCCGTCTGCTGCGCCGGATCGCGGGATGAAGGTCCTCTTCGTCGCGCCGTGGGTGCCGTCGATCCTGCGGCCACGCAGCCTGTCAGTCCTCACCGCGCTGCACGAGGAGTACGAGGTGCACGTGCTCGCCCTCGTCCGCACCGCGGCCGAGCGGGAACTCGCGGCATCCCTTCCGGCCGCGTCGGTCACGCTGGTCCCGAACTCGGTAAGGGGATCGCTGGTGCGTACGGCCCGCGGTGCACTCACCGGTCGTTCCCTGCAGACGAGTTACGCCGATGTACCCCTGTTGCGGCGGACGGCGCGCCGCCTGGTCGCCGAGCTCGAGCCCGATCTCGTGCATCTCAACGTCTTCCGCACGGTCCATCTGCTCGGCGAGTTCGGCGAGGTGCCGACCGTGATCGACCTGGACGAGTTCCGCAGCGAGTACTACCGCCAGCTGGGGAGCTCGCACCGCTCGTGGCTCTGGCGGGGCATCGGCCGGTACGAGGGCGCCCGGATGGCCGCCGCGGAGCGCGAGCTGGTGGCCACGGGAATCCCGGTCGCGGTGTCGGGGAGCGCGGGCCCGTGGTCGGCCGAGCCCCAGGTGCTGCACGTCCCGTCGGTGGCGTGCCGCGAGCCTGATGCGCCGGACACCGAGGCGCGCCGGGACCGCTCGGTGCTCTTCGTGGGGCGCTTCACCTACGAGGCGAACGTGGACGCGGCGCTGTGGTTCGCCGAGGCCTGCTGGCCCCGCATCGCCGCCGCTGTGCCCGATGCGCGGCTGGTGCTCGTCGGCGATGGACCGCCTGCCGAGATCCGTGCCCTCTCCGGCCCGCGGGTGGACGTGACCGGCTACGTCGACTCCACCCGGCCGTACTACGGGCGGGCCGCGGTCTCGGTCATCCCGCTACGCCGCGCGTCAGGCGTCCAGATGAAGCTCATCGAAGCTCTGCAGGCGGGCACACCGACGGTCACCTCCGACCTCGTCGCGCAGCTCGCGGGCGTGGAGGACGACCGCGAGGTCCTCGTCGCCGATGACGCCGACTCCTGGGTCGCCGCCGTCGTGCGGGTGCTGTCGGATCCGGAGCTCGCCGCATCGCTGGGCGCGGCCGGGACCACCTGGGCCGGTGATCGCCATTCCGCGGCCGAGCTGCGGAGGCGGTTGGCAGCGCTCTACGCGCGGGCGATGGACTGTCCCGTCAGCGCACCCGGCGGATCCAGATCGAGCCGGAGTCACGATCTGGTCCGGTTCCTGCGAGCGCCGCGAAAGCGACGGGCTCTTCGGCCAGCAGCTGCGAGCCGAACAGCTGGATCTCGAAGGAATCATTGAACGTGAGGAAGCTCCGCAACAGGTAGTTCTCGTTCCACGCGCGACCTGATTCGAGCCACTGTTTCGGGTACTCGAACGGCCAGTGGATGTCGTGGACGTGCACCCACACCCCGACCGCCAGTGCCGGGATGACCCGGAAGAACAGATGGTTGACGTCGCTTCCGGCCTTGCTGACGTGGGTCGAGTCGATGAACAGCACGTCACCGTCGGTCAGCGAGGAGAAGACCTCCGGCGCCACGTCCTGGACGAAACGGCGGTGGATGGTGACCCGGGCACGGTCCCGGTCGGACAGCAGGCCCTCGAGCCGCGCCGGGTAGGGCTCGATGAAGGTGAACGCGGTCGGCAGGTCGTCGCACTCGGCCGCGTCCAGTGCCGCGGCCGAGGAGAAGCCGGAGCCGACCTCGACGTAGCGGGCCGGCCGGATGGTGCGCAGGAGCGCCCGCAGCAGGCTGGCGTCGGCGACGCTGAACATGCCGTTGTCGGGTTGGTAGCGGGGACCGTCCAGCAGCCCCGCGGAACCCGGGGTGATCCTGGCGAGCAGTTCCAGCTGCCGTTCACGATGCAGCGCGATCCCGATCGTCGAGGGCTCCAGCGCGACGGCCCGGCGGACGTCGCGACGGCTCGGGATCGGGGAGTAGAAGTGCCCCGGCGCCGCGTGGCTCGGCACCCGCAACCCCTGCAGGGCGTGCAGTGTGGTCTTGGTGACCGTGCGCCCGGCGCGGGCGAGATCCGACCGCCGGGTCCGATCCGCCTTGCTCGCCCGGAACAGCACCATGATCAGACTCCCGCGCGGTCCGTGGACTTCGGCGTGACTGAATGCGCTGGCCCGGCGGGACGGGACTCGGCGTAGTAGTACGAACCCGCGCCGCTGCGGCGGGTCGGAGCCATGCTCAGCACGACACCCACGGGCGTCACGCCGACGTTGGCCAGGCTCTCCAGGCCGCGGGCGATCTGGTGATGCGTGGTCTTGCCGGCGCGCACCGTGAACAACGTCGCGTCGGCGAGTGAGGCGATCTGCACGCCGTCGGCGACGGGCAGGAGCGGAGCGGTGTCGACGATGACGACGTCCACGCTGTCCCGGATGCGGTCGAGAGTGCGCGGAAGGCCTCCGAGTTGAGCAACTCGCTCGGGTTCGGGGGAACCGGTCCCGACGTCAGCACGGCGAGGTTGCGCCCGGCGTTCTGCAGCACCTCCTCGACCGTCGCGCGGCCGAGGAGCACGGTCGTCAGCCCCACGTCACCGATGAGCCCCAGGGAGGTGGCCAGCGAAGGCTTGCGCAGATCCGCCTCGATGAGGCAGACGCGCCGGCCGGTTTCCGCGAGCGCGGCAGCGAGGTTCATCGCGGTGTGCGACTTGCCTTCGCCCGGCAGCGAACTCGTCACCGCGATCACCTTCGGCGGGCTGTCGACGTCGACGAACTCGAGATTGATCCGCATCTGCCGGAAAGTCTCGGCCCGCATGCCGTGCGCGTCGGCGCGGAAGGCCATCGGCGCCTGCGCTGTGCGCTTGTCCCAGTGCACCTCGCCGAGGACGGGCAGCTGCGTCTGCTGGGTCAGCTCACCGGCGTCCTTGACGGTGTTGTCGAAGAAGTCCCGAGCGAGCGCCAGGACGAAGCCGATCACCAGACCGGCAAGCAGGCCAAGTAACACATCGAGTTTGTACCTCGGCGAAGCCGGGCTGCCGGGTACCTGCGCCGGGTGCGTGACGGACAGCTTGACGGGCGAGGGCGTCGTGCTCGAGGTGCGTTCGAGTTCCTCGATCACCGTCCCGAACTGGGTCGCCACCGCGTTGGCCAGGGCGGCTGCCTGGGCGGGGTTGGTGTCGGTGACGTGCAGATTGATCAGGACCTTGTTGATGGGAGCGTCGGCACTGATCTTGTCGGCGAGCTCGCGCGAGGACATCGTCAAGCCCAGCTGCTTGATCACGGCGTCCGTGACCGCGGGACTGTCTGCCTCGCTGGTGTAGGACTGCACGCGCGCCTGCGTGAACGTGTTGCCCTGGGCGAGTTCCGCGGCGTTGCCGCTGTCGGAGTTGGAGATCGAGACGAAGATCTGCGCGGTGGCCCGGTAGGTCTTGGTCGCCGTGAGGACGTAGGCCGAGCTGGCGAGGAGCCCGATCAGGATCGCGATCGTCAGGGTGCGCCAGCGCTTGCGGAGCAACCGGACGTAGTTCTGGGAATTCACGGGCGACGCCTTCCAGGTGCCTATCGCCCGCGGGGTGGCGTCCGGGCGGACCGCGACCCGGAGAATTCGTGCGGGGCGGCCCAGGGTCAACGGCGTCCCGTGACGTACTGTACCCGCCAACGCATTTCCGTGAACGTCCCGCGCCTGCAGGAGCTGATGCGAGAAATTCTCGCCCGCGGCAAATGTAGGTTCCCGGGAAGCAATTGTCTGCGCGCGTAACGATCACATGAAAATCCGGAGAACGTAACACAGCGCTGTTTTCCAATGAGACGGCCGTCGGTTGCAGAATTCTTCAGGCAATGATTTACTTCGCGCTAAATCATAAGATCAACATGTAGGACGAACCCGCGTCACCGCCAACCCCCTGGACCACCCTGAACCACGAAGCTCGCCGAAGGGCCGCCATGGCAAGGTTCGGTGGGTCCGGTGCGGTGCGGCGTAGCGACGTGATCCGGGTGTTCGCCCTCGTGGTCGTGGACGTCTTTGCGCTCTACGAGGCGTTCGTCGTCGCCTATATTCAGCGCGCCGCGGCGGCAAAACCACTGGCCCACCCGGTCTCGGCATTTGCTTTCAGTCTGCGTGCCGCGGCGGTGGCACCGTTGTGGATTCTCGTGTTCACGGCGTGTGGTCTCTATGCAGCGTCGCGCGAGGGTAGGGCATTCTCGGATCTGGCTCGGGTGATTGTCGCCGTCGCCGGTGGAGTTATGTCGCTGATCGTCTGGGATTATTTCAGCCCTGACTCGCCGATTTTCCCCAGCCGGTCCATTCCCATCTGGGCCACCCTCTACGGAGTGGTGCTCGTTCTTTTCTGCCGATTTCTCGTCCACCAGGCGATCCGCGTCTGCTTTTCCCGCGGGCTCGGCTTGCACAACGTCATCGTCGTCGGAGCCGGCGCGCTGGCCGCGGAACTCTCCCACACGTTGTCGCGGCAGGATCGCGGATACCGCATCATCGCGGTCGTCGATCGGCGCTGCGACGGTGCGTCGGTCGCCCATGCGCCCGTCTACCCGACGCTCGAGATCGCCATGGCCTCGGTCGGGCGGCACGTCGACGAGATCGTCCAGGCCGACTCCGAGCTGGCCCGTACCGAGGTCGCCGCGATGATGACCTACGCCGGCTCGATGGGCGTGAGCTACCGCTTCGTTCCCGATCAGTACGGCGTGTACGCCGCGGCGTCCAGCGCGGGCACCATCGGCGGCGTTCCCGTGCTCGAACTGCGCCTGACCGCACTCGACGGCTGGGGCGCGGTGGGCAAGCGGATGTTCGACCTGGCCGGGTCGCTGCTCCTGCTCCTCGTGCTGTCGCCGGTGCTGCTCGTCGTCGCCGTGTGCGTCAAGGCGGGGGACCCGTCCAATCCGGTGCTGTACAGCCAGAAGCGGCTCGGTCGCAACGGCCGTGTGATCACAGTCCTCAAGTTCCGGTCGATGAACGCCGACTACTCCACCGGTCCCGACCGGCAGTTCCAGACCCAGGCGGCAGCCTTCATCGCGATGGGGCGCCCGGAACTCTGCGAGGAGTTCGAGCTGCACCACAAGGTGGCGCGCGACCCCCGGGTGTCGGCACTCGGACGTTTCCTGCGACGGGCCAGTCTGGACGAGCTGCCCCAGCTGGTGAACGTGGTGCGCGGTGACCTCAGCCTCGTCGGTCCGCGCCCGATCACCGCCGAGGAACTCGCGCGCTACGGGCCGCAGGGAGCCAGCTTCCTGGCGCTCAAGCCGGGGATCACCGGGCTGTGGCAGGTGTCGGGACGTTCGGCGATTCCGTACGAGGACCGGGTCAAACTCGACGTGTTCTACGTCGAGAACTGGAGCCTGGCGATGGATCTGACCATCCTCGCTCGCACGCTGAGAACAGTCGCAGCCCGCCGCGGAGCCTGCTGACGACACCCGACTCCCCGTTCGCGAAGCCCGTCGCACCCCCCACCAGACAAGGATCCCCATGACCTACCTACGCTCCCGCGCCACCTCCCTGCTCGCCGTTGCCGTGCTGCTCGCCTTCACCCTGCTCGGCGTGGGCGCGACCTCGGCGCTGGCCGCGCCGTACGGCTCGACGACGGGAGGGATCAGCACCAGCACGACCGATCCGACCCCCGGACAGCCGTTCGTCATCTCCGTCACCGGTGCAACGCCGGGCGATGCCATCGAATTCGTCCTCCACTCGCAGCCGGTCACGCTCGGGACCTTCACCGCCGCGGCCGACGGCACAGCCGGCGGCAGCGTCACGATCCCGTCCGGGTTCAGCGGCCAGCACACCGTCATCGCCACCGACAAGACCACCGGGCAGACCTGGTCCATCGGCCTGACGCTGGCGAGTGCGCCCGTCGACAGTGGTAACTCGAACCTCCCGAACACCGGTACCGCGATCGTCGGCCTCGGCGTACTCGTCCTGGTGCTGCTCGCCGGCGGCGCCGGCCTGCTCCTGCTCGGGCGCCGGCGGCTCGAACGAACCCGCTGACCGGCTCCGTCGGACCGACCTCGGGTCGGTCCGACGGTCACCGTCGCCGACCTCGGCACGGGCGGCGCACAGGTCGTCGCCTGGTGCTGGCCGTGCCGGTCGTGCTGATCCTCGGCGCCACGGTGTGGATCCTCGTGACCGGGCTGCTGGCACGGCGCGAGCTCACGGCTATCCGGGCCGACCTCGGGCAGTTGCGTGCCGCGGTCACGGCCGGCGACCGCTCGCGCGCCGAGGCCGTCACCGGTGATCTGACTCGACGCGCGCACCGCGCCCACGAGCTGACGGGCGGGCCGGCCTGGTGGGCGGCCGCGCAGGTGCCCGTTGTCGGCGCGCCGCTGCGAACGGTCCGCGGCGTGAGCGCGACCAGTGATGCGCTGGCGACCGGCGTCGTGCCCTCGCTGCTCGCCATCTCCTCGGCGCTGCTCCCGGTGCCGGCCCGGATGGAGGATCACACCCTCGACATCACCGCCGTCGTCCGGGTGACCCCGCAGTTGAACAGCGTCCTGGCGCGGGCTCGGCAGGAGCAGGCGCGGGTCGCGGCGCTGCCCCACCGGACCTGGCTCGGCGTCGTCGACCGCGGCGTCACCCAGTTGTCCGGCCAGCTCAACTCGCTCATCGCCCCGCTCGGCACCCTCGACCAGGTCGCACGGATCGCCCCGGTGCTGCTGGGCGATGACACCCCGCAACGCTATTTCGTGGCCTTCCAGAACGAGGCGGAGATGCGCGGGACAGGGGGTCTGCCCGGGGCGTTCGCGATCGTCGTCGCCGACCACGGCCGACTCACCTTCACCCACTTCGGCAGTGACGCCGAACTGCTCCACGTCGCCACCGGCCTCGACCTCGGCGCCGCCTATGACCGGGCCTGGCACGACTACGCGCCGACCTCGACGTACCAGAACAGCAACGTGGATCCGGATTTCCGCTACGCCGGGCGGATCTGGGCGGCGATGTGGCAGAAGGTCAGCGGCCAGCACGTCGACGGCGCGCTCGCGCTGGACCCGACCACGTTGTCCTACCTGCTCGCGGTCACCGGGCCGGCCCGGCTCGCCGACGGCTCCCAGGTCAGCGCGCGCACCATCGTGGCCCTGACCCAGAGCACCGTCTACCGCACCTTCGACGATCAGACCGCCCGCAAGAGCTACCTGCTGGCGCTGGCCGAGGCGGCGGAGAAGAAGGTCCTGGCCGGCTCTCCCGATCTGATGGGGTTGTACCGGGCCGCGAGCCGCGCGGCCTCCGAACGGCGGCTGCTGCTGTGGAGCGCCGACGCCACGGTCGAGGCGGTCCTGGCCGGGCACCCCCTCGGTGGGGCGGTCCTGGCGACTGCTGCCCCGTACGTCCAACCGGTGATCGTGAACTACGGCGAGAACAAGCTCGACTACTACCTGTCCAGCGCTGTGGTCTGGACCAGCGCCGGATGCGGCCCCACGCGTCAGGTGACGGTCACCGTGACCCTCACCAACTCCACGCCGGCGCAGGGATTCCCGACCTACGTCACCCAGCGCCAGGACAAGCCGACCGCCCGCATCTCCACAGGGGACAGCCGTGTCCTCTTCTACTACATCGGCACAGACGGGGGGACGCTGTCCTCGATCACGGTCGCGGGCACTCCCGGGACGGTCACCCCCGGCAGCTCCGGAGGGCATCCCACGTACTCGACGCTCGTCGAGCTGCCACGGGGACGCGCGACCACGCTGGTGCTGACGCTGCGTGAGCCGGCGAGCGCGCTGGCCCCCGTGGCCGTCCAGCAGCCGATGGTCCACCCCGGGACGGTGTCGGTGCACACCGAGGCCTGCCGATGACCGCGCCGCCGGCGAGGTTCCTGGTGCTGTTCGTGTGCACGGGGAACGTGTGCCGCTCACCGGCCGCGGAGCGGCTGTTCCGCGCCAGGATGGCGCCGGGCGCGCAGGTGGTGGCGGCGAGCGCCGGAACGCACGCCCTCGTCGGGCAGGGCATCGATCCCCCGTCGGCGCAGGCGCTGCGCGAGCTGGGCATCGACCCGAGCGGGCATGTGGCGCGCCGCGTGGACGGCCCGACGCTGCGCCGCGCGGGACTGGTTCTGACCGCGACCGCGGACCAGCGCGGAGCCCTCCTGCGCAGCGAGCCCCTGATGATGTCGCGGACCTTCACCCTCCGAGAGTTCGTGCGGTTGGCCGGCGACGTCGGGGAGGCCGGCGGCGACCCCGACGCGGGAACCGGTGCGGGGACGCCCTTGGCGCGGCGCGTTCGGGCCCTGGCCGGCCTGCGCGGGCGGGTCACCGCGCCCGGCCCGGGTGCCGACGACATCGCCGACCCTTATCTGCGCCCGGCCGATGTCGCCCGCAGCACCGTCGCCGGCATCGCCGAGGCGGTGGACGGGCTCATCCGCGCGCTCGGCTTCGAGACCGCATGGGATATGCGATCCCCCGGCTCCCGGACGTAGCACGGGTTCCGGCGGCAAACGTCGCGGCTCGGTGACGCGATGCGATGCGCTGTCCGTCCTACCCGGATCCAGGCCGCGCGTGGCCGGTGATTCGGGTAGGACTTCTGGTCGGGGTGGCGGGATTCGAACCCACGGCCTCTTCGTCCCGAACGAAGCGCGCTACCAAGCTGCGCCACACCCCGGTGGCCGCAGGCAACTATAGCCGACGTGGGCGGGGCGCCGATCCTCGCCTCGGGCACACCTCGCCGGGAGTCCGGCGCGACGCCGATCAGACCGCGTCGCGCGGCACCAGGGTGAGCAGCGAGGCTTCCGGGCGGCAGGCGAAGCGGATCGGCATGTACGGGTTCGTCCCGAGGCCGGCGCACACGTGGAACCACATCCGCTCGTCCCAGCGGTGCAGCCAGCGGGCCCGGTGCACGTCGATGCCGCAGTTGGTGACGATCGCCGGCCCGAACGGCACCCGCACCTGCCCGCCGTGGGTGTGGCCGGCAAGCACCAGGTCGTAGCCGTCCGTCGCGAACGACTCCAGCAGTGGCGGCTCGGGGGAGTGCATGACGCCGATCCGGACCGCCGCGGTGTCGTCGGCCGCGCCGGCCACGAGCTCGTAGCGCGCCTTGCGCAGATGCGGGTCGTCCAGCCCGGCCAGCGCCACAGCGGCACCCTTGACCGCGAGGCGGCTCCGCACATGGGTCAGATCCGTCCAGCCCTGCTCGACCATCGCGGCGGCCAGCTCCGCCCACGGCATCGTCTCGCCCTTAGGGCGCACCTTGTCCGGAGTGAAGTACCGCGTCGGCGTGCTGCGGACCGGGGCGTAGTAGTCGTTGTTGCCCGGGACGAACACGGCGGGGACGTCGGCGAGCGGGCGGAGGGTGCGCAGGATGTCCGGGATCGCCGACACCTCGGAGATCGTGTCCCCGGTGTTGATGACCAGATCCGGCTCCAGGCGGGCCAGCGCGGCGATCCAGCGCTGCTTGCGCGCCTGGGCGGAGGTGATGTGCAGGTCGGAGACGTGCAGCACCCGCAGCGCGGGTGTCCCCGGGTCCAGGACCGGGACGGTGAAGCGGCGCAGCGTGTAGAGGTTGCGCTCCACGGCCCCGGCGTACACGAGCCCGGCCACCCCGGCGCCGGTGACACCGGCCAGTGCCCGCACGGTCCTGTTCATGCTCCCGAGGGTAGTGCGGACCGGCGAATCGGCTGGCTCTGGCCGGTTACCGTGGATGCATGTCCGCTCTCAAAGCACGCCTGCAGTCCGACCTGACCACGTCCATGAAGGCGCGCGACGAACTCCGCCTGGCCACGATCCGGATGACCCTGTCGGCGATCACCGAGGAGGAGGTCGCCGGCAAGTCGGCCCGCGAGCTGTCCGACGAGGACGTGCTGCGCGTGATCACCCGCGAGGCCAAGAAGCGCCGCGAGTCCGCCGAGGCCTACGACGCCGCCCACCGCCCCGAGCTCGCCGCCCGGGAACGCGCCGAGGGCGGCGTGCTCGAGACCTACCTGCCCGCCCAGCTCGACGACGCCGAGCTCGCCGAGCTCGTGCGCGCCGCCGTGGCCGAGGCCGGTGCCACCGAGCCCCGGCAGATGGGCGCGGTCATGAAGCTCGTCCAGCCGCAGGTCGCCGGTCGGGCGGACGGCAAGCGGGTCAGCGACGAGGTGCGCCGCCAGCTCAGCTGACCGCGAGAGCACGCCCGACCACCCGTGCGGGGGAGAACCGTGCTCTCGTCGGCGCTGTGACCGGCCGGCGGGTCAGCCGCCGTGACGGCCGTGGCCGCGACCGGTCGGCTTCGTCGTCGGGCCGGTGGTGGGCGTGTTGCCGCCCGTCGGGGTCTTGGTCTTGGTGTGCTTGATGACCGGCGGCGGCGGGGTGACGAGCTGCTTGCCGTTGCTCACGCAGTAGTAGACGGTCGACTTCGAGGAGTTCGGGACGGCGTAGCCCGGGCCGTTGTAGGCGATCACGCCCGGGGGCAGGTTGCTGCCGCACTCGATGGGGTACTCGACCGGCTTGAACCCGAGCGCCGTGAGCTGCGGGATCGCGTCCGCCGGCGTCTGCCCGACCACCGAGGGCACCTGCTGGGCACCGTCGATGCTGTCGGGCTGGCGCCAGTCCCAGGACTTGCTGCCGACGTAGGACCCGAGCGCGTTGATCCAGAGCGTCGCGGAGTAGGCGCCGAACGTGTCCGAGGTGTTCTGGCCGAGGCCGGGGATGTCCACCGTCTGGGTCGGGTTCGTGAAGTTGAACACCGCGCTGGCGGCGGTCAGCGTGGGCGTCATGCCGACGAACCAGAGTGCCGAGTTCTGGCCGTTGTCCTGGCCGCGCTGCGGGCCGGACTGGTAGCTGGCGTTGTTGGTGCCGGTCTTGGCCGCCACCAGGTGGTTGGTCTCGCCGTACTGGTTGTAGAACGAGCTGAACTGGCTGTTCGCCGTGCCACCGCCGCCGTACTCGGTGTCGCCCTCCATCATGTCGATGGCCGTGCGGGCCACCCACTGGCTCATCTTGCGCTCGCAGGTCGCCTGCTTGAACGCCACCGGCTTCTTGTCCGGCCCGGTGATCGACAGGACCGGCCGCGGCGAGCAGAGCACGCCGTCGTTGGCCGCGGCGCTGTAGGCGGAGGTGAGTTCCAGCGGGCTGGTGCTCTCCTGGCCGATGGTGAACGTGTAGCTGTTGTTGTCCACGCGGTTCTGGGCGATCGTCTTGCCGTTGGACTCCTTGGCGTTGAGTGCGTTCATGCCGAGGTTCTGGGCGGTCTTGACGATCGTCGAGAGGTCGCAGTTGAAGAACTGGTCCTCCAGGCCGACGAAGTAGGTGTTGGAGGACTGGACGAGGGCATCACGCAGGGACAGCGTCGGGCGGTAGTTGCCGGCGTTGGCGATGCCGTTGCTCTCCACGGACCGGTCCTCACCGCAGTTGCGCGGGAAGTAGCGCTGGGGGAACGCGCCCGCTGTCGTGAGCTGCTGCGTGGTCTGCATGCCCGCGGTCAGCGCCGCGATCGTCGAGAAGTACTTGTACGTCGAGCCGGAGCCCGCGACCGGCTTCGTGAACACCGGGATCGAGGTGTACCGGCGGTTGTTGGGGTGGGCGTTGCCGTAGTTGTAGAGCTTGCTCGTCGCCATCGACATGATCTCGCCGTTGCGCGGATCGATGGCGGGGATCGCGGCCGTGGTCGGGGAACTGGCCGTGAAGTCCCTGAAGAGGCTCTTCTGCGCCTTGTTCTGCAGTGCCGGGTCGATCGACGTGCGGATGGTCAGCCCGTCGTTGTCGATCGCGTCGAGGGTCAGCCCGCCGGTGGTGGTCAGCCAGTTGACGACGTAGTCGCAGAAGAAGCCGACGTTGGCGATCGCCTTGTCGTCGGAGAACGCGCAGCCCTGCTCCGGCGTCGGCGCCGCCTTCGTGGCCAGCGTGATCGGGGTCTTCTTGTAGGCGGCGGCCTTCGCGGCGCTGAGGTCCCCGACGGCGACCATGTTGTCGATGACCTCGTCCCGGCGCTGCTTGGCGGCCTTGTAGTTCTGGAACGGGTCGTAGAGCGTCGGGTCCTTCACCAGCCCGACGAGCACCGCCGACTGCGGGACGGTCAGCTGGCTGGAGTTCACCCCGAAGTAGGTCTCGGCGGCGACCTGGATGCCGTAGGACTGCTCGCCGAAGTAGGCGATGTTGAAGTACTTCTCCAGGATCTGGGCCTTGGTGTACTTCTTCTCCAGCGCGAGGGCGCACCGAGCCTCGTAGATCTTGCGGTCCAGGGTCTGGTCGATCGCGGCCTGGCGCTCGGCGTCGGTCTTGGCCTGGTAGTAGCGCACCTGCTTGACGTACTGCTGGGTGATCGTCGACGCGCCCTGGGTCGCGCCGTTGGACTCGTTCAGCGCCGCCCGGAGCAGGCCGCGGGGGTCGACTCCGTGGTGGGAGTAGAAGCGGCGGTCCTCGGTGTCGATCAGTGCCTGCTGCGTGGTCTTCGGCACCTGGCCGAGCGAAACGGTCTGCCGGTTGTAGGCGAACAGGGTCGCGATCGGGGTGCCGTCGCGGGCGACGATCTTCGTCGTCTGCTGGAGCTGCGTCTCCTTGAGGTCGCACGTGGTGTTCAGGAACTTGTTCGTCCCGGCGTTCGCCGCCGCGCCGATTCCGGCGACGTACGGGATCAGGAAACCCGCTCCGAGCACACCGGCGACCACCAGGACGGCGACCAGTTTGATGAGCGTGAGCGGTACCTGAACACCTCGGGAAGCAGCCACGTGGCAAGAGAATACCGGGATCGGCTGAGTGTGGGGGCCCGTCGACACCGTATGCCCGGTTTCTGGGGGTGGCGTGAGAGACCGGCAGGAGCCCGATGAGCCTCAGCTCTCCTTGGCCAGCAGCTCCCCGACGGTGCGCAGGCCGGCGGCGTCGTGGACGTCCGACGGCAGGGCGGGAACGTGCACGGTGGGCACCGTCGGGTGGGCGGCGGCGAAGCGGCGCGCCATCCGCTGGTCACCCGCGGCGGCCGCGGCGATCTCGGCGTGCACGCGCAGGGCGGCTGCGGCCAGCACACCGGCGCGGCTGGTGTCGGCGTCGAGCCGGTCGGCCGCTGCCTCGGCGGCGCGGGCGCTCAGCGGCGCCGAGGTGACGTGCACCCGGTTGATGACCAGACCCGCCAGCGGCATCTGTTCGCTGCTGAGGCGCTCGACGAAGAACGACGCCTCGCGGAGCGCGTCGGGCTCGGGGGAGGCCACCACGACGAAGGCGGTTCCCGGGGCCTTGAGGAGCTGGTAGGTGTGTTCGGCGCGCTCGCGGAACCCGCCGAACATCGTCTCCAGGGAGGAGACGAAGGACGCGACGTCGGTGAGCAGCTCGCTGCCCAGGATCTTGGTCAGGATCCGGGTGAAGAGGGTGAACGACGCGGAGACGACCTTCAGGTAGGCCCGCCCGCCGGCCCGCGCCGGGGACGTGATCAGCCGGATCATGCGCCCGTCGAGGAACCGTCCGAGGCGTTTGGGCGCGTCGAGGAAGTCCAGGGCCGACCGGCTGGGCGGGGTGTCGACGATGATGAGGTCCCACTCGGCGCCCGCGTCGTCCATCTGCTCGCGCAGCTGCGACAGCTTCTCCATCGCCATGTACTCCTGCGTCCCGGAGAACGACGACGACAGCGACTGGTAGAAGGGGTTCGCGAAGATCTGCTCGGCGCGCTCGGGGGTGCTGTGGGCGGACACGACGTCGTCGAAGGTCCGCTTCATGTCGAGCATCATCGCGAAGAGCTTCCCGCCCGCCGCGCCGTCGACTCCGGTGACCTCGCGCGGGGTGTTGTCGAGTTCGGTGAGGCCGAGGGACTGGGCCAGCCGGCGCGCGGGGTCGATGGTCATGACGACCACCGAACGCCCCGCCTCCGCCGCGCGCATGCCCAGCGCGGCCGCGGTCGTCGTCTTGCCGACGCCGCCGCTGCCGCAGGTGACGATCACCTGGGTCGCGGGGTCGGCCAGCAGCGCGTCCACGTCCAGCCGGGGCGCGGTCGCCGTGGCCATCACGCGGCCCGGTTCTCGGGCGCCAGGATGTGCGGCGCCAGGATCTCGGCCAGCTCGTACAGGCTGCCCAGGTCGATGGGCGGGCTCAGCTCGGGCAGCCGGACGGTTGCCAGCCGGGCGGCGTCCAGTCGCTCGGCGTTGCTCTCCTGCACCTGCTGGCGCAGGTCGTAGTCGGCCAGCTCGTCGGCCAGCGGCGCGGCCAGCGCGGTGTCGACGCCGGCTGCCGTGAGGCCCTCGATGAGCGTCGTCAGGTCGTTCGCGCGGCCGTTCTTGCTGCGCTTGACCACGCCGGCACCGAAGAGTTCCGGCCGGGCCCGGTTCACGATCGCGAGTCCCAGGGGGAACCCGGATCCGGTCAGCTCCGCGGCGGCGTCGAGGGTCTCCTGGACGGGCATCTCCTCGAGCAGCGTGACCAGGTGGACCGCCGTCCGCGCGCTGTGCAGCACCTCGATGACGCCCTGGCTCTGCCGGTGGATGGGCCCGACCTTGGTCAGCCCGGCGACGTCCTTGGTGACGTCCAGGAACTGGCGGATGCGCCCGGTCGGCGGGGCGTCCAGCACGACGGCGTCGTAGACCCGGGCGCCGTCCTTCTGCTTGCGCGTCACGGCCTCCTTCACCTTGCCGGTGAGCAGGACGTCGCGCAGCCCCGGGGCGATGGTCGTGACGAAGTCGATGGCGCCCATGGAGCGCAGGGCCCGCCCGGCGCGCTTGAGGTTGTAGAACATCTCGAGGTACTCCAGCATCGCCAGCTCGGGGTCGACCGCCAGCCCGTAGACCTCGCCCCCGCCCGGCGCGTTGGCCAGCCGCTTCTCCTCGTACGGCAGTGGCGCGGTGTCGAAGAGCTGAGCCAGACCCTGCCGGCCCTCGACCTCGACGAGCAGGACCCGCCGACCACCCGTGGCGAGCGCGATCGCCAGGGCTGCCGCGACCGTGGTCTTGCCGGTGCCGCCCTTGCCGCTGACGACGTGGAGGGACGCGCTGACGGGGGCCGTGCTGATGGGTCCCTGGGGCGAGTCCGGCATCAGCCGAGCTTATGCGAGCCGGTCCGCGCGGGAGCGTTGAGCGGGCGGGTCAGTGAGCTGACAGTCAGTCGCCCGGGGCGGCGCGGGCGGTAACGTCGGCCCATCCCATTGCCGCCGCCCCCGAGCCGAGGACGCACATGACCGATCCGACCACCCCTCCAGCGCCTCGACGAGCTCGGGATCGTGCTGCCCGGGGTCACCCCGCCCGTCGCCTGCTACGTGCCGGCGGTCCGCACGGGCAGCTACGTCTACACCTCGGGCCAGGTCCCCATGGTCGCCGGCAGCCTGGCCGGCGCCGGCAAGGTCGGTGGCGAGGTCACCGCCGAGGAGGGCAAGGCGCTGGCCCGGATCTGCTGCCTGAACGCGCTCGCTGCCGTCCACGCCCTGGTGGGGCTGGACTCGGTGGTGCGTGTGGTCAAGGTCGTCGGCTTCGTCGCGTCCACCCCCGACTTCACCGGCCAGCCGGGGGTGGTCAACGGTGCCAGCGAGCTGCTCGGCGAGATCTTCGGCGACGCCGGGGCGCACGCGCGCTCGGCCGTGGGCGTCGCCGTGCTGCCGCTCGATGCGCCGGTCGAGGTCGAACTCATCGTCGAGGTCGGCTGACCGGTGGCCGAGCCCGTCGAACCGCGCCCGGCGGCCACCGTCGTCCTGCTGCGGGACACGCCCGCCGGGATGGAGGCGTGGCTGCTGCGCCGGGTGCCGCAGATGGCGTTCGCCGCGGGCATGACCGTGTTCCCCGGAGGTCGGGTGGATCCCGCCGACGGCGACGAGGCCGTCCCGTGGGTGGGCGAGGACCCGGTCGAGGTCGCCCGGCGGTTCGGCTGCACGGTGCCGGAGGCGCGCGCCTCCCTCGTGGCGGCGTTGCGCGAGACGTTCGAGGAGACGGGCGTGCTGCTCACCCAGCCCGCGCCAGCCGCCGCCGACAGCGCCGAACTGGCCGAGTTGCGCCGGGCGGTGGAGGCCCACGACCTGGCCTTCGGCGCGATGATCACCGCCCGCGGGGTCGCGGTGGACGCCCGCTACGTCCGTCCCTGGTCCCGCTGGGTCACGCCGGAGGGGGAGCGCCGGCGGTACGACACCTACTTCTACGTGGCCGCGCTTCCCGACGGCGCCGTCGCGACCGCCGACACCTCCGAGGCCGACAGCGCCCAGTGGGTGCCGTTGCGCGCCGCCCTGGCAGAGCACGCCACCGGCCGGCGCCCGATGCTGCCGCCCACCGTCGTCACGCTCGCCGAGCTGGCCGGGTTCGGGACCGTCGCCGAGGTGCTGGACGCGTCCGCCGCCCGTTCCCTGGAGGCGGTGCGCCCCTTGCTGCGCCGCCGGGGCGACGGGACGGCCGAGGTCGTGCTCCCCGACGGATCGACCGTGACGCTGTGACGGGTGGTCATCCGGCGTACGGGCAGCTGCGGCAGGTGAGCGCGCAGGCGGGCGTGCTGCTCGCCGAGAACCCGTCGCCGATGACGCTGGAGGGCACCAACACCTGGCTGTTGCGTGGCGAGCCGTCCCGGCGCGAGGCCGTGGTGGTCGACCCGGGTCCGGACGACGCCGGGCACCTGGCCCGCGTCGTCGCCGCCGCCGGACGGGTCACCCGGATCCTGCTCACCCACGGCCACGCCGACCACAGCGCCGGCGCCCGCACGCTCCACGAGCTGACCGGAGCGCCCGTCGCCGCCCTGGATCCGGCGCACATCCTCGGTGGGGAGGGCCTGCACGACGGTGACGTGGTGGCCTCGGCCGGGGTGGACGTGCGGGTCTGGACGACGCCCGGCCACACGGCGGACTCGCTGTCGTTCCTGCTGAGCGCCGACGCGGAGGCGGTGCTGACCGGTGACACCGTGCTCGGTCGCGGGACGACGGTCATCGCCCCGCCCGACGGCTCCCTGGCCGCCTACCTCGACTCGCTGCGCCGCCTGGAGCGGCTGGGGCCGATCGCCGTACTGCCCGGTCACGGCCCCGAACTCCCCGACGCCGCGGCCGCCGCGAATGGCTACCTACGGCATCGGGCGGAGCGGCTGGACCAGGTGCGCGCGGCGCTGTCCGAGCTGCAGCTCGAGCCGGTCGACGCCTCGGCGCGTCCGGTCGTCGAGCACGTCTACGCCGACGTCGACCAGGTGCTCTGGGATGCCGCGGAGTGGTCGGTACGGGCGCAACTGGCCTATCTGAGGCAGCGGCCCTAGCGGGCGCGGCGGCTCAGGCGCTCGCGGTCGAGGATGACCACGCTCTTGCCCTCCAGCCGCAGCCAGCCGCGGGAGGCGAAGTCGGCGAGTGCCTTGTTGACCGTCTCCCGGGAGGCGCCGACGAGCTGGGCCAGCTCCTCCTGGGTGAGGTCGTGGGTGACGCGCAGCTGCCCGCCGTCGACCGAACCGAAGCGCTGCGCGAGCTGGAGCAGCTGCTTGGCCACGCGCCCGGGGACGTCGACGAAGATCAGGTCGGCGAGCATGGTGTTCGTCCGGCGCAGCCTGCGGGCGATGACACGCATCAGCTGCAGCGCGATCTGCGGGCGGTCCGAGACCCACCGCACCAGCGCTTCCTTCGGCAGGACGGCGATGCGGGTGTCGGTGACGGCCACGGCGGTGGCGGTGCGGGGTCCGGGATCGAACAGCGACAGCTCACCGAACTGGTCCGACGGCCCCATGACGGCGACCAGGTTCTCGCGGCCGTCGGAGGAGCGGCGGCCGAGCTTCACCTTGCCCGACAGCACGATGTAGAGGCTGTCGCCGGGCTCGCCCTCGGTGAACAGGACGGTCCCCCGCGGGGCGTCGATGATGTCGAACTGACCGGCGAGGGCCTCGGCGGCGTCGATCTCGACACCCTGGAACAAGCCGGCTCGCGCGAGCACCTCGTCCACAACAGCTCCTTCGGGTCAACCGGAGCTGTGTGCGTCCGGTCACATCTGGTCAGTCTAATGGGAGGGTGCGCGACGCCAGCGCCCTGAGGGGCCCGGTGTACCGACAATATCTATCACGACTTGCGGCGGGAACTGCCCCGGCGCCTGCTGAACCGCAGTCTGTGCCGCAACCTGCGCAGCCCCGATTCGGTGCCCTCCTCGACGAAGGTCTCCAGCTCCGCGGCGTTGGCGGTCTCGAGGAAGCGCTCGACGTCGCGTTCGGGGGCGGCCCGGCTGAGCGGTTCCTCGACCTTGCCCATGAACAGCAGGAAGCCGAGCAGGAGGACGGGAAAGAGGATCACCAGGAAGCCAGCCATGACAGCGCTGATTCTGCCTCATCGGCCGGGCCCCGGCGCTCAGGCGGCACGGCGATCCCCGCACCGCCGCTGTCGGTGGCGGCTCGTACGCTGGTCCGGTGCCGAACATCGCCGCTACCGCCGGGTCCACAGTTCTCCGTGCCCGCGACCGGTGGCTCTGCCCGTGACGTCGCGGTGCGCGTGAAGTCGGCGACGTCCTGGGCCAAGGAGACCCCCATCGGACGCACCCGGCGGGCACGGCGGATCGACCGCGAGCTGACACTGCTCTACCCGGACGCGCACTGCGAGCTGGACTTCACCTCGCCGCTGGAGCTCGCGGTGGCCACGATCCTGTCCGCCCAGTGCACCGATGCCCGCGTCAACCTGGTCACGCCCGCCCTGTTCCGTCGCTACCCGACCGCCGCCGACTACGCGGGGGCCGACCGCGCCGAACTCGAGGGGCTGATCCGCTCCACCGGGTTCTTCCGCAACAAGGCCTCGTCGCTCATCGGGCTCGGGCAGGCCCTGGTCGAGCGCTTCGACGGGGAGGTTCCGCCCCGGCTCAAGGACCTCGTCACGCTGCCCGGCTTCGGGCGCAAGACCGCCAACGTCGTCCTCGGCAACGCCTTCGGCATCCCCGGTATCACCGTCGACACCCACCTCGGGCGCCTCGCGCGCCGGTGGGGATGGACGGTGGAGACCGATCCGGTGAAGGTCGAGGCGCAGATCGCGGAGCTCATCCCGCGCAAGGACTGGACGCTGCTCTCCCACCGGGCCATCTGGCACGGGCGCCGGGTGTGCCACTCCCGCAAGCCCGCCTGCGGGGCCTGCGCCATCGCCTCGCTCTGCCCGTCCTACGGCGAGGGCCCGACCGACCCGCAGATCGCGCAGGCGCTGGTCAAGACCGGCCCGGTCGCCGAACTCGCCTGAGCCCGGTGACCCGCTCCGAACGCCCACCGTGGCTGCACACCCTCGTCGACGCGATCGACAGCGCCGAGCCGACGCAGCTGGCCCGCTTCCAGCCGCCCGCCGACGGCAGCGGCCGGCAGTCCGCGGTGCTGGTGCTGCTCAGCCAGGCGCCAGATCCGCAGGTGCTGCTCATCCTGCGCGCCAGCACGATGCGCAGCCACGCCGGCCAGGTCGCCTTCCCGGGCGGCGCCGCCGACGCCGGTGACGACGGGCCCGTGGGAACCGCGCTGCGCGAGGCCGAGGAGGAGGTCGCCCTCGATCCGGCGTCGGTGGACGTCCTCGGCGCGCTGCCCGCGCTGTTCCTCCCGCCGTCGTCCTTCGTCGTCACTCCGGTGCTCGGGTACTGGCGGTCCCCCCATCCGGTGCGTGCGGTGGACGCCGGCGAGGTCGAGCAGGTAGCCGGCGTGCCCGATCGCCGAGCTGGTCGACCCCGCGAACCGGTTCACGGTCAGGCACCCGTCCGGGTTCTCCGGGCCCGGCTTCCACGCCGGGGGGCTGTTCATCTGGGGGTTCACGGCGGGCGTCCTGTCCGGCGTCCTGGACCTGGGTGGGTGGAGCCGGCCGTGGGACGCGGGCAGGATGCGCGATCTGCCGGATTCGATGCTGCCGACCGCACCGTCGGCCGACGCCGGTACCGTCGGCACGTGACCACTGCGCGGCTCGTCCCGACCCGGGCCCTGGCTGCCTCGCTCGTCCTCGTCGCCGCGGTCACAGCGGGGTGCTCGAACAACAAGTCCGCCGCGAACCGCGAACCGTACAGCGGCTCGGCGACGGCCTCCGTGGTCAACGGCGTCCAGCAGGTGCTGATCACCGTCGACGGCACATTCCGCTTCAGCCCGTCGACGATCACCGTGCACCCCGGGAAGGTCCACATCGTGCTGCAACACACCGGCGGCGGTGCCCCGCACAACTTCCAGCTGGTCGGGTTCCCCGGCGACTTCGTCCCCGACACCGACCCGGGCGAGACCAAGTCGGTCACCTTCACGGCCCCGGCTCCGGGCACGTACCAGTTCGAGTGCACGATTCACGTGCGTCAGGGTCAGACCGGCTCGCTGATCGTCCTCCCGCAGTAGGCCGCCCATGAACCTGGTCGACCTGCTGATCGTTGCGCTGGCGGTGGCCTACGGCGTGGCCGGCTACCGGAACGGCGCGCTCGCCGGCGCCCTGTCCTTCGGTGGTTTCATCGGCGGAGCCCTCCTCGGCGCCCAGTTGGCCACGCCGCTCGGCACCCGGCTGGCACACGGGCAGGCGCAGGTACCGGTCGCGGTCGTCTGCGTGCTGGTGATCGCGCTGGCCGGTCAGCTGCTCGGGGTGTGGATCGCGGGGCGGCTGCGGTCGAAGATCACCTGGCACCCCGCGCGGGCCCTGGACTCCGGCCTCGGCACCGTCCTGTCCGTGGTGGGCGTGCTCGTCGTGTCGTGGATGCTGGCCGTCCCGCTGGCGTCCTCGCCGTTCCCCGGCGTCTCCCGCGAGGTCCGCAGCTCCGCGGTGGTGCACTCGATCGACGCGGCGATGCCCGGCCCGGTGCGCGAGGTCTACTCCTCGCTGCGCCAGGTCATCGACCGGACCGGCTTCCCGGAGGTCTTCGGCGCGCTGCAGCCGTCCCGGATCCTCGGCGTCGATCCGCCCGACTCCGCCCTGGCGCGTTCGGCCGCGGTGACGAAGGCGCGGCCGTCCGTCGTCAAGATCCGCGGTGTCGCTCCGTCCTGTGACCGCGCCAGCGAGGGCAGCGGCTTCGTCTACGCCGCCGGCCGGGTCATGACCAACGCCCACGTCGTGGCCGGCACGCGGCAGGTCACCGTCTACGCCGGGAGCAGGCAGTACGCCGCGCGGGTGGTGCTCTACGACCCCGAGACCGACATCGCCGTGCTGTCCGTCCCCGGGCTGGACGAGCCGGTGCTGAACTTCGCCCCCTCCGCGCCCGCCGGCGGGGCGGACGCGATCGTGCTGGGTTACCCCGAGGACGGGCCGTTCGACGCCCAGCCCGCCCGGGTCCGGGACCAGGAGACCGCTCGCGGCAACGACATCTACGGCGACCGCACCGTGACCCGCCAGATCTTCGCGATCCGGGCCCTCGTGCGCCCCGGCAACTCCGGGGGACCGCTGCTCGATCCGTCCGGGCGGGTGCTGGGCGTCGTCTTCGCGACGGCCGTGGACTCCTCCGACACCGGCTTCGTGCTGACCGCGAAGCAGGTCGCCTCCGACGCGAGCACGGGGCGCACGGCATCGGCGGCGGTCGGCACCCAGGGGTGCACCTGACGGACTGGCGCTGACAACCGGGCTGAAGACCGGTGGCGGTGATGGTCGGGCGGAGATCGGGCTCGCCACCGCCCGATAGTCTCGACCGGTGAGTTCAGAGCATCCCGACCCCGCACCCGCCACCCCGTCAGACCCTGCCGAGGACATCCCGGAGCAGATGCGCATCCGCCGGGCCAAGTACGACCGGCTGATGGCAGAGCCCGGCGGCGGCGCGTACCCGGTCTCGGTCGCGCGGACGGACTCCCTCGCTGAGGTGCGCGAACGGTTCCCGGACCTGCCCCCCGGCGCCGAGACCGGTGCCGTCGTCGGGGTGTCCGGTCGCGTCATCCTCAGCCGCAACACCGGCAAGCTCTGTTTCGCGACGCTGCGTGACGACGGCACCGAGCTGCAGGTGATGCTGTCCGCCGCCCAGGTGGGCGCCGAGTCGCTGGCTGCGTGGAAGGCCGACGTCGACCTCGGAGACATCGTGTTCGTGCACGGCGAGGTCATCGCGTCCAAACGCGGGGAACTGTCTGTCCTGGCCGATTCGTGGCGGATGGCCGCCAAGGCGCTCCGCCCGCTGCCGGTGGCACACAAGCCGATGAGCGAGGAGGCGCGGGTACGCCAGCGCTACGTCGACCTCATCGTCCGGCCCGACGCCCGCCGGATGGTGCTGGCGCGGGCGACGGTGACCCGCTCGCTGCGCGAGACCCTGCACCGCCTCGGGTACGTGGAGCTGGAGACCCCGGTGCTGCAGTCGCTGCACGGTGGGGCCGCTGCCCGGCCGTTCCGGACCCACCTGAACGCCTTCGACCTGGAGATGTCGCTGCGCATCGCGACGGAGCTGTATCTCAAACGCGCGATCGTCGGCGGTATCGATAAAGTCTACGAAATCGGTCGGATATTCCGTAACGAGGGAGTGGACTCCTCGCATTCGCCGGAATTCACGTCACTGGAAGCGTACGAGTCCTACGGTGACTACGACACGATGGCGGCGCTGACCAAGAAAATGGTCACTGATGCCGCCCGCGCGATGGGTGTGACCGAGATCTATTCGGCAGATGGCACAGCAATTGATCTATTCGGTGAGTGGAAATCGATCACCGTTCATGAGGCCGTGTCTGCCGCTGTGGAAGAAGTCGTTACCGCAGATACTTCCGTGGAGCGGCTCCGTGAGATAGCCGAAGCTTTCGACGTGCCGTGCAGCCGGACTGGGATGCCGGCGCAATCGTGCTCGAACTGCACGAGAAATTGGTCGAGCACACTCTTATTCAACCCACATTCGTCCGTGACTATCCCGTGTCGGTCCGGCCGCTGGCGCGTGCGCACCGGGACGACCCGCGGCTGGCAGAGGCGTGGGACCTGATGATCGGCGGGGTCGAGCTGGTCGCCGCGTACTCGGAGCTCAACGACCCCGTCGAGCAGCGCCGCCGCCTCTACGAGCAGTCGCTGGCGGCCGCGGCGGGAGATCCTGAGGCGATGGAACTCGACGAGGATTTCCTCCGCGCTCTCGAGCACGCGATGCCCCCGACCGGTGGACTCGGACTCGGTGTCGACCGATTGATCATGCTCCTGACCGGGCGCTGGGGAATTCGCGAGACAATCCTCTTTCCGCTGCTGAAGCCACTTCCGGGCTGACCTTTGCTTCGGCGGATGATTCGCTATACCGTGACCGGGCACTATTAATCGCAACGCAAGGGGACCCGGATAATGGCCAAGCGTGTTCATGTCGTTCTCGAGGACGACCTCACCGGTGGCGAGGCGAGCGCAGACGGTCTCGTTCTCTCTCGACGGATCGTCCTATGAGATCGATCTGAACGACGAGAATGCCGGCGCCCTGCGCGATGCCCTCTCCGTCTATGTGGGTCACGCGCGCAAGACCAACGGCGGCGCCCGCCCACCGCGGCCGGGCGCTCGCGGAGTCGCGCGGGTGGATCGTGAGCAGATCAAGGCAATTCGCGAATGGGCCAAGCGCAATGACCAGAACGTCAGCGACCGCGGCCGCATCCCCGCCCACGTGCTGGAGGCCTACAACAAGGCCATCGGCTGACCCACGTCACACGGCGATCTGCATGAGCAGCCCGTGCGCGTCCCGCTCGGCGGGACGACCGAGGACGCGGGCGGTCCCTGCTGCGCAGCGCAGCGCGGTCCACGCCGCGGCCACGCTGTCGAGGACGTCGTCGACGGGCACCCCGGCCGGGGCGAGCGTGAGATCGATCTCGCCCAGCCAACCGCCGAGCGCCGCCAGTCGCTGACCCGCCCCGACCGCGGTCTTCTTCGAGGCCGGCGTCCGCCCGGTGAGCTCCCGGAACGAGCACTCCGGGTGGACCTCCCGGACCCGCTGCTGCAGCTGCGGGGTGAGGAGCGCGTCCAGCTCGGCGACCTTCGGCAGGAGGTTCCACATCTGCACCGAGACGCCGATCCCGAGCCGGTGCGGTGCGCCCGGGCGCCAGTGCCCGAAGGTCTCGCGGGTGGGCGTCCAGAAGATGCTGCTGCGGGCGCTGCCGAGGAACGCCCGCGCCTCGTCGTCGCAGCGCCGCCGCCCCGACACCGGCAGCCCGATCGGCATGTCCACCCCGATCGTCGAGTCGGGGTAGGCGGCCAGCACGCCGGCGAAGTCGGTGTGGGTCGACCAGGCCAGCGTGCGCCCGTCGGTCGCCGCGGCCACCCAGCCCCCGCGCCAGCCGTCCACCCCGACAGCCCGCCCGCCCTCCGCCATGCCCGCCTCCTGCCCGTCGCCCGGTGCCTCGGCGGGAACGCGGCCGAAACCTGATCGTCGACAGTGTGATGTTCGCTGATGGCGGATTGGGTGGCGGCATGGATCCCGGCGCCTGCAGGTTTAGTGCAAGTGAGTGCCGAAGGGTGACCTGATTTCGGCGCTCTCGATGAGAAACACCAGGAACTGCGGACTAGAGTTGACCGGACCGGGACCGTCCAGCGGGGCCGCGGCTGCCGAACCTACGGCAACCAGCGACCCGGCGTAGACGGTTCCGGGTCGATCGGCCACTTGGCGCGGAAGGAGACGTACATGTTCGAGAGGTTCACCGACCGCGCGCGTCGCGTTGTCGTCCTGGCCCAAGAAGAGGCCCGGATGCTCAACCACAACTACATCGGCACCGAGCACATCCTGCTCGGGCTGATCCACGAGGGCGAGGGTGTCGCGGCCAAGGCGCTGGAGTCACTCGGCATCTCGCTGGAGGCCGTGCGCCAGCAGGTCGAGGAGATCATCGGCCAGGGCCAGCAGGCGCCGAGCGGGCACATCCCGTTCACCCCGCGGGCCAAGAAGGTGCTCGAGCTCTCGCTGCGCGAGGCACTCCAGCTCGGCCACAACTACATCGGCACCGAGCACATCCTGCTCGGCCTCATCCGCGAGGGTGAGGGTGTCGCCGCCCAGGTGCTGGTCAAGCTCGGCGCCGACCTGAACAAGGTCCGCCAGCAGGTCATCCAGCTGCTCAACGGCTACCAGAGCAAGGAGCCGGTCGGCACGGCCGCGGAGGGGACCCCGTCCACCTCGCTCGTGCTCGACCAGTTCGGGCGCAACCTGACGCAGGCCGCCCGCGAGGGCAAGCTCGACCCGGTCATCGGGCGCGAGAAGGAGATCGAGCGCCTCATGCAGGTGCTCAGCCGCCGCACCAAGAACAACCCGGTGCTGATCGGCGAGCCCGGGGTCGGCAAGACCGCCGTCGTCGAGGGGCTGGCGCAGGCCATCGTCAAGGGCGAGGTGCCCGAGACGCTCAAGGAGAAGCAGCTCTACACGCTCGACCTGAGCTCGCTCGTCGCCGGCAGCCGCTACCGCGGTGACTTCGAGGAGCGGCTGAAGAAGGTCCTCAAGGAGATCCGCACCCGCGGCGACATCATCATGTTCATCGACGAGATCCACACCCTGGTCGGTGCCGGAGCCGCCGAGGGCGCGATCGACGCCGCGTCCATCCTCAAGCCGATGCTGGCCCGCGGTGAGCTGCAGACGATCGGTGCCACCACGATCGACGAGTACCGCAAGCACTTCGAGAAGGACGCCGCCCTCGAGCGGCGCTTCCAGCCGGTGCAGGTGGGCGAGCCCTCGGTCGCGCACACGATCGAGATCCTCAAGGGGCTGCGCGACCGGTACGAGGCCCACCACCGGGTCTCCATCACCGACTCGGCGCTCGTCGCCGCCGCCGGGCTGGCCGACCGCTACATCAGCGACCGGTTCCTGCCCGACAAGGCGATCGACCTGATCGACGAGGCCGGTTCCCGGATGCGCATCCGCCGGATGACCGCGCCGCCGGACCTGCGTGAGTTCGACGAGCGCATCTCCGAGGTGCGCCGGGAGAAGGAATCGGCGATCGACGCCCAGGACTTCGAGAAGGCGGCCTCCCTCCGCGACAAGGAGAAGACGCTGCTGGGCGAGAAGGCTCAGCGCGAGCGCGAGTGGAAGGCCGGCGACCTCGACGTCGTGGCCGAGGTCGACGACGAGCAGATCGCCGAGGTCCTGGCCGCGTGGACGGGCATCCCGGTCTTCAAGCTCACCGAGGAGGAGACCGCCAGGCTGCTGCGCATGGAGGACGAGCTGCACAAGCGCGTCGTCGGCCAGGAGCAGGCGATCAAGGCCGTCTCGCAGGCGATCCGCCGTACGCGGGCCGGGCTCAAGGACCCGAAGCGCCCCGGTGGTTCGTTCATCTTCGCCGGCCCGTCCGGTGTGGGTAAGACCGAGCTGTCCAAGACGCTGGCGGAGTTCCTGTTCGGTGACGCGGACGCGCTCATCCAGCTGGACATGAGCGAGTTCCACGACCGGTACACGGTGTCGCGGCTCGTCGGTGCTCCTCCCGGCTACGTCGGTTACGACGAGGGTGGCCAGCTGACCGAGAAGGTGCGGCGCAAGCCGTTCTCGGTGGTCCTCTTCGACGAGGTCGAGAAGGCGCACCCGGATGTCTTCAACACGCTGCTGCAGGTGCTCGAGGACGGGCGGCTGACCGATGGGCAGGGCCGCGTCGTGGACTTCAAGAACACGGTGCTGATCCTGACCACCAACCTCGGCACGCGAGACGCGTCCAAGTCGGTGGCCGGCCTCGGATTCGGCAACACCGGTGACGGGTCGTCGAACTACGAGCGGATGAAGCAGAAGGTCAACGACGAGCTCAAGCAGCACTTCCGCCCCGAGTTCCTCAACCGGATCGACGACATCATCGTGTTCCACCAGCTCTCCGAGGACGAGATCCTGTCCATCGTGGATCTGATGATCACGCGGGTCGACGGCCAGCTGAAGAACAAGGACATGGGCCTGGAGCTCACGCCCGCCGCCAAGGCGCTCATCGGCAAGAAGGGGTACGACCCCGTGCTCGGTGCCCGCCCGTTGCGGCGCACGATCCAGCGCGAGATCGAGGACGCCCTGAGCGAGAAGATCCTGTTCGGGGAGCTCCTGCCCGGCCAGATCGTCGTGGTCGACGTCGCCCCCGGTGAGGACGGCAAGGACGCCTTCACCTTCCGCGGCGAGGCCAAGCCCGAGGAACTGCCCGATCTGCCGCCGGTGGCCGACGTCATCGCCGAGTAACACCCGATCGAACACAGCAGGGCCGTCCCCACGCGGGGGCGGCCCTGCTGCATTCCCCGTGCCGCGCTCAGGCGGGGAGGGCGAAGCGCCCGTCGGGCAGGAGTTCGACGAGCCCGTCCACGAGCAGGGTGTCCAGTGCCCGTGCCCGCTGGATCGGGTCGTGCCAGACGATGTCCAGGGCGCGGGCGGCGACCGGCCCGGGACTGGCACGCAGCACGTCCATCAGCTTGCCGCGGACCTGCCGGTCGGTGCCCGCGAAGCGCTGCGGTCGCACGACGGGACCGTCGTAGGCGGGGTAGCCGGCCGCGCGCCAGGCGCACTCGGCCGAGAGCGGACAGTCACCGCATCGCGGCGCGGTTGCCGTGCAGACGAGCGCGCCGAGCTCCATGACCGCGATGCTGAAGACCGCGGCGGCCGCGTCGTCGGCCGGGAGCAGCGCCTCGGCATCGGCCAGATCGCGTCGGGCCGACGGTGGGCCGGCGCTGCCCTGCCCGCGCACCGCTCGCGCGATCACCCGGCGGACGTTGGTGTCGACCACCGGATGGCGCTGGCCGAAGGCGAAGGTCGCGACCGCGCGGGCGGTGTAGTCGCCGATCCCGGGCAGCGCCAGGAGCGCCTCCACATCGGCGGGAACGGCGCCGGCGTGATCGGCGACCAGCGCGGCGGCGCAGGCGTGCAGGCGCAACGCGCGGCGCGGATAACCCAGCTTGCCCCAGGCGCGGACCACCTCGCCCGGGCTCTCCGCCGCGAGCGCCGCCGGCGTGGGCCAGCGGCGCATCCACTCCTGCCAGACCGGGAGCACCCGGCTGACCGGTGTCTGCTGCAGCATGATCTCGCTGACGAGCACGCCCCACGGCGTCGCCGCCGGCTCCCGCCAGGGAAGGTCACGGGCGTGGGCTGCGTACCACCCGGTGAGGCCCGCGACGATGTCCACCAGCGCGACCCTAGTTGGCGCCGCTGCGCCCCGCGTCGCGGCGCCGGACCGCGGACGGATGTGCAGCAACGCACAGCACGGCGGCGCGGTGTTGCAACCCTGGCGCAGGGGGAATCTGGTCTACCGTCATGGCACGATGCTGCACCCCGTCGGAAAGTTGCCGCCCGCCGTCTACTGGCGTCGTCGGCTGTTCGTCGGCGTCGTCCTGCTCCTGATTCTGTGGATCGTCTGGATCCTGATCGGCGGGGGCGGCGGGAGCGGCAAGTCGAGCGCCGACGGCACGCAGCAGAGCTCGGTGAACTCCACCTCCGCGCCGACGACGCAGGCCACCGTCCCGTCCACGCCGGTGTCCACGTCGACGGCCGGCACCGTCTCGGCCGGGACCGTCTCGTGCACACCGGCGATGCTCACCGTCACCGCTGCCACGGGCAAGAAGTCCTACCCGGTGAGCGGGACGCCTGACCTCTACCTCGTGGTCACCAACACCTCGACGAAGCCGTGCAAGCAGGATCTGGCCGACAAGCAGATAGAGCTGCGCGTCTACACCGGCGATGTCAGGGTGTGGGGCAGCCACGACTGCAAGATCGAGCCGGGGACCGACGTGGAGACGCTCCTGCCGAAGAAGGCGGTGCGGCGGGGGATCGTCTGGTCGGGCCAGACGTCGGCGCCGGGCTGCGCCGGGACGCGTCTCGTGGCGCAGGCCGGGACCTACACCCTCCTCGCGCTGCTGGCCAACGAGCAGAGCAAGCCGGTCACGTTCCAGCTGACCTCGACCGGCTGACGCCACAAGAGCTGACCTCGGCCGGCTGACGCCGAAAGAGCTGACCTCGGCCGCCTGAGCCGGGCACGCTCGGTGCGGCCGGCCGGCGCCGCGCTAGTTGTAGCGCTCGACGATCGAGGCGTCGACCAGCCGGCTCAGCGCCTCGCGCACGGTGCGCGCGCGGGTCTCGCCGATACCCTCGACGTCGCGCAGATCGTCCGCGGTCGCCGCCAGCACCTTCTGCAGGCTGCCGAAGTGCTCCACCACGCGGTCGAGCACGGCACCGGGCAGCCGGGGTGCGCGGCTGAGCAGCCGGTAGCCGCGCGGGCTGAGACGGCCATCTCCAGGCTCTCCGGTTCCGCCGGATAACCCAGCGCGCTGGCGACCAGGGTCAGATCGAGCAGATCGTTGGCCGACAGCGCGTCCAGGTCCGCCTCGGCCGCCTCGGCGGTCCGGGCGCGGCGGCCGGTCGGCACGTAGTCGCGCAGCGATCAGCTGCGGTCGGCGTGCACGCCGGCCATCAGCTCGTCCAGCTGCAGCGACAGCAGCCGTCCGTCGGTGCCGAGCTCGACGACGTAGCGGCTCGAGCTCGTCCTCGATGCGCAGCACCATCTCCAGCCGCTGCGAGACGCTCACCGCGTCGCGCACCGTGACCAGGTCCTCGATCTCCAGCGCGGAGAGGGTGTTGGAGACCTCGTCCAGGCGGGTCTTGTACCGCTCGAGGGTGTCGATGGCCTGGTTGGCGCGGGAGAGCAGCTCCGACGAGCCGTCGAGCACGTGGCGGCGGCCGTCGAGGTACAGGCCGATGATCCGCATCGACTGGGACACCGAGATGACCGGGTACCCGGTCTGCGTCGAGACCCGCTGGGCGGTGCGGTGCCGGGTGCCCGACTCCTCGGTCGGGATCCCGGAGTCGGGCATGAGGTGGGTCGCTGCGCGGAGGATGCGTGTTCCGTCGGTGGACAGCACGACGGCGCCGTCCATCTTGGCCAGCTCCCGCAGCCGGGTGGCGGAGAACTCGACGTCCAGGGGGAAGCCGCCGGTGCAGATCGACTCGACGACCTTGTCGTAGCCCAGGACGATCAGGGCGCCGGTGTTGCCACGCAGGATCCGTTCCAGGCCCTCGCGCAGGCCGGTTCCGGGCGCGAGCGTCGCGAGGACCTGGCGCAGGCCGTCGTCGCGGTCGGAGAGGGGCACGCGGGATCCTTTGGTGGGGGGTGTCGGCGGCCGGGAGGTGTCCGGCGCTGCGGCTGAGCGAGAGTTTACCGGCGCGCGGCGCGTCCCGGGTGCGCGGCGATCCTCACCGGGTGGCGGCGGCCAGCGCCTCGGCGACGGTGGCGACCTGGACGACGCGTAACCCTGTGGCCCGGATGGTCTCGCTGGTGGGAGGGACCAGGGCGGTGGTGAACCCGAGCCGGGCAGCCTCGGCCAGACGTCGGCCGAGGGCGCCGACCCGCCGCACGTCACCGGACAGCGAGAGTTCCCCGACGGCGCACACCCGGCCGGGGACCGGGACGTCGCGGGTGGCGGAGTGGACGGCCAGCGCGATCGCGAGGTCGGCCGCGGGCTCGGTGACGCGCAGGCCGCCGACGCTGGCGGCGTACACGTCCTTCTCCGCGAGCGGCAGGCGCGCGTGCTTGCCCAGGATCGCCAGCACCATGGCCACGCGGGAGGAGTCGAGGTCGGTCACCGAACGCCGCGCCGAGCCGCCGTTCGTCGACGCCGTGACCAGCGACTGGACCTCGGTCAGCAGCGGCCGGCGCCCCTCGATCGTCACGGTCACGCAGGTCCCAGCGACGGCGGTGCCCCGGTGGGACAGGAAGAGCCCGGACGGGTCGGTCAGCCCGGCGATGCCGTCCTCCAGCATCTCGAAGCACCCGACCTCGTCCGCGGCGCCGTAGCGGTTCTTGACCGCGCGCACCAGTCGCAGCGACGAGTGCCGGTCGCCCTCGAAGTGCAGGACGACGTCGACGAGGTGTTCGAGCATCCGCGGCCCCGCGATCGAGCCGTCCTTGGTCACGTGACCGACGAGCACGGTGGCCATCCCCCGGGCCTTGGCCGCGCCGATCAGGGCCGCCGACACGGCGCGGATCTGGGTGACGCTGCCGGCGCCCCCGTCCACGGACGCGGTGGCGATCGTCTGGACGGAGTCGACCACGAGCAGCCCGGGGTCCACCGTCTCGACGTGGGTGAGCACGGCGCCGAGGTCGTTCTCGGCGGCCAGGAAGAGTTCGGGATGCAGGGCGCCCGTGCGCTCGGCGCGCAGCCGTACCTGGGCGGCCGACTCCTCGCCCGTGACGATCAGCGCCCGGCGCCCGGACGTCGCGGCGAAGGACCGTGCGACGTCGAGCAGGAGGGTCGACTTGCCCACGCCGGGCTCGCCGGCCAGCAGCACCACGGAACCGGCGACGAGCCCACCCCCGAGGACGCGGTCGAGCTCGGAGATGCCGGTCGGCTGCGCCCGGGCGATCTCGGCGCCGTGCTCGGAGATCGGGGTGGCCGCGGACCGGACCGGGCCGGGGCGGGTGGGGACGAGACTGACCGCCGCGCCGACCTCGCTCATGGTGCCCCAGGCCTGGCACTCCGGGCAGCGCCCCACCCAGCGGATGGAGGTCGTGCCGCACTCGTCGCAGCGGAAACTGGTGCTCGCGCGCTTACCCGTGGGGCTCGGTCTGGTCACATGTTCGAATGTAGCGGGAGCCTACGACGAAACCGGTGAGGCCGGGCCTGCGCCGGTTCTACGGGTCGGTCGGGCTGACGTCGATGACCGGTCCGCCGGTCTGATCGGCGCCGAGCTTGACCGGGATCCGGAAGGTCACCGTCCCGGCCTGGCTGAACGTGAAGGTCACCGTCAGCGACTGCCCGGAGATGAGCGGCGCGGTCAGTTTCTCCAGGGTGATCGTGGCATCGACGCCGTCGCCTGCGCCCTCGCCGACGCTGACCGAGTGCCCGGCCGGGATCGGGATGGGCGTGCTGACGGGAAGGACGGAGGCCGACGCGCTCGGCGAGGGAGCGGCGCCGGGCGAGGCGGTGGTGAGACCGCCGAAACTCACGCCGGCGGCCGAGGGCGAGGACACCGCGGTGAGGGTGTCGTCGGTGCGCCCGTTGTTGACCATGGTGAGCAGGAGGGAGGCGTTGTCGCCGATGATGTAACCGGTCGGTTTGGGCGCCTCGAGACCGACGTCGCGCAGCCCCATGGTGCCCGCGTTGGCGTTCACCCCGTCGATCACCGAGAACTCGTTGGCCGTCTGCGCCCGCTGTCCGGCAGCGCAGCCGGTGAGCGCCAGGGCGCACGTGAGCGCTGCGGCGATAGCCGGCGCGAGGCGCTTGCGGGGAGAGATCCGAGCCGTCACACGCGACACCCTATCCGGACGGTGCGCGCCGCTGTGCGCTGGGTGTGCCGGACCCTCACGGCGAGCCGCGGCCGCGGCGCTCGGGCCGGGCCCACTACCACGCCCGGCTGGGAATCAGCGGCCTCGGCGGGGGTGTCGCCGCGTGTTATCCTTGGCACAGGAAAGGGGTTGCCTCATATGACGTTCAAGGTCGGAGAAACCGTTGTTTACCCGCACCATGGGGCCGCAAAAATCGAGGCAATCGAAGAACGGACGATCAAGGGCGAACCCAAAATCTATTTGGTTTTGAAGGTCGCGCAAGGTGACTTGACCGTGCTCGTTCCTGCTGAGAATGCCGAGTTCGTGGGTGTGCGCGACGTCGTGGGCCAGGAAGGCCTCGACCGCGTCTTCGAGGTGCTGCGGGCTCCGCACACCGAGGAGCCGACGAACTGGTCGCGGCGCTACAAGGCCAACGGCGAGAAATTGGCCTCTGGCGATGTCAATAAGGTCGCGGAGGTCGTCCGCGATCTCTGGCGACGTGACAAGGACCGTGGTTTGTCCGCGGGCGAGAAGCGAATGCTGGCGAAAGCCCGCCAGATTCTCGTCAGCGAACTGGCCCTGGCCGAGGGCACCAATGAGGACAAGGCCGAGATCGTCCTCGACGAGGTCCTCGCTGAAGCTGTTGCTTGAGCACAACCGCATGTGACGTCGGGGAGCAGCGCGCGATGAAGGTCGTCGCGTTGCTGCTCGCCGCCGGAGCCGGAGAGCGCCTGGGTGCCGAGGTACCCAAGGCGCTCTGTGCGTTGGCGGGCCGGACGCTGCTCGAGCACGCGCTGGACTCCCTCAGCGCCCACCCGGACGTGTCGCGCATCGTCGTGACCGCCCCGGCGGAGCACGCCGCGGACGTCGCGGCCCTGCTCGGCGCCCGGGCCACCGTCATCTCAGGCGGCGCCACCCGCCAGGATTCGGTCCGCCTCGGCCTGGACGTCCTCGGCGCCGACGCGGAGTTCGTCCTCGTCCACGATGCCGCCCGCCCGTTCGTGCCGCTCGACCTGATCGACCGGGTGATCGCGGCGCTGGCCGGCGGGGCCGACGCGGCCGTCCCGGCTCTGGCCGTGACCGACACGATCAAACGGGTGGCCGCCGACGGCTCGGTGGTGGGCACCGTCGACCGGCGGGAACTGCGCGCGGTGCAGACGCCGCAGGGGTTCCGGCGCGCGGATCTGGTCTCGGCGCATCGGTACGCGCGCACGGCGGGGATCCGCGACGTCAGTGACGATGCCGCCCTGATGGAGCGCCACGGTGCCCGGGTGGTGCTCGTCGAGGGATCCGAGCAGGCCTTCAAGATCACGCACCCGTGGGACCTCCGGTTGGCCGAACTGATGCTGCAGGACCGGTGACCGCGCCGTTCCGGGTCGGGATCGGCACCGACGTCCACCCCGTCGAGCCCGGCCGGCCCTGCTGGCTCGCGGGTGTCGAGTGGCCCGGCGTCGACGGCTGTTCCGGGCACAGTGACGGTGACGTCGCCGCCCATGCCACCGCGGACGCCCTGCTCGGCGCTGCCGGACTGGGCGACCTCGGCGCGGTGTTCGGCACGGCCGATCCCCGCTGGGCCGGGGCGTCCGGGGTCGCGCTGCTCGCCGAGGTCGTCTCGCGGCTGCGCGCGCACGGGTACCTTCCCGGCAACGTCAGCGTGCAGGTCATCGCCAACTCCCCACGCGTCGGTACCCGGCGGGCGGAGGCCGAGGCCGCGCTGAGCGCCGCGGTCGGTGCGCCGGTGTCCGTCAGCGCGACGACCACCGACGGGCTCGGCCTGACCGGCCGAGGTGAGGGCCGCGCCGCGATCGCCACCGCGCTGATCGTCCCCGCCGGCTGAGCCGCCTGCTCAGCAGCCCCCGACGGGGCTCACAACCGGGTGCCCCCGGCGAACGTGCCTGCGCCGGCGAGGGCCTGGGCGAGGTCGTCCCAGAGATCCTCGACGTCCTCGATGCCCACCGACAGCCGGATGAGGTTGCCGGGCGTGCCGATCGCCTGCTCGCCGGCGTACTTGGCCCGCCGCTCGAGCAGCGACTCGACGCCGCCCAGGCTGGTCGCGTCGCTGATCAGCCGCACGGCCGCGCACACGGCGTCGGCCGCGTCGGCGCCCGCGCGCAGCTCGAAGGACAGCATCGCGCCCGGCCCGTCCATCAACCGCGCGGCCCGCTGCGCCCCGGGGTCGGCCGCCAGTCCGGGGTAGCGCACCCGCGAGACGGCCTCGTGGGCCGCCAGGCGCGCGGCCAGCACGCGGGCGTTGGCCTGCTGGCGCTGCAGCCGGACGTCCAGGGTGCGCAGCCCGCGCAAGGTCAGGAAGCATTCGAGCGCCCCCGGGACCGCGCCGGTGAGGTAGCGGCGCCGGCGCAGGTCGGCGGCCTGGTCGGCGTCGGCGCTGACCAGGGCGCCCAGCACCAGATCCGAGTGCCCGGCGAGGTACTTCGTCGCCGAGTGCATGACGAGATCGGCTCCCTGCGCCAGGGGGCGCTGCAGCAGCGGCGTGGCCATGGTCGAGTCCACGCAGCTGCGCACGCCCGCCGCCCGTGCCGCCGCCGTGATCGCCGGTGTGTCGGCGACGAGCAGCAGCGGGTTCGTCGGCGTCTCGATCCACACCAGGTCCGCTCCTGGCAGAGCCGCGACGACGGCGGCGGTGTCGGAGATGTCCACCGGGCGGACGGTCAGCCGCCCCAGCCGCTCGTTGGTCCGGAGCAGGTCCATCGAGCCCCAGTACATCGACTCCGCGCACACCACGACCGCGCCTGCAGGAAGGTCGTCCAGGACCGCGGCCGTGGCGGCGGCGCCGGAGGAGAACACGACCGCATGGCCGCCCTCGAGCTCGCCCAGCGCGGTCTCCAGCGCCTGGGTCGACGGCGAGCCCCCGCGCAGGTACGCCAGCTCGCCACCCGCGTGGTAGGTCGAGGACAGGGAGAGCGGGACGTTCACCGGTGCACCCGGTTCGTGCGGCGGGCGGCCCGCGGTGACGGCGACCGTGGCCGGGCGCAACGTCATGACGACCTGTCCGCCGGCGGGTCGGGCGGCGTGCCACCCGCCTTGCGCAGCCGGGCGAGCTCGGCCCGGTCGGCCCTGGTCCGGGCCTTGTCGTGCCGGTGCTTGGCCAGCTGGGCGAACGCCAGGCCCACCGCCACCGCGGCGACGATCGCGCCGATGAGGGTCGCCCAGCGGAACCCGTCGCCGTCGTTGTCGAGGATGCGCCGCCCCGCGTGGGCGCCGTTGCCGGTACCGAGGGAGATGCCGAGCGTCAGCAGGTTCGGCACCGCGATGACCGCCGCGAGCACCACGATGACCGCGCGGGTCCTGCGTTGCAGCCCCTTGCGCAGCGCCTGCCGGGCGACCACCAGCGGGACGGCGGTGAAGACGAAGCCCAGGACCAGCCCCAGCAGCGTTCCCGTGACGAGGCTGCCGTTGACCCGGTTGCCGATGAGGTGCGCCCACCAGCGCGGCAGGAAGGCCGCGCCGATGAAGTAGCCGAGCACCAGCACGACGGCGCCGATGGCACCGCCGATCAGCCGGCGTCGGCGGCGCTGGGCGTCGATTCCGGGAGCTGATGCCGACCGGTCTCCGGTGTCGCTGCTCATCCGGCGATGATGTCACCAGGACGTCATGATGGGTGCATGACTACGCCACTTCCGCAGAAAGCCAAGGACCTGCTCGACGCCAACTCCTTCGTCGTCCTGGCCACGCTGAATGCCGACGGGAGCCCGCAGACCTCGATCCTGTGGGCCACCTACGACGGCGACGATGTGCTCCTGTCCACCGTGCGCGGGCGGCAGAAGGATCTCAACCTGAGCCGCGACCCGCGGGCCAGCGTCCTGATCCTCGACGCGGCCAGCCCCTACAGCTACGTGGAGGTCCGCGGCACCGTCACCCTCGACACCGAGGACGGGGACGACCTCATCGAGGCGCTGTCGCAGCGCTACACGGGTCAGGCCTACACCGGGGACGAGGGCACCGGCAACGTACGGGTGAACGTCCACATCACGCCGACCCACGTGGTCGTCAACTGAGGGCTGCCCGTCGGCCGGCGCGGCCGGAAGTCGGGGTGGGAGTCCGTACGATGGCACGGTGACGCTGCGCCTGTGGGACTCGATGACCAGGACCTTGCGGGACTTCGTTCCCGTCCGGCCGGGACACGTGTCGATCTACGTCTGCGGTGCCACCGTCCAGTCCCCGCCGCACATCGGCCACATCCGCTCCGGCCTGAGCTTCGACATCGTCCGGCGCTGGCTGCAGGTCCGCGGTTTCGACGTCACGTTCATCCGCAACGTCACCGACATCGACGACAAGATCCTCACCAAGTCCGCCGAACACGGCGTCGAGTGGTGGGCCTGGGGATCGGTGAACGAGCAGGCCTTCACCGCCGCGTACGACGCGCTCGGCTGCCTCCGCCCGTCCCTGGAACCGCGCGCGACCGGCCACATCACCGAGATGATCACGCTGATCCACCGGCTGATCGACTCGGGGCACGCCTACGACGTCGACGGTGACGTCTACTTCGACGTCGCCTCCTTCCCCGAGTACGGCCGGCTGTCCGGGCAGAAGGTCGACCAGATGCAGGCGGCCGGCGACTCCGCGGGCGACGCGCGCAAGCACGATCCCCGTGACTTCGCGCTGTGGAAGTCCGCCAAGCCCGGGGAACCGGTCTGGCCGACGCCCTGGGGCCAGGGGCGCCCCGGCTGGCACCTGGAGTGCTCCGCGATGGCGACCAAGTACCTGGGGCCGGAGTTCGACATCCACGGCGGCGGGCTGGACCTGGTGTTCCCGCACCACGAGAACGAGATCGCGCAGTCGGTCGCGGCCGGTGACGGCTTCGCCCGCTACTGGATGCACAACGCCTGGGTGACCATGGCGGGCGCGAAGATGTCGAAGTCCCTGGGCAACGGCCTGCTGGTCTCGGAGATGCTCGCGACCTGGCGCCCGGTGGAGCTGCGGTACTACCTCGGCGCCGCCCACTACCGCTCGATGATCGACTACTCGGAGGAGTCGCTGCGCGAGGCCGCCAAGGCCTATGCGCGGATCGAGAACTTCGTCGAGCGGGCCACCGAGCTGGTCGGCACGGTCCCCGCCGCGCAGCTCCCGGACGACTTCGCCGCCGCGATGGACGACGACTTCGGCGTGCCCGCGGCGCTGGCGGTCGTGCACGCGGCCGTGACCAGTGGTAACTCCGGTCTCGCGTCCGGGGACAAGGACGCCGTCGCGACGGCGCTCGCCGCCGTCCTGGCGATGACGGACGTGCTCGGCGTCAACCCGCTGACGTGGTCGGGCGCACCGGCCGTGGACGACGCCCACGCCGTGATCGGCCGGCTGGTCGAGGGACTGACCGCCGCCCGCACCGCGGCCCGGGCCGCCAAGGACTTCGCGACCGCCGACGCCATCCGCGAGCAGCTCACCGCCGCCGGCATCGACGTCGAAGACACCCCGACCGGCGCTCGCTGGTCGATCCGTAGAGAAGGAACCTGATGGCCGGCAACTCCTCCCGCAAGGGAGCGATCCGCAAGTCCAAGAAAGGCGCGACCGTCGGCTCCGGAGGTCAGAGCAAGCGTGCGCTGGAGGGCAAGGGCCCCACGCCCAAGGCCACCGAGCGCCCGCATCACCCGGCCGCGCGCCGGGCCCGGGCCGCCGCCAAGCGGGAGGAGCCCTCGCGCCGCCGCGGCGCGCGCCAGCTCGACACACCCGAGTTGCTGGTCGGGCGCAATCCGGTCGTCGAGGCGCTGCGGGTGAACATCCCGTCCACGGCGTTGTACGTGGCGATCGGCATCGACACCGACGAGCGGGTCACCGAGGCGATCCAGATCGCGGGCAACCGGCTGCTGCCGCTGCTGGAGGTGAGCCGGAACGAGATGGACCGGATGACCGGCGGCCTGCTGCACCAGGGGCTGGCGCTGAAGGTCCCCGCCTTCCAGTACGCGGAGTTCCCCGACCTGCTCGACAAGGCCGCCGCGGCCGCCAATCCGGGGCTGCTCGTCGCCCTGGACGGGGTCACCGACCCGCGCAACCTCGGCGCCGTGATCCGTTCGGCACTGGCCTTCGGTGCGCAGGGCGTCATCGTCCCGGAGCGGCGCGCGGCCAGCGTCACCGCGACCACCTGGCGGACCTCCGCCGGAGCAGCGGCTCGCCTGCCCGTGGCGAAGGTGACGAACCTGGTGCGCACCCTCAAGGAGTGCCAGAAGGCCGGGTACATCGTCGCGGGCCTGGACGCCGACGGTGACCTGTCGCTGACCGAGCTCGAGGCCGCGACCGAACCGATGGTGGTCGTCGTCGGCTCGGAGGGGCGTGGACTGTCCCGCCTGGTCGGCGAGACCTGCGACCTCACGGTGTCGATCCCCATGTACGACGGCGCCGAGTCGCTGAACGCCTCGGTCGCCGCGGCCGTGATGCTCGCCGAGATCGCCCGCCGCCGCGCCCTGTGACGAACTCCAGCTAGCGGGCTTCGGCGAGGGCTGCGGTGATCGTCGCCGCGTCGCCCTCGAGGCCGTACGCGGGCTGGTCCCGGTCGAAACGGCGCCCCTCGTGCAGGGGGCCGGCGTCGACGACGTCGAAACCGAAGGAGTCGACGAGCTCGGTGACCGTGCGCTTCGCGTCCGCGTCGTCGCCGGCGAGGGGGAGTGCGCGCCGCCCGGGGGAACCGGCCGGCGTGCCCTGGCTGGCCAGGTGCTCGTAGTAGATCGCGTTGAACACCTTGACGACCCGCGACGTCGGCAGGTGGGCGGCCAGCAGCTCGCTGACGGTGCTCTCCCCGTCGTCCAGCGCGGCGATGTGGCCGTCGCGCTCGAAGTAGTAGTTGTCGGTGTCGATGACGATCTTCCCCGCGAGCGGCTCCACGGGCACCTGCCGGTAGTTCTTCAGCGGGATCGTCACCACCGCGAGATCAGCCGCTGCTGCCGCGTCCGCTGCTGTCGCTGCGGAGGCCAGCGGGCCCAGCTCGGCGACGAGGTCGGCGAGCGTCTCCGGCCCGCGTGAGTTGCTGAGGACCACGCTGTGGCCCTGAGCCACGGCCAGCCTGGCGAGGGCGCTACCGATGTGTCCACTACCTACGAATCCGATGATCATGGTGCAGTGAACCCGCGACTGCCCCCGGATGTTCCATCCCACCGGCAGAGCCCCGCGGACAGCACAGGGCGCCCGAGCCGGAACCCGGGCGCCCTGTGCTGGTGTGGCGTACTAGTTGCCGAGCCGCTCGCCCGTCTCCGGGTTGAAGGCGTGGAACTCGTTGTCGCGTACCTCGACCTTGACGGTGTCGCCGATGTGCGGCGGGGTGCGACCGTCGAAGCGGGCGACGAACTGCTTGTCGGCCGGGTGGCCGGGCAGGTCGCCGTAGACGAACGCGTCGGCGCCGAGCTCCTCGACGAGGTTGGCCTTGATGAGCAGGCCGTCGCCGGTGGAGACATGGAACGCCTCGGGCCGGACGCCGAGGGTGATCTTCGACAGGCCCTGCTTCTGGGCGTCGGCCAGGACGTCCGGGGTCAGGGGCACGGTGATGTTGCCGAGCTGCGCGCCTCCGGGGACGAGGTCCGAGCTGATCAGGTTCATGGCCGGCGAACCGATGAAGCCGGCGACGAACGCGTTCTTCGGGCGCTCGTACAGGTTGCGCGGGGTGTCGGCCTGCTGCAGGAAGCCACCCTCCTTCAGCACCGCGACCCGGTGGCCCATCGTCATGGCCTCGACCTGGTCGTGGGTGACGTACAGGGTGGTGGTGCCCAGGCGCGCCTGGAGAGCGGCGATGTTCGCGCGCGTCTCGACGCGGAGCTTGGCGTCGAGGTTGGACAGCGGCTCGTCCATCAGGAACACGCTGGGCTCACGCACGATGGCCCGGCCCATGGCCACGCGCTGGCGCTGGCCACCGGAGAGCGCCTTAGGCTTGCGGTCGAGGTAGGGGACCAGGTCGAGCAGCCCGGCCGCCTCGGTGACCTTCTTCATCCGCTCCTCTTTGCCCACGCCGGCGAGCTTCAGGGCGAAGCCCATGTTCTCGGCCACGGACATGTGCGGGTAGAGGGCGTAGTTCTGGAACACCATCGCGATGTCGCGGTCCTTCGGCGGCTTCTGCGAGACGTCCACGCCGTTGATCTGGATCTCGCCCTCGTTGACGTCCTCGAGGCCGGCAAGCATGCGCAGGGCGGTCGACTTGCCCGAGCCCGACGGCCCGACCAGAACCATGAACTCGCCGTCGGCGATGTCGAGGTTGAGGCGGTTGACGGACGGCTCCGGGTTGCCCGGGTAGATCCGGGACGCGTTGATGTACTTCACTTCGGCCATGGTGGTGCTCCTCTCGGTGTGGGTGACCGCACCGGGTACGGACCTCCCGGACCCCCTTGGCGGGGCGGGTCCAGCAGGTCTCACGGCTTTCCGATCCTCGACTGTGTTCCGCCCCACCGAACGAGCAGGCGGCGTCGAGGACCGGCATTGCGGTCGGGTCGTTGACCATTCGACAGGTATGACGCACGCCACGTCAAGGGGTCAGGCGGATGAGCTGCCGATTTCGGGCGGATGAACGGTTCGTGACGCGCTCGGCGGATCCGACGCGGCGCGGCCCCGCTCCGGTGGCACTGAATCGATCACGTCGATAGCGTTCGGGTATGACCGAGCGCCCGACCCTGGCGGATGTGGCCGCCAAAGTAGGCGTCTCGCGCACCACCGTCTCCAACGCCTACAACCGCCCCGATCAGCTCTCCGCGCAGATGCGGGACCGGATCCTGGCCGCCGCTGCCGACCTCGGCTACGCCGGCCCCGACCCGATGGCCCGCTCGCTGCGGACCGGGCGGACGGGGTCCATCGGGCTGATCTTCAGCGGCCAGTTGTCCACCGCGTTCAGCGACCCGAACTCGGTGGAGTTCCTGCAGGGAGTGGCCGCGGCCTGCGAGGAGCGTGACGAGTCGCTGCTGCTCGTTCCGGCCGGGGCCGAGGCGGCGCACATGGCGACGGTGACCCGCGCCGCCGTGGACGGCTTCGTCATCTACTCGATGCCCGCCGGCGACCCGCACATCGCCGCCGTCCTGAGCCGGCCGGAACCGGCGGTCGTCGTCGACTCGCCGTTCGGGGTGGACGGGGTGGACTACGTCGGCATCGAGGACCGCCCGGGGTTCCGCAGCATCGCGAGCCACGTGCTCGGGCTGGGGCATCGCCGGATCGCACTCGTCGCGGCACGATGCGGGGACACCCGGCGCTGGGGGCCGATGTCGTGGGGCGACGTCGCGGGGGAGCCGTCGGCCGTCGTCAGCGAGCGCCTCGGCGGGATGTCGGACGTGCTGACCGAGCGCGGCCTGGATCCGCTCGGCGTGCGGATCGAGCTGTCCGGCGAGAACACCTACGAGGCCGGCGGGGCCGCCGTCGCGCGCCTGCTCGCCGACGACCCGTCCCTGACCGCGATCATGTGCACCTCCGACGTGCTCGCGCTCGGCGTCCTCGGTGAGCTCACCCGTCGTGGCGTCGCCGTTCCGGCTGACGTCACCGTGACCGGTTTCGACGACATCGCCGGCGCCGGGCCGGCCGGTCTGACGACGGTGCGCCAGCCGACCACGCTCAAGGGGCGGCGGGCCGCCGAGCTGCTGCTCGACCCCGAACCGCGGCCGGGGCCGCGCGTGGACATCATGACGACGTCCCTGCAGGTCCGCTCCTCGTCGGGGGCGCCACGCACAGCAATCGCCTAGCGGGGGCTCAGCATCGCCCCACGGCGACCCCGAACCATGGCCGCTATGACGACCACGTACTCGCCAGATCTCCTGCCGCCTCCGGCCTCCCCTCCCGGACCGACGCCGCCGCCGGCGAAGCTGTCCGGCAGCCGGGCGCGGCGGCTGTGGAGGGGACGCCCGGAGGACCCGGCCTGGATCCGGCCCTCGCTCATCGCCCTGCTGGCCGGCACCGGGTTGCTCTACCTCTGGAACCTGACGGTGTCAGGGTGGGCCAACGAGTTCTACGCGGCGGCCGTCAAGGCGGGGTCCAGGAGCTGGGAGGCGATGTTCTTCGGCTCCCTGGACTCGTCCAACTTCATCTCGGTCGACAAGCCGCCTGCGTCGCTCTGGGTGATGGACGTGTCCGCCCGCCTGTTCGGCTTCAACCAGTGGGCGGTGCTGGCCCCGCAGGCGCTGGAGGGTGTCGCGTCCGTCGCGATCCTCTACCTCGCCGTCCGGCGCTGGTCGGGCCCGCGCGCGGGACTGCTCGCCGGGCTGGCCCTGGCCACGACCCCGATCGCCGCGCTGATGTTCCGGTTCGACAACCCGGACGCGCTGCTCGTGCTGCTGATGACGGCGGCCGCCTATGCCATCGTCCGGGCCACCCAGGCGGTGTCGATGCGGTGGGTCGCCCTCGCCGGCGTCCTGATCGGGTTCGCCTTCCTCACGAAGATGCTGCAGGGCCTCATCATCCTTCCCGCCCTGGCCGCGGTCTATCTGGTCGCGGCCGACACGACGCTGTGGCGCCGGATCAGGCACGTGCTCGTCGGCGGCGTCGGTGTGGTGGTCGGCGCCGGCTGGTGGATCGTCGCCGTGCTGCTGACCCCGGCCGCCGACCGCCCCTACATCGGCGGCACGAACCACAACTCCATCCTGGAGCTGACCTTCGGCTACAACGGGATCGGCCGCCTCACGGGCGCGGACAACAACGGCGCCGTGGGCGGTAACACCGGCGGCGGCTTCTCGTCGGGGACGACCGGGTTCCTGCGGTTGTTCGGCTCGGACATGGGGACGCAGATCAGCTGGCTGCTGCCCGCTGCGCTGATCAGCATCGTGGCGGGCGGGTGGCTCACCCGGAACCGGCCGCGGACCGACGGCGTGCGCGCGGCCGTCATCCTCTGGGGCGGTTGGCTGCTGGTCAACGGGCTGGTGCTTCTCCTTCGCCAGCGGCATCATCCACCCCTACTACACGGTGGCGCTGGCGCCGCCGATCGCGGCGCTGACCGGGATCGGGGTGACCCTGCTCTGGCGGACGCGGCGCCTGGTCTTCTCGCGGGTCGCGCTCTCGGCGCTGCTCGCGGTCACCGCCTGGTGGGCCGTGCGGTTGCTCGGACGCGCCAGCTGGCACCCCGAGCTGAAGTATCTGGTGGTGGTGGCCGCGGTCGTCGCCATCGTGGCGATCCTCATCCCCCGCGAGTACTTCTCCCGGGCCGGGCTGGTGGCCGGACCGGCGATCGTGCTCACCCTCATCGCCGCGCCCGGCGCGTACGCGCTCCAGACGGCGTCGACCGCCCATTCGGGGGCACTGCCCACGGCGGGACCGTCGGCCACCGGCGGCTTCGGAGGTGGCGGGTTCGGCGGCGCCGGAGGCGCTGCCCGGGGTGGTTTCGGAGGCGGAACCCGTCCCGGCGGCGGCTTCGGCGGCGCGCCGGGCGGGACGACCGGTGACAGCGACCGGTGGCACAGCGACCGGTGGCACGGCTACGGTGGCACGCGACCGGTGGAGTGGCTCGCGGCGGTTTCGGCGGCACCGGTGGTGGCGGCGGTGCCGGGCTCGGCGGTGCGACCACGGTCAGCACCGCCCTGAAGACGCTCCTCGAGAACGGCTCCGGCTCCTACGAGTGGTCGGCGGCGGTCGTCAGCTCCAACACCGCGTCCTCGCTCGAGCTCGGCACCGACACCTCGGTCATGGCACTGGGCGGCTACAACGGCACCGACCCGGCGATCTCACTGGCCGACTTCAAGAAGCTGGTCGCGGAGGGCAAGGTCCACTACTTCATCGGCAGCGGAACCAGCGGCTTCATCGGCTCCACAGCTGCGAACACCTCGACGGCGTACGCGATCCAGCAGTGGGTGGCATCGACGTTCACCGCCAGGACGGTGGGGACGGACACCGTCTACGACCTGTCGAGCTGATCGCCGTGACGTCGGGGTGCCGCGCATCTGGGAAGATGTAGCGGTTGCCCGCCGACGTGGCGCAATTGGTAGCGCACCCGACTTGTAATCGGGCGGTTAGGGGTTCAAGTCCCCTCGTCGGCTCGATGTGATGTATCGCGACATAGCTCACACGTGGCCGGTTGCTCTCAGTCTTCTCAGTCGACTAGACCGTGTGTCAGAGCATCGATCAATGCTTGGCGACGCGTTGCGTCGCGCGGCCACGGTGCGCCGGAGATGCCGAGCTCACGTAGGAGCAGCTGGCTGTCGCCGGGCCAACGCAACAGAAGCTCGGCCAGGCGTTCGGGCCTGATCGTTGTCGCGATGTCGCGACCTATCAGCCGTGCCGCGGCCAGTGGCAGGTCGATCGATTCGGCGCTGAGGACATCTCTTCCCTCCTCGGTCTCGTACAGCCTGTCGCGTACCGAGGAGGACTCTGCGTACCAGTACATGACCAGCGCGAGATCGGCGGCGTCCTTGCCTTCGTGCCACTCGGAACGATCCAGCCAAGCGCCGAGTTTGGCGGCGGCGTAGCCAGCCACCGTCGGCACTTTCACAGTCACTCCGGTCGGCAAGTGCAGCGGCAGAGTTTCCGCGAAGATTTCGCTGAACGCCCACACGCTCAACGTCTCCCGCCGCGTCGGAGGTTGGGCGGCACCTTCGGGATCTTCGATGGCGCCGAAGGGGAGCAGGTCCACCATGACGTCGGCTATGTGGAACCGGATGCCCGTGTGGCCGACTCGCGGGAACGCTGCGGCCACGGCGCGGAACGCGTCCCACGAAGGGAGGGCGAGCGCGAGATCCAGGTCATGGGTGGCGGTGACGGCGAACCGGTGGCCAAGTGCGTGATGATGCAGATCCCGGCACACCGCGCCGACCACCATGACGTCTGCGGGCTGTACGCCAACGGTGTGAGCAATCACTGCGGCGACGACACGGGCGATCGGGTCGAGCAAGTCGTCGGGCAGGTCAACGAGGTTGTTCATGTTGCTCCCGCCACTGGTGCGCCACCGCGCGTGCGCGCGGGTCGACGCTTGCCAGCAGATCCGCGTAGATCAACGGCCACGGGGCGCCGACGATTCGCGGCACCGCCGCACCAGCGACGTCAGGATCGTTCCAGAACTTCCGGCGGACAACGATGTTCGGCTCGCCGTCTGCGCGCCACCGATTCACGATGGCCAGGCGCGGACTCAGCGTGGCGACGTAGAGCGTCAGAGTCGCGGCCTTCAGCATGTTGGGCACGGCCGCCTCCCCCGACAATGCCACCTCATCGCCTGCCGCTTCCACCGGACCGACGTCGCCCCGGAACCTGGCCAGCATGAGTCGTTGAGCAAGGCCGGACGGGAACGCAGCGGCCCACAGATCGAGCAGGTCCGAGCGTCCTGTAGGACGACTTTTCGCGCCGTAATCTGCGTGCGCCAGCAAGACGAGGGTGTTGTGCGCCTGGCCGAGCGACACCCCAGCGGCATGTGCCACATCCCGCTGGGGCGCGTTCCAGAGATCGGGCCAAGCCAAAAGGGCCAGCACGACCTGAGCGCGGCCGCTGCTGAACAGGTTGCCGCTCGCCCTCGGCCGGCTGTTGCCACCTTCCTGGCGCGTTCGTCCGCGGACGTCGATGAGCACATCACCGAACTGGATCCACGCATTGCCGGCATCATCGAGATACTGCACACCCGCTCGACGGAACGCGTCGCGGGTCTTGGGTGCGACGTGCGGCGTGTGGACGAACAAGGGTTGGGTAGACCTGACGGGCCGGACCGAAGCCAGTCGCACGTCGGGACCCTCAACGAACTCGAAGGTCTCCCCGGACGCACCGCGCGCGAGGTGGAGTACGCCTCTCCGCGCTCCGTTCCGGGCAGCCGGAGCGTCGACGTCGGCGTCAATGCCCAGGTCCGCGAGCTGTGCCATGAGCCGGCTGGTCGTGGTATTCATGCTCTCCCTGTTCAGTTTCCGGGTACGTTCACTTTAACTGAACATACAGCGAAAATGAACATCATGACGAGTTCGGCCTGCCGGACACGGATCGCGGGTGTGTACTGGCGGCGTACCGGTAGCTGCTCTTGACGTCCCCGTGCAGACCCCGTGGCGCCAGGGCGAGATCGCGGCGACGCGCAGGCGTTAGTGGTTGAACGAGCGGGTCGGCCGCCGAGCCCTCCGAAGGCAGTCTGCTCAGTAGGTGAACAGGCTGGTCCAGTCGTCCTGCCAGACCTGGCCGTAGAACTGCGTGCCCGGCATGTGGGCATGCTGCCAGGCCGCAACGGCGTCCAGGGTGGGCTTCTCGAAGACGCCGTCGGCCCAGCCGGGGGCCTTGGGTGCGTAACCGAGTGTCTGCAGCCGCTGCTGGATGGCGAAGACGTCCGGACGCTCGATGGCGTAGTAGCCGCCGTGCGACTGCGCCGGCCCGGTCACGAGTCCGAAGTAGTCGCCGCCGTGCATGTACGTCGGCCACCCACGGCGCAGCGTGACCGCCGAGGATCCCTCGTGCTCGGGCGTCGGGGGCCCCGAGTTGATGACGCCACCCGCGCCACCCGCGGCCTGCAGATGTGATCCGCAGTGCGGCTGCAGGATGATGTTCTCGTCGGCGTGCTTGGTGTACCAGTAGTTGCCGTTCTGCCAGATCGACGCCGAGCTGAGGTTCTGCACCTCGTGCCACAGGTCCGCGCGCTGGTAGTAGTGCCCGTCCGGGTCCCCGCTCCAGCTCCCCGCGTTGGGGCGCCAACCGTAGTTGATGATCCCCCGCCGCTTCATCTCCCTGATCGCCGGGTCGCCCGCATACAAGTCGACCTTGTATACGCCGTCGAGCGCTCTGTCGTAGGCCTGCAGGTACGAGGCGACGGCATCGAACTGGCGCTCGAGCGGCGCGGCATCCCAACTGACGTAGATCGACGCGCCGCGATGCAGACCGACGTCCTGCCAGAACGCGAGATCGGCCGCACCGTCCTGGGCGCCGGCCCCGGAGCCCTCGGTGATGCGCCCCTCGTACCACTCGGAGTTGGCGATGAAGTCCATTCCCGCGCGCACGGCCGCGGCGATGTCGCCCTTGCGGCACAGCTTCGGCCCGACGTCACCGGGGTTCTGGATCCGGCCGTATCCGCCGGAGTAGCGGATGACGAAGCGGGCTCCGTTGCGCGCGATGTCGTCGATGTCCAGATGGGCGAACGAGAAGTCGATGCCCTTCGCTCCCACGGTCACTGACACGCGGTCAGTGTCCCCAGCGGGCCGTCACGGCCGCGTCACCGGAAGATCACCTACGGCAGGCGGTCGAGGAAGTCCTGCTGCCCGGCGACCATGAGCGTCCGTGCCTCGGCGAGGTCGAACCACGCGACGCGGTCGATCTCGGGGAACTCCTCGATCCGTCCGGACCCGCGCGGCCACTCCATGCTGAACGTCCCCGGCGTGATCGTCTCCGGGTCCAGCTCCGCTTCGACGGCCCAGACCGTGACCCGCTTGCCGTTCTTCTGGGTCACCTCGCCCAGCGGGATGCGCTCCCCCGGGGGCACCGGCAACCCCAGCTCCTCGGTGAACTCCCGCGCGGCGGCGTCGAAGGGTGCCTCGTCGTCCTCGTACTCGCCCTTCGGGATCGACCACGCCCCCGCCGTCCGGCGCGTGAAGAACGGCCCCCCGGAGTGACCGAGGAGCACCTGGGCGCCGCCCTCGCGGCGGCGGAACAGCAGGATTCCCGCGCTCCGGCGGCCGGTCACGACTGCTCCAGTGCCCGCACGACCGCGTCCAGGTCGGTGACTGCGGCGGCGTCCTCGGGGCTCAGTGCGCCCAGCTGCGACTCGGCCACCTGCGCCCACACCGCGGCGATGCCCTCGAACAGCTCGGGTGGGCGTCCGGCGGCGGCCTGGGTGCGGGCGATCTCGTGCATCTCGCCGACGAAGCGCGCGGACTTGCTCGCCGCGCTCGCCAGCTGCCACGGCAGGTCCGCGACGGTGTCGGCGAACTCGCGTGCCAGGTCGGCCAGGACGAGGTCGCGCACACCGTTGGCGGAGGCCGTCATCACCGCGGACGTGAGCAGCGCCGAGAACCCCTTGTAGACGCCGGCCGTGCACATCTTGACCGCGCTCGCGGTGCCGATCGGGCCGGGCACGATCACGATCTCGAGGCGCGGATGACCCAGTGCGGCGACCTCGTCGGCTCGCGCACCGCTGAGGTAGACGCGGGTGCCGGCGCGCTCGGGCGGCCCGCCGGAGATGGAGCCGTCGACGAGGTCGAGCCCACCCAACTCGTCGGCGATGCGGCGGACCTTCTCCGGCGCGATCGCGTTCAGGTCCACCACGAGCGGCCGGACCGCGAGGGCGGCGGCCAGGTCGGCGACGTCCCGGGCGACGGCCGCGGCCTCACCGGGCGGCACGATGCTCAGCACGACGTCCGAAGCGGCGACCACCTGCTCCAGGGAGTCCACCAGCTCCAGGCCGTGCGCGAGCCCCGCGGTCCGTGCCGAGCGCCCCGACACCGTGGCGAGCACGCGGTGCCCGGCCTCGACGTACCCCCGGCCGACGGCGGATCCCATCGCGCCGGGGCTGACGACACCGATCGTGCTCATGCGCGCGTGGAGGCCGGCGTCGACCGGTGTGAGGATCATCGCGCTGTCCTCTCCTCGGCGGTGGCGTGCATCCGGAATGGGTATACCTCATCGTCGTCCGCCGCCCGGCGGGAGGTTCGAGCGGCGGCCCGTGACCTAGCATGGCCCGATGCCGACCTGCAGCGCATGCGGTCTCGTCGGGGCGCCCGACGACCGGTTCTGTCGACGGTGCGGCGCCCCGTTGCCGCCCCCCGGCCTGCGCCCCCCGCCGCAGGCCGCGCCGGAGGACCCGACGACGGTCCTGCCCCGGTACGACTACCCGCCGGTCACGGCCTACCAGCCGACGACGGCACCGCAGCCGACTCCGCGCGGGCCGGCACCCCGCCCGCCGCGCCAGCCGCGCCATGCTCCCGACCGCAGCGCGGCACCGCTGATCGTCGCGGGGCTCGTGGTCCTGCTCCTGATCATCCTCGGGGCCTACTTCTCCATCACCCACCTCCGCGGCGGGTCCACCGCGTCGACCAGCAGCACGCGCCCCACCACCGAGGCCGCCACCACCACCGCGCCGTCCACGACGCCACCGGCGAGCCGCACGCCGAGCGCTACCCCGAAGGCGACGCCGGTACCGCCCGCGGAGATCGTCGCCGCGACGAAGGTCAAGGCGCTGCTCGACAAGAGCACGGCGGCACGATCCGGCGTCCAGAAGGCGATCAGCAGCATCAGCAACTGCAAGGACGTCCAGGCCTCCGTCGACGCGCTGGACACCGCGGCGGGCGTGCGCAACGGTCTCATCACGCAGCTGGGCGCGCTCGACGTCTCGCCGATCCCCACCGGTGCCCGCCTGGCCGCCAGCCTGAAATCGGCGCTGCAGGAATCGGCCGCCGCCGACAGCGACTACGCCTCCTGGGGACGCACGGCGCTGCGCCGCTGCAAGGGTCATGCCGTCACCACGGGCAGCCTCACGACGGCGCACCAGCACGACTCGCGGGCCACCGCCGCGAAATCCGACTTCGCTGCGCTGTGGAACCCGGTCGCCCGCAAGGTCGGCCTGCCGACGGTCAGCGCCGGCAGGATCTGACCTCAGGGCCGGAAGCGCCGCGCCCTTTCCGGTGCCCCGTGCATACGCCACCACCCGTGTGGACACCCGTTGCCGGGTGGCCTGCACCGTACCGATGACGACACACAATCGGGAAGATGCTTGACATCCACGTGGGCTGCCTGCCACTTATCTGCTATGCAACCAGGAAATCCGGATAAGCCTGCCGAGCCACCGGCCCCCGCTGCACCGGCCACGCCGCCTCCACCGACCTCGCCGGCCCATGCGGCCGAGCCGCGCGCGATCACCGCCGGCGCGGTCGTCATCGCCACCGTCCTGCTGCTGATCATCGTCGGCATCCTGACCGTGATCACGCTGCGCGCGGTACGGCTGGGTTCGGTGCAGGCCCGGGGCGGGTGTCCGCAGTCGACGGGGCCGGTCGGTGCCGCGGGCGCGGTGCCCGGCGCGAAGCAGGTCACCGCGAAACTGCGGGTGGGGCAGCAGGTCGAGGTCGACTTCGGCCGCGCGGTCCGGGCCAAGTCCCTCGACCTGTACCTGGATCTCTCCGGCCCGCTGGCGAACTCCGACCTGATCAACACCCGGGTCGACACGTTCCGGCGCGACGACGACGGCAGGCTCTCCCTGGAGCGCATCGTCCCGGTCGCCAGCGTCGACGGCCGCACGATCCATCTGTCGCTGTGCTTCGGCCGGGCGGACAACCGCCTCGGCGATCCGGGCAGCTACGCCGGATCTGTGACGCTGGACGACGCCCGGCTGGCCAACACCGTCACGATCCCGATCACGGTGACGATGCAGTACGTGCACGGCGTCGTGCTGTGGTGGCTCTTCGCGGCGGTGTTCTTCCCGGGCACGTGGGCACTGTGGGTCGTGCACACGCAGCGCACCGCGGGCCAGAGCGCCTTCGCACCGCGCGCGCTGGGCACGTGGCTGTTCTCGGTCGGGGGCATCGTCTCGGTCACCTCGGGCATGGTCGCCGCGGTCGCGGTCTACATCGCGACCTATGTCCGCGACCCCACGTGGGGTTCCAGCGCGCTGCAACCGGTGACGCTCTTCGGGGCGATGTTCTCCGCCTTCGTCACCACCGCCGGGTTGACGCAGCTCACGCGGGGCAAGCCGGAGTGACGCCGGCCCGGCGCTCTAGGCTGGCTGCCACGGGGTGATCGGGTCGGCTGCCGCAGTGGTTCCCGGCAACCGTGGTTCCCGGCACCCGAGGAGACGGGAGACGCACTGATGGACAAGACGGTTGCCTCGGCGGCCGAGGCCGTTGCCGACATCCCGGACGGGGCGAGCCTCGCCGTCGGCGGGTTCGGGCTCAGCGGCATCCCCTGGATCCTCATCGACGCGCTGCTGACACAGGGTGCCCGCGAGCTCAGCGTGGCGTCGAACAACTGCGGCGTCGACGGCGCAGGGCTCGGCGTGCTGCTCGAGCAGGGCAGGGTGCGCCGGGTGATCGCGTCCTACGTCGGTGAGAACAAGGAGTTCGCGCGCCAGTTCCTGGCCGGCGAGCTGGAGGTCGAGCTGACCCCGCAGGGGACCCTGGCCGAGCGGCTGCGCGCGGGCGGTGCCGGCATCGGCGCGTTCTTCACCCCGACGGGGGTGGGCACCCAGGTCGCCGACGGCGGCCTGCCCTGGCGCTACCACCCCGACGGCAGCGTCGCGCTGGCCTCGCCGCCGAAGGAGGTCCGCGAGATCGGCGGGCGGCTGCAGGTGCTGGAGGAGGCGATCGTCAGCGACTACGCCCTGGTCCGCGCGGCGGTCGCGGACACGTGGGGCAACGTCGTCTTCCATGCCGCGGCACGCAACTTCAACCCGAACGCGGCCATGTCGGGGCGGATCACGATCGTCGAGGCGGAGCGGGTGGTGCCGGTGGGCGAGCTGGACCCCGACGCCGTGCACCTGCCGGGAATCTACGTCCACCGGGTCGTCGCGCTGACACCCGAGCAGGCCGGACGCAAGAGCATCGAGAAGCGCACCGTGCGCCCGCGGCCGGAGGCGACCTCATGAGCGGGCTCTCGCGGGACGAACTGGCCGCCCGGGTGGCGCGCGAACTCAGCGACGGCTCCTACGTCAACCTCGGCATCGGCATGCCGACGCTGGTGCCCAACCACATCCCCGCCGGCGTCGACGTCGTGATCCACTCCGAGAACGGGGTGCTGGGCGTCGGGCCGTACCCCTACGACGACGAGGTCGACCCCGATCTGATCAACGCCGGCAAGGAGACCGTGACGGCGCTGCCCGGCGCCGCGTTCTTCGACTCCGCCACCAGCTTCGGCATGATCCGTGGCGGCAAGGTGGACACCGCGGTGCTCGGCGCGATGCAGGTGTCGCGGACCGGTGACCTGGCGAACTGGATGATCCCCGGCAAGATGGTCAAGGGGATGGGCGGCGCGATGGACCTGGTCAGCGGTGCCCGCCGGGTGATCATCATGATGGAGCACAGCGCCCGCGACGGTGCGCCGAAGATCCTCGACGAGTGCACGCTTCCCTTCACCGGGCGCGGCGTCGTCGACCGGATCATCACCGAGCTCGCGGTCATCGACGTCCTGCCGGACGGGGCCGGGCTGCGCCTGGTCGAGCTCGCGCCCGGGGTCAGCGTGGCCGACGTGCAGGCGGCGACCGGAACCGCGCTGGAGGTTGCGCCCGGGCTGGCCTGAGTGCCTTCTCAGGGCGTGTCCTGACCGCGTCCCGGCCCGTGGACGGCGCGGCGGCTCTGGCAGGATGGACGCAGTGACAGCGAGCGGTGTGGGCCTGAGATCCGAGCGCGGGCCGATCCTGCTGGCCCTGATGCTCTCGACGGCCCTGGTCGCCATCGACTCGACCATCATCGCCACCGCCGTCCCGTCGATCGTGACGAGCATCGGCGGGTTCCACCAGTTCCCGTGGCTGTTCTCGATCTACCTGCTCGCGCAGGCGGTCACGGTCCCGCTGTACGGCAAGCTCGCCGACCTGTTCGGGCGCAAACCCCTGATCCTCTTCGGCATCGGCCTGTTCCTGCTGGGGTCGATCCTCTGCGGGCTGGCCTGGAACATGACCGTCCTGATCATCTTCCGGGTGGTGCAGGGCCTCGGCGCGGGCGCGGTGCAGCCGATCAGCGTGACGATCGTGGGCGACCTCTACTCGCTGCAGGAGCGGGCCAAGGTCCAGGGCTATCTCGCCAGCGTGTGGGGAATCTGCTCGGTGGTGGGGCCGACGCTCGGCGGCGTCTTCTCCGAGTACGTCTCGTGGCGGTGGATCTTCTTCGTCAACATCCCCCTGTGCGTGCTCGCCGCGACGATGCTGGTGCGCAGCTTCTCCGAGCAGGTCGAACGCACCCACCCCCGCATCGACTACACCGGCGCGGGCCTGCTGACCAGCGGGTGCACGCTGCTCATCCTGGGCGTGCTCGAGGGCGGGCAGGCCTGGCCGTGGCTGTCCCTGCCCGGGCTCGGGATCCTCGTGGCCGGCGCGCTGCTGGTCGCCGCGTTCGTGGGCGTCGAACGGCGGGTGGACAATCCGGTCCTGCCGCTGTGGGTCTTCAGCCGGCGGGTGCTGCTCACCAGCAGCCTGGTCTCGGCCGGCGTCGGGGCGATCGTGCTCGGCCTGACGTCCTACATCCCGACGTTCGTGCAGGACGTCCTCGGGACGGGCCCGGTGGTGGCGGGATTCGCGCTGGCCACGCTGACCCTCGGGTGGCCGGTCTCCGCCTCCCAGTCGGGGCGGCTGTACCTGCGCATCGGGTTCCGCAGCTGCGCGCTGATCGGCAGCGCCTTCGTCGTTCTCGGCACCGCCCTGCTGATCCTGCTGGGCGAGTCCTCGAGCGTGTTCCAGGTGGGCGCGACCTGCTTCGTGATCGGCCTCGGCCTCGGGCTCGTGGCGACACCCACGCTGATCCTGGCCCAGTCGACGGTGGGCTGGCAGGAGCGCGGCGTCGTCACCGGCACCAACCTGTTCTGCCGGGCGATCGGGAGCGCACTGGGCGTCGCGGTGTTCGGAGCCATCGCCAACGCCACCCTCGGCTCGGCGACCCCGACCGGGCACGAGTCGCGCGCCGCGCTCACCTCGGCCACGCAGCACGTCTTCGTCGCGGTGGCCGTCGTGGCGCTGGCGATGACGGTCGCGGTGACCTGCATGCCGGGTGGGCGGGAAGCGCCCGCCGCGGCACCCGCGCCGGCCGGGGAGCCCGCGCAGCTCGGCTAGTCGGCGACGTCGATCAGGACCTTGCCGACGGCGCCGTCCTGGACCGCCTGGTGCGCCTGCGCCGCCGCCTCGAGCGGGAAGTGGTGCACCGGCAGGCCGCGCCCGGCACCGACCCCGAGCGCCCCGTCGAGGACGGCCGCGGCGATGTCCTCGACCGCGCGTGCCTTGGCCTCGTGCGGTGCGGTGTAGACGAGGATGAACTGCCAGCGGGCGTTGGGCACCATCAGCGCCCGCACCGGGAGGGTGAGTTCCGGTCCGCCGTCCGTGGCGTAGACGGCCACCGAACCGTGGGTGGCGACCACGGCCGCGTCGATGCCGGAGTTGGCGGCCGGCGCGACCTCCACGATCGTGTCGGCACCGTGCGGGGCGATCCTGCGCAGCTCGGCCGCCACGTCCTGCGTGCGGTAGTCGATGACGTGGTCGGCGCCCGCCGCGGCCGCGAGCTGCGCCTTCGCCGGGCTGCTGACGGTGGTGATCACGCGCGCGTCCGACCAGCGGGCCAGCTGGATCGCCGCGTTGCCGACGGCCCCGGCGCCGCCGGCGACGAGGACCGTCCGGCCGTCGAGTGTCCCCGGGCCGAGGCGACGCGGCCCGTCCTCGGTCACGGTCAACGCCCGGTGCGCCGTCATGAACGGGATACCCAGCGCGGCGCCGAGATCGAACGAGGCGATGTCCGGCAGGGTGACGACCTGTCGTGCGGGCACGATCGCGTACTCCTGGGCGGTGCCGTGCGGGCGCTGGTAGGCCGCTTCCCAGATCCAGACGCGCAGGCCGGTCAGGGCCGCTTCGACGCCGTCGCCCACCGCGTCGACGACGCCGGACCCGTCCTGGCCCGGTACCTGCGCCGGGTCGATCGGGGTGCCCGGTGCGCTGCCCGCGCGGGACTTCCAGTCGGTCGGGTTCACGCCCGAGCGGTGGATGCGCACCCGCACCTCACCTGGGCCCGGGTCCCGCGACGGGGTGTCGGTCAGGCTCAGGACGTCGGGTGCTCCCGTGCGGGAGTAGCTGATGGCGCGCACGCTACGACGGTAGCCCCGGCGGCCCCAGCTCGCCGATCTCGTACCCGCCGGGGTAGGAGCGAACGAGCCACGAATCCCTTGTGTGGAAGGGTGTGCGGCGTTTGGGCAGCACCGCGACGAGCCGTCCCCGCAGCCGCAGGGCCAGGTCTGCGCCGCGTACGGCCACGGGCGGCGGGTCGGGGAAGCCGAACGCCGACCGGACCGACGGATCGAGCAGGGCATGCACCCCGAGCCGGACGACCGGCCCCGGGACGAACCAGAACCAGCGGACGAACAGCTCGCGGGTGGCCGTGCCGATACGGGCGTTGGCCGGCGTGTACTGGAAATGGGCGATCTCGTAGGAGTCGGCCAGCGCGCAGAAGTCCGGCCACGACTCGGGCAGGTCGCGGATGCCCATCCGCGCCCCCAGCTGCCGGTAGTACCCGCACGCCGCCTCGCGCTCGACGGTGGTGACGGGGCGCCAGCCGAACCTGTCCAGCCAGCGCAGCGGCGTGACGACGAAGACGGCGAGGACGTAGCGCATGTCCTCGGCGCTGATGTCGAAGCGGGCGTGGATGCGGTTGATCCGGGCGATCGCGGCGCGTCCCCGCGCGCTGTCGAAGCCGTGCTCGAGCACCTCGGCCAGCAGCAGAGCGGTGTCGTCGTAGCGCTTCTGCGCCCGCTGCGCGAACTCGCCGGTCTGGTCGAGCAGGCCGCCGATCGACGGCACCGCGTACGTGCGGTAGAGGGCGAGCTCGAGGGCGCGGGTGACGTCCCACGGGAACTCGATCGTGGCGTGCCAGCGGTAGATCTCGTGCGCGTCCTGGACCGGGTCCAGCGCGAGCATCCGCGCGCGGAGGGCTCGGGGCCGCGCGGTCCGCGGCCGGAGCCGCCGCGCGAGACCTGACCCGGGCAGCTGCACGGCCCTCATTGTGCACCGCGCAGCTGTCCCGGGCGGGAGTCAGTCCGACAGCGCCGGGTAGTCGGTGTAGCCGTGCGCGCCCGGGGTGTAGAACGTGCTCGGGTCGGGCTCGTTCAGCTCGGCGTCGTCGTGCCAGCGCCGGGGCAGGTCGGGGTTGGCGATGAACTGCCGCCCCACCGCGACCAGGTCGGCCACCCCGTCGTCGAGCATCTGCTGGGCGGCGGCCTTGGTCGTCACCGTCGAGAAGCCGTCGTTGGCGATGAACGCCCCGCCGAAACGCCGGCGCAGGTCGCGGATGAGCTCGCTGCGCGGATCGGCCAGCGCGTGCAGGTAGGCCAGGCCGAGCGGGGCGATCCCGTCGATGAGGTGACCGTAGGTCGCGGCGACGTCGGCCGGGTCGGACTCGATCGTGCCCTGGACGTTGTGGGCGGGGGAGATGCGGATGCCCACGCGCTCCGGGCCGATCGCCTCGGCGACGGCTTCGGCGACCTCGATGACGAACCGGGCGCGGGCGCTCGGTGAGCCGCCGTAGCCGTCGGTCCGGGTGTTCGTCGACGGTGCCAGGAACTGGTGGAGCAGGTAGCCGTTGGCGGCGTGCAGCTCGACGCCGTCCAGCCCCGCCTCGACGGCGTTGCGCGCGGCCAGCACGAAGTCCGCCACGGTCGGGGCGAGTTCCTCGGTCTCCAGCGCGCGGGGAGTCGGGTAGTCCTGGGATCCGCTGGTGCGGGTGACGATCTGTCCGGGCGCGGCGATGGCGCTGGGAGCCACGACTTCCAACCCTGCCTTGTTGGCGGGGTGGCCGATACGGCCGGTGTGCATCAGCTGGGCCACGACGGAGCCCCCGCCGGCGTGAACCGCGTCGGCGATCGCGCGCCAGCCGGCGATCTGCTCGGCGGAGTGCAGCCCGGGGGTGTTCGCGTAGCCCTGGCCGACGGCACTGGGCTGCGTGCCCTCGGTGATGATCAGTCCGGCGGACGCGCGCTGCCCGTAGTACGTGGCCGCGATGTCCTGCGGGACGCCGGAGTCGTCGGCGCGGTTGCGGGTCAGCGGCGCCATCACGATCCGGTTGGCGAGGGCGAGCTTGCCCACGGTGAAAGGCTCGAAGAGGTCGGTCATCATCACTCCATCTCGGTTGCGCGCAGGGTTCCTGCGCCGTTGGGCGCAACCTCGTGGAGCGGCGGGGTCATCCCGGAGGTGAGAGTCCCCACACGCACGGCCGCGCGAACCGCGTCAGCCGGCGGAGACCTCCTCGATGGCGTCGACGAGGGCGAGCAGGGCGGCGAGCTGGGGCGCGTCCAGGGGCGCCAGCCGGCCGGCCAGTGCCTCGCCGCGTTCGTGGCGCCGCTCCTCGATGAGCGCCCTGCCCGCCTGGGAGGCGGTGACGAAGGCGGATCGGCGATCGAGCGGGTCGGTGGAGCGCGCGACGAGGGCGGCCCCTTCCAGCACGCCGAGCAGGCGCGTCAACGAGGCCGGCGCGACACCCTCGCGGGCGGCGAGATCGCCGAGCCGGATCGGCCCGTAGTCCACGACGGTGCCCAGTGCGGACAGGACGCCGGGGGCGAACGGGCCGGGGGAGCGGCGGGCGTTCCACCGCACCAGGCGGCCCAGCGCCCGATCCAGCCGGGCGCCGAGCTCACGCTCGGCGTCGGTCAGGGCGGGTGCCGGTGCCACCCCCGGGGCAGGCGCGATCTCCCCGGTGGGTGCCGCCGTCATATCGCCGCGACCTCGAGCTCCCCGTCGGCGACCTCGGCAGCGTCCTCTCCGGACAGCTGGCCCTTCTCGACGTGGACGTAGCGGCCGCCGGCGAACCAGGACGAGATCGCCCCGATCACCATCATGACCGCGCCGGTGATGAACACGAGCACGAGGCCGTGGTGCAGGGGTGCGGAGATGAGCTGCGGGAAGAAGTCCGTGCCCGTCAGGGTGTGCGCGTTCGCGGCCGGGATCGTGGTGAGGACCCCGGACGGGCCGAGCAGCGTCTGCAGGGGGTTGAAGCCGAGGAAGGCCGCGAAGAGGCTGCCCACCGGCGAGAGCCCGGCGACCTGGTCGGCCACACCGACCGGGACGTGCTGCCCGGTCAGTCCGGTCCGGAGGGCACCGGAGAGCGTCGACGACAACCCCACGATCATCAGGGAGAAGAAGATCCCGATCGACAGGGCGGATCCGGAGTTGAAGAACGTGCCGCGCATGCCGGCCGCCGCTCCCCGCTGCCGGGCCGGGACGCTGTTCATGATCCCGGTGGCGTTGGGCGAGGAGAAGATGCCCGAGCCGAGCCCGTTGGCGCCGATCACCAGGGCGAAGGCCCAGTACGGGAAGTCCATCGGCAGCAGCGCCAGGGCCACGAAGGACGCGGCGACGAGCAGCAGGCCGCCCACTGCGAAGGGGCGCGCGCCGTAGCGGTCGGAGAGGTACCCGGACACCGGTCCGGTGACGAGGAATCCGATGCTCAGCGGCAGGAGGTAGATACCCGCCCACAGCGGCGTGCTCGCGTAGTCGTAGCCGTGCAGCGGCAGCCACACGCCCTGCAGCCAGATGATGAGCATGAACTGCAGGCCGCCCCGGCCGATGCTGGCCAGCAGCCCGGCCAGGTTGCCGAGCCCGAAGGCGCGGATGCGGAACAGGTCCAGGTGGAACATCGGATCGGCGCTGCGGCTCTCGACGACGCAGAACACGATCAGCAGCGCGACGCCGGCGATCAGCTCCGTCAGCACGGTCGGGCTGGTCCAGCCCATGACGTGGTCCTTGTAGGGCTGGATGCCGTAGGTGATCCCGGTGAGCAGCAGGGTCAGGCCGAGCGCGAAGGAGATGTTGCCGGGCCAGTCGAGACTGCCCTTGCGGCGCACACCCGCGTCGTGCAGGGACTTCAGCGACCACACGGTCCCGAGCACGCCGACGGGGACGCTGACCCAGAACACCGCGCGCCAGTCCCACTCCGACAGCACGCCACCGATGATCAGTCCGAGGAACGAGCCCAGGATCGCCGCGATCTGGTTGACGCCGAGGGCCAGGCCGCGCTGATGCGAGGGGAAGGCGTCGGTGAGGATGGCGGTGGAGTTGGCGAAGAGCATCGCGCCGCCCACGCCCTGGATCACCCGCCAGCCGATCAACCACAGCGCGCCGTGCCCGCCGTGCAGCGGATCGAACGACAGCGCCAGGGACGACACCGTGAACACGATGAAGCCGAGGTTGTAGATCTTCACGCGGCCGTACATGTCACCGAGGCGGCCGAAGGCCACGACGAAGACCGCGGTGGCCAGCAGGTAGCCCATCAGCATCCAGAGCAGGTAGCTGACGTTGCCCGCGCCGAGCGGATTCAGGCCGATGCCCCGGAAGATCGCGGGCAGGCTGATGATGACGATGGACGAGTTGATGGTGACCACCAACATGCCCAGGGTGGTGTTCGACAGGGCCACCCATTTGTAGTGCGGGTGGCTGGAATCCAAGCGCCCTGCCTTGGGCGCGGGTCCGGACGTGGTCGTGGTGCTCACAGGTGAATCGCCTCCGATCCACAGTCTGCCACATAGTTTACTGTCGCAAACTAACTACTTTGTCACAGCGACAGGGTTTGACAGGCGGTGACGAGCGTGACTCGATCTCGGCCGGACGCAGCGTCCCGCGGCTGCAATACGGCATCCTGAAGGGGTGATCCCTGGCGTCGATGTGCCCGCGACGTCACCGGTCGAACCGACCGCGACGACGGCCGCGCCTCCCGCCGCGCCCCGGGAACCGGTTCCCGTCGAGATCATCGACGCCGAACCGACGCGCGTGCGGCGCTCGCTGGACCTGGTGCGGCTGGGCAGCCTGGCGATCATCCTGGCACTGCTCGCCGGTGTCGGGACCGTCGCCAGTGACGCCGCCCGCGGCGCGAACGACGACCTGGCCCGCCTGCTGAGCGAGATCCCGCACGTCTTCGTGCGCACGTTCAGCCTGGTCGGCAACTTCGGAGCGCTGGCCGTCCCGCTCGCCTTCATGGCGCGCGAGATCGTCCGCGGCCAGACCCGCCGCCTGATCGAGGCCCTCCTCACCGGCGTCATCACCATCGGCATCATCGAGGGGCTCGACAAGATCGTGGCCGCGCTCCCGCGCAGTGCGCTCCACAGCGCCCTGGCCCACGTCGGCACGAACTCCTCGGTCCGCCCGCTCGATGCCTACCTGGCCGCACTGTTCGCCTTCGTCGCGGTCATCGGCGTCTCCGGTGATCCCGTGTGGCGCGCGGCCCTGCTGGCCCTGACCGCTCTCTACGTGGTGTCCGCGTTCACGACCACCCAGGCATCACTGCTGTCGCTGCTGCTGAGCCTGACGATCGGCGTCACCGTCGGCATCGCCGTGCGCTACCTGGCCGGCAGCGTGAACGAGTGGCCCGACGGGAGCCGGATCGCCGCGGAGCTGGCCGTGCGCGGCGTCCCGCTCGCGCGCCTGCAGCGGCTGCACCTCAGCGACGACGACCACCGCACCTACGTCGGCACGACGCCGGACGGCTCGCAGCTCAGCGTGCTGGTCTTCGACCGCGATCTCATCGCCTCGGGCGCGATCCACTCCGTGTCGCGGCTGATCCGGGTCCGCAGCGAGATCGCCCCCGCGCCCGCGCTCTCCCTCGAACGGGCCGCCGAGCGCCGGTCGCTGCTGACGATGGCCTCGACGGCCGCCGGCGCCCCCGTCCCGGAACTCCTCGCGGGAGTGCCCTGCGGACCCGACACGATCGTGCTCGTCTACCGGCGCCCGGAGGCCGCGCCCCTGCTCGCGCCCACCGACGCCCAGCTCGACGAGCTCTGGGCCGCGGTGGGCCGGATGCACCACGCCCGGGTCACGCACCGCGGCCTCACCGCCGGATCCATCCTCGTCGACCCCGACGGTCACATCGTGCTGCCGATCCCCGCCGACGGTGCCGCGTTCGCCTCCGAGCTGCGGATCAGCCTCGATCGTGCGCAGCTGCTGATCACCGCGTCGCAGCTCGCCGGCGCCGAACGGGCCGTGCGCAGCGCGCGCACCAGCCTCAGCGACGACGAGCTCGCCGCCACCCTGCCGTTGCTGCAGCCGATCGCGCTGATCAGGGAGACGCGCCAGGCCATCCGCCGCAACCCCGCCCTGCTGGACTCCCTGCGCGAGGAGGTCCAGGACCAGATCCACCAGCAGGACCTCCCCGAGCTCGTACGGGTGGAGCGGGTGCGGCCGCGCACGATCATCAGCGTCGTGGCGGTCATCGTCGCCGCCTACCTGATCGTCGGCCAGCTGGGCTCGGTCAACCTCGGGACGGTCTTCCGCTCCGCGCGGTGGCAGTGGCTGCCGTTGGTCCTCCTCGCCTCGGCCGGGACGTACTTCGCCGCCGCCCTGTCGCTGACCGGGTACGTGCGGGAGAAGCTCTCGTTCACCCACACCGTGCTCGCCCAGCTCGCGGCGTCCTTCGCCGGGTTCCTCACGCCGCCGTCGGTGGGCGGGCTGGCGGTCAACATCCGCTACCTGCGCAAGGCGAAGGTCAGCATCACCGGCGCCGCGACGAGCGTGGGCATGTCGCAGGTCGTCAACGCGGTGGCCCACGTCGTGCTGCTGATCGGGTTCGCCGCCGCCACAGGGGCGACGGCCGACCACAGCCTGCCGATCCCGGGCTGGGCCTTCGTCGCGTTCGGCGCGGCCGCTGCCCTGGTCCTCGTGGTGCTCGCGATCCCCTCGGCCCGGCGCTGGCTCGTCGCGCGGGTGCTGCCGCCCCTGCGCGAGGCGCTGCCGCGGCTGCTGAACCTGCTGACCAGTCCCACCAAGCTCGCCGAGAGCGTGGGCGGGTCGCTGCTGCTCAACGGCTGCTACATCGCCGCGCTGTGGTTCGCGGTGCGCGCCTTCGACGGCAACGTCACCCTGGCCCAGGTCGCGGTGGTGTACCTCGCCGGTGCCGCGGTGGGGTCGGTCGCGCCGACGCCCGGCGGCCTCGGGGCCGTGGAGCTGGCCATGTCCACCGGCCTGGCCGCCGTCGGGATGTCCAGCGCGGCGGCGATCAGCGCGGTGCTGCTGTTCCGGTTGGCGACGTTCTGGTTGCCGGTGCCGATCGGCTGGGTGGCGCTGCACATCCTGCAGCGCCAGGACGCCCTCTAGCCGGAAGGCGCCGGGAGCGTCGGTCAGCCGGCGCGCTCGCCGGAATCCGGCGCCGACGTGGCCCCGGCCGGCGGCGTCATCGCCCAGCGGATCGTCGACACGACGCCCCGTCCGGTCAGCGTCCCCAGGGTGGACTCGGCGATCGGCAGGTACGGCAGCCGCAGCGGCCAGCGCGTCCAGACCGGGAGAGTCCCCACGGCGGCCGCGGCCAGCAGGCCGTAGGGCGCGCGCAGAGCGGCCGGCACCGGCGGGTTCAGCAGCAGGAAGCGCGCCGTCGCGCGGGCGTCCTTGGTGCCGGCGAGTTCGGGACGGTAGTCGGCGAGTTGCTGCGCCAGCTCGGCCTCGGTGACGGGCGGATCGGCGATGCCGAGCGCCCGGGCGACGACCGCGGTGTCGGCCACGTAGCCGTCGCGGCCGGCCTGGTCGAGCGGGTGCGCGCCGTAGCGCTGGTGGGTGGCCAGGAAGCTGTCGACCTCGGCGATGTGCACCCAGCGCAGCAGGTGCGGATCGGAGGCGGCGTACGGACGCCCGTCCGGCGCGGTGCCGCGGACGCGCTCGTGGACCCCGCGCACGCGGTCCACCGCGGCCATCGGCGTCCTCGATCGTGCCGAAACTGGTCACCGCGAGGAAGTAGCTGGTGCGCTGCAGCCGACCCCAGGGATCTCCCTTGTAGCCGGAGTGCGCCGCGACGCCGGCCATGGCCAGCGGGTGCAACGACTGCAGCAGCAACGCCCGGATGCCGCCGACGAACATCGACGCGTCGGCGTGCACCTGGCGGATCGGGCGGTCGTCTGCGAAGAGGCGCTCGCCGGTGCCGTCGGCGATGCGGGTGCGTCGCGCCGGACCCTCGTCACCGGCGACACGCTGGAAGATCTGGGCGCCGAGCCACGAGCGGACGGACGAACTCTGCCTGGGGGATGTCGCCACCTGTCCACCATGCTCCTTCTGGCTAGAGTTCGCTCATGGAGCCCGGCCTGTGGTGGCAGAACGACGCCGTCTACCAGATCTACCCCCGTTCCTTCGCCGACAGCGACGGTGACGGTGTCGGGGATCTGCGCGGCATCATCGACCATCTCGACTACCTCGCCTCGCTGCAGGTCGGCTCGATCTGGCTGTCGCCGATCTTCCCGTCACCCATGGCCGATTTCGGCTACGACGTCAGCGACTACTGCGACATCGACCCCGTCTTCGGCACCCTCGCCGACCTCGACGAGCTGACACGGGGCTGCCACGACCGCGGCATGAAGATCGTCCTGGACTGGGTGCTGAGCCACACCTCCGACCAGCACCCGTGGTTCGCCGAGTCGCGCTCGTCCCGCGACAACCCGCGACGCGACTTCTACGTGTGGCGGGACGGCGGCCCGGACGGAGGGCCGCCCAACAACTGGCAGTCGCGGTTCCAGGCCGTCGGCGGCGGTTGGACCCACGACGAGACGACCGGGCAGTGGTACCTGCACTCCTTCCTGGCCGAGCAGCCCGACCTGAACTGGGACAACCCCGCCGTCGAGGAGGCCATGCACGACGTCATGCGGTTCTGGCTCGACCGCGGCATCGACGGCTTCCGCCTGGACGCCGTCCACCGCGTCGGCAAGGACCCGCTGCTGCGCGACAACGTCACCGGGGAGGCGCCCCACGACGAGGACTGGGACAGCCTGCCGGCCCGGATGCAGGGCCTGCGCGCCGTCACCGACGCCTACCCCGAACGGATGCTGGTCGGCGAGCTGGCCATCAAGGATCTGACCCGGTTCGTCCGCTACCTCAACACCGGCGACCAGCTGCACATGGCGCACAACTTCGTCTTCATGGAACTGCCGTGGTCGGCCGACGCCTACCGCGACTCGATCGCGGAGTTCGAGGCGCTGTCGACGGGCCACACCTGGCCGGCCTGGTTCCTGGCCAATCACGACCTGCCGCGGGTGGCCAGCCGCTTCGACCACGACGGGCTGGGGCGGCAGCGCGCCCGGGCGGTCGGGGTGATGCTGTACGCCCTGCGCGGCACCCCGTTCGTCTACCAGGGGGAGGAGCTCGGCCTGCCCGACGCGGTCGTGCCCCCCGAACGGGTCATCGACGTCGACGGGCGGGACCCGCAGCGCGCGCCACTTCCCTGGCGTTCGCCCACCGTCGCGGGGCCCGGTGCCGGGTTCACCAGCGGCGAGCCGTGGCTGCCGATCGTCGCCGACGCCGAGGCGCTGTCGGTCGAGCGGCAGGAGGCCGATCCGAGCTCCACGCTGAACCTGTTCCGGGCCCTCGCGGGGCTCCGGCGGCGCCGGTCAGCGCTCCGCCTGGGCAATCAGCACGTGCTGGACACCGGCCCGGACACGCTCGTCTGGCTGCGGCACGGCGAGGACGGCGACCAGCTGCTCGTCGCCGTCAACTTCACCGCGCGCGCCGTCGAGCTGCCGCTGGAGCACCCGGCGCGGCTGGTCCTGTCCAGCGACGCCGGCCGCCCGGCCGACTGGCAGGGCGCCGACGCCGTCGTCCTCGCCCCGAGCGAGGCGGTCATCCTCGACGTCGGCTGACCGCCGTCGCCTCCGGCTGGCCGCCGCGCCGTGCTCTCAGCGGCCGAGGACCGCGTCGGTCCACTCGTGCACGATCGGGCTGCCGGTGCCGAATCCCCACAACAGCGCCAGCTGGACCACCGCCGCGCCCATCACGACCAACTGGAGGGCGGGCCGGGGCCGGCGCGGCAGGGCGATCAGGGCGACGGCGCCGAGCAGCACGCTCACCTCGACGCGGGTGACGGTGAGCCCGATCCAGGCGCTGACGAAGATCCCCAGCGGCAGGATCGTGTAGCCCAGCGCCGCGACCTTGCTCCGGTTGGCGGCCAGCGCCGCGCCGATCACGAACAGCGGCGTCAGCAGGATCGGCAGCCACAGCACGTGGAACGCGGCGCGGAGCTGATGGATCACGCCGCCGTGGAAGGGCAATCCGGGCGCGGCGTCGGCGAGCCAGCCGAGCGCGGAACCGGTGAAGCGCCACTGCAGGAAGGTCCACCCCACGAAGAACGCCGCCGAGGGCAGCAGCAGTACCGCCGCGGCCGCGCGTCCCGTCTGCGGCTGACCGCGGAAGCGGAAGTTGGCGATCAGCGGTGCCGCCACGGCCAGGCCCACCGCGAACAGGAAGGCGAACGGATCGCACCCGGCGGCCAGCCCGACGGCCAGGCCCGCCTGGAAGCCGCCGAGCGTGTGACCCCGCAGGGCGAAGCGCAGGAACCCGTCCAGCGCGACGATGCACAGTGCCAGCGTCAGGAACGACTGCAGCTGCGAGGTCGCGGTCACGAGGAAGGCCGGCGAGGCCCCGAAGGAGACGGTCAGGAAGACCACGACCGGGCCGGGGTACTGCAGCTGGATGAGCCGCTCGGCGATCGCGTGCAGCACGACGCCGCCCGCCACCGCCCCCAGGATGCCGAGCCACGCGGCGCTGCCCGGCACGATCGCCGCCAGCGCGGTGGGCAGCGGCGGGTACAGGTGGCGGACGAAGGACAGGTCGCTCGAACCCCACTTGATCAGGGATGCCTGGCGGGACAGCGTGGAGTTCGTCAGATCCCGGTAACCGTGGGTGTTGGCCTGCAGCGCCAGCGCGGCCAGCGGCAGCGCGATCAGTGCCCGGACGAGCCAGCGGTCGGCGGATTCAGCCGGCCAGCGCCGCAGGGGCACCGACCTCGATCGCACTGCGACCGGCTGCCGCGGGGTCGACATGACTGAGACCATGGGTCGTCTTCTCCCAGTAGTGCGGGCGGGTGATCAATTGCCACAGGCCTTTGTAGGACGCGATCGAGTGCATGATCCAGTAGAAGGGGTTCATCAGCCCCCACAACACCAGCCAGTTCCGTCGCCGCCGGAACGCGCCCATCATCGACACCCACACCATGAGGGCGTTGCCGACGAGCAGGTTCGCCAGGCTGAGCCAGAGCACCCATCCCGGGAAGTACGGCGCCATCGCCGCCGGCGAGACGAACAGGGACAGCACGAAGATCGCGTACAGGGGCAGCACCGCCAGGAACGACAGCGGGGTGCCCGCGATCAGCAACCCGAACGACAGCGTCTGCCGCAGCCCGGCCGTGCGGACGAGCCGCACCGGATGCCGGGTGTGGACGAGCACGGTCTGCATGTAGCCCTTGATCCAGCGTGACCGCTGGCGCAGCCAGTTGCCGTAGGCCCGGTTGGCCTCTTCGTAGGTCGTCGAGTTGACGACGCCGACGCGATAGCCGCGCGCCGCCGCGCGGATGCCGAGGTCGGCGTCCTCGGTGACGTTGAACGGGTCCCATCCGCCGAGCTCGCGCAGGCTCTCGGTGCGGAAGTGGTTCGACGTGCCGCCCAGCGGGATCGGCAGGCGCTCCCCGTCCAGTCCCGGGAGCATGTAGTCGAACCAGAACGAGTACTCCAGCGTGAACATCCGCGTCAGCATGTTCTCGTCGGCGTTGAAGTAGTTCAACGCGGCCTGCACGCAGACGGTGTTCTCGCTGGACTTCCGGAACGCAGCGACGGACTTCTTCAGCTGGTCGGGGTCGGGGCGGTCCTCGGCGTCGTAGATCACCAGGTACTCGCCGCGGGCGAGGAAGAGCCCGACGTTGCACGCCTTGGGCTTGGTCTTGGGCTGGCTGTCCGGCAGCACGATGAAGGTGATCGTGTGCGGGGGATTGCTCGCCCGCGCCGCCTCCAGGGTCTCCTCGTCGTCGGCTTCGAGCAGGAGCAGGATCTCGAGCTTGTCGGCCGGGTAGTCCAGGGCGCCCAGGTTGCGCACCAACTGGCCGACGATCTCCTTCTCCTTGTAGCAGGGGACGAGCACGGTGTAGACCGGCAGTTCGTCGTCGCGGAGCGCAGCCACCTCCTCGTCGGTCACGACCTCCTCGTACTCGCGTTCGGCGCCGGACATGCAGACGATGAACTTGAAGGCGATGCCGGCGAAGAACCCGAAGGCGATGACGAGGGCGACGGTGCTCAGCGTCCCGACGGGGAAGAAGATCGCGCACAGGACGACGACGGCGATCGCGACCCAGAGCACGACGCGCTGCGCCCGGTTGACCACGGTTCTCCCGCTCAGGCCGGGGTCCTGCCGCCACAGGCCGAGCGTCGCCTCGTCGAGGATCTCCGTGGCGTAGCCGCTCTGGATCGCCCGGGTGATCGACCACTCCGAACTGACCGCCAACCGCACGGGCCGGCCGAGGGCGTCCTCGATGTGCCGGCGCAGCTCGTCGGTGGGCCAGCGAGCCGTGATCACCAGCAGCCGACCGTCGTCCTCCTCGGTGAGCGGGGCCCAGCGCTCGGCGACGAGCTGCTCGGGACGGATCCGCGCCAGTACCTGCGGGTCGAGGTCGACGGACACCGCCTCGACGTAGTCGGCCCCCCACACCTCGGCGAGCGAGCGGTAGACGTCGCGCGGGCGGCAGGCGCCCATCGCGATGAGGACCGTGCCCAGCAGCGAGCCGGTGCGGATGCGGGTCGACTGCGCCTGGGCGAGCTCGCCGGCGTCGACCAGCCCGTCCCGCAGCAGCACGCGCGCGAGCTGGGCTTCGACATCGTCGGTGCCGAGCAGTGTCTGCTCGAGCGGGGTCACGGCCATGGGTCGAACCTCTCGATTCCAGGCCGTCCTGCCCCCGCAAGCCCGACGACCAGCCTCATTCCCAGCGATGATCCCATAGACATCACCTTTTCTCCGGTCGGCGGCCCGGGTGGCCACCTCGGCCAGGAGCCGCGCCGGAGCCGGAGTGGCATACTGGTCAGGCCCATCTGTACGGCGACCGCGGGAGAATCAGCTATCAGCGAGCTCGACGGCACGCAGGTGGGCCAGCCGGCCGTCGCCGCCGAGATAGCCGCGGAGCAGCAGCACATCAGCCGCCTCTACGACCAGCTCGACGTGATGCGCGAGCAGGCCCAGGCGGCGCTGGCGCGGGCGACGAGCAGCGCCACGACCGGTACGCCGGCCGCGCGGTCCGAGCGGGAGGCGTTCATCCAGCTGTACTCGGGGCGGGTGGCCCAGCTGCAGGCGGTCGAGCAGCGGCTGGCCTTCGGGCGCCTGGACCTGCTCGACGGCACCCGCCGCTACGTCGGGCGCATCGGCATCTCCGACGCCGACCGCAACGAACTGCTCGTGGACTGGCGCGCGCCCGCGTCGGAGCCGTTCTACCAGGCGACCGCGGCCCGTCCGCAGTCGGTGATCCGGCGCCGCCAGCTGTCCACGGCACGCCGTCGCGTCACCGCGGTCCAGGACGAGGTGCTCGATCTCGCAGCGTTCGAGGCGGCCGGCGTGGACGGCGGGCACATCGTCATCGGCGAGGGTGCGTTGTTCGCCAGTCTCGACGCCGCCCGCAGCGGGCGCATGCGCGACATCGTCGCCACGATCCAGGCCGACCAGGACCGCGCCATCCGCGCTCCGCTCGCCGGGGTGTTCATCGTCCAGGGCGGCCCCGGGACCGGGAAGACCGCCGTCGCCCTGCATCGCACGGCGTTCCTGCTCTACGCCAACCGGCAGCGCATCGAGCGCTCCGGCGTGCTGCTCGTCGGGCCCAACCGCGTCTTCCTGCGCTACATCGAGCAGGTGCTCCCGGCGCTGGGCGAGGCCGACGCGGTGCTCATGGCCACACCGGGCGAGCTCTTCCCCGGGGTCAGCACCGACCTGCAGGACCCGCCCGAGCTGGCCGCGCTCAAGGGCGACGTGCGGATGGCGCAGGTGATCGCCGAAGCGGTCCGCCGCCGCCAGCGACTCATCGAGCGACCGCTCACCCTCGACGTCGACGGCACCAGGATCACCCTGGAGCCGCTGGCCGTCCGGCAGGCCCGCGAGCGGGCCCGGCGTTCGCGCGCGCGCCACAACCAGGCCCGCGTCGGCTTCGTCGCCGAGATCCTGCGCGGTCTGGTCCGGCAACTGGCCGAGGCCCGCAACCAGGAGCTGGACGAGGAGAACCGGGCGACGCTGCTGGCCGACCTGCACGAGTCGCCCGACGTCCGGCGCGAGGTCAACTGGTGCTGGGCGCCGATCAACCCGTACCGGCTGCTGCGTGACCTGTACGCCGACGAGCGCCACCGCGACGATGCCGCCCGGCGCCTGACCGTGGCCGAGCGCGCATCGCTGGCGCGGTCCCGGACGGCGCCCTGGACCGTGGCGGACGTCGCCCTGCTGGACGAGGCGGCCGAGCTGCTCGGGCCGGACGACAGTGCCAGCGCCGCCGACACCGCGCGCGCCGACGCCGAGCGCAAGGCGGAGGTGGCCTACGCCGACTCGGTCCAGGACACGTTCGGCGGCAGCGAGTTCATCAGCGCCGAGGCGCTGGCCACCCGCTACGGGGCGTCCTACTCGCTCGGGAGCGTCGCCGAGCGGGCCGCCGGCGATCGCGAATGGGCCTACGGGCACGTCGTCGTGGACGAGGCGCAGGAACTGTCGCCGATGATGTGGCGGTTGATCATGCGGCGCAGCCCGGCGCGGTCGATGACGCTGGTCGGAGACGTCGCGCAGACCGGATCGCTCGCCGGCACCACGTCCTGGGCGGACACGCTGCGCCCCCACGTCGGCGACCGCTGGCAACTGGCCGAGCTGACGGTGAACTACCGCACGCCGGAGCAGATCATGGACGTGGCCGCCGCCGTCGTCCGGGCGGCCGGCCTGCGGGTGGTGGTGCCGACGTCGGCGCGCCGGGGCAAGTACGAACCCGAGTACACCCGCCTGGCCGCGGGCGATCCCGCGCTGGCCGACGTCGTGCGCGCCGAGTGGGAACTGGCCGGTGAGGGGACGATCGCGGTGATCACGCCGCGCGGTGGGCATGCCGCCGTCGCCGCGCTGGTGACCGCCGCGCTGCCTGCCGGCGTCGTCACCTCCGACACCGGCGCGCTCGGCTCTCCCGTCTCCGTGCTGACCGTGGCCGACGCGAAGGGGCTGGAGTTCGACGGCGTCGTCCTCGTCGAGCCGGCCGCGATCGTGGCCGAATCACGGCAGGGGATCAACGACCTCTACGTGGCGCTGACCCGCCCGACGCAGCGCCTGCACGTCGTGCACTCGGGAGAGCTGCCGCCCGGCATGGGCTGACGTCGGCGCGCCGGCGATGGACGGCTGGACCGCCGACGCGGCCTCGACGTAGCGACAGAGGGCGTTGACCATCCGCAGCTGCACGGGATTGTGGACCTCGGCATCGAGCAGGGCCGGCGAGCCGACCAGGACCGTCAGCGCACGCGCCCGGGACACCGCGACGTTCAGGCGGTGGGTGTCGAAGAGGAAGTCCACCCCGCGGGGCGCGTCCGCGGCCGACGACGAGGCCAGCGAATAGATCACCACCGCCGCCTCCCGCCCCTGGAACCGGTCCACGGTGCCCACCTGCACCCCGTCCGGGACGCCGGCGGCGCGCAGGAGTGCCATGTGGGCGTTGTACGGCGTGACGACGAGGATGTCGTCGGCGGTCAGCGGTGCGACGACGCCCGTGTGCGAGACCCACGGCCGTCCGAGCAGCCCGGAGACCAGGTCGGCCACCACCGCGGCCTCGAGCGGCGACTCCGATTCGCAGCCGGCGTGCTCGACCGGAACCCAGCGCAGTCCCGATCCGGAGAGCGGCCCGGAGCCCAGAACGGCCTGCTGCGCAAGGGATTTGTCTGCCAGCAGCCGGTCCTCGTAGGACAGCTGGGACACGAAGGACGTGATCTCCGGGTGCATGCGCCACGTCGTGTCGAGAAAGACGCCTCGATCCGGGGGGACCGTGTCGTGCCCGCGGAGCCAGTGCTCCAACGCCGACACCCCCGCGCCGTAGGGATGATCGGCCTGGCTGGGCTGGGCCAGCTGTTGCGGATCGCCCAGGAGCACCAGCGACCGCGCCGCGCGCGACACCGCCACGGTGTTGGCCAGCGAGAACTGCCCGGCCTCGTCCACGATCAGCACGTCGACGCTGTCGCGGAGGCTGTCGTGCGACCAGAGCCAGGCCGTCCCCCCGACGAGGCGGTGCTGACCGGAGGCCAGGCGGGCGGCGACGGCGTCGTTGGTGGCGACGCACTCCACGAGCTGATGGCCGCACCACTGCGACTCGTCGCTGCGCTGCAGGGAGGGGCGCCCGACCTTGGTCAGCAGGTTGCCGATGACCGCGTGTGACAGTGCGGTGATGCCGACCCGCAGCCCGGCGTCGAGCAGCGTCCGGATCAGCTCGGCACCCGCGGTCGACTTGCCGGTCCCGGGCGGCCCCTGGACTGCGAGGACGGCACCGTCGAGGGCCGACCCGATCCGGACCACCGCCTGCGCCGGGGTCTCGTCCGCGCGCACGAGCACCGAGGCAGGCACCGTGCCCGACAGCAGGCGCCCGGCCAGGATGTCCTGACCGGCCAGGATGCGTTCGGCCGACTCCGCGATCGAGACGCGCAGCACCCGGTCGAGGATCGGTGGCGGCGGGCCGAAGCCGCGGGAGGGCTTCGGCTCCAGCTTCTTCGAGCGCTTCACCTGGACCCAGCCGGCCTCGGCGTCGATGGCGACGATCTCGCCGACGGCCTTCTGGTCGGTGACGTCGATGGGCTTCACCCCGGGACGGAGCGACGTGAGCTGCGGCGGGAACCGGTACTCCCAGACACTGGACTGCTTCACGTCCTGGACGTACTCCGGAGCTGCCAGCGGGCCCACGACCGCGCCGTCCTCGACCAGCTCGTCGTCGTCGAACTCCTGCCTGGCGAAGACCTCCCACCAGCCGGGGCGGGCCTCGCGGCGGTGCCAGCCCACCAGCCCCGCGAGCAGGGGACGCCCCGCGTCGAGCAATCGCCCGGCGAGTTCGGTCTCCGCCTGTTCGTCCGCGCCGGGTTCGCTCGCGGTCACCTCCTCGGGCTGCGGGCGCCCCAGATCCGGCCCCAGCTCTGCGCGCCGCAGCTCGAGCCAGTCGTGCAGAGCCAGTGTCGACTCGACGTCCTCGCGGTTGTACCGCTCGATCTGGTCCAGGATCGACTGGTCGGGTTCGACCAGCCAGCGTTCGTAGGCGACGACGCTGTCCATCGCGTCGGACACGTCAGCGGTGGCCGCGCGGGTCCGTCCCCAGTAGAACGCCTCCAGCTTCTTGATCGAGTAGGACTCCTTGCTGATGCGCACGCCCTGCCGGACGACGGCGTACAGGTCGACCAGGACCTCGGCGCGCAGGAGGATGTCCAGCTCGGCCTCGCGCGTGCCGTGGCGCGACGTCATCCGCTGCAGCGCCGCCCGCTCGTACGGCGCGTAGTGGTACACGTGCAGGCCGGGGTCGGCCTGCCACCGCCGCATCAGCTCGTCGATGAGCTCCTCGACGAGCCGGCGCTCCCCGTCCGCGGAGTGCGCCCAGAAGGCCGTGAACGCCCCGGTCCGGTCGCCGACGCCGGCCAGGTACTCGCGCCCCGCCCAGGGGTCGCCCTCGAAGTCCAGGTACAGGTCGGCGGGGTCCGGCTCGGGCAGCCGCAGCAGGCCGAGCCCCGGTTCGACGGGGCGGATCAGCTCGTAGACGGGCTGACCGGTCTCGCGTTCGGCGAGCTGCAGGCGGGCCTGGTGTTGCAGCCGCTCCCGCGAGGCCCGGCCGATCGAGGTGGGCAGCGCGTCGAACGGCGCCCGCGCCAGGGCGGCCACCGTCCGGATCCCGGCCGCCTCGAGGGCCCGGGCGTGGTCACCGCGCATGAAGGCCACCAGTGAGAGGTGATCGGCGGCCCGCCACTCCGCAGCGCAGCGCGGCTCCCACCGGCATTGGCCGCAGTGCGCGACGGGTTCGGCGACGGTGTCGATCCCGTCGGCGAGGAAGGCAGAGAACCGGTGGCCCAGGCGGCGGGCATAGGCCTCGACGTCGGCGAACCGGAAGCGATGCAGCGCGCCGTCGCCCGCCACGACGGTCAGCAGGTGCGGCGGCCGGCCCTGGATCCGCCGCAGGTGTTCGCCGTAGTCGGCCATCTGCAGCAGGGCCGGCACCTTGAGCCGCCGCGCCAGCTTGGTGTCGGCGACGTCGTAGGACCACGCGCCGAGCGCCGACGCGTCGTCCGTGCGCAGCAGGAAGTCGGCGTGCCCGCGCCGCCCGCCGTGCAGGAAGGTGGCCTGGTAGATCACCTCGGCGCCCGCCGCCATGGCCCGTTCGGTCGCGAGGACGGCGGCGGCCAGATCGGACGTGTCGATGTCGACGACGTCGTGAGTCCGGCGCAGCGCTTCGAGGTAGTCGTGTTCGTGGTCCAGGCCCTTGGCGAACAACAGTTCCAGGGCCGCATCGGGCGGGGGATGGGTGAATTCCAACCGGCGCTGCGCCACGGCGAGGTCGAGCGAGGTCAGATGCCGGCAGGCCAGGAACTTGGTCAGGTCGGTAGGGCTGAGCACCAGCTCGCCGTCATCGAGGTACATCGCGACTCACCACGCCTGCACGCTACCGACCACGTCCGACGATTTCGCCCGCCGCACCAGGACCGGGACGGGCTGGGGAGATTCATCGTTCCCTCCTGGCCCGGTCTGTGACAGGCTGTCCCGCATAGCTTTAGTCCGACTGCAGTAAGTGTTCGGGCAGAGCGGACTGTGACCCATGACCAGGAGGATCGATGAAGCTGCAGGACAAGGTCGTCGCCATCACCGGCGGGACGGCGGGAATCGGCCGGGGGATCGCCGAGGCGTTCCTGGCCGAGGGCGCCAAGGTCGCGCTCAACGGCCGCACCCAGGCCAAGGGCGAGAAGGTCCTCGCCGAGCTCGGCGTCGGTGACCGGGCGATCTTCATCGCCGGCGACGTCACGAAGCAGGAGGTCGTGGAGGGGTTCATCGACGACACCGTCAGCACGTTCGGGCGCATCGACATCCTGGTGAACAACGCCGGCGGCGCGAAGGATCTGCAGCCCACCGTGTCGCTCACCGACGAGGAGTGGGAGCTGGTCCTGCACTGGAACCTCTACTCGACCTTCTGGGCCACCCGGCGCGCGCTCAAGCACATGATCCCGCAGCAGTGGGGACGCATCATCAACATCTCCTCCGTCGAGGGCAAGCACGGCAAGCCGGTCTTCACGCCCTACGTGGCGGTCAAGCACGCGATCAACGGGATGACCAAGTCCATCGCCAAGGAGGTCGGCACCGACGGCATCACCGTCAACGCGATCTGCCCTGGCCTGGTCATCACCGACATCATCCGCGAGAACGGCCCGGGAACGGCCGAGGCCATGGGCATCACCTTCGACGAGATGGTGGGGATCTTCGCGGCCGAGTCCGCGATCAAGCGCCCGAACACCGTCGAGGAGGTCGCCGGGATGGCGCTGCTGCTGGCCTCCGACGTCGGGGCCGGGATCACCGGAGCACTGCTCAGCGTCGACGGAGGCACCGCGGCCTACTGAGCCCGGCGTCCGGCCCCCGGACATGAAGATCCCGGCACCCCACGGGGGGAGGGTGCCGGGACGGAGACGATCCTGCATCCTGTCCGCGCGCGCGGCAACTCGACGACCACCGGGTTGTCCGACGCGCGCCCCTGGCATCGCCGGACCTGCCTGCCTACCCTGGAATGCGCAGGACATGAACCGGTAACCGGGTCGAGGACGTACCTCTGGTGAGTCGGCCGTCTTGGCCGCGCAGGGTGTACCGCGGGGACAGGTGACGAGGGTGGACGAGGACGGCAGCGCACGGCCGCGGCTGCTCGAGCGGATCGCCGCCGTGTGGCACGAGTACACCTACGCGTGCCGACGACTCGACGAGATCCGCAATCCGTGGCGGCACACCGCGCGGAGCCCCGGAGCGGGGGCCGATGCAGACGCTGACGCCCCGTTGCGGTGGTCCTACAGCGAGCGCCGCGGCTGGCACCTGCAGGGATGGGTCGTGCCGGACGAGCGTCAGGCCTGACCCTGGGTCAGCGGCAGCCAGACCTGGAAGGTCGTGCCGTCGGGGCCCGTGCGGAAGTCCAGCCGCCCGCGGTGGCGCTTGACGACGATGCGCTTCGCGTTGTCCAGCCCGAGCCCGCTGCCCTCGCCCGGCCGGTTTGGTCGTGAAGAACGCCTCGTAGATCCGGTCGACTGCACCTCGGCCGGGATCCCGGCGCCGGTGTCGCCGATCTCCGACCGTCACCCCGTCTCCGTCGCGGCGGGTGCGCAGCGTCAGCACGCCGTGCCCGTCCATCGCGTCGACGGCGTTGTCGATGAGGTTGGTCCACACCTGGTTGAGCTCCGCGGCGTAGGCCGGGATCTTGCGGCAGCGTCAGGTCGTAGTCGCGGGTCACGGTGATGCCGTCGAGCTTGCGGCCGAGCATCACCACGGTGCGTCGAGCCCCGGGTGCAGGTCGAGTCCTGGAAGGTCGCCTGGTCCATGTGGCGAGACGCTTGACCGCGGCGACCAGGGTGGAGATCCGGGTGGACGCGTCCTCGATCTCGTCCATGAGCGCCTCGGTCTCGAGGGTGTCGCCAGCCACCGCAGGGCTCCGGTCGCCGGTTCGGTCCGGCCACGGCGACGGTCTCCTCGACCCAGCCGAGGTCCAGGCCGGCGGAGGCGAAGACCGGGGCCAGGTCGTAGCCGCCGGTGCACGCCGAGCTCGTCCATCCGGTCGATGAGCTCGTCCTCGAGGTCGGACTGCTCCACCGGCGACAGGGACGGATGGGGATCGGTCGACTTCAGGACGGCCCGCTCCTGGATCTCGACGAGCTGGGTCATCGTGACGGGGTCGAAGTTGCCGGCCACGACGGCCCCGAGCTTGTGCCGCATCTTCGCGATCCGCTCGCGCAGCTGGCCGGTCGCGCGCACGGTCGCGGCGGCCGGGTTGTTCAGCTCGTGGGCCAGGTTGGCCGACAACGAGCCGAGGCTGGCCAGGTGCTCGCGCTGGCGGATCTGGGCCTCGCTGTTGCGCACCCCGAGGTAGATGCCGTCGAGCAGGTGGACCGCCATCGGGAACCAGTGCTGCATCAGCTCGGCGAAGTCCTCCGAGCGCAGCCGCAGTCAGAAGCGCGTCGGCGTCAGCGTCACGATGGAGTTGTTGTAGAAGTTGTCGTTGCCCACCGAGACGTAGGAGCGGATCGCGCCCGATGTAGACGCCGCGGTAATCGGTCTCGTTGATGACCATGTCCTCGCCGCTGACCTGACGGCTCATCCGGATGCGGCCCTCGAGCAGGACGTAGAGGTAGTCGGCCTCGTCCCCCTCGTGGACGACGGTGGCCCCGGCGTCGTAGGTGCGGCTCTCGGCGCGCTCGGCGATCCACTGCAGCTGCTCGTCGGTGAGCGATTCGAAGAGGAACAGCGACTTCAGTTCGTCAGCGGTGATGTGGGCCATGTCCTCAAGCCTGCTCCAGGTAGCGGTGGACGAGCGTGACTGCCATGGCGCCCTCGCCGACGGCCGAGGCGACCCGCTTGACGGAGTCGCCGCGCACGTCGCCGGCCACGAACACGCCGGGCACGCTGGACTCCAGGTGGTACGGGTCCCGTGCCAGCGGCCAGCCGGCCGGTGGCTGCCCCTCGGCGTCGAGCAGCTCGGGACCGGTGAGGATGAAGCCGCGCTCGTCGCGCACGAACGCCTCGCCCAGCCAGTCCGTGCGGGGTGACGCGCCGATGAACACGAACACCCACGTGGCGTCGACGGTCTCGCTCACGCCTGTGGCGTTGTTGTGGAGCGCGAGCTGCTGGAGGTGTTCCTCGTCGCCGCTGCCGCTGGCGATCTCGGTGCAGGTGCGGACCTCGACGTTGTCGGCGAGCTCGATCCGCGCGACCAGGTACTCCGACATGCTGCGGCGGATGTCGTTGCCGCGCACCAGGATGATCACCCGCTTGGCGTACTTGGCGAAGAACAGGGCGGCCTGCCCGGCGGAGTTCGCGGCGCCGACCACGTAGACGTCCTTGCCCTTGACGTTCGTCGCCTCGTGCGCGGCGGCGCCGTAGTAGACACCCCGGCCGGAGTAGTCGTCGACGCCCGGCGCGGTCATCCGCGTCCACGACACCCCGGTGGCGAGCACGACGGCGTGCGCGGTGACCTCGGTGCCGTCGTCGAAGCGCACCGCGCGCCCCTCCCCGTGGGGCTCGATCGCGGTCACCTCGGCCGTGGTCAGGATCTCGACCTCGAAGCGGATGGCCTGGTCGCGTGCCCGCTGCGCCAGCTCCGCGCCCGAGAGCCCGTTGGGGAAGCCGAGGTAGTTCTCGATGCGGCTGCTCTGGCCGGCCTGGCCGCCGGTGGCCGACCTCTCGACGAGCAGCGTCCGCAGCCCTTCGCTCGCGCCGTAGACCGCGGCGCCGAGACCGGCCGGGCCGCCGCCGACGACGACGAGATCGTAGAACGGGTTGCCGGCCGTGGTCGCCAGCCCGGCGCGCTCGGCCAGCGTGCGGACCGACGGCTGGATGAGGATCTCGCCGTCGGGCATGACGCAGAGCGGCAGCACCTCGGGCCGGTCGGCCAGGCGGGCGGTGGCCAGCAGCCGCTGCGCGTCGACACCGCGCACGTCCAGGTGGCGGTAGGGGACCTGGTTGCGGGCCAGGAACTCCTTCGCCACCTGCGTCTGCGCCGACCACTGGTGGCCGATGAGCGTGATCCCCTCGAAGGAGGGTCGGGCGCGCGCGGACCATTCCAGCAGCAGCTCGTCCAGTGCCGGGTAGAGCTTCTCCTCCGGCGGGTCCCACGGCTTGAGCAGGTACCGGTCGAGATCGACGTCGTTGATCGCGCGGATGGCCGCATCGGTGTCGGCGTAGGCGGTCAGCAGCACGCGCTTGGCCTCGGGGACGACGTCCATCGCCTGCTCGAGGAACTCGACGCCGGTCATCCCGGGCATGCGGTGATCTGCGAGCAGCATCGCGATGTGTTCGCCCCGCAGCGTGAACTCGCGCAGCGCGTCGAGCGCGGACGGCCCCGACTCGGCCCGCACCACGCGGTACTGCTCGCCGTACTGGCGGCGCAGATCCCGCGCGATCGATCGGCTCACGGCCGGATCGTCGTCGACGCTCAACAGGACTGGTCGGGTACTCACCCTGCGCAGATTAGCCGGTGTGCGTTACCGCCCGGTGGCGCGCGAGCAGGGGTAGGGAAGCGCGACGCAGGGGGAGTACGGGGGGCGTGGGGTCCCCCTGCGCCGCAACCGGCGACGAGAGTTCGGAAAATGGACGCCATCGCCCTGGTGCTGCGACATCGACACTGCTCCCCGAAGCAGTCGTCACCTCTCTTGGTACGCCTGATTGCGTCCGAGTGTTAACCATTTCGAACACGAATTGGGAACGACTTGCCGACGGTGGGGTGCTGAGTTTCGGAAGAATCTCGCTACCTGAAATTCACACCGCGCCCTTACGATCTTTGAGTGGTCGGGAAGTGGCCACTCATCGGACGACACGAGCAGTGCACGCAGCTCGCCGGGACGCTCACGAGCCCGGATGGTGCGGGTGGGGTGCTGCTCGCCGGTCCGTCAGGAGTGGGAAAGACGCAGGTCGCGCGCGCGGCCGGTCGGCTCGCCGAGAGCCGGGGATTTACGGTGCGGTGGGCAGCCGCCAGCCTGTCGGCCCGGTCCGTTCCCCTCGGGGCCTTCGCGTCGCTCATGACCGCCGGGCGCGGTGCGGATGCCGTTCGGACGCTGCAGGACGCCGCCCGCGAACTGCGCGGTGACGGCCCCGCCGTCCTGGTCGTCGACGACGCCCACCTGCTCGACGACACGTCCGCGACGGTGGTCCACCAGCTCGCCCTGTCGCGCGCGGTCTCGCTGCTGGTGACGGTCAGGGCCGGGCACGGTACGTCGGACGCGGTGACGGCGTTGTGGAAGGACGGGCTGCTCGACCGCGTCGACCTCGCCGCCCTGACCACGCGCGACACCCTGACCCTCCTGGAGACCGTGCTCGACGGCCCGGTCGAGGACGCGAGCGCGCTGCGCATGTGGGATGTCACCGGCGGCAACCCGCTCTACATCAGGCAACTGGTCGAGGGTGCGCTCGAGTCCGGAAGCCTGCGGCGCTCGGCCGGGGTCTGGCAGTGGCGCGGACGGATCGCGGTCACGCCGCGGCTGGGCGAGCTGCTGCTGCGGCGCATAGGTGACCTGCCGGTGGCGATCCGGCGGGTCGTGGAGGTCGTGGCCTACGGTGAGCCGCTCGCCCCGGCCGTGCTGGCCCGGTTGGCGGAGCCGGCCGCGATCGACGAGGCGGAGCGGCGCGCCCTGATCCGCGCCGGCACCCCGACCGACCCGGCCTCGGTCAGGCTGGCGCATCCCCTGTTCGGCGAGGCGGTGCGGGCGCGGACCGGCCCGCTCGCCGCGCGCCGCCTGCGTACCGAGCTGGTGACGGCGCTGACCGCGGCCGGGCGACAGTCACCCGCCGATCGCCTCAAGGCCGCGGTGCTGTCGCTGGACGCCGACGCGCCGGTCACCGCGGAGCGCCTGGTCGAGGCCAGCTGGCAGGCGACGAGCCTGTCCAACCTGGCGCTGGGCGAACGGCTGGCCCGCGCCGCCGTCGCGGTGGGCGACGCGTTCGAGGCGCCGCTGGCGCTCGGCTACGCGCTCAGCTGGCAGGGCGACGGCGGCGGGGCGCACGAGGTGCTCGCGCCGTTGCTCGGCCGCGCGACCACCGACGTCGACCGGGCCCGGGTCGCGGTCCCGACAGCGGCCAACCTCTACTGGACGCTGCACCGGCCCGCGGACGCGGCCGCGGTGGTGGACGGGGTGCTGGCGGGCGCGCGGGATGCGGCCGAGCACGGGGAGCTGCTCGCCCTCGCCGCGTGCTTCGCCTTCTTCTCCAACCGGCTCTCCGCGGCGGGCGCCATGGCGAGCGAGGTGCTCGACCTGCCCGGACAGTCCGACCGCGCGGTCACCTGGGGCGCGTGCGCCCTGTGCCCGGTGCTGGCGGTGACCGGACGGGGGGACGACGTGGCGGAGGTCGCCGCCCGGGGCTACGCCGCCGCGTCGCGGACCGGTGAGACGTCGCTGCTGGCGAGCTCGATCGGCCTCGGGGAGGTGCTCGCCCACGTCCTGACCGGGCGCCTGGACACCGCCGAGCAGACCGTCCGCCGTCTCGTCGCCGCGGCAGGAGGGCAGTCCCTCGCCGGCGCCGTCGCGACGCTCGTGGACGGCCGGGTGGCGCTCGCTCGGGGGGCGGTCCACACCGCCCGGCGCCGGCTCCAGGACGCGGTCGCCGCGTTCGCGTCCGGTGATCCCGCCGACTTCGGCTTCCTCGCCCGGCTGTGGCTGATCGACAGCCTGGCGGTCCTGGGCGAGGGCGAGGCCGCCCGGGCGCTGCTGCTCGAGGCGCAGTCCATGTTCCGGTCGAGCATCGGGTTCTTCGAACCTGACCTGTACCTGGCACGCGCCTGGGTCGCCGCCGCGGAGGGCGCGCCCGGCCGCGCCGCGCGGTCGGCACTGCGCGCGGCCGACGTGTGCGCCGCCTCCGGGCAGCTCGCGATGGAGGTCGTGGCGCTGCACCACGCCGCCCGCTTCGGCGACCGTGGCAGTGCACAGCGCACCGAGCGGGTCGCCGCTCGCGTGGACGGTGACTACGCGCCCGCGGCATCGGCCCACGTCACCGCCCTGGCGCGGGACGACGGCGCGGGGCTGGAGCGGGCATCCCTGAAACTGCAGCACATCGGGGCGACGCTCGCCGCCGCCGACGCCTCCGCCCAGGCCGCCCTCGCTCATCGCCGCGCCGGTCACCGCCGGGGCGAGCTCGCGGCCGCCGAGCGGGCCGCGCGGCTGGCGGCGCTGTGCGAGGGGGCGCGCACCCCCGCGCTGGTCTCGGGGACGCAGTCGCTGCCGCTCACCGGCCGGGAGCGCGAGGTGGCGACCCTGGCCGCCGCGGGGTTGTCCAACCGGGACATCGCCGAGCGGCTGGTCATCTCCGTGCGCACCGTCGAGGGGCACGTCTACCGCGCCTGCGCCAAGCTCGACCTGAACGACCGCGCCGAGCTGTCCTCGGTGCTGGCTCCGGAAATCGGGTAGTCGACTACGCATGACGGCCGGCGTTGCGGTGCGGCAGCCTCGGCAGCTCATCCTCGGCATCCGGATGGTCCCCATGGCAGAACCCGCCCACGGCCCGCGCCCCTCCGGCATCCTCGGCGCCGGCCCGCCGCTCCCGCGGATCTCGCTCCTGGGTGGCTTCGCGCTGCGCATCGCCGGCGCGGAGTGCCCGCTGGGCACCCGTGCCCAGCGACTGCTCGCGGTACTGGCCCTGGCGCGCGGGCCGCTCAGCCGAGGCGTGCTCGCGCAGCGGCTGTGGCCGGACGCGCCCCCCGAACGCGCCAACGCCAGCCTCCGCGCGGCCCTGTGGACCTTCTCCGGCTGGCCGGTCGCACCGGTCGTCGTCGAGCACTGCTCGGTGGCGGTCCACGCCGGCGTCGACGTGCGCTGCGCGGAGGCCGGCGCGCGCGCCCTGCTCGACGGCTCCCGGGACGGCCTCGACCCGGGCCTGGAACAGCAGTTGCGCCTGGACATCCTCCCGGACTGGACCGACGACTGGCTGATGATCGAGCGCGAGCAGTACCGCCAGCTGCGGCTGCACGCGCTCGAAGCGGTCTGCCGCAGCCATGCCCGCGCAGGGCGGTACGCGTGGGCCGTCGACGCGGGGATGGCGGCGGTGTCGGCCGAACCGCTGCGTGAGAGCGCCCACCGCGCGCTGATCGAGGCGCATCTGCTGGAGGGCAACCGGGTCGAGGCGCTGCGCCAGTACCACGCCTATCTGCGCCTGGCACGGGAGGAGATGGGCGTCGGTGCCTCGCCGCTCCTGCAGCGGCTGTTCGACCGCGCGGTGAACGACCACGCAGGCACCGATCGGGATGCGGCGGTGATGGTCGGGTAACGGTCCCCGTGCATCGTGGGGCGGTGGCGACTCCCGTCCATCCCTGGCTGTCCCTGCCGGCGCTGCTCGCCCGACTCGACGAGGCCCTGACGATCGCGGTCGACGCGGCCTCCCGGCGTGCCGAGGGCGGCGCCTTCGCCGAGTCCTACCGGGGTCTCTACGTCGGCGAGGAGCAGGTGCGGAAACTGCTCGACGCCCAGCGGGAGGCCACGCCGGCCGCGGCGCCCGGGTCGATGGCGCGCCTGATCGGCCCCGACGGCACCGAGCTGGATCCCTTCGACGCCGCCGTCACCGTCCTGGCGCTGGCGCCGGAGCTGGACCTGAAGTACGAGCGGGTCTTCGGCTACCTGCACGACGACCTCAGCCGCCGCAGCCCGACCGTCGCCCTCGCGCTGGACCTGTTCTGCACCGATCTGCAGGCGCGGCTGGCGGCGCTGGACCGGTTCGCGCCGGACGCGCCGCTGCGGTCGGGACGGATCGTGGCGCTCGGCGGGAGGGGCCCCCTGCTCGGGCGCACCGTCCGGCTGGATCCGCAGTGGCGGCGGTACCTGACCGGGGGCCTCGGACTCGACGAGCGGGTCGCCGCGCGCTGCCACCTGGTCCCTCCGTCGGCCGCGGCCGCGTTCCCCGCCGCCGTGGCTCCCGTTCTGACACCGTGGGTCGAGACCGCGCGCGCCGGGGGACGGGTGCATGCCGTTCTGGCCGGCGCCGAGGACGCGCTGGCGCCCCTCGCTCGCGGGCTGGCGGCGGCGCTCGCCCGCCCGTTGCTGCACCTTCCGCAGGTGTCCGCGGCCGACACCCCGCTGCTCGACGTGCTGGCCGTGGACGGCGAGCAGCTGGATTACGCCGTCCAGGTGGATCTCGGCTGGACGCGCGGTCTCGACCTGGCGCCGCTGGAGCGTGCCGGGCGCCTGGTGATGGTGACGGTGCCCGTCGGCCGCGACCGGCGCCCGTTCGAGGACGCCGGGTACCGCAGCCTCGTCCTCAGGTGACGGCGGCGCCGACGCGTGCGGCCTGCGCGGACCCGGCGGTCTGCGCGGACTCGGCGGCCTGCGTGGCCTCGGCGTCGAGCACGCCGGGCGGCACGGCGTCGAGGGCGGCGTGGATCGCCCGCGCCAGCTCCAGCGCCGACTCGGCGGTCAGTTCGACGGCCACCCGGGCACCGGGGCCCTGGGCGGGGTTGCGGAAGTCGATGTTGAGGGTGTGGCCGGCGGGGGCGTGCACGGGGTGGTCGTAGTACACCGCCGCATCCGTCAGCGGGAACCAGCCCGCCTGCCCCTTGCCGCTTCCGGCGATGGTGATCGTCTCCGTCACGTAGGTGCACATGCGCGAAACTCCCGTCAGCTCAGGTGGGTGGCGAAGAAGCGGGCGATGTGGCCCCAGCCGTCGACCGCCGCCGCCTGGCGGTAGGACGGCCGGTCCGGGGAGAAGAAGGCGTGCCCGGCGCCGGGGTAGCTGTGGAACTCGTGCGGCTTGCCGAGCGCGGTGAGGCGCTGGTCGAGGTCGGCCACCTGCTCCGGGGACGGGTACTTGTCCTCCTCGCCGAACAGCCCGAGCAGCGGGCAGCTCAGCCCGGCGAGCTTGTCCTCCAGCCCACCGACGCGCAGCGGGAAACTCTCCGGCGGGGTTCCGACGACGAACGCGCCGTAGCAGTCCACGGCGGCGTCGAGTTGCAGGCTGCACGCGGCGAGGACGGAGTGCCGCCCGCCCGAGCAGTAGCCGATGACGCCGACCTTGCCGTTGGCCTCCGGCAGGGCCCGCAGGTACCGCGCCGCCACGTCCATGTCGGCGACGAAGCGGTCGTCGGGTACGCCGCCCTGGGCTCGGACCGCCGCCGCCGCGTCGTCGGGATCCGCGCCCGGCGCCTCCCGCGAGTAGAGGTTGACGCAGATCGCGTCGAACCCGAGGGCGGCGAAGCGGCGGGTGATCTCCTTCGTCGCGGCGTCGTAGCCCGGGAGATGGTGCACGACGAGGACACCGCCACGCCGTGCCGTGCCTCCCGGACGGGCCACGTAGGCCTCGAGCTCGGCGCCGTCGGCTGCCGTGAGGATCTCGGTGTGGGCGGACAGGGTCTCGGTTGCGGCGAAGGCCATCGAGTAGCTTCTCTCAGTCGTCCCGGCGGTTTCGGCGATCGTATGCGTGCCGGCTGAGGCCGCCTTGTCGCCCCGGGGCGGGGCGGTGTTGACTTGCTGGTATGGCCTTGCAGGGAGAGTACGAACCGAGCACGCAGGAGTGGGTCCGCAACCAGGTCGAGGAGTACGAGTCCTCCGGTGGCACCCGTGGGACGACGATGCGCGGCCTGCCGGTGATCATCCTGACGTCCCGCGGGGCGAAGTCCGGCAAGCTGCGCAAGACCCCGCTCATGAAGGTCGAGCACGACGGGCTGTACCTCGCGGTCGCCTCGCAGGGCGGCGCGCCGACCCATCCGGTCTGGTACCACAACGTCATGGCCGATCCCCACGTCGAGCTGCGCGACGGCCCGGAGGTCTCCGACCGTGTCGCCCGCGAACTGACCGGCGCGGAGAAGGCGGTCTGGTGGGAACGGGCCGTCGCCGCGTTCCCCGACTACGCCGGGTACCAGCTCAAGACCGAGCGCCAGATCCCCGTCTTCCTGCTGGAACCCAGCGCCTGATGACCGCGCGCCCCGCGGCCGAGTGCTGGCTGACGGACATGGACGGCGTACTGGTCCACGAGGAGCACGCCCTTCCGGGCGCCGTGGAGTTCCTGGCCCGGCTCACCGAGCGCTCGCGGCGGTTCCTGGTGCTGACGAACAACTCCATCTACACGCCCCGCGACCTGTCCGCCCGGCTGGCCCGTGCCGGGCTGGACGTGCCGGAGGCCGCCATCTGGACCTCGGCGCTGGCGACCGCCGGCTTCCTCGCCGAGCAGATGCCGAACGGTTCGGCCTACGTGATCGGTGAAGCCGGGTTGACGACCGCCCTGCACGAGGTCGGCTACATCCTCACCGACACCGATCCGGACTACGTGGTCCTCGGCGAGACGCGGACGTACTCCTTCGAGGCGATCACCCAGGCGATCCGGCTCGTGCAGAACGGCGCCCGGTTCATCGCGACGAACCCCGACGTCACCGGACCCTCTCCGGACGGCCCGCTCCCGGCGACCGGCTCGGTCGCCGCGCTGATCAGCAAGGCGACCGGCGCGGAGCCCTACTTCGTCGGCAAGCCGAACCCGATGATGTTCCGGAGCGCGATGAACCGCATCCAGGCGCACTCCGAGACCACCGTGATGGTCGGCGACCGCATGGACACCGATGTCGTGGCGGGTATCGAAGCGGGCCTGGAGACCATCCTCGTGTTGACGGGTTCGACGCGGCGGGAGCAGATCGCCAGGTTCCCCTTCCGCCCGAGCCGGGTCCTGGCCTCGATCGCCGAGGCCGTCGAACTGATCTAGGAGGCGGTCATGCAGATCTTTCCGGAGCGGTCGGCCACCGCGGCTCTCGCGGACGGGAAGTACTTCACCGGCAGCGTCTGGCGTACCGACCACATCCCGCGGGTGGGTGCCGACGGGATGATGGGCAACCGGTTCGTCTACTCGCCGGGCTCGCGCTCGCACTGGCACGTCCACGACGGGCACCAGGCGATCGTGGTCGTGCAGGGCCGCGGCGTCGTCGACTGGAAGGGCGAGGAGCTGGCGCACGCGCTCTACCCGGGCGACTGGCTGCACGTCGAGCCCGGGGTGGAGCACTGGCACGGGGCCGGCGTGGACGACGTGTTCGCCCACCTCGCGGTCACCGCCCAGGGCGGGACGCAGTGGCTCGGCCCGGTCAGCGATGCCGACTACGCCCGCGCCCAACGCGCATTCGGTTGAGCCCTCGATCAGTTGATCAAACCGTGACCGCGGTGTCCAAGTCGTGTCTTGCGGTGAGCGCGCCCCGGGGTCGATGCTCGGAGATGTCCAACGAGTGGTGGCGGCGGACAGCGCGGTCCGGCGACGCGCTGCTCGGCGCCGCGTGTGTGCAGGCAGGTAAGGGCATTGGCAACGAGCAGCCAGACGAAACGGTCGGGTCGGCGCAAGGCGTCCCCGAGCCGGAAGCGGGCGGCGCCGCATCCGGTCAAGGTCACCACCTCGGCCGCTGCCACGTCCCGCGCGGGCACCGCGCAACCCGCCCGCCGGCAGCCCGCGGCGCCGGCTCGCCCGGCACCGGTCGCTCCGGTACGCGCGGCCCCCGCGGTCCGGGCTCCCGCAGTGCCGGCTGCCGCCGTCCGGGCCTCCGCAGTCCGGGCCTCCGCAGTCCGGGCTCCCGCAGTCCGGGTCCCCGCCATCCGGGTTCCCGCAGTTCCGGTTGCCGCCGCGCGCCCGACCCGGACCGAGCCGCGTTTCTGGCAGCGGACCTGGTTCAGTGACGTGCTCGTCCTGCTGGCCGTCCTGGTGTTCGTCGTCGGCGGCATGGTGGTCGGTCTGGTGATGCTGAAGGACTCGATCGCCGCGATCTGAGCGCCCCGGCCCACGTCACGCCGTGGCGCGCTCCGCCCAGGCCTGCTCGAGCGCCGAGGCCAGCGCCTCGGCGGGCTGTGCGCCCGAGACGCCGTATCTCGCGTCGATGACGAAGAACGGCACGCCGGAGATCCCGTACTCGCGGGCCTGCGCGACGTCGGCGCGGACGTCCTCGGCGTAGGCGTCCGTGGCCAGCACCGACGCGACCTCGTCGGCATCCAGCCCGACCTCGACGGCCAGCCGCTGCAGGGTCGCCGGTGAGCCGACCGCGGCGCCCTCGGTGAAGTGGGCCTGCATCAGCCGCTCCTTGAGCTCGGCCTGCACGCCGCGGGCGTCGGCCAGGTGCAGCAGCCGGTGCGCGTCGAAGGTGTTGCTGTTGTGGACGGTCTCGAAGTGGAAATCGAGCCCCTCGGCGGCCGCGGTCTCCGTCATGGAGTCGAGCATGCGCTGGGCCGAGGCCGTGTCCGTGCCGAACTTGTCGGCCAGGTGCTGGACGTGTGAGCCCGGGGCGTTGACCGCGCCGGGGTCGAGCTCGAAGGAGTGCCAGCGCACGTCGACCTCGTCGCGGTGGGCGAAACCGGCCAGTGCCCGCTCGAAGCGGCGCTTGCCGACGTAGCACCAGGGACAGACGACGTCGGACCAGATGTCGATGCGCATGATCACCGCAACGACGCGGCCGGTCGATTGCTTCCCCACCCGCCGGCCGCCGCTAGCCTCGATCACATGCCCGCGCCCGAGCCGCCCGACGCGGACGATGTCCCGGAGCTCCACCGGCAGCTGTCCAATCCCGCGGGCGCCGTCTACGGCACGATCGTGGCCGCGGGCGTCCTCGCCGCGGAGGGCGACGGCGGGCACTCGATCGGCGCGGTCGTCGCCTCGATCGTCGGCACCCTCGCGGTGTTCTGGCTGGCCCACGCCTACACCGACATGCTCGGTGAGCAGATCGAGTCCCGTGCGTTCGCGCCCGGCCGCTTCTGGCACGCCCTCGTCGTGGAGGCGCCCATCCTGGAGAGCGCGGTCGCTCCGGTGCTGGCGCTCCTCGCCGCTGCCGCGTTCGGCGCGACCCGCACGACGGCCGTGACCTCGGCGCTCGTGGTCGCCGTGCTGGAGTTGCTGGGCTGGACGGTGATCGCCTCGCGGCGGCTCGGGCTCCGGCCGGGTCAGGCGATCCCGTACTGCGTCGCCACGACGGTGCTGGGCTTCGGGATCATCGGACTGAAGGTCCTCATCCACTGAGTTGCACGTACTCTACTTATCTGATAGACATTATGGGTGACACATCGACCCTCACTGCACCGCAGGTTGCACGTGGACCTGGTGCGGGTCGGTACAGCGGCCTGTCCCCGCCGCTAGTCCGTCCGCGACCGTTCCCCAAGACGAAGCGGACACCCGAGGCGCCCCCGCGCCCCGGAGTCGATACCAGCCGGGTCCGAACCCCCCGTCTCACCTCGGCTCTCGTTGTACGGCCGGGCACCGCAGGCGCCCATCCACCGCCCGTGGTGCCCGGCACACCACTCCTTCACCGATACGGGGACATCGCTGTGACTGCCGTAGCTCCACTCTCCGCGACGCCGGTTCCGCTCACTCCATCCCAGCTGGTCGACTACACCCGCCTGCTCGCCGAGGAGGTGCGCGCCGGGATGCACGAGGTCGGGTTCGATCCGCAGACGCGCTGGCACCGGCGCATCTACCGCGACGCCCGCGTCGACGTCTGGATCATCAGCTGGCTGCCCGATCAGGGCACCCAGCTGCACGACCACGGCGGGTCCTCGGGGGCGTTCACGGTCGTCGACGGCAGCCTCGACGAGGCAACCTACGTCGCCAGCGGCCGGGGGGCCGGGACGCTGCGCGACCGCGTCCACGAAGCCGGGCGCAGCGTCGGTTTCGGTCCCCGGTACGTCCACGACGTGCGCAACCTGGGCAGCGAACCGGCCGTCAGCGTCCACGCCTACAGCCCACCGCTCACCGAGATGTCCTTCTACGACGTGGAGGGTGGCCACCTGGTCCCGTTCGCGACGCTGGACACCGACGATCCGGAGACGCCCGTGCCCGACGCGGTGCTCGATCGTTCGCTGCGCTCGGCCGGCTTCGACCGGTGACCGCCACCTTCGCGTCCATCGACGCCAAACTGGCCGACGCCCGGTCCCGGCTGGACCGCCTGACGCCGCAGGAGGCGGTGCGGCAGCTGGCCACCGGGTCGCTGCTGGTGGACATCCGGCCCGACTGGCAGCGCGCCGTCGAGGGCGAGATACCCGATGCGCTGGTCATCGAGCGCAACCACCTGGAGTGGCGGCTGGATCCGGCCTCGGCCGCGCGCATCCCGCAGGCCGGCCCGGGCCAGCACTGGATCGTCGTCTGCTCCGAGGGTTACACGTCCTCACTCGCGGCCGACGACCTGCAGTCGATCGGCGTCCCGGCCACCGACCTGATCGGCGGTATCCACGCCTGGATGGCGGCCGGACTCCCGGTGCGCCCGGCGTCGGTGACTCGCACCCGGCTCTCCGACGCCGCTCGGCGTTCCGCCGTCCACTGACCGATCGTCCGGCGCGGCTGGGCCGGACACGGCTGGGCCGGCGCGGCTGGGCCGGCGCGGCTGGGCCGGACACGGCTGGGTGGGCCGGTCCCGGTCGGCTGCCTTAGTCTCGCGGGAATGAGCACCCTGGCCGCAGCTGCGCGCGAGCGCGTCGTCGTCCTCGACGGCGGCCTGGCCACCGAGCTGGAGGCCCAGGGCGAGGACCTGTCCAGCGCGCTCTGGTCGGCCCGCCTGCTCACCGACGACCCGGACGCGATCTACCGGGCCCATCGGGCGTTCTTCGAGGCCGGCGCCGAGGTCGCGACCACGAGCAGCTACCAGGTGTCCGCCCAGGGATTCGCCCCGCTCGGGCTCACCACCGCCGACGTCACCGAGCTCCTGCGCCGCAGCGTCACCCTGGCCGCCCGCGCCCGCGAGGACGCCGCGCCCGGACCGGCCTGGATCGCGGCCTCCGTGGGCCCGTACGGTGCCGTCCTCGCCGACGGTTCGGAGTACCGCGGCGACTACGGGATCGGCGTCGCGGAGCTGCGGGAGTTCCACCGCCCGCGCCTGAACGCGCTAGCCGCCGCCGGAGCGGACGTCCTCGCGGTCGAGACCATCCCCTGCCTGGCCGAGATCGAGGCGCTCGCGCTCGAGCTGGAGCTGCTCGACGTCCCGGCCTGGATGAGCCTGACCTGCGCGCACGGGACCACCCGGGCGGGGGAGCCGCTCGCCGAGGCCTTCGCGATCGCCGCCGCGCCGCCCGCGGTGTTCGCGGTGGGGGTCAACTGCACCGATCCGGCCGAGGTGGGCGCGCTGCTGCACGCCGCCGCGGGCGTCACGGACAAGGCGCTGGTGGCCTACCCGAACAGCGGCGAGACGTGGGACGCCGCCGCCCGCGGCTGGATCGGTGACAGCCGCTTCACCGCCGACCAGGTGGACGGCTGGGTCGGGGCGGGTGCCCGGCTCGTCGGCGGGTGCTGCCGGGTGAGCCCGGCGGACGTCCACGCCGTGAGCGCGCTGCTCGGGAGGCGAGACTAGGCCGATGGGACTGGATGTCTATGTCGGGCCGCTCACCCGCTACTACCGCGGGGAGTGGTCCACGGTGGGTGAGCGCCCGCCCGTCGCCGATCCGGAATCCGTGCTCGACGTGGTGCTGCAGTGGCAGGCGCAGCTGGGCGAGGGCCTCGACTGCGCCGTGGCGTGGGCCGAGCGCCCCGACCTGCCGTACTGGAGCGATCACCCCGACTGGGACGGCTACGGGGCGATGCTGTTGCTCGCGGCCTACGACGAGCACCCGGAGTTGATCCCGCCGGGACGGCGCCGTTTCGGCCGCCCGCTGCCTCCCGACGACCCGCGCCGGTTCGCCAGCGCTCCGGCGTTCGTCGCGTCGAGCAAGCGACCGTATCGCTACCCACTGCTGCTCTCGGACGTGGAGTGGTGGCTGCCGATCTTCGACGGCCCCGGCGTGTTCGTCACCGAGCGCCCCGACGGCAAGGCGATCCGCGTCGGCCGGCTCGACCTGCTGGTGGCCGAGCTGACGGTGCTGGCGCAACGGTCGGACGCGTTCGCCGGTGCCGACCCCGAACAGGTGCGCCGTGCGGGTGCGCCCGAGGACGGGGAGCTGACGGGGACGGGGCGTTTCGGCCTGGCGACCTTCCTGCTGCTGGCCACCCGCGCCCTCGACCACCGCCAGCCCCTCCTGCTGGACTACTGACCCGCCTCGGCGCCCCGTCCGGGGTGGGCGCTCGGTCAGGCCGCCGGGGTCGCCGTGCGGTGCACGGTGAAGGGGATCGCCGACGGGTGGGCCCGCGTGGCGCCGAGGTACACCCGCGACGTGGGGAGCGCGGCGTTGCCGACGTTGAGGTTGCTCACCGTGAGCGACGGTGCGCAGTACGTGTGGAAGTCCACCCCGTCGGTGTAACCGTGGTTGACGAAGGCGAAGGTGAAGCTGCGGTGGTCCGCGGACAGCGTCAGCACGTCGCCCTTCTCCAGCTTGACCGGCTCGATCCGCAGCGCGGTGGGAGCGGCGATCCTGCCGGTGAACACGGCACGGTCGTCACTGCGATGCGTGACGCGCAGGTGGAATCCCGTGCGGTCGTGCCAGAGGTAGTCGCCGCCCCGGGCGCCGGGCTGGTAGCCGGCCGGACGCCCCTGGATGCGGGCCGCCCACGGCGCCGCATCGCAGGCCGCGGCGGTCGCTGGCGCGGCGGTGGCGTGCGCGGCGGCCGGTGTCGCTGACGTCGGTGTCGCGGCGCCGGCCGTGCCGGGCTGGAGCGCCAACCCCGTGGCCAGGACGGCGAGCGCCCCGATACCGGTGATGGTGAGTCGTCGGACGTTCATGATGGTGCCTCTCGCTCGGGAGCCGGCACGGACAGCGCGGCTCGACGAGGAACAGCCTGGGCGGCGACTGTGCGTCCCTGGTGCGGGAAACATTCGGATCGCATCAGCGCGCCGTACCGTCGGTGCCATGAGGTCGCGACGATGAGCAGGTGGGCCGACGTGTCCGGTGGCGCGTCCGGCCGGGACTACGCCGAACGTTTCGCGCGCCTGGCCGACTCCGGGCGCGACATGCACGGCGAGGCGGCGTTCTGCGCCGGACTCCTCGAGCCGGGGGCCCGCGTGCTCGACGCCGGCTGTGGCACCGGGCGGGTCGCCCTGCGCCTGGATCAGCTCGGTTTCGACTGCACCGGCGTCGACCTCGACGAGTCGATGCTCGACGTCGCCCGCGGGTTGGCCCCCGACCTGCAATGGCTGCACGCCGACCTCGCCGAGCTCGACCGATCCCTGGACGGGCTCTTCGATCTCGTCGTCGCGGCGGGCAACGTCATCCCGCTCGTGGCCGCCGGCTCCGAGCCGGCCGTGATCGGTCAGCTCGCGGCCAGGCTCGCGCCGCACGGGGTGCTCGTCACCGGGTTCGGACTCGACGCCGCGCATCTGCCGCTCGCACAGGCGCCGTTCGGGCTGGGCGAGTACGACGGCTGGTGCACGGCTGCCGGGCTGGTGCTCGTCCAGCGGTTCGCCACCTGGGCGGCCGATCCCTTCGCGGGCGGTGGCTACGCCGTCAGCGTCCACGCGCGCGCGAGCGCGGTCTGACGGGCGGGGGCAGCCTTCCCGACCAGCGTGACCCGGCGTGCCAGCACCGCGCAGTCGACCTCGGCGGCGCCGGCCGGGAACCGCTCCGGGTCGTCGAAGACCGACGAGCGGGCGGTGTCGACGGCCACCGGTTCGATCCGCCAGGGCGGTGTCACCAGCTGCGGGCCCGCGGGCGTCTCGCGGGGGCGATCGGCGGGGTCGGCGGGATCGTCGAAGAACCGCGCGGCCTGGGTGGCGTCGGTGAACAGCGCACTTCCCCGGAAGCGGTCGCTCACGTGGACGGCGACCTCCAGGTCCATGGCGCCGTCGGCCGCGGAGCAGACGAGGTGCACGGTGGTCGCCGACTCCTCGACCCGGAACCGTGCGCGGCGGTACGCGCCCCGGTAGAGGCGACCGCCGAGGGCGAGGTCGGCCAGGCTGTCGCTGTCGCGCCGCAGGACGTAGAGGCCCTCGTGCCGCGTCGCGCCCGAGTCCCACTCCACGGCGATGCGGTGGACGGCGTTCTCGCTGTGCAGGCCGACCCAGCGCGGTACCCGGCCGGGACGCAACTGCCCGAGCCGGACGAGGGAGATCGCCGCGACCGCCGCGTCGCCGATCGTGCGGGGGCGAAGGGGGTGCGGCAGCAGCTCGGCGGCACGATCCGGATCGACGCGGTAAGCGACGACCAACCGCCGCTCGATCACGCCCGAAATCGGCGGTAGCCGCACCAGTCCACTCCGTCCGGATCGACCCTCCTGCGAGGTCTCCGTGTCACCGTCCCACGGCGTCGGGACGCCGACAAGCCCCGGCGCGCTCCGGGCGCACGTCGGTGCCGGGCTGGTCAGGCGTGGACGAACGGCTCGATGGTGAGGGCGCAGCCGCGCATGGGCAGGTCGGCGTCGGTGGACGCGCTCGCTCCGGGGAGCGTGATCCGAGCCGTGTCGGAGACCGCTGCGTTGCACGAGCTGGGCCCGTGCAACGAGGCCGTGGCCGAGCCGGACGCGGCGATCTCGACCGGCCGCAGGCGTGCCGTGTCCTGGACCGCGGGTGCGCCGAGCGCTCTGCCGCCGGCGCGCAGTTGCACGGAAGCGACGCCGTCGATCCAGCAGGTGGCGTGGGAGGTGTTGGTGACCCGGATCGTCGCGTACTGCTGCTGGCTGGCACCCGATCCGCGCAGGGCCAGCACGGTGAGGGCCGATGCCGCGCACACCGGCCCGGGCGGTGGGCTCGCGGGAGCCGACGTGGGCGCGGCCGTGGACGGTGCCGCGGCCGTGGACGGTGCCACGGTCGCGGGCGGAGCGGCGCTACCGGTGGAGGTGACGCCACCCTGCGCGGTGCTGCCGGCGGTGGTGCCGGCGGTGGTGGCGCCCGCCGTGCCCGCGCCGCCGGTACCCACTGCCGGCGCGGTGGCGCTGCCCCCGGCGACCGTCCCGGACGAGGAGCATCCGGCGAGGACGAGCACGGCGCTCAGGGGCACGGCCGCGATCAGCAGTGCGCGACAGGGCAGGGCCCGCATCGTCAGTTGATCCTCAGGTCGGTACCGAAGGGGAGCGAGCTGATCGCCAAACGCGAGTCCGAGTGGAGGTCACCCCACAGGGCCGACCAGGCGCTGTTGTTGGTCATGCTGGAGCAACTGCCCGCCTGCTGGCACGCCGTGAACTCCGTCAGCGGGCCGCCGAAGTTGATCCGCGTCCGCCCGGCCACGACGCCGGTGAGCGAGATGTACTTCCACTGCTTGCTCATCGTGGAGTTGTAGATCTGCGGGAGCGCGAGGATGCGGGTCGGCGCGAGGCCGCCGGCGAGGGACTGCAGCGCGGCCGCGGACCAGCCGTTGTTGCAGCGGGTGCCGGTCGTGGTCCAGCCGCAGCCGTCGGCGGAGCCGTTGAAGACGAAGCGGGCGGTGGTCGCGCCGAGGAAGCCCTGCACCCAGGCGGTGCTGGCCGCGACGGTCCCGATGAAGCCCGGCTCGATGTCGTTGGCGCCGACGATGCTCATGTTGGGGTACTTGCGGGCGTAGGTCATGAGCGGGTTGATGACCTGCTGGGCCCAGATCCGCCCGGTCACCGCGCTGACGGTCATGTCGTTGTTGGTGCCGATCGCGATCGTCGCCGGGGCGTTGGGCCGTTGGGTGCTGGCGTAGCCGTCGAGGTAGGCCTTGAGGGCGGTGACGACCTGGGCGTTGCTGAGGTAGGTGCTGGTCGCCGAGAGCACGACTCCCGTGGTCGTCTGGCCGCCGATCTGCAGCAGGGTCAGGTAGCGGTGGTTGGCCGGGTTGTAGGTGGCGTCGGTGGCGCCCATCGCGTGGGTCCTGGCCACGTCGCCGGTGCCGCCGTTGAGGTTGCGCAGGTAGCGGCTGGTCGAGATCAGCGCGGGGCTCGTGACCGGTGCGATCGAGGGTGCCTTCACTGCGACGGCCGGTGAGGGTGCCGACGTGAGTGAGGAACCGACGGCGTTCACCGCGGTGACCCGGAAGGTGTAGGACTTGCCGCCGGCGAGGGAGATCGTGGCCGAGGTGGCGGGTGCCTTCACCGTGATGCGCGTGCCGTCGGGGCTGGGGGTGAGCGTGTACGCGGTGATCGCCGAGCCGCCGTTGTCAGACGGCGCACTCCAGCGGACGACTGCCGAGCCGGTGCCGCCGACCGCCGTCACCTTGGCCGGGATCGACGGGACGACGGCCTTCCACGAGGGCGCGACCTGGCAGCCCAGGTTCACGTTCGCGCCGGCTCCGACATTGACGGCGGTGGCGCAGACGGTGTGGGCGGCGTTGCTCACCGGGATCGTCGAGCTGAAGCCGTGGTTGACGCCGGTCGCGGCGAAGGGGGTGGTCAGCCCGCTGACCGGGACGTTCGCGGTGACGACCCGCGAGATCGCGCCGTCGACGCTGATGCCGATGGTGATGGCACCCGTGGTCTGCGGGTCGACAGCCCAGCCGTGGACGGTGATCGACGTGCTGCCGCGCGGGTGGGGGACCGTGGCGATGCTGCCGACCGGGTCCACCGCGACGGTGACGGTGCGGCAGCCGATGCTCATGCTGACCCCGCCGCCGACGTTGACCGCGACCAGGCAGATGGAGTGCGTTCCGGCGGTCGACACCGGGATGATCGAGTTGATCGCGTGCGCGCCCGGATAGGCGGGGTAGCGCTTGGCGATCGAGGCGTCGACGGCGCCGGCCGTGATCGGCGCGCCCGCGACGCCGTCCACCTTCACCGAGACCGTGACCGGACCCTGCGTGTCGGGGTCGATGGCGAACCCACGGACGGCGACGCCCCCGAGCGCCTGCGTGGCGGAGGTGAACGCCCCGAACGGGTTGAGGCGCAGGGTGATCGACTGGCAGCCCAGCACCATCGAGACGCCGTGGATGACGTTGACGGCCGTGACGCAGACCTTGTGCGTTCCCGACGTCATCGGGTACTCGACGTCGTAGCCGTGGCGGCTCCCCGCGGCCGGGTAGACCTTCGCCACTGCCGGACGGTCGACCGAGGCGAGCACCTTCGACAGCTGCCTACCGTCCGAGGTGATCGACACCCAGAGCGGCGCGGACGTGTCGGGGTCGACCGTCCAGCCGACGACGTGGATCCCGGTCGGGGTGGCCACCACGTAGTTCAGCTTGCCGACGGGGCTCCCCGCGGGTGCGGCCGACGCGGACGTCGCCGAGACGACCGTCAGGATCAGGGCAAGGACGGCGAAAAGGACCAGGCTGACCGCTTTTCGGGTGTGCGGAACGAACGTGGCGTGCGGGGGAGTCAATGGGGGCTCTTTCGCATTCGAGCGGCGGCGACGCGCCGCGGAGCTGTGCGTCGGGGGGAACGCACACCGCTGGACGAACCCCTGGAGCCTAACTGCGCGAGTGACGCGTGTGACTGGTGGGAGGTCACAATCAGATAACTAAGATCATCTGAGACGGCGTGTCGCGCCGGGAGATGTCCCGGCCGAGGCTTATACGGCGTCCTCGGGCGGGATCGCCCGGAGCGGTTCCGGCAGCAGCCGGGCCCCGCTCCCGTCGGCGGCGATCACGTCCTGCGGGTTGGAGATCCGGCACCGCGACAGTGACAGGCAGCCGCAGCCGATGCAGGAGTCCAGGCCGTCCCGCAGGGCGACGAGCGCGGCGATCTCGGTCTCGAGGCGATCGTGCCAGGACCGGGAGATCCGGCGCCAGTCGGCGGTGGTGGGCGTGCGCCCGCCGGGCAGGCGCGCGAGCAGGTCGCGGATCTCCTCCAGGCTCAGCCCTACGTGGCGCGCGGCCCTGATGAAGGCCAGCCGGCGCAGCACGGTCCGGTCGTAGCGGCGCTGGTTGCCGGAGTTGCGGTGGGCCGCGATGAGGCCGAACTGCTCGTAGAAGCGCAGCGCGGACGGCGCGAAGCCGCTGCGGGCGCAGAGCTCGCCGATGCCGAGGGTGTCCGGTGGCACGGGTCGGCTCAGGCCGCCTGCAATGCGCCGGTCACCAGGAACAGCAGGGCGAGGGCGTAGGCGTGTTCCGGGTCGGCATGCTGCATGGAGTGGGTCTCCCCGGACACCTCGATGTCGACGCGCCACTGCCCGTCGGCGAACTCGAGTCGGCGGAAGGTGCCCCCCAGCCGCTCCCGCAGCTGCGACTCCCGCGGCAGCCAGATGGCGTGGCGCTGGTCGACGGAGTCCAGCGCCCACTCGGTGGTGCCGTTGAACCCGATGACCTCACCCTGGGGCAGCTGGTGCAACTCGACGGTCATGTCACTGAGGACGAAGACGTCGTCGTCCATGTCCCGGTCGGCGACCACGAACCGGTCACCGCGCTCGGGCGTCCACCGCAACCCTCCGTCACGAAGGGCTCGGGCCAGCTCCAGACTGATCATCGGCGCTCACTCACCCGTCCAGTATCCCGCCCTGGCGCTTCGGTCGCATTGCTCGCCGATCACGGCAGCTTGTCGTGCTTCACCGCGTCCGGCGGGCGCTCGTAGAAGTGTTCGGGTGGGGTCTCGCCGCGCAGGGCGGCGACCTGATCCTGGACCGCGTACATGATCACGTCGGTCATCTCGCGCAGGACCGGCCCGGTCGGCTCGGCGCCGCAGAAGCGGGCCAGGTCCACCGGCTCGCCGACCGAGACCTGGGCGAGCGTGCGGGGGAACGGTCGGAACCTGCCGGCTGATGGTCCAGGGTGAACTGCGCTCCCCACTGCCCGATCGGCATGACGGCGCCTCGGGCACCGAGAGCGCCAGCCGGGCGATGCCGGTCTTGCCCTGCATCGGCCACCAGTCGGGGTCGCGGGTGATCGTTCCCTCCGCGTAGATCACCACGCTCTCCCCGGCCGCAGCCGGCGTCGGCGTGACCTGCAGGGATCTCTGGGCGTCGCTGGTGCCGCGGTAGACGGGGATCTGGCCGGCACCCGCGCATGACCTTGCCGACATGGGGTTGCTGAAGACGCGGCTCTTGATCAGGAACCGGGGGATGCGCCCGGACTGCCACACCATGCGCGCGACCACGGATGGTGTCGATGTGCGACATGTGGTTCACGGCCAGGATGACGCCGCCCTCGGCGGGAATCTTCTCCAGGCCCCGCCAGCGGATCTTGAACAGCAGCGCGTCGAGGGGTACAGCAGAGCTACGCACAGGCGGATCCAGAATCCGGCCTTGGGGCGGTGCAGTCGGGACACAGCTCTCTCCATCCGGCTCGGCCGCGTTCGCGACGTGCCGGGACGGTATCGGTCCCGGCTCACAATGTCGCGTCGGCCCCGCTAGGGCCGGGCCGACGGCCCCAAGCTTGCCCTACGGCCGGGTCCTGGACAGGTGTTGGCCGGCCGGTAGTCGCTGAACTTGTCCCGCAGGTCCCGCTTGGAGAACTTGCCCACGCTGGTCTTCGGCAGCTCGTCGATGAAGACGATGTCGTCGGGCAGCCCCCACCGGCTCAGGCCCTCGCTCGCGCAGGTAGTCCATCAACTCGGCGCTGGTTACCTCGGTGTCCGGGCTTGAGCACGACCACGGCCAGCGGCCGCTCCATCCACTTCGGGTGCGGGATCGCGATGACCGCGGCCTCGGCCACCGCCGGGATGCGCCATGATCTGGTTCTCCAGATCGACCGAGCTGATCCACTCGCCGCCGGACTTGATCAGGTCCTTGGTGCGGTCGACGAGGCGGATGTAGCCGAGCGGTGAGATCGCGGCGACGTCGCCGGTGCGCAGCCAGCCGTCCGGCGCTGAACTGCTCGCCGGGGGCGTCGGACGGTAGTACTGCCGCGCGACCCACGGACCGGCGAACCTCCAGCTCGCCCGGACGCTCTGTCGTCCCAGGGCAGTTCCTCCGGCGTGTCCGCGTCGACGATCCGCGTCTCGACGCCGGGCAGCGCGCATGCCGGCGGTCGCCCGGATCGCGGCCTGCGTGTCGTCGTCGGCGTCGGTGTACTCGGCGCGCAGCGAGGACATGGAGCCCGACCGGCGAGATCTCGGTCATGCCCCAGCCCTGGCTGATCGGCACGCCGATCGCCTCGCGCCAGCCTTCCGACAGCGAGCTTGGGAACCGCCGAGCCGCCGCACATCACCGCGCGCAGCGAAGACAGGTCGAAGTCCTTCAGCAGCGGGAGCATGCCCATCCAGATGGTCGGCACTGCCGAGCGCTGAGCGTCACCTTCTCGGACTCGATCATGCGAGAGAATCCCGCCGGGGACAGGTCCGGGCCCGGCATGGCCAGCGACGCGCCGGCGAGGAACGCGGTGTACGGGATGCCCCACGCCATCGCGTGGAACATCGGCACGACCGGCATGATCGTGTCCCGGTCGGTGAGCCCGAGCGTGGCCGTGGTGAGGCCGCGAACGCGTGCAGGAAGGTCGAGCGGTGCGAGTACAGGACACCCTTCGGATCGCCGGTCGTGCCGGTCGTGTAGCAGAGGGCGGCGGCGGTGTTCTCGATATGGCGGCCCGTCGACGAAGTCGAGCTCCGCCGCATCGGCGACCACGTCGGCGTAGAGCCGCACCCGCGGATCGTCGGGCAGAGCGTGGTCGGCGCCGTCGTCGAAGACCAGGACATGGCGCACCGTGTGACAGGCTGGGCAGGTACTTCGCGAACAGCGGCAGCAGGGAGCGGTCGACGAAGATCGACCTCGTCCTCCGCGTGGTTGACGGTGAAGATCAATTGCTCGGGGAAGAGCCGGATGTTGAGCGTGTGCAGGACGCGGCCGGTGCCGGGCACGGCGAAGTAGGCCATGCATGTGGTTGGCGGTGTTCCAGCCGAAGGTCCCGACGCGGCGAACTCGGCGACAGCTCGAGACGAGCGAGCACGCCGGCCATCTTCCGGGTGTCGCGCCGCGAACTCGGCGTAGCTGGCGTGCTGGATGCCGTCGGTGCGTCGCGTCGCGATGGTGCGGTCGCCGAAATAGCTGGGCGCCGCGCCGGAAGATCGCGTTCGTGGTCAGCGGCCAGTCCTGCATCAATCCGTCCATGATGCAGATCGTGCGTCACCGGCGTCGGCTCGGCAATGTCTGGGGCGTATCCACACCGAGTTCACCCGCGCCGCACGTGGAACACGGTCGTGTCCGCCTGATCCGCGCAGAGGAATCCCCGCAGCCCCGCCAGGTACGCCTGGACGGACGGATCCGTCGAGGCGTCGACGTCCGCGCCGCCCGGGACGTAGCTGCGCTCCAAGTCGTGGTTGAGACCGATGTCGCCCTGGTCGCGGTCCAGGCTGACCGTCGTGAGGCGCCGTCGATCGGGATTGCGGGCGCCGTCGAGGTGCGGGACGACGTCTCCGGCGTTCTCCAGCGCGAGCACCTGCACCCCCGCCGGTGTGGGGATCCGTGCGATCGGCGAACCGGCCGTGACGACGTGGGTGACGTGGAATTCCCCGCTGCGCGCCAGATCGCGTGCGGCCGCCAGCGCAACCATCCCACCCTCGCTGTGCCCGACCAGCAGCACCTCGTCGCGGGGTGACACCCCTGCCTGCCGCAGCGCCTCGATCACGCCCTGCTCATAGGTGGTCCGGGCACCGGTGATCGCCCTGAGGTCCGTGCCGAGATTCGCCACCTCCGGATCGTGCGGGCCGGCTCCCCAGGACCGGGTGCCCGGGATGTCGACGATCACCCGGCGCACGGGGGCGCCGCCGGCGGGCGGGTCGGAGGTCAGCACCCGGACATCGATGTCTCCGCCGCCGGTCGTCGTGGAGCGGGCGGCGAGCGCGCGCAGCAGATCCTCCACCGACCGCGGTGGTCGCCCCGCGTCCGGCGACTCGTCGGCACCGAAGCGGGTGACGATGGCCCTCCCGTCCGGCCACTGCGCGAGGGCCTGCAATCGCAGCGGAGCCCCCCAGAACCCGGACATCCCCGCCACGACCGCATCGGCCAGCTCCGGGTCGGCCGAGAGCGCGGCCGTCAGTGCCCGGCCTGGTCTGCGCTGCACCAGCGCGCGGGCCGTGGCACCGCCCGCGGCCGGCAACCGGAGCATGCCGTCGAGCGCGGGCCCGACCTGGCTGTCCAGCCGGTCCGCGGCACCGTAGGCGGCGGCAGCGGCGCGGAGTTCGAGATCGATCCGCGCGCACCCGGCCGCCGCGTCGAGCAGCCCCGACCGGCCGTCCAGCGTGCGCAGAAGGAGGTATTCCACCCGCATCCCGCCGGTCGGATCCCACACGGTCGCCGCGGCCATCGCCGGCGCGATCAGCACGCGGTGGAGCGCCGCGGCGCGCCCCAGCGTCACCTCGGCGGCATGGCCGAACAGCCGCGCCAGGCGGACCAGGTCCGCGCAGCGGGCCTCGATGCCGTACGCGCCGCCGCGGACGCTGACCGGCCGGGCACCCGAGGTCGGGTCGGCCAGCAGGGTCGCGCTCATGTCAGCGCACCGGCGAGGTCCGCGCCGATGCCGGCCAGCGCCCGCTCGGCCGCATGCGCCGCGCGTGCGACTGCCTCCCGCCTGTGGCGCACCGTGCAGGCGTGGGCCCGGAGCTCGCTCGACGTGGCGCCCAGGCCGCTCGCGCAATGAAGCAGCTGGGTGGTCAGCTCGGCCGAACGCCCGCGGAACAGCTCCGCGGCGGGCGACTGCCACCTCAGCGCGGCCGTGCCCTGTATCAGGCGGAGCGCCCCGGCACGCGTGGCCTCGGCGCCGGCGTCCAGCTCGCCGGCGAATCTCATCAATTCGGACAGGTCGACGTCATCCATGAGGCCGATTCTGGTGGCCCGACGGTCGTGCGATCCGGAGTGGCGACGCTTCTGTGGACGGCGGCCCGGGCCTGTGGACAACCGCGTCCGACGTGGCGAACCGCCCCCGGCATGGTTCAATGGCGGTGGCGAATCACAACGGTGAGATTTACGAGCAAGGGGTCGAGAGCCATGGAGTCCGCCCACGCGGCACGGGACGCCGGTAACGGTGTCGAGGAAGCCTCCAGCCTGAGCCGACGGGACCGTGACGTCCTCGCCTTCGAGCGCCAGTGGTGGAAGTATGCCGGCGCCAAGGAGCAGGCGATCCGCGAGCTGTTCGACATGTCGTCGACGCGCTACTACCAGGTCCTGAACTCCCTGATCGACAATCCCGCCGCCCTCGCCGCCGATCCGATGCTGGTCAAGCGGCTGCGGCGCCTGCGCGCTGCCCGCCAGCGCCAGCGCTCGGCCCGCAGACTCGGCATCGACGTCTGAGCGGAGCCGCATCGCCTCGGTGAAGCAGGCCGCTCACCTCCGTGACCGGGCCGCCTCGCCGAGCGTCGCATGGACCCGCCACTATGATCAGCACCCATGGCTCACGCTGCTCCGCCCCCGCCCGGACAAGCCCGCCGTTACCGAATCATCGGTGTCGGTGCGCTCATTCTGGGCATCGTGGCGCTCGTGGTCATCTTCGTCGGGATCAAGCACAACGGGCACGACAACACCGCTGACGTCAGCCGAACTCCCGGCTCCTCGGCAGGGCTCACGACGCCGGCCACGACACCGGCCACGACCAGCGTGACGCCCACCCCGACGCCCACCCCGACGCCCACCAGGACGACGGCGAAGCCCACTCCGACGCCGACCAGGACCGCGACGCCGGCGGTCGCCAAGGTGCCGCTGGTCATCGCCAACAACACGAACCGGTCCGGCCTGGCGGCCACCGCGGAGAGCCGGTTCGAGGCGAAGGGCTGGAAGGTCACCACGCTGACGAACTTCACCGGCGGCATCCTGTCGACCTGCGCGTACTACGACCCGTCCAGCGCCGCGAACGAGAAGGCCGCCACGGAGCTGCAGAAGGAGTTCCCCGCGATCAAGCGGGTCAAGCCGCGCTTCGACGGCCTGCCCGAGGGGCCCGTCGTGGTCGTCCTCACCACCGACTACCACTGAACCGGAGCCGACCCGGCCGCCGGCCTGTGGCAGGATGAACCCCACAACCGAATACGCACGCTCATCAAGAGGGGCAGAGGGACCGGCCCGTAGAAGCCCCGGCAACCACCACGAAGAATCTCGCAGCTGCGGGGCCGTCGTGCGCGGTGCCAACTCCGGCCTTGGCGAAACCGACCAGGGGAAGATGAGGAGAAAGGCCTCGCTCACCATGACTGCTGTCATCCACCGTCCCGCCTCCGCCGCATCGCCGGCCAGCGGACTCGTCTGCCGCAACTGCGGCGCCACCTACCCCTTGGGCGCGCAGCACGCGTGCTTCGAGTGTTTCGGGCCGCTCGAGATCGGCTACGACACCGCCGCTCTGGCCGCCGTCACCCGCGCCCAGATCGAGGCCGGACCGCACTCCATCTGGCGCTATGCCCCCCTGCTGCCGGTGGGGCAGGATCCCGAGACCCGGGTGGACTCCGGCACCGGCATGACGCCGCTCATCCGCGCCGACCGGCTCGGCGCCGAGCTGGGATTCACCGCCCCGCTCTGGGTGAAGGACGACTCGGCGAACCCGACGCACTCGTTCAAGGACCGCGTCGTGTCGGTGGCGATCACCGCCGCCCGCGAACTCGGATTCGACCGCATCGCCTGCGCGTCCACCGGGAACCTGGCCAACTCCGTCGCCGCCCACGCCGCCCGCATCGGTATGAAGTCGATCGTGTTCATCCCCTCCGACCTCGAACCGGCGAAGATCGTCCAGACGGCCGTCTACGGCGGGATCCTCGTCGGCGTCCAGGGCTCCTACGACGACGTCAACCGGCTCTGCAGTGAGCTGTCGGAGACCGACGAGTTCGAGTCCACCGGCTTCGTCAACGTCAACGTGCGCCCGTACTACGCCGAGGGCTCCAAGACCTTGGGGTTCGAGGTGGCCGAGCAGCTGGGCTGGCGCATCCCCGCCCAGGTCGTGGCGCCGATGGCGTCCGGGTCCCTGCTGACGAAGGTCCACAAGGCGTTCAAGGAACTGGTCGCCGCGGGACTGGTCGACTCCTCGCCGTGGCGGGTCTTCGGCGCCCAGTCGGCGGGTTGCTCGCCGATCGCCACCGCCTTCGAGAACGGCCGGGACGTCGTCACCCCCGTCAAGCCGACCGGCATCGCGAAGTCCCTCAACATCGGCAACCCCGCCGACGGCCCCTACGCGCTGGACGTGGTCCGCTCGACCGGGGGCGCGATGGCCTCCGTCGGCGACGACGAGATCCGCGAGGGCATCCGGTTGCTCGCCCGCACGACCGGTGTCTTCGCCGAGACCGCGGGCGGGGTGACCGTTGCCGTGCTGAAGAAGCTGGCCGAGTCCGGGCAGCTGGACACCTCCCAGGAGACCGTCATCTACAACACCGGCGACGGGCTGAAGACGCTCGACGCCGTGGCCGAGGGCTCCGTGCCGACGGCGGTCATCCCCGCCACCATCAAGGGGATGCGCGAGGCGGGCCTGCTCTAGGGTCAGCTCATGCCGTCGCTGCATCGCATGGATCTGATCGAGCCCGACCTGCGGCCGCTGCTGGCCCCGGACGAGCGCATCGGGACGCTGGAGGTCATCGCCTCGGCCCTGGTCGGTGCCGACCGGCTCGAGGCGCCGGCCGCGTCGTCACCGGGGCAGGCGCAGGAGCTGACCGGGTGGCGCCGGGTGGCCGGAGGCACCCTCGGGGCGGGCCTCGGCCTGGCCACCGGCCTCGGCCCGATGATCGGCGGCAACGCCCTGGACGCGGCGGCCGAAGGCATCGGGGGAGTCTCGGCGAGCGGTGGGGCCGGATCCTGGGCCGCGCGCGCGGATGCGGCGGTGCGCCGGGCCGGGCACGCGCGGATGCTCGTCACCGACCGCCGGTTGCTTCTGCTCGACCAGACCGGATCGGGGATGCGCGACAACCCCGCCGAGCCCGGCCGGCGCCGGGTGGCGACCGACTTCGCCGTCCTGCTCGACGTGCCCCGCGCCTCCCTGGCGTCGGCCCGGCCGGCGTCGAAGGCACTGCAGCGCGGGCGGCTGGAGCTGCTGTTCTCCGACGGCTCGACGATCGCGGTCATGACCGGTGTCCTGTCGACATCCCCGGCGCGGCGCATACTTTCCGCCCTGGCGGGATAAGAGGACGGCTCGACGTCCTCCGGTGACCCGGTCACCCCGAGACAAGGAGCCGCCCCGATGGCTGGATTCACCGTTGACCCAGACGCACTGACGACCTTCGCCCAGGGCTGCGACGACCTCGGCGACAGTGTCGGCACCCTGCTGAAGCAGTTGGCGGCCGCGCGGGTGGGCAGGGATTCCTTCGGCCACATCCCGTCGGTCGGCAGCAGGATCTACACCGCCTACGACAGCCACGTCGAGCACTGCACCGACGGGCTGACCGAGGCCGAGGACGCACTCCATTCCACCGCGGCGAAGGCGGCGCTCACCGCGCTGCAGTACGTCCACGCGGACACCCACTAGGAGCCGGGCCATGGCCTATCAGAACGAACTCGAGACCTGGTTCACCGGCCTGCCCAGCCAGGTGCAGGACGTCTTCAACTTCGCGTACACGCCGATCGACTCGATGCTCAAGTCCGTCGCCGGCGACCCCGACGACCTCGTCCGCGCGGGCTCGGTCTACACCGCCGTCGGGCCGCAGGTCACCGCGGCCGGCAGTGACGTCTCCCAGCAGGCGGGACAGCTGGCCGGCTACTGGACCGGAGCGGCACACGACGCCTTCGTCAAGCACATCGCCCAGCTGCAGCAGACGCTCACCTCGCTGGGAACGGCGATCGGAGACACCGACCAGATCCTGCAGGCGGGCGCGCAGGCGGCGGTCGACGGGGCCAACACGATCGTCGACATCGTCGTGACGGCGGTCGAATTCGCCGTCTCCACGCTCGCGTTGTCCCTGGCGCTGTCGGTGCTGAGCTTCGGGACCAGCCTGGCCGCGTGGTTCGCCGAGCAGGCGGCCAACGTGGCGCTGACCCTCAGCCGGGTGGCTCAGGTCGTGGAGAAGGTCGCGGTCGTGCTGGAGAAGATCGCCCAGGTGCTCGAGGAGATCGCGGAGGTCCTCAAGACGGTCGCGCAGATCCTCAAGAACATGAAGGAGTTCGTCACCAGCGTGAAGATGCTGCCGAAGGGGCTCTCCGCGGACGCGCTGGGGACCTTCGCCGGCGAGAAGCTCTGGAAGTACATCATCAACAAGGGCGTCAACGCCCTGCCGGGACCGAACACACCCAGCGGCATCTCCGGTCTCAAACACCTTGTCGGCGACCTCGGCGGGCTCGACGGCGACGTCGACAAGGCTCAGGCCGTCGGATGATCGCCCCCGCGACGGCGTGATCTCGTTGCGCCTGGCGCGCTCGTACGCCCCCCGTGCAACGAGATCAACCGGATGCCACGATCCTCAGTCGGTGTTCCTGCGGGCGCGCAGCGCGTCGAGCTGACCGATCAGGGCGTCCATCCGCTCGGAGAACGCCTCGACGGTCTGCTCCAGGTGCGCGGCCAGGTCGCCGGACGGCATGCCCAGCAGGGCACCGCGCGCGGCATCCGCGGCGGCGAGAGCGGCGTTGACGGCGGTGACGGTGTTGGCGCCCAGGGCCTCGCGGTTCTCCCCACGGGTCGCGGTGACCAGGACGTCCAGGCGGACCAGTTGCTTGGTGCCGGTGACGGTCGCGGTGACGAGACCGCCGGCGGATTCCCCGGTGAACTCCTGCGCGGCGAACGCAGCCAGCACGGCGAGGTCGGGCGCAGTCGGGCCCGTGATGGCGGCGACGCGCTGGTTCAGCCTGTCGATAGGGTTGCTGCTCATGACGTGAGCTCGCCGAGCGCTGCGGCGGTGCCCCGCTCGGCCTCCGCGAGGACCTCGGCGATCGTCGCGGTGAGGGCCGCGGTCAGGCCGGCATGGTCGAGGCGGTCGAAGACGCGTGGGTCCAGTTCCACCGCCGTCAATTCGGGCGCTCCGGTCGCCCGGGCGGTGATCAGCCCGTCGCCGCTCGCGGCCTCGTAGCCGGCGACACGGGCCCGGCCGAGCATCTCGGCGGCGCGCTCGGCCTGCGCGGTCAGAGCGGCGATCGCGGCGTCGGTGTCGGCGGACGGGGTCGCGTCGATTCCCGGGTCTGTCATAAAGCGGACTTTACGCGAGTGCGGCAACAGCGACACCTGGCACGAAATAAGTCGCCGTCCCATCGCTGGAAGTCAAGTCGAATGGGTGTGACTTTGTTGGCAAGGAATGGGCCTCTGTGTAAGCTTGGCGCCGGTCGAAGTAGCCAGTGTTTCGGTTATTGGAGTACCACGTAGGCCTCCGGTCGTTGCGAAACGGCCGGTGGAACGTGCACTGCAAGCAAGCGGGACCAGGGAAGCAAAGACCCCGGTCGCCACGAGGTGTGGCCGACCGGAAAGGTTCCTAGCAAGGAGTGCACGTGGCACAGGGTTCAGTCAAGTGGTTCAACAATGAGAAGGGCTACGGCTTCATCGCCGTAGACGGCGGACAGGACGTATTCGTCCATTACTCCGCAATCCAGTCCGACGGCTACCGCTCACTCGACGAAGGTCAGCGCGTGGAGTTCGAGGTGGCCCAGGGCCCCAAGGGCCCCCAGGCAGACGCGGTCCGAGTCGTCTGACGTTGAGCTTGGCAGCAGAGCCGGTCTGATCCCGTGGGGACAGGCCGGTTCTGCATTTCCCAGCACTGTCATCGACGGGAATTCAGCCGTGGCGGAATCATCGGCCGGTTCGCCGACGTTGCGTCTGGAGACGTTCCGTCAGCAGATCACGAGGTGCACAGTGATGAACGAGCCCGGCTCGCACGAGTCGACGTCGAATGAGACGTCCCAATTCGGAGCCATCCTGCAATTGCGCGCCCAGCCCGGGCGCCGCGACGACCTCGTCCGGATCCTGCGCAACTACGCGAACACCCTCGACGGTGAGCCGGGTACCACGATGTTCGCCGTCGCGACCGATCCCGGCGACGAGGACGCGGTCTGGTTGTGGGAGCAGTTCGCCGACGCCGACGCGGTCAGCGCCCATTTCCAGCACGATTTCTTCCGGGCACTGCAGCTGGAACTCGAGGATCTGCTCGTCGATGCGCCCGCCGCGCGCCCGCTGACCCCCGTCCTGCATCGCGTGAACCCGGGCGTCTCCGCCTGAGCGCTCCGTCCGCGGTTCGTCCTCGCCGCGCGCCCTCGGGCCGGACGACCTTGCACTCACCCGGCCCGAGTGCCAGACTTGAAGTTGGCACTCGGCCTACATGAGTGCCAACCGGGTGAGTCCGGGTGAGGGGGCTTCGGTCCCCGTCCGTCGCGGGCAGCTGGACCAGAACCGGTTATCCCATACGAAGCGTGTTCATCTACAGGTAAGGACGACACCGCATGGCCAAAATGATCGCGTTCAACGAAGAGGCCCGCCGAGGTCTCGAGCGCGGCATGAACCAGCTTGCCGACGCAGTGAAGGTGACGCTTGGGCCCAAGGGCCGCAACGTCGTGTTGGAGAAGAAGTGGGGCGCTCCCACGATCACCAACGACGGCGTCAGCATCGCCAAGGAAATCGAACTCGAGGACCCCTGGGAGAAGATCGGCGCTGAGCTGGTCAAGGAGGTCGCGAAGAAGACCGACGACGTCGCCGGTGACGGCACGACGACGGCCACCGTCCTGGCTCAGGCACTGGTCCGCGAAGGGCTGCGTAACGTCGCCGCCGGAGCGAACCCGATGGCGCTCAAGCGTGGCATCGAAGCTGCCGTGGCTTCCGTGTCGGAGGTCCTGAAGAACCAGGCCCGCGACATCGAGACCAAGGAGCAGATCGCCGCCACCGCCTCGATCTCCGCTGCTGACACCACGGTCGGCGAGCTCATCGCCGAGGCCATGGACAAGGTCGGCAAGGAAGGCGTCATCACCGTCGAGGAGAGCAACACCTTCGGCCTGGAGCTCGAGCTCACCGAGGGTATGCGCTTCGACAAGGGCTACATCTCGCCCTACTTCTGGACCGACCCGGAGCGTATGGAGGCCGTCCTCGACGACCCGTACATCCTCATCGTCGAGTCCAAGATCAGCAACGTGAAGGACCTCCTTCCGCTGCTGGAGAAGGTCATGCAGTCCGGCAAGTCGCTGGTCATCATCTCCGAGGACGTCGAGGGCGAAGCCCTCGCGACCCTGGTCGTGAACAAGGTCCGCGGCACGTTCAAGTCCGTCGCCGTCAAGGCACCGGGCTTCGGCGACCGTCGCAAGGCCATGCTGAACGACATCGCCATCCTCACCGGTGGCCAGGTCATCAGCGAGACCGTCGGCCTCAAGCTGGAGAACGCCGGCCTCGACCTGCTCGGCTCGGCCCGCAAGGTGTCCGTGACCAAGGACGAGACCACCATCGTCGAGGGTGCCGGTGACGCCGACCAGATCCAGGGTCGCGTCAACCAGATCCGCGCCGAGATCGAGAACAGCGACTCCGACTACGACCGCGAGAAGCTGCAGGAGCGCCTGGCCAAGCTGGCCGGCGGTGTTGCGGTCATCAAGGTCGGCGCGGCCACCGAGGTCGAGCTCAAGGAGCGCAAGCACCGCATCGAGGACGCCGTTCGCAACGCGAAGGCGGCCGTCGAAGAGGGCCTGCTCCCCGGCGGTGGCGTGGCTCTGGCCAACGCGACCGAGACGGCGTTCGCCAAGCTGGACCTCACCGGCGACGAGGCGACGGGCGCGAACATCGTGCGCGTGGCTCTCACCGCTCCGCTCAAGCAGATCGCGATCAACGCCGGTCTCGAGGGTGGCGTCGTGGCCGAGAAGGTCTCCAGCCTGGAAGCCGGCTGGGGCCTGAACGCGGCCACCGGCGAGTACGTCGACATGATGGCGGCCGGCATCGTCGAGCCCGCGAAGGTCACGCGCTCGGCGCTGCAGAACGCCGCATCCATCGCGGCGCTGTTCCTCACCACGGAGGCCGTCGTGGCCGACAAGCCGGAGAAGGCTGCAGCCCCCGCGGGCGGCGGCATGCCCGGCGGTGACATGGACTTCTGACCTGCATCTGGTCAGCGGTTCCAGCACGACGCAAGCGAAGGGGCGGTCCCGTCAGGGGCCGCCCCTTCGTGCTGTCACAGGGCCGTGAAGGTCACCGAGAAGCTGGTGGGTTCGGCGTGCAGGACGTACTGCGGCAGTACGCCGGGGCCGCAGGAGGCCGTGCCGATGCCGTTCTGCGCCACGTCGACGTTCAGGTAGACGGCATCGCGGGCGACCAGGTCGGTGGTGTGGCGCGCCGCCTCCAGGTCCGCGCTCGTCCAGCGCCGCGCGGAGAAGGCGAACGTCGGGTCGCCGGTGACGAGCAGGCCGCTGCCTGAGCCGTCGGTCAGCCGCACCCGGCGGACGTCGAGGCGGTTGCCGTTCTCCTGGGGGTAGACGTAAGGCGTCTGCAGGTCGTCGACGGTCGAGGAGTGCGCCCCGATCCGGGCCGCCTGGCGGGTGTCGGAGTACGCCTCGCCCGGGCCGCCGCCGAACCACTCGACGTGCCCCAGCGCCGCGGGCAGCTCGAGCAGCAGCCCCAACCGCGGGAGGGGGACCGTCCAGTCCCCGTCGGGGGTCACCTCGACGATCAGGCGCAGTGCTGCCTCGTCGGCGCGTGACCAGCGATAGGTGGCGAGCAGGCCCAGATCAGTGGCGGCGGGCGCCACGCGGGTCCGCACGACCAGGTCCGGTCCGTCCGCGCCGACGTCGATCGTGCGATGGGTCAGGCGGTGCAATCCGAGCAGGTGCCACGCGGGGGCCAACGGCACCCCGTGCTCGCCGCGGTCGTTGTCGGTCGTGGCGCGCCAGAGGTCCAGCCGCGGGCCGGCCAGGTCGAGCCCGCCGAGCCGACGGAGCCGGCCGGTGTGCGGATCGAACCACTCCGATGGCACCGGGCCCCCTGCCGCCGGGCGTGGCGCGGCCGGGGCGCTGGACACCCGATGCTGTCCCCACGCGACGACATGCCCGGCCGGGCTCCAGGCGGTGTCCGTGGCCTGGGTTGCGTGGACGGTCAGCCACACCTCGCCGCTTCCCGGCGGCAGCGCGGGCAGAGGTAGCTCCGCGCTGCCGCCGGGCGCGATCGGCGCCACTGGCAGCTCGCCGGCCGCCAGCCGGTCGCCGTCACCCTCGAGCACCCACGTGAACGCCAGGTCTGCGGTATCGGCGAAGTCCCTGGTGTTGGTGAGGATGATCGAGGAGCTCCCGAGCCCGATCGTGATCGGCTCGATGACCTTCGCGAACTCGATCAGTCCGGGCGACGGTGTGCGGTCCGGGAACACCAGCCCGTCGGTGATGAAGTTGCCGTCGTGCAGCGGTTCGCCGAAGTCCCCGCCGTAGGCGAAGAACTCCCGTCCGTCCGGGGTGTTCCGGCGGATGCCGTGGTCGATCCACTCCCACACGAAGCCGCCCTGACAGCGCGGGTAGGTCCGAACAGCTGCTGGTACTCCAGCAGGCCGCCGGGGCCGTTGCCCATGGCATGGGCGTACTCGCACAGCACGAAGGGGATCGAGCGACGGTGCGCGTCCGCGGCCGCGTCCACGGTCACGGGCTCCGCGCGGCGGCCGATCGCGTCGACCTCGTCGTGGGTGGCGTACATCCGGCTGTAGACGTCGACGTAACCCGAATCCCAGTCACCCTCGTAGTGGACCGGGCGGCCCGGGTCCCGGTGATGCGTCCAGTCGGCCATCGCCGCGAGGTTGGCGCCGTGACCGCTCTCGTTGCCCAGCGACCACATGATCACCGACGCGTGGTTCTTGTCCCGCTCGACGGTGCGGGCCATCCGGTCGAGCAGGGCCGGCTGCCAGCGCGGGTCGTCGCTCGGGTTCTGCGACCAGCCGACCTTCTCGAAGCCGTGGGTCTCCAGATCGTTCTCCAGGATCACCCACAGGCCGTGGTCGTCGCAGAGGTCGAGGAAGTCCGGGTGCGGCGGGTAGTGGCTGGTGCGGACGGCGTTGACGTTGTGGCGCTTCATCAGCAGCACGTCGGCGAGCATCGTCTCGGCGTCCATCACCCGCCCGCGGTCGGGGTGCCACTCGTGCCGGTTCACGCCGCGCAGAAGAACCCGCTGCCCGTTGACCGTCAGCAGCCCGTCGACGATCTCCACGCGACGGAAGCCGACACGCAGCGTCGCCACCTCGCCGGCAGTCGCGACGGCGATCTCGTACAGGCGCGGCGTCTCGGCCGTCCAGGGCTCGACCGCCAGCCCGTCGTGATCGGTGCCGGAAGCTACCGCGTCCAGCCCCAGGGCGGCACAGCTGATCGTGGCCGGTGCGGTCGTCTCCACCCGCAGCGAGCCCAGTCCGGTGGCGTGGTCGTAGTCGGCGTGGACGAACACGTCGTCCAGGCACAGGCGGGGCCGGGCGATCAGGGCTGACGTCCCGGAAGATGCCCGAGAGCCACCACATGTCCTGGTCCTCCAGGTAGCTCGCCGCGGACCACTGGTGCACCCGCACGGCGATCACGTTGGGGCCGGGGCGCAGCGAGCGACCCGATCGAGAACTCGGTGGTCAGCCGGCTGCCGGTCGACCAGCCCACCTCGACGCCGTTGCACCACACGGCGAACAGCGAGTCGACGCCGTCGAAGCGCAGGACGGTGTCGGGGTGGTCCCAGTCGGCGGGCACCTCCACCGTCCGGCGGTACTCACCCGTGGGGTTCTCGTCCGGCGACGAACGGCGGGTCACCGGGAACGGGTAGTTGACGTTGGTGTAGGCCGGGCTCGCCGTAGCCGTTGAGCTGCCAGTGGCCGGGCACGGCGAGTTCGTCCCAGGCGGAGTCGTCGAACTCCGGTGTCTCGAAGCCCGGCGTCGGCGTCGGCGGCAGTCGGCGACCAGTGGAACCGCCACGCCCCGCCCAGCTCGATGCGTCGGAGCATCGCTGTCCAGGCGGGCGCGCGCCGGAAGCCGTCCAGCTCCGGGGGAGAATTCGGTCAGGAGCTGTTCGGGGGTGCACGAACGTCCTATCCGTGCGGGTCGGTCAGCCCTTGCTGCCGCCGAGCGTCAGCCCGGCCACGAACTGACGTTGCAATGCGGCGTAGACGACCAGTGTCGGGATGACGGTGATCGTCGCGCCGGCCGCGATCAGGTTGTAGTCGCTGAGGAACTCGCCCTTGAGGTTGTTGATCGCCGGTCGTGACCGGCAGCCGGTCGCCCTGCTGGATGAACAGCAGCGCCCAGAAGAAGTCGTTGTAGATCCAGATGACCTCGAGCGTCGCCGAGCGCGGCCAGCGCGGGGCGGCACAGCGGCAGGACGATCTGGCGGTACATGCCGCCACACGCCGCAGCCGTCGACCAGCGCGGCCTCGGTGAGGTCGTTCGGCAGCGCCTTCATGTAGTTGCTGAGCACGAACGTGCAGAACCCCAGCTGGAACGCGACGTCGACCATGATCACGCTGTAGTAGGTGTTCAGCAAGTCGCCGGAGTCGCTGACCGACTAGCGGCAGCGAGGTGTGCTTGAACATCTCGAACAGCGGCGCGGCGAGCACCTGCGGCGGCAGCATGTTGCCCGCGGTGAACAGGATCAGCAGCGTGATGTTGAACTTCCAGGTGAACCGCGAGACCGCGAAGGCCACCATCGAGGCGAGCAGCGAGCGTCAGGAGCACCGCCGGGATCGTGATGATCGCCGAGTTCTTGAACGCTGTCGGCGAAGCCGCCCTGGGTCCACGCCGTCGCTGAAGTTGTGGAGGTTGAACGGCCCGGCGACGCTCCAGTAGCCGTACTTGTTCGGTCGCCGCCTTCGGGCGCAGCGAGGTGTAGAGCGTCCAGAGCAGCGGGATCAGCCAGATCACCGACATCACGGTCAGGAACGATGTGCGTCCCGTAGCGCGGCCGCCCGGGCCGCCGTGCTCGTGTAGACGCGCGGGCTGTCGCGCAGCGGGTCCAGGGCCGTGACCGGCGGGCAGCGTCGGCCAGTCGGTGCGGCTCATGACCGATCCTCCTTGCCGAACGTGCGGCTCAGGTAGGTCACGATCGGGACCAGCGAGACCACCAGCAGGATCGACCGCGAGCGCCGAGCCGACGCCGATGACCTGACCCTCACCGATGAGGTTCTGGATGACCAGCGCGCTGCAGCAGTTCCAGGCCGTTCGTGCCGCCGTTGATGACGTAGACGATGTCGAACGCTCGCAGCGCCTCGATGATGGTGATGACCACGACGACGATGTTGATCGGGCGCATCGCCGGGAACACGACCCGGAAGAAGTCTGCCGCTCGCTGGCGCCGTCGATCGCCGCGGCCTCCTTGAGCGACGGGTCGACGCCCTTCAGCCCCGCCAGGTACAGGATCATGATGTAGCCCGACGTGCTTCCACGTCGGCCGCGACGAGCGCCGCCCAGATGTTGATGCTGGGAGTTGCCGAGCCAGTCGATGGCGTGGCTGGTGTTGGCGGTGCCGAGCAGGTTGTTGATCAGGCCGTTCGTCGCGGGCGTACATCAGCTGCCAGATGATGCCGACCAGCGCCAGCGACAGCATCACCGGGATGAAGAACACGGTCTGGTAGATCTTGCTGCCCCGGATCTTGCTGATCCAGCAGCACGGCGAGCAGCAGCCCGAGCGGGGTGGCGACCAGCGACAGGAACACCAGCCAGAGCACGTTGTGCTCGATCGCCGGCCAGAACGGCGGGTAGGTCGTTGACGACGAAGTTGTAGTTCGACGTTCCGGCCGCAGCGCAGATTGCTGAACAGTGCAGGCCGTTCCAGCTTGGTGAACGACAGCGCGACGAACAGCAGCGTCGGGAACCAGATCAGGACCGCCTCGATCAGCGTCGGGATGCCGACCATCAGGCCCAGCACGATCTTGTCGCGCCTGGTCGAGCTTGCCGCACGCGCCGCGCTGCCGGTACGGCGGTCGCGGCGCCGGCGAGCGTCGCGCCGGCGTGCCAGACCGGCGTGCGGTCATCCGTCGTCCTGAGCGTCGGTCAGCTACTGGGCGGCGTACAGGGACTTGGCCTGCGCCTCGACGTTCTTGGTGTCGAAGTTCCCGGACTTGATGAAGCTCTGCAGCGCGGGATCCATCACGTTGTTGGCGAAGGCCGGCAGCGAGTCGCGGTCGAGGAACTGCGAGATGTACTTGGCGTTGGCGATGGTCTGCTGCGCCTTCTTCTTCAGGCGCGGAGTAAGCCGACGTGTCGGCCTGCTTGTTCGTGGCGACGTTGCTGGGGTCCACCGCCTGCGTAGGCGTTCTGCGCCGGCCGCCGTGCCGAAGAACTCCGCGCAGCGCCAGGGCGGCGCCGTTGTCGCCGCCCTTCTTGGACAGCATGAAGCCGTCGATCGGCGCCTCGACCGCGTCCTGGCCGTTGGCCTCGGTCGATCGTCGGGAACGGGAAGAAGTCGATGTCGGCCAGCACGGCCGGGTCGGTGAACTGCTGGGTGACGAAGGATCCGAGCAGGTACATGCCGGACTTCTTGCTGCACCAGCGTCTGGGCGGCTTCCTGCCAGGTCAGGCCGAGCGCGCCCTGGTCCTGGAAGGGCAGCAGCGCCTTCCAGTTGTCGAACACGTCCTTGACCTTCTGCTGGTCCCAGCTCTCCTTGTGCGCCATCAGGTCGACGTGGAACTGGTAGCCGTTGAGGCGCATGTTGAGGTAGTCGAACGTGCCGCAGGCCGGCCAGCGGTCCTTGTCGGCGAAGGCGATCGGGGTGAGGCCGTCCTTCTTCATCTGCGCGCACAGGGTCTTGAGCGCGTCGAAGGTGGCGGGCACCTCGTAGCCCTTGGCCTGCCAGACGGCTCTTCCGGTAGAAGATCGCCCACGGGTAGTTGTAGTTCGGGACGAAGTACTTCTTGCCGTCGTCGCCGGTCGAGGCCGTCTGGATGCCCTGCGCCGAAGTTGTCCGCGCCGATCTTGGCCCAGACGTCGTCGAGCGGGGCGACCAGGCCCTTGGCGGCGTAGTAGCTTCATGCGGTAGCCGGCGAACCAGGTGAAGACCGGGTCCGGGCTGCCCTGGAGGTAGTTGTTGATCGTTGTTCTGGAAGCTGTTGTGGTCGACGGTGTTGATGGTGACCGTGTCGCCGGAGGACTTCTCGAACGCGGTCGACGACGGCGGCGTAGGCCTTCTTCGGCACGGCGTCGGAGGCGTTGGAGCCCGAAGGTCGTGGTCTTGGAGGTGCGTCCCGGTGCTCGCCTTCTTGGTGGCTCCGGTGCAGGCGGCGAGCAGCGGGAAGGCGGCGATGCCGGCAGTCCCGGCGGCCAGACCCTTGAGGACGGTGCGTCGACCGGGCGTGAAGACTGAGCTCCCGGCGGGGGTGGTCTCTGGTGCGGGCATTGCGCGCCTCCTTGGCGGCTGAGATCGTGTGACCTGGGTCGCTTCCTTACAGAAGTCCTCACAATTCAGCAGAACCAAACGCCGGTGTCAAGCTTCTGGCACGTTTCGAGATGGTAAAGCTGTGCAAAATTGTTGACCAAACCCACTAAATCGCCCGTACGGGGCTCTGGACCGAGGCGCCGTCGATGTGTGATTCTGTCCCGGGTTGCCGCGAGGCACCGGTGCCATCCGGTCGCCCTGCCAGATCCGACGAATTCGCACATCGAGAGGACAGCCGTGCCTGACGCCGCCAGCCCATCCCCCCTCTGGCTCGGGTCCCCGGACCCGGACGGCACCGGAACGGCGGTGGTCCTCGCCCCCGTCGCCGACGCGCTCCCGACGGTGGCCTGGCTCGGCGCCATCCGTCCCGGCCTGGACGGCCCCGAATGCGGCGCGGACCTGCTGGCGACCGTCGGCACCGCGACCGCCCCGAGCTCGTCGCAGTCGACGACCGGCCGTGCGGTTCCGCTGCTGCCGGAGGTGTCCCGGTCCTGGCTGGGGCGCCCGGCCCTGTCCGGCTACCGCCTCGGCGGGGCGGTCCCGGCCGGGACGGACTGGTCCAGCCGCTTCGCCGCCCGCTCCGTCTCCGCCACCGATGACGCGGTCCGGGTCGAGGCCGCGGATCCGCTCTCCGGACTGGAGCTGCTGAGCGAGATCGAGGCCGTGCCCGGCGGCGGGGTGCGGCTGCGGCACACGCTCACCAACAGCGGTGCCGGTGTCTACGTCGTCGATGCGCTCGACGTGGTGGTCCCGGTCGCCGACCATGCCACGGAGATCCTCGATCTGACCGGGCGCTGGGCGGCCGAGCGCACGCCGCAGCGCCACCCCGTCCGCACCGGCGTGTGGCTGCGTGAGGGCCGCGGCGGGCGCAGCGGACTGGATGCCGCGACGATGGTGGTCGCGGGAACCGAGGGCTTCGGTTTCGGCAGCGGCGAGGTGTGGGGCATCCACCTGGCCTGGAGCGGGAACACCCGGCACTACGTCGAGCGGCAGCCGTCCGGGCTGGTCACGATGGGCGGCGGCGAGCTTCTGCTGCCCGGCGAGCTGACCCTGGAACCGGGCGAGTCCTACGCCACCCCGTGGCTGCACGTGACGTCCTCGCTGGCCGGGCTGGACGGCCTCGCCGCCCAGATGCACGGGTACCTGCGCTCGCTGCCGGCGCACCCGCGCTCACCGGCCCCCGTGGTCTGCAACGTGTGGGAGGCCGTGTACTTCGACCACGATCTCGGGCGCCTCACCGAGCTGGCGCAGGCGGCCGCCGGGATCGGCATCGAGCGGTTCGTCCTCGACGACGGCTGGTTCGGTTCGCGCCGTGACGACCACAGCGGCCTGGGCGACTGGGTGGTCTCCGCGGACGCGTGGCCCGACGGGCTCGGCCCCCTGATCGACCGGGTGCGCGCGCTGGGCATGGAGTTCGGGCTCTGGTTCGAGCCGGAGATGGTCAATCCCGACTCCGACCTCTACCGCGCCCACCCCGACTGGATCCTCAACGTCAGCGGTCGCGAACCGGGGACCCTGCGCAATCAGCTGGTGCTCGACCTCGGCCGGCCGGAGGTCCGGGACCACCTCTTCGGCCAGCTCGACGACGTGCTGTCGACCTACGACATCGGCTTCGTCAAGTGGGACCACAACCGGCTGCTGGTCGACGCCGGCTCGGCGGCTCGCGGCAGCGCGCCGGGCGTGCACGCGCAGACGCTGGGGTTCTACGACCTCCTCGACCGGCTGCGCGCCGCCCACCCGGGGGTGGAGTGGGAGAGCTGCGCCTCCGGTGGCGGGCGCATCGACGTCGGCGTGCTGACGCGCACCCAGCGCGTCTGGACGTCGGACATGACCGACGCGCTCGCGCGCCAGACGATCCAGCGCTGGACCGCCCAGCTCGTGCCCGCCGAGTATCTCGGCGCGCACGTCAGCGCACCGACCAACCACCAGACCGGGCGCCAGTTCAGCCTCGACTTCCGCGCCGCGACCGCGTTCTTCGGCGACTTCGGCGTCGAGTGGGACGTCACGTCCGCGACGCCGGAGGAGCGGCGGCAGCTGGCGAGGTGGATCAGCGCGTACCGGCAGCTCCGGCCGCTGCTGCACTCCGGGCGCATGGTCCGGGTGGACACCGCCGAGCCCGACATCTGGATCCACGGTGTCGTCGGGCAGGACCGGTCCGAGGCGGTCTTCGCCTACGTCCAGCTCGATGAGTTCGTGCGCGATCCGGTGCCGTTCCGCGTCCGCGGCCTCGACCGTGACCGCCGCTACACCGCGCGGCAGGTCGTGCCCGCCACCACCACCGTCGACGAGCACTACGCGGGCGGCTCCTGGCGCGGTGAGGGCATGACGCTCACCGGCGCGGTGCTGGAGGCCGTCGGGCTGCCACCGGCGCCCAGGGGCCCGCTCAGCGCCGTGGTGATCCACCTCGTCGCCGAGTAGGAACCGGCCGCGGGCCGTCCGTGGCCCGGCCACGGGTGCGGCCCGCGCGGCGTCAGAGGTGCTTGGGGGAGCGCAGCCGCTCGGCCGCGGTCTCGGGAGCGATGTCGTTGACCCACACGGCGGCGGCCGACTCCGAGCCGGCCAGGTACTTGAGCTTGCCCTCGGCGCGCCGGATCGTGAAGATCGACAGCGCCAGGTGCCAGCCGTCGCGCCCGACGGTGACCGGTGCCTGCTGCCAGGAGGCGATGTAGGGCGCGGGGGTGGTGAACAGGCCGTCGAAGCGCCGGAGCACGTCGAGGTAGATCCGGGCGAGGTCGTCGCGCTCGGCGTCGGTCAGCGCGGGAAGGTCCGGCGCGGCCCGTCGCGGCACCACCTGGACCTCGTAGGGCCAGCGCGCGGCGAAGGGCACGTAGGCCACGAAGTGCTCGGTCTGGGTGACGATCCGCTCGCCCGCGGCCAGCTCCTCGGCCAGCAGCTGCGACTGCAGGGTGTGGCCGTGGGCCTCGAAGTAGGCCTGGGCCGTGTGCACCGCGCTCGACAGCCGGGGCGGGATGAACGGGTAGGCGTAGATCTGTCCGTGCGGGTGGGAGAGCGTCACCCCGATCTCCTCACCCCGGTTCTCGAAGGCGAAGACGTACTCGACACCGGGCACCTCGGCGAGGGCGCTCGTCCGCTCGGCGAGGGCGTCGAGGACGGTCCGCACCCGCTCGGGCGGCAGCTGGGCGAAGGACGTGTCGTGGTCGCTGGTGAAGCACACGACCTCGCAGCGCCCGACACCGGCGCGCGAGAGGAACGAGCCGTCCGCCACGGTCGGCACGTTGTCGGCGGCGTCGACGGACAGCGACGGGAACCGGTTCTCGAAGACGACCACGTCGTAGTCCGGCGGCGGGCACCTCGGTGTGGCGGCCGTCGCGGCTGGGACAGAGCGGGCAGTCGTTCGTCGGCGGCTTGTAGGTGCGGGCCTGGCGGTGACCGGCCACGACCGACCACTCCGAGAACAGCCGGTCCCACCGGACCTGTGACGTGGTGGCGGTGACCGGTAGATCGCGCTCGTCGACGGCGGAGCGGTCCGCGCCGGGAGCCTCGTCGAAGTAGAACAGCTCGCGGCCGTCGGCGAGGAGGATCCGTGAGCGGACGGTGTTCATACCGCGTCCGAGGCCCGCTCGGTGCTGCGATCGACGGCGACGATGCGCAGGCTGCCGACCTCCTCGGCCAGGATCGCCGCGGCGTCCGGGGGCAGGCCGCTGTCGGTGATGAGGATGTTCGCCGCCGACAGCGCGGCGAAGGAGGCCAGCCCGATGGACCCCCACTTGGTCGAGTCCGCGCAGATGATCACCTCGTTGGCGCTCTGGATCAGCGCCTGGTTCGTCTCGGCCTCGGCGAGGTTGGGTGTGGTGTACCCGGCGACCGAGTCCATGCCGTAGACGCCGAGGAAGAGCTGGTCCACGTGCAGGCTCCGGATCGTCTGGTCGGCGACCGGCCCCACCAGCGCCGCGCTCGGCGTCCGCACCCCGCCGGTCAGGATGACCGTCTGGTTGGACGTGGTGTCGGCGGCGATGAGGTCGGCGACCGTGGTCGAGTTGGTGACGATCGTCAGCCCGGGGATGGAGGCGACGTGCCGGGCCAGACCCCAGGTGGTGGTGCCGGCGGACAGGGCGATGGCCGAGCCGGGACGGATCAGCGCCGCGGCGGCCTCGGCGATGGCGACCTTGGCCGGCTGCTCGAGCCCCGACTTGGTCTCGAAGCCGGGTTCCATCGAGGAGTTGGTCGCCAGGACCGCGCCGCCGTGGACCTTGTGCACCACCCCGGCCGAGGCGAGGTGCTCGAGGTCCCGGCGGATCGTCATGTCCGAGACCCCGATGAGCGCCGTCAGGTCGCTGACGCGGGCCGCGCCGGTGCGCCGGATCTCGTCCAGGATGAGGGACTGGCGCTGGCTCGCGAGCATGATCGGGTCGGCCCTTCTGCCTGGGTGGCTCGATGTGTCACCGATCACCTTTGTCCATAGCTAAACACAAGTCAACATCAACGCCCAGTATTCACCAGCCGCTGCCGCCGATGTCACCGGCTCACCCCAGGCGGTCGTCGAGGTAGCACCAGCGCCATGCCTCACCGGGCTCGATGCTCCGCATCACAGGATGCCCGACCTGGTGGAAGTGCCGTTCGGCGTGCCTGCCGACCGAGGAGTCACAGCAGCCGACCCTGCCGCAGGCCAGGCACATCCGCAGGTGCACCCAGGTGGTCCCCTCGGCCAGGCAGTCCTCGCAGGCGCCGGGGGTGCGGGCCACGGCGACGCGCGGGGCGGCGGCGAGGTGCTCGCAGTCGTCGGCGTCGGTGCGGGGAGCGGTCAGTTCGTCGTCGAGTCGCGCCTCGGCGTCCTCGATCCGGTCGAGCATCGACTCCTCGACATCGATGGCCGAGAGCACGGTGCGCAGGACCTCGTCGGCGACGGTGCCGGTGTCGCGCGCGGCCAGGACGGACTCCCGCTCGGCCGTGAGCATCTGCAGGCGCAGCCGCCGGTAGACCGCCGCGGGCGGTTCGATCTCCGACTGCGAGCGCCCCAGGCGTTCCCAGACCTGGTTGCTGCGCCGCTGCGTCCGCTCACGCAGTTGCTCGATGACCTCCTCCGGGTCCTCCGGTGAGGTGATCTGCGCCAGGCGGGCGAGCCCGGCCCGGCTGGCGTCGGACACCAGCGACGCGGCCTGCAGCGAGTCCTCGGCGGGATCGGGGCCGCGCAGGTGGAGACGGCGCACCAGGCCCGGCAGCGTCAGCCCCTGGCCCAGCAGGGTTCCCGCCACGACGACGAAGGCGACCAGCTGGAGGAGCTGCCGCTGGGGCGTCTGCGCCGGCAGCAGGAACACGGCGGCGAGGGTGACCACGCCGCGCATGCCCGCCCAGGACACGACCGCGCCGACCGGCCACGCCCACGTGTTCGCCCGCATCTGCCTGGTACCGAAGCGGAAGGTGAGGATCGCGCCGACCGTCCAGACGATGCGGGTGAGGACGACCGTCCCGAGGATCACCGCGCAGCTGATCACGAGGGTGCGCGCCGCGACGCCGCTGTCGCGGACCCCGTCGAGGATGCCGCGCAGCTGCAGGCCGATGAGCAGGAACACGACGTTCTCGAGCAGGAACGCCACCGTCCGCCAGTTGGTCTGCTCGGCGATGCGGGAGGCCGCGGACTGCAGGACGGGTGACTTGTGCCCGAGCAGCAGGCCGGTCACCACGACGGCCAGGACACCCGAGGCGTGGATGGCCTCCGCGGGCAGGAAGGCGGCGAACGGGGCGACGAAGGACAGCGTGGTGTCGAGGACAGGATCGTCGATGTGGCGGCGCACCATCGCGAGCACGGCCGCCACCGCCAGCCCGACCACCAGCCCGCCGCCGACGGCCACCAGGAAGCTGAGCGCGACGTTGCCCGGGCGGAAGTGGTGGTCGCGGCTGCTGATCGCCGCGATGGCGGTGTTGAGCGCGACCAGGGCGGTGGCGTCGTTGAGCAGGCTCTCGCCCTCGAGGATCGTGACGATGCGCCGGGGCATGCGCACCCGCCGGGCGACGGCAGTCGCGGCGACCGCGTCCGGTGGAGCGACCACCGCACCGATCGCGAACCCGGCGGCGAGGCTCAGGCTCGGCACCACCCACCAGGCGATCAGCCCGACGACCACGGTGGTGAACGCGACCAGCCCGACAGCCAGCAGCAGGATCGCCTGCCGGTTGACCTTGAAGTCGATCAGTGAGGTGCGGATCGCCGACGCGTAGAGCAGCGGCGGCAGCAGGCCGAACAGCACCACGTCCGGGTCGAGGTGGATGCGCGGGACGCCGGGGACGAACGAGGCGCCGACGCCGACGACGACGAGCAGGAGGGGCGCGGACCAGCCGTAGCGGGAGGCGGCGCCGGCGACGACGGCGACCACGACGATCATGCCGACGAGGGGAAGGGCGATGTGCACGGGACCATCATCCTGGGTCGGCGACAACGCGCGGACACGGCGGCGGTGATGCGTTCGAGCTGACCGGGATCCGACCCGGCTGATGGTCAGCTCGGTAGCAGCCGACCAGGGCCGGTCATCCGGCGACGTCGTGGAGGTGGTGGACGACGTCGTGGACGAAGTACCTGCCCAGGGATTCGATCGTGAACTCCGACCCGTTGGAGCGGGTGCCCGGGCGCGTCCACTCATCGGCGGCCACGCCGGCGAACGCCGCTGCCGCCGCGCCGCCGGTGTCGGTCAGCCCGCGGGAGACCTGGGTCGGGTCCTGGGACCAGTAGGCGGCCTCGCGGGCGGTCTCGTCCTGGTCCCAGTTCGGGAACGTCGGGTTGTCGGTGCGCTGCATCAGGCTCACGCGTTCGGCGAAGACGCCGAAGACGTCGCGGGTGTGGCAGCCGTACTCCAGCGGCGACCAGACGGCGGGCGCCGGGCGCGCGGCGACGTCGTCGCGCACCAGCACCTGCTGCCACCGGGCCACGGCATCGACGACGATGCCGGCGATGTCCTCACGGGCGATCGTCGCGGCGTCGAACCCGCACTCCGGGCACGGCCGGCTCAGGACCCACGTCCAGTCCTTGTCGTCGGGTTCCGGCGCCGGCGGTGTCTGTTCCATGCGCCGATCCTAGGATCGCGGCCGGCGCACGAGAGCCCGGTGGCCGGATCTCGACGAAGTCTGTCAGTCCAGCGTCCGCGCGAGCTCCCACGCCTGGCGGGTGGCGAAGGAGAGCCGTCGCGGGGCGTAGGCGTCGCCGAGGCGGTGCACGTCGGGGTGCCGGTCCCGGACCTGGTGGTACAGCGCGTCGTCGGACACCGACCCGCACGCCAGCACGACCGAGTCGACGCCGTCCAGGCTCCAGCGCCGCCCGCTGTAGGAGTTGGCCAGCCGCACGATCCCCGGCTCGAACCCGACGGCACGCGTCATCGGGATCAGGCGCACGCCCTCGGCGTCCATACGGGCGAGCATCGACCCGATCGAGTACTTGCCCACCTGGGGGGACGGCGCCGGCGACTGGTACACCAGCGTCACCGCGTGCCCGGCACCGGCGAGGTGGTCGGCGACGGCCAGGGGAGCGGCCCGGTCGTCCTCGGCCACCACGACCACCCGCTGCCCGGGCGTGCGCTCCCCGCGCAGCACGTCGACCGCGCCCATCACGTGCGGCAGCTCGATCCCCGGAACCTCCGGCAAACGGGGCACCGCACCTGTGGCCAGCACGAGCAGGTCCGCTCCCGCAGCGAGCAGGGCGTCCGCCGTCGCCTCGGTACCCACCTGCACGTCGACGCCCAGCCGGCGCAACCGGTCGGTCTGCCAGTCGATCCAGTCGGCGTACTGGTGGTTCATCCTGGCCAGCGCGGCGACGGCCAGCTGGCCACCGAGCGCCGCGCCGCGCTCGAGGAGCCGAACCCGGTGCCCCCGTTCGGCGGAGAGCGCGGCGAACTCCGTCCCGGCGGGACCGGCGCCGACGACGACGATCTCCCGTGACCGGCGGCTGACGGCAGGGCGCGCCACGAACTCCTGGCCGGCCTGCGGGTTCACCGCGCACGCGAACATGAGCCCCTCGCCGGAGCGCCGGTTGATGCAGTCGTTGACCGCGATGCACGGCCGGATGCCCGCGGGGTCGCCAGCGCGGAGCTTGCGCACGAGGTGGGGATCGGCGATCGTCGCGCGCGCCATCGCCACCAGGTCGGCGGCGCCCGAGTCCAGGATGCGCGCGGCGACGTCGGGGTGGACGACCCGACCGGCGTACACGATCGGCAGGTGCGTGGCCCGCCGGACCTGTCCCGCCAGTGGCGCCCACTCGCCCTCGGGGTGCAGCCCGATCGGGACGTAGCTGGGCGCACCCCAGTTGCCGCCGATGTCCAGGCTGAAGTAGTCCACGGCACCGGCGGCGGTGAACGCGGCGACGAGCTCGCTGCACCCGGTGGTGTCGTAGCCGCCCTCGATCAGTTCGTCCAGGCACAGCCGCAGCCCCAGGGTGATCGGCCGGTCCACCCGCTCGCGGATGGCCGCGCAGATCTCGTGGACGATCCGGGTGCGGCCGTCGAGGTCACCGCCGTAGCCGTCGGTGCGGCGATTGGTCCGCGGGGACAGGAACCACTGCAGGACGTCGTCGTGATTGGTGTGCAACTCGATGGCGTCGGCCCCGGCGGCGGCGGCGAGGGCGGCCGACTCGCCGTACTCGCGGACCAGCCAGGTGATCTCGTCGCGGTCGAGTTCGTGCGGGATGGCGTGGTCGAGGTAGCCCGACAGGGTCTGCGACGGGGCGATGGGCATCCCGCCCTGCAGGACCAGCTGCACGCTGGCGTAACCACCGGCGGCGTGGATGCGCTCCATGAACCGGCCCAGGCGCGCGACGAAGTCGGGGTGGCGGAAGAACCCGGGGCCGTTCGAGCCGATGCCGCTCGGCTCGAAACCCGGGATCAGCGGGTTCTGCACGAACATCGGCCCGCCGCCGACCCACTGCATCCCACCGGCGACGCGTTCCAGCCAGTACCGGCAGTGCCGCTCGAACTGCTCCTCGGTGCCGAGCAACAACCCGCCACCCCCGCTGTGCGGTGGTACGACGAGCCGGTGCTGCAGCGACATCGTCCCGACGCGCAGCGGCCGGAAGATCGCGTCGGTGGCGGTCGGCACGGGTGACCCCTCTCGAGGTGGGCGGCTACCCCGGCGCCTGGTCGTCCTCGACGGGGAACTCCGGCAGGCTACCGCCCATGAGGTCGTCGGCGTCGACGATGGTGTACGCGTAGCCCTGCTCGGCCAGGAACCGCTGCCGGTGGGCGGCGTACTCCGCATCCAGGGTGTCGCGGGCGATGACGGTGTAGAAGTGCGCCTGCCGCTTGTCGGCCTTGGGGCGCAGCACCCGCCCCAGGCGCTGGGCCTCCTCCTGGCGCGAACCGAACGTCCCCGAGATCTGCACGGCGACGGACGCCTCGGGCAGGTCGATGGAGAAGTTGGCGACCTTGCTCACCACCAGCACCCGCTCCTCGCCGCGCCGGAAGGCGTCGAAGAGCCGTTCCCGCTCCTTGTTCGGCGTGGAGCCCTGGATGATCGGCGCGCCGTCCAGTTCGGCGGCGACGTCGTCGAGCTGGTCGAGGTAGGCGCCGATCACGAGCACCTGATCGTTGGGATGGGTGTCCACGATCGTCTTGATGACCGGGAGCTTGGTACGGGCGGTGGCCGCGAGCTTGTACCGGTCCTCGGGCTCTGCGGTGGCGTAGGACATCCGCTCGGCGTCGGTGAGCGTCACCCGCACCTCGGTGCAGTCCGCGGGCGCGATCCAGCCCTGGGTCTCGATGTCGCGCCACGGCGCGTCGTAGCGCTTGGGGCCGATGAGGGAGAAGACGTCGCCCTCGCGCCCGTCCTCACGCACGAGGGTCGCGGTCAGCCCGAGCCGCCGCCGGGACTGCAGGTCGGCGGTCAGCCGGAAGATGGGCGCGGGAAGCAGGTGCACCTCGTCGTAGATGATCAGCCCCCAGTCGCGCTCGTCGAAGAGGGCCAGGTGGCGGTACTCGCCGTTGCGACGGGTCGTCATGACCTGGTACGTCGCGATGGTGACGGGGCGGATCTCCTTGCGCTCCCCGGAGTACTCGCCGATCTCCTCCTCGGTCAGCGACGTGCGCGCGATCAGCTCGCGCTTCCACTGCCGGCCGGCCACCGTGTTGGTCACGAGGATCAGCGTCGTCGCCTTCGCCTCGGCCATCGCGGCGGCACCGACGAGGGTCTTGCCGGCGCCACAGGGCAGCACGACCACCCCTGACCCGCCGGCCCAGAAGTTGGTGACGGCATCGCGCTGGTAGTCGCGCAGGTGCCACGCGGTCTCGTCCAGGTCGATCGGGTGGGCTTCGCCGTCGACGTAGCCGGCGAGGTCCTCGGCCGGCCAGCCGACCTTCAGCAGCGCCTGCTTGAGCCGCCCGCGCTCGGACGGGTGCACCAGCACGGTGTCGGCGTCGACCCGCTCACCGAGCATGGGAGCGATCTTCTTCTGGCGCAGCACCTCCTCCAGGACGGCGCGGTCGAGGGAGATCAGCACCAGGCCGTGGACCGGGTGTTTGGCCAGCTGCAGGCGGCCGTAGCGGTCCATCGTGTCGGCGACGTCGACCAGCAGCGCATGCGGGACGGCGTAGCGGGAGAACCGGACCAGGGCGTCGACGACCTGCTCGGCGTCGTGGCCCGCGGCCCGCGCGTTCCACAGGCCGAGCGGCGTGAGGCGGTAGGTGTGGACGTGTTCGGGCGAGCGTTCGAGCTCGGCGAAGGGCGCGATGGAGGCACGTGCCTCGCCGGCGAGGGGGTGATCCACCTCGAGTAGAAGGGTCTTGTCTGACTGGACGATCAGCGGTCCGTCGTTCATCCGATCCATTCTTCCAGGGCCGGCCTCCGTTGGGTAACCGGAGGACATGACCCGGCCGTCGGGGGCGTGCTGTTGGATGTGGGTATGACATCCAAACCAGTCGTTGAATTCCCGGGCGGCGACGCCCCCGCCGATCTGCTCATCGAGGATCTCGTCGTCGGCGAGGGCGCCGAGGCGGTCGCCGGTGCCAAGGTCGAGGTCCACTACGTCGGCGTCGAGTTCGACTCGGGCGCGGAGTTCGACTCCTCGTGGAACCGCGGCCAGTCGATCGAGTTCCCGCTCCGCGGCCTGATCCAGGGCTGGCAGGACGGCATCCCGGGGATGAAGGTCGGCGGTCGCCGCCAGCTCACCATCCCGCCGGAACTCGCCTACGGACCGGCCGGCGGCGGGCACCAGCTCTCCGGCAAGACGCTGGTCTTCGTCATCGACCTGCTGGGCGTCAGCTGACCTCGTCCGGCCTCAGGACGCGCGAGGTTCTCAGGCGACGTCGGCGCGGAGTGTGACCTGGACGGTCAGTTCGGCGTCGAGGGCCTGTGCGAGACGGTCGAGCACCGGCAGGCTGGGGACGGTGCCGCCGGCCTCGAACCGGGCCACCGCGGATTGGGTCATGCCGGCCGCGCCCGCCAACTGCGCCTGAGTCCAGCCGCGCTGTTCACGCAGGCCGCGCACAGTGCGGCCGAGTTCGAAGGCGAGCTTCGCCGCGTGGTATGCCTCCGGAGCGCCGGGCTCGCTCATACGCTGGTCGCGCAGGGTATCCCAAGTGGTGCGCTCGCTCATTGCTCGTCCTCCACGATGTGCTCGTGTCTGCGATGCACCTGGCCAGCGCCCGCTTGGCTCGCTCGACTTCGCGCTCCTCCCGCATCCGGGTCTTGGTGAATACCGTCAGCAGAACGATCCGCCGGCCAGAGGCGATCCAGTACGTTATTCGCACCGACTGTCGGTCCAGGTGAAACCGCAATTCGCGCAATTTGCCATCCAGCTGCCGCGTGTACGGCTCGCCCAACAGCGCTCCCTCATCGGCCAACAGGTCGATGTAGAACGCCGCCGTTGCGAACCGGGCCGTGGGCAGTTGCTCGAGCCAGTCCCGGACCTCCGGTTCCAACTCGACGGTACCCCAGGTCATAGCGCTGATGCTATAGGGCTGACCTCGTCCGGCCTCAGGACGACTCGAGGACGTTCACCTCGGTGATCCGGTGCAGGGGGATGCTGCGGAAGTCGCCGGAGTCGTCGTCGTGCCCGCGCAGGAAGCCGCCCCCCAGTGACAGCGGCGCGATGATCTTGGTGATGGCGGTCCCGGCCGTGTCCACGTAGGCCACCCAGACCCGCTGATCGCCGCGGATCGCCTGGCGCAGGACACCGAGCGTGCTCGCCGACGTCACGCCCGGGATGTCCTGCGACACGGTGACCTTGTGCGCGGTCCGGGACATCTCGTCGCCCAGGCGCATGCGCCGGATGGCGTCGGCGAACTGCTCCTCGCGCAGGGACGCCGACGGCACGTTGCGGGCCGACTCCGGCCTGCGCGGACGGGCGCGGGGTGGGGTGTCGCCCGCCGTCACCGTCAGGCCGTCGGCGTTCTCGGCCGCCGGGGCATAGCCGGCCTCGCGGAGCACCTCGAGCACCCGTTTCGCCGGCGCGGTGCTGAGGACCACGGTCGGCGCGACCCGGTGCCAGCCCAGGGCGGCCGTCGCCCGGTCACCGAGCACGCGGTCGAGCAGGGCCGTGTCCTCGCACCGCAGGTAGGACGTCGCGCTGCCCGAGCGGAGGACTCCGTAACGGCGGACCAGGTCGTCGACCAGGTAGGCGAGCGCCTGGGGGACCGGCGTGCGCGAGCGGGAGGCGAACAGCGCGTGGATGTCGGCGGCGGTGCGCCCGGCGTCCAGCGCGCGGCGCAGCGAGGTCTCGGTGATGCGGTAGACGCTGGCTCCTCCGGCGGACTCCAGATCGGCGACGAGGGCCACCTCCCGTGCCAGCCCGGCGGTCGGCGGCCCCGGGACGACCAGCGTCAGGTCCGGCTGCAGCAGGAACTCCGCGACCGGAGCCGGCATCGCCGCCGAGAGCAGATTGGCCGCCTCGCCCGGTGATCCGGCCAGGATGGCGCGCCCGAAGGACGTCAGGCCACCGCCCCCGGTGAAACCGAGCAGTTCCGCCTCGGCCAGGACCGCGGCCGCGGCCGCCCGCTGCGCGCGGGCCCGTCGCGGCATCCGCCACGCGAGGTAGGTCAGGACGTCCTCGGCCGGGCCGATCCCGCCCTCCGGCGAGGTCGCGAGGACGTGCAGGATCTCCGCGCGCAGCGCCGGCGCGGCCGAGCGCTCGACCTCGTAGGACAGCGCCGCACGAGTCTTGCCACGGTCGTCGCGCTCGCCGATCAGGTGCGGCTGGCGGGTCATCGTCCGCCAGGCCTGGGCCAGCCGAACCCAGCGCACCGACGGGTCCCGCGGGGCCCAGCTGTCGTAGTCGGTCGTAGGCAGCCACGGCACGTCGGGCGCGGTCGGCGCCGAGATGAGATCGGCGGCGTTGGCCACCTCCAGGAGCAGGCCGGTGTACGCCTCGTCGATGCCGAGATCGCGGGCGGTCCGGCGCAGGTCGCGCACCCCCAGCCCACCCGAGCGCAGCTGCCCGGGCGGATCGTCGGACCACGCCGTGACGAGGGCGTCGACCAGGCGCAGCAGCTCCAGCACCGCCACGGTGGCGGTGTCGTCGATCGCGGCCGGCTCGCGACGGGCCGGGAACAGCGCCGGAGGCTGCGGCGAGACCGCGCCGAGCAGGTTCGGGCGTCGCAGCAGCGCGCCGACCTCACGCGGGAGCTCGACGGCGGCCGGACCGATCGGGACCAGCAGCCCGTGCATGATCAGCTCGGCCGCCGCGGCATCGTCGACCGACTGGGTGTCGCCCGGACGCGGGGAGCTGCCGAAACCGGGGAGCGTGCCGATCGGGGGACCGGCGGCCAGCCGGTGCAGGAGTGCCTGCGCCGGTTCGCTGCGCTCGGCGACGAGCTTCTCGAGCAGCCCGTCGTCGGCCAGCACCCGCGCGACCGCCTCGCCCGCGTCGGGCTGGATCGCCGGTTCGAGCCCGAGCGCGGCCAGCACGGGCGCCAGCGCCGTCGTCGGCGCGTTGGTCAGCAGATCCTCGGCGGGCTGACCGAGCCCGGCGGGGAACGGTCCGAGCAGGTCGAGCACCGGACCGGCGAGGTGCGGACGCGCGGGGTCACCCCAGATCAGGGCGCGGTCGAACAGCCGCTCGAAGGCTTCGGCCACAGCCGTCCCGGTCACGGGGTCGGCCGCGTCCGGGCCACCGAACGCGCCGAACACGACCTCGACCGAGGCGTTGTCGAAGAGGGCGATCGCCTCGAGCACGCGCAGCGCGAACGCGTCCAGGGAGTCGATCGCGCGGGCCACCGAGGAGCGGACACCGATGCGGTTGGCCAGGGTGACCAGATCGGCGGGAGCGGGCGCGGCGAGGTCAGGCCGCAGGTGCAGCAGGACGGCGAGTTGGTCGTCGCTGCGCTCGCGCAGCCAGCTCGTGAGAGTGGACGACGGGGCAGTCAGCGGTTCGGACGGTCCGCGGCCGTCGGGTGGCTGTACTTCAGGTGGGTCACCGGGATCGGGAACTCGACGTCGTCACCGAACGGCGACTGGGCGCCGGTGTGCTCGGCGGTGAACTCCGAGACGGCCAACTCCGGAAACGTCGTCGGCCAGCTCTCCTCGGGGTGCTTCGGCGGCTTTCCTGCCATCCTCGCTCGCCACCCTTCCCACTCCGGTCGCAGGCGGTGAACGCCTGGACGAAAAATCGATCAGGTCAGAGTGTGCCATGCCGATACCGTAGGGGGGTGACGTCACGACTGGTCTCACTGAACATCGCCACCGCCGAGCAGGTGCTCACCGGTGCCTGGACGGGACGCAAGAAGCGCTCCGGGATCGGCAAACGCCCGGTGCCCGGGCGGCTGACCACCGGAGCCGAGCAGCTGTCGGGTGACTCGATCTGCGATCTGGACAACCACGGCGGCCGCGATCAGGCCGTCTACGCCTACGCCGCCGAGGACGCGCTGTGGTGGAGCGGTGAGCTGGGCCGCGAGGTCGGACCGGGAGCGTTCGGGGAGAACTTCACCACGTCCGGCATCGATGTGACCGCCGCCGTCATCGGCGAGATCTGGGCGATCGGCACCGCGCAGTTCGAGGTGAGCTGCCCCCGCATCCCGTGCCGGGTGTTCGCCGGCTTCTGGGACGTACCGAATCTCATCAAGTGGTTCACCGAGGTCGGGCGCCCCGGCGCGTACCTGCGCATCCACACGCCGGGGGAGGTGGGCGCCGGCGACGCCATCGAGGTCGTGCACCGCCCGGCGCACGGCGTCACCATCGACGAGACGTTCCGGGCCCTGACCGGCGACCACTCGCTGGCCTCGCGGCTGCTGGCCGCTCCCGAGCTCCCCGCCGAGTCGCACGCCCGGGCCAGGACCTGGCTCGCGCAGGCACCGGCCTGATCGGCGGCAGTCAGTGCCCGCCGCTGCGGCGCAGGGCCTCGCGCTGGGTCGAGCGCCCGGCGCGGACGAGCCCCCACACGGCGAGCCCGAACCCCAGCGGCGCCAGCATGCAGATCAGGTTCTGCCACACGGGACGGTTGTCGACGCCGTCCACGTAGCCCGCGAACGTCACCACGATCGCCAGCACCCCGACCGCGAACAGGACGAGGCCGACGCGGATCAGGCCGTAGCCCGGCCCCCGCTCCTTCGATTCGCCCGACATCGGTGCTCCCGTGTTCGCCTGCGGAAAATCCTGGATGCTTCGCACCCGTCTAGACGGTAATCTGAACGATCCAAGGCGCCGCACGCGGTGCCTTTGTTTGTGCTCACTCCAGTGAGCCGACCGGCAGAACGTCTGGGCCGGGAAACATTCCCGCAGTGACGAGTACAAGAGGGTGAATTCGGTGCCTAGCGGCAAGGTGAAGTGGTTCAACGCGGAGAAGGGCTTCGGCTTCCTGGCCGACGACGAGGGTGAAGAGGTCTTCGTCCATCGTGATGCGCTGCCCGACGGCGTCTCGGAACTGAAGCCTGGGTCGCGGGTCGAGTTCGGTGTGGTGCAGGGCCGCAAGGGGCACCAGGCCCTCTCGGTCCGGCTGCTGGACCCGGTCCCGTCCGTCGCGCGGGCCACCCGCAAGCCGGCCGACGAGATGACACCCATCGTCGAGGATCTGATCAAGCTGCTCGACGGCGTCTCCAACTCACTGCGCCGTGGCCGCTACCCCGAGCGCGGTGACGCCCGCAAGGTCGCGGCCGTGCTGCGGGCAGTCGCCGACAACCTGGACGCCTGAGGCGCCGCGCTCCATCCGGCGGTTCAGCGCAGCGGGGGATCGCTGGGGACGAGCCCCTCTGCGTAGGCCCGGGACAGCAGTGCCTCGGCCGCGCCGTACCCGTCGGGGCCGAGGTCCCGGCTGAACTCGTTCACGTACAGCTCGATGTGGCGCCGCTGCACGTCCGGGTCCATTTCCTGGGCGTGCTCGGCGATGTAGTCCGCGGCGTCGCCGGGGTGCGCCCACGCGTGCTCGACCGACGCGCGGATCACCTCGCCGACCTCTGCCGGGGTGATGCCGAAGCGCTCCGGCAGGTCGCGGCGGGCCAGGATCGCGCCGAGCGGGATGGGCAGGCCGGTGTCGGCCTCCCACCACTGCCCGAGGTCGGCCAGTGCCGTGAGGCCGTAGTTCTGGTAGGTGAACCGCGCCTCGTGGATGACCAGCCCGACGTCGTGCCGCCCGTCGCGCACGCCCGGCATGATCTGGTGGAACGGGACGATGTCGATGCTCGCGGGGCGCTGGCCCGCCGCCCACAGCCGGAACAGCAGGTAGGCCGTCGTGCGGTCCCCGGGCACTGCCACCCGGGCTCCGTTCACATCCGTGCGGGCGTCCCTGGTCAGTACGAGCGGGCCGCAGCCGCGCCCGAGCGCGCCGCCGCAGGGCAGCAGCTCGTAGTCGTCCATGAGCCACGGCAGCGCGGCGTAGGAGACCTTGACGATGTCGAACTCCCCGCGTTCGGCCGCGCCGTTGGTGACGTCGACGTCGGCGAAGGTGACGGCCACCTCCGGGGCGCCGGGCAGGCGGCCGTTGACCCAGGCGTCGAAGACGAACGTGTCGTTGGGGCACGGCGAGAAGGCGATGCTGAGCGGGGCTGGCATCTGGTCACAGACTCCTGATCGGGGCGGCGGTGAGGGCGGCGACGGCGGAGGCGAGTGCGTCCAGGGCCGGGCCGAGCTGCCACGCGGCGCGGTCGCGCGGGCCGACGGCGTTGCTGATCGCGCGGAGTTCGCCGAACGGTACGCCGTGCAGCCGCGCCGCCGCGAGGACTCCGACGCCCTCCATCGCCTCCGCGCACGCGTCCGGGTACCGCGCTGCCAGCGCGTCGGCGGTGGCCCGGGTGCCGGTCACGGTCGACACCGTGAGGACGGGACCGACCAGCACGGCAGTCGTCAGGGCTCCCGCCAGGGTCGAGTGCAGCTCCGCGACGAGGCCGGGGTCCAGCTCCGTCCGTTCCGCGCCCAGCCCGAGCGTCGACGCGGGCAGGAATCCCTCGGCGCTCTCGGCGCCGAGGTCGGCGTGGATGCACGCGCTGGCCAGGACGACGCTGCCCACCCCCGCCGGTGGGAAGCCGCCGCCGATGCCGACGCTGAGGACGAGGTCGAACGGTGCCGCGGCGAGGGCGGTGGCGGTGGCCGCGGCGGAGGCGGCCGGCCCGACGCCGCCGGCCAGCAGGTCGACCCGCCCGGCCGGGGTGTCGGCGGTGAGGACGGTCAGGGTGCCGAGGGTGCTCGCGTGGGCGCGCAGCGACCGTGCGGCGGCGGCGCACTCGGCGGTGACCGCGCCGACCAGCAGCAGGCGCCGGGTCACCGCGGGCAGTGCGGCCGGATCAGGAGCTGACCCTGACGTGGAAGACCCATCCGCCGGCCGCGAGACCGTGGCGCAACTCGACGACCTCGACGTAGTACTCGGGGGTGACCGACGCCGACGGCACGGTGATGCGCGTCGTGTGTGCGCCGGTGACGTTGCCGACCCCGCCCGCGCCGGCCAGGGCGTTGGCCTTGCCGGCGGTGTCGAAGGTGAACGCGCTGACCAGCCAGGTGTTGTTCGCGACGCTGCGCGGGACGTCGATGAGCACCTTGCTGCCCTGCTGGGCGCTGATGGACCGGGCGTCGGTCGCATCGGCGATGGACGGGGCGCCGACGGATCCGGTGAAGGAGTAGAACGCGGCGTCGATGACGATCGACTTGCCGTTGCCGTAGACGGTGATGTCCGGGGAGGGCTTGGTGCAGGCGGCGAGTGCCGATGCCGACAGCAGGACCACGACGAGCAGGGTGCGGGCGGATTTCAGGCGTCTCAGCACCCGCTACACGTTACCCGGCTCGCTACGCCGGGCCGATGTGGTGTTGGCCATCGCACGGGTGCGCAGCAGGATCAGCACGACCGTGACCGTCATGACGGCGGCGGCGATGCCGAGCCCGAGCGTGCCGCGGTCGGCCGGCAGCAGCAGGGCGATCGTCGCGCCGATGACCCAGGCCAGCTGGAGGAACGTCTCCGAGCGGGCGAACGCGCTGGAGCGCAGCGTCTCGTTGACGTCCTTCTGGATGACGGCATCCAGCGACAGCTTGCCGAGGGAGTTGGCCGCCGAGGTGATCGCGGCGCACACGATCACGGTCGTGAGCGTGAAGGTGAACGCCGTGACCACCGCCGCTACGGCGCTCACGCCGGCGCACGCGGTGATGATCCGTTCGGGCCGGCTGAGCTTGAGCCGGGCCCCGGCCGCCGTGCCCAGGAAGTTGCCGAGGCCGACGGCGAAGGCGAACATGCCCAGCCCGAGGGCGGCGTCGAAGCCGTGTGAGGTCTTCTCGATGTAGAACGCGACGAACATGGTCAGGAAGCCCGCGGTCCAGCGCATCAGCGACGCGCCCTGCATCGCGATGATCACCTGTGGCTCGAATCCGCGGCTGACCCACTCCTGGATGCGCCCCGTGGAGGGGACCTTCTTCAGCGCAGGCGGTCGCGGTGGCTCCTCGGGATGGCGCCGCGCGGGAGCCGCCGAGTCGACCTGCTTGGGCAGGCGTAGCGCGTAGTAGCCGGTGACGGCGAAGGCCGCCGCGGTGAGCCACAGCCCGAGCGGGTACGAGCCGGACACCTTCACGACGACGCCGATGAGGCCACCGCCGACGAGGGCCGCGCCCAGGCCGAAGATCGACAGTCGGGCGTTGGCGGAGACCAGCGTCATGTTCGCCGGCACGAGGCGTGGCGCCGCCGCCGCGCGCACGACGCTGTAGGCCTTGCTGAGCACGAGCGACCCGAGCGCGAGCGGGAAGAGCACGAACAGGTTGGTGAAGTTCTGGGCCATCAGCACCGCGAGCGCCGCCCGGCCGAAGGCGCTGCCGGCCATGGCCCACCGCCGCCCGTGCTGCAGGCGGTCCAGTGCCGGGCCGATGACCGGCGCGACGATCGCGAACGGTGCCATCGTGATCAGGAGGTAGCCGAGGACGTTGCCCTTCTGGTCGCTCTGGGCGGCGGAGAAGAACACCGTTCCGGCCAGCGCCACCGTGATCATCGCGTCCGAGCCGAAGGACAGCACCTGGTTCCAGATGAGCTGCGTCAGCCCCGACTCCGAGGCACCGTCGGCCCGGCTGGCGGCCACGACCTTGCGGGCGACGGTCTGCGCGGCCTGCTGGCTGCGGCTCGCGACGGCGCGGGTGACGGTGATCTTGGGAGGTGGGGTGAGCGGTGCGGTGGGCGCGGGCGGCACATCCTGGCGCGTGGTGTCCTGGCGAGTGGTGTCCTGCCGAGTGGTGTCCTGCCGAGCGGTGTCGTGGCGCGGGCCGTTCTCGACCCGGGGGAGGTGCTCGGTCGGCCCCACGCTCGGGTCGCGGGGGCGGTAGTAGGTGGGCGGGTCGAAGCCTTCGGCGGCGGGCGCGTCGGTCTTGGCGCGCTGGAAGGACTGGTGCCCGGCGCGGCCGAAACGACCGCCGCGCGGGTCGTCGCTGTTGCGGGGGCTCACCCGTCCATCCTGCCGCACGCACCGGGATCCGTCCGGCTGGGTGGACCGCGATTCGTCGCCGTGACGTGCGCCGGGGGAGACTGGGGGAGTGAACGCACAGGTCGAGACCCAGACCCCCGAGTTGGACCCCGCTGCCGCCGAGGCGATCGAGCTGGCGCGCGCCGCCGCGGTCGAGGTCGGTGGCCTCGATGTGGGTGAGCACACCGGCCTCTACCCCGACGGCGAGCGGGTGGTCACGCACACCTTCGCCGCCACCCTGGCCGGTTACCGCGGCTGGCACTGGGCGGTCACGGTCGCGCGTGCCGCCGACTCGGCCGTCGTGACGGTGGACGAGGTCGTGCTGCTGCCCGGCGAGACGGCGCTCCGCCCACCGGCGTGGGTGCCGTGGTCGGAGCGGGTGCGGCCCGGAGACCTCTCCGCCGGCGACCTGCTCCCGACGGCGCCCGACGATCCACGGCTGGTCCCGTCCTACGCCTCCGACGGCGACGAGCAGGCCTTCGAGGTCGCCACCGAGATCGGCCTGGGGCGGGTGCGGGTGCTGTCCCTGGAAGGGCGCCTGGACGCGGCGGACCGCTGGTACCACGGCGAGTCCGGGCCCGACTCGCCGATGGCGAAGGCCGCCCCGGCCTCGTGCGGCACCTGCGGGTTCCTCGTCGCGATCGGCGGCTCGCTCCGCGCGGCGTTCGGGGTCTGCGCCAACGAGGTGGCCTCCACCGACGGGCGCGTGGTCTCGGTCGAGTACGGCTGCGGCGCGCACTCCGAGGCCGTGATCGAAGCGCCGTCGCTGGCTGCCCCGATGGGCGTCGTGTACGACGACGGCGAGCTGATCATCGACCGGGCGGCCGGGAGTGACGAGTTCCCCACCGACGAGGTCCCCACCGACGAGCTTCCCTCCGACCACCTCTCCGGCGACGAGGGCGACTCAGACCCTGCCCTCGCCACTGTGCTTGCGGATGAGGAGCAGGCCGAGGAGTCCGAGTAGGGCACCGGTCAGGCTGGTCCAGAACCAGATGCGGTGGTCGTGGGTTCCGAGCCACGACCAGGCGCAACCCGTGACGACCGCGGCCAGGATCCAGAGCGACGTCCCCACGACGATGACCTTCCGGGCGTCGACGTGCAGCGGGGTGGGCGGCGGGCGCAGTGCCCGGGACCGGCGGCGCAGCACTCGAGACGCGATTCGACCCACGCCAGGCAGGTTACCCGCCCGTCGGGGTGGCCCTCGGGCATATCGTTAGGTAAGCTAACGATATGAGTACCGGGGCAACGGAGTCCACGACCGCGTCCGAGCTGGCCGCGACGTTGCGCCCGTCGCTGCTGCGGCTGACCCGGATGATCCGGAACCAGCGGGTGGACACGTCGGTCACCCTGACCCATCTGTCCGCGCTGGCCGTTCTCGAGAGCAAGGGGCCGATGAGCCCCGGGGAGCTCGCCGCGAGCGAGCACGTGCAGCCGCCGTCGATGACCAAGGTCCTGGCGCGGCTCGAGGAGCGCGGGCTCTCCCAGCGCGCCCCGCACCCGACCGACGGCCGGCAGATCATCGTCAGCATCACCCCGGCCGGCCTCGCACTCCTCGACGAGGAGCGACGTTCCCGTCACGCGTGGCTGGCCACCCGACTGGCTCGATTGAGCCCCGAGGAACTCCGGCTGCTGCATGATGTGCAACCGGTGTTGGAAAAACTGGCAACTCCGTGACCGATGGCATGTTCCGCTCGCTCCGGGTCCGCAACTACCGCCTCTACGCCAGCGGGCAACTGGTCTCCCTGACCGGGACCTGGATGCAGCGGGTGGCCCAGGACTGGCTGGTGCTCGAGCTGACCAACTCCGGTACCGCCCTCGGGGTCGTCACCGCGATCCAGTTCGGCCCCGCCCTGGTCCTCGGCATGTGGGGCGGCATGCTGGCCGACCGCGGTGACAAGCGGAAGTTGTTACTCATCACGCAGACCGGCCTGGCCCTCGCGGCGCTTGCGCTGGGGATCCTCGACGTGACCGGCCTGGTCAGCATCTGGCAGGTCTTCGCCCTCGCCGGCGTGGTCGGCGTCGTGAGTGCGATCGACACGCCGATCCGCCAGGCGTTCGTGGTGGAGATGGTCGGCCGCGACGACCTCGTCAACGCGGTCGGCATCAACTCCACGATCTTCAACGCCGGGCGGATCCTCGGCCCGGCCATCGCCGGCGTCATGATCACCGCGGTGGGCACCGGGTGGGCCTTCCTCGCCAATGCGCTCTCCTCCGTCGCCGTGCTGGCGGGGCTGGCCCTGATGCGGCAGTCGGAGCTGTTCCCGTCGCCGCACCTCAAGCGGGCGCCCGGGCAGTTGCGGGAAGCGCTGCACTACGTCCGGGGCCGGGGCGACCTGATGCTGCCGATGGTCCTGGTCTTCATCGTCGGCACCTTCGGCCTGAACTTCCAGATCACGACCGCGCTCATGGCCAAGCAGGTCTTCCACCGCGGCGCCGACGGGTACGGGCTGCTGTCCACCGCGCTGGCGGTCGGGGCGTGCATCGGCGCCGTGATCGCCACGCGACGCCGGGCCCGCCCGACAGCCATGTTCCTCGTCGGGATCGCCGGGCTCTTCGGGCTGCTGGAGATCGTCGCCGGGTCCATGCCCTCCTACCTCGCGACGGCGCTGCTCCTGGTGCCGGCGGGGCTGGCCATGCTGACCTTCACCACCGCGGCCAACACGGCGATCCAGCTGGGCTCGGATCCGATGATGCGCGGCCGGGTGATGGCGCTCTACCTCATCTGCTTCATGGGCGGCACGCCGGTGGGAGCGCCGTTGATCGGGTGGGCGGCGGAGGCATTCGGCCCCCGGTGGGGGATGGTCGGCGGCGGGATCGTCTCCGCGGTGTCGGCTCTCGTGGTCGGCATGGTGATCGCCCGCAGGCACGGACTGGTGCTCGGCGATCTGCGTGAACGCCTCGAACACGGCATCGGAGATCTTCGGCCCCATCACGCCCATTGAGGGTCACCGTGGCCGCTGCGCGGCTCACAAGCCTGGCGCGGTGCCGCACTCCGACTTACCGTTGGCAGATGGAACGGCCCACCGAGGCCAGACAGTCCACCCTGGCCTTCACACTTCGGCACCGGCGCTCGGCTGATCGCGCGCTCCAACCGACACTGCCTCCGATCGAGGACACCGCACGCCACCTGCGCCGGCTGCGCCGCATGCTGGAGACGCTACCCAGGGGCGCATCCATGGTGCGCACGGTGGGAATCCAGCGGGCCTATGACCAGTTCCTGGCCACCGCCTGCATCCAGCTCGACGTCGCGACCAACCTCCCGGAGCTGCCCGACGGCACCGCCCGCATCGTCGAACGCAACCGCCTGGAGTACCTGCTCGGCGAGTGCGGCCTGCGGTTCTGACGCGGTAGCGTCGCGTCCACTCGCGCCCGGGGCGTGGGAACCCGGGCCCCGCGCACCCTTCGTCGAGATTGGACCTCGCCATGCGCAAGGCAATCGTGCTGTCCGCGGCCGTCGCCGCCGTCGTCGTCGGTGCCCTCGCGGTGGTCGGGGGCAGCGTCGCCTCCGCCTCGCCCCTGCACCACCGTCAGCACCACGGCGCCACCTTCACCGTCGTCGAGCACGCCGTCACCGACACGGTCGCCGACACCGGGCCCACGGGCGACAGCCTCGGTGACGTGCTGGCCTTCGCCAACCCCGTCTTCGACGCCACGAACAAGACCAAGGTGGGCAGCGACAACGGGTCCTGCGTGCGGACGAAGGTGGGCGCCGCCTGGGAGTGCTCCTGGACGACGACGCTCAAGGGCGGCTCGCTGGTGGTCGAGGGCCCCTTCTACGACACCAGCGACTCGACGCTGGCCGTCATCGGTGGGACCGGGCAGTGGCAGGGCGCGAAGGGGCAGATGAAGCTGCACGCGCGCGACGCCCAGGGCACCGCCTACGACTTCACCTTCACCCTGCAGCACTGATCCCGATCGAGCAGACCGAGCCGCCCGTGGCCGGACCGAGCCGGCCGGTGGCCGCCCTCGTCGCCATCACCGACCCCGCCGATCCGCGGCTGGACGACTTCCGCGATCTGTCCGACGCCGACGTCCGCCCGGATCGGCGCGGGGTGGTGATGGCCGAGGGCGTGAACGTGGTGCAGCGGCTGCTCAGCTCGCCGTATCCGGTGCGGGCGGTCGTCGGTGTGGCGGCCCGGATCGAGGCGCTCGAGGCCGACCTCGCCCGCACCGGCGCGCCCGCGTACGTCGTCGACAAGTGGCTGCTGTCGGAGGTCGTCGGCTTCCGGGTCACCCGCGGCATCCTGGCGTCGGCGTCCCGTCCGGCGCCTCAGGACGCGGCCGAGCTGATCGCCCGCTCGCACCGGGTGGCCGTGCTGGAGTCGCTGAACGACTTCGAGAACCTCGGTTCGCTGTTCCGCAACGCGGCGGCGTTCGGCGTCGACGCGGTCCTGCTCGACCCGCAGACGGCCGACCCGCTGTACCGCCGCAGTGTCCGGGTGTCGATGGGGCACGTGCTGAGGGTGCCGTTCGCGGTGCTGCCCGGTGCGTGGCCTGACTCGCTCGGCCTGCTGCAGCGGCACGGCTTCGAGGTACTGGCGCTCACGCCGCGGGCTGCGGCGGCGCGGCTGCGCGACGTCGTGCCGCCGGAGCGCTGGGCGGTGCTGGTGGGTGCCGAGGGGCCCGGCCTGACCGACGCCGCTCTGGCCGCGGCCGACCGCCTGGTGCGGATCCCCATGTCCGCCGAGGTCGACTCGCTGAATGTGGCGACCGCCGCAGCCGTCGCCTTCGCGCACCTGACGTGACCGTGGCAGGGTGGAGGGCATGACGGATCAGGTGACGGTGGTGGACAACCCGCAGGCCCAGCGCTACGAGCTGAGCCTGGACGGGAAGGTCGTCGGGCTGGCGACCTACTCCGTCAGCGCGGACACGATGACCATCCCGCACACCGAGGTCAACCCGAGCGTGGGCGGCCGCGGCCTCGGCGGCGTGATGGTCAAGTTCGCCCTCGACGACGCCCGGGCTCGTGGACTGCGAGTCGAGCCGGCCTGCCCGTTCGTCGGCTACTACATCCAGCGACACCCGGAGTACGCCGACCTGCTCTGACCGCGCGGCCACCCCGCCCAAGCCGACCCGGCCTCAGACGAGCGAATCGCTCCAGGACTCGTGCAGCGAGGCGAACTGCCCGCCGCCCTCTGCGATCAGGGCGGCCGGTTCGCCGTCCTCGATGATGACACCGTCGGCCAGCACGAGGACCCGGTCGGCGATCTCCACCGTCGAGAGCCGGTGGGCGATGATCAGCGCCGTGCGGTCGCGCAGCACCGTGCGCAACGCCCGCTGCACGGTCCGCTCGGTCGGCACGTCGAGGGAGGACGTCGCCTCGTCGAGGATCAGCACCGCCGGGTCGGCCAGGAACGCGCGGGCGAAGGCGACCAGTTGCCGCTGGCCCGCGGACAGGCGCCCACCCCGCTTGCGCACGTCGGTGTCGTAGCCCTCGGGGAGCGCGCTGATGAACTCGTCGGCGCCGACCGCGCGGGCCGCGTCCACCACCTCCTCCCGGGTCGCGTCGGGGCGGCCGAAGGCGATGTTGTCGCCGACGGAGCCGGAGAAGAGGAACCCGTCCTGGGTCACCATCACCACCGCCGCGCGCAGGTCGGCCTCGCTGAGGTCGCGCAGGTCGACACCGTCCAGGCGCACGGTGCCCGACGTCGGGTCGTAGAACCGCGAGATCAACTTGGCGATCGTGGACTTCCCCGCCCCGGTCGCCCCGACCAGCGCCACCGTCTGGCCGGCGGGGACGTGCAGGTCGAGTTCGGGCAGCACCGGGCGCTGCCCCTCCGTCGCGGCCAGGTAGGCGAAGGAGACCGAGTCGAGGTCGACGGCTCCGGAACTGGGCTGCGGGAGCGGGACCGGGTGTGCCGGCTCCGGGACCGACGGCTCCTCGGCGAGCACCAGCGCGATCTTCTCCAGGGCCGCGTTCGCCGACTGCAGGGAGTTCAGGAACATCGCGATGTCCTGCATGGGGCCGTAGAACTGGTTGAGGTACAGCAGGAACGCGGTGAGGATGCCGAGCTGCAGGCCGCCGTCGGTGACCCGGATGCCACCGACGATCAGGATCGCGACCGTGGCGACGTTGCCGATGAGGGCGACACCGGGCATGAAGACCGCATGCAGCCGGAACGCCGACGCGTTGGCGGTGCGGTAGTCGCCGTTCAGCCGGGCGAAGAGCGTGGCGTTGCGCGGCTCCCTGCGGAACGTCTGCACCGCGCGGATGCCGTTCAGCGTCTCCACGAACTGGACGATGACGGCCGCGATCGCCTCACGCGTGTGCCGGAAGACCACCGCCGACCGGACCGCGAACCACCGGTACAGGAACCAGAGCGGCACGAACGACAGCAGCGCGATCGCCGCGAGCGGCAGGTCGAGGATGAGCAGGATCACCGAGATCGAGACGATGTTCAGTACCGCCGTCACGAGGCCGTCCATCGCCGAGGAGAGCAGCTCGTTGAGCGTGTCGACGTCGGAGGTGAGCCGCGAGATGACGCGCCCCGAGGTGAACGATTCGTGGAAGGAGACCGACAGCGCCTGGACGTGGTCGAAGAGCTGGCGGCGCAGGTCGAAGAGCACGTTCTGCCCGATGCGGCCGGCGCGCAGCAGGAAGATGCGGTTGAGCGCGCCGGACAGCAGCGCGGTCGCGAGCAGGGCACAGCCGATGACGGTGATGGTGGTGTAGTTGCCGCGCCGCGAGGCATCGGGCAGGCCGTGGTCGATCGCCAGGCCCACGAGCCAGGGGCCGGCGAGCATGCTGAAGTTCTGGCCCAGCACGATGACGACGAGCCAGATGAGTGCCCGCCGGTGCGGGCGCAGCAGCGAACCCAGCAGGGCCCGCGCCTCCCTGCGCAGCCTCGGCACGGCGCTGCCGTCGACCGGGACGACGTCCTCGTCGGAGGTCTGGTCCAGCTGCCCCTTCCAGGCGTCGGCGACCGGCTCCTCCTCGAACTGCTCCAGCAACGGTTCCTCGTCCGGCATCAGGAGACCTCCAGTTCGGAATCCTGCGCCAGCAGGTCGTGGTAGGCCCGTGATCGCTCCAGCAGTTCCGAGTGCGTGCCGACGTCGGTGATCCGGCCGTCCTCGAGCAGTGCCACGCGATCGGCGAGCAGGACGGTCGAGGGGCGGTGCGCCACGATCAGCGCGGTGGTGGAGCCCAGCACCCGCCGCAGCGCCTGCTCGACGAGCGCCTCGGTGTTGACGTCCAGGGCCGAGAGCGGGTCGTCGAGCACGAGCACCCGGGGGCGCCCCAGCACCGAGCGGGCCAGTGCCAGGCGCTGGCGCTGGCCGCCGGACAGGGAGAGGCCCTGCTCGCCGATCCGCGTCTCCAGGCCGTAGGGCAGGTCGTGGACGAAGCCGGCCTGGGCGATGTCGATGGCCTCGTCGACGTCGGCCTGGGAGGTGCCCGGCCGCCCGAGGGTCAGGTTCTCGCGCACGCTGGCCGAGAACAGGGTCGCGTCCTCGAAGGCCATCGCGACGATGGTGCGCAGATCCACCAGGCGCAGGTCCCGCACGTCCGTGCCGTCGATGGTCACGCGGCCGCCGGTGACGTCGAACAGCCGCGGGACCAGCGCGGTGAGGGTGGTCTTGCCGGATCCGGTCGAGCCCACCAGCGCCATGGTCTCGCCGGGGCGGATCTCCAGGTCGATTCCGTCGAGGACCGCCGAGTCGGCTCCCGGATAGGCGAACACGACGCCCTCGAAGCGCACGGTGCTCTGCGCCCGCGGGCTCGGCTCCACCGGCGTGACGGGGTCGACGATCGTCGGCACCGCGTCGAGGATCTCGAAGACCCGCCGAGCGGCGCTGGCCGCCTCCTGGGTGACCGCGAGCAGCCAGCCCATCGACGCCAGCGGCCAGATCAGGCGCAGGTACAGCGTCACGAAGGCCACGAACGCGCCGATGGACAGGCTGCCGTGCGCGACCGCGGTGACCCCGCCCACGGTCACGCCGGCGAGCACGATCTGGGGGTAGGCCTCCAGCATCGTGAAGAACACCGACAACGTGACCACCTTGGCCAGTTCGGCGTGGCGCAGCGTGGTGGCGCCCTCGGTGAACTGGGCCAGGATCAGCGGGCGGCGGCCGTAGGACTTGATCACGCGGATGCCGAGCGCGGATTCCTCGACCGAGGTGGCGAGGTCGCCGGTGAGGTCCTGGGCGCGGCGGGCCTCGCGGTTGTAGCGGTTCTCGAAGTACCGGGTGGCGACGGCCATCGGGATCATGATCACGACGACGAAGAGCCCCAGCCAGAAGTGGATGTGCAGCAGCAGGAGTGCCACGACCACCACGGTCGTGCCGTTGGCGATGAGGAAGACGAAGGCGAAGCCGATGAAGCGCCGCAGCGTGCTGAGATCGGTGCTCAGCCGGGACAGCAGCTGGCCGCTGGGCCAGCGGTCATGGAAGGCGACCGGCAGCCGCTGGACGTGCTCGTACAGGTCCCGGCGCAGGTCGGTCTCGATGCCCAGCGCACTGCTCGCCATGGCCCACCGCCGCAGGAAGAACAGCACCGCCTCGGCCACGCCGAGGAGCAACGCGAGCCCGGCGAGGGGCCAGATCCCGGAGACGTTCCCGTCGTGGATCGGTCCGTTGACGACCTGCCCGATCACGAGCGGGACCAGGACCTGGGCCAGCATCGCGCCGAACGCGGTGAGGATCATGAACCACATCGCGCCGCGGTAGGGGCGAACCCACGGGCGCAGACGCAGGAGCGGGCGCAGGCCGCTGGCTTCGGTCGGGCTCTGCTCCGTCGACCCGTCGGCGAGTACGGGCGAGGATGCAGTCACGTTGACCTACGTTAAACCGTAGGTCCGACATCGCGCGAACTGATTAATTCAGTCCTGCTTGCGGCGAACGCCCAGCAGGATGTCGTCCCACGACGGGATCTTCGTCTGCTCGCGCGCGGCCTTGGAGCGCCCGCTGCCGCGGTGGACCGCCGGGGGCTCGGCCTCGGCCGCCGGCTCGGAGTGGCCGAAGAGGTCGTCGGACAGCGTGGGCTCCCGCGGCTCGGCGGGGACGGCGTGCTGCGGCGGGCGGATCGGGTCGGCCAGGCGCAGGGGCAGCGGTGGCTCGTCGTCGCTCGGGACCGGGGTGTAGGTGCGCGACTCGGTCGCCTCCTGGTCGAAGAGCTCCTCCTGGGCGCGGCGGCGGGCGTCGGCCTCGGGGTCCTCGACGGGGTCCGGGACGGCGCGCACGACGGGGCGCAGCGGGCGTTCGGAGAGCAGGTCGGAGCCGATCTCGTCGGCCGGCAGCACGGTCCGGGCGGTCAGCGAGAAGGCCCAGTGGGCGTGCCGCTCGGTCTCCCCGGCCGTCCAGGAGGCGATGACCACCCAGGAGCCGTCCGGGCGGCGGAAGGAGTCCCAGGACACCGACAGGGGGTCGATCCCGTGGGCGGCGAAGCGGCGGTCGACGGTCTCGCCGAAGGGCACCAGGGCGCCGTCCCCGTCACGGCGGGCGCGGGCCCGGCGCGCCTCGTCGCCGACCCGGGCGCGCTCCTCGAGCACCGGGAAGGCGAAGCGCATGACCCGCTCGATGGAGGTGCCGCTGTCGGCCGCCAGGTCCTCCGGCGACTCGCCGCTGCGCACCCTGACCTGGATGTCACGGGGGCTCAGTTGGACGTCCGGGCGGGGAGGTACGACTGACACGGGGGCCTCGGCTTCTGCCTGCGGAGTGATCGCGGCGCGTAGCTCGGCGTCGACGGGGAGCTGGAACTGCTCGCCGTCGACTGTCTCGGCGACGACGATCGAGTCACCGTCGCCCGGGCCGACCACCCGGAGCATTCGCATCCCCCGACTTTAGAGCACGCACCCGGCAAAGCCGCTCAGGCGAGGTGATCGACGACGAAGTCCACGCACGCGGTCAGCGCCTCGACGTCCGCGGGGTCGACCGCCGGGTACATGCCGATGCGCAGCTGGTTGCGGCCGAGCCCGCGGTACGGCTCGGTGTCGACGATGCCGTTGGCGCGCAGCACGGCCGCGACCGCCGCCGCGTCGACCGGGGCGGCGAGGTCGATCGTGCCGACGACAGGGCTGCGCAGGGCCGGGTCGGTGACGAACGGCGTGGCGTAGTCCGAGCTCTCGGCCCACCGGTACAGGCGGGCGGAGGACAGCGCGCTGCGACGGGCCGCCCACGCCATCCCGCCGCGGGCGAGCATCCAGTCGATCTGGTGGGCGAGCAGCCAGAGCGTGCCGATCGCCGGGGTGTTGTAGGTCTGGTCCTTGGCCGAGTTGTCGATGGCCAGCCCGAGATCCAGGGACGGCGGCGTCCAGCGCCCCGCTGCCGCGAGCTCGGCCACCCGGTCCAGAGCGGCGGGCGACAGCACCGCCAGCCACAGCCCGCCCTCGCCGGCGAAGGCTTTCTGCGGGGCGAAGTACCACGCGTCGGTCTGCGTCAGATCGGTCGGGATCGCGCCGGCCGCCGACGTCGCGTCGACCAGCATGAGCGCGCCGGGGTCGGCGCCGCCCACCCGGGACACCGGCAGCGTCACGCCGGTGGACGTCTCGTTCTGCGGCCAGGCGTAGACGTCGACACCCGCGTGCGGCTCGGGCAGCAGCCCTGACCCGGCGTCTGCCCGCGCCACGCTCGGCTCGTCCAGGAACGGGGCGCCGGTGGTCACCGCGGCGAACTTGGCCGAGAACTCGCCGCACACGACGTGGTGCGCCCGCTGCCGGACCAGGCCGAAGGCCGCCGCGTCCCAGAAGGCCGTCGAGCCACCGTTGCCGAGCACCACTTCGTACCCGTCCGGGATGTCGAGCAGCTCGCGCAGCCCCTGCCGGATGCGACCGACCAGCGCCTTCACGGGCGGCTGGCGGTGACTGGTACCCCAGGGCGCCGCGGTGGCCATCAGCGACAGGGCGTCGCCGAAGACCTTGGACGGTCCCGACCCGAACCGTCCGTCCGCTGGTTTGACGGCGTCGGGGATCCGGATCTCTGTCACGGTGGGTCAGTCTTCCATCTCGGCGGTAGCGGATTCGGCGGCGCCGGAGTGCTCGCGATGGCGGACCTGCTCGCGCCAGTCGCGGAAGGCCCACACCTCCCAGCCCACGAGCGCGACGAGCGCCGCGGCCGGGATCGCCAGCAGCGCGACGGTGCCGAGCCCCGACGTGACCGGGACGGCCACCAGGAGCACGACCATGGTCACGGCCCGTCCCCGGTTGAGCGAGCCGATGTTGCGCAGCCGGAAGGCCAGGTGCGCCGCCAGGTACAGCGCGATCCCGCCGAACAGCGCGTACCGCCCCGCGTCGACGTTACGGCCGGGCACGAGCAGGGCCAGCCCGAGCGCGGTGAACACGATGCCGCAGACCATCGGCAGGTGGAGATAGGTGTACGAGTCGCGGGCCAGCCGTGCCCGCCGGACCCCGGTCGAGGCGATCAGCACACCTTCCGCGACGAGCGCGACGACGTCGAAGTAGAGCCACCACAGGCACACCGCGATCGCCAGACCGCACAGCAGCGCCACGGCGGTGTGCAGGGTGAGCTGCCCGGTCGAGGCCGCCGCACCGAGGTCCACGACCGACTCCCCGATGGCGATGATGATGATCAGGCTGAACCGCTCGGCGAAGTGCGACGCGCTGGGCAGGCGCCACCGGGTGGAGCGCACGAAGTACACGCCCGCCTGATCGATGAGGACGCTGGCCAGCCACCACCACACGCGGTCGTGGGCGGACACGAACGCGCCGACGGCGAGGGGCACGAGGCTCACCGTCGCCACCGTGAACATCGTTGCGATCACGCCCTGCAGCTGGCGGTCGCTGCCAGCGGCCACGAGGTACACCGCCAGGTGGACCATCCGCTCGAAGGCGTACGCGATCACGAGGACCCCGGCGGCGTTGCCGTGCTCGTCGAAGGCGTGCGGGATGCTGATCGCCACGAAGAACATGCCCGCCATCGCCAGGATCATCGCCAGCCGGAGCAGTCCCTCGTCTGCCTTGGCCTGATTGCCCAGCCAGGCGTAGGCCGACCAGCCGAACCACACGACGGTGAGCATGATCAGCCCCTCGAGGACCGAGCGGCCGCCCACGTGGTGCTCCATCACGCCGGTGACGTTGGTGATCGCGTAGACGAAGACCAGGTCGAAGAGCAGCTCGAGCGTCGTCACCCGGTGCGAGTCGTCGGTCGGGTGCAGGTGCGCCCGCACCACAGCCCACGGCCTGCTCACGCGGGCGGGACCAGCCGGTGCAGCTGGCGCGCGACCCGCTCGAGCGGCTCGGCGCTGCCCTCGGCGCGGCAGAGGATCAGCGCGCCCTCCATCCCGGCCAGCGTCGCGGTGGCCACGTCGCGCGCCGCCTCCGCCGCCAACCCGACCGCTTCCAGCTGGCCGGTCAGCAGCTCGATCCACTGGCGGAAGGTGGCGCGGACGACGTCGAGCAGGCCCATCCCGTCCCCGGAGTCGGTGTCCAGGGCCACGCCGGCGACCACGCAGCCGGAACGGCCGGCGGAGCTCGCGACCACCCCGCGCCACATGCCGATGAAGCGCTCCAGCACGTCGGCGCCGGTGGCGAACTCGCCCGCGGCCTGGAACGCCAGCACCCGCGCGGACGTCCAGCGCAGCGCGTCGCCGGCGAGCTGGCTCTTGCCGTCGGGGAAGTGGTGGTAGATCGAACCGCGGGGCGCGCCCGAGTCGGTCACCACGTCGGAGAACGACGTGGCGTTCACCCCGCGCGTCCCGATCAGGGACGCCGCGCTGGCCACCATGCGCTCACGGCTGTCCGACGCCATCCGGCGACCTCCCCGGGACTATGACGTCCAGCATACGCATCGGCCCCTTGACTATGACGGTCGGCATAATGCATGCTTCCGGCAGTCACTATGACGATCATCATATTCAGCAGAGGAGCGCCACCATGCCCATGATCGACGTGTACGCCGCCGCCGGTACGTTCGCCAACCGGCACCAGCTCGCCCAGGAGGCCGCCGCCACCGTGATGCGCTGGGAGCAGGTGCCGCCGATCCCGCTGTTCCTCGACAACACGGCCGCGTTCGTCCACGAGCTGCCCGCCGACGCGCTGTCCAACGCCGCCGGCGCCGGTACCTACGTCCGGGTTCAGGTGCTCACACCGGTCGGCGTCCTCGACCGCGACAAGCAGCTCGGCGTCGTCCGCGACCTGACCGATCTCGTCGCCCGAGCCGCCGGTGATCCCTCGCTGGTGGAGCGGACGTGGGTGCTCATCTCGGAGTCGCCGGAGGGCGGGTGGGGGATCGCCGGTCACGCCAACACCGGTGCCGACATCGCCGCGGCGGCGCGGGCCCAGCTCGCCGCCATCGCCGCAGCCGGGGATACGACGGCGCCTGACACCGCCGCCGGGGAAACCACTGCCGGGTGACCGATCGGCTGGCTAGGCTCGCGGCGTGGTCGGCCCACGAGGTTTCAGCGTCAAGCCCATCCTGCACGGCGAGCGGGTGGTGCTGCGGCCCTTCACCGAGTCCGACATCGACGCGATGGGGCCGATCCTGGCCGACCCCGAGGTGCTGCGGCTGACCGGGAGCGTCCACAGCAGCGCCGAAGCCGCGGCGGCCGGCAGCCGGCACGACGACCGCACGCTGCGGTGGTACCGCTCGCGCAACACCCGTACCGACCGGCTCGACCTCGCCATCGTCGACGGAACCGCTGGGCGCTGCGTCGGCGAGGTCGTCCTCAACGACTGGGATCCCGGGAACCAGACGTGCAACTTCCGCATCCTCATCGGGCCGGCCGGGCGCGACCGGGGCCTCGGCACCGAGGCGACCGCGCTGATGATCGACCACGCGTTCACGTTCATCGACCTGTACCGGATCGAACTCGAGGTCTACGCCTTCAACCCGCGCGCGCAACGGGTCTACGAGCGCGCCGGCTTCGTGCGCGAGGGTCGCCGGCGCGCCGCGCTGTGCTTCGACGGCGAGCGGGTCGACGCCATCACCATGGCGCTGCTCCGCCCGGAGTGGGAGGCCCGCCGCCGCGCATGAGCGGCAGACGCCCGCGGCGGATCCGGGTCACTCGTGGGCGATCTGGTCCCAGCCCTCGACGTCGTTGGGCTTGCGCGGGTCGGGCCCGATGTAGCGGGCCGACGGACGGACCAGGCGCCCGGTGCGCTTCTGCTCCATGATGTGCGCGCACCAGCCGGCGGTCCGGGCGCAGGTGAACATCGCCGGCATCATGTGCGGCGCGACCCCGGCGTAGTCCAGGATGACCGCCGCCCAGAACTCGACGTTGGTCTCGATCGGCCGGTCGGGGCGGCGCTCCCGCAGCTCGAGCAGGGCGGCCTGCTCCAGCGCCACGGCGGCCTCGTAGCGGGGCGTGTCCAGCTCGCGGCAGGTGCGGCGGAGCACGCGGGCCCGCGGGTCCTCGGCGCGGTAGACGCGGTGGCCGAAGCCCATCAACCGCTCGTGCCGGTCCAGGATGCCGCTGACGACCTTGCGGGCGTCGCCGAGCCGTTCGACCTCCTCGATCATGGGCAGCACCCGCGCCGGCGCGCCGCCGTGCAGCGGGCCGCTCATGGCGCCGATCGCGCCCGACATCGACGCCGCCACGTCCGCCCCCGTCGAGGCGATCACCCGGGCGGTGAAGGTGGAGGCGTTCATGCCGTGCTCGGCGGCCGAGACGAAGTAGGCGTCGACGGCCTTGACCTGCTTGGGGTCCGGCTCACCGCGCCAGCGCACCATGAACCGCTCGACGATCGTCTTGCACTCGTCGATGCGCGACTGCGGCACCGCCGGGATGCCGACGCCGCGAGCGGACTGGGCGACATAGGACAGCGCCATGACCGACGCTCGCGCCAGCTGCTCGCGGGCCTCGTCGTCGCTGGTGTCCAGCAGCGGGCGGTAGCCCCAGACCGGGGCCAGCATGGCCAGCGCGGCCTGCACGTCCACCCGCACGTCACCGGTGTGGACCGGGATCGGGAACGGCTCGGCGGGCGGCAGGCCGGGACCGAACTTGCCGTCGACCAGCAGTGCCCAGACGTTGCCGAACGTCACGTGACCGGCGAGGTCCTCGATATCGACACCGCGGTACCGCAGAGCGCCACCGTCCTTGTCGGGCTCGGCGATCTCGGTCTCGAAGGCGATGACACCTTCCAGGCCTGGGCTGAAGTCGTCAGACATCGTCATCCTCACTCACGTCGGAGAACACAGGCCCGCAGGTCGTGACGGGCGGCCGGGCGGCATTGCCCGGCACCCGCGCTCCCGACCCTAGAACCCGAATCGACGGTGAGATTACGCGGGGCGGCTGTGACCCCGATCTCAGCCACCCGTGACCCGGGCCGCGCCGACGCGGCCGTGGAAGGATGCCGTCCTGTGGCACCCGTCGAGCCCGGTGACGCAGCGCTGGACCTGACCGCGCTGCGCCGCAGCTATCAGCTGGGCGAGTTGCGCGAGGACGACCTCGCCGCGACCTGGCTGGAGCAGTTCCGGCGCTGGTTCGCCGACGCCGTCGGCACCTCCGCGATCGTCGAGCCCAACGCCATCCAGCTCGCGACGGCCGATGCGCAGGGGCGGGCGTCCGTGCGGACCGTGCTGGCCAAGACGATCGACGACCGCGGACTGGTCTTCTTCACCCACTACGACTCGGCGAAGGCGCGTGAGCTGGCGGTCCATCACTGGGCGGAGGCCGTCTTCGCCTGGCTGCCGCTGCAGCGCCAGGTCCGGCTGGCGGGAGCGTGCGAGCCGGTGGCGCGGGCCGAGACCGAGGCCTACTTCGCCCTGCGCCCGCGCGGATCGCAGCTCAGCGCGTGGGCCTCGCACCAGTCCCAGGTCGTCGCCGGCCGTGAGGTGCTGGACCGGGACCTGATCGAGGTCGAGCGGCGCTTCGCCGACATGGACCGCATCCCGGCGCCCCCGGACTGGGGTGGTTACCTGCTGCGCCCGGAGCGGGTCGAGTTCTGGCAGGGCAGGGAGAGCCGCGCTCACGACAGGCTCCGCTACCGCCACGACGGTGGGTCCTGGACCGTCGAGCGGCTGTCCCCGTGAGCCCACGGCGCCGCAGGGCCTTCCTCAGTTCCCAGGCCCTCGACACCCGCCCGCTGCGGATCCCGGCGTTCCGCCGGCTGCTGATCGGCCAGGGCACGGCGTTCATCGGCTCGATGCTGACCCAGGTCGCGGTCCCGGTGCAGGTCTACGACCTGTCCCACTCCTCGCTCGTGGTGGGCTTCGTCGGGCTGGTGAGCCTGGTGCCACTGATCGTCTTCGGCCTGTACGGCGGCGCCATCGCCGACGCGGTGGATCGCCGCGTCCTGTACCTGATGTCCTCGCTGGTGGCGTGGGGCGTGACGCTCGCCCTGCTCGCCCAGAGCCTGGCCTCGCTCAACAGCGTGGGGCTGATCCTGGCGCTCGTGGCCGTGCAGTCCGGGGCGTTCGCCATCTCCTCGGCCGCCCGCGGTGCGATCATCCCGCGCATCGTCGAGCCGGCGCTGGTGCCCGCGGCGAACACCCTGAACTTCACGGTCGGCAACGTGGGGCAGGTCGTCGGGCCGCTGATCGCCGGCGTGCTCGTCGCGCTGCCGCACGGGTTCGCCTTCGCCTACGGCATCGACGGGGTGCTGTTCACCCTCGCGCTCTACTCCGCACTGCGCCTGCCGCCGATCCCCCCGGACGGGACGCTGGCCAAGGCCGGGTTCCGTTCGGTGCTCGACGGCCTGGCGTTCATCGCGACCCGGCCGGTCCTGATCATGAGCTTCGGCGTGGACATCGTGGCGATGGTGCTGGCGATGCCGCGCTCGCTCTACCCGCAGGTGGCCGCCGAGCGCTTCGGCGGCAATGTCGGCCCGCTCTACGCCGCGCTCGCGATCGGCGCGGTGGTCGCCGGGGTGAGCAGCGGCTGGATCGGCAGGGTCCGGCGCCAGGGAGTGGCGCTGACCTGTGCGATCGTCGGGTGGGGCGCCGCCGTCGCGCTCGCCGGGCTGGCCCACGAACTGTGGCTGGCGGTGCTGTTCCTGGCCGTCGCGGGCGCGGCCGACCTGGTCAGCGCCGTCTACCGGCAGACGATCCTGCAGACCTACGCCCCGGACGAGATGCGCGGGCGGATGCAGGGCGTGTTCACGGTGGTGGTCGCCGGCGGTCCCCGGCTGGGAGACCTGCGCGCGGGCGTCACCGCGTCGGTCACGGGCGCGACGGTGTCCTGGGTCGGCGGCGGCATCGCCTGCATCGTCGTGGTGATCGTCTGCGCGCTGCTGGTGCGCCCGTTCTGGCGCTACGACGCCGGCCTGCCGATCGGGCCGGCGCCGGAACCCCCTGCATCCCCTGCACCTGCCGCACCCGCCGACGCGGTGACACCCCGGGCGACCGGATAGCGTTCGCGCCATGGTCATGACCGGGGCACAGTTCGAGATCGCTGCGGGCGAGTACGGCGCGGTGGTGTCCGAGGTGGGCGCCAACCTGCGGGGCAGCTGGCGCGCCGACGTCGCGCTGACGCCGACGCACCCCCCGGACGCGCTCCCGCCGAAGTCGAACGGCGCGGTGCTGATGCCGTGGCCCAACCGCATCCGCGGCGGGCGCTACAGCTTCGGCGGCGTCGACCAGCAGCTGGCGCTGACCGAGCCGGCGACGGGCAACGCCATCCACGGCCTGGCCAACTGGGCCCGGTGGACGGTGCTGGACCACCGGCCGGACGAGGTCGTGCTGGGCTGCGACATCGTCCCGCAGAAGGGCTGGACCTACGAGATCAGCGGGCGGATCAGTTACCGCGTGGACGCGCTCACCGGCCTGACGCGTGACGCTCGAGGCGCGGAACACCGGTGTCGCCGCGGCCCCGTTCGGCGCGGGCTGCCACCCGTACTTCTCCATCCGGGACACGCCGCTGGACGACGTCCTGATCCGCGTCCCGGCGTCGGCGTATCTCGCCGTCGACGACGCCCAGATCCCCGTCGACACGGTGGACGTGACCGGCACCGACTACGACCTGCGCACGCTGCGGCCGCTGGGCGCGCTCCGGCTGGACACCGGGTTCACCGGCCTGTCCGCGCCCGCCGGCCACCGCGCGAGCGCCGAGCTCGTCGCGGGCGGGCACACCACCACGATGTGGTGGGACGCCGCGTTCACCGCCCTGCAGGTGTTCACCCCGCCGGTCCTCGTCGACGGCGCCACGGCCATCGCGATCGAGCCCATGACCTGCCCGGCGAACGCCTTCAACTCCGGCGTCGGCCTGCTGACCCTGGAGCCGGACCAGACCTGGTCGGCGCAGTGGGGAGCGGGGATCGACCAGGACCTGCCCGCGGCGGGTCCCGGTCCGACCGGCTAGGTCGCGCGCGCGGCCTGATAGCGCTGCAGAGCCACCTGCCGTTCGACGGCGTGGTCGACGATGCGCTCCGGGTAGTCGGCGCCGCCGGCGTCCTGCGTCCACGGTTCGTGCACCGCGGCGCCGGGGATGTCGGCGAGTTCGGGGATCCACCGCCGGACGTAGTCGCCGTCCGGGTCGAACGTGCGGCCCTGCGTCACGGGGTTGAACACGCGGTAGTAGGGGGCGGCGTCGGTGCCCGTCCCGGCCGTCCACTGCCAGCCGTGCTGGTTGCTGGCGAGGTCGCCGTCGACGAGGTGCCGCATGAAGTGGCGCGCACCCTGCGTCCACTCCAGGTGCAGATCCTTGACGAGGAACGACGCGACGATCATCCGGACCCGGTTGTGCATCCAGCCCTGGGCGAGCAGCTGCCGCATGCCCGCGTCCACCATCGGGTACCCCGTGCGGCCCTGGGTCCAGGCGGTGAAGTGCTCCTCGGCGGCGCGGCCGGTCGAGTACGTCATCGCGGCGAGCTCGGGCTGGTAGTACTCGCGGGCGCTGTCGGGGAAGAAGTGCAGGATCGCCGCGTAGAACTCCCGCCAGGCCAGTTCCTTGCGGAAGGTCTCCTCGCCGGGACCGAGGTCGGCGAGCAGCGTGCGCGGGTGCAGCACGCCGTACTTCAGGTAGACCGACATCCGTGACGACGCGTCCAGGTCGGGGCGATTCCTGACGTCGGCGTAGTCGGACAGTCCGTGCTCGCGGTAGCGGCGCCAGGCCGCGCGCGCGGCGTCCTCCCCGGCGGCGGGCAGCTCGAGGCCCGCCGGGAGCCGTGGGTCCGCCGGGATGTCGGTGCCGTCGGGGTCGCTGCCGTCGAGCGCGGTGATCCACTCCGCGCCGGCGCCCGTGGAGCGGGCGGGGGCGCGCCACCCGTGCTCGGCCCAGCGGCGGTGGAACGCCGAGTAGACCTTGAACGGGCTGCCGTCGGGCTTGGTGACCCGCCCGGGTGCCACGGCGTACGGCGACCCGGTCGCCACCAGCGCGATGTCGCCGAGCGCGGCGTCGACGCGGGCGTCCCGGGCGGCGCCGTACGGGCCGAAGTCGGCGCTCACGTGCACCGACGTCGCCGCGCAGGCGCGGGCCAGCGCGGGGATCACGTTCTCCGGCTTGCCGTGCCGGACGATCAGGCGGCCGCCGTGCGCGCGCAGGTCGGCGTCGAGCGCGCGCAGCGACCGGTACAGGAAGGCCAGGCGGGGGGCGCCGGAGGGAGCGCGCAGGGCGTCGTCGAGCACGAACACCGCCGCGACCGGGCCGTCCTGGGCCGCGGCGAGCAGGGCCGGATGGTCGTGCAGCCGCAGGTCCCGCCGGAACCAGAGCAAGGAGGGCATCAGCCCACGCTAAGGGTGGCGCGCCGATTGCGCTCGCCCGCCGACGTGGTTGGCTAGGGGCATGACCGAATCGGATTTTGGCGACGATGTCTACAACGACGGCCCTCTCGACGACGACGCCACCCAGCTGGACGTCGCCGACACCCTCACCGGTGACGACCTGAGCGCGGACCCTCTCGACACCGGGTACTCCCCGCCCGACTACCGGCCCGTGGCGACCAGGTACGGCACGACCGCGCTGGAGGAGTTCGAGGGCGAGTCCCTGGACCAGCGCCTGGCCGAGGAGGAGCCCGACATCACCGACGGCGCCGACGACGAGGTCGAACCCCGGACGGGTCGGCTGATCGCACCGGACGAGGGCCAGCTCCCGGACGAGGAGTCCGACGCGGTGGCCGAGGACGTGGGCATCGACGGCGGCGCGGCCACCGCCGAGGAGGCCGCGATGCACGTGATCGGTGAGGACACCCAGGACGACCGCGCCGGCGACGGCGGGTACTGACCGCTCCGGTGGCAGACGCAGTGGAGCCGCCACGGGGTGACCTGCCGGCCGGTCTCGAGGTGATCCGGATCGACGCCGCGGGCTGGCAGGAGTTCCGGGCGCTGCGCCTGGAGATGCTGGCCGACACCCCGATCGCCTTCGTCGAGACGTCCGCGGACGCGCTGCGCCAGCCGGACTCGGCCTGGCAGGAGCGGGCCGGCACCTGCGCGCGACCCGAGCACGTCGGCGTCGCGGCGGTCGACGTCCACAGGGCGCTGGGTGGGGATGATGCGCGGGGCGGTCTTCGACGACGGCCGCGCCTACCTGCTCGGCGTCTACGTGAGCCCGGCCCACCGTGGCGGCGGGGTCGCCGATGCGCTGCTCACCGCCGTGGAGGAGTGGGTCGTGACGTCGACCACCGCGCCGCGGCTCCTGCTCGACGTGCACGAGGACAACCCCCGCGCACAGCGGTTCTACGCGCGTCGCGGATACGCGCTGACGGGCAGGAGCTCGCCCTATCCGCTGGATCCGTCGCGGCGAGAGCTGGAGATGGCGCGCTCGCTGCGCTGACGGCCGCAGCCCTCAGCGACGCATCTCGACGACGAGGTCGGTGGCGCCGACGTCGTGCCCCTCGGCGCACCGGGCGACGGCCTCGACGGTGGCGCCGCACTCGTCGTGACTGAAGTGGACGTGCGCCATCGAGCGCACCGGCAGGTACTTGGTGCCCCACTGCCCGAGCGAGAGCAGCACGGGCAGCAGGTCGCGGCCGGCGTCGGTCATCACGTACTCGTAGCGCGTGCGCTGACCGGGTTCCCGGTAGGGGCGGCGGTCCAGCAGCCCGGCGTCGACCATGTCGTGCAGCCGGGCGGCGGCGACGGACTCGGTGATGCCCACCCGCTCGGCGAAGTCGTCGAAGCGGGTCGTCCCGCGGAACGCCTCGCGCATGATCAGCAGGGTGGAGCGGGTGCCGACGACCCCGAGGGCTCGACTGATCGGGCAGCGGTCCACTGGTTCCGCTGCGGGTCGATCGGTGGTGACGGTGGTCGCGGCCATGGTGGCCACCGTACTCGCTGGCTTGCCTAAACCAAAGCCAGCCTCTACGGTCCTGACTATGACCAACCAGAGCCAGCATGCGGTGGCCGGCCGCGCCCCGTCCCGCCCCGGCGTGATCCTCGCCGTCCTCAGCGTCGCGTCCTTCATGGCCAGCCTCGACGTCTTCATCGTCAACGTCGCCTTCGCCGACATCGGGCACGACTTCCACGGGGCGTCGCTGTCGAACCTGAGCTGGATCCTCAACGGCTACGCGATCCTCTACGCCGCGCTCCTGGTCCCGCTCGGGCGCCTGGCCGACCGCTACGGGCGCAAGGCGGGATTCCTGGCGGGGCTGCTGCTGTTCACCGCGGGCAGCGCGGCGTGTGCCGCCAGCACCGGCCTGTGGATGCTGGTGTCCTTCCGCGCCGTGCAGGCGATCGGCGCGGCGGCGTTGACGCCCACCAGCCTGGGGCTCTTGCTGACCGCCACGCCCGCTCCGCTGCGGGTGCGCGCGGTACGGATCTGGGCCGCGTCGGGCGCGCTGGCCTCGGCGCTCGGCCCGGTCGTCGGCGGGGTGCTGGTGCAGGCGTCCTGGCGCTGGGTGTTCATCGTGAACGTGCCGGTGGGGATCGCCGCGCTCGTCGTGGCCGCGCGCACGGTCACCGACTCGCGCGATGACTCGGTGAGCCGCCTGCCCGACCTGGCCGGCGCGGGGCTGCTCGCGATCGGGATCGGCGCGCTGTCGCTGGGACTGGTCGAGGGACCGGACTGGGGCTGGGGGTCGGCGCCGGTGCTCGCCGCCTTCGCGGTCGCGGCCGCGACGGTGGCGTGGTTCTGGGCGCGGTCGCTGCGCCACCCCTCGCCGGTGGTGGAGCCGGCGCTGCTGCGGGTGCGCGCGTTCGGCTGGTCCAACCTCACCGCGCTGCTGTTCGCCATGGGGTTCGGCGCGGGCCTGCTCACGGCGATCCTGTGGATGCAGGAGGTCTGGGGCTACTCGGCGTTGCGCACCGGGCTCGCCGTGGCGCCGGGGCCGCTGATGGTCCCGCTGTTCGTGCTGCTGCACCATCGCTTCGCCGGGCGGGTACCGGTGGGGCGCGTCGCCGCGCTGGGCTGCCTCGTCTTCGGCGCCGGCGCGCTGATGATGGCCGCGAGCGTGGGGCGGACCCCGCACTACGTCACCGAGATCCTGCCGGGCTGGATCGTGGCGGGGATCGGCGTCGGGCTGGCCCTGCCGACCATCCTGTCCTCGGCGACCGCCGACCTGCCGCCGGCGCGCGCCGCCACCGGCAGCGCCGTGGTCAACATGAGCCGCCAGATCGGGACCGTCCTGGGGGTGAGCGTGCTCGTCGTCCTGCTGGGCACGCCGGGCACCTACTCCCACGCCCACGACGTGTTCCGGCACGGATGGTGGTTCATCGCCGCGGCGATGGCCGCCGCCGCGGTGGCCGCCCTGGGGATGACCCCGACCGCCCGCCGGGCCGAGCCCGAGACCGTCCGGGAGGTGTCCGCCGCGGCGCCGGTGGCGTGATGGAATGGCGGGTATGAAGCTGACGAAGTTCGGCCACTCCTGCGTCCGCCTCGACGACCGCGGATCGGCCCTCACGCTCGATCCCGGCGTCTTCTCCGACAGCGCGACCGCGCTCGAGGGGGCCGACGCCGTGCTCATCACGCACGAGCATCCCGACCACATCGACACCCCGGCGCTGCTCGCCGCGGCCCAGGCCAATCCGTCCCTGCGCGTGTGGGCACCCGCGGTCGTCGCCGCGACGCTCACCGGGCTCGGCGAGCGGGTCACGATCGCCGAGCCGGGCACGGCCTTCGACGCGGCGGGGTTCCCCGTCCGCACGTTCGGTGGCCAGCACGCGCTCATCCACTCGCTGATCCCGGTGGTGGCCAACGTCGCGTACCTGATCGCCGAGGACGTGTACCACCCCGGTGACTCGTTCACCGTTCCCGCGGCGACGGTGCGCATCCTGCTCATCCCGATCCACGCGCCGTGGTCCAAGCTCGCGGAGGTCGTCGACTTCACGATCGCGGTGCGGGCCGAGGCGGCGCACCAGATCCACGACGGCCTGCTCAACGACATCGGGCGCGGCATGGTCGAGGGGCACGTCACGCGCCTCGGCGAGGTCTACGGCACGGCGTTCTCCCACCTCGACACCGGCGCCGAGATCGAGCTCGGATGACGAACCCGGGCGCCCCGACGGCCGACCGCGTCAGGGCGCTCCTGTCCCGATCGCCGATCATCGACGGGCACAACGACCTGCCGATCGCGCTGCGGGAACTCGTCGCCTACGACCTCGACAGCTACGACGTCGGGGTGCGCCAGGACCGGACGCACACCGATCTCGTGCGCCTGCGCGAAGGTGGGGTGGGCGGCCAGTTCTGGTCGGTGTACGTGCCGGCGAGCATGGCCGGCACCGAGGCGGTGCGCGCCACCCTGGAGCAGGTCGACTTCGTGCACCGGATGGTCGCCCGGTATCCGGACCGGCTGATGCTGGCGACGACCGCGGCCGACGTCGAGCTGGCCCAGGAGCAGGGGCGGCTCGCGAGCCTCATGGGCGCTGAGGGCGGGCACTCCATCGACTCCTCCCTCGGTGTGCTCAGATCCCTCCACCGTCTGGGCGTGCGGTACATGACGCTGACCCACAACGACAACGTCCCGTGGGCCGACAGCGCGACCGACGTCCCGGTGCACCACGGCCTGAACGACTTCGGCCGCGAGGTGGTGCGCGAGATGAACCGCATCGGCATGCTGGTCGACCTGTCCCACGTCTCCGCGGAGACGATGCGCGATGCCCTCGACACGACCTCCGCTCCCGTGATCTTCAGCCACTCCTCGGCACGGGCGGTCTGCGACCACGTCCGCAACGTCCCCGACGACGTGCTGTCCCGGCTGCCCGCCAACGGCGGCGTGTGCATGGTGACCTTCGTCCCGGCGTTCGTGTCCGAGCAGTGCCGGCAGTGGGACGCCGAGGTACTGGAGGAGATGCGCGAGCGGGGCGAGAACGCGCGCGACTGGACCCAGCACATGGCGGCGGTGGTCGCGCGGGCCGCTGTCGACCCGCCGCCCAAGGCGACCGTCGCCCAGGTCGCCGACCATGTCGAGCACGTGCGGGAGGTCGCCGGCGTCGAGCACGTCGGCCTCGGCGGCGACTACGACGGCTGCGAGGAGTTGCCGGTGGGCATGGAGGACGTCACCGGGTACCCGCTGCTGATCGCCGAGCTGGCCGGTCGTGGCTGGTCCGACGCCGACCTGGCGGCGCTGACGCGGGGCAACACCCTGCGCGTGCTGCGGGAGTCGGAGCGGAGCGCCCCCGACGTCATTGCCCGTCCCGGCCGGATGGGCGAGCCTTCGTCCTGAACGGCAGGAGCATCGGCCTCGATCCGCGGCATACTTCTTGTCGATATCCGGGTGTGTCGTCCGTCGTAGATACAACGGTCCCGGGTCCCCGGGTCCGCATCACACAGGAGGCCGATATGTCGCAGTACCTGGTTCTGATCTACGAGGACGAAGCGGCCTACGCCGCTGCCGACGAGGCGACGTACAACGAGGTCATGCAGGCGCACACCAAGTTCGGGGAGAACAACGGCGCCGCGATCGTCGGGGGCAACGCCCTGCAGCCCACGCAGACCGCGACGTCGATCCGCACCGGCGCCGACGGTGCGCAGACCGTCACCGACGGCGCGTTCGCCGAGACCAAGGAGGCCCTCGGCGGCTACTACCTGATCGAGGCCCCCGACCTGGACGCGGCCCTGGCCATCGGCAAGCAGGTACCGGCCCGCTTCGGCGGTGTCGAGGTACGCCCGATCATGGTCTTCAACTGACCCAGGCCTCCGCGACGGAGGTCACTGCTGCCGTCGCCGACGCGCACCGTCACGAGTGGGGTTTCGTCCTCGCCGCGACGGTGCGCGTCACCCGTGACCTGGACCTCGCCGAGGAGTGCGTCCAGGACGCGTACGCGCAGGCGCTGTCGACGTGGGGCGAGCGCGGCATCCCGGCGAAGACCGGCGCCTGGCTGACCACGGTGTCGCGGCGGCGCGCGCTGGACCTGCTCCGGCGCGAGGCGACCTTCCGGCGGTCGCTGCCGCTGCTCATCGAGGACGACCTCGCTCCGGGGCCGGACGCCCTCGAGGAGCACGACGTCCCGGACGACCGGTTGCGCCTGATCTTCACGTGCTGCCACCCGGCGCTGGGCGAGCAGGCGCAGGTGGCCTTGACGCTGCGGCTGCTCTGCGGGCTCACGACCGCGGAGGTGGCGCGGGCGTTCCTGGTGACCGAGGCGACGATGGCCGCGCGCATCACCCGCGCCAAGAAGAAGATCGCCGGCGCCCGCATCCCGTACCGGGTACCGCCCGCCGAGGAACTCCCGGAGCGCACGGAGGCCGTGCTGACGGTCCTGCACCTGCTGTTCACCACCGGGCACACCGCCCCGGTCGGCGCCGATCTCGTCCGCCGGGACCTCGTCGAGCGGGCGCTGGACCTGTGCCGCGTGCTGCGCGCGCTGCTGCCCCAGAGCGCCGACGTCGCCGGGCTGCTGGCGCTGATCCTGATCACCGACGCCCGCCGCAGCACCCGGACCGCGCCCGACGGGCGGCTGCTGCTGCTGGCCGAACAGGACCGCGCGCAGTGGGACCGGGCCGCCATCAGCGAGGGCGTCGCGCTGGTGCGCGAGGCGCTGCGCCACCGCCCGCCCGGCCGGTTCGCCCTGATGGCCGCGATCGCCGCCGTGCACGGCGAGGCGCCGTCGTGGGAGGACACCGACTGGGCCGAGGTGGTCGCGCTCTACGACCACCTGGTGCAGGTCTGGCCCTCGCCGGTCGTCGCGTTGAACCGCGCGGTGGCGGTGGGGTTCCATCAGGGGCCTGCGGCCGGGCTGGCGGAGCTGGACGCGCTGGCCGCCGAACCGCAGCTCGCGGGCTACGGCTACCTCGCCGCGGCGCGGGCCGACTTCCTGCGCCGGCTCGGTCGGCGGGACGAGGCGCTGACGGCCTACGGCGAAGCCCTGCTGCTGACCGAGAACGCGGTGGAGCGTGAGTTCCTGACCGCGCGCCTGGCCGAGGTCGGCGGCCAGGCATGATGCGGGGATGGGCCCTTCCGGCGAGGACGTAGCGAGCGGGGTGCTCGCCGGCGACGGGATGACCCTCGTGGTGCGCGTCGGGGACACCGTCCGGCGCCCCGTCCGGCCGTTCACCGCGTCGGTGCACAGCTACCTCGCCCACATCCGCAGCCGCGGCTTCCTCGGCGCTCCCGAACCGCTCGGGTACGACGAGGACGGCCGCGAGGTGCTGTCATTCGTGCCCGGGGAGGTGCCCGCGGAGGACCTGCCCGGCGAGTGTGCCGGGCCCGAGGTGCTCGTCGCCCTGGGCCGCCTCATCCGCGGGCTGCACGATGCGGCCGCCGATTTCCAGGCGGCGCCGGACGCGGTCTGGGGGTCCGTACCGGGGGCGGTCCCGGCCGGCGTCGTGCCGCTGTTCGCCCGGCCCGAGCTGATCTCCCACCAGGACTACTTCCCGGGCAACGTGGTGTTCCGGGACGGGCTGCCCGCAGCGCTGATCGACTTCGACCTGACCCGCCCGACGTCCTACGCGTCCGATCTCGTCAACGCCCTGTACTGGTGGGCGCCGCTGATGGATCCGGTCGACCGCCCCGCGGCGCTGCGCGGGGCGGACTCCGCAGCCCGGGTCAGGATCGTCGCCGACGCGTACGGCGTGGGACCGGAGCTGCGGGAGCAGCTGGTCCCGGTGGCGGTCCAGCGCGCCCGCAACAGCGTCCTGACCATGCGTGCAGCCGCCGAGGAGCACCCCGTCTTCCGCCGCTGGTGGGACGAGGGGCTCAAGGACAAGCTGCCCCGGGCCGCCGCCTGGCTGGCGACGGAGGCGGCCCGGATCGAGGCAGCCCTGCGCTGATCAGTGGGCGGGCGCCTCGGCGGGCTCGTCAGCCGGTTCCTCGGCGGACTGAGCTTCCGCCGGGGTCTCGTCCGGGGTTTCGGCGGAGGCTGCGGCGGCCGGTTCCGGCACGTCGAGCTGGATCGCCGCCGAGGTGCCCGACAGCGTCGCCAGCATCTGCCGGACGTTGGTGAGCTGGGCGTTGATGCTGTCCCGGCGCTGCGTGGCGGCGTTGAGCTCGCGCTCGGACTCGCTCTTGATGCGGTCGGCCCGCGCCACCGCCTCCGCGACGATCTGCTCGGCGCGCTGCTCGGCTTCGGCGATCATCCGCGCGGACTTGCGGGCGGCCTCCGCGTTCGCCGACTCGGTCTGGGTGCGCAGCTGCGCGACGTGCTGCTGGGCGGTCTTGAGCTGGTCCTCGGCGACGGCCGTCCGCTGCTGGAACTCCTTCTCGGCCTTGTCGCGGCGGACCGCCAGGGTCTGCTCGAAGTCGGCGGCCGCCTGCGCGGCGTGGGCGCGCTGCTGCTCGTAGACGGCCTCGGCCTCCTCGCGGCGGGCGCTGGCCTGCCGGTCGGCGTCGTCGAGGAGCTGGTCGGCCGTGCGCTTGGCGTCCTCGATGATCCGCGAGGCCTCACGGTCGGTGGCCAGCCGGGTCTCCCTGGCGTAGTTGTCGGCGTCGCCGCGGATCTGGGCGATCGACGCGTCGTGCTCGGCGAGCTTGGCGTCGAGCTCGGACTGCGCGGTGGCCCGCAGCTCGGCGGCCTCCTCCTCGGCGAGGGTGAGGATCCTGCCGATCCGCGCGCCGAAGTCCGCGAAGTCCGGCTCCCTCGGCTCGGGGGCGGGCGCGGCGGCCTGGGCGCGGGCCGCTTCCACCACGGACGTCAGCGCCTCGACCTGGTGGTGCAGGTCCAGCACGCGCTGGTGCTCGGCGGCTCCCGCGGCGGTCAGTTCGGCGATGCGCCGGTCGACCTCGGTGGGCTCGTAGCCACGCATGACGGTACGGAAGGTGGGCGCGTTCTCGCTCATTCGGCTCTCATCATCTCGTCGAATATGGACATCGGTCGGTCATCGGACGTGCGGTCATCGGACGTGCGGTCATCGGACGTGCGGTCATCGGAGGTGCGGTCATCGGAGGGCGGCTCGTCGGGCGCCGCGTCGCGGATCGCCGCGATCACCGCGGTGTCGTCGAGCGCGAGCGGCCGCGCGACCGGCGCGACAGGGTCGGCGGCTGCCGCCACCGGCTCGGCCCCTGTCGCGACGGGCTGGGCCTCCGGGACGGCGAGGGCGTCGATGACCCCGGAGAGGTTGCCGAGTTCCTTCGCGATCGCGTCGCGGCGCCGCTGCAGGGTGGCCACCTCATCGCGGGCCTCGGCGAGCACGGTGCGAGCCAGCGTCCGGAGCTCGTCGGCCTCGGCGCGCGCCTCGGCCGTGGTCCGGCCGGCCTCGTCGCGCGTGGTGCGCCGCAGCTCGCTCAGCTCGCGCTGTGACCTGCCCATCTCCTCGGCCACGTGCTCGCGGATCGACCGCGCGCCCGCCTCGGCCTCGGCCAACCGGCGCTCGGCACGTTCGAGTTTGAGCCGCGCGGCTTCCTCGGCCTCGCCGATCATGCGCCGCGATTCCGCCGCGGCGCGCTCCTGCATGCCGTCGGCCTCGCCGCGCGCGTTGGCCAGGTGCTCCGCGGCCGTGGTCTCCAGCAACTGGGCAGCTGCGCGCCGTTCGTGCAGCCTGTGGCGCGAGGTGCCGAGCAGATCGGCCAGGCGCCGACGGACCTGCGCGGACAGCTCCCCGGCCTCCTTGTGCGCGCGCCGGCGCACCGCCGCCGCGTCGAACTCGGCGGTCTCACGCAGCTGGGACACGACCTGCTGCGTCCACGTGGTCTGCTCCGCCGCCTCGGTCAGCTGCCGCGCCGCCTCGGCGCGCGCCTCGTCGAGGACGCGCTGCGCCTGCTCGCGGCCCTCACCGCGGAGCTGTTCGGCGTCGGCCTTGGCCCGCTCCAGCTCGGCGCGGGCCGTCGCGCGGATCTCCTCGGCCTGGGCGGCGGCGTCGGCGTGGAGCTGCTCGACGTCACGTTCGGCCTCGGTCGCGCTGGTGGCGAGCTCCGTGCTGAGTTCGGCCCGGCGGGCGTGCTCCTCGTTGTAGTAGTCGCGGCGCAGGTCGTCGAGCTCGGCGGCGACGCGGTCACGCAACTCCTGGGCGCGATGCTGCTCGGCCCCGAGGACCAGGTCCGCCTGCGCGGTGATCTCAGCGGCCCGCGCGCGGGCGGCCGCGACGACGGACTCCGCCTCCCGGCGAGCTCCGGCCAGCACGTCCTCGGCGGAGCGTTCGGCGGTGTCGGCGATGAGGCTGGCCTGCTCGGCGGCGTCCTTGACGAGGGACTGTGCCTCCTCGTGCGCCTCCTGCAGGCGTGCCTCCGCCTCGGCGGCCTGTTCGCGTGCTTTGGTGAGCTCGTAGTTCAGGCTGACCTGGATGAGAGGGAGCTCACCCCGGATGGCGTCGGCCTCCGCCTGGATCTCGCGCAGCAGCGCCGCCTTCTCGGGGGTGTTCGCCGCGCTGCTCTCCGAGCGGGGATCGCTCCACGGTGCCCAGGGCGCGACCGATCCACCCCCCGGGTCGGGCTGCGCGGCGTCGTCCATCGCGCCATCGTGACAGAGCCCCGCGCCCTGACGCCAGTGCGGCCGGGCTCCCGGACAAGTGGATCTTTCCCGATCTCCCACTCGCGGTGAAGGCACGGATTGTCCCGGCGCGGGTCACTCACCGGCCAGGCGCAGGCACGCATCCGCGGCGACCCAGAACAGCTGTTCGCGCACCGTGGTGGCCTCGCGCCAGCCGCGGTCGGACCAGCTGTCGCCGGCCAGCGAGTCCCCGGCGTAGAGGAGCTGGCCGAAGCGCACGTCCCGGTAGCGGGCGACCGCGAAGAACGCGGCGGCCTCCATCTCGACGGTCACACACCCCTCGGCGATGCGCCGGTCCACCCGGGCGCGGGCCTCGCGGTAGAACGCGTCGGTGGTCCAGCTGCGGCCGGTGAGGAACGGGATGCCGGCCTCCCGCAGGCCGGTCTCGAGGGCGGCGACTCCGGCCGGATCGGCGGCGACGGTGCGCGAGGGAGCGAGGTAGTGGAAGGAGGTGCCCTCGTCGCGGACGGCGCTGTCGACGACGACGGCGTGACCGAGCACGAGGTCGGGCAGGAGCGCGCCGGCCCCGCCGACGGCGGTGAAGGTCCGTCCGCCGAGCGCGATCGCCTCCTCGAAGAACGCGGCGGCCAGGGGCGCGCCCACGCCGGGATGCACCACGGCGACGCGGCGGTCTCCGCGCTGCACCTCATACATCGGGTGCCGCCCGTGCGCGGCCTGCAGCGTCGCGACCCTGCGGGCGTCCCCGCGCGCGGCGATGGCGTCGATGATCTCGCTGAAGAAGCACAGCACCACGCAGGGCGGGATGTCCCGCCGCCGGATGAGCGCGCTGGGTTCGATCACCCCGGGTGCGTCGAGATCGTCCTCGAACAGGGGAAGGTCCACGTGCGCGACCGTACCGCTCGGCTCAGAGCGGGACGGCCGTCGAGTCGCTCGCGGTGTACGCCCGCCAGAGCGCGGCGTACGTGCCGCCGGCGTCGACGAGATCCTCGTGCCGCCCGACCTCGACGACGACGCCGTGATCGAGGACGACGATCCGGTCGGCGCGCGCGGCCGTGGTGAGCCGGTGCGCGACGACGAGGGTGGTGCGCCGTCGCGTCAGGGCCTCCGTGGCGACGGTGACGGCGGCCTCGCTGGCGAGGTCGAGCGCGGCCGTGGCCTCGTCGAGCAGCAGGATGTCGGGGTCGACCAGTTCCGCACGCGCCAGGGCGATGAGCTGGCGCTGCCCGGCGGACAGGTTGTGCCCTCGCTCGCCCACCTCGTGCAGGTACCCGTCGGCCAGGCCGGCGATCATCTCGTGGGCGCCCACCGCTCGCGCGGCCTGCTCGACGAGCGCGTCCGGGGCGTCCGGCCGGCCGTAGGCGATGGCGTCGCGGACGGTGCCGGGGGAGAGGTAGGCCTCCTGCGGGACGAACCCCAGGCGGTGCCGGTAGCCGGTCAGGTCCAGCGTGCGCAGGTCGTGACCGTCGACGAGGATGGCGCCCGCGGTCGGATCGTAGAAGCGCGCGACCAGCTTGACGACGCTGGACTTCCCGGCACCGGTCTCGCCGACCAGCGCCACCGTCTCGCCGGGCGCGACCACGAGCGACATACCGGCGATCGCCTCGGCTCCCGCGCCGCTGCCGGCGTAGGCGAAGTGCAGGTCGCGCAGCTCGATCTCGCCGGTCAACGAGTCGACCGGGACCGGGTGCTCGGCCAGCGGAGTGGTCGTCCGCGTGCGGAGCAGGTCGCGCAGCCGGCTCAGCCCGACCGTGGACTGCTGGTAGCCGTCGAAGACCTGCGAGAGCTGCTGGATGGGCGAGAAGAAGGCGTCCAGGTAGAGGAAGAACGCGATCAACGCTCCGGCGGAGAGGGTCCCGTCGCGCAGGCGCACCGCACCGATGCCGAGCACGGCCGCCGCGGCGAGGTCGCTCATCAGCTGGACGAACGGGAAGTAGATCGAGATGTAGCGCTGGGCGCGCAGCCGGGAGTTGCGGTAGGCCGTGGCGGAGTCGAGGAACTGGTCGGTGTTGCGCTGCTCGCGGCCGAAGGCCTGGCTCACCCGCACCCCGGCGACGCTCTCCTGAAGCTGGGCGTTGACCAGGCTGACGCGCTCCCGGGCGTCGACGTAGGCCGGGACCGCCTTGCGCCGGAAGAGCACGGTGGCCGCGATCAGCACCGGCAGCATCGCGACGAGGACCAGGGACAGGCCGCCGTCGAGCACGATCAGTGCGACGAGCACGCCGAGCAGGGTGAGCAGGCTGACGAGCGCGGTGACGAGCCCCGTCTGCAGGAAGTTGGAGAGGGCGTCGACGTCGGTCGTCATCCGCGTCATGATGCGGCCGCCGAGCTCGCGCTCGTAGTAGTCCATGCCCAGGCGCTGCAGATGGGCGAACGTCTTGACCCGCAGCAGGTACAGCAACCGTTCGCCGGTACGGCCGGTGATGCGCTGACCCATCGCACTGATCACCCAGTCGGCTGCGAGCACGCCGAGGGCCACGGCGGAGACGACGTAGAGCACGTGGGTGTGGTGGGTCGTGACACCGCTGTCGATGCCGGTCCGGACCAGAGCTGGGATGAACAGCTGGGCGACGGCGTCCAGGCCGACGAGCAGGAGCCCGAGCAGCAGCACGGCGCGCAGTGGCCGCAGCAGCGAGCCGAGCCCGAACTGGGGGTCGGAGGCCTGGGCAAGGGAGTCGGGGATGTCGGGGGAGTCGTGGGCCGGTGGCAGGGCGGCGATCTGCTCGAGCAGCTGCGGGGTGGCCGGGGACGCGGCGAGGAACGCATCGCCCCGGACGGCGCCGGCGGCCGCGCTCACCGTCGAGGCGTGCACGCTCACCCCGGGCTGCGTTTCCCGCTGCGCTTCCCGCTGCCACAGGGCGGCCGTGACGCCGTCGGCCGTGGTCGACGCCGTGTCGACCTCGGCACCGGCTTCGCGGACGTCGAGATCCCCGGCGTCGATGCCCTCGACGTCCTCGCCCGGTCCGGACAGGAGCAGCCGGAACAGCGGGCAGCGCGCCTCGAGCTCGTCCTGCGTGCCGACGTCCACCACCCGACCGTGCTCCAGGACGGCGATGCGGTCGGCCAGGCTCAGGGTCGAGCGGCGGTGGGCGACGAGCAGGGTGGTGCGTCCCTGCTTGACGTGGCGCAGCGTCGCGTTGATCTCGGCCTCGATGCGCGGGTCGACGGCGGAGGTCGCGTCGTCCAGGACGAGCACCCACGGGTCGGGCAGGAGAGCCCGGGCCAGTGCGATCCGCTGGCGCTGACCGCCGGACAGGGTCAGCCCGCGCTCACCCACCATCGTGTCGTAGCCGTCGGGGAGCGCGCTGATGAAGCCGTCGGCCTCGGCGGCTCGGGCGGCGGCGCGGATCTGCTCGTCGGTGGCGTCGGGGCGGCCGTAGGCGATGTTCGCCCCGACTGTGTCGGAGAACAGGAAGCTGTCCTCGAACACGACTCCGAGGCGCGAGCGCAGGGACACCATCCGCGCCTCCCGCACGTCCACGCCGCCGACGCGGACCGAGCCGCCCTGGACGTCGTAGAAGCGCGGGAGCAGCAGAGCGACGGTGGACTTGCCGGAGCCGGCGCCGCCGACGAGCGCCAAGGTCTCACCCGGGGCGACCGACAGCGTGACGTCCTCGAGGACCGGCCGGGAGAGGCTGTACCCGAACCGGACGTGGTCGAGTTCGACGCCGACCGGCCCCTCGGCGAGGTCGCGTGCGTCCGGCGCGTCGACGATGGTGGGCGCGGCGTCGACGACGTCGAGGACCCGCTCGATCCCGGCGCGGGCCTGCTGGCCGATCGTGAGCAGGGCGGTGAGCTGGCGGACGGGTCCGACGAGCTGGGCCAGGTAGGTCGAGAAGGCCAGGAACGTGCCGAGGGTGAGGTGGCCGTGCAGGGCCAGCCACCCGCCCAGCAGCAGGACCCCGATCTGCCCGAGCGCGGGGATGGCCTGCAGCGCGGGGCTGTACTTCGCCTGCAGGCGCACGACCCGCATGCGGCTGGCGAACAGCTGCTTGGCCCGTCCCTCCAACTCGGACAGCTCCCGCGCCTCCTGGCCGAAGCCCTTCACCACGCGCACGCCGGTCACCGCTGCCTCGACCTGGCCGACGAGGGTGCCCGCCTGCTGCTGGGCGTCCCAGTTCGCGGGGAACAGATCGCGGCGCGAGGCCCGGGCGACCATCCAGAGCGCGGGGGCGATCGCCAGCGCGATGAGCGTGAGCAGGGGCGACAGGACCGCCATGATCACCAGCGAGATCACGAAGAGCAGGACGTTGCTCGACAACATCGGCACGAAGGCGAGCAGGCCCTGGACCAGGCCGATGTCGGTGATGGAGCGGCTGACCACCTGGCCGGTCTCCGTGCTGTCCTGCGCGGCGCCGTCGAGCCTGGCCAGGGCGGCGAAGATGTCCCGGCGCATGTCGTACTGGACGTCGAGGGACAGCCGGCCGGCGCTGTACCGCCGCAGGAACGTCGTCACGTACTGCACGAGGGCCAGGGCTACGAGCACGCCCACCCACGGGCCGACACCGTCGTGCCGGGTGGCCGGGTCGAGGACCTGGTCGATGACGTGGCGGATCACCAGTGGCACGGCCGCGGTGATGACGGCGCCCATGATCGCCGCGCCGAAGGCGGTGAGCAGGTCGCGTCGATGGCCCAGGCAGTAGCCGGCGAGTCGGCGGAGCCAGCCTCCGGTTTCTGTCACGTTGACCAACCTTACGTCCGCCCACCGACAGTGCACGCCGGGCGGGTTCAGCCCGTTTCGTGCGGTGTCGGAACGCTGTGACAGGGTGGCGCCATGCGGATCGCTACGTGGAACATCAACTCCGTCGGCGCGCGCCTGCCCAAGCTGCTGGAGTGGCTCTCCTCGACCGAACCGGACGTCCTGCTCCTCCAGGAGATCAAGTGCTCGGTCGAGGCCTTCCCCTCGGCGGAGGTCGGTGAACTGGGCTACGAGACGGCGGTCCACGGCACCGGGCGCTGGAACGGCGTCGCGGTGCTCTCCCGCGTCGGTATCGCGGATGTGCGGCGCGGCCTGCTCGACGAACCGGGCTTCCAGGCCGAGGACGCCCTCCTGGCCACGACCGAACCGCGGGCCATCGGTGCCACCTGCGCGGGGGTGCGGCTGTGGTCGGTCTACGTCCCGAACGGGCGCGACGTCACGCACGCGCACTACGGATACAAGCTCGACTGGCTCGCTGCCCTGCGCAACACGGTGGTGGAGGAGCTCGACCCGGAGCGGCCCTTCGCGGTGCTCGGTGACTTCAACATCGCGCCCACGGACCAGGACGTCTGGGACATCACGGCGTTCCTCAAGAACGAGAGCACCCACGTCACCGAGCCCGAACGCGCCGCCCTGGCCGCGCTGCGCGAGGCCGGGTTGGCCGACGTCTACCCGCGCCCGCTCAAGTACGACGTGCCGTTCACCTACTGGGACTACCGGCAGCTGGCCTTCCCGAAGAACACCGGGATGCGCATCGACCTGGTCTACGGCGATGCCCCCTTCGTCGCCGCCGTCAGCGACGCCTACGTCGACCGGGAGGCCCGCAAGGGCAAGACGCCGTCGGACCACGCTCCGGTCGTCGTCGACCTCAGCCTGTAGCGGCTCGTTGGAGTTCCCAGCGGGTTCCTGCCTGCCCGCGCCCGCCGTGCGTCAGGCCGGGTCGCTGTGCGTCGGGCCGGTCGGCGTGCGTCAGGCCGGGTCGGCCTGCGTCAGGGCGGGTCGGCGTGCGCGGTGGGCGGTGGACGGGGGATCGGGTACTCGGGTGGTCGGGTGACGTAGTGGCGGCCGGTCGGGCCGGTCCAGCGGTGGGCGCCGTCGGGCAGACGCGTGACCTGCCAGCCGCCCTCGTGCTTGGCACGGTGATGGCGCCGGCAGAGCGGATGCAGGTTGGCGGCACTCGTGGGACCGCCGTCGCCGTGGGGACGGGCGTGGTCGAGGTCGCAGCGCTCGGCAGCGCGAGTGCAGTAGGGAAAGGTGCAGATCCGGTCACGCGCGGTTACGTGGTCGCGCAGCGCGGGCGTCGGACGGTAGGCGGAGGTCGGCGGCGGTGCCGGCGCGACGCAGCGACCGAGGTCGTCGACCGGCAGCACCGTGACCCGAGCACTTCTCCCGTGCCCTCCCGGTCCGCGCTCGTCCGGCCCCTGGTAGTCCGGTTTGCTCTCGTCCGGCCCCCGGTAGTCCGGTCCGCGCTCGTCCGGCCCCCGGTAGTCCGGACCCCGGTAGTCCGGTCTGCTCTCGTCCGGTCCGACAGGTCGGCGGCCGTAGCCGTAGCGGCGGAGGAGGTCGAGGATCTGGGCGCCGGTGATCGGTCCGTGCCCGGCGAGGTCCCCGCTGAGGTCGCTGTCCCCGGCGAGCGTGCCGGCGGGGACGGTCACCTGCAGGTGCGGGGCATGCCCGTGGGTCGTGGGCAGCATTCCTGAGTCGAGGTAGGCGTAGCCGATCGTGGCCAGTGCGTCGGCGTGGCGCTGGTCGATGGTGCGGCGGTCACCGGGCACGCGATCACGGTCGGCGATGCCGCGGACGGCACGCAGGACGGCATCGGCGTCCTGGGCCGGCAGGAGTGCCCACAGGGTGGCCATGCCGTCCTCTGCGGGAGTGAGCTCGACCCGTCGGTCCTGCACCGCCCGGGCGTGACGCTGCGCGGCGTCCGCCGGATCGGCGGCGATCCGGGCCCTGCGCAGGGCCGTGCGGGTCTGCGAGATGGATTGCGTCGCTGCCCGGACGAGCACCCGGTCCGCGATCGCGTGGGCGAGATCGTCGTCGAGGCCGTCGGTGAGTTCGAGGAAGGCCCGCGCCTGCCCGGGGGAGATGTCGCCGGCGAGCAGGGCCGCGTGGACGGCGGGAAGGCGCTGGGTCAGCACCCGCGCGTCGTGGATGCGGGTCCGCGCCGTCCGTGGCGCCAGCCGCAACGCCGCCCCGACCTGTTCCGGGACGAAGTCGAACTCCGGCTCGCAGTCGTGCCGCAGCGGCTCCAGCGCCGCCAGCACCTCCTGCTTCCGAGCCGTGACGAACGCCGCCATCCGCTCGTAGGCGACGAGCAGATCCACCCGCTCGTCCCGCGACAGCGCCTCCGGATCCAGGACCTCCAGCTCCGCCAGCACGGCGGCACACGGCCGCGCCTGCGCCAGCGTCGCGGTCGTCGAGTCGAACATGACCCAACCCTAAATCGGACCACTGACACTTTTGGCGGTAATCGCCCGAACTGGGGGACAGAGCTCAGCCGACGACGGTGCCGAACAGGTGCCCCACCGCGTAGGTGAACGCCAGCCCGAGCGCGCCCCCGATGACCACCCGCAGGACGGCCGGTTTGGGGTCGCTCCCGCCGATGCGCGCGCTGACCGCACCCGCCAGCCCGAGCGCGATGAGCACGGCGACGAAGGTCACGGGCACCCGCCAGGCGTTCGGCGGGAGCAGGACCGCGATCATCGGAAGGATCGCCCCGACGACGAAGGACAGCGCCGACGCACCCGCGGCCTCGACGGGGTTGGCGAGGTCGTCCGGGTCGATGCCCAGTTCCGCGTCCACGTGGGCTGCGAAGGCGTCGTGTTCGGTGAGCTCCAGCGCCACGGTGCGCGCGGTCTTCGCCGACAGTCCCTTGGCCTGGTAGATCGCGGCCAGCTCGTTGAGCTCGTCGTCCGGGGTCTCGGCGAGCTCCCTGCGTTCGAGGGCCAGCTGCGCGTTCTCGCTGTCGCGCTGACTGCTGACGGACACGTATTCCCCCAGGGCCATCGACACCGCTCCGGCGACCAGACCGGCCAGACCCGCGGTGAAGATCGGTCCCCGCGCGGACGTCGCGCCCGCCACGCCGACGACGATGCCGGCCACCGACACGATCCCGTCGTTGGCTCCGAGCACGCCCGCGCGCAGCCAGTTGAGCCGCCCCGCGGACACACCGTCATGTGGCTCGATGTCATGCGTCACGGGACAACTAGATCAGATGTCCGGCCAGGTTCCCAGCAAGGCAAGCCTCCGCTGACCCGGCGGCAGATGCCGCTCACGCCCAGCGGCAGATACCGCTCACGCCCGGCGGCAGATCCCGCTCACGCCCGGCACCACATGCTGCTCACACACAACGCCAGGCACGGTGTCACGGAAGGGGTGACGCAGACGCGATGAGCGAGGTAGCGACCGGTCCCGGGTTGCGCGTAGGCACCCGGACGCTCGATGTCCGCTCTTCGGCGACGCTCGCCGGTCTGACGAGAACCGGTGCCGTCCGCGCCAGCGTCGTCGTGGCCGCATTGGCCGTCCTGCCCTCCCTCGCCCGCTCGCCCCTGTCCTGGGACGAGGCGGTCACCCTGCAGGCCGCGCGGCTTCCCCTGCCTCAGCTGGCCCGTTTCGTGCAGCACACCGACGGGCCGGTCGCGCTGTACTACCTGCTGATCCACGGATGGATCGCCGCGCTCGGGGTGATCCATGTCGCGCCGGCCGCCGGGATGCTGCGCCTGCCGAGCGCGCTGGCCGCTCTCGGCGCGGTGGCGGTGCTCGTGCGGCTCGCCTCGGGCTGGTTCGGCCCGCGCATCGCGCTCCTGGCCGGGTGTGTGTTCGCGCTGCACCCGATGATGACCTTCTACGCCCAGGACGCCCGCCCCTACACGCTCGTCGTCCTCGTCTTCCTGGCCGGCACGGCCGCGCTGCAGCAGGCGGTGGACGTTCCCGGGACGGCGAGATGGGTGCGGTACGCGGCACTCGTCGCGCTGGCGCTCTACCTGCACCTGTTCGTCGTCTTCGCCGTACTCGCCCAGGCGGCGCTCGTGTGGCGGCGGGGTGCCTGGCGCGTCCGCCTCGAGTGGGCGGCCGCGGTCGGCGCCGCGCTCGTCGTGGCCAGCCCGCTGGTCGTGCTGGCGCGCGGGCAGACCAAGGAGATCAGCTGGATCCCCGCGCCCTCACCGGGGCAGGTCCTGAGCGTGCTGATGCGGATCGCCGGAGGGGTCGGGATGGTCGCGGTGCTGATCGCCGCGACGGTGCTCATCGTGACGCGGCGGGCGTCACGGCCGACGGGTTTCGTGGTGGCACTGGCGCTCGTGCCACCCGCGGCCCTGGTGGTGCTGGACTACGTGACACCCGACCTGGTCGCGCGGTACGGGCTCGTCGCCGTGCCCGCGCTGGCGCTCCTCGTCGCGGTGGCGGCCGGCGGTGCGGGCCGCGTGGGGCGCGTGCTCGCGGTCGCCGCAGTCCTGACCACCCTGACGACGACGGTCATCCAGCAGAGCGCGCCGTTCAAGTACGAGGACAACCGCGCGGCGACCGACGTGGTCGACGACACCGCGACGAACGGCTCCGCGGTGATCTTCCTGCCTACCGCGATGCGCGCGGGCTACCAGGCCTACTCCGATCCCGACGGCGTCCGGATCACCGACCCGTTCCTGGCCGGGGCCGGCGCCCAGGAGGCCGACCCCACGATCGGCGGGGTCGAGACGAACGCGAGCACCGCCCTGGCCCAGCTCGGCGCCCCGCCCCTGATCTTCCTGTACGGCGACACCCTCGCGCAGGCCGACCAGGTCATGCGCAGCCCGTCCGACGTGGCGAAGGAGCGGCTGCTCCGCGGCTACCACCTGCTGTCGGTGCACCGCTTCGGGGACGTCTCGGTCAGCGTCTTCAGTCGCTAGCGCCGCGGTCGAGCAGGCCACGCACGAACGCCGCCTGCCCGGCGTGCTGGAGATCGTCGGAGATGACGCTGACGAGGCGCACCGCCAGGGTCACCGGCGGGTCCCACCGCTCGTCGACGACGTGGTCGAGGTCGGCGTCGGTGAGGGAGCGCACGTAACGGATCGTCTGGGCATGGACCGCGTCGTAGTAGCCGAGCAGGAAGTCCGCGTCGAGGCGGACCTTCGCGACGTCGCTGCTGCTCTGGCCGTAGCCGATCGTGTCCGCGCCGAAGGGCAGCCCGCTGCGGTCGGCCCACCCGTCCCGGTGCCAGACCTGCGCGAACCCGGCAGCCCCGGCGACGTGGTCGTCCTGCACCCGGGACAGATGCCAGACGAGCCAGCCGACGGGGTTCGAGTCGGCGTCGACGCGGTGCGCCAACTGATCCCGCGTCAGGCCGGAGACGCTGCCGTGGACGACGTCGCTCACGCGGTCGAAGGCGTCGGCGAGAAGGTCTGCGCTGGTCATGGCCGGTGCTCCGTGGTCGGGCGGACGGGACCGCTCCGACGTTAGCGCAGGGTGATCTGGCCGAAGACCGCGCCGTACTGTGCGAACGCGACGCCGGAGTGCAGGACGTGATCGAGCGGGTACATCCGGACGCGGTACACGCCGGGGGCGTGCGGGCAGGGTGGCGGCGAGTCGATGAACGGCTGCGCGAGCTGCACGTGCGTGCTCGAGGTGCGCTGGTAGAGCACGTCGTCACCGGCCACGAAGCCGGTTCCGTGGGCGCACGTGGTGTGCAGCACGAGGTCGGCCGCCGCTCCGCGCGCGACGATCGTGCCCACCCCGTCCAGCCGGCCCGACGTCGACGAGAGGCGATCGAGATCGGCGGTGTCGGTCAGGACGACCGCCTGTGCGGCATACAACTTGTCCTTGCAAGTGGTGTCGTTGCAGTCGCTCCAGTAGGCAATCGCGCGCGCGGGGCCCGGCCGAAGCGGCTCGTCGCCCGAGACGAACGGCGCGTTCTCGGTCACCGCTCCGGTCTCCATCGGTGCGAGAACCTGCTGGGTGCCGTTCACGCAGCCGGAGAGCATCGCGTAGCCGGCGGCCCCGGTGAGCGTGCCGTCGGGTGCCGTCTGCTCGACCGTGACCTCGAGGAAGGGCACCGCCTGCCCCGACCCACAGGTGACGCGGACGGAGGCGATGACGCCCGCTCCGGCACCGCGGACGGTGGCGTGCTTCAGGAAGGTCACGGCCGGTGCGGTCAGCGTCGCGGCGTCGGCAGGCAGGCTCACCGCGGTCCCCGCCACCAGCGCGGATCCGACCAGCGCGGCGAGCACTCGCAGGCGGATCGAGGTCCGCGCTCCGGTGGCGCTCATGACACGAACACCTGTCGCCAGAGCATCGCCGCCGGGCACTCGCCCGATGGTGTCGGCGGTGCTGCGCAGTCGGACACCGTGAACATCACGAAACCCGCCTTCGTCCCGAATGTGACACCCGCCTGGCTGAAGTCGAGCACGGTGTCGTGTGGAGTTCCGTCGCAGACGATGTCCGCGGAGGCTGCCGCCGCGACGACTGATCCGTCGGATCGGCGCTGGTAGAGCGTCGCCTCGCCGTCGATGCTGGCCGTGCTCGGGCAGCTGACCTGCGCCCGGAGCCGGGCCGACGTGCCGCCGGCGAGCCGCTGCCCGGCGTAGTCCAGGTGTGCCGTCAGAGCCGGGTCGAAGTCCGCGGAGGCGGAGGCCTGGTCGAGGTCTCCGGAGCCCGACAGGGTGACGATCCGTTCCGACGGTGCGAACTGGCAGGTCCCCGTCGCACGGGCGCAGCTGACGCTGAGCTGGGCCGCGGTCGTCCCGGTGCGGAACGGGTGGACGACGGAGAGGGCGAGGGGAGCCAGCGCCACCGCGATGTCGTGCGAGCCGGCCGAGCAGCGCACCGTGGTCGCGCCGAGGCCGGCGATGAGTGAACCGTCGCGGCCGGCCTCCTGCAGCGCGACGACCGCGGAGACCTCCTCGGTGTGCGCGCAGGTGATCGACACCGCCACTTCGGCGGCCGCTCCGGAGGCACGGATCACGCCGGTGGCAGGGAGCGCTGCCACGTCGCGCACCGGGGCGGCGAGTGCGGCGGGAACAGCGCCCAGCAGCACGAGGCACGCCGCGACGGCCAGGCCGCCGGTGTGGAGGATTCGACGACGCGCGCCGGGCATTCGGACAGCCACTCCCCGGTGACGCAGCTCCCGGTCGGTCCTCCTCGGCACGGTCATCATGACGACCCCTTTTCCCCCGTGGGACGACAGCATCCCGCAAGGACAGAGGCAGCGGTAGGGCTCCTGATACACGGGATCCCAGGTTGCCTACAGACCCTCTACATGGTTCGGTGAGCACGCCTGTGAGAGGGGTTTCCCAATGCGGTATCGGCGTCCTTCGTCCCTGATCGGAGCCGTCGCGCTCGGTGCCCTCGCGGTGATCCTGGCGGTGATCCTGGCGTCCGGGCCGGCGGTCGCCGCCGTGCCCGCCGTGGCCGTTCCCGCCGTGCCGGGAGTGGCGGTGTCCCTGTCGTCGGACCCCGCGTCAGGTGTCGTCGTCACGGCCACCCAGACGGTGACGTACACGATCACCTTCGACAACAGCGCGGGTATCGCGGACGCAACCGTGAACGAGGTCGACTACCTGTCCGGGGTCCTCGGTGACGCGGAGATCGTCACCCCTCCCGCCGAGGTCGCCCCCGTCTCCGGACTGACGATCGGTGACCTCTCCGACGCGTCCTTCCCGATCAGTGGCACCGTTGCCGCCGGGCGGACCGCCAGGGTCCGGTTCACCGTCCAGGCGCTCGGCGCCTCGGCCGGCGATGCGATCATCACCAACTCCGTCGCCCCCGCCGGCGAACCGCAGCCGGTGTGCACGCCACCGGGACCCGCGGCGCCCCCGGCCGAGTGTGCCGTCAATCCGATCCGGTCGTACACCATCGCCCTGCACGCCGACTTCAGCTTCGACACACCGCCGATCCACCCCGGTCAGGTCGTCCACTACCGGATCACGATCACCAACTCGGGTGCGATCCCGTACACGGCGGCCGACCCCGTCGTCATCCGCAGCCTGCTGCTGGGGGTGCTCGACGACGCCACCATCGACTCCGCCTCGATCACCGGCGGCGCCCGCATCGTGAGCTCCGCCTGCTGCTACTCCGGGCCCGCGCCCACGATGATCTGGTCCGGGGCTCTGGCACCCGGAGCGGTGCACGTGATCACCTACCGGCTCGTCGTGAACAACCCGGTCGGTGATGCTGCGCTGTACACGCACATCCTCGCGCCGTTCGGCGGCAGCGGGGTCTGCATCGCCGACCCAGGATCGAACGAGGCTCCCTGCACCTCCACGATCCTGATCAAGTCGTACACGGTGTCGATCGCCGCGACTCCCGCGCGGGCCGCCTCCGGGCAGACCGTCACCTATCGCGTCACTGTCCACTCGCGCAGCCAGCGGCCCTACAGCTCCGGCGCGCCCGCGGTGGTCACGCTCGACCTGAGCGGGGTGCTGGACCGCGCCCGGTTCGTGACGGGCTCGACCACCGGCGGCGGGGTCGTCGACACCGGCGCGCGAACGCTCAGGTGGGCCGGCAGCCTCGCGGTCGGCCAGACCCGGGTGATCACGTTCCGGGTCGTCGTGGACCCTTCGGCCGGTGGGACCGTGCTGCGGATCACGGCGCGCACCCCGTCCGGGTCGGGAGGCGGCTGCCCGGCCGCCGCTCCCGTGGCCGGATGCGCCTCCGCGGTCGCCGTCACGGCGCTCCTGCCCGAGACCGGTGACCCCCTCGTGCCGCAAGCCGGCGGGGCCGGACTGTTGATCATTGCCGGCGCGGCGCTGCTGTTCGCGGGCCGACGCCGCCGAGTAACTTGACAGCCGTCCAAAAATCAGTCGATAATTGAAGAAGTCCCGGCGCTCTCCCCCCGTAGAGTGCCGGGACCTTCTACGTCCGCGGCACCTCTGCGCGAGCCGGAGCCCGACATGCGGGGCGATTCCGACGAATGCGGTGCCCCCGGCAGGATTCGAACCTGCGACGCCCGGCTTAGGAGTCCGGCGCTCTATCCCCTGAGCTACGAGGGCGGGGCTGGCCGATGGGTGGTGAGCTGGGTCGCCGGCCGTCGGACCGCCGACAATCGTCGCACGGGCACGACGCGGGAGACCAACCGCGTGCACTCTCGGCGTCAGGCGGCCGAGCTGCGATGATGGAGCGGACACCGTCCCCGTCATCGAGGAGCTGCCGCCCATGGCCGTCTTTTCGCGAGGCTTCACCGGGAAGGGGCGGGCCGCCGCCCCCGACCTGCCGCCCGGGCAGTACCTGGTCACCGACTTCCCGGTGCTGTCGGCCGGGCCGACGCCCAGGGTGCGGACCGACACCTGGCAGTTCGACATCACGACCGAGACCGGCGAGGTCCACTCCTGGGACTGGGCCGCGCTGCACGCGCTCGACGTCGAGGAGTTCACCGTCGACCTGCACTGCGTGACGAAGTGGTCCAAGCTCGGCACGCACTGGCGCGGCGTCTCCCTGGACACACTCCTGGCCGACGTCGAGACCAGCGCCGACTACACGATGGTCCACAGCTACGGCGGGTACACGACGAACCTGCCGCTGGAGGACCTCCTCGACGGCAAGGCCTGGATCGCCTTCGACTTCGAGGGCGAGGACCTGGATCCCGAGCACGGCGGCCCGGCGCGGATGGTCGTCCCGCACCTCTACTTCTGGAAGTCCGCCAAGTGGGTGCGCGGCCTCACCCTGATGCTCCAGGACGAACCGGGGTTCTGGGAGAGCCTCGGCTACAACAACTACGGAGACCCATGGCGCGAGCAGCGGTACTGGGGAGACTGACCTGGCGCGTGGGGACCGTCGCCGAGCTGCGCGACGAGAGCGCGTACGCCCGCACCATCGTCCTGGACGTCCCCGGCTGGCCCGGGCACGTCGCCGGTCAGCACGTCGACGTGCGCCTCACCGCGCCCGACGGCTACTCCGCGCAGCGCTCGTACTCGATCGCGTCCGCCGGACCCGGTGAGCGGGTGGAGCTCACGGTCGAGGTGGTCACCGACGGCGAGGTGTCGCCGTACCTGGCGCAGGACCTGCTCGTCGGCGATCAGGTCGAGCTGCGCGGGCCGATCGGCGGCTGGTTCGTCTGGGAGCCGACGGCGGTGTCGCCGGTGCTGCTCGTCGCCGGTGGCAGCGGGATCGTGCCGCTCATGGCGATGCTGCGGGCCCGCTCGCTCGCGGCCAGCGCCACCCCGTTCCGGCTGCTCTACTCGGTGCGCGACCCGGGCTCGATCTTCTACCGGGACGAACTCCACCGGATGGAGCAGGAGGGGGTCGAGATCACCTACGTCTACACGCGGACCGCCCCGGCGGGCTGGACGGGACGGGTGGGGCGCATCGACGCCCAGTCGCTGATGGCCGCCGCGTGGCCCGCCGCCGCGGACCCGGCGCTGTTCGTCTGCGGACCGACCGGCTTCGTGGAGACGGTGGCAGACCACTTCGTCGGCGCGGGCTACCCGCCGGCGCAGATCAAGACCGAACGCTTCGGCCCCAGCGGAAGCCCGCGCTGAGACCCGCCCCGAGACCCGCGATGAGGAGAGTGACGCCATGGTGACCGCACTGGACGGCAACGCCGCAGCAGGGGCGCTGCAGGAGGTCTTCGCCTTCGACGTGACCACGGCGAGCCTGCAGTGCGCCGGCTGCGGGGACACGAACGTCCTCAGCCGGGCGCGGGTCTACCTCGACGCGCCGGGGCTGGTGATCCGGTGCCCCGGCTGCGACGGGATCGTCCTGCGCTATGTGCGGGGGAGCGACCGCGGCTGGCTGGACCTGCGCGGCTCCACGTGCGTGCAGCTGGACCTCTGACGCGCTGATCCGCGCACCGCTCAGGCGACGACGGCCTGCTGCACGAGCTGGCGCAGCATGCTCCGGATGGGCAGGGCGCTCGAGGGCAGCAACTGCGTGAAGAACGACACCGTCACGTCCTCGACCGGGTCGATCGAGAACGCCGTGCTCGCCGCGCCACCCCAGCCGTATTCGCCGCGGTTGCCCAGGACGTGCGTGGCCGCCGGGTCCAGGACCACCGAGAAGCCGAGCCCGAACCCGACCCCGCTGAACGGCGTCTCGGCGAACAGCGGCCGGCCGAAGTCCTCCAGCGTCGCATCGCCGGGCAGGTGGTTGCGCGTCATGAACGCCACCGTCCGCGGGCTCAGCAACCGCGTGCCGTCCAGCGTCCCGCCGCAGCGCAGGAACTCGGTGAAGCGGTGGTAGTCGCCGGCGGTGGAGACCAGGCCTCCGCCCCCGGACAGGAACGCGGGCGGGGCCAGCACGCTGCGCCCCATCGCGTCACCGGGCACGAATCCTCCCCCGGGCATCGCCAGGTAGAGACGCGCCAGCCGGGCGGCGTCGGCCTCACCCACGGAGAAGGAGGTCGAGTCCATGCCGAGCGGGGCGAACACGGTGTCGGCGAAGACGGCGTCGAGGGACGCTCCCGCCAGCACCTCCACCACCCGGCCGAGGACGTCGGTGGCGACCGAGTAGTTCCACTCGGCGCCGGGCTGGAACAGCAGCGGCTTGGACGCCCAGAAATCGCAGGCCGCCTCGGACGTGATCCCGGTCGGGACGCTCCACTCGTACCCACCCGCGCGGTACAGGGCGTCGACCGGGTGGGAGTGGTGGAACCCGTAGGTGAGCCCTGCGGTGTGGGTGAGCAGATGCCACATGCGCACCGGCTCCGTCGCGGGGACCGTCACCGCCTTCAGGTCCGAGCCGCCGGTGAAGACGCGCACGTCGGCGAAGGACGGGATGTAGCGGCTCACCGGGTCGGTGAGCTCGAAGGCCCCCTGCTCGTACAGCGTCATCGCCGCGACGGATGTGATCGGCTTGGTCATGGAGTAGATCCGGAAGAGCGTGTCGACCTCGACGGGCAGGCCGTCCTCGACGTGGCGGTGACCGTAGGTGGACAGGTGCGCGACCTTGCCGTGCCGGGTGACACTCACCAGCCACCCGGGGAGCTTGGCCTCGTCGACGTAGCGGCGAAGGAACGCGTCCACGCGGGCCAGGCGCGCTGCGTCGAGCCCCACCTCGGCGGGCTCTGCTTCGATCTCCAGCTGACTCATGCCCCCACCCTGTCATCGGATCGGGCGCGGCGCGATCCGTCCGCGCCCGGCCCGATCCGTCACCCGGCCCGGCGCGGCACCGGCCTTGACGTATCCGTCTGTTTCAAGACATCCTCTCCAGAAAGCTAGCCCAGCCGGAGGAGACCATGGTGACCGAGGTGGTGCAGGAGTCCCCGCCCGCGCGGATGGATGCGCCGTCCCTGCAGCGGTTTCTCGACATCGTCGCACCCGGACGCGGAGCCTCCGTCACGGCGGTGCGGGCGATCACCGGTGGGTACAGCAGGCTGACCGCCCTCGCGGACGTGACCTGGGGCGACGGCACGAGCGAGCGCCTGGTGCTGCGCGGTGATCCACCGGTCGACTCCGGGGTCTTCCAGAGCGAGCGGGACCCCGAGTGGGCACTTCTCGAGGCGCTCTCGCGGAGCACCCCGGCGGCTGTGGTCACCCCGCGGTGGTACGACTCGAGCGGGGAGTACCTGGGCTGCAAGTGCTTCGTCGTCGACTACTTCGCCGGCACGTCCGCCCAGGACATCGCGCGCGGGGCCGCGGACCTCGGCGACATCAGGACCCTGTTCGTCCGCGCCCTCGCCGGAGTGCACGCGACCCCACTGGACACCCTGCCGCCGGAGATGGAGCGCCCGGCCGACTGGGACAGCTACATCGACGGCGTGATCGAAATGATCCGGCGGCTGGAGACCGACCTGAGCGACAGCGTCCCGTCCCTGCGCTACATCGCGAGCAAGCTGAGTACCCGCCGGCCGCCACCGGTCCCGTTGACGCTCGTGCACGGCGACGCGCAGCCGGCGAACGTCCTCGTCGGCGCCGACGGGCAGGCCATCGTGATCGACTGGGAGTTCGCCCGGATCGGCGACCCGCGCGAGGACATCGGCCACTACCGGCAGATGCCCATCCCGCCGAACCTGTACCAGACCGATCCCGAGTCCTTCCTGGCCCAGTACCGCGACCTCACCGGCATGAGCGTCGACGAGCTGAACCAGGACGTCGTCGAGTACTTCCTGATCCTGGGCGAGGCCCGGTTGCTCGGCCAGATGATGCGCGGGACCGATGCGGTGGCGCAGGGCCAGTCCCGCGGGGTGATGGCCACCTACCTCGTCAACGCGACCTCGCTGCTGTTCAGCAACTACTACAACGCCTGCCGGCGGTTCTTCGACAGCCCGGCCGCACCCGCAGCCACCGACGGAGAGGCGACGCCGTGATCTCCCGCCCGACGACCGAGCAGCTCCTGCTGGACTGCTGCCGCGAGCTGATGGAGGCGGTGCTGCCCGCCCTCACCGACGAGACGACGCAGATCAAGGTCGTGATGCTCGACCAGGTACTGCGTAACGCCGCGATCCGGAGCGCGCATGAGATCGCCTGGATGCGCGAGGAGATCCCGCACCTGACCGGCTACGCGGCCGCGGTGGCCGCCGTCCTGCCGTCGCCGCGGCTCGACGCCGCGCTGCTCGCCTTCGCCGACGCGCCCGGCGCGAGCCTGCACCTCGACGACGTCGTCGCCACCTATGTCGCGGCCGGGGAGACGCTGTCGGTCGCGCTCGAGACGGCCGTCGAGCACGGCCATGCCGACCTCGTCGAGGCGGGCGAGGCGGTGCTCGAGGCGAGGATCGCCCGCGAGCACGAGGTGCTGTGCGGGTGGAGCCCCGCCGGGCGCTAGAGCTCCTCGGTGGCACCCGGCGTCGTACCCGTTGCCCTGCCCCGACGCTGACGCGGGGCTACGACACGGGCGCGAGCCCGGCCAGAAGCGCGTAGGAATGGTCGTCGTGGCTGCGGGCGCTGCGGACCGGGTGGGGTCCGGGCAGGCGCGGGAGGACCGCCGACAGGTCCGCCTTGACGACGGGCCGCACGGTGGCCAGGTCGCCGATGTAGGAGCGCGCGCCGATGACCCATCCGTCGGCGGAGTCCACCCAGCGGTCGAGATAGCGCCCGGTGCTGACCAGATCCACCAGTGCACCGTCGTGCTCCATGCGCAGCGTCGTCATCACGTAGGCCTCCGTGGTCGGCGCGCCGTCGCCGGCGACCCCGAAGAGGATGTTGCTGATGGAGTGGGTGTGTCCGACCATCCTGGCGTGGATCGGCCACAGCCATTCGACGAAGCCGGCCGCAGTGCCACGGAACAGCGAGGTGTAGTCCAGCTGGGCGTCCGGCGTGAAGCAGGTCAGGGTCAGCTCCGCGTCCATGCGATCCATCCCGCGGCAGTAACGGTAGAGGGCCTGGCTGATCCGGTGGGCGGTCTCGGCGTCGGGTTCGCGGTGGCTCATGGACTTACGACCTCTCCTCGGCTGCGCACGCAGGGCATGGACATTGGGTCCGGGGCATGGTTTCGTAACTGTACGCAACGGCAAGTAACCCGCGCTAGGAGTGGAACTTTGATGACTGACGAATTCATCATCGCCGGCTGGATGGACTACGGCGCCGATGATCGCGACGAGGTCCTGAAGCACTTCGCCGCGGTGGCCCGGCCGAGCCGCGAGGAGGAGGGCTGCCTGGGGTACACGGTGGCCGCCGACGTCGACCATCCCGGTCGCGTCCTGATCTACGAGCACTGGACGGACGAGGCCAAGCTCAGCGCGCATTTCCGCACCGAGCACATCGCCACCTTCCGCGCGGCAATGGCGCCGTTCACCCGCGTGGACAAGGATCTCCACCGTTTCTTCGTGGCCGGCAGCGAGGAGTTCTCCTCCGCCAAGGTTCCGAGCTGACCGCGGCGATGACCTCCCAGCTCGCAGTCGACCCGTACAGCGACGAGTTCCAGCAGCGGCCGTTCCCGTGGTACCAGAAGCTGCGCGCCGAGGCGCCGATCTACCAGGTACCCGGACACGACTGGTTCATGGTCACCACGATGGACCTCATCCGGCAGGCGCTGAAGGACCCGAAGACCTTCGCCAACGGCGTCACCAGCGGCCGCCGCAGCGAGCCACCGGCCGAGGTCGCCGACCAGGTCGCCGCGATCCGCGCGCGGGGCTATCCGTACCAGGCGGCCCTGGGGCTCAACGATCCGCCCGTCCACACGCGGTACCGGCGGCTGATCAACCGCGCGTTCACGCCGCGCTCGCTGGCGTGGATGGAACCCCTGGTCGAGCAGACCGCCCGCGAGCTCGCGGCCGCCCTGCCCGACGACGAGGTCGTGGACATCGTCGACGCCGTCACGCGCCCGCTGCCCATCTTCGCGATCCTGCGCATCCTCGGCCTGCCCGACGAGCGCCGCCATGACATCGCCCGCTGGTCCGACGCCGCGACCGCCTCGCTCGGTGCGCAACTCACCCCCGAGCAGTGGATCCAGACCGAGCTCGACATCCTCGACTTCCAGCAGGTGATCAGCGCCGAACTCGACGAGCGGCGCCGCGCCCCGCGGGAGGATCTGCTCAGCGCGATCGTCCACACCGAACCCGACGAGGAACCCCTCGACAACGGTGCGCTGGTCTGGCTCGTGCGCGAACTGCTCGTGGCCGGCAACGAGACGACGACGCGCACGCTGGCCGAGATCGTCCAGCACCTCGACAAGCGGGCCGATCCGTGGGGAGAGATCCGTTCCGACCCCTCCGTCGTGGCCGGCATGGTCGAGGAGGGCGTGCGGCTGTCCGCCCCCGCGATCGGGATGTTCCGCCAGGTCACCCGTGACACCACCCTCGGCGGCGTGGACATGCCGGCCGGGTCGACGATCTACCTCGTCTACGGCTCGGCGAACCGTGACGAGAACGTCTTCGACAACCCGGACGAGTTCGATCCCGAACGGGCCAACGTCCGCGACCACCTGTCCTTCGGGCACGGCATCCACGTGTGCGTGGGTGCCGGGCTCGCACGGCTGGAGGCGGGAGCGACGCTGCGCGCCCTCGCCGACAACGTCGACGCCCTGCACGTCGTCCCGGACGCGGAGCTGCGCTACATCTCCAGCTTCTTCATCCGGGGGCTCATGGGGCTGCCCGTGCACGTCCAGCGCCACCGTTCCGACGACACGGGCGAGGCCACGTGAGCGCAGGCGAGCTCGTCACCGAGTTCCTCAAGGCCTGCTCCGACCGCGATCTCGACACCGCGCTGACCTACGTCGCCGACGACATCGAGTACGACAACGTCCCGATCGGGAAGGTGCACGGCCCGGACGGCGTGCGATCGGTCCTGTCCGGCGGCATCACCGACGCGGCCGACGAGGTGGAGTGGGTCGTCGTGCGCCAGGTGGCCGAGGGAGACGTCGTGATGACCGAGCGGATCGACCGGTTCCGCCGCGGAGACGCCTGGCTCGAGATCCCGCTCGTCGGCGTGTTCGTGCTCGTCGACGGCAGGATCGCGGTGTGGCGCGACTACTTCGACCTGGAGTCCTACCGGACGCAGAAGCGAGCGCTGTTCGGCTGAGCGGTACGCGCCGCCTCAGTAGCCGTCCCCGGCCTCAGTAGCCGGCCAGGGGATCGGTGGCGAACGCCGTGATCAACTCCGTCATGACGGCGCGGGGCTCGTCGACCAACCGCTGCATCGGCGCCCCGATGGTCTCCCCGACGAGTTCGGCGAAGCGGTCCGGCCAGACCATGCCGACGCCGTCGGACCAGCCGTCCAGGCTCCGGTCGGCGATCTGCCGCGGGCTCGCCTTCGGGCTGGCCATCTTCGCCGACATCTCGGTGGCGATGAAGCCGGGCATCGAGACGGTGAGAGTGACGCCGTCGTCCCGCAACTCCTCGCGCACGCCGAGCGCCATCATCAGGGCTGCCGCCTTGCTGGCGCTGTAGAGCGGCGCGCTGCGCGAGAGAGCGAGCGCCGCCACCGACAGGACGACGACGATGCCGCCACGCCGCCGCCTCAGCGCCGGGGCGAACGCGCGGATCATGTGCAGGTTGCCGAAGAAGTTCACTTCCATCGTGTCGCGGAACGCCTGCTCGTCCGGCGCCGCGACGACGGTCATCAGGCAGGTGACGCCGGCGTTGAGGACGAGGAGGTCGACCTCGGGGAACTGCTCGGCCGCGGCGTCCACCTGCTCCTGCGAGGTGATGTCGAGGGTGAACGGGACGACCCGTTCGTCCTGCTCGGGAAGGGATGCCGTGGAACGGTGCCCGGCGTAGACGGCGGCGGCGCCACGTTCCAGGGCGGAGGTCACGAAGCAGGAGCCGACACCGCGGGTGGCACCGGTGACGAGGACGTTGCGCCCGGCGAGTCTGTCTGTCATAGGCAGAGGTTAGACGTGGTTCCTGTATTCCGTCTACATAAACTCCCCGGCTCCGTCAGCCCGCCTGCACACCCTTCATGAACTCCTCCAACGCGACGATGTGATCGCGCGGATGATCCAGCCGGACGCTCGTGATCCCCTGGTGCTTGGGGCCGGTGCTCATCGTCCGCACGCACAGCATCCGCTCCGGCCCGTCCCACGCGGCGACCTCCGCCGTCCACGCCGCCGGGCCGACCGAGTGGTCGATCAGCGCGGCCATCGGGAAGCTGTCGACGTCACGGCCGTTCTCGGCCAGCAACTCGCGGATCCGCGCCGCGCGGACGTGGGTGCGCTCACCGCTGGACCCGAACACGAAGCCGTCGCCCATGCGCGCGGCCCGGGCCAGGGACGCCTCGACATTGCCGCCGAACCAGAGGGGGATGTCCCCGCGCACGGGCATCGGCAGGATCCCGGCGCGGTCGACGCGGTGGTAGTGCCCGGTGAAGTCGATGACCGGCTCGCGCCAGAGCGCGCGCATGACCTCGATCTGCTCCTCCATCCGGCGCCCACGCCGTTCCAGCGGCACGCCGAGGGACTCGTACTCGACCGGGTTCCACCCGGTCCCGACGGCCAGGACCAGCCGCCCGCCGGAGAGGACGTCGACCTCCGCCGCCTGCTTGGCCACGAGAACGGCCTGGCGCTGCGGCAGCACGAGGACCGCGACGCCGAGGTTGATCGTCGTCGTCACGCCGGCGAGGAAACCGAGGACGACGAACGGCTCGTGGAAGGGGTGCAGCTCCGTGTAGGGGCCCCACAACGGCGGTTCCCGATCGGCGTGGACCGCGCCCACGACGTGGTCGTAGGTGAAGATCTGCTCGTACCCGAGACCCTCCGCGGTCTGCGCCCAGTCGCGGATGACGTGGGGGTCGTTGCCGATCTCGGTGGTGGGGAGGATCGCGCCGAACCTCATCGCACGATCACCGCCGGGTTGCCGCTCTTCCACGCGTAGGCCTGCACCCGTTCGTAGATCTGCCATCCGGACGCGGTCCGGCGCAGGCGATCCCGGTAGCTGCCGGCGATCGTGTACAGGGGTCCGTCCTCCGCGGCGGCGCGCACGTGCTGAGCCTGGAAATAGGCCACCATGCTCGCTTCGTCGCCGTCGACCTCGACGAGCTGGCTGCCGATCAGGTGCTGGCTCGCGTCGAGCGGTTCCAGGGCACCGCGCGCCCGGGCGACGATGCCGTCGGGACCGTCCACCCGCCCACCCGGATGGAGGAACACCGCGTCCGGGGTGAAACAGTCCGCGACCGTGTCCCAGTCCTTGCTGTCGAGTGCGAGCACGTAGCGCACGCCGAGGTCGGCGACACTCTGGCGGTCGTCGGCTCCCGGGCGCTGCCCACCCGCGGGTGCATCGTCCATTGCTGCTGGCTCCTGTCAGTGGCTGGGGCGTACGTGCTGGCTGATGTCGCCGTAGAGATCGCCGAGGACGCGCCGCTCGTCCCAGCGCCAGCGCCCGTCGACCCGGGTGAAGCGGTCGCGGTAACGCCCGGAGAAGACGGTCTGCAGCGGCAGGACGTCCGGGACTGCCTGCAGCACGGTGACATAGGAACGCGCGGTGGCCGTCCCGGCGGTCTCGTCCACCTCGACGACGAGATTCGTGGTGACGTGCTTGGTGCACGGGGAACCGTCGTGCAGCACCAGATTGGCGTCCAGCCAGTCCAGGACGCCCTGCTTGCCGGGCGCCGCCTTGTGCCACACCCCGTCGGCGAACTGGTCGGCGAAGGCGTCGAACTGCGCGGTGTCGAACAGCTCGCAGTAGTCGTGGATCATCGCGACGAGCTCGCCCTCGGCGGTGCTCATGCCGGCGTCCATCCCTGCGGCTGCTGGATCACCACGCACTCGTAATGGGCCAGGCCGGTGGCGCCGTCGCTCGTCAGCCGGGTGAAGTTCTCGGCCCAGGCGTGGTCGAACTCGAAGGCGGTGCCGTCCGCCGCCACGACCGTCGTCGGGTGGCTGACGTCCCAGACCTCGCCCTCGCTGTAGTCGTCGCCCCGGTAGACGCCCTGCCCCAGGCCGTCGTCGAAACCGCCGAAGTAGCCGCCGCCCTGGCAGTACACCCAGCCCAGGTCCTCGATCGTGTACTCGCGGTGGACGCCCTCCTCGTCGGTGAGGGCGAACGTGCCGCTCTTGAGCCGCCGGCCGCCTTCGTAGAAGTCGAGATCGCTCTCGACGGAGACGACGGGCACGCTGCGGTCGGGGTAGAGGATCACGCCCTTGCCGGATGCCTTGCGGCCGCTGGGATCCTGGAAGAAGAAGCCGCCGTGGTCGGGCATGTTGAACAGCACCCACTGCCGGACTCCGGGCACGCGGCGGCGCACGCCCTCCATCGGCGCTCCGTAGAGCCGCGGGCCGCCACGCCCGTTCTGGTAACCCCACGAGTGGTTGCGGAAGAACGAGTCGGTCGCCGCGTCGAGCTCGTAGCGCTTCCCGGCGACGGCGATCCATCCCTCGCACGTACCGGTGATCTCGTAGGTGGTGCGTTCGCTGATGAGGCGGCTGTCGATGCGGGTGATCTCGACGGGATCGCGGTAGGGCGCGGTGGTGCTGCGACAGGTGACGTCGAGCGTGATGCCGTACTCGTTGTCCTCGAGGACCAGGCGGAGCACCTTCATGGGCTCGACCAGTTCGATCCGCAGGGGACCCACGCGCAGGCTCTCCATGTCCGGGCGGAGCCGGCGCGAAACCCTGATGTTGTACTGCTTGCCTTCGTGCCGCAGGCAGACGAAGCCGTCCATCACGTCGTTGTTCGAGTAGAGGCGAACCGTCGACGTCAGTGACACGTTGCCGGCGACGTCACTCAGGCAGACGTAGTGGCCGTCGTTCCACTGGGGATCGCTGCCGGCGACTCCCGCGAAGCTCTCCGTGATCTGGTGGAAGGGGAACTCGTCGATCCCGAGCAGCACGGCCGCGCTCCTTCAGACAACGTTGTTGAAGTCGGTGTGCAGAAACTCTAACAGCGGCGAGGGCGCACCAGAAGGGTCAGAACGTGCGGCGTCGCGGCTCCGCTGCCTCGCTGTCCGGCGTGAACTGCCACCGCGCCGAGCAGACGCGACGGGCGAAGCGCCACCCCTCGTCGGTGCGGACGACCACGTCGTCGTAGTCGCCGCCGTACCACCGCTTGGGGGTGTGCGAGTCCCGCGTGTACGGGGCGAAGAACTTGCTCTTCACGCGGACGGAGTCGCCCTCGGCGTAGACGTAGACGTTCACGCAATGGTGCGCGGACGGGTGGTTCGCGCCGCGAAAGTAGTCCTGGATCTCGCCGATGCCGTGGAACACCGCGGGGGCGTTGACCGGCGTGTAGTCGAGTTCGGCGTCGGGCAGGAAGAGTTCGTCGAAGCGATCCCAGTCGGCCGCATCCACGATGTGCCCGTAGTGCGCCAGCAGCTGATTGATCTCGACGATGTCGGAGACGTCCATGCGAGCCCTTCGTCGGCAGCCCCGGGCGGAACCGCGTGCACGTATGTGGTCCTCGGGTTAGTAGGTGGATACTCTAGTATCGATCGAGTGTGACGTAGGCGACACCCAGCGATCGGAGTCAGCGTGAGCGAACCGGATTCGGGGACGGCGGAGCGCGCGGCCGAGAGCGCGGCGTGGACCGAGCCGATAGCCGTCCCTTCGAAGAGAGCAGTCCTGTCCAGCGTGTTCTCCGCGCTGGGGCAGGGGCGCGCGGTCGCCCGGGAGGGCGGCGCGTTCGCCAAGGAGGTGGTGCGCATCGTGCGCGGGACGTCCGAGGTGGCGCCGGCCAAGTCGGACTGGCGCTTCAAGGACCCCACCTGGGAGCAGAACCCGGTGTACCGCCGGGTGGGACAGACCTACCTCAGCTTCTCCGCCGCGCTCGACAACCTGGTCGACGACGTCGAGAAGGCGGGTGGTTCGCCCGAGAAGGCGCGCTTCGCGATCTCGATCCTGACCAGCGCCCTGGCGCCCACCAACAACCTGCTCGGCAACCCGGCCGCCATCAAGCGCACCGTCGAGACGGGCGGGTTGAACCTCGTGCGCGGGATGCGGCACTTCGTCGGCGACGTCCGGCACAACGGCGGGATGCCGTCGATGGCCGACAAGGAAGCGCTCAAGGTCGGGCGCGACCTGGGCATCACCCCCGGTGCGGTGATCCAGCGCGACGAGTTCGCCGAGCTGCTGCAGTACTCCGCCTCCACCGAGACCGTCCACGAGCGGCCTCTGCTGGTGGTGCCCCCGCCGATCGGGCGCTACTACTTCCTGGATCTGCGGCCGGGCCGGAGCTTCGTCGAGTACGCCGTGTCCCAGGGAATGCAGACCTTCCTGGTCAGCTGGCGCAACCCGGGGGTGGAGCAGGGCGATTGGACGCTCGACACCTACGCCGCGCGGGTGCTCCTGGCCATCGACGCGATCCGTGAGGTCACCGGTAGCCCCGACGTCAACGTGGTCGGGTTCTGCGCGGGCGGGATCATCAACAGCTCGATCCTGAACCACCTGGCCTCGATCGGTGACGACCGCATCCACTCGGCCACGTACGCGGTGACCCTGCTCGACTTCTCGCAGAAGGCGCCGATCCAGGCGTTCTCGAACGCCAAGCTGCTGTCGCTCGCGCGGCTGCGGTCGCGGCGGGCGGGCATCATCGCCGCCAGCGACATGGGCGCGGCGTTCACCTGGATGCGCCCCAACGACCTGGTCTGGAACTACTGGGTCAACAACTACCTGATGGGCGAGAACCCGCCGATCTTCGACATCCTGTCCTGGAACGCCGACGGGACGAACCTGCCGGCGGCGCTGCACCTGCAGTTCCTCGACATGTTCGAGTCCAACGTCCTGTGCAAACCCGGGGAGATCTCGGTGCTCGGCACACCGGTGGACCTCGCCACGATCAAGGTGCCGACCTTCGTCACCGGCGCCATGACCGACCACCTCACTCCGTGGCGGGGTTGCTACCGGACGACGCAGTTGCTCTCGGGCCCGAGCACGTTCGTCCTCAGCAGCAGCGGCCACATCCAGAGTCTGGTGAATCCACCCGGGAACCCGCGGGCGTCCTACTTCGTCGGGGGAGAACCCGGACCCGACCCGGACGAGTGGTTGCTGACCGCGACCAAGGTCACCGGCTCGTGGTGGGAGGTCTGGTCGGAGTGGCTGCGTGAGCGCGCCGGTGAGGAGCAGGCCGCCTCGGACCGCCTCGGCAGCACGACATTCCGGCCGCTCGCGGCGGCACCCGGCGACTTCGTGCGCGCCGCCGCAGGAGCATGACCAGTCCTAGTAACTAGTCACTCACTCTGTTAAGGTCGCCGCGACGACAGGGGACCAGGTGACAGGCGTTCGGGCTCGGCGGGTCCTCTCTCTGGCTCATCTGTGCATGCTCGAAGTCGCGCCGCCGGAATTGGTGAGAGTGGCGTCGATTGCCGGATTCGACGCGGTTCTGATGCGGCTGAACAAGTCCAGCGACGGCCGCGGCCACGATTACCTCGCTGACCCGGCGATGCGGGCACGGACCCTGGCCGCGCTCGACGAGACCGGCGTGATCGTGTGGGACACCGAGGTCATCAGAATGCGGCCCGGCGTGCCCGCCGCATCCTTCGAGGAGCTGTTCGCGGCCTCGGCGCAGCTGAAGGCCACGTACGTGCTCACCACGATCGAGGAGCCCGATGCCGCCCGTGCGAGTGCGCAGTTCGCCGAGCTCGCCGCGCTCGCGGAGCAGTACGGGCTGATGCTGTCGGTCGAGTTCATGCCGTTCAGTTCCGCGCGTACGGCGGCCGAGGCGCGGGCCGTGGTCGAGGGCTCGGGTGCGCAGAACGCCGTGGTGCTCGTGGACCTGCTGCACCTGGCCCGGTCCGGCGGCGGACCCGCGGACGTGGCGGCGCTGCCGGCCCGCCTGGTGAGATACCTGCAGGTCTGTGACTCCGCAGACGGCAGCGCTGAGACCGACCGGGCGGCCTACCTGGCCGAGGCGGGGGGCGCGCGCCTTCTCCCGGGGCAGGGCGTGCTGCCGGTGCGCGAGGTGATCGCCGCGGCGCCCGCCGACGTCGCAGTGTGCGTCGAGTGCCCGTCGCCGCTGGTCGGGGAGTTGGGCGCGCAGGCTTACGCCGACCGCGCGTTCGCCGCAGTGACCGAGCTGCTGGCCGCCGTCGACGCTGCGCCCGCCGACACCAAAGGGAGTTCCGCATGACGACAGGTTTGGGAAAGTACGCAGACTACCTCGACATCATCGCCACATTCTCGCGGTTTGCGTCAGGAATCGACAGGCGTGATTGGGAACTTTATCGATCAGTATTCACCGACGAGATCGACGTCGATTACACCTCATATCGGCCGGGCTCGAAATCGAGAATGGCCGCCGATCTCTGGGTCGATCGCGCCAAAGGATTATTTCCCGGACTGGACGCGAGTCAGCATTCACTGTCGAATCCCGCGATCGAGATCGACGGCGATACGGCGTCGGCCACGATGTACCTCGTCGCCGAGCATTTCCTCACCAACGATCAGGGCGACAACTCCTACACGATCGGTGGTTACTACTCCGACTCCCTCGTAAGGGAGGACGGCGTGTGGCGCATCAGCGCGAAGCGGCTGACGGTGACGTGGAACCGCGGCAACCGTCACGTGCTCACCCTGGCCGCGGCACGGGCGGCTGAACGGGCCGCTGGGTAGAGCTGAACTGCGTGGGCTCAGAGCCCGACGGCGCGATCGCAGAGATCGTAGATCTCGCTGCGGAAGCGGCGGGGCCCGAGCGTGCGGTAGGACTGGTCCAACGAGAGTTCGGCGCGCGCGGCGACCTCGCACACGATGACCAGCGTCAGCCCGTCGACGGCGGTCTTGGCGCGCTGTCGGCTGGCGGTGACCTTGCGCAGCGCGCGCGCCGCGGCGATCGCGAGCTGGTCGCGAGCGTGCCGCCGGATGTCCTCGATCGTGAGGGACGCGCCCGCGGCGGTGAGGAAGAAGATCATGGCGCGCTGCCGGTCCTCGCCGACCCAGTCCAGCAGTCCGGACACGACGTTCTTGAGATCTTCCGCCGATTCGGCATCGGCCCACAGCTTCTCGCCGACGTCGACCCAGTCGTCGGCGAAGCTGCGGACGATCTCCTCCAGCAACTGGTCGCGCGAGGAGAAGTGGTAGTAGAAGGCGGCCGGGGTCATGCCCGCGTGGGCGACTATCGACGAGATCGTCACGAGCTCCCACGGTTGCACGACGAAAAGATCGAGTGCCGCACGAATGATCTCGTGACGGCGGGACGGTCGGTTCGCCGCTCGCGGACGGGCTGTTTCGGACACGTCGGTTACGATACGGGAGTCGGGCAAGGTTCGATCACGACATCCTGCGAGTGGAATTAGGCGGCATAGAAACGTGGCGGCGGGCAAGGCACAAGCCGAAGATCAAAAGCGTCCTGCCCACAGGCCGTCGCGCCGTCAGGAAATTCTCCACGCAGCGATAGCGGTGTTCGCCCGCAAGGGCTATGTCGAGGCCAACGTCGACGACATCGCGCGCGAGGCGAGCGTCGTCCCGACGGCGATCTACTACCACTTCGGTAGCAAGGAAGAGCTCTTCCACCAGGCGCTGCGTGCTGCCATGGACGGTTTCAGCGAGCGCGTCTACGAAGCCCGGCCCGACATCGAGGAGGGCGACGCGGACGCCCTGCGGCGGGTCGTGCGCAGTGGTTGGGAATGGTGGAGCACCCACCCCGACGACAGCGCCCTGCTCGGGCGCTACTCGCAGGGCAGCACCGGGCACGCCGTGCAGTTGCGCGCGGCCTGGGAGGAGCGGCACCTCGTCCGCGCCTACGACTACCTCCCGCGCGGCGTCAGGGCAGCCCGCAGCGGCAAGGCGGCCCGCGAGCAGCACGCCGTCAACTCGCTCCGGATGCGGGTGCTGCTCGAGGCGATCTTCGCGTGCCAGGCAGCGGGACTCGAGGGCGGCCCGCTCAACACCATGTCGCGTGGCTCGGTTGCCAAGGAACTCGAGGACGTGTGCGTCCGGCTCATCACCTTCGACGACGCGACACTCGAGGACGACGACGAGCAGTGAGCGCCCGGTCCGGTGGCCACGCTGTGGTGTGGCTGAGATGAGATCCGTACTTTCTTGACACGATCCACAGTTCGGGCCACGATGACCACGACGTATCGGTGGTGTGTCGAGGAGGTCGGATTGTGTTCAGCGCCGTCCAGGACCGTGCTCGGAGCACTCCGGACGAAGTGGCGCTGAGCGATGAACGCACCTCGCTGACCTGGGTCCAGCTGGCCGACCAGCTCGATCGGGCCGCCGCCGCGATGCTCCTGCTCGCGCCGGACGTCGACCAGCGCGTGGCCGTCCTGGGCGACAACACCGTCGAGACCATCGTGGCGCATGCGGCCGGGCTGATCGCCGGCGTCGGCACCGCCGCCACGTCGCGCCAGCTCACCGCTCAGGAGATGGCCGACCAGTGGACCGACTGCAACGCGGTCGCTGCCGTGTCCGGGCCGTCGAGCACCGCCGCGGCCGGTGTCGCCGCGTCGAAGGTCGGCCTCCGTGCCCTGATCGTGCACGGCGCCGACGTCCCCGACAACGGCATCGCGTGGAGTGACTGGCTGGCGCAGAGCCCGGGTGGCGCCGACTCCGGCGACCGCCCGGCCCGGCCGGTGCTGGTGTACACGTCGGGCACGACGGGCCGCCCCCGTGGCGCCGAGGTGCGCTGGACCAAGACTCCCTTCGTCACCGCCGCGGACTACGTGGCCGCGATCGCCTCGGAGTCGCGCTTCCCGGCCGGCGCGCAACTGGTGGTCGGCCCGCTGCAGCACAACGCTCCGCTCACGTCGCTGCGGCATCTGCTCTCGGGCCAGCCGGTGGTCGTCGTCTCCAAGTTCACCGCCGAGAGCGTCCTGGGCGCCATCGAGAAGTACCGGGTCACGTCGACCACGATGGTGCCGACGCACTTCCAGCGGCTGCTCGCCGCCCCTGCCGAGGTCCGGGCCCGTTACGACGTGTCCAGCCTCGAGTCCGTCATGCAGACCGGATCGGCGTGCCCCGCCGAGACGAAGCTGGCGATGATCGACTGGTTCGGGCCCATCCTGACCGAGTCCTACGGCGGCAGCGAGGTCGGCACGGTCAGCCGCATCGACTCCACCGAGTGGCTCGCCCACCGCGGGTCCGTCGGGCGCGCCGTGCCGCCGTTCGAGGTCGTGGTGGTGGGCGACGACAAGCAGCCCGTCCCCGCCGGCACCGTCGGGATCCTCGGTTTCCGGGCGCCCGAGGAGCACGCGATCCGCTACCACGCCGACCCGGCGAAGACGGCGGCCGCGTTCGTGATGCCCGGCGTGTTCACCCTCGGCGACGTCGGCTACGTCGACGACGACGGCTACATCTTCATCACCGACCGCATCGCCGACATGGTGGTCTCCGGCGGCGTCAACCTCTACCCGGCCGAGAGCGAGAAGGTCCTCTTCACCCACCCCGATGTCGCCGACGTCGCCGTCATCGGGATCCCGGACAAGGACATGGGCGAGGCCCTGCACGCGCTCGTCGTCGCCGTGCCCGGGACGCACCCCGAGCCGTCGGAGCTGGAGGCCTACTGTCGCGGTCAGCTGGCGTCCTACAAGTGCCCTCGCTCCTACGAGTTCCTCGACGTGCTGCCGCGCAATCCGATGGGCAAGATCGACAAGAAGATCCTGCGGTTGCCCTACTGGGACTCGGACCGCACCATCGCCGGTTGACGCCCGTCCGCCTCGATCGACCGCCCGACCCGCCCGATCCGCCTGAGGAGTGACCAGATGACCGAGACACCGACGACGACCGACACCGGGCTCGACCCCGAACAGGAAGCACTGGTGAGCCTGGTCATCCGCGGGATGAAGCGCGGTGCCGCCGACGAGGCCACCGCCGCCCTGGTGGAGAAGGGCCTGGCGATGGCCAAGGGGCCGATCACCATGCCCACGCCCGCCGGGACCGCCGCCGCCGGGGAGCTGCTGCGCCTGTCCGCGGCCGACGAGCCGGAGATCGACCGGCTCTTCGACGGCTTCCTTCCGATCAACCGGCGCCTGCGCGACGTCTGCTCGGCCTGGCAGACCCGTCCGGACGGCGCGGTGAACGACCACGGCGACGCCGCCTACGACGACGAGGTCCGCGAGCGCCTCGACGAGGTCCACTCCGCGATCGGCCCGGTGCTGCGGCGCATGGGCGCGGCGCAGCCCCGGCTGGCGGGCTATCGCGGCCGGCTGCAGGAGGCGCTCGACCTCTTCGACGAGGGCGACGGATCCTGGCTGGCCTCCCCGCTGAAGGACTCGTACCACACGGTGTGGATGCATCTGCACCAGGAACTGATCCTCATGCTGGGTATCACCCGGGCCGCTGACGAGGAGCGCGAAGAGCGGCTCGTCAAGGCGCAGAACGCGTGACGTTCGCACCCGTGGCGACCGTGCCGGCTGTGTCGACTGTGCTGCCTGTGGTGACTGTGACCCTGTCCGGCCGGCCATGACCGACATCCCCGAGTTCGTCCCGTTCGGTCAGGGCCGGGCCCGTGGCCTGGACGAGTCCTCGCTCGGTACCCACGGAGCCGGGGTGGATCGCCTGGTGGGACTCGGCCTGCCCGTGGTCCACGGGCTGACGGTGCCGGTCGCGTCGGCGGCCGCCCTCACCGACCCGGCCGTCGCGGCGTCGGCGATCGAGCTGCTCGAGCAACTCGCCGGCCGCCAGGTCGGCCCCACCGGCAAGCCGCTGCTCGTCCGGCTGCTCGGAAGCGCACCGATGATCGGAGTCGGTGGCGTGCCGCCGGACCTGCCGGGGATCGGCATCACCGCCGCCAACGCCGCCGAGCTCGACGAGGTCATCGGCAGCGACGGCGTGATCTTCGGCGTCTATGCGGCGGCCATCCGCTACGTCGGCGAGTTCGCGCTGGGCGTGCCCGGCGACGACTTCGCCGATGCCGAGTTCGACGCCGCAGACGACGCCGCCGACGATCGGATGATCTCGCGCCTGTTCGCCGAGCTGTGCGCCAACGTCGGCAGCGCGCCCTACCCCGACGACCCGGCCGAGCAGCTGGCGCTGGCCGCCGCGGCAATGATCAAGCGGTGGAACAGCCCGCGCGCGAAGCGGGGACGGCGCAGTCAGGGCCTCGCCGACGACCTCGGGCTGGCGCTGCACGTCCAGGCGCTGCGGATCGGGCACGTGTCCCACAGCGGCCATGGTGTGGCCGAGAGCCGCGAACCGGCGACCGGCGAGTTCGCGCCCACCGGCACGTTCCGGCGCGGTGTGCGCCGCAGCAACACCGACGAGCGGGCCACCGAGAGCCTGGCGTCGCTGCCGTCCGGCGACGCGCTGCTGACCCAGGCGCTGCGCACGTTGGAGCACCACTTCCACGGCGTGGCGCGGGTCGAGTTCGAACTGCGTGACGACGGCCTGGCGCTGCTCAGTGCGCAGCGGGTGGAACGCCCGTCGGCGCAGGCGGTCGTGCGCAACGCCGTCGAGCTCGCCCAGACCGGAGTCATCGACGACGCCGATGCCGTCCGCATGGTGCGTCCGGCCGACCTCGACGCGCTGCTGCATCCACAGCTGCGGGTCACCGGCCGCGAGACCCTGTTCCTGAAAGGGCTGCCGGCATCGATCGGTGCCGCCGTCGGGCGCATCGCGCTCTCCAGTGACAGCGCGGTCGGGATGACCCACGCCGGCGACGCCGTGATCCTGATGATGGCCGAGACCAGCCCCGGCGACCTGCCGGGAATGCTCGCCGCCAAGGGCATCGTCACCGCCCGCGGCGGTCTGGCCTCGCACGCCGCCGTCGTGGCGCGCGGCCTCGGCCGGCCGGCCATCTGTGGTGCGACCGGGCTGACGGTCGACCACGAGAAGGGCCAGGTCAGCTTCGGCCCGCTCACCCTCAGCGAGGGCGATGTGGTCGCGATCGACGGCGCGTCCGGTTCGCTGTACGTGGGCTCCGCCGAGGTCGTGCCGCCGTCGCCCGGGGGTCCGCTGGAGGACCTGCTGCGCCGGGCCGACGGCATCCGCAACCTGGGCATCCGCACCAACGCCGACACCGGGCGGGAGGCGGCGCTGGCCGTCTCGCTCGGCGCCGAGGGGATCGGCCTGTGCCGCACCGAGCACCAGTTCCTGGGTGACCGCCTGCCGCTCGTGCGCCGGTTCCTGCTGGCCAGCGAGCCGGTCGAGGAGGCCGCCGCGCTGGTCGAGCTCGCCGCCGCCCAGCGCGAGGACTTCCTGGAACTGCTGCGCGCCATGGGCGACCGTCCCGTCACCGTGCGCCTGCTCGACGCGCCCCTGCACGAGTTCCTGGGCGACCAGGCCCACGAGTCGAACCCGATGCTGGGGCTGCGCGGCGTGCGGTTGGCGCTGCTGCGTCCCGAGCTGTATCCGGCCCAGGCCAAGGCACTGTTCGAGGCGTGGGTGGAACTCGCCGCGGAGGGGCCGCGACCGGAGCTCGAGGTGATGATCCCGTTGGTGGCGATCGCCGGGGAGCTGTCCACCGTCCTCGAGGGGATCCACGCGGTCGCGCGCGAGGTCGCCGAGGCCGCGGGGGTCGAGATCCCGTACAAGGTCGGCACCATGGTCGAGACGCCCCGCGCGGCGCTGATCGCCGACAAGCTCGCCGAGCACGCGCAGTTCCTGTCCTTCGGTACCAACGACCTCACGCAGCTGACCTACGGCTTCTCCCGCGACGACGTCGAGGCGCAGGTGCTGACCGCGTACGTGGAGAAGGGGCTGCTGACGGTGAGCCCCTTCGCGTCCCTGGACCCGGACGGCGTCGCGGCGCTGATCGAGATCGCGGTCGCGAAGGCGCGTTCGGTCCGCCCCGACATCAAGCTCGGCATCTGCGGCGAGCACGGAGGGGACCCGGATTCGATCGCGCTGTGCGAGCGGCTGGGGCTGGACTACGTGTCCTGCTCACCGACGCGCCTGCCCGGTGCCCGGCTGGCGGCCGCACACGCCGCCCTGGAGGAGTAGTCATGAGCGAGCTGACAGCGGAACGCACTGCCGAGCTGGCCGAGTTGCGAGCGGCCGTCCGCGATCTGACCAAGGATGCCGGTGGCCCCGCCGCGACGCGGCACGCCGTGGACGCCGGCGCCCGGTACGACGCGGCGAGCTGGCAGCTGATCGGTCAGGAGATGGGGCTGGCCGGGCTCGGTCTTCCCGAGGCCCTCGGCGGCGCGGGCGGGGAGCTGGCCGAGCTGCTCGTCGTGTCCGAGGAGCTGGGGCGGTCGCTGCTCGCGGTACCGTTCTTCTCCTCGACGGTGCTGGCGGGCCAGGTCCTGGCCGGCTGCGGCGAGGCGGCGGCAGACGTCATCGGAGCGGTGGCCTCCGGTGCGTCGCTCGTCTCCTTCTGCGGGCTCGACGCCGACGGCGCGTGGAACCCGGCGGCCGTGCCGGTGACGGCGGCCGCGGGGGACAGTGGTGTCGTCCTCGACGGCGACGCCGGTCTGGTACTGGACGGAGCCGACGCCGACCAGTTCGTCGTCGCCGCGTCGGGACCCGAGGGCTGCGACCTCTACCTCGTCTCCGCCGATGCCCCCGGGGTGTCCCGCCGCGCGGTGGAGACGCTGGACCTCTCGCGCTCGCAGGCGGCAGTCACGTTCGCGGGCGCGCCGGCCGTGGCGCTCACGTCCAACGGTGCGGGCGGCTCCGCGGTGACGGCGGCCGTCGACGTGGCTCTGGTCGTGCTCGCTGCCGAACAGGTCGGCGGCGCGCAGGCGTGCCTGGACCTGTCCGTCGACTACGCCAAGATCCGCCACCAGTTCAGCCGCCCGCTGGGGAGTTTCCAGGCGATCAAGCACAAGCTCGCCGACATGCTGCTGCTCGTCGAGCTGGGGCGCTCGGCCGTGGACCGGGCGCTGACCGCCTCCGACGACCCGGCCGCGTTCGCCGAGGCAGCGGCCGTGGCTGCGGCCTGGTGCTCGGACGCGTTCGTCTCCGCGGCGACCGAGACCGTCCAGGTCCACGGCGGCATCGGCTTCACGTGGGAGCACGACGCGCACCTGTACTTCCGCCGCGCGCGGGCCGACGCCGCCCTGCTGGGCGATGCCACCTATCACCGCGAGCGGCTGGCCACCCTGCTCGACTGGTGAGTCACCCGGCCTCGTCCGGGTCGGTGGCACAGCGGGTCAGAGGCCTCGCGCGGTGAGCCAGGCGCGGGCCAGGGCGTTGAACTCCGCGGGGCGCTCCTGATGGAGGAAGTGCCCGTTCTCCGGCCAGACGACGACCTCGACCTGATCGGCATGGGGGAGTGCCCGTTCGAACTCGGCACCGGACTCGGCCGCGTACACCGCCAGCGCCGGCACGGCACGGTCGGCGAACGCGACGCTGGTGACGTCGGCCCGTCCCAACCCGCCGGGGCCCTCGTACAGGCCCAGCAGCGACTGCGCGAGCACGTGGGGCGGCGTCCCCTCCACGCGCCGGGCGTGCCAGACCTTGAGGAACTCGGGAGTGAGCGGGCGGTAGAAGTCCTGGAACGACGCGACGGCGAAGCCCACCGCGGACTCCGGGGTGACCGTGCTGCTCAGGAACTGCGCCACCTCGACCGGGACGCCGTACACCGGATCGACGAGCACCAGCCCCGCCACCAGTTCGGGTGCCGCCAGCGCGAGCGCGGACGCGACGATCGTCCCCATCGAATGCCCCACGACTGCCACCGACGTGACGTCGAGGCGGCGCAGCAACTGCAGTGCATCGGCGGCCATCACCTGCGGGTTGTAGGGACCGTCGAGGACCTGGGAGCGGCCGTGCCCCCGCAGATCCACCGCGATCACCCGGTGATCGGCCACCAGGTCGGCGATGAGCCAGCTCCAGTCGTGGGAGTCGCAGGACCACCCGTGGAGCAGCAGTACCGCCGGACCGTCCCCGGCGTCGGTGTAGAAGAGTTCGACCTCGTCCAGCGCCGCGCGCACCCGAGGGTCACCCGCTCCGCGGCAGCTTCGAGAAGGCGATTCCCTTGTCCACGCTGGGTTCGCGCGGAAGGCCGAGCACGCGCTCGCCGATGATGTTGCGCTGGATCTCGTCGGTCCCGCCGGCCAGGCGATACCCCGGGGCACCGAGCAGGTGCTCGGTCCACGCGAAGTCGGCGGCGTCGGCGTCGGCTGTGATCCGCCCGCCGAGCAGGGACGCCGCGATGTCGCCGATGAGCGTGAGATTCTGCGACGCGACGACCTTGCCGATGGACGCGGCCGGTCCCGGTGCGACTCCGGCCGCGGTGGCGCGGGCGACCCGTTCGGTGGTCGCGGTCCGCAACTGGGCGCGGATGTAGGCGTCGGCCAGGCGCTGCCGGACGACGGGGTCGCCGGACTTGCCCAGCCGCTGTGCGAGCGCGATCAGGTCGTCGATGCTCCCGCCCTTGCGCCGGGTGCCCTGCCCGCTCGCGGTCCGCTCGAAGCCGAGGGTCGCGTTCGCGATGGCCCAGCCGTTGCCGACGTCACCGATGCGCATGTCGTCACCGACCCGCACCTCGGACAGGAACACCTCGTTGAAGGAGGACGCGCCGCTCATCTGCCGGATCGGGCGGATCTCCACGCCCGGCGCGTCCATGGGGATGAGGAACATCGTCAGCCCGGCCTGCTTGGCGACGTCGGGGTCGGTGCGCGTGAGCAGCAGCCCGTAGTCGGCGAAGCGCGCCCCGGAGGACCACACCTTCTGCCCGTCGATCACCCAGTCGTCGCCGTCGCGGACCGCGGAGGTGGCCACCGCCGCGAGGTCCGACCCCGCGCCGGGCTCGCTGAACAGCTGGCACACCAGCAGGTCCGCCCGCATGAACGGCACCGCGAAGGCCTCCCGCTGCTCGTCCGTGCCGAAGGTCGCCACCGTCGGGCCGACCAGGCCGGTCGTGACGCTGATGAGCTCGGTCGACACCGGGACGTCGAAGGCCTGCTCCTCGGCGGTGTAGGCCACGAGGAAGCGTGAGGACAGGCCGGCGCCGCCGATCTCGACGGGCAGCGCGATGGCGCCGTACCCGGCGTCGAAGCGTTTGCGCCGGTAGGCGCGCACCTTCTCCAGCAGCTCGTGCTCGTCGGCCTCGGAGATGTTCGCGAAGACGGAGAAGTCGCTGTTGGGCTGCAGTTGTGCCTGCTTGGGCGGGAGTTCCGAGGCGAGCCAGGCCCGCAGATCGGCACGCCACTGCTCGAGGTCGGGTTGCTGCGTCATCGCTGGGGGCCTTTCGCTATCGGGTCAGTACGGTGCACGCGCTGACTCCGGGCGCACCGTAGACGTGGGTGAACCCGACCCGCGGGTCGCCGGCGACCTGACGTGCACCGGCACGCCCCTGCAGTTGCAGCACGACCTCGTGCACCTGCCGCAGCCCGGAGGCCCCGACCGGCTCGCCGTTGGCCAGGCAGCCGCCGTCGGTGTTCACCGGCAGGCGCCCGCCGGCCGCGGTCTCGCGCAGGTCGAGCAGGCCCTGCTGCTCGCCGTGCTCGCACAGTCCGGTCTCGGCCATGTGGATGATCTCGGCGCCGGAGTCGGTGTCCTGCAACTGCGCCACCTGGACGTCGGCCGGGGCGATGCCCGCGCGCGCGAAGACGGCCTGCGCCGCGTCGATGCTCGGGCTGGAGGTCGGGTTCGGCGTGAGCCAGGGCGCGAACACCTCGAAGGAGCCGAACTGGCGGGTGCGCATGGCGGCGGCGGAGAGGTAGACCGGTCGCTCGCAGAGATCGGCAGCCTTGTCCGCGCGGGCCAGGATGACGGCGGCGGCGCCCTCACTCGGCGAGCAGATCATGTACTGCGTCAGCGGCGGGTTGATGATCCGGGCGTTCATCACCTCGTCCTCGCTGAGCAGCGTGCGGCGCCAGGCGTCCGGATTGGCGGCGCCGTACTCGAACGCCTTCGCCGACACCTGCGCGAGCAGGCGGTCCTTGAGGTTGTGGGTGTCGAGGTAGCGCCGGGCCTTCATCGCGAAGAACTGGGGCGTCACCATCATGCCCGTCTCGCCGTACCACTCACCGTGGCCGTAGTCGGAGGGTTTGGCCGCGAACGCCCCGCGCGCGTGCTTGTCGAACCCCAGGGCGAGGGCGATCTCGGCCTCGCCGCCGCGGATGGCGTTGGCGGCGGTGGTGAGGGCCACCCCGCCGGTCGCGCAGCCGTTGCGGACGTTGGCGAACGGGATGCCGGTCAGGCCGAGTGAGCCGACCAGGGTGTCGGGCTTGCCCGAGACGTTGCTGCCGCCGACGGCGTAGTCGATGTCCTGCCACGTCAGCCCGGCGTCGGCGATCGCCGCGCGCGCTGCGTCGGCACCCATCGCCAGGCCGCTGTACTCCGGCGCGTGCCGCCCGAACGGCACCATGCCGATGCCGATGATCGCAACGTCGGTCGCGGAACGTCCCGTCATGCCGTCACTTCCTCGAAGGCGTAGGTCGCCACGGGCTCGCCCGCGTCGTCACTCCACAGGTCGAGCAGCCTGATCTGCATGGGCGCGCCGATGCGCAACCGCTCGAGATCGCCCTCGATCCGCGTCTCGACGATGAGCTCGCCGAGGTCGACGTAGCCCACGCCGTAGTTGGCGAAGCCGGTCGCCGGGACGCGGTAGGGGACCTTCGGCTCGAAGGACTGGATCGTCCAGGTCCACAGCGTGCCCGTGGCCGGGAGCTCGATCGTCGCGAGATCGGTGCCTGCGCACTTCGGGCAGCCGGTCTGCACGGGGAACGTGACCGTCGCACAGTTCGCGCATCGTGATCCGGCCAGGCGCGGTGGGTCGACGGAGGCGAACAGCGAACTCTCGACGACGGTGCGTCCGGTCATGTGCACTCCCAGAGCTAGATGCGTTTGATCGTAGTCGCCGCCTGCCCGCCAAGACAGGGGTTTCGAGACAGGAACTCCAGAATCTCAGAGGACCTGCTGGGTCTTCTGGTAGGTGCGAACGGCCCTCCGCGCGATCGACCAGCGGTGTACCTCCGACGGCCCGTCGTAGATGCGGAACGGGCGGATCTCGCGCAGGAACCGCGACAGCAGGATGTCACCGGAGATCGCCCGGGCGCCGCACAGCTGCACCGACCGGTCGACGACGCGGTTGACGGCCTCGGCCACGAAGGTCTTGGTCATCGACGAGTCGTTGCCGCCCCGCGCGCCGCTGTCGAGGACGGCGGCTGTCTGCGGCGATGAAGGCCCGGCTGGCCGCGATGTCGATCTCGGAGTCGGCGATCATGCCCTGCACCATGCCCTGGTCGGCGAGCAGGCCACCGAACGCCTGGCGGTTGGCGACGTACTCGATGGCGATGTCCTGGGCGCGCCGGGCGATGCCGAGCCAGCGCATGCAGTGGGTCAGTCGGGCGGGTGCCAGGCGCACCTGGGCGTACTCGAAACCGCGGTCGACCGCGCCCAGGATGGCGCCGTCGTCGACGAAGCAGTCCTCGAAGACGATCTCGCCGTGGCCGCCGAACGTGCCCTCGTCGAGCGTGTCGAGGTCGCGGACGTAGCGGTAGCCGGGGGAGTCCGGGTCCACCAGGAACATGGTGGCGCCGCCGCGGGAGCCGACGTCACCGCTCGTGCGGGCCATGCAGATGGCGAACGCGGCACCGCGCGCCCCGGTGATGAACCACTTGTGACCGTCGATGCGCCAGCCGCCGTCGACCTTCGTCGCCGTGGTGCTGAGCATGGAGGGGTCCGAGCCGGCGCCGGGCGTCGGTTCGGTCATGGCGAAGCAGGAGCGGACGTCCCCGGCGGCCAGCGGGCGCAGGTACTTCTCCTTCTGCTCCTGCGTGGCGACCACCTCGAGCAGGTGCATGTTGCCCTCGTCGGGCGCCGCGCAGTTCAGCGCCAGCGGTCCCAGCAGCGAGTACCCGGCCTGCTCGAACACCACGGCCTGGCCGCGGACGTCCAGCCCCAGGCCGCCCCACTCCTCGGGGACGTGCGGGGCGAAGAGCCCGGCCGCCTTGGCCTGGGACTGCAACGACGATCGCAGTTCCGGCGCGGCGTGGTGGATCGAGCCGCCGGTCTCGTTCTCGACCGGGATGACGACCTCGAGCACGAACTCCCGGGTCTTCTTGGCCAGCTCGGTGACTCTGGAATCGACGCCCATGCCGGGTACCTCCGTAGGTTCAGTTCTCGGCGTCGGACAGGCGCACGAGCATCTTGCCGACGTTCGCGCCACGCAGCAGGCCGATGAGGGCCTCCGTGGCATGGTCCAGACCGTCGACGACGGTCTGCTTGGAGACCAGTTCCCCGCTGCGCAGCCAGCCGGAGACCTGCTTCTCGAACTCGGGGCGCAGGTCCTCGTGGTCACGCACGATGAAGCCGCGGATGGTGAGGCGTTTGAGCACCGCCTGGATCAGGTGCGCGACGCCGGGGGAGTCCGAACCGTCCTCCATCGTGGAGATCATCCCGCAGAGGGCGATGCGGCCGTGCAGGTTCATCGCGTACAGGGCCGCGATGAGGTGCTCGCCGCCGACGTTGTCGAAGTAGAGGTCGACGCCGTCTGGAGCGGCCGCGGCCAGGCCGCCGACCAGGTCGTCGCGGTAGTCGATGCCGGCGTCGTAGCCCAGTTCGTCGACCAGGAGCTGTGCCTTGGTCGCGCCACCGGCGCTGCCCACGACTCGCCCGGCGCCGAGCAGGCGCGCGAACTGCCCGGCCGCGCTGCCGACGGCTCCGGCGGCCGCGGACACGAAGACGGTGTCGCCCTTCCGCAGCTCACCGGCCCGGCGCAACCCGGCGTAGGCGGTGAATCCGGTCTGACCCATGACGCCCAGCCAGGTCGACAGCGGCGCCAGGTCGGGGTCGACGACGGTGGCCGCGGCGCTGTCCACGACCGCGTAGTCGCGCCAGCCCTGGCGGTGCCGCACGTAGGAGCCCACCGGCATGCCCTCGACGGAGCCGCCGAGGACGCGCCCGATCGCCGAGCCGTCCAGCGGGCCGCCGATCTCGAAGTTCGTCGTGTAGTGCTTCTCCGTCTGCTCCATCCGCCCGCGCATGGCCGGATCGACACTCATGTAGGTGTTCTCGACGAGCAGCTGGCCGGCGCCGAGCTCGGGGAGCGGCCGGGTCTGGATGCTGAAGTTGTCAGCGGTCGGGGTGCCGGTGGGCCGGGAGGCCAGGCAGACGACTCGCGTGGTCGTCGGGAGTGATGTCGTCATGACGAGCGGATGTCCTTGCCTCGATGCAGAGAACCGTCACGCTGAGCCGTGGGCGGTGGAGATCTGGATCCGGACTATACCCACAGACGCGGTCGAAAAGCAGCTAGTAAGTGCACTGATTCACTAGTTAGACCCGACGTCGCCGGTGACTGCCCAGGCCATGCAGCGCTCGAGGATCGTGCGGAACTCCGGCACGATCCAGCTGCCGAAGTCGTACCGGCCCAGGTCGTCCTTGCCCTGGTCCTGCATGTCGAAGCGGCCACGGCAGTGGCCGAGGGTGAAGTAGCAGACGGTGCCCTGCTCGTGCTCGCGGAGGTAGAGCACCGGGCGCGGCTCACCGTCGGAGTCCTGCCCCTCCTCGAAGCCGCGGCACCCCCCGTCCCAGTGCGCGTGCAGCAGCACCTGCAGCGGCGGATGCAGCTCGCTGATGTAGAGCTCGTCGCGGACCTCGAACGGTTCGATCCCCGCCACCAGCGGGATGGTCCGGATCGGTCACCGACACGGTGTACGGCTCGATCGGCGGGTGCCCGAGGAACTGGCCGCCGAGGACCTCCGCGAACCGGCCGAGCACCCGCGGCGTGCGGTGAAGCGCCCGCCGGGCGCGGCCGGCGGCTCGATGGCGGAGTGGGTGCCGTGCAGCGCGAGCCACCGCCCGCCCCGGCGCGAGCCAGGCGACGAGAGCCGCCTGCTCGTCCGGGGACGGGCGGACGTTGCACGTGTAGGTGATCAGCAGGTCGGCGTTGTCGAGGGCGTCCAGGCGCGAGTAGTCCTCGAACACGCGCGTGCGCACCTCGGCGTACTCGCCCAGCGCCTCGAGCAGTTGCAGGCGCGCGTAGTCGAAGTCGTGCCACTGCCCGCCGCACACGAGCACGGCGTCCAGGCGACCTGCTGGTCCGGCCATCGGCTTAGAACTGCACCCGGCTGACGAACCCGCCGTCGACGACGAGGTTCACGGCGGTGCAGTGAGCCGGCTGCCGGGCTGGCCAGGAAGACCACCGACTTGGGCGACCTCCTCGGCACTGCCCAGCCGGCCGAGCGGGATGCGCGCCTTGATCGCCGTCGTAGAACTCCGGGCGCGGCTCGTGCAGCTTGTCCCAGGCGCCGCCGGGGAAGTCGATCGGGCCGGGCGAGACGGTGTTGACGCGGATGCCCTTCGGCGCCAGCGAGTGGCCGAGTCCCGACGCGTGCTGCAGGACCGCTGCCTTGAGGGCGGCATAGGAGTTGGCCGACGTCGGCGGCAGGGTGTCGAACGCCGAGGTCGTGCCGACGGCCACGATCGCTGCGGCGTCGGACTTCTCCAGGTGCGGGACGGCCGCCTCGGCCAGGCGCACGAAGGCCAGCAGGTCGGCCTCGAAGCTCTGTCCGCCACTGATCCGGGCCCTTGAGTCCGCCGGCGGAGACGTTGGAGACGAGGATGTCCAGGCCGCCCAGCTGCTCGGCGGCCGAGTCGACGAACCCGGCGATCGGCGGACTCGTCGGCGACGTCGAGCGCGGCCGTGAACACCGTCGCTCCCTTGGCCCGCACCTCCGCGGCGAGTCTCCTCCAGGGCCTCGACGCCGCGGGCGCAGAGCATGACAGACGCGCCCTCCTCGGCCAGCTGCAGCGCGATCGCCCGTCCGATGCCGCGGCTGGCGCCGGTCACGATCGCCTTGCGTCCTGCAAGTCCCAGATCCATCTGTCTCTCCTCGTGTCAGACCGATGCCGTCGGCATCAGGTCGATAGGTGTCGCGTTGTCTGCCGCCCAGGCGTGGGCCGTGGGGGAGGCTGCCCAGTCGAGGGCGTTGCCGATCAGCCGGCGGAATGCCGGCAGAGCGAACGTGTCGGGGCCGTCGCCGGGCTGGATGTAGGCGACGGGGCTGCGGCCGGCGACCTTGGCCCACGCGATGAGGTCGCTGGCCGGGGCGTGCACCCACGGCCCGTCGGTGCGCGGGGTGCCGAGCACCTCGTGGAAGGTGTCCTGGAACTGGTCGGCGGCAGTCGACACGTCGGCACGCAGCAGCGGGAGGACGTCGTCCTCGAACACCGGGCAGCAGTAGAGCTCGTCGGAGAGGGTGAAGTCCTCCAGCCCGGCGCAGACGGGGTGGCCCGGGGCGAGGACCTGGGCGGTGTAGGTGGCGAAGCGGTACCCGTCGTCGGGGACGTCCACGCCGCGCAGCCGCCCGGGGGCGTAGTGGTACCGGCCGCCGAGGACCTCGGCCCAACCCGGCCAACCGGGCCAGCCGGCGAGCGCGTGGTGCAGGAAGACCAAGCCCTGGCCTGCCTCGAGGAGGGCGGCGACCGCCGCGGCCGTGGCCGGTTCCGGGCCGACGGGCGTCGGCGGCGTGCCCCGCTTGAGCGCCAGGCCGGGGATGTCGTGGCACAGGATGACGTCGAAGTCGCCCGCGTGCTGCGGGGTCAGCCAGCGCTGGGCAGCGGGCTGGACGGCGTGGGCGAACACCCAGCCGTGCTCGGCGCAGATGGCGTCGAGCATCGCGGTGAAGGCATCGAGATCGACCCGATGCCCACCCGTCAGCGCCAGAATCCGTAGGGGTCGCGCGTCGGTCATCCCTGCGCCGCGAGACACGGGCAGGAAACAAGCTGGGTGAGAGGGTGGCCAAAAAGGGTCGAGACGCGAGATGCTCGCATCTGTTCGTCCTTCGGCATTTCAGCTTCCTCTCAAGGGATTCGCAGGACTGGACCCTAGCAATTGGTCACAGTTCTAGCCAAGGGTTTGTGTAGACGGAGTATGGTTTCGCCGAACAGGTTCCGGTGGGCACTCCGCGACGATGGGGAGCGGCGATGACAAGTACGACTGTTGACGATGCAGTGACGACGTTGGACCAGGACGTCCTGGATGACCTGCACCGGCGCATGGTTCGGATCCGGCTCTTCGAGGAAGAGGCGGGCAAGCTCATGGAGGCCGGGCGCATGCCCGGGTTCCTGCACCTCTACGTCGGCCAGGAGGCAGTCGCCTCCGGCGTGATGACGACCCTGCGCGCCGACGACGTGATCACGTCGACGCACCGCGGGCACGGCCACGCCGTCGCCAAGGGCGCGGATCTCAAGAACATGTACGCCGAGCTGTTCGGCAAGGAGACCGGCTACTGTCAAGGGCCGCGGCGGCAGCATGCACATCAACGACCTGTCGATCGGCATGCTCGGCGCCAACGGCATCGTCGGCGGCGGCATCCCGCACGCGGTCGGGGCCGCACTCGCCTCGCGCTACAAGGACCAGGACTCGGTCGCGGTCTCCGTTCTTCGGTGACGGCGCCAGCAACATCGGTGCCTTCCACGAGTCGGCCAACCTCGCCGCCGTCCTGAACCTGCCCGTGATCTTCCTGTGCGAGAACAACGGCTACGCGGAGTACACGCCCGCCGGACAAGCACATGCTGCTCAAGGACGTCGCCGACCGTGCCGTGGCCTACGGCATGCCGAGCGAGATCGTCGACGGCATGGATGCGGTCGCCGTGTACCTCGCGGCCAAGAAGTGGGTCGAGCGCGCCCGCAACGGCGGCGGCCCCGTCCTGCTGGAGTGCAAGACCTACCGCTACTACGACCACCAGGGCGTGAAGGGCCTGCGCATCCCCTACCGGACGCAGGCCGAGATCGACGAGTGGAAGCTCAAGGACGCGATCTTCGCCCTGGAGCTGCGCCTGGTGAACGCCGGTCTGGCCAAGCAGGACGTGCTCGACAAGGTCTGGGAGGACACCCGCGCCGAGATCGCCGAGGCGATCCAGTTCGGTGACGACAGCCCCTACCCGGATCCGGCCGACATCCTGAAGAACGTCTACAGCGACTAAGAGGGCGACGTGCGCGAACTTACCTATGTGAAGGCCTTCAACGAGGCGCTCATGCAGATCATGGCCGACGACGGCGACGTGCTGATCATCGGCGAGGACGTGGCCGGCTACGGCGGCGTCTTCCACGCCTTCGAGGGGCTGCTCGACGCCTACGGCGAGCGGCGGGTGATCGACACCCCGATCTCGGAGATGGGATTCATCGGGATGGGCGTCGGCGCGGCTGCGCGCGGGCTGCGTCCGGTCTGCGACCTGATGTTCATGGACTTCATCGGCGTCGCGATGGACCAGGTCTACAACCAGGCCGCCAAGCTGAAGTACATGTTCGGCGGCGACGTCAAGGTCCCGCTGACCATCACCACCAACGGTGGCGGCGGTCTGGGCGCCGGCCCGCAGCACAGCCAGAGCCTGGAGGCGTGGCTGGCCCACGTCCCCGGCCTGAAGGTGGTCATGCCCTCTACGCCCCACGACGTCAAGGGCCTGACCGTCGGTGCGATCCGTGACGACAATCCGACCATCGTCGTGCTGAACAAGCGCATGCTCGGCGTGAAGGGCGACGTCCCGGAGGAGCTGTACGAGATCCCGCTGGGCGTGGCCAACACGGTGCGCAAGGGCAAGGACGTCACCGTGGTCACGTTCGGCCGGATGGTGCCCGAGTCGCTCACGGCCGCCGAGAAGCTGGCCTCCGACGGCATCGACGTCGAGGTCATCGACCTGCGCTCGATCCAGCCGATGGACAGCGCCGCGATCCTGGAGTCGGTCAAGCGGACGAACCGGGCGGTCGTCGTGCACGAGGCGGTGACCTTCGGCGGCATCGGGGCCGAGATCTCCTCGCAGATCCAGGAAGAGGTGTTCGACTACCTCGACGCCCCCGTCCTGCGCATCGGCGCGCCGTTCTCCCCGGTCCCGTTCAGCCCGGCGCTGGAGAGCGTCTACCTACCCGACGCCAACCGCATCGCGGACGGGATCCGCGGGCTGCTCGAGCGCTCGGTCGTCTGAGATGGCGCTCAACGTCCTGATCCCGAAGCTCGGGCTGACGATGGAGACCGGGCTGATCGAGGAGTGGCTGGTCGAGGCCGGCACCGAGATCAAGTCGGGCGAGCCGCTGATGCGGCTGGCCACCGACAAGGTCGACGTCGACGTCGAGGCCGAGGGTTCCGGGATCTTCCATCCCGCCGTGCCCGCCGGGACCGAACTCCCCCCGGGATCGCTCGTGGGCTGGCTGCTCGAACCCGGCGAGGCCGTCCCCGCCGCGGCGGCGGTCCCCGCGACACTGCAGGAGCCGGAGGTCAACGCGCCCGTCGCGGCGTCGCCGTCGGTCGTGGCCGCCGTCGCCGCTCCGACCGCCACGGGTGAGCACGGCCGCTTCTTCTCCTCGCCGAACGCCCGCCGGGTGGCGAAGGAACGCAGCGTCGAGATCACCTCGCTGCGTGGCAGCGGTCCCGGTGGACGCGTCATCACGGCCGACGTCCTCGAGGCGCCCGTCGCCGCCGCGCCGAAGGCACCGGCACCCGGCTCACCGCTGGTCCGGCGCGACGCCGCGGCCGCCGGCATCGATCTGCAGGGCGTCTCCGGCAGCGGCCCCGGCGGGAAGGTCCTGCGCTCGGACCTCGTCGCCGCACCGTCACTGACGGCCGGTACCGCCGCCCCGGCTGCCGCGGACCAGGTCATGCCGCTGACGGGCATGCGGGGCGTCATCGCCAAGCGGATGCACGCGAGCCTGCAGGAGATGGCCCAGCTGACCCTGGGCACCGACGCCACGATGGACGCCGTCGTCGCCCTGCGCGCGGATCTCAAGGAGCAGTGGTCCGCCGCCGGACTCACCGTTCCCACGATCACCGACATCATCGTCCGGGCGTCGGCCCTGGCGCTGCGCGATCACCCGCGGATGAACGCCGGCATCATCGGCAACGAGATCCACGTCTTCGGCGAGATCAACGTCGGTGTCGCGGTGGCGCTCGGGGACGGCCTCATCGTGCCCGTCGCCAAGCGCGCCGATCAGCTCGCGCTGTCAGGGCTGGCCGCGGAGACCCGCCGCCTCGTCGACGGTGCCCGAACCGGTGGGCTGGCGCTCACCGACCTCGAGGGCGGGACCTTCACCGTCAGCACGCTCGGCGGGTTCGGCATCGACTTCTTCACCCCGGTCATCTCGCCCGGGCAGGTCGGGATCCTCGGCGTCGGGCGACTGCGCGATTCGGTCCGCTGGGAGGGCGAGACGCCGGTCCGCACGCAGGTGCTGACGCTGAGCCTGACCTTCGACCATCGCGCGGTGGACGGAGCTCCCGCGGCCGATTACCTGCGCAGTGTCGTGGCGCTGCTCGAGAACCCGCTGCGGTTGCTTGCCTGATCCCCTAGCGTGAGATGGGAGGGGTGATGCCAGACATGGAAGCGACCGATCCTGAGCTGTCCGCCACGGCGATGGCGACGGTGTACTCGGAGCTGCAGTCCGAACTCGTCGTGGTCGGCCGTGAGGCGGCGGCCGACGGCGTGATCTCGTTGACGCTCGCCGCGCCCGACGGCAGTGACCTGCCGGCCTGGACGCCCGGCGCGCACATCGACCTGCTGCTCGGACCCTCTCTGGTCCGGCAGTACTCCCTGTGCGGCTCGCCGGGCGACCGGAGCGTGTTCCGCATCGGCGTGCTGCGTGAGGCCACCGGGCGGGGTGGCTCCGAGCAGGTCCACGCCCGGCTCGAGGTGGGCACCCCGATCTCCGTCCGCGGCCCGCGCAACCACTTCCCGCTGAGCGGTGCCGACCGGTACATCTTCATCGCCGGCGGCATCGGCATCACGCCGATCATCCCCATGCTCGCCGCGGCGACGGCTGCGGGGCGCGGACTGGCAGCTCTTCTACGGCGGGCGCACGCGCGACTCCATGGCCTATCGCCGAGGAGTTGTCGGCCGCCTACGGGGACCGGGTGGTGTTCTGGCCGCAGGACGAGCGAGGCCTGCTCGATCTGGCCACCATCCTGGGCACGCCCGACCCGGACACCCTCGTCTACTGCTGCGGCCCCGAGCCTCTGCTCGCCGCGGTGGAGGCGGCCTGCACGACGTGGCCGAAGGGCGCGCTGCACCTGGAGCGCTTCGCCGCCAAGCCGCAGGCCGCGGTCGACGAGAGCGCCGAAGCGAGCTTCGACGTCGTCTGCCAGCGCTCGGGCATCACAGTCACCGTGCCGCCCGGCAAGGCGATCATCGACGTGCTCGATGCCAACAACATCAGCGTGCTCACCTCGTGCCAGGAGGGGGTGTGCGGTACCTGCGAGACCAAGGTGATCTCCGGCATCCCGGACCACCGCGACTCCCTGCTGACCGAGGAGGAGCGCGAGGAGAACGAGTACATGATGATCTGCGTATCCCGCTCGAAGACACCCGAACTCGTCCTGGACATCTGAGCATCCGAAGGGATGGCGTCGCGATGCTGACCGACGATCCAGGCGACAACTACCCGCGCAACTGCTGGTACGTCGCCGCAACGAGTGAGGAGGTCGGCGTCGACCCTGCTCGGGCGCCGCATCCTCGGCAGACCGCTCGTGCTGTTCCGCGAGTCCTCCGGCGTGGTCGGCGTGCTCGACGACGAGTGCGCGCACCGGCACCTGCCCCTGTCGATGGGCGAGCTGGTCGACGATCACGTCGTGTGCGCCTACCACGGCTTCACGTTCGCCTCGTCCGGCGCGTGCGTGCGGGTGCCGTCGCAGCGCAACGTCCCCTACGGGGCGAGGGTGCGCAGCTACCCGGTGCGTGATGACGGCTCGTTCGTGTGGGTCTGGCTGGGCGAGGTCGCCGCCAGCCAAGGAGTGGAGCCGCCGCACCTGCCGTGGCTGGCCGCCCCGGACTGGACGGCGCTCGGCGGCACGACCGAGGTGGCCGCGAACTACCTGCTCCTGCACGACAACGCCCTGGACCGTACGCATTTCCCCTACGTCCACCCCGAGCGCATCCACACCGGATACGTCGTCGACCCGCCGCCGCTGCAGATCCAGGTGACGGAGACGTCGGTGTCCTACACGCGCACCTTCGCCCCCGCGCCGCTGACCGAGTGGCAGCTGGCGGCCACCGGCCTGTCCGGGGAGACCGAGTACGTCCAGCGGGAATCCGGGGAGTTCGTCTCGCCGGCCCTGCACATCGACCACATGGACATCATCGGCGCGACGCCCGCGGACGGGTCGGAGCCCGCGGTCTTCCAGGCGCTGTTCGTGCGCGCGTTCACCCCGGTCGATCCGGCGCACACGCTGGTGTTCTGGCGGGCGGTCCGCAACTACGCCCTCGACGACGTCGCCGTGGGCGAGAACCTGCGCGAGGTCTACGAAGGCACGATGACCGAGGACCAGCCCTTGCTGGAGACCATCCAGGCCAACTCGGCGGGTCGGCCGCGCTCGTCGGTCCACGCGACGGCCGACGCCGCCGCGATCAAGGCCTACCAGATCGTCGACGCCCTCCTGGACGAGGAGCGCGGGCGCCGCAACCGCGTCTCGCGCCTGCGCCGCCGCCCCTGAGCGCTCGCGGCGGTGAGCGCGGCACTGCTACCGAGCTGACCACTTTTCGAACCGGATTCCGGTCAGCTGGGTAGCAACGCGGTCAGCCGCTACGCGGACGCGGCGAGCACCGATCGTGCCGTCTCGGCGAGCAGCTGCGCGACCTCGGCGTGCGGCCGGGTGAGCAGCTCGGTCGACAGCACCTCGATCGAGAACGGTTGCGCGACGCCCATGCCGGCGAGGGTGCGCAGGAACGACGTAAGGTCGAAGTCGCCCTGACCGCAGGGCAGGCGGTTCTCGGTGCAGTCACGGTAGTAGTCGGCCTCCACGCGGACCCGGGGCCCGTCGTCGAGCTGCACACCGATGATGTGGGCGGCCGGAACCTCCGCCAGCATCGCCAGGTCGGCGGCACCGCGGAAGTGGTGCCACGAATCGACGCAGAGCCCGCCGTTGGGGCGCCCGGCCAGTCGCGCGATCTCCCAGGCCGTGCCGGCGTCCGGGATGTTGGTCATCTCCGGCAGGAACTCGATGGCGGCGCCCAGGCCGTGCTCAGCCGCCCGGTCGCACAGCACTGCGAAGGCCTCGACGGCCTCGTCCACGGTGCCCTCGTACGGTCCGAGCACCTGGAAGTGGTGCACCGTGCCGAACGCGTCGGCGATCGCGTAGAGCTGCTCCTCCAGGGCGCGGCTCTCCTCGAGCGCGGCGCCGGTGGATGTCCACCCCCGCAGGGCTTCCAGCTCCCACAGCTCGAGGCCGTGGTGGGCGAGGATCGCGCGCAGATCGGCGTCGGAGGCGCCCTCCGCCCGCAGCCGCTGGTAGTCGCCGTAGTACAGGCCGATGCCCGCGAATCCGGCGCCGGCGGCAGCGGCGACCCGCTCCTCGAAGGGCAGGAAGCGCCCCAGGCTGAAGTGGCTGAGGACCAGGTCCCCGGGCCCGATCACTCGGACGCGCCGGGCACTCCGCTGCGTCCGCCCTCGCGGATGACCGGCTGGCGGACCGCCCACCGGCCGTGCTGGCCCGGCTCGACGTTCTCCTTCGTACCCGAGGTCAGGCCGCCGTCGACGACGAGGGTGTGGCCGCTGACGAAACCGGCCTCGTCGCTGGCCAGGTACAGCGCGGCGTAGGCGATGTCCTCGGCCAGCCCCACCCGGCCACGGAGCGGGGTCCGTGTCTTGAACGCCTCCTTGGTGGCCTCCAGGTCGTCGGGGTCGCCCACGATCTGGGCGGCGTTCATCGGCGTGACGTGCTTGCCGGGGGCGATGGCGTTGACGCGGATGTTCCACGCGCCCAGTTCGGCCGCCGCGTTCTTCGTCAGCGCGATCACCCCGGCCTTCGCGGTCGCGTACGCGTGCGCCCCGAGGCCGCCCTGGAGCGCGGCGACGCTGGTGGTGTTGAGGATGACGCCGCTCTGCTGAGGCTTCATGACGCGCGCGGCGTGCTTGGTGCCGAGGAACACCGACGTCAGCAGGACCGCCATCGTGAACTCGTACTCCGCCAGCGGGATCTCGTCGATCGGGCCCATCGCGCCCACGATGCCCGCGTTGTTGAACATGCAGTCCAGCCGGCCGTGCGCTGCCACCGTGTCGTCGACGAGCGCGGCGATCTGCTCCTCGCTGGTGACGTCGCAGTGCTGGTAGGTCGCGGATCCGCCGATGCGTTCGGTGATGAGCTTGCCGCGGTCGTCCTGGATGTCGGCCAGGACGACCGTCGCTCCCTCGGCGGCCAGCACCTCCGCGGTCGACTCGCCGAGCCCGCTGGCGCCACCGGTGACGATGACGACCTTGCCGGCGACGCGGCCTACCACTGCGCTGTGCCTCCGTCGACGCTCCACAGGACCCCGGTGATACCGGCGGCGACGTCACTGGCCAGGAGCACGGCGACCGCGCCGATCTCCTCGACCGTGCTGATCCGCTTGATCGCGGTCTCCTGGGCGAACTGGTCGATCATCTGGTCGAAGGTGAGGCCCATCTTCTCGGCGCTGCTCGGTCCGGACGACAGCAGGATGTCGGTCATGACCAGGCCGGGGCAGATCGCGTTGACGGTGACCCCGGTGGTGCCGACCTCCTTGGCGACCGCCTTCGTCAGGCCGTTCATGGCGTGCTTGGAGACGACATAGCCGGGGATGGCGGGCTTGCCGTGCTTGCCCTCGACCGAGGAGATGTTGATGATCCGTCCGAAACCCTGGGGGACCATGTGGTTGAGCGCGGCGCGGGTGCCCCAGAAGGCCGAGTACAGGTTCCACTTCATCGCGAAGTCCCAGTCCTCGTCGGACAGGTCCTTGACGGGCGCGGTGTTGAGCAGCCCACCGGCGTTGTTGACCATGATGTCGATGCGGCCGAAGTGCTCGACGGTCTGCGCGACGATGCTGTCGACGTCGGCGCTGCTGGTGACGTCGCCCTTGGCGAAGAATCCCCGGTCGCCGGCCTTGAGCTCCTCGAGGGTCTGCTTGCCCTTCTCCTCGTTGCGCCCGTTGATGACGACGCTCGCGCCCTCGTCGAGGAATGCCTGGGCGATGCCGCGGCCGATTCCGGTGCTACCGCCCGTGATGAGCGCGATCCGGCCTTCGAGTTGCATGGGTTCTCCTCGATGAGTTCACACAGCGGTTAGTTGGATGGCGCCGCAGGGTAGGCCGCTGGGCGCGGTTTGAATGCTTACACGGACTACAGAATCGGTCAACGGATCGGGCTGTGAAAGCACGGGTTGTGCTGCGACGGCAGGGGTGCGTGTGGCGAGCCCGGAAGGCTCTGTTACACATCGTCAACCCCTTGACGCGCGCACGATTCGGCGCAAGGGTTTCCGGGCGGCGAGTGCCGCAACGAGCTCGAGGAGATCAGATGGCTGCTGAACGTTGGCTCATAGATACCGAACCGAGTCAGCGGTTCCCCGTCTACACCCGGCTCAACGCCAATGACGTGCTGCCCGACCCGATCACGCCCCTCGGCGCGAGCCTGGCGTGGATCCCGAACATCCTCCCCGGCTTCTCGACCGGGTACGCGTTCAACGGCGCCATCACCGCGGCGGAGGCGTATGCGGATGGCATCTCGCCGGCGGCGGCGTTCTTCTACGGCCACATGTACGTGAACATGACGATGCCGCGCATGGTCGGCATCCGCGGGGGGATGGGCTGGGAGATCGTCGACGCGGCCTTCTTCGCCGCGCACCCGGACGCCCCGCCGCACACACCCGTCCCGGAGGACATCGACGAGGAGCGTTCGGCCGCGATGGCCGCGCGCAACGAATGGACGCTGACGACGACGACGTTCCCCGAGCTGGAGGAGGAGCGCCAGCTGGCCGACCGGTGTCGTGCCGAGCGCCCCGACCTCGCCGCGATGTCGCCGGCCGCGCTCATCGCCCGCGCCCGGTCGGTGATGCCGCTCGAACGGTTCATGTGGCGCGGCGAGATGACGGCAGGCAGCCAGTCCGCCGTCGGCCCGGCGATCATCTCCTCGCTCGTGGGTGCCGCCGACCCGACGCTGATGGTCAAGATCATCGGCTACGCGGGCGATGTCGACTCGGCCGCTCCGTCCTACGTCCTCTGGGATCTCTCGCGCGTCGTGCACGCCGACCCGGAACTGGTCGCCGAGTTCGACAAGGGCGTCAGCGGGCTGACGGAGCGGGTCGCCGACCACCCCGTCTTCGGACCGCAGTTCGCCACCTTCGTCAAGGACTTCGGGTACCGCGGCCCCAGTGAATGGGACATCGGCGCCGACTCCTGGGAGACGCGGCCGGAGCTCGCGCTCGGGCTCATCGACCGGCTGCGCACCCTGGACGACGACGCGTCGCCGTCCGCGCGCCAGCAGTCGCAGGTGGGGGAGACCGACGAGGCGCTCGCGCGGGCGCTGGAGATCCTGGCCGGCAACGACGACGCCATCGCCACGCTGCACCTGGCGATCGCCTCGGCCCGGCGGTTCGGAGCCTGGCGTGAGCGCGCCAAGGCCAACTGCATCAAGGTGCTGCACGAGGGGCGGGTGGCGCTGCACGAGCTCGGTGTACGCCTGACCGCCCAGGGACACATCGCCAGCCCGAGGCAGCTGTTCATGTGCCTGGACAACGAACTGGACGTCATGGCACTGGCGCCGCAGACGATGACCGCGATCCTCGCCGAGCGCGAGCAGCAGTGGCAGTCGCTGTTCGGCCTGGAGATCCCCACCTTCGTGGAGTACGGCAAGCCGCTCGCACCGCTGAGCTCGCTGCAGCACCGGGGCGACGTGGCGCTGCCGACCGTGGCGGTCGGTGACGTCCTGACCGGCGTCCCCGCGTCGGGGGGCAAGGCGACCGGGCGTGCCCGCGTCATCGTCGACACCGCGAACATCGCCGATTTCGAGCCCGGCGAGATCTTGGTGGCGCCGCAGACCGACCCGTCCTGGACGCCGCTGTTCCTCGTGTCCAGCGGGGTCGTGGTCGACGTCGGCGCGATGGCCAGTCACGCGATGATCGTCAGCCGGGAGCTGGGGATCCCCTGCGCCGCGGGTGTCACCGGTGCGACACAGCGGATCCCCACCGGCGCCCTGATCGAGGTCGACGGTTCGGCCGGGACGGTGACCGTCCTGGAGCTGTGACGCCTAGCTGGTGATGGACTCGCCGCCGTCGACGACGATGAGGGTGCCGGTCATGAACGACGCCTCGTCGGAGAGCAGGAAGCAGATCGGCGCCGCGACCTCGGCGGCGGCGGCGACGCGCTTCTGCAGGTTGGCGGCGCCGAACATCGCCGAGCCGGCCTCCAGGTCTCCCGCGCGCTCCATCATCAGCGGAGCGGTCATGCCGGTCAGGGTGCGGCCGGGTGCGACGGTGTTGACGCGAATGCCGGGGGCGAGCTGGCGGGCGAGTTGCCGCGACAGCGAGGCTATGGCGGCTTTCGCGGCACCGTAGGGGGCGTTGTTGTTCTGCGCGCGGATCGCCGCGACGGAGGCGATGTTCACGATCGAGCCGGCCGGGCTCTCGCGCAGCGCGGGGATGACGTGCTTGCACACGAGGAACGTGCCGCTGACGTGCACGCTCATCATCTTCTCGAAGTCCTCGAGCGTCCAGGTCTCCAGCGGGCCGAACACGGCATGCCCGGCGGCGTTGAGGACGTGGTCGATGCGGCCGAAGTGCTGGAGCGTCTGGGCGATCGCGCCCTCGACCGCGGCTTCGTCACGCACATCCAGGCCGAAGCCGATCGCGCCGTCCAGTTCGGCGGCCTTGGCCTCGGCCTTCTCCCGGTCGAGGTCGATGATGGCGACCTTGCCGCCCTCCGCGGTGACCCGGTCGGCGACCGAGGCGGCGAGCCCGGAGGCTCCGCCGGTGGCGACGAGGACGCGTCCTTCAAATCTCATCTGGATCCGTTCCGGCGTCGTCGATGACGCCTGTGGCTGGGTGGTGCGGGGTAGGTGGCCGGCGGCCGGTCAGGTGGTCGACTGTTCGGACAGGCTCGCCGCGATCCAGTTCTCCAGGGTGAGCGCGAAGCCCGGGGCGACGAGTTCGACCCACACGCCGCCGAGGCCCGGGTGGTAGGTGAAGCGGCCCGGGCGGCCGTCCTCGCCGACGTCGTGGACCCGGGCGGGCATGCCGCCGGCTTCGAGCCGGGCCGCCGCGGCGCGCAGGTCCTTGGCCCAGAACCCGATGTGGTTGAGACCGAGGCAGTCCTGTGCCCACGTCTGGCCGGACTTCTCCTCGATCAGCTCGATGTGGGGCGGACCGTCGATCGAGTAACTGACGAGCAACTCGGGGCTGCGCCTGACACCGTCGACCATCACATCGAGCGTGCTCCTGCGCAGGGTGGCGAAGCGGACGCCGAGCAGGTCGGAGTACTGCTCGACCGCGGCGGCGACGTCGGGGACCACCAGTCCCATGTGGTACATCTCCGGCTTGTCGGTGAGACGCTCCATCATGCGGTCGACAACGGTCACGTCGAGTGGTCTCCTCTGTCTCAAGGGCCCAAAGTAACTGGAACCTTACTATATAAAGACGTTGATGTCGTGACCCTGAAGGAAGAGGATTCGAAGATGACCGAGCCTGCTCCGTGCTATCTCCACGTCAACCTGCAGCTGGTGCGAGGCAAGCACCGGTTGTACGCGGACACGATGGGTGCGTTCGCGAAAGTGCTGCAGGAGCAGTACGGATGGCGCCTGGTCGGCGGGTTCTCCAGCGGCATCGGGCGGCTGGGACACGTGGTGCACCTGTGGCGGATCCCGTCCGCCGACGCACTCGAGCGCACGCTCGCCGATGTGCGCGTCAACCAGCCCGACGCCGCGATCTGGGCGGCCGCTTTCGCCGAGTGCATCGAGGACGAGGACCTCGAACTGATGCATCCCACCAGTTACTCGCCCGCGCCCTAGGTCGCCCGTCCCGTAGGTCGGCCGGCCACCCAGCTCGGCGGGCCACCTACCGGCCGACGATGCCGTAGGTGCTCATCACATCCTTCTCGCGGCGCATGCGGTCATCGAGGATCGCCCGGCCCCCGGCGAGCAGGTCCTGCGCGCCGGCCGCGCCCGCGGCGTCCACGGCGGCAGCGAAGGCTGTCCCGGCCAGGACGTAGACCTCGTCGACGTCGGCCAGATGCAGGCTGTCCCAGGGCCCGGCGGCGAGGTTCGCCAGCGCGGCGGTGAGCTCGGCGGTCGCGCACCGGTCCGCCACGGCGGCGGCGTAGGCCTGCATCGCGGCGGTCTCCTCGCGCATCCAGGCGATCTCGTGCGCGGCGCGGACCGCCACGTTCTGCAGCACCGTCTCGATCATCACGAGCTGGACCTGCTTGGTCTCGTCGGTGAGATCGGGCAGGAAGGACTCGCGGAGCTCGGCACAGCAGTCCAGGACGAGCCGGTCGGTGGTGGGCCGGGAGATCACGGCGTCCGTCCTCTCATGCCAGCTGGTCGCAGGTCCGCAGGAACATCGCGTGCAGGTGCGAGATCGCGTTGACGAGGTAGGTCGCCATCACCCCGCGACGCTCGGGGGTCCCGGCGGCGGCCGCCGCGTCGACGAGCTGGCGGAACAGCGGAGCCATCCCGATCATCAGGAAGTACTCGACGACCGCGGGGTTGACCTGCTCCTCGGTCAGGCCGGTCCGGGCGCGGTACCGCTCCAGGAAACCGGGTGGGTCGGCCCAGTAGACGTTCGGCGCCATCGGGATCTGGGTGTAGTAGCCGAGGTCCTCGCGCGGATCGCCGATGTGCGCGAACTCCCAGTCGATGACCAGGGGACGGCCGGCGCCGACGAGCACGTTGCCGGGTTGGCAGTCGCCGTGCACGAGCCCCAGCGGCACCGGGGGCGGCAGGTGGGCGCGCAGCCACCGGGCGACGTAGCCGAGCACCGGAGCCGTCTCGGGGTAGGTCTGCCGGACGTCGTCGTAGATGCCGATCCTGCTCTCCAGGTACTCCGCCCAGTCCCCGGGCCGCCCGAGCCCGGCCGGGAGCGCCGACACGTCGACGTGGTGGATGTCCGCGACCGTGTCGACGAAGACCCGGGACCAGTCGGTGATGTCGTCGGCCTCCTCCAGCACCGTCTGCAGCGACCGGTGCTCCGAGCAGTCCATGACGATGCAGGGCGAGCCGAGGAACTCCCCGGTGGGGTCGAACCACCGGGCGCGCGGGAGCGTCACGCCCGGGACGTCGGAGAGTGCCAGCATCAGGTGCCACTCGTCGTTGCGGTCGCTGCGGAAGACCCCGCGGTCGTCGAAGGGATCGCCGCGCAGGACGAAGGTCTCCTCCGCCCCGCTCGCCCAGCGCACCGTCGACCGCGCACTGATGCGGCTGTAGCCCCCGGAGATGGGCTGGTAGCTCAGCACCCGTGGCCGCCGCTCCGGCTCGACCGCTGTCAGGAACCGCTCGAAGCGGGTCGTCATCTCCTGCACGGCTGCCACGGTTCAGAACGTTACGAGGGCAGGGTCCGCCGCGTAAAGGTGATGCATCTCGTTCAGCGTGTGGATGACGCGCTTGCCGTTGCCGACCAGGACGCGGCTCACCGACGCATGGGCCGGGCGGAAGAACATGTCCACGTCCAGCCCGAGCAGGTGGCCGATGTAGGAGTTGATGACGCCGCCGTGGCAGACGATCGCGATGCGTGGGCCCGGCGTGCGTGCCGATGATGCCCTCGATCACCGTGACCACTCGGCTGCGGAACTCGTCGCTGCTCTCGGAGAACGGGCAGACGTCCCAACGTCGCTCCGCGACGAAGCGCTCCTCGACGCCCTTCCACATGAGCGGTGACATGACGTCGAGCAGGCGCTTGCCGTCCGGGATGTCACGGTACGTCTCGATCTCACGCAGTTCCGGGAGCACGGTGAGCTCCAGGCCGTGCGGAGCCGCGACGGCGCGGGCGGTCTCGTGCGCCCTGCGCAGGTGGCTGCAGAACACGGCGTCGATCGGCTCGTCGGCGAGCGAGGAGCCCACGACGTCGGCCTGGCGCTGCCCGACCTCGGACAGCGGTGGGTCCACCCACACGTCGGGCGTCAGGCCGTAGTCGTGCCTGCCCTGGGAGCCGTGGCGGACGAAGGTGACCTCGACGACTCCGGGTTGGTTGGTCAGGAACGCCCGGTCGAGGGACAGTGGCGGTGGCGGGGCGGCCGGGGGCTGCCGCGGCATCGACGGGGTGGAGGGTGATGTGGGCAGCGGATGCGGCTGTGACATGGCCCTGAGTCTAGACAGCGGCACCAGTTACTGCGGATAATCGAGCTAGAACGACTGCGTTGTGAAACAGGCGTTACACAAACTAGGGAGAACTCTGATGGTCTTCGTCCCTCACCGCGGCGACCTGCCGGCCCGCATCGGCCCCGGCGTTCCTTTGATCCCCGACATCGGTCCCGGCCGAGCTGACCGGCGGAGAACTACACCGATCCGGCCCGGTTCGAGCTCGAGCGGCGCAAGGTGCTGAACCGGAGCTGGCAGATCATCTGCCGCTCGAGTTCGGAGATCCCGAAGCACGGGCGACTACGTGGTGTGGGAGGGCCACGGCGAGACCATCGTCGTCAGCCGGCGCCGCGACGGCGGCGTGAGCGGATTCCACAACGTCTGCCAGCACCGCGGCGCCCGCATCGTCCAGGAGTCCGGCCACGACGCACGCCGGTTCACCTGCCGCTGGCACAACTGGACCTACGACCTCGAGGGCAACGTCATGGGCGTTCCCGACCGCGAGGACTTCGCCCCGAGCACAGCTGGACGGGCTCTGCTCGCCGGCTGTCGAGGTGCGACGAGTGGGGCGGCTGGGTGTGGGCCGTGCTGGCCGGCCCCGGCGTCGCGCCGCCGCTCAAGGAGTGGATCGGGCCCGAGGTCGCTGGGCGATCTCGGCGCGTACAAGATGGAGGACATGGATCCTGCACGACAAGCTCATGTGGGAGCTGCCGACGCGAACTGGAAGGTCGTCATCGACGGCTTCAACGAGAACTATCACGCGGCGCACCTGCACACGATCTCGCCGCAGGACGTGCAAGCGACGGCCGGTTCGAGCACCTACTTCGCCTTCGGCCGCAACGGCGATGATGGTGGTCCCGTACAAGGGCGTGCTGCCGGAACTGCAGCGACACGCTCGACCACCAGAGCCTGGCGATCTGCCACTACACGATCTTCCCGACGTCGGTGTTCAACAACAATCCGCACCACCTCCAGCTGTTCCGGTCGGTGCCGCTCGCGCGTCGACAGACCCGGTTCGAGACGTGGGAACTCTGGTACACGGACGGCGACGACCGGAGTACCTCGAGGCCACCGCCCGGCACTGGGAGCGGCTGAAGAAGGTCGTGGCCGAGGACGTCGAGATCTATCGAGGAATGGGCGAGCGGCCCGTCAGTCCACCGCCTACACCCGCAACGTGCTTCAACAACCGCGAATGCAAGATCACGCACTTCCACGACGTCGTGCAGGACATGCTCGACGCGGATTAAGAGGTAGCTGGAGCATGAGCGCCCCGAACTACGTAGCCGGGATCGACTTCAACGCAGCCGTCCGCGAGGACGCCTTCGACGTCATGGGCCGGCTCGTCGAGCACTACCGCAACAAGTCGACCGACCAGGCCGACGAGCAGTGGCGCGAACCGGTCAGCAACTACTCGCGACCAGGAGCTGTGGCGAACGGAGATCCAGACCGTCCACCGCAAGGTGCCGCTGCCGCTGGCGCTGTCGTGCGAGATGCCCGGATCCCGGCAACTACAAGGCGATCGACGTCATGGGAACCCCCGTGCTGATCACCCGTGACGCCGCGGGCGAGGTGCACGCGATGGTCAACGCCTGCCGGCACCGCGGTGGCGAACTGGTGCGCCGAGGGCACCGGCCACACGCGCCGGCTCATCACGTGCCCGTACCACGCGTGGACCTACGACCTGACCGGCTGCCTGACGGGCGTCTACGGCGAGGAGACCTTCGGCGACGTCGACCGCGCGAAGATGAGCCTGCAAGCCGCTGCCGAGTGCGGAGCGGGCCGGGCTGATCTTCGTCTCGCTCGACCCCGACGCCACGATCGACCTCGACTCGTGGCTGGGCCCGGAACTGATCGACCTGCTCGAGGCGATGGGGCTGGACCAACTGCCACTACTACTCGACGCGCACCCTCGACGGGCCCAACTGGAAGGTCGTCATCGACGGCTACCTCGAGGGCTACCACTTCGCGTCGCTGCACACGCACGACGGTCTTCCGTACGAACTTCTCCAACATGGCCGCCTTCGACAAGTGGGGCCCGCACCAGCGCAACGCGTTCGCGCTGCGCCCGATCGCCGACGTGGTCGACCTGCCCGAGGACGATGTGGGACCCGGCCACCTGCGTCGGTGCGATCTTCTGGCTGTTCCCCGGCATGGCGATCGCCGGCGGCTGGCGCCACCAGGTCGTCGTCTCGCTCGTGCTCCCCGGCAAGACGTGGGACACCTCGACACACCCAGCAGATCCTGGTCCTGCGCCACAGCCCGGCGGACGAGGAGGAGCGCAAGGCGGCGGCGCACACCCGCGACTGGTTCCACGACGTCGTGATGGACGAGGACTACGCGACCGGCTTCGGCGTGCAGCGCGGTCTCGATGCCCTGGACGGACGAGGACTTCGTCTTCGGTCGGAACGAGCCCGGCGTCCAGCACTTCCACCGGGCGCTCGGCGAGCAAGTGGCGAAGGGGAGCAAGTAACCGATGTCAGGAGGCGGCACCACCGACGTTGACGCGCCCGTGAGCAGTACGCACCTCAACCCCGCGAATCTCAAGCTGCGGCAACGGGTCGCGGTCATCACCGGCGGTACCCGCGGGATCGGCCGGGGCATCGCCGAGGCGTTCCTGGCCGAGGGCGCCGCGGTGGTCGTCAGCGGCAAGTCCGAGGCCAAGGGCGCAGCAGGCGATCGAGGAGATGGGCGGCCGGTGACCGCGCGACGTTCGTCGTCTGTGACGTACGGGTGCAGAGCGAGCTCGAGCAGCCTCATCGACGAGACCACAACGCATCTACGGCCGTGTCGACATCCTCGTCAACAACGCCGGTGGCACCGACGGGTTCGGCACTCGTGCACGAGCTGTCCGACGACGCCTGGCAGAACGCCCTCAACTGGAACCTCAACTCGGTGTTCTGGGGCACGCGCGCGCGCGCTGAAGTACATGCTCGAGGGCGGGTGGGGACGGATCATCAACATCTCCTCCGTCGAGGGCAAGCAGGGCAACAAGCCGGCGGTGAGCCACTACATCACCAACAAGCACGCGATCAACGGCTTCACCAAGGCCGTGGCCCACGAGTACGGCACCTTCGGCATCACCTGCAACGCGATCTGCCCCGGCGCGATCGAGACCGACATGATGAAGGAGGCCGGTCCCGGTGCGGCGGAGCAGGCCGGCATCACCTACGAGCAGTTCCTGGACAACTACGCCCAGGAGTCCTCGATCAAGCGGCTGAACACCGTCGAGGAGGTCGCGGCCATGGCGACGCTGCTGGCCAGCGCGGCCGGCGGCGGCATCACCGGATCGCTCATCAACGTCGACGGTGGCACGTCCCAGTGGTGAGCCCTTCCTGTGTGGCGACCGATATTCGGTGGTGACGGCCACCCTCCGTGGTCTGCTCGATCGACTGCTATCCAGGCCGACTGATCCCGATGGGGTGACAGCGGGCTGAGCTTGTGATTATTCTGTCGTGTGTCTGATATGTCACATGACGGAGGTTGATGTGGAACGGGTCATTTCAGCGGCGCTGGCTGTCGTTGCTGCTGTCGGGCTGTTATGTGCACTTCCGCAACACGCTTGGGCGTCTGTACCCCAAGTCGGATCCGGGTTCTTGTCGGGCGTGGTAACCGACGACGGCCGCCCCGTCGCGGACGCGACAGTGGGTTGGTCGCGTGGCCGGACTCGACAGTGTTGTCATCTCTAGCGACGGGCCAGCCTGTTCCGACTCGAACGCTGGCCCGAGGGTGGACAACAAGTGCTGGCGCATACTCCGTTTCGGTGGATCTGAGGTCGCCCGCGTTTGCTGCGTTTCTCCGCAACGGGTCAATGAATGTGTCTATCCGTGTGCTGACCCCCACGGTCGCCACACAATGGTCGGTTCCGATCGCGCCCTCGCTCGCTCCGCGTGTCGATTTCGAGCTTGGCAAGGATTCGCGAGTCACTGTCGCGGGTGTGCTCACGCCACAGGCGCTCGCGGTCTCACGTTCAGACGCCGCAGCATCCGTTTCGCCAGCAGTCGCGGCGCCATTCTGTAGCAGTGACAAGGCAGGAGCGTACGTCTACGGATTGTCAGAGCACTTCGCCAACGCGTACGGCTGGGCCGCAGCCAAAGCCACTATCAAGGAAACCGCTGCGTCGTCGCACAGGCTTGGCGCGGGCATTTCCGTGGACGCTGGGCCGTTCAAAGCCGACGGGACCGTCACATTTGAAACTCACACCTCGGCCGGAGGTGAGCAGTCCGCGCCGGGAAACGATCTCGTCTTCAACCGGATCAACTACAGGCATTTCACGCGCTACTGCATCGATCTGGGTCGGAAGACCACTTATGACGAAGTGCGCCCCGTGAGCGTGTATGACCTCATCAGCAAGTTCCTGGCCGTTGACGCCCCGATCTGGTCGACGTGCGTGACAAAGACAAGCGGGCATTACTGGAAATCCGCTGGAACGAACTCGACCGACGAGGCGGGAATAACGTTTTCGGGTGCGTCCCTGAGCGCACAGTCCGGCTGGGACACCGACACTGAGGTGGGGTGGAACATCACCTCGCCAAGTTTGCTCTGTGGTTCTGACGAGCGCGGTTGGTCGGCGTCGAGCGAAGCCGCGGCGCGACCGCGGTGAGTCATCGACACATTCTGAGCGGTCCCACTCGATGCCTCCGCCCCGGCGCGCGCCCGTCGGCCGTCCTCGGGATCGCGGCAATGGTGCTGCTCTCGGCCTGCGGTGGCGGGGATCCGACACTGATCGGCCCGGGCGCGGGGGCGGGGGAGGCGTTACCGGATGCCCGCGGCGGCCAGTCGTATGTCATCGGCGGGATGTCACTGTGCGTGGACCACGGGCAGGTCTCGATCACGGCGGTCTCGCTGGCTCACGCTCTGGGCGGCCTGACCGTGCAGGGTTGGGGGGTGCGTCAGGTCGACGCCGGCGTGCCGACGGGCGATGGTCATCCCTCGGACGGCACCGGTTCGCCGCAGACCCTGGCCGGGTTCCCGGACTTCGGCCACGTCCCTGTCACCGGCCGGTGCACCGAGCCGGCGGGGGAGACGTCGCAGTTCGTGGTGCAGGTCGGCAAGCCAACGGACGCGACCGCGAGCGCCGACGCCATCCTCGTGCATTACCTGCGCAACGGCAGGGAGGCGACGGCGATAGAGAAGCTGACGGTCGTCCTGTGCGGACCGGCCGACACCACCGGCGTCTGCCGGAAGTGACAGACCCGGCGAACTGCTAGAGCGCGACCTCGCCCAGGTAGCTGGACTCGAGCAGATCGCGGCGCTTGCGCAGATCGTCCGTGCTTCCCTCGAGCATCAGGCTGCCGTGCGTGAGCACGTAGGCGCGGTCGGCGACCTCGAGAGCCATGTGGACGTGCTGCTCCACGATCAGGATCGCGGTGCCGCGCTCGTCGGCGATGCGGCGCAGCACGGGCAGCAGCCGCTCGACGATCATCGGGCGCGAGGCCGAGGCTCATCTCGTCGACGAGCATGACCTTCGGGATCGGCGGCGAGCGCCCGCCCCAACGCGAGCATCTGCTGCTCACCGCCCGAGAGCAGCCCGGCGCGGCGGTTGAGCAGCGGCTTCAGCTCCGGGAAGTAGTCGAAGATGCGGTCCAGGTCGATGTCGCCACCGCGCATGCCCAGCTTGATGTTCTCGCGCGTGGTCGAGCTGGTAGAACAGCGACCGGTCCTCGGGCACATGGGCCAGGCCGCGACGGGCGAGCTAGGAACGGCTTGCTCTTGGGGATCGGTGAGCCGAGGACGTTCGACCGATGCCGCCGAGATGACCGGCACCAGGCCCGAGATCGTGAGCAGCGTCGTCGTCTTGCCCGCGCCGTTCGGGCCGAGCAGCGCGACGACCTCGCCCGGCGCGACGGTCAGGTTCAGGCCGCGTACGACCGGGACACCCGCGTAGCCGGTGTACAGGTCGGTGAGCTCGATGGCGTTCGTCGTCGTGGTCTTCGGCAGGGTTGCCGTCGAGTCGCTCATGTGAGGGATCCCTTGCTCTCGACGTCGATTCCGGCCTCGGCCTCGGCCTCGGCGACCTCGTCCAGCTGCTCGGCCGCGTGGGCGCCCAGGTAGGCGGTGATGACGCGCGGGTCGCGGCGGATCTCGGCGGGCGTGCCCTCCGCGATCAGCTTGCCGAACTCGAGCACGTAGATGTAGTCGCAGGTGCTCAGCACCAGACCCATGTCGTGGTCGACGAGGAAGATCGTGGTGCCCTGGTCCCGCAGGCGTTTGAGCTCGTTGCCGAACTCGATGCTGTCGCCGCTGGACAGCCCGGCGGCGGGCTCGTCGAGCAGCAGCAGCTTCGGGCGGGTGATGAGCGCCCGGGCGACCGACACGAGCTTGCGCTTGCCGTGGCTCATCTCGCTGGGCATGTCGTCGGCGACGTCGGTCAGTGCCAGGGTGTCGAGCACCCAGGCCAGGTCCTCGTCACCGGCCACGCGCCGGGGGACGAACAGATCGGCGAACACCGACCACCAGGCCTGCTTGGCCGACGCGGTCTGCAGGTTCTCGCGGACGCTGAGGTCCTCGAACAGCTCCAGCGACTGGAAGGTCCGCGACAGTCCCTGCTTGGCGCGCTTGTGCGGAGCCAGCCGGGTGATCGACTCGCCGTCGAAGGTGACGTCGCCGGTCGCACGGCGTGAACCCGGTGAGCGCGTCGATGAACGTCGTCTTGCCGGCGCCGTTCGGTCCGATCAGCCCGACGATCGATCCCTGGTCGATGTGCATCGAGAAGGAGTCGACCGCGCGCAGGCCTCCGTAGGAGACGGAGAGGGCGTCAACGTGCAGCAGCGGCTGTGTCACTGGATCCCTCCTTCGCGATCGCGGGTGCGGGCGGTGTCGGTGATCGTCTGGCGTTGATCTTCTCCTGGATCCCGAGCAGCGTCAGCCGGAAGCCACCGGCGATGCCCTCGGGGTTGAGCACCGCGGTCAGGATCAGGCCGAGGCCGCTGACCAGCAGCACGAACTTGTTGAAGTGGATGGTCTGGTTCAGGAAGTAGAAGACCAGGCCGCTGCTCGTCAGCAGCCCGCCGACGATGGCACCGGCGACCGTCGCGATCCCGCCCAGGTAGGCGATCGCGAAGAACGACAGCGACACGAGCACGTCGAAGGACTCGAAGGACAGGTTCGTCTGGGAGTACCCGAGCATGACGCCCGAGAGCCCCGCGAGGCCGGCGGAGATGCCGAACGCGATCAGCTTGGTCGCGGCCACGTTCACTCCGGCTGCGGCGGCGGCACGTTCGTTCGCCCGCACCGCCAGCATCCGCAGGCCCGTGCCAGAGCGGCGGAGCAGGCAGATCATCGCGCAGGCCACGCCCAGGACGACCAGGGTGAAGATGGCGAAGCTGTGGTCGCCGCCGCTGCCGAAGTCGTAGCCGAACAGGCTCGGCGAGGGCACTGTGGCGCCGTTGAACCCACCTGTGTAGGAGGGATTCTTGAAGACGAACTCGCTGACGGCCACTGCCATGCCGATCGTCACCACGGCCAGGCTCACGCCGCGGATCCGCAGCGCGGGCAGGCCGGCGAGCAGGCCCGCGATCACCGAGACCGCGATGGCGAGCAGTGGCGAGATCGGGAACGGGATGTGCATGTTGTGCGCGAACCGGCTCACCGCGAATCCCGCGATACCGGCGAACGTCATCTGCGCGAGCGAGATCTGGCCGACGTAGCCGGTGAGGACCACCAGCGAGAGGCAGACCAGCGCGCCGATCAACGACGTGATGAAGGCCCCGAGGTAGGCGCCCTTGAGCACGAGTGCCAGGACGACGCCGACCACGAAGGTGGGGACGCCCAGGATGAAGGGGTTCTTCGCACGCAGGGCGGTGGGCAGGCGACCTTCGACCAGCGCGCCGCGACCGGGGAGCCGGCCGCCGATGGCGAACATCGCGATGATGATGACGACGAACGGGAACGCGTCGCGCGTACCGACCTGCGGCACCCACGACCAGATCGCCTGCAGGTGGAGGATCTCCGTCTGCAGCATGCCCAGGGCGAGGGCGGCGGCGGTGGTGATGCCGAAGGAGGTGAACCGTCCGACCAGTGCGCCGGCCAGCGCGGGGACGATGAGCAGCGAGTACGTCGACGGGTTCAGCGCGGTGATGGGCCCGACCAGGATGCCGAACAGGCCGGCCATCGTGCAGGCCATCACCCAGTTGATGACAGCGAGCGCGTCCGGGGAGTACCCCAGGAGCACGGTGCCCTTCTCGTTCTCGGCGGCCGCGCGGGTGGCGAGGCCGAACCTCGTGTACCGGTACAGGAACCACAGGATCGCCGCGGCGATGATGACCAGGCCGGCGAGGTAGAGCCGGTCCCGTCCGAGGACGACGCCGAAGACCGTGATCGGTGAGGACGGCAGGACGCCGGCGACGGGCACCTGCCCAGTGCCGAACTGCAGGACGACGATCGCCTGCAGGACCACCAGGATGCCGATCGACGCCACGACCTTCGCGAGCGCAGGCGCACGGCGCATCGGGTGGAAGACGAGGTAGTGGGCCGCGAGACCGAGCAGGGCGGCGACCACGAGGGCGATCAGCAGGGACGGTACGAACGGCACCGAACTGGACAACGAGATCCCGGAGCCCCAGAAGGGGAGCCACAGCTCGCCGGAGTTCCGCAGGCTCGAGAAGACGTATGCGGGATACATCGCTATCGCGCCGTAGGCGAAGTTGATGATGCCCGCGCCTCGGTAGGTCAGGACGACGGCGAGGCCCAGGGCGGCGAAGATCGCACCGCTACCCAATCCGAGCAACAGGAACTGGAATACGGCTTGAATGACTGCCTCCTAGAACGCGCCGGTGATGCAGGAACTCTGCCCGGGTGCCGTCACGTGGACGGCACCCGGACAGAGCCGTGAAGCTGGCTGGGTCAGCCGACGAGGTGCGCGCCGTCGACCCACGTGTTGAGGATGTCCGTGAACGTCCCGTTCTTGTACTGGATGATCCGCTGAGCTGAGCTGCAGATCGCCGGGTTGCCGGCCACGATCTTGTGGTTGCACGTGTACGGGTGGCCCATGAAGCTCGGAACGTTCACCGCGGCCGAGAGCGTCGCGATGATCGAGGCCGAGGTCGGCGTCGCCGGCCCCTTCTTCAAGGCTTCGTACAGGTTCATGACCGACTGGAAGCCGTTCTGCGAGTACGCCGACAGGGTTGCCTTCGGCTGGTACTTGGCCATCTGTGCGCGCCAGATGACAACCTGCGGGTCGTTGCCGGTGAAGAGCATGTTGTCACTGTTGAACAGCGCGCCATCGGCACCGGCGCCACCGGCCTTGACCTCGGCGGCGGTCAGGCACGATCCCGGGTAGAAGGTCGGGATGTGCAGACCCAGCGATCCGCTTGCCTGCATGATGCGGCTGCAGGCGGGCGAACCGAACAGCACCATGATCGCGTCGGGCTTGTTGGCCGCGATCTGCTGCACCGGAGCCGTGAAGTCCGCGGCGTCCGCAGCAGCCTGGACCGACTTGACGTCGGTGATGCCGAGCTTGGCCAGCAGTGAGGCGCCGAAGGTCGTCGCTGCCGCGAGGCCGGCCGGGTTGGCCGTGGTGATGATGTTGACCTTCTTCGCCTTCAGCGTCTCGGCGATGTACTGGTCCTGTGCCGAGAATGCGCCTGAGCTACCGCCACTGAACTGGAAGGAGATCGGGCTGGTCGACTCGGCGGGCAGGATCGGGATACCACCGACGTAGGGGACCTTCGCCGCGGCGAGAGGAGGGATCGAGCCGCTGGTCGAGAAGTCCTCGCCACCGATGACGGCGACGACCTTGTCCGAGATCAGCTGACGGGAGCAGTTGGCGCCGCTGGCGGGCGAGGCATCGGTGATGCACGGGGTCAGCTTGAGGGGCTTTCCGTTCACCCCGCCGAGGCTGTTGTTGATGTAGGAGACCGCGGCCTGCGCGCCTTGGCGCACGTCAGGGAAGGAGCCCGCGGGAGTGTTCTCCTGGTTGATCATGCCGAGCTCGATCGGTGTTCCCGTCGCGACCACATTCGGCGATGACGACGAGCCGCTTCCACCTCCGCCGCCCGTAGTCCCGCCGCTGCTGGACTTGCTGCTCGAACAGGCCGTGACAGCGAGCATCGCGGCGAGCACGAGAGCAGCCGAGCCTCTCAGGTGGGTAGACCTCACGCTGTTCCTCCTTGACATGGCTGGATGATTACCCGCCGGCCGGTCGACTCCGATGTGACCTGGGCCACTGGCCTCAGCAAGCGGCTAACTGTAGCCAGAGAAGAGTTTGGATGACCAGACTTTCTTTACACTCGTTACCGTGACGCAATCTAGCTGCCGAGGAAACGTGCTACTGGGAGCACATCTCGGGCACATGTCAACGCTCCGCCGTCAGTGATCGCTGGCGGGAACCGCCGTCGTGGTAGTCGTATTCACCGCACACCAGGTCACCGTCGAAGACGAGGTAACTCATACCTTCCGCCCGCCATTTCCGGCCTACGGTTTCTGCACCGAAATCCGGATTGTGATTCGTCGCAGACATGACCCAGGTCAGCGCGAGTCCGTCGTCGCGGTGCCAGAACTCGCCGGTGGGGACGAGTTCCAGGTCGGGGTAGCGCGTCAGCCCGTGCGCGAAGTACTCGCGTATCGCGGGCCAGCCCCGGTATTCGCCGCCGATCACGTCGAACAGGACAGCGTCGGGGGTGAGGTGCTGGGCGGGCGCATCCGGTTCACCGCTGGACCACGCCGCGAACAGTTGCTCCGCACGCGCGACTCGATCCTGCTCGCCCATCCGCTGCCCTCCTGGCGATCTGGAGACCTCTTCACCGCGGGTGACCCGACTAGGTTCGGGCACCAGTTACTACCTGAGTGTCGAAACCCTAACCGCGGGGAAACCGGGTGGCAATGATTCTGACCAAATCCGTCCCGGGGGTTGTTCTCGGGCTCGGCGAGACTCATGATGAGCCAGGTTCAATCTTTAGGTGCGTGTCAGTAACCACCCGGGTGAGCCGGCTCCTGACACCGGATCTTGGAGTGGTGGATGCGGTCCTTGGTGCTGGGCGGGTCGAGTTTCGTGGGGGCGCGGCTGGTCCGCCGGCTGCTCGCGGATGGCCACGAGGTCAGCGTGCTCAACCGCGGCCGGAGCGGCTCGCCGACCGCCGACGTCGAACAGCTGACGGCCGACCGGCGCGACACGCCGTCCATGAAGGCGGCCCTCGGCGCCGGCCAGTGGGACGCGGTGTTCGACGTGTCGGGCTACATCCTGGCCACCGACGCCGAGCACTTCACCGAACTCGTCGACCTGCTGGACGGGCGGATCGGGCGGTACGTGTTCGTCTCCTCGGTGATGGCCTACGAACCGGTCGGGTTCTTCCCGTGGGAAGAGACGGGAGCCGTCCGCGACGAGCCGCCGACGACCTACGGGGGCTTCAAGGTCTTCGCCGAGAATCTGCTGATGGAGCGTGGGCGCGCGAGCGGGCTCTCCGCCACCGTCGCCCGCCCCGCGGCGATCTACGGCCCGGACAACAACATCTTCGACATGGAGACCGCGATGTTCCTGCGTCTCCGGCGGGGGCTGCCCATCCTGCTGCCGCACTCGGGGCTGGTCACGATGTCCTACGGGCACGTCGACGACCTCTGCCAGGCGCTCGTGGTGCTGGCCACGGTTCCGGCCGCGTCGGGCGAGATCTTCAACATCACCGGAACCGGCATCACCTCCCGGCAGTACGTGGAGACCCTCGCCGAGATCGTCGGCGCCGACCCCGACGTCGTGATCGTCCCGGACGAGCTGAACCTGACGCTGGACCCTGCCCCGTACGGCCGCCTCTTCCGCACCCGCCACCACGGGATCGCCAGCACCGAGAAGGCCCGGACGCTGCTGGGGCTGCCGCACGAGCGAACCTTCCGCGCCGGCCACGCCGACACCTACGAGTGGTTCCTCGACTCGCCGCTGGCATCGGCCGCCTCCAACCTCGACGACCCGCTGTGGGGGAAGGGCTTCGACCTCGACTACGAGGCCGGCATCGCCAAGCAGATCCAGGCCCACAGGTGAGCGATCGCGCCAGCGACGAGGCGCTGTGGCGGTCCGTCGCCGACACGCTCGACAACGTCGTGCTGCCGGCGCTGGCGCCGGGCTTCGAGCGCGACAGCGCGCGCCAGCTGGTCGGGCTCGCCCGCTACGCCACCTCCCGTGAGGACGACGACTCCGCCGAGCGCGTCCACGCGATCGCCGCGGCGCTCGATCTCGACGAGACCGTCGATGCGGCCGCGGTGATGGCCGCGGCGGCCGAGCGGGCCGAGGAGATCCACGACCTGCTGGTGCGCCAGCTCGACGCCGACATCGCCGAGGCGGCTCCGCTGATGGAGACCTTCTCCGGGCATGCGCCGGCGGAGAAGACTCCCGACGCCGCGGACGTTCCCGAGGCCGCCGCGCTCACCGCGTGGCTGGCGCGCGCGCTCGGCGAGGCGATCGAGGACATCGAGATCACCGTCATGGTCGGTGGACACTCGCGCCGCATGCTCAGCGTCCGCGCGGTGACCGCGTCCGGGGTGCAGGACCTGGTCGTCCGGATCGAGCAGGGCGGCATGTTCGGCACGGAGGGTGACTCCGAGGCCCGGGTGATGCGCGCACTGTCCGAGGCCGGGTTCGCGGTGGCACCCGTGCGCTGGATCGAGCCGGCCGAGGACGTCCTCGGCCAGCCGTTCTTCGTCATGGATCGGGTCACCGGCACAGCGGCGGTGGAGACCGCCACGCTCGACCTCTATCTGCTCGCGCTGCACGAGCTGCACCGGCTCGATCCGGCTCTGGTCGCCAGCGCCCTCGGGCCGGTCCCGCCCACCCCCCGCGACGCCATCGCCGCGACGATCGACCACTGGCTGGGCATCTACCGCACCTCCGTCCGGCTGCCGGTCCCGCTGCTCGAGGACGCCGCCACCTGGCTGCGCGCGAACCTGCGCCCCACCGGCCCGACGTGCGTCGTCCACGGGGACCCCGGCCCGGGCAACTTCCTGTACGCCGACGGCAGGATCACTGCGCTCACCGACTGGGAGCTGACCCACTACGGCGACCCGGCCGAGGACTGGACGTACTTCGGCGCCATCCGCGCCCGCAAGATTTACGACGCGGACACGTGGCGTGCCCGGTTCACCGAGCTCGTCGGGTTCACGGTCGACGACACCGACTGGCTGGCGTGGGAGGCCTTCAACCAGTTCAAGGGCGCGTGCGTGAACCTGACCGCGCTGCGCCTGTTCCGGGCGGGCGTCAGCACGACCCCCAACCTGCTTGCGATCGGTACCGCGGTGCACCTGCGCTTCCTCAAGCGCCTGACCGATCTGGTCGAGCAGCTGCGGGGCGCTGCCGCAGGCTGATCGGCCGGGCTGCCGTGCCCGCGCCGTGCTCGCTGGTGCACTCTGGACTCATCACCGGTGTGTGCGCCCGACGGACGCCGCACCGGTACCGGTCACGGCAGCGAGAGGATCTTGATGACAACCATGGCACTCCCCGGCGGCACCTTCACGATGGGCGAGGACCTCACCGTCACCCGGATGGGCTATGGCGCGATGCAGCTGGCCGGCCCCCATGTCTTCGGCCCGCCCGCCGACCGTGCGGGCGCCGTGGCGGTGCTGCGCGCGGCCGTCGAGCTGGGAATCACGCACATCGACACGAGTGATTACTACGGCCCGTACGTCACCAACGAGATCATCAAGGAAGCCCTGCACCCCTACCCCGACACGCTGCACCTGGTCACCAAGGTCGGCGCACTGCGCGATGCCCAGGGCGGCTGGCCCCAGGCGCTCGCTCCGGAGCAGTTGCGGCAGGCGGTGCACGACAACCTCGACCACCTCGGCCTGGACGCCCTCGACGTCGTCAACCTGCGGGTCGGCGGGTTCGACAGCCCGGACGGTGCCTCGATCGCCGAACCGTTCTCCGTCCTGGCCGAACTGCAGCAGCAGGGGCTGATCAGGCACCTGGGCGTCAGCACCGTCACCGCCGAGCAGATCGCCGAGGCCCGGTCGATCGCCCCGGTGGCGTGCGTGCAGAACTTCTACAACCTCGCGCACCGCGACGACGACGACCTCATCGACTCGCTGGCCGCCGAAGGAATCGCGTACGTGCCGTACTTCCCGCTCGGCGGCTTCTCCCGCTTGCAGTCCGACGAGCTGGCCGCGGTCGCCGCCCGCCTGGGCGCGTCGGCGATGGGGGTGGCTCTGGCGTGGCTGCTGCAGCGCTCCCCGAACGTGCTGCTCATCCCGGGCACGTCGTCGGTCGCCCACCTGCGCGAGAACGTCAGCGGAGCGGCACTGGTCCTGTCCGACAGCGACGTGGCGGAGCTGGACAGCATCGCGGGCTGATCGTCGGTGTGCTGACCGTCAGGACGGGAGCGGCGTGAGCCGGCCGACGTCCATGGCTCCGCGGTACATCATGTGCAGGCGCCGGCTGGCGAACTGCCAGCCCTCGGCGGTCTCGACGTAGGTGTCGAGGTAGCGCCCGAGGTGCATCACCGCGGTGCCGTCGACCCGGTGGTTGAACTCCTGGATGTACCAGGTGCCACGCACGCCGCTGTCGTCGACGGTGATCACGCCGCTCGTGGGCAGCTGGGCCACCCACGCGTACTTGGCGATCGACGTGCGCCACAGGGCCACGGTCGCGTCCCTGCCGTGGGTGATCCGGTCGTCGTCGAGCTGCCACTCGCAGTCCTCGGCCCAGGTGGCCGCCCAGTCGCCCTCGTGGCGGCGGCACACGGCGTCGCCGTACCGGGCCACGAGATTGCGGACGGCCAGCTCGATCTCAACGCTTGTCGACGCCACAGCGCTCCTCGATCCGATAGCCCCGCGCCACCGCGAACGACGGGTCCTGCAGCAGGCTACGGATCTCCTCGCGCGCGAACCACTCCTCGGCGTCGGTGACGTCGTCGAAGTACAGCTCCAGGTAGCCCTGCTTGGTCGTCTCCGGGAGCGGGCGGCCCAGTGAACGCTGCCCGGGCTCGTCGATGGCCTCGGTCGCCGACTCGCTGAGCACGTCGTTGGCGACGACGAGGCGGAGCCCCTGCGCCGAGTCGGCCGCCGCCACGACGGCGTCCACGATCACGCGGAAGGCGGAGGCGGCGACGTCCGCAGGGGTGTCGGGGTGCCGGTCGAACTCGAACAGGTACTTCACCAGCACGGTCTGCCCGGACCGCCGGTCGAGCACCACGTCCTCGGACACCTTGCAGGAGCGCAGGTCACGCAGGCAGTTGCGGTGGTCCTGGGCAATGAGCTCGGCGATCTCGGGCGACGCCTCGCGAGCCTGCCCGGCGCGGAGCCGCAGCATGACGAACCGCCAGGCGCGCGGGTACTGCGACCAGCCGCCGGCGATGTCGTACTCGGCCACGGCGACGCCGGTGTGATACGTGATCAGGTTCGGCTGCGCCGCCAGCATCCTCCTGGCGAAGGCGAAGTGGACGTCCACGTAGTGCCGCTCGCACTCCTCGCGGGTGCGTGAGGTCAGCGGCAGGAAGCGCGCGAAGCTCTTCGAGTAGCCCGTGCCGGCCACCGTCAGGCTTGTTCCACGGTCGACGCGCTCGCGGCGGCCGAGGCCGGAAGCTGCAGCGACGTGAGCTCGAAGTACTCGGCCAGGCCGTGCTCGCCCAGTTCCCGCCCGATGCCCGACTGCTTGTAGCCGCCGAAGGGAGCGGCGACGTTGAACCGCCCGCCGTTGATCGCCACCTGGCCCGTGCGCAGCCGGCGGGCCACGGCGATGGCCCGGTCCTGATCGCCCGACCAGACGCCGCCGGACAGGCCGTAGATGGAGTCGTTGGCGATGTCGACGGCTTCGTCCTCGCTGTCGGCGGCGAGGACCACCAGCACCGGACCGAAGATCTCCTCCTGGGCCACCACCATGTCCCTGGTGACGCCGGACAGGACGGTGGGCCGGACGTAGAAGCCGCGGTCCAGGCCGTCGGGCGCCTCTGCGCCACCGGCGATGAGCCGGGCGCCTTCGCCCAGGCCGATGGAGATGTAGTTGTTCACGCTGTCGCGCTGCGCGGCGGTGACCATCGGGCCGAGCTCCGTGGCGGGGTCGAGCGGATCGCCGACGACCATCGCCCCGACCAGTGCGGCCAGTCGCTCCTCGACCTCGGCGAGCATCGACCGCGGCACGATGATCCGGGTGAGCGCCGAGCAGGTCTGGCCGTTGTTGACGAAGCCGGCGCGCACCGCCGTGGGGATCACCGCGGAGAGATCGGAGTCGTCGAGGATGACGAACGGGGACTTCCCGCCGAGTTCGAGCGTGACCCGCTTGACCGTCGCCGCGGCGAGCTGCGCGACCCGGACGCCGGCGCCCGTCGAGCCGGTGATGCTGACCATGTCGACGTTCGGGTGGGCGGCCATGAGTTCGCCGATCACCGCGCCCGGGCCGGTGACGAGATTGACGGTGCCGGCCGGGAGGTCGAGCGACTCGATGACCTCGGCGAGGGCGAACGTCGCCAGCGGTGCGGCCCCGGCGGGCTTGAGCACGGTGGTGCACCCGGCGCCCAGGGACGGCGCGAGCTTGGCCGCCAGCTGATAGAGCGGGTAGTTCCACGGCGTGATCGCTGCGACGACCCCGGCCGGCTGGCGCAGGAGGACGGATGTGCCGATCGTCGACTGCAGCGGCGTCTCGTCCACCGCGTCGGCGATCGAGCGGAACACGTCGACGGCCAATCCGACCTGGACCCGCTTGCGAGATGGCCAGGGGAGTGCCGACCTCGCGGGCCATGATCTCGGCGAGCTCGTCGGTGCGCGCGCTCAGGCCGTCGGCGATCGCGCGCAGGGCGGCGGATCCGTTGCGACGGGGTCGAGGCGGCCCAGGCGGGGAACGCGGTGTTGGCGGCGGCGACCGCGGACTCGACCTCGGCGGCGCCGCCCTTGGGGACGCTGCCCATCACCTCGCCGGTCCGCGAGTCGGCGACGGCGATCTCGCCGCCACCCTCGGGAGCGACCCAGCGACCACCGATGTACAGCTCCTTGCGAACCTCCATGGTGGCGCCTCCCGGGTGACGTGGTGCGGTGCTCGAGTCGCGGACGGCCCTATCGTATCTCTACAAAGACTGCATAAACTAGAGCGAACAATCGGAGCTTCGGGAGGCGCTGTGAAGGTCGGGCTCTGTCTGCCGCAACTCGGTGGGCATGTCACGCGCAAGGGTCTGCAGGGTTTCGCCGAGCAGGCCGAGGAGTTGGGCTTCGGCGGACTGTGGGTGCAGGAGCACCTCTTCTATCCCCATCAACCCGTCTCCGGCTACTCCGCGCGCCCGGGGCTGGCCGTGCCCGAGGCCTACCGGAGCGTGTTGAGCCCGCTGGAGACCCTCGCGGCCGTCGCGGCCTGGACGAGCGACGTCGAGATCGGGACGCGATCCTCGTCGCCGGGCTGCACCGGCCGGTCGACCTGGCCCAGCGGCTGTCCACGATCGACCTGCTCTCGGAGGGACGGGTCGTGGCCGGCTTCAGCGTGGGCTGGTCCGACGAGGAGCACCAGTTGATGGACGTCGACCCGCGCACGCGCGGGGTGCGGTGCGACGAGCTGATCGACGCCCTGACCACCTGCTGGGGACCCGACCCGGTGGAGTTCCACGGACGGTTCTTCGACATCCCGGTCTCCGACGTCCGCCCGAAGCCCGTGCAGTCCCCACGTCCCCGCCTGCTGTCGGGGATGCGCTCGCCGGCCGGTCTCCGCCGCACCGCCGAGCGGTTCGACATCTGGAACCCGGCATCGGGGACGCTCGAGACCCACCTCGAACTGCTCGCCCAGCTGGCGTCGATGCGCCCGGCGGGGATGGCGCCGCTGGAGCTGTACCGGCGCACGTTCACCGTGCCGCCGGTACAGGTGGCCAACCTGCGCACCCTCGGCGTGGACGACCTGTGCGCCGAGGTCTCCGCCAGCAAGCAGGCCGGCGCCGCGGCGATCATCGTCGACGTCAACTTCGACCCCGAGCTGGTCTCGGACGAGGCGTGGATCGCCGTCCCGCGCACGCTGGCCCCTCTGGTGGCGGCCGCGGCCTGACATCTGTTCAAACGCACTGTAGAGCGTCTAAAGTAACTGCGGTCGAGCACCCGCTGCTCCCCGATCTGTCGCCGCTGCATGCTGCCGGCGACGTCCGACCTGAGGGGGTCGAACCCTGATGAGCGATGCCATCGACGCCGACCAGGTACCGCAGCACGCGCGTGCGCAGCGCCGTGAAGTGGCCGTCGACGGCCTGGTCAACATCCGAGATCTCGGCGGCCTGAGCACCGCCGACGGCCGTGTCGTCCGCCGCCGCAGGCTGTACCGATCGGACAACCTGAGCGGGCTCACCGCGGCCGGGCGCGAGTCGCTCCTGGCGCGCGGCGGGATCCGGCTCGTCATCGACCTGCGGACCGCCGAGGAGTGCCGGCGGGAGGGCGCCGTCGACCTGTCCGATTTCGGGCACATCGCCTACATCAACATGGCCCTGGAGCCGCAGGCGGCGCTCAACGCCGAACAGATCGCGTCGGGCCGGGCGACGAATCTGGTCGACGACTATGCCGCCCACCTGCGGGTGTCGGGGGCGATCCTGCTGCGGGCGCTCGAACTGCTCGCCGATCGCGACTACCTGCCGGCGGTCGTCCACTGCACCGTCGGCAAGGACCGCACCGGCATCCTGGTGGCGCTGCTGCTCGAACTCGTCGGCGTCGAGCGGGCGCAGATCGCCGACGACTACGCGGCCACCGCCCCGGCCATGGATCTCGTCCTGGACCGGATCCGAGCGTCGCCGTTCTTCAGGTCCAACGGCCTCGCCTCGGCACCCGCGTGGATCTTCGAGGCGAATGCCGAGACCATGGTCGGCTTCCTCGAGCACCTGGACGAGCGCTACGGCGGCGCCGAGCAGTGGGGGCTGGAGCGCGGGATGGACCCGACCCTCCCGGCGCGGCTGCGCACGGCCTACCTGCAGGAGAGCTCCGGCGCGTAGCCGATCGGCCGCCGCCGTGATGCTCAGACGTAGGCGGCCGGGCCGAGGGGTGCGCCGACGCCGCGGTCGACCGCCCCGGACTTGAAGACGGCCGCGTCGATGTTCATCGTCTGCGTCAGGGTCTCGGCCTTGGTGAACTCGTGGACGCAGGTGCGGTGACTGATCGCCCAGCGCCCGTCGCGCAGCTCGTACCGGTCGAGGTAGCGCCCCCACCAGGTGTTCAGCGTCTGGGTGCCGAGGTCGTCGGTGTGCAGGAGATAGGTGACGTTGTAGATCTCCCCGACCGCGGTGGTGTCGTCGGTGAGCTCGATCGCGTGGTTCAGCACGCAGTGCATGGTCGAGTCGTAGCGGGCGTGGGAGGCGACCACGCGTTCGCACAGGTCGCGCGCGGGGCCCACGAAGACGCCGTGGTCGTCGTGGGCGTCCGGGTGGTACGCGCTGAACATGAGATCGAAGTCCAGGCGATCGACCCCGCGGCAGTAGCGCAGCGCCGCCTGCCGGATCTCCTCCTTGGCGCCGAGTTCGGCGAGCAGCTCCATGTCAGCGCTCCGAGGACATGTCCAGGATGCGGCTGGTGCGGTGGTGGTTCTTCGGCCGCGGGGCCGAGACCCACAGGCACAGCTCGGGGTCCGCCTCGAACAGCGTCCCCTCCAGCCACTTGCCGTTCGGGCGGAAGCGACCCCATCGGGTCCCCATGGTCACCATGACCACGCCGTCGTCATAGGAGAAGTACAGCGCCAGCGGGTTCAGCGGATGCCGGATACCGCCCGTCGGTTCCATGCCTCCCGTGGGTTCCAGCTCGCCGGTGGGTTCCATCTACCGCACCACGCCGTCGGCCTTGTCGCCGATCCACTCCGTCAGCAGGTCGTGGCGCCAGGAGATCATGCCCTCCTGGAACGTCGAGGTGATGACGTGCGAACGCCGGGTCGTCTCCAGGCCGCGCTGCACGGCCTCCATGTTGAACGAGTCCTGCTCCATGACCAGCGCCAGCGTGGACAGGCTGGTCGCCTTCGTCCAGCTGTCGTCGAAGTCCAGTTCGAGGACCGGGGAGGTGGGTGGCTTCTCACCGCGGTACGGCGTCAGGAACATCACCTCGAAGATGCTCTCGTCGTGGTTGTCGCCGTTGGGGCGGAAGCGGTAGACGATGCGGTTGAACGCCCCCCACGGGTGGAGGTTGGGGAAGATCGCGTAGTTCCAGTGGTCCACGAACTCCGCGTCCGAGATCGTCGTCGACCTCGTCGCCGAGCACCTGGCGCCAGCGCTCGCGGGCGGCGGAGGCCATGCTGTCGCGCGCGGTCGAGTCCTGCTGGAACGGGATCGGGAGGTCCTCGCCCTCACGGACGTCCAGCATGCGGCGCAGGATCTCGGTCTCCGATGTGTCACCGGGGATGTCGTCGATCGGCGTTCCGCTCGGGCTGATCTGCCGCGACCAGTTGCCGTAGACGTCGATGGCGCTGTTCGAGTCACCGACGTAGGCAGCCGACTGCGGGTGCGTGGCGCCCACGTGCAGACCCTCGTCGAACGCCTCCTGAGCGATCTTCCAGTTGCAGCGCAGCTTCTTGGCCACGTGGGCCTGGATGTAGCGGTGCTCGAAGTCCCACTGGGCGAAGTGCTCGGGCATCGTGCCGAGGAACTCCTCCAGGGATCCGGCGTCGGGGTCGGGGTTGATGAACACGAACCCACCCCAGGTGCCCACCTGCGCCTGCGGGAGCCGCCACTGCTCGCGGTCGGCCTCCACCTCGGGGAACTCCTGCGGCGCGGGCATGAAGCGCAGGGTGCCGTCGAGCTTCCAGGTGAAGCCGTGGAAGGAGCAGCGGAACTCGCTGCACCGGCCGTCGTAGTCCTTCAGCGCCCGGCCGCGGTGCAGGCACGCGTTGACGTAGGCCTTGATGCCGTCGCGGGTGCGGACGACCAGGTAGGAGTCGCCGGCGATGTCGTACTTGATGTAGCTGCCGACCTCGGGGATGTGCTCCTCACGGCAGGCCATCTGCCACACCTTGCGCCAGACGTGCTCCTTCTCCAGGAGGTGCCACTCGCGACTGGTGTAGCGGTCGACCGAGACCGAGGTCGCCTTGGGGAAGTAGTGGAACCGTTCGCGCAGGTGCCCGTCGAGCGGCACCGCGTCGTCGAGCACGAGGTCGTACCAGAGCGGCAGGTGGTTTGTGCTCTCCTGGGGCAACTCTGAAATCGACATTCCGGTTCCTCTCAGTGCGCGCGACCGCAGCGGAACTGCAGGTCCATTGTGCCAGCAGGCGTCCCACCCGGCCCAGACGCCCAACGACATACTTTATAGTGACGCACTCTACTAACACCTGATCGCCGTTGTCGAGGTGCAGGTGCCGTCGACCGAGACCATTGACTTACTGGTGTTGGACTAGTTTTATTACCACTGATGGAAGACGAGCGGCGGCCGAGGAACGGCACCGCCGCCCACCTCTGAGGAGCCCCGATGGCCTCGTCGCTCGACTCGATCAACTGGATCCTCTGGTCCGGCACGGTCGGCCTGGAGAGCCCCATCCCGCCCCGGATCCCGGCCGCCGTCGACAACGGTTACACCAGGCTGAGCGTCAGCACCCTCGACGTCTTCCGGGCCGAGGAGAGCGGGGTCTCCGCTCGGGAACTCGGCAAGCAGATCCGCGGAGCCGGGCTGGGCGTCGTGCTCGACCCGGTCATGGGGTGGTACCCCGGCGCCACGTCGGCGACGTCGCGCTTCGCCCGTTTCACCACCGACGAGGCGCTGCGGATGAGCGAGGACCTGGAGATCACGGCGATGACCGCGATCGCCACGCCGAACACCGACGTACCGGTCGAGGAGTTCGCGGCGCACTTCGGCGTGCTCTGCGACCGGGTGGCCGACCTCGGCGCCGTCGTCCACCTCGAGTTCATCCCGATGACCGTCGTCAGCGACCTGGCGATCTGCTGGGACATCGTCCGCGACGCGGGCCGCCCTAACGGCGGCATCGTCCTGGACAGCTGGCACTTCTTCCGAGGCAACCCGGACTTCGACCTGCTCGCGACCATCCCGGGCGAGCGCATCTTCGCCGTCCAGCTCGACGATGCCTACGCCGAGGTCGTCGGCACGATGCGGGAGGACACCCAGCACCGGCTCCTCCCGGGCGCCGGCTCCTTCGACCTGCCGCGCCTGATCAGGGCACTGGCCGACATCGACGCCCTGACATGGGTGGGACCGGAGGTCATCCATCCGGACATGACGGCGATGCCGGCCATGGAGGGCGCCAAGCTGGCCGGCGACCGCACCCGCGCGCTGGTCGCCTCGGCGCTGAGCGCATGAGCGCCCTGACCGTCACCGCGGCGCTGATCACCGGCGCGGGACGCCTCGAGTACCGCGACTTCGAGGAGGCGCCGCCGGCGCCCGGCTGCGTCAGCGTGGCCGTCACACTCTGCGGGATCTGCGGTACCGAGATCAGCTCCTACCGGACCGGCGCCGGACACAGCCCGGCCGTCTGCGGCCACGAGTGGGTCGGTGTCGTGTCCGCCGTGGGCAGCGGGGTCACCTCCGTGTCGGAGGGGGAGCGCGTGGTCATCGCCGTGTCGCCTCCGTGCGGCCAGTGCCTGGAGTGCCGTTCGGGTATGACCGAGTTCTGCTCGCTGGCACTGGCGATGGCGCGCGGCCGCGATGCCAACGCCCCCGCGCACGGCGCCTTCGCCCGCTCGCTGACCGTGGATGCGCGCCGGGTCATCGCCCCGCCGGACGCGCTGTCGGACATCGCGGCCGCCCAGGTCGAGCCCGCCAGCGTCGCGTTCCACGGGGTGCGCCGCAGCCGGATCCTTCCCGGGGACACCGTCGTCATCCAGGGCGGCGGCTCCATCGGCCTGCTGGCGATGCAGTTCGCACGAGCGATCGGAGCGGGCCGCACCGTCGTCGTCGAGCCGTCGGAGAGCCGCCGCGCGCTGGCCCTCCGGCTCGGGGCCTCGCTGGCCCTCGCGCCCGGAGCCGAAGCCGACGCGCTGATCCGCGAGTCCACCGGCGGCTTGGGAGCCGACGTCGTCTTCGAGTGCGTCGGGCGCCCGGAGCTGATCCAGCAGGCCGTGTCGCTCACCCGACGCGGCGGGGTCATGCTGATGCTCGGCTACGCCGCCGCGGAGGCGACGTTCAACCCGGCGCACTGGCTGGCCAAGGAGGTCAGCGTGGTCGGCTCTGTGGCCTTCACCCATGACGACGTCGTCCGCGCGATGTCCCTCATGGCCGACGGTCGGGTCCAGGTCGAGCCGCTCTACTCGCGCACCGTTGCACTCCCAGATCTGGGCGCTACATTGGCTGATCTGGCAGGCGGGACGTCGTCGGATCTGAAGGTTCTGGTCGATCCCGGTTTGCAGGTTTAGACCGACTACAGTTTCCCGAGCTGTCGTCTCCCTATCCTGGAGGATCCATGTCCGCACCCACCTGGCCGATCGACACGGAACCGAGCCTGCGGTTCCCCGTGTACACCCGGATGAACGCCAACGACGTCCTGCCGGATCCGATCACGCCACTCGGTGCCACGCTGGCCTGGATCCCGAGCATCCTCCCGGGGTGGGGAGCCGGGTACGTCGCGAACAAGTCCTTCACGGCCGCGGAGATGTCGGGCGAGGCCGTCGCCCCGGTCGCCGGGTTCTTCTACGGCTACCTCTACGTCAACCAGTCGACCGTGCGGGTCATCGGCATCCGGCAGGGCATCGGGACCGACGTCGTCGACTCGGCCTTCTTCGGCGGTCACCCGGACGCGCCGGCCCACATCCCGGACGCCTCGGACGAGAACGAGTCGCTGAAGGCCGCGCAGGAGGCACAGACGGCCTGGGCGCTGACCACCACGACCTACCCCAGCATGGACGAGGACAAGGCCTGGGCCGATCGGTGCCGTGCCCAGCGCCCGGACCTCGCGACGACCGGAACGGAAGCGCTGATCGCCCACGCCCGGTCGCTCATGCCCATCGAGCGGCTGGTGTGGCGCGGCGAGACGGTCGGCAGCAACAGCGCCGCGCTCGGACCGGCCGTGCTCGGCCAGCTGCTCGGCGCCGACCCCTCGCTCGTCCTCAAGGTCATCGGCCACGCCGGGGACGTCGACTCCGCAGCCCCGACCTACGCGCTCTGGGACCTGTCACGCCTGGTCCGCGCCGACGCCGCCCTGGGCGCCGAGTTCGACGCCGGCATCGCGGGCCTGCCCGCCCGGGTCGCCGACCACCCGACGTTCGGCCCGGCCTTCGCCGCGTTCCTGCGCGAGTTCGGTTACCGCGGCCCGGGGGAGTGGGACCTGGGCTCGGATTCGTGGGAGACCGTGCCGGAGCTGCCGCTCGGGCTGGTCGACCGGCTGCGCCAGCTGGAGGACTCGGAGGCACCGTCCTCGCGGCAGGCCGACCAGGCCGGCGAGACCGAGGCGGCGACGGCGGAGGCGCTCGCGCTCATCGGCGACAACCCGGACTCCGTGCAGCTGTTCCACACCGCCGTCGGCTCCGCGCGGCGCTTCGGCGCGTGGCGGGAGCGTGGCAAGACCAACTGCGTCAAGGTGCTGCACGAGGCGCGCATGGCCCTGACCGAGGTGGCCAACCGCCTCCACGCCGAGGGGCACCTGGAGAGCCCGCGCCAGCTGTTCATGGCACTGGAGTCCGAACTGGACATCCTCGTCTCCGACCCGGCCTCGCTGCGCTCGGTGCTGGCTCAGCGCGAGAAGGAGTGGCAGAGCCTGTTCGGGCTCGACCTGCCCACGTTCGTGGAGGCCGGCAAGCCGCTGACGCCGCTGTCGGAGCTGCACCACAAGACCGAGACGGTGTACGCCCCCGCCGTGGCGGGCGACGTGCTGCAGGGTGTCGGCGCGTCGGCCGGTGTCGCGCGCGGCCGGGCCCGGATCGTCCACGACCCGTCGAGCATCGCCGACTTCGAACCCGGCGAGGTGCTCGTCGCCCCGCAGACGGACCCGTCGTGGACGCCGCTGTTCATGGTGTCGGCCGCCGTCGTGGTCGACGTCGGCGCGATGGCCAGCCACGCGATGATCGTCAGCCGGGAGCTCGGGATCCCCTGCGCGGCGGGCGTCGTCGGTGCGAGCCGGCGCATCCCGGACGGCGCGCTGGTCGAGGTCGACGGGTCGACCGGAACCGTCACCGTCCTCGAGCTCTGACCACCCGCGGCGTCAGCGGGACAGGTACCCGCCGTCCACCGCGAGGACGTGCCCGACGGTGAACGTCGAGTCCTCCGAGCACAGCCACAGGACGGCCTTGGCGATCTCCTCGGGGGTGCCCAGGCGGCCGATCAGGCGAGAGGTTCTTGACGACGTCGGCCTCGCGGGATCCGCGCGCCGCCATGGCCCCGCGCAGCATCGGGGTGTCGATGGCGCCCGGCGCGACCGCGTTGATGCGGATGTTCTGGTCGGCGTACTCGATGGCGGCGGTCTTGGTCAGGCCGACGACGGCGAACTTCGAGGTGGTGTAGCCGGCCTGCTTCGGCCGCGGGCGGAAGGAGTTCGTCGAGGCGATGTTGACGATCGCACCCCCGCCGCGGGCGAGCATGGCCGGGATCTCGTACTTCATGCACAGGAAGACGGAGCGGACGTTGACCGACAGCAGCCGGTCGAACGTCTCGACGGGGGTGTCGGCGAGCAGAGTCGTCTCGATCTCGATCGCCGCCCCGTTGAGCGCGTAGTCGAGGCCGCCGTAGGTCGACACGGCCGCGTCCACCATGGCGACGACATCGGCCTCGGACGACACGTCGGTGCGCACGTACGTCGCCTCGCCGCCCGCCTCGGTGATCATCGCGACCGTCTCCTCCGCGGAGGACACGTCGGCGACGATCACCTTGGCGCCCGCGGCCGCGAAGGCCAGCGCCGACGCGCGCCCCATCCCGCCGGCGCTGCCGGTGACGATCGCGACCTTGCCCTCGAAGCTCATGCCGACGTCCGGCTGGATGCGGTCTTGGTCGCCGCGATGGCGGCGTTGCTCCCGGCCAGGTAGCCGAAGACCATCGCCGGGCCGAGCGTGCCGCCCGCGCCGCCGTAGGTCATGCCCATCGCCGAGGCCATCACGTTGCCGGCGGCGTACAGCCCGCCGATCGGGCGCGCCGTCGAGGTCGAGCACCTGCGCGGTGCCGTCGGTCTGCGGGCCGCCCTTGGTGCCCAGCGCTCCGGAGTACACGCGCACCGCGTAGTAGGGCGGGGTGTCGATCGGGCCGATCGTGGACAGCGGGCTGTCGCCGAAGGCCGGATCCCCCCACCACCTGTCGTGGCGTCCGTTGCCCCGACCGAAGTCGACGTCCTCGCCGCGCTCGTGGTGGGAGTTCCACCGCGCGATCGTGTCCTGCAGCGCGTCGGCCGGGAGGCCCAGCTTGTCCGCGAGCTCGCTGATGGACGGCGCCTCGGTGATCCAGCCAGGGGTGGGACCCGTACCGGACTTGAAGCCCGCCAGGCCGTACTTGGTGAGGTAGTGGTCGTCGAAGATCAGGTACGCGGGGTGGTTGACGTAGGTCGTAGGTGTTCACGTCGATCACGTGGAAGGCCGCACCCAGGGCGTTGTAGTTCGCGGCCTCGTTGGTGAAGCGCCTGCCCAGGCTGTTGACCATGATGCTGTGCGGGCGGGTGCGCTCCCCGTTGACCTGCCAGCCGGCGGTGCCCTTGCCCTCGATCGGGACGTCGATGATCGGTACCCACCAGGCCTCACGCATGTTGCCGAGCCCGGCGCCCACGCGCATCGCCATCTTCAGCCCGTCGCCGGTGTTCGTCGGGACGGAGGCCGAGCGCACGAGCGGGCCGCGGATGAAGCTGCGCACCATCGCCGCGTCCCACTCGAAGCCGCCCGTGGCCAGCACGACCGCGCCGGCGGAGACCTCGACCGGTCCGTCGGGGCCCTCGAAGCGCACGCCCGTGACCGAACCGTCGGCGTCGGTGACCAGGCTGACGGCGCGCATCTGCGTCCGCGGGACGATCCCGCGGTCGAGGCAGCGCCTTGAGCAGGGGGGCCACCAGGCCCTGCCCGGCGCCGCGCTCGTCGTGGATCCGGCGGCGGGCCATCTCGTCGGCCGGAACGCCGCCGGGTGCGCCGCGGCCCAGGCTCGTCTCGCTCATCGCGATGTTGCCCGACAGCTGCGGGCCGACCGTGACCCGGTCCTGCCACTCGCCGAGCTCGTCGAAGGGGTACAGCGGGCACTCCAGCGATCGGCCGCCGCCGGGCTTCGCGCCGGGGTGCTCGGGGTGGTAGTCGGGGAAGTCCTTGATGATCTGGAACGTGACGGGCGTGTTGGCCTCCATCCACGAGACCATGTCCGGGCCGGTGTCGAGCAGGACCCGCGCCAGGTTCGCGTCGATCAGCCCCTCCGACAGCGACATCAGGTAGGTCAGCGCCTCCTCGCGTGCTGTCGGCGATGCCGAGCTCGGCCATGTGCGGGTTCGATCGGGATCCAGACCATCCCGCCGGACCACGCGCTCGTGCCGCCGACCTTCTCGGCCTTCTCGAACAGGCCGACGCTGGCGCCTTCGGCATGGGCGCGGATCGCGGCGGTCAGCGCGGCCGCTCCGGTTCCCAGTACGACGACATCGAAGGACTCGTTCTCAGCCATGACACTCCCACGCTCGGTTATCGTTACCCCTGTTATATAACAACTGTTATACGAACGGCGTCAAGGCTGTGTGAGCTAGCGCCCTGATACCTTTTTCGGATGCCGCGCTTCGTCGACCACGAGTCCAGACGGGAACTCGTCACCGCTACCGCAGCCGATCTGATCGCCTCCGGCGGAGTCGACGCCCTGACCGTGCGCGGTGTCGCCGCCGCTGCCGGCTTCAGCACCGCCGTCGTCAGCCACTACTTCGAGGACAAGCGGGACCTCGTCCGCTCCACCTATCTCGCGGCGGCCAACCGGGCGACGGAACGGTTCGAGAACACCGTCCGCGCCGACGGGCGCACGCTCGCCTCCTGCCTGGAGGCGCTGCTGCCGCTGGATGAGGAGTCCCGGCGTGACTGGCAGCTGTTCGTCTCGTTCTGGGGGACCGCGGCCAGCGATGCCGAGCTCGCGGCCATGCAGCGCAAGCGGGTCCGCTCGGCGCGGGTCCGCGTCTACAACGTGCTCCGGGACGACTTCGGCCCGGCGGCCGAGGACGCCGAGCTGCGCGCCGCCGCCCGCACGCTGCTGACGATCGTCCAGGGCATCTCCACCCAGGCCGTGTTCGATCCCCGCGACTGGTCGGCCCGACGTCAGGTCACCGAGCTCGCCTACGGTCTGGAGCTCACGCTGGCGCACGTGCGGACCGCGCCTGCTCGATGACCTCGCGCGTGGTGCGCGCGGCGATCAGTGCCGCCTCGTGGGCGGGCAACGCGTCGAGATCGCGGGACAGCACCTCGACGCTGAGGGGGACGTCGACACCGTTGTCCCACATCGCCTGCAGGAAGACGGTCAGGTCGAACTCTCCCGTTCCGGGGCAGCCGCGGTTGTGGATCGTGTCGAGCAGGTAGTCCGGGTCCTCCGGCAGCAGCGGCCCGTCGTCGATCTGGATCATCGCGACGTGCTCGCTCCGCAGCGCGCGGAGTGCCGGCAGATCGCTCGTGCCCCGCTCGTAGTGCCAACTGTCCACGCACAGGCCGCCGTTGGCGCGACCGGCCTCTGCCACGATGCGTTCGGCCGTGGCGATGTCGGCGATGTTGGTCGTCGGGACGAACTCCAGGGCGACGAGGAGGCCGTGCTCGGCTGCGCGGTCGCACAGGCCGGCGAAATCGGCGACGACATCGGGTTCCAGCTCCGCGGTCCCGAAGGTCCCCACCACCTGCACATGGCGTGCCCCGAATGCGTCGGCCATCGCGAACGCCCTCGCCTCGAGCTCGGCGTCGGCGTACCGCAGCCCGGGCAGCGCCGGCACCGCCGCCTCGCCACGGGCCGCGAAGCCGCTCAACGCCTCGATCTCGCTCAGCCGCAGGCCGTGGTCGTTGAGCAGGTCGGCCAGGTCGCGATCGGACCAGCCGTTGGCGCGCAGGCGCCGGTAGGCCGTCAGCGACAGGCCGATGCCATCGAACCCGGCCGCCGCGGCCGCCTCCACGCGCTCGGTGAACGTCGCGAAGCGCAGCGTCCCGAAGGACAGGATGAGGTCGGTGGTGGCCATGCCGCGGCTACCAGACCGGCGCCGCGAACGGGCGCCCCTCGGTCCCGATCCGGGCGGCTCGGTCCATGATGACGGCGCGGTAGTCGTCGTGGGTGAGGATCCAGAACCGATCGGTACGGATCGCGTCCAGCACCTGCTCGGCCACGTCCGCGGCGGTCATGATCGGGACGACGTCGGCGGTCGTGCGCGGGACGTCCGGCGCGGCGGCCTGGTCGCCGAGCGCGCTCGGGCGGTTGCGCGCACTCGTGGTGATCCCGGTGGGGATGTACCCCGGGCACAGCACGGACACCTTCATCGCGGCGCCGAGCTGGTCGAACTCCAGCTGCAGGCTCTCGGACAGGGCGAGGACGCCGGCCTTGGCCACGGAGTAGGCGGCCAGGTTGGGCAGCGGGAGCAGGGCGGCCATCGACGCGGTGTTGACGATGTGCCCGCCGCCGGGCTGGGTGAGCATGCGCGGGACGAAGGCGCGCAGACCGTGGATGACGCTCCACAGATCCACGTTCAGGACCCAGTTCCAGTCGTCGTCGGTGAGCTCCCAGGAACGCGCCCGCTTCACCACGCCGGCGTTGTTGCAGAGGACGTCGACCGTCCCGTAGGCGCTGAAGGCCGCATCGGCCAGGGCGGTGACAGCGCCCGCGTCGGCGACATCGGTGGGCACCCCCAGCACGTCGAACCCCCGGCTCCGGAGCCCGTCCGTCGCCTCGACCAGACGCCCGGCCTCGATGTCGGCGAGCACGACCCGCATGCCGGCTTCGGCGAACCGGGTGGCCATCGCCAGCCCCATCCCGCTGGCGGCGCCGGTGATCACGGCGGTGCGAGCTTCCAGATCGAACATCGAGGTCCTCTCGTCGCAGGAGCCTCAGCGTGGCACTTTCTAGGCATGAACTCAAGATTCTCGCGTCACGGGATCACAACCGTGGTGGGTTCACCGTTCCGTGCGCGGCCGGGCCCGGCTAGCCTCGTCTGATCATGGCTGCCAGCAAGGTCGACCCTCCTGACACACCGCATTCGTTGGGGACGTTCATCCGCAACCAACGCCGGCTGTCGGCGCTGTCCCTGCGCCAGCTCGGCGAGCTCACCAGCGTGTCCAACGCCTATCTCAGCCAGATCGAACGCGGCCTGCACCAGCCGTCGCTGCGGGTCGTGCGGGCGATCGCGAACGCGCTGGACGTCTCCATGGACGTCCTGCTCTCCCATGCCGACGGGCAGGTGGGTGTCGCCGGCGACGGCGCCCCCACGACGCCGTCGGTCGAGGCGGCCATCGCGGCCGACGCCTCGCTGACGGCAGCCGACCGGCGGGTGCTCATCGAGCTGTACCGGCGGCTCAGCAACCCCGCGACCTGACGCCCGTCCGCTTGACGTCGCAAGCGCTCTGCGTAGTATCGCAAGCAGTCGTCCCTGTACTTCCGGGAACCGTGTGTTCCCGCGGGCGGCTGACTCAGGCCTCGCGCCCGTCCGCACGGTTCCCATCCGTCTCACGACAGCGCCAGGATCGTGTTCTACAGTGAGATGGTAGGACGTCCAACTAAAGCGTCCGGTTCGGAGGATTGCTGTGACCGCGAGTGCCGCCGCGCAGCCGCTCCGCGTGCGCCGCCGGGATGCCGACGGTGTGGCGGCGATCGTCCTGGCCCGCCCCGAGGCCGGAAACGCGCTCGATCTCGAGATGGCCCGCCAGCTGCGCGCCACCGCGCAGCAGCTCACCGCCGACGTCGCCGCGGGCGACGTGCACGCGGTGTTCCTGAGCGCGGAGGGCAAGAACTTCTGCGTCGGTGGCGACCTGCGCGAGTTCGACGCTCACGCCGACCGCATCGAGGCACACGTGCTCGAGGTCGCCGACACCACGCACGAGGCCGTCGTGCTGTTCGATCAGCTCCCGGTACCCGTGGTCGCTGCCTTCCAGGGAGCGGTCGCCGGCGGCGGGATCGGCCTGCTCTGCGTCTGCGACCTCGTCATCGCGGCGGAGTCGGCGAAGCTGCGGGTGGCCTACACCGCCGTCGGTCTGTCCCCGGACTGCGGCACGTCCTACTTCCTGCCCCGGCTCATCGGCGTGAAGCGGGCGATGGACCTGGCTCTGACCAACCGCGTCCTGACCGCCGCGGAGGCGCTGGAGTGGGGGCTCGTCAGCCGCGTCGTCGCCGATGCCGACGTCGCGCACGTCGCCGCCGACCTTGCCCGGCAGATCACGGCCCAGCCGCTGGCCATGGCGCGCGCCAAGCAACTGATCACCGACGGCGCCGGGCGCACGCTCGCCGCCCAGCTGGATGTCGAGGCCCGCTCGATCGCCGAACTTGCTGCCTCCCCGCCCTCCCGCGAGGCGCTCGCCCGGTTCCTCGGCCCGCGCGCCACCACCTAGACCCTCACCGGTCGCGTGCCGTCGCGGGCTCGCACCGGATCGGTACGACCACATCCGCAGCAGCACAGAAAAGGTGATCCACATGCCAGGCTCCGTTCTCGTCGCCGGCGCTCGCACCCCGATCGGCAAGTTCCTCGGCGCGCTGAAGTCCCAGACCGCCGCCGATCTCGGTGGTGCGGCCATCCGCGGTGCCCTCGAGTCGGCCGCCCTGGACCCGGCACTCGTCGATCTGGTCATCATGGGCAACGTGGTCCAGGCCGGAGTCGGCCCCAACCCGGCCCGCGAGGCCGCCGTGGCCGGCGGGGTAGGTCTGTCGACGCCCGCGCTGACCCTCAACGACCTGTGCCTGTCCGGTCTGCACGCGATCATCCTGGCCGACCAGCAGATCAGCCTGGGCCGGGCCGAGGTCGTCGTGGCCGGCGGCATGGAGTCGATGAGCAACGCCCCGCACCTGCTGATGAACTCCCGCGGCGGCTTCAAGTACGGCTCCACCGGCATGGCCGACGCGCTGGAGCAGGACGCGCTGATCTGCGCCTTCGACGGCATCTCGATGGGTGCGTCGACCGAGCGCGCCCAGACCGAGCTGGGGATCCAGCGCCTGCCGCAGGACCAGTTCGCGGTGCGCTCGCACGAGCTGGCCAACGCCGCCACCGAGTCCGGCGCGCTCAAGCAGGAGATCGTCGCCGTCGAGGTTCCCGCCGGGCGTGGCAAGACCGCGGTCGTGGAGACCGACGAGGGCATCCGCGCCGGGCTGGATCTGGCGACGCTGTCCGCGCTCAAGCCCGCGTTCGCCGCGGACGGCACGATCACGGCCGCGTCGTCGTCGCCGCTGTCCGACGGTGCCTGCGCGGTGATCGTCATGAGCAAGGCGAAGGCCGTCGAGCTGGGCGTCGCCTGGATCGCCGAGATCGGGGAGTCCGGCTTCGTGGCCGGACCCGGGCCGTCCCTGATGGGGCAGCCCGCGGCGGCCGTCAAGGATGCGCTGCGCCGCGACGGTGGCCTGCAGGTCGCCGACCTCGATCTGCTCGAGATCAACGAAGCCTTCGCCGGGCTGGTGCTGCAGTCCGTCGAGGAGCTCGGCATCGCACCGGAACGGGTGAACGTCAACGGTGGCGCCATCGCCTTCGGCCACCCCGTGGGCATGTCGGGCGCTCGGATCGCGCTGACCGCGGCTCTAGAGTTGCAGCGTCGGGGTGGTGGCGTGGCAGCGGCCGCCCTGTGCGGTGGTGGCGGGCAGGGCCTGTCGTTGATCCTGAGGGTGCCCGCCGCCTCGGTGTGACGCTGCTCTGACATTGAGGAGTGACGCGATGGCATCGCAGCCCACGCCGGAGTCCACGCAGGCGCTGGTCGCGCGCGCCCGGAGCAACGCCCTGGGAGACCTGCTGCGGCGCACGGCCGTGCGGTATCCCGACAAGCTCGGCGTGGTGGCCGGTGATCGCCGGCAGACGTTCGCGGAGTTCAACACCAGCGTGAACCGGACTGCCGCCCACCTCACCGGTACCGGGCTGTCCGGCGGCGACCGGATCGCGGTGTTCTCCCACAACTGCTGGGAGTACGCGGTGCTCACCTTCGCCCTGGCCAAGCTGGGCGTGATCATGGTGCCCATCAACTTCATGCTCTCCGACAGCGAGGTCGCCTACATCCTCGGGCACTCCGGCTCGATCGGCATGATCGCCGAGGACGCGCTGCTGCCGACCGCGGAGAAGGCGCTCGCCGCCGCGGGTGTCACGACCGGCCTGCGCGGCTGGATCGGGATGCCCGGCGCGACGGGGTCCGCGCCGGACGGATGGGAGGACGTCGCGTCCTGGTCGGCCGCGGGGTCCGCCGCGGAGCCCGAGGTGGTCGTGGGCGACGACGATCCCGTCCAGCTGATGTACACCAGCGGCACCGAGTCCCGGCCCAAGGGCGCGATGTTGTCCAGCCGCTCGCTGATCGCCCAGTACGTCAGCTGCATCGTCGACGGTGGCATGAGCGTGGACGACGTCGAGGTCCACGCGCTGCCGATGTACCACTGCGCGCAGCTGCACTGCTTCTTCGTCCCGGATGTCTACCTCGGGGCGACCAGCGTGATCCTGCAGGACGCCTCCGCGGACCGGATCCTCGCCGCCATCGAGGCGGAGGGGGCCACGAAGCTGTTCGCACCGCCCACCGTCTGGATCTCGCTGCTCCGCTCGCCGCGCTTCGAGTCCACCGACCTGTCCACGCTGCGCAAGGGCTACTACGGGGCGTCGGCGATGCCGGTGGAGATCCTCCGCGAGATCCAGACCCGTCTGCCCGACGTGGAACTGTGGAACTTCTACGGCCAGACGGAGCTGGCGCCGGTGGCCACCATCCTCAAGCCCGCCGACCAGCTGCCGCGAGCCGGTTCCGCGGGGCGGGCGGTGCTCAACGTCGAGACGGCCCTCCTGGACGACTACGACCAGCCCGTGCCCGTGGGCGAGGTCGGCGAGATCGCCCACCGCAGCCCCCAGATCGTCCTCGGCTACTGGAACGACGAGGAGAAGACGGCGGAGTCCTTCCGCAACGGCTGGTTCCATTCCGGAGACCTCGGCGTGATGACCGCCGACGGTTACCTCGCCGTCGTCGACCGGAAGAAGGACATGATCAAGACGGGTGGCGAGAACGTCGCCAGCCGTGAGGTCGAGGAGGCGATCTACACCCTCGACGGGGTCGCGGAGGTGGCCGTGTTCGGCATCGCCCACCCGGTGTGGGTGGAGGCGGTCGTCGCGGTGGTCATCCCGAAGCCGGGCGCCGACGTGACGCCCGAGGCGGTGTCGGCCCATGCGCGGACGGTGCTCGCCGGCTACAAGCGCCCGAAGTACGTGGTGATCTCCGAAGCCCTCCCGAAGAACCCGAGCGGCAAGATCCTCAAGCGGGAGCTGCGCGAGGTGCACGCGGTCCTCGCGTCCACCGACTGACGGCTCGCCCGCGCGAGTATTGGCACACACGTTCGATTCTGCTCTACACTCGGGGCATGACCGCGGTCTACCAGCCCTCGATGTTCGACCTCGCCGACACCGCCGGCCTGCTCGACCTGACCCGGAGCGTCCGGCGCACCCACCTCGGCGACGGAGCCTGGGTCGATCGCGTCCCGGGCTGGCTGCGCGGCTCCGATGCCGTCCTGGAGGCTCTGCTCACCGGCGTGCCCTGGCGGGCCGAGCGGCGCCGCATGTACGACCGCGACGTCGACGTCCCCCGGCTGCTCTGCTGGTACGGCGCGCACGACACCCTCCCGCATCCCGTCCTGGAGGAGGCGCGGCAGGCCCTCTCGGATCATTACCGCGGCGAGCTCGGGGAGCCGTTCGTCAGCGCCGGCCTGTGCCTCTACCGCGACGGGCGTGACAGCGTCGCCTGGCACGGCGACACCATCGGGCGCGGGGCGAGCGAGGACACGATGGTCGCGATCGTCTCCGTCGGGTCCGAGCGGCCGTTGCTCCTGCGCCCGCGCGGAGGCGGCGCGAGCGTGCGGGTGCCGTCCGGGCACGGCGACCTGGTGGTGATGGGCGGCTCGTGCCAGCGGACCTGGGAGCACGCGATCGCCAAGACCGCCCGACCGGTGGGGCCGCGGGTCAGCATCCAGTTCCGGCCCGCGAACGTGGCGTGAGGTTCACGGGACGGCGGTGGGCACGGGTCAGGGAGCGGAGAGGAACGCCTCGATGATGGGGACGCTCTGGTCCTCGCGGCCGATGAGCCACAGGTGCCCGGCCCCGGGCGCGATGTGGAGCCGGCTGTCGGGAACGGACCTGGCGATGAGCCGCGCATTGGACACGGGCACCAACGGGTCGTCGTCGCCGCACAGCACGAGCACCCGCTGCGGGAGCTTGCGCAGCCAGCGCAGGCTGGTCCAGCCGCTGATCGCGTACAGCTGGCGGGTGTAGCCGACCGTGCTGGGCGGCTTGATGAACCACCGCTCCGTGGTCCGGGGGCGCTCGCCGGGCAGGCGTCGGTTGGCACCCCCGTACAGATGCGGCGCCGCGTGCTCCATGAAGGTCGGGGAGAGGTACCGCAGCGGCGTCGACATGATGCCGAGGACCTTCAGCGACGGCGGCTGCCCGCCCAGCCCGGGCGTCGTCGAGGCGAGCACCAGGCGGCGCACCCGCTCGGGGTAGTCGTGCGCGAACTGCTGCAGCAGGGCCCCGCCCCAGGAGTACCCGAGCATGTCGGCGCTCTCGATCTGCAGGTCGTCGAGCAGGCGGGCGATGAGCGGGGTGAGCTCGTGCATGCGGCGCGGTCGGCGGGTGGCGGGCGAGGCACCGCAGCCCGGCGCGTCGAACATGACGACCTTGCGGGTCCGGGCGAGCTCGGTCGCGAAGGGCCCCCACATGGCGATGTGGGCACCGAGGCCGTTGAAGAGGACCAACGGCTCACCCTCGCCGCGCACGACGACGCGGAGGGATGTCGGGCCGACGTCGACCCGCATCTCGGTCGATTCCGGCTCGTTGGAGCGCAGAGATGAACTCACGTGCAGTCCTCCGGTGAGGAGTGCTCTATCGCTGGGACGTGCCTACTTACTGTTCAGTACTACACGAAACTGTCCGCTGCGTCCTGTCGACGCGACCGGACGACGGGCCGGTCACCATGCCGCGGGCGCGTAATCCTTGAGGAAGCAGCCGTGCACGTCCTCGCCCGATTCGCCGCGCACGATCGGGTCGTACACCCGTGCGGCACCGTCGACGAGGTCCAGCGGGGCGTGGAATCCCTCCTCGGCCAGCCGCATCTTGGTCGGGTGCGGCCGCTCGTCGGTGATCCAGCCGGTGTCCACGCTCGTCATGAGGATGCCGTCGGTGAGCAGTTCCTTCGCGCTGGTGCGCGTGAGCATGTTCACGGCGGCCTTGGCCATGTTGGTGTGCGGGTGCCCCGGTCCCTTGTAGGCCCGGCCGAACTGCCCCTCCATCGCCGACACGTTGACGATGTAGGTGCGCCGCGCCGGGGAGGCCGCCAGCGACGCCCGCAGCCGGCTGATCAGGATGAACGGCGCGGTCTCGTTGCAGAGCTGGACCTCCAGCAGCTCCAGCGGGTCGACCTCGTGCACGCGCTGGGTCCAGCTGTTGACCGCGTGCAGGTCCGGGACCAGCCCACCGGCGTCGACCGCCGTGGCCGACGCGATCCGCTCGGGTGAGGCCGACCCGGCGGTCAGCGCGAGCGTCGTCAGCGCGTGAGCAGTCGGATGCTGGGACATCGAGCTGGCGAGGGCGATGGGATGGGCGTCGTTGGTGTGGCCGAACGTGACCAGGTCGGGGAGCGCACCGATCGGCAGCGGCGCGGACTCGGCCTCGGCGAGAGGGGCATACGCGCCGGGTGAGCGCCGGACGGTCTGCGCGGCGTTGTTGATGAGGATGTCGAGCGGGCCCTGGGCGGCCACCGAGTCCGCCAGCGCCACGACCTGAGCCGGGTCGCGCAGGTCGATGCCGACGATCCGCAGCCGGTGGAGCCAGTCGGCACTGTCGGGCATCGCGGTGAAGCGGCGGGTGGCGTCGTTCGGGAAGCGCGTGGTGATCGTGGTGTGTGCCCCGTCGCGCAGCAGGCGCAGGGCGATGTACATCCCGATCTTGGCGCGGCCGCCCGTCAGCAGGGCTCGCCGACCGGTCAGGTCGGTCCGTGCCTCGCGGCGGGAGCGGTTGAGCTCCGCGCACTCCGGGCAGAGCTGGTGGTAGAACGCGTCGACCTCGGTGTACTTGCGCTTGCAGGTGTAGCAGGACCGCGGCCGCAGCAGCGTCCCCGCGACCGCGCCCGGTGTCGTCGACACGAGCGGGATGCCCTCGGTCTCGTCGTCGATGCGCTGCGGGGACCCGGTCGCGGTGGCGGCGATGACGGAGCGATCCGCGGCGTTGACGGCGTCGCGCTTCTCGGTGCGGCGCTGCTTCTTGACGGACTTGAACATCCGCGCCGTGGCCCGGCGCACGGCCACGAAGTCGGCGTGATCCTCGGGGAGGCCGTCGAGCTGGCCGAGGACCTGGATGCAGATGTCGAGGTGCGCGGGATCGATCGGGCTGGTCGTCATGACGCGGGCAATCCTACGGGGCCGGTGGCCCGGGACGATCCCGTCAGGACACCCGGACGACGGCGACCCTGAGCTGCCACTGCGGCGTGCTGTGTCCCGGGGCGGTGACCGTGACCGTCGTGGTCCCGGCACTGCGTCCGGTGAGGCTGAACCGGCTGCCGCCCACCTGGGCTGTCGCCGCGGACAGGCCGAGCCGGGCGGTGTCTGCGACGACGGGCGTCGGCCAGGCGAACGTCGAGCCGGTGACCGTCACGACCGCGGTGTAGCCGACGGCGATGCAGATCTCCGTCGGTGTGGGATCCGACGCGGGGAGCGAGAGGGCGATGTCCATGCGCTGGCAGCCGATGTGGGGCGCGGTGACGGTTCCCGCACCGGTGGACGTGCGTCGGCGTCGTCGGCGTCGTGGTCGGCGCGGTCGTCGTGGCCCCGCTGGACGGGGGTGGGCTCACGACATCGCCGCCGTTCGAGTCGGCGTTCGTGCCCGAGGAGCCGCAGGCGGTGAGCAGGGCGAGGGCGCCGGCCAGCACGGCACAGCTGATGCGCGAGATCCTCACGTGATCATTGGTAGCACGTCGGGCACCCCGGCCGGTCGGGGTGCCGCGACCGTAGGCTGGCGGCATGGAGCTGACCCACGTCGATGCGGCCGGTGCGGCGCGCATGGTCGACGTCACCGGTAAGAGCGTGACCCAGCGCGAGGCCCGAGCCCGCGGCCGGGTGAGCACGACGCGGGACGTCATCGACCTGCTGCGCCGGGACGGGTTGCCCAAGGGGGACGCCCTCGCGGTGGCCCGGATCGCGGGGATCGCCGGTGCCAAGCGCACGTCGGACCTCATCCCGCTGTGCCACCCGATAGCCCTGCACGGCGTCACGGTCGACCTGGAGCTCGACGAGACCTCGGTGACGATCACCGCGACGACACGCACGGCCGATCGCACCGGGGTCGAGATGGAGGCGCTGACCGCGGTCGCCGCCGCGGGCCTGACGCTCTACGACATGATCAAGGCCGTGGATCGCGGCGCCGTGCTGGGAGAGATCCGCCTCCTGCACAAATCCGGTGGGCGTACCGGGGAATGGTCGCGCGGGGAGGCCGACGCGTGAGCGCTGCCGTCATCACCTGCTCGAACCGGTCAGCATCGGGTGAGCGCCCCGACGACTCCGGGCGCGCTGCTCGCGACGCTGCTCGGCGAGGCTGGGCAGGAGGTGCTGTCGCGGGTCGTGGTGGCCGACGACGTCGACGCGATCCGCGCGGCGATCACTACCGCCCTGGCCGCCGGTGCGCGCGTCGTCGTCACCACCGGGGGGACCGGTCTCACGCCGACCGACGTGACGCCGGAGGCGGTGCGCCCCCTGCTCGAGCGGGAGATCCCGGGGATCGCGGAGGCGATCCGGCTGGCGTCCTGGGAGAAGGTGCCGACCTCGGTGCTGTCGCGTGGGGTGGCCGGCGCCGTCGGAACGGCGCTGGTGGTGACTCTCCCCGGGTCACCCGGCGGGGTCCGCGACGGGATGCGCGTGCTGGCGCCGTTGCTCGCCCATGCGCTGGATCAGCTCGGCGGCGGGGACCACCGGGTCGGCGGTGGCGTGTGAGCACCGTCGTGATCGCCGAGATCAGCGAGACCGCGCTGGACGTGGACGCCCACCGGCGCGCGGTGTCGGTCCCGGCCGCGGGCGGCCAGGTCGTGTTCTGCGGCGTCGTGCGTGACCACGACCACGGCGCTGCGGTCACGGTGCTGGAGTACCAGGGTCATCCGAGCGCGGGCGAGGTCCTGGAGTCGGTGGTGGCCACCTTCGCCGCCGAGCCGGAGGTGCTCGCGATTGCGGTGAGCCACCGGGTGGGGGTCCTGGCCATCGGTGACGTCGCGCTCGTGGCCGCCGTCAGCACGGCGCACCGGGCCGAGGCGTTCGAGGTCTGCGCGCGGCTCGTCGACGAGGTGAAGCGGCAGCTGCCCATCTGGAAGCGGCAGGTGCTCGGTGACGGCAGCGAGGAGTGGGTCAACTCCCCGTGAGCTCTGCCCGACGTCGCCCGCGGGGTACCGGGCGGCCCCGCCGGGCCTCAGTCGTGGGTGGGTGAATCCGAGGGCGCGCCGTCGGGGACTCGGTGACGCTCTCGGTGGACTCCGCGACGCTCTCGGTGACGGCCTCGGCCTTGTCCGACACCGCTGCTGCGGCTTCGGAGACGGCGTCCGCGGCCGGTTCGGCGGCGTCGGCGACCGCATCGCCCGCTGACGCGGCGGCATCGGCGACCGGCGCGGCTGCCTCGGCGACGGAGTCGGCGGCACCGCTGGCGGTCTCGGCGACCTTGTTGGCGGGCGAGTCCTTGCCCAGCGCACCGTCGATGCGGTCGGTCACGTTGTCGATCTTGTCGGAGTACTTGCCCTTCGTGGCGCTGTCGAGGCCGTCAGCGGCCTTGTCGACACCCTTGACCGCGGCGTCCTTGGCCTTCTCCGCGAGGGGGCCTGCCTTCTCCTTGGCCTGCTCGACCAGCGGACCGGCCTTCTCCTTCGCCTGCTCGACGAGGGGGCCGGCCTTCTCCTTGGCCTGCTCGGCGATCTCGCCGGCGCGGCCGAGGAGGTCGGTTCCGAGTGACTTGAGCCTGTTGAAATTGACCATCCGTGGTGTCTCCCTCGATGAACCGGCGTGACGCGTTGGCTAATCAAAGCATCTCGGCGGCATCAACCTGTAGTGCGCGCACGGCGTCCGGCGCGAGCGGGCAGACTGGGCACCATGGGGCAGGACAGTGGCGACGCGAAAGGCGGGGACGTCGAGGAGGCCGGCGCACCGGAAACGCCACCGGCGCCCGCGCCGACCGTGGCGACGACGCGCGTGACCCGAAGCGTGCAGAAACCGGATGTGAGCCTCGACGATCGCGACCTGGGGTGGGGCGAGATCCCCGAGGACCCGCGTTCCCGCGAGAGTTGGTACGAGCGCGAACGGCCGCCCCACCACGAGGGCTGAGGCGGCCGGTCGCCGGCGTCAGAGGGTGCTGGTGCTCGAGCTTCCCGAGCTGCGGAGGGCGTCGCGGATCTCCTGCAACAGGCGGATCTCCTCCGCGATCTCGGGCTGAGCCTGCTCCTTGGGGGCGGTCCGTGCCTTGAGCCGCTCCAGCGGCACGACGAACAGGTAGTACAGAACCGCCGCCGTGATCAGGAAGACGATGATCGCGTTGATGATCGTCGACAGGTTGATGAAGGTCGCGTCGTGGTGGGATCCGCCGCGGAGGGCGAAGCCGAGGCCGTTGGAGCTCGCGCCCGGGAAGGCGTTCAGGATGGGCGTGATGATCGCGTCGGTGAACGTCTTCACCAGGGTGGCGAACGCCGTGCCCATGACGAAGGCCACGGCCAGTTCGACGATGTTGCCCCGCATGATGAAGTCTTTGAATCCCTTGAGCATTCTTGGCTCCCCTTCTCGCCGATGTCTCGCGGTACGGATGCACACTCACCACACGCACCAGGGTCCCTGCCGTCACGGTGGTGCCCGCAGCGTAGCGACAAGTGCCGCTCCGGACACGCCTGTCAGGGCAGCGCGTCGGTTCGGGTGAGCGCGACGACCACGGTCGAATCATCACTTTTCGGGATGTTCCCGGGCGGATGCAGCACCGCCAGCACGCGCGCAGCGGTCACGACCACGCGCGCCTGCCGAGCGCCGTCGCCCGCTGCCGACTCATCGGCGTCAACGGCACCGAGGTCCGCGGGGCCGGCGAGCAGGTCGACCGTGTCACCGGGCTGCAGGATCGCCGCGCCCTGCGGACCGGTGAGCGAGACGGTGACCGCGACCAGCGCCGGGCCCAGGCCGGCCGCGAGGCCCGGGCCCTGCAGGCGCGCCGCGGTGAACGGCTCGCCGCGGTACATCGCCGCACCGACGACGCGCCCTACCGCTCCGGCCACGCTGACGATCGCGGCGGCCGGTAGCTGGGACGGTGCCCAGTGGGCCGTGGCCACGTCGCGCGGGGTCAGCACGGTGCCCGCGGCAAGGTCGCGGGCAGCGAGCAGGACAGCGGTGCCCTGCCCACCCGACGGTGCGCGGTGGTTGGCCGCTGCTGCACCGGCTGCCAGAAGCAGGCACGCCAGGACGGCCACCCGCCGGGGCCAGCCACCGAGCCGGGAGGCAACGCCCAGGACGCGGCGCCGGAAGGCGGCCGGAAGGACGGTGTCGGGAAGGGGACGTCGCACCTGTCCCACGCTAGGCAGCCGGAACCGGCCCGGCGGTCGCCGTCCACAGGTTGTCGCCGAACTCGGGTGGCCCTGTGGAAAGCCGCCCGTGAACGTCAGGAGGTGCTAGCCGCGGCCTTGCCCGAAGAGCTCGAGGAACCCGACGAGCCGGAGGACGATCCGCCCCTGTCCGAGGAGCCCGAAGAACCCGAGGAGCTGGTGGACGATCCCGACCCGGTCGGCGAGCCGCCGGAGGTGCCCGTCGACCCGCGCGGGGCGGCGTCCTTCGACGTCGACGCGGCAGCCTTCTCCCCGCCCTTGTCGCCGGCCTTCTCGCTGGATCCGGCCTTCTCGGCCGCCTTGTCGCCCCCGCCGGCGATGGCGGCCGTGTCGGCACCTGCGCGGCTGTCGGTGCGGTAGAAGCCCGATCCCTTGAACACCACGCCGACGGCGCCGTAGACCTTGCGCAGCCGCTGCCCGCAGACGGGGCATTCGGTCAGCGAGGAGTCGGTGAAGGACTGGACGATGTCGAACTTGTGCCCGCAGTCGGGATCGGTGCAGGCGTAGGAATAGGTGGGCACAGCTGTCTCGGTCCTCCACGGTCGGGCATTCGTTCCACAGGCTGAACAGGGCGAAGTGCCGCGCTGTTCCGTCCCGGCGAGCCTCGCGGGCCTGCGCCCACCTGGCACTCGCCACGGTCGACTGCCAATTATGCCCGTCCCTGCCCGGACGCGTGACCCGCGCCGGTCCCGGGGCGAAGATGGACGGGCCAGCAGCCGTCCGCGTGGAGGAGCCCCAGTGCCGGATCAGCTCACCGATCTGCCGTCGATCGACGACCCCCGCCCCTACTTCGACGCCGGTGAACGGCTCGACACCGACGAGCTGCGCGCCCGGCAGCTGGTGGGGCTGCGCCGGACCGTCCGCACCGCCTACGACCACGTGCCGCACTACAGCCGGGCCTTCGACGAGGCCGGCGTCCGACCGGACGACCTCGAGTCGACTCGCCGACCTCGCCGGCTTCCCGTTCACGGACAAGGCCGACCTGCGGGCCAACTACCCGTTCGGGATGTTCGCGGTGCCGCGCGAGCAGGTCAGTGCGCGTGCACGCGTCCAGCGGCACGACGGGCAAGCCGACCGTGGTCGGCTACACCCGCGAGGACCTCGACACCTGGGCGGAGCTGATGGCGCGCTCGATCCGGGCGGCGGGCGGCCGCCCGGGCGACGTCGTCCACGTGGCCTACGGCTACGGCCTGTTCACCGGCGGGCTCGGCGCGCACTACGGCGCCGAGCGCCTGGGCTGCACCGTGGTCCCGGTCAGTCGGGCGGCATGACCGAGCGGCAGGTCCAGCTGATCGTCGACTTCGAGCCGCGCGTGATCATGGTGACGCCGTCGTACTTCCTGGCGATCCTCGACGAGCTGGAGGCCCAGGGCGTCGATCCCGCGCACGAGCCAGCTCGAGATCGGCATCTTCGGCGCCGAGCCCTGGACCGACGAGATGCGCCAGCAGGTCGAGGCGCGCGCCGGCTCCAGGCCGTCGACATCTACGGGCTGTCCGAGGTGATGGGGCCCGGCGTCAGCCAGGAGTGCGGCGAGACCCAGGACGGGCTGCACATCTGGGAGGACCACTTCCTGCCCGAGATCGTCGACCCGCTGACGCTGGCGCGGTCCTGCCCGACGGCGAGGAGGGCGAGCTGGTCTTCACCTGCCTGACCAAGCAGGCGATGCCGGTCGTGCGCTACCGCACCCGCGACCTGACCCGGCTGCTGCCGGGGACGGCGCTGCCCGGCGTTCCGGCGGATGCGGAAGGTCACCGGCCGCACCGACGACATGATGATCGTGCGCGGGCGTCAACGTGTTCCCGACCCAGATCGAGGAGCGGATCCTGGCCGTCGACGGCCTGGCTCCCCATTCCAGCTGCGTGCTGACCCGTCCGGGCGAGCTCGACGAGCTCACGGTGCTGATCGAGGCGCGCCCGGAGGTGGCGGCGGACCGCTACCCGGACCTCGCCCGCGCGCTGGCGTCGAGCGTGAAACACGGCCTCGGGCTGACCGTGTCCGTCGACGTCCTGCCCCCGGACGCCCTGGAACGCAGCCTCGGCAAGGCCCGCCGGATCGTCGACCTGCGCACCGTGCGGTAGCGCGCGTCGATTACAGGGTGACCCGCAGGATCGGCAGCCTTCCCGCGACCTGCACCTCGACCCGGGCGATCTGACTCAGCGCGGTGGACGTGTCGCCCTCGATGGTCAGGGTCTTGTCGGGCACGGTGCCCCAGCTGGCCAGCGACTCCTGGGTGCCGTCCTTGCGGGTGATGACCATCCAGTAGGTCGAGCCGCCGGGGTAGGGGGTCGAGGTGGGCTCGTCGGTGCACCTCATGACGATCTTCGTCCCCCACGCGACGCTGCTGAGCCGCACGGTCGCCGTGAGCGGCGACGCATGCACCTCGGTCATGGAGATGGCCGGCGGGAGCGCCGTCGGTGTCGACGTGCTCTGGCGACTGACCAGCACTCCGACCAGCAGCCCCAGGACGCACGCCGCCGCCAGCAGGCCGGCACCGACAGTGCGCCAGCGGGTGCGGTGCCGGTCCTTGCGGACCGCGTCGATGAGACGGGGGAGCAGGGTCGGCGGCGCCTCGGCGTCCGGGCCGAACAGGTCCTCCTGGGGGACGCGCGCCAGCAGACCGGGCAGTGCGGCGAGCGAGCGCACCGATGCCGCACAGGCGTCGCATCCGGACAGATGCTCCTCGAACTCCTGCCGCTCGTCCGGCGACAGCGCGCCGAAGACGTAGGCCGCGTCGAACTCGGCGAACGGGTCGCCGGGCAGCCGTGCGGTGGTCACTGGCTCACTCCTCGTTCCTGTAGTGCGACGCCGAGCGCGCGGACCGCGTAGTGGCAGCGCGACTTGACGGTGCCCTCGGGGATGCCGAGGGCTTCTGCGGCCTCGGCGATCGAGCGGGAGCGGTAGTAGCACTCCACGATCACCTGCCGATGCTCGATCGACAAGCTGCGCAGCGCATCCGCCACCAGCCACGACTCGAGGACGCGGTCCGTGGCATCCGGCGTCGCGCGCTCGGGCAGGTCGGCGGTGGGGAACTCCGTCCGCGAACGCCCCTTGCGCCACTCGTCGATGACGATGCGCCGGGCGACCGTGAACAGCCAGGCGCGCGAGGAACCGTGGGTGTTGTCCAGCACCTGGGGCGTGCGCCAGGCGCGCAGCAGCGTCTCCTGCACGACGTCCTCGGCGCGCCCCCGGTCGCCGCTCGTCAGCCCGAGCACGTACCGCCAGAGCGCCGGCGCGTGATCGCGGTGGATCTCCACCATGAGCGCTTCGGCGCTGGCGTCCATGTGTCCGTCCACGACACCTCCTCGGCGATGACTACGCGATCGGACCGCCCCGGGTTCACCGGCGGGTTGCGGGGGGCCTGGGGGACAGGCTCAGGCGGGCAGGTCGTACCACCCGTCCGGTGTGACGGCGGCGGTCACCCGGCGGTCCCAGGACTCGGCGGGCACCTCGGCCAGCAGTTCGCCGCGGTGGAGCAGCGCCACGACGGGGACGTCGCTCCCCACCCGTTGGAGGGCCCGGTCGTAGGAACCGCCGCCGCGGCCCAGGCGCATGCCCGAGCGGTCGACGGCCAGCGCCGGTACGAGCAGGACCGACGCGCCCGCCACCGCGCCCAGGCCGAGCGAGGTCGAGTCCGGCCACCTGATCCAGTCGAGGTCCTTGTCCTCGCGCAGCAGCGGGACGAAGATCGACGCCCCCCGGTCGGCCAGGGCGCCGAGCAACTCGTCCGAGCCCGGTTCGGTCGGCATCGACTCGTAGGCGAAGATCCGCCGCCACGGGGTTCCGGCCAGTTCGGCGGCCCCCAACCGGACCAGGACGTGCCTGCGGACCGCCTCCCGCGCATCGGCCAGGTCCCCCGGCGAGAGCGCCCTGCGGCGGGCCGTGAGCTGCGTGCGCAGGGCCTGCTTGGCGCTCGCGGTGCTCGTCCCGGCTTCCATGCCCGTTATTCTCGCGTAATGACCACACCCCCGGCGAACCAGTCGCATCGGCGCCCGACCAAGGCGGTGATTCCCGCGGCCGGGATGGGCACGCGGTTCCTGCCCGCCACCAAGGCGATCCCGAAGGAGCTGCTCCCTGTCGTGGATCGCCCCGCCCTGGAGTACATCGTCGAGGAGGCCGCGCGGGAGGGTGTGCGCGACGTCCTGATCATCACCAGTGCGGGCAAGGACGCGATCGGCGACCACTTCGACGCCGTGCCGCTGGTGGAGGCCGCTCTGGAGCGCAAGGGCGACACGGCCCGGCTGGCCGCCGTCCGGCACTCGACGGAGATGGCCGACCTGACCTTCGTGCGCCAGCACACCCAGCGCGGTCTGGGCGACGCCGTCTCCTACGCCGAGACGTTCTCCGCCGGTGAGGCGTTCGCCGTGCTCCTCGGCGACGACATGATCGACGAGAAGGACACGCTGCTGGCCGCCATGCTCGACGTCCACCAGCGCACCGGCGGCGCCGTGCTCGCGCTGATCGAGGTACCGCCGGAGGACATCAGCAAGTACGGCTCCGTGCGGCCGGCCGACGGGTGGGACCCGGGCGACGACGTCGTCGCCGTCATCGACATGGTGGAGAAGCCGAAACCCGAGGCGGCGTTCAGCAATCTGGCCGTCATCGGCCGCTACATCCTCCCCAACTCCATCTTCGACGCGATCCGTGCGGTCGGTGTCGGCGCGCGCGGCGAGGTCGAGCTCACCGACTCGATCCGCCACCTGGTGCAGGATGGTGTCCCGGTACACGGGGTCGTGTTCCGGGGACGGCGTTTCGACACCGGAGACCGGCAGGAGTATCTGCGCGCGGTGGTCCAACTGGCCAGCGAGCATCCCGAGCTCGGCCCGGAGTTCTCGGCGTGGCTGCACGAGTTCGTCCATGCGCGCTGACCGGCGCGCAGGACCGTATCGAAGGCAGGCGAATCTGTGGCAGGCGAGTCAGATGAGGGCACCGGCCGGACGCCGGACCCCGAGCGGGCCGACGGCGTGACGGCGGGAACCTCGCCGCGCGTGGACACCCGGCGCCGTGTCGAGGACCACCTCGCGGTCGTCCTGAACGGCATCGGTTCGATCGACCCGATCGAGCTGACCCTTCTCGACGCCCAGGGCCTGACCCTCGCCGAGGATGTCGTCGCACCGCACGCGCTGCCGGCGTTCGAGAGCGCCGACACCGACGGGTACGCCGTGCGCGCGGTGGACGTCCACGGCGCGACTCCGGACGCCCCCGTGGTCCTTCCCGTCGTCGGCGACGTCCTCGCCGGGGCGAAGTCGGTCTCGGGGATGGGGCCGGGGCTGGCCATGCGCATCATGACCGGCGCGCCGATGCCGGCCGGTGCGGACGCGGTCGTCGAGCTCGAGGACACCGACCGCGGGGTGGCGCGGGTGGGTATCCGGGCCGCCGTGCCGTCCGGGTACGCGCTCCGGCGCACGGGCGAGGACATGCCGGCCGGTGTGGTCGCGCTCGGTATCGGCGCCGCGCTCGGACCGCAGCAGATCGGCCTGCTCGCCGCGCTCGGCCGCGACCGGGTGGTGGTCCGGCCCCGTCCGCGGATCGTCGTGATCTCGACCGGCAACGAGCTCGTCGAGGTCGGTCACGTCCCCGGCTTCGGGCAGATCTCCGACGCGAACAGCTACCTGCTCGCCGCCGCCGCGCGTGAGGCGGGCGCGGACGCCTACCGGGTCGGCATCGTCCCGGACGACCACACCCGCCTGATGGACGTGCTGGAGGCGCAGCTCACCCGCGCGGACATCATCGTCACCAGCGGCGGCGTGAGCACTGGGCACCTATGACGTGGTCAAGGAGGCGCTCGGCGAGCTCGGGACGGTCGAGTTCATGCAGGTGGCGATGAGTCCCGGCAGGCCGCAGGGCTTCGGTTATCTCGGCGCCAGCCGCACGCCGATCTTCTGCCTGCCGGGGAATCCGGTCAGCGCGCTGGTCTCGTTCGAGATGTTCGTCCGCCCCGCGATCCGCAAGCTGCTCGGCAAGCGACGGCTGCAGCGCGCCGACCGTGCCCGCCGTGGCGCTCGACCGCATCAAGGGCACGCTCGGGACCCGGGAGTTCCGGCGCGGGCTGCTGCACCGCGAACCGGACGGCACCTACAGCGTCTCGACCGTGGGCGGCACCGGCTCGCATCTCATCGCCGCCATGGCCGCGTCCAACTGCCTGATCGTGGTCGACGAGGACCTCGACGAGGTCGTGCCCGGGTCGCGGGTCCCGGTGATCCCGTTGCTGCTGTCGCAGCGCTGACGGCGACCATGCTTGGTTGCTCATCCCGGCTGGCCGGCCACGCTGGAGTCGGCCCGGTCGTGCTGCGCCCACCGCGCTCGCGTGACTCCAGGCAGTGGACCGAGGCCCGGCTGCGCAACGAGGCGCTGGCTGCAGCCGTGGGAGCCGAGCTCGCCGCTGGCGTGGCGGGACCGCGAATTCCCCGGCGACGTGGTCGGCGCTGGTCGGCTCCTTCCGGCGGTCCGCGCGCGCCGGCGTGGCGCTGCCGTTCGTCGTCCTCTACGGCGGGCGGCTGGTCGGGCAGATGAACGTCAGCAACATCGTGCACGGTGTGCTGCGCAGCTGCACGGTCGGCTACTGGATCGACTGTGCCGTCGCCGGGCGCGGGATCGCGCCGACCGCGGTGGCCATGGTCATCGACCACTGTTTCGGCCCGGTCGGGCTGCACCGTATCGAGATGGACATCCGTCCGGAGAACGCGCCCAGCCTGCGGGTGGTGGAGAAGCTCGGGCTGCGCCAGGAGGGTTACTACGAGCGGTTCCTGGACATCGACGGTGGCTGGCGCGACCATCTCGCCTTCGCGGTGACGGTGGAGGAGCTGGGCGGGCGGACGACTGGTGTCGCGGTTGCCGTCGGTGCCACCACCCCCGGGTTGAGGTGCGCCCTTCGCGATCTCGGTCGGATCGGCGCCACAAAAGGCGGTCCGTGACCGACACGCCGCCCGGCATGCCGGGATTCGTCCCTCCCGCTCGTTAACCTCCTCGCGACGGTGTTACTCGTGTGACTGGAGGTGCGATGTCGTCACCCATGCTGACGGTCGTCGTACTGGCCGTTCTCTGGCTCATCGTCGTCGTGCCGATGGTGCTGCGCCGCAACGACGAGCGCGCGGGGGAGCGGTCGGTGCCGGCGCTTCGGCTCCGCGATGCGCGCGCTCGGATCCCGGCGCGGTGCCGATGCCGAAGCGCGGCCGAGGACGAGTCCAGCGGTGAGGTGCTGCTGCGCACCGGACGCTCCGAGCCCACCGTGCACGTGAGCGGCGCTGTCAACCGGCGCCCCGTACCAGCTTCGAGGGAGTCCCTGATGTACCCGCCGGATCGCCATGACATGTCCGAGGCGCGGCGGCGCATGCTCGCCCGCCGTCGCCGCTCCCTCACCACGCTGGCCGCCGGCAGCCTGGTGTTCTTCTTCGCCGGCCTGCTGACCGCGAGCATGCTGGCGTGGGCCGGGACCGCCCTGTTCGTCCTGGGCCTGACCGGATATCTCTTCTTCCTGCGCTCGCAGGCGCTGCGGGACCGCGACCGCCGTGAGACCCGGCTGCAGCGTGCCTCCGAACGCCCGTCGCTGGACTACGAGGCGACCCGCGAGACCCTGGTCATCCACCACTCCGAGTCCGCCGTGCGCATCGACGAGGACGACGTCGACCTGGACCACCTGGACACCGTCGACCTCACCGGCCTCTACTCCGAGGTCGAGTTCGAGGACCACGCGATCCGCCGCGCGGGCTGAGACCCCTCGTCCGTTCCGACCCGGCGAGAGCTCGCCGGAGTGTGGTAACCTTGGCGACCGGCCACAGGGTGACCTGGCACCCGAGTCATAGGGGCTGTGGCGCAGTCCGGTAGCGCACCTCGTTCGCATCGAGGGGGTCAGGGGTTCGAATCCCCTCAGCTCCACCCACCACCCCGGCAAACTCGGGGTGTGACGCGGTACAGGCACGGCCTGTGGTTTTGCCTGCCTGAACCGGGCACACCCACCACTGCAAGCAGAGGTGCCAGCAGCAACCATCGCCGCTTAGCTGACGGACACTCGCACGATCGTGAACGCCGTCGATCCGACGTGACCGCCACCTGGCCAGCAGCCGAAACATGGGAGCGCGACCAATATCGGAGAGCGTGCCTGGAATTGTCTGGGCCGCAAACCCTGCCCGACGACGGTCCGCGAGGCGAATTCTTCCGGGACGGGCGGCCTCATCCGTGGTGAATCGGGCCCGGGATCCGGCGGCGACTGCTACGCACGCGCGGGACCAGGGCGCCAGAGCCGGTAGCTGATATCGGTGGCGCGGGCGGCGCTGCGGGCGGATTCCACTTGATGCGTGGTGATCCCGCCTTCCTGTCAAGGCCCGGCTGAGCCGGCGCTCTCGGCCGCGGCATCTTTCGGAACGAGACCGATGTCGCGGCGGATGACCTCGATCGGGCGGTTCGTGAGGTCGAACCAGTCGACATCGAGCAATCGGCGACGAGGTGTGGCGGTCGCGTGTCCGGCTGCGATCATGAGTCCTCCGATCGCAGGTCGTCGCTGTCCGTGAGGATCCGGAATCCGAGGCGCCGCCCGTAGCCGCGTTCGTACGCCAGCAGGAACCATAGTGCGGCGAGGTTGTCGAGCGCGGTGACGGCGCGGGCGCTTCCGCCGAGGTGCACGGGCCGGAATCCGATATCGGAGATGAGGCGGCTCACGACGGGAGCGTGGCTGTCCCCGCCGGTGTAGAGCATGTCGCAGGTCAGCGCGCCGAAGTCGGGGCGCAGCATCTGTTCCCAGCCGGTGGTGTTGAAAGCCCGGTAGGGCGCCGCGCCGGCCTCGGCCAGAACATCGAGGGCGTTCAGGCTGGCCGCGCCCGGGGTGAGGTCGTTGGTGGTGTCGATGGCCGGTTTGCCGGCCAGCGCGGGGCCGAGTTCCGAAACCAGGTCAGCAACCTGGCCGCCCGTGACGGTGATGACGACGACGTCGGCAGCGGCGGCGGCATCGACATGGCGCGCGGCTTCCAACCGGGTTCGGGAGCCGGAGCTTTCGCGAACGTCGGCGATCTCGTCGGCGATGCGGGTGCTGTGCGGGTCGCGGCTGCCGAGCAGCACGTCGTGTCCGGCGCGGGCCCAACCCGCCGCCAGCGTGCGGCCGACGATTCCGGCGCCAAGGACGGCAACTGTGACGGGCATCGGGTCCTGCGGCTGGGCTCGCGCCGGCCCGGCTGCCGCGCTCATCGCTGGTGCCCGCCGGTCGGGTTCGGGGCAACGGGGAGGTTCCGGAGGTGCCGAGGGAGTAGCGCGAAGTAGAGGGCGACGAGGGCGTCGAGGGCGAGCGAGGCCGGGGCGTTGACCAGCCCGACGAGGATGGCGACGAGGTAGATGGCCGGCCCCTTCAGCGAGCGGCGCAGCGCGGCATCGACGCGGGGCCGGGCCGTTTCGGAGAGCAGGCCGGGTTGGGCGCGCAGGCAGGTCCAGAGGCCGGTGAAGCAAGCCGACGACAGGCCGAGCACGAGGGCGTAAAGGACGGCGGCGGAGCGGTCGTGCTCGCCCGACTCCAGGGCGCCGCCGAGTACGGCAGTGCAGTAGGAGATGAAGGAGATCGCGAGCAACAGCAGGCCGTTGATGAACAGCATGGCTCGGTTGACCTGCTCTACCGCGCGGTAGAGGGCATGGTGGTTGACCCAGAAGATCAGGATCGTCAGGAACGAGACGACATAGGCAGCCACGGATGGAAATTGATGGCCGAGGAAGCGCCAGACGTCCTGCCCGCTGTCGGGCTCCTTGATGTCGAGGACGAGCAGAGTGGCGGCGACGGCGAGGACGCCGTCGCTGAAGGCCTCAACCCGCCCGGTTGTCAGGGTCAGCGGGTCGGCTGCCCGTGGAGCGGACGAACCGGCCGGTTGGTCGGTCACGGCCGGCCGGTGCCGGCGGGCTCGGTGCCGCGCAGTCGGGCGACGGCAGCCACGGCGTCGTCGTGATGGAACTCTTCGCCGTAGAGGTCACCCTTGGCTTCCTGGTGTCCGACGTCGGCGCGGGCCAGCGCGCCGGTGCGAACCGGATCGAATCCGGCGTCTTTGATCAGCGCTTCGGCAACGGGGGCGATGTCGTCGTGGTCGGTGGCATAGAACATCACGACCCGGTCCGGACCGATCCGACCGGCGGCGGAGGCCTGGAAGCCGGCGGTCAGGGTATTGAACGCCTTGATCCACAGAGCCCCGGGGACTTTGGAGGCATTGACAGCAGCGGCCGAACGACCGCCCAGGTCGAGCACGCCGAAGCGCCCGTCGACCGACCCGAACTGATTTGTCGTGTCGATGACGATCTTCCCGGCGAGGGCGTCCGGCCCGCCGACCTGAATCAGCGCGGTGTCCACCAGGCCCCACGGCACGGACACGACGACGACCTCGGCGTACGCCACGGCGGCAGCGGGCGACGCGGCCTCGCCACCGATCGACCGGGCAAGCTCGTGCAGTTTGGTGTCGTCGCGCGCGAACGTGAGGATGACCTCGTGTCCGGCCTGGGCGAGCAGTCGGGCAAGGTTGCCGCCGATGTGGCCGGCGCCGACGATGGCGATTCGTGTCATGGTCGATCGTGTTCCTGATGCTCGCTCAGAGCCCGAGCATGTTGATGACGACCTTGGCGACTTCGCGTCCGGAGTACTGCTGTTGGCCGGTGACCAGCCGCCCGTCCCGTACTGAGAAAGCCTTGAACAAGCCACCCTGGATGTAGTTCGCTCCGCGCTCGCGCAGCACGTCCTCCAGTCGCCACGGCATGATCTCCACCCCGGCGGCCGCGTTGCCGAAGTCCTCCTCGACGTTCGAGAAGCCGGTGACCGTGCGGTTCTTGACCAGGTATTCGCCGTTGGACAGCTTCACATTCACGAGGGCCGACACGCCGTGGCAGAACGCGGCCGTGATCTTCTCCGCCTCATAGAAGATCTTGATCGCGTCTTGCAGGTCGGCGTTGTCAGGGAAGGTGAACATCGGCGACTGGCCGCCGCAGATCAGCAAGGCGTCGAAGTCGTCGTAGTCGAGATCGGCCAGCTTCGGCGTGTTCATCAGCAGCGCCATCAGTTCCGGGGTGTGGATGAAGCCCATCGAGATCAGGTCCTCGGCCGACCACTTCGACGGGTCACGAGGATCGGACAGGTTGTCGAACTCGACCTTGCCGCCCTCGGGGGAGGCGATGGTCACCTCGACGCCGCGCTCGGTCAGTTCGAAGTAGGGGTGGGTCAATTCGGCCGCCCAGAATCCGACCGGCCAGCCGTTGTTGGTGCTGGTCGTCGGATTCGCGACGACCACGAGCACCTTCTTCGGCTTGTCGCGCACGAGGTCGACGGCCATGTGGTGGCTGGTCGTGTCGCCCGCCACGTGTGCTGCTTGCTGCGTCACCGCTGCATGTCCTCTCTGAACCGGGAACGGAGTCACTTGCATCCCTATGCATGACTACAATGCTTGAATTCAAGCATTGCTGCAAGTGCTCGATGCCAGTAACTTCGTGCCGTGAGCGAACACCCGGCCGACGATCACTGTCTGGCCTACGGTGTCCCAACCTGTCGCGCAGGGTGGGACGGAGTCGACAAACTCCTCGCGGAGTGGCACGAGCAGCGGCCGGACCTCGACTTCACCCCGGTCGGGGTGGTGACACGACTGTCCCGGGTGCGTACTTACCTCGACGCCGAGCTGGCCGCCGTCTACGCCCGGTACAACCTGAGTGCGGCCGACTTCCTGGTCATCATCACGCTGCGACGGTCCGGGGCGCCATTCGCCATGCCGCAGGCCAGACTGATGGACGCGCTCGGCCTGACGTCCGGCACCGTCTCGGTCAGGGTCGACCGCCTCGAGAACACAGGCATCGTGACCCGCCGGCCTGACCCCGCCACGGCCCGGGGGACCCTCGTGCAGCTCACCGCCCATGGCTTGGAAACTTTTCGACCGCATCGTGCCCGTCCACCTCGCCAATGAAGCGCGGTTACTCTCGGCCTTGCGTCCCGACGAACAGCAGACCCTCGCCGACCTCCTGCGCCGTTTGAACGCCTCGTTCGAGGTCCGCACCACCGACGTCGCCGCGTCGCTGGGCCTCACCCTCGAGCCCGCGCACCTCGCCCGGGCGCGCCGCCAGTCAGTCGGACTCTCGGACGTCCCGGGCCTGCTCGTCGTCGGCGTCGAGCCGCACAGTCCGGCTGCCGCCGCCGGCATCGAGCGTGGCGACCTGCTGACCGAGATGGATGGCGCCGCGGTCATCAGCAGCACCGGGCTCGCCGTGCAGCTCGAAGGACTGGCGGACCGGCGCTCGGTCAGGATCGAAATCCTCCGCGGCGACGACCCCGTCAGTGCGCGCCTGCTGCTCGCTGCCCCCACCCCCGGCCACTGACCTCGGTAACCATTCGGTTACCGGAGGCGTACGGTCTTCAGTATCCAACCGGTTACCGAACGGTCGCTGGTGCTGACGGGAAGTGAAGACCCATGACACAGCAGTACAGCCGTGATGACCTGGTTGCTCGTCTTGTTCGAGCGGGAGAGCTCGAGGTCTCAGGTGAGGCCCCGGACGAGGTGGGCGACTACTTCAGCCCTGACTTCCGGTTCCACGGTCCGGGCGGGTTCGAGTCCGACTACGCAGGCTTGAGCGCGTATTTCGAGTCGGTGCGCGCCGCGTTCGATGACCGTTCGATCCAGCGCGGAATCATCGTGGTGGAGGGCAACGACATCGCGTGCCAGACCTGGATCGAGGGCACGTTCGTCCGGGAGTTCACCCAGTCGCCCGTCGGTCCACTTCCACCCAACGGCAAGCGAGTCGTCTTCGACCTCATCAACATCTTCCGCATGGACGACGAGGGGCGGCTCGTCGAGGAGTATGTGCGTGTGGACAACAAAAGCGTCCTCGATCAGCTTGCCTCCTAGCCCGAACTGTCGCGGCACAGTCTGATGGGGATTCGCGCCGACCGTGCCGCCGCAACCCGGCAGAAGCTGCTCGAGGCCGCGCGGGTGGAATTCCAGCAACACGGTTTCGCCGGGGGGCGAATCGATGCCGTGGCCGCATCGGCGGGCGTCAACAAGAGGCTCATCTACGCCCACTTCGCGTCCAAGGCGGGCCTGTTCGACGCGGTCCTCGCGGACAACGTCGAGCGCGTCGCCGCCGCTGTGCCGTTCACACCTGGCGCGCTGCCTGATTACGCGGTCGCGCTGTTCGACTACTGGATGCAGAACTCGGCGTCGTTGCGGTTGTTCTCCTGGCGCAATATCGAACTCAGCGCGACACCGGCCTCAGAGGATGCGACCTACCGCGAGATGATCAGGCAGGTCGACGCCACCGGCACGGCGGCTGCCGCGGGTCTCCCCGCAGACCACCTGCTCGCGCTGCTGTTCGCCTTGCTGCTGGCATGGGCGATCCCTGCCGACGTCTTTCGTGAACTGGGGGACAAGGAATTCGCCGCACGTAGAGCAACCATCCGTACCGCAGTCGAGCGCCTGCTTCGTCCCGTCGGGGCACCCGACGCTCGACCGGACCAGTGACCGCAACCCACGCGGACGGGGGAGAGCGGCCGATTCATGGTAGGAGTGAACCCATGGAAATGAAGCTGGAAGTCGTCATGCTGCCTGTCACGGATATCGATGCCAGCATCGAGTTCTACCGGGACCGGGTCGGGTTCGATCTCGATCATGACATCCAACCGGGCAACGGCATGAGGGTCGTGCAGCTCACTCCGCCCGGGTCGGGGTGCTCGATCGTGTTCGGTTCGGGCATGGGCGAGTTGGCGGCACCGGGCTCGATCAGGAACACGCACCTGGTCGTCGAGGACATCGAATCCACTCGTGGCCTACTCGCTGGGAACGGCGTCGAGATCAGTGATGTCCAGGACATGGGCGGCGTGAAGTACGCCTTCTTCGGCGATCCGGACCGCAACACCTGGACGCTCCAGCAGGTCTACCAGGCGGCGCGGCCCGAGCAGACGTGACGCTCACGGCCGGTCAGTGCGTAAGGGTGTGATCGCGCAGGGTCACGCCGGCGGAGTCGGTGGGATCCGCGGCGTCGACCTCGACGTGGGGTAGCACGCGGTCGAGCCAGGGTGGCAGCCACCAGTTCCGGTTGCCGAGCAAGTGCATGGCGGCGGGGACCAGGATCGTGCGGAGCAGCAGCGCGTCGAGGAGGATCGCGGCGGCGAGGCCGAGGCCGAATTCGCCGATGGGTCGGCGGCCTTCGAGGACGAAGGCGAGGAAGACGAGCACCATGATGGCTGCGGCCGCGGTGATGACGCGTCCGGTCTCGACCTGTCCGATGCGCACTGCGCGGGCCGTGTCCCTGGTGCGAGCCCATTCCTCGTGGATTCGGCTGACGAGGAACACCTGGTAGTCCATCGAGAGGCCGAACAGGATCGCGATCAGCATGACGGGCAGGAACGATTCGATCGGGCCAGGTTTGCCCAGGCCGATCGCGTCCGAGCCCCACCCCCACTGGAAGACGGCGACGACGACACCGAAGGCGGCGCCGGCGGCGAGAACGTTCATGACGGCGGCGGTCACTGGGATGACGATGCTGCGGAACGCGATCATCAGGAGCAGGCAGCCGAACAGGACGACGACACTCAGGAACAAGGGCAGCTTGGAGCTGAGCACGGCTGCGAAGTCGTGGAACACCGCGGTCTGGCCGCCGACGTAGACCCTGAGCGTGGTGCCGTGTTCCGCGGCCGGGATGACGCTGTCGCGCAGGTGATCGATCAGATCAGTGGTGTGCGGCGGACTGTGGCGAGCTCGTCGGCACCACGTCCAGGACGGTCACCGGTGAGCCGGGCGTCGTCGCCGGCGTGGAGACCGACGCGACTCCCGGCGTCGCCCTGATCGTCGAGGCGAGCGTGTCGAAGGCCTGCCTGGCTGACGGGTCCGGGGTACCGCCGACAACCAGCAGCGGCCCGTCGAAGCCGGGCCCGAACCCACGGGCCAGCAGGTCGTAGGCCTTGCGCGTCGTCGAGGCGGCCGGGTCGTTGCCCTGGTCGGAGGATCCGAGGCGGATCGACAGCGCGGGGACGAGCAGGACGATCATCACGGCGAGCGCGGCGACGGACAGGAGCGCCGGCCGTCGCTGCACGAAGGTCGCCCACCGCAACCACGGACCGCCACGCGCTGGTGAGTCCACGATCGCGTCGTCGATGGGCGCGGCGGCGAGGCGACGACGTTCGCGGCGACTGAGCACCCGCATCCCGAGCAACCCGAACAGGGCGGGTAGCAGCGTCGTCGCGGCGGCGACGGCGAAGGCCACGGTGATGGCAGCGGCCAGCCCGACCCCGGTCAGGAAGTCGATGTCGAGAACCAACAGGCCGAGCATGGCGATCGCGACCGTGGCCCCGGCGAACACGACGGCCCGTCCGGACGTCGCCAGGGCAGTGATCGCGGACTGCTCCGGGGTCAGCCCGGATCGGAGTCCCCTGCGGTGGCGGGTGACGACGAACAGGGCGTAGTCGACGGCAACGCCGATGCCGATCAGCGCCGCGACACTGGGGGTGATGGAGTTGATCGACAGACTGTGGCTGAGCAATCCCACGATCTCGACGCCCGCTCCGACCGCGGCGATCGCGGCCAGCAACGGGATGAGGGTGGCCAGCAGCGAGCCGAACGCCAGGAAGAGCACGATCGCAGCCGCGGCAAGCCCGATGGCGACGCTGCCCGAGACCGGGCTGCCCTTGAGGGTCTGGAACGCGCCACCACCGAACTCGACCTGGAGTTGCGGGCTCCGCAGCGTCGTCACCGTCGACACGAGTGGATCGATCTCGGACCTGGTGAGGCTCTGATCCGGTCGGGTGAAACTCACCACCGCGTAGGCGGTGCGGCCGTCTGCGCTCACCTGCCCCTGTCCGCCGGTTGCGTAGGGGCTTCGGATGGAGGCCACGTAGGGCGCCGAGGCGGCCCGGTCCAGGGTGTCCTGCACGTCCGCCCTGATCGACGAGCCTGAGACGAGTCGGTCCGCGCCCACGGTGTGGATGACGATCGTGTCGTCGCCCGACCCCGCCCGCAGGCTGCTCTGCGCCAGCAGACTCTGGGCCCGGCTCGAGTCGGTACCCGGCAGCGAGAAGCCGTCGGTGTACTCCTTCCCCGCCTTCTTGGTCACGCCGACGAGGACGACGAGCATCACGACCCAGGACACGAGCACGATGATCCGGTGCCGGAAGCACCAGCGGCAAGGCGCTCACGCGGTGCTCCGAAGCGGAGTGAAGTCGCCGTGTGCCCGGGCTCCTCGGCCGGGGTCGGGATCAGCCGGTTCGCCCGTCCCTCCCGGCCGGCGTCGGTGCGGGGGACAGGTCGAGTCGTCGCTCGTGAATGGTTCATGGCTCCGAGTGTCAGTCAGGCAACTGACTGTAGTCAAGAGCCAGCACCTGCCTTCGGGGCCTATACTCAGTTGTGTGACTGATTCGAAATCTGTGGCTGCGACCACCGCTCAGCGCGGGAAGGCGAACCGGGACCGGCTCGTCGCGGCGGCCCGCAAGGTCCTGCACGAGCAGGGCGTCGAACGGACGACCCTCGTGCTGGTCGCCGCGGAGGCCGACATCCCCGTCGGCAACATCTACTACTACTTCAAGACCAAGGGTGATCTGGTCGCCGCTGTCCTGGACGCCTACGACGACAGTTATCAGGTGCTCGATGCCATGCTGGCCCGGCATCGCACGCCGAAGGCGCGGCTCAAGGCGTTACTGCAGATCTGGGCGTCCTCGCCCGACCGCATCGCCATGTACGGCTGCCCTATCGGGTCCTTGTGCTCGGAGCTCGACAAACGCGACGACGACGTCCGACGCCGCGCGGCGACCGTGTTCGGGCGGCTCATCACCATCGCCGAAGGCCAGTTCGCTCAGCTCGGCCGACGTGACGCCCACCAACTCGCCGTGTCGCTCGTGGCGTCGTGGGAAGGGATCGCGCTTCTTGCCAACACGCTCCGCGATCCCACAATGATCACGACCGAGATCCGCCGCCTCGAACGATGGATCGACTCGTTGTCCTGAACCGCGGTTCATACGGCGGCGCGGCCGGAGCGGCCGGAGCGGCCGGAGCGGCAAGGCTGACAGTCCCTCTGGATCCGGGGCAGCATCACTGCTCGACGTACGTCAGCGACGGGCGCGAGGGCGTGGCCGGCTGGCGGAACGGTCCGCTTCGCCGGCCAGGACGGCGCTCGAGATGACATCGAAGAGATGGTCGGCGCGTGGCGCGAGCGCGGGCTGATCGTAGAGCCACGCGAGTGCCGCGACCAGCGCGAACAGGTCGGTGCCGTCGAGATCGGCCCGCGCTATACCCGCGGCGTGAGCGCGTTCGAGGGCGCGCGTGCCCGCGTCGTGCAGCGCGACGCAGGAGGCGTTGAGTGCGGATTCCGTGTCCTCCATGGCGGCCGTCAGCAGCGCCGCGACACCCCGGTACTCGTGGGTGAGCGCGACGCTGTCGCGGAGCCACGCGACGAGGGCATCCTCGGGTGTGCTCGACGTCTCGCGATCGGCCGCTTGTGCCGTCAGCTCGTCGACATTGGTCCGGAGCAGCGCCTCGAGCAGCGCCTCTCGCGTCGGGAAGTGGCGGTACAGCGTGCCGAGCCCGACGTCTGCTCTGCGGGCGACATCGCGCAGTGACGCCTCCGCCCCCTGCTCGGTCACGACCTCGCGCCCCACCGCGAGCAGGCGGTCGTAGTTCTTCCTGGCGTCGGCTCGCATCTGTCTCCCGGATCGAGTGAGGCAGCGCACGGTACATCCGGTGCACTGACCCGCTTAGGGTAGCCCGGCGAGGGTCGTAGTGGACACCGGGTGATCGTTGACGACGAGCGGCTACCGGGTGGCTGCGGCGAGGGCCGCCCGGATGACGTCCTCGCCGGCCGGCCGGCCCGACTCGTCCGAGTACGGCCCGTAGGGACTCCCCCACACCGGAGTGCCCGTCTCCTGCCGCCAGCTGTCGGCCAGCGGTCCTGCATGCACCACGCTGTAGCCGATGGAGTCGATGAATGCAGTCACTGCTCCCGATGCCTGTGCTGAGTCGCCGGCGATCGGCAGGTACGAGTGGTCGTCCGCTGCCGCCGGGCGCGCCAGCGACACCAGGTGCTTGAAGAAGATGGTGTTGAATGCCTTCACGAGCAGGGCGTCCGGGACGTACCGCTGCAGCAGCTCGGTCGAGGTGAGCGACGACTCGTCGAGCTCCGGGATGTGGCCGTCGCGCTCTAGGCCGTAGTTGCAGGTGTCGATGACCGTCTTCCCGGCTAGTGGTGCGGCAGGCAGGTCGGGGAAGGCGCTGACCGGCACCGAGATCACCACGATGTCGCCGGCGGCGGCAGCCTCCTCGCTCGTCGCCGCGGACGCCCGCGGCCCCAGTTCCGCAACCGTGTCCGCGAGAGTTGCGGGACCGCGCGAATTGCTCAGCACCACCCGGTGCCCCGCCTCGATGGCGAGCCGCGCGATGGCCGTGCCGAGCTGTCCGCTTCCGATGATTCCCACAGTCGTCATGTTCCTCAGCTTCCTTCCGGAAAGATCCGTGTCGTCGACATGTGCTCGGAGCTGCCGTCAGGCGGCGGGGAAGTAATGGCCGTTGTCCAGATCGGCGAGCAGGCCGGGCTGCGAGGGTTGCCAGCCGAGGGTCCGGCGGGTGATGAGGTTGGACGCCGGGTAGCTCTGCGTGACGATGTTCGCGAGGAACCCGAAGTAACCCGGCAGCATCAGTTCGTCCAGGGGGATGCTCACAGCGGGCAGTCCCAGGCGGGTGCCGATGGCCTCGGCGATCCGGCGCAGCGGGATGCCCTCGTCGGCGACCGCGTGCCAGTGCTTGCCGCCCGGCCCGTTCTCCAGCGCCAGGCGGAACACGGAGGCGACATCGTGGATGTGCACGGCGTTCCACAGGTTCTCGCCGTCTCCGGGGTAGCCGGCGAAGCCCTTCTCCCGCGCGAGCGCGATCAGCGACGGGAGGAAGCCGGCACGATCGGTCGTGCCGTGCGCGATGTTGGCGATGCGCACGACCGACGACCGGATCCCCCGCTCGGCGAGGTCGATGACTGCGGTCTCCACGACGTTGCGAACCCGCAGCGTGCCCCTGTGCTCGTCGCCGACGGGAAGGGCAGGGTCCTCCTCGGTGGTCTGTCGGCCCAGCTGCCCGGACGAGCCGATGCTCCCCGCCGCGACCAGCGGCTTGCCGGTTCCCGCGAGTGCCTCGCCGTACGCGAGCATCACGGGGAGCTCAGCGGCGGACACCGCGTCCATCCCGCCGAACGGAAGCAGGTCCTGCCGGTGCGCGACGTGGATGACGCCGTCGGAATCCGCCGCTGCCTCCATGAGCCCCTCGAGGTCCTGCAGGTCACCCCGACGCACCTTTGCGCCGAGCGCGGACACCGTTGCCGCAGCTGTGTCCGACCGGGCCAGGCCGGTGACCTCGTGCCCGGCGGCAATGAGCTCGGGAATGATGTACGAACCGGAATGGCCGGTCCCGCCAGTGACGAAAACGCGCACGGTACTGCTCCTTGTGATCGATGTGGACGACGAAGAACTGGTGCGGGCGCGCTCAGTCGGAAAGGGTGACGCCGAGGGAGAAGTTGAAGTTCCCGACGCCGTGGTTGGCCAGGCTGATCATCACGACACCCATTCCTTCCAGCCAACGGGCGACCTCCAAACCACCGGCATCCAGCGCGCGCAGGCCGAGCGTCTCGATGAATGCCGACACGCGTGCCTTCGCGTCCGCGTCGTCGCCGGCGATGAGAACGTCCAGCGGGGCGCCCTGGGCGAGGATGTGGCCGAAGACGGTGTTGAACGCCTTCACGACCTGCGCGCTCGCCGGGACGGCCTTGGCGATCTCCTGCGCGCCGGAGCTACCGTCCGGCGTGACCAGCGCGGTGGCGTCGGCGTTGGAGGTGTTGGCGATGTCGACGATGACCTTGCCGGCCAGGGCGTCCCCGTAGTGAGTGACGAGCGCCACGGCGCTGGCGTACGGCACCGCGAGGATGACGATCTCGCCGGCAGGAACCGTACCGAGGGTTCCCGCCGTCGCCCCGCCGCCGAGCGCGGCTGCAAGCTCCTCGGCCCTGGCCGCGTCGCGTCCGATGACCTCGACGGCGTTGCCGCCCGCGATCGCGCGAGCGGCGATGGCGCCGGCCATGCCCCCCAGACCGATGATGCTGATGCTGCTCATGGCGTGCCTGCTTTCTCCAGTGTTGATCGAAATTCCGCCGCCGAGGGAGAACCCCACTGCCGACCCGTGCTGCACTAATCGGAGCACTAGTCCATTTATACGGGGCACTGCTCCGTTACGCAAATCAGCGATCGGGAATGCAGTCGTTCGGTCGAGCCGGTCACATGACGGTCCCGCCTGGCCGTGGCAGGGTGGTCGGCGTGCAGGTGCATCACCTCAACTGCGGCACCATGACGCCGTTGTCGATCGGACGGCTCGTGTGCCACGTGCTGCTGTGCGAAGCCGACGGTGGCTTGGTCTTGATCGACACCGGGTTCGGCCTGGCCGACTGCGCAGACCACCGCCGAATCGGCCCGGCGCGGCTGTTCCTGAACGCCAGGTTCGGCGCGGCGGAGTCAGCAGTCAGGCAGGTGGAGGCGCTGGGATTCTCACGCGCAGACGTGCGCCACATCGTGATCACGCATTTCGACTTCGACCACGTCGGCGGTCTCAGCGACTTCCCGGATGCCATGGTGCACACCACCGCGACCGAGTTCGGCGCCGCGACGAACCCACCGACGCGTAACGAACGGCGACGCTATCGCAGCGCCCAGTGGGCGCACGCGCCGAGAATGCGGACCTACCGCGGCGGCGGTGAACGATGGCAGGGTTTCGACACGGCATACCCCGTCGCAGGGGTGGACGGAGTGGTCATCGTGCCGATGCACGGACACACGCGCGGGCATGCGCTCGTCGCCGTCGATGCCGGCGCCCGCGGTTGGCTGCTGCACGCCGGGGACGCAGTGTTCGACCGCTCATCGATCGCGATTGCCGCGGATCCCGACACCGACCGACACCCGCGCCGTGCCCTTCGGCTGTTCGAACAGGCGGTCGCGCTGGAGCGCTCCGCGATCGCAGCCAATCACGAGCGCTTGGCCCGGATTCGCAGTGCTGGGACCGCGACCGTGATTCCAGCACACGATCCCGTGATCTTCGATCGCCTCGCGGCGGCCTCGACCTGACTGATCGTCCTGGCTATCCGGCGCGTGCGCCGTCGCGGGCCGCTACCGCATCCGTCGGAGGGGACGCCCGGTGGCGGGCTCTGAAGGCGGCGACCTTTGCCTTGTTGCCGCACTCGGCCATACCGCACCAGCGACGCGTGCCCGCTCGCGAGGTGTCGATGAACAGGCGTGTGCATAGGGGGTTCTCGCATTCCCGTAGTCGCGACCGATCCGCGCCGCCGAGCAGGTCGAGGGCGTCGCGGACCAGCATCGTCAGCACCTGGTCGACTGTGCCCGCCCGCCGCACGGTGCCTCGGGCGTCCAGTCTCACGTCGGGACCTCCGCGCGCGGCAGTGGCGTTGAGCCGGGCGACATCGGCGCGCGGCACGGTGCGGCCATCGCGGGCCGCGGCGAATGCGCGGTACAGCGACTCCCGAACCGCTATGACGCAGCTCAGGGCTTCCGCGTCCACCGGGCCGACGAGCTTCACCAGAAGGCCGCTCGCCTCCACCCAGGCGCGCCACGCCGACGCGTCGCCGAGCTGCTCCTCACGGCGGTCGCGTCGCCATTTCAGGGTGCCGACCAGGTCGAGGCTGGGACGCCCACTCACGAATGCGAACACGTAACCAGTTTGACTGGTTACACGCTCCAGTGCCAACCTGGTAACTGCCTGAACCCGTTACCGAAGGAGATCCCGGTGCCCGAGTCCGACGAAGCCCCGCCCTCTGTGGCCGACCACATCTACTTCATCGACCGAGCCCTGGACGGGATGGCGGGCACGCTCACCGAGCTCGGTGACGACCTGGTGGTGCTGCGACCGGACCTGCCCGGCGCCAACACCCCCTACGGTCTGGTCACGCACTGTCTGGGTGTCCTGGAGTACTGGGCCGGGTATGTGATCGCAGGCCGGACGGTGGAGCGGGACCGCGCGGGGGAGTTCCGTGCGCTCGGCACGGTCGCGGAGCTGATCCCGCGGATCGACGCCGCCCGCCTGCGCCTGCGAGCCGATCTGGCGGCATTCGAGTGGTCGTCGCCGCCGCGCAACAGCCCGGAACCGGAGTTCCTGGGCCCGGACCGGGTGCTGGACCAGGGCGGGGTGGTGCTCCACATCTTCGAGGAGCTCGCGCAGCACCGCGGTCAGCTCGAGGTCATGCGCGATGCGCTTCTCGCAGCAGCCGGGCCCGTCGCGGCGACGTCGCCGTTCGAGCCTCCGATCGCGTGGCTGCGGCGGAAGCGCGGAGTCAAGTGGCAACGCCCTGGGCCCGATCAACTGCCCGCGTGGGTTGCGGACATGGATTTCCCGGTGGCGGCGGCGATCCGCTCGGCCATCGTCGATGCCGTTGACCGTGGCGATCTCGGCTACCCGGACTGGTCCGAGCCGCACCCGCTCGCGAAGCCGTTCGCCGACCGGATGCGGCAACGCTTCGGCTGGAACGCCGAGCCGGACCACGTGCGCGGCCTGACCGATGTCATCCAGGGCCTGCAGATGGTGTTCGATCTGGCGACCGAACCCGGTGACGGTGTCGTACTGCAGGAGCCCAACTACCGACCGTTCCGCCTCGCGGTTCCGACGATGCAACGCCGGGCCGTGCAGCTGCACGTCGTACCAGATGGGGACAGCTGGCGGATGGATGTGGAGCGGCTCGAAACCGACCTCGCGACCCGGCCCGCCCGCGTCCTGTTGCTGGTGAACCCCCACAACCCGACCGGGCGGGTTCTGCGTCGAGACGAACTGCAGGCGCTCGCTGCCGTCGCCGAGCGACACGACCTGCTCGTCGTCAGCGACGAGATCCATGCCGATCTCGCCTACCGCCCCGCGGTGCACATCCCCTTCGCCTCACTGGGAGACGACGTCGCGGCTCGCACCGTGACTCTCACATCGGCGACCAAGGCGTTCAACATCGCCGGGCTGCGCACGGCGGTCGCACACATCGGCCCTGCGTGGTTGCGCGACCGGTGGGACGCCGAACCGCCCGACATCCACGGAGTCGCCGGGGTACTCGGTGTGGAGGCGACCCTCGCCGCGTGGCGCGACGGCGACGAGTGGCTGGCCGGTGTCGTGAAGCACCTGCAGCGCAACCGCGACCGGCTCGTCGACGGCCTCACCGCGATCGGCGGCGTGAGCCTGCGAACGCCGCAGGCCGGCTACCTCGCCTGGGTCGACTGTTCCGGCGCGCGACCAGGCGTCGACGTGGCCGCACTCCTGCAGGAGCAGGCCCGGCTCTACGCGAGCCCGGGCCCGGACTACGGCGGGCCTCCCGACTGGGTCCGACTGAACTTCGCCACCTCGACCGCCCTGCTCGACGACATGATCAGCCGAATGGCGACGGCGCTGGGTTAGGGAGCGGAATGCGCGTCGACGGCTCAGACCCCGGGGTGGCTCAGCTCTCGACTATGCCGCCGGATCTGAGCCCGTCGAGGTAGGTGGACAGGATCCGCTTGCAGGTCGCGTCCCAGCCCGGGCCGTTCGGTCTCGGCTGGGCGAGCATCGCCCCGAGCGCGACGATGTCGCGGGGGCTGACTTCGGTCGTGATCGTGCCGTCGAGGCGGCCGCGGTCGATGAGGCGCTGAATGGCGCGGTGGACCTGGTCGCGCACGGCAAGGGTGGCCTGCTCCGTGACCGGCGGGCCGCCGTGCAGCGGGAGGACGAGCTGGTCGCGCAGCGCGATCGCCGCTTCGACGAACCGGCGGACGGCCTCGCTGCCGGTCGATCCGCTGTCCTCGGCGGACCGCGCGTTCGCCAGCACCAGCTCGAAGGACCTGTGCGTGAGGTGGTTCAACAGGTCCTCGCGCGTCGCGAAGTGCCGGTAGAGCGTCCCGACGCCCACGCCCGCGTCCTCGGCGATCGTCGACATCCGCACGCGCACGCCCTCGCGGTGGACGGCAGCTGTCGCCGCCTGCACGAGCGCATCGCGGTTGAGCACGGCATCACTGCGCGGCTCACGCGCATTCCGCTGCTCTGGACGCCCCATTGGTTCATCTAACCGCGGTTGCGCCGAGCAGGTACCGCGGTACGCTTCTCCGGAGGAAATCCTCCGTTTAACGGATCCGGTACGACGCCACCCACCGCCGAGGAGAATCGTGACCGCCCACCCTGTCCCCGTCCCGCCCGATGACCCCTCCCGCGCCTTGACCGTCGCGCGCCCCGACCATGACGAACATCTGCCGCACATCGGACTGGTCGGCGACACGTACACGATCCTGGTCTCCGGAGCTGATACGGCCGGCAAGTACACCCTCATCGACATGCACGTGCCGCCCGGGGGAGGCCCACCGCCCCATCGCCATGACTTCGAAGAGATGTTCACCGTTCTTGACGGTGAGGTCGAGGTCACCTTCCGGGGCGAGACGCTGGTTGCCCGGCGCGGCGAGACGATCAACGTTCCGGCGAATGCCCCCCACGCATTCACCAACGCCACCGGCACGCCCTCGCGGCTGCTGTGCCTCTGCGCGCCCGCAGGGCAGGAGGAGTTCTTCACCCTCGTCGGCCAGCCCGTTGCCACTCGCACGCAGGCTCCACCACCGCTGAGCCCGGACGAACAGGCAGCATTCATCGAGAAGTCCCAGTCGCTCGCGCCGGCATACAAGACCGAGTTGTTACCTCCGGCCGACGTGAACCCGGAGAACCAGCGATGACGTTCGCCCTGGATCCGGAGGTGGGCGCCGTGCTCGCCGCGGCCTTCGCAGCCAGCGGACCGCCGCCGGCCCCACCCGCCGGGGACGTCGAAGCCCGTCGCGCCGCGCTGGACCCGATGTTGGACTACTTCAACAACCACGCCCAACCCCCGCCCGACGGGGTCGAGATCTCCGAGCACCGGATTCCGGCCGCTGACGGCAGCGAGCTGTTGGCCCGCTGGTACCGCCGATCGTCCGACGGCAGCGGCGCGGCCGTGCTCTACCTCCACGGCGGCGGCATGATCCTCGGGTCGGTGCCGATCTTCGACGGCCCGGTGGCGCGTTACGTCGCCCGCAGCGGCGTGGCGATGCTGTCCATCCAGTACCGGCTCGCGCCCGAGCACCCCCACCCCACTCCGGTCGAGGATGCCTATGCCGGCCTGGTGTGGCTGGCCGAACACGCCGGAGAACTCGGCGTCGACGCGGACCGGCTGGCGGTCATGGGCGACAGCGCCGGCGGTGGTCTGGCGGCCGGGGTGGCGATCCTCGCCCGCGACCGCAACGGGCCCCGGCTGACCCACCAGGTGCTGATCTACCCGATGCTCGACGACCGCAACACGACCCCCGACCCGCACGTCGCCCCGTTCGCCGGGTGGTCCTACGACGACAACATCACCGGCTGGGACGCGCTCCTGGGCGCAGGCCACGAGCAGCGCGACGTCGACCCGTCCGCGGCACCAGCCCGGATCGCCGACGCCACCGGGCTTCCGCCGGCCTACATCGAGGTCGGGCAGTTGGACATCTTCCGCGACGAGGACGTCCGGTACGCGCTCACCCTCAGCCAGGCCGGTGTTCCCGTCGAGCTGCACCTGCACCCTGGCGTACCGCATGAATACGACGCGATCGCCTTCGACGCCGCCGTCGCCCGCCGGGCTCAAGCCGATCGCGAGCGGATACTTCGCAGCCTCTAGCGCACTATTGACCCGCCGGAATCGCCACCCACGACACCCTGGAAGGAATCGGACAATGGCCGCAGGACCCGAGACCCAGAACGAGCGCATCATCGCCGAATTCCGCGCCCATCACGGACAGGTCGGTGGCAATTTCGCCGGTGCGCCGTTGCTGCTCCTCCACACCGTGGGCGCCCGCAGCGGGCAACCGCGCATCAACCCGATGATGTACCTCGCGGACGGCGACGCGTTTCTCGTCTTCGCCTCGAAGGCCGGCTCCGACCACAACCCCGACTGGTACTGGAATCTGCGCGCCACACCGGATGTCACGATCGAGGTGGGAACCGAGACGATCGAGGTCCACGCCACCGAGTTGGTCGGCACGGAGCGCGATGCGAAGTTCGCCATCCAGGCCGGACGCTATCCGGGGTTCGCCGGCTACCAGCAGAAGACCAGCCGGATCATCCCCGTCGTCAAGCTGGAACGTCGGCACACCTGACCCTCCGACACGGAGACACATTCTGCCGGATCACTGCAGCTGGCGCGCCGTGCTGTCCGTGCACGCACGTTCCAGGAAGCCCGCGACAGTGGTGGTCCAGAGCTCCGGCTGATCACTCATGGGTGAATGACCGGACTTCTCGAAGATCGCCAGCTGCGCACCGGGAATCGCGGCGGCGATCTTCTCGCTCTCGGAGACCGGCGTGATCCAGTCGTCACGGCCGACGACCACGAGCGTGGGGCAGCTGATTGCGCTGAGCTGATCGGTGACGTCGTAGCCGGGAAGGTTGGTCGAGAAGGCGTAGTTGTGGGTGCGGTGGTGGACGACCGCGGAGTTGACGAGTTCGTCCAGACCGGTGCGGTCGTCCTCGTAGGAGTACATCGGCAGGATCGCGCGGAACGCCTCACGCAGGTCGTCGTCGTCACGGGCCTGGCCGGCGAAGGTGCGGTCGAACCGCTCCATGTCCAGCGTGACCCGGTCGGACGACACGGCCTGCTCACGGCAGTTCACCCGCCACTGCCCGTCGGCCGACGTGTCACACAGCACGAGAGCGCTGACCCGCTCGGGATAGCGCGTGACGTACTCCAGCGCCATCACACCGCCGTAGGAGTGTCCGGCCATCACGATCTGCTCGACCCCGGCCCACTCGCGCAGCGCGTCGATGTCGGCGGCCCACTGTTCGTGCGAGTACGGGGGGTTGTCTCCGCTGAGGCCGTTGCCGCGCATGTCGAAGGTGATGACCCGGAACCGGTCGGCCACCGCCGCGAAGCTGTCGGTCATGAGCGTGCGATCGGAGACGCCGGGACCTCCGTGATGGGCGATCAGCACCGGCGCATTCGGGTCACCCTGAACGTCCGCTTCGAGGTCGTTGCCGTTGATCGTTATCCGCATGTCTCAGCCCTTCGATCGGTGAGGACATGCCCGGGTCGAAGGGGGGAATCCGACCCGGGCACATCCTCGATTCGCGCTAACGGATGGTGTGGAGCTGGTCACCAGATCTGCTCGAGCACCCGCATGATGTTTCCGCCGGTCACTGCCGTGATGTCCTCGTCGCTGTAGCCGTGCTTGACCAGCCAGCCGACGATGTTGAAGAAGTTCTCGGTCGGGTTCTCCAGTCCGGCCACGTACGGCACCTTCTGGTAGGACGGCCCGACCTGGGCGTCGTGCACGCCGAGGCTGGCCGCAAAGATTTCGTGCAGCGCAACGTGATCGCCGTACAGGGTGTCCGGTCCGAACGCGACGTGCTCGATGCCCATCAGGTCGACGCAGTAGGTGAAGTGGTCCATCACCGACTCGATCGAGTGCAGGGGGTGCTCGTGGGACAGCGACGTGTGCGGCGCCGCCTCGATACCGATGACACCACCGGTCTCGGCGCAGCCGCGCAGGACCTCGTCGGGCTTCATCCGGGGTGTGTCCCATACCGAACGAGCTCCGGCGTGGGTGATCAGCACGGGCTTGGTGGACTGGGCGTAGGTGTCCATGCAGGTGCGGTCGCCGGAATGCGACACGTCGATCGCCATGCCGAGCTTGTTCATCCGCTCGACAGCTCGCCGGCCGAAGGCGGTGAGCCCGCCGTCGCCGCGCTCCTTCAGGCCGGAGCCGAGGGTGTTCGCCTCGGAGTAGGCAATCCCCATCTGGCGCACGCCCAACCCGTAGAGGATGTCGATCCGATCGACCTCGTTCTCGATCGGCGTGGAGGCCTCCAGCGAGAGCACCAGTGCGAGCTGGCCGTTGGCGTGCGCCTGCCGGATGTCGTCGAGGCTGTGGGCGATGGTGACGTAGTCCTGGTGGGCGATGTCGGACAGTCGCATGCCGATGTCGTAGACGATGTCGTCCCATTTCCAGCCGCACTTGCTGGTCACGCACGCGGTGCCGTCCATCAGGTTGTCGAAGACGGCGGTCATACCGGACCGCGACAATCCTTCGTAGCCGGTGGGTTCCCGGCCGGTGCGGATGTAGTCGCGAACCTCGGTCATGTCCTCGGGGAAGACCTGGGTGATCGTGCAAGCTGATGATGATGTTCTCGTCATCAGCCGGCGGGTGCGCTCGGACTGCTGCTCGTCCAGATCCAGGTCGTACAACGGCTGCCGCCCAAGTTCGCGGGTCAGGGCGAACTCCTCGTAGTCGGCACCTGGAGTGAGGTACGAATACGACTTGTAACCGTCGTAGCGAGTCTTGCGGAAGTCCACCGCAAAGATGTTGTCGTCGTCCGTCATGGTCTGCCTCTCCGTTGATCGATGGTGGGCGCGCGCTGAGGTCCCGGGTCGGTGACCTGGAGTCCGCGAGGGGCGGGCACGACTGGTAGGAGGCCCCAGAGATTCAAATCGTGCGTCGAAGGCCCCATTGATGAAGTCTTCCGTCGGGAAGTATTGCTGATGTGCAGGATCTCTGCAAGAGTGTGTTCATGGAGCTGGCAATCCTTCGCGTGACGACCGGGGCCGACCCGGCCCCGTTGTCGCGGTCAGCGAGCGTCGACGAGTGAACGGCCCATCGAAGTACGTCGACATCCGCACGCTGTTCCTCGCGCGCGGCGTGTTCGACGGCGTAGCTGACAACCTCAGGACCGGACACGGCGTTCTCGTCGAGGGAGATCGGGTCGTGGCCGTGGGTGCTGCGGCCTCGTTGGCAGGACCGGACGTCCGGGTCCTTGATCTCGGCAAAGCGGTGATCGTTCCCGGCTTCGTCGACGCGCACACGCACATCACCATCCGGCCGGGGGAGGGCGATCAGCACGCCAGAAGGGTCGATCCCCGCCTGGAAGACGATCCGCGGAGTCCAGAACGTAGGCAGGATGCTGCGATCGGGTGTCACGACGGCACGCATCATGACCGAGGAATTCGACATCGACTTCGAATTCCGGGACGCGATCGAGCGGGGCGAGATCCAGGGACCGCGCCTGCTGGTGTCCGGCCCCGGGCTGAGCCCACCGGGCGGCCACGGCTCCGCTCAGGGTGGGGTTGCGGGCATCGAGCCGCTCCGCGCTGCCGTGCGCACCCGCGCAGCGCAGGGTGCCGACCACATCAAGATCTTCCACCGGGGGTGTCTCCTCGACGGAACGAACCTGGAGGACTCCAACTACTCGGGCCCGGAGATCGCCGCGATCGTCGACGAGGCGGCGCTGCACGGGCTCACCGTGTCAGCGCATGCCCACGGTGGGCGGGGTGTCGTTCTGGCCGTCGCCAACGGCATCCACTCGATCGAGCACGGTGCGCTGTTGAGTCGCGAGAATCTCGAGCAGATGCGCCAAGCGCGCACCTTCCTGGTTCTGACCAACACCATCCTCTTCCATCCGTCCGGCATCGAGCAGGGAGACGCTCGCGCCGAGGCGATCATGCAGAAGGTGGAGCAGGCCCGCACTGCAATGGCCGCCAACGCGCCGCGGGTGCGTGACTCCGGTATCCCGATCGCGTTGGGTACCGATTCGATGCACGGCCTGTTCGGTCACGAGCTGCAATGGTTGGTCGAACACGGGTGGACCACCGGGCAGGCGCTGACCGCGGCGACGAGCGGTGGCGGCGCGCTGCTCGGTGACAGCCGGATCGGCGTTCTCCGGCCCGGCTCCTGGGCGGACTTCGTCGTGCTCGCCCGTGACCCGTTCGCCGACATCACCGCGGTCTTCGACGTCGTGAGCGTGTACCGCAAGGGTGCCCTGGTGGCCGGCACCGCCTCTGCCCACCAGTAGCTCCATCCGTCACAACCGCCATGCCACGAAGGGGAAACCGATGCGACTGATGCTCAGCACACCCAGCCCTCGCCGACCGGGAGCCGGATCGCATACCTCATTCCCGGCCCGATCCATCGCACCGCGCTCGGCGCCGCCGAAGTCGAACGGCGACAGGCCATCCTGGCCGGCTGGGCTGCTCCCGGCACGACCGTCGAGGTCCGCGCCGTCGATTCCGGCCCCGCCTCGATCGAGTCGATGTACGAGGAGTACCTCTCGATTCCCCCCACCGCGGCCCTGCTGCGGCAGGTCGAAGAGAAGGCTTCGACGCGGCGATCCTCGGTTGTTTCGGCGATCCGGGCCTCGATGGGCTTCGCGAGATCAGCGACATGCTCGTCGTGGGACCCGCCGGCGCCTCGATCGGGATCGCCACCACGCTGGGCCACCGATTCAGCATCGTCACCGTGACCGCGAGCATCGTGCCGGCGTTGCGCCGCCTGGCGTGGGAAGCCGGCGCTCTCGAGGCGCTGGCCTCGATCCGCTACATCGAGACCTCGGTCCTGGCGGTGAATCAGGAGCCGGATGCGGCGCTCGGGCGGATGCTCGAGCAGGGCCGCGCGGCGATCGAGGTCGACGGTGCCGAACAGGTTGATCCTGGGTTGCATGAGCATGGGTTTCCTCGATGTCGCCGAGGAGATGACCCGAGTGCTCGGCGTTCCGGTCATCAACCCGTCGAAGGCGTCGCTGAAGATCGCGGAGGCCACCACCGCCCTCGGCCTGACCCACAGCCGACGGGCCTGATCCCAAGCCGCCGAAGCTGGCCGCGGGCACCAAGCTCGACGACCTGTTCATCGGCGCCTAGTCCCACCCATGTCCCTCCGGGTCGACGCAGCTCGGCTGGAACGGGATCTGGCAGCACTCGGATCGATTGGACGGCGACGATCGGGAGGCATCAGCCGGACCTCCTATTCGGCCGCCGACGCGCGCGCCCGCGGCGCCGGATCGCGAGCGGTGTCACGAGGCCGGGCTCACGTTCAGGACCGACGGGCTCGGCAACATCTTCGCCCGGCACCGAGGCGCACGATGCCACCGCCGCCGCGATCTGGAGCGGGTCGCATCTCGACACCGTCCCGGACGGGGGCGCGTTCGACGGCGCTGTGGGCTCGGTGGCGGCCCTGGAGTGCGTCCGCGCTGGCCGAAGCGCGCGTCGAGCTCGCGAGGCCCGTGCGGGCGGTCGTGTTCGCCGACGAGGAGGGCAACGACAACCACCTGCTCGGTTCCACGGCGTGGCCCGCGGCTTCCGCCGACGAACTCGCCGCGATGACGGGCCGGCCGGGGACCGGCTGGTCGACGCCCTCCCGCTCGGGTGCGATACCCCGAGCTGCGATCTGCGACTGCCACCCGCGTCGAGCCGATGTAGGTGTACGCCTTCGTGGAGCTGCACATCGAGCAGGCCCCGAAGCTCTGCAGGCGACCGCACTGATATCGGCGTCGTGACCTCCATCGTCGGGCCTGGGCGGCGGGACCGCCGAGTTCCTGCGGCCGGGCCGACCACGCCGGGACCACGCCGATGACCGGCGGCAGGACCCGCTGCGTGCCGCGGGCGCTCATCTGACCGGCTGCCGGGCTCGCCGCGTCGGTCAGCGCGACGCCGTGGCACCTGCGGCATCATCTGGTCACCGAGCCCGGCGGCGCGAACGTCGTACCCGCCCTGGCGCGAACTGACGCTGGACTACCGCGACCCCGACGCAAAGGCTCTCCGCACCGGACCCGGGGGATCCGGCAGGCGGCGGCCGCCCGCCGGTGCCGCCGACGCTACGACGTGGCCCTGCGCGGTGGCGCCCCTCCGCGCTGGTCGCACCGGTTCGCGCTGGAGCCCGGGTGCGGTCGGCGTCGGCGTCACGGGCCGGCGAGCTGGGGCCGTCGGCCAGGTGGACCATGCCGTCCGGCGCGGCCACGACTCCAGAACCTGGCACGCCGGGCCTCCGACCGGGATGATCTTCGTCCCCAGCCGGGGCGGCCGCGCAGTCACCGGCCGAGCACACCGAGTGGGACGACATCGGAATGGGCAAACGTCCTGCTGGCAACGATCCTGGAACTCGCGGGGACCTGAGCGCGACCGGCTTCAGGCAGCGCCGACGAGCGCCTCGAGCCGGGACACCGCGAATTGGGCGTAGAGCGCGGCACCGTCCTTCAACACCCGCTCGTCGAACAGTGCGACCGGGGAGTGGTTGAACGGGGCGGTTGCCGGGTCAGCGCCGGGCGGGCAGGCGCCGAGGAACGCCAAGGATCCGGGTACCGCTTCGATGACCCGCGAGAAGTCCTCGGCTCCCGTCATCGGGACCGGCATCGTGACCGACCGGGATGCACCGAACATCTCGCCGGCGAGGTCCGAGACGAGGAGGGACTCGTCGGCGTCGTTGAGGGTGGCCGGATAGAGGGTCTCCCATTCGACGTCGGCCTGCAATCCATGCGCGGCGGCGATGCCGCGGTCACAAACGCACCGCGGCGCTTGGAGACTCGTGTCTGGGATTCGGGTGAGAACGACCTGACCGTCGCCTCGAACTCGGCGAGGTCGGGGATGATGTTGTGCTGCGTTCCGGCGTGGAACGCACCGACGGTGATCACGACGGGATCGAACACGTCGAAGGTTCGGGTCACCAGCGTCTGGAGCGCGGTGACCATCTCGGCCGCCGCTGGGATCGGATCCTGCGCGCGGTGCGGGGCGGAGGCATGGCCGCCGCGACCGCGGACGGTGACGCGCAGGACGTCCGCTGCCGCCATCAGCGGTCCGGGGCCTGGGTCGCCACCACCCCGCTGCCGAACATCGACGACGTGACGTGCAGCGCGAAGGCGGCGTCGACCCGGCCCCCTGCGGCGTCGAGTACTCCGGCCTCGATCATGTGCCGGGCACCGTCGTAGCCTTCTTCCCCGGGCTGGAACATGAACACGACGTCACCGGCGAGCGATGCACGGTGGGCGCTCAGCAATCGGGCAGCGCCGACCAGCATCGTGGTGTGCAGGTCGTGGCCACACGCATGCATCACGTCGCCGGGTGCGGCGAAGTCGAGGCCGGTCTGTTCCCGCACCGGTAGGGCGTCCATGTCAGCCCGCAGCAGGACGCTGCGTCCGGTGGATCGCCCACCGCGCAGCACCGCCACGACCGAGCTCAGCCCCGTACCGGCAACCTGGACTGAGCGGCAGCTCGTCGAGTGCGGAAAGTACTCGTTGCTGCGTGCGCGGCAGCATCAGGCCGACTTCGGGCTCCCGGTGGATCTGCCGACGCAGCTCCACCAGCTCGCCCTGCATCGCCTGCGCGTCCTCGACAAGGTCCATGGCCTGTCATCCTCCTCGTGCTCGAGATGCTCGTACGTGGTCGACCTAGTGTGCTGATTCGCCCACCGGCGAGAGCTCGATCCACCCCGTGGGTCCGTCGATGCCGATCGTGGTGTCGAAACCCTGGGACAACCTCTGCAGATCGTTCAGCACAGCCTCGGCCTTCGGTGCCGGTGGCCAGCCGCGGGATGACCTCGTTCGTGCTCAGGGAGGTCGTGATCCAGAGAGATGGGGTGCAGCGTGATGCCGATCAGGTCGGGTCCGTCGAACGTCAGCATGGGAACGACCGCGCGCCAGTACTCGGCGTGGTCGGCGAACTCCAGGCACGACCCGCCCACGACCTCGTAGGGTGCGGCCGAGGACGGCGCGCCGAGGACATCGTAGGAGTGCGACGAGAGCACGGTGAGCAGTTCGAACTGACCGACGAAGTTGCCCAGGCTGTAGAAGATCGGGCGGCCGCGGTACAGCTCGATGCCGCGGACCTGGCGCTAATCGTGGCCGACTACGGCATCCGCGCCGGCGTCGATGACCGCGTGGGCGAACGCTACGAGGAACTCGGCGGGATCCTCCAGGCCGACGCCGCACTCGTGCGAGTGCACGCTGACGATCGCGACGTTCGCGCGTGCCTTCGCCTCCCGTACCCACCGGCAGATCCGGTCCAGATCGTCCTGTACGCAGCGTGTCTGGATGTGCGGACGCTCGCTGGAGAAGAAGGTCGAGCCGAACAGCAGGTGGTTCGTTCCGTCCTCGTCCGGCAGGAAGCGCATGTCGCGCAGGTACTCGATCTGCTCGTCGAGCCCCAATTGCTCGTGCGCTTGCCGGAGGGTGGCGAGCTGGTCATCGGTGATTCCGATACCGTACGCGGTGGCGCAACGGATTCAGCCCCGGGCGCCCACGCATGGTGTCCGAGGGCCGGGTTGCCTCATCGCCCGGGGTGAACGTCGCGGTGCAGGCCAGAACAGCGACGCTCCCACCGGGTGTGTCGACGAAGACCGGCTTGGACGCCTCGGCCAGCGTGGTGCCCACGCCGGCGCAGGGAAGACCTCGCGCGCGCGCCTCTTTGACCGCGTCGAGCATCCCGTCGATGCCGAGATTGAGCGTGTGGTTGTTCGCGAAGGACACGACGTCGATGCCGATGTCCACCAGGCCGTCCAGCACACTCGCCGGAGCGATGAGCGTCGGCGTGAAGGCACCCGAACTGTGGAAGCCGTCCAGGTCACTGGTCACCACCTCGAGATTGGTGAACGAGACATCCGCCCCGCGCAACAGATCCCGCAGTTGCAGTGCGCGCTCGTCGTGGGAGACGAGAGCTCCTCGGGTGACCATGCTGTCGCCGGTGAGGGCCAAGGTGAAGGTCATCGCATGCTCCTTGTGGGTGCTCCGGGGGCGGGCGTTGCACGAACGCGGCGCCGGCCAGGTCGAGGGCCGACAGCGGCAGTACCGAGCGGATGAGCGCGATCCTGGCGGCTGGTCGACGGGAGCGACGGAATCCCGCTCCATGACGCTGAGCGTGGCATGACGCCAGCGCCGGTGTCAACACTCCTGCACGTTTCCGGCCCATGACGCCGATCGGGCGAGTTGGCCCGAACTTCTCCGAGCAACGTGCCTGGACCGCCGGAGAGCTGCAAGGAACCTTTACGTGCGTGCAGGAATCGTGCAACAGTTGAGCGTGTGATCGACCAGAGGCCCGCCGCCGCACACCTCGACGATCTGGACCGCCGGATCGTCGTCGGCGCTGCAGACGGACCCGCGCGCGTCCTGGGCCCAGCTCGGGGGCGCGGTCGGGGATGTCGGAGACGACCGTCCTCCGTCGCGTTCAGCGGCTCAGGGAGAGCCGGCTCGCTGGTCATCGTCGCGGCTCCGGATCCCGCTTGCTGTGCGGTCTCGGGTCAGCCGGTCCTTGCTCCAGCTCCGCACCCTGCCCGGCGATGCGTACACGCTCGCCCAGTGGACTTGCACGACGCCAGTGACACCAGGTTCGTGGCGATGCTGACCGGCCGAAGCAGACGTTGATGTGCGAGCTGATCGCGCCCGGATCGGGCCAGTACTTGCGCACGTGTTCTCATGGAGGAACTGCCGCCTGGGCTCGATCCTCGCCACCACCAGCGAAATCGTGCTCAAGACCTTCAAGACCAATGACCAGTGGAGCCGGGCGCTGTTGGATGCCGATGCTCCTGGGACCGCCGATGAGCAGCGCTCGGCGCCGGCCGACAAGAAGCTGAAGCTCGATGACATGGACCTGCAGCTTGCTCGCGGCACTGGGTGGTGACGGTCGGCGTAGCTCGCGGATCTCTCCTCAGCCCTCGGACTGAGCCGAGCACCGCGATCGCGCGGCGAGTATCCGGGCTCACGTCGTCGAATCGCCTGTATTTCCTGGCGATGGTCGATCCCGCCGCTCTCGGGTTCGAGCTCGAGGTACTCATTCACCTGCGGGTCGAACTGGCGGACTTGGAAGCTGTCGCCGTCGCGCTGGCGGCGACAGCCGAGGTCCGCTACGTGTCCGCGACGACCGGCTGCGCGGTCCCTGGCCTGCGAAGCGATATTTCGTGACACCGATGCCCTGTATCAATTCCTGACCTCGTCGGTCGCGGCGCTGCCGGGCATCCGCGAGGTGGAAGTCGACGTCATGCTCGAAACCGTGAAAGAGGATATCGGTACCCCCTCTTCACGGGGAAGAAAGCCCTATCAGATCTACCGACGCCTTCGTCATCGATGACGCGGACGGCCGGTCACCGACCTGAAGCACCAGGGCGAAAAGCCCTGAGCAAGACGAAGAAGACCGCGGCCGCGGGCTCGTAGAAGCACGGCGGCAACGTCGGTACGTGCTGAGGAACAGCCGGGGCACCACTGGTGCATCGCCGGTCGCACTACTGCTATGCCCACATTCGGTCCCCTTTCGCGCGCAGATGTCGATCTGCCCGCACGAGCCAGGAGAAACCATTGTCAAAATATGGCATCGACCGTCGGTCCTTCCTGCAGGGCGCGGGCGCAACCGTCGCCGCGGCAGCCCTGGGAGTGCCGCTGCTGTCCAGCTGTGCGGGGAGTTCCACGACCTCGGGGTCGAGTTCGAAGGCGTCGGTCGGTAAGCCCGTTCGGGGCGGCAAGGCTGTGCTGGCCATCCAGGACACGCCCGTCAACATGGACCCTGCCGACGGTCAGCTGTACGCCTCCTTGCAGGTCTACCAGAACATCTTCAGCGAACTCATCAAGGTGGACGCTGATTACACCTACAAGCCGAATCTGGCCTCGTCCTGGCAACAGGAGGACGCCAAGACCTGGTCGTTCGAGCTGGTGGACAATGCCTTCTTCCACAACGGCGAACCGGTCACCTCGCAGGACGTCAAATACACGATCCAGCGCATGAAGACGCATCCGCTCGGTGTGTACCTGCAGTTCTTCGACAACGTCGAGGTCATCGACAAGCAGAAATTCCGCATCCATCTCGCCAAGCCGTTCGGCGCAATGGAAGCGACCCTGGCCACGCTGGTGGACATCACCAACGAGAAGGGCATCAAGTCCGGTAACCCGCAGAGCAACCCGATCGGCTCCGGACCGTACAAGCTGCAGGAGTGGGCACAAGGGAAGCCACATCACCCTGACCCGCTTCGACAAGTACTTCAAGGCGGACGAGCCTTACCTGGACGAGGTGACGTTCCGATCCGTCAGCGACAACACGGTCCGCTTGACCGGATTGCAGACAGGGCAGTTCGACTGGATCCAGCACCGTTCCGCCGCAGCAGATCGGCACGCTGCAGAAGTCCTCGAGCATCGACCACACCTCCGCCGGCGCGTTCCAGCCCGTATCTCTTCCTGCTGAACACCACCACCGCGCCGTTCAACGACATCCGCGTCCGGCAGGCCGTCTCGTGGGCGATCGACCGCGCCGAGATCGTCAAGCTGGCGTTCTTCGGCTCCGCTGTGGAAGCAACCGAAGCGGTCAGCCCGCCCAACCCGTTCTACACCGGCATCGACCCCTACAAGGGCGGTCCCGACCTGGACAAGGCCAAGGCACTGCTCGCTCAGGCCGGCCACACGAGCATCGACACCACGTTCCTGGTTCCGGTGAACGTGCCCGAGCAGCTGGCCATGGCGCAGGTGCTGCAGTCGCAGCTGAAGAAGATCGGGATCAATCTCACCATCCAGACGGTTGCCTCGTCGGAGTGGTTCGGCCTGATCAGCCAGGGGAAGTACGGGATCACCCCCACCTACTTCAGCGTCTCGCTCGACCCGGGCCTGGCCTACTACCTGCTGGGCTACTCACTCGTCGGCGTTCAACTTCGCCGGTTTGAAGAGCAGCCGCATCGACGCCCTGCTCGAGAAGTTCATGTTCGAGCCGGACCAGAAGATCCGCAGAGCAGGTGTACCCGGAAGGTTGTCACCGCCTTCGCCGAGCAAGCTGCGGTGATCTTCGTGGCCAACCAGCAGCAGCAGTACTGGACCCGTCCGAACCTGCATGGCGCCCAGCCGCTGCCGTCGCTGGAACTGCGCCTGGAGGACATGTGGAAGTCCTGACCGACGTGGGCGGGCGTCTGCTCCTCGGAACGGTCGCCTGATGGTCACTCGCCGTCTCCTGCTCACCGTGCCGATGGTGTTCGGCGCTGCCGTGATCGTCTTCCTGATACTGCGGCTGGTACCGGGGGATCCGGCAGCTGCCGATCCTCGGGCGCCAACGCGACTCCGGAGCAGATCCGGCAGGTCCGGATCGACCTCGGGCTGAGCCGGCCGATCTACGTGCAGTTCGGCTCCTGGCTCGGCCGCCGCGGTGCGCCGGTGATTTGTCGGTGCGTGCACTACATCAACGACCAGTCCATCACCTCCGAACTCGGCAGCCGGCTGCCGGTGACGCTCGAGTTGGCTGCCTGCGCGTTCATCCTCGCGGCCGTCGTCGCCATCCCGGCGGGCGTCTTCGCCGCTGTGCGCGAAGGCAGCTGGCTCGACCGCACGGTCAAGTCGCTGAGCCTGATCGGCATCGCCGTGCCGGACTTCGTGTTCGGCCTCGTCGGAATCCTGGTCTTCGCGCTCACCCTCGGGCTGGCACCGTCCTCGGGCTTCGTGCCGCTCGGCGATTCGCTGTCGGGGAATCTGCAGTCGCTGATCCTCCCCGCCGCCTCGCTCGCGGCCGGCCTGGCCGGTGTCCTCACCAGGGTGACCCGCTCGGCGATGCTCGCCGTGCTCCAGTCCGACTACATCCGTTTCGCCCGCGCCAACGGCTCCACGTCGTCGTCCATCGTGTTCCGGTACGCACTGCGGAACGCAGCGATACCGATCGTGACGGTTGCGGGCATGCAGATCGGCTACCTCATCGGCGGAACCGTCGTCGTGGAGCAACTGTTCGCGATACCGGGCGTGGGGCAGCTCGTCGTCGAGGCCATGCTCAATCGCAACTACCCCGTGGTGCAGGCGTGCGTGCTGATCTTCGTGATCCTGTTCATCCTGGTCAACCTGGCATCGGACCTGCTCTACGCGGTGATGAACCCCAAGCTGAGAAAGGCTTCCGCATGAACATGCCGGTCCGTGACCTCAGCAGCGTTCGCCGGGGCGCGCTGCGCTCGCTGGCTCGTAACAAGACCTTGGCGGCGGGTTGCGCCCTGATCCTGCTGGTGATCGCCGTCGCGATCCTGGTGCCACTGCTGTCCAGCCAGGGCGCCACCACGGTGAACTCGGCAGACTCGCTGGCCGGACCGGGCGCCGCACACTGGCTGGGCGCCGACCAACTCGGACGTGACCTCTTGGTGCGGGTCTCGGCGGGTTACCGGATCTCGCTCGTGGTCTCGCTCGGATCCGTCGCGCTGGCGCTGGTCGTCGGCGTTCCCCTCGGCTTGATCGCCGCGACCAGTTCGCCGAGGATCGGTGGACTGATCATGCGGGTGCTCGACGTCCTGATGGCCTTCCCGGCGCTCCTGCTCGCGATCGTGGTGGTCGCGCTGATGGGCGCAGGGACCGGTGTCCTGCTCCTCGCCATCGCCGTGGTCTACATCCCGGTGGTTGCCAGGGTGATGCGTGCCGCGGCGCTGGAGACCAGCACGCAGAGCTACATCGAGGCCGCACGATCACGCGGCGCCTCGAACCTCAGACTGGTCGTCAGGCACATCGCGCCGAACAGCGTGGGCCCGGTGATCGTGCAGGCGTCCATCCTGATGGCCGTCTCTCGCGATCCTCCTGGAGGCGGGCTTGAGCTTCATCGGTTTGGGAGTTCAGCCGCCGACACCCTCCCTCGGGCTGATGCTGTCCAGCGGGCGTGACTTCATGTCGTCCTCGTCGTGGGTCGTGGCGTCCCCGGGCGTGGCGATCCTCATCGTGGTCCTCGGATTCACCCTCGTCGGTGACGGGCTGCAGGACTGGCTCGACCCCAAGAAGCGGGCGATCGGACGATGACGAACCTGTTGGAAGTGCGCGACCTGACCGTGCGCTACGGCGGCTCGGACGGTCGCGCTGGACGGGGTGTCCTTCACGCTCGCCCAGGGCGACGTTCGCCGGCATCGTGGGTGAATCCGGTTCGGGAAAGACGACGCTCGGCCTCGCACTGCTCGGCTTGCTGCCCCGAGGGGCGAAGGCCAGCGGGACCGTCACCTTCGAGGGCCGTGAGGTGCTGCGCCTGCCGGAGAAGCAGATGCGGGCGCTGCGTGGCGACCAGCTCTCGACGATCATGCAGAACGCCTCGACCGCGTCCGTACCGTGTTTCACGATCGGCCGGCAGGTGACCGACCTGCTGCGCCTGCATCGCAACCTGTCGAGATCCGACGCTCGCGCTGAAGCGATCCGGTGGCTCACCAAGGTGGGCATCCCGATGCCCGAGGCGCGGCTGAAGGCCTATCCCCACGAACTCAGTGGTGGGATGAACCAGCGCGTCGCGATCGCGATGGCCCTGTCGCTGAGCCCCAAACTGGTGATAGCGGATGAGCCCACCTCAGCGCTCGACGTCACCGTCCAGGCTGCCGTGCTCCGACTGCTGCAGACACTGATCTACGACTCGGCCAGCACGATGGCTGTGATCACCCACGATCTGGGGGTCGTCGCTCAGCTCTGTGATCGGGTGATCGTCATGCATGACGGCGTGATCGTCGAACACGGCACGGTCGAGGCGCTGTTCGCCGACCCGCAGAATTCCTACTCCAAGCAGCTGCTGGCGTCCTTGCCGGCGCGGAGAGCCGAGCTGCCGACATCCGAAGCGGCTGGAGGACGAGGCTGATGTCCGGTTCGACGAGCCCGCTACTGCGGGTGACATCCCTTCGCAAGGAGTTCGGCGCCCACCGGTCGGTGCTCGGCCGTCTCGGTGGCCCGGCGCCCGACGCGTTCGTCGCCGTCCGCGACGTCAGCCTCACCGTGAGCGCGGGCGAGACCCTCGGCGTGGTCGGAGAGTCCGGATCGGGCAAGAGCACGCTGGGCCGGATGATCCTCGGCCTGATCCAGCCGACCAGCGGCGTGATCGAGTTCGATGGTCGGGACATCACCGAGCTTCCGGTGCGATCCCGGCGCGAGCTCTCCCGCGACATCCAGGTCATCTTCCAGGACCCGTATGCCTCGCTCAATCCACGGCAGCGCGTGGAGGACATCATTCGTGAGCCGCTCGACATCCACCGGATCGGGTCCCGGGTCGAGCGGAAGAAGCGGTGCACGCTGATGGATCGCGTGTCACTGGCCCAGCGGTACCGCCAGGCGTATCCCCATGAACTCAGCGGTGGGCTGCGCCAGCGGGTCGGTATCGCAACGGCGCTGGCCCTCAACCCGAAGCTGATCGTCGCGGACGAGCCGGTCTCGGCGCTCGATGTCTCGGTGCAGAGCCAGATCCTCGCCCTGCTCGCCGAACTCCAGCGGAGACCGCGGTCGCGATGCTGTTCATCTCCCACGACCTCGGAGTGGTGCACCAGATCAGCGATCGGATCACGGTGATGTGCCAGGGTGAGCTGGTCGAGATCGGTGATGTCGAGGACGTCTACGCCGATTCTCAGCATCCCTACACCCGGGCCCTGCTCTCGGCGATCCCGCCGGCCGATCCGATCAGCGCCTACGCGCCCATCCCGATCGGTGAGCCCCGGGCGATGCTCGCCACCGACGGTGGTTGCCGGTTCAGGCATCGGTGCTGGGCCACCGAGCAGATCTGCATCGACCGAGCACCCGAACTGGTACTTCGGCCCTCCGGCATCGCCGCGAGATGCCACATCAGCGAACGTTCCCCGGCGGATTGGTTCGACCCTCCGCACCTGCCATTCGCGCTGCACTCGGGCACGCGCCGACCAGCCGCCGACCGACCATGATCGACCAGCTCGTCTCCGATCCTCCCTCCATCGAAAGGACACCGACATGCGCGTGACAATCAACGGCGCCGGCCTCGAGGTCGACGTACAGGGTGACCCGGACGCCCCGGTCCTGATCGCTCACCACGGCGGCCCCGGCATCGGCGACCGGCGCGACCTGACCACGAGCTTCGGCGCGTTCGCCGATCGTTTCCGGGTGATCACCTTCGATGCCCGTGGCAGCGGCGAGAGCGAGGAGGCGGGTCCCTACACCCATGAGCAGTGGGCCGCCGACATCGACAGCCTGCGCGAGTGGGCAGGGGTCGAGCAGTTCGTGATGGCCGGCCACTCCTACGGCGGCATCATGGCGCTCGAGTACGTGACCCGCTATCCCAACCGGGTCAGCGCCCTCCTGCTCGTGGATACCGGAGCTGCGGACACATTCCGTGAGATCTCCCGGAAGCGGGCCGCGAAATGGACCGCGTCGATCTGGACCTGGAGATGTTCGACCGCATGTGGAGCGGGCAGGTGCGCGACAACGACGACTTCCGCGACGGCTGGCGCGCGATCCTCCCGCTCTACACGGTGATCGAGGACCCTGAGCTGGTGGACAAGATCGTCGAATCGACCAGCTACCACTACCAGACCCACAACTACGCCTTCGCCGTGAACCTGCCCGACTACGACGTCACCGATCAGCTCAGCTCGGTCAGCTGCCCGACGCTGGTGATGGTCGGCAGGCACGACTGGGTCACGCCGGTCGAGGAGAGCGAGAAGATCGCAGCACTCATCCCGGGGGCGGAACTGGTCATCTTCGAGCACTCCGGCACGGCCCGCTCCAGGAGGAGCGCGAACTGTGGGAGACCACCGTGCGCGACTTCCTGCAGCGCGCGATACCCGTCGGCTGATGGGGAGCAGTTTCCGATCAGGCAGGTTCACGACGATCATTGGAGTCCGGTAGTGGCACGGATCGCGCTCTACGGCCACGGTGGGTCGCCCTACAATCACGCGGCACTGCTCGCGCGGGCCGGTCACCGGATCAGCTTCGTGTTCGCGCCCGACATCAAGGCCGGACTCCTCGAGTCCTTCGACGCCTTCGTGATGCCAGGCGGGGCCTATCTCGCGATGCAGGGACAACTGGAGCCACTCGGCGCCGATGGTTGCCGTGCGATCCGCGAGTACGTCGAGCGGGGCGGCATGTACCTCGGCTCGTGCGCCGGCAGCTACGACGCCGCGACCGTGCCGCCCATTCCTCGAACTGTGTCCCGTGCAGCGGGAGCTGTGCCTGCTCGAGGCTCGGCGTCTGGAACGTCGGGGACTCGCGCTTCGGGGTGATCGAGTCACCCGGAATCGGCGAGATCATCGCCGAGAACGCCTGGCCGGATCACCCTGTGATGGCCGGCATGCCGACCGAGTTCCGGATCACCCACTACAACGGGCCGCTGTTCGAGGGCGGCCAGGCTCTGCGCGGGTGAAGGGTACGACGGAGAACTTCACGCCCGGTGAGAACCTCCTCGGTGCGGACGATCAGGACCTGCTCATCGACCGCGCTGCCGCGGCAGGAGTGGCGAACATCGTCGTCGGCCCGCGCGGGGACGGACGGGTCGTCCTCTTCGGGTCCCATCCGGAGTTCGGGTCGTCGCTGTCGCTGGACGATGTGAGTGGCTCGGCACGGATGCTGACCAACGCGATCGCCTGGCAGATGGCCGAGTCCGGTCACCCCCGACGGCCGGAAGCATCTGTCTTCGCCGAGAGCAGCGTCACCCCTGCCCAGGTCCAGGCCGACCTGGAGCGGTTGCCGGCACTCGTCGAGCAGATCGGGCAGCTGTGTGAGCGGCTCGGCACACGTACCGCGGACTCGCCCTGGCTGGACGACCGCTACTCGATGTCGATGCTCGGACGCCCGCCGCGCGAGATATGGGCCGCGGCCCTGCGGCGCATGCCTGAACTGGCGGCCGAGGCCGCGACCCACGGCGGCGCCGTGCGAGCTGATCTGGTGAGCTTTCGTTCCCCGGCGGAGTGGAACGTGGACGGCGGCTTCTACGGAATCGTCCCGCTGCTCGACCAGGCAGTCGGACAGCTCGCCCGAGCGGAGACGAGCTGGGTGGACAACTGGCCGGAAACGGTCAGTGACGCGTACGACCACATGCTGGAAAGCCCGTACCACCTCGTTGCCGGCTCGATCGGCCGCGGTCGGACGCGTCGCATCCGCGGCACTGCTGGCGCCCGCCGTGCCCGTAGCGGCCGCATGAGCTCGGCTCTGATGAAGGCCGCCGCGATCACCGGCTACGGCGATCGCGACAACCTCGCGGTGCTCCAGCTGCCCGCGCCGACCCCGGGCACGGGCGAGGTTCCGGTCCAGCTCGCCTACGCCGGCCTGAACCGGGCGGACCTGTTCATCCGCCAGGGCCTGACCGGACCGGGCGTGCGTAGCGCGCGAGTTGCCGCACGTGCTCGGTGTGGACGGCGCGGGCACGGTCGTCGAGCTCGGCCCGGACGTCGATTCATCGGTGCGAGTGGGTGATCGGGTTGCCGTCTTCCCCGCGTTGTCCTGCGGTCATTGCCGACACTGCCGACGAGGATTGACGAGTCGGTGCGCCGCGTACGGATTGATCGGCGAGGACTCTGGGGGCTGCAGCGGGAATTGATCGCGCTGCCGGCCACTTCCGTTCTCCGCATTGCCGATGATCTGCCGCTCAGTGCAGCAGCGGCCGTGCCCGGCGCCTACACCACCGCATGGACGATGCGATCACCCGTCGACAGCTCCAGGTGGCTGAGCGCGTCCTCGTCGTAGGCGCCACCGGTGGTGTGTCGGTGGCGGCGATGCAGATCGCCTCGCACAACGGTGCCGAGGTGTGGGCGACCACGCGAGATCCCTCGAAGGCGCGGCGTCTGTCGGAACTCCCCTGTGTGGAAAGGGAGCTGCTGACCGATGGTCCGGGCTGGTCCGACGAGATCCTGGACGCGACCGATGGCGAGGGCGTGGACGTGGTGGTCGACGCGGTCGGTGCGCCGAGTTGGCCCGACTCGATCCGGTCGCTGTGCCAAGGCGGACGGATGCTCGTGTGCGGTGCCAGTGGCGGTGACCGGCCGGACATGAGCATCCGGAGCTGTTCAGCACAACCGTCAGATAATCGGGGCGCCGTTCGGCGGATGGAACGACTTCCGCGATGTGTACCGGTTCCTCGAGCGGACCGGCATCCGGCCCGTCATCGACCGCATACTCCCGCTGGCCGAGGTCGCGGAGGCCCATCGCGTCATGGTGGCCCACGAACACATCGGCAAGGTGCTGTTGCAGTGTCCGACCGCAGGGTGGCGCAGGACGTGCCGGTCTGCGGCTCGACGCGCGACTTTCCGGGCGCGTGTCAGCGGCCGCGTTTCTCGGACGACACCGAGCTGGCTGACTGGCCCGCGCGCGTTCTGAGACGGTTGCGCACGCCGGTGCTGTGTGCGCGACGATCCTCGGTTGCCGAGATGGGAGCGGGGGGACCGATGTGGAAGCCCTGGGCGTAGTCGACGCCGTGTTCTGTGAGGATGTCTAGGGTGTCTGGTCTTCGACGCCTTCGGCAATGGTCTGTTGGCCGAAGCCTTTGGCGAGGCTGACGATGGCGTCTACGACGTGCCGGTTCGCTGGCTGTCGGCGAGGTCTCTGACGAACTCAATGTCGATCTTGAGGTAGCGTGAACGGCAACGTCTTCAGGTAGGTGAAGCTGGCGTAGCCGGTGCCGAAGTCGTCCAGTGCGAGTCCGCAGCCGAGGTCGTGCAGGCCCTGGGCGAACCTTCTTCCTGCTCCGAGGTCTTGCATGAACGCGGTTTCGGTGAGCTCGAAGACCAGCAGCGACGGGTCGGCGCCGGTTTGTCGGATGAGCCGCTCGATGAGGGGGAGGAGGTTGGTGTTGGCGATCGTCCACGCGGAGATGTTCGCTTCAACGTGGCGGCCGGTAGCGGCTCGTTCGATGGCCTTGGTGATCACCCATTGATCGATGTCGGCGATGAGGCCATATCGCTCTGCTATCGGCAGGAACGATCCCGGCTGCACGATCTCGCCATACGGGGTGATCAGCCGCACGAGGAGTTCCTCGCTGGCTGGTCCGCCGGTCAACGGGATGATGGGTTGGCAGTAGAGGACCATCCGGTCCTCGTCGAGGGCGTCTCGGATACGTCCGAGCCAGCTCAGAGCGTTCAGTTCTCGCTGGGCGCGGAGCCGTTCGGCGGTCTCGGCGGTGGTGTCTCGGAACACGACGACGACGCCATCGATGTCACCGGATTCATTCCGCAGCGGCGACGCGGAGTAGGCGACCGGAATGATCCTGCCGTCCTTGTGGGTGAAGAAGTCGTCGGCGCTGCGCGTCACCCGTCCCTCGGTCCGGACCGTCAACAGGGGGCAGTCCTCCTCCGGGTAGGGAGTGCCGTCCCCGTGTTGGTGGTGGAAGGTCTGGTGGGCGAGCTGTCCGCGCAACTCGTCTTCGGTCCAGCCCAGCATCCTGGCGGCTGACCCGTTGAGAAACGTTATTCGTCCCGGAGCGTCCAAGGCGTAAAGGCCCTCGGCCATGGTGTCCAGCACCACGGAGCGAAATCGCTCGGACTTCTTGGTTTCGGTGATGTCCACGCCGACGATGCCGATACCCGCAAGCTGGCCGTCGACTCGGACGGGGAAGTACGTGGTGAACCAAACCGTCTCCCGGCCGTCAGCGTCACTGCTGAATGGAGTGAACAACACTGACCTCATCCCCGTTATCGACGACCGTTCGGTAGTGCGGCTCAAAGACGGGCCATAGCTCGGGAACCGCCTCTGCACCGTACGGCCCAGATCCCGTTCCGGCTGACAGACCGTTCAGGCGAGCCAACGTGTCGTTGAAGCGCATCAGCCGGAAGTCGGTGTCAATGAATCCGAACGCCAACGGGGCCGAGGCTTCGAATGCGTCCACCAGCGCAAGGGCCTCCGACGCCTGGCGACGAGAAATCTCTGATCGATCGCCACGAGGCGGTCATCTTCGACATCAGTCCAGGTCCCGATCCAGCGGACAACCTCACCTGGGTCTGTCCGGATCGGCAGCGCGCGCGCCTGCATCCGTCGGTACCGACCGTTACGGTCCTGCACCCGATACTCGGCCAGGTAAGGCTGGCCGGTGGCCACGGCGTCGGCCCACGCTGCTCCGGCAGCTTCTCGGTCGGCCGGATGGACCGCGTCGAGCCAGCCGGAGCCTATCAACTCCTCCAGGTCAGGCCCGTGAGTTCGAGCGCGCGGCTGTTGAGGTAGTCACCGGCCCCTGAATTGTCGGTCATCCACACGATATGCGGGAACGCTTCGGCCATCGTCGCGACATCGAGTGCACCGATTGGGGGGGGATCGGCTCCACGGTCTCGCGAAGGTATTAGGGGCAGGTCGACAGGTTTACCCACCCGTCCAGTGTCAGCTGCTCAGGTCGGGCAGGACAAAGCCGATTCCGCCCAACCGGCGGTCTCTGCGGCGATCGGATACAACGCCGCGCTATTCGGATGGAACTAGGCGGACTTCAGCGTGTCCGAGGGCAGCTCCTCGAACTTCCGCCGGTACGTAGCAGCGAATCGCCCGAGGTGGAGGACGCCCCAGCGTGCGGCGACCTCGGTGATCGTGACGGAGCCCGGTTCGGCGAGCGCCAGTTCCTCATGGACGGCGTCGAGCCGTAAATCGCGGAGATAGGCCATCGGCGTCGTCCCCACCGAGCGGCGGAAGCCGTCATGCAAGCTGCGGGTGCTGACCGAGATTTCCTGCGCGAGCTCACTCGCCGTCCACGGACGCGCGGGATCGGCTGCGCAGTAATTCCACCGCGCGCGATATCGGGCGAGCGCCGGGGCCGGGCTGTCGGGCCCGGATCGCATCGGAATAGTTGTGTGGCTGTCCGAAGATCACCACGTCGAGAAGGATCTGTTCCATTCGTTGGATGGCCAGGCCATGTCCCAGCAATCCGTCTGCGCGCCGTGATTCCAGATCGACCAGATGCAGAAGATGCAGCAATGAGGCCCCGCGCGAACCGGTGAGGTCGAAATCTGTCGCGAAGTCCAGCGGACCGGTCATGGGCCGCCCCAGGAGATTTCTCAATTCCGTTTCGACATCCGCCCGCGGCAACATCAAGCACAGCTGGGCACAGTCGCTGTCGCAGTCCAGCTCTGCAGGAAGGAACGGCATGAAAAATGCGCCCTTCCGTGGAGTGCTGTGAACCGGCGCGCGCCGACCGGTCCTGGCTGTCATCCTGCCCGCAGTCGGAATGTCGAGATGGTAGTTCGCAGCTTCTGCCGTCTTGATACGCACGGCTGTTCCGAGACGGAGGTAACCCGCAGTAATCCGACCTATCTTGACGACATTGAGTCGCACATCTACCGGAGAGACTGTATGGCGAACAGAAAGATCGACCGGAAGATAGGCATCCGTAAGACCTGCGCGTGCTTCGTCGATATCACGCGAACGAACAACGGGATGGCTCGAGAAAACCTCGCGTGATGCAGCTGTCGATTGCACGCCATCAAGTCTAGCGTCGAATTTCTCCGCGACGTGGTAAGTGGCCTATGCCCCATTCGCTAAAGCGACTTTAGACGACGTTACGCATACCAAAGCCACACGCTGTCACGGCTCTCGGCCGGCGCCCTCGTCGTCCGTGTCCAGTTCGGCGAAGACGCGCGACGCGACCCGGAAGGCCGAGTTGGCGTCCGGTACACCGCAATAGATCGCCGAATGGAGCAGCACTTCCTTCACCTCGTCACGGGTCAGACCGTTGCGCAGGGCACCGCGCACATGCATCGCGAGTTCCTCGTGGTGGCCGCGCGCGACGAGGGCCGTGAGCGTGATCATCGAGCGGCTGCGGCGATCGAGGCCCGGGGCGCGTCCAGATCGTCCCCCAGGCGTACCGGGTGATGAAGTCCTGGAAGTCGGCGCGTGGAGTCGGTGGTCGCGTCTACGGCGCGGTCGACCCAGGCGTCGCCGGCGACCTCACGGCGCACCCGCATCCCGTCCGCACGCGCGGCCGCGGTCGTCGGCGAGGCGGCGTTCAGGCCGTGGGTCGCCGTGATGAGCGCGGCGACCATGACCGGATCCTCGGCCGGGGCCAGGTGCGCGATCGGCAGCTCGATCAGGGCCGAGCCGGCGTACCGCACTCGCGATCTCGCGAAGGCCGGCCAGCGGTGTCGCGACGTCGTGGACGCCGCCGATCAGCGTGAGCGGCGCGCGCAGCGCGGCGAGCCGGTCCCGGACGTCGAAGTCGGCCAGTGCCTCGCACGCCAGCGCGTAGCTCTCGGCGTCGACCGCGGCCAGCGCACCGAGCAGGGTGGCGACGGTCTCGGGCCGACGCTCGGCGAAGCCCGGCGCGAACCAGCGCCGCCTCGACGGCTCGAGCATCGACGCGATGCCCTCACCGCGCACCTGCGCCGCGCGTTCGTGCCAGCCCTCGGCGGTGCCGATACGCGCGCCGGTGCAGGCGAGCGTGGCACTGCTGATGCGGTCCGGATGGTCGAGCAGTAGCACCATGCCGACGGCAGCACCGAGCGAGTCGCCCGCGTAGCTCGATGACGGCATCCGACCCGAACCGCGCATCCACCGCGCGAGGACGCCCGCAGCGAGGTCGGTGACGGTGAACGGCTCGGTGACCGGCGCCCCGGCACCGTGCCCGGGCAGGTCCCAGCCGACGACGTCGAACCGGTCGGACAACTCGGCGGCGCACCGGCCCCACAGCGCCTGCGCGCTGGCCCCGAGCGACGGCCCGACGACGAGGAGGGGCCGCCCGGGAGACGCCGTCGGCGAGCGGCACCAGAGTGATGGCCGGCGTCATGGCCGCCCCGCCACTGTGGCGCCGGCTCGTGCGAGCGCCGCGTCGATGATCGCATCGTCGCCCGGGACGACATCCCGCTCACCGGCGAGCACGTCACGCTCGGCATCGACGCCGGGGCGCGCGGCGTCGAGGTTGCGCGCCATCGCGTCGACGTCCACGGACAGTCCGTCGAGCAGCTCGCCCGTCTGCCCGGCGGCGGTGATCGCGTGGCGGGCCAGCAGTTGCAGCGGTTGCCACTCGACGTGCCACGCTCCGTCGGGGCGTTCGTCGCGGGCGTCTGCGGCGGCGAGGTGGAGCAACGATGCGAGCGCCGGGCGCGGTGAGCGCGGCGCGGCGGATCAGCAGCGACAGCGCGGGATTCGCCTTCTGCGGCATCGTCGACGACCCGCCCCGACCCTCGGCGGGCGGCTCGGACAGTTCGCCGATCTCGGGCCGCGACAGCGTGAGGACATCGTTGGCGATGCGGCCCCATGCGCTGGTCGCGACGGTCAGCGCGTCCCCGACCGACGTCATCGTGGCGCGTGCGGTCTGCCACGGCGAGCCGTGTCGCGAGGCCGAGGCGTTCGGCGGCGTCGGCGCTGAGCCGCTCCGGCGTGACGTCGCTGCCCGCAGTCACCGCCGCGGCACCCGACCTCGTGCCGGCGGCGCCGCCGAACTGTGCGCGCAGCGTCAGGCGTCCGAGCGCGTCGCGCGCGTCGAGCAGACCGTGCAGCCAGGTCGCGATCTTCGCGCCGAAGGTGATCGGAACGGCAGGGCGCGTGAGAGTCCGCCCCACCATCGGCGTGTCGCGGTGCTCCCGCGCGAGGCGGGAGAGCGCGACGACCTGGTCGCGCAGTGACTCGTCGAGTCGGTCGCGCACGTCGCGGATCATCAGGACCAGGGCGGTGTCGAGCACGTCCTGGCTGGTGAGGCCGCGGTGCACGCACGCCGCAGCAGTCTCGTTGCGGTCGCGCAGGCGCTCCCGCAGCATGCTCAGGAACGGGATGACCGGGTTGCCGCCCCCTTCGGACCCGACGGCGAGCGCGGGAAGGTCCGGGACCCCGACCAGGCCGGCGAGCGGGTCCGCGGCATCGGGCGGGACGAGGCCGAGCTGGGCCAGCGCCGACAGCCAGGCAGCCTCGACCTCCACCATCGCGTCGACGAGAGCCGCGTCGGAGAAGAAGGCGTCGGCGCGGTGGTCGCCCGGCCAGAACAGGGTGGACACCGGCTCACCTCCCGCGGGCGGTGTGCGCCAGGAAGACCGTCTCGTCGGGGCCTTGCAGCACGACGTCGAATGCGTAGCCGGTGCTGTCTGCTCGGGCGATCAGCGTCGCGCGTCGCTCGGGCGTCAGCGCCCCGAGCAACGCCTCGTGCTCGAGTGCGGCCGGTTCGTCCGGCAGGTAGGCGCGGGTGAACAGCCGGTCGAGCAGCCCACGCGCGAAGACCGTCAGCGCGAAGAACGGCGCCGTCCCGTCGACCCGCGCGGGCCGGACAGTGCTGAACGAGTACGCGCCGGCGGCATCGGTGGCGGCCCGGCCCCAGCCGGTGAAGGTCCAGCCGTCGCGGTGCAGCGATCCCGCCTCGCGGCTGACCGCGCCCGCGGTGTCCGCCTGCCACAGCTCGAGCAAGGCGTCGGGGACAGGCTCGCCCGCGCCGTCCAGTACCCGGCCGTGCAGCCGGATCGCGTCGGCACGCCCGGCCGGAACGAGGTGTGGCCCGCCGTCATAGGGCAGCGCGTAGCCGAAGAAGGGTCCGACCGTCTGGCCGGGCGTGGCGGGCACTGTCATCCGTGGTCGTCCTCGGTCCAGGTGCGCGAGCTCCCGGAGAGCACTATGTCCCACCGGTAGCCGGTGCACCACTCCTCCCGGGTGACGCTGTGGTCGTACTCGGCGATGAGGCGGGCGCGCGCCTTCGGGTCGGTGATCGAGTTGAAGATCGGGTCGAGCGGGAAGAGCGGGTCTCCGGGGAAGTACATCTGGGTGACGAGTCGCTGCGCCAGGCTGGTGCCGAACACGGAGAAGTGGATGTGCGCCGGTCGCCAGGCATTGCGGTGGTTGCGCCACGGATACGGGCCGGGCCGGACGGTGACGAACCGGTAGGTCCCGTCGGCGTCGGTGAGGCAGCGGCCGGTGCCGGTGAAGTTCGGGTCCAGGGGCGCGGGATGCTGGTCGCGCTGGTGGGCGTACCGCCCGGCGCTGTTGGCCTGCCAGACCTCGACGAGCTGGTGCGGGACCGGGCGACCCTCGTCGTCGAGCACGCGCCCGGTGACGATCATCCGCTCACCGAGTGGTTCACCGCTGTGCTGGATCGTCAGGTCGGCCTCGTCCGCGGCGACGTCGCGCGCGCCGAAGACCGGCGCCCACAACTCGACCCCCTCGGGGTCGACGGCGACGGCTGCGTGGATCGGGTGCCGCCGCGCGCTGCTGCGGTAAGGCGGATAGTCCAGCCGAGGCTGGGCACCGTCGGTCCGGGCGGCGTACCGGGCGATCTCGGCGGTGATCTCGTCCTGCCCGGAGAGCGGCATGGCCGGAGACGTCATGATCGCGACGATAGGGCCGGGGAACCGTCGTGGCGACGCGATGATTCCGCTCAGTGGGAGCGCTCAACCGGGCAGGCTGCGGCCGATCCCCCGGGCAGCGACCTGCAATGCGGTCGTGAGGCGCTGCCGCCGGTGGTCGAGCTGAGCGACGACGACCCCTACGGAGGCGACGACCTCCGCGCCCTCCCGGGTCCGGCCGCCGGGGGACGACGCGCCCTGGAACACCGGCACCGCGATCGAGCTGGCGCCCAGCGACATCTCCTCGGACGTGGTCGCGTAGCCCTGCTCGCGGATGCGCCGCAGCTGCTCCCGCATCCGGCCGACGTGGGTGACGGTGTACGCGGTGACGCGGGTGAGATCGGCCAGCGCTCGCTCGCGGACGTCGTCCGGTGCCCAGGCCAACAGCACCTTGCCGACGCCGGTCGCGTGCAGCGGAAGCCGCCCTCCGACAGCACTCACCACGGGGACCGAACGGTTGCCGGCGATGCGGTCGAGGTAGAGGACCTGCACGCCGTCCCGGACGCCGAGGTGCACGGTGGCCTCGGTAGCGGCGTAGACGTCCTGCAGGAACGGTGCCGCGACGTCGCGCAGCCCGGTCTGCACCGGCGCGAGCAGGCCGAGCGTCCAGATCCGGTGACCGACCACATAACGGTCACCGGCCCGGGCGAGCGCGCCGACCGTGACGAGCTCGCCCAGCAGCCGGTGCGCTGTCGAGAGCGGCAGTCCGGCCCGGGACGCGATCTGCGTCGCGGTCAGCTGCCGGTGCTCCGCGTCGAATGCGTCGAGCACCGCCATGGCCCGCGACAGCACGGATCGTCCCGTCTCGTGAGCGTTGCCCGCCACGTCGGCCCTCCGTCCGCCTGCCCGCCAGGCTCTCACTGAGCGGGAGGCCAGTCTCGACCGGGCTTCACGTCGCTGTCTAGCGTGCGCCCCATGGCCGCGCCGCACGTCGAGCACACCGAGGTTGCGATCGTCGGCGGAGGGCCGGCCGGATTGATGCTCGCCCACCTGCTGCACGTCGCCGGGATCGAGTCCGTCGTCGTGGATCATCGCGAACGCCTCGAGATCGAGCAGACGGTCCGCGCCGGGATCCTCGAGGACGACAACGTCCGGCTGCTCGTCGAGTCCGGCGTCTCCGACCGCGTGCTCCGCGAGGGCCATCCCCACGACGGGATCTCGTTGCGTTTCGACGGCACCAGTCACCACATCGACTTCCGGGGTCTGGTCGGCGCGTCCGCCTGGTTGTACCCCCAGACCGATGTGTTCGTCGACCTCGCCGACGCCCGCGCGCGGGACGGGGGTGACGTCCGTTTCGGCGTCGGGGACGTGCGGCTGCTCGACCCGACCAGCGACCGCCCGGGGATCGCGTTCACGGCGTCGGACGGCCGCGCGGCCGAGGTGCGAGCCCGAGTCGTCGTCGGTGCCGACGGCTCGCACAGCATGTGCCGCGCCCAGATCCCGGAGCAGCACAGGACGCAGTTCACCCGCGAGTACCCGTTCGCCTGGTTCGGCATCCTCTGCCAGGCACCGCCGAGCGCGCCCGAACTGGTCTACACGCACTCGCCGCGCGGCTTCGCGTTGATCTCCCAGCGGACCGCGACCGTGCAACGGATGTACTTCGAGTGCGCGCCGGACGAGGACGTCGCCGCGTGGAGTGACGACCGGATCTGGGCCGAGCTGAAGGGCCGGGTCGAGGGCGAGGACGGCTTCACGGTGAACGAGGGCCCGGTGATGGAGAAGTCCGTGCTGCGCTTCCGCAGCTTCGTGTGCGAGCCGATGCGCTACGGCAACCTGCTGCTCGCCGGCGACGCCGCCCACACCGTCCCTCCGACGGGTGCGAAGGGGCTGAACCTCGCGCTGGCCGACGTGCGAGTACTGGCCGAGGTACTCGATCGCGCGCTGCGCAGCAACCGGGCCGACGCCCTCGAGGAGTACAGCGGCCGCGCGCAGGCCCGGGTCTGGAAGGCGCAGCACTTCTCCTACTGGATGACGACGATGCTGCACCGCGTCCCGGGCGGCAGCGCGTTCGACCACCGCCGCCAGATCAGCGAGCTCGCCGGGCTGGTCGCGTCGACCGCGGGATCCACCTACCTGGCCGAGGCCTACACCGGCTGGCCGACAGGCAAGGGAAAGATCGCCGGTTCGGTCGGCTGAAGGGTCCGGTCGGCTCTCCCGATCTGTCAGTTGCTCGTCGTCCTGCGCTGCCGCTTGACCGCTCCACACCCGCGTGGTTAAGCTCGCTCGTGTCCGTACAGTAGAACGGCATCTGGCCAACGGAATTGGAGTTTTCGATGAGTCGAGCGCCGCGCATCGCAGAGCTCGGGCATGTGGGGTTGCGCTGCATCGACGTCGAGAAGCAACTGACCTTCTATCGGGACACCCTCGGTCTGGTGGTGACCGATCGCGACGAGAACCTCGGCATCTGGTTCCTCTCGGCCCGCCCCGAGACCGAACACCATGAACTTCTCCTCGCTTCGGGGCGCGACGTCCCGGTCGGCGCCAAGCTCATCCAGCAGATCTCCTTCCGCTGCGACGAGCTCGAGGACGTGATGGCCTACTACCGCCGCTTCGGCGAGCGCAGCGTGTCCATCGACATGGTCGTCTCCCACGGCAACGCGGTCGGCGTCTACTTCTACGATCCGGAAGGCAACCGCTGCGAGGTGTACTGGCAGACGGGGCTCGAGGCGCGGCAGCCGTTCGTCGAGCACATCGACCTGCAGCAGCCTGCCGAAGGAGTCCTGCGCGACGTCCGCGAGTCGGTCGAGCGGTACGGTGCTCAGGGATTCACCGAATCCTCCTATGTCGCCTGGACCAAGTCCCAGGGTGACGCCCCTCCACCTGCCCACGGAGCTGCGACGCCGTGAAACTTGCACGATTCATGATCGACGGCGCGATCGAACTCGGCGTCCTGGACGCCACGGGACAACAGCTGCAGGTCATCCCGGACGTGTCGGATCTGCTGCCGCTGTTGGAGGCCGGCGCAGACGCGCTGCCGGCCGCGGCGGAGCTGGCCCGCCGACACGGTCCGCGGCGGGAGGTCGGCGAGGTCGAGTACCTGTCACCGATCGCCACGCCACCGACCGTGCGCGACTTCTACGCCTTCGAACAGCACGTCAAGGCCGGCCGCCAATGGCGTGGTCTCGACATGGAGCCGGACTGGTACCAGCTACCGGTCTTCTACTTCTCCAACCCGTACGCGGTGACCGGCTGCGGTGACGTCGCGGTGCCACCCGGCGCGACCCAGTTCGACTTCGAGCTGGAGGTCGCCGCGATCGTCGGCACCCCCGGCCGCGACGTCCTTCCCGCCGACGGCGACGCCCACATCGCCGGATACTGCGTGCTCAACGACTGGAGCGCGCGCGATCTGCAGCAGCGGGAGATGAAGCTGTCGATGGGTCCGGTCAAGGGCAAGGACTCGGCGACCGGCCTGGGGCCGTGGTTCGTCACGCCCGATGAGATCGCCGACTCCAAGACCAGCACCGGCTACGACCTGAGGATGACCTGCTCGGTGAACGGACGGACCTACTCCGACGCCATCTGGTCCGACGTGTACTGGTCCTTCGGCGAGATGATCTCCTACGCCAGCCGCGGGACGGACGTCCGCCCGGGCGATGTCATCGGCAGCGGGACGTGCGGGACGGGTTGCATCCTCGAGCTTTCTCATCGCCCGGACGGCGACCGGTTCCCGTGGCTGCAGCCCGGCGACGAGGTCATCGCCTCGGTCGAGGGACTGGGTGAACTTCGCAATACGGTGGTGGCGGGAGTGCCGCCCCATCCGCTGAGAGAAGGGTTGCGATGACACTGACGCCGGAGGTCTCGGACTTCCTGGACACCCTCAAGCAGCGCGGGCACGTCCCCACCGATCGGCAGCCGTCGCCCGTCGCGGCTCGGCAGGAATCGGTGGAACGCCGGGCGCGGCTGATGATCCCGGCTCCGCCGATGGAGTCGATCGAGGATTTCCCGATCCCGACCGAGGACGGGGAGATCACCGTGCGGCGCTACGTCCCACCGGCGGCAGTGCGCAGCGGTGCGACCGTCGTGTGGCTGCACGGCGGGGGCTGGGTGGTCGGCGACATCGACGCGGCTCACGCCGAGAGCGCACGCATCGCGCAGGAGAGCGGCGCCGTCCTGCTCTCGGTCGAGTACCGACTGGCGCCCGAGCACAGGTACCCGGCAGCTCCCCGCGACACCTACGCCGCCCTGCTCTGGGCCGCTGAGCACATCGAGGACCTCGGCGGTGACGCGGACCGATTGGTGATCGGCGGCGTGAGCAGCGGGGGCAACCTCGCTGCGATCGCCGCGCAGCGCGCCGTCCGCGAACACGGCCCGCGGCCGGCGGCGCAGATCCTCGTCGTCCCCGCGCTCGACCTGCGACTCGACACCGAATCCTGGCGGCGCCTCGGCGAGGGCTATCTGCTCACGCGTGCCACCTGCGAGTGGTACCTCGAGCACTATCTCAACCCGGGGGACCGTCGTGACGACCCGGCCCTGTCACCGGGGTTGGCGCCCGACTCCGACCTCGTCGGCCTGCCTCCGACGGTGATGATCACCGCCGAGTACGACCCCTTGCGCGACGAGGATCTGGCGTTCGTCACGAGGCTCCGCGCCCTGGGCGTCGCGGTAGAACACGTCGACTACGACGGGGTGATTCACGGGTTCATGGGGCAGCTCGGGCCGATCCCCGAGTCGGAATCGGCGTTCGCCACGATCGGGACGGCGATCCGCCGAGCCGTTCGGGCCTGACACCCGGGCTGTGCCGCTCCGGCGCTCCCGGCTCGCGACGCCGCGGTCGTTCCCCGGCCCGGACAGGATCAGGAGGATGCGGTGAGCGCCGGAAGCGCTGAGGTGGTGATCGTCGGCTACGGCCCGGTGGGTCAGACCCTGGCCGGTCTGCTGGGCTCGCTAGGGCATGCGGTGACGGTCTGCGAGCGGCACGAGCAGCTCTACCCGACGCCGCGAGCCGGGCACTTCGATCACGAGATCATGCGGATCTTCCAATCGCTGGGAATTGCCGCTGATGTCGCGGAGATCTCCTCCCCGGCTCGTGTCTACGAGTTCCTCGACAAGGACGGCACCGTCGTGTCGCGGCTGCCCCGTGACTGGCCGGCACCGTCGGGATGGGACGCGTCCTTCCACTTCTATCAGCCAGAGCTGGAGCGGTTGCTCGATGCGCGGGCCCGCAGCTTCTCCACGGTCGAGGTCCGGCGCGGGCTTCCGGTCACCGGTGTGACGCCGACGCCGGACGGCGTGAGCGTGCACACCGAGGACGGCGATCTCGACGCCCGCTTCGTGGTCGGAGCCGACGGTGCCAACAGTGTCGTGCGTTCCAGCTGCGACATCGCGCTGGACGACCTCGGGTTCAGCGCGGACTGGCTCGTCGTGGACGTCCGCATCCGTGACGGCCACCCGGTCCCCGACATCCCCGACACGGGCCAGGTGTGCGATCCGGCGCGCCCCAGCCACATGGCCCGCCTCGCCGGTCCCTACCTGCGGTGGGAGTTCATGCTGGTCGAGGGTGACGACCCGCTCGAGCTGACCCGGCCGGCAGGGATCTGGCAGCTGCTGAAGCCCTGGCTCGCCGAAGCCGACGGCGAGCTGATCCGCAACGCGGTCTACCGGTTCCAGTCGAAGGTGGCCGAGAACTTCCGGGCGGGCCCCGTGTTGCTCGCCGGGGACGCGGCACATCTCATGCCGCCGTTCCTGGGCCAGGGCATGTGCTCGGGAATCCGCGACGCGGCGATGGTGGCCTGGCAACTCGACCTGGTCCTACGTGGAGTGGCAGAACCGGAGCTGCTGACCGACTACGGTTCGGCCCGCCGACCCCATGTGCTGTCCTACATCCGCGAGTCGATGCGTGTCGGCGAGATCGTCTGCGAGACGGATCCCCTGCGTGCAGAGCGGAATCTCGCTGCGATGACCAGCGTCAGCGCGGTGCCTCCGCCGTTCCAGCCGCGCATCGGCAGTGGATACCGCTCGGGTGACCCGCTGGCCGGACAGCTGTCCTGGCAACCCAGGGTGCGCCAGGTCGACGGTTCGCCGGGCCGGCTCGACGATCGGCTCGGTGCGGGATTCCAGCTGCTGACGACTGCGCCGTTGCAACCTGACGCGGCTGCCGTCGCGGCCGATCTCGGCGCACGGATCAGGCTCGCTTCTGCCGTCGTCGGCGACCCCCCCGACGCCGATGTCGCCGACGAGAGCGGTGGCTTCCAGGCCTGGCTGACCGGTGCCGGCGTCGATGCGGTGCTCGTGCGGCCTGATTTCTACGTCTACGGCAGTGCGCCATCACAGGACGTGACGGCGCTGCTCGAGTCGGTGTACCCGGCGTTGCATCTGTCGTGAGGCACTGGCGGCTGAGCAGCGGGACCGGTTCGGTCGAGCGTGCGGCACCGGTGTCGGGGCAGCCCGGCGTGGACGCCGTGCTCCGCGCCGTGCCGCTCACCCGGATGCTCGACTACGGCGTCCCGCTCGCGGATGCCGAGCAGTTCGTCGCCGCCGTGGTGCAGGGTGCCGGGTGGGTGGAGACCGGTACCGGCCTGGCTCGCAGTCATCGGCACGACGCGACAGTGGCCGAACGACTCGGTCTCGTGGTGGCGGCACGGCAGCACCGGAGCGCTTCGGCAGCCCTCGAGCTCGTGTCGCAGCTCGGAGTCGACGCCGACGAGGAGGCCCGACGGGTCCTCTACGGGCGGGCCGTGGCCGATGTCACCCGCGCGGGCTGGGAACGGCTGGCGGTGGACGTCGACGGCCGGCACGCCGTGTGCTGGCTCCGAACCGCTCCCGACCGGGATGCCACCGCGATGACGCTCATCTGGGGCGGGACCAGCGGCTGGGGACCGGTGTACGCCCGGACCGCCGCACGGCTGGCGTCACCGCGGATGGCGGTCGGCCTCGTCGAGCTTCCCGGCCAGGGTGAACCGCGATTGCTCCACGGCTCGGTGTTGGACTCGGGATTCCCGGACGTGGTCGACGCGCTGCTCGACGAACTGGTGGCGCGGATCGGGCCCGGGGCGCGATTCGCGGTCGTGGGGAACAGCATGGGCGGTTTGCTGGCCGCCCGGGTCGCAGCTGCACTACCTCGCATCTCGGCATGCGTGGTGAACGGCGGCGTGGCGCGCCCCGCCGGCATCGTGCAGCGCCACCCACGCCAGCGTCGGCAGTGGGAGCTCATGCTCGGCACCGACGACGAACTCGAACTGCTGGACGTCCTCGACGGCCTTGCGCTCGACCCTTCGCGCGACAGGCTGGCGTGCCCGGCCCTGATCTTCCACGGCGCTCGCGACCCACTGGTCACTCAGGATGATGTCGATTGCTTTGCCGCTGCGGTGCAGGCGCCCGCCTCAGCGGCGAGCCTGGTGGTGCACGCGCCCGACGGGGAGCACTGCCTCTACAACCGGAGCGAGGATCGCGACGCCGTCCTCGCCGACTGGCTCCACGGCGTGCTGAGCGGGGACGGGCGCTGATGCGGCTCAGTCCTCAGGGCAACGACGATCCCGATGTCACGCGGGTGCGGGATGCTGTGGTCGGCGCGCGATCGGAGCTGGCCGGCACCGCCGCTCTGGTGGGACCCGATGGCGCGCTGCAGGGTCCGTTCGCCTGCCTGCCGTACAGCCCGGACGTGGGTCTCGCGCTCCAGTCGGTCGGCGTGCGCCTGCGATCGTCGACGGTGCTCGACCGCACGGTGGCGGAAGCCGTGATCCTCACCGTCGCGGCGCACTGGCGAGCTGACTACGAGTGGTACGTGCACGAGGCCGTGGTCCTCGCCGAGCATCTACTGACGGCCGACGAGATCGGGCGTATCGCCGATGGAGGAGTGCCGGACGGAGTCGGGGTCGCTGCCGCGGTGCGGATGGCCCGCGCCGTGCTGGCGGGATCGGTGTCGGATGAGGCGTACGCGGCCGCGGTCGGCGCGCTGGGTGAGCGAGCCACCGTGGAGGTTGTGCTCACCGTCGGGTACTACGCGGCGTTGGCCATGTTGATCGGCGTATTCCACCCGCCGATCCCCGTGAATCGTCTTTATCCATGGGATTCACGACCTTCCGGCGACCGTGGGTAACTAGACCTTGACGTTCTGTCTAGCAGTCCATAACCTGACTGCCAGAACATCCGGACTGCGCGGCGCCGTCTCCGAGGCGCTCACCGCTCGCAGTGGGCCGGCGTCACCTGACGATGAACCAGCTCGATTTCGACGATGAGGAGCGACATGAACGTTCGTGCAGGACTTGTATCGCTGTGCGCGGTGATCGCAGGCGCGACCGTGCTTGCCGCGTGCAGTTCGTCCGGAGCCTCGTCGACCGCGGCCTCCGGAAATGCCGACACGTCGAGTACGAGCAGCACGCCGGCGTCCTCGACCGGCAGTTCGAGCGCGGCGACCGGCGACAGCGCGGTGGCGAAGTGGGAGGCCGGAAGCGAGGGCGCGCTGCCCACGTCAGGACCGAAACCCACGGCTGGGACCGACGTCTGGGTCATCTCCTGCGGGCAGGCCGCGCAGGGATGTGCCACGCCGTCCAACGCGATGATCGATGCGGGCACGAAGATCGGCTGGAAGATGCACCTGTTCGACGGCCAGCTCAACCCGGTCACCTGGGTGCAGGGCATCCGCAGTGCGCTGGCGAGCGGCGCCAAGGGCATCATCACGTACGGCATGGACTGCCCACTGATCAAGTCCGGGCTGCAAGCCGCCGCGGCGGCCAAGGTGCCAGTATTCGGAGATGAGGGTTTCGACTGCAACGCTCCGGCGGCGGGTGGTGGGACCGCGTTGTTCAGCGCCACGATGAAGTACACGCCGACGTATCCCGATCTGCAGAGTATCCGGGAGGCCAACGGCGCGGCGCAGGCCGATTGGATTCTGGCCAACGCCGGACCCAAGGCCAACATCCTCGAGTTCAAGAACCCGCAGATCCTCACCAACGCCTCGGTGAACGTCGGCTTCGAAGCCGAGATCAAGAAGGTGTGCCCCGGGTGTTCCCTGCACCCGGTGAGCTACACCCTCGCCGACCTCGGCAACGGCCAGCTCAAGATCAAGACCCAATCGGCCCTGGTCCAGGATCCCGACGCGAACGCCGTCGAGTCACCGACCGACAGCGACATGGCGCTGGTGATCGGCCCGGTGCTCGACGCATCCCCGAACCGCGCCAAGATGCACATCATCGCCGGTGAGGGTTACCCGCAGAACATCACCCAGGCGCTGGCCGGTCATTGGGAGGACGCCGGAATCGGCAACGCGGCGGTCTGGGAAGGCTGGGCCTCTGTCGACGGAATGAACCGGCTGCTGGCCAACTCGCCGCAGGTGTTCAGCGGCTTCGGTTTCCGGCTCTGGCAGGCCAAGCCTCCGGTGAACCTTCCGCCCGCGGGCCAGGCCTACCAGCCGAAGGCCGACTTCGAAGCCAACTACCTCAAGATCTGGCAGGTAGGCAGCTGAACGGGTACCGCACCGGGGCCACGACGGGCTTCGAGGTTCTCGGAGCCCGTCGCTGGTTCGGCGCGACCAAGGCCGTCGACGGCGTCGATCTGCGGATCCAGCGGGGCACCATCAACGCGCTGATGGGGGCGAACGGCTCCGGCAAGTCCACTCTGGTCAAGCTGCTCGCCGGCGTCCTCACCGCCGATGCGGGCGAGATCGACGTCGGCGCCGGTCGCCGGCCGCTGCCGAGCTGGGACGCGGCGGCAGCACACGCGGCCGGGTTCCGGTTCGTCCACCAGGACCTGGGGCTGTTCCCCGGGTTGACCGTCGCGGACAACCTGGCGATCGGCTACGGCTTCCCGCTGAGCGGCCTCGGGCGCATCCAGCCGAACGAGCTGCGCGAGCGCGCGGACGCGATCCTGGCCCGGCTGGGCGTGCACATCCCGCCCGGGCGTCTGCTCGAGGACCTGTCCCCGGGCGAGCAGGCACTGGTCGGCATCGGGCGCGCCCTGCAGGACAGCGTCGGTGCCGGAGCGCCCGAGCAGCGCAAGCTGCTGGTGCTGGACGAGCCCACCGCGGCACTCGGCCGTGACGAGGCGACGACGCTGCTGGATGTGCTGACCGGTCTCGCCGCAGCGGGCGAGACGGTGCTCTACATCGGACACCGGCTGGCCGAGATCTTCGCCTTCGCCACCCGCGTGGTGGTCATGCGCGACGGTCGCGTCGTCCTCGATCGGGATCGCGAGAACACGACGCGCGAGGCGGTCATCGATGTGATGGTGAGCGCCGAGCCGGGGTCGGTGGCCAGGCCGACCGCGCGATCCCGCGCGGTCGCCGAAGGCACCAGCACGGCGTTGCTGGAGTGCCGCAACCTGCGACTGGGCCCGCTGCGAGACGTCAGCCTGGCCGTGCCCGCCGGTCGCATCGTCGGCATCGCCGGGCTCCAGGGCGTCGGGCGCACCCTGCTGTTGCGGGCCTTGTTCGGCGACATCCGACCCGACGCCGGGGAGGTCCTGGTCGACGGGCTCCCGGTGACGTTTCGCTCCCCTCGGGACGCCGTCGCCCGCGGGGTCGCCCTCGTTCCCGGTGACCGAGCCAGGGAAGGCATCTTCCCCGGTCTGACCATCCGCGAGAACATGCTCGTCCCGCAGTGGCGGCGCTATCGCGGGCGGCTGTTCATGAGCCGGCAGGCGCAGCGCACGGCAACGGCGCGTGGGATCCGGGAACTCGCGATCCGCACGGTGGGCGACAGCGCCGGTATCACCGAGCTGTCGGGTGGCAACCAGCAGAAGGTCGTGCTGGCGCGCTGGTTGCTGCGCGGGTCGCGGATCCTGCTGATGGACGAACCGACGCAGGGTGTCGACGTCGTCGCACGCCGTGATCTGTGGGCGATCGTGCGGACGCTGACCGGCGACGGCGGTGCCGCGCTCGTGGTGAGCTCCGATCTCGAGGAACTGCTCGAGGTGAGCGACGAGATCGTCGTCCTGCGTGACGGAGTGATCACGTCGCGGTTCGAGCGTGGAGAGGTGGACGAAGAGATGCTGAATCGCGTGTGCCAAGGAGTGGATCATGCCAACCGATAACGCCGTGAGCACGTCGTCGAGCGCCTCGTCGAGCGCTGACCCGACCACGGCTGCTCCGGCACGGGCCACACCCGCGACGTCGAGTGCGCCGGGCGGTTCGGGCACGACCCGCGGACGCGCGGATCTGTGGCGTGGCGTGGGGGAGCGGTTCGGCCTGCCGATCTTCCTGGTGGTGACGATCATCGTCTTCGCTCTGCTCCCGCAGTCGTCGAAGACCTTCGCCACGGTCGAGAACTTCCGAAACGTGCTCTCCGACGTGTCGGTCAGCATCGTCGTGGCGCTGGCGGCGCTGGGCCCGCTGGTCTCCGGAGAGTTCGACTTCTCCATCGGACTGACGATGGAGATGTCCTCGATCGCCTTCGCCGCCTGCCTGACCCGGTACCACCTCCCCCTCGCGGTGGCCGTCCTGATCACTCTGGCGATCGCCGCTGTCGTCGGATCGGTCAACGGGTTCGTCGTCGCGAAACTCCGGCTGAACTCCTTCATCGTCACGTTCGGAATGGCGACGGTCCTCACGGGGCTCATCACCTTCTACGTCGAGGGGCTCAGCATCCTGGTCGACAACAAGACGCTGACCGACGTCGGCGGTGCACGGGCAGTGACGCTGGGAATCCCGCGCATCGGCTTCGTCGTGGCCGTCATCTGCCTCGTGGTCGGCTACGTCCTGACGCAGACCCCATGGGGACGCCAGTTGCAGGCCGTCGGATCCAACCGGGTCGGCGCCCGGCTCGTGGGGCTTCCGGTCGACCGCACGGTGTTCCTGACCTTCGTCGGCTCAGCGGTCATCGCGGCGGTCGCCGGCATCCTCTACGTCGCCCAGCAGGGGGCAGCCAGCCCGAACGTCGGAGCCAACTACGTCCTGCCGGCGTTCGCGGCGGTCTTCCTCGGCTCCACCGCATTCCGCCCCGGGCGCTTCAACGTCGCGGGCACGATCGTCGCCCAGCTGTTCGTCATCGTCGGAAGCACCGGTCTGGTGCTCGCGGGACTCAAGCCGTGGGTGCAGTACGTCTTCCAGGGAGCGGTACTGATCCTCGCCCTCGCGCTCACCCGCACCCGGCGAACGGCTCGGAGCCTCTGAGCGGTGGGTGCTCTGCCCGGATGGCTAGCTGAGGAGCGCGCTCAGGCGGCTGGCAGCGTCGATGATGACGCCGCTCAGCCTTTCCAGATCCGCCTCGGTGAGACGGGACGAGGGCCCGGACAGGCTGATGGCTGCGCGAGCCGTTCCGGTCGCGTCGAGGACGGGAGCCGACACCGCGTGCAGACTCGTCTCGCTCTCGCCGAAGTTCGTGGCGTAACCGGCCGCGCGGACCCGTTCCAGCTCGGCCTCGAGCTCGCGCCGGCCGGCGATGGCGCGATCGGTCCCGCCGCGCAGGCGCGCGGTGGGGTACCGAGCCCGGAAATCCGCCGGGGACAGCGCGGCCAGCAACACCTTGCCGGCAGCAGCGGCGTGAGCCGGACCGCGATCGCCGACGCGGAGGGCGGCGCGGATGACGTGGTTGCCCTCGACACCGTCGACGAACAGGATCTGGGTGTCCTCGAGGACGACGAGGTGGATGGTCTCGTCCGTCGCCTTGGCCAGTTCCTCGAGGATGGGACGGGCCTCGGCGCGGAGATCGGTGGCGCCGATGACGGCGATGCCCAGCTCGACCAGTCGTGCTCCGGCCCGGTAGCCGCGGCTCGCGGCGTCCTGCCGCAGCAGTCCGTGCGCCTGCAGCGTCGTCAGCATGCGATGTGCGCTGGACCGCGCGATGCCGAGGTCCGCCGACACCTCGGCGACTCGCAGGATGCGTTTGTCGCGGAGCATGAGCAGGACGCGCGCCGCGTTCTCGACTGATTCGATGGGGTAGCTCGCGGGTGAACTCATGTCCGTCCTGAGGAGTGTCGCTGTGCTCTGTGCGCCGGCGTGGCGGTGAACGTACCACGCAGCGTAGTGCAAGTTCTGTCATGCAGAACGACATCTGTTCATCGTCCGACGCCGGGACTATCGTCCGTTGTGTAGAACTAGGTATGCTGTACGGAACTTGAGATCGGTGAGCCGGAGTAGCGATGCGTCTCGTACGGTGCATGCACGATGGGCGCTCGCGCGTCGGTGTCCTGATCGGCGATGGTCACGACGTCGCGGTGAGCCGGGACTGGAGCGAGATCTCGCAGCACCTCGATGGCGACGCGCTCCGAGCCGCCGCCGCTGCCACTGTCGCCGACCCGCTGACCGTCACCGGTCTGGACCGGCTCCAGCTGCTCCCGCCCATCCAGCCGACGTCCGTCCGCGATTTCATGACCTTCGAGCAGCATCTGCTGCCGATCGTGCAACGACAGGGCGCCGCGAGCCTGCCCGCAGTCTGGTACGAGCTGCCGATCGGCTACTTCAGCAATGCCGCGACGGTCCGCGGCCCGCATGATCCGATCGACGTCCCCGGCGGCTGTCACGACCTCGACTTCGAGCTGGAGATCGGCGCGATCGTCGGGCGGACGGCGCGCTCGGTCCGTGCCGAGGACGCCGCCGAGTACCTGTCCGGATTCGTGATCCTGTGCGACTGGTCGGCGCGCGATCTTCAGCTGCACGAGATGGGCGGTCGGCTCGGACCCTTCAAGGGCAAGGATTTCGCCAGCTCGCTGGGCACCCTGTTCGTGACGCCGGACGAGCTGAGCGACGTTCGGGACGGCAACGGGTACCGGCTCTCGATGGAGACCGCGGTCAACGGTGCCGGTTACGGCACCGGGTCGTGGGCGGAAGCGTCGTGGTCGTTCGAGGAACTGCTGTCCTACGCGTCCTGGAACGGAGCCGTCGAGGCGGGTGCCCTGCTGGGCAGCGGGACGTGCCGGGGTGGATGCATCGCCGAGCTGGCCGCCCGCCACTCGCCCGAGGAGTATCCGTGGCTCGTGCCCGGGGATCGCGTCCGGCTCACCGTCGAGCGCCTCGGCGCCGTCGAAGCCACGATCAGGGACCCGGCACGTGGTCCGTGGCCGCACCAGCGCCCCCCTCGGGAGGCCTGACATGCCGACGCCCCCGGGCGGCTTCCCGGTGAGCCTGACCGAGGTCGCGGACGAGGTGTGGAGCTACGCCCAGCACGACGGATCCTGGTGGATCAACACCACCGGCTTCGTGCGGGGATCGCGCGTCGTCGCCATCGATGCCTGCGCCACCGAGGACCGGACGCGGGCCTTCGTCGAGACGCTGGGCCGCGTTGCCGGTCGCCCGGCCGACGTGCTGGTCAACACCCATTCGCACGGTGACCACACGTTCGGCAACTCGGTGTTCGACCCGGGAACGCTCGTCGTCGCCACCGAGGCCGCGGGGCGTGACCTGGAGCTGTTCGCAGAGCGATTCCCGCGGCTGTCGCACTTCGCACTGCCCGACTACGAGCGGGTCCCGGTGTGGGGTGATGTCTCCATCCGGCCACCCGACGTCACCTTCGGCACCCGCTTCGACCTGGGCCTCGACGGCCCGGACATCGAGCTGCTGCATTTCGGTGTCGCGGCGCACACCACCGGGGACCTCGTGGCGTGGATCCCGTCGCGCGGCGTCCTCTTCGCCGGCGACCTGATCTTCAACGGCGGGATGCCGCTGGCGGTCGGAGGATCGGTCACCGGGGCGATCGAGACGCTGGGCGCGATGCGAGCGCTCGGCCCGACCGTCGTCGTGCCCGGCCACGGGCCGCCGTGCGGGGTCGAGGAGATCGACCGCCACCTTCGGTACTGGGATTTCATCCAGGACCTCGCCCGAGACGGCTACGCCGCCGGGCTCGATCCGCTCGGCGTCGCCAGGGAGGCCGACCTGGGGGAGTTCGCCACGCTGTCCGAGGCCGAGCGCCTGGTCATGAACCTCCATCGCGCCTGGGCTGAGATCGACAGCACCCACGTGTTCGACATGGTCTCGGCCACCCATGACGCGGTGGTGGTCTCCGGGCACCCGATCCGCTGCTACGCCTGATCGTTCGTGCACCACCTCGGTACGGTCGCGACAACCTTCAGCTGTGAGAAGTGTTCTGTTAGCATGAACATGTCCTGACAGACAGAATGCAGGTCGCGGCCCGTCAGCCTATCGTCCTTACCTGGAGACGCACAGTATGAGCGACTACGACGCCGATGTGATCATCGCTGGTGCCGGTCCGTCCGGATTGATCGTCGGCTGTGAGGCGGCCCTCGGTGGCGCCGAGGTGCTGATCCTCGAGAAACGGGACGGCCCCACGTGGTCCCGCGCCGGCAGTATCGCGCCCCGGGTCCTCGAGATCTTCGCGTCGCGGGGGATCGCCGACAAGGTGCTCGAACGCGCCCACCAGCTCCACACCGATCCGTACACCCGGACCGGAATCTGGGCAGGATTGCGCCCGATCCACTACGAACAGATCGACAGCGATTACCGCGGTGTGCTGATGCTGTCGCAGAACGAGACCGAGACCTTGCTCGCGGACCACTTCCGGGCTCTGGGCGGTCGTCTTCACCTGCGGTCGGAGGTCACCGGACTCGTCCAGGATCCTGACGGCGTCACCGTCACCTACACGGACGTAACGGGGGAGCACCACGTTCGCGGCCGGTATCTGGTGGGAGCCGACGGCAATCGCAGCGCGGTCCGCGAAGCGGCGGGGATCCCGCGGCACGGGACGCCTGCCCGCAGATATGCCGTCAACGTCGATGCTCTGATCGTCAACCCGCACGGGAACACCCTGACCGTGTCCAACGACGAGAACGGCTGGGCGATGACGTATCCGCTCCGCGACGGCGTCACCCGATTCGCCTTCATCGACGCGCAGACGATGACCGATGCCCTCGACGGCCCGCTGGGCATCGAGGAGGCGAAGGCGATGCTCCGGCGGGTCCACGGGACCGACTACGGGATCACCGAGGTACAGGCGATCAACCAGTTCCACGACGCCCTGTTCGTTGCCGACCGCATCCGCGACGGGCGGATCTTCCTGGTCGGGGAGTCCGTTCGCGTCCATTACCCGGCATCCGGTGTCGGCATGAATTTCTGCATCCAGGACGGCTTCAATCTCGGCTGGAAACTGGCCGCAGCCGTGGCCGGTAGAGCGCCCGAGTGGCTGCTCGACACGTACGTGACCGAGCGCATGCCCGAGATCGAAAAACTCATCGACGATGTCCGGCGCCAGTGTGCAATACAGTTCAATTTCGACGCAGACCATGTCGCTCTGAAGAAATTCATTGCGAATGATGTGCTGACGAATGCCGACCTCAACAAGGCCATCTGTGAGAACCTTGCCGGTCTGTCTGCGGCGTATCCCGCGCCGGACGGCAGCCCTGACATCGTCGGGAAGCGGCTGCCGAATCTCCCGGTTCCGGGCGCGGACGGCGGTGCGCGGAAGGTCTTCGACCTGCTGCGTACCCAGCAGTTCGTGCTGCTCGACCTGACCGGAAACGCGCGCATCCCGCAGATCGAACCTGGAATTCACCTCGTTGCCGCGGCGGCGGTGCCGGGCGGGCGACGGACACTCGACGGCGTCGCGAGCGTGCTGGTCAGGCCGGATGGGCACGTCGCATGGGCCGGCTCGGAGTCGCTGGACAGTTCCCGGGCAGCCGGCGCGGTTCGTGAGTGGCTCAACCTGGCCGACGATGCATCCGTCTTCGTTCGCCAGGAAGCGACGGTCGACGCGTGAGCGCATCCAGTGCTGTTCGGGTGACCCAGCCTTGTCCGGACGGGACCGGTCGGCCCGAAGCGCCGACGGTCAGCGGGACCGTCGAGGTCTTCGGTCATTCCGTCGGTTACGCCGAGCGCGGCGCCGGCGACGAGGTGCTGGTCGTGTGTCCGGGCTCGGCCGGCGCCGACGCAAGCTGGGCGAAGGACCTGCTGGCCGGCCGGATGCGGGTCATCGAGCTGAACCCGCCGGGCTGGGGTGGCACGCCCGCACTGGCCTTCACGATGGACCAGCGTGACCTCGCCGTCCTGCTCGCGGCGGCTGTCGAAGCGCTCGGCATCGGCCGGTACCACCTCCACGGCGCGTCCATGGGCGGAGTGACCGCGCTCTGGCTTGCCGTCCAGTTTCCGGATCGGGTGCGGACGCTGTCGCTGGAAGGCGACATGAACTTCGTGCGCGAGGAGGACCTCGTCGATCCCGCGAGCGTGCGGGTACTGGCCGACATGGTGGCGCGGGGAGATCCAGAAGGGACCGGGTACCCCCGCGCGGAGAGCCATCCTCGTAAACCCTGGATGGACGAGGAGCACTTCCGCCAGCAGATGCGCAAGCGCATACCGATGATGCAGATGCTCACCCATCGGCATGCGGACGAACTCCTCCAGCGCATGCAGTCGTTCGAGGTGCCCACGCTCGTCCTGCTCGGCGACAAGGACGAGCTGCTGGCGACGAGCCATCTCGATCGGTGGCGGGAGGTACACCCTGACGCGGTCACGCGGCCGATCGACGGCGCCGCCCACGACATCCAGAACACCGAGCCGGAAGCGCTGGTCGAATCCCTGGTCGCCTTCTTCGCCGATCCCGTCCGCCGGCCGCGCGACGAGATGCCGCGAGAATAGCGAGGCGCTAGCGATGCTCGATCGTGGAATTCTCGAACGGCTGCGGGATCGCATCCGCCGTGACATCGACGCCGGGCTGCAGTTCGGTGGCATCGAGGGATGCACCGTTGCCATCGGCTACCGGAACGAGATCCTGTGGGAGGAAGGTTTCGGCGCCGCTGACCACGACACGCCGATCGTCCTGCTGTCCATCACGAAGACCGTGCTCGAATCGGCACTGTGGCAGCTGTTCGCCGATGGTCTGGCCCCTGACACTGCAGTCGTGGAGATCGTCCCGGAATTCATGGACGGAACCCAGCCCGACATCTCCATAGCGATGATCGAGACGCATCTGGCCGGGTTCGGGCGGTTGCCGATGAGCGACGCGGCCAGTGCGGACCGCACCTCGCGGCTGGAGGTACTCCGCTCCTGGCGGCTCGAGTCGCCGCCTGGTAGCTACGAGTACAACCCCGTCAACGGTGGGTGGGTGCTCGCCGAGATCATCGAGCGCGTCTCAGGGGCCGATTATCGGCAGTTCCTCCGGGACGCCGTTCTCCGGCCGCTCGGGTTGTCCGATGTGCATCAGCTGTCCCTCGGCGTGCCTGAACACGACTTCCCGGAGATTCTGCTGCACCGCAACCACATGGACGGGTACACGCCCGACCCGGCCAGACGTCAACCCGTCGCGTGTGGTCTCGACACGCGTGCCGGCCTTGCGCTGGGAGTGCCCGCCGTGGGCGCGGTCGGGACGGCGGGTGGCGTGGCGCGGCTCTACCAGGCCTACCTGCACAACCCGGGAGGCCTGTGGGATCCGGAGATCCTGGCCGATGCGCGGGACCGGGTCCGCGTCGAGATGGCGGATCCCGCCGGCCGGCCGATGCGGCGGAGCCTGTCATTCGTGCTGGCCGGGGATCCCGCGGAGCGCTACGGGGAGCGCACGTTCTTCGGGCCGGCGACGTCCGGGCGGGCATTCGGTCATCAGGGTCAGGGCGGCCAGATCGCCTGGGCGGATCCGGCGACCGGCCTCTCCTTCGCGTTCCTGACGAACACCGTCGTGTTCCCGCCAGGGGGTTGCTTCCATCCGCGGTCGCGGGAACTGTCGGCGCTGGCGGCATCGCGTTCTGGACTGATCCACCCGACCGGAAAGGGCGAGAATGTCGTCAGGTACCAGCTTGCTGTTGCGCGGTGGCCACATCGTCTCGGTCGACCCCGCGATCGGTGTCGTCCGGGGCGACGTCCTGATACGGAACGGGGTCATCTCGCAGGTCGGCGTCGTCGATGCCGGACCGGCCGGTGATGTCGAGGTCATCGACGCCACGGACATGATCGTGCTGCCCGGTTTCGTCGACACGCACAGGCACACGTGGCAGACCGCCGTCCGCCACCGGAACGGCGACTCACACGGGCCCGCCTATTTCGCCGAGATGCTGGACACGATCGGACCGGGCTACGAACCGGAGGACGTGTACATCGGGACGTTGCTGGGTGCGGTCGGGGCGATCGACGCCGGGACGACGACGCTGTTCGACTGGGCGCACATCCAGAACACGCCCGCCCACGCGGACGCCGGTATTCGCGCGCTGACCGAGTCCGGTATCCGCGGCGTGTTCGGCCACGGCCGGTCACTTGCCCGACCCGAGGAGCGCGGTGCCCAACGTTCGGAAGGGCACTCGGCGGACATCCGGAGGTTGAGCCGTCAGTACTTCTCCGAACCGTCGTTGCTGACGCTGGCCATGGCGGCCCGCGGACCTGAGGCCACGGACGGCGAGGTGTGGCGGTCGGACCTGGAGCTGGCTCGCGAGCTCGGCATCCGTAGTTCGATGCACGTGGGGATCTCCGGCTTGGGGCCGATCCACAGAGCGGTGAGCCGGATGCACGACGCGGGGGTGCTCGGCCCAGACCTGATCTTCATCCATGCGAACAGCTGCTCCGACGACGAGGTCCGGTACATCGCCGAGTGCGGGGCCGGCGTGAGCATCGGCATCCAGGTCGAGATGACCAGCCAGGGTTCGGGACCGATCCCGACCGACCGGTTCCTCGCCGTCGGTGTCTGGCCGAGCCTGAGCGGCGACACCGAGACGATGGGGTCGGGCGACATGTTCACCCAGATGCGGCTGGCCCTGTGTGAGTACCGGCTGAAGGCCGGTACGGGCCTGACGGCAGCAGGGGCACCGGAGACGCTGGCGACGACGGACGTGCTTCGAATGGCCACCCTGGTCGGTGCCCAGACCCTGGGTCTGGGTGACGTGACCGGATCGATCACACCTGGCAAGTCCGCCGACATCGTCATGATCGATGCGTCGTCCATCAACCTGGCGCCGGTGAGTGACCCGGTGGGGGCGATCGTGCTTGCGGCTCATCCGGGCAACGTCGACACAGTGATGGTGGCCGGGCGCGTCCTCAAGCGCGGAGGGCAGCTCGTCGGGGTGGATGTCGATCGGTTGCTGGCGTCGGCCGCCCGGTCCAATCGGCGCCACCCGAGCCGGCACGTGCGGTAGCGCGTCGAACCGTCAGCGCACCGGGTGCCCGAGCGGGCGGGAGTCAGCGGGGGGTGTCGTCGGCGCTGCGGGCCACCACTTCGAGCGAGGCGTACTCGGCGCTCAGGGCGGCCAACTTCGCCATGGTCGTCTCGAACGAGCCCGCGCCCAGGGGCAGATGAAGGTTCGGGCCTCCCCGCGCAACGTCCGTGACGATGATGTCCGCTGCTTTCCGTGGGTTGCCCCGTTGGGGGGTGTCCGACGTCCGCGCCAGCTCGACCTGGCGACGGAGGGGAGTTGTGTCGTAGTCGGCGATGGGGTGCGTGACCTGTCCGGCCGAGCGCGCCCAGTCGGTTCGGAAGCCCGAGGGCTCGACCAGGAGGACCCGGATGCCGAAAGGTCGCAGCTCCTGCGCGAGTGCTTCGGAGATCCCTTCGACGGCGAACTTCGAAGCGCAGTAGTAACCGACGGAGGCAAAGCCGTTCAGGCCGGCGATGGACGCCATGTTCACGACGGTCCCTGACCGGTGGGCGCGCATGAGCGGAAGCACAGCGGTGGTCATGCGCATCAGCCCGAAGAAATTGATCTCGAACAGGTGGCGGACGTCGGCCTCGGCACTCTCCTCGACGCCACCGAAGTAGCTGACGCCCGCGTTGTTGACCAGCACATCGACGGTGCCGAAACGGTCTTCGGCCGTCGCCACCGCTGCCTCGACCTGCTGAGGATCGCGCACGTCGAGTCTCTGGGCGACGACCTGTGCGTCGTCGTAGGGCGCGACCACCTCGGCGACGTCGCCCACGTTGCGGGCGGTCACCACCGCTCGGTCACCGCGGGCGAGGACGGCGGACGCGAGCTCGCGCCCGAAACCGGAGGAACATCCGGTGATCAACCAGGTCTTCATGGTGTCGATCCAAGTTCGGGGCGCAGCGTCGCGGTAGGCCAGAGATCGCCATTTCCTGCCCGATCCTGTCACCCACACAGTCGCGGCCCACAGGGCAGTGGTGGCACCCTCGGTGCATGCCTGACGACCAGGAACTGCTCGCTGAGATCCGTGACCGCGTCGCGCTCGTCGCGCGGGGCGACTCCCGCACGCCCATCGACGGCCTTCTGGTCTCGAGGATCGAGACCTCCGAGCCCGACCACCAGCTCACAGAGCCGCTGTTCGTGCTTATGGCACAGGGCGGCAAGCGGTTGTACTTCGAACGGGACGCGATCGAGTACGGGGGGGAGTGCCTGATCGTGACGACCAGCATTCCGCTGTCCGGGCACTTCATCGATGCGCGCCCGGAGCGTCCGGCCCTCGCGGTCGGCCTGCGACTGCGACCGAGCGTGATCGCTGCGCTGCTACCGACGATGCCGCACGGCTTGCCCGATCGTCGCGGTGCTCAGCGTGCCGTCGGAACCTGCACCGCCGAGAGCGGCGTCCTCGACGCGGTCGCCCGGATGCTGCGGTTGGTGGATGCACCCAGCGACGCCCGCGTGCTGGCGCCGATGATCGAGCGGGAGATCTGCTGGCGCCTGCTGACCGGGCCGATGGCGTCCAGCGTGGCGCAGATCGGGTCGCCTGACAGCAACCTGGCCCGCGTGAGCCGTTCGATCGCCTGGATTCGGGAGAACTACGCCGAGCCGCTGGCGCTGTCACAACTGGCGACCGGCGCGGGGATGAGCCGGTCGACCTTCCACCGGCACTTCCGTGGGGTCACGGGATTCACGCCGTTGCAGTTCCAGAAGCAGCTGCGCCTGCACGAGGCGCGGTCGCTTCTGCTCGCCCGCGCCAGCGATGTGACCGGCGTAGCCCATCGGGTCGGCTACAGCAGTCCCACGCAGTTCAGCCGTGAGTACCGAAGGCTGTTCGGTGCACCTCCTCGCCGCGACGTGAACCGGCTGCGAATCCGCATCCGCTAGCGCGATCCGTCCGCCTGTTCGGTCAGCTCCTTCTCCGACGTCGGCTGTTGACGGTCCTTCTTCGCGGCCCGCAGGCGGGTGTTCTGGGCCTCCAGGTCGAGGACCATGCTGATGCCGGCGAGGTTCAGACCAGCGCCGAGCAGGTCGCCGATGTGGCGCAACCGGTCGAGGTCGTCGGCGCTGTAGCGACGGGTGCCACCCTCGGTCCGCTGTGGCTGCAACAGCCCGCGGGCCTCGTACAGGCGCAGATTCTGGATGCCCATGCCGACGAGCTCGGCCGCGACGGCGATGCCATACACCCCGCGCGCGGCGTCCGGGCCGGGCACTGCCATCGCCGCCGTCTCCTCCGCTGAGATTTTTCCGATCGCCTCTTGCCTGAGAGTAAGGCGGGTGATACAAAAAATCTATAGCGCATGCCATAGATCGCGACGATCTGTGGTCCACGAAGAAGCATCCGTGAACAGATTGGTGGAGGTGGTAACGATGCTGATGCGCACCGACCCGTTCCGTGAACTGGACCGGCTGACCCAGCAGATGTGGGGTACGAACGGAACGCTGGCCCGTCCGTCGGTCATGCCGATGGACGCCTGGCGCGACGGCGACACATTCCATGTCGAGTTCGACCTCCCGGGCGTGAACCCGGACTCGATCGACCTGGACGTGGAACGCAACGTGGTCACCGTCAGGGCCGAACGTCCCCCGCGGGCCAGCGACGCCGATCTGATCGCAGCCGAGCGCCCTCGTGGGGTCTTCAGCCGGCAGTTGATCCTCGGCGACAACCTCGACACCGAGCACATCGCCGCCAGCTACGACAGCGGCGTGCTCACCCTGGCGATCCCCGTCGCCGAGAAGGCGAAGCCGCGCAAGATCTCGGTCACGAGCAAGGGCGACGATCGGCACGCCATCCACGCCTGAGCCCGAGCCGACCACGTGACCAGGACGGCCTGATCAGGTCGTCCTGGTCACCCGCCGGCCATGGCTCCGATGATGCGGAAGGGTTCGTTCCCGTCCACCACGGCGGTGGGCAGCGGGGTGTCCGGCGACTCGTGCGAGAGGTCCTGCTCGCAGGCATAGAACCGCACGAACGCCCGGCGTTGTCCCGTCGCAGGATCGCGGAGGGTGCCACGCAACGCGGGGTAATGCTTCTCGAGCGCGTCGATGACTCCGCGCAGCGTGGGGTCGGCCTCGAGGTTGATCTCCTTCTCACTGCGAGCCAGCTGACGCAGATGTGCCGGCAGCAGGACTCGGATCGTCACAGCGTCTGCACCTCGACCGACAGCACGGCCGGAAGGTCCCGCACGATCGCGTTCCAGGTGTCCCCGGAATCGGAGGAGGCGTAGACCTGCCCGCCGGTGGTGCCGAAGTAGACGCCGCAGTCGTCCAGCGCGTCGACGGCCATCGCGTCGCGCAGGACGTCGACGTAGCAGTCCTGCTGCGGCAGGCCCTCGGTGAGAGCCTCCCAGTCGTCTCCGCCGGTACGGCTGCGGTAGACGCGCAGCTTGCCGTCGGGGGGGAAGTGGTGCGAATCGCTCGTGATCGGGACGACGTACACCGTCCTGGGTTCGTGCGCATGGACGGCGATCGGGAAACCGAAGTCGCTGGGCAGGTTGCCGCTGATCTCGTGCCAGTGTTCGCCGCCGTCGTCGCTGCGCATCACGTCCCAGTGCTTCTGCATGTACAGGACCTGCGGGTGCGCCGGGTGCACCGCCAGGTTGTGGACGCAGTGCCCGACCGCGGCGGCAGGTGACGGGATGCCGTCGGAGAGCAGGCCCTGGTTGATCGGGCGCCACGTCTCACCCCGGTCGTCGGAACGGAACACCCCGGCCGCCGAGATGGCCACGATGATGCGCTCCGGATCGCGCGGGTCGAGCACGATCGTGTGCAGGCACATCCCACCGGCGCCGGGCTGCCACTGCGGCCCGGACTCGTGCTCGCGCAGCCCGCGCAGCTCCTGCCAGCTGTCCCCGCCGTCGCTGCTGCGGAACAGCGCGGCGTCCTGGATGCCCGCATAGACCAGGTCGCGATCGGTGGCGGAGGGCTCGAGATGCCAGACCCGCGTGAACTCCCACGGGCGCAGCGTGCCGTCGTACCACTGGTGTTCCCCGGCGGGGCTGGCGTAGCTGAAGTCGTTGCCGACCGCGTCCCAGGTGCGACCGCCGTCATCCGAGCGCTGGATCACCTGACCGAACCACCCGCCCGACGGTGCGGCCCAGATCCGGTCCGGGTCGGCGGGCGAGCCGGCCAGGTGATACACCTCCCAGCCGGCGAAATGCGGACCGTCGACCTGCCAGTCCTTGCGTTCGTCGTCGGAGGTCAGCACGAACGCGCCTTTGCGTGTGCCCACCAGAACCCTTACCCCAGCCATGTGTGCCTCCCGGATAGCGATCTGCACGACCTACCCCGGCATGCTAGAACCGATGACCGACAACGGCGCCGTACAGACCATCCGGCTTCGTGCTGCTCCGATCGAGGCGGGAGCACGCGGCCGGGGGTCCGCAGCCGACGTGAGTCTCTCAGGCGATCACGGATTCGAGCCGGGCGTAGGAGGCCTCCATCCCGCCGGTCATGCCGGTCGCGAGTGTGGAGTCGCGGACGGTGCTGTCGGGGAAGGTCATGACGAACGAGAGCAGGGTGCCTCCCTCGACAGCCGTGAAGGTGAGTTCGTTGGTGCACGACGGCCCGTCGGAGCCGATCAGGGTCTCGCTGGTCACACTGCGGTGCGGTGGCAGGGACTCCAGCAGCGTCCCGGTGAAGCCGAATCGCCCGTCTCCGTCGACCCGTTCCCACTCGTAGCGGTACGTCCGGCCGACCTCGGTCGCGACCTCGCACACCGGCATCGTCCAGCCGTCGGGACCGAGCATCCACCGCTGCAGCAGTGCCGGTTCCTGGTGCGCCCGCCACACCGTGTCCAGATCGCCACGGATGACGCGGCTGACGCGCACCTGCGTGTCGCTCAGGATCTGCGTGGTCGTGCCGTTTCCGGCGGCGAACGCGGCGAGATCGGCGAGGACTGTGTCCATCTGGCCCATCGCCTCGGACATTCCCCGGTCCATGCCCATGCCGAGCAGCTTCTCCATGTCCTCGACGGAGGTGAAGTACGTCGTCGTGGACACCCGCGAACCGCCCGGCGTCGCCTCGAAGGCGAAGGCCATTCGCATGGACGGCAGGTCGGTGCCGTCGGCGAACCCGCCACTGGTCTCGAAGCTCTTCAGCTCGTCGACGGCGATCCAGTCCCAGTAGCAGCGCGCGGCGTCGCCGTCGGGGCCGGTCATCGTGTACTCGCTGCGGCCGCCGACGCAGCCGTCGTGGCGGGTGAACACGGCCGGGTAGGTCGGTGGTCCCCAGAAGCGCTCGAGCAACCGCGGGTCGAGGTAGGCGTCCCAGAGCCGGCGCAGTGGCGCGGCGAAGTCGGCGACCACGGTCATCGTGAGCGCCTCGGCATCCTTGGTGACAGACGTGACAGGCATCGACAGCCTCCGTTTCCTCGTGTGGGTGTGCCGGCTATTCCGGCTCGGCGAGCAGGGCATCGAGGCGTTCGATGCGCGCGCGCCAGATCTGTTCGTAGGAGTCCAGGAGCGCCTGGGCTCGGCGGATCATGTCCGGGATTGGCGCGGACCAGCCGCTCCCGGCCGTGCGGGTGCTTCGTCACCAGACCAGCTCCCTCGAGCACCGCGACATGCTTCTGCACCGCGGCGAAGGACATCTCGTAGGACGCGGCGAGTGCGGAGACCGTCGCCTCACCGACCAGCGTCCGCCGCACGATGTCGCGCCGGGTGGCATCGGCCAGGGCCCGGAAGATCCGGTCGACCTCGCTGTCGCTCAGTGCCTCTTGTACAACCATATGGTTGTAGATTGGCACACGCCGATCGGGTCGTCAACCCGTTGACGCACTCCTTTTCCGGCCGGGATCAGGCGGGCGGCGGCCACGGACTGCCGAGGCCGATGGTCATCGCGTCGGCGCAGCCGGTCACGATCTGCTCGGCAAGCGGGCGCAGCCGCGCGGCCAGGTCCTCGGTCCGCTCCTCGCCCAGGTGCGCCCACGGCGCGCGGGCCAGCCGATCGGTGGCTGCCTCGTAGCCGTCCCGGACCGACTGCCCGGCAGCTGTGAGCGCGCCCTCGGAGTCGAGCCAGCCGCGCTGTCGGAGTTCGGTGCGCCCGGACGCCATGTCCTCGTCGCTCCACCCGCGGCTGCTCTGCAGGAAGGCCAGGTCGGCTGCTCCCGCGGCCGCGCGCAGGAGGTGGGCGTGGACCGGCCCGACCTCGGCGTGCGCCAGTGCGATCAGGTGGCCTTCACCCCGGTGTTCGCGCAGGACCGTCATGGCCTGCCACAGTCGACCCTCGGCCGATCCGTCGGCGGCGAGCAGCGCGAGGTTGGCGGCGGTCAGCGGCCGTCCGGCGGTGTCACCGATCTGTTCGGCCGCCGACACCGCCAGCTCCGCCGCGCGAGCGAGCTCGGTGGCGTCCGTGCCCGCGAGCAGGCGGGTCAGCGCGTCCTGCACGCCCGACCCCCGGGCCGCCACGACGTCGGCCGGGTGGGTCGTGTCCCACGCCCCGGGGAGTGCCGCGGCCACCCGTCCCGGCGCGAAGCCGTAGAACAGCGCGGTCACGACCTCGGCCGATACGGCTCCCAGCGGGGCAGCCCGCACGGCGAAATACCGCGCGGCGCGATCGACGCCGGCGGCGGTCACGGCCGCGGTGACCTCCGGCGTGAAGTACACGACGGCGTGGATCGGCTCGATCAGCGCCCACAGCCGCCGGGCAGACATCGTCGCGTCCATTCCGCTCCCTCCGGTTTCGCGTTAATCTAGCCGCTCATACTGTATTTGCTCTCTAGTAAGCGTCATCGAATCGAGGAGACCAACGATGCTCGCGACGACACGGGACGTGGCTGAGATCGCCCGCCAGATCCGCATCGATGCGGTGCGCGCCACGGCGGCGGCCACCGCGGGACACCCCACCTCGGCAGCATCGGCGGCTGACCTCATCGCCGGATTGGCCGCACGCCACTTCCGCTACGACGTCGCTGATCCCGACAATCCCGGCAACGACAGGTTCGTGCTGTCCAAGGGGCACGCGTCCACCCTGCTGTACGCCTGGCTCAAGGCCATGGGCCTGATCGACGATGCCGAGCTGCTGAGCTATGCCACGCTGGGCAGCCGGCTCGAGGGGCACCCCCGCCCGATCCTGCCGTGGGTCGATGTCGCGACCGGGTCCCTCGGGCAGGGAATCGCGGCCGGAGTCGGGCTGGCCCTGTCGCAGCGCGCGCTCGAGCACTCGCCCGCTCGCACGTTCGTCCTGTGCGGAGACAGCGAGATGGCCGAGGGTTCGTGCTGGGAGGCCCTCGAGCACGCCAGCCTCTACGGACTCGACAACTACGTCGTGATCATCGACGTCAACGGCCTGGGCCAGCGCGGCCCGACGATGTACGGCCACGACACCTCCGTGTTCGCCCGCCGGGCCGAGGCGTTCGGGTGCCACGCCATCGAGATCGACGGTCACGACCTCGACCAGATCGATGACGCGTTCGCCCAGGTGGGCACCCAGCCCGGGCGGCCGACCGTGATCGTCGCCCGCACGCTGAAGGGCAAGGGCCTCGGGGACGTCGAGGCCGCCGAGGGCATGCACGGCCGCCCGCTGGCCGATCCGCAGGCGGCACTGGACGGACTCGGCGCGGCACCCGGCGTCTCGGCGCCGCCGCTACCCGTGCCCGATGTGACGCGGCGCGCGCTGCGACGCGGGACGCCGACCCTTCCCGCCTACGAACTCGGTGCCAAGATCCCGACTCGGCTGGCCTACGGTGAGGCCCTGCTCGCCCTCGGCCACGCCCGGGAGGACATCGTCGTTCTAGACGCAGAGACCAGTAACTCCACCTATGCCGAGCTGTTCAAGGACGAGTTCCCGGAGCGCTACTTCGAGATGTACATCGCCGAGCAGGCGATGATCGCGGCGGCGACGGGGCTGGCCGCGCGCGGATGGAATCCCTTCACCTCGACCTTCGCCTCGTTCACCACCCGCGCGTTCGAGTTCGTGCGGATGGCGGCAGTCGGCGGAGCGGCCGTCCGGCTGTGCGGATCGCACGGCGGGCTGACCCCCGGCGAGTCGGGCCCGTCGGCGATGGCGATGGAGGACATCGCCTGCTTCCGTGCGATCCCGGGCGCCACGATCCTGCAGCCGTGTGATGGGAACTCGGCCGCTCGGCTGACCGCGCTCATGGCCGACGCACCCGGCTTCGCCTACCTCCGCACGGCGCGCAGCGGTTCACCGGTGATCTACCCGGCGGGGGAGCGGTTCGAGATCGGCGGCAGCCGGGTGCTCACCCGCTCCGACGCGGATGTCGTCACCATCCTCGCCTCCGGCACGACCGTCCATCCCGCTCTGGCCGCGGCCGAGACGCTGAAGGCCGAGGGCATCGCCGCGCGCGTGATCGACGTGTACTCGATCAAGCCGATCGACGCGGACACGATCCGGGCCGCCGCCCGTGACACCGGGTTGCTGGTGTCGGCCGAGGACCACTTCGCCGAGGGAGGTCTCGGCTCGGCGATCGCCGAGGTACTGGCCGAATCCGGCCTCGGCGCCCGCCTCGTGCGCCTGGCCATCCCGACCACGCCCGCCGCTGCTCCCGTCGACATCCTGATGTCCGCCTACGGCTTCGACGGCGCGGGCATCGCCGTCAGTGTGCGGGCCGCGCTCGCAGGCTGAACTGAGGGAACGGCCCGTCGACCGGACGCGGTCAGGTCTGCAGGTCGGTGACGGCCCCGGCCAGCGCGGAGAGTTCGGCGTGCCACGCGCCGGGATCCAGGGGACGATCGGGAGCGGGTGGCCGGAGCACGAACTTCGACATGCCGACGTCGATGAAGGACTGCAGCAGTTCGCGCAGCGCCGGGTAACCGGTCGGGACGAGCGCGCGCGGGTCCGCCGCGGGGTTGCGGGCGGCGAGCGCGGCCAGGTGCCGTTCATCGGGAGGCCGATGGGAGTAGGCGATGCTGAGCCCGAAGTGCTCCGGGTCGATGCTGCGGCCGGCTTCCGCGGCAGCGGCATCGATCGTGGTCTTCGCGGCGGCGGCCTGGTCGGGAGTGCAGGCCGCGCCCAGCCACCCGTCGGCCAGGCGCCCGCAGCGAACGAGGGACGGCGTGGCCAGACCGCCCAGCCAGACCTCGAGCGGATCCTGGACCGGACGGGGCGACACGGTGACACCGTCGACCGCGCCCCCGGCCCACCACGTGCGCAGCCTCGGCAGGGTGCGCTCGATCGCGGCGGCGCGTTCGCGGACGGGGACGCCGATCGCGTCGCGCTCCGGCCCGCGGGTCAGCCCGGGGACGAAGGTCAGCAGCAGCCGCCCGCGCGAGAACACGTCGAGACTGGCCAGGGATTTCGCCAGCCGCGCCTCGTTGCGTCCCGGCAGCAGGAGCGTGGTGCCGAGTTTCAGGGACCTGTCGAGCTGGGCGGCGGTGGCCAGCGCGATCAGCGGGTCGGGGCCGGGTGCCGTCAGCACCTCCGACAGCCACAACGAGTCGAATCCCAGGGGCCGCAGCGCGCTGACGACCGTGCGCGAAGACGTCCGCGTCGAACGCGGCGCCGCCCAGCCCGACCGCGATGCGAATCTTCACCGACCGCGTCCCGTCACCGACGGCGTCCCGTCACCGGCTGTGCCCTGCTCATCCGATCAGATTACGTGGGTAGGCACAGCCTGCTCCGATGACCGTCAGCTGGTGCGCCTGGAGAGCCAGTAGACGCAGAACCATCCGAGCAGCGCCGCCGCGACGAGGAAGATCGCCGTCTCATAGGTCTGGAAGAGCCAGTAGCGGTTGGCCGGCTGGTAGGTGACGAGTCCGTGGTAGGTGGCGCCCAGCTTGCTGACACAGGTCTGGAGCGCATCCTTTCCGTCGGCTGACGGCACCGGTGCCGAGCCCACGCCGCCCGCGGGCGGCCCACCGGAGAAGTTCACCAGGTCCGGGCAGGCGGCGTCGAACACCTGAGTCGTGAGCCCGTGCCCGCTGCTGTCGACGATCCGCGTCGAGTAGACCCAGGCGTTGGGCAGGTTCGGCGCCCCGACGAAGAGGGAGGGCGGCCCTCCGTTGCTGCTGCCGAAGCCCTGGGTGACCGCGGACAGCGAGGCGGTCAGGTGTTTGGGCGTCATCAGGTGCTGCCGCAGCACGTAGGCGAAGGTCAGCCGCACCCCGAGGAACACCGCCAGGGTCGCCGCCATCGCCGGCACGGTGCGCCGGATGAGGATGCCGGCGGCGACCCCGATGACGAACCCGAACGCGGCGTAGCCGATCGGTGCGATGTTGCGTTCGCCGAACAGACCTACGCCGAAACGGTTCATGTCCGCGCGGTCCATCGGGCTCGACCACCACGTCACCATCAGGCTGAGCAGTCCGGTGGCCAGCAGGGCGGCCGTACCGACGACGGCGAGCTTGACCCCGATCCAGCGGCGCCTGCTCACACTCTGCGTCCAGACGAGGCGATGCGTGCCGTTCTCCAGCTCCCGCGAGATCATGGGCGCGCCCCAGAACGCTCCGATGAGCGCGGGAAGGCCGACCAGCGCGGTTGCGATGAGTTTGAGCAGGGAATCGAACTGGCCGATGTCCACGGTGACGTCGCGGCAGTGGGCCGACGCGACACACGCCGCCTGGGCCTGGGCGAAACCCTTGTACAGACGGGCGATGCGCGGGCCGGTCGAGCCCAGAAGGGCCGCGACGACGACGAGCAGTGCGATGGCGACGGCGGCCTGGGTGCGGAACTGTCGCAGCGCGAGGCGGATCATCTGACTGCGCCGAGGTGCGAGGGGCGGGCGCGCCCGGGTGCCGCGGCCCGCCGCATGTAGGCGAGCACCAGTTCCTCGAGCCCCACCGGCTCGACGGTCCAGGCCGGGTCGAGGATCGGGCCGTCGCAGCGCACGAACAGGGTGCTCTGCCGGTCGGTGTGACTCTCCTCGATGACCTCCATGCCGGTCGGCAGGCTGCCCGGATCCCGGCGCGGGCCGCTGAGCTGGTGATGGGCGGCCAGGAGATCCTCGACGTCACCGGCCAGCTGGACGCGCGAGTCCGTCAGCACGATGAGGTAGTCGCACACGCGTTCCAAATCGGCGACCAGATGCGAGGAGAGCACGACGGTGAGGTCGTCGGCGGCGACGGCTTCCATCAGCCGCTGGAGGAATTCGTGCCGCGCGAGCGGGTCGAGGCTGGCCACCGGTTCGTCGAGCACGAGCAGCTCCGGGCGCTTGGCGATCGCCAGGGTGAGCGCCAGTTGCGCGTGCTGGCCGCCGGACAGCTTTCCCGCGCGCTGCGACGGATCCAGGCCGAGCTCCTCCACGCGGCGGGCGGCCAGCGCGGCATCCCACCGCGGGTTGAGCCATCCGCCCAGGCGCACGTGCTCGGCGACCGTCATCGATGCGTAGAGGGGATTCTGCTGGGCCACGAAGCCGACCCGGCCGAGCTGGGCGGGGCTCGCGGCAGGGCGGGCGCCCAGCACGTCGATCCGACCGGCGCTGGGCTCGAGCAGCCCGACGGCCAGGTGCAGCAACGTGGTCTTGCCCGCCCCGTTCGGCCCGACGAGCCCCACCACGCGCCGTGGCGGCACCTCGAGGGTGCACTCCCGCAGCGCCCAGCGGCTGCGGTACCGCTTGCCGAGTCCGGTCGCCGCCAGGACGGCGCTCATGCGACACCGTCGGCACTCATCGCCCGAAAGGTGTCCTGGAACAGGTCCTCGATGCTCTGCTCGTCGAGCCCCGCCCTGCGCGCCTTCTCCAGCCAGCGCCGCAGGTCCCGCCGCAGGGGAGCGTGTGCCCGCAGCGAGTCGCCGCTCAGCGTGCCCGTCACGAACGTCCCGACGCCGGGCCGTGCCGCGACCAGACCCGCGTGCTCGAGTTCGCGGTAGGCCTTGAGCACCGTGTTCGGGTTGATCGCCAGCCGCGCCACGACGTCCTTGACGGTCGGCAGCTGATCGCCCGGGTCGAGCAGCCCGAGACGCAGCGCGCGCTGGACCTGCTGGACGATCTGCTGGTAGGGCGGAACCCCGGAGTGACCGGCCAGATGGAACTCGATCATCGCGTCATCTCCATTGTGCTAGGTGAGTAGCACAATGGTTAGCTAGACCGCGCAGTCCTGTCAAGGGCGACGCCGCCAGGACCGCGACGAGTCAGAGGACGATCGGTGTCTCCGCGGGGAAGTCGTCGACCTGCACCGGAGAACCGCCCAGGTGCCGGATCCTGACGGTGCCCAGCCCGCCGGCGTCGTCGCCGATGCTGCCGATGTGCAGGTTCAACTGGTACTGGCCGGCGGGCCAGACGAGGTTGGGGGCGGCGTAGTCGTGGCAGCTGAGGACATAGGCCGTGGTCGTCGGTGGGTAGTCGGCATCCTCGTTGCAGCTGATCCCCGACGGGAACGTCACGTACTGCACCGTCCAGCCGTATCCGGGGGTCAGCGGCAACGCCACGTAGACCCCGGTGACCCGCTCGCCGGAAGGGATCTGCACGTGCAGGCTGAGCATGCCGGTCGCCATGGACCCCAGCCCGGTGCCGTACAGGTCGAGTTCCCGGACCTCAGCGGTGCTCTGGGCGTCTGTGGGCGCGTTGAGGACGGGGAAGCTGTCGGCGTGCTCGGACCAGTTCGGCGCGCCGAAGACGCCCGCGCGCACGATGTCGGTCGTCCCGGCCATCCCGTCGACCGGTCCTCTCGGACGTACGACCGGGAGCGCGAGCACGTAGCTGCCCTCCGGCACGACGGTCGGATTCTCCTGGTCGGGGTCCGACGCCGTCAGGCAGGTGTAGACGAGATCGGCACCGGTCCCGCCGGTGCACGTCAATCCGGGTGCTGCGAAGGACTTCGACGAGGCCGCGTGCCACGTGCCACCCGCCGCGGGGATGGTCACGGTGACCCCGACGATCTCGTCGCCGACGCCGGCCGTCAGGACGACGTACACGAAGCCGGTACGGCCGGTGAGGTCCAGGTGGGTGACGACCGCGCCGCTCTGCGGGCTCGGCAGGTAGCCGGGATCGGCCGATGCGGGCGCGGGGCTGATCAGCGCGGCGCCGAGGAGTACGACGACGGCCGCGGTGAGAAGGCGGATGACCGGACGATTGCGCATGTCGGTGCTCCCTGCTGACGCGCCGCGACGGCGGGGCGGGCCGCGGATGGGTGGAGGGTAGCCAGAACTTGATCTTTCGGGGAACCCGGAGTGGAGTTCCTCACGTCCACCGGCGGGCAGCTCGGGCTCAGAGCCGGGTGTGCGTCGTGAACTCGATCGGGCCGTCGCGGTAGGTCATGGCCAGGGTCGGGTCCGTTCCCGCGTCCGGTGGCCGGACGAGCACGACGGTGACGGTGTACGACCCGGCGGCGACGGCGCCGAGCGTGCAGTGAGCGGTGTTCGCCGCGAGGGTGCAGGGCGCGGACGCCGGCGGAACGACCGAATGGATCACCCACCCGGCAGGGGCGGCGAGCGTCAGCATGGCGTCCCTGCCCGCGCTTCCGAGCTGGAGGCGCGAGCTCGCCGTCTCCCTCGCCGGCGCGGGCGGTGCCGTGATGCGCGGCGACGTGGGATCGGTGCGCGGCGAGGTCGCGGTACTGCGCGGTGACGTGCGCGGCGCGGTCGCTGCCGTCGATACAGAGGTGGCGGTGGAGCTTGGCGGGATCGCCGACGTCAGGTGCGCCGAATGCACGATCGGGTGGCTACCACCCGGTGTGGCGGCCCGAGCCGCTGCGCTGGTCGGTGTGACCGGCGACCGGGAGTCGGGGGTTGCCGCGACCGGCAGGGAGAGGCGGCCGAGGGCATCACGCTGCGTCGAGGGCAGGGTCGCGAGACCGACCCGGTCCCGCCCACGAGCACGGCCAGCACTGCCAGCGTCAGCGCGACGAGCCCACGGTGGGTGCGGGCCCCGCGTGCGGCACCGGTACCGGCGGCGGGAGCGGGGGCACCGGCCGCGGGAGCGGCGGGGTGCCGTGCGGCCAGATAGCCGGCGACGACCGCGGGCGCTCCCAGGACGGCCGGCGCGACGATGCGCAACAGCGTGGAGTCGACGTCGGACAGGTCGAACAGCGCCGCGCTGCACTGGGCGCAGGTGTCGAGGTGCGCGTCGATCCGGGCGCGATCGGTGGTGGAGACTCCGCCCCGCGCGTACGCGCCCAGCCGGCTCCGCGGCCACTGGCAGGCCGGTTCGTCGGCCCCCCGGACGTACTCCTGCAGGAACGCCTGCCGCAGCCGTTCCTTGGCGCGGTGCGCTCGGGTCGCCACCCCGTTGGGACTGGTACCCAGCAGCGGTGCGACGGTGGCCAGGCTCTCGCCCTCCATGGTGAGGTGCCACAGGACCTGCCGGCTGCTGTCGGGCAACGAGGCCCAGGCGCGCAGGACCGCCGATCGCTCCTCCCGCGCCGACGCATCGTCGGCGGCCGAGGGGTGCGGCGTGAGCTCGAAGACCTGGTCGTCGTCGGTGACGGACACCCGGGTGTAGTACGAGCGACCCAGGTCGATGGCGACCCGCCGGATCGCGCTGAGCAGGTAGGGCCGGAACGCCGCGTCCGGCCCGCCGCCGCGGGAGATGGCCGACAGGACGCGGGTGAAGCTCTCACTCACGAGTTCCTCGACGTCCGACGGCCGGCCGATGCTGCGCGCGAGTGCATGCGCCGCGCCCTGATGTCGAGCCCAGAGCAGGCCGTAGGCGTCGCGATCGCCGGCCCGGACGGCCGCGATGAGGTCGGCGTCGCTGCGCTCGAACACCGTGTCATCGCGATCGATCTCCGTCACGATCTTCCTCTCACGCCGATAGTATGATGTCTGGTCAGACATAATGCAGCGATGACGTGGCGACACTCACGCGAAGCGGGCCGCCCCGTCCTGATCCGTTGTTGCGCTCCACGCAACGCTCGTGTCCCGGCACGTGGCGCCGAGGACACCTTGGTGGATTGTCAACTAGCTACATATACGAGGATAGTATCGATTGTTGTGCAGATCAACTAATCTTGCACACCGATTGGTTGACATTGTTGTTTGCGCAGGACGAAGACACCTCGCGGTGTGGATCGCGCGCCGGGAAGGTCCGTCGGTGTCCGGGCTGAGTCGCCGTACGGCCCCGACCGTCGCCTCGCCGATCGAACCCGGATCCGCCGGGCGAGCGGGCAGTTCGGCCGGCGCGCCTGTAATGACGATGTATTCACCATCGAATTCCCATGAATGCCCACACTGCATTTGCACAGCCGTAGGCGCCGCCCCACACTCAGCACTGCTGATGCGGTCCGGGGGGTGATCGCACGGTCGGCCCTTCGGGGCATTGTTTCGGGGGATACATCATGCGATTGCGTCGGGCATTGTCACTTGTCGCCGCCGCTGGTCTGGCGCTGTCGTTCACTTCGGTCGAGCCGGCGATGGCCGGTCAGGCCACTGCCCAGTCGCAGGTCGTGAGTGCGGTTCCCGCCGCCTTCACGCCGAACATCGACGGTGGGATCGTGTACTCGATCACCCAGGTCGGATCGTGGATCGTGGCCGGCGGAACGTTCACGAGTGCCACCCAGCACGGCACGTCCACCGCGGTCCCGTACACCGGCGTCGTCGCCTTCGACCAGTCGACGGGCGCGCTCGACACCGCATTCGCGCCGTCGCTCGACGGTGCCGTCTATTCGGTGATTGCCGGGCCCACCGCGAACACGGTGTACGTGGGTGGGCAATTCTCGACGGTCAACGGCGTCAAATCGAAAGGCATCACATTGTTGAGCCTTTCGTCGGGCGCGATCGTGTCCGGATTCAAGCCGCCGGCATTGAACGGAATCGTCTACGGAATGCGGCTCTCCGCCGGTCACCTGTTCCTGACCGGATCGTTCACCCTGACCGGAACAGTCACCCACGACGGGCTGGCCACGCTCAACCCCACCACCGGCGCGTTGGACCCGTATCTCAACATCCAGCTGACCGGTCACCACAACTACAACGGCTCGGGCGCCAACGGGCCGGTCGGCGGACGCGCGATGGACATCAGCCCGGACGGCACGCGTGCGATCGTCGTCGGGGACTTCAAGGACGCGAACGGCGCCCTGTCCGACCAGATCGTCATGCTCGACCTCGGCGCGACGACGGCAGTCATCGACCCGAACTGGAGCACCGCCGCGTTCAACGCCCCGTGCGCCTCCGGTGCGTTCGACACCTACGTCGAGGATGTGGACTTCTCCCCGGACGGTTCCTACTTCGCGATCGCGGCCACCGGCGGCGGCGGCATCAGCTACAACGCCGACGGCACCCGCTCGCTGTGCGACAGCGCCAGCCGGTGGTCGACCACCGACACCGGCACCGACGTCCAGCCGACCTGGGTCGACTACACCGGCAACGACAGCTTCTGGTCGGTGGCCTCGACCGGAACGGCCATCTACCTCGGCGGCCACGCGCGCTGGATCAACAACCCGAACGGGTCCGACAGCGCCGGCACCGGCGCCGTGCCGCGTCCGGGCCTCGTCGCCCTCGACCCCGCGAGCGGCCTGCCGCTCACGTGGAACCCCGGCCGTAACCCGCGGGGGGCAGGGGCGTTCGCCCTCCTCGCGACGAGCCAGGGGCTCTATGTCGGCAGCGACACGAACTACTTCGGCAACAACCACTACGAGCGTGACGAGATCGGCTTCTTCCCCTTGGCGGGCGGCTACACCCCGGCATCCACCTCGACGGCGGCCTTGCCCGCGAACGTCTACGAGGCCGGGGCGCTGCCGAACTCGACGAACACCAACGTCCTCTACCGCGTGGACGCGGGCGGCCCGGCGATCGCCGCGATCGACAACGGCCCCGACTGGATGGCCGACGCCACCGACACCGACCCCGGCGCGGCGTACCGCAACCACCAGAGCAACTCGGCCGCAGTGGAGCCCCATCACGAAGATCGCGAGCACCGTGCCGGCGACGACGCCGAGCGCCATCTTCAACTCCGAGCGCTGGAGCCCCACCGACAGCCCACCCATGAGCTGGGACTTCCCGGTGGCCGCGGGCACCAGCATCGAGGTCCGGCTCTACTTCGCCAACCGGTACACGGGCACGAGCGGCGTCGGGCAGCGCGTCTTCAACGTCGCTCTCGACGGCACGACCGTGCTGCCCGCGTACGACATCGTCGCTGATGTCGGTGACCAGACCGGGACGATGAAGGCCTTCGACATCACCAGCCCGGCCGGCGGCGACGTCAACATCACCTTCACCCACCAGGGCGCCGACAACCCCCTGATCAACGGCATCGAGATCGTCAAGACCGGTGCGAGCCAGAACCAGGGTGGTGGCGCAGGTACGTCCGATCTGGCCTACCGGGCCGACTCGGGCTCGGCGATCGGGCCGCTGACGACGGTCGCCGGCACCGGCATCGACTGGTCGACCACGCGCGGTGCCTTCATGGTCGGCTCGACGATCTTCTACGGCGCGACGGACGGCAACTTCTACAGGCCGAGCTTCGACGGCAAGACCGTGGGCACGCCGGTAGCGATCGACCCGTACGACGACCCCGCGTGGGACAACGTCCAGACCGGATCCGGGCAGACGTACCAGGGTGTGCGCAGCTCGTTCTACAGCGAGATCCCGAACGTGACCGGCGCGTTCTACTCCGACGGGCGGATGTACTACAGCCTGCTCGGGCAGACCACGCTGTTCTGGCGGTACTTCACACCTGACAGCGGCACGATCGGTGGGCAGGAGTTCACCGTCAGCGGCGGGAACTTCGCCAACACGGCCGGGGAGTTCCTCTCGGGATCGACGCTGTACTACGCCAACCGCTCGGACGGGACACTGCACAGCGTCGCCTTCAGCAACGGTGGCACCAACGGCACGAACCCGTCGGTCGATGCCACCACCGACGCGACCGTCTCCGGCCCCTCGATCGACGGGAACGACTGGCGGTCGCACAGCCTGTTCGCCTACGGCGCGCCGACGTTCCCCGACCAGCCGCCGGTGGCATCGGCGACCGCGAGCTGCACCGACCTCACCTGCTCCTTCGACGGTTCCGGCTCGAGCGATCCCGACGGCACGGTTGCCTCCTACGCCTGGACGTTCGGCGACGGTTCGACCGGGACGGGTGAGAACCCGCAGCACGGCTACGCGACGGCGGGGACCTACAACTACACCTTGACAGTGACCGACAACCAGGGAATGGCCGGCTCGGTGTTCCACGGCTCGGTCACAGCGACCGCGTCGACCGCGCCGCCGATCGGGTTCTCGGCCGCAGCCCACTCCTACTCGGCCGCTACGACGGCTGCGAAGATCACGGTTCCCTCGTCGGTCGCCGCCGGGGACACCGAACTGCTCTACGTCAGCACCGTGAACACCGCCGCGAACCCGGTCGCCACGCCGACGGGATGGACGCTGGTGGCCACCCAGAACGCGTCGCCACTGTGGACATCGGTGTTCACGCGGACGGCCACCGGCGCGGATGCCGGCTCGACGGTGACCGCCACCCTCGCCAGTTCGGGGGCGACCGCGATGCAGCTCGTGGACTACACCGGGGTGAACGCCGCCGCGATCACCGAGGTCGGCGCGTCGGACACCAACGTCGCGACGCACACCGCTCCCGCGGCGACGGTGACCGCCGGTGGTTCGTGGGTCGTGTCCTTCTGGGCCGACAAGTCCTCCACGACCACGGGGTGGACCCTTCCGGCTGCCGTCACCTCCCGTGACTCCGACATCGGGACCGGTGGCGGCCGCGTCACCGACGCCGTCGGCGACAGCAACGGCCCCGTCGCCTCCGGTACCTACCCCGCCCAGGCCGCGTCGGTCGCCGCGGCCAGCGGCAAGGGCGCGATGGTGACCCTCGTGCTGGCACCCACCGGCTGACGGACCGGCCCCCGTACCGGTACGCGGAAGGCCGGGGCCTGCCCCAACACGCCCCGGCCTTCAGAAGTCACCTCACACTGGGAGTGGACAGCGGGTTCCCGTAGCCTGCAGATACTGCGCCGGTTCAACACGGAGCCCGTGGGACACCGATTCCTGATGCCCACCCGTCTGGAGCTCCGGTAGTGACCGATCAGGACGACCTGGACAGCGCGCGCTGGTTCGCGACCCTGGCCAAGGACCTGGCCGGCCAGCCCGACCAGCGCAGCACCGCGCGCCGCGTCACCGAACTCGCTGCCCGGGCGACGGGCTGCGCCGGCGCGGCGATCGCCCATCTCAGCGCCGGCCGGTTGTCCTTCGAGTACGCCAGCGAGCCCGCCCTCATCGCGCACGTCTCCGAGATCGGGACGGCCACCCGGCAGGGAGCGGTCTGGCACGCCCTGACGAGTCGGGCCACCGTGGTGATCGAGGACATGTCCACCGAGACGCGCTGGCCGGACTACAGCGCGCGCATGCTCGCCGAGACGTCCGTGCGATCGTGTCTGGTGTACTGCCTGGCGCTCGGCGACAGCGTGTTCGGCGCGATGGCGCTCTACGCGACACAACCGGGGTTCTTCACGCCCGCGCTCTGCCGCTTCGCCGACGTCTACGCCGATCACGCCGCGATCGCGCTGGCGCGGATCGCCGAGCACGACCGGGCCGACAACCTCGAGAGCGCGCTCGCGAGCAACCGCATGATCGGCGCGGCGATCGGCATCGTCATGACGTCACTGGAGCTGGACATGGAGGCGGCGTTCGGCCTGCTCCGCATCACCTCCCAGCACGGCAACCGCAAACTCCACGACGTCGCCGAGCTGGTGGTGGCAGCCGGGGACATCTCCGTGATCGGTGAGATCGCCCAGTCGGGGCGTCGCCATTCGCTGTATGCCGTGCCGCCACTCGATCCCGAGACACAGTCGCGCCCCTGACGCCGCCGCGCGTGTGTTCTCATGTGCCATGGCCCTCGGCGCGCGCGATCTGCGTGGAGTGCTGGACGTCGCCAGGGCACTGAGCGAGGTGGCCGATCCGGACGAGTTCGACTCCGCGGTCCTCGCGCAGGTCGCCGGGCTGGTGACGGCGGACGTGCTCTCCCTCAACGACGTCGACCCGGCCGCCGGACGGGTGCGCTACGTGATGCTCCCGGAGGACTTTCCCCTGCCGCCACAGGGCGAGGAGACGTTCCTGCGCACGATGCAGAGCCATCCCCTGGCCGCGTACGCCGCCCGCACCGGCGACGGATCGGCGCACAAGGTGAGCGACTTCCTCTCCGTTGCACAGTGGCACGCCACCCCGATCTACCGGGAGTTCTACCGCCCCATCGGCGTGGAGCACCAGATCGCGATCGCCCTGCCGGCACCGCGGCCGTTGCTGGTCGCCATCGCGATCAGCCGGGCGCCCGGTCCCGACTTCGACGAGCGTGACCGTGCCGTGCTCGACCTGGTGCGCCCGTTCCTGGCGCAGAGCTGGCGCAACGCGCGGGAGCGGGTGATGCTGCGTTCCCTGCTCGGGTCGGTGTCGGGCGCGTCGACCGGGGACGGGACGGGGGTCCTCCTGGTGACCGATCCGCTGCAGGAGCTGACGCCCGGAGCGCTGACCGTCCTCTACCGCTACTTCGGCCGGCCCGCCCTGCTCAGCCCGTTGCCGCCTCGCGTGCACAACTGGATCCTGACCCAACGCCTCAATCTCAGTGACAGCGAGGATCCGAAGCTGAGCCGGCCGCTGACGGCGACGGTGGAGCGCCGCCGCATCACCCTTCGCTACCTTCCGGCGACCCGGTGGCACGACGAGGTGATCCTGCTGCGCGAGACGCACGAGCACGAGGCGACGGCGCAGCTCACCGCCGCCGGCCTGAGCCCCCGCGAGACGGAGGTCGTGCAGCTCGTGGCGACGGGCGCGACGAATGCCCAGATCGCCGCCCTGCTCCACGTCGCCCCGTCGACCGTGAAGCGGCATCTCGACCACGTCTACGCCAAGCTCGGTGTGCGGAACCGGGTGCAGGCCGCGGCGGCCGCGCGGGACCTTGTCGCACATCACAGCTCCCCGGCCCTCGATACCCCGTTCGGGGGATAGCTGGCGCGATCGGCGACTGGGACCGTTAGGCGACGCCGCGCGTCGGGGTTGGGGGCGCGGCGCTCCGACGGGGGCCAGGTGGCAGTAGCGGGCCGAGGCACGCTCACTGCCCCTGTGCCGGGTTCCCAAACATACTGCAGTGAGCCTAAAGTTACGGTCCAGCGCGAGGGCGTCGGTGCCCTCGCCCGCCCGCGGTCACTGCGCGCGGGACCGACCGAAGGGACCTGCCATGACCGCCTCGCTGGGCACCGCTGTCGTCACGGGAGCCGCGCACGGCATCGGCAAGGCGACCGCCCGGCACCTCGCCGCCGCGGGATACGACCTGCTGCTCGTCGACCGTGAGTCAGGTCCGGTGGAGGAGGCCGCCGCCGAACTGGGCGGCCGGTCCGCGGTGATCGACGTCGCCGACGCCGCCGCGATGGAGCAGCTGGCTGAGCTGGCGCCGGAGTGCACGGCGCTGGTCAACAACGTCGGCATCACCATGTTCACCCCGCTCCTGGAGACCTCCGACGCCGACGCCGCTCGCACCTTCGCGGTCAACGTCCTCTCCATCCTGTCCGGGGCTCGGGTGCTGGCGCCGGTCATCGCCGGCAACGGAGGGGGATCGATCGTCAACCTGTCCTCGGTCACGGCTGCGTTCCACCCGCCCACGACCGGCGTGTACAGCGCGACCAAGGGCGCGGTGGAGGCACTGACGCGGGCCCTCGCCGTCGAGCTCGGTCCCTTGGGGATCCGGTGCAACGCGGTGGCGCCGGGCACCGTCCCGACCGAAGGCACCGCCGACCATTACGGGACGGGTGCGGTCCTGGCCAGCCGGGTCCGGCCGCTGCCGATCCAGCGCCTGGGCACGGTCGACGACATCGCCGGTGCCGTCGCCTTCTTCTGCTCGCCCGAGGCGTCCTACATCACCGGCCAGATCGTCGCGGTGGACGGCGGTTACCTCGCCGCCGGCGGCGTGTTCTACCGGCTGGCGCGCACCGCTCCCTGACGCCGGGCAATGCCCTGGGTGACGGGCGATAGGGTCTGCGGGGACGGACAAGCAGGACCATCGACACGTGCCCGGACGGAGAGATATCAGCAATGGACGCCTCCACGGGTTCGCCACTGGAGGTCTCTCCCGGGCGCCTGGCCGTCTTCGGCGCCGCCGCCGGCATGGGGCGCTGGCTGGCGGAGAAACTGCTCGCCGCGACGCCGTGGGCGCAGGTCGACCTGGTCGACGTGACCGGCACGGCGGAGGAACTGCGCGCGGTGGCACGGGCCTTCACCGGCCCGGTGCACCTGCACGAGGCCGCCGAGGGGGAACCGGCCCGGTCGGTCGACACCGGCGGCCTGCTCCACCTGGGCGACGCGCCGACCCTGATCGTCCTGGCCGTCCCGCTGGAGAATCTCGCGGGCATCTGCCGACGCCTGCCGCCGGACGTCACCCGCACCTGCTCGGTGGTGGTCGTCGCGGACCACATGGTGCAGAGCCTCGGCGCGGTCACCGCCGTCCTGGGCACCGGCAACGTCATCGGCGTCCACCCGCTGTTCGAGCGCACCGCCACCTCCACCTACGGCCAGATCGTCTACGTCGTCCCGCCGGAGCGCTCCGACGCCCGTCACGTCAAGATCACCGATCTGATCCGCGACGCCGGCGCGGTGACCACGCTCGGCACCGCGGCGGCCCACGACCGGGCGATGAAGTACGTCCAGGCCGCCGCCCACCAGAGCCTGGTCAACTTCGCCGACGTGCTCGCGTCGTCGGGACTGGACCTGCGCGAGGACCTCTGGGCCGCCCGGACGCCGCTGTTCGAGACCCTGCTCGGGCTCGCCGCCCGCGTGCTGGACCCGCGCCAGCAGGCCACGATCGACCGGATCGGCTCGAGTGCGGACGCGGCGGACATCAGCGCGCGGCTCACTGCCGTCGCGATCGCGTCCGAGGCCGTCGTCACGGCCGGTGAGTACTCCGCGCGGATCGAGTCGATCCGCGAGCAGTTCACCGGGACCCTCTTCGACACCGCGCAGAACGTCGCTGCCATCGCCGTCAACGCGGTGCAGTCCACCCGCACCGAGCTCGCCCGGCACCTGGCCACGCAGGAGCTCGTCGGGGTGCGGCTCACGCGCAAGGTCGGGGCGCTGCACGTCGGGCGGATCGTCGAGGTGGGGACGACGGACGTGCTCCTGGACGATCTGTACCTCCCCGGCAGCGGCCGGGGCGGCGTGCTGCTCGACGGTCCGGGCGTGCACAACCAGAACCGGGTCGGCGCCAACGGCACCGCCGTGCGGATCCGCCTCAGCATCGGGCACATCGAGCTGCTCACCGGCGCGGCGCTGGATGCCGAGCTGGACACGCGGCTGGCCTTCATCCGCCGCGACATCAGGTTCCTCGTGCCGGAGTCGGTGTCCGGGGAGGGCGTCCTGCGCGCCGTCCTCGGAGTCGGCGGTACCCGGCGGCACGCGCTCATCTCCGAAGTGGTCCGCACCGGTCAGCGGTCGGTGGTCATCCGGCTGGAGATCAGGGCCGACCACGACCTCGACGAGACGGTGGAACGGCTACGGGTCCTCGTCCAGGAGGTCTATCGCTGGCCCCGTGGGCTGTCCCGACCGGTGAACGCCGAGGCCGCGCGCGTGCTGTACCTGGGCCCGGCGGGCACCTTCTCGGAGGTCGCGGCCCGCCAGTGCGCGGCCAGTGCCAGGGTCGCCGGCGTCGAGTTCGTCGCCGAGACCTCCTTCGACGACGTGCTCGCCCACCTGGACGGCCGCAGCGTCGCCGTCATCCCGGTGTCCAGTTCGTCCTCCGGGCTCGTGACGCGGGCCGTGCGCGCGCTGCTCGCCACGCCGGTCGAGCTGGCCATCGGGGGAGTGGTGGACGTGTCGGTGCGCATCGACAGCTACATCCGCTCGGATCGGACGCTGGAGGAGCTGCGGGGGGCGCGGCTCTACAGCCATCCGCAGGCGATCGCCCAGTGCTCGGCCTTCATCGCGCGGTGGCAGCTGGAGGCCGTCACCTGCGCCTCGACCGCCCAGGCGCTGCAGATCGTCTCCGGAGCCGGGGAGCCCGCGGTCGCACTGGCGTCGGCCGACGCCGACCTCACCGGGCTGGCGCTGAAGGTCGGCGAGCGCGAGGTGGACGATCTGTCCGGCTCGATCACCCGCTTCCTCGTCGTCGGGCAGGGCGGGATCTTCGCCGACTTCTCCCCGGAGTTCACGCCGACGATGCGCGCACTCTGGCTCGGCTCGGGTCAGGTGCCGCCGCAGTGCCTGGCGCCGGGCTCGGCGTCCTTCGACGAGATCCTGAGCGACGACTCCGGCAACTTCCTCTGGATCACCAGCCGTGCCCTGACCGCGGAGGCCGTGCCGTCCCTGCGCCTGCTCGGCCGGGCACCGTGGTCGCCGCGCACCCCCGTCGTGCGCGTCACTGCCGGCTGACGATCCGGCCTGTCACGGCGGCCGGTGGGGTCGCTAGGTTGGAAACCGTCCCCACACCCGAGGAGCAGCCCATGACCGAACCCTCCGCAATCGACCCCGCAGTCCCGCCGAGCGGCGACGGATGCGTCGAGTGCATCGCTGCGTCCGGGTGGTGGCTGCATCTGCGCCGCTGCACCCAGTGCGGGCACATCGGCTGCTGCGACACGTCCCCTCAGCAGCATGCGAGTCGGCACGCGCGCGAGACGGGGCATCCGATCATCCGCAGCTTCGAACCGGGCGAGGACTGGTTCTGGAACTTCGAGACCGAGCAGTACTACGACGGCCCGCCGCTGGCGGCGCCCGACCATCACCCCGTCACCCAACCGACCCCGGGCCCGGCCGGGCTGGTACCACCCGACTGGCGGTCCCACCTGCACTGATCCGGTGGCGGATCAGTCCTCGGTCCGGGTGACCGGCGACTCGGTCAGCGCGGCGTCGATCAGCAGCCCCAGGCCGATCCCGGCCATCCAGACGTCCTTGGCGATGACGGTGCCCTGCTGGGTCGGGCGCAGGTGCCCGTCATGCATGCCCGGGGTGCGGGCGTAGACCCCGAGCAGGCTGCCCGAGAACCCCATCAGCGCCAACCCTGCCAGCCCCGCGGGCACGACCGGCAGCAGCAAGGCGCTCCCGACGGCGACCTCGCCCACGCCGAGGGCCTTCAGGAACAGCTTCGGCTCGATCCTGGCCAGGAACGGGTACGCCCCCGCCGCCAGCCCGTGGATCGCCTTCGCCGTCGCCTCGTCACCCTTGAGCTTGCCGAGCCCGGCGTTCAGGATGAAGCTTCCCGCCGCGATCCGGCCGGGCGCGCGGCGCAGTTTGGCTGCCAAAGACATGAGGTCTCACTTCCTGGAAGTCGACGTCAGCTGTTCTAGTTGACCTTACGTTCGTGCCCGGCCCAGAACTGCTCGCGCAGCATGAATTTCTGCAACTTCCCGGTCGCGGTGCGGGGCAGCGAGTCCCGGAACTCGATCCGCTTCGGGCACTTGTAGCCGGCGAGCGAGCCTCGGCAGTGGGCGATCAGGTCGGCCTCGGTCACCCCGGACCCGTCGGTGACGACCAGCGCCGTGATGAGCTCGCCCCACTTCTCGTCCGGGATCCCGATCACAGCGACCTCGCGCACCGCGGTGTGGGAGTTCAGGACGTCCTCCACCTCGATCGAGGAGACGTTCTCCCCACCGGTGATGATCACGTCCTTCTTGCGGTCCTCGATCACGAGGTAACCGTCGGGGTCCAGGTGGCCGCCGTCGCCGGTGTGGAACCAGTTGCCGGCCTGCGCCGCCTCCGTGGCCTCCGGCTGCTCCCAGTAGCCGGCCAGATTGTGGTTGCTCCGGGTCAGCACCTCGGAGTCGGCGTCGACGGTCACCCGGACCCCGATCGTCGGCGCGCCCGCGCGGCCGAGCAGCCGCGCCTGCTCGTGCGGGTCGAGGCCGTCCCACTCGCGGCGGTAGCGACTCATCGTGACCAGGGGCGAGGTCTCGGTGAGGCCGTAGATCTGGATGAACTCCCAGCCGAGGTCGGCCCGCACACGCTCGATCGTGCGCGTGGGCGGCGGTGCGCCGGCCACGATCACGCGGACCCGGTCGCGCCCCGGGATCGGCCCGTCCCAGGACGAGGCGGCGTCGAGGACGGCGTTGACCACGGCCGGGGCGGCGCAGAGGAAGGTCACCCCGTGCCGCTCGACCCGGCGCAGGATCTCGGCACCGTCGATCTGGCGGATGACGATGTGCTCCGCCCCCATCCCGGTCACCCCGTAGGGCATCCCCCAGCCGTTGGCGTGGAACATCGGCAGCGTGTGCAGGTACACGTCGGAGTCGGAGATCCCCGCGTGCAGCGCGAACGTCACCGCGTTGAGCCACAGGTTGCGGTGCGTCAGCTGGACGCCCTTGGGGCGGGCGGTCGTGCCGGAGGTGTAGTTGATGGTCGCGGTGGCGTTCTCGTCCCCGGCCCACGCCACCGGTTCTCCGTCGCCGCCGAACAGCTCCGCGTCGCTCTCGCCGAGGACGAAGGTGTGCCGGGCGCTGACCTTGTCGAGCAGGCCGGCCAGGTCGGGGTCCACGGCCAGCACGTCGGCTCCGGAGTGGCCGACGATGTAGTCGATCTCGGCGGCGGCGAGGCGGAAGTTGACCGGCACCAGGACGCGGCCCCACCCGGAGACGCCGAAGAAGGCGGTCAGCAGCCGGGCCGAGTTGTGCGAGACGATCGCGACGCGACCGCCGACGGGGACGCCGAGCCGGTCGAGGTTCGCCGCCAGTGCCCTGGCCCGGCGCGCCAACTCGGCGTAGGTGACCTCGCCCCAGGACTCCGCCGGCTGGACGGGCTCGTCGACCACGGCGATCCGCTCCGGGTACACCCCTTCGGCGCGGTCGAGGAAATCACGCACGGTCAGCGGAAAGATCATCGGATCGCCCTCTCGTCGTCGAGTGGCTACATCAGATCAGATCCAGCTGGGGAACCACATCCGTGCCTGCCAGCCGCTGTAGGGCAGCATCACGTTGGTCAGGATGGGCCACATCCAGATGAAGTCGGCGACCACCACGCCCAGGTAGGCCGAGACCACGAGCACGCCCCAGTTCGGGCGGTAGAGCAGCATGCGGATGGACGGCACCCGTGGGCGCCCGATCAGAGTGCCCAGCGCCAGCGTCAGCCCGAGGATCAGGAACGGCACGAGGGGCGCCGTGTAGAAGAGGAACATCGTGCGGCGCGCGTCCTTGAGCCAGACGGCCCACCCCGCCAGGAACGCCACCCACACCGCGGCCGCGCGCCAGTCCCGTGTCGTCGCGTAGTGCCACAGCAGCCACAGCAGCATGGGGGCGAAGGCCCACCACATCAGCGGCGTCCCGATCAGGAGGATCTCGCTGGCGCAGCGCGCGGCTCCGCAGGTGGATTGGCCGCTCTCGCCCGCGGGCGTCGAGTAGAAGGAGAACGCGATGGGGCGGCCGAGGATCAGCCAGCTCCACGGCGTCGACCGGTAGGGGTGGGTCTCGGTCAGGCTGACGTGGAAGTCGTAGGCGATGTGATGGTAGTTGGCCAGCGACTGCAGCCACGCCGGGAGCAGCGCGTCGAGCCCGGTCGCCTTGTGCGCGTTGGCGAAGTGCCGGTCCCACGAGTTCTCCCCGGCCCACCAGCCGAGCCAGGTCGCGAGATAGGTGACGATCGGCGCGAGGAGGAGCGAGCCGCTCGCCCCGAGCCAGGAGGCGCGGACACACCCGGTCCAGGAGTTGCGGACCCCGGCGCTCTTGAGCGCGCTGTGGTCCCACACCAGTGACAGGAGCACGAACAGCACCAGGAACGACAGCCCGCTCCACTTGACCCCGCAGGCCAGCCCGAGCATGACCCCGCCCACGAGGCGCCAGGGCCGCGGCCCCATCGCGGGCAGCCCGTCGCGCACGTCGGCGCCGTCGGCGAGCAGCGTGCCCAGCCGCTCGCGGAAGGAATCCCGGTCGACCACCAACGCCGCGAAACCGGCCAGCACGAAGACCTGCAGGAAGATGTCGAGCAGCGCCATCCGGGACAGGACGAGCGAGACCCCGTCCATGGTCAGCAGCAGCCCGGCGATGCCGCCGAGCAGGTTGGAGCGGAACATCCGCCGTGCCAGGCGCACCATGATGAAGACCGACACGGTGCCGGCGATCGCCGGCGCGACCCGCCACCCGGTCGTGTTGTCCCCGAAGATCAGCGACGTGAGGGCGATGCACCACTTGCCGACGCTCGGATGCACGATGAAGGTGAAGCCCGGGTTGTTCTCGTAGCCGTAGCGCAGCAGCTCCTGCGCCTCGGTCGCGTAGTAGATCTCGTCGAACTGCTTGCCCTGCGGCTCGGCGACCGTCCAGAAGCGGGTCGCGGCGGCGATGGCGGTGACGAGGACGGTGACGAACCAGCCGATCGCGGGATCCGTCCGCCGCCAGGGACGCAGCGCCGGCGGGACGATCGACTGCTCGCCGTCGAGGGGTGGCGCGCCCTCGGTGTCGAGGGGTGACAGGTCCGCGACCGCGGGAGGCGGAGCATCCGCGGTGACCGTCACGCCCCGATGGTAGGGGACCGCGCTGAGCCGGCCCGTAGGGTCGGGTCCGTGAGCGACTCGTCAGGCGGTGCCGGTCCGGCCGGGCGCGTGGTCCTCGCGGGCGCGCCCCTGGGCAATCCGGGCGACGCCGGGGCGCGATTGGCGGCGGCGCTCGGCACCGCACCGGTCATCGCCGCCGAGGACACCCGCCGGCTGCGGCGCCTCTGCTCCGACCTCGGCGTGCAGACGACCGGCCGGATCGTGTCCTTCTTCGAGGGCAACGAGGCCGAGCGCCTGCCGCAGTTGCTGGAGGCTCTCGCTGCCGGACAGGACGTGCTGGTCGTGACGGATGCGGGCATGCCGTCGGTCTCGGACCCCGGCTACCGGCTGGTGGTCGCCGCCGTCGGGGCCGGGTACGAGGTGACGTCGCTGCCGGGGCCCTCTGCGGTGACCACGGCGCTCGCCGTCTCGGGCCTGCCGGTCGACCGGTTCTGCTTCGAAGGTTTCCTGCCCCGGAAGGCGGGTGAACGCGTCCGCGCGCTGACCGCTCTCGCCGCCGAGCCACGGACGCTGGTCTTCTTCGAGGCGCCGCACCGGCTCGCCGCGATGCTCGGCGATGCCGCGACTGTGCTCGGCGCCGATCGCCGTGCCGCGGTCTGCCGCGAGCTGACCAAGACCTACGAGCAGGTGCTGCGCGGGGGCCTGGCCGAGCTCGCCGCGTGGGCCGCCGGCGACGTGCGCGGTGAGATCACGGTCGTCGTGGCGGGCGCACCCCCCGCGGAAGCGTCCGCGGCCACGCCCGCCGAGCTGGCCGCGGCGGTCCGGCTGCGCGAGGCGGCAGGGGAGTCTCGCAAGGAGGCGATGGCGGCAGTCGCGGCCGACACCGGCGTGCCCAGACGCACCGTCTTCGACGCCGTCGTCGCCGCCAAGAACTCCTGAGGCAATTCGCCCCGGTGCGCGAACACTAGGGTTGTCCCCGTGAACGACCACATCTTGACCGCCGTCGCCTGGCCCTACGCCAACGGCCCCCGCCACATCGGGCACGTAGCCGGTTTCGGCGTCCCGTCCGACATCTTCAGCAGGTACCAGCGGATGGCAGGCAACCACGTCCTGATGGTGTCGGGCACCGACGAGCACGGCACGCCGATCCAGGTGCAGGCCGACAAGGAGGGCGTGAGCCCGCGCGAACTCGTCGACCGCAACAGCCTGATCATCGCCAAGGATCTCCAGCAGCTGGGCCTGTCCTACGACCTCTTCACCCGTACCACGACCCGCAACCACTACGCCGTGGCACAGGAGATCTTCCTGGGGCTGCTGAAGAACGGGTACGTCTTCGCCCAGACGCAGCTCGGGGCGATGAGCCCGTCGACCGGCCGCACCCTTCCCGACCGCTACATCGAGGGCACCTGCCCCATCTGCGGCTACCCGGACGCGCGCGGTGACCAGTGCGACAACTGCGGCAACCAGCTGGACCCGATCGACCTCATCAACCCGCGGTCCAAGATCAACGGCGAGACCCCGCAGTTCGTCGAGACCGAGCAGATGATGCTCGACCTGCCGGCCTTCGCCGAGGTGCTCGCCGACTGGCTCAAGCGCCAGGGGCACTGGCGCCCCAACGTGCAGCGCTTCAGCCTCAACCTGCTCGACGATCTGAAGCCGCGGTCCTACACGCGCGATCTCGAGTGGGGCATCCCCGTTCCGCTGGACGGCTGGCGGGATCGTCCCGACAAGAGCATCTACGTCTGGTTCGACGCCGTGGTGGGGTACCTGTCGGCATCCATCGAGTGGGCGCAGCGCAGCGGCGATCCGGAGGCGTGGCGCGCGTGGTGGCAGAACCCGGACGCGCGCGCCTACTACTTCATGGGCAAGGACAACATCGTCTTCCACGCCGAGATCTGGCCGGCGATGCTGCTGGGCTACTCGGGCCAGGGCGGCAAGGGCGGCGAGCCGGGGTCACTCGGCGCGCTCAACCTGCCTCACGAGGTCGTGTCGAGTGAGTTCCTGCAGATGGAGGGCAAGAAGTTCAGCTCGTCGCGCGGAGTCGTCATCTACGTGCGCGACTTCCTCGCCCGCTACGACGCCGATGCGCTGCGGTTCTACCTGACCGCCGCGGGGCCGGAGAACCAGGACACGGACTTCACCTGGTCGGAGTTCGTGCGGCGGAACAACGACGAGCTCGTCGCCGGCTGGGGAAACCTGGTCAACCGGACGGTCTCGATGGCGGCCAAGAACGTCGGCTCGATCCCGGCGCCCGGCGAGCTGACCGAGGTCGATCGCACGCTGCTGGCCACGTCGGCGGCCGCCTTCTCCGGCGTCGGCGAGCTACTCGACCAGTCCCGCTTCAAGGCCGGACTCGCCGAGGTGATGCGCGTCGTGGGCGAGGCGAACAAGTACCTCTCCGACTCCGCACCGTGGACGCTCAAGAACACCGACCCCGAGCGCATGGGCACGGTCCTGCACACGGCGTTGCAGGTCATCGACGACTGCAAGACGCTGCTCACACCGTTCCTGCCGTCCTCGTCGTCGCGGGCGTACGCCGCGCTGGGCGGGGAGGGCGAATGGGCACCGATGCCCGAGCTCGTCGAGGTCGACGAGCCCACCGCACCCGGGTCGCCCTCCTACTCGGTCCTCACCGGCGACTACGCCGGCGGCCCGGTGTGGGAGTCCACCCCGCTGCCCGTGGGGCGTCCGCTGGTCCCTCCGACCCCGGTCTTCACCAAGCTCGACCCGAGCGTGGTGGACGAGGAGCTGGCCCGCCTGGAAGCCGAAGCCGAAGCGGCCGCCGCCGCAGCCTCGGAGTGAGCTCCCGGCGCGATCCCGGCCCGCCGCCGGCACCCGAGGCGCTCGCGGTCGAGGTCTTCGACGCGCATTGCCATCTCGACGCCATGGCGCAGCGCAGCGGTCGCGTGCCGGATGCGGCGTTCGTGGCCGAGTCGATGGCAGCGGCGCGCGCCGTCGGGGTGACGCGCGTGGTGACCGTGGGCGACACCGTGGCTGCGTCCCGGTGGTGCGTCCAGGCAGCGGCAGAGCACCCGGACGTCTACGCCGCCGTGGCCGTCCATCCGACCGAGGTCGACGGGTTGAGCGAGGCCGATTACGACGAACTCGCCGCACTCGCAAGCGATTCCCGGGTCGTGGCGGTGGGGGAGACGGGGCTGGACTACTACTGGGACCGCACGCCACCGGCCCTGCAGCAGGAGCACTTCCGCCGCCACATCGCGCTGGCCAAGCAGGTCGGCAAGCCCGTGATGATCCACGATCGGGAGGCCCACGCCGACGTCCTGCGCATCCTCGCCGAGGAGGGGGCACCGTCCGCCGGTGTGATCTTCCACGCGTTCTCCGGTGACGCCGCCATGGCCGCGTTCTGCGTCGCGGCGGGCTACGTCCTCTCCTTCCCGGGTGTGGTGACCTTCGCCAACGCGCCCGGGCTGCGGGAGGCGGCCGCCGTGACACCCCTGGACCAGCTGCTGGTCGAGACGGACGCGCCGTTCCTGACCCCGCACCCGTACCGGGGACGCCCCAATTCGCCCTATCTGATCCCCCTCACGCTGCGCACCGTGGCACAGGTCACGCACAGCGACGAAGGTGCCGTCGCACGGGCGATCCAGGGCACCGGCCGGCGCCTGTTCGGGTGGTCCTGACGGAATCTCCCGCCGTCAGGACTTGGTTAACTCGTCAACCACTTGTTACCTTGTCGTGACCTTCCGCAACGTCGCGGAGATCCTCCCCCGCCTGTCGCGGGGCTGCCACTGGCGCCGAACCGGCTCCACGGCAGCGATACGACCAAGGGAGAACGAGTGCGCACCAGCGCGAAGCTGTGCCTGTACGGGGTGGTCCTGGCCGGAGTCGTCGGCGGGACCGCTGCCTGGGCGACCACGGACAAGGCTGTCGCCGTCACGATCGACGGACAGGCCCGCACCATCCACACCCGCGCCGGAACCGTCGGCGGGGCGTTGCACGACGCGAAGATCGCGATCGACGGCCATGACGCCGTCGCGCCCGCGCCGTCGACCGCCATCCACGACGGCAGCACCATCGTCGTGCGCAAGGGCCGGCTGCTGAACCTGAACATCGACGGGCACGCCGTCAGCGTCTGGACCACCGCCACCACGGTGGACGAGGCCCTCGGGCAACTGGGGTACGGCTCGGACAAGACACTCACGGTGTCCCGGTCCACGCGCCTGCCGCTCACGCCGACGCAGATCGCCCTCGTCACCCCGAAACGGGTCACCATCGTCGCCGACGGCCGCACGCTCACCGTCGTGACCACCGACCTCACCGTTGCCGACCTCTTGCGGGCGGAGAAGATCAAGCTCCGGAGCACCGACAAGGTCTCGGTCGCGCCGTCGGCCTTCCTCGCGGCCGGCCAGCGCATCGTGGTGCACCGGGTGACGCTCCTGTCGAAGTCCTTCACGGTGACCGTGCCGTACGCCACGACGTCCACGAAGGACTCCTCGGCCTACACCGGCACGACGCAGGTCGTGACGAGCGGCCGCGACGGCGCCACCAGGGTGACCTACCAGTTCGTGTACGTGGACGGGAAACTGTCCGGCCGCCGGACCGTGTCCACCGTGGTCGTGCGCGCACCCGTGACCCAGGTCCAGAAGGTCGGGACGAAGAAGGCGACCGTGACGGTCACCAGCGGCGGCGGCCTGAACTGGGATGCCGTGGCTCAGTGCGAGTCCGGTGGCAACTGGTCGATCAACACCGGCAACGGCTACTACGGCGGTCTCCAGTTCGACTCCAGCACGTGGCTGAACAACGGCGGCGGCGCCTACGCCCCGCGCGCCGACCTGGCCTCGCGCAGCGAGCAGATCTCGATCGCGATGAAGCTCTACGACCGCAGTGGATCCAGCCCGTGGCCCGTCTGCGGAGCCAATCTGTGAGCACTCCGAAAGGCCCGCGCACAAGACCTTAAGCGTGGGTTGAGGGTTGGCTGAGCGCTCACCCTCTTGTTATGTTGTCGTGACCTTCCGCAGAGCCGCGGACGACCGCCCGCATTCCCGCGGGACCTGTGACCGGCGTACGAGACGTCGACAGCAGTGGTGCGATCAAGGAGCGTGTGTGCGTAAGAGCGCGAAGTTCTGCCTGTACGGAGTGGTTCTGGCCGGAGTCGTCGGCGGAACCGCTGCCTGGGCAACCACCGACAAGACCGTCTCCGTCTCGATCGACGGACAGGTCCGCACGATCCACACGCGGGCGGGCACGGTTGGTGGCGCGCTGCACGACGCCGACATCTCCATCGACGCCCACGATGCGCTGGCCCCGGGGGTCGACGCGTCGATCCACGGCGGCAGCACGATCGTCCTGCGCCGCGGGCGCCTGCTCCACCTCACCGTGGACGGCCACGCGGTCAACGTCTGGACGACGGCCACGACCGTCGACGAAGCCCTCGCGGCGCTGGGCTACGGCTCGGACAAGACGGTCACCGTGTCGCGCTCGGCCCGGCTGCCCCTCACCCCGACCGAGATCGCCCTGGTCACGCCCAAGCAGGTCACCATCGACGCCGACGGGAAGTCCCGCACGGTGGTCACCACCGAGCAGACCGTCGCCGAGGTCCTGCAGGCGGTGAAGATCAAGCTCACCAAGTCGGACAAGCTGTCCGTCGCGCCGACGGCGGAGGTCACGAACGGGCAGCTGATCACGGTTCAGCGGGTCGTCTACAAGTCCGCGTCGAAGACCGTGAGGATCCCGTTCACCACCGAGTCCACGAAGGACTCCACGCAGCTCACCGGAACCACCGAGGTCGTCCAGGCCGGCAAGCCGGGCACCAAGCGCGTCATCTACCAACTCGTCTACATCGACGGCAAGCTCGCCGGCCGGCGCATCCTCAAGACGATCGTCGTGGCCGCGCCGGTCCAGCAGGTGCAGAAGGTCGGCAGCAAGAAGGCTCCCGTCGTCAAGAGCTCGACCGGCGGTGGCGGTGGCGGGTCCGGACCGGTGCCTCGCGGCGACGCGCAGGCCATCGCCAAGCAGCTGGTGACCGCGCGCGGCTGGGGCGGCGACCAGTTCCAGTGCCTGGTGGACCTGTGGAACCGCGAGAGCGGATGGCGCACCAACGCCTCGAACCCGAGCGGCGCGTACGGCATCCCGCAGGCGCTGCCCGGCTCGAAGATGGCCTCGGCCGGCCCGAACTGGCAGTCGAACGCCACCACGCAGATCACGTGGGGCCTCGGCTACATCTCCGCGCGGTACGGCACGCCGTGCGGCGCCTGGGGACACTCGCAGGACACCGGCTGGTACTGATCCGGGCAAGGGCTGGCGCGCCGGCGTGAGAGCAGCTGACATAGTCGCCCTCAACAGCCACCACTGAACCGGACGGTCGCGACAGATGACCAGTGCACTGCTCGGGCCGTCGGAGATCCGCGGCCTGGCCGCCGCCCTCGGCATCCGCCCGACCAAGACACTGGGGCAGAACTTCCTGCACGACCCCAACACGATCCGCCGCATCGTGCGGGTGGCCGACCTGGCCGCCGACGACGTCGTGCTCGAGGTCGGCCCCGGTCTGGGCTCGTTGACGCTGGGCCTGCTCGACGCGGCCGAGCGGGTGACTGCCGTGGAGATCGACCCGGCGCTGGCCACAGCGCTGGCGACGACGGTGGCCGCCCGGAACCCCGCGGGGCGCCTGGAGATCGTCCTCGGCGACGCGCTCGCGATCACCGACCTTCCCGGGCCCCCGCCGACGGCCCTGGTGGCCAATCTGCCGTACAACGTCGCCGTGCCGGTGCTGCTGACCATGCTGGAGCGGTTTCCGTCGCTCACGCACGGACTGGTGATGGTGCAGGCGGAGGTGGCCGAGCGCCTGGCCGCCGCCCCGGGCTCCAAGGCCTACGGCATCCCGAGCGCCAAGGCCGCCTGGTACGCCGACGTGACCCGGGCGGGGTCCGTCCCGCGGGCGGTCTTCTGGCCCGTCCCCAACGTCGACTCGGGGTTGGTGCGATTCGTGCGGCGGCTGCCGCCGGACGTCGCGCAGGGCACCACCCGCGAGGACGTGTTCGCCGTCGTCGACGCCGCGTTCTCCCAACGCCGCAAGATGCTGCGCTCGGCCCTGGCCGGGTGGGCCGGCTCGCCCGCCGCGGCAACCGCGGCGCTCGTCGCCGCCGGAATCGAGCCGACCGTCCGGGGCGAGACCCTGGGCATCGAGGCGTTCGCCCGGATCGCCGCTCAGCGCCCCTAGCGCGCGGCCCGGGCCGCGTGCGGCTCAGCCGTCAGCTCTGGCCCTCGAACAGGCTCGTGACCGAACCGTCCTCGAACACCTCGCGGATCGCCATGGCGATCATCGGCGCGATGGACAGGACGGTCAGTTTGTCGAAGTTCTGCTCGTTGCGCACGGGCAGGGTGTTGGTGATGACGACCTCGCTGACCTTGCTGTCGGTGAGCAGCTCGGTAGCCGGCGGCGACAGCACCCCGTGGGTCGCCACGATGATCACGTCCACCGCGCCGGCCTCGAAGAGGATGTCGGAGGCCTTCACGATCGTGCCCCCGGTGTCGATCATGTCGTCGATCAGGACGCACGTCCGTCCGGCGACGTCGCCGACGACCCGGTTGGCCACGACCTGGTTCGGGACCAGCGGATCGCGCGTCTTGTGGATGAACGCCAGCGGGGTGCCGCCCAGCCGGTCGGCCCACTGCTCGGCCATCCGGACGCGTCCGGTGTCGGGCGAGACGACGGTGATGTCCTCGGTGTTGTAGTGCTCGCGGACGTAGCGGGTGAGCAACGGCAGCGCGAACAGGTGGTCGACCGGGCCGTCGAAGAAACCCTGGATCTGGGCCGTGTGCAGGTCGATCGTCATGATCCGGTCCGCACCCGCGGTCTTGAACATGTCCGCCACCAGGCGCGCCGAGATCGGCTCGCGCCCACGGTGCTTCTTGTCCTGGCGGGCGTAGGGGTAGAACGGCGCGACGACGGTGATGCGCTTGGCGGAGGCCCGCTTCAGAGCGTCGACCAGGATCAGCGACTCGACCAGCCACTCGTTGATCGGACGCGTGTAGGACTGGATGACGAACGCGTCGCTGCCGCGGACCGACTCCTCGGGGCGGATGAAGATCTCACCGTTGGCGAAGTTGCGCGCGGTCGTGGGGGTGACCTTGATGCCGAGGTACCCGGCGATCTCGTCGGCGAGTTCGGGGAACGCGCGCCCTGAGAAGAGCATCAGGCTCTTGCGGCCCGCTACTTCGAGTGTGCTCACGCCGGGGTACTCCCTGTGCTGGTCGAGTGGTGCTCGGCGCTCTGGTCGTGCTGAGCTGTCGTGGTGCCGTCGGTCGGCGGCGGAGGGTTCGGACGGGGCGGAGTGCTCGGCCGAGGCCGTTCCCTGCCGCTTGCGCGCGACCCATCCCTCGATGACGCGCTGCGGCCCCATGCTGACCGCCAGCGCGCCGGCCGGGACGTCGCCCCGCACGACGGTGCCGGCACCGGTGTATGCGCCGTTGCCGATGGCGACCGGGGCGACGAGGGTGTTGTCCGAACCGATCCGGACGTCGTCACCGACCTCGCTGCGGCGCTTGGTGACGCCGTCGTAGTTGACGAAGATCGTCCCCGCGCCGACGTTGGAGCGCTCGCCCACCGTGGCGTCGCCGACATAGCTCAGGTGCGGCACCTTGGAGTGGGCGCCGATGATGCTGTTCTTGATCTCCACGTACCCGCCGACCTTGGCGCCCTCGCGCAGATCGGTTCCCGGGCGCAGGTAGGAGAAGGGCCCGACCGTGCAGTCCGGCCCGATGGACGCGCCGGTCGCCACACTGCGCACGACCTCGGCTCCGGCGCCGACGGTCGTCGCGGTGAGCGTGCAGTCCGGCCCGACCACCGCGCCGCGGGCGACGGTCGTGCCGCTGAGGAGCTGCACGCCGGGAAGCAGGGTGACGTCGGGCTCGAGCACCACGTCGGCGTCGATCCAGGTGGTGGCCGGGTCGACGATGGTGACGCCCGCGCGCATGTGCTGCTCGAGCAGGCGGGTCGTGTACGTGCGCAACGCCGCGGCGAGCTGGACGCGGTCGTTGACCCCCGCGGTCTCCTCCGCGGGCGCCAGTACCGCGCCGACGGCCAGACCCTCCGAGCGGAGGATGGCCACGACGTCGGGCAGGTACTCCTCACCCTGGGAGTTGTCCGTGCTCAGCTTCTCGATGGCCTGCCGCAGCGGCGTGGACGCGAAGGCGTAGACGAGCGCGGAGACCTCGTCGATGGCCAGCTCGTCCGGGGAGGCGTCGCGGTGTTCGACGACGCGCTCCACCGACCCGTCCACGGCCCGGACGACCCGCCCGTATCCCGTCGGGTCCGGGACCCGCGAGGTGAGCATCGTCGCGGCCGCGCCCGAGGCCACGTGCGCGGCGAGGAACGCCGCGAGCGTCTCGGCCTGCAGCAGGGGGGCATCGCCCGGAACGACGATGACGGTGTCGGCCAGATCGACGTCGATCTCGGCCAGTCCGGTGCGGACGGCGTGACCGGTCCCGCGCTGCTCGTGCTGCACGACCGCCCGGGCCTCCGGCGCGATCTCGGCGAGGTGCGCGGTGACCGCCTCGCGGGCGTGACCGACGATCACGACGGTGGCGCTGGGATCCAGGGCGGAGGTGGCCGTCAGGACGTGCCCGAGCATCGACCGCCCCGCGAAGGAGTGCAGGACCTTGGGATGGCGCGAGCGCATGCGGGTCCCCTCACCGGCCGCCAGCACGACGACGGCGACCGTCGGAGCGGGGGGCGGGGGAGCGGGCGCAGCGGATGCGTCGCTGGCTGATGTTGCGTACCGGGCCGGCACGGTCACGGGGGAGAGCACCTCTCGGCTCGACGGTGTCAGGCCCACCTTAACGCGCGCGGCGGGTGGTCAGCTGGGGGACTCGGACTCGAACCGAGACTGTCCGGTACCAAAGACCGGCGGGCTGCCAATTACCCCATCCCCCAGAGCAACGACCGGCGTCGCCCGGCCACAGCTTACCGACGAGCCCGCCCCGTGCGGGCACCCGTTTCCGGCCGGTGCCCGAGGGAGCCCGGGAACCGCGACGCGGCGGTGGACGTTGAGCAGTTACGACACCGTAGGTTACGGTGCCGTAACCAGATGGCCGAGCGGCAGGCAGACACCGCCCGACAAGAGGATGTGCCCGTGACAGCTGTCGACGACGCCCGGCTCGACGAACCCGGCGGCTCCGGCCCCAAACCGATGATCTCCGGGCGCAAGAAGTCCGGCGAGCAACTGGTGCTGTACATCTTCGTGATCATCCCGTTCCTGGCCGTCCTGGCGGCGATTCCCGTCGCGTGGGGGTGGGGGCTGGGCTGGACGGACGTCGTGCTCGGGCTGGTCTTCTATGCGATCTCCGGCCTGGGCATCACCGTCGGGTTCCACCGCTACTTCACGCACGGCTCGTTCCGCGCCAACCGGGCGCTGCGCATCGCGCTCGCGGTGGCGGGGAGCCTGGCGATCGAGGGTCCCGTCATCCGCTGGGTGGCCGACCACCGGCGCCACCACGCCTTCAGCGACCGCGAGGGCGACCCGCACTCGCCGTGGCGCTACGGCACGAGCACCCGGGCGCTGATGAAGGGCCTGTTCTTCGCCCACATCGGCTGGCTCTTCGACGTCGAGCACACCAACCAGGACAAGTACGCGCCGGACCTGCTCGCCGACCGTGACATCGTCCGCGTCGACCGCCTGTTCCCCCAGCTCGCCGCCGCCGGTCTGTTCCTGCCGGCGGTGCTGGGTGGCCTGCTCACCTGGTCCTGGGCGGGCGCGCTCTCGGCGTTCTTCTGGGCCTCCCTCGTGCGCGTCTGCGTGCTGCACCACGTCACGTGGTCCATCAACTCGATCTGCCACACGATCGGCGACCGCCCGTACGCCTCGCGGGACAAGAGTGCGAACTTCTGGCCGCTGGCCGTCCTCAGCTTCGGCGAGAGCTGGCACAACAGCCATCACGCCGATCCGACCTGCGCGCGCCATGGCGTCCGCCGCGGCCAGATCGACTCGTCGGCCCGCACGATCTGGCTGTTCGAGAAGCTCGGCTGGGCCACCGACGTGCGCTGGCCCAAGGCCGAGCGCTTCGCCCGCCTGGAGATCTCGCGCTGATCCAGGCCGCCGTGCGTGCACGGCGGGCTGGATGTCCCGGGACGGCGAGTTGGCACGTCGCGTCCAGCTACTTGATTATGCGGTTGGCCTGCTGCCCATTAACTCGACTTCGGGGTCATTTCTGCCGATATGCCAGAAACGGTGACCTGTAGTAGATTCGGTCACCGAGTGAACGTTCGTCCGTGCAGCGCTGCCCGCTCGAGTCCATCGCGCCAGCCTCACGGATGATGCTGCGGGGGGCAGCGGGTACGGGGGTCTGCGGTTCAGCTCAGGAATCGTGCGGTCTCCTGCTTGCAACTGGGGAATGTGTCCTGCGGTCATGTCACAGGACCGATCCCCATGGAGACCGCTGTGAAGTTCCGTTCCGCGAGACGCCGCTGCTCGGCCGTGTGCGCCTCACTCGCTGCCCTCGCCCTGATCGTCGTCGGTGTCACCGTCGGCGCGCCGGGCGCCTCGGCGGCCACGATCGCCGGTGCCATCAAGAACGTCACCGTCACGCCGACCGATCCCACGCTCACGTCGCTCATGAAGACCGACCTGTCGTGGTGCATCCCGGACGGCTCGCACACCGGCGACACCTTCTCCCTGACCCTTCCGGACCAGCTCACCAGCTTCCCGCCCGGCTTCCCGTTGCTGGCGCCCGACGGCAGCGTGGTCGCCACCGCCGTCGTGGTCAACCACGTCGCGACGTTCACGCTCAGCAACTACGTCACGACCCATCAGAACGTGTGCGGTGACGCCTTCTTCACCAGCCGCCTGGACGCCAACAAGATCGGCCCCGGCGACTCGACCACGCTGACCTACACCAGCGGCGGCGACTCCTGGAAGACGCCGATCACCGTGCAGTCCACGACGGGCATCGACCGGACGAGGGCGCAGAAGAACGGCAAGTTCACCCGTGACGACCAGGGGCACGACAACCAGACCGACGCCATCCTGTGGCGGCTGGAGACCCCGGCGGGCACCTTCGACAGCGCGACCGTCTCGGACACCATCGCCTCGGACATGAGCATCGACTGCGCCAGCGTGGTCTACCAGATCGGTGACCCGACGGGCCCGAACAACGCCCTGTCCAACATCCACCCGTACACCGGGTCGACGAGCACCGCCTGCACGGCCACGAGCCTCACTGCCACGATCGGCGCGGTCGCGCTGGGCAAGGTCGTCCGGGTCAGCTTCCTGGCCACGATCCTGGACCAGAGCTCGACGCAGGCGAACACGTTCACCAACAGCCAGACGACCACCACCACGGTCGCGGGCAAGCACCACACGACCGGTGCGGTCGCCCACCTGACGCAGGCCACCGGCGGCGGCAGCGGGTCCGGCACCGTGCCCACGCCCAAGGTCACCATCACCAAGTTCAGCACCGTCGACGGGCCCGTGAAGGGCGCATTCGACACGGCCCCCGGCAAGTCCGTGGCCGTCGGGACGCCGATCCCGATCACGATGACCATCACCAACCCGGGCACCGAGTCCCTCACTCACGTCACCGTCTCCGACGTCACCAGTTCCGGTCCGGCGCTCACCGGGCTGTCGTGTGACTTCACCGCGCTGGGCGGCCCGGCGACCGGTACCACCTGGGTCGGCCCGTTCAAGGCCGGCACGAGCTTCGACTGCACCGGCACCGTCCCGGCGCTGAGCGTCGGCGTGCAGGAGACCGACGTGGCCGCGGTGACCGGCACCGGCGCGATCAGCGGCACCGGCGTCACCGATCACAACGCCTTCAACGCCCACACGCCCGCGCCGTCGCCGGCGATCGGCATCGTGAAGAAGGACGTCAAGGGCAACGACGCCAACACCCTCGCCACGGCGGTCCTGCTGCCGACCGGCGGGACGGGGCTGGTCTACACGGTCACCAACATCGGCACCGAGCCGCTCACGACCGTCACCGTCAGCGACGATCTCATCACCGGCGGCACCGTCACCGGGCTGACCTGCACGTTCCCGGATGCAACCACCGGGACGACGTGGTCGGGCACCTTCGCGGTCGGAGCGTCCTTCACCTGCACCGCCCAGCTGAGCGGGATCGCGGCGGGCACCGACCACGAGGACATCGGCAAGGTGACCGCGGTCGGCGTCGTCAGCCACAAGCCCGTCTCGGCCACCAACGCCTACTTCGCCCAGCGGGTGGCGCAGTCCTTCCTGGGCGAGCACCAGTCCAAGCCGCCGACGACCACGACCAGCCAGACGCTGCCCTTCACGGGCACGCCCACGCAGGCCCTGGTCCTCGCGGGCGCCGGCATGCTGATCGCCGGTGGACTGCTGCTGGCCTTCTCACGCCGCCGCCGGAGCGACTCGCTCGCCTGAGCGAAGTCGCTCGCTTGAGCGAACTCGCTCGCCTGAACAGGGAACCGACTAGCAGATCCGGAGGTGGTCGTCACCCACCGCGACCTCGTCGCCGCGGTGGAGCTGGCGGCCCCTCCGGGTCTCCGGTTCTCCGTTGACCAGGACGCCGCCCGCGGCGATCAGCGCCTTGACGTCGGAGCCGGAGTCCACGACATTGGCCAGCTTGAGCAGCTGGCCGAGCCGGATGACCTCGTCGGTGATGCTCACATCGCGCATACGCACATCATGTCCGGTCAGGTGACCGCTGTCCGGTCAGGTGACCGCGGCGCGCACCGCGAACGCCGGGGCCCGCCAGGAACCGCTGACCAGGACGTCGCGGAGCTCCTCGAGGCTGTCCCAGACGTCGGCGTAGCCGAGGTACAGGGGCGTGAACCCCAGCCGCAGCAGGTCCGGCGCGCGGAAGTCCCCGATCACGCCCCGGGCGATCAACGCCTGGCACACCTCGTAGGCATGGGGCAGCCGCAGCGAGACCTGCGAGCCGCGGCGCCGCGCGTCGCGGGGCGTGGCCACCTCGACGCCGAGAGACGCCAGCTCCCGATCGGCGTAGGAGATCACGAGCTCGGTCAGGGCCACCGATTTGGCCCGCAGCACCGCGAGGTCCACGCCGTCCCACACGTCCAGGGCCGCCTCCAGCGCGAGCATGGACAGCAGCGGAGGGGTGCCCAGGCGCGCGCGGGCGATCCCGGGCGCCGGGGTGAAGTGCTCGGCGAGACCGAACGGATCCGCGTGGCCGTGCCAGCCCTGGATGGGCAGCTCCGCGTCGCTGATGCGCGCGGCGACATAGATCCAGGCGGGAGCGCCCGGCCCGCCGTTGAGGTACTTGTAGGAGCAGCCCACCGCGAAGTCGGCGCCGATGTCGTCCAGCGCGACGGGCAGCGCCCCGGCGGCATGAGCGAGATCCCAGACCACGCACGCACCGACCGCGTGGGTCGCCGCGGTGATCCCGGCAAGGTCGTACAGCTCGCCGGTGCGGTAGTCGACCGCGCTGAACGCCACCGCCGCGACGTCCTCGGTGAGGTGGTCGCGCACGTCGGCGGGGTGGATGAACCGGACGTCGAGCCCCAGTTGGGCGCCCAGTGCGTCCGCGACGTAGCGGTCGGTCGGGAAGTTGCCCGCGTCGGCGAGCAGGATGCGCCGTTCGGGAGTCCGCAGCACCGCGGCGGTGATCGACTGGTACAGCTGGATCGTGGTCGAGTCCCCGCAGATGATCTGTCCCGGGGCAGCGCCGACGAGCGTGCCGATCCGGTCACCGAGGCGCTGCGGGAGCGTCCACCAGTCGTTGACGTTCCACGAGGTGATGAGGTCGGTGCCCCACTGCCGGCTCACGGCGTCGGCGACGGCGGCGGGCACGGCGGACGGGAGCGCCCCGAGGGAGTTGCCGTCGAGGTAGCGGATGCCGGCCGGGATCGTGAACCGCTCGCGGGTGAACGCCAGCGGGTCGTCGGCATCCGCGGCCAGGGCCGCCTCGCGGCTGGTGATGTCAGAGGGCACTGCGAACCTCCCACAGTTCGACGAAGACGACCTGGTCGGCGGCCCGTTTGAGCCACTTCAGTCCTGCGGAACCGGCGGTGCCCGGCTTGGCGCCGAGGATCTTGCGCACGGCGGTGTAGTGGACGAACCGCCAGCGGGAATGCCGCTCGGCGACGCCGACCAGCGCCTCGGCCAGCTCGGCCAGTTCACCGTCGGCGACGTACACCTGGCGCCAGGCCTCGACCACCTCGGCCACCGGTTCGTCCCACGGCAGCGTGTGATCGCGGTGCACCACTGCGTCGGGCACGTCGACACCGGCTCGGGCGAGCGCCGCGATCGCCTCCTCGTAGAGCGACGGTGCCTCGAACGTCGCCTGCAGTTCGGCGGCGATCCTGGGCATGTCGGCGTGCGGGCGCAGCATGTGCGGATCCTTCACCCCGAGCAGGAACTCGAGCTCGCGGTAGGAGAAGGACTGGAATCCCGAGGCGCTGCCCAGTTCGGTACGGAACCGGTTGTACTGCACCGGTGACATCGGATCCAGCATCCCCCAGGCGGCGATGAGCGAGTCCTGGACGCCCATGCTCCGGCGCAGCGCGACCGTTGCCCCGTGGGCGTCGTCCGCGCGCAGAGCCGCGATCGCCAGCAGCCACTCGTGGCGCAGCAGCGAGAAGTGCAGCTCCATGATCTGGGTCGTGACGACGAACGTGACTTCCAGCGGTTCGTCGGTCTGGACATGGATGAGCTCGCGCAGCACGTCGGCCTCGGTGTAGGCGACGTACGGGGTGCGCCCTTCGTAGCTGAGCTGGGGGCTGGCGGGGGCGGCGGTGCTGTTCTGGTCCGGCATCGGACGATAGTCGCATCCCGGACGTGCCGACCTCCAGGGGGAGTCGGGCGTCGTCCCTGCCACGGATCGCGGCGGCGGCGAGGGCGCCGTTCTGCACCGGGCGTCCCGGGTTGGCATGATGAACCCACAATGGCTGATCCCAGGAACCGCCCGCGCGTGCGGATGAGCGGCAAGGAACGGCGCGAGCAACTGCTCGATGTAGGGCGATCGACGTTTGCCGAGAAGGGCTTCGAGGCGGCGAGCATCGAGGAGATCGCCGCCCGGGCCGGTGTCAGCAAGCCGGTGGTGTACGAGCACTTCGGCGGCAAGGAGGGGCTGTACGCCGTTGTCGTGGACCGCGAGATGCAGTCGCTGATGGAGCGGATCACGTCCGCGCTCACCGGTGGACATCCGCGGGTGCTGGTCGAGCAGGCCGCGCTCGCGCTGCTGACCTACATCGAGGACGAGACCGACGGCTTCCGCGTGCTCACCCGGGATGCCCCGGTGGTCGCCGGCGCGGGCACGTTCTCGTCGCTGCTCAACGACATCGCCAGCCAGGTCGAGTACATCCTCGCCCAGGAGTTCGCCGCCCGGAAACTGCAACCGAAGCTGGCGGGCATGTACGCGCAGATGCTGGTCGGGATGGTGGCGCTCACCGGCCAGTGGTGGCTCGAGGCGCGCAAGCCCAGCCGCGAGGTCGTGGCCGCGCACCTGGTCAACCTCGGCTGGAACGGGCTGTCGGCGCTCGAGGCCAAGCCCGAGCTGCGGGAGAAGCCCGCCGCGCGCTGACCGGCGCGCGGCGGCTCGCGGAGCCGCTCGGTCGCTCACGTCGGCGGCCACCGGTCAGGCAACGGTTCGGAGCGGATCGGGGGCAGCGGGGATCAGCGCCCGCGACTCCGCCGCCGTCAGCGCCTGGAGCCGCACCTCGAGGGTGTACCGATCGACGTCGAGCGCCGCCGCCAGCGCCCGCCCGTCGTCGCCGAGCGCCGGCAGCAGGGGCGCCAGCGCGTCCAGCGGGATGAGGCGGCGTGCCGCGATGCGGTGGACGGCGAGCTCCTCCCGCTGGAGCAGGGGCCAGGACAGCGTGTGCATGCCGCGTTCGAGGTGCACGATCTCGTGGGCGAGGGTGCACCGCTGCTGGGCGGGGGAACTGGTGCGCCGCACGGCGATCACCCGCCCGCCGGCGCGGACCTCACCCAGCAGGGATCCGGTCATCGGCTCGAGGACGACGCGGGTCTGGGGCCAGCGCTCGGCCAGGACCGACCACGGATCGTAGCGATCCATCACCAACGTGGACATACCGTGCAGTGTGCGACACGGCTACGACAATGTCGGCTCGGGCAGGTCAGCCGGCGTCGGTCGCCTCGTCCTCGGCGGCGCCGTGACGGGCGGCCAGGCGGGCTTCCTCGCCGGCGGTGGCACGGCCCGCGGACGGCTCCAGCATCGCCCGGATCACCTCGTCGACGGCATTGCGCTGGCGCCGGGTGAGGCGGCTCGCCTCCTGCGGCGGGACGTAGGGTTCGGTCTCGTCGGCCGGCAGGTCCGCAGCGACGCGCAACTCGGCGAGCGGGACCCGGAACACCGTGCTCAGCGCGACCAGCGTGGCCTCGTCCGGACGGCCGTGGTCGCCGCGGAGGTAGCGGGCGGCCGTGTCGTGGTTCAGCGCCAGGCCCTGCTCCAGTGCCAGTCGTGACGCGCCACGGGCGCTGAGGCCGAGTTCGGCGTTGGCCGCGGCGAGAATCTCCGACAACGCACTCATTCCGCCCATCCCCTCCCGATCCGCACGCCTACGATTTGTAGACACTAGCGGCTGGCTGGATGGCCAGACATTCGTGGCTGCCGCGATCGCCGGTGTCCGCCCGGGGTACGGGTGCAGACACGAACCGGATCCCTGGATGATGTCTGGACAGACGACCTTCATCCGGTTAGTCTGATCTGCGTTGATACCGGACGTCGGGGGTGATCGGCGCGTGGCCATGCGCCTGCGTGATCGGGACATGTTTTCCAGCTACATCGCGTTGCTCGGCTACTCCGAACGGGGTTTCGCGCGCAGCGCCGGGCTGGCCCACGCGACGATCAACCATCTGATCACCGGACGCAGGGACACCTGCAGTCCGGCCACGGCGCACGCGATCGAGCGGGCACTGGCATGCCCCGCGGGGCTGCTGTTCGAGCTCGATCCGCTGCGCGCGGCGCCTACTGCTCCTCGGCGAGCTGCAGCCAGCTCTCCTCGGCGGCGTCCTTCTCCGCGCGGACGCCGATGAGCTCGGAGTTGAGTTCGGCCACCGTGGCGTAGTCCGTGGCGTGGGTCGCCAATTCGCCGTGCAGCGCCTTCTCGCGCGCGTCCAGCCGGGCGATCAGCCGCTCCAGCTTCGTCAGCTCCTTGCGCGCCGTTCGCGGATCGACCTTGCGCGCCCCACCGGGCCGCCCGGCTGCCTCGGACGTGGCGCCGGAGGGCGTCAACGTCGGCGCGTCGGCGGAGTCGATGGCCGCGCGCCGACGGCGCAGGTACTCGTCCACCCCGCCGGGGAGGTCACGCACCGTCCCGTCGCCCAGCAGGGCCACGGTCGTGTCACACACCCGTTCGATCAGGTACCGGTCGTGGCTGACGACGACGATCGTGCCGGGCCAGCTGTCGAGCAGGTCCTCCAGCGCGGCGAGGGTGTCGGTGTCCAGGTCGTTCGTCGGCTCGTCCAGCAGGAGCACGTTGGGCTGGGCCAGCAGGAGCCGCAGCAGTTGCAGCCGCCGACGCTCTCCTCCGGAGAGGTCCTCGACCGGCGTCCACTGCCGCTCGTTCTGGAAGCCGAACCGCTCGGCCAGCTGGCCGGCCGACAGCTCGACGCCGCCGATCTCCGCGGTCGTCCGCACCTCCTGGACGGCCTCGATGACGCGCAGCCCGACCGGCAGCTCCGTCACGTGCTGGGACAGGTGCCCGGCATGGACCGTCTGCCCGATGACCATCCGCCCGGCGTCGGGCTCGATCTCACCGGCCAGCAGGCGCAGGAGGTGTGTCTTGCCCGAGCCGTTTACCCCGATGATCGCCACGCGGTCGCCCGGGCCGACGTGCCAGGTCACGTGATCGAGCAGCGTGCGCTCGCCGGCCTTGATGGTGACGTCCTCGACGTCGTAGACGCTGCGGCCGAGTCGTCGCTGGGCGAGCGCCTGGAGCCTGGTCTGGTCGCGGGCCGGCGGCTCGTCGGCGATGAGCGCGGTGGCGGCCTCGATGCGGAACTTGGGCTTGCTGGTCCGCGCCGGCGGCCCGCGTCGCAGCCAGGCCAGCTCCTTGCGCAGGATGTTCTGCCGGCGCGCCTCGCTGGCCTCCGCCTGCCGCGCGCGTTCGGCGCGGGCGAGCACGTAGGCGGCGTAGCCCCCGTCGAACGGGCGGACCTGGCCGTCACCGACCTCCCACGTGCGGGTGCAGACGGCGTCGAGGAACCAGCGATCATGGGTGACGACGAGCAGCGCGAAACGGCGGGCGTTGACGTGGCGCGCGAGCCAGTCCACCCCCTCGACATCCAGGTGGTTCGTGGGCTCGTCGAGGATCAGCAGGTCGGCCGGCTGCACGAGCGCGGCCGCGAGGCTGACCCGTCGCCGTTCGCCGCCGGAGAGGTGGTCCACGCCCGACGTCAGCCCGACCGTCGCCAGGCCGAGCCCGGTCAGCACGTCGCGGATCGCCGAGTCGCCGGCCCACTCGTGCTCCTCGGCATCGCCGACGACGACCTCGCGCACGGTCGCGCCGGGCGGCAGATCGCCGCGCTGGTTCACCGTCGCGATGTGCACGCCCCCGGTGCGGGTGACCCGGCCGCTGTCCGGCGGTTCACTGCCGGTGATCATCCGGAGCAGGGTGCTCTTGCCGCCGCCGTTGCGACCGACGACGCCGATGCGCTCGTTGTCGGCGACCCCGAGGGAGACGCCGTCGAGCACGGTGGTGGTTCCGTAGGCCTTGGAGACGGACTCCAGGTTGACCAGGTTGGCGATGGTGTCTCCTTCAGACGATCCGGGCGCCGGGCGCGGGGCCGGCAGCCACCCGGGTGGTACGGCACACGCCGGACGCGGTCAGCGCCGACGCGAGCCGGGTGGCGGCATCGGCGTCGGCCACGAGGAAGGCGCACGTCGGCCCGGACCCGGAGACGATGCCGCCGAGGGCACCGAGGGCCCGGCCGGTGGCGAGGGTCTGCACGCAGCTCGGGCGCCAGGGTCAGCGCCGCGGCCTGCAGGTCGTTCGACAGCGCCGCGGCGACCGACGCCGGATCGCCGGACTGGAGCGCCTGCAGCATGACCGTCGGCGGGGCGAATCCGGTCGCCGAGTCGAAGGTCGCAGCGCCGGCCCGTTGCCGGTCGAACTCCGCGTACACCGCAGGCGTCGAGAGCCCGTGGCTGCTCAGCGCCAGGACCCACCACAGGCGCTCCCGCGCACCGAGCACCGGGCTCAGGTGCTCGCCCCGTCCGGTCCCGACGGCCGTGCCGCCGACCAGGCCGAAGGCGACGTCGCTGCCCAGCGTGGCGGCGATCTCCTGCAGATGGCTGCCCGAGGAACGGGTGCCCCAGAGGGCGTCGCAGGCGATCAGAGTGGCAGCCGCGTCGGCCGAGCCGCCGGCCAGACCGGCCGCCACGGGGATGGCCTTGTCGACCTCGATGTGGACGTGCGCGCGCACGCCGTGGGCGTCGGCCAGGGCCCGGGCAGCGCGCCAGGCCAGGTTGGTGTCGTCGGCGGCGAGCTCGTCGGCGCCCTCGCCGGTCAGGCTCAGCCGCATCTGCGACGCGGAGGTCACCGTCACCGTGTCGTAGAGGCCCACGGCGTGGAAGACGGTCATCAACTCGTGGAAGCCGTCCTCGCGGGTGGGGCCGACCGCGAGCTGCAGGTTGATCTTGCCCGGAACCCGTACCCGCACTCCCGCGCCGATCACGTCCAGGCGGGGGGAGCCACCGGAGCGGCCGCGGTCGGGGATTTGGGGCACGGGCGCGATGGTAGGCGGCGGCGTGGGTGTGACGCGCGACCGGGTGGACCCGTTTGGTATTCGGAGCCAAGGGGCTTGTAGAGTGGAGAGGTTGCCCCGGCGAGGGACCGCGCGAGCCATGACCGGCTCGCGGTCCGTGATCGACGCGGTGTTCGCGGCCCTTGGCCTGTGGTGACACCGCGTCTGCCCGTCAGCTGCTGTTCCTGAGTCGAACCCGATCGTTAGTCGTTTAGAGGAGTGCACCGCCGTGTCCGAACTTCGCCTGTCTGTCGAACGCCGCACCGAGTTCGGCAAGGGCTTCGCCCGCCGTACGCGCAAGGCCGGCAAGATCCCCGCCGTCCTGTACGGCCACGGCCTCGACCCCCAGCACCTGGCGCTCCCCGCGCACGAGTTCACCCAGGCCGTCCGCAACCGCGGCGCCAACGTGCTGATCACCCTCGACTTCGGCACCGAGGACTCCCTCGCGATCCCGAAGGCCATCCAGCGCAACGCCATCAAGGGCACCTTCGACCACGTCGACCTGATCGCCGTCCGCCTCGGCGAGAAGATCACCGTCGACCTGCCCGTCGTGGTGTCCGGCGAGGTCGTCTCCGGCGGCCTCATGCAGCTGGAGTCGACCACGGTCAGCGTCGAGGCCGAGGCCACGCACATCCCGACCGAGGTCACCGTCGACATCACGGGGCTGGAGATCGGCACGCAGTTCACCGCCGCCCAGCTCGTGCTGCCGGCCGGGACGACGCTCGCCGTCGACCCCGAGCACGTCGTGCTGATCATCAGCGAGGCTCCGACGGCCGAGGCGCTCGACGCCGAAGCCGCCGAGTCCGTCGCCGGTGCCGCGGCTGCCGAGGCCGAGGCCGCGGCCGAGCCCTCCGCCGACACCGAATAACAGCGCCCCTGCCGATGGCCGACGAGCGCTATCTGGTCGTCGGCCTCGGCAACCCGGGGCCGCGCTATGCCGGGACCCGTCACAACGCCGGGTTCTTCGTCGTCGAGCTGCTCGCCGAGCGCCTGGGCGGCCGGTTCAAGGCGCACAAGGGACGTGCCGACATCGTCGAAGGGCGGCTGGCGGGTGCGCCCGTCGTGCTGGCCAAGCCCAAGTGCTACATGAACGAGTCCGGCGGCCCGGTCGCGTCGATCTCGCGCTTCTACAAGATCCCTGTCGAGCGGCTGATCGTCGTCCACGACGAGCTCGACCTCCCGTACAACTCGCTGCGGCTCAAGCGCGGTGGGGGCGACGGCGGGCACAACGGGCTCAAGTCGGTGACGGCCTCCCTCGGCAGCCGCGAGTACGCGCGGGTGCGCTTCGGCATCGGCCGCCCGCCCGGCCGGCAGGATCCCGCCGAGTACGTCCTGAAGGAGTTCAGCGCGGTCGAGCGCAAGGAACTCGCGCTCAACGTCGACCGTGCCGCCGACGCCGTCGAGGCCATCCTGGCCAAGGGCCTGGAGCCGGCGCAGAACGAGTTCAACTGACGCTGCCGTCGATGCGCGACATGTGGTCGCGCTCGCCGGCCGGGCCGTCCTACAGCAGGTCGTGCACGAACCGGAGCTTCTCGATCACGGCCGGGACGAGGACGAACGGGTACAGGTCCTCCTTGCCCATGCTGCGGTTCATCGCGTTGAGCGCATAGGTCAGCGTCAGCCAGGCCGAGAGCATCTGGTCGAAGTCGGCGTAGCGCTCCCGGGGCGTCGTCGCGACCGCCGCGTCCCTGGCGGTGGCGAGGTCCAGGTTCGGGCCGTGCACGTCCACCCCGTAGGCGCTGGCCGTCTGCAACGTGTCGGCCATGTGCAGGTAGTGAGCCCAGGTCTCGGCCCAGTCCTCCCACGGGTGGGCGGCGGCGTAGTCGCTCACGTGCGTGGCCTTCCAGTCCTCGACCGACTTCGAGCCGTAGTGCTCGGACAGGGCCTCGGCGTAGTCGCGTGTCTCGTCGCCGAACAACTGCCGGAAGCGGGGCAGCGCCGGCGTCCCGTCGACCAGGATGTCCCAGTACCAGTGGCCGATCTCGTGGCGCAGGTGTCCGAGCAGGGTGCGGTAGGGCTCGCCCAGGCTCGTCCGCACCGCCTCCCGATGGGGGTCGTCGCCCTCGGCGAGATCGATGGTGATGACGCCGCTGTCGTGGCCGGTGATGACCTTGGTGGTCGCACTGGAGAGCAGGTCGAAGGCCAGCCCGTGCACCGGGTCGGCGCTGCGGGAGGTGGTCGGCAGACCGAGGTTGTCGAGCTGGAAGACCAACCGGCGCTTGGCCTGTTCGGTCCGCGAGAACGCCTGCAGAGCCTCGGTATCGGAGTCGGCCGGGCGGGTCCGGGTGAGCGCGCAGCAGGAACACAGCCCGGCGGGGGCGTCGACCGTCGGCCAGCCAGTTGCACGCGGCGAGGCCGAGATTGGCGCAGGGCTGGAGCACCGTGCCGTCCTCGTCCCGGTAGGCGAGCTCGAGCTGGTCGACCGGCGCGAGGCGGACCATCGACGCCGTCCGGCGCAGGAAGCCCAGCGCGGACCCGCAGGTGACGCAGACGCTGTTCTCGAAGAAGATCAGAGCAGAGCAGTGCGGGCAGGCGAACGCGTGCATGGGACGAAGCTGCCTTCCGGGCGATGGGTCGTGGGGAGTGGGCGAAGCCGACCTCGCGGTCGGATCTGTCCTCGGCCGCCGCACTGTTGCAACGCTTCCAGCGCGCCCACCTTACCGGGCGGCCGCTCAGTCGAGGCGGATGACGTCCACGGCCACCTTCATCGTCGACTTCTTCGAGTCGGTCACGATGACGCCCTTGATCGGCGTCACGTCGGAGTAGTCCCGCCCCCGCGCGACGACCAGGTAGCGGTTGTCGACGAGCTGGTTGTTGGTGGGATCGAGGTCGAGCCAGCCGGTGCCGGGCACGAAGATCGACGCCCAGGCGTGGCTCGCGTCGGCACCCTGCAGCTTCGGCTTGCCCGGCGGGGGCTGGGTCTCCAGGTATCCGCTCACGTAGCGTGCCGCGAGCCCGACCGAGCGCATCGCCCCGATCGCCAGATGCGCGAAGTCCTGGCACACGCCCTTGCGCTGCTCGAGCAGCTGCGGCAGCGTCGTGCGCACCGTCGTGGATCCCGACTTGTAGGTGAAGTCGCCGTGGATCCGATGCACCAGAGCCATGATCGCCTCGCCGACGGGGAGGCCCGGGGTGAACACCGTCCGCGCGTACGCACTGACCTCCGCGGCCGGTCCCAGCCGCGGGGAGGGCAGCACGAACTCGGCCAGCTCCGGTCGGGTGTCCAGGTCCTCACGTACCTCTTCCCACGTCACCGAGCCGAGATCGTCCAGGCGCGCGGGGCTGCGGTCGACCTCGACCACGCTGCGGGCGGAGACCCGCAGGCTGGTGTGCGGGTGCCGGACGCAGAAGTAGGTCGACACGTTGCCGAAGTAGTCGGTGTGGTCGGAGCGATCGGTCGGCGCGGGGTCGATGTCCAGCTCGGAGGCCAGGCAGCGTTGCCCGTCCCCGTCGGACGGGACCAGATGCGCCCGGCCGAAGCTGGTGCTCACCGAGTCGTCGTAGGTGTACTCGGTGACGTGACGCAGCTCGTAGCGTCGCGGCTGCATGCCCGTCGTGTCCCGGCTCAGGGCCCCGTCGATGCTCATCCCGCCTCCGGCAGCGAGTACGGATCCAGCGGGCGCAACGGCGCGGACCGGCTGAACGCGGCCGATTCGATGCGCTCGTGCAGCCGCGTGAGTTCCTCGTCGACGTGGTCGAGGAACAGCACCAGGTGCGTCCGCTCGTTGTGCTCGGCGACGGTCAGCGCCATCAGGTCGGCGTTCTGCAGGAGCGCCGCCAGTTCCGCCGGGATCGTGCGCGCCTGCTCGACGGCGTCGGTCAGCTCGCCGGCGTGGAGCAGGTCGGTGTCGATGCGGTCGAGCTGGAAGGCCACCGAGCGCGGGTTGCCCCGGTCGGTGAGGAGCAGCTCGATGACCCCTCCGATGCCCGACTGCGCCGGGTAGCGCCGGCGATGGGTGATGATGCTCTCCGCGGCGATGAGCACGGACTCGGCCATCAGGTGCTGCGTCGCCGGCGGGTGGGTGTCGGCCAGGCAACTGCGCAGCAGCCGGGTCAGCTGCAGCGCCCGTTCGATGCGCCGCCCGGCGTCGAGGAGGTACCACCCGACGTCGCGGACCATGCTCTCGCTGATCAGACCGGAGAAGGCGAGCATCGCCTGCATCAGCCCGGCCAGGCCCGCCGAGAACTCCGCCGGGGACTGCCCGTCGCCGTCGCCGCGGACCAGGGGCGACAGGCCGCGGTCCAGTCCGCTGAGCACGGTCCAGGTGTCGGGGGAGAGCTGATCGCGCACGGCGGTGGCGAGCTCGCGGATCCGGCGCAGATCGTGCGCCAGGGTGCCGGTGCGGCGGTCGTCACCGAGCAGGGAGGCGAGCTCCTCCTGCGGCGCCGCCAGCCGGGCTCCGGCGCCGTCGCCCACGAAACCGGGCCAGGTGGTGGTGACCGTCGTCAGTGCCTCGAACAGGCTGACCAGGCAGCGCGCGAGGGCCGGGTCCGGCGCCGGGTGCAGGTCGCGCCAGCGGTTGTCGATGACCCGCAGCAGCCGCACGATCGACTCGGCCCGCTCGGCGTAGCGCCCCAGCCAGTACAGGTCCTCGGCCACGCGGGGAGACACCGCGGCCGACACCGTCTCCGGCCCGACCATCGCCGCGAGGGCGCTGAGCCCCGCCTCGCCGGGCTCCTGGACGTCGTCGCTGAGGATCCAGACGTCCTTGCTGCTGGCGCCCTGGGAGTTCGACACGACGATGGCGTCGACCGTGCGCCCCACGCGCGTCAGCCCACCGCGCATGACCTGGTACGTGTCGCCGGCGGCCACCGCGAACGTGCGGAGCGTGACCGGGCGCGGCGCGAGGGTCAGCCCGTTCAGGGTCGGCGCCGTGCTCATGGCCAGTGGCACCTGACCGACCCACTCGTGCGGCGCCGCCTCGATCCGCCGCCGCAGTTCCTCGCGCGCGGCCACGTCCAGCTCCCAGCCGAACCGGGCGCCGGAGCCGATCGGACGTGAGATGGGTTTGATGACCAGCTCGTCCAGGTGGGTCAGGACGTGCCGCAGCGAGGTCTCCTCGCCGCACCAGAACGTCTCCGCGGAGTCGATGCGCAGCTCCTCGCCCAGCAGCTCACGGCTCAGGGCGGGCAGGAACGGGAACAGGGCCGGGTTCTCCAGCACACCCGTGCCCACGCCGTTGACGATCGCGACGGACCCGGCCCGCGCGGCCTCGAGCAGCCCCGGTACGCCGAGGCGTGAGTCGGGGCGCAGCTCCAGGGGGTCGCAGAAATCGCTGTCGAGGCGGCGCAGGATCACGTCCACCGGCAGCAGCCGGTCCAGGGAACGCTGCCAGACCCGGCCGTCACGGACGGTGAGGTCCGCGCCCTCGACGAGCGGGAACCCCAGCAGGGAGGACAGGAACGCCTGGTCGAACGCCGTCTCGCTGAGCGCGCCGGGTGTCAGCAGGACGACCCGCGTCGCCTCGTCGGAGCTCGCGCCGAGCCGCTGCAGCGACTGGCGGAAGGTGTGGAAGAACGGCGCGATGCGGTGCACGCCCGTCCCGCGGTAGAGATCGGGGAGGACGCGGGACAGGACGGAGCGGTTCTCCATCGCGTAGCCCGCCCCGGACGGCGCCTGGGTGCGATCGGACAGCACCCGCCAGCGGTGATCGGAGTCGCGCACCAGGTCGGCCGAGGCGAGGAACAGCTGCTTCGAGCCGGGCAGCCTGATCTGATCCACGTCCCGCAGGAAGCCGTGGTGGGAGAAGACGAGGGACGGGGGGAGCAGCCCGCTGGAGATGAGCCGGCGCGGGCCGTACAGATCCGTGAGGACGAGGTCGAGCAGGTCGGCGCGCTGGGCCAGCCCGGCTTCCAGCTGCGTCCACTCCTCGGTGTCGATGAGCAGCGGTAGCGGGTCCAGCGACCAGGGCAGCTCGCGCTCGGAGCCGTGGGCGCGGTAGGTGACGCCGTCGTCCTCGAGCAGCCGCGCGATGGTGGTGCGGCGGTCGGTGAGGCCGGTCGAGCCCATCTCCGAGAGCACCTCGCCGACCCCGCGCCACGGCGGCCGGAGCCGGCGGTCGGTGTCGACCATCTCGTCGCGCCGGGCGACGGCGGTGGCGCGGACACCCGAATCCGCGGGCACGCCGAGGTCGATGCCCAGCTCACTCGTCGGCAGGGCGTAGTCGCGCAGCACGTTGTGGTGGTCGACGTGGCGCCCCTCGGTCCGGATCGTCACTCCTCGCCCGTCCGTGGCGGCGCGCCCGTCGCGCCGGTGCCGGTGATGACCGAGCGCAGATCGAGGGTGACGGGGTACTCCAGGTGCGCGGCGGCGGACGCGGTCGGGCGCAGGTCCGGTGCCTCGGCGTGCCCCCCGCTGACGAAGCGCGACGCCCGCCGGGCCTCGGCCTCGCTCGCGTTGACCGGGGCGTGTTCGTAGGCGCGGCCCCCGGGGTGCACGACGTGGTAGGTCGCGCCGCCCAGCGAGACCCCGGACCAGGTGTCGACGATCTCGAAGGCGAGGGGTGAGTGGATGCCGATCGTCGGGTGCAGCGCCGACGGTGGCGCCCACGCGCGGAAGCGCACGCCGGCGAGCTGGGCGTCGGCGTGGTGGTGGTGCAGCGGCACCGGAACACCGTTGCACAGCAGCACGTGCCGCCCGGTCACCGCGCCGGTCAGCAGCACCTGAACCCGCTCGACGGACGAGTCGACGTAGCGTGCGGTGCCCGAGCCGGTGGCCTCCTCGCCGAGCACGTGCCACGGCTCGATCGCTCCCCGCAGCTCGAGCGTCACCGGACCGATGTCCTCGGAGCCCAGGCGCGGGAAGCGGAACTCCAGGAACGGCTCGAGCCAGGCGTTGTCGAAGGCGATGCCGTGCCGGTTGAGGTCGGCCACGACGTCGGCGAGGTCGTCGGCGACGAAGGCCGGGAGCAGGAAACGGTCGTGCAGCTGCGTGCCCCAGCGCACGAGCGGGGCGCGATAGGGCTCGCGCCAGAAGCGGGCGACGAGGCTGCGCACGAGCAGGATCTGGACCAGCGACATGCGCGGGTGCGGCGGCATCTCGAAACCGCGCAGTTCGAGCAGGCCGAGACGACCGCGGTCGGAGTCGGGGCTGAAGAGCTTGTCGATGCAGAACTCGGCGCGGTGGGTGTTACCGGTGATGTCGGTGAGCAGGTGGCGCAGCGCCCGGTCCACCGTCCACGGCCGCGCGTACTCGCCCAGGCGGTCCAGTTCGGCGAAGGCGATCTCCAGCTCGTACAGCGACTCGTGCCGGGCCTCGTCCACCCGCGGCGCCTGGCTGGTCGGGCCGATGAAGCGGCCGGAGAAGAGATAGGACAGCCCCGGATGGTTCTGCCAGAACGTCAGCAGGCTGATCAGCAGGGACGGGTTGCGCAGCAGCGGGCTCTCCGGCGGTGTGGCCCCGCCGAGGGTCAGGTGGCTGCCGCCTCCGGTGCCGGTGTGCGTGCCGTCCAGGGCGAACTTCTCGGTGGCGAGGCCGGCGGCGCGGGCGGCGGCGTCCAGGCTCTCGGTGATCTCCACGAGTTCGGTCCACGAGGAGGCCGGTTGGACGTTGACCTCGATCACGCCGGGGTCGGGGGTCACCGTCAGGCTCCGTGAGCGGGCGTCCCCCGGGATCGGGTACCCCTCCAGGACGACCGGTGTCCGCGCCGCGGCCGCCGCGGACTCGATGATGCCCAGCAGTTCGGTGGCCTCGTCGAAGCCGGCGAGCGGAGGCAGGAAGACGAACACGTGCCCGTCGCGGGCTTCGAGCGTCAGGGCGGTGGTGGGCGCGTCCTCGACCGGGGTGACCGCGGCCGGGGGGATGCTCCCGTCCGCGGGTGGGACGGGCAGCTGCGGCAGTGCCGCGAACGGTGACCGGTCCGGACGCACCGGGCCGCCGCTCCAGCTGATCGAGTTCAGGGGCAGGCGCATGCCGAGCGGTGAGGTTCCGCCGATGAGCACCAGGCGCCCCCGGCGGGTCTGCCAGCGCGCCGTCGCCCAGCCCTGCTCGTCCTCGGTGCGGTGGACGGGCAGCACCCACCCGACCGGGGCGCCGGAGTCGGCGTCGAGCCTGGTGGTGAGCGCGGCGCGGGAGTCCGGACTGCCGCCGTCGTCGGCGTCGACCTGGGGTGGATCGCCCGCGGGGAGCTGGGTCTCCTGGACGATGAGCTGGAGCACGTCCTCGTAGGCCGGCAGGACGAACTCCGCGTCGATCCCGAGGCCCGCCGCGATCCCCGCCATGACGGTGCCGGCCCGCTCGAGCGCATCCTCCGCGGTGACCGAGGGGTCCGCCCACGGCGCGTCGAGCAGGGACGGGTCCTTCCAGAGCGGCAGCCCGTCGGCGCGCCAGGTGAGGCCGATCTGCCACCGCGGCAGCGGCTCGCCCGGGTACCACTTGCCCTGACCGTGATGCACGATCCCGGCGGGCGCGTAGTGCTCCTTGAGGCGGGCGGCCAGGTCGAGGGCCAGCCGGCGCTTCTCCTCACCGTCCGCGGCGATGCTCCACTGCGGCGAGTCGGTGTCCCGTGCGGCCACGAAGGTCGGCTCGCCGCCCATGGTCAGGCGGACGTCGTCGTCGAAGAGCCGCTGGTCGACGGCCTCGCCCAGGGTCAGGACGTCCCGCCACGCCTGTTCCGAGTAGGGACGCGTCGCGCGAGGCAGGTCGGAGATGCGCCGGACGGTGTTGCTGAAGTCCATGGTGGCGTCGGCGCGGCTCATCAGGCCGCTGATCGGGGCGGCCTCGGCCGGATTCGGCGTGGCCGACAGCGGGATGTGGCCCTCCCCGGCGAAGAGCCCGGACGTCGGGTCCATGCCGACCCAGCCCGCGCCCGGCAGGAAGACCTCGGCCCAGGCGTGCAGATCGGTGAAGTCCGTCGTCAGCGGGTTGTTCGGGTCGAGCAGGTCGGGGGCGATCTGGACGAGGTAGCCGGAGACGAAGCGGGCCGCCCAGCCCAGCTCCCGCGCCAGCGACACCAGCAGCCACGCGCTGTCGCGGCACGATCCGATCGCCCGTCGCAGGGTCTCGTCCGGGCTCTGCACGCCGTGCTCCATGCGGACCGAGTACTCCACGCCGGCGGCGACGAGCCGGTTGAGCTCGGCCAGGAACGACACGGTGGGGATGCGGCTGAGGTCGGACAGCCCGCTGCGGCGCAGCCAGCCCCGTAGCAGGGGACCGGGTCCCGAGGCTCCGCCTTCGGCCACCGGCGCGCGGTACGGAGCCAGGTCGGCGGCCAGCGCGGGCGGGTAGTCGAAGGGGTACTTCTCGGCGTAGTCCTCGACGAAGAAGTCCAGCGGATTGATCACCGTCAGGTCCGCGACGAGGTCCACCACGATGTCCAGCTCGGTCATCGGTTCCGGGAAGACGACCCGCGCGAGGTGATTGCCGAACGGGTCCTGCTGCCAGTTCAGGAAATTGGGCCCGGGCGTGACCTGCAGCGAGTACGACCGTATCGGCGTGCGGGTGTGCGGAGCCGGCCGGAGCCTGATCAGGTGCGGGCCGAGCACGACCGGGCGGTCGAACCGGTACGACGTCCGGTGCTCCAGTGCGACGGTCACGGCCATTGACGAAGTCTATGGAAGTCGCGGCCGTGCTCGTGCACAGGACGGACCAATCGTGACGAGCTTCGCCCGCTGCCGACTTCGCGCCCGGGGCCGCGTTCGCTCCGGGACCCGCGTTCGCCCCCGGGACTCAGTCCCAGAGCCCGGCCGCGACCGGGACCTTGCCCGCGACGGTCGCCTCGTGCTCCAACAGCCATCGCTTGGCCGCGACCCCGCCGGCGTACCCGGTGAGCGAGCCGTCCGCGCCGATCACGCGGTGGCACGGAACGATGATCGAGATCGGGTTGCGGCCGTTCGCGCCCCCGACGGCGCGGACGGCGGTCGGCGAGCCCAGCTCGGCGGCGATGTCGGCGTAGCTGACCGTCCGGGCGTAGCCGATCCGGCGCAGCGCCGACCACACCGCATGCTGGAACGCCGTCCCCGTGGCGGCCAGGGGCAGGTCGAACTGGGTGCGGGTTCCGGCGAAGTACTCGGCGAGCTGGGTGCGGAGGGCGGTGAAGGCGCCGTCGTCGCGGACCCAGTCGGCCCCCGGCGCGCGGTCGTGGCCCGGCGTGTACAGCAGGGCGATGTGCGTCACGCCGTCGCTGACGGTGCCCGCCGCGAGGAGCTGGCCCAGGGGTGAGTCGATGTAGGTGTAGATCATGGTCGGTTCGCTTTCTCGGGTGCGGACATCTCGGCGAGGGCCAGGGCCCAGAGATGATGGGTGACGTAGCTGCGCCAGGGTGCCCAGCGCGCCCCGCCGTCGGCGAGGTCGAGGTCGAGGCGGGTGGCGATCCGGCGCGCTGCCAGATCGCCTGCCAGCAGGATGTCGGGGTCGCCCAGCGCGCGCATGAGCACGTAGTCCGCCGTCCACGGACCGACGCCGGTCAGGGCCAGCAGCGCCGTCCTCGTCGCGGCGCGGTCGGCGCCGGGATCCAGCACGACGGCGCCGTCGACGAGAGCCGTGCTGACGGAGTGGATGGCCCGCCGGCGCGACTGCGGGACGGGGAGGACCTCCGGGCCGGCGGCGAGGAAGTCCTCCGGTGTCGGGAAGAGCAGGCCGGGCTCGTCGTCGAAGACGCGGGTGCCGATCGCCCGCACGATCCGCCCGAGCACCGTCCGCGCGCCCGCCAGGGAGACCTGCTGACCGATCACCGTCCGGATCACGGTCTCCGGTCCGTCGACGGCGCCGGGCGAGCGGATCCCCGGGCGGTCGCGGACGAGCCGGCCCAGCTCAGGCTCGAGCGCGGTGTCGACGGCGGTCGGATCGGCGTCGAGATCCAGCAGCCGCCGCACCCGTGAGACGGCAGCGGTGAGATCGCGCTGGTCCTGCAACTGCAGCCTGGCCCGCACCCACCCCGTGCCGCCGACGCTCAGGTGCACGCGCCCCGGGGCGTGGGGGAGGCGGAGGGTGCGCGCGTAGTCACCGCCCGACGGGCTCCAGGTGTAGGTCTCCACTCCGGCGACGGCATGCCAGCCGAGCCAGTTCAGCAGGAACGGCACATCCATCGGGACGCGGTAGGCCAGGCGCAATTCGATGACGCCCGGTTCGGCGCCGGCCGGTTGCCGTGCCCCGGAGCGCAGGCCGGTGGGCGTGGTGGCGAAGACCTCGCGGATCGTCTCGTTGAACTGGCGCACGCTGGCGAATCCGGCGGCGAAGGCGACATCCGTGGCGGGCAGACGCGTCGTCTCCAGGAGGATGCGTGCGGTCTGGGCGCGGTGCGAGCGGGCCAGCGCCAGGGGACCGGCGCCGACCTCGGCCAGCAACGTGCGATTGAGCTGCCGCTCCGAGTACCCGAGTTTGCGCGCCAGTCCGGGGACGCCGTCCCGGTCGACCACCCCGTCGGCGATCAGCCGCAGGGCGCGGCCGGCCAGATCGGCACGGATGTCCCAGTCCGGTGATCCGGGGGCGGCGTCGGGACGGCACCGCTTGCAGGCGCGGAATCCGTGGCGCTGCGCGCCCGCGGCGCTGGGGAAGAACCGGACGTTCTCCCGCTTGGGCGTCAGCGCGGGGCACGACGGGCGGCAGTAGATCCCCGTGGACGTCACCGCGGTGAAGAACCAGCCGTCGAAGCGGGCATCGCGCCCACTCACGGCCCGGTAGCAGGTCTCGGCGTCGGGGAGGTTCACAGGGACCATTCTGCCGAGTGCCACCGACAGGGACTCGCGGGATTCGGACATGGCCCTCCCGACGGGACCCGGGCGGAGCGCGCTCGCACTGCGCAATGTCGGCGAACGATGCAGACTGGCCGTATGCGTACCCCCCGCATCATTGCGTCTCTTGCCCTGCTCGCGGCCAGTCTCACCATCGCCGGATCGACCGCCTCGGCGGGTGCGGCCTCCGCCTTCCCGGATTGGCCGTCCTATCACGGCAATTCCTACCGAAGCGGCGACTCGACATCGGCTCCGACCTACACCGGCGGGCTGCACGTCGTCACCAAGATCGCGCTCGACGGCGCGGTGTACGCCTCGCCGATCGTCGCCGGGGGGCTGACCATCGTCGCCACCGAGAACGACACCGTGTACGCCTTCGACACCGCGAATCGTCTGGTGTGGAAGCGGCATCTGGGCACACCGTCGCCGGCCTCCCAGCGTCCGTGCGGAAACATCGACCCGCTCGGTATCACCGGCACGCCCACCTATTACTCGCCCACCGGCCTGGTCTACGTCGCGGCGGAGTTCAGCGCCGCGGCGCCCACCCACCGGTTGTACGGCCTCAGCGCCAAGACCGGGGCGATGGTCATCTCGAAGAGCCTCGATCTGCCGGGCGTCGACCAGACGGCCATGCAGGAACGCGGTGCGCTGGCGCTGGCCGGCGGTCGCGTCTGGGTGCCGTTCGGTGGGCTCGCCGGTGACTGCGGCGCCTACAAGGGACGGGTCGTCGGCTACGAGGCAGGCGGCGGCGGCACGGCGATCTCCTACACGGTCCCGACGACTCGTGAGGCCGGCATCTGGACGCCGCCGGGACCGACCGTCGATCCGGAGGGCAATCTCTTCGTGTCGGTGGGCAACGGCGCCTCCGGCGTGGGCGATGCCTACGACCACAGCGATTCGGTGCTGAAGATCAGCAGCAGCTCCGCCACGCTCCAGGACTCGTTCTCTCCCAGCACCTGGCAGACCGACAACGACAGCGATCTCGATCTCGGCTCGCAGGGTCCGGCCTTCGTCCGCGGCTACGTGCTCGCGGCCGGCAAGTCCGGTACCGCCTACGTCCTGCGCCGCACCCACCTCGGTGGCATCGGCGGGCAGGTCGCGTCCAAGACCAACCTCTGCAAGTCCTTCGGCGGCACGGCCGTCGTCGGCAACTCGGTCTTCCTGCCCTGCACCGACGGCATCCGTGACGTCTACATCGACCCCGACGGCGGGATCCACCTGGGTTGGCGCAACACCGCCGCCACCGGATCGCCGGTCTACGGCGGCGGGGTCGTCTGGGCGCTGGACCCGGGCAACGGCGTGCTCCACGGCTTCGACCTGCACTCCGGCGCCTCGCGGGCCTCGGTCTCGGTCGGCACCACCAGCCGCTTCGCCACCCCGGCCCTGTCCGGACGGCGCATCCTCGTCGGCACCCTCGCCGGGCTCACGATCCTCGGGTACTGAACCGAGGTCCCGGTACCGAGGTCAGCCGGTGTTGCGCAGGCCGGCGGCGACGCCGTTGATGGTCAGCAGCAGCGCCCGCCGGACCTCCTCGGACTCGTCGCCGGCCCGTACGCGAGCCAGCAGGTCGACCTGGAGGTAGGAGATCGGATCCAGGTAGGCATCGCGCACGTCCAGCGTGCGCTGCAGCCCCGGCTGGGCGTCCAGCAGGTGCGCCTCCCCGGTCACCAGCAGCAGCTCGGCGACAGTCCGTTCGTGCTCCTCGCGCACGACGTCGAACACGTGCCGGAGCGGTTCGGGCACCAGCGTGGCGACGTAGTGGGCGGCGATGTCCAGATCGGTCTTGGCCATGGTCATCTCCACGTTGGAGACGAACGTGTCGAAGAAGTGCCAGTGCCGCGTGCATGGCCGCCAGCACGTCCCCGTGACCGGCCTCGCGTGCCGCCTGCAAGCCCGGACCCGACGCCGAACCAGCCCGGGACGATCTGCCGCGACTGGGTCCACCCGAACACCCACGGGATGGCGCGCAGGCTCGCCGATGCCGCCGCCGGAATCAGGGCGCCGCGACGGTCGCGAGCCGATGTTCAGCGAGCCCAGCTGCTCCACCGGCGTGGACGCGATGAAGTACTCGGCGAGGTCGGGATCGTCGATCAGGCGCCGGTACTTGGCGAACGCCGCGTCACTCACCGCGGTCATGCACTCGTCCCAGCGCTGCAGCACCGCGTCGGCGGGCTGGCGCGACTTGCGGTGCAGGGTGCTCGCGCGCAGTACGGCCGCGACGGTCAGTTCGAGGTTCTCCCGGGCCAGCTCGGGCAGCGCGTACTTGTCGCTGATGACCTCGCCCTGCTCGGTGAACTTGATCTCCCCGTCCAGCACACCCCACGGCTGGGACAGGATCGAGTCGTACGTCGGGCCACCGCCCCGCCCAACGGTGCCGCCCCGGCCGTGGAACAGCCGCAGCCGCACGCCGTGGCGCGTGGCGACGTCACGCAGGGTGCGCTGCGCCTTGTGGATCTCCCACTGCGACGTCGTGATCCCGGCCTCCTTGTTGGAGTCGGAGTACCCGAGCATCACCTCCTGCACGTCTCCGCGGAGCGCGACGATGAGCCGGTAGGACGGGTCGGACAGCAGGTCGTCGACCACCTCACCGGCCTTGCGCAGCTCCTCGACCGTCTCCAGCAGGGGCACGAAACCGATCCGGGCGCAGGCGCCCTCCCCGCTGGACTGATCCGCGCAGTCGACCAGCCCGGCCTCGCGAGCCAGACGCCGCGGCCAGGATGTCGTCCGCGCCGCGGGTCATCGACACGATGTAGCTCTCGATGACGTTCTCGCCGTAGGTGTCGAGCGCTTCGCGGATCGCGGTGAACACGGCGAACGTCTCCGCCCCGCGTCGTCCAGCGGCGGGGGCGTCGGGGCCAGCGGGCGGCGGGAAGCCAGTTCCTTGCCCAGCACCTGACGACGCAGTAGTCGCGCGGGAGCTCGGCGTAGATTCCACGACTCCTCACCGAGCCGGTCCACCAGCTGCCCGACCGCGTGGTGGTGGGCGTCGGCGTGCTCACGGATGTCCATCGTGGCCAGGTGCAGCCCGCAGTCACGGCCAGCGTGCGCGTCACCCGGGCCAGCACGCCGTCGGCGACCAGGCCGCCGTTGTGCGAACGCAGTGACTCGCCGATGCAGGGTCGAGCTCGACCAGCATCTCGCTCGTGGCCGAGGTAGTCGCGACCGGGCTGGTGCGCGGTGCCGGCCTGGATGCGGCGGCGGGTGTTGCCGATCTTCATCTTCATGCAGGACAACTTGAGGCGGTACGGCTCGTCGGCGTTGAGCGTCCGTACCCGGTCGCCCAGCTCGGGCAGCAGGTCCAGGTCGGTCTGGATCGACGCCAGCAATCCTCCGACGCGGACGACCACTAGCGTCGAGGCCGACAACGCGTCGATCAACTCGTCCAGCAGGCCGTTGACGATGACGAGCGCCCTGGTCGAACTGGATGCGCAGCACCGAGCGGGTCACGGCGGCGGTGACGTTCGGGTTTCCGTCGCGGTCGCCGCCGATCCACGTGCCGAACGCCAGTGGACGGCTGTCGGCGGGCAGCACGGCCTCGTGCCGCGGGCGACCTCGACGGCCAGGTCCGTCATCAGGCCGGGCAGGGTCTGGGTGACGATGTCGGTCAGGTAGTACAGCGCGTTGCGGGCCTCGTCGACCGGGGTCGGGCGGTGGCCGCGCAATTCGTCCGTCTGCCAGATCAGGTCGACCAGCTCGGCCAGCTCGCGATCCTGGCGGGCCGCGGGCCGCGAGATCCGGGCGTGAGGGCACGGCCAGGATGTCGCGATGCCGCGCAGCTTGCTCAGGATCGACCGCCGGCTGGCCTCGGTCGGGTGGGCGGTGAAGACCGGGCCGCACGTCCAGGGACTCGATGGCCTGCTCCAGCGCGCGCGGGCCGATCGCCTGGCCGTGACGTCGCTCACGGTCGCTGGCCAGCCAGGCCGTCGGGCTCGGGCCGGGTCGCGCAGCGAACGCACGCGGTTGACCTGCTCGGCGATGTTGGCCAGGTAGAAGTAGGAGGAGAACGCCCGCACCAGCGAGGTCGCGGTCTCGGTCGGACTCGCGGCCAGCAGCGCGCGGAACTCGTCGGCGGCCCGCGCCCGATCGGCGTCGGCGGGGGATTCCTTGCTCTGCTTGGCCAGCGCCCGCACCGTCTCGACCTGGGCCGAGCAGCGCCGGACCCTGTTGTCTTGTAAGGGCGTCGCCCAGCAGCGCGCCCACGCGGCGGACGTCGGCCCGCAGCGCCGCGTCGCGCGTCCGCGCCCGCTTCGGGACCGAGCGGCGGACACCGCTCGGGCGGCGGTCGTGCCGCGGCCCGATCCGGCGTCGGCGCGGCGCCGATACCCTCGGAATCGGGACGGCCGGGCGCGGACTCATCGATGTCTCGGTCACGACATCCATCTTTGCCTACCCACACCGCGGTAATCGCCACGCGCTATGGCGGCAACATGCCCGTAACGACCGTTAGACGGCCGATTTCTCGTTCGTATTTACGTGGGGCCATGGCTCTCCTATACTCTGATCATCACGTCAGAGACGCCCGTTATGGGTACATCTGCGGCGTGCCGGATGTAATTGGGGATAGCTGCACCGCGTCGCTTCGGCGGCGGAGTTCAGCCACACGGGGGAATCATTATGGACGGCGCTCTCAGCGCCGCCGACGTGGGGACGTCAACGAGCACGATTGACGGTTCTGCTGTCGGCGTCGAACGCAAGACCACGAAATTCGCACCGCCCCGGCGGGTCGGAAGCAGTGCCCAGGCCACGTTCGCCCGGGTCACGCGACTCGGCCGCCGACGTGCACGCCCGCAAGGTCGGGTGGACGCACTGGTACATCCGAACGGCTGGTCATCGGCGACCTCGTCGCGTCGTCCATCGCCGCCGCGGCGGCGTTCCTGGTCCGCCTGCCGAATGGCACTCTCGGTCGACCACTACAACGACCACTACCTCATCGTCAGCCTGCTGCTGCCCCTGTTCTGGGTGGCCTCGATGGCGCTTTCCGGCGCCTACGACGAGCGGATCCTGGGCATCGGACCAGAGGAATTCCAGCGCAGCTTGCGCGGCGTTCATCGGTGCCATCGCCGTCGTCGGCTTCGCTCTCCTACGCGGTGCGCCTGCACGTGGCTCGCGGCTACGTCGTCATCGCGCTGCCGCTCGCGCTCGTGCTGTCCGCCATCTGCCGCCACTGGGTCCGCAAGTCGCTGCACCACGCCCGCGGCGGCCGGCCGGTTCCGTACCGACGTGGTCGCGGTCGGCGACGCCGACTCGGTGGCCGACCTGGCCATGCGCATGCACGACGAGCTGCACATCGGCATGCGCGTCGTCGGTGCCTGTATTCCCGCGCCTCCAGCTCGCCGACCCGGTCGCCATCGAGACCGCTGGCCCGCGCCGACGTCGTTGCCGCTGGGCGACCTGGACTCGGTCGTCACCGCGGTCAACCGGTCCCGGGCCGACACCGTCGCCGTCACGTCATCACGCGACATCGGCCCGCGCCGCCTGCGCGAGCTGTCCTGGGAGCTGGAGAGCACCGCGGCCGACCTCGTCGTCGCCCCCGGCCTGATCGAGGTCGCCGGCCCGCGGATGCACATCCGTCCCGTCATCGGCCTGCCGCTGCTGCAGATCGAGAAGCCCGAGTTCACCGGCGGTCGCCGCCTGCTCAAGGGCTTCGTCGACCGCTCGTCCGGCGTTGATGGGCATGCTCATGCTCAGCCCGCTGCTGATCGGCATCTACTTCGCGGTGCGCCTCAACGACTCCGGTCCGGCGTTCTTCCGCCAGACCCGCGTCGGCAAGGACGGCAAGGAGTTCCGCATCTGGAAGTTCCGCTCGATGTTCGTCGACGCCGAGGACCGCCTCGCCGAGATCCGCGACCAGAACGAGAACGGCGACGGCCTGCTGTTCAAGATGCGCGAAGACCCGCGGGTCACGCCGGTCGGACAGTTCATCCGGCGCTACTCCCTGGACGAGCTGCCGCAGCTGTTCAACGTGCTCAACGGCACGATGTCGCTCGTCGGGCCCGCGCCCGCCGCTGCCGTCCGAGGTGGCCGAGTACGGCTTCGACGTTCGTCGCCGCCTGCTGGTCCGCCCGGGGCTCACCGGCCTCTGGCAGGTCAGCGGCCGCAGCGACCTGTCGTGGGAAGAGTCGGTGCGTCTCGACCTGCGCTACGTCGAGAACTGGTCCCTGGGCCAGGACGCGCTGATCCTCTGGAAGACGGCTGCGGCTGTCCTGCAGGGATCCGGGGCGTACTGAGTCCCGTTCGTCCTCCGCGGTCGTCTCCGGATGGCCATCCCCAAGCGTCCAGTCCGAAGATCGTTGTCCCGGGTGGTCGCCCGGATTGTCGACCTGAGCCACGCTCGATCCATCGATGTCCGGTCCGGCGAGCCGACCTGCTCGGTTTCGACTCGGGCTGGCAACGTAACCCCGTTAAGATCGTGTCTACCGTCATTCAGGCATGCATGCCCATAACTGCGAGGAGTAGATCTGTGTCCGACGACCGACGTCTGGCGCTGGAGTTGGCCGCGAAGGCCGGCGAGCGTCTGATGGCCTTGCGGGCCGGTCGCGCCGAAGCGTCGAACACCGATACAGCGGACGAGTCCGCTGATCGGCTCATCGGCGCCATCCTGCGCGAGGCAGCGTCCTGACGACGCGATCCTTTCCGAGGAGGTCGCCGTCCTACGGCGACCGCACCACCGCCGCAGCGGGTCTGGATCATCGACCCGCTCGACGGCACCCGGGAGTACGGCGAGCCGTCGCGCAGCGACTGGGCCGTGCACGTCGCCCTCTGGGAGCGCACCGGCTGGGGCATCGACCCAGGGCGTCCTGACCGAGGGTGTGGTCACGCTGCCGGCCGCGGGCGAGGTCTGGTCCACCGACGGCGCGGCGGCCGCGCCGGTCGACCGGCCGATCAAGCGCATCGTCGTCTCGCGAACGCGGCCGCCGGCGTGGGCGTTGGCCGTCGCCGAGCCGAACTCGGCGCCGAGGTCGTCCCGATGGGATCGGCCGGCGCCAAGACGGCCGCGGTCCTGCGCGGCGAGGTCGATGCCTACCTGCACGACGGCGGCCAGTTCGAGTGGGATTCCGCCGCTCCGGTAGCCGTGGCCCTGCATCACGGCTTCCACGCCAGCCGGGCCGACGGCAGCCCGCTGGTCTACAACCAGCCCGACGTCTACCTGCCCGACCTGGTCGTCTGCCCGGCAGACCAGCGCCGAGGATCTTCTTGACCAGGATCGCCGCAGCACCGCGTGCCGGCCGTCCACAGGTGGTGACTAGCGTCATGACTGCAGCACTGCCCGACTACCGCCTCAGCCAGACCGACACAGCTCGAAGCCGAGGCGCATCCACATCATTCGTGAGGTGGCGGCCGAGTTCGAGCGCCCGGTGCTGCTGTTCAGCGGCGGCAAGGATTCGATCGTGATGCTGCGGCTTGGCGGAGAAGGCATTCGCGCCGGCCGCGAAGATCCCGTTCCCGGTCATGCACATCGACACCGGTCACAACTTCCCCGAGGTCATCGACTACCGCGACAAGCGCGCCGCCGAACTGGGGCTGCGACTGATCGTCGGGTCAGTGCAGGACGCCATCGACAACGGCACGATCGTCGAGCCGCGGGGCCGCAGCGCCAGCCGCAACCGCCTGCAGACGCCGATCCTGCTCGAGTCCATCGAGCGGCACCGGTTCGAGGCGCTGTTCGGCGGCGCTCGCCGCGACGAGGAGAAGGCCCGGGCCAAGGAGCGCATCCTCAGCTTCCGCGACGAGTTCGGCCAGTGGGATCCCAAGGACCAGCGCCCGGAACTGTGGTCGCTCTACAACACCCGGATCAAACAGGGCGAGTCGATGCGCGTGTTCCCGTTGTCGAACTGGACCGAACTCGACATCTGGAACTACATCCGGAGCCGAGAAGCTCGAGCTGCCGTCGATCTACTACGCCCACGAGCGTCAGGTCTTCGAGCGCGACGGCATGCTGCTCTACGACTGCCCGCCGGCCCAGCGCGCTGCGGACGAAGCGGTGCATGACGGCGATGTCCGTGCGGTTCCGCACGGTCGGTGACATGTCGTGCACCGGCGCCGTCGAATCGACGGCCAGCACCGTCGACGACGGTGATCGAGGAGATCGCCGGCAGCCGGATCACCGAACGCGGAGAGACCCGGGCCGACGACCGCACGGCCGAAGCCGCAATGGAAGACCGCAAGCGCGAGGGGTATTTCTAAACCATGGCCGAACTCCTGAGATTCGCGACGGCCGGATCGGTCGACGACGGCAAGTCGACCCTGATCGGGCGGCTGCTGTTCGACACCAAGTCGATCATGGTCGACCAGATGGAAGCCGTGGAGCGGGTCAGCCGCGAGCGCGGCGTCGGAGTACACCAACCTCGCCCTGCTCACCGACGGCCTGCGCGCCGAGCGCGAGCAGGGCATCACGATCGACGTCGCCTACCGCTACTTCGCCACGCCCAAGCGGACCTTCATCATCGCCGACACCCCGGGGCACATCCAGTACACCCGCAACATGGTGACCGGCGCCTCGACCGCGGACCTGGCCATCGTGCTGGTCGACGCCCGCAAGGGTCTGGTCGAGCAGAGCCGCCGGCACGCGTTCCTCGACCTCGCTGCTGGGCGTCAACCACATCGTCGTGGCCATCAACAAGATGGACATGGTCGACTGGGACGAGGCGAGTTACAACCGCATCCGCGAGGAGTTCGAGGTCTTCGCCGCGCGGCTGAACGTCCAGGACGTACGGTCATCCCGATCTCGGCGCTGCAACGGCGACAACATCGTCTCCCACTCGCCGACACAGCCCGTGGTACGACGGACCGTCGTTGCTGCACCACCTGGAGAACGTGCACGTCTCCGGTGACCGCAACCTGATCGACGTCCGCTTCCCGGTGCAGTACGTCATCCGTCCGCACGACAACCGCCACCTCGACTACCGCGGCTACGCGGGCACGGTCGCCGGCGGCGCGATGCGCGTCGGCGACGAGATCATGGTGCTGCCCAGCGGGTTGACAGCCACGATCTCGGCCATCGACGGCCCCAGCGGCCCGGTCGAGGTCGCGTATCCCGCCGATGTCGGTGACGCATCCGGCTCGACCGACAACCTCGACATCTCCCGCGGCGACATGATCTGCCGTCCGAACAACGCGCCGATGTCCATCCAGGACATCGACGCGATGGTGTGCTGGATGGACCGACGAGCCGCTGCAGGCCGGCGCCAAGCTGGCGATCAAGCACACCACCCGGACGGCGCGCGCGGTCGTCCGCGAGCTGCACTACAGCCTGAACGTCAACACCCTGCACCGCGAGACCGAGGCCGACTCGAACTCGGACTGAACGACATCGGCCGGATCCGGATGCGCACCACCGCTCCGCTGTTCTGCGATGAGTATCAGCGCAACCGCACCACCGGGGGATTCGTGCTGATCGACGAGGCACGAATCGCACCGTCGGGGCGGGGATGGTCGTCGGCGCGGCATGAGCACCATGTCGTCGGAGGCGATGTCATCCGCTCCCGAGGGCGCAGGGGTAGGCACGGCGACCGTGACGGCCACGACCCGATCCGCGAGCAACGACGATCACGTCGCGGGCATGGCGCGCGGCGGGGCGCTCTCGCTGGTGGGCGCGGTCGTCTCGGCCGGTACGAACCTGGCCCTCACCGTCGCCGTCACCCACGGGCTGTCGCGGACGTCGGCCGGTGAGTTCTTCGCGCTGACCTCGGTGTTCCTGGCCGCCGAGGTGCTCTGCAGGCTCGGCGCGGACATCGGCCTGGTCTACTTCTTCGCCCGCTGGCGCGCGCTGGGGCGGCCCCGAGCTCCTGAAGGCCGGCCTCCGCGCCGCCGTGGCCCCCGTCGCCGTCATCGGCAGCTGTGTCGCGCTGGTGCTGTTCGTGGTCGCGGGACCGCTGAGCCGGGTGATCGGCGCCGGGACGCACAACGCGAACTTCCTGCGCCTGCTGGCCGTCCTGCTGCCGATCGTCGTCTGCTACGACCTGATGATGGCGGCCACCCGCGGGTTCCTGCGGATGCGCCCGACCGTGCTGATCGAGAAGATCGCCCGTCCGTTCGTGCAGTTCGCCCTCGTCGCGGCGCGTGCTGACGCTGGGCTGGCACTCTGCGGTCCCGCTGGCCTGGTCGTTGCCGTACCTGGGCGCCGCGCTCGCCGGGCTGATGGCCCTGCGCGCGCTGCCGTGGAAGCGGGGCGCCGACGCCGCGGCGGCCATCGCGGTCGAGGCGAAGCGGGTCAGTGCCGAGACCCGGGCCGGTGCCCATCGTGCCGCCCGCGTCTCCGTCACCCGGGAGTTCTGGGTGTTCTCGGCGCCGCGCGCGGTGGCCGGGGTCGCGCAGATCCTCCTGCAGCGGCTGGACATCATCCTCGTGGCGGCGATCCGCGGCCCGGGCGAGGCAGCCGTCTACACCGCGGCCACCCGGTTCCTGGTCGTCGGCCAGTTCGTCAACCAGGCGCTGGTGGCCCCTGCGCAGCCGCGGCTGAGCGCGCTGCTCGCCGTGCACGACCGCGCCGGCGCGCTGGCGTCTACCGCGCGTCGACGGCGTGGCTGGTCATCTTCACCTGGCCGATGTACTGCATCGCCGCCGTGCTCGCGCCGACGTACCTGTCCGTCTTCGGCTCGGGTTACCACCAGGGCCTGGCGGTCGTGATCATTCTCTGCCTGGCCATGCTCGTCGCCTCGGGTGTCGGCTTCGTCGACGTGCTGCTGCTGATGGCCGGCCGCACCACCTGGAACCTGGTCACCACGCTCACCGCGCTCGCGGTCGACGTCCTGGTCGACATCGTCCTGATCCCGCACATCGGCATCACCGGCGCGGCCGTCGGCTGGTGCGCGGCGATCCTGGCCGCCAACGTGGTGCCGCTCATCCTCGTCTGGACCTCGCTGCGCCTGGATCCCTTCGGTGCGGGAACGCTGATCGGCATGCTGCTGTCCGTCGTGTGCTTCGCGGCGCTGCCCCTGCTCAGCGGGCTCGCGCTGGGTGGGCAGCTCGGCCGGTTGATCGGCGTCGGGGTCGGCTTCGTGCTCTTCGCGGGGGGCATCTACCGGTTCCGCTCGGCGCTGGATCTCACCCTGGCCTCCGCCGCGCTGAAACGGAAGCGCGGATGACCGGACCGGAGCAGGCTCCCGGCGGCCGACGGCCACCGGAGCCCCTCGGGCCATGGTCCGGCGCTGCTCGACCTGCGGACGGCGCGTTGCCAGGCGATGCTGTCGGCATGAGCTCTCCCGCCACCCCGCCGACCGACGCCGCGCCGGAGCCACCGCAGCCCGCGGAGCCGCCGTCGGGACGCCACCGCCCACGGCGCTCGCGGCGCGGCTGGATCGCTGCGCTGACCGTGCTCGTCGTGGCGGTGGGCGGTCTCGTCGCCTTCCTGGTGACGCGCAACGATCACTTCACGCCGTCCGCGGTCCCCTACGCCGGACCACCGCCGGCGGTGCCCACGTCCGGGGCCTATCTGGGGGCCTGGGTCGGCCCGACCGTCTTCACGCAGAACAACCGGGTCTCGGCGGTGAGCGACCTCGAGAACCAGGTCGGCAGCGGCCTGTCGATCGTGCAGACCTACCACGCGTGGGACAAGCCGATCGGCACGTCCAGCGATCACACGCTCGCCACGTCCGGGCGGTACTTGATGATCTCCTGGGCCTCCGACGACATCCACAAGATCACCAGCGGCGCGGATGACGCGATCATCGCCGACCGCGCCCGCCAGATCGCCGATCTGAAGTCGCCGGTGTTCCTGCGCTTCCGCTGGGAGATGGACCGCCCGAACCTCAAGAGCACGATCCATTCGCCGCAGCAGTTCATCAAGGCGTGGGATCGGGTCCGCTCCATCTTCACCCAGATGAAGGTCTCCAACGTCTCGTGGGTGTGGTGCCCGACCGCGGTGGGCTTCGCCTCGGGCCGCGCCCAGAAGTACTACCCCGGAGACGACGAGGTCGACTGGGTGTGCGCCGACGGCTACGCCTACCCCGGTTCCAAGACCGGCCCGCAGTCCTTCGCCAGCATCATCGCGCCGTTCATGGCCTGGGACGCCGACCACCACAAGCCGGCGATGATCGGCGAGTTCGGCGTCGACAAGACCTACGGCGCGGCGCGGGGACCGTGGTTGGCCGCCATCCCGCAGGTGCTGACCGACAACCCCGACCTCAAGGCACTGGTGTACTTCGACGACACGGGGACCACGGGCAACTACGAGATCGAAGGCGATCCCGCCTTCACCGCCGCCTTCGCCGCCCTGGCCAAGGCGCCCCAGATAGCACAAGGAGCACCTCGATGAGCGACGTCGCCTACCTCGGTGGCCTGGGGCGCAGCGGGACGACGCTGATCGAGCGCATCCTCGGCCAGCTCCCCGGCGTGGCCACGCTCGGTGAGGTCGTGCACCTGTGGAAGCGGGGTATCGGCGCCGACGAACAGTGCGGCTGCGGCGAGCCGTTCTCGCGCTGCCCGTTCTGGACGGCGGTCGGCGAGCGCGCCTTCGGCGGGTGGGGCCAGGTGGATCTCGACGACGTCGACCGGCTGACCTCGGCCGTGGACCGCACCCGCTTCATGCCGCACGTGGCCCTCGCCCGTGCCGGTTCGGGGACCGCCGAGAAGGCGCGCGCGCTGGCCGGCTACTACGCACGGATCTACGACGCCGCCGGGGAGGTCAGCGGTGCGCAGGTGCTCGTGGACTCCAGCAAGCACCCGTCCACGGCCGTGATCCTCGCGACGCACTCGCAGGTGCCGCTCAAGATCGCGCACGTGGTGCGCGACAGCCGCGGCGTCGCGTACTCGTGGACGAAGAAGGTCGAGCGCCCCGAGGCGGTGGAGGGCTCGAGCAACGCCTACATGACGCGCTACACCCCGTCCCGCGCGGCGCTGCTGTGGGACGCCCACAACGCCACCTTCTCCCTGCTGGCCAAGCGGGGGGCCCCGACACTGCTGACCCGTTACGAGGACCTCATGGCCCATCCCGCGGAGACGATCACCGCGCTCTGCGACTTCCTCGGCCTGCCCTCCGACAGCGTCGCCGCGGTCCTCAACGGCGACTCCGCGCAACTGCAGACCAGCCACACCGTCTCCGGGAACCCGATGCGCTTCCAGACCGGCAAGATCGTGCTGCGGCAGGACACCGCCTGGCGGCAGAAGCTCCCGATGCGCTCGCGCCTGGCCGTCGCGGCGCTGACCGCACCGCTGATGGTCGGCTACCGCTATCTCGGACCCCGGAAGGACACCGCATGACCACCCTGCCCTCCGTCGACGTGCTGATCCCGACCTATCGCCGCCCGGAGCTGCTGCGCCTGGCGATCGACGCGGTCCGCGCCCAGCAGTACGACGGCCCGCTGTCGGTGACCGTGGTGTTCGACCGCGACGAGCCGGATCAGAGCTTCGTCGAGCACGACGGCGTGCCGGTCCGCGTCATCGCCAACGTCCGCACTCCCGGCCTGTCCGGCGCGCGCAACACCGCGATCCTGGCCAGCACCGCTGAGCTCGTGGCGTTCTGCGACGACGACGACCAGTGGCTGCCGGGCAAGCTCAGCCGGCAGGTGGCGGCGCTGCTCGCCGAGCCCGGCGCGGAGTTCGCGAGCACGAGCATCCGCGTCGACTACCAGGGCGAGAGCTCGGTGCGGCTGGCCGGGACGGACCGGGTCGGCTACCAGCAGCTGCTCGCCTCGCGCATGTCGATGCTGCACTCCTCGACCTTCCTCATGCGCCGCAGCGCCGTCCTCGACGGCATCGGCCTGATCAGCGAGGACATCCCGGGAAGCCAGAAGGAGGACTGGGACATCCTCCTGCGCGCGTCACGCCGCCGGCCGATCGTCCACGTCGACGAACCCCTGGTCGCCATCCGATGGGGCGGCTCGCTGTTCTCCACCGCCTGGGACACGAAGATCTCCTCCGCGAACTGGATGCTCGACAACCATCCCGACATCGCCGGCAACCAGGTCGGCTACGCCCGCCTGCTCGGCCAGATCGCGTTCTCCCACGCCGCGCTCAAGCAGCGCGGCACCGCGGTGAAGGTCGCGGCGAAGGCCGCCAGGGTGCGCTGGAAGGAACCGCGCGGCTACCTCGCCCTCGCCGTGGCGTCGGGCGCGGTCAGCGCGGCCACGGTGCAGTCCGTGCTGCACAAGCGCGGCAAGGGCATCTGAGACGGGCGGTCAGCGGCGCCAGCTGGGGGTCCGCCCCCACCAGGCAGCCAGGCGCTCGTCGCTGGCGACGTAGCCGTCCTCGAGAGAGGTGCGCAGCGAGTCGGCCATCGGCGCCCGCGGGCGGGCATTGTGCTTCTCGAACGGCGGTGGCGTCGCGCTCGGCAGCCCCAGGAAGTCCACGACCTCGGTCCACACGGGCAGCGGGTCGGTGAAGAAGTCCTCCGCGTCGACGACGTGCACCTTCTCGGCACCGATCGTGGCGTGCAGGCGCTCGATCTGGTCGATGTAGTGACCCCGCGTGACGTAGGCGTTGTGCTGGTGCGCATGGCTGTTGTACGTCGGATCAGCGATGATCTTCTGCTCCTCGCCGGCCAGCCGGGACGGTTCGAGCTCCAGCGCGCGCTCGAAGGACTCCGTCTCGAACCCGCGCGCCTTCTCGTGGGTGAAGGCCGAGTAGGCACGCTCCACCGGGTCCCGCAGCAGCACGATGATCCGCGCGTCGGGCAGGTCCGAGGCGATGCGCTGCGCCGCGAGCGGGTGGAAGAGGTAGTACGGGCTCGATTCGAAGGTCACGACGTCGGAACCGGTGCGCTTACGGGCGCGCTGCGCGGTGAAGGTCAACGGGAAGTGCGCGCGGTACCAGTTGAGCCCGCGCGGGTAGTTCGTGTCGAAGTAGTGCACGCCCTTGTGCAGGACGGGGCGCAGCACGTTCGGATGCGTGCGCAGCGCCTGGTACATCGAGGTGGTCCCGCAGCGCTGCGCCCCGCAGATCAGGAACGACGGCGTCATCCTGACCGGCGCGGTGAGCAGACCGGCCCGGGAGGTGGCGGCGCGGGCGGCCCGTTCGGCCATCGGGCGGAGCGCGGATCGGTCAGGCACGCGGGGATCCTCCTATAGATCGCTGTCTGTCGTCGAGCAGATCGTGCAGGGTCGGAAGTGCCCACTGGCCCTCGTGCCGGCCCCGCATGCCCATCCCGAACTGATTGTCGCCCAGATATCGCAACGACAGGTCAAGGATGTAGCACAGCGCGGTCGCCTCCGCATGCCAATCGCCGATACCCCAGGGGATGAGTACCGTCGCCGCCTCGGCCACGATCTCGCGGGCGGCCCGGGCGAAGGGCTGGTGCTCGCGGCGGACCTTGACGTTCCAGGCGTAGTGCAGGGCGTCGAAGCCGACGGGCGCGGGCGCGGTGTACCGCTCCCAGTCCCACAGGAGCAGGCGCCGGCCGGCGGCCGAGCAGTTCCACGGGGTGAAGTCACCGTGCCAGGCGCCGTAGGAGAGCTCCTCGAGGACTCCGGTCGCTGCCAGCCGGTCCGCCGCGTCCTGCCAGGCGTCCAGGTCGGGGCCGATGGAGGAGTCCGGCTCCTGGGCGGGGAGCGAGGCCCGTGCGTCACGGGCGCGGTCGGCGAGGACGTCGCGATAGCCGGCCGCGGTGCAGTCGGCGCCGGTGTCCGTGGTGGCCGACAGCTCGACCATGGCCCGGCCGAGCAGCTCGGGACCGGCCGGTCGTGACGGGTAGGTCTTCAGCGCCGACATGACGATGATCTCCAGGCCGTTCCACGAGCCGTGGTGGAGCAGGCGTGGCGTCTCGATCGTCTGCAGCGGGCTCGCGGTGAGCTGGGCGAGTGAACGCCCCTCCCGGGCCACCAGCTCCTGCGTGAGCGGGTTCATGCCCAGCTTGGCGAAGGCCGCCGTGCGCCCGTGCCGGTCGAAGACCTGGAGGACCGGTTTGCGGTTCGCGCGCGCGGGAGTGAGCACCAGGCTCACCGAGACCGGCTCCCCGAGCACACCCGCTAGGTGGTCCTCGATGGATTCCACGCCGGGCGCCCGAGCTGCGCATGCGGTCCGGCATCACCCAGCGGCTCAGCCCGGTGGCGAGCACCCCGGCCAGGACCACGGCCTGCAGGCGCGCCTGCCGCGGCTGCTGCGCCGCGAAGTGCAGCAGCGCCGACGCGCCCGCTCGGCGCGACGCGGCGGGCACGACCACGCGCGGACGAGCGGCGCCCGGAACCAGGATCAGCTCACCCCGACGGGCCGCGGAACGCCGGCGGTGCAACGGGCCGCGGGCGGGCCAGAGAAACGCGCCGGCCTCGTCGAGGAAATCCAGTCGCGAGCGGGAATCCGCGCTCATGAAGCCGGAGCCGGGACGACCTCGACACGTTCGATGTCGGGAACGATCGCGGCGCGGCGAGCGGTGTCACTGCGCGACAGGACGCCCAAGGAGATCATCGTGAGGGTCAGCGCGACCGGAAGGCTCGTGTAGAAGAGCATGTACACGAACGTGAGCGCGACGACGAGAAGTGCCGCCTCGCCCTCGGCCGAATGGTCACGTCGATAGATCCAGATGGAGAAGCCGAAGAACCCGAAGAACAGGCCCGCGCCGACGAACCCGTTGTAGAAGATGAGGGCGAAGAACTCGCCGGTGCTGCCGATGGGGAAGTCACCGCACCCCGGACAGTTGGCCGTCTTCCCGATCGCGATCGAGCCGGAGCTGCCGATGGTCTTGCGACTGCCGCCGTAGCCGATGATCGGGGAGTGTTCGGCCCCGCTGATCGACTGGTTGGCGAGGAAGCTGCGGATGTCGTTGCTCTTGCCGTTCTGCAGGCGGGAGTTGACCACATCGTGCAGCGGCGAGACGACGAAGATCGCCCCGCCGAGACCGAGGCCGACGACCACCGCGCCCAGCACCCACATCCGCCCGCGCGCGGCCATCCGGAACGCGATCCAGACGACGCTGAAGGCCATACCGATCCACACGCCGCGGTTCAGGGAGTAGACCATCGGCACGATCGAGATCGCGACGGCAGCCATCGCCCACCAGCGCTTCGTGACCGACGTCTTGACCGCCCAGCCGGCGACGAACCAGACCACCAACAAGCTGATGTTGTTACCCCAGATATTGGTGTAGCCCCAGGGCGCGGCCGGGCGTCCGTTGCCGCTGGAGTCGCCGAGCACGTTCTGCACCTGGGCGGCGATCGGGTGGACCAGCGCGGACACGAACTGGTTGTTGCGGACCGATCCCGGCAGGCCGAGCTCGATGACGGACCGGAACTGCAGGTGTGGCATCGCCATGCCCAGGATGCCGCCACCGAGGACGGTCAGGAACAGTGCGCCCAGCCAGCGGGCGATCTGGCGCTGCGTCACCTCGGCCGTGAGGTTCACGACGTAGAGCAGGGTGATGGTGACGGCGACGTAGTACACCGAGTTGACGCCCAGGGTGAGCAGTCGGCCGCCGTTGGACCCGGGATGGGTGCCGGGTGGGTTGGCGCGCCACATGATCTGCCCGAGTACCTGCCAGCCGAGGAAGATCAGCCACATCCAGAACAGCCGGGGCATGCGGATCGGGCGCTTGCGGCGTAGATCGCGGTACATCGGGATCGCGGCGAGCGGGAAGATGAACGTGCTCAGCCCCAGCACCCACCAGAGCGGCATGGCGACGAGCATGTACTTCAGCGGCCAGCCCTCGGGCAGGTTCCGGAAGCGGCCCGTGCGTTGCGGCGGGGTGTCGAGCGCGGCGCCGACGCGTGCGGGCGCCGCGTGGACCCGATGCCGGTGCACGCCGGAGATCCGGACCTGCCGCTGCCGCGGTGCCAGCCGGACGCCCCCCTCGATGCCGACCCGGTGGGCGTGCGGCACGTGGGTGCGCTTCTCCTCCGGACTCGGCGCCCGGGTGATGCTCACGGGTTGCCGCATCGGTCCGAAGGCGATGCGCCGGGAACCGGGCCCGTCGGTGGGCTCGCTGGTGGAGACAACCGTCTCGGGCGGCTGTGGCGGGAGCTGGTCGGTCATGGACTAGATCGGGCGCGACCCTGCACGCGCGCGGTCGGCGTAACGCCGCAGCCGCCGCCCGGCAGCTGACATGGGCGGCGGGACGGCGTGGGGATCGCTCGACTGTGCGTCGTCCTCGTCGTCGTCCTCGTCCTCGTCGAAATCGTCGTCGGTGTCGGTGTCGGCGGCGGTCGGCGGCGGCGGCGGTGTCCGCCACGTCGTCGTGCTCGGCGGACGGAGTCTCCGCGTCCGCCGGCTCCGGCGCCCGGTGGTGCCACCGCGTGGCGTCGGAGTCGGCCTCGGAGTCGGCGTCGTCCTCGTCGACGGTCTCGGCGTCGACGGTGGCGTCGTGCGAGTCGAGCAGCGGGAAATCGTCGGCACCGTGCGCGGGGCCCGCGACATAGGCGCCGCTGATGCGCTCGACGGTGACCGTCTCCGGCGGGAACTCCTCGTCCTCGCCGGACTGGGTGATCGCGGGCACCCGGCTCTCCTGAGCCTGCTTCTGCGCCTCCGCGAGCTGGCGCATCTGCCGGTTCGAGGCGACCGTCACCAGCACGGCCCCGAGGATCGGCGCGCCCACGGCGTCGAACTCGGCGAGGATCTGCTGGACGTGCTCGGTCCTGGTGCGCGCTCGCATGACGATGACGACGGCGTCGGCGCTCGCGCCGAAGGACTGCGCGTCGGCCGTCTTCAGCGGCTCCGGGACGTCGACGAGGACGAACGCGTCCTTGTTGTGCCGGAGCTGGTCGATGAGGCGCCGGGTGCGGGGGCCGGTTCCCGCCACGATGCGGTGGCTGGACTCGAGGCCGCCGACGACGTTGACGTTGCCCTCGGTGGCGGGCAGCCCGTCCTGAGCGGTCTCGTCGGTCTCGCCGGGGCGCAGGATCGACACCGACTCACCGGCCCGGGACAGCGTGGCCGCCACGTTGCTGGTGACCGTGCTGGCGACAGCGCTTTCGTCGCATCCGGCGATGACGATCATGCCGCCGTTGCCGCGCAGTGTCGCCGACAGGACGTTGACCAGGCGTCGGTAGTCCTCGGCGTCGGCGGTACCGGCCTCGACGAGCATCTCCACGTGCATGGAGTGGATCCGGGCGATGGTCGGCACACCGATCGTGGTGTGGACGTCGTCGGGGCGGCGCAGCTTGCGTACGCGACGAGCGAGCAGCCAGGCGCCGAACAGGCCGAGCAGGATCCCGACCGCGAGACCGCCGCCGATGTACAACTTCTTCGACGGGCTGGCCGGGGCGGTCGGCAGGAACGCGGCGTTGGTGATGGTGCCCGGGGTGATGACCAGCGACGTGGCATTCACCAGCGACTGGTTGAGCTGCGTCAGTGACTTGGTGAGCGTCGCCTTCTGCTGCTGGGCGAAGAGGCGGTCGGCCGAGTCGTTGGGCAGGCTGGCGATCTCGGTGTTGACCTTCTGCAGTGCGGTGTTCGCCGCCTTGATGTTGGCCTGCAGCTTCGCGATGACGTCGTTGTTGCTCGCCGTGGCCGTCTTGAGGCGGTCGGCCAGGTAGGCCTCGGCGACAGCCTGGGCGCCCCGCTGCGCGCCGAGCGGTGTCGAGGCGGAGTAGGTGATCACCAGGATCGAGCTGTTCGCCACGACGGTGACGGTCGTGTGCTGGGCGATGAAGGTCGCCGGCTCAGGGGAGTTGAGTGCGGTCTTGGCGGCTTCGGTGACCTGGGTCGAGGTGGCGAGCTTGGCCTCGGTGTCCATGTTCACGCCGTTGTTGGTGTTCACGTTGCGGCTGCCGGCCGCCGCGGTCTGGGTCACGCCGGTCGCCGTCACCGAGATCTTCGCGGTGGACTCGTACGTCGGGTTGACCAGGTGCACGCCGGCCAGACCGCCGACCACACCGATCACGATTCCGAGGATCAGAGCCGGCCAACCGCGACGTAGCAGCTTCTGCCAGGACACTCCGTGGTGTGTCTGGTTCTCTCCCGCAAGCGCCACTGAGGAGGCCACCTCTCCTCGAGTCGTCGTGTCCACCGGAGCCCACGAAAGTAGGCCCTGCTGTCAAATTGCTTCCAGCTTAGACGGTCAGGGTCAGGCTCACGAATCAGCGCACACGAGCGGTACATCACGGCCCACCTCCGATGCGAATTTGTAATCTTTGACGCGGAAGGCTTAGGCTCGTCAACATCACGGATAGATAACTAAATCAATTACTCAACTGACGGAAGGTAACCCCCCATGCCTTTGTCCGCCCGTACTCGACGACGCCCTCAGGCTGACCGGAATGCGAGTTCCGCGCTGTTTGTCGGTGATCACGTCACCCGATCCGGCCGCGTCAGCAGGCCGATCCTCGCGGCTCTCGCCGCAGCACTCACCCTCATCGCCGGCGTCGTGGCCGTCTCGGCCACCGGCCAGGCCGGCTCCGCCGCCACGTGCACGGTCTCGGCCAAGCTCGTGCCGACCTGCGGGCGCTGGTTCGGCATCGCCCCGCGGGCGAAGACCAAGACCACGATCTCGGTGGGTCTGCCCATCGTGGAGCGCGAGGTCGGCAGCCAGTTCAACATGATCCACACGTACCACTCGAACAGTCAGCTCTTCCCCGGCAAGGCCGAGAGAGCTCTGACGATCAGTTCCGGCCGGCTGCTCCTGACGAACTGGAAGCCCGCCACCGACATGACCTGGGCCGCCGTCGCCGCCGGCAAGGCCGACGCCCGCATCGACGCCGAGGCCGCCTACCTCAAGGCGAACTTCCCGTACCGCTTCCTCCTCGCGATCTGGCACGAGCCGGAGAACGACGTCAACCCCGCGGCCGGATCCGGGATGACCGCCTCGGACTACGCCGCGATGTACCGCCACGTCGTGCTGCGGCTGCGCTCGCACGGTGCGACCAACGCCGTCACCGTCATGAACTACATGGGCTACCAGCCGTGGGTGACCAAGTCCTGGTTCACGTCGCTGTGGCCGGGCGACGATGTGGTCGACTGGATCAGCTACGACCCCTACGGCAGCGCCGTGGCGACGTTCTCCCGCCCCTCCACCTTCGGCGGGATGGTCGATCACCCCGTGGGGTCCTTCCCGGGCTTCTACACCTACTTCACCAAGCTGCACCCGGGCGTGCCGATCATGCTGTCCGAGTGGGGCGTCCAGGACAACAGCTCGAACCCCGCGCTCAAGGCGGCGTTCTTCGCGACGGTGCCGCGCGACATCGTCAACTTCCCGATGCTGAAGGCGATCAGCTACTTCGACATGGCGAAGTCTCCCGACCCGCGGGTCAGCAACACCGCGATGGACGACACGTCCCAGACGCTCAAGGCGTTCACCGCGTGCAAGAACTCGCCGGTGTTCGCGGTGTCCGGCTGGTCCTACGCGAAGGTGATCTGAGGGCCGACCACGATCTCGGCAGACAGCTCCGGGCCGGTCATCCGACCGGCCCGGAACTGTCAGCGGTGTGTCAGTGCGCGGCGGCGTACGGGCGCTTCGGTGCCTGCGGCTCCTGCGCCTCGGCGTCAGTCGCCGGTCGGCCGTGCGGGCCGTACGAGTAGGCCAGTGCGGCAGCTACGGCTGCGGACACGATCAGCAGCAGGTAGCCGAAGATGATCCCGGCGACCGCGTCGGTGAGCCAGTGCTTGGACAGGAACACCCGCGAGTACGCCTCGATGTAGGCGGTCGTGCCGAGTCCGGCCCACAGGGCGATCCGCCACGCGCGGGTCAGCGGCGGCAGCACCATGATCACGAACACCAGGATCAGGCCGTAGACGCAGAGGATGCGTCCAACTCCGCCGGAGGGGAAGTTGCCCTTGGTCGTGGGCACGTGGTCCCGGGCGACGATCTTCGTCAGCCCCTTCTGGCTCCAGCGCTCGGCGAAGAACAGCGCGAAGATCGCCACCGGCGGTACCCAGAAGTTGCGCCGCCAGATCGCGGCCAGCACGACGATCGCGAACATGCACACGAGCTCGACGTTGCCGGTGTTCCCGATCGTCGTGAGCTTGTTCATCATCGACGTGAACTTGTCGGCGTAGACCTGCTGCTGGACCCAGCGGAACGTCGGATCGTCGACGCTGCTCTGCAGCGCCTTGGCCAGGAAGCCGACCGGCAGGCAGACGACGGTGACGGCGGCAGTGCCGAGCACGAGGATGCCGAGCGCGGACGGGATCGCCCCGAACCGTGCCGCGGCCGCCCTGCCCCAGGCCGACGGTCCGCCGCCGGGCAGTGCCCAGGTGGCGCGGTAGGCGACGTAGCCCAGCGCGATCGACACCACCAGCCCTACGAAGAACAAGGTGATGAGTACGGCCATTGGATCCCCCCGAATGTGATGGCCCCGTGTCGACAAAGATCGACATCACGGAGATGGTAACCGACGTCCGTCGCCGCACGATGTCGAGCTTCTGACGCGGTCAAGCAGTGTTGCAGGATATGACTTCTACGGAAGTATCACGTCTGAGTTGCCATTCTGTCGAGCCGGAGGGCAGAATGTAAGGCAGATGATGCCGCCGGGGGGCGGCATCCTGCGCCTGCGGGCGCACACGGGGGAGTCGACAGTGTCAGGAATCATCAGGCGCGCCTGCGCAGCTGCCGTCGTGGCGGCGACCGTACTCGGACTGCAGATCGGGTACTCGGCCGCGGCGCACGCCAGCGGCAACAGCACCGCCCAGTCCCAGATCGTCAGTGCCGCCGCGTCCACCGCGACGCCGGACATCAGCGACGGGATCGTCTACGCGATCACCCAGGTCGGCACCCGGATGATCGTGGGCGGGAGCTTCACCACCGTCGCCAACCACGGCTCGACGGCCACGGTCACCCGCAACTACATCCTCGCCTTCGACGCGACGACCGGTCTGATCGACACCGGTTTCGTCCCCGCCCTGGACGGGGTGGTCGAGTCGATCACCCCGGGGCCCTCGGCGGACACGGTCTACGTCGGTGGCCTGTTCAGCACGGTCAACGGCGTCAAGTCCAAGGGCATCGTCCTGCTCAGCACCGTCACCGGCCAGATCGTGAACGGGTGGAAGCCGGCCGCGATGGACGGCGGCGTGTACACCGTCCGTCTCGCCGGCGGCCGCCTCTACATCGCGGGGACCTTCGTCACCCTCAACAAGATCCAGCACCAGGGGATCGGCACGCTCAACCCGCTCACCGGCGCGCTGGACCCGTTCATGAACGTCCAGCTCACCGGCCACCACAACTACACCGGCGCCGCGGGGGAGTCCAACGGCGCGGTGGGGCCGCGGGCCATGGACGTCTCGCCCGACGGCACCCGGCTCGTCGCCGTCGGCAACTTCAAGTACGTCAACGGTGTCCTGCAGGACCAGATCGTGATGATCGATCTCAACGCCGGCGCCAGCGCCGTGGTCGACCCGAACTGGTACACCAGCGACTACACCGCCCGCTGCTACTACTGGGCCTACGACTCCTACCTGCGTGACATCGCCTTCTCCCCGGACGGCTCCTACTTCGTCGTCGTCGGCACCGGCGGCAGCGGCAACAACACCGACGGCTCCCGCTCGCTGTGCGACGCAGCCGCCCGCTGGGAGACCAACGGCACCGGGACCAACGTCCAGCCCACCTGGGTCGACTACACCGGCAACGACACCGTTCTCTCCGTCGCGGTCACCGGCACCGCCATCTACGTCGGCGGGCACATGCGCTGGTTCAACAACCCGAACGCGCTCGACTCCGCCGGTTCGGGCTCCGTGCCGCGCGCGGGCATGGCCGCCCTCGACCCGGTCAACGGCCTGCCGCTGAACTGGAACCCCGGGCGCAACCCGCGCGGCTCCGGAGCCTGGGCTGTCTACGCCTCGGCCAGCGGCATCTATGTCGGCAGCGACACCGACTACTTCGGCTACGACGACCAGTACCACCGGATGAAGATCGGCTACTTCCCGCTCGCGGGCGGCTACGCCCCCGCCTCGACGGCGACGGCGACCCTGCCTGCCAACATCTACCTGGCCGGCCCGAACGCCGCCTCGACGACGCTGGTCTACCGCCCCGATTCGGGCACGACGATCGGGACCACCACGACGGTCGGCTCGAGCATCAACTGGTCGACCACCAGGGGCGCGTTCATGGTCGGCTCCACGATCTTCTACGGCGCGACCGACGGGAACTTCTACCAGGCCAGCTTCGACGGCACGACCGTCGGGACCCCGGTCGCGATCGACCCGTACAACGACCCCAACTGGGCCAACGTCGACACCGGCTCGGGGCAGACCTTCCGCGGCGTCCGGTCCGGCTACTACAACCAGATCGGCAGCCTGACAAGCGCGTTCTACTCCGCCGGGCGGCTGTACTACACGCTCTCGGGACAGAGCAGCCTGTTCTGGCGCTACTTCACCCCGGACAGCGGCATCATCGGCGGCACGCAGTTCACCGCCTCCACCAGCACCACCTTCCGGACGTTCTCCGGCGCCTTCCTCTCGGGCTCGACGCTGTACTACGCGAACAGCTTCGACGGCACGCTGCACAGCGTGGGCTTCGCCGCCGGAACGCTGACCGGCGGCGACACGGTCGTCAGCGGCCCGCTGGTGGACGGCAAGGACTGGCGCGCCAAGTCGATGTTCGCCTACGGCGCGGCGACGTTCCCGAACGTCCTTCCGACGGCATCGGCGACCTCGACCTGCACGGACCTCAACTGCAGCTTCGACGGCTCCGCGTCAGCTGACTCGGACGGCACGATCGCCTCCTACGCCTGGACGTTCGGTGACGGGACGACGGGCACGGGCGTCGCTCCGGCGCACGGTTACGCCACCGCGGGCACCTACGCGGTGTCCCTGGTGGTCACCGACAACCGGGGCGGCCAGAGCACGGCGTGGACGGGCTCGGTGACCGTCACCGCCCCGAACGCGCCGGCCATCTCGTCGGTCGCGTCGGCCCACTCCTACGCGGCGTCGGGCACCAGCCCGTCGCTGACCGTGCCGGCGGGCGTCCAGGCGGGTGACACCGAGCTGCTCTACGTCAGCACCAACAACGTCGGCATCACCGGAACACCGGCGGGCCTGACCGGCTGGACGCAGATCGCTCAGCAGGCGTCCTCGACGGTGTTGCAGACCACGGTGTTCGAGCGCTCTGCGTCGGCGACCGACTCCGGCACAGCGGTGACGGTGCCGCTCTCGGCGTCGGCCGGGACCGCGCTGCAGCTGGTCGTGTACCGCTCGGTGGGCAGCGCGACGCCGGTCGTGGCGAGTGCGCAGGACAGTGCTACGGCCACCCACGTCGCTCCCGCGGTGACGGTGTCCGCGGGCGGCTCGTGGGTCGTCAACAGCTGGACCGACAAGTCCTCGACGACCTCGGCCTGGACGCTCCCGGCCGCGGTCACCGGGCGCGACACCGTGATCGGCACCGGCGGTGGCCGGGTGACCTCGGCCGTGGCCGACAGCGGTGCGGCGGTGGCGTCGGGCACCTATCCGGCCCAGACGGCGACCGTCACCGGCGGGGCGAGCGGCAAGGGCGAGACGATCAGCATCGTCCTCAAGCCCGCGGCGCCGAACATCCTGCCGACGGCCAGTGCGACCACGTCCTGCACGGACGCCACCTGCACGTTCGACGGATCGGCATCGTCGGACACAGACGGAACGGTGCAGTCTTACGCCTGGGACTTCGGTGACACCACCTCGGGGACGGGCAAGACGACGTCGCACACCTACACCGCCTCGGGCACCTACAACGTCGCCCTGACGGTGACCGACGACCAGGGCGGCGTGAGCACGGCCTGGACCGGGACCGTCAGCGTGACGGTGCCGGCCGTGGCGCCGGTCTCCTACGTCAGCTCCAGCAAGTCCTACGCCGCGGCCAGCTCGGTTCCCTCGCTCATCGCTCCGGCTGGGATCCAGGCCGGTGACACGGAACTGCTGTCGGTGACGACCAACTCCGCGGCCACCGTGTCGGCGCCGTCGGGCTGGACCCAGGTCGCCAGTCAGGCCTCGACCACGGCGCTGCAGACCACGGTCTTCCAGCGGGCGGCGGGAGCGACGGACTCGGGCACATTGGTCTCGGTGTCGCTGTCGGCGTCGTCCGGGGTCGCCCTCGAGCTGTCGGTCTACCGGGGTGTCGCCGCGGTGACGGCCGTTGCCGGTGCTGCGGACTCGGGCACGGCGACGCACTCCGCGCCGGCGGTCGCGGTGTCCACCAACGGCTCGTGGGTCCTGAACTACTGGACCGACAAGTCCTCGACGACCACGGCCTGGACGACGCCCGCGACCGTTACCTCACGGGACTCCGTGATCGGGACCGGTGGCGGACGGGTCACCGTCGCGGTGGCCGACAGCGGGGCTCCGCAGTCGGCGGGGACCTACCCTGCACAGACCGCCACCGTCACCGGTGGCGCCAGCGGCAAGGGTGCGTCGCTGAGCATCGTTCTGGCGCCCCAGAGCTGATCGGCACGCGGCCGGGACGCCGGCTCGGCCGACCGTTTTCACTACATTGTCAAGATAGAACCGGTATCGGGCCGACGGGTGAACCGTCGGCCCGATACCCGTTTTTCGCGCCTGTTTGGTAACGAATGGGTGGCATGCCCGAACCCAAACCAGACATTAAGCCGTTGTGTAACTTCCGCCGCCGATAACTTACGAGCAAGACTTGCAAATGATCAATTCAGGCCGCAGGATGTCCCCAGTAGCGTGGCCTTGGGGGGCGGCGCGCGATGCCTTCGGGCATTCGGGGGAGCATTGTGTTCACATTTCGGCGCGCGGTCGCATGCCTGGCCGCACTCGCAACAGCAGTCGCCCTTCAGGGCGCATTCAGCCTGACCGCTCAGGCCGCAGGGACAGCCCAGTCGACCGTGGTCAGCCCGGCGGCGGCGTCCTACACGCCTGACTTCCAGGACGGCATCGTCTATGCCATCCAGCAGGTCGGCACGCGCATCCTCGTCGGCGGCAGCTTCACCAAGGTCGCGCCGCACGGCTCCTCGGCGGTGGTGACACGCAACTACGTGATGGCCTTCAACGCCAGCACCGGCGCGATCGACACCGGGTTCGTCCCGGCCCTCGACGGCGTCGTGCAGAGCATCTGGCCCGGACCGTCGGCCGACACGGCCTACATCGGCGGCCTGTTCAACACCGCCAACGGCGTCAAGAGCAAGGGCGTCGTGCTGGTGAGCACGGTGACCGGCGCGATCGTCAGCGGCTGGAAGCCGGCCGCCATCAACGGCGCGGTCTACGCCGTGCGCACGTCCGGTGGCCGCGTCTACGCGGCGGGCACCTTCACGACCGCCGCGGGTGTCTCCCACCAGGGCATCGTCGCCCTCAACGGCACGACCGGTGCGCTGGACCCGTTCATGAACATCCAGCTGACCGGCCACCACAACTACACCGGCCAGTCGGGTCAGTCCAACGGCGCCGTCGGTCCTCGGGCGATGGACATCTCCCCGGACGGCAAGACGATGGTCATCATCGGCAACTTCAAGCAGGCGAACGGTCTGGCCTACGACCAGATCGTCATGGTCGACCTGAGCGGCTCCTCCGCGGCGATCAACCTGAACTGGAACACCGTCGACTACACGGCCGCGTGCTACAGCAACGCCTTCGACACCTACATGCGCGACGTCTCCTTCTCCCCGGACGGCAGCTACTTCGCCGTTGCGGCCACCGGCGGTAGCGGCAACAACACCGACGGCACCCGCTCGCTCTGCGACTCCGCCACCCGCTGGGAGACCTCCGCCACCGGCGCGAACGTCCAGCCGACGTGGGTCGACTACTCCGGCAACGACTCGATCCTCTCGGTCACCGTCACCGGTACGGCCGTCTACATCGGCGGTCACCAGCGCTGGCTGAACAACCCCAACGCCTACGACTCCGCCGGCACCGGCGCCGTCCCGCGTCCGGGCCTGGCCGCGCTCGACCCGAACAGCGGCATCCCGCTGGCCTGGAACCCGGGCCGCAACCCGCGCGGTTCCGGCGCCTGGGCGATGTACTCCAACAGCCTCGGCCTCTACGTGGGCATCGGACACCGACTACTTCGGTGACCACGACCAGTACCACAACATGAAGCTCGGCTTCTTCCCGCTGGCCGGTGGCTCCGCCCCGGCGTCGACGAGCACGCAGAGCCTGCCGTCGAACGTCTTCGAGGCCGGCCTGCTGCCCAACGCCTCGACCAGCAACGTGCTCTACCGCGTCGACGCCGGCGGCCCGACACTCGCGGCCACCGACAACGGCCCTGACTGGACCGGCGACGCCAACGGCTCGGCCTACAGCAGCGGTGGCAACACCGCCGGCGTGGAGCCCGAGCGCAGCGCGGACGGCCTCGGTCGAGGCACAGGCGCCGACGGCACTGTTCGACAGCGAGCGCTGGGCACCGCAGAGCTGGGCCTTCCCGGTTCCGGCCGGGACCAGGTCACGGTCAACCTGTTCTTCGCCAACCGCTGCACCTGCACCAGCGGTGTCGGGCAGCGCGTCTTCAACGTCGCCATCGACGGCACGACCGTGCTGCCGAACTACGACATCGTCGCCGATGTGGGCGACCAGACCGCGGTGCAGAAGTCGTACACGATCACCAGTGACGGCACGGTCAACATCGACCTGTCCAACGGATCGTCGGACAACGCGGTCATCAACGGCATCGAGATCGTCAAGAAGACGACGCCGGTGCTCTACCGCGTCGACGCCGCCGGACCGGCCATCGCCGCGAACGACGGCGGACCCGGACTGGATCGCCGACGACAGCGACCAGGCGGCGGCCTCGGCGTACCGCAACACCGGCAGCAACACCGCCGGCTACAGCCCGAGCGCGAACCGCGGTTCGGCGCTGGAGGCGGCCGCCCCGACGGCACTGTTCGACACGGAGCGCTGGGGCCCGCAGAGCTGGGCCTTCCCGGTTCCGGCCGGCACCCAGGTGAGCGTGAACCTGTTCTTCGCCAACCGGTACAGCGGCACGACCCAGCCCGGTCAGCGGGTGTTCAACGTCGCGCTCGACGGCACCACCGTGCTGCCGAACTACGACATCGTCGCCGACGTGGGCGACCAGACCGGTACCGAGAAGTCCTTCACGATCACCAGTGACGGCACGGTGAACATCGATCTCACCAACGGTCCCGCGGACAACGCGCTGATCAACGGCATCGAGATCGTCAACACCAGCACCGGTGGCGGCGGCACGACTCCGCCGACGGGCCCGACGACCTCGGACCTGGCCTACCGCGCCTACACCAGCACCACGATCGGCACGCTGACGACCGTCCCGAACACGGGGATCGACTGGTCGACGACGCGCGGCGCCTTCATGGCCGGCAACACGATCTTCTACGGCTCGACCGACGGCAACTTCTACAAGGCCAGCTTCAACGGCTCGAGCGTCGGTACGCCCGTCTCGATCGACCCCTACAACGACCCGTTGTGGGACAACAAGGACACCGGCTCGGGCCAGACCTACCAGGGCGTCCGCTCGGACTTCTACTCCGAGATCGGCAACGTCACGGGCGCCTTCTACAACGGCGGTCGGATGTACTACTCGCTGCTCGGTCAGTCCACCCTGTTCTGGCGCTGGTTCTCACCCGACAGCGGCATCATCGGCGGCACCCAGTACTCGGCCTCCGGTGGCGACTTCAGCAACACGGCCGGTGAGTTCCTGAGCGGCAGCACGCTGTACTACGCCAACCGGGCCGACGGCACGCTGCACACGGTGTCCTTCAGCGCCGGCGTCGTCAGCGGCACCGACACCGTGGTCAGCGGTCCGAGCGTGGACGGCAACGACTGGCGTGCCCGCAGCCTGTTCGCCTACGGGACGCCGAACGTGCCGAACCAGCTCCCCACGGCGAGCGCCACGTCCTCCTGCACCGACCTGACGTGCTCCTTCGACGGGACCAACTCCAGCGATCCGGACGGCACCATCGCGTCCTACGCCTGGACGTTCGGTGACGGATCGACCGGTACCGGTGCCAAGCCGAGCCACGGCTACGCAGCCACGGGTACCTACAACGTCTCCTTGGTGGTCACGGACAACCGCGGCGGCCAGAGCACGGCCTGGACCGGATCGGTGTCGGTGACCGCACCCGCGGTCGCGCCGATCTCCTACGTGGCCGCAGCGCACTCCTACAGCGCATCGGGCACCAGCCCGACGGTGACGGTGCCGGCGGGCGTGCACACCGGTGACACCGAACTGCTGACCGTCACGACGAACAATGTCGGTCTGAGCTCGGCGCCGTCGGGCTGGACGAAGATCGCCCAGCAGGCCTCCTCGACGGTCCTGCAGACGACGGTCTACAAGCGGACCGCGTCTGCCGGTGACGCAGCGACGGTCACGGCGCCGCTGTCGGCCTCGGCCGGCACCGCGCTGGAGCTGGCGGTGTACCGCTCGGTCGGCTCGGCCACCCCGGTGGTCGCAGGCGCTCAGGACAGCAGCACGTCCAGCCACGTCGCGCCGGCCGTCGCCGTCTCGACCGGTGGGTCGTGGGTCGTCAACGTCTGGTCGGACAAGTCCTCGACCACCACGGCGTGGACCACGGCCGGAGCGGTCAGCCAGCGCGACACGGCGATCGGCACAGGCTCGGGGCGCTCGTCGTCCACCCTCGCCGACAGCGGTGCACCGGTGGCCTCGGGTACCTACCCGGCGCAGACGGCCACGGTCACCGGCGGGGCGAGCGGCAAGGGTGCGATGCTCAGCATCGTGCTCACGCCGGCCGCACCGGCGGCACCGAACCAGCTGCCGACCGCGAACGCCACCACGTCGTGCACCAACGCGACGTGCACGTTCGACGGATCGACGTCCAGCGACAACGACGGCACCGTGCAGAGCTACGCATGGACCTTCGGTGACAACGCGACGGGCACCGGCAAGACGACGTCGCACACCTACGCCGCCTCGGGCACCTACAACGTCTCGTTGACAGTGACCGACGACCAGGGTGGGGTCAGCAACCCGGCGTGGACGGGCACCGTGACCGTCACGGTCCCCGCAGTGGCTCCGATCTCCTACGTGGGCGTCGCCCACGCGTACTCGGCGGCGAGCAGCAGCCCGTCCGTGGTGGCTCCGGCCGGTATCCAGTCCGGTGACACCGAGCTGCTGACGGTCTCCACGAACACCACGGGGACCATCACCGCGCCGTCGGGCTGGACCCTGGTCGCGACGCAGACCTCGTCCACGGTGCTGCAGACCTCGGTGTTCCGCCGGACCGCGACGGGCAGCGAGTCGGGGTCGACGCTCAGCGTGCCGCTGACGGCCTCCTCGGGAGTCGCCCTGCAGCTCGCCGTGTACCGCGGCGTCGGCACGGCCACCATCGTCGCTGCGGGTGCTGCGGATGCGTCGGTGTCCGCGCACGTCGCACCGTCGGTCTCGGTCGCCACCAGCGGCTCGTGGGTCGTCAACGTGTGGTCGGACAAGTCCTCGACCACGACGGCCTGGACCGTCCCGGCGGCAGTGAGCGGCCGTGACTCGGACATCGGTACCGGCGGCGGCCGGGTGACGGTGGAGCTCGCCGACAGCGGCAGTGCAGTCACCGCCGGCACCTACCCGAGCCAGACCGCGACCGTCACCGGCGGCGCGAGCGGCAAGGGCGCGATGCTGAGCCTGGTGCTGGCACCGCAGAGCTAGCTCGACCGGATCTGCCAGAAGGGGCCGCCTGTCCGCAGGCGGCCCCTTCTGCTGTCCCGGCGAGGTCGCGACTGCGGTCCCGGCGGTTGCGAGGGTGTGTGGCGTGCGTCACATAGGGCGCTCAGAAGGCCCGTAATCCCTGGGAATCGTGTGTCCTACGTCTCGACTGTCAACCTACTGATTCGCAAGACTTGCAAAAGATCATTCGGCACCCCAGACTCTTCCTGGACGCACAGTCTTGGGGGACGGTGCGCGGAACGAGTGCCTGATGGGCACACACGGGGGAGAACGGTGTTCAATTTTCGACGCGCGTCCGCATGCCTTCTTGCAGCAGTGACAGCGCTTGCGGTCCAGAACGTGTTCAGCACCAGCGCGCACGCCTACGGCACGGCGCAGTCCACGGTGGTGAACGTGGCGCCCACCATCAACACTCCTGACATCCAGGACGGCATCGTCTACTCGATCGCCCAGGTGGGTACTCGGGTCCTCGTCGGCGGCAGCTTCACCCAGGTCGCCGCGCACGGCTCGTCCACGATCGTCAGCCGCAACTACATCCTGGCGTTCAACGCCTCGACCGGCGCGCTCGACACGGGCTTCGTCCCGGCGGTCGACGGCGTGGTCCAGAGCATCGTCGCCGGCCCGACCGCCGACACCGCCTACGTCGGCGGCCTGTTCGCGACGGTCAACGGCACGAAGAGCAAGGGCATCGTGCTGGTCAGCACGGTCACCGGCGCGATCGTCAGCGGCTGGAAGCCCTCGGCCCTCAACGGTGCGGTCTACACGGTGCGCTACGCCCCCGGTCACCTCTACATCGCCGGCACCTTCACCACCGACGCGACCATCCTGCACCAGGGCATCGCCTCGCTGAACCCGAACACCGGCGTCGTGGACTCCTACATCAACGTCCAGCTGACCGGCCACCACAACTACACCGGCAACGGCGGCTCCAACGGTGCCGTCGGGCCGCGGGCGATGGACATCTCGCCCGACGGCACCCGGATGATCATCATCGGCAACTTCAAGAACGCCAACGGCGTGCTGTCGGACCAGATCGTGATGCTGGACCTCGGCACGAGCGCGGGCGTCATCGACCCCAACTGGTCCACCAGCGACTTCAGCGCCGCCTGCGCGAGCGGGGCGTTCGACACCTACATGCGCGGACATCGCCTTCTCGCCGGACGGCAGCTACTTCGTCATCGCGGCCACCGGCGCCAGCGGCAACAACGCCGACGGCTCGCGCTCGCTGTGCGACTCGGCCAGCCGCTGGGAGACCAACGCCACCGGCACGAACGTCCACCCGACCTGGGTCGACTACACCGGCAACGACTCCCTGCTCTCGGTCGCCGATCAGCGGCACCGCCGTCTACGTCGGCGGGCACGAGCGCTGGCTGAACAACCCCAACGCCTACGACTCCGCCGGCACGGGCTCCGTCCCGCGCGCCGGCATGGCCGCCCTCGACCCGGCCAGCGGCATCCCGCTGTCCTGGAACCCGGGCCGCAACCCGCGTGGCTCCGGCGCCTGGACGATGTACGTCACGGCCAACGGCCTGTACGTCGGCTCCGACACGGACTTCTTCGGTCCCGCGTACCAGTACAAGGACATGAAGCTGGGCTTCTTCCCGCTCGCCGGTGGCGTCGCTCCCGCCTCCACCGCCACGGCCGCGCTGCCGTCCAACGTCTACCTGGCCGGCGCGCTGCCGACCGCGGCGAACACCAACGTCCTGTACCGCGTGGACGCGGGCGGCTCCGCGGTCGCCGCGACCGACAACGGCCCGGACTGGATGGCCGACAACAGCGACTCCGCTCCCGGTGCCGCCTTCCGCACCACCGGCAGCAACTCGGCCGGCTGGAGCCCGAGTGCCGCTCGCTCGGCCTCGCTCGAGCCGCAGGCGCCGACGTCCCTGTTCGACTCCGAGCGCTGGGGCGCCTCGCACTGGAGCTTCCCGGTCACCACGGGAACCCAGGTCACGGTGAACCTGTTCTTCGCCAACCGGTACAGCGGAACCTCGCAGCCCGGTCAGCGGGTGTTCAACGTGGCGATCGACGGCACGACCGTCCTGCCGAACTACGACATCGTCGCCGACGTCGGTGACCAGACCGGCACCGAGAAGTCCTACACGATCACCAGCGACGGCACGGTCAACATCGACCTGACCAACATCACCGAGAACCCGCTCATCAACGCGATCGAGATCGTCAAGGCCGGGACGACCACCACCCCGACCGCCGGCGGCACGACCGACCTGTCCTACCGGGCGTACAGCTCGACGATCGGCCCGCTGACCAACGTCAGCAACACCGGCGTCGACTGGTCCACCACGCGTGGCGCCTTCATGGTCGGCAACACGATCTTCTACGGCTCGACCGACGGCAACTTCTACAAGGCCAGCCTTCGACGGCACGACGGTCGGCACGCCCGTCTCGATCGACCCGTACAACGACCCCGCGTGGGCCAACGTCGACACCGGCTCGGGCCAGACCTACCGCGGCGTGCGGTCGTCGTTCTACTCCGAGATCGGCAACGTCACGGGCGCCTTCTACAACGGCGGTCGCATGTACTACTCGCTGCTCGGCCAGACGAACCTGTTCTGGCGCTGGTTCTCACCCGACAGCGGCATCATCGGCGGCCAGGAGTTCACCGCCAGCGGCGGCGACTTCAGCAACACGGCCGGCGAGTTCCTGAGCGGCAACACGATCTACTACGCCAACCGCGCCGACGGCACGCTGCACACCGAGACCTTCAGTGCCGGCGTCGTCAGCGGCACCGACACGGTCGTCAGCGGCCCGAACGTGGACGGCAACGACTGGCGCGCCCGGGGCCTGTTCGCCTACGGCACGCCGACGTTCCCGAACCAGCTGCCGACCGCCAACGCGACCTCGACGTGCACCAACCTCAACTGCGCCTTCGACGGGACCAGCTCGAACGATCCCGACGGCACCATCGCGTCCTACGCCTGGACGTTCGGTGACGGATCGACCGGTACCGGTGCGACGCCGAACCACGGCTACGCCTCGGCGGGGACATACACCGTGTCCTTGGTGGTCACCGACAACCGTGGCGGCCAGAGCACGGCCTGGACCGGCTCGGTCACCGTGACCGCTCCCGCGGTCGCTCCGGTGTCCTACGTCGCGGCAGCGCACTCCTACGCGGCGGCCAGCACCAACGCGGCCGTCACGGCGCCGGCGGGCATCCAGGCCGGTGACACGGAGCTGCTGACGGTGACGACCAACCTCACCGGCACGACGGGCACCCCGACCGGGCTGACCGGCTGGACCCAGGTGGCGCAGCAGCTGTCGAGCACCGTGCTGCAGACGACGGTGTTCAAGCGCACTGCCACGGCGACCGACTCCGGTGTCGTGGTCCACGTCCCGCTCACCACCTCCTCGGCGGTCGCCCTGCAGCTGGTCGACTACCGGGGCGTGGGCACGGCGAGCGTGGTCACCGCCGGTGCGGCCGACAGCGCGACGGCGACGCACATCGCGCCGGCTGTCACGGTCGCGACGGGCGGCTCGTGGGTGGTCAACATCTGGGCCGACAAGTCCTCGACCACCACCGCCTGGACGCTTCCGGCAACGGTGACCGGCCGCGACACGGTGATCGGCACCGGCAGTGGCCGCGTCACGGTCGCCCTCGCGGACAACGGTGCGCCGCTGGCGTCGGGTACCTACCCGGCCCAGACGGCGACGGTGACCGGCGGGGCGAGCGGCAAGGGCGAGATGATCAGCCTGGTGCTGGCGCCGCAGAGCTAGACCGATCGGGCACGGAGCGGGGCCGGTGGCGAGAGCCGCCGGCCCCGCCTCCCGTTCCGGCCGCGCCAACCTTTCGTCACGCGCGCGCCACCGTTCATCACGCTTGTGACTCGACCCACACTTATAGGTTGCATATCAAACTACGTCTCAGTAAGAGTTGCGACTGATCAACAAGTGCAGCACACTGGTGTCAGGTACCGCACTACCGGGGGGGTACGCGGACCACTGCCTTCGGGCGCTGACGGGGGAATGGAAGTCGTGTTCAGATCTGCACGCGCGGCACGTGGTCGCGCCCACCTTCGGGCGGTGGCACTGCTGCTGGCGGCGAGCGTCGTCGGCCTCACCGTGCAGGGCGTGCTCAGCGCCGACGCCGACGCCTACGGCCCCGTCCAGTCCCAGGTGGTCAGTGCGGTTCCCTCGACAGCCACTCCGGACATCCAGAACGGCATCGTCTACTCCATCACCCAGGTCGGCACGCGCATGATCGTCGGGGGCAGCTTCACCTCGGTCGCGCCGCACGGCTCCACGGCCGCGATCACCCGCAACTACGTCTTCGCCTTCGACGCCGCCACCGGAACCATCGACACCGGCTTCCACCCCGCCGTCAATGGCGTGATCGAGAGCGTCATCCCCGGTCCGTGGGCGAACACGGCCTACCTCGGCGGCTACTTCACCACCGTCAACGGCGCCGCCCAGCGCGGAGTGGTGATGGTCAGCACCATCACCGGCGCGGTCATCGCACCGTTCAAGTCCTCGATCACCGACGGGGTCGTCTTCACCCTGCGCTACGCCGGCGGGCGGCTGTTCGTCGGCGGCTCGTTCACCAAGGTCGGCGGCGCGGTGCACGGCGGCCTCGCCACGCTCAACCGCTCCAACGGCCAGGTCGACAAGTACATGAACGTCCAGCTGACCGGCCACCACAACTGGGACGGCAGCGGCGCGTACGGCGTCGTGGGGCCGCGGGCGATGGACATCTCGGCCGACGGCAAGCACCTCGTCGTGATCGGCAACTTCAAGAAGGCCAACGGCGTCGTCCACGACCAGATCCTGCAGATCGATCTCGGCACCACCGCGGCGGCGATCCACACGACCTGGAACACCAGCGGCTTCGCGCCGGCCTGCGGCGCAGGCAACTTCGACAGCTACGTGCGTGACGTCGCGTTCTCCCCGGACGGCAGCTACTTCGTCGTCGCCGCCACGGGCGGGCACGCCTACGGCGTCGGCATCACCCAGACGCTGTGCGACAGCGCCACCCGGTGGGCCACCGCGGCGACAGGCACCAACGTCACCCCGACCTGGGTCGACTACACCGGCAACGACACCCTGCTCTCGGTCGCCACCACCCAGACCGCGATCTACGTCGGCGGTCACGAGCGCTGGCTGAACAACCCGAACGGCTCGGACCGCGCCGGCGCAGGGGCCGTGCCGCGCCCGGGCGTCGCCGCGCTCGATCCGAGCAACGGCCTGCCCCTGGCGTGGAACCCCGGCCGCAACCCGCGCGGATCCGGAGCGTGGGCGATCTACGCGTCCAGCACGGGCGTCTACTACGGCTCGGACACGACCAACTACGGCGACCACGAGCAGTACCACGCCGCGCGCATCGCCTTCTTCCCGCTCGCCGGCGGCGCGACTCCGGCAGCCACCACCACCTCGAGCCTGCCCGGCAACATCTTCCTGGCCGGCAGCACCGGCACCGAGGCCGCTGCGACCGACCTTGCCGTTCGTTCCATGAGCGGCACCACCATCGGCGCCGTCGACACGGTGCCCAACACGGGCATCGACTGGTCGACGACCCGCAGCGCGTTCGTGGTCGGCTCGACCATCTACTACGGCACCGTCGACGGGACGTTCCACCGGGCCAGCTTCAACGGCTCCACCGTCGGCACTCCGGTCACGATCGACCCGTACGACGACCCGAACTGGGCCGACCGTGCAGACCGGCTCCGGCCAGACCTACCTCGGCGCCGTGACCGGCTACTACAGCCAGCTCACCAGCGTCACCGGCGCCTTCTACTCCGCCGGCCGGCTCTACTACTCCCTCAACGGCGAGAGACCCTGTACTACCGCTACTTCACTCCGGACAGCGGCATCATCGGCGGCACGCAGTTCACCGCGACCGGCGGGGACTTCAGCGCCGCGGCCGGCATGTTCCTGTCCGGGACCAGCCTGTACTACGTCAACGCCACGACCGGAAACCTCTACCGCATCGCCTTCAGCGGCGGCGTGCGTCTCCGGCACGGCCGCGCTCGTCAGCGGGCCGTCGCTCGACGGGCGGGACTGGCGCGCACACAGCCTGTTCGTCTACGGCCCTCCGAGCGCGCCGAACGTCATGCCCACCGCGTCGGCCACCGCGAGCTGCAGTTCCGCGACCTGCTCCTTCGACGGCACCGCGTCCACCGACTCCGACGGCACGGTGATCGGCTACGCCTGGAACTTCGGGGACGGCACGACCGGCTCCGGCGCGACCGCGACGCACACCTACGCGACGAGCGGCACCTACCAGGTCACGCTGACCGTCGAGGACAACCGGGGCGGGTACAGCACGCCCTGGACCAGCTCGCTCACCGTGACCGTCCCGACCTATCAGACGATCGCCTACGTCGCAGCTGCGGGGAGCACGGCCACGCCCGCGGCGACCGCGACCACCCCGTCGATCTCGGTGACCGCGCCCGCGGGCATCGCGGCCGGCGACACGGAGGTCCTGATCGTCACGGCCAACGAGAGCGGCATCACCGGCACCCCGGCGGGCGGGTTGAGCGGCTGGACCGTGCTGGCCCAGCAGACCTCACCCACGCTGGAGACCACGGTCTACACGCGCACCGCGTCGGCGGGGGATTCCGGTCAGGCCGTCGTCGTGCCGCTGTCGGACTCGGTGAGCGTGAGCGCGCAGCTGGCCGTCTACCGCGGTGCCGGGGCGATCACCGCCGTGACCGCGGGCGACGCGTCCACGGCGACCCACGTGACGCCGTCCGCGTCGGTCTCCATCACCGGCTCCTGGGTGCTGTCCTACTGGGCCGACCGGTCCTCGACCACGACGCAGTGGACGCTGCCCTCGACCGTGACCTCCCGCGACGTCGAGATCGGCGTCGGCGGCGGCCGGGTGAGCAGCGCCCTCGCCGACAGCGGAGCGGGCGTCAACGCCGGCACCACGCCCGGGCAGTCGGCGACGGTGGACGCAGCCAGCGGGCGTGGCTCGACCGTCACCCTCGTGATCAACCCGGGCGCCCTCAACTGAGATGCGGGTCCGCCTTACATTGCGATTCCATATAGGGCCCGCGGCACTCCGGACATAACGCGCCCTTCGCAGCCGGTCCGCGGCGCCCGCGCAAGCGCATCCTTGCCTTTCATGTAACCGATCTCCCAGACTCGTCGCAGGAGCGGGGTCCGGGGGGGCCGCGCGGCTATTGCCTGCGGGCGTTTCGGGGGAAGCGCGTGTTCACAGTTCGTCGCATCATGTCCTGTGTCTGTGTCGCGGTCACCGCGGTGGCCCTGCAGACAGCCTTCACCGCGTCGTCACATGCGGTCGGTGCCGCGCAGTCGCAGGTCGTCAGCCCGGGCCCGGTGTCGTTCACACCGGACTTCAAGAACGGGATCGTGGAGACGCGTCGCGCAGGTGGGCACGCGGATCCTCGTCGGCGGGAGTTTCACCAGCGTCGCCCCGCACGGGTCGAACGCCGCGGTCACGCGCAATTTCGTCATGGCGTTCAACGCGACGACCGGAGCCATCGACACCGGCTTCGTGCCGAACGTGAACGGTGAGGTCGAGAGCATCGTCCCCGGCCCGAGTCCGGACACGGCCTACGTGAGCGGCTTCTTCGGATCCGTCAACGGGGTGACCGCCAAGGGCGTGGTGCTGCTCAGCACGGTGACCGGCGCGATCGTCAGCCCGTTCAAGCCGGCGTCGATGAACGGCGCGGTCTACGCGGTCCGGTACTCCGGCAACCGCCTGTACGTCGCCGGGACGTTCACGACGGTGGGTGGCGCCACCCACCAGGGCATCGTGGCGCTCAACCCCACGACCGGCGCGGTCGACCCGTTCATGAACATCCAGCTGACCGGGCACCACAACTTCAACGGCGTCAGCGGCGCGAACGGCGCCGTCGGCCCACGGGCGATGGACATCTCGCCCGACGGCCGCACGATGGTGATCATCGGCAACTTCAAGAAGGCCAACAACCTGGCCTACGACCAGATCGTCCTCGTCGACCTGACGGGCAGCAGCGCCGTGATCGACACCGCGTGGGCGACCCTGCAGTACACGGCGGCCTGCGCCAGCGGCGCGTTCGACACCTACATGCGCGACGTCTCCTTCTCACCCGACGGCAGCTACTTCGTCATCTCCGCGACCGGAGCCAGCGGCACCAACATCGACGGCACCCGCTCCCTCTGCGACACCGCCGCCCGCTGGGAGACCAACGCGACAGGCACCAACGTCAAGCCGACGTGGGTCGACTACACCGGCAACGACTCGTTGCTGTCGGTGACCGTCACGGGTACCGCGATCTACGTGGGCGGTCACCAGCGGTGGCTGAACAACCCGAACGCGTCCGACTCGGCCGGTACCGGTGCCGTTCCGCGGCCTGGCCTCGCCGCGCTCGACCCCGCGAACGGCCTGCCGCTGGCCTGGAACCCCGGGCGCAACCCGCGTGGCTCCGGCGCCTGGACGTCGTACTCGACGCCGAGCGGGGTCTACATCGGGTCCGACACCGACTTCTTCGGCGACCACGACCAGTTCCACAACCAGAAGCTCGGGTTCTTCCAGCTCGCCGGCGGCTACGTCCCGGCGTCCACCGCCACCACGGCACTGCCCGGCAACGTGTACTTCGCCGGTGCCCTGCCCTCGTCGACCTCGCTCGGCGTGCGCTCCTACGACGGCACCACGGCAGGATCGCTGGGGAGCCAGCCGTCCTCGATCAACTGGTCCACCACGCGCGGGGCGTTCATGGTCGGCCCGTCGATCTTCTTCGGAGCCACGGACGGCAACTTCTACCAGGCCAGCTTCAACGGCAGCACGGTCGGCACGCCGGTCTCCATAGACCCGTACAACGACCCGAACTGGTCCAACGTCGACACCGGCTCGGGCCAGACCTACCGCGGTGTGCGCTCGGCCTTCTACTCGCAGATCTCCAGCGTCACCGGGGCTTTCTACGACGGCGGCCGGATGTACTACACGCTGTCGGGCAACTCGACACTGTTCTACCGCTACTTCACGCCCGACAGCGGCATCATCGGCGGGACGCAGTTCACGGCCTCGGGCGGCAACTTCAGCAACGTCGCCGGGATGTTCCTCAGCGGCACGTCGCTCTACTACGCCAACCGCAACGACGGCACCCTGCACCGCGTGAACTTCTCCGGCGGCGTCGTCAGCGGCTCCGACACCGTCGTCAACAACACCGGCATCGACTGGCGCGCGCACGGACTGTTCCTCAACGGCACGTCCACGCAGCCGCCGAACCAGCTGCCGATCGCGTCCGCGACCTCCTCCTGCACGGGCGCCACGTGTTCCTTCGACGGGTCGACCTCGCACGACCCTGACGGCACCGTCGTCTCCTACGCGCTGGACGTTCGGCGACGGCTCGACGGGCACCGGTGTCTCGCCGTCGCACACCTACGCCGCCTCGGGTACCTACCAGGTCTCGCTCGTGGTGACCGACAACAGCGGCGGGCAGAGCGCGAACCCGTGGACCGGCTCGGTCACGGTCACCGTGAACACCCAGCCCGGCCCGGTCTCCTTCGTGGGCAAGGCGAGCGCCACCGGGCGGACGACCTCGCTGACGGTCACCGCACCGGCCGGGATCCAGGCCGGTGACACCGAGCTGCTCGTCGTCAGCGTGGGGACCGCCGGAGTCACCGGAACCCCGGCCGGCGCGCTCAGTGGCTGGACGCAGCGGACACAGGTGACGTCCTCGACGCTGCAGACGACCGTCTACACCCGCGCCGCGGGTGCCGGCGACTCGGGCGCCACCGTGCAGATACCACTGAGTGCGCAGGCGAGCGTGGTCGGTCAGCTCGCCGTGTACCGCGGTGTCGGGACGGCCGCCCCGGTCTTCGCCTCCGCCACGGACGTCTCGACGGCCAGCCACACCACGCCGACCGTGGCGGTGGCGGGCAGCAACTCCTGGGTGGTGTCGGTGTGGACGGACCGCTCCTCGACGACGACCGGTTGGTCGCTGCCCGGTGGGGTGGTGTCGCGGGACGTCACGATCGGCACGGGCGGCGGGCACGCGTCGGCGGCCCTGGCCGATTCCGCGGCCAGTGTCCCCGCCGGCTCCTACGGCGGGCTCACCGCGACGGTCGACGCGGCGAGCGGGCGCGGCGCGATGCTCAGCATCGTGCTCTCCCCGTGACCCCGGAGTCGATCTTCGACAGGCGTCTGCAACCGAGCTCGCGGTAGGGTCGAGCCCGGCCAGCGTCCCGCAGCTTCCGCTACAGAAACGGTTCTCTCGTGCGCTTTCGCAGACGATCCTCCACGCCCGGTTCGGGCTCCGCGCCCCGCGTCATGATCATCGTGCAGAACCTGCCGGTGCCGCTGGACCGGCGGGTGTGGCTGGAGTGCCAGGCGCTCGTCGCGGCCGGGTACGGCGTGTCGGTCATCTGCCCCAAGGGACCGGGTGACCCCGCCTACCAGGAACTGGACGGCGTGCGCATCTACAAGTACGCCCCGCCGCCCGCGGCCGAGGGGCTCGTCGGCTACCTCGTCGAGTTCGTCTACTGCTGGCTGCGCACCGCTCTGCTGTCGGTCAAGGTCCGTCTCCGCGACGGGTTCGACGTCATCCAGGCGTGCAACCCGCCGGACACCTACTGGCTGCTCGCCGCGCTGCACCGCGTCGGCGGCGTGAAGTTCGTCTACGACCAGCACGACCTGAACCCGGAGGTGTACCTGTCGCGGTTCGGCAAGCCGACCGGGCTGGCCGGGCGCGCGCAGTACCGCGCCCTCGTGTGGCTGGAGCGGCGCACCTTCCGCCTCGCCGACCACGTGATCTCCACCAACGAGTCCTACCGGGCGATCGCCGTGCGCCGCGGCGGCCTGGACCCGGCGGACACGACGGTCGTGCGCAGCGGCCCGGACACGGTCGTGATGCGTCCCGTCGACGGCGATCCCGAGCTGCGTTCGGGGCGGCGCCACCTGCTGGCCTACCTGGGGATCATGGGGCCGCAGGACGGCGTCGACGTGGTCATCCGCGCGATGGACATCCTGGTGCACAAGCTCGGCCGCACCGACATCCACGTCGCGCTCCTCGGTTTCGGCGACATGCTGGAATCGCTGAAGGAACTCGGCACCGAACTCGATGTCGCCGAGTACCTCACCTTCACCGGGCGAGTGGGCCCCCGCGAGATCGCCGACTACCTGTCGGCGGCGGACCTCGGCGTCTCGCCGGATCCGCTCAACCCGCTCAACGACGTCTCGACGATGAACAAGACGATGGAGTACATGAGTTACGTCCTCCCCGTCGTCAGCTTCGACCTCGCCGAGACCAGGATCTCCGGCGGCACCGCGGTGCGCTACGTCGAGCCCGCGCTCGACGGCGACGACGAGGCCGCGGTCCGCCGTTTCGCCGACACGATCGCCGAGCTGCTCGACGCCCCGGACCTCCGGGAGCGGATGGCCCTCGAGGGGCGGCGCCGGGCCGAGGCCGAGCTGGACTGGCGCCCGCAGCGCCGCGCCTACGTGAGCGTGTACGACCGGCTGACCGGTTTCGCCTCGGTCCCGGAGGCGCCCGAACCGCCCGCTCCTGCCGAGGACCGCTGGGGCCGGCCGGTGCTGGACACGACCGACGAGCAGGCACTGCGCAGCTTCGCCCGCACCCGCCGTCTGCCCTGAACGGCCCGCCCCAGGCTGTCGGAGGCCCGCAGTAGGCTGGACACATCACCCCTCCCGATTCACCGGCGAGGGGCGTTTGTGCTGTCGCGCGCGCATCCGAAATGCGCAGTTTGAAGAGGGTATGCCATGTCCTTGTCCGGGTTGCTGGACCTCGCCGCCGCCGATCCCGCTCTGGCCGCCATGATCGCCGAGGCCGGGGTCGCCGAGCTGACGCTGTCCGCGCCGGCGGGGTTGCGCGCGACGCCGATCGCCCTGCTCGCCGCGCGCGCCGGGCGGACGGTGCTGGCGGTGACGACCACCGGCGCGGAGGCCGACGAGCTCGCCGACGCGCTGCGCTGCCTGCTGCCCCCGGAGACCGTCGAGGTCTACCCGTCGTGGGAGACGCTGCCCCACGAGCGCCTCAGCCCGCGGGCGGACACGGTCGGTCGGCGGTTGGCCGTGCTGCGCCGGCTGGCCCATCCCGAGGCGGAGGGAGCCGGCGGCCCGATCAGCGTCGTCGTCGCGCCCATCCGCTCGATGCTCCAGCCTCAGGTCGCGGGGCTGGGCGACCTCGAGCCGGTCAGCCTGCAGGTGGGCGACTCGGGGCGTGAGCTGACCGACCTCGTCGCCGATCTGGTCGGGGCCGGCTACTCCCGGACCGAGCTGGTGGAACGCCGCGGGGACATCGCCGTGCGCGGCGGCATCCTCGACGTCTTCCCCGCCACCGAGGAGCACCCGCTCCGCGTCGAGTTCTGGGGCGACGAGGTCGAGGAGATCCGCTACTTCGCCGTCGCCGACCAGCGCTCCCTGAGCGTGGCCGAGCACGGGCTGTGGGCACCCCCGTGCCGCGAGATGCTGCTGACCGACGAGGTCCGCGAGCGCGCCGCCGCCCTGCGGGTCACCTACCCGGAACTTGCCGAGCTGCTCGACCCGATCAGCGACGGCACCGCGGTGGAGGGCATGGAGTCGCTGATGCCCGTGCTGGTGCCCAGCCTCGGGCTGCTGATCGACGAGCTGCCGGAGGGCACGCACGTGGTGATCTGCGACCCGGAGCGCATCCGGTCCCGGTCGGTGGACCTCGTGCGGACCTCGGAGGAGTTCCTCGCCGCGTCCTGGGCGGCGGCAGCCGGTGGCGGGCAGGCCCCGGTGGACCTGGGGTCGGCGTCGCTGCGGGAGCTCGCCGACGTGCACTCCCATGCCGTGGACATCGGCCTGCCGTGGTGGACGATCACCCCGTTCGGCGCGGATGCCGAACTGGCCGAGGCCGTCGCCGGCCCGTCCCTGCTGGTGAGCGCGTTCGAGACGCCCCCGGAGTACCGCGGCGAGATCGACCGCATGCTCGTGGACCTGCGTGGCTGGGCCCACGACGGCTGGCGCATCGCGGCGATCTTCGAGGGGCACGGCACCGCCCAGCGCGCGGTCGAGCGCCTGCTCGCTGCGGAGGTCCCGGCCCGTCTGGTCCCGAACCTCACGGCCGTCCCCGAACCCGGCATCGTCACCGTGACCACCGGCCAGGTCGGCGGTGGCGCGGTCGCGCCGTCGCTCAAGATCGCGGTGCTCAGCGAGGCCGACATCACCGGACAGCGGGGTGTCGCCGCCCGGGACGGGTCCAAGATGCCGTCGCGCCGGCGCAAGGCCGTCGATCCGCTGCAGCTGCAGTCCGGCGATCTCGTGGTGCACGAGCAGCACGGCGTCGGGCGGTACGTCGAGATGGTGCGGCGGACCGTCAACGGCGGCGAGCGCGAGTACCTGATCATCGAGTACGCGGCGGCGAAGAAGGGGCAGCCCGCGGACCGGCTCTTCGTCCCCACCGACTCCCTGGACCAGGTCACCCGCTACGTCGGCGGCGAGTCGCCGTCGCTCAACCGGTTGGGTGGCTCGGACTGGGCCAAGACGAAGGGCCGCGCCCGCAAGGCCGTCAAGGAGATCGCCGCCGGGCTGATCCGGCTGTACTCGGCGCGGATGGCCACCCAGGGGCATGCCTTCGCGCCGGACACCCCGTGGCAGCGCGAACTCGAGGACGCCTTCCCCTACGTCGAGACGCCCGACCAGCTCGCGGCCATCGACGAGGTCAAGGCCGACATGGAGAAGCCGCTGCCGATGGACCGCATCATCTGCGGCGACGTCGGCTACGGCAAGACCGAGGTGGCGGTGCGCGCGGCGTTCAAGGCGGTGCAGGACGGCAAGCAGGTGGCGATCCTGGTCCCGACGACGCTCCTGGCGCACCAGCACTTCAACACCTTCAGCGAGCGGATGAGCCAGTTCCCGGTGGAGATCCGCGAGCTGTCACGGTTCACCCCCGGCCCGGACTCCGAGCGGACGCTGGAGGGCATCGTCGACGGCAGCGTCGACATCGTGATCGGCACGCATCGCCTGCTCCAGCAGACCGTGCGGTTCAAGAGCCTCGGACTCGTGATCGTCGACGAGGAGCAGCGTTTCGGCGTCGAGCACAAGGAGTACCTCAAGTCGCTGCGGACCGCCGTCGACGTGCTGACGATGTCGGCCACACCGATCCCGCGCACCCTGGAGATGTCGCTCACGGGCATCCGCGAGATGACGACGATCCTCACGCCCCCCGAGGAGCGGCACCCCGTCCTGACCTTCGTCGGCGCCTACGACGAGCGCCAGATCGCCGCGGCGATCCGGCGTGAGCTCCTGCGCGACGGGCAGATCTTCTACGTGCACAACCGGGTGTCGTCGATCTCCCGAGCCGCCGCCCACCTGAAGGAGCTCGTGCCCGAGGCTCGGATCGCCGTCGGGCACGGCCAGATGGCCGAGCACGAGCTGGAGCGCATCATGGTCGGCTTCTGGGAGAAGGAGTACGACGTGCTGGTCTCGACGACCATCGTCGAGAGCGGGCTGGACATCCCGAACGCGAACACCCTGATCGTCGAGCGGGCCGACAACTTCGGGCTGTCGCAGCTGCACCAGCTGCGCGGGCGCGTCGGGCGGGCACGTGAGCGCGGCTACGCCTACTTCCTCTACCCGCAGGAGAAGCCGCTGACGGAGACCGCCTACGACCGGCTGGCCACGATCGCCGCGCACACCGAGCTCGGCGCCGGCATGGCCGTGGCGATGAAGGACCTGGAGATCCGCGGCTCGGGCAACCTGCTGGGCGGCGAGCAGTCCGGCCACATCGCGGGGGTCGGCTTCGACCTCTACGTGCGGCTGGTGGGCGAGGCCGTCTCGGAGTTCCGTGGCGAGGCCGAGGAGGAGTTCCTCGAGGTCAAGGTGGACCTGCCGGTGGACGCCAACCTGCCGCAGGACTACCTGCCCGGCGAGCGGCTGCGGCTGGAGGCCTACCGGGCCTTGGCGTCGGCGTCGACCGACGAGGCCGTCGAGGCGGTCAGGATCGAGTTGCTGGACCGCTACGGCCCGCTGCCCGTCCAGGTGGAGAACCTGCTGGCCGTCGCGCGGTTCCGGGTGCTGTGCCGGCGGTTCGGGATCAGCGAGGTGTCCTTGCAGGGCTCCTCGGTCCGGTTCACCCCGGTGGTGCTGTCCGACTCCGGCCAGATGCGGCTGTCGCGGCTGCATCCGAAGAGCCTGTACAAGGCCACCGTCTCGACGATGGCGGTGCCTCGGCCCAAGGGCGTGGTCAACCGCGACGGGACGTTCACGGCCGCGTCCTTCGGCGGCGAGCCGCTGCGGGACGTCGCCCTGCTGACCTGGTGTGCCGAGGTCCTGGATCAGGTCGTCGCGCCCACCCTGACGGTCACCGCGTCGGCCTGAGCACCGCCCGGGCAGCGTCAGGGGCGCAGCCGGACGGGCAGGCCGGCGACGACCAGGTCGTAGGAGTCCTCCACCAGCTCGGTGATGTCAGCCGTGCTCATCGGCGCGAGGAGGATGCGGCTCCAGGTGTCCTTCTTCAGGTACGGCGCGGGCGTGATCGCGCCGGGGAACCTGGCCCGCCACTGCGCCGTCCCCTCGACGGTGTTGCGCAGGCTCACCGCCGGCGTGCCCTGGTCCGAGCCGAGGAAGGCGAAGATCTTGCCGCCGACCTTGACCACGGTGTCCTCCGGACCCCACGGGTGGTCCTCGACCGCTCCCGGCAGCGCCAGGCACAGGGTCACGGCGTCGGCGCGCTCCATGGCATGAGATCCTAGGGGCCACCGCACTCCACACGCTCAGGGAGATCTGCCGCTGTGAAGGTCGTATCGACCCGCATCCTGCTTCTGCTGACCGCGCTGCTCGCCGTCGTCGGCCTCACCGGCTGCCAGACCAAGAGCGGGGCCGCCGCCGTCGTGGACGGTCAGCGCATCTCGGAGTCCTCGATCGCGAAGAACCTGGTCGGCTCCGGCGACGGGACGACGAACGCCCGCACGTTCGTCCTCACCTACGTGATCAAGGAGCGGTTGTTCGCGGCCTACCTGGCCAGCACGGGCAAGGTCCCCACCGACGCCGAACTGGCCGCGGTGCACGACGACGCGGTGAACCAGGTGCTCAGCTCCAGCCTCGGCACCGGCGCGGCCGCGGACAAGCTCATCGACACGGTCCTGGCGAAGGAGGGCATCGCCGTCGGTTTCCGTTCGACGGTGGTGCGCTCGGCCGAGCTGGAGGAACTGGTCATCAAGGCCGTCTACAAGACCTCGGCGGCCCAGTTCTACGGCGACGTCAACAAGGCCGGCATCAAGGTCAGCGTCTCGCCGCGGTACGGGTCGTGGGACCAGAGCACGCTCACCCTGCAGGATGCGGCGACCCCGTCCTTCCTGACCGGGGTGCCGACCACAGCCGCCGCCGGCAGCTGACCTCGGACCGTCGATGAGCGAGCCGGCGCCGGCGCCGTCCCTGCTGGAAGCCGTCGAGGTCATGGACCGGCTGCGCTCGCCCGGCGGCTGCCCGTGGGATGCCGAGCAGACGCACGAGAGCCTGGCGCCGTACCTGCTCGAGGAGAGCTACGAGACCCTCGAGGCGATCGAGCTCGGCGACGCCGCGCACCTGCGCGAGGAACTGGGCGACCTGCTGCTGCAGGTGCTCTTCCATGCCCGCATCGCCGAGGAGAACCCACCCCAGACCCGGTTCTCGATCGAGGACGTCGCCGCCGGCATCGTCGCGAAGCTCAAGCGCCGCCATCCCCACGTCTTCGCCGCCGCCGAGGGCGCCGACCCGCTCAGCCCCGAGCAGGTGGACCGGTCCTGGGACGAGATCAAGAAGGCCGAGAAGCAGCGGTCCTCGGTGATCGACGGGGTGCCGATGGGCCAGCCCGCGCTCGCGTTGTCGGCCGCCCTGGTCGCGCGCGCACGCCGAGCGGGAATCGCGGCGCTCGTGCCGCCCGGCGCGGAGCTGGGCGATCGCCTCTTCGCCCTGGTGGTAGAGGCGGTCGAGGCCGGTGTCGATCCGGAGGCCGCCCTGCGCGCCCGCGCCCGCGCCTACGCCCAGGAGATCCGTGTGGCGGAGACCATCCGTCCGTGATCGCTGCCGGTGACGGGCGGCAGGCGCTGGTGAGCGCGCTGGACCGCCACCGGACCATCCTCGAACAGGCCTGCGCGGGGCTGAGCCCCGAGCAGTTGCGCGCCGCTCCCTACCCGCCGTCGCCGATGTCGCTGCTCGGGCTCGTCCGCCACGTCACCGATGTCGAGCGGATCTGGTTCCGGCGCCGGGTCGCCGGTGAGGACGTCGACCCGAGGTACTACAGCGCGGACGATCCCGACGGGGACTTCCGCACCGAGGGCGCCGACGTCGCCGCGACCTTCACCGCCTGGCACGAGGAGCGGGCCGCCACGGACGCGATCGTCGCGGCGACCGCGCTCGATCGGACGTTCCCGCACCGGGGTGTCCAGTCCACCGTGCGATGGCTGCTGGTGCACATGGTCGAGGAGTACGCCCGCCACAACGGTCACGCCGATCTGATCCGTGCGGCCGTCCTGGAACGTGGCGCCGACCAGGTCTGAGGGGATCGCAGAATCTGCAGTTGGAGTGCAGTATGTTCCGACGATGCGTCCACTCATCCTGGTGACCAACGACGACGGGATCGACTCGCCCGGCCTGCTCGCCGCGGTCGAGGCCGTACTTGATCTGGGCGATCTGCTCGTCGCGGCACCCGCCACACAACAGACGTCGATGAGCCGCGCGTTCCTGGCCGGCGCCGAGCACGGGGCGCTCGTCCCGACGGAGCTGACCGTCCGCGAGCGCTCCGTCGCGGCCTTCGCGGTATCCGGGACGCCGGTGATGGCGGTCGCCCATGCTGTGCTCGAACTGGCCGACCGCCCGCCGGCGCTGTGCATCAGCGGCATCAACTACGGCGAGAACATCGGCGGGGGGCTGGGTGTCAGCGGCACCGTCGGCGCCGCGATGCAGGCGGCCGCGTTCGGGATCCCCGCCCTCGCGTCGTCGATCCAGGCGGCGGTGAAGGACTGGCGCACCTATGCCGACCGCGACTGGGACGCCCGTGCAGCACTTCACCCGCCACTACGCGCAGCGGATCCTGGCCGAGGGGCTGCCCGAGGGGATGGACGTGCTGAACCTCAACGTCCCGTCCAGCGCCGGCGTCGACACCGAGGTCCGGCTCACGGTGCAGAGCCGCCGCAGCTACTACGCCCACCTCGCCCCGGCCCGGTCCGCTGCGGAGCAGCACCTGCCCGGGCGCCTCGGTGTCCGCATCGAACTCGACCCGCCGACGCTCGAACCCGACAGCGACATCAAGGCGGTGGCCGTGGACGGCGTCGTCTCGGTGACCCCGCTGACGTCCTCGATGACGGTGAACGTCGACTGGCAGCCGTGAGGACCGTCGCCGCCCGCCCGATCGGGCCGGACGCGTATGTGCTGGGCGAATGCCCCACGTGGGAGGCCGGGTCGGGGCAGTTGTGGTGGGCCGACCTGCCGAGCGGGCGCCTGTTCCGGACCGAACCGGCCGGACTCGAGCTCGCGGAACTGCCGGCGATCGACCGGGTGTGGACTGTCGCCGACCGGATCGGCTCGTTCGCGCCGGCCGCCGACGGTGGGCTGATCGTCGCCGACACCGCGGGGATGAGCACCGTGTCGCCCGAGGGCGCGGTCACGGTGGGGCCGCGGCTGCTCGCCCCCGGCAGCCGGTTCAACGACGGAGCCGTCGACCCGGCCGGGCGCTTCGTGGCGGGGACGCTGTCGACCGATCACAGCCCCGGTGGCCAGTCGCTCTACAGCGTCGAGAGCGACGGGCGGATCGTGCGGCGTCACGGCGGGTTGACGCTGGCCAACGGCATGGCCTGGTCGGCCGACGGCCGGACCCTGTTCCTCGTCGAGAGTATGCCCGGCGTGGTGTACCGGATGGACTACGACGTCGACTCCGGGCGGATGGGGCCGTTCGAGGTCGCGTTCCGGCCGTCCGGGGCCATGCCCGACGGCCTGTGCCTGGACGACGACGGCAACCTGTGGATCGCGTTCTGGGGCGGCGGCGAGGTGCGGTGCTTCACCCCCGACGGCGAGGAGCTGGCGCGCGTCGTCCTGACGGCGCCGCACGTCACCAGCGTGGCCTTCGCGGGCCCCGACCTGGACCTGCTGGTGATCACCACGGCGACGTACCGGCTCACTCCGGAGGAGCTCGCGGCCGGCCACGACTCGGGACGACTGTTCCTCGCCGACGTCGGAGTGAGTGGGCCGCCCACACGCCGATGGGCCGGGCGCAGCGACGCGGAGCTGACCGTCGGAGGCTAGGGCGCCGAGGGGGTCAGTGGTCGGTGAAGACCGGCGGGCGCTTATCCCGGAACGCGGCCAGCGCCTCGGCCATGTCGCTGGTGCGGCTCGTCAGCGCCTGGTTGCGGTTTTCCAGCTCGATCGCCGCCTCGAGGGACGGCTCGTTGCTGTTGACGGTCAGCACGCGCTTGGTCAGGCGCACGCCGAGCGGGCTGTTGGCGGCGATCTGCGCGGCCAGGGCCACGGCGCTGTCGACGAGTTCGTCCGCGGGCACCACCCGGTTGACCAGTCCGATCGTCGCCGCCTCCTCGGCCCCGACGAAGCGCCCGGTCAGCAGGATCTCCGACGCGTGCCCCATCCCCACGATGCGCGGCAGGAACCAGGACGAGCCGCAGTCGCCGCCCGAGAGCCCGATGCGGATGAACGCGGCGTTGAAGCGTGCGGCCGGCGCGGCCAGGCGGATGTCCGCGGCCAGCGCCAGGGAGAAGCCGGCCCCCGCGGACGCCCCGTTGACGGCAGCGATCACCGGTTTGCTCAGCTGCGCGAAGCAGATGACGCTCTTGGCCCAGTCCTCCTGCCCGCGCAGGAACTCCGCCGTGGACATGTCCGGCAGCGTGGCGGCGTCATCGAGGTCCAGTCCGGCGCAGAAGCCACGGCCGGCACCGGTCAGCACGAGTGCGCGCACCTCGTTGTCGGCCTCCAGCTCGGCGCACAGCCGGCGGAACTCGGCGAACATCTCGAACGTGATGGCGTTGAGGCGGTCGGGCCGATTCAGCGTGGCGAGCACGATCCCGGGGGCGGGACGCTCGACCGTGAGTGTCTGGTAACTGGGCATGGGCAGCAGTATGCCCGCCCACCCCCGCGACAGAGCAGGAGTGGACGGGCACTGCGACGGCGATCAGTTGTCGGCGATGCCGATCAGGGTGAGCAGGTCGCCCTTGTCGAGCCCGCTCAGCACGGCGGTCGAGAGGTCCGCGTAGCTGCGTAGGGGGTCGATGTACCACTTGCCGCCCGTCTGGGTCGCCACGATTCCGATCTTGGGCAGTGCGGCGAACACGTGCGTCACAGCGGTCTGCTGCGCGGCCGTGAGGTGGAGGTACGGGGCGAATTGCTTGATCGCCTGGGCGGCGCAGAACTTCTGGCCGGCCCGGCTCGCGTCGACGGAGATGCAGTCACCGTCGACGGCCACCGTGGCGGAGTCGCCTCCGGACGTGATGGTGATGCTTCGGCGCACCCGCACGCCCCCGCTGACCGACGCCGTGGTGAAGGAGACCTTGTCGACCGTGAAGTCGGGCGTCGAGGGGGTCGCTGCTCTTGACGATCAGCTCGCCGTACTCGTGCGCGGCAGCGAGTTCGTCGGGCGCCAGCAGGGAGATCACGCCCTTGAGGTCGGACTTCGAGGCGTCCGCGATACAGCGCCCGGACCGCCGCCTCGGCCGACGCCGCCCCGACGGCGGGGATGTCGTCGGCCGCAGTCGGATTGGCCAGGCCGGCGTCGTGGGTGAGGTTGTCGGCGATCGTGTACATCAGGCTCGGGTACCACTTGCCGCCCGACTTCACCGTCGCGATGCGCACCGGTCCGCCGTTGTCCTGGACGTCCTTGGCGATGTCGATCGTGTTGGTCGAGACGCCCGATGGAGGCGTGCCGTGGAAGGCGGCCTTGATGAAGGCCTGCGTGTACGGCACCTTGCTCGCATCCGCGCTGACGGTGATCGTCCCGCCGGTGAGCTTGACGATGCGCACGTGGTCGTTGACCACCTCGTCCTGGGGCTGGAAGGTCAACCCCGACGTCGCCACGGTGACGCCGCCGATCTTGTTCGGGTCGGCGCTCGGGTCGAGGACCTGCAGCCGCTTGAGCTGAGCCACCTCGTCGGTGATCGGATCGCGCAGGCCGGGCCGCTCGGCCGGGGGCAGATGATCGAGGATGCCGAGCAGGTCGGACTTACCGAGGTCGGCGACGACGGACTTCACCGCAGACTGGGGAGTGGCCGCGCCGGCCGAGGAGTTCTTGTTGCCGATCGCGACGTAGGTCACCGCGGCGCCGGCGATCACCACGACGACGGCGGCCAGACCGGCGATCAGGGCGCTGCGCCGCCGCGTGACCGGTGGGGTCGCCTGGTGCTGCTGCCATTCCGGCTGCTGGCCGTAGTGGGGCTGGCCGTACTGGGGCTGGCCGTACTGGGGCTGGCCGTACTGCGGTGGCTGGTGCTCCGGCTGGCCGTACTGGGACGGCTGGTACTCCGGCTGGCCGTACTGGGACGGCTGGTACTCCGGCCGGCTGTAGTCGGGCGGCTGGTACTGCGGCGGTTGGGCCTGCGGCTCCGGGTACTGCGGCGGCGGGGCCTGCGGCGCCGGGTAGTGGGGCGCCGGGTACTGGGGCGCGGGCGGCTGCGGCCGGCCCGCGGGGTCGCTGCCCTGGGCGGCGCCGCCCCACGGGTCGTGCGGCGTGCTCGGGTCCTGCGGGTTGCTCATGACGTCTCCGGTCGGGATCGGTGCCAGGGTAGCTGTGCCTGTGTCATCGGTGCTGATCAACGCGAGGGATGCCGTGCCTGCCGTGGGTCATTGAGTGTCGGGCCTGGACCGGGCGCGGACAAATCGGCGGGTCAGGCTCCGCGGTCACGCTGTACCCGGCCGGTGACGAGCCCGACCACGAACGCCACGACGGCCGCCACCGCTCCGGCCAGGGTGATCAGTGGGCCGGTGCGGTCGACGTGGACGCCGCCCAGGTCCGGGCCGCGCAGCGCCGCGATCGCGACCGATCCGGCGATCAGCATGCCGAGCAGCGCCAGCCAGCAGGCAACCGTCCGGATGCCGAGCAGGAACAGCGCCGCGGAGGCAGCGCAGAAGAGACCGAGGAAGGGCCATGCGTCGAGGAGCGCGCCCGGGGTGCCGGTGATACCGAGCAGGCGCTGAGCCAGACCGGAGACCTGATAACTGTTGCGGGCCGTCTGCCCCGACTGCAGCCAGGGGGCGAAGGTGCCCCCGACCGCGACCAGTTCACCGGCCAGCAGCACGGCCGCGGACCTGTTCGAGGTCCCTTCCCGGGGCCAGCTCCACCAACCGGGCGTCACACGACCACGGTGACATGCTCCTGGGCCACGCGCCGGTCCGTGCCGGTGGCCGGGGCGTGCCGCAGCAGCACCATCGTCCCGCCGACTGTGAACGGTGCGAGCAGGGTCGGTACGTCCACGGCGTGCGGTGCCGGATCGCCGAGCAGCACGCGCGCGCCCTCCGCCAGACCGAGTTCGCCCGCTCGCGCCTGCGCCGCGGCGACCAGGTCCGCGCGCGAGACACCGTCCAGCGCTGGGTCGGCCCCGGTGGCTGCGAAACGGACCCCGGCCCACGCGTCGGCCTGCGGGCGGACCGCGGCGACGAAGTCGCTCGCCCCGTCCGGAGCCGGTCCGCTGAAGCCCTGTCCCCACGGCGCCAGGGCCAGCGCGTAGACCTCGCCCGCACCCACGGCCGCCGCGATTCCGGGCTCGTCGGTGAAGGCCACGTCGGCGGCGGTCGGGTCGGTCACGACCTCCAGACCGGCCGACCACGCACCGAACAGGACGACGTAGCTCATCCAGTGCAACGGCAGGTTCACATGGGCCCGATCGCCCACGCCGAGACCGAGTTCGTCGCCGAGCAGGAAGTGGGTCTTGGCGACCCAGTTGCCGAGCGAGGCGGCGGACAGCTCCTGCCGCTCACCGGTGGCGTCGTCGTAGAACGTGATCAGCGGGCGGGCGGCGTCCCGGGCGCGTGCGGCGGCGAAGAGCCCTTCGGGGGTGGGCTGCACTAGTTGATGCAGTCGGTCTGGGCCGCGGTGCGCACCGTGGCGCCGCTCGTGCCGGTCGAGGTGGTCGTCGACGTGGTCGGGGTGGACGTCGCGTGCCTGCTGTCCGAACCCAGCGTCAGGGTCACGACCTTGACGCTGCTGGACTTGAGGACCGTGGCGCCGGCGACGTAGCGCGCCAGCGTCTTCGCCTGCCCCTCCATGCCCGCGGGGTAGCTGATGACCGTGGTCGTCGCGGGCTGCGCAGCGTCACCGGTCGATGCCAGGAAGCCCGCCTGCTTCAGCACGGTGGCGTTCGTGGCCGCGGCGCCGTTGACGCCGGAACCGTTGAGGACGGTGACCGTGACCGTCGACGGTGACACCGTCTTGGCCTTGCTGTAGGCGGTGTCGGCCGAGGCACCGAGCACCTTGGCGATGAACACGGGGATCTGGGCGGCGTCGACCAGCTGCACGGACTGGTTGCCCACTGTGCCGCTGGTGTTCGGGATGGTGGTGAAGGTCAGGTTCCCGGCGCTGAGATTCTGCACCTGCTCGGCGAGCTTGAGCGGGTCGAGCCCCTGGTGGCCGGGGGAGTTGCCGTCCATCTGCAGGGACGTGCTGACCGCCTTGACCAGCCGGGCGATCTTGATGGGGTTGAGCAGCACGCCGGCCGAGCTGAGCTTGCGGAAGACCGCGGACAGGAAGTACTGCTGGCGGACGATGCGATCGAGGTCCCCGCGCGGGAGGCCGTGCCGCTGCCGGACGAACGCCAGGGCCTGCTTGCCCTCGATGACGTTCTTCCCCTTCTTCAGGTTGATGCCGGAGTAGCCGTTCGGATGGGTCGAATCGCCTTCGGTGGACGCGTTCTGAGCGGCCTTGAGGCAGACGGTGACCCCGCCGATCGCATCGCTGATGCGCGCGAACCCGATCAGGTCGACCTGCACGTAGTGGTCGATCGTCAGCCCGGTCAGCTTCTCGACCGTCTGGACGAGCAGCTGGGCGCCCTTGGACTTGCTGCCGCCCTTCTCGTTCACGCCGTCGGCGTAGGCGGAGTTGAGCTTGCCCATGCCGAAACCGGGGATGTTCACCCAGCTGTCGCGGGGCAGCGAGATCGCTGTCGCCTTCTTTCCGTTGGCGGGGACGTGCAACAGCATCATCGTGTCGGTGTTGAGGCTGCCGCCGTCGCGATAGAGCCCCAGTGCCTTGAGCTCGGCGTTGGTGGCGGTGTCCCGGTCGTCGTTGCCGGTCATCAGGATGTTCTGGTCCTTGCCGTCGATGTCCTTCGCGGGGCGCCCGACCGAGGTGATGGCGTCGACGCGCTGGATGCTCGCGGTCAGGTTCCGGTAGGTGGCCCAGGCATAGCCCGACACGACGATGACGGCCAGCGACATCAGCGCGGCCACGACCCGCAGCCAGACCCACACCCCCGGACGGCGGCGGCGGCCTCCGGAGCCGGGGCGTCCTCCCGATCCGGGGCGCCCGCCGGTGACTCCGGGCGGTACCGGCGGGCCCGGTGGCGTGGCCGCGGCACGGGCCGCGCGCCGGCCGCGGGGGTCCAGCTCCGGCGGGAGCGGGGCGCCCGGGCGGCGCTGGGGGTCCGGCGGGCCGGGCGGGCGACCGGAGCCGTAGTCGGAAGGCACGACTCCCAGGGTACCGACGCCCACGCCCCGCACCGGCGTTTCCCGCGCGACGGCGAGGCGTGCTGCGCCTGCCGGGCGCGCACCTTTGGGATACTGGCGCCCCAGAGTCGCTCCCGGCGGCGCCCCCAGTCCCGAAAGGCCCCCATGCGCGTCGTCGTGACCGGAGGAGCAGGCTTCATCGGCTCCGAGTACGTCCGCCAGCTGCTGGGCGGTGAGTACCCCGCGTTCGCCGATGCCGAGGTGGTCGTCCTCGACAAGCTCACCTACGCCGGAAACCTCGCGAACCTGGCACCGGTCGCCGACGATCCGCGCTACTCCTTCGTGCGCGGCGACATCTGCTCGCCGTCGGACCTCGACGCCGTCCTGCCGGGCGCCGACGTGGTCGTCAACTTCGCCGCGGAGACCCACGTGGACCGCTCCATCGGGGGCGCCGCCGCGGATTTCGTGCTGACCAACGTGGTGGGGGCGCAGCAGGTCTTCGCCGCCTGTGTCCGGCACCGGGTGGGCCGGGTCGTGCACATCTCCACCGACGAGGTCTACGGGTCGATCGCCACCGGCGCGTGGACCGAGGACCACCTCCTCGAGCCCAACTCGCCCTACTCCGCGGCCAAGGCCGGGGGCGACCTGCTGGCCCGGGCGTACGCGCAGACCTACGGCCTGGATGTCTCGATCACGCGGTGCAGCAACAACTACGGCCCGTACCAGTACCCCGAGAAGGTGATCCCGCTGTTCGTCACCAACCTGCTCGACGGCCTGCGGGTGCCGCTGTACGGCCAGGGCGCGAACATCCGCGACTGGCTGCACGTGGCCGACCACTGCCGCGGCGTGCAGGCGGTCGTGGAGCGCGGGGCCGCGGGGGAGTTCTACAACATCGGCGGCGGCGTCGAGCTGACGAACGAGCAGCTCACCCGGTTGCTGCTCGAGGCCACCGGGCGGGACTGGAGCTTCGTGGAGCACATCGTGGATCCCCGCGCGGGCGGCCACGATCTGCGCTACGCCGTCGACCACCGCAAGGTCGCCGCGCTGGGCTACGCGCCGCGCGTGCCCTTCGCCGAGGGGCTGGCCGAGACGGTCGAGTGGTACCGGACGCACCGCTCCTGGTGGGAGCCGCTGAAGGCGGGGGCCACCCCGTGACATGGCTGGTGACGGGCGCGGGCGGGCAGCTGGGCAGCGAGCTCGTCGCCGCGCTGGAGCACGAGGACGGTCTCGCGGTCTCGCGTCAGGCCCTGGACGTGACCGATCAGGTCGCGGTGGACGTGGTCGTCGCCGCGTCGGCCCCGGACGTGATCATCAACGCCGCCGCCTACACCGCGGTCGACGCCGCCGAGACCGACGAGGACGCCGCCTACCTGGTCAACGCGACCGCGCCCGCGCTGCTGGCGGTGGCCGCGGCGCGGCACGGCGCCCGGCTGATCCACGTCTCGACCGACTACGTCTTCGACGGCACCGCGGAGCAGCCCTACGAGGTCGACGCCCTCCCGGCCCCGCGCTCGGCGTACGGGCGCACCAAGCTCGCCGGCGAGCAGGCCGTGCAGCTGCTGGCGCCGGATTCCTACGTGGTGCGCACGGCCTGGGTGTACGGCGCCGGCGGGTCGAACTTCGTCCGCACGATGGCCCGGCTGGAACAGGAACGGGAGACGGTCGACGTGGTCAGCGACCAGTGGGGCACCCCGACCTGGTCCCGCGACCTCGCTTCGGCGCTGGTCGAGTTGGGGCGGTCCTCCGCCGATCCCGGCGTCTACCACTGCACTGCGGGTGGCGAGACGACCTGGTTCGGCCTGGCGCAGGCGGTGTTCGAGGAGCTCGGTGCCGACCCGGCGCGGATCCGTCCGGTGACGAGCGAGGCGTTCCCACGACCGGCGCCGCGGCCGGCGTACTCCGTCCTGTCCGGTCGGCGCTGGGTCGAGGCCGGACTGACCCCGTTGCCGCACTGGCGGGAGGCGCTCGCCCGTGCCTTCGCCACGGAGGGCGTGGGGCGATGAGCGACGCGCGCGGCGGTGGTTACCGTTCGTCGGTCGCGTGTGGCAGCGTGTGCCGGATGCGAGGGAGGCGGATGCCCGGATGACCCACGACGTCGACGCCGTGATCCTGGTGGGCGGCCAGGGCACGCGCCTGCGCCCGCTCACGCTCTCGGCGCCCAAACCGATGCTGCCCACCGCGGGCGTGCCGTTCCTGACCCATCTGCTCTCGCGGATCCGCAGCGCGGGGATCCGCCACGTCGTCCTCGGCACGAGCTACCGCGCCGAGGTGTTCGAGTCCCACTTCGGTGACGGTGCCGCGATGGACCTGTCGATCGACTACGTCGTGGAGACCGAGCCGCTGGGGACCGGCGGGGCCATCGGGAACGTGGCGAGCCACCTCACCGCCGACACGGTCATGATCTTCAACGGCGACGTGCTGTCCGGCGTGGACCTCAACGCGCTGCTGGGCACCCATCGCGAGCACGAGGCGGACGTGTCGCTCTACCTCACCAAGGTCAGTGACCCGCGCGCGTTCGGCTGCGTCCCGACCGACGCGGACGGGCGCGTCCTGGCCTTCCTGGAGAAGGACCCGAACCCGGTCACCGACACGATCAACGCGGGCGCCTACGTCTTCTCCCGGGCGGTGGTCGAGGGCATCCCGTCCGGACGGCCGGTCTCGGTCGAGCGGGAGACGTTCCCGGGTCTGCTGGCCGCCGGCGCTCTCGTGATGGGTCACGTCGACACGACCTACTGGCGTGACCTCGGTACGCCGGGTGACTTCGTCGCCGGGTCCGCGGACCTGGTCCGCGGGCTGGCGCCGTCGGACGCGCTGCCCGGTCCGGTAGGGGACTACCTGGTGCTGTCCGGTGCCGAGGTGGCCCCGGACGCCGAGCTCTGCGGCGGGAGCACGATCGGACACGGCTGCGTGGTCGCCTCGGCGGCCACCGTGGACGGTTCGGTCCTCTTCGACGGCGCGTACGTCGGCCCGGGCGCGGTGGTGCGGCGCAGCGTGGTCGGCAAGAACGCCCACCTCGGCCCCGGCACGGTGCTGGAGGACGCGGTGATCGGCGACGGCGCGGTGATCGGCGCCGGCAACGAGCTGCTGCGCGGCCTGCGCGTGTGGCCCGGGATCACGATCGGCGACGGCTCCGTCCGGTTCAGCGCGGACGGCTGACGCGTGGTCGCCGTCGCTCCCGCTGCCGGGCTGAGCCGGATCTGGTCGCCGGGGCGCCCGGTCGACCTGGCGCGCACCCTCGGTCCGTTGCGCCGGGGGGCGGGCGACCCCGCCTACCGGCGCATCGACGGGGTGCACTGGCTCGCCGCGCGGACGCCCGCCGGGGCGTCCACCCTGGCGCTGTCCGTGGCCGGGGGGGAGGTCCGTGCTCAGGCCTGGGGGCCGGGGGCGGATTGGAGCCTGGACCGGGTGCCGCGCCTGCTCGGTGACGGCGACGACTGGAGCGGGCTGGACGTGTCGGCGTACCCCGGGCTGGTCCGCCTGCTCCGCGCGGCGCCCGGACTGCGGCTGCCCTCGACCGGGCTGGTCATGGCCGCGCTCGTACCGGCCGTACTGGAGCAGCGCGTGACCGGCGGCGAGGCGCGCGCGTCCTGGCGGGAGCTGCTGCTGGCCTACGGCGAACCGGCGCCGGGTCCCGTGCCGGTGACCATGGCGGTACCGCCCACGCCCCGGGACCTGCTCGACGTCCCCACCTGGGACTGGAGCCGCTGGTCGGTGGACCTGAACCGGCAGCGCGCGATCCGGGCCGCCGCGACGGTCGCGGCGCGGCTGGAGGAGTGCGCGGATCTCGCGCCGGACGCCGCGGTGGCGCGGCTGCGGCTCATCCCGGGCATCGGTGCCTGGACGGCTGCGGAGACGACCCAACGGGCGATCGGGCACCCCGACGCGGTCAGCGTCAACGACTTCCACCTCCACAACCAGGTCGTCTACGCGCTGACGGGACGCGCGCGGGGGACCGACGAGGAGATGCTGGAACTCCTGCAGCCGTGGGCCGGGCAGCGGCAGCGTGTCGTCCGGCTCATCGAGATCGCCGGGATCACCGCGCCTCGCTTCGGGCCGCGGATGCGCATCGACCGGCCGCGGGGGAGCTGACGCGGCTGCCTGCCGGTTCAGGCGTAGGTGGCGAGGACCGCGTCGCTGAGTTCGGGCCACGCCGCCGCGGCCCACACGTCGAAGGGCCGGTCGGTCAGGCTGACGAGTGCCAGCCGCGCCACCGGATCCACCCACAGCATCGTGCCGGACTGGCCGAAGTGGCCGAAGGTGGCGGGCGAGTTCGCCGGCCCGGTCCAGTGCGGCACCTTGCCGTCCTTGAGCTCGAACCCGAGTCCCCAGTCGTTGGGGTCCTGCCGGCCGTATCCCGGCAGCACGCCGCGCAGCCCGGGGAACTGGACCGACGTGGCCTCGGCGAGCGTGCTCGGGTGGACGATCCCGGTGGGGGCGAGCAACTCGCCGGCGAAGCGGGCCAGGTCGGTGACGGTCGACACCCCGTCCCGCGAGGGGCGTTCGCCGACGGTCGTGGCGGTCATGCCGAGCGGCCCGGTCAGGCCGAGGGCGACGTAGTCGGAGAAGGGCATGCGCGCCCCGAGGGCCACGGTCTCGGCGAGCAGGTCGATGCCGGCGTTGGAGTAGATCCGGCGCGTACCGGGGTCCGCGGCGCGCATCACCCGCTCCGGGGCCAGCCCGGACGCGTGTGCCATGAGGTGGCGCACCGTGGCTCCCGTGACCACCTCGGTGGCGACCGGGTCCGCGAGGCCGATCGCCTCCTCCTCCACCGCGATCAGCGCGGCCAGGACGGTGATCAGCTTGGTGACCGAGGCCAACCGGAACGGCTGCTCGATCGGGCCGTAGGTCTCCAGCACACCGCCCGGGCCGACCACCGCTGCGGCAGCGGTGGGCACCGGCCACCCGGCGATCGCGTCCAGGGCCCGCGGCCCCGCCGAGCCGGTCACATCCGGAGCCGGAAGCGGGCCTGCTCGACCACCCAGGCCAGGTCGGCGACGGAGTCCGGCGGCAGGTTGTCCCACGGGAACCACTGCAGGTCCATCGACTCGTCGCTGATGATCGGGTGGGCACCGTCCGGGGCCACGGCGAGGAACCGGACGTCGAAGTGGCGCGTGGGCAACCCCAGCGAGCAGGTGATCGGGTGGACGTCGAGGCCCAGCGGCTCGGGATCCATCGACAGGGCGCCGATGCCGCTCTCCTCGCGCGCCTCCCGGGCGGCGGCGTCCATCAACGTCGCGTCGCCCGGTTCGCAGTGACCGCCGAGCTGGACCCAGCGCCCGACCCGGGGGTGGAGCGTGAGCAGCACCGCCTGCCGGGAGGGGTCGATGACGATGGCGCTCGCCGTCAGGTGACCGGCCGTGCACGAGCGCCACATCGCGTCCGGGCGGGCGTGCAGGAAGCCGAGGAACGACTCCCGCAGCGCGTCCTGGGCCGGGTGGTTGCCCGAGGTCAGCGTGGCGATCGTCTGCAGCGCGTCCTGGTGGAGCGGTCCGGGGTGGGCGAGCGCGCCGCCCGCGTCCTCCCGGCCGATGGACATGGCCTCGACCGTGCCCAGCCGGAAGAGGTCCTCGGGGGCCGGCCGGATGAGCGGTGCGCTGCCGCGCTTGTCGTCGGGGATCTGCAGCCCGCGTACGACCGCGACCGGGGTGTTGCTCAGCTTGCCCTTGACCAGGTCTCCCGCGGCGGCGATCTCGTCGGCCACGGCGACCTCGGTGGCCTGCAGTTCGTTGCCGTGCTGGTCGCGCAGCCCGCGCAGGTCGCGGATCGCGGCGAGGCCGGCCACCCCGAGTGCGTGGTCGGTGATACCCGCCCGCCACGCGCGCCCGAGCGAGTCGCTGACGACGACGCCGACGGTGACGCCGAGCCGGTCCTGGACGGCATCGCGCAGGTGCTGCGCGGACAGGTCCGGGTCCAGCGGCAGCAGGGCGATCTCCTCGAGGGAGACGTTGGACGCGTCGACCCCCGCACCGGCCAGGACCACGCCCTGCCGGTTGGCCACGATGCGCAGCGGGCCGCGGCGGGCCACGACGCGCACGGTCTCGGCGTCGATCGCGTGCTGGCGCACCGCCTCGCGCACCTCGGGGTCGTCGCTGTCGACGCCGACGAGACGCCCCTCGGCCTTGGACACGATCTTCGACGTGACCACCAGGATGTCGTGGTCGCGCAGCCAGGGAGCCGCCTCGCACAGCAGCGCGCCGAGATCGTCGCCGGGACGGATCTCGGGCAGGCCGCCGATGGGCAGGATCTCGACGGCGTCGGGTACCGGGTTAGACACCGGCGAGCTCCTGGGCGGCCAGCGACATGGCCGCGGTGGCGTCGTCCCCGGTCATCAGCAGCGGAGCCTGGCGGACGCGGATCCCGGCCACGTTCACCGTGTCGGACTCGGCGACGAGCCAGCCGTCGAGCAGGCCACCGCCGATCCGCGAGCCGTAGTGGGCGGCCACGCCCTGGGCGCTGACCTCCACCCCGATCGAGTCGAGGCAGGCATCGGCCATGCCGCGCACCGGCCGCCCGCCGATGATGGGGGAGACCCCGACGACCGGGGCCGCGGTCTCGCGGATCGTCTCGCTCACCCCGGGCAGCGCCAGGATCGTGCCGATGCTGACGACGGGGTTGCTCGGGGCGAACAGCACGACATCGGCGGCCGCGATCGCGTCCAGCACGCCGGGTGCGGGCTTCGCCGCCTCCAGGCCGACCTGCACGAACGCCAGCGCGGGGATGCCGGCGCGGTACCTGATCCACCACTCCTGGAAATGGATGGCCCGGCGGGCGCCGTCGATCTCGACGACCACGTGGGTCTCGCAGCGCTGGTCGCTCATCGGCAGGAGCCGGACGCCAGGCTGCCAGCGGGTGGACAGGGCCGCGGTCACGTCGGTGAGGGAGTAGCCGGCGTCGAGCATCCGGGTGCGCATCAGGTGGGTGGCCGTGTCCAGGTCGCCGAGGCCGAACCAGGTCGGGTCGGCGCCGTAGGAGGCGAGCTCGTCCTTGATCCGCCAGGTCTCCCCGGCCCGTCCCCACCCGCGGTCCGGGTCGATCGCGTCACCGAGGGTGTACATCACGCTGTCCAGGTCCGGGCAGACCCGCAGGCCGTGGACGGTGATGTCGTCGCCGGTGTTGACGATCGCGGTGATCTCGGCCGAGGGGTTGGCCGCGCGCACTCCCCGCAGGAATCGAGCCCCACCGATGCCGCCGGCCAGCACTGTTATCCGCACCCCGCGACCGTACGTGATGACCGGGGCGCCCGGCTGTGGCACAGCGCTGAAAGCGTGGCTCAGCTCACCCCCGCGCGGCCGCCCGGTGCCGGCGCAGCAGCGCGCCGACGTCGCCCAGCGTGACCTCCACCGCGCCGGCCGCGACCGCCGCCGCGCGCACGTGGGCGGGCAGGTCGTAGTGCCAGCGCCACGGGTGATCCTGGAAGAACCGCCGCGGGATCCCGAGGTCGTCGGCCATCGCGTGCAGCTCCTCGCGGGTGTCGGCGAGCAGGTGGCAGAAGTCGGTGTAGCGGAAGCCGGCGTCGGGGTAGGCGCGGAGGGTGTCGACGTAGCAGCTCACGCGGTCAAAACTAGACGGGCGCCGCCGGGTGCCGACGGCCGAGGGGATACCACCCCTCGGCTTGACACGGAGGTAACGACACGGGTGTAATTCCTATCGTGTCGTTCGTTGATGGGATCGCCGGGGGAACAACGGGCGAGGGACGCAAGGGCACCGACCGGGCAAGGAGTACATGATGACCGAACTCGCCACCAACCTGGAGAGCGCCGATCTGACGTCCGTCTTCGGACTGCCCGAAGAGCAGAGCTGGCAGGAACGCTCGCTCTGCGCGCAGACCGATCCGGAGGCGTTCTTCCCCGAGAAGGGCGGCTCGACGCGCGAGGCGAAGAAGATCTGCACCGGCTGCGAGGTCAAGGCCGAGTGCCTCGAGTACGCGCTGGCCAACGACGAGCGCTTCGGTATCTGGGGCGGGCTGTCGGAGCGGGAACGCCGCCGCCTCAAGCGCCTGGCCAGCTGACCCGCCGGATCCGCGTTCGGATCTCGGGCGGGCCGGCCGGCCGCTGCCGCCGCGTACCCTCACCCTGTGAGTGACATCCCCACGACCCTCAAGGACCTGTCCGCCACGATGGCGACGATCACCTCGGTGCTCGACGTCCCCGCGCTGCGCACGCAGGTCGCCGACCTCGAGGCACAGGCGTCCGTTCCGGACCTGTGGGACGACCCCGAGCGGGCCCAGGCGGTCACCAGCAAGCTCTCGCACGTCCAGAGCGACGTGCGCCGCGTCGACGAGCTGGAGCGCCGCCTCGAGGACGCCCAGCTGCTGTGGGAGATGGCCGAGGCCGAGGACGACGAGGACAGCCGCGTCGAGGTGGGGACCGAGGTCGAGTCGCTGCGCCGCAGCATCGACGAGCTCGAGGTCCGCACCCTCCTGTCGGGGGAGTACGACGCGCGCGAGGCACTCATGACCATCCGCTCCGAGGCCGGGGGCGTGGACGCCGCCGACTTCGCCGAGATGCTCTTCCGCATGTACCTGCGCTGGGCCGAGCGGCACAACTACCCGACCGAGGTGCTGGACACGTCCTACGCCGAGGAGGCGGGGATCAAGTCCGCGACCTTCCGGGTCAAGGCGCCCTACGCCTACGGCACCCTCTCGATCGAGCAGGGCACCCACCGCCTGGTCCGCATCAGCCCGTTCGACAACCAGGGCCGGCGCCAGACCAGCTTCGCCGGCGTCGAGGTGCTGCCCGTCGTCGAGTCCTCCGACCACGTCGAGATCCCCGACGACGACCTCCGGGTGGACGTCTACCGCTCCTCCGGCCCCGGTGGCCAGGGCGTCAACACGACCGACTCGGCCGTGCGCATCACCCATCTGCCGACCGGCATCGTCGTGTCGTGCCAGAACGAGCGCAGCCAGATCCAGAACCGGGCGAGCGCGATGGCCGTCCTGCAGGCGAAGCTGCTCGAGGTCCGGCGACAGGAGGAGCAGGCCAAGATGGACGCCCTCAAGGACGGTGGCTCCTCGTGGGGCAACCAGATGCGCTCCTACGTCCTGCATCCGTATCAGATGGTGAAGGATCTCCGCACCGACTACGAGGTCGGCAACCCGCAGGCCGTGCTCGACGGTGACATCGACGGTTTCATCGAGGCCGGCATCCGGTGGCGCCGCCGCTAGCTCGGTCTGTCCGATGTGGCCGAGTTTGCGCCGCGATCTTTCACAAACATTGACCGGGAAATGAACCGGCTGTGACCCCGGTGACGAACCCTCCACGGCACGCACGATCCGCAGTCGGATAACCGGGGGATACACCGCTCGTCATCGGATGCTCGGCACCGTCATTCGGTGCGACCGTGCTTCCCACACTCCCGCGTTCTCCGCACCGCCGGGCCGCCCGCGCCGCGCGCAGCGACCGTCTGCGCGCCATCAGGAACCGGTGCGCGCGCACCGGAGGGGACGGGCAGCATGAACGACGCAAGTCGGCGGGGATTCCTCGCCATGGCAGGAGCAGGGGCCGCAGCAGTAGGTGTGGCGGCCGTTGCCGGCAGCGCTGACGCGGCGACGCCCAAGGGCGAATCCCACAAGGGCACCGAGGTCGACTCGCCGGTGGTCGCCTACGTCAAGGACGCCAAGACCGGCGAGGTCGCCGTCATGCACGGCGGTCGCGAGGTCGTCGTCCGCGACCACAAGCTCGTCGCGCACATCACCAGCGCGCTCGCCTAACCCTTCCGACTTCCCGAGACACCGAAAGGCCAGATATGTCCTCACATCGCGAAGCACCGGAGATCTCCAAGGACCCGGTAGCGGACAACACCGACGTCTACGCCTTCGTCAGCCCTGACAAGCCCGACCACGTCACGATCATCGCCAACTACATCCCGCTGCAGATCCCGGACTCGGGCCCGAACTTCTGGGAGTTCGGTGACGACGTCACGTACCTGATCAACGTCTCCAACGCGGGCAAGGCCGAGGCGGACATCGTCTACGCCTTCACTTTCACCACCCAGGTCCGCAACCCCGACACGTTCCTGTACAACACCGGCCCGATCAAGAGCCCGACGGACCCGAACTGGAACCGCCCGCAGACCTACACGATCACCCGTACGGCCAAGGGCAAGGCCCCGGTCGTGCTGGCCAAGGGCCTGACCACGCCTCCGGTCAACGTCGGCTGGCGCAGCACCAACCCCTACGACCCGATCGCGGCTCAGGCGATCCACTCGATCACCGGTAACCGGACTGTCTTCGCCGGCCAGCGCGCGGAAGCCTTCCACGTGGACCTGGGCAGCATCTTCGACCTGGGTGCGCTGCGTCCGTTCGAGTCGCATCACCTGATCCCGTCGGCCGATGCCGTCGGCGTCAACGGCTCGCAGGGACTCAACGTGCACAGCATCGCCCTCCAGGTCCCGATCACCGACCTCACCCTGGGCGGTGTCACGCCGAAGAACGTGATGGACCCCAAGGCCGTGATCGGTGTCTGGGCGTCGGCGACCCGGTCCAAGAGCAGGGTCCTCAACGGCGACGGGACGACCAGCGGCGTCGGTCCGCAGGTCCAGGTCTCGCGTCTGGGAAACCCGCTGTTCAACGAGGTCCTCGTCGCGATGGGCGACAAGGACAAGTGGAACGCGGTGCCCCCGTCCCAGGACTCGGCGTTCGCGGACTACGTCACCTCGCCCGAGCTCGGCCGCCTGCTGCCGGTGCTCTACCCCGGGGTGTTCAAGAACCTGGCGAAGTACACCAAGCCCCGGGCGGACCTGTCGGCGATCCTGCTGACCGGAATCCCGGCCGGTGTCGTCGCCGGATTCCAGAACTACACCGGCCCGGTGCTGTCGGACATGCTGCGCCTGAACGTGGCCGTTCCGCCGTCGGCCAAGCCCAACGCGATCGGCCTGATCGCCGGTGACGCGGCGGGATTCCCGAACGGGCGCCGCCTGGCCGACGACATCACCGCCATCGAGCTGCGGGCCATCGCGGGCGCGACGATCCCGCTGGTGGACAAGACCTACACGCCGGATGCGGTCGCCGCCGCGCTCACCGACGGCACGACCAACACCAACGCCAAGCTCAAGTCCTCCTTCCCCTACATGGGCACCCCGGCCAGCGGCTTCCGCAGCACGCCGGGCCACCCCCTGACGTGAGTCAGGAACCGGCGATGGAGGACAACAGCTACGCCGGGCAGGGCTCGGTCCTGCTCGACATCGGCGGTGACGTCGGCGCCCTGGTGGTGACGATGCCGCGGGAGCTGGAGGGCGTGGAGATCGAGATCCGGCCGGTGGGAGCGGCGCACGGGCACTCCCACCTCGGCGCCGATCACGTCCACGACCACGATCACGGTCACAGCCACAGCCATCCGAGCCCCTGGCCGCACGTCGCGGTCGTGGCTCGGCCGGCCGGCGCGGACGTCGTCTACAGCGCGGTGTACCCCGAGCTGACCGAGGGCGCGTACGAGCTCTACGAACGCCCCCACGGACCGGTCCGCCTCAGCGTCGAGGTGACGGGGGGAGAGGTGCAGTACGCGGCCTGGCCGCTGTAGCTCGCACCGCGGGGCGAACCGCTGAACACCGGATCGGGGGGATCGACATCCCGGTGTTCAGCGGTTCGTTCTGTACAGTCGGTCGACGTGATCCACCTTGAGAACGTCTCGAAGATCTACCCGGCGAGCAGCCGTCCGGCGCTCGACGATGTGACCATCGACGTCGACAAAGGCGAGTTCCTCTTCCTCATCGGCCAGTCCGGATCGGGCAAGTCCACCGTCCTGCGCCTGCTCCTGCGCGAGGAGATGGCCACGCGGGGGGTCGTGCAGGTCGACGGCAAGAACCTCGCCAAGATGCCCGGCCGCAAGGTGCCCGAGCTGCGCCGCCGCATCGGCTGCGTCTTCCAGGACTTCCGCCTGCTTCCCAAGAAGAACGTCTACGACAACGTCGCGTTCGCCCTCGAGGTGATCAACAAGCCGTCGCGCTCGATCAAGCGCACGGTCCCCGAGGTGCTCGACCTGGTGGGGCTCACCGGCAAGGCCCGCCGCATGCCCAACGAGCTGTCCGGCGGCGAGCAGCAGCGCGTCGCGATCGCCCGCGCCTTCGTCAACCGCCCGCTGGTCCTGCTCGCCGACGAGCCGACCGGCAACCTCGACCCGGACACCAGCCAGGGCATCATGGCGCTGCTCGAGCGGATCAACCGCACCGGCACGACCGTGGTGATGGCCACGCACGACAACAACATCGTCGACGCCATGCGCCGGCGTGTGATCGAACTCGACACCGGCAAGGTCGTGCGCGACCAGTCCCGCGGTGTGTACGGCGTCGGTCGCTGACCGGCGCTGCTGCCCCACGTGCCGGTGACCGCCCGGTGCTGACCAGAACCACTACCTGATGATGAGGAATTCATGCGCCCCAGTTTCGTGATGTCCGGTGTCGCCACGGGCCTGCGACGAAATCTCAGCATGACGGTGGCGCTGATCCTGAACACCGCCATCGCGCTGGCCTTTGCCGGCGGCGCCTTCCTGGTGAGCAAGGAGATCGACAAGTTCCGCGCGAACTACGAGGACAAGCTCAACGTCTCGATCTACCTGTGCAACAAGGGTCCCTACCTGTCCGGATCGCCGTGCAAGGCCGAGGTCACCGATGCCCAGCGCCTCGCCCTGCAGACCAAGCTGCAGCAGGATCCGCGCATCACCTCGGTCGACTTCATCAGCGAGCAGCAGTCCTACGAGCGCGGCAAGCAGGTGCTGCCGCCCGACGAGGTGCAGTTCCTCGAGCCCGGTTACCTGCCGGCGCTGTTCGTGATCAAGCTCAAGGACATCAAGAAGGACTACACCGGCGTCGCGCAGGAGTACCAGACCGCGACCGGCGTCGACCAGATCTCCAACCAGTCCGAGAGCCTCAAGGTGCTGCTCACGATCTTCGACAAAGCGCGGATCGGGGCGGCGATCGCGGCCATCGCGATCATGATCTGTGCGCTGCTGCTGATGGCGAACGCGATCCAGGTGGCGGCGAACCAGAGACGGCACGAGACGTCGATCATGCGACTGGTCGGTGCGTCCCGATGGATGACGCAGCTGCCGTTCATGATCGAGGCGGTGATCGCGTCCCTGATCGGCGGCATCCTGGCGATCGTGCTCGACTACATCGGCAACTCGCTGATCCTCGACGGCATCTTCAAACAGCAGACCGACAGCGGCGTGCTGCCCAAGCTCACCACCAACGACGTCATCGTCGCGGGCGGGACGGGTGCCATCGCCGGGGTCGTCCTGGCGGCGCTGACGGCTTACGCCACGCTGCGCCTCGTCGTACGCCTCTGACCTCCGCCGTGCGCCTCTGACCCCGGCCTTGCCCCTCCAGGGCCGATGGGACAACCGGGTCGACGGATGCAGCACAATGGAGGTGTGGCCATCCTCTCCGAGCGCGCGTCGAGCAATCGCGACACCGAGCGCAAGATGATCGCCCAGAACCGCAAGGCCCGGCACGACTACACCATCGTCGACACCTACGAGGCCGGCCTGGTCCTGACGGGGACCGAGGTCAAGTCGCTGCGCGAGGGCCGGGCCTCCCTGATCGACGGGTTCGCCCAGATCGACGACGGCGAGGCGTGGCTGCACGGCGTCCACATCCCCGAGTACATCCAGGGCAGCTGGACCAACCACACCCCGCGCCGGGTGCGCAAGCTGCTCCTGCACAAGGCCGAGATCGAGCGGCTGGTCGGCAAGACCAAGGAGTCCGGGCTGACGCTCGTGCCGCTGGCGCTGTACTTCCGGGGTGGACGCGTCAAGGTCGAGATCGCCCTGGCCAAGGGCAAGAAGAGCTACGACAAGCGCCAGGATCTGGCCCGCCGGGACGCCGACCGCGACATCCAGGTCGCTCTCGGCCGGCGCAACAAGGGCCTGGACCGATAACGCCGATGCTCGACGCGGATGTCCCGGCCTGGTGGCGTGCCCTGGGCGTGCCCGGTCTGGCCGACATCCACGTGCACTTCCTGCCCGACGCGGTGATGGCCAAGGTGTGGGCCTACTTCGACAACGCCCGCGTCAACTACGGCATGGACTGGCCGATCCATTACCGCGGCTCGGTGGCCGAGCGGGTGTCCCAGCTCGCCGACCTCGGGGTGACCGAGTTCCCGGCGCTCGTCTACCCGCACAAGCCCGACATGGCCGAGTGGCTCTCGCAGTGGGCGCGCGACTTCGCGGCCGCCACCCCCGGTTGCATCCCGAGCGGCACCTTCTACCCCGAGCCGAGCGCGGCGCGCTACGTCCGCGAGGCGCTCGACGCCGGCACGCGGATCTTCAAGGTGCACGTCCAGGTCGGCGACTTCGACCCGAGTGAGCCGGTCCTGCGCGAGGTGTGGGGCATGATCGCCGACGCGGGCGTCCCGGTCGTCGTGCACTGCGGCAGCGGCCCCGCGCCCGGGCACCACACCGGGCCGGGCCCGTTCGGCACCGTCCTCGCCGAGCACCCCACCCTGACAGCCGTGATCGCCCACGCCGGGGCTCCGGAGTACGCCGAGCACCTGGCCTTCGCCCAGCGCTACGTCAACGTCCACCTCGACACGACCATGGTGGGCACCGCGTACCTGAACGCCATCGCCCCGCTGCCGGCCGACGTCGTGGCCGCGTACGGCGATCTCGGCGACAAGATCGTCCTCGGCAGCGACTTCCCGAACATCCCGTACAGCTACGCCACCCAGATCGAGGCGCTGCAGGCCTGGGATCTCGGCGACGAGTGGCTCCGTGCGGTCGTCTGGGCCAACGGTGCGCGACTGATGGGCCTGCAAACTCGGTAGCCAGATCCGGCTGCGCCTGATTGTGTCTGCGGCGTGAACGATCTCTCCAGCGCAGCGCCGCCGCGCGCCACGACCTTCCGGTACGCACCGATCACCCCGGCCGACACGGCCGAGTGGGCCGCGCTCACCAACCGCCTCGCCGTCGTCGACGACACCGGGGAGTACTACGAGCCGGAGGATCTGGCCGAGGAGCTCCAGGATCCGCTGGTCGATCCCGAGCGCGACACCATCGCCGTGCGCACCCCGGACGGGACCTTCGTCGCGTGGGGCCAGCTCTGGCACCGCACCAGCCTGGTGCAGGGATCCTTCGTGTCGAACCTGACCGGTGGCGTCGACCCCGACTACCGGGGCCTCGGTATCGGCACCGAGCTGCACGATCGGCTGGAGCGCCGGATCGTGGAGTTCGCGGCCCAGCGCCGGCCCCGCGTTCCCGTCGTCGTCCGGGCCGACCCGGGCGCCGCGGTCACCACCCAGCGCGAGCTGCTGGAGCAACGCGGGTACACCCTGGCCCGGTACTTCCACGAGATGCAGCACGACCTGGCCGAGCCGTTGCCCGACGCTGATCCGGTCGCGGGGCTGCGGACCTACGTCGCGGCCGACTCCGACGGCGTCCGGGAAGCCCACAACGCCGCGTTCGCCCAGCACTGGAAGTCTGCCCCGGTGACGGCGGAGGAGTGGCGGGCGCGCCTGACCGGAGGGCGCGCGTTCCGTCCGGAGGCGTCCTTCGTGCTCCCCGGCGAGGGCGGCATCGACGGGTACGTGCTGTGCTACCGCTACCGCGAGGAGGAGCTCTACGTCGGCATCCTCGGGGTGCGCGACGCCGCCCGGGGGCGCGGGGTGGGCAAGGCGCTGCTGGTCGCGGCCCTGCACGCGGCGCGCGAGCTGGGCTGCACCGAGGTCGCGCTCGGCGTCGACACCGACAACGTCACCGGGGCGGGCCGGCTCTACCGCTCGCTCGGTTTCACGGTCACGCGGTCGTCGGTGTCCTACCTGAAGACGCTATCGGGATGACGCGGGCACCGGAGATGGTTAGGCTGACAGGGTTCGCCGGGCAGACTGCCCGGTGGATGCCGACCTCAGGTCGCAGGGCCTGAGAAGGGGGTGAAAGGTCTCGACTCCGTTCGTCGAGACAGGGGAAGCGGGCCGAGGATTGCGTTGCTGACCTCGTTAAAAAAGCGACGCAAAACCAATAAGCGCCGATGATAATCGCGCTCAGTTCGCTCTCGCTGCCTAAGTAGCGGAGCAACTGTGTCAGTCCGGGAGTTCCACCGGCCCGGGTCCTGGCATCAGCTAGGTGGATCACCGTCCTCGCCGGTCGCGGGGGAGGACGGAACACCAAACAGCGACTGGGCCTGTCACATCAGCTCGTGTGCATGACCGATGGGGCCGAGTAGAGACACAGCACACTGCGCCCGGAGAAGACCTGTCAAACCGCCGGAGGACGCGGGTTCGATTCCCGCCACCTCCACCATGGGAGCGGTATTCGAACCCTGGACCACGAGGTCCGGGGTTCGGATACCGCTCCTTGTTCTTGGTGTCCCGAAGATCGCCGCTGAATTCGGCGCCGGAACGGCCGCGCGGTGACGCTGGCGAGCCATCCGCTGCTCACCCGAGGGTGTAGTCGATCCAGGCGGTGGCGTGCTGACCGACGGCGGCGGTGAAGCCACCGTCTCCGCTCAGTCCACTCAGTTCTCCGGTGCCGGATCCGGGCACGACGAACCACTCGCCGGACACGGTGCCGTCGGCGGCGAGGGTCCCTCGGTCCTGCAGGACGAAGCTGCCGCTCCGTCCTGCGAGAGTTCCGGTGATGCGCTCGACTGCCACGAAGCCGGCCGAGCCGTCCGCGGCCAGGACCTGAAGCATCGCGGCGTGGCCGGTGGCGGTGAGGTCGCCGGTGAAGGTTTCGCGGACTGCGATCCGGACCAGGGTCGGGCCCGAGCCGCCGCCGTCGTCGATGGTGTCGGGCTGCCAATCGGTGACCTCGATGTGGGCCTCGGCGCGCGTCGATGACGGGTTGTGGGTCATGGGATGGTCTGCCTTGTCTCTCGTCGCACCCCGCGTCGGTCGCGTCCGGCACGAGTGATCCGTTGCGTTCGCTGCTGTCGAAGCTCACTATGAGGATGCACGTTCTGAACGACAAGTACGGACAATGTTGTCCCTACCCCGGACGGATATCACCTCATGCCACTGCCCATCGACCGCTCGGACTGGACACCGGACCCGCTCAACGCCGGGTGCCCGTCACGCCAGGTGCTGGACCTGGTGGCGGACAAGTGGGCGGTACTGGTCATCGCCGCGCTCGCTGAAGGCCACCACCGCAACGGTCAGCTCCTACGCCGCGTCGACGGAATCTCGCAGAAGGCGTTGACGCGCAGTCTGCGCGACCTGGCCTACAACGGCCTCGTTCACCGGCACGACTTCGCCGAGGTGCCTCCCCATGTCGAGTACACGCTCACGCCGACCGGCGAGAGCCTGCAACCGTTGCTGGCCGCGTTGTGCGGCTGGGCCATCGACCACCTCGACGACATCGCCGTCGCGCAGGCTGCCTACGCGCGGTAGGTGGGGGGGCGCAGTGTCAGCCCGGGCGCAGCGAACGGGTGTAGGCGACTCCGAGTGCCACCCAGGCCCGCAGCTCGTCGTCGGAGTCCAGGGCCGCCGGATCGACGCGCAGCCAGCCGTCCATCGGCCGCCCGCGCATCTGGAACGCGCGCGGCGTGCGGGCGGGTGACCAGCTCGTCGGTGTCGGCCGGATCGACGCGGAGCAGCAGGCCACCCTGACCGCTCGCGCTGACCGCCATGTGCCCGTCGATGAGGAACGCCAACCCACCGAACATCGCCTTCTCGGTCAGGCCGGTCTCTGCGGCGAGGACCTCGCGGAGCCGGTCGGCCAGGTCATGGTCGTATGCCATGACCGAAGTATCGGACGGGGGTCCGACAACGCGGAAAGCTGACCGGTACGCCGACGCGGAGCGGCTACGTGACGTCCCAGGTCTGCTTGTCGCGCAGCAGCGCGGTCAGGGCATCCGCCGCCAGTGGCACCGACAGCAGGTAGCCCTGTACGCGGTGGCAGTGCAGATCCTTGAGGATCCCCAGCTGCTCCCGCGTCTCGATGCCCTCCGCCGTCACGGACAGGTCCAGTGCCGTCGCCATGGCCATGATCGCGGCGACGAGGGAGTAGTCGCGGTGGTCGGTGGCCAGGCCCTCGACGAAGGAACGATCGATCTTCACCGCGTCGACCGGGAAGTTCTTCAGATAGCTCAGCGATGAGTAGCCGGTGCCGAAGTCGTCGATCGACAGCGTCACGCCGAGTTCCTTGAGCGCGGCGAGCGTGGCGCCGAAGTAGTCGGCGTCCTCCATGAAGCCGCTCTCGGTGAGCTCCAGGCACAGGGTCGCCGGCGCGATACCGGTACTGCGCAGGATCATCGACACGAGCGCGACCAGATCGCTGGACAGCATCTGCCGCACGGACAGGTTCACCGCGAGGGTCACCGACGGGTCGATGGACTGCCATTCGCGCAGTTGCCAGCACGCCTCCTCCAGCACCCAGGCGCCGATGCCCACGATCAGGCCGGTCTCCTCGGCCAGCGGGATGAACTCAGCAGGCCCGACGACGCCGAGCGTCGGGTGCTCCCAGCGCACGAGTGCCTCGGAGCTCACGAGCCGGCCCGTGGTCAGGTCCACGACGGGCTGGTACTGGATGATCAGCTCGTTGCGGGCGAGGGCGTGGCGCAGCCCCGAGGAGAGCTTCTGCGCTCGCTGGGCGCGGGCGCGCAGCACGTCGTCGAAGATCTCGACGCGGTCCCGGCCGAGCCCCTTCGCGCGGGACATGGCGGCGTCGGCGTCGCGGAGCAGGGTCTCCGGGGTGGCGGCGTCGTCGGAGACGGCCACGCCGATGCTCGCGGTGAGCTGCATCTCGTGGATCCCGACGACATAGTGGCCTTCGACGGCCTCGCGCACCACGCGGGCGACGGTCGCCGTCTCCTGGCCGGTGTCGTCCTCGCAGACGATGACGAACTCGTCTCCGCCGAACCGGGCCACCGTGTCGACCTCGCGGATGCACGCGGCGATGATCCTCGCCGCCTCGCACAGCAGGTCGTCACCGACGCCGTGGCCGTAGGTGTCGTTGATCGTCTTGAAGTGGTCGATGTTGACGACGATCACGCCCAGGTGCGCTCCGCGGTGGCGGGCGCCGGCGAGCATGCTCGACATCCGGTCCTTGAGCAGTCCCCGGTTGGCCAGGCCGGTGAGCGAGTCGTGCAGCGCCTGGTGGACGAGTTCGGCCTCGAGCCCCTTGCGCTCGGTGATGTCCTGCAGCTGGACGAGGTAGTAGGTCGGCGCTCCGGCGTCGTCGCGGACCATCGTCAGGTACAGCGACGTCCACATGACCGAGCCGTCGGAGCGCAGGAAGCGGCGCTCGGCGGCGTAGGTGTCGTGTCCGGCCGCGACATTCGCCAGGACGGCATCCTTCAGCGACACCTCGTCGGGATGGGTGAACCCCTCCCAGCTGCGCCCGAGCAGCTCTTCCTCGGGGCGCCCGAGCAGGTCGCAGACGGCGGCGTTGAGGCGGACCGGCAGGCCGTTCATGTCGAGGATCGCGGTACCGACACCAGCCTGCTCGAAGCCGACCTCGAAGCGCTTCTGAGCTTCCTCGGCGACGCGGTTGGCCTCCCGCTTCTCGGTGTTGTCGCGGAGGGTCCCCGTGAGCCGGAACGGAGTGCCGTTCGCGTCGATCTCGCCCACGACCCGGGTCTCGACCCAGCGCACCGGCTCGTCGGGCACCACGATCCGGTGCGAGAGCACCCACGACGTCCCACGCTCCAGGCAGCCGGCGATCGCTACCTCGAGCTGAACGCGGTCCTCCTCGGCGATGCGGGACATGAAGCGTTCCACGGTCGGGGCGACGTCGGTGTCGAACCCGAGCAGGCGGTAGAGCTCGTCGGACCAGTAGTAGGCCCCGGTGAGGAGGTCGGCTTCGAAACTGCCGATCTGGGCGACCCGTTGCGCCTCCGCGAGCTGGCGCTGGGCGTGCAGGGCGATGTCGCGCTCGCGCACCCGCTCGGTCATGTCGATGGCGATGACCGACACGCCCGTGACCGTTCCGTCCTCGGCGATCATGGGCGAGGACGTCGCCAGCAGGTGGACGAGCGAACCGTCCTTGCGCTGGCGAGTCACCTCGTACCGCTCGGCCGGACCGCCGGCGGCGAGGCGGACCCGCAGCGCGTTCTGACCGGCGAGCATGTCGGCCGGGGCCAGGATCGCCAGGGAGCAGCCGATGATCTCCTCTGCCGCGTAGCCGAAGAGTGCCTCGGCAGCCTTGTTCCAGCTGGTGACGATGCCGGCGGAGCTCGCGGTGAGGATGGCGTCGTTGGCCTGTTCGACGATGGCCGCCAGCTGGCGTGAGTGCTCCTCGGCCCGCTTGCGGTCGCTGATCTCGATCGCCACGATGCCGACTCCGATGGTCTCGCCGTCGACCGTCACCGGGTAGTAGCTGTTGACCCAATGGCGCGTCAGCGTGGGATCCAGCGGCGACGGGCCCGAGACCTCGACGTCGAGCACGGGGGATCCCGTCTCCAGGACGCTCGTGTACAGCGGTTCGAGTTCGTCCCAGAAGTCGGGCACCACCTCGGACACGAGCCGGCCGAGCTGATCCGCCACGGAGGAGTTGGCGAACTCGGCCATGCGCTCGTTGACGAGGACCCGCCTGATGTCGCGGTCGACGAACCCCAACCCCACCGGGGCGTGGGACTGGAGCGTCTCGAGCAGTGCCAGGGTCCGGGCGGATTGCCGCCCCGCGGCGCGCAGCTCGTCCTCGACGTTCCTCGAGTCGTCGATGTCGGTCGCCGTCACCAGCCACCGCACGACGGAATCGGACGCATTGCGGATCGGCCGGGAGCGGACGCGGTGCCAGCGGAACTCGCCGTCGAAGCGCCGCATGCGCTGATCCAGGTCGAAGGGCTGCTTGTCGCGGCGCGCCCGGCGCCACCGCCGCGCGACGAGATCGGCGTCGTCGGGATGAAGGGCCTCAGCCGGATCCCAGTCACGGGTGGCCGTCTCCGCGTGGCCGGTGTAGCTGGTGGCCTGGCGGTTGACGTACTGGATCGTGCCGTCGACCGCGGTGAGCCAGACCAGATGCGGCATCTGCTCGGCGATGAGGCTGAGTTCTGTCATCGTCGGCCCGCGGTCGACCGGAGCGGCGGTCACGGGCGATGGTCAGGTGGGCTGGTCCTGACGGCTGCGCGGGCTGCGTGCGACGTCATCTCGTGTACTCCACAACGGTTGTCCCGCGCTCAGTGTCGCCTGCGCCGGGCGGGACCCGCAGTGGCTTGGGGTCGGGCCGGTCCTACTCGGTGGCCGTCGGGAGGTCCGATTGGTCACAGTCCTCCGAGCCTAGCAGTCACTGACAGATTGTCAGGAACCTTGCAATTTGTTTTGCGAGCTTCTCGTTGTGGACTTTCTTGTTCGGGAAGAGATCGGTCCCGACCGGCGGGTCAGTTGCCGGGCAGGATGTTCACCGCTCGGGCGGTCACGAGGGTGATGGTCACCAGGGACAGCAGCGACTGGACAGTGAACAGCGCCTTGCACCAGCTCGACAGCGGCATCGTGTCCGTGGGGGAGTACGCGGTGGAGTTCGTGAAGCTGACGAAGAGGTAGTCGGTGAAGCGGGGTTCCCAGTCCTTGGCCAGTTCCTCGTCGCTCATCTGCGGGAAGAGCAGGTCGGGGACGTGGACGATGCCCTGCGCGCGCATGCCCGGACCGCCGCGGTCGTACTCCCAGTAGATGAGGCCGAAGATCAGCACGTTGGTCACCCAGATCTCGACGGCGCCGGACAGCAGGCTGACCGCCTTGATGCCGTGGCCGGCGACGATGTCGTGGACCAGCAGGCCGACGGAGATCGCCTCGAAGGCGGCGACGACCGCGAGCAGGGCGATGGCCAGGGCGCGCTGGGCGGGCGTGCGCCTGGCCGTGCGGGTGGGGTTCGTGATCGCCACGACGACGAGCAGCACCACCTCGATCAACGGGGCGATGAAGCGCGGTTCCAGGGCGTAGCGCTGGGGCATGAGGACCTGGAGCACGATCGAGAGCGTGAGGCCGCCGGCGGCGAGCCAGCGCGCTTCGCCGTCGGTGTGCCGCATCCACGCGGGGCGGTCGCCCTCCACACCGCGGGCGATGAGCCGGGCCGGGCCGGGGTTGGGTGTCGTCATGGGCTGATTCTGGACTCCCGCACAGCCCCAGGTGGCCACCGAAACCCGACACGTAGGAGAAGATGGTCGGCAGTTCGTTCCGCCTGCCCTGACTGAGGAGATCACTGCTGTGACCTGGACGACGACGCGCGGGTGGCTGGGGACGGTGGCACGGCTGGGGCTGGCCGTCGTCTGGTTCCTCGCCGCTGTGGCCAAGCTGAACGATCCGCGCACCTTCCTGCGTGCCGTGCGGGCCTACGACGCGACGCCGGAGTGGCTGTCGCAGGCGATCGCGTACGGCTTGCCGGTACTGGAGATCAGCCTGGCGGTGCTGCTCGTGCTCGGGCTGGTGACCCGCTGGACCGCGATCGTGTCGGCGGCGTTGCTCGTGGTGTTCCTGGTCGGCATCATCCAGGCGGCGGTACGGGGCTTGAAGCTGTCGTGCGGGTGCTTCGGCGGCGGCGGCTCGACGACGAACACCACGTATCTGCTGGACATCGCGCGCGACCTGGGCCTGCTCGTGCTGGCGGCGTACCTGATCCTCTGGCCGCTGACGAACCTGTCCGTGGACGAGCGGATCTCCGCCGGTGGCGAGGTGTCGGTGCCGTCGGCCAAGCGCGTCCGCCGCGACCCGCAGGCGATGAAGCGCTACAACGCGGTGCGCGCGGCCCGGCAGCGCGAGATCGTCAGCCGGCAGCGGTGGGTGGGCGTCACGGTCGCGTCGGTGGTGATCCTGGCGTGCCTGATCGGGCTGTCCGTGCAGGCCAGCCGCGCCAAGATCGCCGGCGACACCACGGCCACCAACGCCAGCGTCACCAACGGTGTCGTCGTCGGCAAGGCCACCGCGCCCGTGACGCTGGACGTGTTCGAGGACTTCCAGTGCCCGATCTGCCAGCAGCTGGAGACGACCACGTCGGCCTCGCTGAACAAGCTGATCACCGCCGGGACCATCAAGATCAGGTACCACATGATGGCGTTCCTCGACAGCTCCTCCAGCGGCAACATGTACTCCACGCGGGCGGCCAACGCCGCGCTCTGCGCCTCCGACGTCAGCACGTCGATCTTCCAGGCCTATCACGGCGTGCTCTACGGCAAGGACTCCTCCGGAGCGCAGGTGCAACCCGCGGAAGGCGGGCAGGGCAGAACCGACGGCGAGCTGATCGCGTACTTCAAACAGGCGATGCCCAAGGCGACATCGGACCAGATCTCGACGTTCACCACCTGCGTGCAGAGCCAGACGCACAAGGCGCTCGTGGAGGCGATCACCGACAACGCCTCCAAGCGCGGGGTGACGGGCACGCCGACGGTCTACGTGGCGGGCAAGAAGCTGTCGACCGTGTCCTCGACGACCGTCCTCGCGGCGATCACCGCAGCCCAGAAGGCCGCGGCGGCGAAGTGACGGCGGCGTCCGGGGATTCCGGGGTTGCTGGTCCTTCTGGGGCTGCTCCCGGGGCTGGTTCCGTGGCTGGTTCCGTGGCTGGTTCCGGGGCTGCGTTCCGGGGCGGTCGAGCGGCTGTCGGTGTCGCGGTTGATCGCTGCACCCGCCGCGACCGTCTTCGCCGTGCTGAGCTCTCCGGCCGGGCACGTGGCGATCGACAGCTCCGGGATGCTGCAGTCGGCGTCCGGGCCCGCGGTGACGGCGGTGGGCGATGAGTTCGTGGTGCACATGGACCGTGAGTCGCTCAACGACCGCCCCATGGGCAAGTACGACGTCCGCGTGATCATCACGAAGTTCGTGGCCGACGAGCTGATCGAGTGGATGATCTCGGGCACCGTCCAGCCGCCGATCGGGCACGTCTACGGCTACGTCCTGGAGCCGGCCGACGGTGGGACCCTGGTGACGTCCTACTACGACTGGAGCCGGATCTCCGACGAGCACCGCGCCCGGGGCATCTTCCCGGTGATCCCGGAGTCGGCGCTGCGGGCCACGCTCGGGATCCTGGCGCGGACCACCGAGTAGCGTCGAACACGCAGAAGGCCGACGCCCCGGATGGGGTGCCGGCCTTCTGACTGTGTCAGCGCGATCGTGGTCCCTGGGTCTGCCTGGGGTGCGATCGTGCGGGTGGTGCGGTGCTGAGGTGCTCAGCTGTTGGCGGCGTCCTTCAGGGCGCTGCCGGCCGAGAACTTGACCGTGTTGGCGGCCGGGATGTTGATCGTCGCGCCGGTCGCAGGGTTGCGACCCTCGCGGGCGGCACGCTTGCCGACCGAGACGGCGAAGAAGCCAGGCACGCTGACCTTCTCGCCCTTGGCGACGGCGCCTTCCAGAACAGCCTGCAGGCCGCGAAGAGCCGCGTCCACAGTCTTCTGCTCGAGGTCAGCCTTTTCGGCGACGGCGGTCACCAGTTCCTTGCGGTTCACGTAGGTCTCCCTTGATCGATTCGATGTTGACCGGTTCCAAGTATGAGGCCAGACGCCGAAATCCCCGAATTCTGGGGGCCTCGGCGTGGCGTGGGACTCGTTCGTGAGTTCGATCGGGGGTCGTTGCTGGTCGGGTTCGGGGGTGGTGAACGCTCCGCCGGACGTCTAGTACAGTGGCCGAGGTACAACGCAAGGGGCTGTGGCGCAGCTGGTAGCGCACCACACTGGCAGTGTGGGGGTCAGGGGTTCGAGTCCCCTCAGCTCCACCACCCGGCTTAGGCCGTTTTGATATGGTATTGGCGCCCGAAATCAGTGCTTATGTCGGGCCGGTCGATGCGCCCGATTAGTCCAGTTACTTGGCGGTACTGGAGCGAAACTGGAGTATCGCTTTCGGGCGCGCGAAATGGGGTCAGCTCGAAGACTCCAGTACCCGCCGGTAGTTTCCTGCTCCTTCAGCTGACCTGGACGGGCGGCCCGCATGGCCGACCCTCACTCGCAAGTCTGTCTGCGCAGGTTCGAGCACCGCCCGGGGCACAACTTGCTATGGAGACGGTGAGCCACCGTCGCCGGTTCGAATCCTGCCGGGGGGTCACAAAACATGGGCAACGCCAAGAAGTGCCAGGTTGGTGCAGGGTTCGTGGCAGTGCGATACCGCGCTTGCGTGACTGTTGGCCTGCGGCATCGCGCCAGCGACGCGCTTCGCTGCGGGCCCGGAAGAGACGTGGGGCCGGAGAGAGGGTGGGGCTACCCTTGGCCTGTTCACGCAGTGACCAGGTCATGGCAGCTGTCCCAGCCCGCAGACCGCTGGATCGAGTTCATGTCCGCATCGGGATGGCTGCGGGGCGATGCCCGCAACCCGAAAGGCGAAAGAGACCGGGTCAAGGGGGGATCCGGCGGTCGAAGCGGCCAGCGCGCGGGTTTGTAGACGGGGGGCCGGGCGCGTCGATCGCGCGCCGATCTGGGCGGATGACACTGGGGAGCCCGAGGGGCGCAGCTCCGGCATCCAGCCTCGCCGCGGGTGAGCGGTGTCGGTTTCGCGGTGCCAGTTGGCCGCCCAGAAGGCCCAGCCCAGCGTTGCGATGAAGGCAAAACTGACCAGTCGGTAGAGGACCACCGCCGCAGTCGCGTGCACGGCTGCGCCACCGCCGTGTATCAGCGCGACGATCACTGCGGCGTCGGCTACGCCGAGGCCGCCCGGAAGGAGCGAGAAGCTCGACACGCTTTGTCCGGCCACGTATGCCAAGGCGACCACGGCAACGGATGGCTAGGTCCCGGGCAGTGCCCGGAACCACCACTCGAGGCATGCCAGGACGGGCGATCCAGTTGACGGCGGCCGACGACGAGCCGACTAACCAGTTCGCGTCGTGTGGGACGGATCGTGGCGAAGTCTCGCGCGACCTCGGCCAAGCGCCGCAGTCCTAACTCAGCGTCGCGACGCAGCAGACGATTGACCCGACGCAGTAACGCCATCGCCAAGCCTTCAGGCCGAAAGGACGCTCCGACCCGCCGACGTGCTGTCAGGGCCAAGATCAGTAGTACGACCACGGCGGCAGCGGTCCAGGTCGCGCGCAGTGGCGACGTGACGAATGCTGCCGCGCTGAGTAGGGCGAAGGCCACAGGCTCAGCAAAGAGGACGTCACGAGGGTGAAGCCGATGAGGGGCACGCTCGCACCCCACGATCGCAGCCGCCGGAATGTGTAGGTCGAGCTGGCCACCGTCCCGATCGGCATAGTGATGCTGATCGCGTTGGCCGCGTAAACCAGCGCCGCCATCCGGACCTTGCCCACAAATTAAAAAAAAACCGCGAGCATTCGGCGTTGCACGCTCCCGAACGCGTACATCGACGCCAGCTCAGCGCCGACCGCGACGAGCAGCCAGAGCGGATCCGGGTGGCTGATCGCGCGGACGGCGTGGGCCAGATACGGGACCGCCAGCCGCAACTCCGCTGCCAGCCCGATACCCAGCAGACTGCGCAAACCCCGGCGGACCGAGGACCGCCTAACCTCGCGTCGCAGCCGTCCGGGGACCGCGGCGGGATCGGTCAAGCGAGGGTCGCTCCCTGGCTACGGCTCTGCGGGGGTCATAAGTGCTGCTCCTCGGTCGGGCTTATGAGGCGGATTGGTTCGAACAGATCAGGGGCCTAGCCAGTCGAGCCTCGTCGCCGGAACCAGCGCGTCGATGACCGCAGCCGTCGACCCACGGCTCGCGCCGTCCGATGGACTCCGATCCAAACGATGAGGAAGCCGGCGACCCCCATGCACGTCCCCGGTGCCCCCCGCGATGGCGACGCCGAAGACGGCCACCATCAGCCCCGCTGGCGTTATGAGAGCCTTCGAGATGGCTGCCGCGTAGCGAAGGAATCTCGGCCGGCGACGCGGCCGCCTCTGCGCCGATCGGTCGTCGGCCAAGGACGCCTCGAGTTCGTCGAGGACACGCTGATCTTCGGGCGAGAGCGACATGTTGATTCTCTGGTCGGTGGATGTACAGCGCCTCGGCATCGCTAGTTGGGAGTCGCGCTCCACAGCTGGGCGCTTTCCAATGCGAAGTCTCGTTAGGAACGCGGGCTGTGGGCAAGACGCTGACGCAAATGATCGAGCCCGGCGGCGGAGGCCACGGGGCCGCTGTCCTGGAAATGCTTCATCATGTACTTGAAGTCATAGGCCATCCAGTTGGGGGCGTAGGCCCGCAAGCCCTCGATCCATTGGTCGAGATCATCGCCGACGTACGCGATCGGCCGGCCAAGCACCTCACTCCAGAGTTCCGCGCCGGTGTCCCCGGTCAGAACATCCTCGGCGACCACTTCGTAGATTTCCGGACCGAGCGGTTCCTCGGCGGCCAGCCGGCGCTGGATTTCGAGCACCGCCACCTCGGCGATGTCGCGAACATCGGTGAAAGAAACACCCTTCCCGCCGATCGGGAACGGGAACACGCCGTGGCCGAGAGCATCTCGCACGCCCGGGCTCTGCATGTACGCATTCGGCCGCAAGATCGTCACCGGCATGTCGTATTTCGAGATCAGACGCTCGGCGGCATATTTCGATGCGAAATGCGGAACGTCAGGGGTTTCCTCGACCCCGAACACCGACAGGTAGGCGACCGACTTGATCCGCGCTTCGCGAATGAGATTCAGCGCAGAGATCGTGACGTTCAATTCGTCCGGGACGACCGGGCTGAGAAGGAATACTGCTTCGACGCCATCCATAGCGGCTCGCAGCGCATCCACATCGAGCAGCTCACCCTTGAACGGGGTGACACCCGGCGCAAACGTCGCCTTTTCCGGGGAGCGCGTGAACGCCCGAACGTCGAATCCTGCCGTAACGAGCTGCGACACGACAACCAAACCGACAGTGCCTGTGGCGCCTGTGACTAGAACACTCATTTTTCTTCCGATCTTGTGGTTAGTGCATGGTGAAAAGCTCAGAGAGTCTCTGATCAGCCAGTTGCGAGTTGAGGCCCTTCCGGTATCGGGCCGGCAGCTGGGACGGGCGCGACCTGGTCGTCGTCCGCGCCCGGGGCCGGATCGACGACCCGCACGTTGGTCGCCCGTAGTGCGATCACCGCGGCGATCACGAGTGCGATGCTGGCGCCGAGCAGTCCTCGTTGGAAGCCAAGCGTGAGCGCCTCGGACGGTTGGGTGTGCGTCGCGAGTAGATGGTTGGTGCGGCCCGTGGCGAGCGAGACGAAGATCGCAAGCCCCAACGCGCCCCCGAGCTGGAAGGACGCGGTGATCAGCGACGCGGCGAGTCCAGCCTTGTCGGCCGGCACACCCCCATTGGCGGCATTCTGAACGCCCACCAGCACCAAGCCCACGCCGGCCCCCATGATGACGATTCCCGGAAGGAGGTCTGGCAGATAGGTGCCGTGCACCGGTACCCGGGAAAGCCAGAACACTCCCGCAGCGCCCAGCAGCGCACCCGCGACGATAAGCGGCCGAGTGCCGATCTTCGGGATCGCGTTCGTCGCCACGCCCGCTCCGATGCCAGCGCCCACCGTCACCGGCAGATAACACAGGCCAGCGTGGATCGCCGAGTAGTGGAGCACTTCCTGCATGTAGAGCGTGACGAGAAAGAACATCGTGTAGAAGCCGGCCATCGCAAGAATTTGGGTGACATCGGCCGCCCCGAGGCCCTTGATCTTGAACAGCGACAGAGGCACGAGCGGGTTGCTGATGGCGCTGCTCGTTGAACATGAACAGGACGACAAGCGCAAGGGCGCCTGCGAGCTCCCCAAGAGTCCGAGCTGTGCCCCAACCGACGGTGGGGGCGTTCACCAGCGCGTAGACCAGGAGAAGCATGCCGCCCGTGATGAGACCAGCGCCGACCGTGTCAAAGTCCCGTAGCGGCGGCGCCTTGGGCCGTTCGCCATCGATGAGTCGAAACGACGCAACAAGGATGACCGCGACGATCGGGAGGTTGACGAAGAAGACCCATCGCCAACTCACCTCGGACGTGAGCACGCCACCGAAGAGCACTCCGGCAGCGCCCGACAGGGCGCCAATACCACCCCAAGCGCCAAGAGCTTTGACCCGATCGCCGTGGGTGTGAAAGGACGTCGTCAGGATGGAAAGCGCCGCGGGCGACATCATCGCCGCGCCAACACCCTGAGCCAGCCGAGCTCCGATCAGCACCCCTTCGCTTCCCGCCAGACCGCACACGAGCGAC
>CAWBOV010000003.1:0-961287 GCA_963790525.1 uncultured Actinomycetota bacterium
TCGACGACGCTCGAAAACTGGACAGTAGCGACGCTTGAAAAGTGAACACTCGACGATTGGAGAGTGATCACTTTGGAGGACTGGGCGTTGATCCGCAGGTTGGCGCGGAGGGGGTGCCGAAGGCGCGGATCGCGCAGCGGCTGGGGGTGTCGCGGACGACGGTGGTGAAGGCGGTGGCCTCGGATGCGCCGCCGAGGTATGAGCGGCGGGCGGCGCCGACGTCGTTCACGCCGTTCGAGGCGACGGGTCCGGGCGTTGCTGGAAGACGATCCGGATCTGCCGGCGACGGTGATCGCGGAGCGGGTCGGCTGGACGGGGTCGATCACGTGGTTCCGGGAGAACGTGAAGCGGCTGCGGCCGGAGCATCGCAAGATCGATCCGGCGGATCGGCTGGTCTGGGAGCCGGGCGATGCGGCGCAGTGCGATCTGTGGTTCCCGCCGCGCAAGATCCCGCTCGAGGACGGCACGGCGAAGTTGCTGCCGGTGCTGGTGATCACCGCGGCGCACTCGAGGTTCATCACCGGGCGGATGATCCCGACCCGCAAGACCGAGGATCTGCTGCTGGGGTCGTGGGAGCTGATCGCGCAGCTCGGGCGGGTGCCGCGCCGGCTGATCTGGGACAACGAGCCCGGCATCGGGCGAGGCCAGCGCCGCGCTGAGGGTGTCGCGGCGTTCATGGGGACGCTGGCGACCCGGCTGGTGCTGCTGCCGCCCAGGGACCCGGAGTCCAAGGGGATCGTCGAGCGCCGCAACGGCTGGTTCGAGACGTCGTTCATGCCCGGCCGGGCGTTCGCCTCGCCGGCGGACTTCAACGCCCAGTTCGGCGACTGGCTGCAGATCGGCGAACACGCGGGTCGGTGCGCACCATCGGCGCGGCACCGCTCGATCGGCTCGACGCCGACCGGGCCGCGATGCTGGCGTTGCCGCCGGTGGTGCTGCATCTGGGCTGGCGCAACCGGGTCCGCCTGGGCCGCGACTACTACGTCCGGCTGGACACCAACGACTACTCCGTCGACCCGACCATGATCGGGCGGCTCGTCGATGTCAGCGCCGACCTCGACCGGGTCAGGGTCCGCGCCGACGGGCGGGTGGTCGCCGACCATCGCCGGGTCTGGGCGCGCGGGCAGACCATCACCGACCCCGCCCATGTCGAGACCGCCGCCCGGCTGCGCAAGCAGTTCCAGCAACCCCGCAGCCGCGCCGGCGCCGATCGACGACCTGGCCCGCGACCTCGCCGACTACGACCGGGCGTTCGGCCTGATCGACGGGCAGTCGAGCTGATGGCCGCCGCGAAGAGCACCGACGCGGTCAAACAGATCACCTATCTGGCCGCCGCGCTGAAAGCACCGCGGATCACCGAGGCCGCGACCCGGCTGGCCGATCAGGCCCGCGACGCCGGCTGGACCCACGAGGACTACCTCGCCGCCGTCCTGGAACGCGAAGTCTCGCGCCCGCAACGCCTCCGGCGCCCAACTGCGGATCCGCGCCGCCGGGTTCCCGGCCCGCAAGACCCTCGAGGACTTCGACTTCGACGCCCAACCCGCCATCCGGCAACAGATCGGGGCGCTGGCCTCCGGCGGGTTCCTGACCGAGGCCCGCAACATCGTGCTGCTCGGCCCACCCGGCACCGGCAAAACCCACCTCGCCACCGCGCTCGGCGATCATCGCCGCCCAACACGGACACCGGGTGCTGTTCGCGACCGCGACCGACTGGGTCACCCGCCTCACCGACGCCCACCGCGCCGGCCGGCTCCCGCAGGAACTGGCCAAGCTGCGCCGCTACGGGCTGATCATCGTCGACGAGGTCGGCTACCTGCCCTTCGAACAAGACGCCGCGAACCTGTTCTTCCAACTCGTCTCATCCCGCTACGAACACGCCTCACTGGTCCTGACCAGCAACCTGCCGTTCTCCGGCTGGGCCGGCGTCTTCGGCGACCAAGCCGTCGCCGCCGCGATGATCGACCGCATCGTCCACCACGCCGACGTCCTCGCCCTCAAAGGCGCCAGCTACCGCCTCCGCGGCCGAGGCATCGACAGCCTGCCCAGCATCAGAACCACCACCGAAACCGAGAACTAGACTGCCCGCAACCGTTCACTTTTCAAGCGCCGAAACCGTCCAATATTCGAGCGCCGTCGACACGCGCCATTACTGGCGAGCTTCCTCGGCGGTTCTTCGTCGACCGGAACGTCTGAGGTATCGCCGCGTCCGGGCTGATAGGGAGGCTTGAGGAGCAGCTGTGCACGCTCACCTGGGCTGTTGGGCCGACGCGGAGTTGAGCCACGTGCGCGTGCTGAGGCGAGCCCGGTGGTTTCGGATCGGCTGGTGGCTCCGTTCAGTTCGTCGAGTCGGCGCAGATCACGCGGAGGTTGACCGAGACGCTGGAGTCGCCGGGGTTGGTGATGAGCACGGTCCAGCCGAATGCCGAGTCTGAACCGCCGACGGAAACGTTGAACGTTGGGTAGGAGTCGGTGACGGTGAAGTCGGAGCCCGGGCGGTGCGCGTATCCACCTCCGAGGGCGACCTTCCCTTGGCTGCACGCAATCTGGGCCGCGAAATCCGTGCTATCGGCTGGCACGTCAACAATTTGCTGGAGCGCCTCGTAACCCAAGAGCCCACCCGCCGGCCCTGCCGCACCCGTGGCTCCTGTTGCACCGGTGGCTCCTGTTGCACCGGTGGCCCCGGTGGCCCCGGTGGCCCCGGTGGCCCCGGTTGCACCGGTTGGTCCGGTGGCCCCGGTTGGACCCGTGGCTCCTGTGGCCCCGGCAGGTCCGGTCGGTCCCTGTGATCCGGTCTTTCCCGTCGTTCCCCGAGGACCGGCAACTCCCTGCTGATTCCAGCTCAGAGCGCTGCTCGTGGATGGGCACTTGACGCCGGTCTTCGGGATGCTCAGGACGTGGGTGGGAATCGACGCACCCGTGAACGATCGTCGTTCCCGTCGACGCCCAGACGGCGCCGCCTCCCAGCAACGTCCCCCCGATCAGCGAGGCAGTAGCGGTGATGGCGATGATCGCCCCTCGTCTACGCAGACCGTGATAGCTGACCATGATGATCCCCCCGTTGGTATAGCCGTGTGTTCAGTTCCGCATGCGGCAGGCGCAGACTACCGATCCGATCACGCTGTGTCGCGACCTACCGGCCGGGAGCACTACCGCAGCGTTTGCAGGCTCGTGGAGGTGGCAGCTTCGGCCAGTCCGGAAAAGTGGACGGATTATCAGTGCCGATGCGGCCGGCCATGTCCGTGTCGTAACGCCGTGGCGTAGACCGATCGCCGTCACGAACCACGCAAGGTCGTACCCGGTGTGGTCGTTAGCCTGGTGATCGGTGGTGGCGGCGAATTCGCCTTTCTGTCGACGGAGTCCGCTGCGGTTCGTGGGCGTTCACGACCGGGTTTGCCCGCCAGCGGAGCAGATCCGGCCGTGGCCCTTCGAGCGGTGCCAGTGGTCTCCACCAACTAAAAGATCAACATTCTGGTTGCCAGGCTGGTTGCCAACGTCGGCGTTCGCGGTCGTTCGCTGCGGATTCCGTAGGTTCACTCAGGTGCCTGAACCCCTTGTTTTACGGGATTTTCGAACTGGAGCGACCCGTCGCGAACCGGGCTTTGCGGTGCTGGCAGTGTGGGGGTCAGGGGTTCTGCGTGGACCCGCCCGGCGTGAGGTCGGCGCCTAGCTGTCACGGACCGGCTGCCGGGAATCGGATCGCCGGACCGGAGATGGAGTCGATGGTCGGTGACGCCCCCGCCGCGCTGCCGTGGATCGACGAGGCGAGCGCGGGCGGTACGTCAGGTCGGGGTGACGTCCGGATTGAGCGTTGGATCGTCAGGGACAAGCGTCGGTGTGTCGCGATTGAGGGTCTCGCTGCGGAAGAACGGCGGGGCGACGATGCGCCAGATGATCATCAGGATGACGCCGACCAGGAAGGTGCCGACGCCGAGGAGGAAGGTGCCGCCGATGTGCCAGTGCGGCGCGAACGGCATGTCCCAGACGGTGTAGCTGGCGGCGCCGCTGGTGTTGGGGTCGAGCCAGTCGTCGTGCAGGCTCCACGCGAGCGCGAAGTACAGGATCAGCCCGCCGAGGCTGGGCAGGATGCCGCGCATCCACAGGTCGCGTTGGCTCGCGCGCAGGGTCTTGCGGTAGTACCACGTGCAGGCGAAACCCGTCAGCCCGTAGTAGAAGGCGATCATCATCCCGAGCGCGGTGACCGCGTCGGCGATCACGCTGGTCGGGTTCTGGGCGTTGTTCATCAGCGCGTAGAGCACGATCGAGATGCCGCCGAACGCCAGCGTCGACACCGACGGAGTCAGGTGACGCGGGTGGATCCTCGCGAACGCCTTGGGCAGCGCCCGGTACACAGCCATCGACAGTGACGTGCGGGCAGTCGGCAGGATCGTCGTCTGGGTCGACGCTGCGGCCGAGGTCAGCACCATCAGGATCAGCAGGTGGCTCAGCGTGGTGCCGAGCCAGCGTTGCTGCCGAAGACGGCCTTGCCCAGCACCGAGAGCACGTCGCCGGAGTTGTCCTCGTTACCCAGCCCGATGCCGGTGGTGCCGGTGCCGGCGAAGGACTGCGCGGCCAGGGTGACGAGGGTGTAGGTGACGACCAGCATGACGGTCGAGATGACCGCGGCCCGGCCCGGGGTTTTGGCCGGGTCCGCGGTCTCCTCGTTCACCGAGACCGCGCAGTCCCAGCCCCAGTAGATGAAGATCATGAGGAGCAGCCCGCGGAAGAACGACGGAGAAGGAGGCGATGTGGAACGGGTTGAACCACGACCAGGCCACGTCGATCGACCCGCTGCTGCCGTGGCCGGTGCCGACCTTGACGAGGGCGACGACGGAGAACACCAGCAGCATGATCAGTTCGACCGTGAGCAGGACCTGCTGGAGTCGGGCGGACAGCTCGATGCCGACGTAGCAGATGTAGGTCATCAGCACGATCCAGAGCAGCCCGACGAGTAGCACCCAGTTGCTGGTCGGGTTGTGCCCGATCCCGTTGGCGTTGAACAGGAGGAACACGTACTGGCCGGCGACCTGGGCCAGGCTGGCCATCACCAGCAGATCGGCGGCGAGGATGCCCCAGCCGCCGAGCCAGCCGGTCTTCGGACCGAACGCACGCGTGGCCCACGTGAACGTGGTGCCGCAGTCGGGGTCGGCCTTGTTCAGCTCCGGGTAGCCGATAGCCGTGAACAACATGGGCACGAACGCCAAGATCACGATGACCGGTGACTGCAAGCCGACACCGGCGACGATGAAACCCAGCGTGGCAGCGAGGCTGTAGGCCGGGGCGGTCGACGCGACCCCGATCACCACGCTCGCCGCCAAGCCGAGCGCGCCGGACTTCAGTCCCTTGTCAGCCACCTCGGCACTCGGGCGAGGGGAGCCACTGGGCCCCGGCTCCTGTACGCCGCCACCAGGCCGGCTCGTCATGACCAGCACCTCGCTCTCGGCCGGAACTCGATGAGCAACACCACGATTATGCATCGCGCCGCGGGCGTCCATCGGATCCGACGACCGCTCGGAGCCGATGCTCGCCCTGATCCTCGACGGCCTGGCACACCCCCCGGTGGTCCCGACCGCACCGCGGCCGGGACCACACGCGAGGTCAGGCGTTCAGCCTGACTACGGCACTGCCGAACACGAGGCTGCCGTCAGCGGGCAGAGCCAGGCCGAACGTGCCGTTCAGAGCGCCGGCAGCGGCGGGGTCGAGCTTGACGGAGATCCCGGAGAGCACGGTGGACCCGTGGGGCCGCGTGACTTTCAGGTGGCTGAGGTCGAGGTCGAGCACCGCGATGCGGCCGGCGGCGTAGTTGACCTGGTCTGCGTAGATCTTGCCGGCGGCGAGGTCGATGTCGAACCTGCCGATCTCGAGGTGACGGCCTCGTCCGACGAAGTCGATCCCACCGGAGTGGAGTATGTCGCCGCTGGGTGCGGCCAGGTTCGGGTTGCCGCCGGTGATCGCGAAGCGGTACGTGACGTTCACCCCGCCGCGCAGGCCGATGCTGAAGCCGGTGCCTCGGGTCGGTAGGGGCAGTACACCGCCTCTGAGCAGCGCCGTGGCGATACCGGGGGCGGTGGTCACGGAGGTGCTACCCCGCAGCGCGGGCTTGCCGGTGACTGTCGCCGACGCGGGTACAGCGGTGGCGATGGCCCCCACCAGGAGCAATCCGCTCAGTGGTAGTACCAGTCGCGCCGTGATCGTGTGCAGTCTCATCGTCCGGTCCTGTCTGTTCGTGGTCTGGCCCGTGAGTCGGGTCCACGACGCGATACGACGAGAAAGTCCGCGCTGGATGCATCCACGCGGCCGGTTCCCGACGTACCTCCTTGCGAGAACCCTCGGAGGAGGATCGTGGACGAGCCGGATGCGGACGCCGCGCTTGCGGCTGCGTTCCGCGACGGTGACGAACGGGCGTTACGGTCCGCCTATGACAGGTACGGAGCAATGGTCTATCGAATTGCCCTCGCGACGCTTCCCAGCCGAAGCGACGCCGAGGAGGTCACTCAGTCGACCTTCGTCTCGGCCTGGCAGGGCCGGGCGACGTACCGGCCGGAGGCGGGTCCCTTGAGTTCGTGGCTGGTGGGGATCGTGCGACGTCGAGCCATCGACCGCCTTCGTTCCCTGGGCCGCGAACGGCTCGCCCAACTCGCCGCCGAGACCCGCCACGAGATCGGCGCCCCAGTCCCCGGACCGGACCACATCGTCGAGCGAATCGTGATAGCAGACGAACTGGGCCGGCTCCCGGACGCCCAACGACGCGTTCTCGAGTTGGCGTTCTTCGACGACCTGACCCACAGCCAGATCGCTGCGCTGACCGGCATTCCACTGGGCACCGTGAAGAGCAACCTGCGCCGGGGGCTCCTAGCAGCTGCGGCGACGATGGGAGGTGGACGGTGTCCTCACCCCATAGCGACCACGATGACGGCCTCGGCCAGGGTGACTGGCCTGACCCGCACGATCCGCGCTTCGAGCTCGACAGGCTGGACAACCTCACGTTGCTCGCCCTGGGCGAGGTGGTGGACCCGAGTTTCGTCGCGCACCAGCGCTCATGCCGGCGGTGCCAGCGGGAACTCGACATGCTCGCGCACACCGTGGCAGTCCTGCGGGAGACCGACGACAACAGTGACGCCGTGCCACCGGAGTCGGTCTGGGCGGGCATCGCCAGCCGAGGTGGGTCTGGCCGCCGATCGGGAGAGCACGCCAACCGCGACAGCTCATCACGTCCGCCGCTGGCGCTACGGACTGGTCGCCGCCGCCGCGGCCGTTCTCCTCGTGGTCGGCGGTGCCGGTGGCTTTCTGCTCGCCCGCCACAGCGACAGCGCCACTGTGCCGGCGGCCTCGCACGCGGTCCTTTCCGCTCAGGCCGGCGGCCCGAGGAACGTCACCGGCGCCGCCACCGTCCACACGACGGATCAGGGGCGGCAGCTCACGATCACCAGCGATGGCCTGCCGCTGCGCCAGGGCTACTACGAGGTCTGGCTGTACAACCCGAACAGCGGCGGTATGCAACCCGTCGGCGCACTGGGCGACAACGGCAGCGGGACGTTCACCATCGCCGGAAGCATCGACCTGCGTTCCTACGACGTCATCGATGTCTCCGCCCAGGACTACGGCGGCAGCACCGTCGTTCACCAGCAGAGCGTGCTCCAGGGACCACTGACCCAGTAGCAAGTCACGCTGCATCCACCGGCGGTGATCCCGGTCGTAAGGGAAGTGAGCGGCACGAGCTGCTCGCCTCACGACCTCGGGAGTCACATCGTGAAACGAATCGTCGCATTCCTCGTCGCGGCTCTGGCCGCAGTCGCCGCACTGGTGATGACAACTCGCCGGCCCAAGCCGCCTCGACCGCCACCGTCACTGTCGTCCACGGAATCCCCGGCACACCGGTGAACGTGTTCGTCAACGGCAAGTCCACGATTCCGAACTTCAAGCCCGGAACCATCGCCGGGCCGCTGCAGCTGCCTGCCGGCTCCTACGACGTGAAGATCTTCCCGGCGGCGAACACTGCCGGAACGGGAACGCCCGTCATCCAGGCGACCGCATCGGTGCAGGCGGGACAGAACGTCACGCTCGTCGCGCACCTCGACGCCGCGGGCAAGCCCACGCTGACCCCTATGTCAATGACACCTCCCCGATCGCCGCCGGCAAGGCGCGGCTGGTCGTTCGGCATACCGCCGCTGCACCGGCGGTCGACGTCCGCGCCAACGGCTCCGTGGCCTTCGCCAGACTGACGGACCCGAACCAGGCCATGGCCGACCTGCCCGCCGGCTCGATCTCCGCCGACGTCGTGCTGGCCGGGACGTCCACGGTGGCCATCGGCCCGGCGACGCTGAACCTGGCCGCGGGCAGCGAGACGATCGTCTACGCGATCGGCTCGGCGACCGACAAGACCCTCAGCCTCGTGGTGCAGACCATGACCGGCCTGGGCGCGACGCCGACCGGGATGCCGGCCGGCAGCGGTGGCCTCGCCGCGCCTCAGAATCCGATGCCGGTGTGGGCGTGGCTGCTGTCGCTCTCGGTGGGCTGCTGGCCGTCGGCGGTGGCGCCACGACCCTGCGGGCAGCACTCGCCCGGCGCTGACATGCGCCTGCGCTGGCCGCTGCTGGCGACCGTCGCCGGGCTGGCGATCGCCGGTCGGCGTCCCGGTGGGGTGGTCGGTCCTCGGCCACCCCACCGGGATGACACAGATCGGTGCGCGGCACCGTCAGCCGGCTCGCGCAGACCGCGCCACCTCAGACCGCGTCGGCACCAGCCGGCCGGGCTGCCCGATCGTTACCGCACCGGCCGAGGTCGTCGTCGTCGTCCACCGGTTCCCGTCTCGCGGCCCGGGCGGCAATCCGCTGCAACGCGTCCCGCTCTGGCGGCCCCACCCGGATCAGCATCCCGACGCTGGATGTCGACGCCGCGGTGATCCCGGAGGGGGTCGACGCGACCGGTGAAATGGCGATACCCGCAGGACATCCACACGATCGGCTGGTACCGGTGGGGGTCGACGCCGGGTGCGAGCGCCGGCTCGACCGTCCTGGTCGGACACGTCGACTCCGCCAAAACCGGCAGGGAGCCTTCTTCACCCTCCGCACCATCGCCGACGGCGCGCTGATCACCATCACCACGGCCGACGGCACGCCCACCGACTACCGGGTGGTCGCCCGGGAGGAGTTCCCGAAGACCACCGTCCCGCTGGCGGCGATCTTCGATCAGACCGGCCCGCCGCGTCTCGTCCTCGCCACCTGCGGCGGCGCCTTCGATCACGCGCACCGGCTCCTACAAGGACAACATCGTCGTCACCGCCCGACCAGCCTGACCTCGGCACCGAATGCGCAGGTGCCGGACTCAGCCGCCGCGTGCGATCGCGTCGGCGCCCTCCTGTGGTCTCGGCCCCAGGACCTCGTTCACCCGTGTCACTTCGCCTGCCTCTTGAATTCATGCCATCAGACCGTGGGGAACCGGGTTCAGTAGGACATCACGCGTGCGAAATGAGCTCCGCCGTGAACACGCGAGTGGAAGCATCGAGAATTCCGAGGTTGAACGTTGGACCAGATTTTCGAATCAGCAGGAATGACAACCTGGTCGCTGTGATTTCCTGAAGGTGCGCGTGGGGAGAGGCCAGCGCTGACGATGTACGAATCGAATTTTGACGTACAGGGCCCGACGCACCTGAGCCCGCAGGTTCACGTTACGGACCGTCTTATCTCAGGCGCAGAAGCGTCTTCGCCAATCCCTCGAGCACCCGAAGGCGGGCCACGTACTCGGCGCGCTCCGGCTGACGTGCGACGAGGCAGTCGACGAGTTCCTGGTGGCCGGCGATCGATGTTCGGACATCGTCGTCGCTGAGGAATCCGCCGATGCGATGAACGAAGTAGAAATCGCTGTTGCGCTGGATCTGCTCGGCGAGGCGCGCATTGCCGGAGGCGGCGACGACGGCATTGTGAAAGTCGTCGTTGTGTTCGATCAGGTGCCCCCGGCTGCTTTCTTGCAGCGCCGAGACGTAGCTTTCATGGATCCGGACGATTTCCTTGATCTGCAGGTCCGTGGCCCGCTCGGCCGCCAGGCGGGCCGCGTAACCTTCCAGCGCGGCACGGACTTCGAAGATGTCCTGGATCTCTTGCGGCGAGTGTTCTCGCACGACCCAGCCCCGACGGAGGCTGATGACCAGGCCGTCCGCGACGAGCTGGGGCATGCTCTCGCGTACCGGGGTGCGGCTGACGTTGAGCCGCTTGGCGAGGTCGGCTTCGATGAGTCGTTCGTTCGGCCGTATGCGTCCCTCGACGATTGCGCGTCGCAGTTGCTCATAGACCTCGGCGGCGCGATTGGGTGCGGTGTCCGCGACGGGGGACTCGGCCAGGAACTCGCTAGCCATGAATTCCCTTCCTCGAGTGCCGTCCGGATGCGCTGCCGGTGAGTCTAGTCGGCGCCTGCGGGAGCTGCCGCGACGAGATCGACCTCGACAAGAATGCCACGTAGTGCCGAGCCGACTGTAGTGCGCGCCGGGTACGGGGCGGAGAAGAACTCCGTGTACACCTCGTTGAAGGCGGCGAAGTCGGCGATGTCGGCCAGATGTACCTGGACCTTGACCACGTCGTTGCTGGTGCAGCCGCAGCTGCGCAGCACGGTGATCAGGTTCGTGAGCACCTGGCGGGACTGGGCGACGATACCGTCGACCAGCTGGTCGGTGGCGGGATCGATCGGCCGCTGCCCCGACAGGTAGATGAGGCCCCCGGCGCTCACGGCGTGCGAGTACGGGCCGCCCGGGGCGGGCGCGTCCTCGGCCAGATGGTGGTGCATGGCTTCCTCCTGAAGGGCAGTGTGTGACACCGGGTGGGAACGGTCATGCCGCTTTGAGGCCGTGACCGGTGAGCGCAACGACGGTGGTGCCGGCGGTGGCCGGTGCCCGGCGCCACGCCGCCCAGGCGGCAGCACTTGTCGGTTCGACGTAGAAGCCGTTGCGGGCGAGCTCGGCGTGCGCCGCCCCGATGTCCCGTGAGGTTACGACGCACACCCGAATGCGGAAATCGCTGAACTGGCTCCGCATCTGTTCGAGTCGGGCGGGGTCACTGATGGCGATGCCTTCGGCCAAGGGCGTGCGGCCCTTGGCCCTCCCGGTGTCGACTGCTGCGAGCCGGTGCGGTGCCAGTGGCGCATACCCAGCGGCCTGGGCTAGTAGCAGTCGCGGGGCTCGGTCAAGCGACCCGCCGGCTCTGAGCTCCCGTAGACCGCGGAGCACGCCGAGTAACAGGCTGCCGCTGCCTACCGGGAGCACCAGAGTCTGCGCGTCGGGCTGTGCGGAGAGAACCTCGTAGACCCATCTCTTGGTGCCCTCGAGAAAGAACGGGTTGAGCGCGTGACTGGCGTGGAGCGCGCCGGCGCGGGCGGCGTAGTCACTCGCTGCGCGGGTGGCAAGCTCCCGTGGACCTGACACTTCGGACAGCTCCGCACCGCAGGCGGCGATCTGGCTGATTTTGTTCGGCGACGTCCCCGCGGGGACGAAGACGCGACAGCGCACGCCGGCGCGGGCCGCGTGGGCCGCAAGAGCAGCGGCTGCGTTGCCACTGCTGTCGACGACCACCTCGCGGGCGCCCAGTTGCCAGGCCAGCGCCGCAAGCATGTGGGCACCGCGGTCCTTGAACGATCCGGTGGGCAGCAGGTGGTCGCATTTGAGCCAGACCTCGCCATCGCCCCGCCATCTCAGAAGCGGGGTCACACCGACGCCCAGGTCGGCAGCGTCCACCGCCTCGCGCGAGAGCCAGGTCCGAGCGGCGGGAAACCTCTGCCCGGTTTCACTCTCGGCCGGGGAACACAGCGGGAGGTCGAGCACGCCGCCGCAGTCGCACCGGGTGCGCCGCACGTCGACTGCCAGCGAACGCCGACAGCTGTAGCAGCTGTACCGGACACCGACCGCGATTCCCGGGCGAGGCACAGAGGTCACAAGCTGTGCCGCATCGCTTCCACTGCGATGCGCTCGACCACGCGCCCGCCACGGACACCATAGATTTCGGGTTGCAGATCCATCCACACGCAGATGTGGATCGGAAGGATCCTCAGACGATCGCCGACACTGACCAGCTCGGGAGCCCCGGGCAGGGTCAGGACACCGTGCTCCTCCGACATCCGGGTGAATCTGGCGTGCGGGTATTCAGCCGGGTAGCCGCTGCCGTACTGAACGTCGCGGCTGGTTGTCAATGATTTGCTGCCGGCGTCCAACGTGACTCGTGACCCGTTCATGCTGACGACAGTCGTCAGCATGCTTGCCGCGATGTGCTCCGGCCCGCAGGCGAACCTCCCCAACGTGCGCAGGTCGTTGTAGACGTACGTTCCCGGGCGAATCTCGGTGATCCCGTCGGATCGACGCAGGTAGCGGCTGGTGATCGTGGAACCGGCCGAGACGACAGGAACATCCAGACCCGCACTTTCGAGGTCTTCCCGGACGCCCCCCATGACGGCGGCCTCGCCCCGCGCGACCTCGGTGATCTCCTCCCGCGTCGCCGCGTCGTGCGCATGGCCGGCGTGGGTCATGATGCCGAGGAACTCGAGACCGTCGGCCCGGCAACATCGAGAGCGACCGTCGCCACCTGGCGCGGCTCGGCCCCACCCGATGCATGCCGGTATCGACATCCACCAGAACCCGGATGCTGACGCCGAGGGACTTGGCGTAGCGGCGGTATCCCTCCGTGACCTCAAGCGAATCGGTCACGAAGGTGAGTCGACTGTCGCCTGCAGAGCGGTCCAGGCGTTCGAGCTTGCGCTGGCCGACAGCGGGTATGCGACGAGCACGTCCTCGGCTTCGGTGCCTGCCATCACCGCCGCTTCTGATCCGGTGGCGACGCACACCCCGTGGGCACCGGAGCGCAGCTGCCGATCAGCGATCGTGAGGCTCTTGTGTGACTTCACATGCGGCCGCAGCGTGAAGCCCTCCGCGTCGGCGAACGCCTGCATGTCCGCGATGTTGGCCTCGACGACATCGAGATCGACGAGGACGGCAGGGGTGTCGAGGTCGCTGTCGTCCAGATCGATCGGCAGCGCGATGTCGCTGCGGAGTGGGGCCGGTACCGCCTCGACAGGGCCTGCCGTCACAGGGCCACGACCGCCGTCTTGATCTGACCGAACCCGCGCAGCCCTTCGGCGCCCTTCTCGCGGCCGTGCCCGGAACGCTTGAAGCCACCGAAGGGAAGTTCCACGCCGCCCGAGGCGCCGTAGGTGTTGACGAACACCTGCCCGGACACGACGTCGCGAATCATGCGGTGGGCCGTCGACACGTTTGTCGTCCAGACCCCGGCGACGAGCCCGTAGTCGGTGCCGTTGGCCAGGGCCACAGCCTCGTCGGCGTCGGCGAAGCGGCTGACCACGAGTACCGGACCGAAGATCTCCTCCTGGGCGAGCCTGCCTGCCGGGTCGACGTCGTCGATCAGGGTCGGCTGACGTAAAAGCCGTCACCGAGCTCGCCACCGTTGAGCGGACTTGCCGCCGAAGCGGATCTTGCCCTCGGTCTCGGCGAGTTCCAGGTAGCCGAGCACCCGCGCAGCGCTGGTCGGCCGAGATCAGCGGGCCCAGCGTGGGGTCGCTGAGCGCCGGGCCGATGTCGACGCCTCGAAGGCGGTGACCAGGCGGGTGACGAGCTCGTCGTGGACGCTGTCCTCGACGAGCAGACGCGCGCCTGCCGAGCAGGTCTGGCCCGCGTTCTGCAGGATCGCGTTGACGATGACCGGCACGGCCCGGTCGAGGTCGGCGTCGGCGAAGACGATGTTCGGCGATTTGCCGCCGAGCTCCATGGTCACCGGGATGACGCGGTCGGCCGCGGCGTGGCTGATCAGCTTGCCCACCTCGACCGACCCGGTGAAGGAGATGTGGTCGATGCCGGGTGGGAAGTCAGGGCTGCGCCGGTCGTCTCGCCGTAGCCGGTGACGACGTTGAACAGGCCGGGGGCGAGGCCGGCCTCCAGGCCGAGTTCGGCCATGTGCAGCGCGGTGAGCGGCGTCTCCTCGGCGGGCTTGAGGACGCAGGCGTTACCCATCGCCAGCGACGGCGCGATGGAGCGCGCGAGGATCTGCAGCGGGTAGTTCCACGGCGTGATGTGCGCCGGTGACACCGTGCGGTTCCCACCGGCTGTAGATCAGGGTGTCGTCATTGAGGGGAATGGTCGTGCCGTAGAAGGTCTCGATCGCGCTGGCATAGAAGTCGAAGTAGCGCACGGTGATCTCGGTGTCGCGGCGGGCCTGCTTCAGGGGCTTGCCGGTCTGGCGAGCTTCGAGTTCGGCGAGCTGGTCGAGATCACGTTCGACCAGCTGCCCGATGGTGCGCAGGATGCGTGCGCGCTCGGCGGTGGCTACCCGTCGCCAGCTCGCTCCGGCGCTGCGGGCCGCGGCGACCGCCTCGTCGACCTCGGCCTCTGCGCAGTGAGCCGTCTCGGCGAAGACGTGCCCGGTAGAGGGGTCGACGACCGGCACGCCGGTCTCGGTGTGCACGCGCTTGCCATTGATGAGTGCGCCTGCCTGATGCATGAGTGATTTCCGTTCCTTTGGTGCGAGTGGGGTGGAAGGTGTCGGACGCCGTCACTGGGCGGTGAAGCCACCGTCGATCATGAGGCAGCTGCCGACGGCGAACGAGCTGTCGTCACTGGCGAGCCACAATGCGCCGTGGGCGACCTCGCGAGGGTCGGCCACCCGCATGATCGGTGCCCAGGTGGCCTGGTCGGCGGCCGTCTTGGCGGGGTCGACACTGTTGTCGACCTCGGCCTGCAGCAGCGGCGTCCGGGTGATGCCGGGGCAGAGAGCGTTCACCCGGATGCCGTAGCGGATCAGGTCGAGCGCGATGGACTTGGTGAACATGATGACCGCACCCTTGCTGGCGTTGTAGGCCGGAGATTCGGGCACAGCGACGATGCCCATCTCCGATCCCGAGCGTGACGATCGAGCCGGCCCCTGCGCCTTCATCGTGCGGTACGGAGTGCTTGACGAGGGTGTACATGCCCTTGACGTTGGTGGTCAGGACGCGGTCCCACTCGTCCTCGTCCAGCAGCTCGATGGGCATGACGCTCGTGATGCCGGCATTGCAGACGAGGATGTCGAGGCGCCGAGTCGCTCACGGTCGGCCGCGACCATGCGGCGGCGTCGTCCATGCTGCGACGTCGCCGAGCACCCCGCTGATCTGGCCGTATCCGGGAGTTCCTGCGACCGCGTGCTCCAGCGGGTCGCGTTGATGTCGCTGATCACGACCCGTGCGCCCTCCTCGAGGAACAGCTGCGCGATCGCCTTGCCGATGCCGGATGCGCCACCGGAGATGAGCGCTGTCTTTCCGTCGAGCCGTGCCATGGGTATCTCCTCTTTGTCGTGTCCGGCGTGGCCCGGCCACACCGTCGCCGCGGGCGAGATGTGGCCGGGGTCGATCAGGCCACTCTGTTCGTGCGGGGGCCGGCGGTGCTCGTGAGAGGCCGCGTGGCTCGGGCAGTAGATCCTGGGCCTCGGGCAATGCCTCGGCCTCCAGGAACAGGACCTGTCCGATCCGCTCCAGCGCCGGGGATCCGCGGCTTTGAGGACGTTCCCCAGACGGCTGACACGACGACCACGGCGATGATGATCAGCGGCGAACACGTTCAGCGGGGACGTGGGCCAGGGGTGGATGTTGAGGTAGATGCCGCCACGAACGTCGCTGACGAGAGGGCCGGGAACACCGCGTGCAGCAGCACGAGAACTCGCCGGGTGACGCTTGCGCATGAAGACCGGTAGAGCGACATTGGTGACGATGAAGATCGGGAAGGATGCCGAGTGAGGACAGGTAACCCAGGATGCCAAAGGCGGCCATCGGTCCCCATGCCGGCTCCGGCGATCAGTCCGACGATCAGGGTGCCGACGAGTAGGTCGATGATAGCGACGTGCGGCGTGTGGTGGCTCGGGTGTGTGCGGCCAAGGGCGATGGGCAGCAGTCCGTCCCGGCCGAGCGAGTACAGCACGCGGAAGTTCGCGGTGTGGATCGCCAGGAGGACGGCGATCAGGGCGGAGATCGCGGCAAGGTCGACCAGGTCGCCATACCACGAGCCGATGTAGCGCAGCGCCAGATCGTGCAGCGGAGCGGACGAGTCGCGAGCTTGTCCATGTGGTTCGCTCCGAAGCCGACGATGATGGAGTACATCGCGAACGTGAACCAGGCACTGCGCAGCAGCACCGAGCCGATCAGCGCGATGGGCAGATTACGCCGCGGGTTCCGGACCTCTTCTGCCACGGTCGGAGCAGGACTCGAAGCCAAAGAACGCGAGCACGATGAACACGAATGCCTGGCCGAGACCGCCGGCTCCGTGGGCGGAGTGGCTCGGGTGTGAAGGCTTGCGGCAGCTGCCCGTCGTCGCCGCCCTTGAACACGATCAGCAGCAGCAGCACTCGCGACGATCATGACTTCGGCGATCAGGAACACGATGCTGAACTGCATCGACGTGTGGACGGAGAACCAGGCGAGGGCGCCGACGGCGACGACGATGAAGGTCATCAGGATCCACCAAGGGATCTCGACACCGAAGTCGTTTGCAGAGCATCGCTGAACGAAACCGCCGAAGAGGTTGGTGTTGAGGGGCTCTGCAGCGCGTAGGCGAACATGCAGAGCATGCCCGCGACGAACCCGGCTCGGCCGTCCCAAGGGACGGCAGATGAACTTGTAGAAGTCGCCGGCCGAGGTCACCCGCTTGGTGAACTGCGCCAGCGTCAGCGCCATCAGGGCGATCCCAGCGTTCCCAAGATGAACGTGAACGGCGAGAACGCCGGCTTAGCCGCGATCAGCGCCGAGATGAAGATGACGCCGATCGTCGGGGAGATGAAGGCCAGCGACATCGCCAAGGCGCTCGGCAGCCCCAGGGCGTTGCGCTTGAGCTGGTTCTTCGATTCCGCATGAACTGCCTGTTCAGCGACCATGTGCCCCTCCGGGGGAAGACTGCAAATTTGGCGCCCCGGCGGACAACGGGTTCCACGGCCGTGTCGCTGATTCTGACGGATTGCATGCAGAAGTCAATACCTTTCTGCATGCAATAGTTGTGTGCAGCCGATATGCGACGTGATCGAGGGGTGGGGTTCAGTCTGAATGTCCGGGATCCGGTCGCCGCGTTGCGGGAAGCGCGCCGGTGCTCAAACCGGGCGGCGCGTCGATCATCGACATCGACGCGTCTACGCCACGGGCGTCCCGACTTCGCCGATGCGATATCGCCCGGAGCCGCGGCCGCGTGATCTCGGACGTCCAGGCCGCCGCGCAAGAACAACAGAGTTGAGGTCCCGACTCCGCACGGGGGAGGGGCGCCGGGACCGTGTCGATGGTGGGCCACCCGGCCCCGCGTACGCAAACCTGTGCAAGCGCGCCAGGACGCGGTGCGTCAGCCCTACCCGCGACCTTTCGGGGGATGCGTCTTCGTCGGCTTGACTTTGGGCGGCTTGGTCCGGGCGTGCCCCGGCGGTTTGGCCCCGGGCGGCGTGGCCGACGCCTTCGTGGTCGATGCGCTGACCCGGGTGATGGTGGGGTGGGTGGACGCGCTGGTGCGTCGCGCGGTCGACTGCGACGAGACGGCCGTGCTTCCCCCGACACCGCTCTGGCCGGTCGGCGCTGGTCTGTGTCTGACTCGGGACGGTCGATGTCGTCACCGTGGTGCTCGCGCCCGAACCGTCGTGCAACCCGAACCCCACAGCCAGCCCGGCCCCGAGGCAGATCAGAGCGGCCGTTCCGGCAACCATCATCGCCCTGCGCGAGATGCGCGTACGCGAGGGGATCGGCAGGACCGTGGTCGGAGACGCGGTCGGCGGGCTGCGCGCCACCGAGCATCCGATCGACCTCGTTCGCGGTCGGTCGCGCTGACGGATCGCGGTCCGTCATCGCCGACAGCAGGTCCGCCCAGCCGCTCCCGAACTGCGCCGGGATCTCGGGCGGCCGGTTGAGCCGGGCAAGCGCGGCCTCGACGCCCACGCCCGGGTAGGCCACCTGCCCGGTCAGGCACTCGATCAGGACGAGGCCCAGGGAGTAGACGTCGCTGGGCGGTCCTCCCGGATCGCCGGTGACCTGTTCGGGGCTGATGTAGTTGGCGGTACCGACCGTCAGTCCCGTGGTCGTGACGCGCGCGCCGGTCAGGAGCCTGGCGATGCCGAAGTCAGCGAGCTTCGCCGCGAACGGCGCGTCCCTGCCGACCGAGGTGTCCAGCAGGATGTTGCCGGGCTTGACGTCCCGATGCACGATCCCCTGCTCGTGCACGTAGCCGAGGGTCGCGGCGATCTCTCTGCCCAGCAGGGTCGCGGACGAGGTCGTCCAGCGCCCCCTGGGAAAGGCGCGCGGCCAGGGTCGGGCCCGGAACCAGTTCCATGACGAGGAAGGGCAGCGTGTGCGGCCCGGCGCCGCTCTCTCCGGCGTCGAACACGGTGACCAGGCCCGGGTTGCGCAGCGACGACAGCATCCTGATCTCACCCTCGACGCGGGCCCTGTCGGCATCGGTGGCCGCGGAGTAGCGGAAGACCTTCACCGCGACGGAGCGGTGGAGCATCGTGTCCTCGGCGCGGTACACGTCAGCCATGCCACCCCGGCCGAGGCAATCGCCGAGGTGGTAGCGGCCGGCGAGGGTGCTTCCGGTCGTGGGCGCAGGCTCGAACGATGGCTCTGCCCTATCGCTCATGACCTGCCGTTCGTCGTCCAGTGGGGGAGTCGCCCCCAAGGTCGACACTGCCGAATTCTATGGCGCGGCCGCCGGTGGCACGAGTTGGCGGCGAGCGTCGGGCGTGACGCGATCCTGTGCCGGAAGATACGCGCGCGGACACCTCTGACTTGCCAGTCATCTCCGCGCAAGCTATACATGGCGAGCGATGCGTTTTCGGGGGACAACGCAAGCTCTTCCTCTCTCTCGGTGCGCGTTGACCAGCTACGGGGAGACGCCATGATCGTTGTCGAAACACTGCACGCACGTCCGCTCAGTGACGCCCGGGTGTCGCCGTGCTGCGGGCGGACTGTCGATCAGCTGCCGCCGTACGACCGCATCGCCGCCGAGGCCGATCTCGTCACCTGTGGACACCTCTCCGTCGGGACGAGCGCGCGGGTCGATCGGCGGCCCGAACCTCGCAACGCAGAGCACGAACGGACCGTCTTCGCGATCGCCGCGGCGGTCGCGTCCACCAGCCAGGGCGCGGTAACGGTGCCACGCGCGTTCGACAACGTGCACCGCGCGCTCCGTCAGCTGGCGCCTACCTCCGGAGTGCCGGACGTCTGGACGGCCGCCCTCATGGTCGAGGTCACCGCGCTCGCCCAAGAACTCTGTCGGTGACCGCAGCCCGCTGATGGGTGGAGTCGGCTGGGCCTCCGCCCGCTCGGCTCGTCAGCGACGTTCGAGGCAGGTGGTGACGGCGTCGATGATGCGCTTCCAGCGGGGGTCGCCGCCGGGGCCGATGTCGCGCATGCTGCTGCAGACGTAGCCGAAGCCGACCTGATGCTCGGGGTCGGCGATACCGAGTCGCCCGCCGGCGCCGGTGTGGCCGAAGGAGCCGGGACCGAAGCCGGGCATGCCCGCCGAGGCGAGCTGATAGCCGAGACCGAAGCGGATGTCCGGGCCGGCGGTGCCGCTCTCGATCAGCGTCTCGACGTGGTCGGTTCGCGGCGTGGTGGCCAACGTCCGCGTGGCGTCGGAGATCAGCTGGACCCCATCGATCGGCTGCAGGGTCGCCGCGTACATCGTGGCCAGCGCCCGGGCGTCGGTGATCGCGCCGATGGCCGGCCGTTCGGCGCCGTAGTACGCGCGGACCTCGTCGGCGTCGTCGAAGTCCGGGTCCATGGGCGTGTTCTCCTGCATGAACCGCTGGCGTAGCTCGGCGTAGGAGCCTGGTGGGTGGCTCTCGTCCGTGGGCTGCGCGGCCCCGGTGTCAGCCCAGCGGCCGGGGACGACACGGTCGATCAGTGACTCCGGGAGCCCGATCCACATGTCCACGTTCAACGGTCCGGCGATGAGGGATCGAACGTGTTCACCGACCGAGGCGCCGGTGGCGCGCCGGATGATCTCGTCGAGCAGCGTGCCGATCGTGACCGGGTGGTACGCCATCGCCTTCCCGGGGGTCCACAGCGGTTCCGCACCAGCCAGGGCCGAGGCGATCGCCGGACCCCGATGCAGATCGAGACCCCGCAGCCCGGTTCCCAGAGGTGGATAGGGCAGACCGGCAGTGTGCGAGGCGATCATCGCGACGGTGATCGTGTCTTTCCCGGCCGCCGCGAACTCGGGCCAGTAACTGGCGACGGCGGCCTCCGGATCGAGACTGCCGCGCTCGACGAGCATGGCCAGCACCGTCGCGGTGATGCCTTTGCTGCACGAAGCGACCATCATCAACGCATCGGCCGGCATGGGGCGCTGCCCGACGACGTCGGTGCCGCCCCACAGATCGACGACGCGCACGCCGTCGTGCACGACGGACACCGCCGCAGCGTCCTCGCCCGGGTCGTCGAAGTTGGCGGCGAACGCGTCGGCAACCGGGCCGAAGCCCTCCGCGACGAAGCCGGAAGTGTCAGTCATCGGCCGAAGCCTACGGAAGCCCCGGATGGTGAGGAACGTCGCGGTGAGGTTCGACTCGACCGCCGCCTGCCAGTCGGCGTAGGCGATCTCCTCGACCGGACCCGGTGGGGTAGGGCTGCCGCCGGTCTTGGCAACCAGCACGATCGCTGCGCCGATTCCCCGGGACGCGCCGGTGACGACAGCGACCTGACCTTCGAGCACTGACATGTGATCTCTCCTCTGCAATAGTCAACCTCATTTGTATAAGCATACTTGACTACATTGGTCAAGTGGACTGATACTTCTTGCGACCAGAGCAGAGGAGGTCATCCATGACCAGCAACACCGAGGCACACCGCTCACGCGCACAGGACGGACCACCGCTCGGAGTGCTCGCGGTCGTGAGCGCGGCACTGTTCGTCGGCGGCCTGTTCATCGCGGCGGGCGTGGCCCACGGGTTTCCGCCGGGCCCCGGCGCCTCAGCGAGTTCGATCGCTGCCTACGCGGCCCAGCATGCCGCGTCGAACCGGATCAGCGCGGTTTTCAGCTTCGGCTCGGCTGTCCCGTTGGCGATCTACGCGGCCATCGCGAACGCCCGCCTGCACGCGCTCGGCGTACGAGCACCAGGCGCGACCATCGCACTCGGCGGAGGGCTTACTGGCCAGTGGGTTCCTGGCGTTGTCAGGACTGTGCAGCTGGGTTCTCGCCCAACCCGGCATCGCCACCGACGGAGCCGTGACGCGCGCGCTCAGCGACCTCGAGTTCGCTACCGGCGGCCCCGCCCACGTCGTGCTCCTCGGGCTGCTCGTCGCCGGGCATCGCGGTTCCGGCGACGATCCTCGGGCTGCTCGCCCGTCCGCTGGCGCTCGCCGGCCTGGCGCTGGCGGCAGTGTGCGAACTGTCGAGCCTGACGCTCGCCACCAGCGCGCTGTACCCGCTGCTGCCGATCGGTCGATTCGCCTCCCTGGCCTGGCTCATCGCGGTCGGATTCGCGCTCCCCAGCCGGCGAAGCTCGATCCCCCGACGGCAGGGAGCGACGCGGCTGTAGCAGTCTGACGTATCGATCGACGCTCACCGCCAGAAGGAAGACGATGCCGAGACCACCCATCGCCCGCCTCGCGCCGCTGATGCCACAACTCGCCCTGGCGCTCCAGAAGGGCCACGAGCATGTGCCCGAGGAGCTCAGAGCCACCGGCACCATGGGCATCCGGCACATCGGCACGCTGGTCTCGCTCGCAAGCCAGGGAACCGGCACGGTCGGCGAACTCGCCGAACGGATGGGCATGACACCCGCCCACGCCAGCCTCGTGGTCGGTGACCTGGTCCGCGCCGGCCTGGTCAGCCGCACCTCGGCAACGGAGGACCGTCGGCGCGTCGTCGTGGCCCTCACCGATCACGCCCGGCCGCTGCTCGAGCAGATGCGCAGGCAGCGCGCCGCACCGCTGCGCGCGTTCCTGTCCACGCTGTCCGACGACGAGGCGAACGTCTTCATCGACCACCTGCACGCCCTGGTCGACGCCCTGGCATCCGTACCGGCGCCATCGGACGGACCGGGACCGCACTGACCCTGCCCCGGGCGGAGCTGTCCGCGCGGACCTGTTGACAGGGCGCCTACCGTGGCAGCATCCGGCGATGGGCAGATCGAAGGCATGCACGAGCTGGCGATAACGCAGAGCATCGTCGACGCGGTGAGCGAGCGCGTCGGCGATACACCGGTGTCGGTCGTGCGCATCCGGGTCGGCGCGTTGTCGGGCGTCTTCCCGCACGCGATGCAGTTCGCTTTCGAGGTCGTCACTGTGGGCACCGCGTTGGAGGGAGCCGAACTGGTGATCGACGAGCAGCCGGGCCTTGGACACTGCCGCGATTGCGGCCGCGATGTCTCGCTGCCCGATCTGATCCTGTTGTGCGACTGCGGCAGCGCGAACGTCCACGTCGTGTCCGGTCGCGAGCTGGCGATCGAGTCGATCGAGTCGGCTGCGGCGATCTAGATGTGCGCGACCTGCGGCTGCGGCGACGACGGCGACGTGCGCGTGACCACCGTCGATCGCCAGCACCAGGACGTTCACGCCGCCGGCCATCCCCACGAGCACGCGCATGAGCACGCGCATGAGCACCCGCACGAGCATCCGCGCACGGAACCGGCCCCGACTCGCACGCAGGTGCTCGAAGTCAACATCCTGGCCAAGAACGACGACCTCGCCGCGGCGAACCGCCGGTGGCTGGCCGGCCGGTCGATCACAGCCCTGAACCTGATGAGTTCACCGGGATCGGGCAAGACCACGTTGCTGGTGCGGACGCTGTCCGAGCTGGCGTCCGGGCGGGCGCTCGCCGTGATCGAGGGTGACCAGGAGACGCTGCTGGACGCCGGTCGCATCAGTGCGACCGGAGCGCCCGTGGTGCAGGTCAACACCGGAGCCGGCTGTCATCTGGACGCCGAGATGATGAGATCCGCGCTCGATCAGCTGGCGCCGGAGGACGCGTCGATCGTGTTCGTCGAGAACGTCGGCAACCTCGTCTGCCCTGCCCTGTTCGACCTGGGTGAGGCGGCGAAGGTCGTGGTGATCTCGGTGACCGAGGGCACGGACAAGCCGCTGAAGTATCCGCAGATGTTCGCCGGCGCCGACCTGATGATCGTGAACAAGGTGGACCTGTTGCCCTACGTGGACTTCGACGTGGACGCCTGCGTGCGATTCGCCCGTCAGGTGAATCCCGAGCTGCACGCCATTGCGGTGTCGGCGACTACGGGCGAGGGCATGGCCCGGTGGTACGACTGGATCGACCGTGTTGCCTCTTGATCGTCACGGTGATGTTCGGTGCCAGGAGGCTATTGACCGCATGGGCTAGCGGGTCTATGAACGGTAGGTAGGGCCGCAGGGTGGATCGGGCGCCGAGCCGCAGGCGACTTCATATCCGCTTGGGCGAAAAGGCGGTCGCGATGCCTTCTGATGCTGCGATCAAAGCAGAGGAAACCCTCATTCATGTGCTCTGGATCAATGCCGGGCTCAGCTGCGACGGTGACTCGGTCGCGCTCACCGCGGCCACCCAACCGTCCATCGAAGAGATCGCGCTGGGCGCCCTGCCGGGGCTGCCGAAGATCGCGGTGCATTGGCCACTGATCGACTTCGAGTGCGGCCCGACCGGGGGCGCCGACGACTTCCTGGAATGGTTCTTCAAGGCCGACCGAGGCGAACTCGAGCCCTTCGTGCTCGTCGTCGAGGGCTCGATACCCAACGAGGCGCTGCACGAGGAGGGCTACTGGTGCGGGTTCGGCAACGACCCGGCCACCGGTCAGCCCATGACGACCAGCGAGTGGCTCGATCGGCTCGCCCCGAAGGCGACGGCCATCATCGCCGCGGGCACGTGCGCGACCTACGGTGGAATCCATGCCATGGCCGGTAATCCGACAGGGGCGATGGGGGTACCGGACTACCTGGGTTGGGACTGGAAGTCGAAGGCCGGCATCCCGATCGTCTGCGTGCCGGGATGCCCGGTGCAGCCGGACAATCTCTCCGAGACGATCACGTACCTGCTGTACATGGCCACCGGCCAGGCGCCGATGATCCCGCTGGACAACGCGCTCCGTCCGAGCTGGCTGTTCGGCCAGACAGTGCACGAGGGGTGCGACCGGGCCGGGTACTACGAGCAGGGTGACTTCGCGACCGAGTACGGCTCGCCGAAGTGCATCGTCAAGCTCGGCTGCTGGGGCCCGGTCGTGAAGTGCAACGTGCCCAAGCGCGGCTGGCTGAACGGCGTCGGCGGCTGCCCGAACGTCGGCGGGATCTGCATCGGCTGCACCATGCCCGGTTTCCCCGACAAGTTCATGCCGTTCATGGACGAGCCGCCCGGCAGCAAGGTGTCGGCCACGGCGTCGGGGGTGTACGGCAAGGCGGTCCGTAGCCTGCGCGCGATCACGAACAAGACGCTCGACCAGGAACCGAAGTGGCGTGGCCGCGGAGCCGAACTGACCACCGGGGCGACCAGAACCTGGTAGGCGGCCCAGCGCAACGACCCGCCCCATCCGGGCAGTGCCCGGCGACCCAGAGAGGCACCCGTCATGACCTCGACCCGCTCCCGCCCGAGCCACGCCAGCGCCGAGGGCTCGGATGGCCTCGTCGAGATGTCCTGGGATCCCATCACGCGGATCGTGGGCAGTCTCGGCATCTACACAAAGATCGACTTCAAGCAGCGGGTCGTCGCCGAGTGCCACAGCACGTCCTCGATCTTCCGCGGGTACTCGATCTTCATGAAGGGCAAGGACCCCCGGGACGCGCACTTCATCACCAGCCGGATCTGCGGGATCTGTGGCGACAACCACGCGACGTGCTCGTGCTACGCGCAGAACATGGCCTACGGCGTGAAGCCGCCGCCCATCGGCGAGTGGATCGTGAACCTGGGTGAAGCGGCCGAGTACATGTTCGACCACAACATCTTCCAGGAGAACCTCGTCGGCGTGGACTACTGCGAGAAGATGGTCTCCGAGACGAACCCCGGCGTGCTGGAGCTGGCCAACAACACCGAAGCGCCGCATGTGGGCGACCACGGCTACCGGACCATCGGCGACATCATGCGCTCGCTGAATCCGTTCACCGGCGAGTTCTACCGCGAGGCGCTGCAGGTCAGCCGCTCGACGCGGGAGATGTTCTGCCTCATGGAGGGGCGTCACGTGCACCCGTCCACGCTCTACCCGGGCGGCGTCGGCACGGTCGCGACGATCCAGTTGATGACCGACTACATCACCCGGCTGATGCGCTACGTCGAGTTCATGAAGAAGGTCGTGCCGATGCACGACGACCTGTTCGACTTCTTCTACCAGGCACTGCCGGGCTACGAGCAGGTCGGCCTGCGCCGCACGTTGCTGGCCTGCTGGGGCTCGTTCCAGGACCCCGACTACTGCAACTTCGACTACAAGGACATGACCCAGTGGGGCCGCAAGATGTACGTCACGCCGGGCGTCGTGGTCGACGGAAAGCTCGTGACCACGGACCTGGTCGAGATCAACCTGGGCATCCGGATCCTGCTCGGCAGCTCCTACTACGACGACTGGGACGGCCAGGAGATCTTCGTCAAGAACGACCCGCTGGGCAATCCGGTCGATCGGCGCCACCCGTGGAACCAGCACACCAACCCGCGTCCGCAGAAGCGCGATCTGGACGAGAAGTACAGCTGGGTGATGTCACCGCGGTGGTTCGACGGCAAGGACTATCTCGCGCTCGACACCGGCGGTGGCCCGCTGGCTCGGCTGTGGTCGACGGCGCTCGCCGGACTGGTCGACATCGGGTACGTGCAGTCGACCGGCAGCAGCGTCAAGATCAACCTGCCGAAGACGGCGCTGAAGGGTCCGGTCGAGTTCGAGTGGAAGATCCCGCAGTGGAGTAACACGATCGAGCGCAACCGGGCGCGCACGTACTTCCAGGCGTACGCGGCCGCGTGTGCGCTGCACTTCGCGGAGAAGGCGCTCGTCGAGATCCGGGCCGGCCGCACGAAGACGTGGGAGAAGTTCGAGGTGCCGGACGAGGGCATCGGCTGCGGCTTCACCGAGGCCGTCCGCGGCGTGCTGAGCCACCACATGGTGATCAGGGACGGCAAGATCGCGAACTACCACCCGTATCCACCGACGCCGTGGAACGCCAACCCGCGCGACTCCTTCGGCACGCCGGGTCCCTACGAGGACGCGGTGCAGGGTCAGCCGATCTTCGAGGAGAACGACCGCGAGCACTTCAAGGGCATCGACATCATGCGGACCGTGCGCAGCTTCGATCCGTGCCTGCCGTGCGGCGTGCACATGTACCTCGGCGGGGGCGTGACCCTGGAGGCGCTGCATTCGCCCACGCAGTCCGTCACCGGCGAATGACCATGCCCGGGCCCGCGACCGCGGCCGACCACGCAGGTCGACCGAGCCAGCCGGCCCAGGCTGATCAACTGCGAGCCGCGGGGGACCGCATCGAGTCGCTCATCGACGCGTGCGCGACCGGTGGCCCGTCCGCGCGCGCACGGGCCGAGGATCTCGTCGCGTCGGTGTCGACGCTCTACGGCGCCGGTCTCGGACGGCTGCTCGAGATCCTCGACGAGGCCGGCCGACTCGGGCCGTCCGTGCTCGACGCGCTCGCCGACGACGAGCTCGTCTCCGGCCTGCTGCTGGTGCACGACCTGCACCCCTACGACGTCGACACCCGGATCGGGCGCGCGCTGGACAAGGTCCGGCCCTACCTGGGCACGCACGGCGGCGATGTCGAGCTGCTCGGCATCGACGACGAAGGGGTCGTGCGGCTGCGCCTGCTCGGCAGTTGCGACGGCTGCCCGTCCTCGTCGGTGACGTTGGAGCTGGCGGTGGAGGGTGCGGTGGCCGCGGCCGCGCCCGAGATGACGCGCATCGAGGTGACCGCAGGCGCGGCGACGAAGGCGCAGCCGGTGGGAGGCCTGATCACACCCGACTCGCTGCGGTCCCGCATCGACCGGCAGCCGGCGCGCGTCGGCCGACCTGGCGCGTCGCTGCCCGAGCTCGCGGAGCTGGCGCCGGGCCGACTGGCGGGCTTCGAGTTCGACGGCCTGACGCTCTGCGCCTGCCGCATCGGCAACGACTGTCTACTGTTTCCGCGACCGGTGCGGGCACTGCGGGCAGAGCCTGGCCGGCAGCGTGATCGAGCGGCGGCTCGGTGACGCGGTCGGTTCCGGCGTGCTGCGGTGCGCCCGCTGCCGTGCGCACTTCGACGTGCGTCGCGCCGGTGTCGGTCTGGACGACGCCGAGGAGCACCTCGAACCGTTGCCCGTCCTCGTCCGCGACGGCGTCCTGTCCGTGGCGCTCCCGTCCCCAGCCGTGCCATGAGTACCCCGCCGCTGTTCGTCCTGCGGCGCATCGCGCAACGCCCGCCGCCACCTCCGGCCGGCGAGGTGTGCGAGATGTGCGGCGTCGCGATCGACGAGCACGAGCACGGGCATGTGGTCGACCGGGCGAGCCGATCGCTGATGTGCACCTGCCGCCCGTGCTACCTGCTGTTCACCGCCGAAGGGGCGGAGCTGCGCTTCCGGGCCGTGCCCGATCGCTACCTCTCCTTCCCCGACTTCCAGCTCGGTCCGGGGCAGTGGGATCAGCTCGAGATCCCGGTCGGGCTGGCGTTCTTCTTCCACAACTCGACGATGCAGCGGATGGTCGCCTTCTACCCGGGTCCGGCCGGCGCCACCGAGTCCGAACTTCCCTTGGATGCGTGGAGCACGGTCACCGCGCAGAATCCCGCAGCTGCGGCTGCTGACCCCCGACGTCGAAGCCCTGCTCGTGCGCACCCCGACCGCGGCAGCGGCGAGGTGAGTTGTCATCTCGTCCCGATCGACGTCTGTTACGAGCTGGTCGGCGGGCTGCGCTCGGTGTGGCGGGGTTTCGACGGCGGGCGTGAGGCGCAGCGACCGCATCGACGGGTTCTTCCGGAAGGTCGCCGAGCGCAGCCGTCCGGCGCCCTCCGTCCTCGCGATGCAGGACGAGGTGGCCCGATGACCGCGCTCAGCTTCGCCGTGGCGGACGTGTTCGCCGAGCCGTACGCCGTCGCGCCGCAGCTCACCGCCCGCCTGCGCATCGAGGAGTCGACCGGCGCGACGATCCACGCGATCGCGCTGCGCGCCCAGGTGCGCATCGAACCGCAGCGCCGGCCCTACAGCGCGGACGAGGAGAGCGCTGCTGCTCGACATCTTCGGAACGCGTGACCGGTGGTACGACACGCTGAAGCCGTTCATGTGGATGCAGGCCGGCGCGATGGTGCAGGGGTTCACCGGCATCACCGAGGTCGACCTGGCATTGCCGTGCACCTATGACTTCGACGTCGACCGCGTCGAAGTACCTGCACGCGCTGCGCGACGGCGCGGTCAGCGTGGTGCTCCTGTTCTCCGGGACGGTGTTCATCCGGGGCGAGCGTGGGTTCGGCGTCGAGCAGGTGCCATGGGATCGCGAAGCCCGCTACGAGATGCCGATCACGGTGTGGCGCGACCTGATCGACCGGTACTTCCCGGGTACCGGCTGGCTGCGCCTCGATCGCGACCTGATCGAGGCACTGGCGCGCCACAAGGCCGACCACGGCCTCATCTCCTGGGACGAGACGGTGCGGGCGCTGCTGGCCGAGGCGGACAGGACGCGGACGTGAAGCCCGCCCCGAGCGCGGCCGAGTACGCCCGTACGGTCGCGGATGCCGTGCTCTACGAGGGGTACCTGCTCTATCCCTACCGGGCCAGCTCCGGCAAGAACCGGTCCCGCTGGCAGTTCGGCGTGCTCGGTCCGACCGGGGCGGCGTTGTCGGGTCACGGCGAGGACTCCTCGCTGGCATCGCAGTTCCTGGTGCGCGCACCCGATCCCGCGTCGGCCGCCATCACGCTCGAGCTGCGATTCCTCCACCTGCAGAAGCGCAGCGCCCAGCTGGCCGGAGCGGACGGCCGGTTCGTCGAGGTCAGCGAGTTGGTGGCCGGCGAGCAGCGCTGGCTGACCTGGGAAGAGGCCGCCGCGCACGAGCATCTCGTGCGGACCGTGGTCGCTGGCGGCACTGGCCGAGGGCCGGACCGAGCCGATCGAGGTCGCCGCCGGAGCGGAGACGGAGCCGAACCCCGGCAGCACCCCCGCGGCCCGGTTGGTGCGCAGCCGCCGCCGGCTGCAGGCCGAGCTGGATGTCCGAGCCGAGCCGGTCGGCGGCGACCTCGTCCGCATCTCGATGCAGCGTCACCAACACCACGCCGGACGCGGCCGGTGACCACGCTGCGGCGACCGCCGCGTCGTTCCTCGGCGCCCACCTGCTGGTCGAGGTCGAGCACGCCGAGGCACTGTCGATGACCGATCCTCCCGAGGACGCAGTCGACGCGGCCGGTCGGTGCATCCAGCACCGCTGCTGGCCCGTGCTGGCCGGGCCGGCCGATGACACGTCGCTGGTGCTGGTGTCGCCGATCATCCTGTACGACCACCCCGAGATCGCCGAGCAGAGCGCCGGTGCGCTGTTCGACTCGACCGAGATCGACGAGATCCTGACCCTGCGGGTGATGACCCTGACCGACGAGGAGAAGGCCGCCGCCCGTGCCACCGATCCGCGGGCCGCCGAGATCATCGACCGGTGCGATGCGATGTCGCCGGACGCCATGGCGCAGCTGCACGGGATCCTCCGCGATCCGCATGCCCTGACCGATGCCGTCGATCCGGCCGGCTCGTTCGGGTTCGACGCCGAGGTGCCCTGGTGGGATCCAGCCGTCGACGCGAGCGTCTCGCCCGAGACGGACGAGGTCATCGTCGGCGGGGTGGCGGTGTCGGCCGGCAGCATCGTCCGGATCCATCCGTCACGGCGCGCGGATGCGCAGGATCTCTTCTTCACCGATCAGGTCGCCCGGGTCGTGGCGGTCCAGTCCGACGTGGACGGCGACACCCACGTCGCTGTGGTTCTTCTCGACGATCCGGCCGCCGACCTGCACGAGTGGTACGGCCGGTACCTGTACTTCGCCCCCGACGAACTCGAACCGATGCACGACAACCGAGAGGAGAGCCGATCGTGAGAACCGTAGGAATCGCCGCCACCGTACTGGCCGTGGCGGCGGTCGCCGGTGCGGTGGCGCTGGGTGTCACGTCGATACCGGACATCAAGCGCTACCTCAAGATGCGCGCGATGTAGGAGGACGGCAGCCCATGACCGACCGCGTACTGGTCGCCGGGATCGGAAACATCTTCTTCACCGACGATGGATTCGGCCCAGCGGTCGTCGAAGCATTGCTCAGCGATGCTGCCCGATGGCCGTTTCCGGCGCCGGTGCGGGTGGTCGACTACGGCATCCGTGGCATGCACCTGAGCTACGACCTCCTGGCCGGAGTGGGGGCGCTCGTCCTCGTCGATGCGGTGCCGCCCGGGACCGGGCAGACGGCCGTGCCCGGCGCGCTCGTCACGCTGCGGATCGGCCCGCGCGACATCGCCCACGCACCTGCCGACGTCGACGCGCACAGCATGTCGCCGGTCGCAGTGCTCGCCGGCCTCGCCCCGATGGGTGGCGAAGTCCCGACCACGTACCTCGTCGGCTGCATCCCGGCGGACGTGTCCGACGGAATGGGCCTGAGCGAAGCGGTCCGGGCTGCCGTGGCACCGGCGGCCGACCTCGTCCACGACCTGGTCGGCCGGTTGCTCATGGAGCGGGAATCAGCCGAACCGATGGCGGCGGGTGGTTGACGTGTGTCTCGGAATTCCCGGCCAGGTGGTCGCACGGGTCGAGGGCTACGGCGATCAACTCGTCCTCGTCGACGTGGTGGGCGCCCAACGACAGATCAACATCGGCATGCTCGACGACGGCGACCAGGCCGCGCTGGCGGTCGGTGACTGGGTTCTGATCCACATGGGCTTCGCCGTCGAGCGGGTCGACGAGGCCGGGGCGGCGACGGCGATGGCCGGGCTGGAGCTGATGGGACAGGCGCGCGAGACGCGTGCACGCCGGCGCTTCCGGGTGCACGGGGTCGTCCAGGGCGTGGGTTTCCGGCCGTTCGTCTACGTGACCGCCACCGAGCTGGAACTGACCGGGTCGGTGGCCAACGACGCGGCCGGCGTGAGCATCGAGGTCGAGGGCGAGCCGGCGGCGCTGGCCGAGTTCGCCCGCCGGCTCGAGCGGGATCCGCCGCCGCTCGCGATGGTCGAATCCGTCGAGTCGACCGAGCTCGAGGTGCTCGGGGGGACCGGGTTCGTCATCGAGGGCAGCCGGCCGGATGACCGGGCGCGCACCCTGGCCTCGCCGGACGTCGCCACGTGTGCCGACTGCCTGAGCGGAGTTCGCCGATCCGTGGCGACCGCCGGTACCGCCACCCGTTCATCACCTGCACCAACTGCGGCCCGCGCTTCACGATCATCACCGAGCTGCCTTACGACCGGGCGGCCACGACGATGGCCGACTTCGCCCTGTGCGACGCCTGCAGGGCCGAGTACGCGGACCCGGCGGACCGGCGCTTCCACGCCCAGCCGATCGGCTGCCACGACTGCGGTCCGGTACTGGAGTTCCGCGACCGGCACGGCGGCACCGCGACGGGTCCCGCGGCGCTGCGGACCGCGCGCGCCGCGTTGCGTGCGGGCGCGATCGTCGCCGTGAAGGGACTCGGCGGTTACCACCTGGCCTGCGACGCCGGCGACGACCTGCGGTGACCGAGCTGCGGCGCCGCAAGGGCCGCGGTCGGCAAGCCGTTCGCCCTCATGGTCGCCGACCTGGCCGTGGCCCGTGAGCTCGTGGAGATCGACGACGGAGGAGCAGGCGCTGCTGACCGGCGCTCGGCGGCCGATCGTCCTGCTGGCCCGGCGCCCCGAGGCCGCCGGGCCGGTGGCCGCGTCGGTGGCCCCGGGCACCCCGGATCTCGGGCTGATGCTGCCCTACACGCCGTTGCACCACCTGCTGTTCGGACTCGACGGTGATGACGCCGGACCGCGGGTGCTCGTGATGACCTCGGGCAACCTCGGCGGGGAACCGATCGTCACCGACGACGAGGACGCGGTGTCACGCCTGGCGGAACTGGCCGACGGCTGGCTATGGCACGACCGGCCGATCGAGGTGCCGTGCGACGACTCGGTCGTGCGCATCGTCGACGGGGCGGAGATGGCGGTCCGGCGCTCCCGCGGTTACGCGCCCCTGCCGATCGCGCTGCCGTTCCCGGTCGCCCCGCTCCTCGCGGTCGGCGCCGACCTGAAGAGCACCTGCTGCGTGGCCGAAGGGCGCTACGCGTGGCTCAGCCAGCACGTCGGTGACATGGACGACCTGGCGACCCTGGATGCGTTCACGCACGCGGAACTGCACCTGGAGATGCTCACCGGTGTGACGCCCGAGCGCGTGGTCGCCGACGCGCCATCCGGGCTACCGCTCGAGCCGTCTGGGCACGGAGCCACGCCGCTGGACGGCCGGTCGAGACCGTCCAGCACCATCACGCCCACATCGCGTCGGTGATGGCCGAACACGGACTGGACGGCAGCGCCCCGGTCATCGGCATTGCCTTCGACGGGACGGGGTACGGCGACGACGGCGCGGTCTGGGGCGGTGAAGTGCTCGTCGCCGACTACAAGCAGTACCGCCGAGCGACCCACCTCGCCTACGTGCCGCTGGCCGGCGGCGATGCGAGCGTCGAACGTCCGTACCGGATGGCGCTGTCGCACCTGCGAGCGGCCGGCATCGAGTGGGCCGACGACCTGCCGTGCGTCGCCGCCTGCCCGGCCGCGGAGCGCGACGTGCTGGGCCACCAGTTCGAGACCGGCTTCGGCTGCACGCCGACCTCGAGCATGGGCCGGCTCTTCGACGCGGTCGCCTCCGTGCTCGGAGTCCGTCAGCGCGTCGACTACGAAGCGCAGGCCGCGATCGAGCTGGAGGGTCTGGCCCGCTCCGCTGGCGCCGTGCAGCGGCTACCGGTTCGGTACGGATCCCGCCGGCTACGTCGACGCTTCCCCCGTTCTCCGCGCGCTCGTGCGCGACCAGCGCACCGGGGTCGCTACGGGCGAGATCGCGGGGCGCTTCCACCAGGGCGTCGCCGACCTGATCGCCGAGGTCGCCGTGCGTGAACGCGCGAACACCGGTATCGGCACCGTCGTGCTGGGCGGCGGCGTCTTCCAGAACGTGGTGCTGCTGTCGAGCGCGCGCCGGCTGCTGCGTGACGCCGGGTTCGCCGTGCTGGTGCCGTCGCGGCTGCCGCCGAACGACGGCGGTCTGGCGCTGGGACAACTCATGATCGCCGCGACGAGGTAGGGAGACTCTCATGTGCCTTGCGGTTCCCGGGCAGATCATCAGCATCGCCGAGCGCGACGACACGCTGATGGCCGACGTCGACTTCGGGGGAGTGACCAAGGACGTCTGCCTGGCCTACATCCCCGATGCGGTCGTGGGGGAGTACGTCGTCGTCCACGTCGGCTTCGCCATCCAGCGACTGGACGAACGTTCGGCCCGGGAGACGCTCGCGAACTTCGAGAAACTCGGCATCCTGACCGAGGAGTTCGGGGACGGCTTCGAGCTGGCGGCCAGGCAGGCCGGCATCACCGAGCAGGCACACACGGGAGAGGACCCCCGATGAAGTACCTCGACGAGTTCAGCAATCCGGACCTGGCCAGGCGCCTGCTCGATGAGATCCGCCAGGCTGCCACCCGCCGGTGGGCGATCATGGAGGTCTGCGGCGGCCAGACCCACTCGATCATCCGGCACGGGATCGACCAGTTGCTGCCGGACGAGATCGAGATGATTCACGGACCCGGCTGCCCGGTCTGCGTGACGCCGTTGGAGATCATCGACAAGGCGCTGGCCATCGCTGCCGAGCCGGGTGTCATCTTCTGCTCGTTCGGCGACATGCTGCGCGTGCCGGGCAGCGAGGCGGACCTGTTCCGGATCAAGAGCGCGGGCGGCGATGTCCGGGTCGTCTATTCACCTCTGGATGCTCTGAAGATCGCGCGGGAGAACCCCGATCGCCAGGTCGTGTTCTTCGGCATCGGCTTCGAGACGACGGCGCCGGCCAACGCCATGACCGTCTACCAGGCGAAGCGGCTCGGCATCAGGAACTTCTCGCTCCTGGTCTCGCACGTCCTGGTGCCACCGGCCATCTCCGCGATCATGGAATCGCCCACCTGCCGGGTGCAGGCCTTCCTCGCCGCCGGCCACGTGTGCAGCGTGATGGGCACCGGCGACTACCCCGCGCTGGCCGAGAAGTACCGGGTCCCGATCGTCGTGACCGGCTTCGAGCCACTCGACATCCTCGAAGGCATCCGCCGTACGGTGCTGCAGCTCGAATCCGGTCGCCACGAACTGGAGAACGCCTATCCGCGTGCCGTGACCGCAGAGGGCAACCTCGCGGCGATGGCGATGCTGCGCGACGTCTTCCAGGTGACCGACCGGGCCTGGCGCGGGATCGGCATGATCCCTTCCAGCGGCTGGCGGCTCTCGCCCGACTACGCCGACTTCGACGCCGAGCTGCGGTTCTCCGTCACCGACATCCACACCGAGGAGTCGTCGCTGTGCCGTTCCGGCGAAGTGCTGCAGGGATTCATCAAACCCAACGAGTGCGCAGCGTTCGGGCGCGAATGCACACCGCGTAATCCACTCGGCGCGACCATGGTGTCCTCGGAAGGGGCGTGTGCCGCGTACTACCTGTACCGGCGGCTGGAGCTGGTAGGAACCAACCATGTTTGATCCGCTGCTGGCCGAGCCGCGCGAGGCGGCCGACGACCCGGAGGCCGCGACGATAGACCTGGACACCTGGGTGTGCCCGGCTCCGCTGCGCGAATCGCCCGTCATCGTCATGGGACACGGTGGCGGCGGGGCGATGTCGGCCGAGCTGATCGAGCACCTGTTCCTGCCGGCCTTCGGCAGCGCCGCTGACGCGCACCTCGCCGACTCCGCCGTCGTCGAGATCGGCGGGGTGCGGCTCGCGTTCTCCACCGACTCGTTCGTGGTCAAGCCGATGTTCTTCCCCGGCGGCTCGATCGGTGACCTGGCCGTCAACGGCACGGTCAACGATCTTGCGATGGTCGGCGCGATGCCCTTGGTCCTGTCGACCGCCTTCATCCTCGAAGAGGGGACGCCGCTCGCGGAGCTGGGTCAGGTGGCCGAGGCGCTCGGCGCGGCCGCACGGCTGGCCGGCGTCAAGCTCGTCACCGGTGACACGAAGGTCGTCGACAGTGGCAGCGGCGACGGCGTGTACATCAACACCGCCGGCATCGGTCTCGTGGCCGAGGGCGTCGACATCCGGCCCGAACGGGCGTCGGCGGGCGACGTGGTGATCATCAGTGGTCAGATCGGGGTGCACGGGATCGCGGTCATGAGCTGCCGTGAGGGACTGTCCTTCGGCACCGCTGTCTCCAGCGATTGCGCCGCCGTGCACGGGTTGGTCGCCGCGATGATCGCCACCGGCGCCGACATCCACACCCTGCGCGACCCGACCCGCGGCGGCGTCGCGGCGTCGCTGAACGAGATCGCCCAGGCCGCCGGCGTCGGTATCACCCTGGACGAGAGGGACCTGCCGATCCCGCAGGCGGTGCGCGATGCCTGCGGGCTGCTCGGGCTCGACCCGCTCTACGTGGCCAACGAGGGCAAGCTGCTCGCGATCGTCGCGCGGGAGGATGCCGACACGGTGCTCGCGGCCATGCGAGCGCACGAACTGGGGCGCGACGCGCTGGTGATCGGCGAGTGCGAGGCGCAGCACCCGGGCCTGCTCACGGCGCGTACCGCACTCGGCGGTACCCGGGTCGTCTCGCTGCCGATCGGTGAACAGCTGCCGCGGATCTGCTGATGGGCCGGGGCTGATGGGTTCGCCGGGCGCGATCATGTTCGCGCGCTACGCCTACCCACCCAACGTCCTCGGCTACTGCGGCCCCGATGACGCGTCCACGCTGTTGAGCCGGGACGCCCCCGACACGGACGCGCGCATCGCCCGGCACGCTCGCGAGTTCGAGGGCGCGTGGACCTACCTGGCGCTGATCGCAGCGTCCGCCGGGATCGCCGACCCGCTCGACGAACGCGTCGTCGAGGCCTACTGGGTCGGCAACGAGCTGCTCGACGAGATCGACCAGGGCGCGATGCTGGACGAGCTCCGGCGGCGTTTCGTCGGCCAGAACGATGCCGGCTGGATCCCGGGGCCACCGCACCACGGCTTCCACGTCTTCACGATCTACCCCTGGGTGAGGCTGCTGCGCCGGGACGCCAATCGCTCGGTGGCCGTGTCCGTGCTGGAGCAGTGCCGCATCCGCTGGGGCCGGGTACTCGCCGTCGAGGGCGAGCGGGTCCGGGTGCTGACGCACCCACTCGTCTTCGCCGACGGCGTGCTCCGACTCGGGCCCGCTCGGGAACAGACAGCGGCCTGGTCGATCGACGGGGTGTCGGTGCTGCCCTCGCTCGCCGTCGGCGATCACGTCGCACTGCACTGGGACTGGGTGTGCGACGTCCTCGATGATCGGCAGCGCAAGGAACTCGAAGCCCGCAACGACGAGCAGCTCGCCGCGACCAATCTCGCTCTGCGCGCCGATCGGTGACGCCTACAGCGAGCGAGTGCCTCTCCGGTCCTGGTGACCGGCACCCGGCCTGACCGTCACCGGGACGCGTCGCTCTCCTTCTGCGCCCAAGCCTCGATGTGTCGGGGGCCCGCGTAGATCGTGGTGGGGTCTGCGGCGAAGGCGGCGAGCGTCGCCACGGCGGCGTCCACCTCTTGGCGGGTGGCGACGCCGGCATCGATCATGGCGTCCGCGCTCTCCTGCAGCGTCAGTACCGGAATCTGCTTGGTCGGGCCGTCCCGCAACAGCCGTTGCGTCACGTGCACGCTCGGCAGCGGCAGCCCTGCTTCGACGAACAGCCGGACGAGCTTGCGCCCGAGCGTCGCATCGCCGCCGTGGTGGCCCACCACCGCGGAGTACCGCTCGCGCCAGAAGTCGAACCCGTCGTTCGCGGGGTAGCAGAAGGCGCCGTCGAAGTCGGCGTCGTCCACGGCGAGACGGCCGCCCGGCCGCAGCGCCGTCCACATGCGGCGGAGCACCTCGGCGGGCCGCGCCAGGTGGTGGAGCAGGAGCCGGCTGTAGGCGAAGTCGAACCTCTCGCTCGCGACGAGGTCGTACGCGTCGCACACCGCGAACTCGATGTTCGTCAGGCCCGCTGCGTCCGCCCTTCGCCGTGCAACCGCGAGAGCCTCGGGGTCCCGATCGAGGGCGAGCACGCTTCCGGACCGGCCGACCCGACCTGCCAGGCTGACCGACACCGCGCCCGAACCGCAGCCGAGATCGAGGCAGTCAGCGCCCTCCTGGAGGCCCGCCCGATCCCAGAAGGCCGATATGGCGTCACTGTCGGCCTCGGCGAGCAACGCCAGCCGGTCAGCACCCGGTTCGCCGCCTCGAAGCACATAGCGCTCCACGCGCAGAGCCTATGCCTGCGCGTCGATTCCCGCGTCCAGTCGGGTCAGCGCAGGGCGGCTGGATCCGGAGTGGAGCTGCGGAGTGCGGCGAGCACTCGCTGGTGGCTGAGCCAGCCGACGAGGGCGGAGGTGCCCGGGTCGATCACGGGGATCGCTCCGGTGGCCGATTCGAGGGCGGGGAGGGTGTCGGAGACGTGATCGGTGATGGTGGCGTGGTCGGGCCACTCGACGACGGAGGCCACGTCGGCCCCGTCGTGGTCCCCGTCGGCCATGGTGTCGGCCACTGCGCGTGCGGTCGCGACGCCGCGGTAGCGGCCGTCACGATCCAGGACGGGTAGCTGGCCGTTGTGCGCGTGGGCGAGCGCGCCGGCGGCGTCGAGGAGTGTGGCCGTGTCGAGCAGGGCCGGTCCTACCGGTTCCATCACCTCACCGACGATCACCGAGTCCAGGACGTGGGAGTGGGTGGCGGCGGTGAGGTCGACGCCGCGGCGGCGCAGTTTGAGTGTGTAGATGGTGTCGGCGGAGAGGAGATGGCTCACGCCGGTGGCCAGGACGATCGCGGCCATGAGCGGCAGGATGATCGTGTATTCCCCGGTGAGCTCGAACATGATCACCACCGCAGTGATGGGGGCGCGGGCCGCTCCGGCGAATACCGCGCCCATGCCGATGAGACCGTAGGCGCCGGCGGGACCTGCGATCCCGGGAGTGAGGTGGTGCAGGATCTGGCCGTAGCCGGATCCGAGCATGGCCCCGATGAACAGGCTGGGGGCGAAGACGCCGCCGGATCCGCCGATGCCGATGGTCAGGCTGGTGGCCAGGATCTTGCCGACGAGCAGAGCCAGCAGGAAGGCGACGGTGTACTTGCCGGCGACGCTCGAACCGAGGACCGGGTATCCCACGCCGTACATCTGCGGCAGCACGAGCAGCAGGCCGCCGAGAAGGAATCCACCGGCTGCGGGACGCAGCCACTCCGGTCCGCGCCAGGCCCAGTCGCAGACGTCCTCGATCCAATACAGGACGCGCGTGAATCCGACGCCGACCGCTCCGGCGATCAGGCCCAGTACGGCGAAGAGCGCGTACTGCGCGAGATTTCCTACCGTGAAGGGCGGCAGGTGCAGGAACGGTTGGTTGCCCAGCGCCGCCCGGCCGATCACGCTCGCCGTGACGGAGGCGATCACGACCATGCCGAAGGACTGCGCGGCGAAGTCGGCCAGGATGAGCTCCATGGCGAAGAACACGCCGGCCAGGGGGGCATTGAATGTCGCGGCGATCCCGCCGGCCGCGCCACACGCCACCAGCACGCGCATGCGGGACTCGGCGACCTTCACGACACGCCCCAGGGTCGAGCCCAGGGCGGATCCGATCTGGACGATCGGTCCCTCCCGCCCGACGGAGCCGCCACCGCCGATGCACAGCGCCGACGCCAGCGCCTTGACCGCGGCCACCTGCGGGGCGATCCGACCGCCCTTCCGGGCGACGGCGTACATCACCTCAGGGACACCGTGCCCACGGGCCTCGCGGGCGAAGAAGTGGACCAGCGGGCCGTACAGCAGGCCGGCGACGACGGGGGCGAAGATCACGAAGTAGCGGCCCAGTGCCGGCACATGCGGATTGGCGACATGCCCGAGGCCGGCGTAGTCCGCATGGCCGGACAGCGCGCGGGTGAACGTCGTGATGAGCCAGCGGAAGACCACCGCACCGCCGCCCGCCCCCGCACCGACCACCAGCGCCAGTGCCAGCAGGCCACCGTTCGAGGAACGCACCGCAGTGACCACTCGCGCCCGCCCGGACTGCAGCGGAACGCCCGCCCCTGTCGGCGACCGAGACGCGCGGCGAAACCATCGACCCGATGCTGCAACCGTATCCATCATTGCAGTATGCAACAATTGCTACAGCATGCAAAAGGGAGGATGATGAGCGGGTGAGCAAACCGACAGCGCCATCGACAACGGCGAACAAAGCCGACGTCGACGAATTCGTGACCGCGATGCTGACGGCCTCACGGGTCCTGGTCGCCGTCTCCGCGCGATCTCTGGCCGACGTCGAGGACGCTGTCACCCTGACGCAGTTCCGCACCCTGGTGGTGCTCGACGGACACGGCGAGATCAACCTCAACCGCCTCGCCGACAGCCTCGACGTCACGCCCTCCACGGCGATGCGCATGATCGACCGGCTGCTCACCGCTGACCTCGTCACCCGCCGGGACAATCCGACCAACCGGCGTGAGGTGCTCCTCGGTCTCACCGAGACGGGCTCGCGACTGGTCCGTCAGGTCACCGCCAAGCGCCGCAAGGAGATCACCCGAATCGTGCGATCCATGCCGTCGCACCGGCGCGACGATCTCATCCGCGCGCTCCGCGAGTTCGCGGACGCGGCCGGAGAACCAGCACCTCACCCCGACGCCGCCACCGCCCTCGCGTGGTAGCAAGACCTCTGCCGCAAGGCCGAATCTGTCAACGGTAGCGGGGTGATCAGACGGGCGGAGCGCATCCGCAGCTGCGGCGAACCACGAGTTCGCTGTTCTCGATCTGCACGACCGGCCCGCCTGAGGGTTGTTCGACGGCGTCGATGAGCAGGTCCGCCGCGGTCGCGCCCATCTGCTGCATGGGGTGGTTCACGGTGGTCAGTGCCGGTTCGATGGCCTCCGCGGCCTGAAGGTTGTCGAACCCGGTGACGGCCAGGTCGCCGGGAACCGCCAACCCGGCCGCGGTCGCGGCGGCGACGGCATAGGCGGCATGGAGGTCCGATGCGCACACGAAGGCGTCCGGGACTCCCCGGGCGATCGACTGCCGGAAGGCGTCCAGGGTCTCGTGTGCATGCCATACCGCCCCGAACCCACCCTCCGGGCTCGCGGGTGGTGTCGCGCCGGCGGCGCGGAGCGCGTCGCTGAACCCCTCGAAACGGACGTCGTAGTCGACCGATCCGGACCCGATGAAGCGCAGATCGCGGTAGCCGTGGACCTCCAGCAGGTGATGCGTCAGCCGCGACATCCCCTCCCGGTTGTCCGTCCCTACCTGCCACTCCTGTCGGCGCTCGGCCTCGACCTCTGCGATCGCCACCACCGGGCGATAGGTGGCGATCGTCTCGCGGATCTTCGTCGCCATGGAGTTGGGCATCACGGCGATCGCGTCCACCCGCGAGGCGAGGTCGCGTACCCGTTCCTCCTCGTCGCCGAGACCGTTGCCCAGAACCAGGATCGAATAGCCCCGCGCCCACGCCCGCCTCGTGAAGCCGCGTTCGACCTCGTCGATGAACAGCGGCCAGTCCCAGCACCGGGACAGGCCGTGCGCGGCGGCTGTCGAGTGGCTGAACTCGGTGTAGTCGTAGGTCCAGAATCCCAGTACCCCGGTGCGCCCCAACGCGAGGTCCCGGGCGGCACCCCGAGGGACGTAGTGCAACTCGCGGGCAGCCTGGAGGATCCGTTCCCGCGTCGCCGGAGCCACGCGTCCCGGCTTGGAGAAGGCGAACGACACCGTCGCGATCGAGACGCCCGCCCGCTCCGCGACCGTGTAGATCGTCGGCTGCGTGGACCGGGACGTGTCCTCTGGCGGTTCGCTCACCAAGCCACCATAACTTGCGGAGAGTGCGTCTAAGCGCTTAAATGCTCCCAGCATCAAAGCGCTTAACAGGAAGCGCGCCCGGTTATGTGCGCGCTCGGATCAGCCGACGAGTGAGGAAGAACCATGCGAGCGAGCACCTGGCACGATGCTGTCGAGGCATCCGCGATGGCCGGTCGGCCATCGCGATTCTCGTGGCACCCGGGGCTACGTTCCGCTCGGCGACGTCGCCTGGCCATGGTGACGATCCTCGGGCTGCTCGCCGGCATGCTGGTCGGCGGTTCGAACGCGATCGTCGGGCACGTGGCCACCGCGAGCGCGGCGACGACGCCGAGTTGCGTCAACACGCTGTACTCGGTCGACTGGTTCACGGGCACTGTCAACCAGATCGCGCTTCCGAACGGCAGCGCGAGCGGCGCCGCCGTGAGTTCTGTGGTCGGCGACCTCGGCGTGGACGAGCCCTTCGCCCGCTACAACGCACTGGCGCTCACGACGGACGGCACGACCCTGTTCGCCGCGGACCAGTCCTCGGGTACCGGTGACTACATCTACCGCATGGATGTGGCGACGGGGACCGTGACGGCGTACCCCAACGCGCAGTCCGGCATCGTGGGGTCGCTCATCGGTGGCGCGATCGATCCCGTGAACGGGCTGTACTACCTGCTCACCTTCGGCACGACGCCCACCCTCTACGCCTTCGACACCACCACGAACACGTGGATCGGCAAGGTCGGGTCGTTCCCCGGGACAGCGGCAGGGATGAATGGTCAGAACATCTCCGACATCGCGTTCGACGCCAACGGAACGATGTTCTTCACCGCCAACACGACGTCCAACGGCCACTCGCTCTACCGCGTGAGCGGCCCGGTCCCCGCCACGGCAGGATCGGCGACGCTCACGCCGGCGCTGGTGTCGGCCGATCTGTTGCCGAACGACAACGAGATCGGCTCGTTGGCCTTCGGATCGACGGGTGACCTGTACCTCGGCCAGATCGCATCACCCCAGATACAAGAGCTGAACCCTGCGAACGGCGCGGTGGTCTCACAGTCCAGTGGTACCCCGATCCCCGGTAATCCGTCCGACTTCGCCTCCTGCGCGCAACCGTCGACCTTGACCGTGGTCAAGGACGTCGTGAACCGGACGAACAGCTCCGACGAATTCACCCTGGGCATCGGCGGCCTGGACACCCCCGCAACAGCCACCACGACCGGCACGGCGACCGGCCTGCAGAGCGCCGCCGCCGGCCCGGTCGTCGTGAGCCCGGGCGTCGCCTACCCCGTCTCGGAATCCGGCGCGGGAAGCACCGACCTCAGCACGTATTCGGCGAGCTACCAGTGCGTCGATTCCGACAACAACGTGCTGGCATCCGGTGCGGCCACGTCGTTCGACTACACGGCGCCACCACCGGTCGACGGGCACGGTGTCGCGGCAACCTGCACCTTCACGAATACGCCGCTCCCGCGCAGTTACACGGTGAAGAAGACCTCGTCGGCCGCGACCGCCCTTCCCGGTGACGTCGTCACCTATTCGGTGAAGGTGACCAACACGGGCCCGGTCGCCTACACCGCGGCCGACCCGGCGTCGTTCACCGACGACCTGTCCGCCGTCCTCGACGACGCGACCTACAACGGCGACGCGTCCGGCGGCGCGACCGTCTCGGGATCCACCCTGTCGTGGTCGGGCGCTCTGGGCGTCGGCCAGACGATCACAGTCACGTACTCGGTGACGGTCAAGGACCCTGATACGGGCAACCGGACGTTGACCAACACGGTCACGCCGACCGGTCCAGGCGGCTCCTGCGTCTCCACCGCGGATTGCACCACCACGACCACCGTCCCCGGCCCCACCTACACGGTCGCCAAGAGCGCGTCGGCGAATACGGCGCAGCCCGGCGATGTCGTCACTTACTCGGTGGCGGTGAAGAACACCGGTCAGGTGGCCTACACGGCGGCCGACCCTGCGTCGTTCACCGACGACCTGTCCGCCGTCCTCGACGACGCGACCTACAACGGCGACGCCAGCAACGGGGCGACGGTCAGCGGCACCACCCTGTCCTGGTCGGGCGCCCTCGCCGTCGGGCAGACGGTGACCGTCACCTACTCGGTCACCGTGAAGAACCCCGATACCGGCGACAGGACGCTGACCAACGCCGTGGTGCCGACCGGGCCGGGCGGCACGTGCGCGACCCCGGGCGGCTGCACCACCACGACGACCGTGCCGACGACCGGTTACACGGTCGCCAAGTCCGCCTCGGTCACCTCGGCGCAGCCCGGGGCCACGGTGACCTACACCGTGGCGGTCACCAACACCGGCCAGACCGCCTACACCGCCGCGAAGCCCGCCTCGTTCACCGACGACCTGTCCGCCGTCCTGGACGACGCCACCTACAACGGCGACGCCACCAACGGCGCCACGGTCAGCGGGAACACGCTGTCCTGGTCGGGCGCCCTCGCGGTCGGGGCCACGGTGACAATCACCTACTCGGTCACCGTGAACGATCCCGATACCGGCGACCACACCCTGACGAACGTGGTGGTGCCGACCGGCCCCGGCGGCTCCTGCGCCACGCCCGCCGGCTGCACCACGACCACCCCCGTGGCCTCGTTCACGGTCGCCAAGACCGCCTCCGCTGCCAGCGTCCTGCCCGGCGGAACCCTCACCTACTCGGTCGCCGTGAAGAACACCGGCGAGGTCGCCTACACCGGAGCGAACCCGGCCTCGTTCACCGACGACCTGTCCGCCGTCCTGGACGACGCCACCTACAACGGCGACGCCGACCATGGCGCCACCGTCACCGGCCACACGCTGTCCTGGTCCGGCGCCCTCGCGGTCGGGGGAACGGTGACGATCACGTACTCGGTCACGGTCGCCAGCCCCGACACCGGCGATCATCTGCTGACGAACGCCGTGGTGCCGACGGGCCCGGGTGGCGGCTGTGTCAGCGCGGCCGGCTGCACGACCACCACCCCGGTCGCGTCGTACACCGTCGCGAAGACGGCCTCGGTGAACTCGGCGATGCCCGGCGACACCGTCACCTACACCGTGACCGCCGTGAACACCGGCCAGGTCGCCTACACGCAGGCCACTCCGGCGACCTTCACCGACGACCTCTCGGCGGTGCTGGACGACGCCACCTACAACGGCGACGCCACCAACGGGGCGACGGTCACCGGCAGCACGCTGTCCTGGTCCGGCGCCCTCCCCGTCGGCGGGACCGTGACGGTCACCTACTCGGTCACCGTGAAGAACCCGGACACCGGCAATCACCTGCTCACGAACGCCGTCGTGCCGACCGGCCCCGGCGGCGGCTGCGCCACCGCGGGCGGCTGCACGACCACCACGCCCGTCGGGTCGCTGCACGTCGTGAAGTCCACGACGGCGACCCAGGTACTGCCCGGCGCGACGGTGCCCTACTCCGTCACCGTCACCAACACCGGCCAGGTCCCGTACACAGCGGCCCATCCGGCCTCGTTCACCGATGATCTGTCCTCTGTCCTGGACGACGCCACCTACAACGGTGACGCGGCCAGCTCCAGCGGGCAGGGCGTGACCTACAGCGCTCCGGTGCTGTCCTGGTCGGGTGCCCTCGCGGTCGGGGCCACCGTCACGGTCACCTACTCGGTGACCGTGAGCAGCCCGGACACCGGTGACCACCAACTCGAGAACGCGGTCGTCACGCCGCCCGGCGCAGGCGGCAACTGCCCGGCCGGCTCGACCGACCCCGACTGCGTCGTCAACGTCCCTTCAGGTTCGTTCACGGTCAGCAAGACGGCATCGGCGACCACCGCGAAGCCGGGCGACACCGTCACCTACACGGTCACGGCCCACAACTCCGGCAACATCGCCTACACGGCGCAGAACCCGGCGTCCTTCACCGACGACCTGTCGGCGGTGCTGGACGACGCGACCTACAACGGTGATGCCACCGCAGGCGCGACCGTCGCCGGTGACACCCTGTCGTGGTCGGGTCCGCTCCCCGCCGGGGGCACTGTCACCGTCACCTACTCGGTGACCGTGCACGACCCGGACACCGGGGACCACGTCCTCACCAATGCGGTCGTGCCCACCGCGCCGGGCGGCGGGTGCGCCACCGAGGGCGGCTGCACCACCACGACCCCGGTGTCCGGGTACACGGTCGCCAAGAGCGTGGACACGGTCGTCGCCCAGTCCGGGCAGAAAGTGACCTACACGGTCAGCGTCACGAACATCGGCCAGGTCGCCTACACGGCAGCTCACCCTGCGTCGTTCACCGACGATCTGTCGAAGGTGCTCGACGACGCCACCTACAACGGCGACGCCACCGCGGGAGCCACGGTCACCGGCAGCACGCTGTCGTGGTCGGGCCCGCTCGCGGTCGGCGCGACGGTGCACGTGCGCTACTCGGTGACGGTGAAGACCCCGGACACCGGTGACCACCACCTGGATAACACCGTCGTCCCGACCGGCCCAGGCGGCAGCTGCGCCACTCCGGGCGGCTGCGTGACCCGCACGCCGGTGCTGGGTTACTCGGTGCACAAGACCGTGTCGAGCCACACGGCTGTACCCGGGCAGAAACTCACCTACGCCGTCACGGTGACAAACACCGGCGCAGCCGACTACACGACCGCGCACCCGGCAACCTTCACCGACGACCTCACCGATGCGCTGCGACTGGCCACCTACAACCACGACGCCACCCACGGAGCGGTCTACCACGCGCCTGTGCTGTCCTGGACCGGCCCGCTCGCGGTCGGCCGGAGCGTCACGGTCACCTACTCCATGACCGTGACCGCCGGGGCGACCGGGAAGATCACCAACGTGGTCGTCACGCCGCCCGCATCGGGAAGCAACTGCGATCCCGGCTCGACAGACCCGGACTGCAGGACGCACACCACCGTGACCCCGCCCCCCTCGGGTCCGTCGGTGAACACAGGCGGCCTGCTCGCCCGCATGGGCACGCCGACCGGACTGCTGCTGATGATCGGTCTGACCTGGGCCCTGCTCGTCGCCGCCGCCGCTACCGGATACCGGGTGTACCGGCGCCGCGAGGCGAGCTGACCCACACAGGAATTCCACGGGGGCGGAACCCCCTTCCCGCCCCCGTGGAACCCACCACCGCCAGCCCGTTCCTACCGACCTCAGGGGACCAGTCCGTTGTTCACCAGCGAAGACCACCTGCACCAGCCGAGTCCGGCGTCGCGTCGCAGCCGGCGCACCTCCCGGCGGCGTCTCCTGGTGGCCGTCATCGCCGCCGTCGTCGTCGCGTCGGGTAGCGCGGCGACCGGGCTCATCCTGATGTGGGGCGGTGGGAGCACGAGCGCCGCGGGCCGACCGCTGGACATGAACGGCAAGCCGGTCGTGCTGGATCCGGGGGACACCCTGACGCCGTCGCAACGCGCTCGGCAGGACGCGGCGAGCGGCGGCTACGGTCGCCTCCGCGTGCCGTCGATCGGGCTGGATGTCCCGCTCGGGGCGCTGAACGAGGTCGACGAGCAGATCACCCCGCCCGGGTTCACCTCCGCCTACTGGGTACGCAATCTCGGGACCGCGCCCACGCGCGCGGCCGCCGGGACCGTCTTCGTCGTGACCCACGCCGCGGGGTGGGGCGCCAGAGCACCCGGGAACTATCTGGTCGATGCCGACCGCGGCACCGCCACGATCGGGGCCGGGACCAGGGTCGTCGTCGACGGCGTGAGCTACACCGTCACCGGCAGCCGTGCCATCGCCAAGCAGCAGCTCGGACAGGAGTCCGACGTGTGGCTGGACTCCCCGAACCGGCTGGTGATCATCACGTGCCTGCAGCGGTACGGGGGATCGCCCGCGGTCGACAACCTCGTGATCACCGCCGTGCGCACCCGATAGCCCCGCTGAGGAAACGACCGCTGCTCCATCCCTCCGCGACCCCGCGGGAATCGAGGTCTCACCATGCTGTTCCGCCGGCTGTGCGCGGCGTCCGCGCTGCTGCTGTCATCGGTCATGATCGGCCTGCACGGGTCTCCCGCCCACGCGCAGACGCCTCCGCCGGGGTTGTCGATCGCAGTCACCAACGGCCGGAACAGCGTCGTGCCGCACAGTGACGAGACGTACGCCGTCACCGTGCGCAACGCAGGCAGCGATCCCGTCACCCTGTGGGTCGTCGGCGTCGTGCCCCGCTACGCGACGATCACCGCCGCCGCGGGTGGGAAGGCCACCGGGCACACGGTGACGTGGAAGGTCAGCGTCGCCGGGGGTAGGAGTGCAACCCGCACCGTCGGCGTGCACGTCGGCGCCATTCCCGCAGGCACCTACCGGGTCACCGTCGTCGCCGATGTCTACCTCGGCGCCGACACGAGCGGCGCTCCGTTGATCGGGTCTGCGGACTCCGATCGCATCCCCGGCGTCGCCGAGCCCACCCGGTCACCGAGCGGGACGCCCACCGAATCGCACACCGGGGACCGGACGTCGATGTGGCAGCTTGCGGCCGTCGTCGGCGGCGCGATCGTCGTCGCCGCGACGGCTGCCATCGCCGGGGCGTGCGTCCGGCGCCGGTCGCGCACGTCCCGGTAGAGGCACGGCGCGACGGGCGGTCCCTACGGCGCCCGTGTCCTCACGCCTGCCGAGCAGAAGCGGTCGGCGAGGCCGGGAGGGCATTGCGGTAGTCCAGCACCACGCGGCGCAGTCGTTCCACGGCGTCGGCTCGGGCACCCGCCAGCGACGGTTCGAACATCACCGACGCCGTTCGCACCGGCACCGGTCGGGGCAGCAGCGTCACCGCGGCGCTGACCGCGGGCGCCAGAGCCGGGTGACCACCCCAGGGGCCGCCGAGCACCACCACCTGCGGGTCGACCAGTCCCGACACCGCGCCGCAGACGCCCGCGATGGCTCGAGCGACGGTGTCCCGCGTCGATCGGTGGCGTGCAGTGTCACCCGCGAGCACACCTTCGATGGCGTCGAGATCGACAGCCGAGGAGTCCGCGCGTCGCAGGCCGGCCCGCTCGAACACCTCGGTGAAGGTGCACGCCCGGCCGCCGGGGCCGACGGTGAGGACGTGCATGACCTCGCCACCCAGGCCGCGATGCCCTCGGCGGACCTCACCGTCACTGATCACGGCGCCGCCCAGGCCCTCGCCCAGGTAGAGGTAGACCGCGTCGTCGAGTTCCCCGGCACGGTGACGCGCTGCGCTCGGCCCGCGCCGCCCAGTTCACGTCGTTGTCCACGAAGACGGGCCCGTGAACACCGAGGCCAGGAGATCGGCCGGAGACAGTTCGCCCACCAGGAACGGGGCGTCGGGCAGATGCACGAGACGACCGGTTGCTCGATCGACGGGATCGGCGGCGCTGACCACGGCGAGCCGCACGGTGGTGCCCGCGCGCGCGGCCACCGCCCGGCAGACGGCGCGCAGGGGCTTGGCGACATCGTGTGGCCGCGCCGGCCGGATCACGTCGGCGCTCTCGCGTGCCACCACCGACCCGTAGACATTCACGGCCTCGGCCACGATTCCCTGCGGCGAGATGCTCACCGCGAGGGCCGCGCCGACGGTGGGGGAGAGGCGTAGTACGTGCCGACCCGCCCGCGGCCAGTCGTGCGCTCGCCGGTGTCGACGACGACCCCGGCCGCGACGAGCCGGCGCACGCTCTCGCCGACCGTGGGCTTGGAGATCCCGGTCGCCGTCGCGAGCTCGGCCCGGGTCTGGCGCGCGACCGCCATGAGCGACTGCAGGACGTGTTCGTCGCTCAGTTCCCGGAGCAGCTCCAGCGACGGCTTCACCGAGTCATGTCACGAGTTTAGACAGGACTCTTTCTCAAAGTCGATGGCGCTGCTACTTGCTTCTAGTAAGGATTCCTCACTGAAGGAGCACGCGATGACGCTCACCACGTCCGGATCGCATCCTCCCGGCCCTGCCCCACTGGGAGCAGACCCCGGACGACCTCGCAGCGGCGGTCCGCGAGATCAAGGCCGCGCTGCGCGCGCGCATCGCCGCATCGGGACGCACGGTCGAGGAGGTCTTCGCCGTCCTGGAAGCTCGCGTGCGAGAGCAGGTCGAACAGATCGAGGCCGAACTCGCCGCCGGCGAGACCGTGTGGCCGGTCATCGACTACGCCGACATCGAAGCCGGCACGGTCACCGCCGAACAGGTGGCCAAGCTGCACCGACGGGGATGCCTGGTCGTTCGTGGCCACTTCCCGCACGAACAGGCCTGGGCTGGGACCGGGACATCGTCGAGTACGTGGACTCGCAACCACTTCTTCGACGACCTACACCGGCCCGGCCGACGACTTCTTCGGCAGCGTCGGGTCCAAGCCCGAGATCTACCCGATCTACTGGTCGCCGACCCAGATGCAGGCCCGGCAGAGCGAGCGGATGGCCACGGTCCAGTCCTTCCTCAACCGTCAGTGGACGCGCAGTCCGACGGCGTGCAGTGGTTCGATCCCGACCGGGACTCGCTCTACCCCGACCGCATCCGGCGCCGCCCGGAGGGCGCGAACTCGGCCGGCCTGGGTACCCACCTCGACCCGGGCACGTTGGATCTGTGGATGACGCAGGCCTACCAGCAGGCGTTCCGGCACCTCTTCGACGGCACCGTCGAGGACTACGACCCGTGGGACGCCGCCCACCGCACCGCCGGGCCGCAGTACCCGGGAACCACGATGTGCTCGGCGTTCCGCACCTTCCAGGGCTGGACGGCCCTGTCGGACATGGACCACGACCAGGGTGTCCTGCACACGGTGCCGATCCCCGAGGCCATGGGCTACCTGATGCTGCGGCCGCTGCTCGGCGACGTCGCCGACGACGACATGTGCGGGGTGACGGTCGAACCAGACCTTCCCCGCGAACGAGAAGTGGCATCCCCTGCTCATGCGCGCCCTCGCCGGAATACCCGACGTCCGCGCCGGAGACTCGGTCTGGTGGCACTGCGACATGATCCACAGCGTCGCTCCGGTGACCGATCAGAAGGGCTGGGGCAACGTCATGTACATCCCGGCCGCGCCCTGGTGCCCCCGCAACGAAACCTACGCAGCCGCGGTCCGCGACGCGTTCGCCAGCGGTTCGAGCCCCGGCGACTTCCCGGCCGAACACTACGAACGGACCTGGGCGAACCGGTTCCAGGTCCGGGACCTGAACGAGATCGGACGTCGCGGCCTCGGCCTGGAGTAGTCCGGGTTCGACGAAACAATGGCCGACGATTGTCGTCTTCCAAGGGACGGATGCGGTATCCCGGCGCTTGGGTCCGGACGTGAGGGTGGTGACGCTCGTGAGGTCGTCGACATTGCGTCAGCGCTGGCAGGCCGGCAGTGCTGCCACGGTCTGGCTCGACCCGGCCGACTGGTGGGGGCCTGCGGTGGATGCCGTGGTCGACGCGCTCACCGCCCACCGCGATGCGACGTCCGCCGCGCGGGAGCTGGGACGGGACCGCGCGGTGAACGGCATCGACCTCGAGCAGGCCCGCGGTGACCTGGAGGTGGCAGCGGGCGTCGCCGGCCTGAACACCGTGCAGCGGATGGCACTCGTGGACGGGCTGACGCTGGCCTGGATCGACGAACGCCTGCGGATCGAGCGGGCAACCGCCTGCCTCGACCCGTTGACCGGTCTGGCGACGCCCATGTACCTGGCCGCGCGGCTCAACGAGATCGCCGCCGAGACGGCTGCCGACGCATCGACCGAGGCGCCCCCGCCGGGCGCCGCGGGCCGTTCCCCGTGGGCGCTGGTCGGTGTGCGGGTGGAGCCGTGCGCGGACCCGTGGCTGCGGGAGGCCCGCATGATAGGTGTCCAGCAGGCCCTGGCCTCCGCCTTCCGTTCCGGTCAGACCGCGGCCCGCACGGGACCCTGGACCGCGGCCGTGCTGACCCGCCGGGATCCCACCGAGCTCACCGACCGGCTCGCGATCCTCGGGCTCGAGCTCGGACAGCGCCATGCGTCCGGATCGCTGCCGCAGGCTCACGTGTGGGTCGAGACCATCCCGGGCACGCCGCTCGGGATCCAGACGCTGCTGGAGCAGTTCGCCCTGTAGGAGACGGACATCGCTGCCGTCTCGTGCAGACATCCGGCGCGCGTCGTCAGGCGGGGACGGCCGTGACGATGACGTTGTCGCGGTAGCTGTTGCCGTAGCCGGGGAGGTGCTCGATCGGGCCGCCGCACGTGACGACGATCAGGCGTCGGGGCCCCGACCGGCCGGTGAACAGATCGGCCGGGAGCTCGGACTTGATCACGACCCGCAACGAGACGGCTCGCCAGCGCGTCACGGTGCCGGCGCGGTCGGTGGTGTACAGGACGGCGCCCGGGGTGATCCGGCTGAGCCGGTACAGCGCGCCGTCGCCCTGCCCGAGGTAGTCGACGTGCCCGGCCAGCAGCGTCGTTCCGGTGGTGTTGCCCCTGCCGGTGGTCGACAGGCCCGCGCCCTTGTCCCACCAGCCCACCGTGTGCACGTCGTGGGGGATCGCCAGCGCCCCGTCCGGTTCCAGGTCGGTGGGCACGATCGGGCCGTCCACACAGAGACTCGGCGCCACGACCCGGGACTCGCCGAGGGTCAGGGAGCAGGGCCCGGGACCGGCAACGCTGCTCGATCCGGCCGGAACCTGAGCGGTGAGCGCCGGCAGCGACCCGGCGGTCACGCTGAATCCACGCTCGGGCAGGGGCGCCGCGGCCGGTGCCGTCGTGTGACGCGCGTGCACGACGATCAGCACGCCCATGACGAGCACCGCCAGCGACGTGAGGCCGGCGACCAGCGCCACGCCTCGGTGGAGCCCCCGACCCGGGACCGGGGGCACGGTCGCCGGGCCGGGGGGCTTGGTGTCCGGGCTCATCCGCTCGCCCGTCGGCTCATGCCGCGACATCAGTCCGCGAGTCCGGTCCGGCGCCGCCACAGGTGACCTGCCACCAGCAGGAGTCCGGAGAGTCCGGCCAGGACCAGCCCGATACCGGCTGCCGTTCGGGCGGTGCTCGGGCGGGTCCCGTCACCGGGAGCACCGGTGTCGATCGAGTGCGCGATCGTCACCTCCGCCGTCGACGCTGGCGAGGTCGGGTGCCCGCCGGTCGGCGTCGTGGCCGTGGCGGTGGCCGTGTTGGTCAGGCTCCCCGTGGCCAGATCCGCCCGGGTGACCGTGTAGCTCGCGGTGCACGTCAGGCGGGCACCGGGTGCCAGCGATCCGGTGGGGCACGCGACCGGCGAGAGGGTGCCGGTGCCGCTGAAGGCGCCCTCGTGGACGTGCACCGTCGTGAGGGTGGCGCTGCCTGTGTTGGTGACCACGAACGTGTAGTGGATGACCTGGCCTACGGTCGTGATCGTCGTGACGTCGGCCGTCTTCACCAGCGACAACCGCGGGGCCGGCGTCGATGGGACGGTCACCGTCGACGGCGGGGCGGTGGGCGCAGGCCCGGTCGGCGGTGTGCCCGTCGCGCTCGCCGAGTTCGACACCGTCCCGGCGTCCACGTCGGTCCGGGTGACCGTGTACGAGGCCGTGCACCTGGTCTGCGCACCGGGCGCCAGGGTGGTGTCCGGGCAACGGATCGCCGACAGCGCGCCGGAGCCGGTGAAATCCCTGTCAACTGGGTGGACGCCGGTGAGGGTGACGTTGCCGGTGTTGGTGACCACGAACGCGTACTCGATGACCTGACCGGCGTGGATGGCCGTGACCGGCTTCCCGCCCGAGGCCGCCGACTTCAGCACGGTCAGGGCCGGGTGTCGCGGGACCGGGATGGTGACCGTCGACGGCAACGTCGGCACCGGGGTCGTCGGGGCGGGCGGGGTGCCGGTCGCCACCGCGGTGTTGGTCACGCTGCCCGCATCCAGATCGGCCTGGACGACGGTGTAGGTGGCGGCGCAGGTCACCGACTGCCCCGGCAGCAGCGTCCTGGACGGGCAGGTCACCGCGGACAGCGTGCCGGCTCCGCCGAAGAACTCGTCGACGGCGATGCCGCGCATGGTGACGCTGCCGGTGTTGGTGATCAGGAACGAGTAGTGCACCACCTGGCCCACTGCCGTGATCACCGCGACGTCCGCGGTCTTCACCAGGGACAGCGCCGGTGGGGTGGTGGTCGTGACCACGCTCGCGCGGTTGTTTCCGGTGACCGGGTCGCTGTCGACGCCGGACACCGTCGCCGTGTTGGTGACGGTGGCCGCCTTCGTCGTCGGGGCGTGGCCGCGGAGCACGATCGGGCCGAACGAGGCGCCGGCCGCGAGCACCGTCGCATCGGCGTCGGTGGCGGCCGCGCAGGTCAGGTCGGCGGCGGTCGCCACGGTCGGGTCCTGGGCGGCGGCGCAGCCCGGTGGAGCGTCGGCGCAGGTCAGCGTCGTCCCGGAAAGGCTGCAGCCGGCCGGCCCGGACACCAGCGTGGCTCCGGTGACGTCGGCCGGGATCGCGTCGTGGACGACGAACCCGTGCGAGTCCGACGGCCCGTTGTCGGTGACGGTCACCGCCCACTGGATGGTGCCACCGGGTGCGACGGTGGCGGGAGCGGTCTTGGTGATGGCCAGATCGGCCGACGGGACGAGGACGGTGGCGGTCATGCCGCCGATGCTCGACGGGCCGACGGCTACGTCGTCCGGGTTGCTGGTCACCTCACCCCGGTAGATGTCGGCGAGGCTGAAGCTGGACACCAGGCCGTGCAACCGGAGGTGGACGACGTTGTCCAGGCCGGGCGCCGAGCAGGTGTGCGCGCTGATGTAGGACTGCGGCAGGCTCAGCGTGTTCGACGCGAAGGTGAAGTTGTCCGTCGACCCGAGCGGGGTGACCGCGCCGCTGCCAGGAGCGGCCCCGTTGACTGCGGCGAAGGCGATGTCGTACCAGAACGCCGTGCACCAGCTGCCACCGGCCGCGCCGCCGCCGCCCATGCCGATCGCGACCACCGGGTCCACCACGGGGTGCGGCAGCGTGAACGTGACCCCGTAGGTGGCGCAGGTGTTCTGCACCCCCACCGCCCTGCCCTGCACACAGGACGCCCCTGCCGAGCGGACCGAGGCATCCGTCGGCAGGAACCGCGGGACGGTCACCCCGTCGATGGCGGACGTTCCGGAGCCGACGATCAGCTGCTGCCCGGCCGAGTCGTTGGTCGCGACCTCGCTGCCGAAGGCCGCTGCGTTTCCCGGCAGCGTCGTCGTCGCGGTCGCGCCGACGGTCCAGTTCGGCGACGGCACGTACCCGGAGGGTGCAGCCGCGCTCGCCGGTGCGGCCGCACCGACCATTCCGACCGCCAGCACCGACGCCACCAGTGCCAGGACGGTGAGGGCCGGCAGCGAGCGGCGGAACCTCGTCCGCGGCCGCCGCCGGTGGGGGAGCCGGTGCGTCGTCGAGGTCGGGTGGCTCACGTTCAGCTAGACGGCGCAATCGGCCGATCGTTTCGCAATCCCCGGTCAGCCCGTCCCGAAATCGCTCCGACGGCCGCCGCGGGCGGGTGCGTGGACCCCGGCAGCCGGAGGTCGGGCGTCTCACAGTAAATGTTCGTACCGTGTTGCCATGGCCCCCGGCTCCGGCACCCGTACGGTGTCGCGGCTGCGCGGCCGGGCGCCCCTGATCGGCGCCGCCGTCGGTCTCGTGGCGCTGGTCCTGGCGCTGGTCGTGGTCATCGCCGTCCTGGTCGCCACGCGCGGCTCGACCGCGACGGCGGGAGCCTCACCGAGCCCGTCCGCCGACCCCAGTGCGACGAAGACGCCCACCGTCAGCGACATCTACAACCTCGTCGGCCCGTCGGTCGCGGTGGTGCAGACAGCCAAGGGGGCGCTGGGCGCCGGCGTGATCGTCACCGCCGCGGGTGACGTCCTGACCGCGAATCACGTCATCGCCGACGCGAGTGCCATCACGATCACCTTCGCCGACGGCACCAGGTCCGCGGCCACCGTCGCCTCGTCGGACCCGGGCAGGGACATCGCCGAGCTGGCGCCGAGGACACTGCCGCAGCCGATCGTCCCGGCCACGATCGGCGGCAGCGCGGCGGTGGGCAACCCCGTGGTCGCGATCGGCAACCCGCTCGGGCTGGCCTACAGCGTCTCCTCCGGCGTCGTGTCGGGCCTGAACCGGACGGCGACGACCGCGAACGGCACGTTCGGGGGCCTGATCCAGTTCGACGCCGCGGCGAACCCCGGCAGCTCAGGTGGCCCGCTCCTGGACGGCAAGGGCGACGTCATCGGCATCGTCGTGTCGATCGCCGAACCCGGCCACGAGGACGCGTTCGCCGGCATCGCCTTCGCCGTCCCGATCGCCGCGGCGGTGGGCGGCGGCAAGGGCGGCGCCGGGGGCGGACCGCAGATATGACCCGGCAACCAGCGAGGACGGCGCCATGACCAGCCTCACCAACCCACTCGAGCAGGTGCTGTTCGAGGTCAAGCGGACGATCGTCGGCCAGGACCTGCTCCTCGAACGGATGGCGATCGGGCTGCTGTCCGGTGGGCACCTGCTCGTCGAGGGCGTGCCGGGCCTGGCCAAGACGCTGGCCGTGAAGTCCCTGGCGGCGGCGATCGGCGGCCAGTTCCAGCGCATCCAGTTCACCCCCGACCTCGTGCCGGCCGACCTCACCGGCACCCGCGTCTACCGCCAGCACACCGGCGAGTTCGAGACCTCGCGCGGTCCCGTCTTCACCAACCTGCTGCTCGCCGACGAGATCAACCGGGCGCCCGCCAAGGTCCAGAGCGCGCTGCTCGAGGTCATGCAGGAGCGCCAGGTGACGATCGGGCGCGAGACGTTCGCGGTGCCGAACCCGTTCCTGGTCATGGCGACGCAGAACCCGATCGAGTCCGAGGGCACGTACCCCCTGCCCGAGGCCCAGGTGGACCGCTTCATGCTCAAGGTGGTCGTGCACTACCCGACGATGCCCGAGGAGAACGCGATCGTGGAGCGGGCCCTGCACCCCGGCCCGGGTCCGCAGCCGATCCTGCAGCCCGAGGATCTCGTCCAGATGCAGGCCCAGGTGGCGCAGGTCTACGTGGACCCGGCGGTCGTGGACTACGCCGTCCGCCTGGTCGCCGCGACCCGGGCACCCGGCACCGTCGGCCTCGGCCATCTCGACCGGTACGTCACCTACGGGGCGAGTCCCCGGGCGTCCATCGCCCTGCTGCTCGGCGGCCGGTCGCTGGCGTTCCTGCGCGGCCGCGACTACGTCCTGCCCCAGGACGTCCGTGAACTCGCCCTGGACGTGCTGCGGCACCGCCTCGTCCTCAGTTACGAAGCGCTCGCCGACGACATCGACCCCGACACGGTGATCCTGGCCGTGCTCCAGGCCGTCCGGGCGCCCGAGGTTGTCCTCCAGGCCCGCTGACGCCATGACCACCGCCCCCGACCGCCTGTTGCTCCGGCTCGAGTGGCGTGTGCTGCGCCGGGTCGACGGGCGCATCCAGGGTGGTTACCGGACGCCCTATCGCGGCTCCGGCATGGACTTCGCGGGGCTGCGGGAGTACCTCGAGACCGACGACGCCCGCCACATCGACTGGAACGCGACGGCCCGGATGAACGAGGCGCAGGTGCGGGAGTTCACCGAGGACCGCGACCTGACGGTGTGGCTGGTGCTCGACCGCTCCGCCTCCATGACCGCCGGTGCGCCCGGGCGCGGCAAGCACGACGTGCTGGCCGAGCTGGCGCTCGTGCTGGCCCGGCTGTTCGGCCGCGGGGGGAATCGCATCGGCGCGATCCTGCACGACGGTGCGTCGGCGCGCCTCGTGCCGCCGGGAACCGGCCGTGGCCACGCGCTCCGCATCGGCCTCGAACTCGAACGGGCCGCCGATCCCGTCGCGAGCACCACCGACTTCGCCGCGATGCTCGACGCCACCGCCTCGGTGGCCCGCCGGCGCTGCCTGGTCATCGTGGTGTCGGACCTCATCGGCACCGGCGACTGGGATCGGCAGCTGATCCGGCTGACGCACCGCCACGACGTCGTGGCCCTGCGCGTCCTCGACGCCACCGACGACGAACTTCCCGATGCGGGCCTGATCGTCGTCGAGGATGCCGAGACCGGCGAGCAGCTCCTCGTCGACTCCAGCGATCCGCTGTTCCGCGCCCGTTACCGCGCCGGCGTCGACGAGCGGGACGCGGTGCTGGCGCAGCGGATGCGCCGGGCCGGCGTGCCCCTGCACCGCATCGACACCGAGCGTGACGTCGTCGAGGCCCTCGTCGAGGTCGTGGCGAGCACCCACTGGCGGCGCGGATGAGGATCGCGTCCCCGGGGTGGCTGGTGCTCGGCGCACTGATCGTCGCGGCACTCGTCGTGGCTGCCGCCTTCTCCGCCCGCCGCCGCCGCGACGCGCTGTCCGCCGCGGGCGTGATCGGCCCCGGGCGGCGCGGGTCCCCGGTGGGGTTGTGGCTCAGCATCGCCGGTGTCGCCGTGCTCGCCTTCGCCGTGGCCGGTCCGGCCGCATCGGTGCCCGTGTCACGCGCGGCCGGCACCGTCATCCTCGCCATGGACGTCTCGAACAGCATGGCGGCCACCGATGTCGCTCCCAGCCGGCTCGAGGCGGCGAAGAAGGCGGCCGTCGCGTTCGTCGACGCGCAGCCGAGCAGTGTCGACATCGGCGTCGTCGCCTACCAGACCGGTGCGCTCACCACGGACCTGCCCAGCTCCGATCACGCCCAGGCCGCCGCCGCGATCCAGCGTCTGCAGATCGCCGGCGGCACCTCGCTGTCGGCGGCCATCCTCACCTCGCTGTCGGCGATCACCGGCAAGGCCGTGTCGCTCGGCAGGGACGGCTCCGTGCCCACCATCGGGTACTGGGGCTCGGCGACGATCGTCCTGTTCGGCGACGGCGGCGATGACGGCAACGCCGCGGCCACCACCGCGGCGGCCACCACAGCGCAGACCGCCGGCGTCCACATCGAGACGGTCGGCGTGGGCACCGTCGCCGGAACGACGGTCGAGGTCGACGGCTACCGGATCCGGACCGCACTGGACGAGGACACCCTCACCACCATCGCGAGGACGACCGGCGGTTCGTACCATCCGGCCTCGGACGCCTCGCAGCTCGACGGCATCGCCAAGACGATCAACCTGCGGCTGACGACCCACCGCGAGCCGCTCCCGCTGGCCGGCGCGTTCACCGGATTCGCCGTCGTGCTGCTGGCCCTCGGCGCGGTCCTCACCGTCCTGCGCACGGGAAGGATCGTCTGATGAGCTTCGACTGGCCGTGGGCGCTCCTGGCTCTGGCGGCGATCCCGCTCGTCCTCGGCATCGCCTGGTGGTCGCGCCGGCGGCGGCGCAAGGCAGCCGTTCGGGTGACCTCCGCCGTGCTGGTCCGCAGTGCCCTGCCCGGGCGCACGCAGTGGCGACGGCGCATCCCGGCCGCGCTGCTCGTGCTGGGGCTGGCTGTGCTCGGTGTCGGCGCCGCCCGTCCGCAGATCAGCGTGGCCGTGGCGACGAACTCCACGACGATCATCCTCGCGCTGGACGTCTCGGGGTCGATGTGCTCGACCGACGTCCAGCCCAACCGCATCGACGCCGCTGAGAAGGCGGCTACTGCGTTCATCAAGGCGCAACCGCACGGCACGCGCATGGGGCTGGTCGCCTTCGCCGGGGTGGCCGTGGAGCTGGTGCCCCCCACGAGCGACACGAGCACGCTGCTGGACGCGATGAAGACGCTGACCACCTCGCGCGGCACCGCGATCGGCCAGGCCATCCTGACCTCGATCGACGCGATCGCCGCGGTGGATCCGTCGGTACCGCCGACCGGAGCGACGGTGACCGAGAGCGGCGGGTCGGGGTACGCGGCCGCCACGATCGTCCTGCTGACCGACGGGGCCAACACGCAGGGCGTCGACCCGGTGACCGCGGCCCAGCAGGCGGCTCTGCGGCGCATCCGCGTGTACACGATCGGCTTCGGCACCACGACGCCGACGCCGATGGTCTGCGATCCCTCGCAGGTGTCCGGCGGCGGCGGCTTCCAGTTCGGTGGTGGCGGCGGAGGCTTCGGCGGCCGCAACGGCGTCAACCCGTTGATCATCGACGAGGCGGCGCTCCAGCAGGTGGCCCGGACCACGGGCGGCCGCTACTACCGGGCCGTCAACGCCGGTGAGTTGCAGGGCGCGCTCAAGGTGCTCCCCAGCTCGGTGACCGTCGCGCACAAGCACGAGGACGTCGCGGACCGCTTCGCCGGGCTCGGCGGCCTTCTGGTCGTGCTCGCGATAGGCCTGTCGCTCTGGTGGAATCGGGTCCGCGTTCCGGTCCGGGACCGAACACCCCTGTCACCAGGCGGATGACGCGGCAGGGGACGATCACCGGAGTCGCATCCTGAGGGGGTCAGCCGCATGGCACGAGTGCTCATCACCGGATCGACGGACGGTCTGGGCCTGATGGCCGGCAGGCTGCTCGTCGGCCAGGGGCATGAGGTCACCCTCCACGCCCGCACCGACGCCCGGGCCGGCGACGTGCGGAGCCAGCTGCCCGCCGCCGAGCACGTCGTCGTCGGTGATCTGTCCTCGATGGCGCGGATACGAGACGTTGCCGACCAGGCCAACGCCATCGGCCGCTTCGACGCCGTCATCCACAACGCCGGCATCGGCTACCGGTTGCCGCGACGAGTCGAGACCGAGGACGGCCTGGCAGACGTGTTCGCCGTCAACGTGCTGGCGCCATACCTGCTGACAGCGCTCATGCCGCCGCCCGATCGGCTGGTGTTCCTCAGCTCCGGGATGGCACGCGGGGGCGACCCCGGCCTGGACGACCCGCAGTGGCGGACCCGCCGCTGGAACGGCTCGCAGGCCTACTCCGACAGCAAGCTGTTCGACACGCTGCTCGCGTTCGGCATCGCGCGGCACTGGCCCGGCACCCTGTCCAACTCGGTCGAACCGGGGTGGGTGCCGACGAAGATGGGTGGTGCCGGCGCTCCCGACGATCTGGATCTCGGCGCGGACACCCAGGCCTGGCTCGCCGTGAGCGACGACCCGGCCGCCACCGTCACGGCCGCGCACTTCTTCCACCGCCGGCCCCGCGACCCGGGCGCCGATGCCGCCTCGACCCGCCACCAGGACGCGTTGCTCACGTACTGCGCGGACCTCACCGGCACGCCGCTGCCCGGGTTCTGACCCGCCTACAGCGGCGGGCGGACCGGGCCGGAGACGGTTGTTCCTTCCGGCAGCGCGAGCGCGAGGCTGATGCCCGTCGCCGGCATCCAGCGCGGCGCCCGCGTCATGGCCGCGAACGGGTCCCGGGCATCGACGGTCGTGACGAGGCTGGTCACCCGCCCGCGCCACTGCCACAGCACGTCCTGCCAGAGGTAGCGCCCGGCCGCCTGCTCACCCTCCCGGTGCCAGGCCAGCACGACCTGGCCCGTCCGCATGGCACCGTCGGCGTCGACGACCCGTACGACCCGGTTGGCCAGCGCGATGGTCCTGGGCATCCGGGTGACCTGCAGCCGGCTGGCCAGCGAGTCGTCGTGGACCCCCAGCCCCGCGAGCACGCGCCCGCCGGCGTCGGTCACCACGTAGTAGCTGTTGGACGCGGTGTCCCGGACCGTCCGGGACAGCCACGTGGCGAGGACTTCCACGCGGTGGTCGGGCCCGAGCGCCACCGCCGGACCCGCCGCGAGCGCCTCGGCGACGGCGGGCAGGTCCGACTCGGCAGCCGCCCGGACCCGCCACTCTGCTCGTCCCCGTGGCCGGCGGTGGCGGACGGGAACCGGAGTCACCCTCAGGCCGCCGACGATCGTTGCGGCCCACCGCCGGGCGTTGGCCAGCGACGCCGCGTTGCCGCTCTGGATGGTCGCCATCGGGATGATGTCCTCGCCCAGCGCGCGCCCGCGCTCGCGGATCCAGTCCAGGCGTGCCTGCGTGAGGCGCGCCGCGACCCCCTGGCGCCGGAACTCCGGCGCCACCGAGAGGGCGTACAGCATCGCGTACGTCCGGGTCTCGCCCAGGAACTCGCACGTCGCCGGCCGGACCCAGCCGGCGCCCGCCACGGCACCGGTGGGCGTCTCGGCCAGGAAGCCGACCGCGTCGGGGCCGACTGCCTCCAGCAGCGGGATGGCGAGCTTGGTGGTGAAGGCGACGCGACCGCCGTCGGCCACCCCCTCGGCGAGCGCGGCGAGCGCATCCTCATCGGTGGGGCGCACCCGCCGGACGGTGATCGACGGTCCGGACCGATCTACGGACGCAGCGTCCGGGTCACCTGCCATGGCGCGATCATGCCCGCGCTCCGGCCGAACCGCACGCACGTACCGGTGCGCCCTGGGGGCAGGTCACGGCGGCGTCAGCGTCGGCTGCTCAGGTCCAGTGCCACATCGACGATCATGTCCTCCTGGCCACCGACGAGACCGCGACGTCCCACCTCCAGGAGGATCTCGCGCGTGTCGAGGCCGAAGGTGGCGGCGGCTCGCTCGCTGTGCCTGAGGAAGCTGGAGTAGACACCGGCGTAGCCCAGGGTCAGGGTCTCCCGATCCACCTGCACCGGGCGGTCCTGCAGCGGCCGGACGAGGTCGTCGGCAGCATCCTGGAGCGCGAACAGGTCACAACCGTGCTCCCACCCCATCAGGTTGGCCACTGCGACGAAGGGTTCGATCGGGCAGTTGCCGGCACCGGCGCCCATCCCGGCCAGGGAGGCGTCGACCCGGGTCACGCCGTTCTCCACGGCGACGACGGAGTTGGCGACGGCGAGTGAGAGGTTCTGGTGGGCGTGGATGCCGAGTTCGGTGTCGTCGCGGAGCACGTCCCGGTAGGCGCGGACGCGGTCGCGGACGCCGTCCATGGTCAGCCGCCCACCCGAGTCGGTGACGTAGACGCAGTGCGCTCCGTAGGACTCCATCAGCTGCGCCTGCCGCGCGAGTGCTCCGGGCGGGGCCAGGTGGCTCATCATCAGGAATCCCGACACGTCCATGCCCAGGTCCCGCGCTGTGGCGATGTGCTGGGCGGCGATGTCGGCTTCGGTGGCGTGAGTGGCGACGCGCACCGACCGCACCCCGAGGTCGTGGGCGTGTTCCAGGTCCTCGCTGGTCCCGATCCCGGGCAGCAGCAGCGTCGTCAACCGCGCGTGCGTGACCACCTCGGCGACCGCACCGATCCACTCGTCGTCGGTGCGCGCGCCGGCACCGTAGGTCAGCGAACCGCCCGCGAGCCCGTCGCCGTGGGCGATCTCGATGGCGTCCACGCCCGCGCTGTCGAGGGCCGCGGCGATCCGGGTGACGTCGTCCAGGGTGTACCGGTGCCGCACAGCGTGCATGCCGTCGCGCAGGGTGACGTCCTGGAGATAGATCCGTGGGTTCATGCCGTGGCCTTCCGTGCGCGTACGGAGACGGCCCGCGCGGCCAGACTTTCCCCCACCCGCAGCGCGGCCGACGTCATGATGTCGAGGTTTCCCGCGTACGCGGGCAGGTAGTGCGCTGCCCCCTCGACCTCGAGGAAGACCGACGTCTGGGTCAGCTCGGCAGGGTCCGCTGACACGCCGAGCGTCCGGACCGGTTCGTCGGCGGTCAGGTCCCGGAACTGGACCGCCTGCTTGAGGCGGTAACCGGGCACGTAGCCGGCGACGTCGGCGACCATCCGCTCCACGCACGCGCACACCTGCTCCCGCGCGAGCGCGTCGAGATGGCCGGTGAGACAGAGGACGGTGTCGCGCATGATCAGCGGCGGATCGGCCGGGTTCAGGACGATGATCGCCTTGCCCTGGGCCGCGCCGCCGACCTGCTCGATCGCGGCGCGCGTGGTCTGGGTGAACTCGTCGATGTTCGCCCGCGTCCCCGGGCCGGCGGATGCCGAGGCGATCGACGCGACGATCTCGCCGTAGTGCACCGGGCTGACGCGCCCGATCGCCGCCACGATCGGGATCGTCGCCTGCCCGCCGCAGGTCACCATGTTGACGTCGGGGGCCTCGAGGTGCTCGTCCAGGTTGACCGCGGGGACGACGTAGGGACCCAGCGCGGCAGGAGTGAGGTCGACGAGCGTCTTGCCGAAGGGACTGAGCCGCTCGGCGTTGGCGACGTGGGCGCGTGCCGAGGTGGCGTCGAACACGATGTCGATCCCGTCGAAGCCGTCCAGGGCGATCAGGCCGTCGACGCCTGAGGCGGTCGTCGGGACCCCCAGGCGTGCGGCGCGGGCCAGTCCGTCGGAGCTGCTGTCGATGCCGACCATCGCGGCGATCTCGAGGACGGGGGACAGCCGCATCACCTTGATCATGAGATCGGTGCCGATGTTGCCCGAACCGATGATCGCGACCTTCGTCCGGGTCATCGTGCCGTTCCCGCCGCGGTGAATCGTGCGGTCACCGCTCCCAGACCCCCGACCTCGGCGGTGTAGACGGCACCTGCCTGCACCGGGACCACCGGCCCGAGCGCGCCGGACAGGATGATCTCGCCTGCTCGCAGGGGAGTCCCGAACTCGCGCGCGGTGTTGGCCAGCCACGCCACTGCGGCGAGCGGGTTGCCGAGGCAGTCCGCACCGCGTCCGGACGAGACGAGCTCCCCGCCCCGGCGCATCGTCATGGCGCACGTCGTCAGGTCCAGGTCGCCGAGTGGACGGGCGCGCTCACCGAGCACGAACAGTCCGGACGACGCGTTGTCCGCCACGGTGTCGACGATGCTGATGTCCCACGCGGCGATCCGGCTGTCGACGATCTCCAGCGCGACGGCGAGGTGACGGGTCGCCGCGATCACGTCGACCGGCGAGATCCGCGCCGCGTCCAGGTCGGTGCTGAGCACGAACGCGATCTCGGCCTCGATGCGCGGCTGCAGGAGCCTGCCGATGTCGATGGCCGCCGAGCCGGAGCAGTCCATGTCGTCGAACAGCACGCCGAAGTCGGGCTGGTCCACGCCGAGCTGCGCCTGCACCACGCGGTTGGTGAGGCCGATCTTGCGCCCCACGACGCGCCGCCCGGCCGCGATGCGGGCGTCGGTACCGGCGCTCTGCACGGCGTACGCGGCATCGAGGTCGTTCGCAGGAAGCAGGGTCCGCACGGGAGGGCACGGAGTTCGCCGCGCGGTCGCCTCGGCGAGCGCGCGAGTCGCGCACGGTGACGCCACGGCCGACATCGGGTTGGGCGCTCATGCCGTCGTGCCGGTCTCGTAGCTCGCGGCGGTCTCGTAGCTCGCGCCGGTGTCGAAGCTCGTGCCGATGCCCATCCCGGTGATCCATTCGGGGACCGCTTCGTAGCTCGTCCAGACCAGCGGTGTCGCCACGGCGGCGTGCCCGATCAGCCAGGCGCGGATCTCGTGCCCTCCGCTGCCGGCCAGCTTCTCGAGACCCTCGTGCCCCAGTTCGACGACGGCGTCCAGCGCGTCCTGCGCCGGAGAGGAGAGCTGCTGCAGGAACCACCTGTCCCAGGCGGGATTCACCGGCGCGGTGGGGTTGCCGCCCATGGCCTTGACCCGTGGCTCGCGTGCCGCGGCGAACGCGCGGGCGTCGCGCCGCCCATGGATCAGGGAGCGGCGCTGTTCGCCGGGCACCGCGGGATCACGAGGGTCGTTGGACGGCAGCCAGTGCGACAGGCCGCCGCTGGCGAGGATCAGGACGCGCCCCTCGTAGCCGGAGCGGCGGATGCTCTCACCCAGCGCGCCCCCGAGAGCGACGCAGCGTTGCAGCGCCGGCAGCGGTGGGGCCGCGGTGTTGACGACCACCGGGACGAGCGGTGTCCCCGTGCCGCCGGTGAGCATCTGGTAACCCTGGACGACGCCGTGGTCGACGGTCAGCGAGTACGACAGCGCCGGGTCGAAACCAGCGTCGCAGAGCCCGGCGTGGATCGACCAGGCCAGCTCCGACGCGACCGGGAGTGCGCCCTCGGCGCTGCCGAAGTCGCCGAAGCCGACGACCTCCTCCACCCCGATGACGAACTGCGGCATGACGTCGTAGAAGTTGGCATGGAAGTGGTCCGGCCCGATCACGACCACCGCGTCGGGAGCCAGCGCGGCGACGGCCCGGGCCACCCGCGCCGCGTCGGTCAGGAACCGGGCGCCAGGTGCCGCCGGACCGTCCGGGGGCAGCAACGTCGCGAACGGGGAATGGGACATGCCGACGAAGCCGAGGATCTGGCTCATGAGGGATCCTTGCCGTCGCGCAGGAACGCCCGGTGGGCGGCGAGGAACTCGTCGACCTTCTCCCACTGCGGCCAGTGCCCGGCACCCTCGATGACGTGGAGGCGGGCGTCGGGGAGCCAGTCGAGCAGCAGTTGCGCCTCGTCGAGCCCTCCGGTCGGATCATGGTCGGTCCACAGGAGGAGCGTCGGCGCCGCGACTGTGCCCACCCAGACGGGATCCCAGGCGAAATCGGCCCGGACAACCGGATCCTGCAGCACGAGCGTGTTCGTGATCGCGCGCACGAATCCGGGTCGGCTGTAGACCGCGCGGCGCAGGGTGACCAGCTCGTCGGTGACCATCGACGTGTTGTGGAAGAGGAACTCCACGCGGCGCCGCACGGTGGCGTCGCTCGGGTCGGTGACGGCGGCCATCGTGCTGTCACGCATGCGTGCCATCACCTCGGGCTTGTTGGCGATGTTTCCCGGGGTGTTCAGCACGAGCCGGCCCGACCCGGTCGGGGTGGTGGGCCGCGGTCCAGGCCACCACCCAGCCGCCCAGGGACTCACCGGACAGGTGCGCCCGTTCGATCCCGAGCGCGTCGAGCAGCCCGATCAGGTGCGCGGAGAGCACGTCGATCGTGTAGGGCGTGTCCGGCAGGTCGGACCAACCGTGGCCGACCATGTCGTAGGCCGTCACCCGGAAGTCCTCGGCCAGGCCGGCAAGGTCACGCGCGTAGGCCTCGAGATGTCCGCCCGTGCCGTGCAGCAGCACGAGGTCTGGACCGGAGCCGGCCTGCAGGACACGGGTGCGCACACCGCCGACGTCGACGTGGCGCACCTGATGGTCGAGATCGCAGATCTCGCCCCAGATGCTGATGTGGGCCGGGAGGTCAGTCATGGGCGTCGTCCTTGAATCGGGCGCGGGCCTCGTCGATGCTGGCCAGCCCGGCGCTCTGGCGGCGGGTCAGTCCGAACAACGCGACCAGGCGCGAGTTCTCGATCGTCAGGAATTCCACCGGCCGGTCGGTGGAGTCGTTGTAGTGGCGGTGCCACGTCCACGGTGGGGTGTACACGAAGTCCCCGGTGGACCAGGTGACCGTCTCGTCCTCGACCTCACTGTGCCCGTCACCGCTGATGACGAAGTGGACCGTCTCGTGGTGGTGGCGCTGCATGTCCGAGCTCAGCCCCGCGGGGATGATCTGCCGGAACAGCTCGAACGTGGTCGTCGGGAGGTCCCCGGCAATCGCCAGCGAGGATGGGTTGTGGACCTGATCGGCCGGGAGCTGCTGGAGCTCGTCGGCATGCACGACGAGGGGTTTGCCGACGCTCGGTTGCACCGCGTCGGCCAGCCCGGCCAGGAACGCCGCCATGCTGAACTCACCCATCAGATCGTCTCCGTCCGTCCGCCGTCCACCGTGAGCACGGTGCCGTTGATGTAACTCGCTGCGGGTGAGGCCAGGAAGGCCACCGCCGCTGCGATCTCGCGCGGTTCTCCCGCCCGCCCGGCCGGGATGTCGGCGGTGTCGATCCGGTCGAGCTCGGCGTACGTGGAGCCGAGCGCGACCGCCCGGTTCTGCAGCACCTGGCGGCGCCGGCCGGTGGCCGTGGCCCCGGGTGCCACGCAGTTGACCGTCACCCCAGCCGCCGCGAACTCCCGTGACAGCAGCGTGACCGCGTTGGTCGTCGCCGCCCGCAGCACGACCGACACTGCCAGGTCCGGCTGGGGCTGACGGACGGCCGTCGAGGTGATCGCGACGACCCGGCCGAACCCGCGCTCAGCCATCGCCGGCAGGGCGCGAGCTGCCAGGCGCAGCGGGCCGAGCAGGAGCAACTCGAGTCCGGTGCGCCAGGCGATGTCGTCGACGTCGAGGATCCGTCCGGGCGGGGGACCGCCGGCATTGAGCACGAGCACGTCCAGCGCGCCGAACCGCTCCTCGACCGCGCGCACCACGCGGTCGGCCGCCGCGCCGTCGGAGACATCGCCGACCAGGTAATCCACACCTGTGCTGGAGAGCACCTCGAGTTCCGCGGCCGCCGCGGCCAGGGAGTACGCGTTGCGGCCCATGATCATCACCTGGTGTCCCGCCCGGCAGAGCTGTTCAGCGGTGGCCCGCCCGATGCCGGCGGCGCCGCCGCCGACGAGCGCAGTCCTGCTCGTCATGCGGCCTCCAGTCTGGCGTGCGGGCGTGCCCTGGTGTAAGCCTGTCGGGGTGAGTGCGAGTGTCCAACCATGAGTCCCGGTGAGCGGGACTCGAGTGCCGTCGGCGTCGGTGGCCTCGATCGCGCCGCTGCCATCCTCGGTGCGTTCGACGCCGGCCACCGGGAGCTGACGTTGGCGGCGCTCGTGCGGCGCTGCGGACTGCCGCGGTCCACGACGCACCGGACCGCCGATCGGATGCTGCGCCTGGGGTGGCTCGACAAGCCCGCGGAGCGTTACCGCATCGGCAACCGACTCTTCGAGATCTCCGGTCTCGCGCCGATCCGGCATGAGCTTCGCGAGGCCGTTCTGCCGTTCCTGCAGGACCTCTACAACGCCATGCACACCGCCGTGCAACTGGGCGTGCTCGACGGCCCGCAGGTCCTGATCGTCGAGAAGATCACCGGCCACCGGCCGATGCCCATGCTGTCGCAGGTGGGCGGGACCATTCCGACGCACTGCTCGGGGCTGGGCCGGGCCATCCTCGCCTACTCCGACGCCGCGACCACCGACGCGGTCATCGCGGCCGGCCTGACCGCGCGCACGCCGCGCACCATCACGCACCCCGATGCGCTGCGTCGGGAACTGGCGGCGATCCCGGACCGTGGATGGGCGCTGGACCGTGAGGAGGGCAACATCGGCGTCTCCTGTGTCGCCGCGCCCATCTTCGGCCCGCTCGGCGACGTCGTCGCGGCCCTGTCCGTCACCGGCCCCACCGCAGGGGTGCGCTCGGACCGGGCGGGACCGGCGGTACGGCTGGCGGCGGCCGCCGCGTCGCGGGCGTACTCCTCCCGGCGCTGACGTTGACGCCGGCAGTAGCGGAGGGTCACCACCTCATGTCCCGGTGAGTGGGACGGCTGTTTGAACGCTCTCCCCAACCCGGTCACGCTGTGCCCGGTGGCACGCACGTGCCCGGGGTGACGTCAGGACGAGGTGGGACGTGAAGATCGGCATCATCGGCGCGGGATTCGCAGGTCTGGCCACCGCGAAGGTGCTGAGTCAGATGGGGCACGACGTCGTCGTCTTCGACAGGACGCCCGACGTCGGCGGCGTATGGAGCCGGACGAGGCGATACCCCGGTGTGCAGACACAGAGCCCGCGGGACATGTACTCGCTGTCGGACTTCCCGATGCCGGCGAGCTACCCGGAATGGCCGAGCGGCCAGCAGGTGCAGGAGTACCTGGCTGCCTACGCGACGCGATTCGATCTCGACCGCCGCATCCGTCTCGACACCGAGGTCACGAGTGCCCGGCAGGACGCGTCGGGCTGGGTACTGCAGGTGCGCAGCACTGTGGACGGGTCGACCGCGACGGAGACCGTCGAACGGCTGGTGATCGGCAACGGTGTCTTCTGCGAACCGGCAGTGCCGGACTTCGCCGGGCTACCCGAGTTCACCGCTGCGGGCGGACAAGTGTGCGCCGCGACGGAGTTCCTCGATGCCGAGCGGGCGCGCAGCAAGCACGCGGTGGTCGTCGGCTACGGGAAGTCCGCCTGCGACGTCGCCGTGCCGATCAGCGACGTGGCTGCCAGCACGACGGTCATCGCGCGGCAGTTGCTCTGGAAGGTGCCGAAGAAGGTCGGCGGCGTGGTGAACTTCAAGTTCCTCCTGCTGACGCGCATGGGAGAGGCCCTGTTCCGCTACCGGACGGTCCGTGGTGCAGAGAAGTTCCTCCACGGTCCTGGAAACGGCCTGCGCCGCCGCATGCTCACCTCTGTCGGGTCGATGTCGGTGAGGCAGTACGGCCTCGCTGATCTCGACCTGCTGCCGGCGGGGACGATGGAGGACATCGTGCGCGGGGCGATCGGCCTGGTCACCGAGGGGTTCTTCGATCGCGTGCGCGCCGGCGCGATCACCGTCCGACGCGATCAGACGATCAGCAGGCTCCTGGAGAAGGACGGCCGTCCGTGCGTGGAACTCGCCGACGGCACGGTCATCCCCGCCGATCTCGTGGTGTGCGCGACCGGGTTCGTGCAAGGCGTGCCGTTCCTCGACGAGCAGACTCAGCGGCGCCTCCTCGATACACGTAACAACTTTGCTTTGTATCGTCAGATACTGCCCGTCGACGTCGACAACCTCTACTTTGCCGGGTACAACTCGTCGTTCTTCAGCCCGTTGAACGCGGAGATGGCTGCGGTCTGGATCGCGGCGCACCTGGCCGGCGAGCTCCGGTTGCCCGACGCGGACTCGATGCGCCAGGCGGTCGCTGATCAGCTCGCCTTCATGGACGACGCCACCGGGGGGCACCACTGCCGGGGCACGAAGATCATCCCTTTCTCGCTGCACAACGTGGACGAGGTACTGGACGATCTGGGTCTTAACATCCCGCGGCGGGTCCGCGCGATCCACTGGCTCGGACCGGTCACCCCGCGGTCCTACCGCAACGTCGCGCCCGCGCTGGCCAAGCGGCTGGCAGCCCACGGAGGCGCTGTGCAGTAAGGGCTGTCCGGTAAGGCCTGCCGCGCTAGGCAGTCGTCAGCAGGGCGGGCGAGATGTCCATGTGCACGCGGTAGTCGACGATGAGCTCGCCGGCGAATTCGATGACGGTCACGCAGGGCATGGCGAGCACCGAGCCGTCCGGCCGCGTCGCCTCGATCGTGAATCGGCAGAACAGTTGGTCGCCGGCATGGACGATCTGGTCGATGCGATGGTGGATGGGCAGCACTGCGCTCACCGTTGCATCGGTGGACGCGGCGATGGCGCCGCGTCCCTGGATCGGATCGCCGTTGCCGAAGCGGAAGTACGCCGAGTCACTGAAGTACGAGCCGAAGCGCTCGCCGTCCCCGGCGTCTGCCGCCGCGCAGAGCTCGCGGACGACGATATCGCGCCGGGCAGTTGCCGGTGTGGCCGCCGCCGTGGCCCGCGCGTCGATGCTCACGGGCGAGGTGCCAGCGCCAGTCCGTGCCGCTTCATGATCTCAGCGACCTTGGTCATGTCCCGTGGCCCGGGCGGAAGCTGGCTGAGTTCGCGGTAGTACTTCTCCAGCCCTGCAGGGGAGACCACCGCGCTGATCCGCGTCTCCTCCTCGAAGGGGTTGTAGAACATGTGCGGTACTCCCCGGGGCAGGAGCATCGCCGAACCCGGTGTCATCACGCGCTCGACGTAGTTCAGCTCGACTGTGACCTGGCCGGACACGCAGACGAACAGCTCGTCCTGGTAGGCATGGGTGTGGGTCGGTGGCCCGCCGAGGCCGGGCGGCACGATGTACTCGAACAGTGAGTAGGCGCCACCGGTGTCGGCTCCGGTCAGCTTCACCAGGATCCCCAACCCGATCGCCCCGACGTTCTCGCCGCATCCCCGCGGCAGCAGCACGCCGTCCTCGACCTGCGGAGTCGGGTCCATCTCGTCCACGTCCATGCCTGTCTCCCTCGCTGGATCGCCCGGAGTCGTAGTCCTGCCCGTCAGCATGAGACAGGCTCGCGCCTGCGGACCACCGCGCGTCCCACTCGCCGGGACAGTTCGGCTACAGGAGTTCCTGGGCGTACGGGCGGGTCTGCGGGTCGGGGAACCAGTCCGAGTGCAGATGCGTCGGCGGGGGAGCGGGGTCGGCGTTCGTCCACAGCACCGGTGGGTCGTAGATCTCCCGGTCGACGTCGCCGGGCTTGCCGTAGTCCTCCGTGCGCACCCAGCCACCGATGTAGTCGCTCTGGCGGATGAGGTTGATCCAGCGGGTGCGGCCGTCGCCGGTGAGCTTCTGCTCGAGTGCCGCGAGCTGGGCCGTGCCGAAGTAGGTGGGGAAGACGCGGCCGTAGAGACGCCGCGCGGGTGACGCGAGAGTCAGCAGCCGCACCCGTTCGCGCACGAGATCGGGCAGTTGGGCGACGACCGCCGTCGCGATCGGGCACCCCTGGCTGTACCCGACGACGAGGACCGACGTGTGCGCCTCCGCGTAGCGGGGTAGCGCTCCGGCATCGATCGCCTCGGCCTGCTGCAGCGCGAACGCCGGGTCGCCGTCACCGTCGCTGAGGTCGCCGACGATCCGGCGGATACGGGTGACGACCTCGGGCACAGAGCGTTCGGCGTAGGACGGCGGCCCGAAGGGGTGACAGGCGCGCGGCCAGAAGGTCATCACGTCCCACAGGAAGCCGAACCGCTTGCGGGCGGCGGACTTCGCGATCGCCGAGCGGAGGTAGGCGAGGAAGAATCCGGTGGCGATGACGGCGAGCGTCGTGCCGATGTTCGCGGTGGACGTCAGCCAGCTGATGTGTTTCTTCGCCAGCAGCAGGGCTTCGTCGACCACGAGGACGACGAAGGTGGGGACGGTCACCGAGAACAGTGCGGGTGCGGCGTAGTCGGTGAGCTTCGAGCGCGCCCAGGTGGCGGCCACCGCGTGGCGTGCGTCGGCGTCGGCCGGGCGCGCGCCCCGCTCGGGGATCACCGCGCCACGGCCGACGTAGAGCGAGCTCAGGTCGCGCGGTCCCGTGCCGGTGCGGATCCCTGCCGCGATCCGTGCGGCCAGTCCGAAGTACACGACGATGCCGAACACCAGAGCCGCGAGCACCGCGACGAAGAACGCGACGCCGCCGGAGTAGACGATGCTCGGCACGTACAGCGTGTTGCCCGTCGTGGCCACGAGGGCCGACGGCGTCGGAGTCGTCGACACGGTCGGCTTGGCGACCAGGTTGCTGACCGTCAGCAGGAGGGCGGCTCCGAAGATCGTCGAGATCAGCGTTGCGAGAAGGGCGATTCCGGGTGCGGCGAGTCCGGCGCCCATGACGTCGTGCTGGCGCCAGGGCCGCTGCGCCAGGACCGTGAGCCACAGCAGGGCCACCACACCGAAGGCGGTGAAGAACAGCACGACCTGCAGGCGTCCGTCGTAGGGGATGGCGGCCACCTTCGTGTCGAGCGGATGCCACCAGATGCGGGAGACGGCCACCACGGCCGCGGCTGCCGGCGCGGCCCAGGAGAGAGCGCGGACGGCCAGGTCGGCCTTGCCCGCCTGCTTGCCGGCGCTGGTGATGCGGTCCGTCCACGGCAGCAGCACCAGCACGACCGCGATCGCCGCGAGGACAGCCGACACGGCCATCACCACGAGCCGCAGCGACGTCGCCGAGCTCACCCGCGGCAGGGCTTCGACGAGCATGATCGTCGCCGCTCCGGCGATGATGTGCGCTCCGCGCTGGCGGGACACCGGGCGCCCACCGCACCACATCGTCGTGAGGGACAGCGGCCAGCGGGCATCGTCCGGCGCGCGGTACCCGGACTGGCGAGATTCGTAGTCGCCCTGCGTGCGCAGGCTCAGCCACCACATGCCGCCCAGCACTCCGAAGACCGCGACGGAGGCCAGCGCCAGGCGCCCGCCCATGGGCCAGCGCTGGTACCAGTCGAGCCAGCTCCAGAGCTGACCGCGCTGGGCTGCCTGCCACGCGACCAGATCGAGCACGAGGTAGCACGTGGTCGCGACGAACGCGGTGGTGAACACCAGCGCCAGCAGGCGAAGGATCGCGCGGGAGGCGGCCTGCAGAGCCGCCCCCCATTGCCGGGGAGCGCCCAGTGCGCGACGTTGATCAGTCCGAAGGGCAGGAACAGCATCCACAGCGCCGACCACCACGCCTGGTAGTTCAGCCCACCCCAGCAGTACGCCTCCTGGAACGGGTGGCCGGCCGCGGAGCCGCCGGGATACCAGGCCCGGTAGAACCCCGCCCGACCGTCACCCGCGACCTGCAGGACAGCCGGCGACTCGAGGTTGTCCGTGGGTGGCGCGCCACCGACCCCGTGGATCCGCAGTTCCAGGGTCTCCGTCCGGTCCCCGCCCACGGGCTGGAACGGCACCTCCCCGTTGGCCAGCGCCCGGCGGAGGTTGGTGAGGTCGGATCCGCTGTAGCCGTAGGTAGCGCCGAGCCCGAGGACGATCGGTGCCAGCGTCGTCGCGGCGTCCGGCGATGGCACAGCTGTGTCGGTCATGGCAGCCCCCTGCGCGAAGTCGACCAACTATCCCGCTGACCGGGCGGTTGCGGAACAGGTTGGTGCAGGCGAGCAGATCAGGTGCCCGTCACCTGAGCGACACCACGACGGTCTCGAGGGGGCGACGCAGCCCGGGGCGGCAGCTCCAGGCCGGCCGCGTCGGCGACCTCCCGGTAGGCCGTCGCGAGGCCGGCCAGGGAGGCATGGGCGTTGAGGCCGCTCGGGTTGGGGACCACCCAGAGCTGCGCGCCGCCGATCCCGGCCGGCTGGCGACCTGCGACCGCGTGCCGGGCGCCGAACGCGGCGCGGTAGGCCGTGATCCCCAGGACTGCGACGACCGCGGGCCCTACGGTCTCGACGAGTGCGAGCAGGTCGCGTCCACCGGCGACCAGCTCCTCCGCGGTGAGCTCATCGGCGCGGGCGGTGGCCCGGGCAACGAGGTTCGTGATCCCGATGCCCGTGGCCAGCAGCAGCTCGCGGTCGGCGGGGGAGTACCCGGCGGAGGCGTCGATGACGTGGTCGACGATGCCGGCCGCGGCGAGCGCCGGGTAGAACCGGTTACCCCGCCGTGCGAAATGCGCCTGCACGGCGGCGGTCCACAATCCCGGGTTGATACCCACGAACAGCAGCCTGGTTCCCGGGCCGAGCAGATCCGGCACCGTGGCGTCGCGGAAGGACTCCAGCTGCGCCCGGGTGAAGCCCACGTGCGCAGGCTACCGAGCCGATGGCGCCGGAGCGACGGCTCTCTCTGCCAGGGCGACGGCTCACCCGGCCGGCGTGACGGGCGCTGGCGTGACGGTGTCGATCGCGTCCGACATCGGCATCAGGATCCACAGGATCGGGTACACGAGCAGCTGGCTGCCCGGGATGACCAGCAGTGCGAGCACGAACAGCAGACGCGCGGGCCAGGGCTCCAGCCCGATCCGGCGCCCGAGTCCGGCGCAGACGCCGCCGAGGACGCGCGCATCGCGCCGGCGGGTGAGCCCCTGTGCGGCGAACAGGGTACGGATGGAGTCCATGGTGATTCTTCCTCTCGGACGGGGCACGGTGTGCCCGGGTCGGTTGCTGCGACCGCGGTGCGGTTGCTGGATACAGCGTCGTCCGCGGGCGCCTCCGGTGGCATCGGGGGACGCCCTGGACTCGACCCCTGACTGTGCGCGGGCCGCCTCAGGGTCGGCTCGTGACCTGATATCTTCCAACCGGTCGGTATGTGATCGGGTTGAGCAGCCATGACGCGTCGAGGGGAGGGGCCGGTGCAGATGCCATCGGAGCGGGTGACGGACCTCGACACGGTTCTGACGACTACACGTGCGGTGCGTCGCCGGTTGGACTTCACCCGCCCGGTGGATCGCCGCGTCGTGCTCGACTGCCTGACGCTGGCGCTGCAGGCTCCCAGCGGAGGCAATGCCCAGGACTGGCGCTTCGTCCTCGTCGGTGATCCCGACGGAAAGCGCGCTCTCGGCGAGATCTACCGGCGCTGTTACGACCGCACCGTCGCCGCCCCACTCGAGCGCGACGGCTACGCGGCCGATGTGGCGCAAGGACGTCTCAACCCCGACGACGAGGGCAACGCCCGCATGCTCGACGGTGCGCGTCGCCTGGCCCACCACATCGGAGAGGCGCCGTGGCTGGTGCTCGCCTGCGCGACGCGGCCCGACCCGGCACGCACCGGGTTCGGCACGGTGTCGGCCGTCTACGGCTCGGTCTACCCGGCGGTGTGGTCCTTCGCGCTCGCGCTGCGCTCGTACGGGCTGGCCACGATCATCACCACGCTGACGCTGAACGAGCCCGAGGCCGTGGCGGAGCTGCTCGGCATCCCGGACGGCGTCACCCAGTGCTGCCTGCTGCCGATCGCCCATCCCATCGGGGATCCGTTCGCTCCGGCCCGGCGCAAGCCGGTGGACGAGGTCGTGTTCGCCGAGCGGTGGGGCGGTGCGCTCTAGAGAGTGGAGATCCAGCGGCGGGTGTCGGCTGGGTCGATGACGTCGTCGAGTTCGAAGATCGCCGCCGCCTGCGTGGCCTTGCCGTCGGCGTAGGCGGCCGCGACGTAGGCCTCGAACGCAGCCTGTCGCTCGACCGGATCCGCGATCGCCTCCAGGTCCTTGCGGAAGCCCAGACGCACGCCGCCCTCGAGCCCCATCATCCCGACCTCACCGGTGGGCCAGGCCACGACGAACGCGCTCGCCCGGAACGAGCCGGCGGACATCGCCTGCGCGCCGAGCCCGTAGGCCTTGCGCACGACGACGGTGCCGAACGGGACGGTGAGGTGCGCGCCACACGCGAACAGCCGCGAGAAGGAACGGACGGCGCCGGCCGCCTCGGACGCCGGGCCCACCATGAAGCCGGGAGTGTCGCAGAGGGAGACGATCGGCAGCCGCCAGGACTCGCACAGCGCCAGGAAGTCGGCGAGCTTGGCGGCGGCCTCGACGTCGATCGCGCCCCCGAGGTGGCGCGAGTTGTTGGCGATCAGGCCGAACGGGCGGCCTTCCACCCTGACCAGACAGGTGATGATGCCTTCGGCGAAGTCGCGCCGCAGTTCGATCACCGAGTCCACGTCCGCGAGTGTCGCGATGAGTGCGCGCATGTCGTAACTGAGCAGCCGGTTCTGCGGCACCGCGAACCTGCTGCAGTCGCGAGTCAGGAGCGGACCACGCGTCGAGCGGGCCCTGCGCGTAGGCGAAGCACGCCTTCGCGAGAGCGACGGCCTCCGCCTCGTCCGCGGCGACGAGGTCCACGACGCCGTTGCGCCGCTGGACGGATACCGGGCCCACGTCCTCCGGTGCCACGACACCGAGGCCGCCGCCCTCGATCATCGCAGGGCCGCCCATGCCGATGGAGGCGTCGGGGGTGGCGATCACGACGTCGCACATGCCGAGCAGGGCGGCGTTGCCGGCGAAGCAGCGCCCGGAGACGACGCCGATCAGGGGCACCGTTCCGGTCAGCGTGCCGAGCGCGTGGAAGGTCATGACGTCGAGAGCCGAGATCGAGGTCGAGTCCACGTCGCCCGGGCGCCCGCCGCCGCCCTCGGGGAACAGGAACACCGGCAGGCGGCGATCCCGCGCCAGCCCGAGCATCCGGTCGGTCTTGGCGTGGCTGCGCATCCCCTGGGTCCCGGCCAGCACGGTGTAGTCGTAGGACATCACCACGGCCCGCGAGCGTTCCGGCCCGAACAGCGCGCCGTTGACCTCGGCTATCCCGGTGACGATCCCGTCGGCGGGGGTGCGCTCGCGGAGCTCGGTGTCGCTCAGCCGCCCGCTCTGCGCCGCGACGGCCAGGCCGCCGTACTCGGTGAAGGTGCCCGGATCGACGAGATCGGCGATGTTCTCCCGCGCGGTACGCCGCCCACGAGCATGCCGCCGCGTCCACGGCCTCGGCCCGCGCCGCGTCCAGCAGGCCGTCGCGTCGCGCCAGGACATCGGCGAGGTCGTCGCGGATCGCATCGAGGTCCACGTCCTCACGGACCTGTGCCGACGTTTCTGTACCGATCGGTTCATACGTGGCGAGCGGCATATCCGGACCGACGACATCGCCCACGGCCACCAGGATCTCGGTCAGTCGCAGCGCGGACGGCGCCTCCACCGGATGCTGCATCTTCATCGCCTCGACCAGGGCCACCGTGGCGCCGGCGTGGAACTCCGCGTCGACCGGGCCGATCGCCACGACGGTTCCTGCCATCGGTGCGCGGATCGTGCCCTCGGCCGCGCCGTCCGGGTGCGCCAGGGACGGCGGAGATCCGCGCCGGCATCCCGGCGGCGAGCGATGCGCCACGGCGGGCGAGGTAGCCGGTGTCGACGCCACCGCGGCGGAACTCCGGATCCGCGACGATCGCGAGCAGGTGGTCGCGGTTGGTGTCGATGCCCGTGACGGTGACCTCGCGCAGCGCGCGCTCGAGTTTGGCCGCCGCCGCCCCGAAGTCCGGACCGTGCGCGTGGACCACGACCTTGGCCAGCAGCGGGTCGTAGTGCGGGCCGATGACGATGCCCGGGCGCGCGGCGGTGTCGACGCGGACGCCGGGGCCGGTCGGAAAGGTCAGGGCCGTCACCCGCCCGGCCACCGCCCGTGGCAGGCCGTCCGCGTCGACGCGCTCGGCATTGACGCGCGCCTGGATCGCGATGCCCCGCCCGGCTGGTTCGGGCACATCGCGCGCGCCGAGGTCCAGCTCGTCCAGGGCGGCACCGCCGGCCAGCGCGAACTGCAGCGCCACCAGGTCCAGGCCCGTCACGGCCTCGGTGACGGTGTGCTCGACCTGCAGCCTGGGGTTGACCTCCAGGAAGTAGCACTCATCCGCCCGCACCAGGAACTCCACGGTCGCCAGGCCGCGCAGGCCGACGCTGCGCCCGAGCGCCACCGCATGGCGATGCAGGTCGGCGCGCATCTCGTCCGCGAGGGACTGCGCCGGGCTGATCTCGATGAGCTTCTGATGCCTGCGCTGGACGCTGCAGTCCCGGTCGCCCAGGGACACCACCCGCACGCCGTCGCCGATGAGTTGCACCTCGATGTGCCGCGCCCCGCGCACCAGCTGCTCGCCGAACAGCGACCGATCGCCCGATGCGGCGTCGGCCTCGGCCGCGCACAGGGCGACCGCGGCGCCGAGGTCGGCGGGGTCGATCACCTCGCGCATCCCGCGCCCCCCGCCGCCGGAGCGCGACTTGATCATGATGCCCTCGGGGTGTTCGCCGAGGAAGCGCCGCAGCTCCGGGAAGCGTCCCTGCCCCGTCGGTGGCGGCCGGGACGGGCGCTCCGGCGGCAGCCGCCGCCAGCCGGGCAGCGCACTTGTCCCCGAGCAGGCGCAGCACCTCAGGTGACGGTCCGGCGAAGATCAGCCCAGCGCCCGCGCAGCGCTGGGCGAAGTCGGCGTTCTCGCTGAGGAAGCCGTAGCCGGGATGGATCACGCCGGCACCGGTCTCTGCCGCGGCACGCAGGACCGCCTCCTGGTCGAGGTAGGCACCGGGACCTGAGCCGGGCAGCTCCACCGCGTGGTCGGCGAGGTAGGCGTGAGCTGTGAGGTTCTCGTCCCGGGCGTGGATCGCGGTGGTCTCCACGCCGAGGTCGAGAGCGGTCCGGGCGATGCGCGCTGCGATCTCACCTCGGTTGGCGATGAGGACGTGCATGCTCGACGCTCCTTCGGCTGCGGCGGTCCCGGGCGGTCCCGCACCCTTGACTTGATACCACCCGGTCGGTATGTTCGCCCGACCTGGGTTCGACCGACGACGGCGTCGGTGGACGGGTCGGACGGGAGAGCTTGATGAAGGCTTTGGTTTTCGGTCGGTCAACCCACCTGCGGCGGGCCGCGGCGGCCGCGGTCGCCTGTGTACTCGTCGGAGGCGTCCTCGCGGCGTGCTCGAGCAGTTCCTCCTCCAGCGCGGGCGGCAGCGGAGGCTCGACCACCGCCGCCTCGAACTCCGCGACGAAGACGCTGCGGGTCGTGCTGAACTCCGCCCCGTCGGCGCTGGACCCGGTGGTCGGTGCCCGTGACGGCGAGTACGTCTGGGGCACCATGATCGACGCTCTCGTCTCGACCGACGCCAACCTGGATCCCGGCAAGGACGGCATCATCACCGACTGGTCGCGCCCGACGCCGACCACGTGGACGCTGACCGTGCGCCCGGGCGTGGTCTTCAGCAACGGCGAGAAGGGCGACGCGAGCGCGGTGGCCTACTCGATCCTGCAGAGCCGCGACAACGCCGGCTCCATCCTCAAGTCCTACTTCGGCAACGTGAAGTCGGTGGTCGCGACCAACGCCACCACGGTCACGGTCACGACCGGCACCCCGCAGTACGACTTCATCAACCTGCTGTGCACCGTGTTCCTGATCCCGCCGAAGTACTACGCGGCGCAGGGCACGAAGGGCTTCACGCAGCACCCGATCGGGACCGGCGCGTTCGTCTGGAAGAGCGAGCAGCCGGGTCAGAGCATCTCGGTCACCGCCAACCCGAACTACTGGGGGACCAAGGCGTCCTACGCGGGCATCACCTTCACCTGGGCCGCCGACCCGGCGCAGCGGCTCGCGCTGCTGCAGAGCGGTGCCGCCGACGCGGCGTTCGACCTCCCGCCGACGCAGGCCGCGAGCGCGAAGAGCTCCGGGCTGAACGTCACGAGCATCAACACCGCCGTCAAGATCACCGGCTTCCTGCAGTCGGACAAGGCACCGTTCAACGACGCGACGCTGCGTGAGGCGGCCGCGCTCGCCGTGGACCGCAACGCCCTGGTGCAGAGCATCTTCAACGGCGCAGCGACCCCCGACGGCGGCCTGCTCAACGTCAAGCCCGGCGAGAACCCGAGCACCGAGGTGACCGCCGACCCGGCCAAGGCGAAGAGCCTGGTCGCCGGCTCGCCGACGATGGAGCTCAGCTGGCCGACCGGCAAGTACACCGACATCGACGACGTCGCCCACGCCGTGGGCGGTCAGCTCGAGGCGGCCGGCTTCAAGGTGAAGTACAACCCGGTCGACTACGCCACGCTCGTCGGACTGATCATCAAGCGGCAGATCACCGGGATGTACATCCTCGGCGCGGTCCCCAACGTCGCCGTCCCGGACTTCTTCGCCCACGGGTTCGTGACGACCAACTCGATCACGGCCAACTGCCCGGACCCGGAGATGGACACCCTGACGAACAAGGCGCTGACCGTGGCCGACGCCTCGGCAGCGACGTCGATCTACAACCAGATCAACGACATCGCGGTCGTGCAGAAGCACTGCTACATCCCGCTCTACAAGCAGACCTTCAACTACGCGACCAAGAACGTCTCCGGCATCAACTACAACGCGGTGAACAACGTCCTGTTCAACACCGCGGTCTTCACGAAGTGATGCGGGCCCGCGCGGAGCGCTCATGACCGGGGACGGCCGCCTCGTCGAGGTCGACGACCTCGTGGTGGAGCACCTCCGTCGCGGGTCGCGGGTCAGCTTCGCGGCGGTGAAGAACGTGTCGATGCACATCGACACCGCGGAGATCGTCGGCGTGGTCGGGGAGTCGGGCTCGGGCAAGACCTCCCTGGCCATGGCGCTGACGGCGCTCGGCACGCACACCAGCGGGACCGTCCGGCTCCTGGGAACGGACCTGACGTCACTGTCGCCCCGGGCGATGCGGGCCCTGCGCCCGGAGGTGCAGGTGATCTTCCAGGACCCGCACGGCTCCCTCGACCCGCGCCAGCGCGTGCGCTCCGGGCTGGCGGAGCTGCGCCGGCTGCAGCCCGAACGCACCGCCTGGGTCGACGACGCCGACCTGCTGGCACGGGTGAAACTGGCCCCGGAACTGCTGGACCGGTTCCCGCACCAGCTCAGCGGCGGGCAGGCCCAGCGCGTCTGCATCGCCCGCGCGCTGCTGATGCGCCCGCGGGTGCTGGTGGCCGACGAGCCCACGTCCGGGCTCGACGTGTCGGTGCAGGCGGAGGTGCTGCGGCTGCTGCTGGACCTGCGGGACAGCACCTCGGTGGCGATCATGTTCATCAGCCACGACCTGAGCGTGGTCCGGCGCATCTGCGACCGCGTCTACGTGATGCTCCGCGGCGAGGTCGTCGAGGACGGCCGGACCGTCGACGTCTTCGACGACCCGCAGCACCCCTACACGCGCAAGCTCCTCGACGCCGTCCCCGGCCGCGCCCTGCGGGAGGTCGGATGACTCGCTTCTTCGTCCGCAAGATCGGGGCGGTCGTCGATCACGCTGCTGCTGGCCTTGACGATCGCCTTCCTGCTGGGCCGGGCGTCGGGCGACCCGGTCGCGAACATCCTCGGACCGTTCGCCCAGCGCGACCAGATCACCCAGATGCGGCACACGCTCGGGCTCGACCAGCCGCTCATCGAGCAGTACTGGCACTACATGACGCGGACGCTGAGCGGCAACCTCGGCGACTCGCTGCAGTTCTACCGCTCGAACACGTCGCTGATCGACAACCGGCTGCCGTACTCGATCCAGCTCCTGGTCAGTGCCATCGTCATCGCGCTCGCCATCGGGCTACCGCTCGGCATCCTCGCCGCGCAGCGTGAGGGCAGCTGGTGGGACCGGGGGGCGTCGGCCGTCGCGCTGCTGGGGCAGTCCGTGCCGGTCTTCTGGCTGGCGCTCATGGCGGTGCTCGTGTTCGCGGTGAAATTCGGCTGGCTTCCCGCCGGACAGGCCGGCGGCCCGAAGCACCTGGTGCTCCCGGCGGTCACGCTGGCGCTGTACCCGCTCACCTACATCACCCGGCTCACCCGCGCGACGATGGCCGAGGTCCTCAGCGAGCCCTACATCGACTCCGCGTACGCCCGAGGACTGTCCACCGGGCGGGTGATCTGGGTGCACGCGCTGCGCAACGCCCTGCTGCCGGTCATGACGGTGACCGCCCTGCAGACCGGCACGCTGCTGTCGGGAGCGGTCGTGGTGGAGTACGTCTACTCCTGGCCCGGACTCGGATCCCTTGCGCTGCAGGCGATCCAGTTCCGCGACTTCCCGCTCGTGCAGGCGGTGGTGGTCGTCGGCGCCGTCGCGTTCGTCGGCATCAACCTGGTCGTCGACCTGCTGTACCCCGTCGTCGACCCGAGGCTGAGGTAGGTGAGCATGGAACCCCTGCTCGTCAACGACGACCGCGTCCTGCCGGCGCGGGCCCGGCGCTCGCTCCTGCGCCGCCCGCGCGCACACCGCGGCGCCCGCGTGTCCTGGCTGTCGGTGCCGCTCGGCCTCATCGTCCTGATCGTCGTCGTGGTCCCCTGGCTCGGGGTCCTGCCCGACCCGAACCAGCAGCACCTGACCCAGAGCCTGCTCCGGCCGGTCTTCGCCGGCGGCAGCTGGTCGCACCCGTTCGGCACCGACAAGCTCGGGCACGACCTGCTGTCGAACATGGTCTACGGCGGCCGGCTGACACTGATCATCGGTTTCCTCGGTGCTCTCGTCGCGGTGGTCCCGGGGACGATCATCGGCATGCTGGCCGGCTACCGGCGCGGCTGGGTGGACGGCGCGATCTCACGCCTGATCGACGCGCAGCTGGCGCTGCCGTTCGTGCTCATCGCGCTGGCGATCATCGCCAACCGGGGCCATTCCCTCGGCGTGCTGCTGATCGTCCTCTCCCTCACCGGCTGGGCACCCTGCGCCCGTGTGGTCCGCTCGGCGACGCTCTCCCTGCGGGAGCGGCCGTTCGTCCTGGGGCTGCGGGCCGCCGGTGCCTCGGAGTTCGGGATCGTCTCGCGGCACATCCTGCCGAACCTGGCCAGCACGGTCGTCGCCCTCGCGACCCTGCAGGTCGGCACCGCGATCCTCGTGGAGAGCGCGCTGAGCTTCCTCGGCCTGGGTGTGGTGCCGCCCGAGGTCACCTGGGGCTCGATCCTCGCGTCGGGGCAGGAGCTGCTGACGAACGCCTGGTGGGTCGCCGCCCTGCCGGGTATCGCGATCACGGTCGTGGTGTTACTGGTGAACCTGCTCGGTGACGCCCTGCTCACCCATTTCGACCCGCGGAAGAGGCGCTTCTAGATGTCGGACGTGCTGCAGATCGAAGGCCTCCGGGTCGAGGCGCAGTGGACCGGTGAGAACCTGGTGCTGATCGACGACCTGGACCTGACCCTCCACTCGGGTGAGATCCTCGGCATCGTCGGCGAGTCCGGCAGCGGCAAGACGTCGCTGGTGCGCACCCTCATCGGGCTGCTCGCGCGCAACGTCGAGGTCGTCGCCGGGCAGGTCGACGTCTGCGGTGAGCGGGTCGTCGCGCCGGGGGTGGATCGCACGCCGTCGGTGCGGGGCTCCCGCGTCGGCACGGTCTTCCAGGACGCGTCCCGTTCGCTGAACCCGGTCCTCAAGGTGCGCACCCAGTTGCGTGAGGTGATCAAGCGCCACCGGCCGAAGATGTCGCGTCACGACGCGCATGCGGAGATGGTCCGGGTACTGGAGCGGATGCAGATCGACGACGCCGAGCGGGTGCTCGACAGCTATCCCCACCAGCTCTCGGGCGGAATGCGCCAGCGCGTCGCGATCGCGTTGGCGGTGGTCACCAACCCCGCGCTGGTCCTGGCCGACGAGTGCACGAGCGCGCTGGACGTGACCACCCAGGCCGAAGTGGTGTCGCTGTTCCGGGAACTCGTGCGCGACAGCGGCATCGCGCTGGTGTTCGTCACCCACGACCTGCTGCTCGCGGCGGACCTGTGCGACCGCGTCGCGGTGATGTACGGCGGGGAGATCGTCGAGGCCGGCCCCACGACGCGGGTGCTGCGCACTCCCCATCACCCTTATACGGCCGGCCTGCTGGCGTCGGCTCCGGGCTGGAGCTCCGACGGCCCGATCCGTGGCATCCCCGGGTCGGTCCCGCGGATCACGACCTCCTTCACCGGCTGCCGCTTCGCCGGTCGCTGCGCGCGGGCCGAGGAGGACTGCCGCGCGGGGGACGTCGGCTGGACGGCACTGACCGACCGCGACGGCTTCCGCTGCCTGCATCCCCTGGTCGGCGGCGAGAAGGCCGCCGCCGCGAGCGACCCGGTCCTCGAGCAGCCGGCCGAGGTGTCGATCTGACGCTCCCGATCCGACCGAGCCCACCTGACCACAGAGTCCACGACCCCGTACGGAGCGCGCCGCCCATGTCCTCAGTCACCGGCATCGCCGGCTACGCCGTCTACCTGCCCGGCTACGCCCTCGCGAGCACCCGCTTCGGCGACCCGGGCGACATGGCCGTTCCGGTGCGGCGGGCCAGGTCGGTCGCTTCCTACGACGAGGATGCCGTCACCCTCGGCGTCGAGGCCGGCCGGCGCGTCGGGGCGGACCTGAGGCAGCGGCACGCGGTGCTGTTCGCGACCAGTGAGCCGCCCTACCTCGACAAGTCCTCGGCCTCGACGGTGCATGCCGCGCTCGACCTGCCCGCGGACGTGGCCGCCGTCGACCTCGGCGGTCTGCGCTGCGGGGCGGCCGCCCTGCGATTGGCGCTTCTCAGCGGGGGTGCGGCCGTGCTGGCCGACGTGCGCACGTCCGCCCCCGGCGCGCCGGACGAACTCGGTCACGGCGATGCGGCGGCGGCCTTCGTCCAGACCGGTGCGGACACCGCGGCGGCGCTGCTCGTCGGGTCGGCCTCCGCGACGCTGGAGGTGCTGGACCGGTGGCGCGCGCCGGGCGAGGCCCACGCCCGGGTGTGGGACGAGCGCTTCACCGCCGAGGTCCTGCGCGATGCCGGGCTCGACGCCGCGACCCGGGCGCTGGCCCAGGCCGGGCTGGAACGGGCGGACCACGTCGTCGTCAGCTGCGCCAACCCGCGCGCGGCCACCCAGCTGCGCACCGCCCTGGGCGGTGACCGCTCCGACGCCGCGCTGGAGGCGCTGACCGGCTACACGGGGACGGCGCACATCGGGGTCCTGCTCGCCGACGCCCTGGACCGCTGCTCTCCCGGCGACGTCGTGCTGGCGGTGTCGGCCTCCGACGGCGCCGACGCGTTCGTCTTCCGCGCTGGAGCCGGCATCGCCGCCGCAAATCGCGGTCCCCGCGTCAGGGCGCAGCTGGAGCAGCGGACGTTCCTGGCCTATGACCGGTACCTGCGCTGGCGGGGGCTGCTGAACCTGCAGGGTGCGCGACGCCCGGATCCCGCCCCTCCCGCGTCGCCGCCGATGCTGCGGCGCCGCGAGTGGAAGTACGCCCTCGTCGGCGCCCGCTGCACGAAGTGCGCCGCCGTGACCACACCGCCGGGACGGGTCTGCGCGGCGTGCGGCGCCGTGGACGCCGCCGAGGCGATCTCCCTGCGCGAGCTGCCCTGCACGGTGGTCAGCGTCAGCGTCGATCGCCTCACGCCGACCCCGGACACTGCCGTGGTGCTGGCCGTCGTGGACATCGACGGGGGCGGGCGGCGCAGCGTCCACGTCACCGACGTCCCGGCCGCGGGCATCCACGTGGGCGACCGGCTCGTCCCGACCTTCCGCCGGCTGTCCTCCACGGACGCCATCCACAACTATTTCTGGAAAGTCCGCCCGAGAGAGGGTTCCTGACTGTGGCCAGCAACGGATTGAGCGACCGGGTCGCGATCGTCGGGATGGGCTGCACGCCGTTCCGAGACCACTGGGACAAGTCCGCCGACGACCTGCTCGTCGACGCGGTCGGGGAGTGTCTGGCCGACGTGCCCGCGCTGAGCCTGGACGACGTCGACGCGTTCTGGGTCGGCACCCAGGGGTCCGGCATGTCGGGGCAGACCCTGGCCAAACCCCTGCGGCTGAAGGGCAAACCCGTCACGCGCGTGGAGAACTACTGCGCCACCGGGTCGGAGGCGTTCCGCAACGCGGCCTTCGCCGTCGCGTCCGGCGCCTATGACGTGGTCATGGCCACCGGGGTGGAGAAGCTCAAGGACTCCTCGTTCTCCGGGCTTACCGCGACCTGGCCTCCGTCGGACGGCACCGACGTGGAATGGACCGCACCGGCCGGCTTCTCGCTCCTCGCGCCGGCCTACATGGAGCGCTACGGCATCAGCGAGGAGCAGGTGCGCGAGGCGCTGACCCACATCGCCCACAAGAACCATCTCAACGGCTCGCGCAGCACCCGGGCCCAGTACCGGGCGGAGGTGTCCAAGGACGCCATCAACCGGTCTCCCCGGATCGCCGGGATGCTGGGCGTGCTGGACTGCTCGGGCGTCTCCGACGGCGCGGCCGCGGCGCTCATCGTCCGGGCGGAGGACGCGTTGAAGTACACCGACCGTCCCGTCTACCTGAAGGGCATGGGTTTCGTCGCCGGCGCGGGGGAAGGCCTGGCCACCGACGGCTACGACTTCACGACCTTCCCGGAGGTGGTGCAGGCAGCCACCGAGGCCTACACGCAGGCCGGCGTCACCGATCCGCGCCGGCAGATCTCCGTCGCCGAGGTGCACGACTGCTTCACCCCGACCGAGCTGGTGCTCATGGAGGACCTCGGCTTCTCCGATCGCGGCAAGGGCTGGCGCGACGTCCTGGACGGCGTGTTCGACGCGGGCGGCGAGGTCGCGGTCAACGCCGACGGCGGGCTCAAGTCCTTCGGGCATCCCGTCGGCGCCACGGGGCTGCGGATGATGTTCGAGTGCTACACCCAGCTGCGCGGTGACGCCGGTGAGCGGCAGGTGCCGGACGCCTCGCTCGCCCTCGCCCAGAACCTGGGCGGACAGCCCGGCTCGTGCGTCGCATTCGTGGCTGTGCTCGGCAGGCAGGCACCGTGAGCGCGCTCGACTTCAGCGGGCGGGTCGCCGTCGTCACCGGAGCCGGCGGCGGGATCGGCCGGGCCCACGCGCTGCTGCTCGCCTCCCGCGGCGCCGCGGTCGTGGTCAACGACGTCGGCGCCGACGTGCACGGAGAGCGCCCGTCGTCGGCTGCCGCGGAGGCGGTGGTCGGCGAGATCCGCGCGAGCGGCGGCCGGGCGGTCGCGTCCGCGGATTCGGTCGCGACCTCGGCCGGCGGAGCGCAGCTGGTGGCGGCGGCGCTCGAGGCGTTCGGCCGGATCGACATCGTGATCCACAATGCCGGCATCCTGCGCGACCGGTCCTTCGCCAAGCTCTCCGACGACGACATCGAGTCCGTCACCGCGGTCCACCTCGGAGGGGCGTTCAACGTGCTGCGCCCGGCATGGCCGCACCTGAAGGAGCAACGCTACGGCCGCATCCTGCTGACGTCGTCGGCCTCGGGGCTGTTCGGGACGTTCGGGCAGGCCAACTACGCCGCGGCGAAGACGGGGCTGGTCGGCCTGATGCACGTGCTGTCGGTGGAGGGGGCGCCGCACGGCATCCTGGCCAACGCCCTCGCCCCGACGGCGCAGACCCGCATGACGGAGGACCTGCTCGGTGACCTCGCCGATCACTTCGACCCGCGCCATGTCGCCGCGGTGGCGGCCTATCTCGTCGCCGAGCGCTGCACGCTGACCCACCACATCCTCACCGCCGGCGGGGGCCGGGTCTCACGGGTGTTCATCGGCTCGACGCCGGGGTGGTACTCGGGTCCGGAGATCGCCACGCCGGAACAGATCGAGGCGGCGCTGCCGGAGATCCTGTCATTGGACGCGTACGCCGTCCCCGACGACGGGCTCGGCGAGGTCGGGCTGATCCGTCGGGTGCTCCTCGGCCAGGACTGAGTACGCAAGGCCGTTGACCTGCACTCCGGGCTTGGTTACGGTACATACCGACTAGTCGTTATGTTGAAGGGAAAGGTCCCCATGCCGGTCAGCGAAGTCCACCACGTCGCCATGACGGTCTCGAACCTCGAACGGGCTGCCGACTTCTACGAGCGGGGCCTGGGCTACCGGCGCACGCTCACCGCGCACGTCGACGGCCCCGGGATCTCGGCCTCGCTGGGGCTGCCCGAGGGGACGAACGGGCGGATCCAGTACCTGCAGGGACCGTCGCAGATCGGGCAGCTCGAGCTGATCGAATGGGCGGACGGCCCCGGCCCGCAGTCTCGCACAGGTCATCGTGAACTGGGGGCGTTCCTGCTCAGCTTCCAGGCTCCCGCGGACGAGCTCGACGAGCTGCACGACCGGCTCGCCGCCCTGGGCGCGGACTGCATCGCTCGCCCCAACCGCGTCCTGCTCGAGAACTACGGTTACATCCACGCCTTCGCCGCCAAGGACCCGGACGGCAACCTGCTGGAGTTCGTCTCCCTGCCCAGCCGCGAGGAGATCCTCGCCTACCGGGCGGAACTCGCCGCGGTGAGCGACTGATGCCGACCGCCAACCTCAGCCTCGCCCTGCGCCGCCACGTCATCCGCCGCGCCGGCTCCGAAGCGCTCGTCGACGGCGTGGACCGGTGGACCTATCGCGAGCTCGACGACGACGTGGACCGGCACGCGCGCGCCCTGATCTCGATCGGCGTGGGCGACGGCGACCTGGTGGGCATCCTGGCCCGCAACCACGCCACCTACGTGATCGAACTGCTCGCCCTCAGCCGGATCGGCGCCGTGGCCGTGCCCATCAACTGGCGCCTGCACCCCACCGAGCTCGGCTACATCGTCGAGCACGCCGGCCTCACGACGATGCTCGTCGACACCGACTTCCACGACAACGCCGTCGCGGTGGCCGGCAAGGGCGAGCTGCGCACCCTCGTCAGCCACGGACCGGCCGCGCCCGCGGGCTGGCTCGTCCTCGCCGACCTGCTGGCGGCTGCCGAGGGCGGAGCGGCGGTGCCGGACGCGGAGAAGGACCCGGCGGACCTGCAGCGCATCCTCTACACCTCGGGCACGACCTCACACCCCAAGGGCGTGATGCTCACCCACGCCAACGTGCAGATGAACCACGTCGGGCAGATCCTCGAACTGGAACTCACCCCCGCCGACCGGGCGATGGTCTCGGCGCCGCTGTTCCACGTCAGCGGACTGGAGGTGCCCGGGCTGGCGATGGTCTACATCGGCGGGACGATGGTGATGACCCGCAGCTACAAGGGCGCCGACATCGTGCGCCTGGCCGCGGCCGAACGTACGACGACGCTCGTGCTCGCCGCCCAGATCGTCCACGACATCCTGCGCATGCCCGACCGCGACGAGCACGACCTGAGCGCGTTGCGGTGCATCGTCTTCGGCGGGGTGCCGCCGCTCGTGCGCACCGCGGTCCAGGATGCCCTGCCACATGTGCGGCTCGTCGACACCTTCGGCATGACAGAGATCTGCAACGGCGCCTGCTACATGGACGCCGCGCACTCGCACTCCAAGCTGGGCTCCCAGGGGGCGCCGTTCCCCCACCTGGACCTGCGCATCGTCGACGCCCAGGACCGGCCCCTGCCGCCCGGTGAGGTCGGCGAGATCGTCGTCAGGGGCCCGAAGGTCTCGCCCGGCTACTGGCGCGACCCGGAGGCCACCGCGCGCGCCTGGCGTGGCGGCTGGTTCCACTCCGGCGACATGGCCAGCCTCGACGCCGACGGCTTCCTATGGTTCAGCGACCGGCGCGCCGACATGATCAAGACGGGTGGCGAGAACGTCGCGAGCGCCGAGATCGAGCGCGCGATCGCCGAACACCCGGCCGTCGCGGAGGTGGCCGTCGTCGCGGTCCCGGACGAGCGGTGGGACGAGGTGGCCAAGGCCTTCGTCGTGGTCGTCCCGGGCGCCACCCTGACCGTCGCGGAGGTCAACGCCCACTGCGAGGCGCACCTGGGCCGGTTCAAGATCCCCAAGCACGTGGAGATCGTCGCGGACCTGCCACGCAACGACTCCGGCAAGGTGCTCAAGCGGCTGCTGCGCGACCCCGAGGGAGCGGCCTCCGCCGCGGCGATGCGGGTATGAGCGCTGCGACCGCGACCCCCGCCGTCATCGGGGACGTCGACGACGTCCTGACCACCACCCGCGCCGTGCGCAAGCGCCTGGACCTCGACCGCCCCGTCGGGCGCGAAGTGATCGACACCTGTGTGGAGATCGCCCGCCAGGCGCCGATCGCGGAGAACCGGGACGTGTGCCGATTCGTCGTCGTCCAGGATGCCGAGCTCAGGCGCGGTGTCGCCGAGGTCTACCGGCTGGCGCTGGAGGACTTCGTGTTCGCGCCGATGCGCGCGAAGGCCGCGGCGCGCGCGGCCGAGGGGAACGATGCCCCCGCCCGCACGCCCGATCCGCAGATGGCGCGGGTCATGGTCAGCGGAGCGTTCCTCGCAGAACGGCTGCAGGACGTGCCCGCGCTGATCCTCGTCGGCAGCGTCGATCGGGCGCCGAAGCAGGCGGTGGGTGCGTGGGCCAGCGGCTTCTACGGCTCGATCTACCCGACGGTGTGGTCCCTGCAGCTGGCGCTGCGCTCCCGCGGGCTGGGGTCGTCGCTGACGTGCATCCACCTGCACCACGCGCAGCTGGTCGCCGACCTGCTCGGGCTGCCGGAGACCTTCACCCAGGTCGCACTGCTCCCGGTCGCCTACACGCAGGGCCTGGACTTCAAGCCCGCCGCGCGCAAGCTCTCCCAGGACGACGTGCTGTTCTGGGATCGATGGGACGGGAGGTGACGCCGTGCCGACCGCGAATCTGAGCCGCATGCTCGACTGGGCGCGCTATCGGTACGCCGAGCGGGACGCGCTGGTCTTCGAGGACCGGCGCTGGACCTACTGGCAACTCGACCACGACGTCAACGCGGTGGCGCACGGGCTCCGGCAGCAGGGGATCGGGCGCGGCGACCGAATCGCCGTGCTGGCGATGAACCTGCCTGAGTACCTCATCCTGGCCCTGGCGCTGGCCAAGCTCGGCGCGGTGATGGTGCCGCTGAACTACCGCCTGCACGAGAACGAGCTGCACTACCTGCTCGACCATGCCGGCGCGGTCGGGCTGGCGAGCGAGCCGGCGTTCGAGGAGGTGGCTGCCTCGCTCGTGGATCGCCTGCCGGAGCTGCGGATCCGCCTCGCGCTCGAGCCGATCGGCGACGGCTGGACGTCGATCGGTGACCTGATCGCCGGGCATGCGGGTGAGCGGGTGGCCGACTGCGAGGTCGGCGACGGGGACCTGCAGCGCGTCCTCTACACGTCCGGGACCACGAGCCGGCCCAAGGGCGCCCGCCTCACCCACGGCAACGTCAACGCGAACATGAACGTCCAGGTGGTCGAGCTGGGGCTGACCAGCCAGGACCGCATCCTCAACTTCGCACCGCTGTACCACGTCGGCGGCCTGGACATCCCGGGCTACACGACCTTCTACGTCGGCGCGACGATGATCCTGATGCGTCGCTTCGATGCGGCGTCGATCCTGGACACGATCGAGAAGGAGCAGATCACCGGCCTGGTGATGGTGGCGACGATGCTGCACATGATCCGGCGCATCGAGTCCTCGGAGGTCCGCGACACCAGCTCGGTGAAGTGGATGATCTTCAGTCAGGTGACTCCGGCGCTGTTCCACGAGACCCGCGAACTGTTTCCCAACGCCGCCCTCATCGAGGGATACGGCATGACCGAGACCTGCAACGGGCTGACCTATCTCGACATGGCGCACATGCTCAGCAAGCAGGGGTCGGCCGGGCGCCCGGTGCCCGGCGTGGACGTGCGGATCGTCGACCCGGACGACAACCACCTGCCGGCCGGGGAGATCGGTGAGATCGTCGTGCGCGGAGCCAAGGTCTGCGACGGTTACCTCGACGACCCCGAGGCGACGGCGCACGCCTTCCGTGGCGGCTGGTTCCACACCGGCGACGTCGGCCGGCTCGACGAGGACGGCTACCTGTACATCCTCGACCGGCTCAAGGACATGATCCGCAGCGGGGGGGAGAACATCGCCAGCTCCGAGATCGAGTCGGTGGTCTACGACGTGCCGGGTGTGCTCGAGGCGGCGGTGATCGGGATCCCGCACACCCAGTGGGTGGAGGTCCCGGTGGTGTTCGTCGTGCCGCGGGCCGGTTTCGACAGCGCCACCCTGATCGCGCACTGCCGCGCCAACCTCGGTGGCTTCAAGGTCCCGAAGGCGGTCTGGGTGGTCGAGGAACTGCCCCGCAACCCGTCGGGGAAGGTGCTCAAGCGTGATCTGCGTGAGCAGCTCGGCGGCCTGGCCCCGGACTGGGTCGACGTTCGCGAGGCCGCCTCGCTGTCGCTCGCGCCGTCGGGAGCGTCGGCGTGAGCGCCGCGGAGGAGCCCGTGGACGGCCAGCCCGCGGAGGACCGGATCGGGTTCCGGCTGTGGGTAGAGGCCGACCCCGACCGCCCGGCCGTGGTCGACGCCGCGGGCACGGCGCTGTCCTACGGTGAACTCGGCGCGCAGGTGAACCGGCTCTCGCACGGGCTGCGTTCGGTCGCCGGGCTGCGCACGGGGGACACCGTGGCCTGCGTGATGACCAACGGCATCGGCATGCTGACGCTCTACCTGGCGGCGATGCAGACCGGGCTCTACCTCGTCACCGTCAACTACCACCTCACCGCGGACGAGATCCGTTACATCGTCGAGGATTCCGGTGCGAAGGCCGTCGTCTGCTCGGCACGCGTCGCGGACACGGTCGCGCGCGCGGTCGACGACCCCGGCCGGATCTTCGTCGACGGCGAGTCCCCGGTGGGGCGCCCGCTGCGCGCGCTGACCGACGGGCAGCCGGCGAGCCTTCCCGACGACCGCCCGGCGGGATCGCTGATGCAGTACACCTCCGGGACGACCGGTCGGCCGAAGGGCGTCAAGCGACCGCTGTCCGGTCTGGACGCCGACGCCGGTGCCCGGGTCTACAAGTGGCTCTTCGACGAGTACGGCATGGGCGATGCGTTCGGCACGTGGCTGGTCGCCGCGCCGATGTACCACTCGGCCAACATCACGCCGGCCTCCGGCGCCCTGCACATGGGTGGGCGGCTGGTGCTCATGGAGGGCTGGACGCCGGAGCTCTTCCTGGCCGCCGTGGAGCGCCATCGGGTCACGGGGACGCACATGGTGCCGACGCAGTTCCATCGCCTGCTGCAGCTGCCCGAGTCCGTCCGCACGAGCGCCGACACCTCGTCGCTGCGCTTCGTGCTGCACGGGGCGGCACCGTGCCCGTTCGACGTCAAGGTGCGGATGTTCGAGTGGCTCGGGCCGGTGATCTACGAGTACTACGGCTCCACGGAGGTGGGGACGACGGTGGCCCGCCCGCAGGAATGGCTCGCCCACCCCGGAACCGTCGGCCGGCCGGCGTCGATCTCGACCCTGAAGATCCTGGATGCGACGGGGGTCGAGGTCCCCACCGGCCAGGAGGGGATCGTCTACATGCGCCAGGGCGAGGACGTCATGGAGTACCACAACGACCCCGCCAAGACCGACGGTGCGCGGCGCGACGGCCTGCTGACCGTCGGTGATCTCGGCTACGTCGACGAGGACGGATTCCTCTACCTGACAGGGCGTTCCAGCGAATTGATCATTGTCGGTGGCGTGAACGTCTACCCCGCCGAGATCGAGGGCGTCCTGCTGGCCCACCCGTGGGTGGCCGACGCCGGTGTCGTGCCCGCTCCGGACCCGGACCTCGGTGAGGTGCCGGTGGCGTTCCTGCAGCCCGCGCAGGGCGCCCCGGGCCCCGACGAGCTCGTCGCCTCCGTCAGCGCCCACTGCGACGAGCACCTGGCGGCGGTGAAGCACCCGGTCAGCTACCACCTCTGGGACCAATTGCCCCGTGACCCCAACGGCAAGCTCTACAAGGCCCGCCTGCGCGATCAGGCGCGCGCCGACCCGCAGCCGCCCGCGCGCCACGAGACGCTAGGAGTGACCTGACCGGTGGATTTCCATGACAGCCCTGAGGATGCGGAGTTCCGGGGCCGAGTAGGCGCCTGGCTGGACACGGCCCTCGCCGACGTCCCGGTGCAGGAGACACTGCCCGAACGCGAGCGCGAGGACTGGTCGCGGCGATGGCAGCAACGCCTCTCCGACGGCGGCTGGACGGGGCTGTCCTGGCCGGTGGAGTACGGCGGCCACGGTGAGTCTGTGCTGACGCAGGCGATCTTCAACGAGGAGGCCGCCCGCCGCGAGGCCCCCTACGCGCTGAACGGTGTCGGGTTGATGCTCGCCGGCCCGACGATCATGGTGCACGGGACGGATGAGCAGAAGGCACGGTTCCTTCCGCCGATCCTGTCCAGCCGGACGTACTGGTGCCAGGGCTTCAGCGAGCCGGGCGCGGGTTCGGACCTGGCCGGCCTGCGGACCGCCGCGGAGAAGGTCGACGGCGGGTGGCGGATCACCGGTGGCAAGGTCTGGACGTCCAACGCCCACAACGCCGACCGCTGCCTGCTGCTGGCGCGGACCGACCGCAGCGTCCCCAAGCACGACGGCATCACCTACTTCCTGGCCGACATGAGCGACATCCAGGTCCGGCCGCTCGTGATGATCAATGGCGACGCGGAGTTCAATCAGATGCACCTGGACGAGGTGTTCGTCGCGGACGAGGACGTGCTCGGGGGGGTCGGCAACGGCTGGCGCGTGGCGCTGACGACGCTGGCCTTCGAACGCGGCAGCATGGCGCTCAATCTGTGGGTGTGGGCGCGCCAGGCGGTCGATCGCCTGGTCGCCGTGGCTCACGAGCGCGGTGTCGCCGACGATCCGGCGGTGGCCGATGCCGTGGGCGCGCTGGAGGCCGACGCCGAGGCCGTGCGGATCGGCTCGCTGCGGATGATGGGGGAGACGCAGGCCGGTGGCGCGCCCGGCCCGGAGACGTCGGCGATGAAGCTGCTCTGGGCCGGTGTGGTCCAGGCGACCTCACGGCTGGTCGTGCAGGTACAGGGCGTCGAAGGGATCCTCGTCGGCGAGCCGGATGCGGGATCGCGGCTGCGCCACTACCTCCGGGCGCGTGCCCACACGATCGAGGGCGGCACCGACGAGGTGCAGAAATCCATCCTGGCCGAGCGCGTCCTCGCGCTGCCGAGATCGCGCTGAGGAGCCGGCGATGCAAGCGACCTTCACCGACACCCAACTCGAGATCGAGCGCACCGTGCTCGCGATGTCCGAGGGTGGACTGTCCCTCGCGCGTCAGTGCTACGACAAGGGCTGGAGCGAGCCGCCTTTCGACCAGCAGCTGCTGAGCGGCTTCGGCGGCCTGGGGCTGGCCGAGGCGGGGTCGAACCTCGTCGACCTCGCCGTCGCGGTCGAGGCGCTGGCCCGGCGGGTCACGCCGTCGCGGTTGACGGCACACACCGCGGCCCTGCAGTTGGCGTCAGGGAGCGGGCTGGACCTGACCGACGCCATCTCCGGGACGGTGCGGTGGGCGCCCGCGGTGGACGAACCCGGCGCGAGCGGCCCGGCGGCGTTCTCCACGCAGCTGTCCGGCGGGCGGGTGCGCGGGGCGAAGACGCTGGTGGCCCACGGTCCGGGCGCCGACGCGCTCGTGGTGACGCTCGCCGACGGGGTGGCGCTCGTCGGGGCCGACGGTGCCCGCGACCGCGCAGCGATCGACGCCAGCCGCCCCTTCGCCGACGTCACGCTGGACTGCGACGTGATCGCGTCCGGCCCCCTCGGTGACGGTCTGCTGCGCGCCACCGTGGTCGCGGCGGCCGACCTGTGCGGCTGTGCCCGCGGGGCGATCGAGCTCGGCGCCGCCTACGTCCGCACGCGCGAGCAGTTCGGCAAGCCGATCGGCTCGTTCCAGGGGGTGGCGTTCCAGCTCGTGGAAGCCTTCGTCGGGCTCAAGGCCGCGTGGGATCTGACGCTGTACGCGGCGTGGGCGGTGGACGAGGGCACCCCCGACGCGGCGGCGCACGTCCACGCGGCCAAGGCGCGCGCCGGCCAGGCCGCGGTGTTCGCCGCCGAGCGGACCATCCAGGTGCATGGCGGGATGGGCATCACGTGGGAGGCCGATCCGCACCTGTACCTGCGGCGGGCGCTCACCAGCGACGCCTGGCTGGGTACCGGTGCCTGGCACCGCCGCCGCCTGGGGCAGCTGCGCCTCGCCGGCCGGCACACCTCGCCGTAGGCCCGGACCGATCCGGCCTTTCACACGGCAGCGGTGTTACTTACTCGGATCGGCCCGCTCCGGTGTGAAAGGCCGGTCAGTGGGCCAGGAAACGCTGGACGCCCGCGGTGAACGCGGGACCCTGGACGTGCTCGGCGAGCGTCGCCCACTCACGGTCGAGCGCCTCCTCGACGGTCCCGGTGCCCCCGGTGCGCGCCAGCCGGACGAGGCGGGCGAGCGTCTCGGGATCGGCGGGCAGCCGCTCGACGAACTCGGTCACCGCCGCCTCGAGCCGGTCGTCGTCGACCACCTCGGTCACCACACCCAGCCGGGCCATCTCCTCGGCGCTGACCGACTCGCCGGTCAGCAGCAGCCGGGTCGCGGCGCGGCGCCCGACCAGGCGGGGCAGCCGCGCCGACGAGCCCCATCCCGGGACGATGGCGTGACGGGCGTGGGCGTCGCCGAGGCGGGCGCTGCGCGCGGCGAAGACGACGTCCGCGGCGAGCACGAGTTCGAAGCCGCCGGCGAGCGCGACGCCGTTCACGGCGGCGATGACGGGAAGCGGGGCGGCGGCGATGGCGTCGGCGAGCTCGCGGCCACGGCGGATGTAGGCGAGCACCGACGCCGGATCGGCCAGCGCGGCGGCGCCCGCGCGCATGTCGGCGCCCGCGCAGAACGCCGTCCCGGTGCCGGTGAGCACGAGCGCCCGCAGACCCGGCGCGTGCGCGCCCCCGAGCCAGGCGTGCAGGCCGTCGATCACCTCGGGGCCGCAGGCGTTCGCGCGGTCCGGGCGGTCGATCCGAGCCCAGAGCGCGGGGCCCCGTTGCACAAGTTCGACGGGGGGTCCGGGTGACGTAGCGGTTGATGTCATGCCATGATCAGGATAACATACCGGCTAGTCGGAATCTAATGGTCCATGCGGAGGGCGATGTGAAGTTCGGGATAATGAACCTGTTCCCTGCCAACGACGGAGGCGGCGGATCGGATCAGCAGGTCCTGCACGACACCCTGGACGAGATCCAGCTGGCTGACGAGCTGGGCTTCGACTCCGTCTGGCTGGCCGAGCACCACTTCTCCAAGTACGGCATCCTCGGCCACCCGCTGCAGTTCGGGATGGCGATCGCGGAGCGGACCAAGCACATCACGATCGGGACTGCCGTGCTCGTGCTGCCCTTCCACGACCCGGTGCGCCTGGCGGAGGAGATCGCCACCCTCGACGTGCTCAGCCGCGGCCGGCTGGTGGTCGGCGTCGGGCGCGGGTACCAGCCCAAGGAGTTCGCCGGCTTCCGCATCCCCGCCAGTGAGTCCCGTGACCGCTACACCGAGACCCTCGACGTGCTGCGCCTGGCGCTGACGCAGGAGAACTTCTCCTACGACGGCCACTACTTCCAGTACGAGGACCTGACGACCTACCCGCGCCCGTACCGGCCGGGCGGACCGACCCTCATGCAGGGCACGGTGTCCCCGGAGAACTTCCGCGACCGCGGCCTGCTCGGCGAACCGATCATCACGTCACCGAACTTCACCCCGCTGACGCTCATGAAGCGCAACTTCGACCTGTACCGCAAGGGGATGGCCGAGGGCGGGCACGATTCCTCGCAGTTCGACCTGCCGTTCATGCAGCAGGTGTGGTGCGGCGAGGGCGAGGCGGGCAAGCGCCGCGCCGCGGAGGCCGCGCTCACCTACTACCGCTCGGTCGGCGCCGTCATCCCGGGATCGGCCGACGCGGTCGAGGCCGAGCGGACCTACTACGAGAAGGTCGCCGAGAACATCAGGCTGTTGACGCTCGAGCAGACGCTGACCCACGGCGGGAACTTCGGCTCTGCCCAGCAGGTCGCGGACACGATCAACGTCCTGCACGAGCAGCTCGGGATCAACCACTACATAGGCTGGCTGCGCATCCCGTCCCTGCCGCGCAAGGAGGCCCTGAAGTCGATGGAGACCTTTGCCACCCAGGTCATCCCGCAGTTCCGCGACAACCCCGCGACCCTGCCGCACGCCGTGCCCTCGGCGGTCTGAGTGCGCGTAGGCGTCTTCCTGAGCGCCCAGTTCGAGGCGGACTCCTCTGCCTCCGACGGGCTGACGGCGATCGTCGAGCAGGCCCGGCTGGCCGATCGACTCGGTTTCGACACCGTGTTCCTCGGCCATCACTACCTGGCACACTCGGCGTTCCTGCAGCCGCTGACCCTGGCGGCCTACCTGGCGCGCGCGACCGAGCGGGTCCGCATCGGTTTCGGCGTGCTGCTCGCCCCGCTGTACAACCCGCTCGGTCTGGCCGAGGAGCTCGCGACTCTCGACCTGCTGAGCAACGGCCGGATCACCGTCGGCCTGGGCGCGGGGTACCGCCGCCGGGAGTGCGACGCGTTCGGGGTGGAGTGGGCGGACCGTCTGCGGCGGCTGCGCGAGTACGTCCCGATCCTGCGCGCACTCTGGCGTGGCGAGGCCGTCACCGCCGACGGTTCGTGGGGAACCCTGCGCGAGGCGCGTATCGCGCTGCGCTGCGTGCAGGAGGGCGGGCCGCCGATCTGGATCGGTGCCTTCGCCGACGCGGCGATCCGGCGCGCAGCCCAGCTCGACGCGCCGTGGCTGATCAGCCCGGACGGTGACGACGCCGCCATCGCCCGGCGACTGGGTGTCTACCGGGCCGCGCTCAGCGAGAGCGGGCACACCCTCGACCGTCCGTACCCGATGAGCCGGGAGGCCTGCGTGGCCCCGACGCATGACGCCGCGGTCGCGCTCATCCGCCCGCACCTCGAGCGCCAGTACGCGGCGTACAAGTCCTGGGACGCTGCCCAGGCCATCGACGTGGACGACTACATCGCCAACGCCTGCCTGGTCGGAACGCCCGAGGAGGTCGCCGCCCGGATCGCGCAGCTGCGGTCCGAGCACGGCATCACCGACCTGTCGCTGCGGGTGCAGTTCATGGGCATGCCGCACGCCGACGCTCTGGAGCAGATCCGCCGGTTCGGCGAGGACGTCCTGCCCCGCCTGGCGACGCCGTGACCGCACATCCGTACCAGTCGGCATGCCGTCCGGGCGGCGCTGCCGGGTCCGTGGGATCCTCTTGTGACTATGCCGAAGAAAACACTCGAGAAGACCTCCGCGCGCGGTAGCTACGCCCCCGAGCGGACGCGGCAGCTCCTGGTCGACAGCGCCCTGGAGCTGTTCGGCAAACAGGGTTTCAGCGGGACGTCCATGCAGGAGATCGTCGAACGGGCCGGCGTGACCAAGGGCGCCTTCTACCACCACTTCGCCAGCAAGGAGGACATCCTCCAGGTCATCCACGACGAGTTCCTGGACGCCCAGACGGCGGACATGGACCGGATCCTCGCCGAGTTCGACACCCCGGTCGACCAGCTGCGCGAGATGGTCCGCATGTCCGTGCTCAGCGTGGCCAGGTACCACGCCCATGTCGCGATCTTCTTCCAGGACCGGCGCAACCTCACCGGCGAGCGCGAGGCCGGCATCCGGGAACGCCGCGACGCGGTCGACCGGCAGATCGCGGCCATCATCGAGCGGGGTCAGGCCTCGGGTGACTTCGACACCTCGATCAGCGTGCGGGTGGCGGTCTTCGGCTTCGTCGGCATCTCCGCCTGGGTGCACCAGTGGTTCCGCCCGGACGGCGGGATGGCCGCCGAGGACGTCGCCGACCAGCTGGCGACGATGGTCCTGACGGGACTGCTCGCGGCGCCACGCCGAAAGTGAGGCTTGACCCGCGCTGACGTCGTGGCGTTCAATACCGACCAGACGGTATCGAACGGAGTCGGTAGTGAACCTCGCACGCGATCTCGAACGCCGAGCCACCGAAGTCGGTGACCGCACCGGCCTGTACTTCGAGGACGGCAGGTCCTGGACCTTCGCCGAGCTCGACGGTGCCGCCGGTGCCGTGGCCGAGGCGCTGCGGTCACAGGGCGTGGGCCGGGGCGACCGGGTCGCGACCTACATCCGCAACGGTCCGGAGCTGGTGTTCGCGATCTTCGGAGCTTGGAAGGTCGGCGCCGTTCCGGTCACGATCAGCGGGCTGTACAACGGCATCGAGCTCGCCGAGTCGATCGAGAAGACGACACCGACGCTCGTGCTGGCCGACGACCACGACCCCGAATCCCTCAGCGCGGCGCTCACCCGGACCGGCGCCTCGGCCCGGCTGGTCGTTGGCCGGATCTCCGGAATCGCCGCCCTCGGCCAGTCCGGTTCCGCCCGCGTCACGGCGCCCGACGTCGCCGACGACGACGAGGCGGGCATCCTGTTCACCGGCGGCACCACCGGGCGTCCCAAGGCGGTCAGCGTCACCCACGGCGGGATCCAGGCCTCACTGGCCCGCCTGGCGCAGGTGTCCAAGGGGCGGCCCGGGCCGTACGAGGCGGTCCCGCCCGAGGTCGGGCCCAACCTGGTCGCGCTGCCGCTGTTCCACGGCGGCGGTCAGCACACGTTGCTGTTCGCCTTCCACGTCGGGCGGGCCGCGGTGCTGTGGGAGCGGTTCCGGGTGTCGACGCTGAGCCGGCTGCTGGACGAACACCGCTTCGACAACCTGTTCCTGCTGCCGACGATGCTCTACGACGTCGTGCACGCGGAGGATCCACCCGATCTCAGTTCGGTGCGCTCGGTCCTCATCGCCGGGCAGGCCCTGAGCATCCACCTGCGCCGGCGGTTCGAGGAGCGCTTCGCCATCCCCATCGTGATGAACTACGGCTCCACCGAGATCGGCCACGTGGCCGGCTGGACGGCCGCCGACATGCGGGCGGGGCTGTGGAAGCCCGGGTCCGCGGGGCGGGTCTACGACGGCGTCCGGATGGAGATCCGCGACGACGAGGGCCGCGCCCTGCCGCGGGGACAGGAGGGCGAGATCGTGGTCTTCTCCGCCATGGCCCCGGAGTACGTCGACGACCCGGAGGCGACGAGCCACCTCGTGGAGGACGGCTGGGTGCATTCCGGCGACATCGGCTACGTGGACGACGACGGCGTGCTGTTCCTCGTCGGGCGCAAGCGCGACATGATCAAGTGCGGCGGCTTCCAGGTCTGGCCCGAGGAGATCGAGGAGGCCCTGCGCAGCCATCCGCTGGTGCTCGACGTGCGGGTGCTGGGCGTCCCCGACGAGCGGATGGGTGAGATCCCCAAGGCGATCGTCGTCCGCGCCCCGGACCCGGCGGTCGGCGACGACGACCTGGCGGCCCAGCTGGTGGACCTGGCCCGCACGCGGCTGGCGCACTTCAAGGCGCCGCGAGCCGTGGTGTTCGTCGCCGAGCTGCCGCGCAGCGAGGCGGGCAAGGTGCGCCGGGACGCGCTGGCGGCGGCAGTGGCGGGTGGGGACGCGGCATGAAGTTCGGCATCCTGGCCTCGCACCAGTACCCGTTCGACGAGGACCTGCGCCGGCGCACCGAGGAGCTGTTCAGCCTGGTGGAGCGCTCCGCCGAACTCGGCTTCCACTCGGTGTGGGCCATCAACCACTTCCTGTCGAACCTGGCCACACCGCAGCCGATCTCGATGATGGCCCGGCTGATCGACCGCAGCGGCGACATGCAGATCGGCAGCGGCATCCTGCTGCTGCCGCTGTTCCACCCGGTGCACGTGGCCGAGGAGTTCGCGACGCTCGACCAGCTCTCCGGCGGGCGCATCGCCCTCGGCGTCGCGGCGGGTTACCGCGAGCACGAGCTGGCCGCGTTCGGGGTGGACGCGGACAGCCGCTTCCGCCGGATGGACGAGGGCATCCGCCTGATCAGGGAACTGTGGTCGGGCAAGACCGTCGACTTCCACGGCGAGTTCTACACCGTCGAGGGGGTCCGCTGCGGCGTCCCACCGCTGCAGGACGGCGGGCCGCCCATCTACGTCGGGGCCGGCGGGCGCTACGCGGTGCGGCGCGCTGCCCGCCTCGGGGACGCCTGGTACGCGCCCGGTAACTCGCCCAATCCCACCTACCTCGACAAGTACGTGGGGATCTACAACGACGCCCTGGCCGAGTACGGCAGGACCGCCGCCGTCGTGGACCGGCCCATCGGAGTCGAGCTGTTCTGCGCGCCCACCACCGAGCGGGCGGTCGAGACGGCGCTGCCCTACGCGCGTCGCGAGTACTACACCTACGCCGAGTACCCGGCGCTGCGCTGGCAGCGGGACCGCTTCGACGAGCTCGTCGCCCGCACCCTGCTGCTGGGCTCACCCGACCTGCTGATCGACAAGATCCGCGAGTTCGAGCGCAGGGGCTTCAACCACCTGATCTTCCGTCCGTTCTGGCTGGGCATGCCGGCGCACCTGGCGCGCGAATCGATCGAGCTGTTCGCCAGCGAGGTCATGCCCGCCTTCCCCGAACCCGCACCACACACAGACTGGAGCCCGCACGCATGAAGAAGTCCGAAGCCGAACTGCTCGAACACCAGTGGGACACCGAGTACATGGAGGTCGACCCCGAGGTCCTCGCCAAGTACGTGCGCTACGAGGTGGACCCGGCGCGCGCGGTCGCGACGATCACCTTCGACCGCCCGGAGACCCTCAACGCCATCCCTGTCGCGGGGTTCGAGCGGGTGGGCGACCTCGTGCGCGAGGCGGAGGCCGACGACCGGGTCAAGGTCATCGTCTTCAAGGGCGAGGGGTCGTGCTTCGGCACCGGGGCCGACGCCGCGGAGCTCGGTCACTACATCGGCTACAAGAAGGGCGTGGACAAGGCCTCGCGCAAGCGCCCGTCACAGCACCAGCGGATGCTGCCCGATCGCAACGTGCTGTCCTCGGCCTTCACCCGCCCGATCATCGAGTGCCTGAAGGCGACGATCTGCCAGGTGAACAGCTACTGCTACGGCGGGCACTTCCAGATCGCGCTGTCCGCGGACATCGTCATCGCGACTCCGGACGCCCGGTTCACCCACCCGGCCTTCCGCTACCTCGGGCCGGCCCCTCAGGACATGTACCACTGGATCGAGAAGATCGGCCTGACGAAGATGAAGGACCTCATGCTGACCATGCGTCCGCTGGGGGCCGAGGAGGGCGAGAAGTGCGGCTTCGTGACCAAGGTCGTCGAGCCCGAGGAACTGCAGCGCTGGGTGGACGACTACGTCGACGCCATCACCGTGATGCCGCTGGATTCGCTGATGATGGGCAAGTCGATGATGCAGGTGATCATGGAGGCGCGCGGCAAGGGCCTCGGCGCGATGACCGGTTGGGTCGGTCACGGCTGGGCCACCAACGTCGTCTTCGAGGAGGGTGACTGGAACTTCCTCAAGGAGCGGCGCGAGAAGGGCATCACCCAGGCCCTCGCCGACCGGGACAACATGGTGGCTCCCTACTTCCGGCTGAGTCGTTCGCGCTCCGACGGCACAGCTCCGACGAGCTGACAGATGCGCTTCGGGATCCTGCTCGATCACCAGTACCAGCCGGGTGCCGATGTGGGGGCGAAGCTCGGCGAGCTCGTCGAGCTGGTCCAGCACATCCGTGACCTGGGCTTCGACTCCGTCTTCGGCATCCATCACTACCTGTCCAGCCTGCGCACCCCACAACCGCTGCCGCTGCTGTCCCGGTTGATCGACCACACCGGCACGATGCAGCTGGGCACCGGGATCCTGATCCTGCCGCTGGGGCATCCCGTGCACTGGGCCGAGGAGATCGCCACCATCGATCAGCTCTCGGGCGGGCGGTTCGTGCTGGGGGTGGGCGCCGGGTACCGCGAGGACGAGTTCGCGAACTTCGGGCTGCGGCGCTCGCGTCGTACCAGCCGGATGGTGGAGAGCCTGTCGGTGATGCAGAGGCTGTGGACCGGTGAGACCGGTGGACCACGAGGGGGAGCACTTCTCGATCCGGGACGCCCGCTGCAGCGTGCTTCCCGTCGCAGCAACCGCATCCGCCGATCTGGATCGGTGCCAACGCCCCCGTCGGCATCAAGCGGGCCGCTCGACTGGGGCATTCGTGGTTCGCGCCCGCCAACGTCAAGCGCAACTGGGCCGTCGGAAACCTGGCTACTTACAAGCAGGAGTTGTTACAAGCTGGGCATGTACTCGAGGGCCGCATCATGCCCATCCAGCGCGATCTCTGCATCGCCGACTCCCGGGAGGACGCCTTCGCGCTGGCCGGTGAGCACGTCAAGCACTCCTACTTCGAGTACGTCCAGTACGGCATGGACCACTTCGAGACCATGTGGGACGACATCGCGGAGAAGTCACTGTTCTTCGGCAGTCCCGACGACGTCGCCGCCAAGATCGCGGACTTCGCCGACGCTGGGTTCAACCACTTCGTCTTCAAGGTCCAGTGGCTGGGTCTCGACCCGGCCGTGTCCCACGGGATCCTCGAACGCTTCGCCCGTGAGGTCATGCCGCGCTTCGCGGGGGTGACGGCGTGAAGGTCGGGCACGTGATCCTGCCGGTCGAGGAGCTGGGCGCCGCCCTGGCGTTCTACTCCGACGGGCTCGGCCTGCCGCTGAAGTTCCGGGACGGCGACCGGTACGCCGCTCTGGACGGCGGTGGCACGACGATCGCCCTCGCCGCACCGGCGGAGCAACCCGCGCCGGGGCGGACCGTGGTGAGCTTCAAGGTCGACGACCTGCCCGTCGCGCTGGACCGGATCCGCGCCCACGGTGGGACGGTGGGGGAGATCCAGACGTCCGCGCACGAGCACCGGGCGGTGGTCGTCGCCCCGGACGGGACCGTGCTCGTCGTCTACGCCCCGCCGGCCTAGACCGCGGGATGTGCGACGACGACGCCGCCGCGGCGCGGTCGGTGCAGGAGGCCTCCTGGCGCCGGCGCGAGCTGCCACCGGTCCACCAGCCGCAACCGGGGGTGTGGGCGGTGCCCATGCCGCTGCCGGGACACCCGATCCTCTACTCGCTCGCCTACCTGCTCGACGCAGGCGCGGGCGGGTTGGTGATGGTCGACGCGGGCTACGCCAGCGGGGCGTGCTGGCGGTCGCTCGAGGCGGGGCTGGATGCCGTCGGAGCTGCCGTCTCCGACATCGGGGCCGTCATCCTGACCCACAACCATCCCGACCACTACGGCCTCGCCGACCGGGTGCGGGCGGCGAGCGGTTGCTGGGTGGGACTGCACGAACTGGACGGCACCGAGCGGCGCAGCAGTGAGCGCTACGCCCAGCGTTCCGACGCGGCCCTCGTCCTGGCGGGCGTGCCGGACGACGTGCGGGCCCACTCGGCCGTCACCATCGCCGAGTACGCCGCCGACGCCGACGTCCCGCTGGCCGATCGTCTGTTCGTGGACAAGCAGCTCGTCGAGCTCGCGGACCTGGCGCTGCAGGTGATCTGGACGCCGGGGCACACCGCGGGGCACATCTGCCTGCTGCAGCCGGAGCGCGGCTACCTGCTCACCGGCGACCACCTGCTGCCCGGACGGCCTGACACAGCTGGGCAACGTGGACTCGCTGGACAGCGATCCGCTGGGGGAGACGTTCTCCTCGCTCGACGTCGTGGCCCGCCTGGACGCGACGGTGGGACTACCCGGACACCAGTACCAGATCGACGACGTGGCCGCCCGGACGCGGTGCCGTGCGTACCGGGTTCGAGGAGCGGATGGACCGCGCCGCCGCGCTCGTGCGGGAGCGGCCGCACGCGACGGGATGGGACGTCGCCGCCGCGCTCACGGGGCCGGCCTGGGATCGCATGGGCCCGATGGGGCGGCGGTTCACGACCATCGAGGCGATGGGGTTGCTGCACGCGCTGGTCCGGCAGGGGCGCCTCGCGTCCTCGGCCGGATCACCCGAGCGTTTCCTCTTCATTTAGTACCGGCTAGTCGGTATGCTGCGCTCGTGACTCAACAGACCTCCCGCATCACAGTGCGCGACACCCAGCCGGTGGCGGTGGTGACGGTGGCCAACGCCGCGCGGCGCAACGCGTTCGACGCGGCGCTGCTGGAGGAGTTCGTCGGCGCGGTCGAGGCTGTCGCGTCCCACCCCGACTGCGGTGTCGTCATCGTCCGGGCGCAGGGGGAGCACTTCTGCGCCGGCTGGAACACCGGTGACTTCGCCGGTCTGTCCGGGGACGCGGATCCCGCGCTCGCGCTGCTGGCCGGCTACGAGCTGCTCGATCGCCTGTGGCGGGTGCCGGCGGTGACCCTGGGCGCGGTCCGGGGCACGGTGGCCGGCTTCGGAGTCGGCCTGCTCGACCGGCTGCATCTGGCGATCGGCTCGTCCACGACGCGGATCGTCCTGCCGGAGGCGGCCTTCGGGATCGCGGCGGGGGGAGTGCTGGTCGATCTGCAGCGGGTCCTGCCGCCCAAGGCCGCCCTCGACCTCCTCCTGGGCGCCGAGGCCGTCGATGCCCCCCGGGCGCTGACTCTCGGACTCGTCTCCCGGGTCGTGGCCGACGAGGACCTGGACCGCACGGTGGACGCGCTGGCCGCCCGCATCGCGGCCCACCCCGGCCACGTGGCCACGACCGTGCTCGACTCCTTCCGCCGATCCCAGCACGCGCCTCGGGACGAGGCCGTCCGGATCGCGGCCGCCTCGGCCGCGGCCTCGATCCTCGGGCTGGCCGGCCGATGACCGGCGAGGACCGTCGCCACTACCGCACCGGCGAACCGGCCTGGGTCGACCTCCGCGTGACCGACGCGCCGGCAGCGGCCGAGTTCTACACCGCCTTGTTCGGCTGGGAGATCGTGCGCGAGCCGCTGGGCGCCGATCACTACAACACATGCCTGCTCGGTGGCGAGCCGGTCGCGGGCATCGCCTCGTCGGTGCGACCCGGCGAGGCGATCGGCTGGACGACCTACTTCGCCGTCGACGACATCGAGGCCTCGGGCCGCACCGTCGCCGCGCTCGGCGGCGTCCCCGGCCCGATCCGCCGGTTCCGGGAGGCCGGGCTGGCGATGGCGAGCGAGGACGCCCAGCACGCGATCTTCGGCCTGTACCAGGCCGGCCCCCGCCCCGGCATCACCGTGCTCAACTCGCCGGGCGCGCTGTGCTGGAACGAGCTCAACACCTCCGACCCGCGCGGGGCCGAGGAGTTCTACCGCACGCTGTTCGGCTACGTGGTCGAGCCCGCGGACTCCGCGACGGGCGCCGGCTACTCCCTGCTGCTGGTCGACGGGTCGCCCGCCGCCGGTGTGCTGGCACTGGAGGCGGACTGGCCGACGCTCCTGCCCGCGCGGTGGCTGACCTACTTCGCCGTGTCGGACCTGGAGCGGTCGCTGGCCCAGGTCCTGGCCCTCGGCGGCAAGGTCATGCTCGCTCCGCTGACGACGGACTACGGGGAGTTCTGCGTGGTGCGCGACCCGTGGCGCGCGGTGTTCTGCCTGGCCCGGGTCGACCACCCTCTTCGCGCGCAACCGGTCCCTCCGCCCGCCGCCGACGAACAGGAGGCAGCCACGTGACCGCAGCCGACACGCTGCCTCCGGGCAAGCTCTTCCGCACCGCCTGCTCGCGCTTCGCGACCGGTGTGACGGCAGTGACCGCGATCGACGCCTCCGGTGAGGTCGCCGCGCTGACCGTCAACTCCTTCACCTCGGTGTCGCTGGACCCGCCGCAGGTACTGGTCTGCATCGCCCACACGTCCTCGAGCTTCCGGGTGATGTCCAAGGCCGAACGCCTGGCGGTCCACATCCTCAGCGAGTCGCAGGAGGAGATCGCGCGGCGGCTGGCGACCGCGGGCCTCACAGGGGAGGAGCGACTGGCCGAGATCGGCTGGGCGCCCGGTCCCGGCAACGAGCCGCACCTGTCCGATGTCGCGTCGCGCCTGGCCGGACGTGTGGTCAACCGGCTCGACAGCGGTGACCACCTGATCCTTCTGGTAGAAGTCGACCACGTGGAGGTCGGCGCCGAGACGGGCGTCTCACTCGTCTTCGTCGCCGGCCGCTTCCTGACGATCGACGCCGCGTCGGCGCCCCGCCCGTCCTGAGCCGAGGGAGACCGCACCATGACCGAACCCACCCGGGCGGCCAGCCCCGCCGCGCTGCGCGACCTCGTCGGCGTCCCCCTGGGCACCTCGTCGTGGCGGGAGATCGACCAGGCGATGGTCGACGCCTTCGCCGACGTCACCGGTGACCACCAGTGGATCCACGTCGATCCGGTCCGCGCGGCGGACGGCCCGTTCGGCGGGACGGTGGCACACGGGTACCTGACGCTCTCCCTCGCGCCGATCCTGCTCTCGGAGCTGCTGGTCGTCGACGGGGCGCGGATGGGCGTGAACTACGGCCTGAACAAGGTGCGCTTCCCGTCCCCCGTGCGGGTCGGCGACGCGATCCGGGCCAGCGCCGTGCTGGACTCCGCCGAGGAGATCGAGGGCGGGATCCAGGCGGAAGCGACGCTGACCGTGCAGACCCGCCGGTCGAGCAAGCCCGCCTGCGTGGCCCAGATCGTCTTCCGCTACTACAGCTGAGGCGCGCGGCCCGTGCGCCGATGCGGTCGGTCGGGCGGGCGCCGGCCCTTCCACACCGGGGGCAGCGTCCACTACCGTCTGAAGATGATCATTAAGGCGCGTCGCGGCCTCGTCACCGTGCTGGCTGTGCTGGGCACCGCCGCCGCCCTGCTCACGGCGGCCGGGCCGGCCTCGGCCGACCCCGCCTTCGAGGTCGGCAACCCCACCGTCGCGATCACCCGGCTCGGCCTGCACGGCGGGTACGGCTACCTGACCATCGACGCCCGCACCGACGACAGCACCTTCGCCGTGCTGACGCACCTGCCCGCGGGCGGGGGCACCTGGACCATCGCCCCGACGCACGACTGCTCGGGCTCGCGAGACACCGCGGGGACGCTGACCGTCTCCTGCACGGTGCCGAGGGCCGGCAGCTACCACTGGTCGGTGCTCGTCCGCCACGTCGGCGGCTCGGTCACCGGGCTGACCGGCAGCGCCAAGTCGGCCTACCCCGAGGCCTTCACGGGCCCCACCCTCGACACGTTCCCGGTGGTGGACCTCGACGCGCCGGTGAGCGGGCCGGCCGTCGCCATCCGCGGCATCACGGCCGAGGTCCGCGAGCTGACCGTGACCTTCCCGTCGTCCTCACCGAACGGCGCCGTCGGTGCCGGCGACGTCGCGCTCACCCTCGACGTGCCGGCAGGGACGAGCGCCTACACCGCCGACGTGCGGTTGCCCATCGTGCCGGGTGTCGCCTGGAGCGCCACGTCGCTCTACCCCGTCCGCGCCCAGCGGTGGGTCTGCTCCCTGGTGCTGATCTCGCCCGCGGACTCCTACCAGTCCCTGAGCTGTTTCAGCTACGACCCGGCGGTGGGCCTCATCCCGATGCTGCCCGGGGTGCACACGCTGGTGATGCACCTGCACACGATCGGCAGGCTGCCGGACACCGCCGTCGGGTCGGTCGCGCTGTACCCCTCGCGTTCCGCCGCCCCAGTGGTGGTCGACACGTTCCCGATCGTCTACCGCAACTGAACTCGGGTGGAGCCGAACGCACAGTTTGCCGTCGGCGGGCAGTCGGGGCACTGTTGAGAGTGCAATCGCCTCGGACGGCCAAAGACTGAGCCCATTTCCCGTTGCGCTGCCCGTCCGTGCGGTGATCACCGCCGTGCACCGAGGAGCTGCTGTGTCAGAGCACGACCCCGCCGGAACCAACCACCCGGCCCATCTCGCAGCCGGCGTCGCTGTCGAGCACCCCGATCACCGCGCCGCGCACGCGCGCGATCCCGAGGGCGCGCAGGACGCTCAGGACGGCGCCGCCCAGCCCGAGCAGAAGGGCCCAGCGGCACACAAGTGGTGGACGCTCGTCGCGGTCTGCCTCGGGACGTTCATGCTGCTGCTGGACATCACGATCGTGAACGTCGCGCTGCCGGACATCCAGACCTCGCTGCACGCCAGCTTCTCGGACCTCCAGTGGGTCGTCGACGCCTACGCCCTGACCCTGGCGGCCCTGCTGCTGACGGCGGGGAGCCTGGCCGACATGTTCGGCCGCCGTCTGCTGTACATCATCGGCCTGGCCATCTTCACGGCCGCGTCGCTGCTGTGCGGGGTCGCTCAGGACACCCTGCTGCTGCAGCTCTCGCGCGGGCTGCAGGGCGTCGGCGGCGCGATCATGTTCTCCGTCTCCCTCGCCCTGCTGGCCGACGCGTTCCGGGGCAAGGACCGCGGTACCGCGTTCGGCATCTGGGGAGCGATCACCGGCCTTGCCGTGGCGATCGGGCCGCTGCTGGGCGGCGCGCTGACGTCCGGGCTGTCCTGGCGGTGGATCTTCTTCGTCAACCTGCCCATCGGCATCTTCGCGGTGTTCGTCACCGTGACGCGCGTGGCCGAGTCCGCAACGCCCATGCCCGGCGCCCGGACTGGGTCGGCTTCGTGCTGTTCACGCTCGCCCTGGCCAGCCTGGTCTACGGCCTGATCGAGTCCAACCAGCGTTCCTTCACCGACTCGCTGGTCCTCGGCTGCCTGATCGCGGCGGCGGTGCTGCTGGTGGCGTTCCTGGTCGCCGAGCTGCGCGGGTCGTCGCCGATGTTCGACCTGTCGCTGTTCCGCAAGCCGACCTTCGCCGGCGGGTCGATCGCGGCGTTCGGCATCAGCGCCTCGATCTTCTCCGTGCTGCTGTACCTCGTCCTGTACATCCAGGACGTGCTCGGCTACGACGCCCTGGGCACCGGCACTGCGGTTGCTGGTCCTCTCCGGCGGCATCCTGCTCACCTCGACGATCGCCGGGCGGATCACCTCGCACGTACCGGTGCGGTTGCTGATCGGTCCGGGCCTGGTGCTGGTGGGCGTGGGCCTGCTGCTCATGCGCGGCCTGGATGCCGGCTCGTCGTGGACCCACCTCATCCCCGGCCTGATCGTCGCCGGAGCGGGAGTCGGCATCGTGAACCCGCCGCTGGCCTCCACCGCGGTGGGCGTCGTCCAGCCGCAGCAGGCCGGTATGGCTTCGGGTATCAGCTCGACCTTCCGCCAGGTCGGGATCGCGACCGGGATCGCCCTGCTCGGCACGCTGTTCTCGAACAAGGTCACCAGCGAGGTCCTGTCGCGCGTGGCAGGAGTCAGCGGGCTGCCGCAGGGTCAGGGCCAGAAGATCGCGACGGCGGTGCAGTCGGGCGAGGTCGGCCCGACCCTGCAGTCACTTCCGGCGTCGGTGCGCGGCCAGGTCGGTGAGATCACCAAGACGGCGTTCACCGCGGGGCTCGACCAGATCCTGCTCGTCGCCGCGATCATCGCCCTGACGGCCGGCGTCATCGCCTTCGCCTCCATCAGGAGCAAGGACTTCGCCCAGCAGCACTGACAGGCCCCGGTGGCGCGGTCCCTGTCGTCCGACCGCGCGCGATGCGATCGTGATACCTCTGTGCGGCTATGGCCACCACTGACCATCACGATCGCGCCGAGCGGCCGCGGTTGTGGTGGGTGTGGACCGCGCGACGGATCAGTGATACCCCCGTGCGGCTATGGCCACCACTCACTATCACGATCGCCCTGAGCGGCCGCGGCGGTGGGGGTGTGGACCGCGCGGCGGATCGTCATATCCCTGTGCGGCTATGGCCGTCGCTGACTATCACGATCGCCCTGAGTGGCCGCGGTTGTGGGGGATGTGGACCGCGCGACGGATCGTCATATCCCTGTGCGGCTATGGCCGCCACTGACTATCACGATCGCCCTGAGTGGCCGCGGTTGTGGTGGATGTGGACCGCGCGCAGCGGATCGTGATATCCCTGTGCGGCTATGGCCGCCACTGACTATCACGACCCGCTGTTATCGCCCGCGATCCGCCGCATTCAGGGGAGTCACGACAGCTAGACGACGACCGTCAGCGCCATGATGAACGCGAACGCGACGAGGGAGACCGCCGTCTCCATGACCGACCAGGACTTGAAGGTCTCGCCGACCGTGAGCCCGAAGGACTCCTTCACCAGCCAGAATCCCGCGTCGTTGACATGGGACAGGAACAGCGATCCGGCGCCGATGGCCAGCGCGAGCAGGGCGGTGTGGGTCGAGCTCAGGTCGCCGGCCAGCGGCGCGACGATGCCGGCCGCGGTGATGGTGGCGACGGTGGCCGAGCCGGTCGCGAGGCGCAGGGCCACAGCGACGAGGTAGCCGAGCAGGATGATCGACATGTGGGCGCTGTTGGCGAACTTGGCGACCGAGTCGCCCACGCCGGCGCCGATGAGCGTCTGCTTGAAGCCGCCGCCCGCGCCGACGATGAGGATGACCGCGGCGACCGGGCCGACGCTCGCGCCGATCCGTGAGGAGATCTTCTCGCCGTTGAGCCCGACCGCGTAGCCGAAGGTCACCATCGCCACCAGCACGGCGAGGGTCAGCGCCACGAGCGGCTCACCGATGAAGTCGAACACCGTCCGCACCATGGGCGGCTTCGTGTCGGCGTTCCAGATGATGTCGACGAGGGCCTTGGCGAGCATGAGCACGACGGGGAAGACGATCGTCGCCAGCGTGATGCCGAACGACGGCGGCCGGGTGACGTCCTCGTGCTGCGTCCTGGTCCTGGTGGTGTCGACGCCACCGGCGTACGCGGGGGCACCGACCGGCACGATCCGCGCGATGAGGATCGACAGCAGGGGCCCGCACAGGATCACGGTCGGGATGGCCACCACGATGCCGAGGGCCAGCGTCGTGCCGAGCTGGGCGTGCACGGCCGCGATCGCGATCAGCGGCCCCGGGTGCGGCGGGATCAACCCGTGCAGCACCGACAGGCCGGCCAGCGCCGGGATCGCCACCCGCATCAACCTCAGCTCGCTGCGCTGGGTCACCAGCACGATGACCGGCAGCAGCAGCACGAGGCCGATCTCGAAGAACATCGGCAGCCCGATCACGATCGCCACCAGCGCCATCGCCCACGGCACCATCGCCTTCGACGCCTTGGACAGCAGCGTCTCGATGACCTGGTCCGCGCCTCCGGAGTCGGCGAGCAGCTTGCCGAGCATGGCGCCGAGGGCGATCAGCAGCCCGACCTCCTGCAGGGTGCTGCCCACGCCCGTCTCGAAGTTGGTGATGATCTTGGGCAGCGGGACGCCCGCGGCGAGGCCGACGAACGCCGAGCCGGCGATCAGGGACAGGAACGGGTGCATCTTCAGCACGACGATCAGCAACACGATGATCGCGATGCCGCCGAGGGTGACCAGGGTCAGGCGCGTGTCGTGCCCGGCCCACGGCGAACTTCCGGCTGCGGCTGCCGCCGTGGTCAGGGTGGTGCTCACTGGGTCGGCTCCGTGGGGATCAGGCCGAGTCGCTCGATGATCTCATCGGCCTCGAGCGACGACGATGCCTCTATGTCCACGGTGATCGATTCCTCGTCTGGGGTCGGTGGTTCGAGGGAGGCGAACTGCGAGTCGAGCAGCGTCACGGGCATGAAGTGGCCGTGCCGGGCGGCGAGCCGGCGCGCGATCTGCTCATGGGTTCCGGCCAGATACACGAACACGACGTGCTCCCCGCGCAGGACGTCGCGGTAGCTCTTCTTCAGCGCAGAGCAGGTGATGATGCCCGGGTTGCCGGCGCCGGTGTGCCCGTGGATCCAGGCGGCGACCCGGTCCAGCCACGGCCAGCGGTCGGCGTCGTCGAGCGCGTGCCCCGCGGCCATCTTCTCCACGTTCGCGGCCGGGTGCAGGTCGTCACCCTCCTCCAGGTCCCATCCGAGGCGCCCGGCGAGCAGGCCGGCGACGGTGGACTTGCCGCAGCCCGAGACGCCCATCAGGACGAGCACGGGTTGCTGGGCGGGCGATAGGGGGGTGGAGGACACGGGCGTCTCGGATCTGTCGGGGATGCCCGGAACCTATCAAAGTGCGCGGTCACCGGTCCCGGCGGTCGCGCGACGGACCGCGGTGACTGCGCGGCGGACCGCGGCGACGCTGGCCGATACGTCGGCCGCGTCGGTGGACCAGTTGCTGACCGAGACGCGGACGACCTGCCGCCCACCCCACCGTGACCCCGACATCCACACCACACCCTCGGCGAGGAGGGCCTCGGTCACCGCGCGGGTGTCCTCGTCGTCGCCGACGGCGAAGCAGACCTGCGTGTACGGGACCTCGTTGAGCACCTCGACGCCCTCGATCGACCCGAGCCCGGCGGCGATCGCCTGCGCGTTGGCGATCAGGCCGGCGACGAGATCGGCCACGCCCTGGCGCCCGAGCGAGGCCAGCGCCGCCCACACCGGCACGCCCCGCGCCCGCCGGGACATCTCCGGCACCTTGTCGACGGGGTCGCCGGCCGGGTCGGAGATCAGGTAGCTGGCGTGCACGCCCATCGCCGTCCGCAGCGACGACCGGGTCCGCCACGATCGCGATGCCGCAGTCGTAGGGGACGTTGAGCGTCTTGTGGGCGTCGGTGGCCCACGAATCCGCGGCGTCGTACCCGTCGACGAGCCCGCGGTGCGCGGGGCTGGCACCGGCCCACAGCCCGAACGCCCCGTCGACGTGGACCCACGCGCCGCTGTCGTGGGCGTGGGCGATGGCGGCGCGGAAGTCGTCGAACGCGCCGGAGTGCAGATTTCCCGCCTGCAGACACACGATCGTGGGCGAGTCGTCGGAGGCGAGCACGGCGGCCAGGGCCCCGACGTCGATGCGGCCCTGCGCGTCGGCGGCGACCTCGACGGGAGCGCCCAGGCCCAGGTAGCGCAGCGCGGCGTCGATCGAGTCGTGCCGTTCGGCGCCGACCAGCACCCGCACCCTGGGCCCGCCGGTGAGACCGCGGGTGCCCACATCCCAGCCGGCGTCGGCGAGGACGCGCTGCCGGGCCGCCGCGAGGCAGGTGAAGTTCGCCATCGTCGCGCCGGTGACGAAGCCCACGTCGCTGGCCGGCGGAAGCCCCAGCACGTCGAGCAGCCACCGCGCCGCGGTCTCCTCGACCGCGACCACACCGGGGGTGGCGTAGCGCAGGCCCGCGTTCTGGTCCCACCCGCTCACCATCCAGTCCGCGGCCAGGGACGCCGGCAGCGTCCCGCCCATGACCCAGCCGTAGAAGCGCCCCGACGCGATGGCCATCAGCCCGGGCTCCACCGCCGCGCCTAGCAGCTCCACCACCGAGACCGCGTCGGCCGGGCCGTCCGGGATGCTCGCCCCGAAGGCGGTGCGGAGGTCGTCGGCGTCCGCCCGGGGTGCGACCGGGCGCTCCGGGACCGACTCGAGCCATCGCCGCACGTGCGCCGACGCGGCGTCCAGGGCGGGCGCGAACTCGGTGGGACGTGCCGTCATGACTGGATCTCCCGACTTCCGGCGTCGTGGGCTGGTGTGCGGCCCATTCGACCGCCCGGGCGGCACCAGGTCAACAAGGACGCGCCAGCCGCTGGGTCAGCCCGCCGGGGACGGCACGTCACCGGCGGACGCGGCGGGCAGCCGGGCCGACGGGTCGGTGCGGTAGACGGTGAAGCGACCGTGCGAGGTGATGACCCGCCCGTGTTCGATCACCCGCCGCATGGAACCGCTCAGGCCGATGCGATCCAGGATGAGGATCGTCGCGTCTCCCGACATCAGGTAGCGCGCGAGATCCGCGCTCCACCGTGGGTTCGGCCGGCCGCGCACGACCTTGTCCGCCGGATCTCCGGCCCCGAAGCTGCGCGCGGTGACGTCGACCCAGTTGTGGCAGCCCGGGTCGAAGCTGCGGTCCAGGGCGTTGAGCAGGATCAGCCCGTTCGCCGAGTCGGCCATGATGCAGCGCACGCCGTCGGCCTGATGGGCCAGCGCCGAGGCGCCGGGTACCGGTTCGACGAGGGTGTCCGCCGCCGTCCCCACGACCAATGCGGCCGCGATCGCGGCGACCGCGACGGGCAGCCAGCGGGCCTGCGCGAGGCGGGGTGCGAGGCCGGACCCGAGGCGGGGGATGCGCGTGGTTCGCTCCGCCGCCCGGGGCTGCGCGGACCGTGCGGCGAAGCCCGCCACGGCCAGCGCCGCCGCGACCGACACGTAGTCGCTGTAGTAGCCGTAGTAGGACGGGCTCCACAGCAGCACGGCGACCTGGACCACGACGAGCACGACGAACGGCCGCACGGGACGTACTCGCCAGGCCAGCCCGATGACGATTCCCAGGGCGGCGACGAGCACGACCCCGAGGGCGGCCGCCGCACCGGGAGGCAGGTGCAGCGACGCCTGCCCGGTGCCGGCGAAGGACTCGATCCGCTCGAAGAACGTCAGGTCACGGTGCCGCCCGAACTGCGAGGTCACCACCATCGTGACCATCTGGTGGCCGGCCAGGATCAGGAAGGGCCCGTCGACCGCCGCGGCCGCCGCGACGATTCCCCCCACCACCAGCCCGATCGCGCGGAGGGACCGAGTCGCGATCAACTCGAAGGCGAGGAGCAGGAGGATGGGCGCGGCCCACCAGATCTTGACGCTGACCAGCAGCCCGAGCCCGGCGCCGCCGAGCAGGTACCACCAGGTGGAGCCCGCGGCGCGTGCTTTCAGCAGCGCGAGGAGCGCGAGCAGCAGCAGCAGGTTGCTGAGCGGCTCGAGGCGGATGAGGAACTCCGCTCCGACGGCGCCGAACCAGACCGCGTAGAACAGCCCGCCGACCAGGGCCGCCCGCCGGCCGAGTCCCAGGCGCAGGGCCACCTGCATCGTCAGCACGGCGTTGACGGCGCCGCACACCGTCAGTGCGACGTTGCCGGCGATGAAACCGGTCTGATCCGACGTGAGCCGCCCCAGAAGGGCGAACGGGGTCAGCAGCAGTGGCAGCAGGGGCGGATGGACGAGCACGTAGTCGCGATACGGGAGCTTGCCGTGCACCAGGCCGGCGGCGGCGGCGTAGTACGTCCCCGCGTCGTTGCCGTAGAGGCCGTGGAAGCCGCCCCCGACGACCACTGGCGCGACCCGTGCGATCAGCGCCACGAGGAACACGACGGGCACGAACCGGGCAGCGCGGGGCAGCCGGGTGCGCTCGTCGAGTGCCTCGTGATTCGCCATGGCCCGTCCATCAGACCCCAGGTGTTCTGTATGTCTGATGTGTGACGGGCCCAACGGCACCGGAATCGCGTGGACGGGGGGCGGGCGGGGCACGCCCCACAGGCGCGTCCACGCCGCGTGCACCGAATCGCCCTCCCGGTGCGCCGGTCGCGGGGGCGGCGACTATTCTTCGGACGACGGCAAACCGCGACCCTGTCGCGGCATGGCTAGTGATCGGGAGGTACTGGGTGACGACGACCGCGGATCCACGGACCGTTGAGGGTTCCGGTGACGACTTCCCGGGCTCGGGCACCTCCACACTGGTGCGTCCGGAGCCCATCCTCGTGCGTCCGTTCCCGGTGCACAGTGCCGGCCGCGGCTCGCTGCTGTCGCAGATGTTGCGTACCACCGACCACAAGCTCATCGGCCGGATGTACCTCGTCACGTCGTTCCTGTTCTTCATGCTCGGCGGTGTCCTGGCGCTGCTCATGCGCGCCGAGCTCGCCCGGCCGGGCATGCAGTTCCTCTCGACCGAGCAGTACAACCAGCTGTTCACCATGCACGGCACGATCATGTTGCTGTTCTTCGCGACGCCGCTCGTGTTCGCCTTCGCCAACCTGGTGCTGCCGCTGCAGATCGGTTCGCCCGACGTCGCCTTCCCGCGGCTGAACGCCTTCTCCTACTGGCTCTACCTCTTCGGCGCCCTGACGGCCGTGTCCGGCTTCATCACCCCCGGCGGCGCGGCCGACGGCGGCTGGACGTTCTACCTGCCGCTCAACGACATGACCAACTCGCCCGGGGTCGGCACCGATCTGTGGATCATCGGCCTGGCGATCTCCGGTCTCGGCACCATCCTCGGCGGCGTCAACATGATCACGACCGTGGTCACGCTGCGCGCTCCCGGCATGACGATGTTCCGGATGCCGATCTTCACCTGGAACATCCTCGTCACCAGCGTGCTGATCCTGCTCGCGTTCCCGATCCTGACCGCCGCGCTGCTCGTCCTCTACGCCGACCGTCATCTGGGCGCGCAGGTCTATGCCTCCGACAACGGCGGTGCGATCCTCTGGCAGCACCTGTTCTGGTTCTTCGGGCACCCCGAGGTCTACATCATCGCCCTGCCCTTCTTCGGCATCATCACCGAAGTCATCCCAGTGTTCAGCCGCAAGCCGCTGTTCGGGTACAAGGGACTGGTCTTCGCGACGCTGTCCATCGCGGCGCTGTCGCTGACGGTGTGGGCCCACCACATGTTCGCCACCGGCGCGGTGCTCCTGCCGTTCTTCTCGCTCATGTCGTTCCTCATCGCGGTGCCCACCGGCATCAAGTTCTTCGCGTGGATCGGCACGATGTGGGGCGGAGCTGTCACCTACGAGACGCCCATGCTCTTCGCCGTGGGCTTCATGGTGACCTTCCTGTTCGGTGGCCTGTCCGGCGTGCTGCTGGCCAGCCCGCCCATCGACTTCCACGTCTCGGACACGTACTTCGTGGTGGCCCACTTCCACTACGTGCTGTTCGGCACGATCGTGTTCGCGGCCTATTCGGGCGTCTACTTCTGGTTCCCGAAGTTCACGGGCCGGTACCTGGACGAGCGCCTCGGCAAGCTGCACTTCTGGATGACCTTCTTCGGCTTCCACCTGACGTTCCTCGTCCAGCACTGGCTGGGCAACGAGGGCATGCCGCGCCGCTACGCCGACTACCTGCCGACCGACGGCTTCACGACCCTGAACACGATCTCCACGATCGGTTCCTTCCTGCTCGGCGCGTCGATGCTGCCGTTCCTGTGGAACGTCTACAAGTCCTACCGCTACGGCGAGATCGTGACCTCGGACGATCCCTGGGGCCACGGCAACTCGCTGGAATGGGCGACCTCCTGCCCGCCGCCGCGGCACAACTTCACGTCGATCCCACGCATCCGCTCCGAGCGCCCAGCCTTCGAGTACCACTACCCGCATCTGGCCGAACGGCTCGAGGCCGAAGCCCACTACGGCAGGCGTCACACGCCGGACGCCGCCGAGTCCGTGGGTGTCGGCGCGGTCGGTGGCGACGGTCCCCGTCAGGGCGCCAAGGACACCGATCCGGGCAACGGTCACTGACCTCGGAGCTCGTCGAGCGGGCTGATCTCAGGGCTCGTCACGCGGGCTGAACTCCGTGTGACGCGGTGGTGGATCAGGCTGGTGCCGGGGTCCCCACGAGCGTGACGCCGGCTGCCCCGAGTTGGGTCAGCGCCGCGGCAACGGTGTCCGCGGCCACGCCGGCGGTCAGCGACAGGTCCACCGTGGTCGCGAACCCCGCGCTCACCGCGTCCAGCGCGGTCGCGCGCACGCAGTGGTCGGTCGCGATCCCCACGACGACGACCTCGTCGACGTGGCGGGCGCGCAGCCAGTCGGTCAGGCCGACGCCGTCACATTGGCCCTCGAAGCCGGAGTAGGCCGCGGCGTACTCACCCTTGTCGAAGATCGCGTCGATACGGCTGGTGTCCAGTTCGTGCCGCAACTGCACGCCGTCGGTGCCCACCACGCAGTGCGCCGGCCACGAGTCGCGGAAGTCCGGAGTGGGCGAGAAGTGCGCGCCGGGATCGATGTGGTGGTCGCGGGTGGCGACAACGACCGGAAACCCGCCCAGGATGCCGTTCACCGCCGCGGCGACCGCCGTGCCTCCCGTGACGGCGAGCGAACCGCCCTCGCAGAAGTCGTTCTGGACGTCCACGACGATCAGCGCGCGAGTCATGGCACCCATCGTATGGCGGGCCTAGCGGGAGGCGATCGTGGTCGGGATGGCCGGCTCCCCGCGCGAGAGCTTGAGGCCGTCCCAGGGCAGGGTGACGATCGCCCGGGCCAGGTGCGCGCGCGACTCCTCCAGGGTGGGCAGGCCCGCCACGGTGACGCCGCCGCGGATCAGGGGCAGCTGCAGCATCCGGTCGTACGGGCCACGCTCCGGTCTCGCGGCGGTGGTGACGACCTCCTCGGTCGCGGTGCCGGTCTCGCGGTGGCGGCGCAGCGCGATCTTGCGCCCGCCGTGGCTCTCCTTGTGCTCGGACCGCTTGGCCACCGGCCGGCCCTCGACCTCCACCAGCTTGTAGACCAACCCGGCTGTCGGAGCCCCCGACCCCACCACCACCGCCGTGCCGGCGCCGTAGGCATCGACGGGCGCGGCTGCCAGGGCGGCGATCGCGTACTCGTCCAGATCGCCGCTGACGACGATGCGGGTGGCGCGGTTGCCGAGCGCGTCGAGCTGGGCGCGCGCCTGCCGGGCCAGCACCCCCAGATCGCCTGAGTCGATGCGGATCGCACCCAGCTCGGGACCGGCGGCGGCGACCGCTCGCGCGATGCCCGTGGTGATGTCGTAGGTGTCGACGAGCAGGGTCGTGTCCGCGCCCTGCCCGGCGACCTGACTGGCGAAGGCCGCCGCCTCCTCGTCGTGGAGCAGCGTGAACGCGTGGGCAGCCGTCCCGGTCGTCGGCACTCCCCAGCGCCGCCCGGCGGCGAGGTTGGAGGTCGCGGTGAACCCGGCCAGGTACGCCGCGCGGGCACTGGCCAGGGCGGCGATCTCGTGGGTCCGCCGCGAGCCCATCTCGATGATCGGCCGTCCTGCCGCGACGTTGGTCATCCGGGCGGCGGCCGAGGCGACCGCGCAGTCGTGGTTGAGCACCGACAGCGCCAGCGTCTCCAGCACGACGGCGTCGGCGAAGGTGCCGGACACCGTCAGGATCGGTGAGTTCGGGAAGTACAGCTCGCCCTCGGCGTAGCCGTCGACGTCGCCGCGGAAGCGGTACCCCGCCAGGTAGGCCCCGGTGCGCTCGGTGACGATGCCCTGGTCCACCAGCCACTCGACCTCACCGGCGTCGAAGCGGAACTCCGCGATCGCGTCCAGCAGCCGCCCGATCCCGGCCACCACGCCGTACCGGCGCCCGTCCGGCAGGCGCCGGGCGAAGGTCTCGAACACGCACGCGCGCGATCCGGTGCCGTCGGAGAGCGCGGCGTCGAGCATCGTCAGCTCGTACTGGTCGGTCAGCAGGCCGGTGGTCATGCGTGCCACCCTAGAGACCGTGCCACCATAGAGGGCATGGCAGTCACGGTTTCGCCGCAGCAGGCGGTGGAGGACGTCACCGACCCCCAGGTCGATCCGGACCGGCCCTGGGTGACCATCGTCTGGGACGACCCCATCAATCTGATGAACTACGTCACCCACGTCTTCATGACCGTCTTCGGATACTCCAAGCCCAAGGCCACCAAGCTCATGCTCGACGTGCACCAGCTGGGCAAGGCGGTGGTGTCCTCCGGGCCGCGGGAGCGGATGGAGTTCGACGTCTCGCGGCTGCACGGGTTCGGCCTCTGGGCCACCGTCCAGCACGACGCATGACGCGATCCGCGGGGCGCGCGTGAAGGTCTCGCACAAGGGCGGGTCGCTCCGGTTGCGCCTGGACCCGACCGAACTCGGTGTGCTGGAGCTGAGCCTGGACGACCTCATCGCCGGTCTCGACGAACTCGGACCCGGCGATCCGGTCTGGGAACGGCTGAACCCCGCCGCCTTCGCCGATCTGGACGACGCGCAGGAGTTCCGCGACATGATCGGGGAGGACCTCGACCAGGACCGCCGGGACCGGCTGGGGGAGTGCCGCGCCGAGCTCGCCGCCTCGGCGCTGCCCCAGGGCGGGCTGGACCTGCGCCTGGAGGTGGAGGCCGCGCAGCGGTGGCTCACCGCGCTCAACGACCTGCGGTTGGCGCTCGGCACCCGCCTGGAGATCACGGCCGCGGACGACGGCACGCTCGACCCCGGCGACCCCGAGATCGGCGCACGGGCCGTCTACTACTGGCTCACCGCCCTGCAGGACCGGATCATCGACGCCGTGATGGGTTAGATTCCGCATCGCCGGCCCGGGACCCCGGGCGCGATGCCCGACCACGAACCGCGCGGAGGCACCCGATGAGCAGCCGACTGAATCCGTACTTCAACTTCACCGACACCGCCCGCGACGCGCTGACGTTCTACCAGGAGGTGTTCGGCGGGGACCTCACGCTGACGAGTTTCGCCGAGTTCGGCCAGGCGGACGCCGCCGTCGCCGATCTGATCATGCACGGGATGCTCACGACCCCCAGTGGCTACACGCTCATGGCCTCCGACACCCCTCCCGGCATGACTCTCGGCTCCGGCTCCTCGATCACCGTCAGCCTCAGCGGTGACGACGTCGACGAGCTCACCGGTTACTGGGAGCGCCTGTCCGCCGAGGGCTCCGTCGAGATGGCGCTGGAGCGGCAGATGTGGGGTGACGTGTTCGGGATGTGCACCGACCGGTTCGGCATCGCCTGGATGGTCAACATCGCCGTCCCGGAGGACTGATCCGGCCGCGCCCGACCGGAAAGGCCCGCCGCCGTCGGAGGCGCGGGCGGAGATCCAGTAATCTCGGTACCTGTGCTGACCATCGACAAGGCCACCCGCGACGCGATCGTCGCCCACGCCCGGCGCGACCATCCGGACGAGGCCTGCGGCGTGGTGGCCGGAGTGGACGGCACGGACCTGCCCACGCGGTTCATCCCGATGACCAATGCCGAGCGTTCGCCGACGTTCTACATGTTCGACTCCGGCGAGCTGCTGGCCCTCTACCGGGACATGGACAGCCGCGACGAGGTCCCGGTGATCGTCTACCACTCCCACACCGCGACCGAGGCCTACCCGTCGCGCACCGACATCAGCTACGCCTCGGAACCCTTCGCGCACTACGTCCTGGTGTCCACCCGAGAGGCCGGCACCGACGAGTTCCGCTCGTTCCGCATCGTCGACGGGGTGGTCACCGAGGAGGACGTCACGGTGGTGGACAGCTATGCGTGAGGCCGGGATCGAACGCGTCCTGCTCGGGCACTGCGCGGCCGAGGTCGTCTACGACTGTCGGTGATCCGCGGCTCACTCCCCGGCTCATCGGCACCTGTCCGGAATCACGCCGTCCAGTTCCTTGTTCCGCCCATCAGTCCACCGAACGTCACGTCTGGAGCACCTGAGCACATGGCCATCGAAGTCAAGATCCCCACCATCCTGCGCACCTACACCGGCGGTGCCAAGGCGGTCACCGCCGAGGGCGCGACCCTGTCGGCGCTGCTCGATGACCTGGACAGCAGGAACAGCGGCATCAAGGGCCGCCTGATCCAGGACGACGGCAGCCTGCACCGCTTCGTCAACGTCTACGTCAACGACGAGGACGTGCGCTTCACCGGATCGCTGGACACCGCGCTCAAGGACGGCGACTCGGTCACCATCCTTCCTGCGGTTGCCGGCGGCGCCCGCTAGGTCATGCGGTACGCCTCGCTCGTCGACGCTGTCGGCGACACGCCCCTCGTCGGCCTGCCCCGGCTGTCCCCGCGCTGGGACGGCGATGCGCCCGTGCGGCTCTGGGCCAAGCTGGAGGACCGCAACCCGACCGGTTCGATCAAGGACCGCGCCGCGCTGGCGATGATCGCCGACGCCGAGCGGAGCGGGCGCCTCACGCCGGGGTGCACGATCCTGGAACCGACCTCGGGCAACACCGGGATCTCGCTGGCCATGGTCGCCAGCCTCCGCGGCTACGGGCTGGTCTGCGTCATGCCGGAGAACACGTCCTCCGAGCGGCGCCAGCTGCTGGAGATGTACGGCGCGCGGATCATCTCCTCACCGGCGGCCGGCGGGTCCAACGAGGCCGTCGCCGTCGCCAAGAAACTGGCCGCCGAGAACCCCGACTGGGTCATGCTCTACCAGTACGGCAACCCGGCCAACGCGCAGGCGCACTACGACACGACCGGCCCCGAGATCCTGCGCGACCTGCCCACGATCACCCACTTCGTCGCCGGGCTCGGCACGACCGGGACGCTCATGGGCACCGGCCGGTACCTGCGGGAGAAGGTCCCCGACATCTCGATCATCGCCGCGGAGCCCCGGTACGGGGAGCTCGTCTACGGCCTGCGCAACATCGACGAGGGCTTCGTCCCCGAGCTCTACGACGACTCGGTGCTGACGTCGCGGTTCTCCGTCCAGTCCTACGACGCGCTGCGGCGCACCCGCGAGCTGATCACCTCGGAGGGCATCTTCGCGGGCATCTCGACCGGCGCGATCCTGCACGCAGCGCTCGCGATCGCCGACAAGGTCGCTGCCACCGGAGCGAGCGCGGACATCGCCTTCGTCGTGTGCGACGGCGGGTGGAAGTACCTGTCCACGGGCGCCTACGACGGCACCCTGCAGCAGGCGTCCCAGCTCCTGGAAGGCCAGCTCTGGGCGTGAACGCCCCGAAGCCGATCGTGCCGGGTCCCGGACAGGAATCGGTCTGGGACTATCCGCGACCGCCGCGGCTGGAGCCGTCCGGGCGCCATGTCGTGGTCCGTTCCGGCGACCTGCTCGTCGCGGAGAGCCGCCGTGCCTGGCGCATCCTGGAGACCAGCCACCCGCCGACCTGGTACGTCCCCCGCGCGGACGTCGCCGTCGGTGCGCTGACGCTGTCCGACGCCCGCACCACCTGGTGCGAATGGAAGGGCTGGGCCACCTACTGGGACGTCGTCGCTCCCGGCGGCACCCTGACGGCCGCGGCCTGGTCCTACGAACATCCCAGCCCCGGGTACGAGGACCTCGCCGGAGCCGTCGCGTTCGCGCCGGGGCGGCTGGAGTGCCACGTCGACGGCGAGCGGGTGCGCCCGCAGGAGGGCAGCTTCTACGCCGGGTGGATCACCAGCGACGTCGTCGGTCCGTTCAAGGGCGGGCCCGGCACCGTCGGCTGGTGACCGTCGTCAGGCGCTGATGTCGGCGCCCGCCGGTGGGCGGTGCCGCCCCGCGTAGGGCGTCCGCTCGATCGGTGCGGTGCGTGCCGGAGGTCGCCGGCGGCCGCGGCGGGCGTTCCCGGCCACGGCGCGACGTGGCGCCACGGTGCCGCGCCCGGACGCCGGTGTGGGCAGCGGGCGCCCGGCGATGCGGCGCCTGCGCCGTCGGATGCTGCGCAGCTCGCCGGGGGCACGGGGGCCGGTGTGCCGAGCCGCGCGGGAACGGCGGACCGGACGGAGTGCAGATCGGGTCACGGTCACTCCAGAGACTGGCTGCCCGAGCACGTGCCGTGGGCCACGCGCCGGTGAGGCAGCGGGGGAGTCCCGTCGGTGCGGGACGGGCAGGCGATGCGGTCTCGGCGGTGCCTGGACGACGTCCGGTGGCGAGCGGCGGATCGCTCTGCGGGATCGCGACGACCCCGGGTTCCGGACCGGCTGGGTGACAACCGCCGTCGACGCTACGTCAGCGGGCCACGCAAGATCAACACGTGACCGCGGTCAGGTCGCGTTCTTGGCGCGCTCCCGGGCGCGCTTGGCCGCTGTGTCGACGAGCCGGGCGGCAACCGCCGACAGCTTGATCTTCTCGGCCTGGCTCATCTGCCGCAGGGTCGCCAGCGCCTCGTCGGCCCGTTCGCCGGTGCGGCTGATCAGGATCCCGATGGCCTGGTCGATGACCCCGCGGCTGACGAGGGCTGCCTGCAGTTGCTCGGCCAGCCGGCGCGAGTGCTCGAGCACCTGCGCGTTGCGCACCGCCACGGCCGCCGGTTCGGCGAACAGCTCCCCGGCTCGCACGGCGGCATCGGTGAAGGCGTCGCCGTCGTGCGCGTACACGCTGAGCACGCCGACGATCCCGTCGGCGTCCAGCAGGAGCGGCAGGGCGAGCGCGCTCTGCACGGCCAGCGGGCCGGCCGCCGAAGCGAAGGACGGCCAGGTCGGATCGCCAGTCAGGGCGCCGGAGCGGACGCTGCGTCGTTCGGTCACAGCGGTGATCGACGGCCCTTCGTTGAGGGCTACCTGGAGCGCGTCGAGTTCCGCGGCGAACCGGCCGCTCGCTCCGGTGGTCTCCGTCTGCCCGCGGAGCATCAACGCCACCACCGCGCCCTCGGCACCGGGTACCGCCGTCACGGCGAACTGCGCGACGCGGTCGAGGAGCAAGGGCAGCTCGACCGTTCCCGGGAGCAGCCGGGCGATCCCGGACAGGCTCGCGGCCAGATCGGGATAGTCCTCGTCCATGGCGCTGTGCCCCGTTTCCCCGTGCGATTCCGATGCGACTCCTGCGGGCGAGCATGTCGGACTGCGCCGGGTCCTGTGTGGTGCAGACGCTACAGCGCTTTCGACCTGCTGAGCGAGGCACTGATCGACCAATGTCTATATCCGACGCCGAGGTAAATGATCGGAAAGTGACTTGTGGGGCGTGATGCTGGCCATGCGCTAGATCAAAGATCAAGTTTCAGGGTAGCCTGTACCCACTTACATGTTCGCGGCAGCTGCGCTGCCGATCGCAACGGGCGCTCACCCGGAACCGGTGAGTCGCCAGTAGGACACGGGACGATGTCGCAGGCACATCGCGACGCGGGGTCCGCGCCGGTCGGTTTCCCCGCCCCGCAGGCGGATGCACGCCTGAGCGGGCGCATCCCGGAAACCGCACTCCGCGGCGGGCTGCACGCGCTCTCCCTCGCGCTCACCGCAGAGATGTCGCTGGAGCAGGGGTTGCTGGAGGTCGCCAGGATCACGGCTCAGGCGATCCACGGCGCCGACGGTGCCGGCGTCGCGCTGATGGACCCGGTGAGTGAGCCGGTCCTGGCGGCCAGCGTCCCCTTCGTCCGCGAGATCGACGCGATCCAGTACCGCCTCGGTCAGGGGCCGTGCATCGAGGCGGTGGCCACGGACAGCGGAGTGCGGTCGGGCTCGCTTCCCAGCGATCGCAGATGGCCGGCGTTCGCCGTGCGCGTGGGCGGCCTGGGCGCGCACGCGGCCAGCAGCTCGCTGTCGCTGCCGTTGCGCGTGCCGGGGCGCACGATCGGCTCGCTGAACGTCTACGCGCGCGCCCAGGATGTCTTCGACGTCGACTCCCAGCGCCGTGGTGAGGACTTCGCCGAGGCTGCCGCCGTGACCGTCGCGAACATGCAGGCGCTGACCCGGGCACATGCCTATGCGGCGCATCTGGAGGCGACGATGGCGGGCCGGTCGGTCGTCGACCAGGCGATCGGCATCCTGCGCAGCCGGACGGGGGCGAGCACGGCCGAGGCGCTGGACACCATCCGCGCGATGAGCCAGCGCGAGAACAAGAAACTCACCGAGGTCGCCGACCGCCTGGTCGGGCAGTCGGCGAGCCGGGCTCGGGCACGCAGAGCCGAACACTGATCCAGTGACGGGGTCATCGACAAGGGATTCGGAGAGCATCGTCTGAGCAATCGGCACGGCACGTCGTCAGCGAGGAGACGGCCGATCACCGCGGCAGGACGGGGGCGGTGGATCGGCACATCCGAAACGGCGACGTCGCCGGGACAAGTACATCGATCGACACCCGGCGTCCGCGCGTGCGGTCAGCCGCTGGTGGTGAACCAACGCGTGGGCCCGACGGTGGTGCCCGCGGCGGTGGTCGCACACACGCGCCAGTAGTACCGCGTGCCGGGCACGAGGCCGGTGAAGTGGGCGGACACGGCGAGCGTGTACGGCGACGCGGGCATGCCGGCCGCCGCGACATGCGCGGCGAACGTGGTGGTCCGGCTCACCTGGTAGTAGTAGGTGGTCGGCAGGGAGTCGTTGTCGATCCACGCCGGTGTGGTCGCCGAGGACGTCGTGAGGGCCGTGGCATTGCCCTCGCTGACGACCGGAGGTGCCGACGCGGTGATCTGCCGGGTGGTGCTGGCGTGGCGTCCTGAGCTGTCGGTGACGACCAGGGTCGACGTCCACGTGCCGGCCGCGTAGACGTGCGGCACCTGGCCGGGCTGTCCGGAACCCCTCGCCACAGCCGTCCCGTCGCCGAAGTCGAGGCTCCAGCTCGTGACCCCTGAGCCCGTCACGTTATGGGCGCCGGTGCTCGTCTGCAGGCCGAAGGTCTCGTGCAGCGGCGCTGCTCCGGTTCCGACGGAGGTGAGCAGCCGTGCGGTCGGAGCGCCGTTGGCGACCGGGCTGTGGGCCAGCGCCCGGAACGCGCTGAGCGAGCTGGCCGAGGAATTGATGTGCCAGTCGCAGGTGGCACCGGTCTGGTCGAAGTAGGCGACCGCCTTGACGGCGGGCCAGCTCGCGAGGGTGGCTTCGGCGTCGGTGAACCACTGCGCCTTGTGCCCGGGGTCCGACGGGTCCTCGGCGCTGCCCCACTCGGCGAGCATGAGCGGCTTGCCGTGGGGGGCGGCCCACTTGTAGAACGCCGCACCGGCGGTGGCCAGCGAGCGCCAGGCGTTGCCGTTGCCGTTGCAGTTCGCGGTGTTGTAGGCGTCGGTCCCGATCCAGTCGACGACGTCGTCGCCGGGGTACCAGGCACTCGGGTTGTTGAACGTGTACGGCGTGAGGACGAGACCGAAGCTGATGTTCGTGGCGCCCTGACCGCGGACGACCGCGACGTAGTGACGGAAGGCTGCGACGAAGTCGGCGGCGGTACCATAGCCGGTGCTGACCTCCGGCTCGTGATGGAAGATGAGGATCATCGGGATGCCGGTGGACTTCAAGCCGAGGGCCTGGGCGCGGATGACGCTGTCCTGGCTGCCCGCCGCGATGCTCGCCCAGCTCACCTTCGTCCCGTTGGCGCGTTGGGCGATGATCGACAGCATGGGGATGCGGCCGTGCGCCTTGTCGTCCAGGACCGGCCCGGAGGGCTGGGGGTCGTCCCAGTGCGCATAGCTGCGGTCGATCGCGAGACCGCGCCCGAGCGTGGCTTCCTCGGCACCGAAGGCGACCGCCGAGGACCGGCCTGGCGTCGCGGCGATGGAGGCGCCGAAGAGAACCCCGGTGGACGGCGGCACGACCGGACCGACCGTCGCTGCCGAGGCCGGAGCGTGGGACGGGCTGAGGAATGTCATCACCGCGACCGAGGCGATCACCAACGGGATCAGCCCGGCAGCGGTCAGGACGCGCGCGGCGCGGGTCCGCTTCGGGGGGGTGCCTTCGGTGTTCACGGGGTCTCCTTGATCATCGCCAGTCGTGAGGAACCCCGTACTTCCATCGTCGGCGGTGACAGGGAGATGCGCATGGCCGCCATCGGGGAAGTCGGCCTACGGTCAATCGGGTAGGGCGCCCACCGGGTTCCGGCGCCGGGGTGCGGCACGGCGAGGTCCAGGCCGCCCTGCGGGGGGAGAGGGGCCGGAACACAATGATCAGCTGGGGGTGCTGAGACTTCCATGGGTATTCGTCGCCTTGTCAGACACAATTGTTTCCTGCATATGTCGGCGCATATCCGCCATTACCGCGGTGAAAAGGTCCGCGTATTCATAGCACAAACTGTCTTACCACTATAAGAGATACCGGGCACACTTCTGGCCGCCCGACGGCCCACCCTCCGGCCCGCGGGACGGGTCGGAGCGACGTAGCGCGGCGCCGGCGCCGAGGTTTCCGATTGCTTACGTCCCCGCTCCGGCGGCCGGAGTCCACAGGCACGCACACCAGACTGGTCGGCGTGCACACGAACCGGACGGCCGGGGCCGCCTGCGGCCTGCTGGCGGCAGCCGCGGCGGTGGGCGTCGGTGAGGCGGCCGCGGCGGCAGTCCGCCCTGAGGCCTCCCCCGTCGTGGTGGTCGCGAACAGATTCATCACCCTCACGCCCCACTGGCTGACCGAATTCGCCATTCGCCAGTTCGGGACGCATGACAAGGACGTCCTCCGGCTCGGCATCTATGTCGTGATCGCGGTGTTCGCGGCGGCGGTCGGCGTGGCAGCCGTGCGGCGCCTGGCCCTCGGTCTGGCCGGCGTCGCCGTGTTCGGCGTCGTCGGCGTGTACTGCGCGGTGACCGCGCACGCACACCGGGCCGGTGACGTCGTCCCCACCGTCGTCGCCACCCTTGCCGCCGCGGCTGTGCTGGTGGCGCTCGTGCGGACCGTCACCGCCACGCCACCCGCGCGGGAGGATGCCGAGACGTCGCGGTACGGATCCGGTCGTACCGGGCGGCGCCAGTTCCTGGCCGGTGCCACTGCCACCGCCGGCGGCGCCGCGCTGGCCGGCTTCGGCGGCCGCGCGGTGCAGCACCAGCGCTTCGACGCCGCGCGCTCCCGCGCCGCCGTGGTGCTGCCCGCGGCTGCCACGCCCGCGGCGCCGCTGCCCGCGAACGCCGACCTGGGCAAGAGCCCGGTTCCGTACGTGACCACGAACTCAGCCTTCTACCGCATCGACACGGCGATCGTCGTCCCCCAGCTGTCCGCCGACACCTGGACGCTGAAGATCCACGGGATGGTCGACCACCCGATCGAGCTCACCTACGCCGATCTCCTGGCGCGGCCGCTGATCGAGCGCTGGATCACGATGATGTGCGTCTCCTACGAGATCGGCAGCGACCTCATCGGCAACGCGCTGTTCCGGGGCGCCCTGCTCGCCGACATCCTGCGCGGAGCGGGCATCCAGGCCGGTGCGGACCAGCTTGTCTCGCGCTCGCACGACGGGATGACCATCGGAACGCCCGTCCAGACGGTGATGGACGGCCGCGACGCGATGCTCGCCGTCGGCATGAACGGTGCCCCGCTGCCGATCGTGCACGGCTTCCCGGTGCGGATGGTGGTGCCCGGGCTGTACGGGTACGTCTCGGCCTGCAAGTGGATCGTCGACATCGAGGTGACGACCTTCGCGGCGTACGACGCCTACTGGGTCCAGCAGGGGTGGGTGGCCGAACTGCCCATCGTGCTGGGATCGCGCATCGACACCCCCCGTACGGGCAGCAAGGTGCGGGTGGGCCAGACCGTGCCCATCGCCGGTGTCGCCTGGCACCAGCACGTGGGCATCGGCAAGGTCGAGGTGCAGATCGACGGCGGCCCGTGGACCCAAGCGACCCTAGGCGGCGTCCCGAGCGATGACGCCTGGCGGCAGTGGTACCTGCCCTGGACCGTACCGAGCCCGGGCACCCACAAGATCACCGTCAGGGCGACCGACTCGGCCGGCCACCTCCAGGACAGCCGCTACGTCCTGCCGTACCCGGGCGCCGCCACCGGCCTGCACGTGATCGCAGTGACCGCCTCCTGACGATTAGGCTCATCCCGTGGCGAGGTCGAGTACGGACGGTGGCGAGCCGGACTCCGCACGCCGGGCAGGCGTGCGCGGCCTGATCGCGCGCTGCGACCCGAACCTGTGGAGCGGCGCCCTCGTCGTCATGATGATCGGACTGGCGATCCTGTGGATCGTGCAGATCGTCAACGCCGTCACCTCGTACCACCTGGACCGCTACGGGCTGCGGCCACGGCAGCTGTCCGGCCTCGACGGCATCGTCACCATGCCGTTCCTGCACGCGAGCTTCGCGCACCTGCTGGCCAACTCCGCACCGTTCGTCATCGTCGGGTGGCTGGCCCTGGTCGGCAACCTGCGCGACTTCGCCCGGGCGAGTCTGATCATCATCCTCGGCGGGGGACTGGTGACCTGGCTGGCGGCGCCGCACGGCCTGATCGTCGGGGCCAGCGCGCTGGTGTTCGGCTGGCTCGGCTACCTGCTGGCCCGGGCGTACTTCGCGCGCCGCTTCATGTGGATCGTCGGGGCCGCGTTCGCCCTGTTCTTCTTCAGCGGCCTGTTCAGCGGGCTGGTGCCGAGCGTGCACAGCGATGTGTCGTGGCAGGCGCACGTGGCGGGCTTCGCGGCCGGCGTCGCCGCCGGGTGGGTCCTGCACCCGCGCAAGGGCTCACCCCGGGCCCTGCGTCGCAACGGGGCCGGCGACGCGCCTCCCCGCCTGCGATGAGCGATCTGCCGATCGGGGTGTTCGACTCCGGCGTGGGCGGGCTCACCGTGGCGCGCGCCATCGCCGATCAGCTGCCCGACGAGGCACTGCGCTACGTCGGCGACACCGCGAACGGTCCCTACGGCCCGCTTCCCATCGCCGAGGTGCGCCGGCACGCCCTCGCCGTCATGGACTCCCTCGTGGCCAGCGGCGTGAAGATGCTCGTGATCGCCTGCAACAGCGCGAGCGCGGCGTGCCTGCGCGATGCCCGCGAGCGTTACGACGTGCCGGTCGTCGAGGTCATCCTGCCGGCGGTGCGGCGCGCCCTGGGCGCGAGCCGCACGGGCCGGATCGGCGTCATCGGCACCACGGCCACGATCACCAGCCGTGCCTACGACGACGCCTTCGCCGCCGCGCCGCAGGTCGTGCTGAGCACGGCGGCGTGCCCGCGCTTCGCCGAGTTCGTCGAGCGTGGCGTCACGAGTGGGCGGCAGCTGCTCGGGTTGGCCGAGTCCTACCTGTCGCCGATCACGAGTGCGGACGTCGACACCCTCATCCTCGGCTGCACGCACTACCCGCTGCTGACCGGCCTGCTGTCGATCGTCGTCGGCACGGACGTGACGCTCGTCTCCAGCGCGGAGGAGACCGCCAAGGACGTCTACCGGACCCTCGTCGCCCACGATCTGCTCCGCGGCGCGGACCTGCCGCCGCCCCGGCACGTCTTCACCTCGACGGGGCCGGCCGAGCCGTTCGCCCGCCTCAGCCGCCGCTTCCTCGGCGCCCAGCTGGCCGACGCCGCCGCGTCGGACGTGCAGATCGCACGCTGACCCGCCGGGTCGGGATCGTCAGCCCACCGGGTCGGGATGGTCAGACCCACCGGGTCGGGATGGTCAGACCGGCCAACTAGGGTGCATGCATGTCCCTCGATACCCGTCCCGACGGCCGCGCCGCAGACGAACTGCGCCCCGTCACCATCACCCGCAACTGGCAGCTGCACGCCGAGGGATCCGCCCTCGTCGAGTTCGGCGACACCAAGGTCCTGTGCGCGGCCTCGGTCACGCAGGGGGTCCCCCGGTGGCGTCGCGGCAGCGGGCTCGGGTGGGTGACCGCCGAGTACTCGATGCTCCCGCGGGCCACCAACACCCGCAACGACCGCGAGTCCGTGCGCGGCAAGATCGGCGGCCGGACCCACGAGATCTCCCGACTCATCGGCCGCTCGCTGCGCGCCTCGATCGACCTCGCCGCGCTGGGCGAGAACTCCATCGCCCTGGACTGCGACGTCCTCCAGGCGGACGGGGGCACCCGCACAGCGGCCATCACGGGCGCCTACGTGGCCCTGGCCGACGCGGTGTCGTGGTTGCGCGAGAAGGGCTCGCTGGCCAAGCCCGAGCCGATGAAGACCTCGGTGTCCGCCGTCTCGGTCGGCATCATCGACTCCCAGCCGCGTCTGGACCTCATGTACGCCGAGGACGTGCGGGCCGAGACGGACATGAACGTCGTGTGCACCGCCGCCGGGGAGTTCATCGAGGTGCAGGGCACTGCCGAGGGGGCGCCGTTCAACCGCAAGGAACTCGATCTGCTGCTCGATCTCGCCCTCGGCGGCTGCACCCAGCTCGCGGCGATCCAGCAGGCCGCCCTCGCCGGATGAGCGCCTCGCCGCCGGTGCCGCAGATCCTGCTCGCGACCCGCAACCCCAAGAAGCTGACCGAACTGGCGCGGATACTGTCGCCGTTGGTGGCCGTCGAGGTGCTCGGTCTCGACGACGTCGACCTGTTCGACGAGGTGCCCGAGACCGGAGCCACCTTCGCCGAGAACGCGCTGATCAAGGCGCGCGATGCCCACGCCCACACCGGACTGCTCACCGTCGCCGACGACTCGGGGCTCGCGGTCGACGCCCTGAACGGGATGCCCGGGGTCCTGTCCGCCCGGTGGGCCGGCGTGGCCAAGGACGACGACGCGAACCTGGACCTGGTGCTGCAGCAGCTCGCCGACGTCCCGGACGAGCGGCGCACGGCGGCGTTCCTGTGCGCCGCGGCCCTGGTCGGACCGATGGTCGGACCCACGGTCGGGGCGACCGGGGAGACGGTGGTCGAGGGGCGGATGCCGGGGCGGCTCCTGCGCGAGCGCCGGGGCACCAACGGCTTCGGCTACGACCCGATCTTCGTCCCCACCGGCTACGCCGTCACCAGCGCCGAACTCGCGCCGGAGGAGAAGGACGCCATCAGCCACCGCGGGCAGGCGCTACGGGCACTCGCCCCCCTGATCGCCGCCGCGACCGCGACCTGACCAGCACCCTGACCTGCCGACCCCGCGGCCGCAACCGAGCCTGCAGCGGGCCCACGCCGACCCCAGCCGGTGGGGTCGTGGCCGCGGAGCAGGGAGACACGCCGGGCGGCTGCCTGTAGCGGGGCCACGCCCACCCCAGCCGCCCACCCCGGTCGCGCACCCGAGCCGCAGCGGGGCTCATGTCACCTCGGCTGTGTGGGGTCGTGGCCGCGGAGCAGGGAGACACGCCGGGCGGCTGCCTGCAGCGGGGCCACGCCCACCCCAGCCGCCCACCCTGGCCGCCCACCCCGGCAGCGAGCGCCCATGTCACCTCAGCTGCGTGGGGTCGTGGCCGCGGAGCAGGGAGACACGCCGGGCGGCTGCCTGCAGCGGGGCCACGCCCACCCCAGCCGCCCACCCGAGCCGCCCACCCCAGCCGCCCACCCCGGCAGCCCACCCCAGCTGCCCACCCCAGCCCACCCACCCCAGCAGCCCACCCGATCGGCAGCGACCGCGCACGTCACGCCCGCAGGTGCAACCGCTCCCGGCGGGGCGCCCCGGCGCGGGTGCGCTGCGCCGATAGGGTTGTGGCGGCACCGCGCAGTGGTGCCGCACAGGCTGGCACGAGGAAAGGGACTACCCGACATGGCGACGATCGAGGCTGTCGGAGCGCGCGAGATCCTGGACTCCCGCGGTAACCCCACCGTCGAGGTGGAGGTGGCGCTCGACGACGGCACCCTGGCCCGCGCCGCGGTGCCGAGCGGCGCGTCGACCGGAGCCTTCGAAGCGGTCGAACTGCGCGACGGCGGTCCCCGCTACAACGGCAAGGGCGTCCAGAAGGCCGTCGCCGCGGTGCTGGACGACATCGGCCCCGAGCTCATCGGCTTCGAGGCCAGCGAGCAGCGCCTCGTCGACCAGGCGCTCATCCAGCTCGACGGCACCCCGGACAAGAGCAAGTTCGGCGCGAACGCGATCCTCGGCGTCTCCCTGGCCGTGGCCCGTGCCGCGGCCGACTCGGCCGAACTGCCGCTGTTCCGCTACGTCGGCGGCCCGAACGCCCACCTGCTCCCCGTGCCGATGATGAACATCGTCAACGGCGGCGCCCACGCCGACAGCAACGTCGACGTCCAGGAGTTCATGATCGCCCCGATCGGCGCGTCCACCTTCGCCGAGGCTCTGCGCCAGGGTGCCGAGGTCTACCACGCGCTCAAGGGCGTGCTGAAGCAGAAGGGGCTGTCGACCGGACTCGGTGACGAGGGCGGCTTCGCCCCCGACCTGCGCAGCAACGCGGCCGCACTCGACCTGATCTCCGAGGCCGTCGAGAAGGCCGGACTCGTCGTCGGCCGGGACATCGCCTACGCGCTGGACGTCGCCGCCACCGAGCTCTACAAGGACGGCGCCTACACCTTCGAGGGCGGCTCGAAGTCGGCCGAGGAGATGATCGCGTACTACGCGTCCCTGGTCGCCGACTACCCGATCGTCTCCATCGAGGACCCGCTGAGCGAGGACGACTGGGCCGCGTGGCAGGCGATGACCGAGGAGCTCGACACGGTGGTGCAGATCGTGGGCGACGACCTGTTCGTCACCAACCCGGTCCGGCTCCAGCGCGGTATCGAGGAGTCGTGCGCCAACGCGCTGCTGGTGAAGGTCAACCAGATCGGCACGCTCACCGAGACCCTGGACGCGGTCGACCTCGCGCACCGCCACGGCTACCGCTGCATGATGAGCCACCGCTCCGGCGAGACCGAGGACACCACGATCGCCGACCTCGCCGTCGCCGTGAACGCCGGCCAGATCAAGACCGGCGCGCCGGCCCGCAGCGAGCGCGTCGCGAAGTACAACCAGCTCCTGCGCATCGAGGAGGAGCTCGACGACGCCGCCCGGTATGCGGGGGCGCGCGCGTTCCCGCGCTACTCCCCGGCGCAGGGCTGACGGTGCGGGTCGGGCGCGCGGCGCGGGGACAGAGTTCGGGCGGGCTGACCGGCCGGGCGCTGGTCCTCGGCGTCGTGGTGGTCCTGCTCGCGCTCGTCCTGGCCTCGCCGCTGCAGCGTTTCCTGCAGGCGCGGGCCTCGGCGTCGCAGACCGAGCAGGAGAACATCGCGACCTCGGCGCGGGTGGCGCAGTTGCAGAAGCAGATGGACCTCTGGAACGACCCTGCCTACGTCGAGCAGCAGGCCCGGGCGCGCCTGCAGTACGCCCGCCCCGGTGACACCGTGTACGTGGTGATCGATCCGGGCCGCTCGACCGCGAACGCGTCCGCTCAGCAGACGACTCCCGTCACGACGGACCAGTCGCAGGCGGGCTGGCAGGCAAAGGCGTGGACCAGCCTGCAGGTCGCCGACGCCCCGTGAGCCCGGGGTCTGCACCGGAACCACCCCTGGCCGACGACGCGGACCGTGCCGTGGTCGCCGCCCAGCTCGGACGCGCACCGCGCGCCATCAGGGCCGTCGCCCACCGCTGTCCCTGCGGTAACCCCGACGTCATCGAGACCTCACCGCGCCTTCCCGACGGGACGCCGTTCCCGACGCTGTACTACCTCACCTGCCCGCGCGCGGCGTCGCTGATCGGCACGCTCGAGGCGTCGGGGTTGATGAGTGAGATGACCGACCGGCTCAAGGTCGACGACGCGCTCGCCGAGGCGTACCGGCAGGCGCACCTCGGGTATCTGCAGCGACGTGAGGCCCTCGCCCACGTCGCCGAGATCGACGGCATCAGCGCCGGCGGCATGCCGACCCGGGTCAAGTGCCTGCACGTGCTGGTCGGCCACGCGCTGGCCGCGGGGCCGGGCGTGAACCCGCTGGGCGACGAGGCCCTCGCCCTGCTGCCGGACTGGTGGGCCGACGGTCCGTGCGTCACGCCGTGACCAGGCGGGTCGCCGCGATCGACTGCGGCACCAACTCGATCCGGCTCCTGGTCATCGAGCGCGCGGCCGACGGCACGGCGCGCGAGCTGACCCGGCAAATGCGCATCGTGCGCCTCGGCCAGGACGTGGACCGGACCGGCCGACTGGCGCCCGAGGCACTGTCCCGGACGGAACAGGCCCTGGGTGAGTTCGTCGGGCGGATGCGCGAGCTGGGCGTCGAGTCGGTGCGGATGGTCGCCACCTCCGCCACCCGCGACGCCGCCAATCGCGACGACTTCGACGCGATGGTCGAACGGGTGCTGGGACAGCGGGCCGATGTGATCTCCGGCTCGGAGGAGGCCGCGCTCTCCTTCGCGGGGGCGGCGAGCGGGCTGAGCGGACCGGCCGGTCACGTGCTCGTCACCGACATCGGCGGCGGTTCCACCGAGCTGATCCTGGGGACCTCCGGCGCCGCGCCCGCGGTGGCCGCGTCGTTCAGCATGGACATCGGATGTGTCCGCCTGACCGAACGACTCCTGCTCACGGACCCACCCGGCCGCGCCGAGATCGCGACGGTGGAGGCAGCCGTGGACGCCGCGCTCGATCGCGCCGTCCGCGCCGTCCCGCTCGATCCGTCGACCCGACTCGTGGGCGTGGCGGGCACGGTGACCACACTCGCCGCGCTCGTCCTGGGGCTGGACACCTATGACCGCGACCGCATCCACGGCGCCGTACTCCCGGTGACCGCGATCGTCGCGACGACCGACGCACTCCTGGCGATGAACCACGCCGAGCGCGCGGCACTGCCCGTGATGCACCCAGGCAGGGTCGACGTGATCGGTGCGGGAGCGATCATCCTGCGGGTGCTGCTGCGCCGGTGGGGCGGCACCGAGCTGACCGTGAGCGAGCACGACATCCTCGACGGCATCGCCGCGACCGTGCGCTAACGTCGCGCCATGACACAGGCGGTCGTCGGCATCGACGTGGGCGTGACGTCGATGAAGGGTGCGCTGTTCACCCGTGACGGCTCCGCGCTCGCGGCCGAGATCCGCCCGACGCCGGCCCACTCGGGAGACGCGGCCGTCGTCGCCGCGATCCGCGCCTTCGCCGTGGACCTCGCCGCAACCCCTGGGTACTCGGTCGTCGGCGCGGGCGTGTGCGTGCCCGGTCTCGTCGACTCCGCGTCGGGCATCGCCCGCTACGCCGCCAAGCTCGGCTGGCACAACGTCCCGCTGGCCCGGCTCATCGGTGAGGACCTCGGCGTCCCGGCCCTGCTCGAGCACGACGTCCGCGCCGCGGGCGCCGCCGAGGGCGTGCTCGGCGTCGCGCGCGGGCTGCGCCAGTGGCTGTTCCTGCGCGTGGGCACCGGCCTCGCCGCGGCGGCGACGGTCGACGGCCGGATGCAACGGGGCGCGACTGGTTCGGCCGGCGAGTTCGGGCACATGCCCATCTACCCCTTCGGCGAGGTGTGTGCCTGCGGGCAGCGCGGGTGTGTCGAGGCCTACGCCTCGGCCGCATCGATCGCACGGCGGTACGGAGCTGTCGCGGGGAGTGCGCTGACCGCCCGCGAGATCGCCCTGCGGGTGGGGCGCGATCCGCTGGCCGACGAGGTGTGGGGGCAGGCGTGCGCCGCCCTGGGTGTCGCGCTGGCCAGCTACGTCATGATCAACGACCCCGAGCTCATCGTGATCGGCGGCGCTCTCTCGGGCGCGGGGGAGACGCTGCTCGCGCCCGTCCGCGAGGAGCTGCGGGTCCGGCTGGTCTGGCGTGAGGCGCCGCGGATGGCGCTGGCCCGGTTGGGTGCCGAGGCGGGCCGGTCGGGCGCGGGGCTGCTGGGCTGGCAGGCGGCGGGCTACCCGGACATCGCAGCCGACGGCAGCTGGGACGCACACCGCCCGGGCTCTGCCGCGATCGTCGCCGAACCGAGCCGTCCGGAGGCCGCGCTGCGCTCCGCGCAGGGTCGCGGCAACCCCCGGGAGTTCGCCGAGGAGCGTGAACCATCGCGCCGAGCGGGCTGTGACCGACCGGTCAGGCTTTCGCCGCGTCGGCGCGCTTGGCCTTCTCCGCGGCCGCGCCGGTCTTCTGCCCCGGCGGGTCGACGCCGAAGACGGCACGCCACAGCCCTGCGGTGCCCTTGGCGGTCAGTAGCGCTCCCGCCGCAGAACCGACGCCGGAGATCGCTGCCCAGGTGATCGCGTCGGGCCAGCCGGTGTCGACCTTCTTCGGGTCCTTCGGCGGATCGCCCGGCCGGGCCGCGGTCCAGGCGTGCTCGATGAGCTTCTTCACGGCTCGCCCGACGGGGATCGCCACCGCCACGGCGAGGACGCGGTAGAGGACCTTGCTGATGAGGTTCCACATAGTCGACCGATCATCCCCGATCCCCGGTTCCGATGCACGCGCGGACGGCGTTACAGCAGAAACACATCACCCACACACCTGCCGCATACCTGGTCACCGGATTGTCCCGCATTGACCGTCGTCACCTCCGGAGGAGTCCCACTTCATGCGGCACCGCAAATTGATCATCAACAGTGTGCTCGCCGCCGCGGTGGCGCTGGTCGCGGTGATGGCGTACCTGACCGTGGACGGCGGCTCGAAGTCCACTGCGGCCGGCTCGCGGACGTCCACCGCCACGACCGGTGACCTGACGACGTCGGTATCGGCCAGCGGCAACGTGACCTCGGCGGTCAACCTCGGGGCGTCGTTCACCGACTGCACCGGCAACCTGACGTCCATCGCGGTCAAGGTCGGCCAGAAGGTGACACAGGGGCAGGTGCTGGCGACGGTGGACTCCACCGCCGCGAAGACCGCCCTCGCCACGGCCGAGACGACCCTTGCCGACACCGAGGACGCCTCCGACGTCCAGATCAGCGGCCAGAGCGCCGACTCCGGCTCCGACTCCGCGCTGACGCCTGCCTCCGCCGGCGACGAGGTGCTGGCGGCAGCCGCGCCGACCAAGGCCCCGACGAGGACGCCCACCAAGACGCCCACCAAGACGCCGACGAAGACCGGCACCCTGACCGTGGCGCAGGCGCAGCAGGCCCTGGCCGCAGCGCAGACGGCCTACACGGGCGACCTCACCGCCACCAACCGGGCGATCGCCGCCGCGCAGCAGGCCGTCAACGCCGCCGACGTCGCGGTCACCGACGCCGAGAACGCCGTCACCGCGGCGGGCCCGAACGTCACCGACGCCGAGAAGCAGGCACTGGCGGCTGCCCAGGCGACGTGGCTCACCGACGAGCAGAACCTGATCAAGGCGCAGCAGGCGCAGACGGAGACGTTGACGGCCGACCAGCAGGCGATCACCAACGCCGCCAACGCCCTCAGCTACGCCCAGCAGAGCAGCCTGGCGAGCAGCTCGACGGGTTCCACCGGCACCACGAAGACCGGAACGACGGGCACCACGGGCACTACCGGGTCCACCGGCACCGGATCGACCTCGACCGGCTCCACCACCCGGACGACCGGCACCTCCGCCACGACGTCCAGCTCGTCCACCACCTCGAACGCGTCCGCCCTCGACAACGCCGAGCAGGCCGTCACGACCGCGAAGCAGACCCTCGCCGACTGCACGCTCAAGGCGCCGATCGCGGGCACCGTCACCTCGGTGAACGGGATCGTCGGCGCGGCACCCGGATCGGGCTCGGTGGCATCCTCCTCGACGTCGAGCACCTCGTCCGGGTCGGGTTCGGGCGCGTCGGGGTCGGGCAGCGGCTCCTCCTCGTCCGGCACGAGCACGTCCAGCGGCTTCGTCACGATCTCCGACATGAACCAGCTGCAGATCTACGCGCTGTTCTCCGAAGCGGACATCAACTCGGTCAAGACCGGGCAGAAGGGCGTGGCCACGTTCGCCGCGCTCACCGACGCGAACGATCCCGCCGGCATCACCGCCGACGCGGTCGTCACCAACATCGACGTCGCGAGCACCGTGTCCAGCAGCGTCTCCGAGTACGGCGCGACGCTCACCCTGAAGTCCCCGTCCTCGCGCATCCGCCTGGGCCAGACCGCCACTGTCGACGTCACCACGGCGAGTGTCAGCAACGCGGTGCTGGTGCCCAACAACGCCATCACCACGGTCGGGACGCGCAAGACGGTGACGATCCAGAACGGCTCGTCCACGCAGACCGTCCAGGTCACCACCGGCCTGGCCGGGACGAGCCAGACGCAGGTCCTCACCGGTGTCACGGCCGGCCAGACGGTCGTCCTGCCCGCGACGACCACCAGCACGTCCACCACGACCGGCGGATTCCCCGGTGCCGGCACCGGGCTGACGGGCCGGCTCGGGCGATGACCGCGGACGTCACCGCCGAACTCCCCGCCGTCCGGGAGCGGCGCCACCGGCCGGTCATCGCGCTGGAGAACGTGGGCAAGACCTACGGCGCGGGGGAGACGGCGGTCCACGCCGTCCGCGGGGCGAACCTGCGTCGTCGAGCGTGGGGAGTTCGTCGCGATCATGGGCGCCTCCGGGTCGGGGAAGTCGACGCTGATGAACCTGATCGGCTGCCTCGACGTGGCCACGCGCGGCCGCTACCGGCTCGACGGCGTGGACGTCCGCACCCTGGACGAGCACCAGCTGGCCGTCATCCGCAACCGCAAGATCGGGTTCATCTTCCAGAACTTCAACCTGATCCCGCGGACCCGGGCGCTGGAGAACGTCGCGCTCCCGCTCACCTACGCCAGAGTGCGCGCGCAGGAACGGCGTGAACGCGCCCTGGCCGCGCTGGAGGCCGTCGGCATGTCCGACCGCGTCGATCACCTGCCGACCCAACTCTCAGGCGGGCAGCAGCAGCGGGTCGCCATCGCCCGGGCGATCGTCACCGAGCCGGTGCTACTGCTCGCCGACGAACCCACCGGCGCGCTGGACTCCCACTCCACCGCGGAGGTGCTCGCTCTCTTCGAGCGCCTCAACCGCGCCGGCCGCACCATCGTCGTGATCACCCACGAGGACGACGTGGCCCGCCACGCCCGGCGGATCATCCGGATGCGCGACGGCGAGATCTTCTCCGACGAGCGGCAACAGGCCTACCGCGCCGTGGGCGTGCCGGCGTGAACATCCTCGGTGCCATGCGCTTCGCCCTGCGCGGTGTCGGGACGAACAAGCTGCGCTCCCTGCTGACGACGCTGGGGATCCTGATCGGCGTCGCCGCCGTGATCATCCTGCTCGCCGTCGGGACCGGCTCCAGCGCCGCCGTGAAGAAGAGCATCTCCTCCCTCGGCTCGGACACGCTGACGGTGAGCCGGTCGGCGGGCGGGAACGGCCGGGCGGGCGGCTTCGCCGGTGGCGGCGGTTTCGGCGGTGGGGGCGGCTTCGGTGGCGCCGCCGGATCGAGCTCGTCCACGAGCACGCGCATCAACACCACCTACCTGACCCTCGACGACGCCTACGCGTTGACCTCGAAGACCGACGCGCCCGATGTCGGGGCCGTCGCTCCCGTGCTCGACGCGTCCTCGGTGACCGCCGGGTACACCGGCGTGACGCACTCGGTGTCGAGCTTCGTCGGGACCAGCCCGAGCTACTTCGGCATCAACAACGACGCCCTCGCGGTCGGTACGTACTTCACCGACAGCGACTACACCTCCCACGCGGCGGTGGCCGTCCTCGGCGCGACCGTCGCCCAGGACCTCTTCGGTGGCGACGGCTCCACGGGTGTCGGCAAGACCGTGCAGTTCAACGGCAAGAACTACCTGGTCGACGGTGTGCTGAAGGTCAAGGGCACCACCGGCTTCACCAATCAGGACGACGTCGTCATCGCCCCGCTGACCTCGGTGCAGGACGACCTGACGGGCATCCAGCCCAGCCTGAACAGCATCGTCACCGTGGCGACCAGCACCAAGACCGTCGACGCGGCCGAGGCCCAGATCGAGGCCGGTCCTCGACGCGCGGCACAAGGTGACCTCGTCCACGCGGGACTACACGGTCACCAACTCCGCGGCGATCGTGTCGACGGTGACGAGCGCGAACAAGACCCTGACGGTTCTGCTCGGGGCGGTCGCGGCCATCAGCCTGCTGGTCGGCGGCATCGGGGTCATGAACATCATGCTGGTGACGGTGACCGAGCGGACGCGCGAGATCGGCATCCGCAAGGCGATCGGCGCCGGCCGCGGGGACATCGTCGTCCAGTTCGTCACCGAGGCGGTGCTGCTGTCCATCCTGGGCGGGCTGGCAGGAGTGGCGGTGGGCCTCATCGGCAGTCGCTTCACCATCGTCGGGGTACAACCCGTGGTTGCACCCTGGTCGGTCTTCCTCGCCTTCGGCGTGGCCGTCGTCGTCGGCCTCTTCTTCGGTATCTACCCCGCCAACCGAGCGGCGTCGCTCAAACCGATCGACGCCCTGCGTTACGAGTGAGGATCCATGACCACCCCTGCACCCGGTGACCCGGGGACCGAGCTGTTCACGACACACCTCGCGGCTCCGGCCGATCCCGATCCCGATCCCGATCCCGATCCCGATCCCGAGGACGTCTACGACCTCGACGAACCCGATGACGAGTTCCTGCCCCACCGGCGCCAGCGCCTCGGCCGCTCCACGGCGATCCTGGCCGCTGTCCTGGTCGCAGCGGTCGGGTTCTTCGGCGGCGTGTACGTGCAGAAGCACCACGGATCGACCTCGACCGCGAGTGGCACGTCCGCCTTCGCGGCGGCGGCCCGCAGAGGTGCGTTCGGGGAGGGCGGAGCCGGCTTCGGCGGCGCGCTGCCCGGCGGCCTCGGCGGCACCGGAACCGGGACGACCGGCACCGGAACCGGGACGACCGGCACCGGAGGCACGGGGACGGGCACGGGCACCGGAACGACTGCGGTTCCGGCCGTGATCGGCACCGTCTCGTCGCTGTCCGGCTCCACGCTCGTGGTCAAGAACCTGGGCGGGCGGTCGATCACCGTCCACCTCGCGTCCACCACCACCGTCACGCTCCCGTTCTCCACGCCGGCACTGAAAGCCGGTCTCACCGTCTCGATATCGGGCACCACCCGGTCCGACGGATCGGTCACCGCGACCGCGGTCGTGTCCCGTTGATGTCTCTCGGAAAGGAACACTCGATGAACGACGTGCAGCGAGCCGTACTCGGCTGCGGTCTGGTCGTGATCTGCGGCGGGGGCCTCGTCGCCTGTGGTGGCAGCAGCAAGAGCAGCACGACGTCGGCGACGACCTCGGCCACCGCGGCTGCCGGATCGGGCACCGCCGATGCCGGGCGCGGCTTCGGTGGGCAGTTCGACTCGCCCGCTATCCAGACCTGCCTGAAGGCGGCGGGCATCACCATTCCGACCCGGGCCGCGGGCGCGGTCCCGTCCGGCTCGTTCACCCGCCCGTCGGGGACGTTCACGCGGCCGTCGGGCGGGTTCACCGGCCCGCGCCCGAGCGGATCCTTCCCCGGCCGGGGCGGCTTCGGCGGCAACAGCGCGGAGGCGACGAAGATCCAGCAGGCGCTGAAGGCGTGTGGCATCACGCTGCCGACCGGACGCCGGTCCGGCACGCCCGCTCCGACGGCCACACCGAGCGGCACCGGCTGACCCTGACCTGAGCCGGCCCGTCCGCGCCCACCGCGTCTCGGGTGCGGGCGCGGTCTGGCAGGCTGACCGCCATGGCGAGCGCGCAGCCCGGTTCCGGGTGGCCGGGTGATCCCGCCACGGCGTCAACTCCCGTCGCCGGCGACCGCCGGTCCGTGGTGGAGGTGGCTCAGTCCGCCACTGATCTGGCGACGGTGGATGCCCGGGTCTCGGTGTGCCGCGCCTGCCCGCGCCTGGTCCAGTGGCGCGAGGAGGTGGCCGTCACGAAGCGGCGCGCCTACTCCGACGAGCCGTACTGGGGGCGCCCCGTTCCCGGCTTCGGCTCCTCGACACCGGCGATCCTCGTGGTCGGGCTGGCCCCGGCCGCGCACGGTGCCAACCGCACGGGCCGCAACTTCACCGGCGACCGGTCCGGCGACTGGCTCTACGCGGCGCTCCACCGCGCCGGCCTGGCGTCCTCGCCCGTGAGCGTCCGCGCCGACGACGGGCTCACACTGGCGCGGACCCGCGTCGTCGCCGCCGTCCGCTGTGCGCCGCCGGCGAACAAGCCCACCCCGGTCGAGCGCGACACGTGCGCGCCGTGGCTGGCCCGGGAGATCGAGCTGGTCCTGCCCACCGTGCGCGCGATCGTCGTGCTCGGCGGGTTCGGCTGGGCGGCGCTGTGGCCGGTGCTGCGGGCCTCTGCGGTAGCGGTGCCCGATCGGATCCCGGCCTTCGGGCACGGCGTCGAGGTCGCGCTGCCCTCCGGCGTGGTCGTGCTGGGGTGCTACCACGTGAGCCAGCAGAACACCTTCACCGGCCGGCTCACGGTGCCCATGCTCGACGCGGTGTTCGCCCGTGCCGTCGCACTGGCCGAAGGCTGAGGCAGACTGGGCGGCGGTTCTCCGAGAGTGACGACTGCGCAGAGGTACTTCGCCCCCGTGGCCCAATTGGCAGAGGCAGCGGACTTAAAATCCGCCCAGTGTCGGTTCGAACCCGACCGGGGGTACTCCGGCCCACGGGCGGCGTGGACGGAACTGTGACGCGATGTCGCGCGTTGGACGGAGTGAACAGGGCACGTCCCTGACGTACCACTGGCACCATGAGCACGTCATGCGCACCACGAAGAGGAGAGGCCCGATGGGCAACCCGGTTCTGACCAAGTTCGACACCATGGCCAACAAGGCACCGCGCCAGCAGTACCCGGCCGCGCCGAGCGCCGAGGAACTGCAGGGCATGTACAACCAGCCCAGCTACGGCCCGCCCGGCGCCCCGCCCTCCGGCCCCTTCGGAGGTGGCGGCGGTGGCGGCGGCAACGGTGGCGCGCCCAGCCGGTACATGACGCTGGACGATGTCGTCGTCCGCACCGGCGCCATGCTCGCGGTCATCCTGGTCGCCGGTGGCATCACCTGGCAGCTGGCCCCCTTGGGCACCGGCGCCGGTGGCATCGTCGCGGTCGGCCTGATCGGCGGGCTCGCGCTCGGGCTGTACATGTCCTTCACGATGAAGGCCACCGCCGTCACCGCGCTCGCGTACTCCGCTTTCGAGGGCGTCCTGCTCGGCGGCGTCAGCCGGGCGTTCGAGGACCGCTACCCCGGCATCGTCATCCAGGCGCTCACCGGCACGCTGATGGTCGCCGCCGGCATGCTGGTGGTCTACAAGACCGGCGCCATCCGGGTGACGCCGAAGTTCACGCGGATGGTCATCGGCGCGACCATCGGCGTAGTCGGACTCATGGTCGTCAACCTGGTTGCCTCGCTGTTCACCAGCGGCGGCCTCGGCCTGCGTGACGGCGGCCCCATGGCCATCGTCTTCAGCCTCCTCTGCATCGGCATCGCCGCGTTCAACCTGGTGCTCGACTTCGACATGATCGAGCAGGGAATCCGGCACGGCGTGGACCAGAAGTTCGCCTGGTACGCATCCTTTGGTCTCGTGGTCACCCTCGTGTGGCTCTACTTCGAGATCCTGCGCATGCTCGGATACATCAGGAACTGACGTAGCCGGGCTGGTACACGGGCCGGCCATCGAAGCCGCGACAATGGCGTCGCAGCGGCGATGGTCGGCCTTCTCCGTCCTGCAGCAGCCGATCGCGAGGGGACGACGTGGATTCCGAAGAGTGGAGCATCGACAACGGCAGGCGTTTCTCCACCGACCTGACCGACCGCGTGCGCGCGTTCTGCCACGGTCGCGGCGACGGGCTGGTGAACGTGTTCGTGCCGCACGCCACCGCCGGCCTGGCGGTGATGGAGACCGGCGCGGGCAGTGAGCCGGACCTGGAGTCGGCGCTGGAGGGACTGCTCCCCACGGAGGACCGGTACCGGCACCGGCACGGTTCCCCCGGGCACGGCCGGGACCACGTCCTGCCCGCGTTCCTCGCCCCGTCGGTGACCGTTCCGGTCCTCGCGGGCGAGCCCCAGCTGGGAATCTGGCAGAGCGTGGTCCTGATCGACACCAACGGCGACAACCCGCGCCGGAGCGTCCGGGCCAGTTTTCTCGCCGGTTAGCCTCCGGCGCCGCGGGGGCGCCGCGTCAGCTCAGCCGTTCGATGACGAGCGCCATGCCCTGGCCCCCGCCGACGCACATGGTCTCGAGGCCGAACTGCTTGTCCGCGTCCTGCAGGCCGTGGATCAGGGTCGTGGTGATGCGGGCGCCGGTGCATGCCGAACGGGTGGCCGACCGCGATCGCGCCGCCGTTGACGTTGAGGCGGTCCTCGTCCACGCCGAGCTCGCGGTAGGACGGGATCACCTGCGCGGCAAAGGCCTCGTTGATCTCGACCAGGTCGATGTCACCGATGGTCATGCCGGCCCGTCGCAGCGCCTGCCGTGACGCCTCGACCGGGCCGAGGCCCATGATCTCCGGCGACAGCCCCGTCACGCCGGTGGAGACGATGCGGGCCAGCGGGGTCAGGCCGAGCTCGCGCGCCTTGACGTCGCTCATGATCACGAGGGCGGCCGCGCCGTCGTTGAGGGGGCAGCAGTTGCCGGCCGTCACCGTTCCGTCCGGGCGGAAGACCGGCTTGAGCTGGGACACCGCCTCGTAGGTGACGCCCGCACGGGGGCCGTCATCGTCGGTGACGACGGTGCCGTCCGGCAGCGTGATCGGGGTGATGTCGCTTGGCCCAGAAGCCGTTCGCGATGGCTGCTCGGCCGGTTCTGGGACCGCACGCCGAAGTGGTCCATGTCCTCGCGGCTGACATCGCGGAGCAGGGCGACGTTCTCGGCCGTCTGGCCCATGGCGATGTAGACGTCGGGCAGCGGCGCCGTCCTCGCGCGGGTCGTGCCAGTCGCTGGCGCCGGACTCTGCGAGGCCTTGATGGTGCGCGCCTCGGCGTCGGCGTACAGCGGGTTGTGGCTGTCCGGGGAGGCAGTCGGAGCTGCCCGTGACGAAGCGGGACACCGTCTCGACACCGGCGGAGACGAAACGTCACCCTCGCCGGCCTTGATCGCATGGAACGCCATCCGGGTGGTCTGCAGCGACGACGAGCAGTAGCGGTTGACCGTCGTGCCGGGCAGGAAGTCGTAGCCGAGCTGGACGGCGACGGTGCGGGCCACGTTGAAGCCCTGCTCGCCGCCGGGCTGGCCGCAGCCGATATCAGGTCGTCGAGGTCGTGCGGATCGAGTTCCGGCACCTGGTCGAGCGCGGCACGGACCATCTGGGTGGCCAGGTCGTCCGGACGGATGCTGACCAGCGAGCCCCGGCCGGCCCGGCCGATCGGGCGAGCGGGCGGTGGCGACGATGACGGCTTCGGGCATGTGGCGCTCCTCCAGTGGGATTGTCACAGCATGCCCCGGTGGGCGGTGAGCGGCCAGCTGCGTCCGGTGATCGGTGGCACTCGGTGTCGCCGGGATGCGATCGGCTTCGAGGCCGCGTCGACTCCCGGCCGGGGTGCGGGCGGCGCAGCAGCCGGGCCCAGCGCCCGTGGCTGCCCCCGGTCGGAACCGCCGACCTGGGCCCGGCGCGACCTCGGTGCCGGGGTGGGTGGCGGCACGTGCCGCGGCCCGGGCGACCGGGCGCGCGCGCTGGGTCAGGAACGGCCCGGCCGCCTCGGTCTCGGTTGACCAGGCCCGAGCGCGGCGGCGGCCGAGGGGAGCGACACCTCGATGGCCGCGGCATACCCGCGTGCGGACGGGTGGAACTCGTCGTCGCCGAACAGGTCGCGCTCCCGGGCGAAACGTGGGCCCAGGATGTTGCCCAGGGACACGGTCCGTCCGCCGGCCTCGACCACGGCGATGGTCTGCGCCGCGGCCAGGTTGCGCGAACGGCGCTGGGCCACGTAGCGCAGCGGCTGGGCGATGGGGCGGATCGTGCCGAGGTCCGGGACAGGTGCCGACGACGACCTCGCAGCCGGTCTCGCGCAGCAGCAGTCACCGTGGCTCGCGCCAGCGCGCGGACCGCGGTGGCCGGGCGGATGCGGTGGGTGACGTCGTTGGCGCCGATCATGATGTAGGCCAGCGCGGGCCGGTGCGGGAACACCCGCGCGACCTGCTCGTGCAGGTCGGTCGACATCGCGCCGACCACGGCCACGCAGACGATGTCGACCGGGCGGCGCGACCAGCGCGGACAGGCCCCGGGCCAGTACCGCGGCGGGGGTCTCCTCGGCGTCGAGCAGGCCGTAGCCCGCGGCCGAGGAGTCGCCCAGCACGGCGACCCGCAGCGGGATCGGCCCGGCTGCAGGTCCGGGCACGGCCCAGGTGCCGTCGGCCACCGGGGGCGGCGTCTCGGCCGGGCGGATGCGTCGCCGGGCCAGCTTGGTCTCGCCGTAGATGACGCCGAACAGCGGCCGCGCTGATGGCGCCGAGCGAGCCACCGCCGAATGCGGCGGCCGTGGCGATCCGGCGGGCCCGTGAAGCGCGTGACACCCATCCCCCTTCCCGCGCTGTGCGCTCCGCTGGGCGCCGAGCGATGATGCGCCGACCGGGTCCCCTTTCGAGGCTAACCTCACCGCTATGCGGTTTTACGAGTCCGTCGTCGATCTGATCGGTCACACCCCGCTGGTCCGGCTGCGCACCCTCACCGGCGACGCTGCCCGATGGACGCGCCCGCGCCGCTCCTGCTGGCCAAGGTGGAGTTCGTCAATCCCGGCGGTTCGGTCAAGGACCGGATCGCGGTGCGGATGATCGACGCGGCCGAGGCCTCGGGCGAATTGCGTCCGGGCGGCACGATCGTCGAGCCGACGTCGGGCAACACCGGGGTCGGGCTGGCCATCGTCGCCCAGCAGCGTGGCTACCACTGCATCTTCGTGTGCCCGGACAAGGTCAGCGCGGACAAGATCAACACCCTGCGCGCCTACGGGGCCGAGGTCGTCGTCTGCCCCACTGCGGTGCAGCCCGAGGACCCGCGCTCGTACTACAGCGTCAGCGACCGGTTGGCCCGCGAGACGCCCGGCGGGTGGAAACCCGACCAGTACGCCAACGTGAACAACCCCCGTTCGCACTACGAGACGACCGGGCCCGAGGTGTGGGAGCAGACCGACGGACGGGTCACCCACTTCGTCGCCGGCATCGGTACGGGCGGCACGATCAGCGGCGTCGGGCGGTACCTCAAGGAGGTCTCGAACGGCGCGGTGCAGATCATCGGCGCCGACCCGGAAGGCTCGGTCTACTCCGGCGGCACGGGCGGCCCTACCTGGTCGAGGGGGTCGGCGAGGACTTCTGGCCGGACGACGTTCGACCGCACCGATCTGCGACGAGATCATCCCGATCAGCGACGCCCGCTCGTTCGAGGTGACGCGCATGCTGGCCCGCCAGGAGGGCCTGCTGGTGGGCGGCTCGTGCGGAATGGCGGTGGCCGCGGCGCTCGAGCTGGTGCCGGCGGCTGGCCCCGACGGACGTGGTGGTCGTCCTGCTGCCCGACGGCGGCCGCGGCTACCTGTCCAAGATCTTCTCCGACACCTGGATGAGCGATTACGGCTTCCTGCAGTCCGACGCCGAGATCACCGTCGGGCAGGTGCTGCGTGGCAAGTCGGGCGACACCCCGCAGCTCGTCCACGGCCACCCGAACGAGACGATCCGCGAGGCCATCGACATCCTGCGCGAGTACAGCGTCTCGCAGATGCCGGTGGTCAATGCCGAGCCGCCCGTCACCGCCGGCGAGGTCGTCGGGTCGGTGTCCGAGCGGGCGCTGCTCGACGCATTGTTCGCCGGCACCGCGTCCCTGGCCGACGCGCTCGAACCACCACATGGCGGCGCCGCTGCCGATCATCGGCTCCGGGGAGCCTGTCTCCGCGGCGGTCGCACGCTGCTGGAGAACGCCGACGCGCTGCTCGTCCACATCGACGGCAAGCCGGCCGGCATCCTTACCCGGCAGGACGTGCTCGGCTATCTGACCCGGTGAAGGCCGTCCTGTTCGACCTGGACATGACCCTGGTCGATCACGTGAGCGCCGTGCACGCCGCGCTCTCGGCGTGGCTGCCCGAACGCGGTGTGACCGCCGGCCCCGATCGCAGCGCCCTGTGGCTCGAGCTGGAGGAGCTGCACTTCCCCTTCGCCGCCTCGGGGGAGATCACCGTCGGCGAGCACCGCCGGCGCCGCGCGCGGGACTTCTTCACCACCCTGGGCGTGCCCCTCGCGGAGGACGATCTCGACGCGGCCTTCGCCGGGTACCTGGTCCACTACGAGCGCTCCTGGGTGGCCTTCGACGACGCGCTGTCCACGCTGCGCGGGATCGTGGCGGCCGGCGTGCGCACCGCCGTGGTCACCAACGGGATGCTCGACCAGCAACGGCGCAAGGTCGCGGTGACCGGCCTCGCCGATGTCTGCGGCCCGGTCTTCGCCTCCGATGATCTCGGGCTGGCCAAACCCGACCCGGCGATGTTCGCCGAGGTCTGCCGCCGGCTGGGCGTCGCGCCGCACGACGCGACGATGGTGGGGGACAACTACGACCTGGACGTGCTGGGCGCCCGCGCCGCCGGGCTGCGGGGGATCCACCTCGATCGGGGCGGGACGCATCGGGTCGACGACCCCGACCGCGTCACCACCCTGGCCGATCTGACCTACTGACCGCCGGGCGGCGGCCACGGGTGTGTGGTGACCGCTGAGCCCGCGGCCCGGCCAGTTGGGTGGGCGGGCCGGGGACTGGGTACCGTCTGCCCATGGCGTGTCGGGCCAGCGTGATGTGGGATGAGCGGTACCTCGGGTACGACTTCGGCGATCACCCGATGCACCCGGTGCGCCTGGACCTCACGATCCGGCTGGCCCGCGAACTCGGCGTCCTGGACCGGGTCACGCTGCGCCAGCCGGAGCCGGCCGACGAAGCCACCCTGCTGACCGCCCACACAGCCCGGGCTACCTGGCCGCGCTGCGCGAGGCGTCCGTCGATCCCGGTTTCGTCGGGCACGGTCTCGGCACGGCCGACAACCCGGTGTTCCCGCGGGATGTACGAGATGCGGGCGCGCTGATCGCCGGCGGCTCGGTCCTGGCCGCGGCGCAGGTCTGGCAGGGGCACGCGGACGCACGCCGTCAACATCGCCGGCGGCCTGCATCACGCGATGTGACGACACCGCGTCCGGGTTCTGCCTGCTCAACGACGTCGTCATCGCCATCCGCTGGCTGCTGGCCAACGGCGCGAAACGGGTCGCCTACGTCGACGTCGACGTGCACCACGGCGACGGCGTGCAGGCCGCGTTCTGGGACGACCCGCGGGTGCTGACCGTGAGCCTGCACCAGCATCCGGCCACGCTGTTCCCCGGCACCGGGCTGCCGTCCGAGCTCGGCGCGGGCGCGGCCGAGGGCACGGCGGTCAACGTCGCGCTGCCGCCCGGCACCGACGACGAGGGCTGGCTGCGCGCGTTCGGCGCGGTCGTGCCGGGCGCCGTGCGCGCGTTCCAACCGGACATCCTGGTCAGCCAGTGCGGCTGCGACACCCACCACGACGACCCGCTGGCCGAGCTGGCCGCTCACCGTCGACGGCCAGGCTGCGGCGCTGTCCTGGATGCACGCGCTCGCCCACGAGTCGGCCGGCGGGCGGTGGGTGGCGTTCGGCGGCGGCGGGTACGGAGTGCTGCGGTGCGTGCCCCGCACGTGGACCAACCTGATCGCCGAGGCGGCCGGCGCGCCCGGTGGATCCGTCCACCGCGATCCCGTCCGCGTGGACGGATGGCCTGCGGGCGCGGGGCATCACCGCCGCTCTGCCCGTCACGATGGGCGAGGGTTCCGTGCCGCTAAGGCCGGGACCGCCGACGGCCCACCTCCGTGGCATCCGGGCGGGGAGACCTGGCTGGACCGTTCGGTCGCCGCCACCCGGCGCGCGTCTTCCCCCTGCTGGGACTCGACCCCGACGATCCGCGAGACTGACGCCGATCATGACACCGACATCCCGACCGAGCAGCCACCGACGGCGACCCCGCGCCTATCCGCCGCACGTGGCGCGCCGACGTCGTGGTCGCCGACGGGGCCACCGTCCACCTGCGCCCGATCGAGCCGACCGACGCCGATGCGCTGGTCGCCTTCCACGCCGGGCTGTCGGACCACACCCGCTACCTGCGCTACTTCTCCGCGTACAACCACATGTCGGAGCGCGACTCGTCCGCTTCACCACCGTCGACCACGTCGACCGGGTGGCGCTGGTCGTCCTGCTCAGCGGCCAGATCATCGGCGTCGGGCGCTTCGACCGGCTCGACCGACCCGACCGAGGCCGAGGTGGCGTTCGTCGTCGCCGACGCCCATCAGGGTCGCGGCATCGGCTCGGTCCTGCTGGAGCATCTGGCCGCGGCCGCCCGGGAACGCGGCATCCGCCGGTTCATGGCCGAGGTGCTGGCCGAGAACGGGCGGATGGTGCGGGTGTTCGTCGACGCCGGCTACCAGGCCTCGCACCAGTACGACTACGGCGTCGTGCACCTGGAGTTCGACGATCGACCAGACCGCGCTGACCCAGTCGGTGACGCGCGAACGTGAGCACGCTGCCGAGGCCGCGTCGATCCGGCGGCTGCTCGCGCCCCGTTCGGTCGCGGTCGTCGGCGCCAGTACCGATCCCAGCAAGATCGGCAACGCGGTGCTGCGCAACCTGCTGCGCGCCGGCTTCTCCGGCGAGATCTACCCGATCCAACCCGGACGCGACGGAGGTCGAGGGGCGGCCCGCGTTCGCCGGCGTGCTCGACATCCCCGGCGACGTCGATCTGGTCGTGATCGCCGTCCCGGCCGAGGTGGTCGGCGGCGTCGTCGAGCGAGTGCGCGGCCAAGCGGCGTGCGCGGGCTGGTCGTGATCTCCGGCGGCTTCGGCGAGCGCGCCGACGACCGGGCCGCCGGGCTCGCCGCCCAGCGCGCGCTGGTGGCCGAGGCGCGCGCGAACGGGATGCGCGTCGTCGGGCCGAACTGCCTGGGCATCGCCAACAACGACCCGTCGCATGCTGCTCAACGCCTCGCTGGCCCCGCTGATCCCGCGCCGGGGGCGCACCGGGTTCTTCAGCCAGTCCGGGGCGCTCGGCGTCGCCGTGCTGGGTGAGGCGGTGCGCCGCGACGTCGGGCTGTCGACGTTCGTCTCGGCCGGCAACCGGGCCGACGTGTCGGGCAACGACCTGCTGCAGTACTGGTCGAGGACGACCCGGCGACCGACGTCATCCTGCTGTACCTGGAGAGCTTCGGTAACCCGCGCAAGTTCGCCCGCAGCTGCGCCGGCGGGTGGCGCGCCGCAAGCCGATCGTCGCCGTGAAGTCCGGGCCCGGGCGGACGTGGTCAGCGGCCTGCGCGGCACCAGCGTGGACGTCCCGGACGCGGCGGTCGCGGCGCTGTTCCAGGCATCGGGCGTCATCCGGGTCGCGCACGCTGGACGAGATGTTCGACGTCGGGCCTGCTGCTGGCCGCGCAGCCGCTGCCGGCGGGCGATCGGGTCGCGGTGGTGGGCAACTCGGCCGCGCTCAACATGCTGGTCGTCGGCCGCCTGCGCGGCCGAGGGCCTGGACACCACCTGGGTGGTGGACGTCGGCGTGAACGCGACCCGCCGGCAGTTCGGAGCCGCGCTGCTCGCGGGCCGCGCGCGCCGAGGACGTGGACGCCGATCGTAGCGGTGTTCGTCCCGCCGTTGCTCGCCGGCTCCGGGCGAGGAGTACGCGCTGGCCATGCGCGACGCGGTCCGAGGCTCGGGCAAGCCGGTGCTGTCGACGTTCCTGGGCTTCGACGGGCGTCCCGGCCGAGCTCGTCCGAACCTGGTGACGTGGTGCCGGCACCCGCGGTTCCATGCCGTCCTATCCGTCGCCCGAACGGGCCGTGCGCACGCTGGCCCGCACCGTGCGTCACGCCGAGTGGCGGCGCCGCGAGCCCGGCCAGGTGCCCGGACTGCAGGGCATCGACCCGCGCCGGCGCGCCGCCTGGTCGACCACGTGCTGGCCACCGACGCCGTCCGGGCGCGCAGCTGGTGCGAGGAGGAGATCGACGACGTCCTCGGCGCGTTCGGGCTGTTCACCGTGCCGTCCCGCGAGGTCGTCGGCCCGTGGGAGGCGCGTTCGGCGGCGGCAACCCTGGGTTGGCCGGTGGCGCTGCGCTTCGGGAGCGCGTCCGCCTGCACCTGACCGACGAGCACGCGCTCGCCGACGCGTGGGCGGAACTGGACCTGGCCGAGGACGGGCGCGGCGTGCGTCCAGGCGATGGCGCCGCGCGGCGTCGACACGGTCTTCGGCGTGCAGGACGACGGCTCGTTCGGGGCGCTGGTGTCCTTCGGGGTCGGCGGGGTGGCGACCGAACTGCTCGGCGACCGCGCCTACGCGCGGTGCCGCTGACCGACGCAGGACGCGGAGCGGCTGGTGCGGGCACCGCGGGCCGCGCCGATGCTGACCGGCTTCGGCGGCGCCGCGCCGGCCGACCTCGGCGCGCTGGCCGACGTGGCGCTGCGGCTGTCGCGGCTGGCCGACGACCTGCCCGGCGTCGTCGAGCTGCAGCTGGGTGCGGTCGCCGCCGCGCCGGGCAACCTGCTCTGGGCCGCCATCCGGGTCGGGCCACCGATCCGCAATGAGGGTCCCCGCGCCGCCCCGGCTTCGACCGCCGCCCCGCTCCGGTTTGTGGTGCCACGACCCGTCCGGTGGGTCAGCGCCACCACTAACCGGTTCAGGTGGGCCGCGTGCGTAGCCTCGGACGGGTGATCGAACCTGAGCTGGACCGTGACCGGTTTCAACACGCTCGCCATCCATGCCGGGCAGGAGCCGGACCCGCTCGACCGGGGCGGTCGCCGTGCCGATCTACCAGACGTCGACCTACAAGCAGGACGGCGTCGGCGGGCTGCGCGGCGGGTATGAGTACAGCCGCAGCGCCAACCCGACGCGGACCGCGCTGGAGGAGTGCCTGGCCGCGATCGAGGGCGGCGCGCGCGGGCTGGCGTTCGCCTCCGGGCTGGCGGCCGAGGACACCCTGCTGCGCACGGTCTGCGCGCCCGGTGATCACGTGATGCTGCCCGGCGACGCCTACGGCGGCACGTTCCGCCTGGTGGCCAAGGTGTTCGACCGTTGGGGCCTGCACCTACAGCGCGGTCGCGCTCTGCACGACGTGGACGCGGTGCGCGCGGCAGTGCGCCCGAACCACCAGGCTGATCTGGTGCGAGACGCCGACCAACCCGCTGCTCGGCATCGCCGACATCGCCGCGCTGCGCCGAGATCGCCCACGAGGCCGGGGCGCTGCTGGCCGTGGACAACACCTTCGCCTCGCCCTACCTGCAGCAGCCGCTGGCGCTTCGGCGCGGACGTCGTCGTGCACTCGACGACGAAGTACCTCGGCGGGCACTCCGACGTGGTCGGCGGCGCTCTCGTCGCCGCCTCGGCCGAGCTCGGGGAGCAGCTGGCGTTCCACCAGAACGCCATGGGTGCGGTCGCGGGCCCGTTCGACGCCTGGCTGGTCCTGCGCGGCATCAAGACCCTCGGCGTGCGGATGGACCGGCACTGCGCCAACGCCGCACGCATGGTCGAGGCGCTGTCCGCGCATCCGGCGGTGGACCGAGGTGCTGTACCCGGGCCTGCCGGACTCATCCCGGCCACGACGTGGCCGCCCGGCAGATGAGCGGCTTCGGCGGCATGGTGTCGTTCCGGGTCGCGCGGTGGCCAGCAGGCGGCGCTGGAGGTCTGCGACCGGGCGCCGAGCTGTTCACCCTGGGGGAGTCCCTCGGCGGGGTCGAGTCGCTGATCGAGCACCCGGGGCGGATGACCCACGCCAGCGTCTCGGGTCACCGCTGGAGGTACCGGCGAACCTGGTCCGACTGTCGGTCGGCATCGAGACCGCGGAGGACCTGGTCGCCGACCTGGTCGCCGCGCTCGGCTGACCCGGCGCAGTCGGCTGACACCGGCGCACGCGGCTGAGGCCGGGCTCACCCGGGTACACCCCGGGCGGGCGGCGTTGTCAGGTCAGGACGGGCAGGGTGATCGCGGCCTTGGCCACGGCCACCAGGGCCGGGTCACTGGAGGAGGACGTCCCGTCGGCGTAGGCCGCCTGGATCACGATGGCGGCGATGTCCTGGCGGGTGACGCTCAGCGCGGACGGGGAGGGCAGCGCGGCGGGACCGCCCGGGTAGCGCACGCCCTCCGCGAAGAGGTCCTTGAGCCCCCCGGCCCCGCCGCCGGAGATGAGCGAGACGTAACCCTCCGCGTTGGTGAAGCTCGATTCCTTCGCGCCGTGCGGGGGCAGGCTGATCGCGGCCCGGGTCACGATCACGGTCCGGCCGCCGACCACCGTGGTGATGATCGATCGGATGGCCTGGCTGCACGCGTGCGCCTTGAGGTAGGCCTGTGCCTTGCCCGTCGCGTGGCTGCTGCAGCTGGGGATCGTGTCCGTTCCGCGAACCGTCCAGGTGTAGCCGTCGGCGGTCATGGTCGGCGGCGGCGGTTGCAGGCTCGGGCCGCCCTTCGGCGCACTCGCCGTGCCGGTCGCGACGGGGCTCTCCGGGTTCCCCGCCGACGTCGACGTCCGCGCGGTGGTGCCTGCGCCGGACGAGGTGGTGCTCTTCGTGGTCGCGGGCGCCGACGTGTGGGTGCCCGACGTCGCCGCGGTGGTGGGTATGGGTGTCGACGCGGTCGTGCTGTCGGCCTTCGTCGAACTCCCGGAGCATCCCCCGAGAACCATGAGGGCGGTGCAGAACACGCCCGCCCACGCCACCCCGTGCCGCCGCCCCCGCATGGGAACCACTGTATGAGGCGCCGTCGCCGCCCGCCCGTCACGATCTGGTGACAGCCCGGCCGCCATCAGGACATCGAGCTGCGGTGATCGAGGGGGAGGGCGTCGAAGGCGTGGCGGAGCGTCACGAGGAGCCGATCGAGGATCTCCCGCTCCTCGGGATCGAGCTCGTCGGCGACCGTGCTGACCCGGCGGTCGAAGTCGCTGACCGACGCCGCGAGGAGCGCCTCGCCCCGGTCGGTGGTGTGGATGAGGATGCTGCGCCGGTCGTCGGGGTTGGCCTCGCGGCGGATGAGGTCGTCGTGCTGCAACCGGTCGAGCAGGGCGGTCACGCTGCCCGAGGTCATGGTCAGGCGGGCGGACAGGTCCACGGGCGTGATCGGCCCGTCGATGCTGATGAGTCCGAGCGCGGAGAACTGGTTGGCACTGTAGCCGCAGGATCGTGCCGCCTGGGCGCGGCTCATCTCCAGAGCCACTGTCAGAGCACGCAGCCGGGACGCGGTAGGGCTGAGCTTCACTCGCCGCACCGGGCGTGGAGGAGGCCCGTGCGCACGCACGAAACCGGGGTGTGCACTGGCGTGTCTCCTGACGATGTATCGATCCACGGACGAATCTTGCTAGCAAGCGTCCGCATACCGTAGTCGACTCCGACCCGCCGACGGTGCCACGCCCCGCGGTGGTCGCCTCGACTCGCGACGTGCGAGCTCGCTGCGCACCCATCATCGGGCACATCCCGGCATCGCGCAGCGCGAACGGCGTCAGGCCATGCGTGAGCGGCGCCGACCACCGCGTGCCTTGAGGTAGTCGGCGACCACGTACTCGCCCAGCCGGCCCGGCTTGGGCTCGAACAGCCGCCCACCGTTGCGGCGCGCGACCTCGTTCATGAAGTCGACCAGCGCCGGCTCGTTGTCGAGCATGAACACGTTGATCGTCGCGCCCCGACGGGTGCACCGCGCGACCTCGGCCACGGTGGCCGCGATCGTCTCGCGCGTCGGCGGCCAGGCGAAATCGGCGTACCCGTCCGCGGGTCAGGTGCGCCGTCGGTTCGCCGTCGGTGATGACCAGGATGACCGGCTCGGCGCTGCGGTGCCGGTCCAGATGCCGGCGCGCCGAGCATGAGCGCGTGCTGCAGGTTGGTGCCCTGCACCCGCTCCCATTCGTGGCTGATCAGATCGCCGGGCGTCATCGCGCGGGCGTAGTCGCTGAAGCCGATGATCTGGATGGCGTCCTGCGGGAACTTGGTCGTGATCAGCGAATGCAGGGCCAGCGCCGTGGTCTTCGCCTCGCCCCACGTGCCGCGCAGCTCCATCGAGAACGACATGTCCACCAGCAGGGCGATGGCTGCCGTGCTGACCGGCGTTCGGTCTCGGCGACCTCGAAGTCCTCGGGCTTGAGCCGCACGCCGTGGCCGCGCGGGATCCGGGTCGCCGGCCGTGCGCAGCACCGCGTTGCGGACGGTGCGGGTGACGTCCAACGGCTGCTCGTCGCCGAACTCCCAGGTGCGGCTGGCTCCGGTGGCCTCGCCGGACGGGCCGGCGTTGCGCATGTCGTGCCCGCCGCCGCCCGGCCGCGGCCAGGTCGGCGAAGACCCGGCGCAGCGCGGCCGAGCCGAGCCGGCGCAGGGCTCGAGGGGTCAAGGTGCAGCCCCTGGCCGGGTCGGCCAGCGCTCGAGGTAGCCCTGCCGCTGCAGCTCCTGCTCGATCTGGCGCAGCTGGGCCAGGTCGTCGACGGCCTGGCGGCCCAGGGCCCGCTCGACCAGCTCCTCGTCGATGTCGGCCAGGCGTGGCACCCGGGTAGTCCTGATCGGCGAGCGACTCGAGCTCGTCCAGGTCGGCCAGTTCGGAGAGCGCGCTCGGTGGCGTCGGAGTAGCCCATCGGGTTCGTCGCCGTCCATCTGCTCGCGGCCGTCCCACGGCAGGTCCGGACGCGCCGACCGCAGCGCGGCCTGCAGCCGGGCCATCTGATCGGCCAGGCCGTCGAGCGCCGCAGCATGTCGGACATCAGCTGGCCCAGCTCGGCCCGCTGCTCGGGGGCTGAGCGAGTTCATCAGCCGCTGGGCGGCGGCCGAACGGCGGGCCAGCGAGTCGACCAGCTCGGCCAGGTTCTCGGGCTTGTCGGGGAAGAAGTCGCCGTACTGCTCCATGAACTCGGCGAACTGCTCCGGGGTGTGTTCGCCGCGCGCGTCGGCGTCGAGCATGTCGTTCAGCGCCGCCATCATCTCCCGCACCCGGGCCAGGTCCTCGGGCGTGGCGTTGGCCATCGCGTCCTTGAGGCCGGCGAACTGCGCGTCGAGGACCTCCGAGCGGAGCAGGTCCTGGATCTGCTGGAACGTCTGCGCCGCCTCGGGCGAGCGCCACTGGTACTCGCCGAGATCGCGCACCGCCCGCGCGGTGTCCTCGGGCAGCGCGTCGAGTTCGGCCTCGGCCATCCGCGCGGCGTCGACGGGGTCCGGGAACAGCGCGGTCTTCTCCGCGGTCAGAGCCTGCGTCGAGCAGTTCCTTGATCTGTTCCAGCGTGCCGTCCAGGCGGTTGTTCTTGCGCAGGTCGCGCTGGCGCGTGCGGGCCTGGCGACCGGATCGAGTCCAGCCCGCGACCGTTGCGCAGTCCCCTACGCAGCAGCCGTTCCAGCGCGGTGCGCGGGGAGGCGCCGGCCAGGACCGTGTCGCCGATCTCGTCCATGGCCGCCCGCACGTCGAACGGCGCCTCCAGCGGATCGCCGCCGCCGTGCCACGCCCGTAGGAGCTGGTCACGCCCGACCTCCCGCCCGTGATGATCGACAGCGTTGGCCGCCGTGCAGTCGGACACGCCGAGGCGGCGACTGCTACGGGGCCGAGCTCGCCCCGACTGGCACGGTCAGGCTCCGTAGACGGTGCGGCCGCCGGCGGAGTCCTTGGCCAGGCGGCGGTTGAGGTACAGGCCCTCGAGCGCGAACTCGACCGCCGGCCGCGGCCAGGCCGACCGCAGCCGGACCCTCGGCGACGCCGCCGGGCTCGAGCCGGTCCAGCAGTCGCGACCAGCCCCGGCACCGTACCGAGCTGTTCGAGCAGCGTCCTCGGCCGACACGGTGTCGCCGGAGGAGACGACCAGGCCGCTCGTCGAACTTCTCCTGCAGCGCCCGCAGGTCCAGCCCGGCCAGCCGCGCGCGGTAGGTGTCGGCGATCGCGCGCCGCAGCAGGTGCTCCAGCACCTCGAACTCGCGCCCCTCCGCGGAGCCGTCGGAGTCGTCGAACTCGACCTTGCCGCGCGAGGCGGGGACGATCGACGGCCAGGTCGGCGACCCGGGCGACCGCCACCGGCTCCCCGGCGATCGCCGCCCGGCGCACCGCCGACGCGGCCACCGTCTCGATCGCGGCGATCGCGAAGCGCGCCGAGACGCCCGAGCGCTGGTCGACCTGGGGGGCGATCGCGGACCGCCCGGGCGAACCGCCCGACGACCTCGAGCAGGTGGCTCGGCACCAGCGGCGCGCCGTGCGTGCGACGCCGTCCCACAGCACCGCCGCCTCCTGCGCGATGAGGTGCAGCTCGTCGTCCAGTTCGAGCGGGTAGTGGGTGCGGATCTCGGCGCCGAAGCGGTCCTTGAGCGGGGTGATGATGCGCCCGCGGTTGGTGTAGTCCTCGGGGTTCGCGGTGGCGACAGCAGCAGGTCCAGGGGCAGCCGCAGCCGGTAGCCGCGGATCTGGATGTCGCGCTCCTCCAGCACGTTGAGCAGCGAGACCTGGATCCGCTCGGCCAGGTCGGGGAGCTCGTTGACGGCGAAGATCCCGCGGTTCGTGCGCGGCACCAGGCCGTAGTGGACGGTCTCCGGGTCGCCCAGCGAGCGGCCCTCGGCCACCTTGATCGGGTCGATGTCGCCGATCAGGTCGCCGACCGACGTGTCCGGGGTGGCCAGCTTCTCGCCGTAGCGCTCGGAGCGGTGCAGCCAGGCTGATCGGCAGGCTCGTCGCCCAGTTCGGCCGACGAGGCGGATCGAGCCGCGGCGTCGATCGGCGGGCCGGGTGCTCGTTCAGCTCGCGATCCGGCGATCACCGGCGTCCACTCGTCGAGCAGGCCGACCAGCGTGCGGACCAGCCGGGTCTTGCCCTGGCCGCGCTCGCCCAGCAGGACGATGTCGTGGCCGGCCAGCAGCGCCCGCTCGACCTCGGGTGGCGACGGTGTCCTCGAAGCCCGACGATGCCCGGCAGCGACGGCTGCCCGGCGGCCAGCCGTGCGATCAGGTTGGTCCGGATCTCGGCCTTGACCGGGCGCAGCGAGGAGACGCGTGCCCGGCGAGCTCGCGCAGCTCGGCGACCGTGTGCGGCAGGCGGCTCGCGGCGTGTGGCCGTCGACGGATCGGCGAACGGGACGGCGAAGTCGAGCTGAGGTCATCAGGTGTGGTCCGAGCTCGAACGTGTCGCCCAGTGGTGGGATCAACTGCTGGTGGAGGTCACGAACGGCCGTGCTTACCGCTGAGTGAGGCGATGACCGGGCGCGCGGACGGGGGACTCGACGGAGAGAAGCCAGCCGCGACGATAGCGGAAGGGGATGCAGTCCAACGCTACGACTCGCGCCGGCCCGCCGCCACCACCCGGCGCACAGGTTCGCTGGGCGGGAAATCCTCGCTGTGCCGCCAGTTCTCGCTGTGCGGAAAGTTCTCGTCCCGATCGGTGAGCAGGCGTCCGCCCTCAGGAGCCGAACGGCTTGGCCGACACCAGGGTGACGCTGATCGTCTTGCCGGTCGGGGTCTCGTAGCTGACGGTGTCGCCCTCCTTGGCCCCGGTCAGCGCCTTGCCCAGCGGGGAGCGGCCGAGTAGACGGCGATGTCGGTCGTGCCGGCCTCTTCGCGCGAGCCGATGCAGGAAGGTCTCGGTGTCGTCCTCGTCGCCGTCGTAGGCCACGGTGACGACCAAGCCCGGGCCGGCGGTGCCGTTGCGGTCGGCGCCTCGCCGACCTTGGCGTTGCGCAGCAGAACTGCTCGAGTGGCGGATCCGGCCCTCCTGCTTGCCCTGCTCCTCGCGGGCGGCGTGGTAGCCGCCGTTCTCCTTGAGGTCGCCCTCCTCGCGCCGGGCGTTGATCTCCGCGGCGATGGCCGGGCGGTCGGCGATCAGCTCGTGCCAGCTCGCCGGAGAGCCGGTCGTAGGCCTCCTGGGTCAGCCAGGTCTCCGGTGCGGGACTCGGTCAGCCATCGACATGGGCACCAGTCAGTGAACACCGTCGACCTCAGGCCGGCGGCATCCCGGCAGCCGCGCCGGGCGGGGAGTCGTACGCGCCGTCACCGTCGCATCCATCAGCGACAATGGACGGCGTGTCCGAAGCCCTTGCGCGTCTGATGGCAGTCCACGCCCACCCCGACGACGAGTCGAGCAAGGGTGCGGCCACCATGGCCCGCTACGTCGACGAGGGTGTGGACGTACTGGTCGTGACCTGCACCGGCGGCGAGCGCGGCGACATCCTCAATCCCGCGCTGCAAGGACCGCCCGGAGATCGTGGCCGACATCGCCCGAGATCCGCCGCGACGAGATGGCCCGGGCCCGCGAGATCCTCGGGGTCGCGTCAGGAGTGGCTGGGGTTCGTCGACTCCGGCCTGCCCGAGGGCGACCCGCTGCCGCCGCTGCCGGAGGGCTGCTTCGGCCTCGTGCCGGTCGAGGAAGCGACGGCCCCGCTGGTCGGAGATCGTGCGCCGGTTCCGTCCGCACGTCATGACGACCTACGACGAGAACGGCGGCTACCCGCACCCGGACCACATCATGTGCCACAAGGTCGTCGATGGCGGCGTTCGAGGCCGCGCCCGACCCGGACCGCTACCCCGAACCGGCGAGCCGTGGCAGCCGCTGAAGCTCTACTACGACATCGGCTTCAGCCGGGAGCGGTTCGAGGCGCTGGACAAGGCGATGATCGAGCGTGGCCTGGAGTCGCCGTTCGAGGAGATGCGCAAGCGCTGGGCAGGAGCGCGCGGACGCCACGGACTGGCGCGGCGCCGAACATGACCACCCGGGTCGAGTGCGCCGAGTGGTTCCCGCGCCGCGACGCCGCGCTGCTGGCGCACGCCACCCAGGTCGACCCGAACGGCTCGTTCTTCAAGGTGCCGCTGGCGATCCAGCGCGAGGTGTGGCCGACGGAGGACTTCGAGCTGGCCCGATCCGCTGGTCGACTCCGACCCTGCCCGAGGACGACCTGTTCGCCGGGGTCCGCGAAACCGTGCAGGCGTGAGCGCCACGCTGGCCGCCGGAGCCGACGCAGGCAAGGCGTCGCCGATCGGTCTGCTCATCATCGTGCTGCTGCTGATCGCCTCCTACTTCCTGTTCCGCTCCATGTCGCGCCACCTGCGCAAGGTGCCGCCGGAGTTCGGCCCCGAACTCACCGACACCGGCATCGAGTCCCGGCCGCCGGCCGCCGACATCCGCCCGCCGGCCGCCGACATCCGCCCGCCGGCCGCCGACATCCGCCCGCCGGCTGTCGACGTCCCGCCGCCGGGCCGGGCCCGGAGCGCTACGGATTCGGGCACCGACGCGGGTACGGGTGCTGCCGGTACCGACGCCGAACATCCGGCGCCCTGAGCCGGTAGCTCCGCCACTCGCGGCGGTCAGGCGTCGGGTCCCGGCTGATGGGCGGCTGCGTTGGCGCGGCACTGCGCGGCCTTCTTCGCCCGCCCCGGTACGGCGTAGGGCGCGCCGACACGGATCTCCTTCATCATCCGTCGGGTCACGCCGATGGCGCTCTCGTCCGCGCGGGGCTGGCCGCCTTCGGACAGGAAGAACTCGACCGAGATCGTCGGCCGGTGCGGGAAGCGCACGATGTCGACGGCTCCGATGATCCGTGCGCAGACGACGGCCGCGTCCGGGACGCTCAGCGCCAGCCGCCCCGCGCCACTGTGGGCGCGCGTGGGTACGCCGCGCGAGGTGGTCCCTTCCGGGAAGACGCCGATGCAGGAGCCCGAGCGCAGCGCGTCGGTGACGGCCTTCATCGCGTCGGCGTCACCGCGTCCCCGCTCGACCGGAATCTGCCCCATCCCGTTCAGCACCCAGGCCACCGGCTTGGTCTTCCACAGCGAGGCCTTGGCCAGCGCCCGGATCTGGCGCCGGTGCAGCCCGGCGACGCCCACCACCACCGGATCCCAGTAGCTGTCGTGATTGGCGAGGATCAGCGTGGGGCCCGACAGCGGGATCAGGTCGGCGCCGACGACCGTCAACCGGCCCCACCACCGCACGATCGGGCTGGCGAGGGCCATGACGACGCGGTAGGTCAGCGAGACCTTGTTGTTGCTCACCGCGGAAGGATCGCAATACTTGGCGGTAACAGCAACCGGCGTACATCTGCCTGGTTCGCGCCCCGGGGAGCGACCCCGCCCGTGAGCTCAGCCGTCCGTCCCGGGCCGGCGCAACCGCTTGACGTCGGAGCGTCGCTTCTTCGTCGCGATCCGCCGCTCGACCGAACCGCGCGTGGCCTTGGTCGGGCGTCGGGGCCGCGGCGGCGGGGCGACGGCGGCGGTGAGCTCGGCGACCAGGCGCTGCTCGGCCGCCTCGCGGTTGCGCAACTGCGACCGGAACTCCGACGCGGCGATGACGAGGACACCGTCGACCAGCCGCGGGCCGAGCCGGGTCAGCGCCCGCTCCTTCACGGCCGGCCCGAACGCGGTCGTGTTGGCCAGGTCGAAGACCAGCTCGACCCGCGAGTCGCTGGTGTTCACCGACTGCCCCCCTGGCCCGGACGACCGGGAGAACCGCCACCGGATCTCGCGCTCCGGGATGACGGCCGAGCGCACCCGCAGGGGTCCGGGCATGCCGATCAGATGGTGGCGCGGCCGGCCTGCGCCTCGCGCATCCACGCCATGACCTCGCCGGGCTCGCTCGGCAGCGCGCCGGACAGGTTCACCGGGGCGCCGTCGGTCACGAGGATGTCGTCCTCGATCCGGCACCGACAGTCCCCGCAGGTCCGCGGGCACCGTCTCGTCGTGGACCTGGAAGTACAGGCCCGGCTCGACGGTGAGGACGTTGCCGGCCGCGAGGGTCCCGCGCGGGTAGATCTCGGTGCGGGCCGGCGGCACAGTCGTGCACGTCGATGCCCAGCATGTGCGAGGTGCCGTGCAGGGTGTAGCGGCGGTGCAACCCGGCCCCGGGGGCGTCGGTGTCGGTGGCGCAGGAGACGTCAGCGGTGACCGGCAGGATGCCCCAGCCGTGCAGGTGGTCGGCGAGCACCCACATCGCGGCCCGGTGCGCGGCGAGGAAGTCCGCTCCGGCCTTGACCTCGGCGATCCCGGCCTGCTGCGCCTCGTGGACGGCGCGGTAGACCTTGAGCTGGTTGGGCGTCCATTCGCCGTTGACGGGCATGGTGCGGGTGACGTCCGCGGTGTACAGCTCGTCGGTCTCGATGCCCATGTCGGCGAGCAGGAGCTGGCCGTGGCGCGATCGTCGCCGTTGTTGCGCCACCAGTGCAGGACGGTGCCGTGGGTGCCGGCGCCGAGGATCGAGGTGTAGCCGACCTCGTTGCCCTCGAGCCGCGCGCGACGCCAGAAGGTGCCCTCCAGCCAGCGCTCGCCTCGCGCGCCGCCGCGTTCGAGCAGCATCGGCAGCTCGCGGGCGACGTCGGCGAAGCCGCGCGCGGTGGCGTCACAGGCGTGCTGCAGGCGGGCGATCTCCCACTCGTCCTTGACCAGACGCAGCTCGTCGAGCGTGCGGCCCAGGATCGCGTCGCTGCCACGGGGGAGCAGGGCGTCGACGGATGCGTCGATGCCGCGCAGGAGTGCGCAGTCGCCGTCCTTGTGGGGACTCAGCGCGCCGGCGAGCTCGGACAGCGGCCGGACGTCCAGGCCCAGTGCCTGCGCGGTCGCCTCGACGGTCGGGACACCGCCCACCCACAGGGCGCCGTGCGAGCCGGTCGGTGAAGTACCCGAGCGATCCGGGTCCGACGTACTCGCGGACGTACAGGGTGGCGCGGTGACCGGCCCCGTCGGGGGCGAGGACGAGCACGGCGTCCTCGGTGGTCTCCCCGGTGAGCCAGGTGAACGAGCTCGCTGCCCGGAACGCGTACTCGGTGTCGTTGGCCCGGGTCTTCAGCGAGCCGGACGGGACGACCACGAGCCGGCCGGGGAAGGCCGCGGACACGCTCGCCCTGCGCCGGGCGGCCCACTCCGCGCCGTCGGGGCGTGCCGGGTGCGGCATCACCGGAGCGTCCCCCCAGTGCTCGGCGATCGAGGCCTGCAGCTCGCGGCGACATGCCGATGTCGTGGGTGGCGACGGGGACGGCCTCGGGTGCCGGATCGGTGGTCATCGTCCGATCGTAGATCAGCCCGCCGACGTGCCGGAGGCGGTGAACCGGCGCAGCCGCAGGCTGTTGCTGACCACGAACACGGAGCTGAACGCCATCGCGAATCCGGCGATCATCGGGCTCAGCAGCCCGGCCGCGGCCAGCGGGATGGCGGCGACGTTGTACGCGAAGGCCCAGAACAGGTTGCCCTTGATCGTGCGCAGGGTCGCGCGCGAGAGCCGGATGGCGTCCGCGGCGGCGCGCAGGTCCCCGCGCACCAGGGTCAGGTCGCCGGCCTCGATCGCGGCGTCGGTGCCGGTGCCCATCGCCAGCCCGAGGTCGGCCTGGGCCAGGGCCGCGGCGTCGTTGATGCCGTCGCCGACCATGGCCACCGTCCTGCCGTCGCGCTGCAGTCGCTGGATGGCGTCGGCCTTCTGCGCGGGCAGCACCTCGGCGATGACGTCGTCGATCCCGACCGCGGCCGCGACGGCCTCGGCGGCCGCCCGGTTGTCCCCGGTGAGCAGCACCGCGTGCAGCCCCAGTGCCCGCAGCTCGGCGACCGCCTGGGCCGAGGTCGGCTTGAGCGTGTCGCCCACGGTGATCGCACCCCGGATGGCGCCGTCCCACGCCGCCCACACCACCGTGCGCGGACCGAGGTCGGCGAGCGCGACGGCCTTGTCCAGGTCGGCTGCGGGCGCCATCCCCAGCGTGTCGGCCAGCCAGGACCGGCGACCCACGGCGACCTCCCGGCCCTCCACCCGCCCGGTGACGCCCAGCCCGCCGTGGCCGGCGAAATCCTCGACGCCGGGCAATTCCGGCCACTCCGTCCGCGCGGCCGCCACGACGGCGCGCCCCACCGGATGTTCGGAGGCGGCTTCGACCGCGCCGGCCAGCCGCAGGGTGTCGGCATCGCCGACGACACCGAGGACGCTCATCCGTCCCGTGGTGACCGTGCCGGTCTTGTCGAGGACCACCGTGTCCACGGCCCGCGTGGACTCCAGGACCTCGGGGCCCTTGATGAGGATGCCCAGTTGCGCGGCCCGGCCCGTGCCCACGAGCAGCGCGGTGGGCGTGGCGAGGCCGAGCGCGCACGGACAGGCGATGATGAGGACGGCCACCGCCGCCGTGAACGCCGACGCCACCGGTTGCCCGGACAGCAGCCAGCCCGCGAGCGTGAGCGCCGAGACGGCGAACACGACCGGCACGAACACCCCCGAGATGCGGTCGGCCAGGCGCTGCAGCGGCGCCTTGCCCGTCTGCGCGCGGTCGACCAGCCGGGCGATCTGGGCGAGCTGGGTGTCGGCGCCGACCCGCCTCGCGCGGACGACCAGCCGGCCGCCGACGGCGACGGTGGCCCCTGTGACCGCGTCACCGGGCGCGACGTCGATCGGCAGGGGCTCGCCGGTGAGCATGGAGGCGTCCACCGCGGAGTTCCCGCTGACGACCACACCGTCCGTGGCCACCTTCTCACCGGGACGGACGACGAAGGTGTCACCGACCTGGAGCTCACCGATAGGGAGGCGGTGCTCGACGCCGTCGCGGAGCACGCTGACGTCCTTGGCGCCGACCTCGAGCAGGGCCCGCAGTGCCGCGCCGGAACGACGCTTCGCCCGCGCCTCCAGGTACCTGCCGGCGAGCAGGAACACCGTCACGGCAGAACAGACCTCGAGGTAGAGCTCCCGGCCGGGAGCGAACACCACGGCCACGAGGGACCACAGGTAGGCCGCACCGATGCCGACACTCACGAGCGTGTCCATCGTCGAGGTCAGGTGGCGGGCGTTGCGCACGGTGGCGACATGGAACGGCCAGGCTCCCCACACCACGACGGGGGTGGCCAGTGCCAGCGCGACCCAGCGCCAGCCGCCGTCGTGCAGGAGGCCGAGCATGGACAGCACGACCACCGGTATCGCCAGGACGGTGGAGACCGCCAGGCGGCGCAGCAGATCGCGCGCGTCGTGGTCGGTGTGGGCGTGGCCCCCCGCGAGGTGCGCCTGGTAGCCGGCGCTCTCGACGACGCCGATGAGGTCGTCGGGGGTGAGCGGGTCGGCGTAGGTCACCGATGCCTTCTCCGTCGCGTAGTTGACGGTGGCGCTCACCCCGTCGACGCGGTTGAGTTTCTTCTGCACCCGGGCGGCGCACGACGAGCACGTCATGCCGCCGATGCGGAGATCGACCTGGTGGGCGGCGTCGTGATCGGTGGCGGTCATGAGGCCAACCGGTAGTCGCCCGCCTCGTCGAGCGCGGCGGCGATGTCGTCGACGGCGAGCTGGGAAGCACTCGTGACCGTCAGTGTCGAGGTTCCGCCGGGTACAAGGCTGATGTGTATGTGCTCGACACCGGCCAGGGCAGAAAGTTCCTCGGTGACGGCGGCGACGCAGTGGCCGCAGGTCAGCCCCGTCACGGCGTAGCTGATCTCGCTGCGGTCCGCCGCGGTCATGAGCGGACCAGCCGTGCGATGGCCTGGCTGGCTTCGCGGAGCTTCTCGCCGGCCTCGTCACCGCCGGCCTCGATCGCCGCGGTCACGCAGTGCGCGAGGTGTTCGTCGAGCAGCCCGAGCGCGAAGGCTTCCAGCGCCCTGGTGGCCGCGGAGACCTGGGTCAGAACGTCGATGCAGTAGGTGTCGGACTCGACCATCCGCTGCAGCCCGCGGACCTGGCCCTCGATCCGCCGCAGTCGTTTGAGCTGGGCGTCCTTGGTGTCGGCGTAGCCCGGCAGCGCCGAGTGGTCGTGCTCCATGCGAACCTCCGGTCTAGGTACCCCTGGGGGGTACCGCCACCGTACCTATCCGAAGCAGGCTGCGCAACATACCTAGAGGGGGTATCAACCCGCCGGTGACTTACAGGCGTTCGATGATCGTCGCGTTCGCCAGGCCGCCGCCCTCGCACATCACCTGCAGGCCGTAACGCCCGCCGGTCTGCTCGAGGGTGGAGAGGAGGGTGGTCAGCAGCCGCGCACCACTGGCGCCCAGCGGGTGGCCGAGAGCGATCGCGCCACCGTTGATGTTGACCTTGGCGAGGTCGGCGCCGGTCTCCGCCTGCCAGGCCAGCACGACGCTCGCGAACGCCTCGTTGACCTCGAACGCGTCGATGTCGTCGATCGTCAATCCCGCCCGCGACAGCACCTTCGCCGTCGCGGGGATGACGCCGGTGAGCATGAGCAGCGGATCGGAGCCGACCACCGCGAAGCTGTGCAGCCGTGCGCGCGGTCGCAGGCCCAGCCGTGCCGCGACCTCACTGCTGGTGATCAGCACGGCGGCGGATCCGTCGTTGATCGGGCTCGAGTTGCCGGCCGTCGTATGCCACCCGATCTGCGGGTAGCGCTCGCTCCAGCCGTCTGCGTAGAACGCCGGCCGCAGCGCGAGCAGGGACTCGGCGGTGGTGGCCGGGCGTACCGATTCGTCCGTCGCGACCTCGATCAGACCACCGTCGGGTCCGTCGACCTTCAGCGGCGCGACCTCGGCGGCGAAGCGGCCGTCGGCCCAGGCTGCGGCCGCACGCTGGTGGCTGGTCGCGGCGAACTCGTCCAGCTGCGTGCGGGAGAGCTTCCAGCGGGCGGTGATCAGTTCGGAGCTGATGCCCTGGTGGACGAACCCCTCGGGGTAGCGCTGCGCGATCCGTTGCCCGAACGGGTCCTTCCCGGCTGTGGAGCTGCCCATCGGGACGCGGCTCATCGACTCGACGCCGGAGGCGATCACGACGTCGTAGGCCCCGCTGATGACGCCCTGCGCGGCGAAGTGGACGGCCTGCTGGCTGCTGCCGCACTGGCGGTCGACCGTCACGCCGGGCACGGACTCCGGCAACCCGGCCGCGAGGATCGCCTGGCGGGCGGTGTTGAGGCTCTGCTCGCCGACCTGGCTGACCGCGCCGCTGATGACGTCGTCGACGAGCGCCGGGGCGATGCCCGCACGGGCGATGAGGGTGGCGAGGGCGTGCGCGTGGAGGTCCACCGGGTGCACTCCCGAGAGCGCGCCCCCTGGCTTGCCCTTCCCGACGGGCGTGCGGACGGCATCGACGATGACTGCGTCTGGCATGGCAACCTCCGGCAGGACGGCCTGTGTACCGACTGGTAACTACGCAACGGTAACCATCTGTTCCCGGCGCGCCGGATCGATGTGATCGACGCCTCGCGGAGCGGCTTGGTACCGCGCCGGAGCCGGTAAAGTGCGCGCATGGCGCGCAAGACGGTCGAGTTGCGGCGCGAGGAGATCCTCGACGCCACCGTGCAGCAGATGCAGGAACGGGGCCTGGCGGCGACCCGCGTGCAGGACGTCGCACAGGCCCTCGGGGTCAGCACCGGCCTGATCTTCTATCACTTCGAGACCCGAGAGCAGCTCGTCGCCGACGCGTTCGTCCACGCCGCCGAGCGGGACCTCAAGCGCCTCGATGCCGTCCTCGCCCGGCGCGGGACCATCGACGCGCGGCTGCGCGCCGTCATCCGGCTGTACGGCCCGTCCGGGGACACGATGGGCTGGCGGTTGTGGATCGACGGCTGGTCCGCGGCGCTGCACGACCGCGGCCTCGTCGAGGTGATCCGCCGCCTCGACAAGCGCTGGCAGGACGCGGTGGCGATGCTGATCGCCGAGGGGGTCGAGAGCGGGGACTTCACCTGCCCCGACCCTGCGGCCGCGGCCGGGCGGATCTGCACGTTCCTCGACGGTGTCGCCGTGCAGGTCGTAGTCCGGACGGGCAGCCTGAGCCGCGCCAAGGCCGGGCGCTGGATCGACGCGTTCGTCGCCGGCGAGATCGGCAGCTGATCCGGTGCCGGACGACCTCGGTGAGGCGGCCGGTCTGCGGTGACACAGGACCAACGACCCTGGGCTCGCCTACATCGGTGCGCTCTGCTGGCAGGTGTGTTCTTCACCGACGTCCTCCCGCTGGACCTTCCGCTGACCGTTGCCCGGGAACGTCTGCACGGTCACCCCGATCTCGGGCGTGTCCTTCAGGACGCGTCCGAAGGCGCGCTGAGCGAGAGCTTCGGTGGGTCTGCCAGGAGTCTGATGTGGAGTGGCGACGGCGCGTACCCCGCATTCACGGTCGTGGCTCTGCCCCCGTATCGCCGTCAGGAGACGTCAGTGGTCCCGATACGGTGGCTCCACAACGGGGCCGCAGCGAGCGTCGCGCTGCTGGACGCCAATCTGGAACTGCAGCCCCATCAGGGCGAGAGGTCACGGCTCGCGCTGACGGGGACGTGCCAGCTGCCCGGGCTCCTGCCCCCCGGCCCCGGAACCGAACTGCCGCGCCGCCTGGTTCACTCGATGACCGGCAGCCTGCTGTCCCGCACCGCGCGGACACTGGACGAGGCGGGCTGAGCCCATGCCCGTCCCGCGGCGCCCCACGAGGGTGGGGCAGCGCGTGTCGCAGGACACGTAGACCTGCCGCCGTTATCGTCACCACGATGCGTGACTCGACCGAACGCGGCTACCACGACACCGTGAGCGCCCCACTGCGCACCGGAAGAGCCTTCTCGGCGGAGCTGTCCGGATGAGCTCGCCCTGGGCGGCCACGGACACCCCGATCGGTGAGGAGCACTCCGACAACTCCGTCACCCTGATCGAGGGGTCGTCGTTCTGCATCAGCGAGCCGAGCGGCGACATCGTTCCGGGCCGAGCCGAGGGACTGTTCGTGCGCGACACCCGGCTGCTGTCCCGCTGGGTGCTGACGCTGGACGGCCGGGCGCCGGTGCCGCTGCACGTGCAGCAGCCGGATCCCTATGCCGGCGCCTTCCTGAGCCGGCAGTCCACGCCCGGCAACCGGGTCGAGAGCACGCTGCTGCTGGTGCGCCGTAGGTACGTCGGTGACGGCATGCGCGAGGACTTCGAACTGCGCAACAGCGCGGCCCACCCGGTCAGCTGCACGCTCGAGCTCGCCGTCGCGGCGGACTTCGCCGACCTGTTCGAGGTCAAGGGCGGCCACGTGCCGACGACCGACAGACGCCGGGGTGAGCGTCGAGGGCGCCCAGCTCCGCCTGACCCGGCGCCGCGACGGGCACGAGCACGAGGTGGTGATCGTCGGCGACGGGACCGCCGCGGCGCAGCCCGGTGTCCTGGTCTGGCGGGCGACCGTCCCGGCCCGGGGGCGGTGGAGCGGCAGTGTGGAAGTGATCGCTGTCCGCGACGGGGTTCCGCTGGCGCCGCGCCATCCCCGCGGCCAGCCGGTCGAGCAGGCCGAGCCCGCGCGTGCCCTCCGGGAGTGGCGTCGCAGCAGCCCGTCCGTGCTGACCTCCGATCCCGGCCTCGCCGCCGTCCTGCGGCAGAGCGTCGAGGATCTCGGCGTGCTGCGGATCTTCGACACCGACCACCCCGACCGTCCCGTGGTCGCGGCCGGCGCGCCCTGGTACATGGCTGTGTTCGGCCGCGATTCCCTGCTCACATCGTGGATGGCATTACCGCTCGACGCGTCGCTGGCTCTCGGAACGCTGCAGACCCTGGCCGATCACCAGGGCCGGACCGAGGACGCAGACTCCGAGGAGCAGCCAGGCCGCATACTCCACGAGCTGCGTTTCGGGCCGGCGGCCGTGCGGGCGCTCGGCGGCCGCAACGCCTACTACGGCACGGCGGATGCCACCTCGCTGTTCGTCATGCTCCTCGGTGAACTGAGCCGGTGGGGGCATCGCGGTGAACAGGTGCAGGCCTTGCTTCCCCACGCCGACCGCGCCCTGGAATGGGTCGAGCGTTACGGCGACGCCGACGGCGACGGGTTCGTCGAGTACGCCCGCACGACCGAACGCGGGCTGGTCAACCAGGGCTGGAAGGACTCCTGGGACGGCATCAACTTCGCCGACGGGCGCATGGCCGAGGCCCCGATCGCCCTCGCCGAGGTCCAGGGCTACACCTATGCCGCGTATCTGGCCCGGGCCCGGCTGGCCGAGGGGGCCGGTGACCCCGCTACCGCCGAGAGGTGCTTCGCCCGGGCGCGCGCGCTCAAGCAGGCGTTCAACGACGCTTTCTGGCTACCGGACCGGGGCTGGTTCGCGGTCGGGCTGGACCGCGACAAGCGCCCGATCGACGCGCTGACCTCCAACATCGGCCATTGCCTGTGGACCGGGATCATCGACGAGGACAAGGCCCAGAGCGTCGCGGACCACCTGCTGTCCGACGAGATGTTCACCGGCTGGGGGATCCGCACGCTCAGCACCGCGATGACGGCCTACAACCCGGTCAGCTACCACAACGGCTCGGTGTGGCCGCACGACAACGCGCTGTGCGTCGCCGGGTTGATGCGCTACGGGTTCGTCGATCATGCCCAGCGCGTCGCGGAGGGCATCCTCGACGCCGCCGCCCACTTCGGTGATCGCCTGCCCGAGCTGTTCTGCGGCCTCTCCCGCAGTGAGTTCCCCGCTCCGGTGCCCTATCCGACGTCCTGCTCGCCGCAGGCCTGGGCCGCCGCGGCGCCGCTGGAGATGCTGCGTGCCCTGCTGCGCTTCGACCCGCAGCTGTCCGCCGATCGCGTGTGGTGTGACCCGGCGGTCCCGGAGCGCTACCTGCCCCTTCGCGTCAGCGGGATGCGCCTCGGCGACCATCACCTGACCCTCGACGTCACGGTCGACGGCTGGGAACTCACCGGTCTGGCCGGCACGGGCGTCGAGGTGATCCGGGCTCCTCGGCCGGTCGACACGGACACAGCACCCGACCGCCCGTGAACTGACGATTTTCTCACCGCGCTCGTCGGACACCGAATCGGGCGTGAGACGAGCGAACCCACGCCGGAGCGGGTAGGCAGGTGTGATGCCCAACGACCCGACCGATCGCTTCGTCCGCGTGCGCGGCGCCACCGAACACAACCTGCGCAGCGTCGACGTCGACATCCCGCGCGACTCGATGGTGGCGTTCACGGGGGTGTCCGGGTCGGGCAAGTCGTCGCTGGCCTTCGGGACGCTGTACGCCGAGGCCCAGCGCCGCTATTTCGAGTCGGTCGCGCCGTACGCCCGGCGGCTGCTGCAGCAGGTCGGCGCGCCGCACGTGCAGGAGATCAGCGGGCTCCCGCCGGCGGTCGCGCTGCAGCAGCGGCGGGGCTCGGCGAGTGCGCGGTCGTCGGTCGGCACGATCACCACGCTGTCGAACCTGTTGCGCATGCTCTATTCGCGCGCCGGCACGTATCCCCGCGGCGCCGAGCGGCTCGAGGCCGAGGCGTTCTCACCCAACACGGTGGCCGGCGCCTGCCCCCGCTGTCACGGCCTGGGCGTGGTGCACGACGTGGTCGAGGAGCTGCTCGTGCCCGACCGGTCGTTGAGCATTCGGGAGGGTGCGATCGCGGCCTGGCCCGGCGCCTGGCAGGGAGCCAACCTGCGCAGCGTCGTCAGCGGCCTGGGCATCGACATCGACAAGCCGTGGCGGCAGCTGACGAAGAAGGACCGCGACTGGCTGCTCTACACCGACGAGCAGCCGGCGGTGTTGATCAAGCCCGAACGCGATCGCATCGACTACGGCTACAACGGAACGTTCTGGAGTGCCCGCAAGCACGTCATGCACACCCTCGCCGACTCCAAGAGCCAGCAGATGCGCGATCGGGCGATGCGGTTCGTGCAGAGCGTCCCCTGCCCCGTCTGCGACGGCAGCGGGTTGCGGGCCGAGGCGCTGGCCGTGACTGTCGGCGGGCGGTCGATCGCCGAGGTCAACGGGCTGCCGCTGGCCGAGGTGGCCGCGTTGCTGCAGCCGATCGCCCAGCTGGCGGACGTCGGGGCGGCCATCTCGAACGCGGCATCGGGAGAGGCGACCGAGGTGGCGGTGCGGCTCAGCGCCGACCTCGTCGCCCGCATCGAGGTGCTGCTCGATCTCGGCCTGGGTTACCTCAGCCTGGGCCGCCGTTCGCCCACCCTGTCGCCGGGTGAGACGCAGCGACTGCGGATCGCGACCCAGCTGCGCTCCGGTCTGTTCGGGGTGGTCTACGTGCTCGACGAGCCGTCGGCCGGTCTGCATCCGGCCGATGCCGAACCGCTTCTGGATGTGCTCGATCGCCTGAAAGCATCGGGCAATTCCCTCTTCGTCGTCGAGCACGACCTGGATGTCGTCCGGCGGGCCGACTGGGTGATCGACATCGGACCGGGCGCAGGCGAGGGTGGCGGGCGCGTGCTCTACAGCGGACCGGTCGCCGGCCTCGAAGCCGTCGAGGAGTCGATCACCAGCCAGTACCTGTTCGGACGGGCCGAGCGACTCGATCACGAACCGCGGACGCCGCCAGGGTGGCTGCACCTGCGCGGCGTCTCACGGCACAACCTGCACGACGTGTCGGTCGACATCCCCTTGTGCGTGCTGACCGCGGTCACGGGAGTGTCCGGGTCGGGCAAGTCGACGCTGGTGACGCAGGTGCTGTCCGAGCTCGTTCGCCGCCACCTCGGTCAGTCGCCGGAGGACCCCGACGACGCGGAACTGGACATCGACGTCGAGGACGCCTCGGGCCTCGAATCGTTCGACCGCCTCGTGCGCGTCGACCAGAGGCCGATCGGCCGCACACCGCGCTCGAACCTGGCGACCTACACCGGCCTGTTCGATGCGGTGCGCAAGGTCTACGCGGCGACCGACGAGGCCACCGCGCGCGGCTACTCCGCAGGCCGCTTCTCGTTCAACGTCGCCGAGGGACGGTGCGAGACCTGTCAGGGCGAGGGGTTCGTCGCCGTCGAGCTGTTGTTCCTGCCCGGCACGTACGCGCCGTGCCCGACCTGCCACGGCGCGCGGTACAACGACGAGACACTCGAAGTGACCTACCGGGGCAAGAACATCGCCGCGGTGCTGGCGATGCCGGTCGACGAAGCAGCCTTGTTCCTGGCCGACGTGCCGGTGGCGGCCCGCAGCCTCGAGACCCTGCGCGACGTCGGCCTCGGCTATCTGCGCCTGGGTCAGCCGGCGACCGAGCTCAGCGGCGGCGAGGCGCAGCGGATCAAGCTCGCCACCGAACTGCAGCGGGCCCGCCGCGGCCACGCGCTCTACCTGCTCGACGAACCGACCGCAGGCTTGCACCCGTCCGACATCGCATTGCTGCTGAGGCAGTTGCACCGCCTGGTCGAGGCCGGCAACACCGTCGTCCTGGTCGAACACGATCTGGACGTGATCGCCACCGCCGACTGGGTGATCGACCTCGGGCCCGGCGGTGGGGACGCCGGTGGACAGGTGGTCGCGGTAGGCCCGCCGGCCGAGATCGCTCGGGCCGAGCGCAGCGTGACCGCGCCCTATCTCGCGCGGCGGCTGGCCCGCTCGTGATCGAACCGGTGCTCGGGCACGCGCCTGGATCACGCGGCCCCGGCACACCGGACCGCCGGCGGCGGGGATCATGGTTCAGGTGAACCGACTCGGCAGCGCGACCAGCCCGTACCTGTTGCAGCACAAGGACAATCCGGTCGACTGGTGGCCGTGGTGCGACGAGGCGTTCGCGGAGGCTCGGCGCCGGGACGTGCCGATCCTGCTCAGCGTCGGCTACGCGGCCTGCCACTGGTGCCACGTGATGGCGCACGAGTCCTTCGAGGACGAGGGCGTGGCGGCGCAGCTCAACCGGGACTTCGTCTGCGTCAAGGTCGACCGCGAGGAGCGCCCGGACATCGATGCGGTCTACATGGAAGCCACCCAGGCGATGACCGGGCAGGGGGGCTGGCCGATGACGTGCCTGCTCACCCCTGACGGCGCGCCGTTCTACTGCGGCACCTACTTCCCGCGGATCCAGTTCCGGCAGCTGCTGACCGCGGTGACCGACGCGTGGACGTCACGACGGACCGAACTGCTGGAGTCCGGTGAGCGGGTCGTCGAGGCACTCGGCGGGGGAGTGCGCGCACCAGGCGCGAGCGTCGCGATCACCGACGCGATGCTCGACCAGGCGGCCGCGCTGCTGGCCACGCAGTTCGACGCCGAGCGTGGCGGATTCGGGCAGGCCCCGAAGTTCCCGCCGTCGATGGTGCTGGAGTTCCTGCTGCGCCAGCACGAACGCACCGGGTCCGCGCAGTCGCTGGTCATGGTCGAGCGCACCGGGGAGGCGATGGCCCGCGGCGGCATGTACGACCAGCTCGGCGGCGGGTTCGCCCGGTACAGCGTCGATGCCGGCTGGGTGGTGCCGCACTTCGAGAAGATGCTCTACGACAACGCGCTCCTGCTGCGCTTCTACCTGCACTGGTGGCGCGCCACCGGCTCGGCGCTGGCGGAGCGGGTGGCGCGCGAGACGGCGCAGTTCCTCCTGCGGGATCTGCGCACGCCGGAGGGCGGGTTCGCCTCGGCGCTGGACGCCGACACCGACGGGGTGGAGGGGCTGACCTATGCCTGGACCCCGGCCCAGCTGATCGAGGCGCTGGGGGCCGATGACGGCTGCTACGCCGCCGACCTGTTCGGCGTGACGGCCGGGGGGACCTTCGAGCACGGGGCGTCGACGCTGCAGCTGCTCTCCGACCCCGCCGACCCCGCGCGGTGGGCGTCGGTGCGGGACCGGCTGTTCGCGGCGCGGTCGGGCACGTCCCCAGCCGGGGCGGGACGACAAGGTCGTGACGGCGTGGAACGGCCTGGCGATCGCCGCCCTCGCCGAGGCCGCCGTGCTGTTCGAGGCGCCGGAGTTCCTCGCCGCGGCTGAGGTGTGCGCGGAGTTGATGCTCGCGACCCATCTGGTGGACGGGCGCCTGCGCCGGACCTCCCGCGACGGCACGGCCGGAACCGCGGCAGGTGTCCTCGAGGACTACGGGGCCTTCGCCGACGGGCTGTTCCTCCTGCACCAGGCCACCGGCCGGGCGAGGTGGCTGGAGCAGGCGCGCGCCCTGGTGGAGCTGGCGTGGCTGCACTTCCACGACGACGGGCGCTTCTTCGACACCGCCGACGACGCCGAGGCACTGATCAAGCGCCCGTGGGACCCCACCGACAACGCCACGCCGTCCGGGCAGAGCCTGCTGGCGATGGCATCGGTGACCCTGCTGGCTCTCGACGGTGCCGCGTCCTACCGGGAGCCGGCCGAGAACGCGCTCGGGATCGTGGCCACCGTGGGGGCGCAGCACCCGAGATTCCTCGGATGGGCACTGGCCGCCGCGGAGGGGCTGCACGCCGGTCCCCAACAGATCGCCGTGGTCGGCGAGGCCGGCGACGGCCCGTTGACGCGTGCGGCGTGGGTGCACCGGACCCCGGGCGCGGTCGTCGTGTCCGGAGTGCCGGACGCCCCCGGGGTGCCGCTGCTGGCGGATCGGCCGCTCGTGAACGGCGCGGCGGCTGCCTACGTGTGCCGGGGGATGGTCTGCGACCTACCCGTCACCACGGTGGAAGCCCTCCGCGCCGCCCTCGCGCCGAGCAGGGCCCCGGCCCGGTAGCCGGGACACGGTGGCCGGTGGCCCGGTGGCCCGGTAGCCGGGCACGGGTCAGAGCTGCGGACCCTCGGTGCGCAGCTTGTCGACCTCCGACATCGCGTCGCGTAGCCCCGCGAGCCAGCTGTCGGTGTGCTCGCCGACCAGCCGCACGCACCAGGCGAGTGCCTCCGACCGCGATCGGGCCACCCCGGCGTCGACGAGGGTGTCGAGCACCTGACGCTCGGGCTGGCGCAGCCGGGTCATCACCGGGACCGCGAGATGGGCGAACAGCGCCGTAGTCTCGCCGATCCTGGCGCCCCACGCGACCTTGCGCTGGTACCGGGACTCGGCCTCCTGCGCGATCGCGATGCGCGCGTCCCGGGTCTGCTCGCGGAACCGGCTGATGCGCCCGGCCGCCGCTGCCTCCGCCGTGGCGTCGTCCTCGACCACCGGCGCCTCGAGCGTGCCGATGACCACGATCTCCTCGCGGTCCACGCGCACGTCCGGGGTCCCCACGAACCATTCCTCGGGCAGCCGCCCTGCGAACCAGGCCGCCGCGTCCTCGGCCGGTGGCAGGTCGGCCTGCTGCCAGCCGCCGGAGCGGCCGAAACCGCGACCGCGTCCACCGGGACCGCCGCGTCCACCGGGTCCGCCGAATCCTCGACGGCCGTGGCCGTGCCCCTCGTGCTCTGGGTTGTCGGCAAACATGATGCCCTCCTCACGTCGAATGATTACATCATTACATTGTAATGAACGAGGTCGCAAGCAGTTCGGTTCCGCGGGTGCCCTAGGGTTCCGGACATGAGAGCGGCGGTCTTCCACGGTCCGGGCAATGTGCGCGTCGAGAGCGTCCCCGACCCCGAGCTGGAACAGGACACCGACGTCATCGTCCGGGTCACCGACGCGGCCGTGTGCGGGGCCGACCTCTGGGCCTACCGCGGCTACGGAGGCACCGTCGGCGGGCGGACCGGCCACGAGTTCGTGGGGATCGTCGAGTCCGTCGGCGCGGACGTCCGCACCCTGCGCGTCGGCGACGCCGTCCTCGCCCCTCCCGGCTGGTCCGACGGCACCTGCGACTACTGCCGGGCGGGCCTCACCTCGTCCTGCGTCGACGGCGGCGTCTGGGGCGAGCCCGGCCACGACGGCGCGCACGGGGAGTTCGTCCGCGTACCGCAGGCCGACACGACGCTCCTACGCACCCCGTCGGAGCTGGTCAAGGACCCGTCCGCGCTGCTCGGTCTCTGCTGCGCCGTGCCCGCCGCGCACCATGCCGCCGTCTCCGCCGGGGTCGGCTGGGGCAGCACCGCGATCGTCATCGGCGACGGTGCCGTCGGGCTGGCGGCGGTGCAGGCATCGCGGCGCCTCGGCGCGGCCCACGTCGTCGCGGTCGGCCACCACGAGGAGCGGCTCGAGGTGGCGCGCGAGTACCGGGCTGACGAACTGGTCGACGCCGCGGGCGATCCCGCCGACGCGGTCGAGGAGATCATGGCCCTGACCGGCGGCGCGTCGTCGGTGCTGGAGTGCGTCGGGTCCCAGTCGTCCTGGGCGATGGCCGTCGCGGTGGCCAGGGACGGTGGGCGCATCGGACACGTGGGGACCCCGCATCCCGTCGAACGCCTGGACCTGGCGCGGCTCTTCGACCGGAACATCACCCTGGCCGGCGGCCTCACCCCCGCCCGTGCCTACCTGCCCGACATCCTGCGCGCTGCCGCCGAGGGGGCGCTCGACCCGCGCCCGCTCGTGGACCTGGTCCTGCCGCTGGAGGAGATCGTCGACGCCTACGCCGCGCTGGACGCCCGCGTCGCGACGAAGGTCCGCCTGATCTGCTGAACCGTCCGCACCGGCACCCGCCGCCTGGGCGCGATCAGCTGAAGACGATCAGCCAGATGGCGATGTAGTGGCAGGCTGCCGCGACCAGCGTGCAGAGGTGGAACACCTCGTGGAAACCGAACACCGCGGGCACCGGGTTGGGGCGTTTGAGGCCGTACACGACCCCGCCGAGGGTGTACACGAGCCCGCCGGCAGCGATCAGGACGAGCGCGGCCGCGCCGCCGGAGTGCAGCAGCTGCGGGAGCACGAGCACCGCCACCCAACCCAGGCCGATGTAGCAGGGCACCGACAGCCATCTCGGCGCGTCCGGCCAGACGCACTGCAGCGCCACGCCCATCAGCGCACCGGCCCACACGACGGAGAGCACCAGGATCGCCGCGCCGCGGTGCAGGGCCAGCACCGCGATGGGCGTGTAGGTACCGGCGATGAACACGAAGATCATCGAGTGGTCGAGGCGCTTCATCAGCTGGTGGGCCGCGGGCTGCCACGGGTAGCGGTGGTACAGCGCGGACGTCCCGAACAGCAGCGTCACGGTGAGCGAGTACAGCGCCGTGGCGAACCCGGCGGTGGGGCCCCGCAGGGCCGCGGACGTCGCTATCAGCGTCGCCCCACTGGCGAGGGAGGCCAGGGCCGCATACGTGTGCAGCCAGCCGCGCAGGCGGGGCTTGATGTCGGCGACGGTTCCCGCGCGGGCGTCGTCGACGGGGGTGACCGGCGTGGCTTGAGGGGAGCTCACACGCCCTAACTTACGCTACCGTAGGTTTCCGCGCTCGTCCCGGAGAACTGCGCCCGTCGGGACTAGGATCGGCAGCTGTGAGCCTGCGCAGCGCCGCCTACGGTGCCTACGAGCGTCGGCTGCGCCGCCAGCTCGTCGGACGGGCCAAACCGGTGCACGTCGCGGTCATGCTCGACGGCAACCGCCGCTGGGCCCGCGCGATGGGACTCGACGACGTCAACCACGGGCACCGCGTCGGCGCCAGCCACATCGGCGATCTCGTGTCCTGGTGCCGGGAGGCCGGCGTCCGCCACGTCACCCTCTTCCTGCTGTCCACCGACAACCTCACCCGCCCGTCCGCCGAGCTCGACCCCCTGCTGCGCATCATCGAGGGCGTCGCCGAGGAACTGTCCGGCCCCGACCTGCCCTGGCGCATCACCGCCGTCGGCGCCCTGGACCTCCTGCCGGAGAAGACGGCCGAGGTGCTCAAACTCGCCGAGGAGCGGACCGCTGACCGGCCCGGCATGCGGATCAATGTCGCGGTCGGCTACGGCGGCCGCCGCGAGATCACCGACGCGGTGCGCTCGCTGCTGCAACAGCACGCCGAGGCCGGAACCCCGATCGAGGATCTCGCGGAGTCACTCGAGGTCGAGCACATCGCCGAGCACCTGTACACCAAGGGCCAGCCCGATCCCGACCTCGTCATCCGGACCTCGGGGGAGCAGCGGCTGTCCGGGTTCCTGCTCTGGCAGTCGGCCAACTCCGAGTTCTACTTCTGCGACGCGCTCTGGCCCGACTTCCGCAAGATCGACTTCCTGCGCGCGCTGCGCGACTACTCCGAGCGGCAGCGCCGCTTCGGCGGCTAGGCGATGAACTCCACGATCGCGCTCACCGGTGCCACCGGGAACGTCGGCGGCACGGTCGCACGCCGGCTGTCCGCCCGGGGCGTCCCGCTGCGCCTGATCGGGCGCGACCCGTCGCGGCTGCCGTCACTGCCGGGCGCGGTCGCGGCTCCGGCTGCCGTCTACGGCGACACCCCGGCGATGACCGCCGCGCTGGCCGGCGCCGACGTCCTGTTCCTGGTGTCCGGCCGCGAGAGCGCACACCGGGTGGCCGAGCACAGCAGCGTCATCGACGCCGCGGCCGCCGCCGGGGTGCGCCGGATCGTCTACACCTCGTTCTTCGGTGCGAGCCCGGAGTGCACGTTCACCTTCGGTCGCGATCACTGGCACACCGAGGCCTACGTGCGCGCGTCCGGCCTGGAGTTCACGTTCCTGCGCGACAACTTCTACCTGAGCGTGCTGACCGGCATGGCCGGCGCCGACCGCGTCATCCGCGGCCCGGCCGGGACCGGACGGCTGTCGGCGGTGGCGCAGGAGGACGTCGCGGACGTCGCGGCGGTGGTGCTGCAGGACGACGCCCACGCGGGAGCGACCTACGACCTGACCGGACCGTCAGCGCTCAGTCTGGACGAGGTCGCCGCGATCCTGGGCCGGTTCAGCGGCCGGCCCGTCACCTACCTCGCCGAGACCGAGCCCGAGGCGTACGCCTCCCGGGCGCACTACGGCGCCGCGGAGTTCGAGGTCGCGGGGTGGGTGAGCACCTATCTCGCCATCGCCCGCGGGGAGCTGGAGGGCGTCAGCGACGACATCGCGCGGATCCTGGGGCGCCCCGCCCGATCCTTCGAGCAGTACCTCGCGCTGCACCCGGACAGCTACGCCCATCTCGGCTGAGCGCGTCCTGCGTGTCGTTCACGTGGCGGACGCATTCGCCTCGTAGCGTTCCCCGTGACGTCACCGCGCCAGCGTGGCGTCACCGGGGAGGTCCCGCAACGGTGGTGAACACCAGCGAGGGGGCCGGAGTAGTCCCCCCAGCTGGGCCACCCAGCGGCGGGATCTCCGGAACCCATCGGCCGCGTGGCGGCATGCCGCGCAGGTCCGTGCCGACCTCATCTGGAGCGTCTTGTGACTGCTGCCCGACCTGGCTCGCCGACTGACTCCCACACGACCGATACCGCCGGTGTGCGGACGTTCGTGCTGGACACCTCCGTCCTGCTGTCCGATCCCGGCGCGCTGGCGCGGTTCGGCGAGCACGAGGTGGTCATCCCGCTCGTCGTGATCGGCGAACTGGAGGGCAAGCGGCACCACCCCGAGCTGGGGTGGTTCGCCCGGCAGACGTTGCGGGCGCTGGACGAACTGCGCATCAAGCACGGCCGGCTGGACGCACCGGTGCCGATCGGTGCCGAGGGCGGCACGCTGCGCGTCGAGCTGAACCACTCCGACCTGTCCACACTCCCGGCGGGCTTCCGCATCGAGACCAACGACTCCCGCATCCTGGCAGTGGCGCTGAACCTGGGCATCGAGGGCCATGACGTCGTACTCGTCACCAAGGACATGCCGCTGCGCGTCAAGGCCGCCTCGGTCGGGCTGACGGCGGATGAGTACCGCGTCCACCCGGCCGTCGACTCCGGCTGGACGGGGATGGCCGAGCTGGAGGTCGGCAGCAACGTCGTCGACGACCTCTACGACAACGGCCCCGTCGCCGCGGCCGACCACCTGGAACTGGCCGAGGCCGCGGAGATGCCGTGCCACACCGGCCTCGTGCTGCACTCCACCCGCGGGTCGGCGCTGGCCCGGGTGACGCCGGACAAGTCCCTGCGGCTCGTGCGCGGTGACCGCGAGGCCTTCGGGCTGCGGGGCCGCTCGGCCGAACAGCGCGTGGCGCTGGACCTGCTGCTGGATCCGGAGATCGGGATCGTGTCGCTCGGGGGGCGGGCGGGGACGGGGAAGTCGGCGCTCGCCCTGTGCGCCGGCCTGGAATCGGTGCTGGAGCGGCGAGCCCACAAGCGGGTCGTGGTCTTCCGCCCGCTGTACGCGGTCGGCGGCCAGGAACTCGGGTACCTGCCCGGCAGCGAGAACGAGAAGATGGCGCCCTGGGCACAGGCGGTGTTCGACACGCTCGGCGCGCTGGTCAGCAAGGACGTGATGGACGAGGTGATGGACCGCGGCATGATCGAGGTGCTGCCGCTGACCCACATCCGCGGGCGGTCCCTGCACGACTCGTTCGTCATCGTCGACGAGGCCCAGTCGCTGGAACGCAACGTGTTGCTGACCGTGCTCTCGCGCATGGGCCAGGGGTCGCGCGTGGTGCTCACCCACGACGTCGCGCAGCGCGACAACCTGCGCGTGGGGCGCCACGACGGCATCGCGGCGGTGATCGAGGCGCTACGGGGCCACCCGCTCTTCGCCCACGTCACGCTCACGCGCTCGGAACGCTCGCCGATCGCAGCCCTCGTGACCGAGATGCTGGAGGAGCTGCCGCTGTAGCGCCTCCCGCGCCGCCGCACTGACATCGGCCCCGCTCCGCACTACTGCCGCTCCGACCGCGTATCGGCCCGAATCGTGGTCGCAGCGGCAGTAATGCGGCCGGTGCCTGTGGACGGCGGCGGTCCTGGTCGCTGTGACGTCGGCATTCTCGACAGGGTGGACGCCGCCCTCCCCGACCCCGACTGGTATCTCGCCCACGTCGTGATTCCGCATGCGCTCGGCGAGACCGCGGCCTCGACCCGATGGCGCATCGCGGCAGAGGGCCTCCGGGTTCAGGGGCGGGTCGGGGAGCTCGCGCTCGGACAGGGGTTCGTGGTCACCCGCGCCCAGATCCGGGCGTGCGGCGTCCCGGATCCGGTGCTGCGGCGCCGCGTGCGTCGCGGGGAGTGGTGGGTACCGCGGCGTGGCGTCGTGGCGCTCGTCGCTCGAGGAGTGGGCGACGCCGCCGTGCGGGCGAGTGCTGCCGCGCTGGTCCGCGGCGGTCATGTCATCAGCCATCGCAGCGCCGCCGCGGTCCACGGGCTCGCGCTCGTATCCCTGCCCGGGCAGTCGTGGTGGGACGTCGAGTTGACGGGACCCGCACCTCACCTGCGCGCCGGCGGCTCCCTGCACATCCGGACGGCCGCGCTCGGGGAGGGCGACGTGGTCGCCTGGTACGGGATGCCGGTCACCAGTCCCGCGCGTACCGTGGTCGACCTTGCCCGCAGCGATCGTCGCCAGGGTCTGGTCGCAGCCGATTCAGCCCTCCGGGACGGGTCGCTCACGCGCGCCGAACTCGCCGGAGCGATCGAGCCGCTCACCGGGCGGCCGGGCTCGGTGGCGGCGCGCCGGGCGATCGCGATGGCGTCGGCGCTGAGCGAGTCACCGCTGGAGTCGCTGACGCGGCTGCTCCTGCTCGATCACGACGTCCCGCCGCCGGCGCTGCAGGAGTGGATCATCGATCCGGCCGACGGCTGGCGTGCGCGGGTGGACATGCTGTGGCGATCGCGCGGTGTCGTGCTCGAAGCCGACGGCAGGCTGAAGTACACCGACGACGAGCTGTGGCGCGAGAAGCGCCGCCAGGAACGGCTCGAGCAGCTGGGGTGGAGGGTCGTCCGGGTGACCTGGGCCGAGGTCGTGCATCACGGCGCCGAGACGGTGGCGCGGGTCAGGGCTGCGTTACGGCTGAGCTGACGGTACGGCCGCTCCGACCGGATCTCGGCCCTGTTCGTGGTCGCAGCGGCAGTAGTGCCGGCCCTAGACGGCGGGGCGGGTCATCGACAGGACGTCCAGCGCCGCGTCGAGCTGCTCCTCGGTGAGCGCGCCGGAGCTGACGTGGCCGCGCTCGATGACGACCTGGCGGATCGTCTTGCGCTCGGCCAGCGACTGCTTGGCGATCTTGGCGGCCTCGTCGTAGCCCACGAAGTGGTTCAGCGGCGTGACGATCGACGGCGAGGACTGCGCGTACTCCAGGCACCGCTCGACGTTGGCGACGAGGCCGGCGACGCACCGGTCGGCGAAGACGCGGGAGATGTTGGCGATCAGCCGGATCGACTCCAGGACGTTGCGAGCCATCACCGGCAGCATCACGTTGAGCTCGAAGTTGCCCGCCGCTCCGCTCCAGGCCACCGCGGCGTCGTTGCCCACCACCTGCGCGCCGACCTGGATCATCGCCTCGCAGAGCACCGGGTTGACCTTGCCGGGCATGATCGAGCTGCCGGGCTGCAGATCGGGCAGGAACAGTTCCGTCAGCCCCGTGCGCGGGCCCGAGCCCATCCAGCGGATGTCGTTGGCGATCTTGGTCAGGCTGACGGCGACGGTGCGCAGCTGGCCGGACAGCTCGACCAGGGCATCGCGGGCGCCCTGTGCCTCGAAGTGGTCGCGCGCCTCCGTCAGCGGCAGCCCCGTCTCGGCGGCGATCATCGTGATGACGTCCGCGGCGAATCCCGCCGGCGCGTTGATGCCGGTGCCCACCGCCGTCCCGCCCAGCGGCAGCTCGGCCACCCGCGGGATGGTCGACTGGATGCGCTCGACGCCGTACCGGACCTGCGCGGCGTACCCGGCGAACTCCTGCCCGAGGGTGACCGGCGTTGCGTCCATCAGATGCGTGCGGCCCGACTTCACCACGGTCGCGAACTCGGCCGACTTGGTCTCCAGCGTGGCGGCGAGGTGCGCGAGCGCGGGGACGAGGTCGACCACGATGCCCTTGGTGGCCGCGACATGGATCGCCGACGGGAACTGGTCGTTGCTCGACAGCGGGTCGTTGACGTCGTCGTTCGGGTGGACCTTCGTGCCGCTGGCGGACAGGCGTTCGGCGGCCAGCGTGGCGAGCACCTCGTTGGCGTTCATGTTGCTCGACGTGCCCGACCCCGTCTGGAACACGTCGATCGGGAACTCGGCGTCCCATTCGCCCAGCGCGACCTCGGCGGCGACATCGGCGATCGCCCGCGCCTTGGTGGGATCGAGCAGGCCGCGGCTGGAGCGCACCCGGGCGCCGGCGCCCTTGATCAGTGCGAGGGCCGCGATGAGCTCGCGCTCGATCGGCTGCCCCGAGATCGGGAAGTTCTCGACCGCGCGCTGGGTCTGCGCCCGCCACTTGGCGTCGCGCGGGACCCGCACCTCGCCCATCGAGTCGGTCTCGATCCGGTAGTCCTGCTCGATGCTCATGGGTGCGGCGGTCTCCTCGGGTGGGGCCGGACGCTCACATACCGGCCGGACGGGGTGCGAACGGACTGGGGCGGGAACGGGGTCCCGCACTCGGTTCCGAGCCTAAACCGTGCCCGGCCGGCCGTACCCGGGACGGGCGTATGACGGAGGTCTCTACTGACCCGCGCCGTACCCGAGCGACGCCGCCGTCTGGCGTGGCGGCGTCGGTCACCGGCACGGCGACGACCGCGGTCCCGTAGGCGCAGATCTCGGTCCACGTGTCGCCCATCTCGGACGTGTCGAAGCGCATCGCGACGACGGCGTTGCCGCCCCGGGCGCGCGCCTCCTCGAACATGCGGTTCATGACGTCGTTGCGGCTGTCGACGAGCGCCTTCGTCATGCCCTTCAGCTCGCCACCGAGCATCGACTTGAAGCCGGCGCCGATCTGGGAGAAGGCGTTGCGGGACCGGACCGTGAGGCCGAACACCTCGCCGCAGACGCGCTGGATCTCCCAGCCGGGGATGTCGTTGGTCGTGACGGCGAGCATGCGGAGGTCCTCCTGGGGTCAGTTGCGGTCGAAGTCGATCGCAGAGTACGCCCGCAACTTGCCCAATTGGTGCACCGAGTCCACCAGCCTGATCGTCCCCGACTTCGACCGCATCACGATCGACTGGGTGGAGACCGAGTCGGCGTAGTAGTGCACGCCGCGCATCAACTCGCCGTCGGTGATCCCGGTGGCGCAGAAGAAGACGTCCTCGCCGCTGACCAGATCCTGCGTCGTCAGGATGCGGTCCAGGTCGTGGCCGGCGTCCAGCGCCTTCTGCCGCTCGTCGTCGTTCTGCGGCCACAACCGTCCCTGGATGGCGCCGCCCATGCACTTGAGGGCGGCCGCGGCGATGATGCCCTCGGGCGTCCCGCCGATGCCGAGCAGCAGGTCGATACCGGTACCGGGCCGGGCGGCCATGATCGCGCCCGCGACGTCGCCGTCGCCGATGAAGCGGATGCGCGCGCCGGCGGCCCTGATCTCGTCGATGAGGCCGGCGTGCCGGGGTCGGTCGAGCACGCAGACCGTGACGTCCTCGTTGTGGCCGTGCTTGGCCTTGGCCACGCGGCGGATGTTCTCGGCCACCGGCGCGGCGATGTCGATGACGTCGGCCGCTTCGGGGCCCGTGGCGATCTTCTCCATGTAGAACACGGCCGACGGGTCGAACATGGTGCCGCGCTCGGCGACGGCGATCACCGCGACCGCGTTCGGCATGCCCTTGCTCATCAACGTGGTGCCGTCGATGGGGTCGACCGCGACGTCGCATTCGGGGCCGGTGCCGTCGCCGACGAGCTCGCCGTTGAACAGCATCGGCGCTTCGTCCTTCTCGCCCTCGCCGATCACCACCGTGCCGCGCATCGACACCGTGCCGATGAGCGTGCGCATGGCGTCGACCGCCGCGCCGTCACCACCGTTCTTGTCACCCCGCCCGACCCAGCGCCCGGCCGCCATCGCGGCGGCTTCGGTGACGCGGACGAGTTCGAGCGCGAGGTTGCGGTCGGGCGCCTGCTTCGGGACGGCGAGCTCCGGGGGGACGTTGGAGGTGCTCATGAATCGAGGGGGTTTCTCATGCCGGTCTCCGCTTCGCTGGGCGTCAAGTGGGCGGGGCGCTGGGAAAGGCTGGCTGGCCACCCATCTTGGCAGACCGGGCGATCATTGGGACAGGAGTGTGAGCCGGACGTCCACCGACCGTCTCGGCAGTCCGGTGCTCAGTCGCGCGGGTTCGCCTCGTTCTTCGCGTCCTGACGGGCGATGGCTTCGTCCAGGCGCGCCTGGGCACCTTCGAGCAGCTGCTGGCACAGGTCGGCGAGGTCCTCGCCGCGCTGCCACAGCGCCAGCGACTCCTCCAGCGGCTGGCCGCCCGATTCCAGGGCGCGTACGACCTCCGCCAGCTCGGTGCGGGCGGCCTCGTAGCTCATCGGTTCACTGGTCATGGCGCGACCGACTCTACGGACGCCCGCACGGGGCGGTCCACCTCGGTGGCCGGTCCGGCGTCAGCGGGCGCGTCGGCGGGCGCGTCGGCGGGCGGTCCGGGATCTGCGGGCGGGTCGGCGTGCGCGCTGAAGGATCCGCGCTCGACGTAGACGGTGAGCGGCCCGACGGCCTCCTCCGGTGCGCGCACCGCCCGCCCGTCGGCGGTGACCACCACGGCGTACCCGCGCTCCAGCGTCGAGCGCGGCGACAGCGCCAGCACGCGGGCGCGCAGATGGGCGACATCTGCCCCGGCACCGTCGATGAGGGCCCCGGTCCGGTTGCGGATGCGCTGGCGAGAGGTGGTCACACGCCTCCCGCGCCCGCTCGAGCAGGCCGAGCGTGCTCGCGCGGAGGCGATGCGGCAGGCCCGCGATGAGCTCGCGCTCCCTGCGCAGGCGGCGCTCGACGCTGGACCGGACACGCCGGTGCAGATCCGCGACGAGCCCGAGTTCCTCGGCCAGGTCGGGGACGATCCGCTTCGCGGCATCGGTCGGGGTGGAGCAGGCGACGTCGGCGACGAAGTCGAGCAACGGCGTGTCCGTCTCGTGCCCGATCGCGCTCACGACGGGCGTCCGGCAGGCCGCGACCGCGCGGATCAGGGTCTCGTTGGAGAACGGCAGCAGGTCTTCGAGGCTGCCGCCGCCGCGCGCGATGACGATGACGTCGACGAGCGGATCGGCGTCCAGGCGCTGAAGGGCCGCGGTGACCTCGGAGACGGCGGACGTCCCCTGCGTGGCGGTGTTCTCGATGCGGAAACGCACTCCGGGGAAGCGCCGCCCGGCGTTCTCGACGACATCGCGCTCGGCCGCGCTCGCCCGGCCGGTGATGAGCCCCACGGTGCGGGGCAGGAACGGCAGGCGGCGCTTGCGTTCGGCGGCGAACACGCCCTCGGCGGCGAGCAGGCGTTTGAGCTGCTCCAGTCGTGCGAGCAGTTCCCCGATGCCCACCTGCCGGATCTCGGTCGCGCGCAGGCTGAGCGTGCCGCGCTCGGCGTAGAAGTCCGGCCGCGCGCGCAGGATCACCCGGGCGCCCTCGGTGACCGCGGCCGCCTCGGCCACTGCGCGGGGACAGGTCACCGACATGGAGATGTTGGCGTCGGTGTCGCGCAGGGTCAGGAACTAGGTGGTCATGCCGGGGCGGCGGGTGAGCTGGGCGACCTGACCCTCGACCCAGATCTCACCCAGGCGGTGGATCCAGTTCGCCACTGCCAGCGACACCATGCGCAGCGCGAGCGGCTGCTCGGGGGAGGACTCCAGGCGTGACATCGAGCAGGGTCAGTCCCCGGCCGGTGCGAGTGTCTCGGCGGCCTGGACCAGATCGTCGAGCAGGCTCTGGCCCGAGCTGCTGAGCGCGGGAGGTGGAGTCGCCTTCGTGGCCGGGGTCTTCTTCGCGGGTGCCTTCGCGGCGGCGACCTTCTTAGCGGGTGCCACCTTCTTGGCCGGCGCCTTCGTGGCCGGTGCCTTCTTCGCGGGCGCCACCTTCTTCATTGGCGCCACCTTCTTCGCGGGCGGCACCCTCTTGGCCGGTCGCCTTCTTCGCGGGTGCCTTCTTTGCGGGTGCCTTGCGCGGGGCGGTGACGGCGGCGGACTCCGGTACCCGGGGCAGGGCCGGCGCGTCGACGACGTCCACATCGTCGGGGAAGTCCGGCTCGTCGACCCGGTCGAAGGCGGTGCGGGCGAACTCGACCTTCTGCGCGAGGTCGGGCGGGAGCTCGTCGTCGAAGGTGGCCCACGCCGGCGGCTCGTCCGGGGCACCGCGCAGGTGCCCGAGCAGGCCGTCGCCCTTCGTCGTCAGCTCCGTGTAGTGCTGCTGGGCGCGCAGGGAGAGCTGCATCGCGTGGCCGACGAGCTGCACGGGGAGCTCCGGCGCGCGCTCGGGCAGCGATCGCACCCGCTCGACGGCGGTGGCGACGAGGCCGAGGGCAGCGAGAATGGGACCGGGAACGGAGGGCATGCGCATCAGCCTGCCGCACGGCGCAGCCGAGTTCCACTTTCGGGACGCGCGACGGCGTCCCGGTCCGAAACGGCGCAGGCGCTTCTTTCCTATAGTTGGTGCCATGACCGCTACCGGCCGAGTGCTGCTCGCCAAACCTCGCGGCTACTGCGCCGGGGTGGATCGGGCGGTACAGACGGTCGAACTGGCGCTGGATCTGCACGGCGCGCCGGTCTACGTCCGCAAGCAGATCGTCCACAACCAGCACGTCGTCGCGAGCCTCGAGGCGCCGGAGCGATCTTCGTCGAGGAGACCGAGGAGGTCCCGGAAGGCGCGCTCGTCGTGTTCTCCGCCCACGGCGTGGCACCCGAGGTGCATGTCGAGGCGGCGGCCCGCAATCTGCGCACGCTCGACGCGACCTGCCCGCTGGTGACGAAGGTGCACACGAGGCCCGCCGGTTCGCCGCTGACGACTACGACATCCTGCTGATCGGCCACGACGGCCATGAGGAGGTCGTCGGCACGACCGGTGAGGCGCCCGAGCACATCCACCTCGTCGACGGCCCGCCCGGTGCGGCGACCGTCCAGGTTCGCGATCCGGAGAAGGTGGTCTGGTTGTCGCAGACGACGCTCTCGGTCGACGAGACCTTGGAGACGGTCGCCGCGCTGCGGGAGCGGTTCCCCTCGCTGGAGTCCCCGCCGAGCGACGACATCTGTTACGCGACGCAGAACCGGCAGGCCGCGGTCAAGGTGATCGCCCCCCGGGTCGACCTGTTCCTCGTCGTCGGCTCGGCCAACTCCTCGAACTCGGTCCGCATGGTCGAGGTGGCGCGGACGGCGGGTGCGGACGCGGCTTACCTGGTCGAGAACGCCCGCGCCATGGATGCGGCCTGGCTCGACGGCGTGGCGACGGTGGGCCTGTCCTCAGGCGCTTCGGTGCCCGAGATCCTCGTCCGCGAGGTCATCGACTGGCTGGCCGAGCACGGCTACGGCGAGCTGGAAGAGGTCGATGCACACCGAGGAGCGGCTGACGTTCGCGCTTCCCCAGCAGCTGCGCCGCGAGCTGCGCCAGGCCGGCCTGCCCACCGGCTGAGGCCGCGCGCCGCGTCAGCGCTTGAGGACGAATGCGTGCCGGCGGCGATGACGAGCACGACGCCGGTGGCGGCGGCCATGGCCGGGAAGCCGTAGACGAGCCAGTTGGTGGCGATGGCGATGAGGACCTTGCGGTTGTGCGGCCCGCCGGAGCGCAGGTACGCGGTGCCTGCGGAGCCGAGGAAGTAGACCAGCGGCGGGGCGACGACCATCGGGAACATCGCCGAGCGGCGCACGATCAGGATCGCGGCCAGGATCCCGAACGACGAGGCCGATGTCGAACCCGCTGCGTGCCTGGGTCCGTCGACGAGGTCGATGACGACGCCGATGCCGCTGATGGCGGCCAGCACGAGCAGCGCCTGCCAGCCGCGTCGGCCGCGCTCGGGAGCCGTCGCGGCGCTGGGACGGTTGTCCGGCTCCCACTGCCGATCCGGGCCGGCCTGGTCCCGGTACTGCTCGTCGGGCGGGGATCCGCGACGGGCTGGCCGCCGCGCGGTGGAGCGTTCCAGCGGGGCGGCGCCGTCTGCGAGGCGTCGCGTCGCGTTCGACGGGGCCGGGCCACGCCCTGATCCGTCGCCGCGGGATTCCCGGCTGCCGGGCGCTCCACCTGGATCGACGGGTTCCCGAAGTCCGAGGACGCGACGGCAGGCCTGCCGTACCCCGGCGGCCGGGAACGCGGGTCGTCGCTGATGTGCCTCGTCACCGAGTCGATTCCGATCAGGTCGCTGGTCAGGACAGCCTCACGCTACCGGCCCGATCATGAAAATCCCGGAGGCTCCGGCCGAGCGGGGCGATCGTCGGTGCCGGTGGCCGTTATGTGCCGGTGGCCGTTATGTGCCGGTGGCCGACGTCGGATCGACGAGCATGGGTTGCGCCGCGCTCACGGGTGGCTTGGCCAGGGCGACCACCCGGTTGCCCGTCAGCTCTGCCGCCTGGGTGGAGCGGGCCGAATTCGGTGATCTGTTGGGGCGACTGCATCGCCTCAGCCGGCGCCACGACCTTCAGCTCGGTCATCTTGCGGGCGGTGACCAGCACCCGGCTCTCCAGGGAGGCACGGTCTGGTTGTAGCGGACCACGGCAGTTGCCGAGGGCCCGACCCAGCTTGTCGATGTGGCCGCCCATCGTCGAGATCCGCTGGTAGAGGTCGCGCCCGAGCTGGTGCACCTCGGCGGCGTTGGCCGCGAGCGCGTCCTGGCGCCAGGTGTAGGCGACGGTGCGCAGCAGTGCGACGAGCGTCGACGGGGTGGCGATGACGATGTCCGCGCGAACGCGTGCTCGAGCAGGGACGGATCCTGGCGGAGCGCGGCGTCGAGGAAGGCGTCGGCGGGCACGAAGCAGCACGACGAACTCCGGCGAGGGTGTGAACCGTTCCCAGTAGGACTTCGCGGCGAGCTGTCGATGTGATCGCGCATGTGCCGGGCATGGGCCTTCAGCCGGAGTGGCGCGGGTGGCTTCGTCGCTGGCCTCCATCGCCTCCAGGTAGCCGGCGAACGCCACCTTGGAGTCGACGACCACGTTCTTGCCGCCGACCAGGCTGACGACCATGTCCGGGCGCAGCGTGCCGTCCTCGGTCGTGCTGCTCGCCTGCGTGACGTAGTCGATGTGCTCGGTCATCCCGGCCGCCTCGACGGCCCGTTCGAGCTGCATCTCGCCCCAGCGGCCGCGGACCTGCGGTGCCCGCAGCGCCGTGACGAGCTGGGACGTCTCCGTCCGCAGGTGTTCCGACGACTGGCGCATGACCTGACCTGCTCCATCAGCGTGGCGTAGCGAGCCCTCGCGGGACAGCTCGACCGCCTTGAGCTGCTGCTGCACCTTGTCCAGCGTCTGCTCGCAGCGGCGTGACCATGCCCTCGATGGCCTGCTGGCGCTGCGGCCAGCGTGCCGTCGGCGGCGGTTGAGACGGTGGCCAGGCGCGTCTCGGCGAGCTGGCACGAACGCCTCGTTGTTGCGCTGGAGCGCCTCGGCGGACAGCGCACCGAACGCTTCGCGGAGCCGGATCTCGTTCTGTGCGAGCTGTTCCTCGCGCTGACGGTGGGCGTGTACCAGCTGCTCCTCCCGCTGCTGGGCGGCGTGGGCGAGGTGCTGTTCACGCTGGGCGGTGGCCTGCCGCTCCGAGTCGAGCACCGCGGTCAGGCGGGCGACCTCGGTGCCGGCCGCGTGGGCCTCGCCGGCCGTGCGCTGACGGGCCAGGAGCCAGCCGATCGCCGCGCCGGCGAGCAGCGTCAGGAACGCGAGGAGGAGCGGGTGCATGTTCATGTCATCGATGCTGACACCGGGGTCCGACAGTTTCGGCTCGCGACGCGCCGGATCGGGTGACGAGCTGGCGAATCGGGCGGCGGGACCGCGGCCGGACGGCCCGTAGAATGTGCGGACGTGGCTCTCACTATCGGCATCGTCGGCCTGCCCAACGTCGGCAAGTCCACCCTGTTCAACGCGCTGACCAAGAACGACGTGCTCGCCGCGAACTACCCGTTCGCCACGATCGAGCCCAACGTGGGCGTCGTCGGGGTGCCCGATCCCGCGCCTGGACGCCCTCGCCAAGATCCACGGTTCGGCCAAGATCATCCCGGCGACGGTTTCGTTCGTGGACATCGCCGGCATCGTCAAGGGCGCCAGCGAGGGGGCCGGCCTGGGCAACAAGTTCCTGGCCACCATCCGGGAGGCCGACGCGATCTGCCAGGTCATCCGCGCGTTCTCCGACCCCGACGTCGTCCACGTCGAGGGCAAGATCGACCCGGCCGACGACATCGAGACGATCAACACCGAGCTGATCCTGGCCGACCTGCAGACCATCGAGAAGGCACTTCCGCGGCTGCAGAAGGAAGTTCGGCTGCACAAGGAGGCCGCCCTGGTCGTCGCCGCCGTCGAGGAGGCGCAGAAGGTCCTCGACTCCGGCCAGACCGTCTTCGCCGCCGGGCTCGATCCCGAGCCGCTGGCCGACCTGCACCTGATGACCGCCAAGCCGTTCATCTACGTCTTCAATGTCGACCCCGACGAGATCTCCAACGAGGCCTTCACTTCTGGCTTGCGCAAGCTCGTCGCGCCCGCCGAAGCGATCTTCCTCGACGCCAAGACCGAGGCCGAGCTGGTGGAGCTGGAGCCCGAGGAGGCGCTGGAACTGCTGCAATCCATGGGCCAGGAGGAGTCCGGCCTGGATCTGCTGGCCCGCGTCGGGTTCGCGACCCTGGGACTGCAGACGTATCTGACCGCCGGGCCCAAGGAGTCGCGCGCCTGGACGATCCCGGTCGGGGCCACCGCCCCGCAGGCGGCGGGCGTCATCCACACCGACTTCCAGCGCGGCTTCATCAAGGCCGAGGTCGTCTCGTTCCACGATCTCGTCGAGTCCGGCTCGATGGCCGAAGCCCGCGCCGAGGGCCGGGTGCGCATCGAGGGCAAGGACTACGTCATGCACGACGGCGACGTCGTGGAGTTCCGCTTCAACGTCTGAGTCACGGCGGCACCCTCGACGGATGAAGCTGGTGGGTGAACCGTTCGGGGTCCGGCCTCAGTGAGACGGATACAACTGGAGCTCCGACACCTTCGCGGGCTGCCCGTTCCGTAACGCGTAGGCCTCCAGGGTCATCGACGTGGGGACCTTCGCGGTCGCTGTTCCGTAGCCGAAGTAGACCTGCAGGAAGACCTTCTCCCCGGCCGTGACCTTCTTCGCCAGGTCGTCCTCGAACGCCTTCATCGTCTTCTGGTTCATGGCGTCGGGTAGCGGCACGAGGTTGGACTTGTCTCCCTCGAACCCGAAACGTGCGGCCCCGCCGTGCGATGCCTGGGTCCCACTCGCGCTACCGCCCATGAAGTCGGCGAGAGTGCGCTGGTCGGCATCGCGCGGCGCCGGGTCCGGCCTCAGCGGCCCGTCGACGTAGACCGGCCGGCCCGTCTGGTCGACGACATGGTGGTTCTTCTGGTCTGGGTCGGTGAAGACCGACGTGTCGGGCGGGACCTTGGGATACTGGCCCTGCTCCAGGTACACCCGAGTGATCACGGTTCGATCCGTCGTCCGCTCGCCGTCGGGCCTGCGCTCGGTGCCCTGCGCCGGCTTCGGATCCGCCGGGGCGTCGGCCGTTCTCGTGTCGTGAGTCGGCTCGGCGTGGCGTTCCTCCGATCCGCGCCGCTCCTCCGCGTCTGATCCGCGTCGCTCCTCCGCAACCGGTCCGCGTCGCTCCTCTGCCAGCGGTGTACGGCGCGCCTCGGCCACCTCGACGTGCTCTGTCCGGCCGCCTGGTTGGCGTTGCGCAGATGTCCCGCCGCGGACCGTGTCCGCATGCGCCAGCCCCGCGGCTGCCGCATCGAAGACCGCGGCGGCCTGATGGCCCGCCGCGATCGTCTGTTCCTTGTCGGCGCCGAGCAGCGGGGCGATCGACGTGACGATCGGGGATGCCACGTGGGCGTCCAGTTCGCGTAGGCGATCGGCACGTACATACTCGGAGGTGCTCGTGAACGCACCCGCCGTGCCGATCGCCGGGTCCTTGTTCGGCGTCACCGCCGTCCGGCCGGTGTGCTGCAGGTATTCATACGTCGAATCGATGTCGTGCTGGGAGAGGCCGCGCTGCTTCAGCGAGTCCGGGTCGGCACCGATCGTCTTCGTGACTTCGCTGAGGTCGTGCTGGGAGAGGTACGTGCCGGGTTCCCGCCCGAGCGCGACGTGAAGCACGCGATCGGTCTCTGCGCTCGGTGTCAGGTACCGCGGCCATGTCTTCTCGTCGAACCCGGCGAAGTCGTGGAGAACCTGTCGTTGGGCGGGGTCGAGCTTGTCAAACAAAGCCGGGTTGTTCCTGATTGCTGTACGGAACGCGTCGATCTCCTGCTTGGTCTTGCCGGCATCCTCGAGCTGGACCTGAATCTTGTAGACCGGGGACTTCTCCAGCGCGGGAAGCTTGTCCGGCGGCACCTTCGAGGCAAAGCGAGTGTCGCCGTTCGGCTTGGAGTCCGTATCCGGCTTGGTATCGGCGCTCGGCCGCGCGTCCGTCTTCGGGTCGTGGGCCGGTCTGGGGTCGTGGGCGGGCTTAGGGTTGTGGACCGTCTTCGGGTCGTGGGTCGGTTTCGGATCGTGGGTCGGTTTCGGATCGTGGGTCGCCTTGGCCGCTGCGGGTGCCGCCGTCTGGCCGAATGCCTTGGGGCTCAGCGCGGTGTCGGCCGCCTTCGTCGCGGCGGCCGCCGCCTTGGGATCGCTGGGACTGGACATCGCGATCGGCTCAACTCGGCTGGCCGTCGACGACCGGTGGTCGTTCGGACGCTAGGAATTGGGCGATGCCACCGCTCGGCGACAGGCCCAGGGGGGTGAACTTGGCGAAGGCCAGTTGGGCGGCGCACGACGCCGCGCGGCGACGCGCATCAGCAGCCCCCCGCCCATGCCCGCCCGGCCAGTCGACCAGGGGATTGAGTGTCACCTGATCTGCCAGTTGCCACACCGTCGTGCGGAGATGCTCGGTGCCCAGCGCCTCCCGCGCACCCTGTGCCAGAGCAGGGTCGCCAAGCAGGTCCTCCACCGCAGGACGGAACAGACACGTGCGATCAGGGCACACCTCGGCACAGCCCGGGAAGGGATCGATATCGCGCTCGAAGAGCCGACGGCTCAGCGCGGCGAAGTCTTCCGCTGCGGCTGCCGCGCCCGTCAGGTCTCCGCGCGCTGCCGCCACGACAACAGTCGAGAGCCCGTCGGCGAAGGAACGTTGCTCGGCGTAGGACCACCTGCGTTGTGCGCCACGGCGCCGGGCGAGCGCCCGAGTCGAGCGCCAGACAACGCAGCGCCACGCGCCGCTGGCCGGGTCAGCCGCCCGGGCGGACGGGAACGCCTCGCGGATATGGACGCCGAGGTCGTCCCAGACGTGCAAGGCGCTGATCGGATTCGCGGCGACAGCCACTGCGATCTGGCTGAAGCGTCGCCGCATCGAGGCTGTCGACGAGACGACAGCGGCGCGGTCGCAGCCGGCTCGGTCGCCCTGGCCGCAGCAGGAAGGCCCCGGCACGTCGCCAGGCCGCACCCGGCTGCGTAGATCCGCAGAGCTGATCGGTGCGAGGGCGGCCTTCACATCGGCGACCTGGATGAGGACGGGTGCGTCCTCGCCTTCCGTGAAGACAGCTGCCCGCCCGGCCGGTGCCAAAGTGGCCAACGATCGCATCTGAAGGTCGGTCATCGCTGTGCTGGTGCCGAGCGCTCGCCGATCGTCCTCGGCCACGATGCGATGCGTCACCTTGAGGCCGGTGTTCTTGATGACCTCCGGGGCGAGACGGGACGGCACCTGGTCGGCGATGACGAGTCCCTGACCGTACGCCCGGATCTCGGCGAGCAGATCGGTGAACGTCTCGACCGCCTTCCCTCCGGCGCCGTTGAAGTCCTTGTCACCGTGGCCCTGCGCCGATAGCAGCCGATGCGCCTCCTCGACCACGAGCAGGTGCCGCAGACCGTCGTGATGACCCTGCGCACGCCGATGCTCGGCCAGCCGGATGAGCAGCAGGCCCATGAGGAAGGCCTTGTCCTCGCCGTCGCCGAGCGCCTCCAGTTCGATGACGGCGGGCCGGTCGAACAGGGTGGCGACGTCGGTCGACCTGGTCGTGTCGAGCATCCGGCCCTTTCCACCGACACGTAGCCCGCTCAGCTTGGTCGACAGCGCGCCGCGAACCCGGGCGAGCGCCTCGGCGTCGTAGCCCGATCCGTCGATCACGTCGTCGACGCGCTCGCTCAGGTCGGTCAGCGTCGGGAAGGCATCGCCCGGTGCGCCCTCGCCGCCGATTCGATCGTTGATGTTGGCGATGACGTCCCAACCGCGATCCTGGTAGGCCAGATGCAGCGCCTGCTCGAGGATCTGCGGCAAGGGTGACCAGAGCGCGAACGACACGGCGAACAGGGCGCGGACAAGATCGATGTGGGCAGCCACGGTGGTGCCGGGCGGCACCTCGAGCGGGTTGATGCGAAGCGGGGAGATCGTCTCGTCGCCGGCGGTGAAGACCCGGAGATCCGCGCCCAGCCGCGGATCGCTGAGCAACGCGCGGTACTCGGTCTTGGCGGGCTCGAGCACGAGGAAGCCGGCTCCGCAGGCACTCGCGGCCACCAACAGGGCGACGACCGTGTTGGTCTTGCCGGAACCGGTGACGCCCGAGACGAATGCGTGCCGCGTCAGGCCATCGGGGTCCAGAACGTACGGGCTCGTCGTCACCTGTGCTCGGTTGACGACGTGCCCGAGAGCCAGCCACCGGCCGGTGGGATCCTCCCGGGTCCAGGTGTCGAAGACGGGAACCTGCTCGACGGCGTAGCCGGGCTGCTCCTGCTCGGGCAGGTGGACGTAGGCCGCAAGCTGGTAGCTGGACAGGACGGTCTGCGCGGCGAAGGGATAGCGGAAGACGCTCGGGGTCGGCGGCCCCTCGACGTCGGGCAGCGCCCACCGCTCGGCGAGCTCGTGCACCGACGGGGAATCGATGACCCGGATCGGCAAGGGAGAGGAGTACGGCCCAGAGAAGATCCCGGCCCAGGTCGCGGCGAGGCGGGCGTATCCGGCGGAGTCCCCGCGCAGGTACACGGCGGTGCGCCACGCGCCCACGGCGCCTGCACGGCTCATCGCGCCGAGCCCGGAGTCCAGCAGCTCCAGGTAGGCACGCACCGGAGGGCTCGGCTCCGACCGCCCCGCTGCGGCATGGACCAGCCGGGCTTCGTTCAGCAACGCGTCGCGCATCGAGCGGCGGCCGGCCTCGCCGATCGGCTGCGCCACGACGACCACCGACCACTGATCGTTCGGCAACGCCCGGATGAGCCGATCCATGGGCGTGGCCGGGTCGTCGGGGCGCCCAGCAGCCGGGTCGGGGACGCCGATCACGTATCCCGCACCGCTCCACGCCGACGTGCCTGGATCACCCCCGCTGACCGCCGATGAGCGGACGTCGGTGTAGCAGCCGGCCAGCAAGCCGCTCAGCATCCGTTGCCGGTCCGCCAGATCCGTTGTACCCGAACGAGATGACCACACACCTGTGCGGACGAACAGGCCACGTTCGGCGCGGCCGATCTCGAAGGCGAGGCCGGTCCGCCCGTGCAGCCCGGCAAGGACATCGGCCGTGCGGGGCAGCGCCTGGGACAACCGGCCTTCGTGGTCGTCCTTGCCCGGCGCCGGAGTCGCCCGCGCCTCGGCCAGCTTGCCCTTGTCGACCACGCCGATGCCGCGGATCGCGCTCACCAGATGCGACTGCGCCCACGTGCAGGGCTGCGCCGCGGCGCCGAGCGGACTCGGCTGCCGCGACCATTGGCCCTGCAGGTAATCGATGCGCTCGCTCAGGTTCGCCAGGGGATCCGTCGCTCCACCCAGGCCGGTCACCGCAGCCACCCGGACAGCCCGGCAGCACTGGCGATCTCGACCCCGAGGGCGAAGGTGCCGAGCGCGGCGACCGCGGTCGCGCCGACGCGGACGGGACGGGGCAGGGACCGGCGCGGACCCGGACGGCGACCCCGACTGATCGACTTCCGGATCACCTCGATGAAGGCGTAGACCAGTACGCTGCCGACCGCCAAGGCAAGGCCGGCAAACGCCAGCGGCGAGGGTCCGGTCCTGGTGGATGTGGCGAACCCGATGAGGAAGATGGCGAAGCCGGTCAGCATGACGCAGACCATCACCGCCTGCGGATACGCATGTGGGCGGCTCGTCACGCCGAACTGCGAGTCGGTCGTGACATTGTGCAGCTCGGATGCCTGCACGGGTCGCCCGGGCGTCCAGTCCGGCGGGATCTGCACCCAGTTGCCCTCGCTGACCACGCCCCACAGCGCCTCGCCGCGCATCTCGACCGCGATGGCCGGCCGTCGGTTGCCGGCTGCGTCGAAGCGCTCGACCCGGAAGGTCAGGACCTGGTCGCTGCTGGCGTCGCCCCCGGAGCCGCGGGACTCGGTGCGCTGCTGAAGGTCTCGGACCACACCCACGTCCGGATCGGTGGCCCGCGGGGTGTGCTCGCGAGCCGATTGCGGCTCGGCGTCCTGCCCTGGGAACCAGCCGGTCTCCTCGCCCATCGTCACCACCTTCAGCTCGCTGCGGAACGATGGGTGGGCGAGTCGAGGTTCTCCTGCGCTACCTCGGCGCGACGCAGTGGCGTCACGCAGGCGGTGTCGCCGGGCACGGCTTCCCGCCACACATATCCCTGGCTGCACGTGGCGATCCCGTAGACACCTCCCGGCGGTTGGGGATGGCGTTGCGCCTGAACCGCCGCGAGGTCCTCTCCGGCGGCGGCCGCCCGATCGGCCGGAGAGACGCAGGCGTCGTCACCGGGAACGGCCAACCGGAAGACATAACCCGCCTGACACCCGGTCGAGGTGGCCAGTCCCTGCGCGGTGCGCGCGATCCGCGCTGCCGATGCGCCGGCAGCTCGGGCTCCGGAATGGCCGGAGGAGGTGGACAGGCGGCCGGCGACAACCACGGTCGTCATTCCGGCCAGGAGCATGAACGCCAGGAGCAGCAACACCGACATCGACGGCGACAGGCGGCGGCGTCGCGTCGACGTGGTGCGCCGGTGCCCGCGCGACGGAGGCACCCAACCAGGCCCACCCGGCGTGCCCGGTGGTATCCAGCCGGCACCGCCGGGAGTTCCCGTAACGGCGGTGCCCGGGCTACCCGGCGCGCCGGGGAGCGGAGTCCACGGCGGAGGCGCGGTCATCGTCGTTCTCGCGTCGTCGCTGGACGCCTGGGACGGTGCGGGCTGATGGTCGGCATGGGTGACGCTCCTTCGGCTGCGGCCGTGATGTCGGCCGCACACGCATCCATACGGAGGACTGCCGAACTGCCCTGATACGCACTGAAAGAAGATTTACATCCCCTGTGGGATGCGGATGCGGGATGACGAGCGCCTTCGGGTCGAGCCGGGCGGACGACCGGTTACCGTGCGAGTCACCACGCACGATGCACGAGGGAGGGGACTGCGATGGCCGACGCCGACGACGTCCGCCGCGTGGCACTGGGGCTCGCGCAGGTCGTCGAGATCGAGAGCGAGGGTTTCGATTTCCGCGTGGCAGGTAAGGGGTTCGTCTGGTCCTATCCGGAGCGCAACCCAGGCCGGCGCAGGGTGATCTGCACGGATATCGCGGTGCTGTACGTCGGTGACGAGGCGGAGAAACAGGCGCTGCTACTGGGCGAACCGGAGCTCTTCTTCACCGAGCGCGGTACGACGGGTTCCCGTTGGTGATGGTCCGGCTCGAGCTCCTCGACGGTGACCGGCTCGAGGAGCTGGTGACCGACGCCTGGCGGATGCGGCTGGGAGGCGACGCTGCGCTCAGCGACACCTGACGTGGTGGCCCGGCAGATTGTCGGCGGCTGCCACCGCACTACTGGAGCAGGGTGTCCATCGCTTGTCGTGACAACACATCGCCGGTAGCGCTGAGCGCCTGAACAACGGTTGCTGTCACTCGGTTTACATGGCTGATGACCGCCAAACCTTTCCCAGTCGATGGACTGACAGCGGTTGTGGCCACCTTCGTCAGGCCAGCTCCAAAGTCGACCTGTATCTCATGAACGGCAGGCGAACACCTGAAGATCAGGTGCGTGACGACGTCGTCAGCCGTCGAAGCCACCCCGAGCAGTTCCGACGCTTCGAGTTCCGGTTGGATCGTCTCCAACATCGGCCTGAATTCATCGTCCACCTTGAGGCGCAACTGTTGGGCGATGGCCGTCGCGTCGAAGGGCAGCGGATGCCTGCCGTCGTACAACTTCCAGGAACTCAGCTCGTCAGATCCTTCGACCACGATTGCGAGAACCGAGTAATCGAAAGAAATCCGATTCGACATCTGACTACCGTCGTCCTGTTCCATGCTGGGCCGGTCACTCCTAGTTACAAGTGTCCAACAGGGAGGCCCCCGTCGTGGCGGAGGTTCCACCGCTGTGAAACGAGGTGGCGGGTGAACTGGTCGGGGGCCCCGTCGGTGAATCACGACGCGATCTTTGCTTGACGGTTGTATCGAACATACCGTGCGAAGTCAACCAAAGCCCCAAGCGGGAGTAGCCGAGCTCAGGAGCGTCGATCTACAGCCAGGGCGGCGACTGGGGCTGGGTCGTGTACCGCCTGACAACAACGTGTCAGGTCAGCGACGCCTGGAGCGGCGCGGTGAGACGGCCGGGCGCGACGGAGCCCGGCGGAGCCAGACCAGTGCCAGTATCGGCAGGACCGCGGGCAGGTAGCCGTAGCCGATGCCGTACCCGGACCACACCGTTGAGTCGGGGAACGTGTGCGGATCCGCGTAGCTCCAGGTGCCGACCGCGAGCACGCCGACGAGTTCGACGCTGCAGGCCAGAAACGCGGGCCGACGGGCATTGGCGACGATGGCGGCGAGCGCGGCGAGATAGATCACCGCGGCCACCGCGGACAGGACGTAAGCCGTCGGTGCGTGATGGAACATCGTGGCCAGCTGGAAGGCCGACCTCCCCGTCGCTGCGAGCGCCAGCAGGCCGTAGAAGAACGTCAGTATCCGCCCGGGCCCCGCCGTGAGGACGGTTCCCTGGCCTGCGCCTGTCCCGTCAGCCATGCGCCCTGTCCCGTCAGCCATGCGCCGACCACAGCTGATCGATGCGGGCGAACAACACGCAGACCACCAGGGCACCGCCGGCCAGGACGGCGCCGCTCCAGCGCGACGGTTCGGCCCAGCTCAGCGCAACCGCGACGGGCAGGGTGAGCGCGATGGCGGCGAGGTAGGCGATGACCACGACGACCGCACCGGGGACATGGTGGCCGCCGATGAGCCCGGCCACCCGGACGCCCACGTAGACGAGCACCGCCAGCTCGGTCACCGCCGCGGCCGCGAGGTCGAGCCGGGTCGTCAGCTGGTTGCGGAGGACGCGGAGCCCGGCACCCGCCGCGGTGCCCAGGGCCAGCACGACGCAGATCAGGGTGACCACTCCTGTCATCCGCACGCCACCTCCGATCGCCCTCGCCCGTGCCGCGGGTCTCCCGCAGGTCTCACAACCTACGGCGGCGGGACCCGGCGCGGTCCACCGAGTCCCGGCCCCGGTCGGAACCCGCGTCAGTGGCGGGACAGGCGCGCCAGAACCTGGTCGTAGGTTCCGTCGAGTTCGGCGTTGCGGAGGACCTTCACGCGTTCCACCAGGATCTCCTCGGCTGCCGGCTGGGTCTCCAGCAGCGTCATCGTCTCGGTGAGGTAGTCCTCCAGGGGCATGGAGTTCGGGTCGTCCTCCTGACCCATGAGCGCGGTCCGGACGGCGGGTGGCACGAGCTCGATCACCTGGATCGAGGTATCGGACAGTTGCACGCGCAGGCCGCGGCTCAACGAGTGGATCGCTGCCTTGGTCGCGTTGTAGGTGGGCGTGATCGGCAACGGCACGAAGGCCAGCCCCGAGGACACGGTGACGATCGCGGCGTCCTGTGCGCCGGCGAGGAACTCGGTGAACGCCGCGACCAACCGCAACGGTCCGAGCAGGTTGGTCGTCACCGTCGCCTCCGCCACCGCCAGGAAGTCCGCGGTGTGCACGTCCTCGGGCTGCATGATCCCGGCCATGGCCACGATCACGTTCAGGTCCGGGTACCGGCGCATCACCTCGGCACTCGCCGCCCGGATCGACGACGGATCGGCCATGTCGATGGCAACGATCCCGATCCCCTCGTGCTCGCGGGCGATCTGCTCGAGCAGCTCGGTCCGGCGCCCGCCGACGACGACGGCGTTGCCTGCGGCGTGAAAGCGCAGGGCGAGACCGAGACCGAGACCGGACGTGCCGCCGGCGATGAAGATTGTGTTCCCTGAGATGTTCATGCGATGCCTTCGTGGTGTCGGTGGCCGGACTCGGATGAGCGACCACGCGGTGCTGACCGCTGACGCCAGTCAAGTGCCGCCGCGCAGCGGTAACCAGGACCAGCTCAGGCACTGATCGACAGGTCCTGGCTACGCGGCCCGCCCTCGATAGGCTGAGGATGACCCCGTTTCGGAAGGCAGGCCGCCACCATGGATCGTTCGGCGCTCGCCGAGTTCCTGCGCACCCGCCGCGCAGCTCTGCAGCCCGAGGACGTAGGCCTTCCGCGTGGTGCCCGCCGCCGTACGCAGGGGCTGCGGCGGGAGGAGATCGCCACGTTGGCGGGGATGTCACCGGACTACTACGCGCGGATCGAGCGGGGGACCGGACCGCATCCGTCCGAGCAGATGATCGCCGCGATCGCTCGCGCTCTCCGGCTCACCCTGGCCGAACGCGACCATCTGTTCCGGCTCGCCGGGCACACCGCGCCGCACCAGGCGCTGCGCGACGACCACGTCAGCCCGGGCCTGTTACGCGTCCTGGACCGGCTGCAGGACACGCCGGCGCAGGTGATGAGCGGCCTGGGGGAGACCCTCGCCCAGACCCGCCCCGCCAAGGCGCTGCTCGGGGATCAGACGCGTTTCAGCGGTCCGGCGCGGAGCATGTACTACCGCTGGTTCACCGACCCGTCCTCGCGCGGGGTGTACGTCCGGGAGGACCATCCCCGCCACGGCCGCACCTTCGTGGCTCAATTGCGCGGTGCGGCGACTGCGCAGGGACCGCACTCGGCCGCCGCGGAACTGGCCCTGCAGCTGCGCGAGTCGAGCGCGGAGTTCGCGTCCTATTGGAGTGATCACGAGATCGGGCTGAGCTATCTGGAGGAGAAGCGCTTCGAGCATCCCGAGGTGGGACGGCTCGACCTGTTCTGCCAGACGCTGCTCGAACCGGAACGGCAGCAGGCGTTGCTCGTGTTCACCGCGACGCCGGGCAGCGTGAGCTACGAGAAGTTGCAGCTTCTGGCCGTGGTGGGCGACCAGGACCTGTCCATCACCTGAGCGCGACGGCCGCGTGTGCCCGATTTGCGGCGCGGGTTTCCGGCGGTTATGTTCTGGCCGCCGAAGATCAACTCGGCTCCCACCTTCTGTCCGCTCGGCGGACGCATGCGTACAGGATGTGAACGACGTGTCGCTCGCGACTCGGTATCGCTTCAGGACGCGTCGACTCACGTCGGTCGTAGTCGCGGTGACAGCCGCCCTTGCATGCGCAATCGCGGGCGTTGTCCCCGCCGGCGCGGTCACTCCCGGTGCCCCATCGGCTCAGCTGGATTCCTTTTTCGGCCAGGTGGTCGTTGATTCCGCGCGCTCACTGTTCACGCTCACCGTCACCAATCCCGGACCCGCGATCAACCATGTCCGCATCGACATGGCGCTGACCGGAAGCTCGCAGATGCAGGGCCGGGACATCCAACTCCAGTACGCCTCCGAGCTATGGATCGGCGCGGACCTCGAAGGAACGGCCGACGCGCCGGGAGGGATCACCGGCTACTTCGGGATCCCGCAGGGATCGACCCTGCAATCGGGTCAGACGGTCTATCACATGCGCATCGCCTTCCTCGCGGGTGCGCCCGCCGACACCGTCACGGCAACCTTCAACGTCGACTCGGTCGACCTCCTCACCGACGAGCCGTCGACGACGCTGGCCGCGGCCACAGGGCAGATGGGCGTGGTCCTCAAGACCAATCCGGTCGCCCCGAATCTGTCGCTGACCGCCACCAGCGGCGTCGCGAAGGAGATCGACCTCGCGCCGACGAACGCCGATGGGCTCTATTGCAGGGAGACGTTCACGCCCGCCGACCACGGCACCGTAACCAGTCTCGGTGCCTACGACGGCTCCGTCCTGTCCTACCTCGCTCCCGCTGGCTACGTCGGGCCGGCGAGCTTCACCTACACCGCGACAGCGCCGGGCAGCGAGCTGCAGATCGAGGACCCGCTCACCGCAACGGGCACCGTGACCATCCAGGTGAAGGCGCCCACGTCGCTGACGACGGCGTTGTCTCCCACACGTCCCATGGTGGACAGCCAGCCCCGCCTCAAGATCAGCGCTCACTCCGTCGGCGGGGTGGACGGCGCATCGATCATCGTGTCCGTCGGCGGGTCGCGGCTGTCGGCCGTTCTGACCCACGGCACAACGACGGTGACCCTGCCCCGGATGACCGCAGGCCCCCACTCGATCATCGTCGCCTTCCCGGGCACGTCGACTGCCCAGCCGGTGACGGCGGGGATCACCGAGTCGGTCCTCACGCACGCGACGCACCTGTCCGCGACGACCACGCCGACCCGGGTGACGACCTCGACGGCGCATCCGCAGATCGTGGTTAGGGTCACGTCGGCGGGCGGGTCCGTCGAGGCCGGCCGGGTCACTCTGTACTCGGGCACCACCGCGATCGGACATGCGACGGTCAGTCATGGTCGCGCCGTCATCACAGTGTCCGAGCTCAAGGCGGTGCACTACGCGTGGCGCCTGAAGTTCGCGGGTACGGCCACGACCTCCGCGTCGACGCTCGCCGTCGCCCTGACGGTTCTCCGAGCCTGAAGACCGACCCGGAACGCAACCGGGTGCGGGTCAGGCGGTTGCTTCACCCTCGGAGGCAGCGAGGGGTGAGTCGACGGCGGAGAGCTCGAGCCGGCTGCTGGCCCTGGCGCGCCGCTCGGCGGTCTGGCGGGCGATGTCGTTGATCGGCGTGATGTCACCGGCACGGACGATCTCGTCGCAGATGTCGTGCAGCTTGCGGTTGGCGTTCTGGGATGTCAGCCGCAGCAGATCGAACGCGGAGTCCATCTTCACGTCGAGGGCGGACATGACGATGCCCATGGCCGCGCCGATCGTGCGGTTGGTGGTCAGGGCGAGTTCGAGGTTGTCGATCTTGTCGTGGTCCTGGGCCCGCGACAGCGCGATGGCGGCGTGGTCGGCGAACACCGCGGCGAACCGGTCGATCGCGTCGGTGAAGTACCCGGGCTGCATCGAGTAGAGCGCCATCGCGCCGAGCACGACGTCGTCGAACACGAGGCAATAGGCCAGCGCGGAACGGATCGGTGTCTGCGCAGTCATCCGTTCGCTGTAGGCCGGCCAGCGGGGATCGGTGGAGAGGTCGTCCACGCGGACGGTGCTGCGGGTGTGGAGCGCGGTCCATGCCACGCCCTGCCTCGTCTCGGCGGAGACGCGCAGTGCCCGCACGACGAGCTCGGGGTCGCTGGCGTAGTCGTAGGACAGGCCACGCGAGGTGAGGTGGACGATGCCCACTCCACTGCACCCGGTCGCGCCCACCGCGAGTTCGGTGATGCGACGCAGCGTGCTGTCGTGGTCGGGTTGTTCGGCGAGGTCGCGGGCGAGCGAGGCGAACCAGCGGGCACTGTCAAGGTCGTCGATGTCAGCCAAAGCGCAGGCTCCCTGGAGTACGGCGAAAGGAGTCTGCATGGCTCGTCGCTTGAACCGCTGCAGGTGCAGCCATTCTACCCGGCCACTGGAGCAGAAAGGTAGCCGACGCACACTGCGCGTGGCGGGGCCGGCATCGCAGGGATGGTGGTCAGTCCCTGCAACGCTCCGGAACCTGTCTGCTCAAGCGACTCCTTACGATCAAGGCCGAAGCGCCACCCGTCGATCGTGGCAGTTGCGGCCGAGGCATGCAAACCGCGACGTGACTGTCAAGGATTGCCGAACCTGTGCAATCGAGGTCCGGCCCCGGCTCACGCGGCTGCGGACAGCCCCAGTCGCACCAGGCGGTGTCGAAGGACGCGGGCGAACGTCGTCTCGCCGCTGCTCAGGCGACGGAAGGCCGCCCACCCAGGGGCACTGAAGGCCAGCAACAGATGGAAGAGGTACGGCCTGCGCTCGAATGCCCGCAGGCACAGGCGTCCCGCGCGCATCTCCGCACCGAGCGTGCGCTCCACCTCGGCTGTGTATGAGGCGCTCACGGCATCCGGATCGTCGCCGGCCACGACGCGGGCCGCGGCGCGTCCTGCCATCCGGCCAGAGCGCAGGGCGAACGAGATGCCCTCGCGCGTCCACGGCTCGAGCAGGCCGGCCGCGTCCCCGGCGAGCAGGACCCGCCCGCGGGCCAGGGGCGAGCTGTCCGTGCGGCAATGGGTCAGATGGCCGCCGCTGCTGACCTGGTCGGCAGCGGCGAGCCCGAGCCGGTCGACCAGTTCGGTGAGATAGCGCTTACCCTCGCTGCCCCGCTTCCGGTCGAGGATCACGCCCACGGTCAGCTGATCGCCTTTCGGGAACGCCCATCCGTACGAGCCGGGAACAGCGCCCCAGTCCAGGTGCACCCGGTCGTGCCACTCCTCCTGCTGGGTGCGCGTCAGGGACAGCTCGACCTCCAGGCCGAGGTCGACCTGCGCGAACTCCGCGCCCACGTACCGGCTCGTCCGCCCGGCGCTGCCATCGGCACCCACGACCGCCCGCGCCCTGATCTCGCCCATGGACGTCAGCAGCGTGACGACGGCACCGTCCGCGGACAGCCCCCGCAGCGTGCAGCCCTCCCGTACCTCCACGCCGCGCTCACCCGCCACGGCCATCAGGTGCGCGTCGAACTCGCGGCGGTAGACCATCCGCATGACCGGCCGGTCCGAGCGCCGCACCCGCCGGTAGCGCCCGCGGTAGGTGAACGACACCCGCCGCACCTCGGCCCGCGCGGCCGCCTCCGTCCCCGGCGGCAGGTTGTCGAGCGATACCTGGAGCAGCCCGCCACCGCAGAGCTTGTAGCGCGGCAGAGTCTCCCTCTCGATCACCAGCACGTCGGCGCCGTCGGACCGGGCGGCGATCGCGGCGCTCGCACCGGCCGGTCCCGCGCCGACCACGACGACGTCCCAGACCGTGTCCGCAGGGCTCACGCGGCGAGCTCCACGCCGAGCGCGCCGGCGGCCGTTCGATACGCGCCGAGCAGGCGCGCCCGTCGCACCAGGCCGATCAGGCGCTCGCCGGTCTCCGGGCGCACGAAGGTGATCACCGAGATCATCTCCGTGAGGTGGTCCGGCCGGGCCGCGTGCACGACCGCGGTCAGCGTGTCGTCGTCCTGCGCGCGGATGATGTCGTCGAGCTGGTCGTGGTCGTCGGTGTAGTAGGCCAGCAGCAGCAGTTGCGCCGCCGTGGCCCGGGCGATGACGCCGGAGACGACCTCCGGCGGTGCCGCCGAGACCAGCCGCCCGAGCGTCACGAAGTCGCCGTTCGTCAGCAGTTCCTGAGCCACGTCGACGGCGAGCTCCGGCCGGACGGCAGCGATGATCGCGGCGGTGTGGTCGGGCTGCAGCGTCACCACGACCCGGGCCAGGTAGGCGGCGTCGTAGTGCTGCGCGAAGGCGATCGCCTCCTCGGTCGTCACCACGCTGGCGATCCGTCCGCTCAGCGTGGGCCCCACCGCGATCCTCGCGATACGTGCCGTGAGGGTCAGCGGCAGCAGGTGGACGGTGCCCGCCAGCCTCCTCAGCTGCGGCTCGAGGCGCCGGAAGCGTGCCCGCCCGATCGTGTCCCGCAACTGCCGGACGTCCTCGGCTGCGGCCGTCGAGAGGAAGGCGAGGTCGTCGGCGTCGACGTCCAGTTCCGCGGCGAGTTTGCCGATCTCGGCGCGCGTGGCGAGGTCAGCCACGCCGGCTGCCGGTCGCCAGCTTGCGGGCCTGCCCGCGGATCGGCCAGGGCACGAGGCGGAGGGCCTTCTCGATCGACTCCTTCACGCTCTCGCTGTCCGCGGCGACGGCCCGGGTGACGGCGGCGACGAGCGGTGCGGCCTCGGCCGGGGTGTAGCCGTCAAGGATCGCCACGGTGCCGGGATCCACCTCCAGCGCAGAGGCGAGGGCGGTGACCTCAGCTGATGTCATGCGGCGAGCCTAGGCCCGCGCGGTGGGCCCCGCCCGACTGTGTACCGTGCGCGCGTGAGCCAGACCAGGCAGGGCGGTCCTCCCGTCGACGCGGAGGTGCTGGCCGCGGTGCGCGCCACGTACGTCGCGTTCAGCTGCTCGGGGTTCGTCTTCGCCAGCTGGGCCTCCCGGATCCCGCAGGTGCGCGACCGCCTCCACCTGACACCGGCCGACCTGGGGCTGATGCTGCTGTCCATCGCCGTGGGCTCGCTGCTCGCCCTGCCGCTCAGCGGGACGATCGTGCACCTGTTCAACTCGCGGCGCACGGTCGCGGCCATGGCGCCGACGGTCGCCATCGGCCTGCTGATCATCGGCGTCGGCTACCGCGTGGGCGTCGTCCCCGTGGTGATCGGCCTGTTCGTGCTCGGTTTCGGCAACGCCGCCTGGGACGTCGCCATGAACGTCCAGGGTGCGAACGCGGAGCAGCAGCTCGGACGGGCGATCATGCCCCGCTTCCACGCGGGATACAGCCTGGGGACGGTGGCCGGCGCAGTCCTCGGCGCCGCCATGGTGGCGCTGCACGTACCGGTCACCACGCATCTGATCGCGGCCGGAGTCGTGGTGGCCGTCGTGGTGCCGGCGGAGGTGCGTCGGTTCCTGCCCGATCACGGTGCAGCGAAGGGGCGTCACCGCCGAAGTGGGCGTCACCGCCGAGGTGGGCGTCACCGCCGAGGTGCCCGGCCGGCCCGACCGTTCCGGTGTCGCCCAACGCGCCCTCGCGCGCTGGGGCGAGTCGCGGACGGTGCTGATCGGCATCTGTGTGCTCGCGTTCGCCTTCGCGGAGGGCGCGGGCAACGACTGGATCAACGTGTCGCTGATCGACGCCCATCACGCGCCCGCGGCGGTCGGGACCCTCGGATTCGCCGCGTTCCTCGCGGCCATGACCGGCATGCGCTGGGTCGGCACCAGCCTGATCGACCGCTTCGGCCGGGTGGTCGTCGTGCGGGCGCTGGCCGCTCTCGCCGTCGTCGGGGTGGCACTGTTCGTCGTCAGCCCGGACATCCCTGTCGCCTATGTCGGGGCTGTGCTCTGGGGGGCAGGCGCGTCCCTCGGCTTCCCCATCGGCATGAGCGCGGCAGCGGACGATCCGGCCGCGGCAGCAGGGCGGGTCAGCGTCGTCGCGTCGATCGGCTACGTCGCGTTCCTCGGCGGGCCGCCGCTGATCGGTTTCCTCGGCGATCACATCACCGTGCTGCATGCGCTGGGCACCGTGGGCATCCTGCTCCTGATCGCGGCGCTGCTCGCCCGCTGCTTCCACCCCATCGCGCCCGGCGGCTGAGGCCGCGACGGCGCAGGCTCACGGCCCGAGTGCGCGCAGTGCGGGACGTTCCACGACCGTGTGCACCAGCCACGCCAGTCCGGTGGACAGGCCGAGCGCTGCCAGCGCCAGCACGCCGACGGGCAGGTGCGCGTCGGCGAGTTGCAGCGCGCGGATCACGAGCTGGTGCAGCAGGTAGAAGGCGTAGGACCAGGCTCCGAACGTCACCAGCAACGGTGGCAGCGCTCGTTGGTGACCTAGATCCGCGCTCGCCGCGGCCACGACGAGCAGCAGGTACGGCACGACGGTGACGGCGACCGTCGACCCCCACGCGGGCGCCGTGCAGGCAGCACCCGCCGCGGCGAGGGCCACCCCTGCCGCCCAGGGGCGCGGAAGACGCACTCGCAGACCCCGTTGCACCGCCAGCGCCGCGAGCATCCCGAGGGCGAACTCCGGGAGCCGGGCCGGCGGGAAGATGTAGGTCCAGAAGTGGTTCGGGTCGCTGGAGCGCACCAACGCCGGCACACCGACGCCAAGCGCCAGCAGGCCCAGGCCGCACCACCACAGTCCCGGGGTGGTCAGCCGGCGCCCCGCGCGGAGCAGGAGCGGGAACAGCAGGTAGAAGAACAGCTCGCACGAGACCGACCAGCACACCCCGTCCGCGGCGAAGTGCACCGAGGTGGCCGGCGCCCAGGCCTGCATGAGGAACGTCCCGGGCAGCAGCGTGACGGGGTCGGCGTGCCACCCCGCCTCGGCGAGCGCCACGAGGATGCCGAGCAGCCAGGCGAGGAGGTAGGCGGGCACGATCCGCGCACACCGCCGGCGCCAGAACCTCGGCGCCGCGAGCTGCGGGGCCGCCGACCAGGTGAGGACGAAGCCGGACAGGATGAAGAAGAACGAGACACCGCTGCGGCCGCCGAGGGCCAGCGGGCCGCCCGGGTCGACGTGGACCGCGAACACGAGCAGCGCCGCCGCGGCGCGCAGGGCCGTGAGCGTGGGCAGGTCATGGCGCAGGGCGGCGGACGGAACGGCGGATGCGGGCTGGGCGGTGAATGCCGGCGGCGCGGCGGCCGCGGCAGGCGCGGCCGGACCTGGCGGCGCGGCGACTGCGCGGACGCCCATGCCCGGGACCGTAGCCAGCGAGGCTGTGCGCGACCTGGCGATCCGTGTTCTGCGGCCCCGCGAGCCCGATAGGGTGTGCCAGCTGTCTGGACGCCGTGGAGGGGCCGGGATGCTGCGACTGCGCGATGACTGGGTGTGGGACAGCTGGATCGCCGACGACGGCGAGCTGTATCACCTGTTCTTCCTCAAGGCCCCCCGCGCGCTCGGTGATCCGGGGCTGCGCCACGCCCGCGCCACGATCGGGCACGCCACCTCGCCGGATCTGCGCGAGTGGACCCATCTCGGGGACGCGCTGCTGCCCGACCCCGCCGGCTGGGACGATCTGGCCGTGTGGACGGGATCGGTGGTCCGCGGCGATGACGGGCTCTGGCGGATGTTCTACACGGCGATCGCCACCCGGGGACACGGGCTGCGCGACCAGCGCATCGGCGTCGTCGTGTCGGAGGATCTGCACACCTGGCGCCGCGTGACCGATCACCCGATCGTGACCGCTGATCCACGGTGGTACCGGACGCTCGAGGAGGACGTGACCGCGAGTGAGACCTGGCGCGACCCCTTCGTCTTCCGGGATCCCGGCGGTGACGGCTGGCGCATGCTGATCACGGCGCGCGCGATCGGTGCGGACCGCAACGACGACGGTGTACTGGCCGAGGCTCGCAGCGCGGACCTGCTCAGGTGGGAGGTCATGGCGCCGGTGTGCGCTCCCGGCGCGGGGTTCGGCCAGCTCGAGGTCGCGCAGGTGCGCGTCATCGGTGACCGGCCCGTCCTCGTCTTCACGTGTCACCCGCAGGAGCAGACCGCCGATCGCATCGAGCGGTCCGGTCGGTACTGCACCTGGTCGGTGGTGGGCCCCTCGGTCACGGGGCCCTGGGACATCGGCACCGCCCAGCCGTTCCGCGCCGAACCGGCGCTGTTCGCCGCGCCGCTCGTGCAGCAGCGCGACGGCTCGTGGGCACTCGTCGGGTTCCGCAATCTCGAGCCGGAGGGGATCTTCTCCTTCGAGATCCTCGATCCGATCCCGGTCGAGCTGCGGGACGGCCGCCTGGTCGCCGTGACCGACGCACGCGCCTAACCGACGTCGGCCAGCACTTCGCGCAGCAGGTGCATCGCGACGACGACCGCGCGGGCGCGGATGTCGGGGCGGGCTCCGGGGACACTGATGCGCCGGGCGAGCGTCCGGCTGCCGGCGCTGACGCAGAGGTGGACCAGGCCGACGGGCTTCTGCGCCGTGCCCCCGCCGGGACCGGCGATGCCGGTGATGCCGACGCCGACGTCGGCGCCGAAGCGGGCGCGCACCCCCGTGGCCATCGCCTCGGCGACCTCGGCACTGACGGCGCCGACCCGCTCGATCAGCTCGGCCGGCACGCCGAGCAGGTCCTCCTTGACCGCGTCCGCGTAGCTGGTCACACCGCCGAGGACGTAGCGCGAGGAACCCGGGCGATCGGTCAGCCGGGCGGCCAGCAGACCGCCGGTGCACGACTCGGCGGTGGCGATCGACTGCGCCCCGCGGACCAGGGCGTCGGCCACGATGTCGTCGATGGTGGCGCCGTCGGCGGAGAACAGCGTGTCTGCGTAGGTCCCGGCGAGGACGGCGGCGAGGGCCTCGTAGCGCTCCTGGGCCGCGGGCCCGTAGCGCGTCACGATCTCGAGCTCGCCGTCGCGCAGGCAGGTCGTGATCTCGAGGTCGGCCAGCTGTGCATCGTGGGTCCGCAGCGTCGCGGCGAGTTCGGACTCGGGCGTGCCCCACAGCCGGATGGTCGCCTGGCGCAGCTCCTGCCGGCCCGCGAGCGCCGCCTGCACGGCAGCCGAGGCCAGCGCGTCGGGCCACATTCCCTGCAGCTCGCGCGGCGGCCCGGGGAGCACGATGACCGGCGGCCCGCTGCGCCCGTCGGCCGGCGGCACCACCAGACCGGGCGCGGTCCCGACGGGAGTGAGCACGTCGGCGCCGTCAGGGACCAGGGCCTGCTTGCGCGTGGCTTCGGCCGTGGCCAGCGGGTCCATCCGCCACCCGCGGGCTGCGGTCAGGCGGGCGACGATGGCGCCGATCTGCGCCTCGACCGCCGTGTCCAGCCGGGACGGCCGCCCCTGGAAGGTCCCGACGACCTCCGCGGTCAGATCGTCGGCCGTGGGGCCGAGGCCGCCGGACGTGATGATCAGGTCGACGCCGGATCCGGCGAGGAAGCGTCAAGCTGGCGGTGAGATCCTCCGGGCGGTCGCCGACGACGATCACCTGCGCCACGTCGACGCCGGCGACCCGGAGCTGTTCGGCCAGCCACGGCCCGTTGCGGTCGGTGACCCGGCCGGTGAGGACCTCGGTGCCGGTGACGACGATTCCCGCGCGACTGCTCACTCCGCGCATCCTAGGCACGGCGGCGGGAACCCCGTCGCGCGCGGGCGGCCCGCCGTCAGAACTGCGCGGTGATGTCCAGGGCCTCGATCGTCGCGTGGACCCGGCGGGCCAGATCCTGCCGGGTGCGGTGGTTGTAGAGCGGGCCCTGGCCGTCGGTCAGCAGATCCTCGGCGAGGGCGACGCCCCGCGGCGACACCGGACCGCCCGCGAGCAACGTGCTCCGTAGCTGCTCCAGGTCGGCGCGCGCGGTCATGATCGCGCTCCGGTTGCGTGGCACCGGCGAGAATGCGGAGGCGAGCGGATCCTCGGCCTCGCGGACGGCACGGCGCACACCGCCCGCCAGCGCCCGCCGGGTCCTGTCGCTGGTGAGATGACGGGCGCGCAGGGCGACGACCACGTCGCCGTCGGGGGAGGCGCCGGCAGCCAGGTCACGGTCGATCCGGTCGGCGTGCAGGCGAGCCGAGAGCCGGTCGCGCAGTCGCGGATGGACCGCACATGCCCCACCGTGCCGGTCGTCCAGTAACAGCATGTCGTCCTCCTTCGTCGTCGTGATACGTCCAGCATGCTCCGCCGGTGCACCCGCGACATCAGGAGAACTACCTATCTGTAGCCTGGCTCACCCTTCCCGATCCATTCCGCCGGCCGGAGTGCCGGCCGATCCGCGCGCCGCTCCCGGTGTGCGCAGACCCTCGAACGCCAGCGCGGCGACGGATCGCGACAGCTCGTCGGCCGAGTGGCTCCCGGTGGGCCTGAGCCAGTCGGTGAGGGAGTTGACCAGCCCGAAGAGCAGGTGGGCGGTCACCGCGGGGTCGAGATCGGGGCGCAGGTCACCCTCGTCGACGGCGTCCCTGACCAGGGTCGCGACCAGGCGGTCGATCCTGCGGCGGCGTGTCAGGGCCTGACGCTCGACCTCACTGTTGCCGCGCACGCGCAGCAGCAGGGTGACGTAGGGCAGGCGTTCGACCAGGACCGCGATGCTGCGGCGCACCAGCAGTTCCAGGCGTTCCACCGCGGGGCCGTCGAGGGCGCGCACCTCGGCGGCGGCCTGTTCCAACCCCACGAGCGCGTGGTCCAGCGCCAGGCCCAGCAGGGCGTCCTTGCCCTCGACGTGGTGGTAGATCGTGGACTTGGTGACGCCCAGGCGCTGGGCCAGGTCCTCCATGCTCGTCCCGTCGAAGCCGCGTTCGTTGAACACCGCGACGGCGCCCTCCAGCACCGAGCCGAGGTCGTGCCCCGGGCGACCGCGCCGGGCGGCAACCGCTCGCGTCATCGGAACCCTCTCGATCTGGCCGACTCACCTGTGCTCGGCTACGATACACACCGAACGTTCGGTCGGTAATGGGTCAGTCCCGCAAGGAGGCAGTGTGATGGCGTTGCGCAGCTATGTCGGCGGCGAGTGGGCCGTTCCGTCCGACGAGGGCGTGCCGCTGTTCGACGCGGTCACCGGCGAGCAGGTCGCCACCGTCTCCAGCCGCGGCATCGACATGGCCGCCGTGCTCCGGCACACGGCCGCGAGGTCGGCGGTCCCGCGCTGCGCGCGCTGACATTCCACCAGCGCGCCGCCGCTGCTGAAGACGCTCGGCGCTGTTCCTGCGCGAGCACCGCGAGGAGCTGTACGCGCTGTCGGCCCGCACCGGCGCGACCCTGGGCGATTCGAAGTTCGACGTCGACGGCGGCATCGGGGTGCTGCTCAGCTACGCGAGCAAGGGCCGCGCGCGAGCTGCCCGACGAGCACCGTCCTGCTCGACGGCGCCGCTCGAGCCGCTCGGCCGCGGCGGGCAGTTCCTCGGCCAGCACATCCTGCACGCCGCTGCGCGGCGTCGCGGTCCAGATCAACGCCTTCAACTTCCCGGTCTGGGGGCCGCTGGAGAAGTTCGCGCCCGCCTTCCTGGCCGGCGTGCCCAGCCTGATCAAGCCGGCCTCCCCGACGGCCTACCTCACCGCGCGGCTGGTCGAGCTGATGGTCGACTCGGGCCTGCTGCCCGAGGGTGCGCTGCAGCTCGATCTGCGGCGGCGTCGGCGACCTGTTCGACGCACCTGACCGAGCAGGATCTCGTCTCCTTCACCGGTTCGGCGTCGACGGCCCAGCGCGCTGCGCGCCCACCCCACGGTCGTGGCCCGCTCCGTCCGGTTCAACGCCGAGGCCGACTCGCTGAACTGCTCCGTCCTGGGCCCCGACGCCGTTCCCGGCACGCCGGAGTTCGATCTCTTCGTGGCGCAGCTCGTCACCGAGATGACGGTCAAGGCCGGCCAGAAGTGCACGGCGATCCGGCGCGCGATCGTGCCGGCGCAGCTGCTCGACGCGGTCGGCGAGCGCGGCCGCGACGCGGCTGGCCGAGGTGGTCGTCGGCGATCCCGCCGACCCGAGCGTGACGATGGGCGCGCTGGCCGAGCCTGGAGCAGCGCGAGGAGGTGCGCCGCTCGCTGAAGTCGCTGCTGTCGGTGGCGACGCTCGTCTTCGGCGATCCCGAGCACGTCGACGTGGTCGGCGCCGACGCCGATCGCGGCGCATTCATGTCGCCGGTCCTCATGCGCGGCCGACGACGCCGACCGGGCCGAACCGCACGAGGTCGAGGCGTTCGGCCCGGTCAGCACGCTGCATCGGCTACCGCGACACCGCCGCACGCGATCGCTCTGGCGGCGCGCGGGCTGCGGCAGCCTGGTCGGCTCGGTCGTCACCGCACGACCCCGGCTTCGCGCGCGACGTGGTGCTCGGCGTCGCCGCCTGGCACGGCCGGCTGCTCGTGCTCGACCGCGACGACGCCGCCGAGTCGACCGGCCACGGCTCGCCGCTGCCGATGCTCGTGCACGGCGGCCCCGGCCGGGCCGGCGGCGGCGAGGAGATGGGCGGCATCCGCGGCGTGCTGCACCACATGCAGCGCACCGCGATCCAGGCCAGCCCGCGGGTGCTGGCCGCGGTCACCGGCCGGTGGGTGCCCGGCAGCGAGCGGCACGATCGGCGACGTCCACCCGTTCCGCAAGTCGCTGGCCGAGCTGCGGATCGGTGACACGGTGGTCGGCCGGGCCCGCGCACGGTGACGCTGGCCGACATCGACCACTTCGCCGAGTTCACCGGCGACACGTTCTACGCCCACACCGACGAGGAGGCGGCGGCGCGCCAACCCGTTCTTCGACGGCATCGGGTCGCCCACGGCTACCTGGTCGGTCGCGTTCGCCGCCGGGCTGTTCGTCGATCCGGACCCCGGGCCGGTGCTGGCCAACTACGGCATCGACAACCTGCGCTTCCTCACGCCGGTCTATCCGGGAGACGAGCTGACCGTCACCCTGACGTGCAAGGCGATCACTCCCCGCGGGGACGCCGCGCACGGCGAGGTGCGATGGGACGCCGACGGTGACCAAGGCCGTCGACGGTGCGCCGGATGCGGTCGCCGCCAACTATGACGTGCTCACCATGGTCGCGCGGACGTGGGCGTCATGACCGCGGTGCACGGACCGCGAGCTGCCGATCACTTCGACGCCACCATCGCCCACGAGCGGCGCATCGAGCCGCGGGACTGGATGCCCGAGGGCTACCGGAACACGATGATCCGCCAGATCGCCCAGCACGCCCATTCGGAGATCATCGGCATGCAGCCGGAGGGGAACTGGATCACGCGGGCGCCGTCCCTGCGCCGCAAGGCGATCCTGCTCGCCAAGGTGCAGGACGAGGCCGGGCACGGCATGTACCTGTACTCCGCCGCGGAGACCCTCGGCGCCGACCGTGGCGACCTGACCGACAAGCTCATCAACGGGCGGCAGAAGTACTCCTCGATCTTCAACTACCCGGCCCTGAGCTATGCCGACGTGGGCGTGATCGGGTGGCTGGTCGACGGCGCCGCGATCTGCAACCAGGTCCCGCTCTGCCGCTCCTCCTACGGTCCCTACGCACGGGCGATGGTGCGCATCTGCAAGGAGGAGTCCTTCCACCAGCGGCAGGGCTACGAGCTGCTCATGACGATGATGCGGGGCACGCCGGCGCAACGGGAGATGGTGCAGGAATCCGTCGACCGGTTCTGGTGGCCGTCGCTGATGATGTTCGGGCCGCCCGATGACGCCTCGCCCGAACACCGCGCAGTCGATGGCCTGGGGCGTCAAGCGCCACACCAACGACGAGCTGCGGCAGCGCTTCGTCGACATGTCCGTGCCGCAGGCGGCGAAACTCGGCGTCACGCTGCCCGATCCGCAGCTGCGCTGGAACGCCGAGCGCGGGCACTACGACTTCGGCACACCCGACTGGGACGAGTTCATGGCCGTGATCAAGGGCGACGGGCCGTGCAACCGGGAGCGGATCGCCGCGCCGCAGGGCGGCGCACGAGGACGGCGCCTGGGTCCGCGAGGCAGCTGCGGCCCATGCCGCGAAGGGACGTTCGGGCATGACATCGTGACTGGCCGCTGTACGAGGTGTTCCTCCGGGGCAAGCGGGGGCTGAACCACGTGCACGTCGGGTCGCTGCACGCCGCGGACGCCGACGATGGCGCTGCATCACGCGCGCGATCTGTACACCCGCCGCAACGAGGGCGTCAGCATCTGGGTGGTGCCGGCCGCGGCGATCACCGCGAGCAGCCCGGACGAGAAGGACCCGTTCTTCGCTCCCGCCGGGGACAAGGTCTACCGCCACCCGACCTTCTACGAGATCCCCGACGACGTCCCGCACATGTGAGGAGTGGCGATGACCGACGACGATGACGAGTTCGGCGCGTACCACTCGCTGGCGGAGGACACCGAGGACCACCGGTGGGCTTTCGGGACCGGCTTCACCGATGCGCTCGCGGGCGTGGACACTTCTGTACCGAGCGGTGTAGACAGCGCAGCCCTGGCGGAGTACTGCCTGATGCTCGGCGATGACGCGCTGATCTACTCCCATCGCCTGCAGCAGTGGATGACCCGCGCTCCCGAACTGGAGGAGGAGACCGCGCTCGGCAACATCGCCCTCGACCTGCTCGGGCAGGCGCGGCTGCTGCTCGCCCGCGCCGGAGAGGCCGACGGGAGCGGGCGCGACGAGGATCGGCTGCGCGTTCTTCCGGTCAGAGGCCGAGTTCCGCAACGTGCGCCTCGTCGAGCGCCATGACGACGACTTCGCCGAGCTGGTGGCACGGCTGCTGGTCTTCTCCACCTGGCGGCTGGCGCAGTTCGACGCGTTGCGCTCGTCCACCGACCCGGTGCTGGCGGCGATCGCGGCGAAGGGCGTGCAACGAGCTGACCTATCACCGCGACTACGCCGCCCAATGGGTGATCCGCCTCGGCGACGGGACCGAGCTCTCGCACGCGCGGATGCAGGCGGCGCTGGAGGTCGTGTGGCCGTACTGTCGACGAGCTGTTCGCGTCGCGGGCGATCGTGCGGGCGCTGCCCGGGGTCGCCGTCGACGACAGCACCCTGCGGGACGGGTTCGACGCCGTGGTGGACACCGTGCTCGCGACGGCAGGACTGGACCGCCCCGTCCGTGGCGCGATGGGTCTGGTGGCGGGAAAGGACGGCCGCGGCGGCAGCCACACCGAGGCGATGGGCTACATCCTGGCGGAGCTGCAGAGCGTGGCCCGCGCCCACCCGGACGCGACATGGTGACCGCGGCGGGCGGGACAGCCCTGGACGTGGCCGGCGCCGTCCCCGACCCGGAACTGCCGATGGTCACCCTCGCCGACCTCGGCATCCTGCGTGCGGTGGAGGTCGTCGACGGCACGGTGGTGGTCACGATCACCCCGACGTACTCGGGCTGTCCGGCGATGCGCGAGATCACCGGGGAGCTGCGCCACGCGCTCACAGCGGCCGGGTTCGCCGATGTCACGGTCCGCACCGCTCTCTCGCCGCCCTGGAGCAGCGACTGGATCACCGCCGCCGGCCGCAGAAAGCTGGCCGAGGCCGGGATCGCACCGCCGAACGCCGCCGCCGTGCGCGCACCCGGTTCGCCCGTCCCGCTGACCCTGACGCCCCGGGCGCGCGCGGTGACCTGCCCCCGCTGCGGTTCCCCCGACACGCGCGAGACCGCGGCGTTCAGCGCGACGGCGTGCAAGGCCCTCTACCGCTGCCGCGTCTGCCGGGAACCGTTCGAGTACGTCAAGGAGATCTGACCGTGGCCCGTACCGACTTCCATCCCCTCGTCGTCGCCGAGGTCGAGATGCTGACGGAGGATTCCGCCGCGGTCGGCTTCGCCGTACCTGAGGATCTGCGCGAGGTCTTCGCCTTCGCTCCCGGCCAGTCGCTGACCGTCCGGCGCGGTGAGCAGCGCCGGTCGTACTCGATCTGCGCCGCCGCCGGGCAGGCACCGCGCATCGGGGTGCGCGAGGTGGCCGGGGGAGCGGTGTCGGGCTGGCTGGTCCGCGAGGTCCGCGCCGGGTGACGTCGTCGAGGTGCAGCCGCCGTCGGGGTCGTTCACCCCGGATGTGACCGCCGCCGGGCACCACGTGCTGATCGCCGCCGGTTCCGGGATCACACCGATGCTGTCGATCGGCGCGTCGCTGCTGGCCGCCGGAGCGACGGTCACGCTGCTCTACGGCAACCGGAGCAGCGAATCGGTGATGTTCGCCGACGCCGTCGCCGACCTCAAGGACGCGCACCCGTCGCGGATGCAGGTGGTGCACGTGCTCTCGCGCGAGGCGCAGGAGGTCGAGCTGTTCAACGGCCGCCTCGACGCGGCCAAGCTGCGCGCCCTGCTGCCGGTCACCGTGGAGGTGGAGGCCGTCCAGGACTGGTGGTTGTGCGGCCCGTTCGGCATGGTCTCCGACGCCACGGCGGTGCTGGCCGACCTCGGGGTGCCGTCGGCGCGCGTGCATCGGGAGTTGTTCTTCGTCGGCGACGACGGGCCGCACGAGGTGCGTCACGAGGACGTGGCGCCCGGCGTCGGCGCCGAGGTGACGGTCGTGCTCGACGGGCGCAGCACCACAGTCGTCGTGCCACCGGACACGGCCATCCTCGACGGCGCCCAGAAGGTGCGCCCGGATCTCCCGTTCGCGTGCAAGGGCGGCGTCTGCGGGACGTGCCGCGCCCACGTGAGCTCCGGTGAGGTGCGGATGCGGCGCAACTACGCCCTCGAGCAGGCCGAGGTGGACGCCGGGTACGTGCTGACCTGCCAGGCCGTGCCGATGACCGAGCAGGTCACGGTCGACTACGACACGTGAGCCTCGACTACGACACGTGGGCCGCGACTACGACACGTGGGCCGCGACTGTCAGAGCTGGCGCAGCAGAACGGCCGGGGATTCCACGCAATCGGCGACGTAGCGCAGGAACCCGCCCGCGGTGGCGCCGTCGCAGACCCGGTGGTCGAACGCGAGCGTGAGCTGCGTGATCGTGCGGACCGCCAGCTCGCCGTCGACCACCCAGGGGCGGTCGATCACGCGGCCCATCCCGAGGATCGCCACCTCGGGATGGTTGATGATCGCCGCCGAGCCGTCCACGCCGAACACCCCGTAGTTGTTGACGGTGAACGTGCCCCCGGTCAGGTCGCCGGTGCCGAGCGCGCCGTCGCGGGCGCGCGCCGTCAGCGATGACAGCGCGACGCTCAGCGCCTCCAGGGTGAGTGCCTGCGCCTCGTGCACGACGGGCACCAGCAGGCCGCGCTCGGTCTGCGCGGCGAACCCCAGGTGCACGGCGGGACCCATCACGATCTCGTCGCCCTCGATGCGGGCGTTGAGCTCGGGGTAGCGCCGCAGCCCCAGGATCGCGAACCGGGCGAGGAGGCTGAGCAGCCCGATGGCCGGCGCCTGCGCGTCGGCGTTGAGTTCGGCGCGCAGCTGGAGGAGCGCGCTGGCGTCGACGTCGACCCAGACGGTGGCCTCGGGGATCTCGCGCCGCGAGCGCGACAGCTTGTCGGCGACGACCTTGCGGGCACCCCGGATGGGGATGCGGTCGACACCGGGGGCGTCCGGCGCGAAGACGGGCTCGTGCTCGTGGATGGCCCGGTCCACGTCGCGGCGGGTGACGAGCCCGTCCGCGCCCGAACCGGCCACGGCGCCGATGTCGATGCCGGCGTCGCGGGCCAGGCGGCGCACGAGCGGTGACACGACGGCCACGTGCCGGGGGGCTCCGCCGCTGCTCGTGGCGGTGTCGACGGTGTCGATGGTGTCGATGGGTCCTACCGCTGCGGCCGGGATCGCCCCGGGCGTCGGGGACGCCGGGCGCCGGCGACGGCGGTGCTGGGCAGCTGAAGTGCCGTACCCGATGAGGACGGCGCCGCTCCCCGCGTTCTCCGCCACAGCCGGCGGGTCGGCCGGAGCGTCGGCGGCGTCGACCGCCTCGCTGATCGTGATCAACGGCTGCCCGACCGTGATGGTCTCACCCGCCGCCCCGTGCAGGGTCGTCACGGTCCCGGCGAAGGGGATCGGAACCTCGACGATCGCCTTCGCCGTCTCGACGTCGACCACGTTCTGGTCGACAGCCACGGTGTCACCGACCTGGACGTGCCAGGTGACGATCTCGGCCTCGGTGAGCCCTTCGCCCAGATCGGGGAGCCGGAAGTCGGCCATCACAGACCCCGGCTCTCGACGTGATCGCGGACCAGCGGCGCCGAGTCGTCCCACTGCAAGCGGTCGACGGCGTCGAGGATGCGGTCGACGTCGGGCAGGTGGTGCCGCTCGAGGTTGGGCGGGGGATAGGGGATGTCGAAGCCGGTGACCCGCAGGATCGGGGCCTGGAGGTGGTGGAAGCACTGCTCGGTGAGCCGCGCCACGACCTCCGCGCCGTAGCCACCGAAGCGGCTGGCCTCGTGCACGACGACGGCCCGGCCGGTCCGGCGCACTGCCGCTGCCACGGTCGCGTCGTCGAACGGCGCGAGACTGCGCAGATCGATCACCTCGACGCTGCGCCCCTCCTCCGCGGCGGCATCGGCCGCCTCGAGCGCGGTGGCCACCGTCCCGCCGTAGGCGATGAGGGTGACGTCCGTGCCGGGGCGGCGGACGACGGCGCGATCCAGGCCGGGGCCGTGGTGATCGAGGACCGCCGTCTCCTTGGTCCAGTAGCGCCGCTTGGGTTCCAGGAAGATCACCGGGTCGGGGCACTCGATCGCCTGCCGCAGCAGGGCGTACGCGTCTGCCGGAGTCGCCGGGGTGACGACCCGGAGCCCGGGAGTGTGCGTGTAATAGGCCTCGGAGGAGTCGCAGTGGTGCTCCACCCCGCCGATGCCGCCGCCGTAGGGGATGCGGATGACGACGGGCAGGCTGATCCGGCCGCCCGTGCGGTTGTGCAGCTTGGCCAGATGACTGGTGATCTGCTCGAAGGCGGGGTACGCGAACGCGTCGAACTGCATCTCGACGACCGGCCGCAGCCCGTTCATCGCCATGCCTATCGCGGTGCCGACGATGCCCGCCTCCGCGAGCGGGGTGTCGAAGACCCGTCGCTCGCCGAAGGTCGCCGCCAGCCCGTCGGTCACGCGGAACACGCCGCCCAGCACACCGACGTCCTCCCCGAAGACCAGGACCGAGTCGTCCTCGGTGAGGGCATCGGCCAGGGCGCGGTTCAGGGCCCCCGCCATCGTGACGGGAGCCGCCGGCACCGGCCGGTTGGTGGAACGTTCGGCCAGGGTCGTCATCGCGCCTCGTCCTCCTCGGTCAGCGCCAACTCGGCTGCCAACTCGGCTGCCTGCCGGGTCAGTTCGGCCGTCGGTGTGGCGTAGACGTGCCGGAAGAGGTCAGCCGGATCCAGCTCGACGTCGACGTTCATCCGGGCGCGCAGCGAGGCCGCGGCCGTTTCCGCCTCGGCCTCGATCGCGGCGATCTCCGCGTCGGTCAGCAGCTCGCGGTCGAGCAGGTAGGCGCGCAGCCGGGCCAGCGGATCGCGCGCCCGCCAGCTCTCGACCTCGGCGGAGTCGCGGTACCGGCTGGCGTCGTCGGCGTTGGTGTGGGCCTCGATCCGGTAGGTCAGTGCCTCGATCAGCGTCGGGCCCTCGCCCGCGGCCGCGCGCTCGACGGCGACGCGCACGGCCGCGTACACCGCTGCTGGATCGTTGCCGTCGATGAGTACACCGGGCATTCCGTAGCCGATCGCCTTGTGCGCCAGTGACGGCGCCGCGGTCTGCTTGGCCACCGGCACGCTGATCGCGTAGCCGTTGTTCTGGACGAAGAAGACGACGGGCGCGCGCCAGACCGCGGCGAAGTTCAGCGCCTCGTGCGTGTCGCCCTCGCTGGTCGCCCCGTCGCCGAGCAGCACCAGCGCGACCGAGTCCTCGTCGCGGTAGCGGGCGGCGTGGGCCACACCGACGGCGTGCAGGGAGTTCGTGGCGAGCGGGGTGCACTGCGGTGCCACGCGGTGCAGGTACGGGTCGTAGCCGCAGTGCCAGTCCCCGCGCAGGAGGGTGAGCACCTCGACCGGGTCCACTCCGCGCGAGACGATCGCCATCGAGTCCCGATAGGTAGGGAAGAGCCAGTCCTGCTCGCGCAGTGCCGCCACCGCGCCGATCTCCCCGGCCTCCTGCCCGCGCGCGGACGGGTACACGGCCAGCCGGCCCTGCTTGGTCAGGGCGGTGGCCTGGGTGTCGAAGCGGCGGCCCAGCGTCATCCTCCGGTGGAGCGTGCGCAGAACGGAGGCGTCGGGCATCGCCCAGGCGGGGTCGGCGACGGGCACGCCCGCTGGATCCAGCAGGGCGAGCGGGGCAGAGCTGGGCAACAGATCGGCGGTGACGTTCATCGAAGGCTCCTCACAGCCGAGACAACCAGCCGTCAGTGTGCGCGTCCGCGGTGCCGTCGGTCCAGTCTTCGGCCTCTGGTCCGGACGTATGGGTCTGATAGGAGGGTATCGTCTGGACGTATGACCTCCGCAGGCGCTTCCGGGACCACCCCCGCTGTACAGGTGGCCGACCTCGACGACGTCGACCGGATGCTCGTGGCGGAACTGACCCGCGACGGCCGGCTGTCGATGCGGGCGCTGGCGGACCGGGTGCACATCTCGCGAGCCAGCTGCTACACCCGGGTCGAACGCCTGCGCCGCGACGGGATCATCACCGGCTTCAGCGCGGTCGTGGATCAGCGGCGGCTCGGCCGGACCCTCTCGGCCCAGGTGTATCTGAAGATCCGGCAGCACTCGTGGCGCGACGTCCGTACCGCCCTGAAGCAGGTGCCCGAGATCGAGCACGGTTTCCTGGTGTCCGGGGACAACGACCTGGTCCTCTTCGTGCGCACCCGCGACGCCGAGACCCTCCGCGAACTCGTGCTCGATCGGCTGCAGCACATGGACGACGTGCTCTCCACCCAGACGGTGCTCGTGTTCGACGAACTCTGACCGTCGCCCGCGCTGGCCGATCGCCTGCTGCTCACGTCGATCGTGATGGTCAGCGGCGGCTGTGACCGTCATGGGCTATCACGATCGCCCGCCGCCGTCGTGGATCGTGATGGTCAATGGTGGCTGTGACCGTCATGGGCTATCACGATCGCCCGCGCTGCCCCCATCGCCCGCCGCCGGCGTGGATCGTGATGGGTCAGTGGCGGCTATGACCGTCGTGGGCTATCACGATCGCCCGCGCTGCTCCGTCGCTCGCCGCGCCTGCGCCTGCTGCGGGGCCGCGCCGGGTGGGTGGCGTGGATCGTGATGGGCAGTGGTGGCTATGACCGCTGTGGGCTATCACGATCGCTCGCGCTGCCCCCCATTGCCCGCTGCCGTACGTGGATGGTGATGGGCAGTGGTGGCTATGACCGTCGTGGGCTATCACGATCGCTCGCGCTGCCCCCATCGCCCGCCGCCGGCGTGGATCGTGATGGTCAGTGGTGGCTATGACCGTCGTGGGCTATCACGATCGCCCGCGCTGCCCCCCATTGCCCGCCGCCGGCGTGGATCGTGATGGGTAGTGGTGGCTATGACGGTCATCAGCTATCACGATCGCCGGGAGCCGCAGAACGCCCGAGCCGCAGATCGCGCGAGGTGCTCGCGGCGGTCAGTGCAACGCGATCGGCAGGTGGCGGCGCAACTGGCAGGCCAGCTGGGACGGATCGCCCGCGGGGCGGGTGAACGCGATGTCCGCGCCGTGGGCGCCGTCGACGTCGATCCACTCCAGCCGCGCGCCGAGCCGGTCGATGGACGTCAGCCCGGCCCAGGCGATGAGGTCCGCGTCCAGCCCTGCGCGGGAGGCGACGTGCCGGCGCAGTTGCTCGGCGTGGTGATCGTTCGTGTGCTTCACCAGGGAGTCGGCGTACTCGGCGAAGGTCAGCGGGCACGCCTCGGCGTAGAGCTGCACCGGGATCTCGTACTGGGCCACGGGCGCTGCGGGATCCGGCGAGTGCTCCAGCACCACCCGCTCCACGTCCAGCCCTACTCGCACGCTCTCACCGTCGATCCGGTCGAGCATCCGCAGCCGCCCGATGAGCACCAGGGACGTCTCCGCCTCCGGGTCGCTGCCGCTGACGTTGAGCAGGGCGGGCATGCCCTCGCACTGGACCAGCAGCGAATCGCCGGCGCAGTCGAACACGGGCACGCCCGCTTGATCCTCGAGGACGACCTCGGCACCGTCGAGCCCGTCGGGGCCGAACCGGCCGATCCCGTGGATGAGCAGGGTGACGCTCTCCGTCTCGGCGAGGGTGCGTCGGGCCATGCGGGCGAGCTCGGCAGCGTGGCCCGGGGCAGGAGCGGGGTAGATGGGCCGGGTCGCCGGGTCACTCGGCCGCGGCGCGGGTGGTGCGGATCGATCAGTCGGGCGCGTGGGGCGATCGGCCGGGTACGGGGGGCGATCAGCCGGGTGCATGGGGCGATCGGCGGGGTACGGGGGGCGATCAGCCGGGTGCATGGGGCGATCGGTGGGCTGCGCGGGGTCGTGGGTCATTCGGGCTCCTCGATCGGTGAATGAATTAGGTAAGGCTAACCTAAATAACCGGGATGACTCCAGCGTCGTAGCGTGAAGCCAGTGGCCATGCTTCGTTCACCTGTGACGCCGGAGGTGCACCCGTGAAGCCGGCGGTCGGCGCCTCCGCTCCGACGGCAGCCTCCCGTCACGCCGCCGCTCCGTGGGCGCGGGCCGCGATCGCGATGTTCGCGGTGGGCTGGGGAGCCAACCAGTTCGCCTCGCTGCTGCTGTCCTACCGCGAGCACGCCGGGCTGTCGGCGAACGTCACCGACGTCCTGTTCGGTTTCTACGCCCTCGGCCTGATCCCCGCGCTGCTCATCGGGGGACCGCTGTCGGACCGTGTCGGCCGCCGATCCATGGCCCGCGTCGCCGTCATCACCTCAGCCGTCGCCGACAGTCGTGCTGGTGTTCGGAGCCGACGCCACCGGTTGGCTCTACGTCGGGCGGCTGCTCGCCGGCGTGGCCTCCGGACTGATCTTCGCGCCGGGGACCGCGTGGGTGAAGGAGCTGTCCGCCCCGCCGTTCGACCCTGCCGGCGCGGCAGACGACGGTGCGCGCCGCGCCGCGATCGCGTTGTCGGCGGGGTTCGGCTTCGGCCCGCTGATCGCGGGCGCGATCTCCCAGTGGGCGCCGCATCCACTCGTGCTGCCCTACCTCGCCCATGTGGTCGTGATCGCCGCGGCGGGTGCGCTCGTGTGGACCGCGCCGGAGACGGTCACCGCCCACACCGGCTCGCTGTGGTCGCGGATCCTCGTCCGCTCCGCCCGGTCCCCGCGCTTCATCGGCGTCGTCGCGCCCTTGGCTCCGTGGGTGTTCACGGCCGCCTCGATCTCCATCACGGTCGGCCCCGCGCTGGTCACGGCACACACGGGGTCGCTGCGGATCGTCTTCGCGGGGGTCATCGCCGGGCTGACGCTCGGCACCGGGGTGCTCGTCCAGCCCCTGGCCCGGCGCCTGGACGCCCCCGACGACGTCCGCGCGATGCTGGTCGGGCTCGGCGCCGTGGTCGCCGGCTGCCTGGTCGAGACAGCGACCGCGATCACCGGGCAGCCCGTGCTGGCGATCGCGGGCGCGCTCCTGCTCGGGGCGGGCTACGGCTTCTGCCTCGTCGCCGGGCTGCTGGAGACCCAGCGCATCGCCGGCACCGGCGAGCTGGCCGCGCTGACGGCGGTCTACTACGCGCTGACCTACATCGGCTTCGCGACACCGATCGTGCTCAGCGAGCTGACCCGGTGGGCGCCGTACCGCGTGCTGCTGCCCTGCGCGGCCGCGTGGGCCGCCCTCACCGGGGCGACAGTGGTGGTCAACGCCCGCCGTACCCGCGCCTGAACGTCACCCCGCCTGAGCGTCACCCCGCCTGAACGACACCCGCCTGAGCGTCAGCGTCCGGCGTCGAGCGTGCGGGCCATCAGCGCTCCGACGGCGCCCGATTCGATGAGGAACGCATCGTGGCCGTACGGGGAGGAGATCACGTCCAGCTCCGGGCACGTGGGGATCTCCGCCGCGAGTTCGGCCTGAAGCGCCAGGGGGTAGAGCCGGTCGGTGTCGATCCCGCCGACGACGACCGGGACCTTGATCGAACCGAGTGCCGTCGCCACCCCACCGCGACCGCGCCCGACGTCATGGGTGTTCATCGCCTCGGTCAGCGCCACGTAGCTGCCGGCGTCGAAACGGCGCACCAGCTTGTCGGCGTGGTGGTCGAGGTAGGACTGGACGGCGAAGCGTGAGTCGAGCTCGCTCTGCCGCGCCCGCCCGAACCGGGTCTCGAGCTCGTAGGCCGAACGGTAGGTCAGATGGGCGATGCGCCGCGCGAGCCCGAGCCCGGCCATCGGAGCGGTGCCGTGGTCCAGATAGTCCCCGCCGTGCCACTCGGGGTCCTGCGTGATGGCGAGGATCTGCGCGCTCTGCGTGCCGATCTGGTCGGCGGTGACGGCCGCTCCCACCGCGAGCGCGAGCGCCGAGCCGACCCGGTCGGGCCAGGTGATGGCCCACTCCAGCGCCCGCATGCCGCCCATCGATCCACCGATGACGCTCGACCAGCGGGTGATGCCGAGCTGGTCGGCGAGCCGCCGCTCGGTCTCCACCTGGTCGCGGATGGTGATGGCCGGGAACCGCGACCCCCACGCCCGCCCGTCCGGCGCCGGCGAGGACGGCCCGGTCGTGCCCTGGCAGCCGCCGAGGACGTTCGCGGCGACCACGAACCACTCGTCGGTGTCGAGCACCTGGCCGGGGCCGATCAGCGCGTTCCACCAGCCCGGCGTGGGCTGACCGGGCGCCGCCGGCCCGGCGACATGGGCGTCGCCGGTCAGGGCGTGCAGCACCAGCACCGCATTGACGATCGTCCCGCCGTCGCGGCGCGGGCGGCCGAACGTCTCGTAGGCGACGCGGACGTCCGGCAGCGTCCCGCCGTACTCCAGCGCCTGCGTGCCGACGTCGGCGAACCGCCGCCAGGCGGGCGGATCGGTCCGCCGCCAGCCTCCGGTGCAGACGACGGACGCGGTGTCAGTCACTCTTGGCGGCTCGGAATCCCGCGTCCAGGTCGGCGAGGATGTCGTCGATGTGCTCCAGACCCACCGCCAGGCGCACCAGGCCGGGTGTCACGCCCGTCGCCAACTGCTCCTCCGGCGTCAGCTGGGAGTGCGTGGTCGAGGCCGGGTGGATCACCAGGCTGCGGACGTCACCGATGTTGGCGACATGGCTGTGCAGCTCGAGCGCTTCGACGAACGCGCGCCCCGCGTCGACGCCGCCGGCGATCTCGAAGGCCAGCACGCCACCCGTCCCGAGCGGGGCGTACTTCTTGCCGACCTCGTACCAGCGGCTCGAGGGCAGGCCGGCGTAGTTCACGCTCAGCACCTCGTCGCGGTGGGACAGCCACTCGGCGACCGCGGTCGCGTTCTGGGTGTGCCGCTCGACGCGCAGGCTCAGCGTCTCCAGTCCCTGCGCGATCAGGAAGGCGTTGAACGGCGCGACGGCGGAACCGAGGTCGCGCAGCAGCTGCACCCGGGCCTTGAGGATGAAGGCCAGGTTCGCGCCCAGCGGCGAGCCGACGCCGAGGTCCCGGGCGTACACCAGGCCGTGGTAGCACGGGTCGGGCTCGTTGTAGTTGGGGAACTTCTGCGGGTCCTGCGCGTAGTCGAAGTTGCCGCTGTCGACGATCACACCGGCGATCGCGGTGCCGTGCCCGCCGAGGTACTTCGTCGCCGAGTGCACGACGATGTCGGCGCCCCACTCGATCGGGCGGATGAGGTACGGGGTGGCGATCGTGTTGTCGACGACCAGGGGGACGCCGGCCTCGTGCGCCACGCCCGCGACGCCCTCGATGTCGAGGACGTCGATCTGCGGGTTGGAGATCGTCTCGGCGAAGAACGCCTTGGTGTTGGGACGGACGGCGGCGCGCCAGGCGTCGAGGTCGTCCGGATCGTCGACGAAGCTGACCTCGATGCCGAGCTTGGCGAAGGTGTAGTGGAACAGGTTGTACGTGCCGCCGTAGAGCCGCGCGCTCGAGACGATGTGGTCGCCGGACTCGGCCAGGTTGAGCAGGGCGAGCGTCTCGGCGGCCTGGCCGCTGGAGGTGACCAGGGCGCCGACGCCGCCTTCGAGCGAGGCGATGCGCTGCTCGACCGCGTCCTGCGTCGGGTTCATGATCCTGGTGTAGATGTTGCCGAACTGCTTGAGCGCGAACAGGTCGGCAGCGTGGTCGCTGCTGTCGAAGGTGTAGGACGTCGTCTGGTAGATCGGGAGTGCTCGCGCGTTGGTCTGCGAGTCGGGCGTCTGTCCGGCGTGGATCTGGCGGGTCTCGAAGGACCAGGCTGCGCTCATCGGGAATGCTCCTAAGTAGGTGGTCCGGGCACGTGGGATCGGCTCGGGTGGCGCGGTCGAGGCTCTGGGGAGTGATCCGTCAGGCCGGACAGAGCGCGCTGCAGACGCGGGCCAGGTCGATGGCACGGCGCGAGACGAGCAGCTTCGTCATATTGCCTACCTTACTGATAGACATCCGCCGAGCACCAGATCACGCGGGGTCACGGCACCCGCGTGATCCATTCCCGGGTGGCGAACTTGGTCTCGATCAGCTCGGCGGTGCGGGCCAGTTCGGCATCGGTGACGTCGGTGGCGTCCAGGCCGTACCGCCCCGCGAAACTGCCGATCATGGCGTCGATGATCGCCTCCCGCGGCAGCCCGGTCTGTGACCGGAGCGGGTCGACGCGCTTGGCTGCGCTGGTGGTGCCCTTCATCGAGAGCTTCTCGCGCCCGATGCGAAGTACCTCGGTCATCTTCGCCGCGTCGATGTCGTAGCTCATCGTCACGTGATGCAGCACCGCGCCGCCGGCCAGCCGCTTCTGCGCCGCTCCGGCGATCTTGCCGGCGGGGGAGGCGATGTCGTTGAGCGGCTGGTACCAGGCCTTGATGCCCAGGTCGTGGAGGGCGGCCAGTACCCAGTCGTCGAGGAAGGCGTAGGAATCCTGGAAGGACAGGCCCTCCACCAGCGACGCCGGGACGTAGAGCGAGTACGTGATCGTGTTGCCGGGCTCGACGAACATGGCACCGCCCCCGCTGATCCGCCGCACCACCTCGATGTCGTGGCGAGCCGCACCCTCGGCGTCGACCTCGTTCTGCACCGACTGGAACGACCCGATCACCACGCAGGGCGCGGCCCATTCCCAGACCCGCAGCATGGGTGGGCGGCGCCCGGCCGCGACCTCCTCCAGCAGCACCTGGTCGAGTGCCATGTGGTGCTGCGGGGACCGAGGTGCCTCGTGGATCAGCAACCAGTCGTGGTCGGTCCAGCTGGTCGCGGCGAGCAGGGCGCGCCGGACGGCTGTCGCCACATCGGCGGCGGAGAAGCCGTACATCGTCGTGTGGGGCGGCAGTTCAGCATCGACGCGCCGGGTCAACGCCTGCGCCGACGAATCGGCGGGAGCGCCCTCCAGTGCCCGGTCTATGGCGTCCAGCGCCTCGTCCGGCTCCAGGAAGAAGTCACCCGACACACGGACATCGCGCAGTGTTCCGTCGGCCACCTCGAGGTCGACGACGACCAGCTTGCCCCCTGGAACCTTGAACTCGCCGTGCATGCTGACTCCCGCCGTCCGGATGTGGCCACCCGTGGCAACGCCGGGAGCCTCTGGGATCATCCGTGGATCCCGGCCGGCGGATCGGCGCGGGGCAACGGCCGCTAGCATCCGACTAGACAACGACTAGAGAAAGTAGGAAGCGTGCAGATCAATGGCGATGTCGCCGTCATCACCGGGGGCGCCAGTGGCTTGGGCCTGGCGACAGCCCGCCGGCTGACCCGGATCGGTGCGCAGGTCGTCCTGGTGGACCTCCCGTCCGCCGACGGAGCCGGCGCGGTGGCCGAACTCGGCCCGACCGCGAGCTTCGTCGCTGCCGACGTCACCAGCGAGGACCAGATCGCCGCCGCCTTCGAGCATGCCGCCGGCGTCGGCACCGTCCGCGTCGTCGTCAACTGCGCCGGAGTGGCCACTCCGGGACGCATCCTCGGCAAGAACGGCGTCCTGCCCCTGGATCAGTTCGCCAAGGTCGTCGGCATCAACCTGATCGGGACGTTCAACGTCCTGCGTCTGGGCGCGCTGGCGATCAGCGGCGCGGAGCCGGTGGACGGTGAGCGCGGAGTGATCGTCAACACCGCGTCCGTCGCGGCCTTCGACGGCCAGATCGGCCAGGCCGCGTATGCCGCGAGCAAGGGCGGTGTCGTGAGCCTGACCCTGACGGCCGCGCGCGACCTGGCGGACAAGTTCATCCGGGTGATGACGATCGCGCCCGGGATCTTCGAGACGCCCATGCTCGCCGGCCTGCCCGAGGCGACCCGCGAGTCCCTCGGCGCTCAGGTGCCGCACCCGAGCCGTCTCGGCAAGCCCGACGAGTACGCGGCGCTGGTGGAGCACATCGTCGGCAACCCCATGCTGAACGGCGAGGTCATCCGCCTGGACGGTGCCATCAGGATGACGCCCCGCTGACCCGTGCGGGCGCATCTCACACGCGCTCGCCGCGGCCGATGATCGAAAGGCCGCTAGGTTTGGACGATGGCGTCCGCCCTCACGCTCGGTGTCGAGGAAGAGCTGCACCTGATCGATCTGACCACCTTCAGGTTGGCCGGTCGGGCCCCCGCCCTGCTCGCGCAGCTGCCCGCCTCGCACTTCTCCTCCGAGCTGCAGCGCACGACCGTGGAGACGAACACCTCCGTCTGCGCGACCCTGACCGAGCTGCGCGAGGAGATCCTCCATCGCCGCCAGCAGGTCGTCGGCGTCGCCGCGGCGGAGGGCCTGGGCATCGCCGCTGTCGGGACGGTCCCGCTGTCCTCGGCCGACGACTTCGAGCTGACCAGCAGTGGCCGCTTCGCCCGCATGCAGGAGGACTACCGCCTCCTGGTCGACGAACAGCTCATCTGCGGCACCCAGTTCCACGTCGGCGTCGAGAGCCGTGACATCGCCGTCCGGGCGGTCCAGCTGCTCGGGCGCGACCTGCCCGCCCTGCTCGCTCTGTCGGCCAGTTCCCCGCTCTGGCACGGCTCGGACACCGGGTACGCGAGCATCCGGTCGATCATCTGGCAGCGGTGGCCCACATCGGGCATGACCGGGCCGATGTCCTCGGCGGCGGAGTACGACGACCTGCTCGCGGACCTGATCAGTTCCGGCGTCATCACCGACACGAAGATGGCCTACTTCGACGTCCGTCCCTCCGCCCACGTGCCCACGATCGAGCTGCGTGTCTGCGACGCCATGCCGCTGGTCGACGACGCGGTCCTGATCGCGGGGCTGTTCCGGGCACTCGTCGCGGGCGCCCTCGACGCGGTGCAGAGCGGGCGCGAGGTCTCCCACGTCGCTCTGCCGCTGCATCGGGCGGCGATGTGGCGGGCGGCGCGCAGCGGCCTGACCGGGCATCTGCTCGACGACAGCCCCCGCCCGCAGCCTCGCCCGGCAGCAGAGGTCATCGGCGCGCTGGTGTCGCGGCTGCGTCCGCACCTGGAGGCGCAGGGCGACTGGGAGGCCGTCAGCGAGCTGGCGGAGGCCACCCTGGCGCGCGGCAACTCCGCCGACCGCCAGCGCGCCGCCCTCGCCGAGCGCGGCCGCCTGGCCGACGTGGTTCTGCAGGTCGTGGCGGAGACCCAGCAGACCGGCCCGCTGAGCCCGCGCGTCGACCCGTCCGGAACCGACTACCCAGCCTCGGCGGGGGACGAGGCGTTCACGGCCGGATCGTCGCTGCGTCCGGTGTACCGCGAGCTGTGGTCGGCGCTGGAGAGCATCGACGCGTCGGTGCTGACCGAACGCCTGGACGAGCGCGACCGGTGGTCCACCGGCGCCGGCATGACCTTCGGCGTGAGCGCGGGACCAGCAGCCCTTCCCGGTCGACCTGCTGCCGCGGATCATCCCCGCGCACGAGTGGCAGCGCCTCGCGGCGGGCCTGGTCCAGCGGGCGCGTGCCCTGGAGATGTTCCTTCGGGACGCCTACGGTGCCGGCGAGGTCGTGCGCGACGGTGTGCTGCCACGCCTCCGCGGTGTACGACTCGCCCGGCTGGCGCGAGGAGGGACGGCTGCTGCCGCGGGGTGCGGTACGCGCGGCGGTCATCGGCTTCGACCTCGTCCGGGACGACACGGCCGGCTGGCGGGTGCTCGAGGACAACGCCCGGGTGCCGTCCGGGGCCGGGTACGCGCATCGCGATCCGCCAGCTCATCGACGCGGTGATGCCCGACCTGCCGCGGCCGCCCGGACTGCGGGGCGCCCACACCGCGCCCGGGCAGTTGCGCCGGACCCTCGCGGCCGGGACGTCGGTCCCCGACCCGGTGATAGCCCTGCTGTCCGACGGCGCCGGGAACTCGGCGTGGTTCGAGCACCGGCTGCTCGCCGAGCGCGCGGGGTTCCTGCTCGCGCAGCCCGACGACCTGGACGTCGCGCGGCGGCGCGGTGACGGTGCTCGGGCGGCGCCAGTCGACGTGCTGTACCTGCGCCTGGACGTCGAGCTGGCCGACCTCGGCAACTCCGAGGGCCGGGCGATCGGCGCGGAGCTGGTGCAGGCCGCCGCCCAGGGCGCGGTCACCCTCGCCAACGCGCCCGGCAACGGTGTCGCCGACGACAAGGCGATGTACAACTACGTCCCGGATCTCATCGCCTACTACCTCGGTGAGCGGCCGCTGCTCGACCCCGTCCCCACCTACCGCTGCGCCGATCCTGACGAGCTCAGCTCGGTGCTGGAGCGCGTCGCGGACCTGGTGACGAAACCGGTCGACGGTTACGGCGGCGGTGGGGTGCTGATCGGCCCCCACGCGTCCGAGACCGAGCTGATCGCCCGGACCGAGGAGATCAGGGCGCATCCGCACCGGTGGATCGCTCAGGAGGTCGTCCACCTCTCGACGCATCCGACGCTGACGCCGTCGGGCATCGTGCCCCGTCATGTCGACCTGCGTGCCTTCGCCTATGTCAGCGGGACCGCGGAGGCGGACGTCGTCGTCGCGGACCTCGCGCTGACGAGAGTGGCGCCCGAGGGCAGCATGGTGGTGAATTCCTCGCGCGGCGGGGGCGCCAAGGACACCTGGATCGTCGGCCCGACCACCGACAACGACTGACAGGAGCCGGACATGTGTGGACTGGCGGGTGAACTGCGCTTCGACGGCCGTGGCGCGGATGTCGCGGCGGTGGAGCGCAGCTGCGCCACCCTGGCGGCGCGCGGCCCCGACGGCAGCGGCCTGTGGGCCAGCGGCCCGCTCGCGCTCGGCCACCGCCGGCTGTCGATCATCGACCTGAGCGAGGCGGGCGCACAGCCCATGGTCGATGCCGCGCTGGGGCTGACCGTCGTCTTCAACGGCTGCATCTACAACTACCGCCAGCTGCGCGAGGAACTGCAGGCCCTCGGGTTCCGGTTCTTCTCCACCTCCGACACCGAAGTGGTGCTGAAGGCCTATGCGGCCTGGGGGATCGCGTGCGTCGAGCGGTTCCTGGGCATGTTCGCGTTCGCGATCGCCGAGCGGGAGTCCGGACGGCTGGTGCTCGCGCGCGACCGCCTCGGCATCAAGCCGCTGTACCTCGACCAGACCTCCAGCCGGCTGCGCTTCGCGTCGACCCTGCCGGCGCTGCTGGCGGCGGGCGGCGTCGACACCTCGCTCGACCGCACAGCGCTGGCGCACTACATGACGTTCCACTCCGTCGTGCCGGCCCCGCGCACCATCCTCACCGGCGTGCGCAAGCTGCCCCCGGCGACGGTGCGCGTCGTCGAGGCCGATGGCCGCAGCACCGATCACGTCTACTGGGACCCGAGCTTCACGCGTGACCCCGAGCTCGAGTCACTGTCCGACCGCGACTGGGAGGAGGCGCTGCTCGACAGCCTCCGCACCGCCGTCCAGCGCCGGATGGTCGCCGACGTGCCGGTGGGCGTGCTGCTGTCGGGAGGGATCGATTCGAGCGTCGTCGTCGCGCTGCTGGCCGAGTCCGGGCAGACGGACCTGACGACCTTCAGCATCGGGTTCGAGGCGGCGGGCGGGGAGTCCGGGGACGAGTTCTCCTACTCCGACCTGGTCGCCCGGCACTTCGGCACGCGGCACCACCGGATCGAGATCGACAGTTCCCGGCTGCTGCCGGGGATCGACTCCGCGATCGCGGCGATGAGCGAGCCGATGGTCAGCCACGACTGCGTGGCGTTCTACCTGCTCAGCCAGGACGTCTCCCAGGAGGTGAAGGTCGTCCAGTCCGGGCAGGGCGCCGACGAGGTGCTGGCCGGCTACGACTGGTACCCACCGCTCGCGGACGTGCCGCGGGCCGACGCCGTCGAGGCCTACGCCTCGGTGTTCTTCGACCGGCGTGACGCCGCCCTGCGCCGCCTGCTGGATCCGCGCTGGCTGGTCGAGGGTGACGCGCCCCTGGACTACATCACCGGCCAGTTCGCCCGCCCGGGCGCCGAGACGGCCGTGGATGCCGCGCTGCGCAACGACACGACGGTGATGCTGGTCGACGACCCGGTCAAGCGCGTGGACAACATGACCATGGCCTGGGGCCTGGAGGCGCGGGTTCCCTTCCTGGACCACGAGTTCGTGGAGCTCGCGGGGCGGATCCCGCCGCGGCTGAAACTGAGTGACGGTGGCAAGGGCGTGCTCAAGCGGGCCAGCCGCGGCGTCGTCCCGGACGAGGTCATCGACCGGCCGAAGGGGAGCTTCCCCGTCCCGGCGATCCGCCAGCTCGAGGGCGCCTACCTCGACCGCGTCCGCGGCGCGCTGCTCGACCCCGCCGCCCGCGAGCGCGGCCTGTTCTCCGCCTCCGCGGTGGAGTCCATGCTCGCGGCGCCGAACGAGACCCGCACCACGCTCGGCTCGAACGCCCTGTGGCAGCTGGCGCTGCTGGAGATCTGGCTGCAGACGATGGGCGTCTCCGGCGGATGACGGCAGAGCTGATCACGGCACTGGTCGGTGGCTGGAGCTGCTGGGGACCCACGCTCGCGCCCGACGGCCGCCGCGTCGCCTACCTCAGCGACCGCCACGGCGTGCCCGAGTTGTGGGTGCAGGACGTGCCGCAACCCGGTGGGGCACCGGTGCGGGCGGAGGTACTGCACGTGTCCGACGACCCCGTGGTGAGCGTGCGGTGGTCGGCCGACGCGGAGTGGCTGGCGTGCGCCGTCGCGCCCGGCGGCGGGGTCAGGACCGAGGTGTGGGTGATCCGCCCCGACGGCCGCGATGCCGCGCGGGTGGCGGGTGGGGGCGATCAGCACGTCAAGCTCGGGCCGTGGTCGCATCGCGGGCACCGCCTCGTCGTCGGGATCCCGCCCGCCACGGCCGAGGAGGTGAGTCGGTGCGAGCTGATCGAGCCGGTCACCGGGGAGCGGGAACCGGTGGCCCACGGCGGTCTCGTCGACGTCATCGACATCTCGGCTGGGGAGCGGTACGCCCTGCTGCGGGACGGTCTGCGCGGCGCGCACTTCTGCGTGACGCTGGACCGCCTGCTGGACAACGACCATCCGCTGCTGCCGTATCCGCAGACGGGCTCGACCGAGAGCGGCATCCTGCGCCCGTCGCCGGCCGACCTCGACTCGGCCGTGCTGACGGCCTATCTGGTCACCGACGCCGGGCTGCCGCGGACGGCGCTGGTGGCGGTGGAACTGGGCCCGGAAGGCCTGCGCGGTGAGGCGGGTGTGATCGCCGCCCGCGAGGACGGGGAACTGGAGCACGTCGACGCGGACGAGACCGGCCAGCTGCTGACCCTGGTGTGGAACGTCGACGGGCGCAGTGAGCTGGAGCTGCTCGAGACCTCGAGCGGGCGGCGCTCGACCGTTGCGGGGCTGCCGGGACAGGTGATCACCGCGTGCGTCCTGGCCCGCGACGGGCGCACCGCCGTGGTCGCCGTGGACGGCCCGTGCGAGCCGCAACGCCTGTGGCGCCTGGACATCGCGACCTCGGAGTGGCTGGCCGTCACCGAGGCGCCGCCGTTGCCCACCGGTCTCGTCGAGCCCACGCTCGAGCATTTCGAGGCCCACGACGGGCTGCCCCTCAGCGGGTGGCTGTACCGGGCTCCGGCGGCGACGGCGCCCGGTCCGGTCGTCCTGTGGTTCCACGGCGGCCCCGAATCCCAGGAACGACCGGAGTTCCGCGCCGACCACCAGGCCGTCGTGGCGGCGGGAATCTCGGTGTTCGCTCCGAACGTGCGCGGGTCCTCCGGGTACGGGCGCGGATTCGCGCACGCCGATGACCGGTACGGCCGCTGGGACGGGATCACCGACGTCCGCTCGAGCGCCGAGTTCCTCGTCGCGGCGGGCATCGCCGACCCGTCGCGGATCGCCGTGTCGGGACGGTCCTACGGCGGCTACCTCACCCTCGCGAGCCTGGTGCGGTACCCGCACCTGTTCGCCGCCGGCATCGACATCTGCGGGATGTCGGACCTGCTCACCTTCTACCGCGACACCGAGCCGTGGATCGCCGCCGCGGCTGTCACCAAGTACGGGGATCCCGAGCACGACCGCTCTCTGCTCGAGGACCTGTCGCCGCTGGCCCGTGCCGGGCAGATCCGCGCCCCGCTGCTGGTCATCCACGGCGAGCACGACACGAACGTCCCGCTCGGCGAGGCGCGGCAGATCGTCGCCGCCGTCGCCGGAGCCGGGGGGCGTGTCGACTACCTCGAGGTCCCGGACGAGGGGCACGAGTTCCGGCGCCGCCGCTCCCGGGAGGCGATCGCCCGGCGCACGGTCGACTTCCTCACGGCGCACCTGGCGACCTGACCGGCCCGGCGGTTCGCGGTCCGTGCAACGATCAGCGGCGTGGACGTCGCCGAGATCGCAGCGCTGATGCTCGTTCCTCCGGGCGGCGAGCAGGTGCAGCTGACGCAGACCGGCTTCCGCCGCAGGGTGGTCGACACCTGGCGTATCGAGGCGGGCGAACGGGTGCTCGAACTCGGCTGCGGCCAGGGCGACCTGACCGCGGTGCTCGCCGACGCCGTCGGTCCCGGTGGTCACGTCACGGCGATCGACCCGGCGCCGGCAACCTACGGCGCTCCCACGACTCTGGGGCAGTCCACCGGGCATCTCGCCGCCTCGCCGCTCGGCCCGCGGATGGACATCCGTCTCGAGACCGACGTGCTGGATCCAGCCGTCGCGTTCGCCGACGGGGAGTTCGATGTCGTCGTGCTCGCCCATTCGTCCTGGTACTTCCCCTCCGTGGGCGTCCTGACCGAGACCCTGCGCCGGGTCCGGCCGTGGGCACGGCGGCTGTGCTTCGCCGAGTGGGATCTGACGCCCCGCTCCCTCGATCAGGTGCCGCACCTGCTGGCGGTCCTGATCCAGGGCCAGATCGAGCTGCACAAGGCGCACAGCGAGAGCAACGTCAGGACGCCGTTCTCGCGGGCCCGCGCGATCGCCGTGCTCGCCGATGCCGGGTGGACCGTCACCGGCCAGGACGACGTCGACACGACCGGGCAGCAGGATGCGCGCTGGGAGATCGCCCAGAGCATCGATGCGGCGACGCGGGAGGCTCACGCCGTGGGTGGCCCGGAGCGCCTTCCCGACTTCGTGGCGGGCCAGGTCGACACCCTGCGGGAGCTGCTCGACGTGGTGACGGTCGCCCCGCTGCCGACGTACTCGCTCCGGGCCGACCCGATTCAGCCTGGATGCGGGTAGACGTCGACGTCGGTGGCCTTGGCCGACAACCAGATCGGCACCCCGTCGGCGAGGTCCAGCTCGGCGACGGCGTCGGGGGTCACGTCCACCAGCGCTGACGGAGCGCCCTCGACCGACACCCGCACCCGATCGGCGAGCAGCTCCAGGCCGGTCACCGTGCCGCTCCACAGGTTCCGGGGGCTGGAGTGCTCGGGGCGCGTGGTGTGCAGGGCGATGGCGGACGGGCGCACGGCGACGAGCACGCGGTCCGCCCCGGCCGCCCCGTCCACCGGGTCCTGTCCGGGCGGAGCGAACCCCGCCGCCACAAGGGTTCCGCCGCTGTCGAGGAGCACGGCCGGCGTCGTCGACGCCCGCCGGCCGGAGTAGAGGTTCAGTCCGACGAGCTGCGCGATGTACTGCGTCGCCGGGCGGCGGGCCACCTCCGCGGGGGTGCCCGTCTGCACGATCCGCCCCTCCTCGATGACCACGAGCCGGTCGGTCATCACCAGCGCTTCGAGCGGATCGTGGGTGACCATCAACGTGGGGCCGGCGAACTCGCGCAGATGTCGCCGCAGCTCCGCGCGCACGTCCATCCGGGTGCGTGCGTCGAGCGCGGCCAGGGGTTCGTCGAGCAGCAGCAGCCCGGGCGAGGACGCCAGGGCCCGGGCCAGCGCGACCCGCTGCGCCTGCCCGCCGGACAGCTGCGCGGGGCGCCGCCCGCCGAGTTCGGCCAGCCCGAGACGCGCCAGCCAGCCGGCGGCCGCGGCCCGAGCCTCCGCGCGCGGGATCCGCCGCGACCGCAGCGCGAACGCCACGTTGTCGCGGACGCTGAGGTGCGGGAACAGGCGGTAGTTCTGGAAGACCAGTCCGACCGGCCGCCGCGCGGCGGGGACGAACACGCCGGCCGCAGGATCGTCGAGGACCTCGGCGCCCAGAGTGATGTGCCCCTCGGTCAGCGCCGTCAGCCCTGACAACGCGCGCAGGAGGGTGGTCTTTCCCGCCCCGTTCGGGCCGAGCACGCCGAGCACCTCTCCGGGGGCGACGGTGAACGCGACGTCCAGGCGGAACGTCCCCCGGTCGACGACGGCGTGCACGTCCAGCCCGGGCACGGCGGCCGGGCCGGTCGGAGGGCTGCTCACATCGTCGCCCCGCCGCGCAACCAGCGTTCCCGCAGCGCGGCCAGCACCGCCACTGCCACGGCCAGCAGCACCAGGCTGAGCGCGATCGCGGCCTGCGGGTCGGTCTCCAGGGCCTGGTAGACGGCGAGGGGCATGGTCTGGGTGGTGCCCGAGAAGTTCCCGGCGAAGGTGATCGTGGCGCCGAACTCGCCCAGCGCGCGGGCCCAGCACAGCACCGACCCCGCCAGCAGCGACGGCAGGATCAGCGGCAGCGTGACGCGGAAGAACACCGAGGTCCGCGAGGCCCCGAGTGTCGCCGCCGCCTCCTCCAGGCCCGGATCGGCCGAGCGCAGCGCGCCCTCCACGGTCACGATCAGGAACGGCATCGCGACGAACGTCTCGGCCACCACCACGGCCGGCGTCGTGAAGACGATGTCGTAGCCGAACCACGAGTCCAGGTACCGCCCGACGATCCCGGTGCGCCCGAGAGTGAGCAGCAGCGCCACGCCGCCGACGACGGGTGGCAGCACGAGCGGCAGGGTCACCAGGGCCCGCAACAGCGAACGCCCGGGGAACGGCACACGCGCCAGCACCCAGGCGAGCGGTACACCGACGAGCAGGGAGATCACGGTCGCCGCGGTGGCGCACTCCAGGGACAGTCGCAGCGCCGTCAGCGCCGAGTTCTCCGACAGCAGCCGGCCCAGGCCGCGCCACGGTGCCTTCACCATCAGCGCCAGCAGCGGCACGGTGAGGAAGACGATCGCCAGCGCGGCCGGCGCTGCGATGGTGACGGGGGCGCCGCGGCCTCCCGACTCGGCCCGCCGGACCTGTGCCGGGGTGCGGCCCCCTCCCGTCGTCATCGGCGCTGTCTCCCCGCTCGCGGTGCTACGGCTTGGCGAAACCATCCGATGTCAGCACGGCCAGTCCGGCCTCGGACAGAACATAGGCCATGAAGGCGGCGGCGCCGGTGGCGTTCTTCGCCTTGGTCAGCGTGGCGATCGGGTAGGCGGTCGAGGCGTTGATGCCCGCGGGGATCACGATGCCCTTCACCTTGGAGCCCGCGCTGAGCACATCGGTGACGTAGACGACGCCGGCGTCGACCTCGTTCGATTCGACCTTGGTCAGCGTCGCCGCGACGTTGGCCTCCTCGGTGACGGGCTTGACGGTCACCTTCGCGTTGCTGAAGACCTGGGCCGCGGTCGCCCCGCACGGGACCTGCGCCTGGCACAGGGCGACCTTGACGCCCTTCTTGGCGAGGTCGGCGACGGAGGTGATGTGCGCGGGGTTGCTCGGCGGGACCGCGATCTCCATGCTGTTCGACACGAACGTGATCGGCGCTGATGCGTCACCGGCGCTGGTCACCTGGGTCATGTTCTTCGGCGAGGCGGACGCGAACACGTCGGCGGGAGCCCCGCTGGTGATCTGCAGGGCCAGCGCCGAACTGGCGCCGAAGCTCAGCGCCACCTTGGCCCCGGGGTGGATGGTCTCGAACTGCTTGGCGATCGTGGTGAACGCGTCGGTCAGCGACGATGCGGCGAGCACCGTGACCGTGCCCGTGATCGGTGTCTCGGTCGAGGTGACCTGCGTCGTCGGGCCGCCGGCGGGCGTTCCGACGGCGGTGGTGCCCTTCGAGGAGCTGCAGCTGCTCAGGGCGATCGCCGCGACGGCGGCGGCGGACGTGACGGCCAGGACGGAACGGCGCATGGTGGATGCTCCTCGATCGGTCGGGTGGGCGGGTCAGCTCGTGCGGGCGGGCAGGGTCTCGGAGATCTCGACGACGACGTTGGTGGCCTTGACCGACGCGACCGCCAGCACACCGGGCTCGAGCCCGAGCTCGTCGGCGGCCTCGCGGCTCATCAGCGACACGACCCGGTGCGGGCCGGCCTGGATGTCGACCTTGGCCATCACCGTGTCGCGGACGACGTTGGTGACGATGCCGTAGAAGCGGTTGCGCGCGGACTCGCGCACCGTCGGGCGCGGCGCGGACCGGTCGATCCCGGCGGCCATCTCCTCGGCGAGCCGGGCCAGCTCGACGCCGTCGATGGCGCGGCGGCCGCCCTCGGTGACCGTGGCGACCCGTCCGGCATCCGCCCACCGGCGCAGCGTGTCGTCGCTGACGCCGAGCAGTTCGGCGGCCTCGCGAATCCGGAATGCCGTCATGCCCGGCAGCCTAACCGCATCTGCGGCCGTTCTGCCCATCAGGAGCAGGATCTGCGGGTACTCAGTCGGCGGTGTCGGCGCGGTCGCGGAGGTACTCGGCGAATCCGGGGATCGTGAACTCCAGGGCACCGCGCCCGGCCACGTCGATCAGGCCCTTGTCGATGAGCCGCGCCCGCGGGACGGACAGGTCGTCGCTGGAGACCCCCATCGCGGCCGCCAGGGCGCTGCGCTTGACCGGCCCGTCGCCGAATGCGGCCATCGCCTGGAGGAACTCCTGCTCCCCGGACGTCGCCTTCTCCCAGCGAGCGCGGAAGAGCGCGTCGAGGTCGGCGCGCACCGACTCGTGCGCGCTCTCGACGTGAGCTGCCGTGAGCCGGGTGCCACGGTCCGGGAAGCCGGCGGCCACCCACGTCGCCTCGCCGACGAGCTGGAGCGTGTACGGGTAGCCCTGCGCGAAGGCGATGGCAGCCTCCAGCGCCGAGGAGTCCCACTCGACCCCCAGCTCCCGGGCCGGGCCGCCCAGGGCGACCATCGAGGCCTCCGGGGACAGGCGGGTGAGCGTCCGGTAGGCGAAGCGTTCGCTGAACGTGACGACGGAGGCGATCGTCTCGGGGGAGTTGGGCAGGCCCGCGGCGAAGACGGCCGCCGGCAGGTGCCCGGCCTCGCTCTGCAGGTGCTGCCAGGCGTAGCCCACGGTGCGCAGCCCCTCCTCGTCGGCGGACTGGATCTCGTCGATGAAGATCACCAACCCGTGCAGCCCCTCGTGCTGGGCGCTGGCGACGGTCTCGCGGACGACGTCCTCGAACTCGCGCACCCCGGCGGCGCTCCGCGCGGGCGGGTCGGCCTTCCAGGTCGCCTGGGCCACTCCCGGCACGCCCACGCTGACGGTCAGGTGGTCCAGCAGCGAGTGCAGCCGCGTCCGGGCGGCGTCGCGCCATCCCTGCGTCTGGCGGTGGATCTCGTCGGCGATCGCCGCGACGAGACCGCTGTCCTCGCCGGCGGTGATCCAGAGGGTGAGCGCGCCGCGGGCCTGGGCGTGGCGCTGCACCTCCCGCAGCAGGGAGGTCTTGCCGATCCCGCGCGGGGCGATGTCGACGCGCACTCGACCGACGAGGCGCTGCAGGTCCACCATGTAGGCGATGCGCTCGTCCATCTGGGCCAGCTGGACGGCTCTGCCCGGGATGGTGCGGGCGACCTCACCGGGCGTGTAGGGGCTCGGCTGCACCGTGCGCTCCCTCGTATGGATTGTTATGCTTCGTTGATTCCATAACAAAGCATAACGCCGCCCCGACCCCGAGGACCCCATGATCGACCTAGCCGTTGCCCGCAGCGCCGTGCTCGCCCGTGCCACCCGCCGCGCGGCCGTACCGGTCGACCTGACGGCGGCGGTGGGGTGCGTCCTCGCCGAGGACGTCCGCGCCGCGTACTCCGTCCCCCCGTTCGCCACGACCTCGGTCGACGGCTATGCCGTGCTGGCCGCCGACGTCGCCGGTGCCGCGCCAGGGGCGCCCGCCCGGCTGACGGTCCGCGGCACGGTGTTCGCCGGTGCGGGTGAGGAACGCACGGTGACGCCGGGCACGACCTGGAAGATCATGACCGGTGCGCCCGTCCCGGCGGGGGCGGACGCCGTCGTGATGGTCGAGGACAGCGTCGCCGGCGACGGGGACGTCGAGCTGTCCCGCGGCGTCGCGCCGGGTGCCAACGTGCGCCCGGCGGGCAGCAACGTCGAGGGCGGCGCCCTGGTGTTCCCGGCGGGGACGGTGCTGCGAGCCGTCCATGTCGGCGTGCTGGCCGGGGTCGGCGTCCGGACCGTCACGGTCTTCGGCCGGCCCCGGGTCGGCGTGCTCGTGACCGGCGACGAGCTCGTCACCGAGGCCCGCCCGCTGCGCGCCGGGGAGATCTACGAGTCCAACCGCGAGATGCTGCTGGCGCTGGTCAAGGACGCGGACTGCGTCGCGGTCGACCTCGGCGTGGTGTCCGACGACGTGGACCTGCTGCGCGAGCGCCTGGCCGCCGCGGCCCGGGACTGCGACGCCGTGATCACCTCCGGCGGGGTGTCCATGGGCGACGCCGACCCGGTCAAGGCGCTCCTGACGGGCAACGCCGACACGCAGTGGATGCAGATCGCGATCCGGCCGGCCAAGCCCTTCCTGCTCTCCGTGCTGGATGGCGGGGTGCCGCTGCTCGGCCTGCCCGGCAACCCGGTCTCGTCCCTCGTCAGCTTCGAGCTGCTCGTCCGTCCGGCGCTGCGCGCGATGCTCGGCCGCGGCGACGTGGTCCGCCCGGGCCTGCCTGCTGTGGCCGACGAGTCGCTGGTCAACGTCCCCGGCGGTGGCCGGACGGCGTACCTGCGCGTCCGGGCCGCGTTCGGCCAGGACGGGCGCATCCACGTGCGGTCCGTCTCCGGTCAGGATTCGCATCAGCTCGCCTCGAGCGCCGCGGCCGACGGGTTCGTCGAGATCGCGCCGGGGGAGTCCGTCGAGGCCGGGGCGAGCGTCCCGTTCCTGCAGACGGCTCGCGAGCTGCCCCTGCGCTGAGCGGCGGACCGGCCGGCGTCAGCCGACGATCAGGACCTCCAGGGTGCGCGGGCCGTGGACCCCTTCCACCCGGTCGAGCTCGATGTCGCTCGTGGCGGAGGGCCCGCTGATCCACGTCAGCGGGTGGAGCGGCTCCAGTGCGGCAACGGCGTCCGGGACATCGGCCACGACCTGGTCCGCGCGGACGATCACGAGGTGGTAGTCCGGAACCAGCGTCAATGCGCGCCGGCCCTGCCCCGGCAGGCGGTGGTCGAGGACGATGCTCCCGGTCTCCGCGGCCGCCACCGCGCAGGTGGTCAGCACCCCGTCGAGCCGGTCGAGCACGTCGATGCCCAGTTCGGGTTCGTCGAGCACCGCCGCGGTCGGGCGCCAGTCCTCGGGGAAGCCGGGTGCCACCGCGATCCGGCGCGCGTCCCGGGCGGTCAGCGCGCGCTCGATCTCGGCGGCGACGTCGTCGGCGTCCGGCACCCGCCGGACGAGGGCGCGGTAGTCGACGAGCCGTTCGGCCAGCAGCTCCAGCAGGTCCGCCCCGCCGCGGGCGCCGGTCGGGCCGCGATAGTCACGGGCGACGGGCGCGGGGGTCGGGCGGTCGGTCAGGGCCACGCGGATGCGCGCCAGCATCTCCTCACGCGCGGACGTCACTGGTCACCACCGGTCCGCGTCCACCAGTCGCGCAGCGTCTCCCGAGGCGGCAGCGGGAGGTTGCGGGCGTGCGTCCAGGCCGACAGCGGCGGCGGCAGGGACCTGAGGTGGCCGCGCCGGAGCCCGAGCAGCCGGCCCAGCCGCCCGGCCCGAAGCGCCCGCGTCCAGCGCCGCGAGTCACTCATCGTCCAGGCCGCGGCGGCCATGCCGAGAGCCTCCGCCGAGGGCACGCGGTGGTCGGCCGCCTTCTGCTCGACCACCCGTGCGCGCAGGTGCACCAGCATCGTCGGGATGTCGATCGCCACCGGGCAGGCGTCGAAGCAGGCACCGCACAGGGACGAGGCGAACGGCAGCGTCGGGTTGTCGGCGACGCCCGTCAACTGGGGGGACAGGACCGCTCCGATCGGGCCGGGATACACCGAGCCGTAGGCGTGACCGCCGGTGCGCTCGTAGACCGGGCAGACGTTCAGGCAGGCCGAGCATCGGATGCAGCGCAGCGCCGTGCGCCCGTGCGGGTCGGCCAGCGTCGCCGTTCGGCCGTTGTCCAGCAGCACGAGGTGGAAGTCCTGCCCCTCGGTCGCGCCGGTCCACATCGACGTGTACGGGTTCATGCGCTCGCCGGTGGAGGACCTCGGCAGGAGCTGCAGGAACACCTCGAGATCGCGCCACGTGGGGACGACCTTCTCGATGCCCATCACCGTGATGAGCGTGCGCGGCAGCGTGAGGCACATGCGGCCGTTGCCCTCGCTCTCGACGACCGCCAGCGTCCCGGTCTCGGCGACGGCGAAGTTGGCTCCGGAGATGGCGACCTGTGCCGACAGGAACTTGCGGCGCAGGTGCCGGCGGGCCGCCTCGGCCAGTACGGCGGGCTGGTCGGTGAGCGCGGGATCCACGTCGGGCATCTCGCGCAGGAAGATCTCCCTGATCTCGGCGCGATTGCGGTGGATCGCCGGCACCAGGATGTGGCTGGGCTGGTCGTGCCCCAGCTGCACGATCAGCTCGGCGAGGTCGGTCTCGGTCGCCGTGATGCCGGCGGCGGCCAGCGCCTCGTTCAGCCCGATCTCGGCGGTGACCATCGACTTGACCTTGACGACCTCGACGGCTCCGGTGGCGCGGACCAGCTCGGTGACGATTCGGTTGGCCTCGTTGGCATCGCGCGCCCAGTGCACGGTGCCGCCGTGGGCGACGACCTGCTCCTCGAGCCGGACCAGATAGGTGTCCAGGTGGGCGAGCACGTCGTCCTTGATGGCCGCGCCGGCGGCGCGCAGCTGCTCCCAGTCGGGCACCTCGGCGACCACCCGTGCGCGCTTGCCCCTGATGGTCGCGGTGGCCCTGCCGAGGTTCGTCCGCAGCTGCGTGTCGGCCAGCGCTTCCCGTGCCGCGTCGGGGAACGGCTGCGTCCCGCGCAGGTGACCGACTCCGGGCGGGGCGGTCGGCATGCCCAGGAACGTCATCGCGTCGCCCCGATCGCCGGGGAGGCGGACCCTGTGGCGGCGGTCTCGGTCGCGGCGAGGATCTCGGCCAGGTGCATCGTCCGCACCCCCGACTGGAGGCGGGACAGCCCACCGCCGATGTGCATGAGGCAGGACGAGTCCCCGGCCGTGCACACCTCCGCGCGCGTCTGGAGCACCGAACCCATCTTGTCCGCGAGCATCGCCGTGGAGGTGGCCTCGTTCTTCATCGCGAAGGTGCCGCCGAAGCCGCAGCACGACTCGGCTGCGGGCAGTTCGACGAGGTCGATTCCCCTGACCGCTCGCAGCAACCGCAGGGGCCGGTCACCGACACGGAGCAGGCGGAGCGAGTGGCACGTCGGGTGGTAGGTGACGCGGTGCGGGAAGTACGCGCCGACGTCGAGGATACCCAGGACGTCCACGAGGAACTCCGACAGTTCGTAGGTCCGGCGGCCGGTGTCCTCGGCGGCGGCGGCAAGAGCCTCGTCGCCGGCTCGGCGGGCCACCGCGGCGTGCTGGTGACGGATCGAGCCGGTGCACGATCCGGACGGGGCGACGATGTAGTCGGCGTCGCGGAAGGCGTCGACGTGGTTGCGCACCAGGGGGAGCGCGTCGTCCGGATAGCCGGTGTTGATGTGCATCTGCCCGCAGCAGGTCTGCTGCAACGGCAGATCGACCTCGCAGCCCAGCCGCCGGAGCAGCGTGACCGTGGCCCTGCCCACGTCGGGGTACAACCCGTCGACGAGACACGTGGCGAAGAGCGCGACGCGCATTGCACCTCCTGTGGTCCGACCATAGGGTATGTGGTCAGACCACATCTGACCAGAGGCGGTGCGGGATGACAGCCGGCCAACTGCGGACGCACGAGATCGTCCTGCGCCACATCGAGGACGAGCTCGAATCCGGCCGCCTGCGGGTCGGCGGCCGGCTGCCCGGGGAGCGCGCACTGGCCCTGTCGCTGGGGGTGAGTCGGCCTTCTGTCAGGGAGGCCATCCGGGTGCTCGAGGCGATGGGCATCCTGCACACCTCGGCCGGGTCGGGCCCCGACTCGGGCGCGATCGTCGTCGCCGACGCGGCCACGGGAATCACGTCCGCCCTGCGCCTGCACCTGGCGACGACCCACTTCGCGGTCGCCGATCTCGTCCAGACGCGGCTCATGGTCGAATCGTGGTCGGTGCGGCAGGCCGCGCGGCGCCGCGCCGGCACCGACTTCGCCGCCGCCCACGAGCTCATCCGGGCCATGGACGACACCTCACTGAGCCAGGAGGAGTTCCACCTGCTCGACGCGCAGTTCCACGTCGCCCTGGCGCAGGCGGCGGGCAACGAGGTCGTCGCAGCCATCATGGCCTCGCTCCGGGGCGCGATCCACGACTACGTGGTGGCCTCCGCGGCAACCGTCCCGGACTGGCCGCTCATCGCGCGCCGCCTGCGCCGCCAGCACCGCGCCGTCCTGGCCTCGATCGAGGCGGGCGACGGGGAGCGCGCGGCAGGCCAGATCGTGCGGCACATCGAGGGCTTCTACCGCGACGCGGTCATCCCCCGGACCTAGTGGCCGCCGGAACGACCGGGGCGAAGGCAGGGGAGCGCGCGAGCTGACCGAAGGCGGCCGACGACGACGTCGAGGTCGTCACCAACCAGTCGCAGTTCGCGGGGGGAGCCGGCAGGTCGAAGTAGACCAGCGCGCGCAGGTCGGGGAACGACGACAGCGCTGTCGCCTCGTCCCGGAACCACTGCGCCTTGCGCCCGGGATCGGTCGGGGACTCGACCGTGCCGTACTCGGCGAGCATGTACGGCTTGTTCGCGTGGCCGTGGTCCTGCAGCCAGGTGTAGAAGGGGCTCACCGTGTCCGCGAAGCTCTGCCAGCTCCGGCCGCGGCAGCCGGCCCAGTTGTAGGTGTCCCAGGCGATCCAGTCCACGTAGGCGTCCCCCGGCCAGAGCGTCGCGTAGCGCGCCATCCATACCGGCTGATCCAGGCCCATGACCGTCCAGACCCAGTGCACCTTGCGCGCACCGTCTGCGACGAAGCGGTCGTGGATGTGGCGCCACGCCGCGGCGAACTCCGCCGGCGTGCCGCTCTTACCGACGTCGAGCTCCGGTTCGTGTGAGAACGACAACAGCACGGGCACCCCCCAGGAGCGCAATCTGGCCGCCACTGCGTCGATCTGGTGGTCCTGCCTGCCCGCCGCGATGCTCGCCCACGAGATGCGAGCGCCCTCGGAATTGACCGGCTGCCAGTTGAGGAAGAGCAGGTGATCGTGTGCCAGCGAGCGCTCCGACTGGGTCGGAAAGGTGTCGTACCAGCGGTGGTAGGTGTGCACGATGTCGAGGTCACGGCCGGTGCTTGTTTCGAGTGACGCAACAGCCGGAGACAGCGCCCCGCTGCCCTGATCGACCGTGGCCCCCCACCAGCGCCCGCACGAGGGCGCGAGATCGGGGTTGAGCACGCACGGTCTGCTCGCCCGATGATCAGGGACCAGGAAAACAATGACCAGTGAAATGCCGACGACGACCGTACTCACAATCGCGATCAGAAAGGGTGCGCTGCGAAATCGGTGACGCGGAAGATGCATCCTGGAAATGACCACCCCTAAGAATGACGCACGATCGTGAACGATGGAAATCGCCCCCTTCCTTCAGGTGCTGGCCGGATTTCGTTTTCCTCCACGACATATGATCCACTTCGGGATGTCACATCACGTACCTAGTGTCTGGTGGTCAGGACATCTTCCGGGGGGTCCTGACCGTGGTGTCCTGGTTGGTCTCGTTCTTCCCGGAGGGGAATCCCTTGTATCTCAGCCCTTTCGTACCTAGCCACCCGCTACCCTCTCCGCCCTCGAAGGGCCGTGTCCAGTGACCGCCACCCTCGAGCGCCCGCTCGAGCAGGAGCACCCGGCGCAGCCGCGGACGCAGAAGAAGAAGCCCTTTGTTGCACGCAAGTTTCGCCCTGATATCGAGGGCATGCGCGCGTTCGCAGTTCTGTCGGTGGTGCTCTACCACGCGAATCTCGGGCACATCAGCGGCGGCTTTGTCGGCGTCGACGTGTTCTTCGTCATATCCGGATACCTGATCACCCGGCAGTTGCTCGGTTCGGTGGGTAAGGGCGGGCTGCGGACACTGCCTACGTTCTATTCACGGCGTATTCGCCGGCTGCTTCCCGCGGCCGTGACCGTGGTCATCACCACGGTCGTCGTGGCCCGGTTCTGGGCTCCGGCGCTGCAGGTCCGCTCGATCGCGGTCGACGGCATCGTCACGACCTTCTACGGGCTGAACTACCGCCTGGCCATCGAGGGGACGCAGTACCTGCACCAGGGCGACACCGCGTCGCCCCTGCAGCACTTCTGGTCACTCGGCGTGGAGGAGCAGTTCTACGTCTTCTGGCCGCTGCTCATCGTGTTCCTCACCTTCGTCGGCCGCCGCCATCGCAACGCGCTCTTCGTGGTGGTCCTCATCGGCCTGCTGTCGGTGTCGTTCTACTACTCGGTAACCGTCACCGCGACCAACGCTCCGTGGGCCTACTTCTCGCTGCACACCCGCGCATGGGAGCTCGCGGCCGGCGCACTCGTGGCCGTGAGCGCCGACCGGTTGGCCCGCATGCCCTCGGTCGTCGGTGAGATCGGTGCGGCGGTCGGGCTGACGGCGGTCGTCGGCTCCGCCTTCGTCCTGACCGGCAACACTCCCTACCCGGGATCAGCGGCCGCGGTTCCCGTGTTCGGCGCGGCGCTGCTGATCGCGAGTGGCTGCGGGCCGCGCCGGCGGGTCGAGCGGATCCTGGCCGAGCCGCTGCTCCAGTGCGTCGGCAAGGTCTCCTACTCCTGGTACCTGTGGCACTGGCCGATGCTCGTGCTGACGCCGATGATCGTGGGACACGCGCTGAGCTGGCCGGCCCGCCTCGCTGTGATCTGGCTGTCCCTGGTGGCTGCCATCGCGACGTTCTTCTTCATCGAGGACCCGGCTCGCCGCTTCAACCGCAGCACCATCCAGTGGCTCGGCGGCGGGGTCTTCCTGTCCGGCGCGGTCCTGGTCACGGGGATGCTCGTGATCTCGAACCTGCCGTCCATGGTCGGGCACGGCCAGGCGGTGACCGTAGTCCAGGCCGACTCCGCCAGCCCGGCAGCGGTGAAGGCGATGGAGGCCGCGGTCGCCGCCGGTCTGACCGTCACCGACGCGCCCAGCAACCTGGTCCCGGAGCCCGCGCACGCCGGCAACGACCTGCCCGCCTCCTCGCGCGACGGCTGCCACGCCGGGTACACCGAGATCACCCAGGGCGCCTGCGTGTTCGGTGACCCCAACGGCACCCACACAGCGGTGCTGTTCGGCGACTCCCACATGGAGCAGTGGCTGCCGGCGTTCAGCAAGGACGGCGTCAAGTTGCACTGGAAGATCGTCAACTGGACCAAGTCCGCCTGCCCGCCCGCCGAGCTGACCGTGACCAACCCCTCGCTGAACCGCACCTACACCGAGTGCGACCAGTGGCGGGCGATCACCCTGGCCCGCATCGCCAAGCTCAAGCCCGACGTCGTGATCATGAGCGAGTCCGAGAACATCGCCTCGCACGACGTCACGCCGGCCTCCTTCTCGGCGGCCACGGTCAAGACCCTGACCACCCTGCAGCAGACGACGAAGGCGAAGATCACCTTCATCGAGGACATCCCGGTCCCGAACTACGACATGCCCGGGTGCGTCACCCAGCACCTGTCCAAGGTCGCTGCCTCGTGCGACTTCGACACCAAGCACGCGTACACCTACCCCGACCGGCACAAGGCGATCGGGCCGGCCGTCCGCAAGATCGGCGTCACGGTCGTCGACCCGCAGAACTGGTTCTGCTCGGGGACCGCGTGCCCGGCCGTGGTGGGCAACCTGCTCGTCTACCGCAACTCCTCGCACATGACGGCGCACTACAGCACCTGGCTGGCGCCGATGGTCCTTCCGCTCCTGAAGGTCGCGAAGGCAGGCAAGTAACGCAGCCGTCCCACCATCGCCCCGCCTCCCTCCGTCAGGAAGGTCCGCCGTGTTCATCGGTCTCCTCCAGATCCGCCACAGCCTCCAGGAACATCAACGCTTCTACCTGTTCAGCGTCTTCGTCCTGCTCACGTGGGCGGTGTGGCTGGCCAAGGTCGTGCTCTCGCGCCGGTACCGTCCGTGGACCGAGCCCTTCGCGATCACCACGACCGTCATCGTCCCCGTCGTGGACGAGCCCGCCGGCCTGTTCCGCGAAGTGCTGGAGCGCATCGTCGCGCAGCGCCCCACCGAGACCCTCGTCGTCATCAACGGCCCGCGGAACCGGGTGCTGGAAGAGATCTGTGCCTCCGTTCCCGACGTGAGCTGGACGTGGACACCGATCGCGGGCAAGCGCAACGCGGTCAAGGTCGGTGTCGCCGAGGCCAACGGCGACGTCGTGGTCCTGGTGGACAGCGACACGGTGTGGACCGACGGCACCCTCTCCGAGCTCTGCAAGCCGTTCAGGGAGCCGACGATCGGCGGAGTGACGACCCGCCAGCGGATCCTGGAGCCCTCGCGGGGATTCCTCACCCGCTGGGCGGACTGGCTGGAGAACAGCCGCGCGCTCTACTCGATGCCCGCGCAGAGCGTGCTCGGGACGGTCGGCTGCCTGCCCGGTCGCACGATCGCCTTCCGCACGCAGATCCTGCGCAAGGCCATGACCGAGTTCATGTCGGCCACCTTCCTCGGCGTCTTCCTCGAGGTCTCCGACGACCGCACCCTCACGAACCTGACCCTCAAGCAGGGCTACCGGACCGTGTACCAGTCGACGAGCCTCGTCTACACCGACGCGCCGACCCGGATCAAGAAGCTGGTGAAGCAGCAGTACCGGTGGGCACGCGGGAGCCAGTACAACACGATGCGCATGACGCCGTGGATGCTCGGGCACGCGCCGATGCTGGCGTTCTTCTTCCTCGCCGACATCGCGATGCCGTTCCTCTGGCTCTGCAGCGCGATCGCGTGGTTCGTGCGGTCCTCGCACAACATCGGCGACAACCTCTACACGGGCCTGCTCGAGGTGTCCGGGCGCCAGCACCCGATGGTCGCGATCATCGTCCTCACCGTCGTGACCTCGACGATGGCCATGTGCCTGCGGCAGTTGCGCCACCTGCACGAGGTCCCCGACGACGTCTTCCGGATGCCCTTCTTCATCCTGTTCAGCACGCTCGTGCTCATGCCGATCCGCCTGTTCGGATTCGTCCGCATGGGCCACGTCGGGGGGTGGGGCACTCGCGCCGACGCCTACTCCGGGGGGACCGAACCGGAACCGGCCGGTCCCGGCGTCACGGTGATGTCCGGACACGCCCACGCCCACCCGGGAACCGCAACAGCGCTGGAACCCGCACCGACCAAGACCTCAGCCGCCATGGGCGATCCCCGTGGCCTGATTCCGTACGTGATCGCCATCGCCATTCTCATCATTGGAGTTGCTTACGATGTTCTTCCCGTCTAACAAGCTCACTGCACCGGTGCTCGGGCTGTCGTTGACGGCAGTCGGCGCGGTCATCTACCTGTCCCCGGTGGGGGCCAAGGTGAACGCTCCGCAGGCGACCCGCCTCGTCACCCCGCCGGTGACGTCCTCGGCGGGCGCAGCGGCCGGCACGCCCACCCCGACCGGGCCGGGCTCGAAGACGCCGGGCTCATCGACCTCTCCGACGGCGACGACGATCGCCCGTCCGCCCGTCTACGGCTCGACCCACGTCCCGGGCACCCCGAACGTGCCGGGCACCACCACCACGACGACGACCACGACGACCACCACGAAGACGCCCAGCCCGACGCCCACCAAGAACGGCGCCAAGTACTGCTACCAGTTCAAGTGGCAGCAGGATGCCCAGGCGGCCTACCTGGCCAACCTGTCCGATCCCTGGGGCCTCGACGCCGCCCCCGGTCCGAACAACGGTGACGGCATCGCCTGCACGGGGCTGCCCGTCGACCCGTCCCGGCCGGCCTCGACTCCGGTGGACGCCTACGTCCCGCCGTCGGCCAGCGCGGCCACCAAGGCCGAACTGCTCGCCCCGTCGAAGGACTACTTCGGCGTCGCCCAGAACGGCTTGCCCGGCGACTCGTCGATGTTCACCTCCGTGGCCAAGTCCGCCGGGAAGGCGCCGAGCGCGGTGGAGCTCTTCAGCGGCTTCGACGCGCCCTACAACGCCTCCCAGGTCACCGCGGCCTGGAACCGCGGCGCGCTGCCCGTGATCACGTGGATGTCGAAGGCCACACTGCCCGGTCACACCCAACCCGACAGCGACTACAGCTTCAGCAAGATCCTGGCCGGTGACTTCGACGACTACCTGTACCAGTACGCAGGTGACGTCGTCCGGACCAACCTGCCGGTGATCATCCGTTTCGACCACGAGATGAACGGCAACTGGTACCCCTGGGGCGCCGGCGCCTACAACAACACTCCAGCGACGTACGTCGCCAGCCTGGCAGTACATCTGGAACATCTTCCAGAAGGTGGGCGCGAACAACGACGTCATGTGGCTGTACGCGCCAGGTCGGGTCAACAACCTCACGGTCGGCGCCAGCGGCCCGAGCGGGACGATCACCAGCATCGCGGCCGACTACCCGGGCGACAAGTACGTCGACCTCGTCGGAGCGTCGGTCTACCTGCGCCAGTCCTCGGAGGACCCGTCCTTCGCGACGTCGTTCGCCGCGACGCTGAGCGAGCTCGAAGCGGTGTCGACCAGGCCGGTGTTCCTGCCCGAGATCGGCTCCATCGAGACCGATCCGAGCAGTGGCGCCGACACCGCGACGCTGAAGGCACAGTGGATCACCAACACGATGGCGGGGATCCTCGCCGACCCCCGCATCATCGGTTTCGTCTGGTTCAACAACGTCGCCTCGGTCACCGGCGGTGACGGGACGATCGCCAACGACTGGCGGTTCAACTCGTCCCAGGCCGCGCAGACCGCGTTCGCCAAGGCGGTCGGCGATCCCCGCTTCGCCGCCGGCATGATGCCCGACGCCGGCTGACGGCCGTCACTCACAGCCGTCACTCACAAAGGAGACCTGTCATGAAGATGACCGTCATCGGCACCGGCTATCTCGGTGCGACACATGCGGCCGCGATGGTCGAGCTGGGCCATGACGTCCTCGGCGTCGACATCGACGAGGCCAAGATCGCCGCGCTGCAGCGCGGGGACGGTGCCGTTCTTCGAGCCCGGGCTGCCCGAGCTGCTGCAGACGAGCCTCGACACGGGGCGGCTGCGGTTCACCACGTCGCTCGAGGAGGCGGGCGCCTTCGGCGACGTGCACTTCATCTGCGTCGGCACGCCGCAGAAGAAGGGCGAGTTCGCCGCGGACCTGACGTATCGTCGACGCGGCCGTCGACCGGCCTGGTCCCGCACCTGCGGCCGGCAGCGCTGGTGGTCGGCAAGTCGACCGTTCCCGTCGGAACCGCCGCACGGCCTGGCCGCGGACATCGAGCGCGGCCGGTGCCGACCTGGTGTGGAACCCCGAGTTCCTGCGCGAGGGCTTCGCCGTCGCCGACACCCTGCACCCCGACCGGGTGGTGATGGGCGTGGACCAACGAGCGGTCGGAGAAGGTCCTCCGCGACGTCTACGCGCCGATCCTCGATGCCGGCACCCCGGTCATCGTCACCGACTTCGCGACGGCGGAGCTGGTGAAGGTCGCCGCGAACTCGTTCCTGGCCACCAAGATCTCCTTCATCAACGCGATGGCGGAGGTGTGCGAGGTGGTCGGTGCCGACGTCATGCAGCTGGCCGACGCCATCGGCCACGACGAGCGCATCGGACGCAAGTTCCTCAACGCCGGGCTCGGGTTCGGCGGGGGCTGCCTGCCGAAGGACATCCGGGCCTTCATGGCGCGGGCCGGTGAGCTCGGAGTGGACCAGGCGCTGTCCTTCCTGAAGGACGTGGACGCCATCAACGTCCGGCGCCGGGCGCGAACCGTGGACATGGCCCGCGAGCTGTGCGACGGCTCGCTGGCCGGGCGTCGCGTCGCGGTCCTGGGCGCGGCCTTCAAGCCCAACTCCGACGACATCCGCGACTCCCCGGCACTGGACGTCGCCTACGCGGTCCAGCAGGCAGGGGCGGCCGTGCGCGTCTACGACCCCCAGGCGATGGACAACGCGGCCAGGAAGTTCCCCAGCCTGGCACGGGCGGAGTCGGTGCTGCACGCGGCCGAGGACGCCGACGTCGTCCTGCACCTGACCGAGTGGCAGGAGTTCCGCGACCTGCACCCGTCCGCGCTGGCCGAGGTCGTGCGCGAACGCAGGATCGTCGACGGCCGCAACGCCCTCGACCGGGAGCTGTGGCGCGCCGAGGGCTGGACCTACCGGGCACTCGGACGCACCTGAGCGCAACCCGGTGAGGCGCGGGGCTGAAATGTGTCGGAGCCGGGCGTTAGGGTCGGGGGGTGACCGAGCTTCCCGCCTACCTCAGGTTCCCCCACGTCCGTGCCGACCAGGTCGTCTTCACCGCCGACGACGACGTCTGGCTCGGTGATGTCTCCGGTGGGCGCGCGACGCGCCTGACCGCGGACCGCGTCCCGGTGGCGCGCCCGAAGCTGTCCCCGGACGGCAGCCAGGTCGCCTGGTTGAGCCGCCGGGACGGGCAGCCCGAGGTCTTCGTGATGCCGCTGGACGGCGGTGTCGCGACCCGGCTGACCTACTGGGGCCTGCGCTCGACCCGGCTGCTCGGCTGGAGCGCGGACGGCAGGGTCCTGGCGGCCGGGGCGATCAACCAGCCCTTCCCGACCTACGCCTGGGCCTACGCCCTGCCCGTCGACGGCGAGCCGGGGGAGCGGCTGCCCTACGGCCCGCTCAGCGGCCTGGCCATCCGTGGCGACGGGCCGGTGGCGCTGCAATCGGTGATCTTCCGGGAGGCCGCCGACTGGAAGCGGTATCGCGGGGGGACCGCCGCCAAGCTCTGGCTCGACGCCAGCCGGCGACGGCGTGTTCGCGCCGTTCCTGCGGGAGCTGGACGGCCAGCTCACCGATCCGGCGTGGATCGGCGAGCGGCTCGTGTTCGTGTCCGACCACGAGGGCCACGGCAACGTCTACTCGGTGCGCGCGGACGGCACCGACCTGCGCCGCCACAGCGACCACACCGGCATGTACGCCCGCAACCTGAGCGGTGACGGCACCCGCGCGACGTATCAGCGGGAGGGTTCCATCTGGCTCGTCGGGGACCTGGCGGCGGACTCGGTGCCGACGCAGCTGGAGTTCACGATCCCGGGCGCGCGATCCGGGCGCCTCCCGGTGACGCACAACGCCGCCGAGGCCCTGGGCGAGCTGCGGGTGGACGCCACCGGTCGGGCGAGCGCCGTGGAGCTGCGGGGCACGGTCCAGTGGGTCACCCACCTCGACGGCCCGGTCCGCGCGCTCGCCGACACCCCCGGGGCGCGTGCCCGAATGCCCCGGGTCGCCGGGCTCGACGGCAGCGTCGTATGGATCACCGACGCCGACGGCGACGACGCGCTCGAGGTCAGCGCCGGCTCCGATCGTGACGCGGAGGTCCGCCGCCTCGCCGGCGGTCAGCTGGGCCGGGTGCTGGAACTGGAGGTCGCTCCCGACGGCGCCAGCGCTGCGGTGGCCACCCACGACGGCCGCGTCCTCGTGGTCACCCTGGCCGACGGCGCCGTCCGCGAACTGGAGAGGTATCCCGACGGCGACGTCTCCGGGCTGGCCTTCTCACCCGACTCGGCGTGGCTGGCATGGTCCGCGCCCCAGGGCTACCCGATGCGCAGCATCAAGCTGGCCGCGCTCACCGAGCCCGCCGACGGTGTCGCCGGCGTCCTCGACGTCACCCCGGTGCGCTTCGTCGACACCGAGCCGGCGTTCACACCGGACGGCCTGCACCTGGCCTTCCTGTCGGCGCGGACCTTCGACCCGGTCTACGACGCCCACAACTTCGAGCTCGGGTTCCCCGTCGGCACGCGCCCCTACCTGGTTCCGCTCGCGGCGACCACGGCGTCGCCGTTCGAGCCCGAGCTGGCCGGTCGCTTCCTCGCCGGCAGCGAGACTCCCGAAGGCGGCTCCGAGGCTCCGGAGACCGCTCCGGTGGCCGCCAGCGACGCGCCCCAGGCCGCTGCCACCGCCGCGCCGACCCCGCCCGCGCCGCCCCGGGTCACCGTCGATCGCGAGGGCCTCGCCGACCGAGTCGTCGCGGTTCCCGTGGCCGCCGGCCTGCTCTCCGACCTGACGGCCGCCAAGGGTGGGCTGCTGTGGCTCGAGCACGCCATCACCGGCGTCATCGGCGCCGGGCTGCCACCGGCCGGCAAGCCGCCCCGCGGCGTCCTGCAGCGCTGGGACTTCGCCAAGCGCAGCGCGCGCGCAGATCGCCGCGGACATCGACGGCTACGCCGTGTCCGGCGACGGCACCCGCGTGGTCCTGCGCGACGGGGAGGAGCTGCGCGTCGCCCCGGCCGACCACAAGGTGGAGGATCCGGCGCCCGGGGAGGTCGTCACCGTCGATCTGAGCCGGGTCAGGGTCGTCTCCGACCCCGGCAGCGAGTGGCGCCAGATGACCGCCGAGACCTGGCGCCTCATGCGCGACCACTTCTGGGTCGAGGACATGGCCGGCGTCGACTGGGACGACGCCCTCCGCCGCTACCTGCCCGTCGTGGACCGGTTGGCGACGCGCGACGAACTCTCCGAGCTGCTCTGGGAGCTCATCGCCGAGCTGGGCACCTCGCACGCCTACGAACGCCCGAAGGCCGCCGAGCCGCCCGCCGGCAGGGCGGCAGCGTTCCTCGGCGCCGACCTCGGTCGCGAGGCCGACGGGCTGTGGCGCGTCGTGCGGGTCCTGCCCGGGGAGTCCTCGGTGCCGGCGGCCCGCTCGCCGCTCGCTGCACCCGGTGTGGCCGTCGTCGCCGGGGACGTGCTGCGTGCCGTCAACGGCCGCCCGGTCGGCCCCGCCGGTCCGGCGCCGCTGCTGGCCGGCATGGCCGAAAAGCCCGTCGAGCTGACCGTGGAACACGACGGCGCCCGCCGCTCCGTGGTGGTGGTGCCCGTGGCCGACGAGGCCCCGCTGCGCTACCAGGCCTGGGTCGCCGACCGGCGGGCCTACGTGCACGAGCTCTCCAACGGCAGGGCGGGCTACGTCCACGTGCCGGACATGGTCGCCACGGGTTGGGCGGAGTTCAACCGCGACCTGCGGGTGGAGGTCGCCAAGGACGCGCTCGTCGTGGACACCCGCGAGAACGGCGGCGGTCACACCTCGGAACTGGTCATCGAACGGCTGGCCCGGCGCATCGTCGGCTGGCAGTCCGGGCGCTACCGCCCGGCCGGGTCCTACCCCTCCGACGCCCCGCGCGGCCCGATGGTGTCGATCGCCAACGAGATGGCCGGCTCCGACGGGGACATCGTCAACCAGGCCTTCAAGTCCCTCGGTCTGGGGCCGATCGTGGGCACGCGCACCTGGGGCGGCGTGATCGGGATCGACGGCGTGTACTCCCTCGTCGACGGCAGCATGGTGACGCAGCCGAGGTACCCGTTCTGGTTCGTCGATGTGGGCTGGGGAGTGGAGAACCACGGCGTCGATCCCGACGTCGAGGTCGCCCGCCCGCCGCAGGCCTGGGTCGCCGACAGCGACCCCCAGCTGGACGAGGGTGTGCGTTTGATCACCGAGGCCCTGCAGACGCATCAGCCCGTACGCCCCGCGGACGTGACCACCCGGCCCTCCCGACGGCCTCCGGAACTGGGCCCGCGTCCGTAGCCGGCACGTGCATCAGCGATAGTGATCCCCATGTCCGAGTCCACCGTGGGTCTGCTCGACCCCGTCGCGCATCGGGTCCGCGCGCACGTGGTCGGGCTTGTGTACTGGATCGTCCTGCCGCTGCTCGCGATCGCCGTGCTCGTCGGCGGAAGCTGGACGACGGCGCACCGCATCCACGCCGAACCCGTTGGTGTGAAAGGGACCTACACCGTCACGGACAGGTCCTGCTTCGGTGACGTGTGCCAGAACAGCGGCAGTTTCGTCGCCACCAACGGGACGCTGAAGTTCGGCACGGTCCTCGGGGATCCGCGCTGGAAGGTCGGCCAGGTCCACACCGTGGTGCTCGATCCCCAGTCGGAGGTCATCGCGCTGCCGGCGAAGTGGGATCCGGTCGCGACGCTCTCCGGCTGCGTCGGTGCCCTGATCTTCCTCGGGGTATGGACGTACTTCCTCGTGAGCGGCCTGCGGGCCCGTCGGCGCGCCCCGTGACCGCCCTGCGCTAGAGTTGTCGGTGGGCGCCGCTGTGCGCGAGCGCAAGACTCATCCTCACCGCGCCATGCAGAAGTGTTGCCCAGTACCGCCAGCGGGTAAGTCTGCCCGCGCCGTCGACGCCGATCGCGTCGGGCTCGTTCCTCGAACATGGCCGCACAGTTCCGCTGTGCGCGCTTCGGGTCGCGCGCCGACCAGTTCGAAGGAATTCTCTTGCCTCGCCCTGCTCAGAATCGCTCCACCGTCCACTACTCGTCCGACTCCCGCGGCGGCTCCGGCTACTCCAGCGGCGGCCCGTCCTCGGGTGCCCGCCGCTCCGGTGGCGCAGCCCGTTCCGGTGGCGCACCCCGCTCGGGTGGCGCACCGCGTTCCGGCGGCCGCTCCGGCGGTCCCCGTCCCAGCGGTCGCTCATCGGCCCCGTCCCGCCAGGCTCCGCGCGCATCCGACCTGGTCTGGAACGAGATCCCGATCGAGGACATCGATCTGGACTCCATGCCCAGCTTCGCCGAGCTCGGCCTGCCGCAGGGCCTGACCGACGCTCTCGCCAAGACCGGCGTCCTGCGCCCGTTCGCCATCCAGGCCGCCGTGATCCGCGACGTCCTCAGCGGCCGCGACGTCCTCGGCCGCGCGGCCACCGGTGCCGGAAAGACGCTCGCCTTCGGCCTGCCGCTCATCGCGCGCCTGGAAGGGTCGGCCAGCCAGCCCGGTCACCCGCGTGGGCTGATCCTCGTCCCCACCCGCGAACTGGCCATGCAGGTCACCGAGGCGCTGGCACCACTGGCAGCGGCCCGCGGCCTGTCCACGCGCCTCGTCGCCGGCGGCCTGCCCATCGGGCGCCAGATCGACTCCCTGCGCCGCGGCGTGGACCTGCTGGTCTGCACCCCCGGCCGGCTGATCGACCTGCTCGAGCGCGGTGTCGCGCACCTGAGCTCGGTCCAGGTCACCGTCCTGGACGAGGCCGACCACATGGCCGACCTCGGCTTCCTGCCGGCCGTGCGCCGGCTGCTCGATGAGACCCCGTCCGACGGCCAGCGGCTGCTCTTCTCCGCCACGCTCGACGGTGACGTCTCCACCCTCATCCACCGGTACCTCGTCGATCCGGCCGCCCACGCGGTCGCCAGCTCGACGGCCCAGGTCGACACGATGGACCACCACGTCTTCCGGGTCGAGCACGCCAGCAAGGTCGACGTCGCCGCCCGCATCGGCGCCCGCGAGGGCCGCACGATCATGTTCGTTCGGACCAAGCACGGCGCGGACCGCCTGGCCAAGCAGCTGGGGCGCCTCGGCGTCGCGGCCGGTGCCCTGCACGGCGGCCGCAGCCAGGGACAGCGCACGCGTGCGCTGGACGCCTTCAAGGACGGCAGCGTCCCGGTGCTCGTCGCCACCGACGTCGCCGCTCGCGGTATCCACGTCGACGATGTCTCCCTCGTGGTCCACATCGACCCGCCGGCCGACCACAAGGACTACCTGCACCGCTCCGGTCGTACGGCGCGCGCCGGGGCCAGCGGCACCGTCGTCACCCTGGCCACTCCCGACCAGGAACGCCCGATGCGCAAGCTGCTCCAGGACGCGTCCGTCACGGCGGCCCACCGGCCAATCAGCGTCGACGACCCGGCTCTGCAGACGTTGACCGGTGCCCGGGTCCCGAGCGGTGTGCCGGTCATCGAGCGCGCCGAGCGTCCGGCCCGCGGTCACGCCTCACGGGGAACCGCGCAACGTCGCGACACCCCGCGCCGCGACGGTCAGCGCCGTACCGAGGTGCCCCGCACCGACGCCCCGCGCCGGCGCCGCGAGGACGGCGACGCGAACCGCGTGGCCCGCCCGACGTCGCCTGCCACCCGGCACCCGCAGCACGCGGAGCGGCGCCCCCGCCGGGCACACGCCCCGGCACGCACGATCTGACGCAGCACCGTACGCACCGCCGCAGCGCCGGGCCGGTGGATCGAGAGATCCGCTGCCCGGCGCTGCGGCGTCTGCGGGTCAGCCGTGCAGCGCCTTCAGCAGGATCGGCGCCAGATAGGGCGCGAGCGTCTTGGAGTACGTCGCGGTGAGGTGGGAGCCGTCGAAGTACACGGGGACCGTGCCGACCGCGGCCGGGCACACGGACTTCTCGCAGATGTAGTCGATGAGGTCCGCCTCGATGATGTGCGGATCGTTCACGGCCTTGATCGCCTGGGTCAACGGCTCGGGCGGTAGCCAGGAGGCCCGGGTGCCGTTGCAGGCGTCGTAGTTGCCGGGGTGCGCGGCGAGGCAGTCGGGGATCGACGACCCCGGTGCGGGCGTGTCCCGGATGCCGACGACCTTCAGGTGCGCGGCGCTGAACTTCGCCAGCACGCTCTGATACCCCTTGGCGTACTGGGCGTAGCTCGCCGCGAGGCTGTACCCCTGCGCGGTGACGGAGATCCGGTTGGTCATCACGACCAGGCTGAACTTCCCCGACGTGAGCAGCTTGGTGACGTTCTTCGTCCAGTTCTGACAGGCCTGCGAGTGCGCTGGCGTGTCGAAGTGCTGCGGGATGTCGGAGAAGGCGCACTCGGACGCGAGGTAGGCGGTGATCTTCCAGTGCTGCTGGGACGCGACACGCTCCAGGGCGGGCAGCCACTCGCCGGCGTGGGAGTTGCCGACGAGGGCGACGTCGGTCTTCGAGGAGAGGTCGCCGAAGGTACAGGTGATCACGCTGAAGGACGGGATGAACGTGAAGCAGTCCTTCTTGCCGGACACGGTGGCGTAGGCGTCGGACTTGTCGTTGGCAGCCTGCAGAGGCGTCGGCAGCAACGTGCCGCTCGTCGTCGCGGGGCAGGCCCCGGCAGGAGCCGCCAGCGCCGCGGCACCGAAACACGGTGTCGTGCCGGACAGCGCCTTGTGCAGCGCTGCGGTCGCGTGCTGCTCGCGCTGGGTGACCTCGCGATCCTGCAACGCGGTGCACGAGATCAGCACGGTCATGGCCAGTGCCGCCAGGGCGAAGGGCTTGATCAGGGGCTTGCCCCAGCGCGGCGTGCGGAAGCGGTCCTCGATGTAGCGCTTGGTCAGGCCGGCGAGGATCAGTGAGACCACGATGATGGCGAGTTTCTCGCGCAAGTCGAGCGGGTGCTTGGTGACGTAGGGGAGCAACGCGATGATCGGCCAGTGCCAGAGGTAGACCGAGTACGAGATGTTGCCCAGCCACTGGATCGGCCGCACCGCCAGGATGGGGCCCGGCGAGTACGCGACCATCGGTGCCACGGCCGCGATCACGGCTGCGGTGCCCAGGACGGGCAGCAGCGCCTCCCATCCCGGGAAGGGAGTCTTGCCGGTGTAGGTGAACGCGGTGACGGCTATCGCGCCCAGCCCGAGCCACGCGAGCCCGACGCGGGCGGCCTGCGGCAGCCGTACCGCTTCGTCGTCGCGCCGGCGGCCGAGGGCGCGGTTGGACAGCGCCGCGGCAAGGAGCCCGCCGATCCCGAGTTCCCAGATGCGCGTCGGGGTGATGAAGTAGGCGCTGGCGGGCGAGACGTCCGTGGCGTGCACGGAATAGGCGAGCGAGGCGACCACGACCGCGGCGAGCCCGGCGAACACGGTCGGCACCAGGCGCCAGCCCAGCCGCGTCGCGAGCAGCACCAGCAGCAGGATCAACACCGGCCAGAAGAAGTAGAACTGCTCCTCGACCGACAGCGACCAGAAGTGCTGGACCGGCGACGGGGTCGCCTGCGCGGCGAGGTAGTCGATCGAATCCGACGCCAGCCGCCAGTTCACGACGTAGAGGGTGGCGTCCTTGACCTGCTGGGCGGTGTTGGCCCACTGGGTGTCCGGCGCGAACAGCCGGGACGCGAGGAGAGTTGCCGCCAGCACCAGCAGCGACGCCGGCAGCAGCCGACGGATGCGCCGCGACCAGAACATGGCCAGATCGCGGAGGGTGCGCGGCGGGTGGGCGAGCAGGTGGGAGGTGATCAGGAAGCCGGAGATCACGAAGAAGACGTCCACGCCGGCGAAACCGCCGGTGAGCCGCTTCGGCCACAGGTGGTACAGCAGCACGAGCGAGACGGCGATCGCGCGCAGGCCCTGGATGTCGGTCCGAACGGCGGTACCCGTTGGCGTGCTGCGCGGGACGGGGGTGACCTCCGCGACGGTCGCACTTGCCACGCGGTAGAACCTCATTCGTCGTTGACTGCACGGCGCCGGAGGGTCGGCTCCCGATCACGAAATGATATCAGCCGGTGCCGCCCCGAGGCCCTGTCTGCACGGACTGTGACCAGCCGGACATGCCCCGCCGCCCCCGTCGGTGTCGGCGATGCGCGTCGCGCGCCGGCTGAGCCACGCCCGCTCCCGGCTCCGATAGCGTTGCTCCGACGGGCACGGGCAGCGACGGAGGGACGGGTGTGAGCATCGCCGATTCACGCGCCGGCGGGACGGAGAGCGACGTCCGGCCACGGTTCTCTCTCGTCGTCGCCGTGTACAACACCGCAGGCCACCTCCCGCAGTTCATCGAGTCGGTGGACCGGCAGAGCTTCGACCTCGACCGGGTCGAGGTCATCGCGATCGACGACGGGTCGACCGACGACTCGGCAGCGATCCTGCGGGCCTGGGCCGAGCGGCGACCCGACCTGGTGACCGTCCTCGCCCAGCCCAACGCCGGACAGGCCGCCGCGCGCAACCGAGGGCTGGAGGTGGCGCGGGGGGAGTGGGTCAGCTTCCCGGATCCGGACGACCTGATGCGGCCCGGGTACCTGGCGGGTGTGCAGAACTTCCTGGCCAAGTTCCCCGAGACCGTCCTCGTCGGGACGAATCGCCAGCTGCTGATGGACCGCACCGGCCAGGTCGTCGACAGGGACCCGATGCGTCGCATGTTCCGCGGCGGCAACCAGCTCGTCGACATCGACCGGTTCCCCGAATTCGTCCACAACAGCACCGCGACCGGGTTCTTCCGGACCGACACGATCGCCGCCCAGGGGCTGCGCTTCGACGTCAGGCTCCGTCCCGTCTTCGAGGACGCCCATTTCTGCATCCGCTACCTGCTCGGCTGCGAGCGGCGACTGGTCGGGTTCGTGAAGTGGGCGCAGTACGTCCATCGCACCGTCCCGGGAGCCGGCCCCGTCCTGCCCGCAGGGGTGACCGCGGCGGATCGTTTCCTCGCGGTGCCGCGCTACGGCTACCTCGACGTCCTGGAGCGCGCGGCCGGTCCCGACGGCGGCCGCGTCCCCGAGTGGTTGCAGAACCTGATCGTCTACGACCTGTCCTTCCTGTTCGGCTCCGACGTCGACTCGTCGGTACTCGATCCCGAGGTCGCAGACGAGGCGATGGACCTGCTGCGCCGGACCGTCGCGCTGCTCGACCCGTTCGTGATCGACGGCTTCGACATCAAGCGCTTCGACCGCCTCGGGCGCGACATCCTGCTCCACGGGCTGACCGGTGCCGACTGGGTCACCCCCTACGCCGTGGTGCAGGCCCGCGACGAGCCGAAGCACCTGGTGCGCGTCTCCTACCGCTACACGGGCACGCCGCCCGAGGAGCTCGTGCTGTTCCGCGGCCTGCCCTTCACCGTCGAGTTCGGCAAGATCCGCGACATCGAACATTTCGGCCGTCCTGTCATGTTCGAGCGGACGATGTGGCTACCGGCGAACGGCACCCTCCGCATCGTGATCGACGGCGTGCCCACGAACCTGCAGAAGGGCTGGCAGGCACGCTCGGTCACCGTCGCCCGCGCCAACCAGCTGCTGACCTGGTTCTCCGCCCCCGAGCCGCCGCCCGCGGAGCCCGAGCCGTCGCCCGAGGTGGTGCGGTTGCTGAAGCGCGCCGATTCCGGTCGGGTGCAGCGCAGGTACCACGACGCCTGGCTGCTCATGGACCGCATCCACGACGCCGGGGACAACGGCGAGCGGCTGTTCCGGTACCTGCGTGCGCATCGCCGCGACATCAACGCGTGGTTCGTCATCGAGCGCGACACGCCGGACTGGTACCGGCTGCGCAAGGAGGGGTACGGGTCCCGCCTGCTCGCCCACGGCTCGACCGAGTGGACGCTGGCGATGCTCAACTGCACCCGGCTCGCGTCCTCCCACATCGACGCCGCGGTCCACCGGCCGCAGGAGATCATGGGGCTCAGGCCGGTGACCTGGAAGTTCGCCTTCCTGCAGCACGGCATCATCCACAACGACCTCTCGCGCTGGCTCAACACCAAGCAACTGGATCTCGTCGTCACGAGCACGCCTGGCGAGTACCAGTCCCTCGCCGGCGACCACTCGCGGTACCTGTGGACCTCGAAGGAAGTCCGACGCACGGGCCTGCCGCGCTACGACCGGCTGCGCGACCTGGGCGCTGCGGTGCCCGCCCCGGCCCGTGACCTCCTGCTGATCTGCCCGACCTGGCGGCAGTGGCTGATCGCACCGCTGGAGCCGGGCTCCCAGCGCCGCTCGATCGGCGGCGCGTTCTTCGACAGCGAGTACTGGCAGCAGTGGCACGGCCTGCTGTCGGATCCGCGGCTGGCCGAGCTCGCGGACCGGGCGAAGCTGCGGATCGGCTTCCTGCCGCACCCCAACCTGCAGGCCGCGCTCCCGCAGATGTCCCTGCCGGGTCACGTCGAGGCGCTGTCGTGGGTCACCGACGACGTGCAGCGATTGCTCGCCACGAGCGCCGCCCTGGTCACCGACTACTCCTCCGTCGCGTTCGACGCGGCCTACATCGACCGGCCCGTCGTGTACTTCCAGTTCGATCACGCCCGCTTCCACGACGGCTCGCACGTCGCCCGGCAGGGCTACTTCGACTACCGCAGGGACGGCCTCGGCCCGGTGACCGACTCCATCGACCGGACCGTGGACGAGCTGGAGGCGGCTGTCGTCGCGGGCGCCGGCCACCCCGCAGCCGTCTACCGGGAGCGCATCGCGGCCACCTTCCCCGAGCGCGACGGCCGCTGCTGCGAGCGGGTCACGGCCGCGATGGAGGATCTCGTCCCGAGGCTGCCGAAGAACACCCTGACCTCGAACGCCGTGCACTGGCTGGACGGATCACCGAAGATCAGAAGGTTCACCAGCGATCCGGTACGCAGGGTGGCGCGCTCGCGCGCGCTGGCCCGCCTCCGTGATTAGCCCGTTGGGCGCATCACGCTAGGTTTGTCCATCCGAGCGGAAACGAAGACGAAGACGAAGGCGAGCATTCAGCAGTGACCCACGGCGAGTCAGATGACCGGCACGAGACCCAGGACGGGCCGCGTCCCCGGTTCTCGATCGTCACCGCGGTCTACAACGTCCACCGCTACCTGCCCGACTTCATCGCATCGATCGAGGCGCAGGACTTCGACCTGAGCCGGGTCGAGGTCATCGCCGTCGACGACGGCTCCACCGACGACTCGCTCCAGCTGCTGCGCTCGTGGGAGGAGCGGCGCCCCGGGCTGGTGCGCGTGCTGGCCAAGGAGAACGGCGGTCAGGGCTCGGCGCGCAACCTCGGCATGACCTACGCGCGGGGCGAGTGGGTCACCCTCCCCGACCCCGACGACATGCTCGAACCCGAGTACCTGTCCTCGGTGGACCGCTTCCTGACACGCAACCCGTCCACCACGCTGGTCGCCACCAACCGCATCTTCCTGCGCGATGCGACGGGGAAGATCTCCGACACCCACCCGCTCAAGCTGATGTTCCTGCCGGGTGATCAGCTCGTCGACCTCAACCGCTTCCCGGAGTACTTCCACGGCAGCGCCCCGGCGTCGTTCTTCCGCACGGACGTCATCCAGGAGGCGCACCTGCAGTTCGACGCGCGGGTACAGCCGAACTTCGAGGACGGCCACTTCTGCACGCACTACCTGTTGCTGGCCGGTGCCGGCGCGGTGGGCTTCCTGAAGTCCGCGCGCTACATCTACCGCACGCGCGCCGACGGAACCTCCACCCTGCAGGGCAGCCTGCGCGATCCACGCCGGTTCACCGATGTTCCGCGGTACGGCTACCTCGACGTCCTCACCCGCGGAGCGGAGCTCAACGGCGGCCACGCTCCTGAGTGGGTGCAGAACTTCGTCATCTACGAGCTGACGTTCTACTTCAGCAGCGACCTCGCCGCGAACCGGGCCACCGCCGTGCGCGGCGAGGTGGCCGAGACGTTCCTGGCGGCGCTGCGTGAGATCGCGGCGCGGCTGGATCCCTATGTCGTGCAGGGGTTCAAGGTGCGTGCCCTCAGCCCGATCTGGCGCGACATCCTGCTGCACGGGCTGTCCGGGGAGCCGTGGGTGACCGACTACGCCGTGACGCAGGTGCGGGACGTCGGGCGGTCGCTCGTGCGCATCGCCTACCGGTTCGTCGGGGACGCGCCACAGGAGACCGTCTTGGCCCACGGCATTCCGTACGACGTCGAGTACGGCAAGATCCGCAGCCACGAGTTCTTCGGGACCACCCTGCTGCGGGAGCGTCTCGCCTGGGTGCCGCTCGCCGGATCGCTGCGGATCCTTCTCGACGGCAAGCCCGTGAAACTCCAGCCCGGCTGGGAACCCATCCACAACACGACGGTGCGGCCGGTCCAGGTGCAGAACTGGTTCGAGGAGAAGCAGGCGGGCCGTGCCACGCCGCGCCGCCCGCAGCGACGGACCAGGCTCACCGCCGGCGAGCGGGCGATCCTGCTCGCGGCGCGACTGCCCGCGGTGCGCGCGCGGTACGCGGGTGCCTGGGTGCTCCAGGACCGCGTCCACGACGCAGACGACAACGGCGAGCGGTTGTTCCGCTACCTGCGCACCGAGCGCCGGGACATCAACGCCTGGTTCGTCCTCGAGCGAGGCACGCCGGACTGGGAGCGCCTGGTCCGGGACGGTTTCGGGGACCGGCTGGTCGCCCACGGCAGCCGGACCTGGAAGCTGCTGATGATGCACTGCGTGAACCTGATCTCCTCGCACGCGGACCTGCCGGTGCACCGGCCGCCGGCGATCATGCGCCTGCGTGGTGCGGACTGGAACTTCAGCTTCCTGCAGCACGGAGTGATCAAGGACGACCTGTCGCGGTGGCTGAACCCGAAGCAGCTCGACCTGTTCGTCACCAGCACGCCGCAGGAGCAGGCCTCGATCGCCGGGGACGACACGCCCTACGTCTACACGAACAAGGAGGCGAGGATGACCGGCCTGCCGCGCTTCGACCGGCTCCTCGCGCTCGGTTCGGCCGTCCCCCAGGCCGACCGCAAGGTCATCCTGGTCTGCCCGACGTGGCGGCAGTGGCTGCACGTGGTGTCCGAGCAGGGCGGCCAGCGGGCCGCGGTGTCCCAGGACTTCCTCGACAGCGAGTACGTCCGCATGTGGACGGCGTTCCTCTCCGACGACCGGTTGCGCGAGCTCGCCGAGAAGCACGACCTGCGGGTGGGCTTCCTGCCGCACCCGAACATCCAGCCGGCGCTGCCGCAGTTGGCGCTGCCCGACCACGTCGAGGCGCTCACCTTCGCCGGGAACGACGTGCAGCAGCTGATGGCCGAGTGCGCGCTCATGGTCACCGACTACTCCTCGATGGCCTTCAACGCCGCGTATCTGGACCGTCCGGTCGTGTACTTCCAGTTCGACGCGCAGCTGCTGCTCGAGGGCGCGCATGTGGGACGGCAGGGCTACTTCGACTACGTCCGCGACGGCTTCGGCCCGGTGACGGCCGAGGTGGCCGAGACCGTCGAGCAGGTGGTGGGGATCGTGGAGGCGGGGGCGCAGCCCGCACCGCAGTACCAGCAGCGCATCGACCTCACGTTCACCGAGCGCGACGGCCGGTGCTGCGAGCGGACGACTGCCGCGATCGAGGAGCTCACGGTTCCCGGGCCGCAGCCGAGCCTGGCGCGGCGGGCCGTGAGCGCGGCCGGCACCTCGCCCAGGATGACGCGGCTGGCCCGCTCGGCCCCGTTGCGCCGGGTGCGGCCGCGCGTGGAACGACTGGTCCGATCCACACCCGTCCGGCGGCTGGTGAAGTGATGGCGCCACGGTTCTCCCTCGTCGTCGCCGTCCACAACGTGCACCGCTACCTGCCCGACTTCATCGCCTCGGTGGAGCGGCAGACCTTCGATCTGGCCGGCGTGCAGGTCGTCGTCGTCGACGACGGGTCGACCGACGACTCGCTGGCGCTCGTGCAGGAATGGGCCGCCCGCAGCTCGCAGCTGGTCACGGTGCTCACGCAGGCCAACGCGGGCCAGGGTGCGGCGCGCAACGCCGGCCTCGACCAGGCCCGCGGCGAGTGGATCAGCTTCCCCGATCCCGACGACCTCCTGGACGCGGACTATCTCGCCGCGGTGGACCGGATGGTGCGGCGCCACCCGGACGCGGTCCTGGCCGCGACGAGCCGGCTGATGTTCCTGGAGGCGACCGACGAGGTCGTCGACACCCACCCCATGCGGCGGATGTTCCTGCCCGGCGACCAGCTCGTCGACCTGGACCGGTTCCCCGAGTACGCCCACAACAGCGTCGCGACCGCCTTCTTCCGGGCCGACGTCCTCGGCCGGGAGTCACTGCGCTTCGACCCGCGGGTGCGTCCGGTCTTCGAGGACGGCCACTTCTGCAGTTCCTACCTGCTGGCGTGCGAGCGCCGGCTCGTGGCGTTCGTCCAGTCTGCCAGGTACAGCTACCGCAAGCGAGCGGACAACTCCTCCACCCTGCAGAACAGCCTCGCCGATCCGGACCGTTATCTGGCCGTCCCGCGCTACGGCTACCTGGACGTGCTCACCCGCGGTGCACAGGGGCGCGACTACGCCCCCGAGTGGCTGCAGAACATGGTCCTCTACGACATCTCGTACTACTTCAGTGCCGACCTGAACCCCACCGGCGAGACCGGCGCGCGCGGCGAGGTGGCCGAGGAGTTCCTGCGGCTGCTCGCCGAGATCGCCACGCGGCTCGACCCGATCGTGATCAACAGCTACGCCGGCAAGCGGTTCGACCGCCTGTGGCGTGACATCCTGCTGCACTCCTTCGCCGGCCGCCCCTGGGTCACCGACTACGCGGTGGCACAGCAGCGCGACGACGACCACCGCATGCTGCGGGTGGCCTATCGCTACGTCGGTCCCGCTCCGCAGGAGACCGTGCTCGCCCACGGCCTCCCGGTGGATGTGGAGTTCGGCAAGGTCCGCAGCCACGAGTTCTTCGGCGCCACCCTGATGCACGAGCGGGTGGCGTGGGTTCCGCTGATCGGGTCCCTGCGGATCGTCGTCGACGGCGTACCGCTCAAGTTGCAACTGGAGTGGGAGCCGCCGCACGCGACGACGGTGCGCCCGGTCCAGGTCAATCGCTGGTTCGACGGTGAACCCGAGCCCGTGGCGACCCCGCAGCTCGCGGCCGCCGATCGCGCCGTGGTCCTCGCCGCCCGCACCCCCGCGGCGCGGTCCCGATTCAGGGACGCGTGGGTCCTGATGGACCGCATCCACGATGCCGACGACAACGCCGAGCGGCTCTTCCGCTACCTGCGGGCCGAGCGCACGGACATCAACGCCTGGTTCGTGCTCGAACGTGGCACGCCGGACTGGGACCGCCTGGTGCGGGACGGTTTCGGCGGTCGGCTGGTCGCCCACGGCAGCCGGACGTGGAAGCTGCTGATGCTCAACTGCGCGCACCTGATCTCCTCCCACGCCGACCGTCCCGTGCATCTGCCGCCGGCGATCACGCGACTGCAGCGCCCGACGTGGAAGTTCACCTTCCTGCAGCACGGCGTGATCAGGGAGGACGTCTCGCGCCGGCTCAACCCGGAACACGCCGATCTCATGGTCACCAGCACCCCGCAGGAGCACGCCTCGATCGTCGGCGACGGCACGCCGTACGCCTACACCGCCAAGGAAGCGCGCATGACCGGGCTGCCGCGCTTCGACCGGCTGCGGGACCTGGGCGCGCGGGTCGACGTCGACGAACGCGCGTGGATCCTCGTGTGCCCGACCTGGCGGCACTGGCTCGCCCCCTCCGCGCGGGCGGACTCGCAACGGCGCGATGTGGCTCCGGACTTCCTGAGCAGCGACTACGTCCGGCAGTGGGGTGAGTTCCTGCACGACGAGCGGTTGCGGGACCTGGCTGAGCGGCACGACCTGAGGATCGGCTTCCTGCCGCATCCGAATCTCCAGCCGGCATTGCCGTTCCTGGACCTGCCGCCCCATGTCGAGGCGCTCACCTTCTCCGGCACCGACGTCCAGCAACTCATCGCCGACACCGTCCTGATGGTGACCGATTACTCCTCGCTGGCCTTCGACGCCGCCTACCTGGATCGCCCGGTGGTGTACCTCCAGTTCGACGCCGACCGGGTCGGCAGTGGCGCGCACATCGGGCGCCCGGGGTACTTCAGCTACGAGCGCGACGGGTTCGGCCCGGTGACGGTCACCACCGCCGACGCGGTCGCCGCGGTCGAGGCCGGGGTGACCACGGACTCCAAGCGCCCCACGGCCGAGTACCAGCACCGCATCGACCGGACGTTCCCGCAGCGCGACGGCCGGTGCTGCGAGCGCACCACGGCGGCCATCGAGAGCCTGACCGTTCCCCGCGCGGTGCCGAGTCTGGCCCGGCGGGCGGCCGGCAGGGTGGTCGCGTCGCAGCGGGTGCGTCAGCTCGTCTCCACCCCGGCGCTGCGCGGCGTCAGACCCCAGTTGCGGCGCCTGGTCCGCTCACCCGCGCTACGGCGGCTGGTCAAGTGAGCGCCCCGCGGTTCTCGGTGGTCACCGCCGTCCACAACGTCAGCCGGTTCCTGCCCGAGTTCATCGACTCGATCGAGGCGCAGACGTTCGGCCTAGACCGCCTCGAGGTGATCGCCGTGGACGACGGCTCGACCGACGACTCCCTCGTGCTCCTCAAGGAGTGGGCGGCGCGGCGCCCCGGCCTGGTCACGGTGCTGACGAAGCAGAACGGCGGCCAGGGCTCGGCGCGCAACCTCGGGCTCGACCACGTGCGGGGTGAGTGGGTCACCTTCCCGGACCCCGACGATGTGCTGGACCCCGACTACTTCACCGTCGTGGACAGGTTCCTGACCGCCAACCCCTCCGCGGTGATGGCCGCGACCGCGCGCATCCTCTGGTACGAGGACACCGGCGTCGTCTCCGACACCCACCCCCTCAAGGGCATGTTCGGCAGCCGGGACCAGCTCGTCGATCTCGACGTCTTCCCGGACTACTTCCACGGCAGCGCTCCCGCGGCGTTCCTGCGTACGGACATCCTGGAGAGCCAGGGGTTGCGCTTCGACACCGAGATCCGCCCCAACTTCGAGGACGGTCACTTCTGCGGGCGGTACCTGCTCGCCGCGCAGGCGCCGGTGGTGGCCTTCCTGGGCTCGGCGCGCTACATCTACCGCAAGCGCGCCGACGGCACGTCGACCCTGCAGAACGGGCTGCTCCAGCCGAGCCGGTTCACGGTCGTGCCCCGCCGCGGCTATCTGGACCTGCTCACGCACGGTGTCGCCGAGGGCCGGTACGTGGCCGAATGGGTGCAGAACTTCGTCCTCTACGAGCTCTCGTTCTACTTCAGCAGCGACCTGCGGATGTCCGGCGCGACCGCGGCGCACGGAGCCATCGCCGAGGAGTTCGTGGCGACGCTGAAGGAGATCGCGGACCGGCTGGACCCGCGGGTGGTGTCGGCCTTCGGCATCCGCCGCTTCGACCCGGTCTGGCGCGACATCCTGCTGCACGGGCTTTCGGGGGAGCCCTGGGTGACCCCGTACGCCGTCCTCGACGCCCACGACCCCGGCCGCAACCTGATCCGGATGTCCTACCGCTTCGTCGGCCCGGCGCCGGAGGAGACGATCCTGTCCGCCGGGCGCCCGGTCGAGGTCGGCGACGGGAAGGTCTGGACGCACGAGTACTTCGACCACGACCTGATGCAGGAGCGGGTGGCGTGGGTCCCCGCCGACGCGCCCCTGCGGGTGCTGCTCGACGGCCGGGCCGTGCCGCTCCAGCCAGGGTGGCAGGAGTTCCCCTCCACGATCGTCGGTCCGGCCGACCTGCGCCGCTGGGGCACCCGCGGAGGGACCCACGTGCCGCCGCACCCGCTGCGACTGCCGACCAGGATCGTGCGGCGGCTCGCCGGTACCTGGCCGGTGCGGCGCCGCTTCGGTGACGCGTGGGTGCTGATGGATCGGGTGCACGACGCCGACGACAACGCCGAGCGGCTCTTCCGGTACCTGCGCGACACCCGCCCGGACATCAACGCCTGGTTCGTGCTGGAGCGGGGGACACCGGACTGGCAGCGGCTCGAGCGCGACGGTTACGGCTCCCGCCTCGTCCCGCACGGCGGGGTGCTGTGGCGGCTGGTGATGCTCAACTGCCGCCACCTGATCTCCTCGCACGCGGACGCGCCCGTCCACCGCCCGCCGGCGATCATGCGGATGAAGCCGACGCCGCAGTGGAAGTACACCTTCCTGCAGCACGGGGTGATCAAGGACGACCTGTCCCGGTGGCTCAATCCCAAGAAGGTCGACCTGTTCGTGACGAGCACGCCGCAGGAGCAGCGGTCCATCGCCGGTGACGGGACGCACTACGTCTACACCACGCGCGAGGCGAAGATGACCGGGCTCGCGCGCTTCGACCGGCTGCGCGAGCTGGGACAGGCCGTCCCGCTGGAACGGCGGCGGTGGATCCTCGTCTGCCCGACCTGGCGGTACTGGCTCACGCCTCCGCTCGCGGTCGGATCGCAGCGGCGGGAGGTGCACGACGGGTTCTTCGACAGCGAGTACGTCCGCGAGTGGACGGCGTTCCTCGCCGACGAGCGGCTGCACGCGCTGGCCGAGAAGCACGACCTGAGCATCGGGTTCCTGCCGCATCCCAACATCCAGCCCGCGCTCGCCCGGATGCGGCTGCCGGCGCACGTGCACGCGCTCACCTTCGCCGGCCAGGACGTCCAGCAGATGATCGCCGATGCCGCGCTGATGGTCACCGACTACTCCTCGATGTCCTACAACGCGGCCTACCTCGACCGGCCGGTGGTCTACTTCCAGTTCGACGCCGAGCTCGTCAACGGAGGCGCGCACGTCGGCCGGCCGGGTTACTTCGACTACACCCGCGACGGGTTCGGTCCGGTCACCCGGACCGTCGAAGAGACGGTCGGGGAGGTCGTCACGATCGCCGACGAGCAGGGATTGCTCCCCGCGGCGGACTACCAGCGGCGCATCGACGCGTCGTTCCCCCAGCGCGACGGGCGGTGCTGCGAACGCACGGTCGCGGCGATCGAGGCGATGGATCCGGCCCCGCGCCGCTCGCGCGGCTACCTGCGGTCGATCCGGCGCATCGCGGCGACGGTGCGCTCGCAGCACCGCCCGTCGCGGTAGGCGAACGCGCGTTCCATCCGGGCGGCGTACTCCGGGTCGGCGCCCGCTCCGGACGCCAGCTCCTCCAGCGCGCGCAGGGTCGCGTCCGTCGTCTCGGTGATCGGGCCGTACCCCTGCTGCTCGTAGCTCCAGTCACCTAGCCGGTAGAGGTGCCCGCCGCTGAAGAAGGTCGCCCGGTCGAACTGGTAGTAGACGACGGGCCTGCGGATGTAGGCCGCCTCGATGGCGAGCGAGGAGTAGTCGGTGAGCAGGACCGCCGCCTCGGACAGCACCTGCTGGATGTCGACGTCGCTGAACCGGCGCGCCTGCACGTGGTCGGGCAGCGGGCTCGTGGCGAGATAGTCCTGCATGTTCGGGTGGGGGATGAAGGTCACCTGCCAGCCGGCCCGTTCGCACAGCTCGCGCAGCCGCGCAGAACCGAGCAGCTCCCGCCAGGCCACGGCGTACCCGGACTCCCAGAAGCCGTCCAGCAGCGCCCGCTGGTTGCCGACCGTCTGCTCGCCCAGCAGCTCCCGCCGCCAGGTGGGCATCACCACCAGCCGGGTGCGATCGCCCCGCTCGCCCAGCCGCAGCAGGCGATCGTGGCGGGGCAGGCCGGTCAGCACGACCTCGAGATCGGTGAAGACGTAGGGCGTGCCGTCGTCGACGATCGCGTTGTGCTCGTCCTGCGTGGTCGTGACGAACGCGTCGATCGGCTTGGCGTTGAGCCAGCGTGACAGGTCGTGCTTGATCACCCCGTGCTGCAGGAAGGTGAACCGCCAGCGGCCGGGTCCGAGCAGGTGACGCCGGAACGGGTTCACCACGTAGCTGTCGACCTGCGACGAGGCGAGGTGCACGCAGTTGAGCAGCGCGACGAAGTGCTCGCTCGACCCGTAGTCGATGAGGCGGAAACCCTCCTGCGCAAGGCGATCCCAGTCGGCGCTGTCCCGCGCCAGGACGAACCAGGCGTTCACCGTCGGCTCGTGCTCGCGCAGGTGGCGGTACAGGTGCTCGGCGTTGTCCTGCGCCGTCGTGTCGCGGTCCATCAGCAGCCACGCGTCGGCGTACCGCTCGCGGGCCCGTGCGCCGCGGGCCGTGCGCCGGATGCCAAGGTCGGACAGCACCCGCCGACCTACCCCGCGGTTCTCGGCGAGAATCCTGCGGTACCGGGCGATCCGGCTCGGCGGCGGCGGCGCGGGCAGCGCGATCTCCCCGTCCGGGTCCACGGCGAGGATGGCGTCCTGGGGGATCCAGGCGATGCGCTCGCTGAGCAACGGGCGGCCGAGGACGTCGACGCTGCGGATCTTGGCGTGCGACGGCTGGTACGGCAGCCCACCGACGGTGATGGTCTCCTCCGGCTGCGCACCGGCGAACAGGTAGTTCACGCGCAGCAGACCGCGTCCAGGGTCGCGGCGGATGTGTGGCACCGCATGCCCGGCGCGGCCGCGAGCCCCGAGCAGCAAGGCCATCCGCAGGTCGTCGGTGACGTCCGGCCCACCCGCGCCGAGGATCGCGGAGTCGTCCAGATGGGGCAGGATCGCGACGAGGGAACGGTGGAAGGCGTCGGTGGCTTCAGGCGGCAGGGCGGCCGTCGTCATGTACAGGCGGCTGTCCTCGGCGAGATAGGTCAGCAGCTGAGTCGCGACGAGGTGCTGCAACCAGGCCGGGACCCGTCCGCGTCGCTCGTGCTCGGCGGCGAGCAGGTCGACGTAGCGCTGCGGCACAACGGTGTAACGCTCAACGCGCTGCCAGTCCGGTGTGGCCGGCGCGATGCGGCGTCCGGGAGCGAGCGCGATGGTCTGCTGTGCCGATGCCGCAAGGGATTGCGCGATGAGCAGGGGGATCGCCAGGTCCCGCTCCACCGCCTCCTCCGGGCGCAGCGCGTGCTCGACCAGGTGCGAGCGCCGGAACCCCACCACGGCACGGTCGACCACGAGCCCCTGCGGGAAGGCGCCGACGTCCACCACCCGGCGGGCCCGCGCCCTGGCCCCGACGAAGGCGATGTCCGCCCGGGGCGGGGTGTTGGCGATGGCGACCAGGTCCGATCGGGTGAACTGCTCCTCCGGCCCGGCGAAGACGACCCACTTCGTGTCCTGCGGCAGCGGTTCGCCCGGGCGCACGATTCCGACGTCCCTGCGGCTCACGGCCGCTGCCCCGGCCGCAGTCGCCGTGCCAGCCGGTTGGCCAGCTGGGCGGCGCGGAAGGCGCGGTAGTCGTCGCGTTCGATCAGCCGCACCTTCACCCCGGCCATGCCGCGCGGCAGGTACCCGGGCGGCCTGTGGCTGCGGAACGCGGCGGAGGCGGCGTGGAAGAACTCCTCGCGGACGTCGGCCGGGATCCGCCCGTCGGCCTCCAGCACCGTCGGGACGTGGCGGGTCATCCGGTCGACCAGCCACGGGCGCCACGGTTCCAGCTCGGCGTGGGCGTCGAGGTAGTCGAATGCCCTGCCGTACTGGGCGAACAGGTCCAGGTGCCGGCGCCCGGAGGAGCTGAGGATGCTGCCGCCCGTCCGCTGCCGGTAGAGGTAGCAGGTGCGGTCGAGCGTCGCGATCGACCGCGCCGTCCAGAGCACCGGGTAGGTCCACGGGATGTCCTCGTAGTAGCCGGTGGGGAACGCGAAGCCCCGGTCGGCGAGGAAGTCCCGCCGGTAGGCCTTGTTCCAGGCCGAGGGCAGGATCTCGAGCAGGTCCGGGCGCTGGGTTGCCGCGACCTCGACCTCGGGGGAGAGCCGCGCCGATCTCGGGTCCGGCACCACGCTGCCATCGGGGAAACTCCGCGCGAAGCCGAACAGGACGACGTCGGCGGCCGGCGCACCCGCGACCCGTTCGGCGATCGCCGCCAGGGCACCGTCGGCAAGGGTGTCGTCGCTGTCCAGGAAGAGCACCCACCGCCCCTGCGCCCGTTCCAGTCCGGTGTTGCGCGCCATCCCCAACCCGACGTTGTGACTGAGGTGCTCGACCTGCAGGCGGGGATCGCGACCGGCACGCTCGTCCAGCAGCGCCGGCCCGTCGTCGGTCGAGGCGTCGTCGACGGCGACCACCTCGACGTCGGTGAACGACTGGCCCAGCACGGAGTCCAGGCATTCGCCCAGATAGTCGGCGACGTTGTGGACGGGCATCACGACGGTGAACGCCGGCGGCGGTTTCGCGGCGGCCTCGGGCACCGGCTCAGACTACTGCCGCAGCCCGCCGACCTCGCGCGCGCGGGCGCTCGCCGGGCCGTCGGTGGGGTGCGCCGTTACACTGGCCCGTACGCCACTCTCGCCCAACTGGTCACTGAGACCACATCGGTACCAGAGTTCAGGAGCGCAGTTGCCCCCCCAGCAGCAGCCAGGCACGATCCGAATCCGCCGCGGTGCCACCGTGCTCGCGGCCGCCGCAGCCCTCGCCCTCACCGTCAGCGCCTGCTCCTCCAGCTCACCGTCGGCCGCGCCGGCGGAGACGGTGACCGTGGGGCCGGCATCGTCGTCGGCCCCGGCCTCGCCGAGTGCCGTGGTCACGGACTCCTCCGTCGGTGCCACCACGCCGGCCGGCACGCCGACAGGTGTCTCCAGCGCGCCCACCACCGCGACGCCCACGCCCACGCCGACGTCGACGCCGATGCAGAAGGTCGTGGACGTCCAGATCACCCGCGGTGGCTGGAGCGCCTCGACGCGGACCGTCAGCGTGGCCGCGATCGTCCCCGGGGTACTCGTCGACGCCGCGACCTGCACCTTGCGCCTCAGCCGCGGCGGGGTGACGCGCGCGGTCACCCGGACCGCCCGATCCGACGCGTCCTCGATGCAGTGCGGCACGCTGGCCGTCGCCGGTTCCCAGGTGAGCGCCGGCGCCTGGCGCGCCGTCGTCTCCTTCGCCTCTGCCACCGCGGTCGGGACCTCCGACCCGCTGACGATCACGGTCGGCTCGTGAGGTCGCGCGCGCGCACCCGCGCCCTCGGGCTGGTGCTCGCCCTGATCGCGTCGCTGGCCGTCGTGGTGCAGGGACAGACCTCGGCGGCCGCGCTCTCGGGATCCCAGTTCCAGGCCGGCAACATCATCAGCGACTCGGTCTTCTACGACTCGACCGCGCTGACGGCCGGTGGCGTGCAGAGCTTCCTCAACGCCAAGTACCAGGGCTGCGACAGCGGCTACGTCTGCGTGCGCGACTACCGGACGAAGACGACCTCCCACCCGGCCGAGTCGGGGCTGTGCAGCGCCTACACCGGGCGGTCCAGCGAGACCGCGGCCGCGATCATCGCCAACGTCGGCCGGGCCTGCGGGATCAATCCCCAGGTGCTGATCGTCCTGCTGCAGAAGGAATCCGGGCTGATCACCTCGACCTCCCCGGACTACCAGACCGCCGCCGGGTTCGGCTGTCCCGACTCCACCGGATGCGCATCCCAGTACTTCGGCTTCTTCAACCAGGTCTATCTCGCCGCCCGCCAGTTCCGGCTCTACCGCCTCAACCCGAACGATTACGGCTACGTGGCCGGTCAGACCAACTACATCCTCTACAACCCGGACACCAGCTGTGGTCGCGGCGCGGTCTACATCCAGAACCAGGCGACCGCGGGCCTGTACGACTACACGCCCTACCAGCCGAACAAGGCCGCGCTGGCGAACCTGTCAGGAACCGGGGACTCGTGCAGCACCTACGGCAACCGCAACTTCTGGGTCTTCTTCAACTCGTGGTTCACCGTCCCCAGCGCGCCCTACGACGCGGGCGGCCTGCTGGCGACGAAGGCCGACGGAACGCTCTGGTACTACCGCAACACGGGCAGCGCGGCCACGCCCTTCCCGACCGGGGTGCAGATCGGCCTGAGCGGCTGGCAGGGGTTCACCGTCGTCGACACCGGCGACGTCAACCGGGACGGGCTGGCCGACGTGATCGCGCGCAAGGCCGACGGATCGCTGTGGCTGTACCTGAACAACGGCACCAGCCTGCCCTACGGCAGCGCGCAGGAGATCGGTGTATCGGGCTGGAACGCCTTCAGCAGCCTCGTCGTTGCCGACGTCGACGGCGACGGCCGGGCCGACCTGGTGGCCGCCAGGCCCGACGGCTCGCTGTGGCTCTACCGCAACGACGGCAACGCCGCGCATCCCTTCGCGGGCTCCACCAGGATCGGCAGCGGCTGGCAGGTGTACCGGACGCTGATCCTGGCCGACGTCACCGGCGACGGGCTGGCCGACCTGCTCGGCATCAGGCCGGACGGTTCCCTGTGGCTCTACCGGGGCAACGGGAGCGCGCATCCCTTCGGCGGATCGACCGAGATCGGCTCCGGCGGCTGGCAGAGCTTCCGTTCGGTGGTCGCCTCCGACGTGGACGTCGACGGGCGGGCGGACCTGCTGGCGACGACCGGCGCCGGCAACCTGGTGCGCTACCACAACGGCGGCGGAGGCCGTCCGTTCGCCGCGGGCGTCACCATCGGCCACGGCGGCTGGCAGGCCTTCACCCGGCTCGCGTCGTCGCAGGTGCCCGTCCCGCGCCAGGGCGTCACCTCCGACGTGGTCGCGGCCAGGTCCGACGGCAGCCTGTGGTCCTTCGCCAACGACTCGCCACCGGCGCCCTTCCCGACCGCGACCAGGATCGGCTCCGGGTGGAACGCTTTCGACCTGCTCACGACGGGCGACGTCACCGGCGACGGGAAGGCCGACCTCGTCGCGCGCAGACCGGACGGCTCACTGTGGCTCTATCGCGGAAGCGGCAGCGCGAGCCATCCGTACTCGACGGGGGCGCGGATCGGCGCGACGGGCTGGGGCGTCTACCCCCGGATGGTCCTGGCCGACGTGACCGGCGACGGCAAGGCCGACCTTCTCGTCACCGGGGCCGACGGTTCGCTGTGGATGTACCGCAACACCGGGTCGGCCACGCGACCGTTCACCACGCGGCTCCGGCTGGGAGTCGGCGGATGGGGCTCGCTGCGCTCGCTCACCGCGGCTGACGTCACCGGCGACGGACGGATCGACCTGCTCGTCACCACCTCCGCGGGCGTGATGGAGGTCTTCGCCAACACCGGCAGCGCCGGCCGTCCCTATGCAGTGGCGCATCGCATCGGCTCGGGTTGGCAGGATGTCACCTCGCTGCGGCCACTGGCGCCGGCTGTTCCCGAGGCCGGGGCGCCCGCCGATCTGGTGGCCACCGCGGCGGACGGGTCGCTGTGGTTCTACCGCAACAGCGGCAACCGGTATCACCCCTACGGCGCGGGCGCCCGGATCGGCGCGGAGGGGTGGAACGGGCTCACCCCGTTGCTGTCCGCCGATGTCGACGGCGACGGCCGGGCCGACCTGCTCGGCCGCACCTCGAGCGGCGCGCTGCTGCTCTACCGCGGCGCCGGCGCAGGGCCGTTGTCGCCCGGACGCCGCGTCGGCACGAGCGGGTGGGCCGGCTTCGCCCTGATGGCCGCCGGGGACGTCAACGGCGACGGCCGCGCCGACCTGGTCCTGACGAAGTCCTCGGGCACCCTCTGGTACTACCCCAACACCGGCGACCCGTCGCGTCCGTACGCGGGCGGCACGGTGATCGGCGCGAGCGGGTGGGCGGGATTCCGTACCCTGGCCGTGGGCGACGTGACCGGTGACGGGCGGGCCGATCTGGTGCTGACCAAGGCGGACGGTTCGCTGTGGATCTACCGGAACACGGGCAACGCCACGCACCCGTACGCCAGCGGCTTCATGCTGTCGCGGACGGGCTGGCAGGCCTTCCCGCGGGTGCTGCTGGGCGACGTCAACGGGGACGGACTGGCCGACATCGTCGCCGTCCGCAGCAACGGCTCGCTCTGGCTGTTCCCGAACCAGCACAGCCCGACGCACACGTTCGCCCCCAAGTCCGAGATCGGAGCCGGCGGCTGGGCGTCCCTGACCCATCTGATCGCCGCCGACATCGACCACGACGGCCTCGCCGACCTGGTCGCGACCCGCTCCGACGGCACGATGATCTACTACGTCAACAGCGGGGTGACCGCGCGCCCGTACACCTCCGGCGTACGGCTGCCGCTGACCGGCTGGCAGTCCTTCGGCGCGCTCGCCGCCTGAGCGGAAACCGGCCGGCCCCCGCAGGGGTCAGATGGTGGACGGTTCCTCGCGGATGCTGAGCATCGAACCGGCCGACATCGCAGCGAGCCGGTCGGCCAGCGCCTGCGGGTCGTGCCGCGCCTCGTAGGCGTCGACGACGGCGACCGCATCGCCTTCGAGGACGACCTGGCCCTTCTCCAGCCAGATCGCGCGGTCGCAGGTCTCGCGGACGACGTTGAGGCCGTGGCTGACGAGGAACACCGTGCCCGCGTCCTCGCGCAGCTCGCGGATGCGTCCCTCGCTCTTGCGCCGGAACTCGGCGTCACCGGTGGCCAGCGCCTCGTCGATGAGCAGCACCTCGTGCGACTTGGCCGCGGCGATGGCGAACCGGAGCCGCGCCGCCATGCCGGAGGAGTACGTGCTCATCGGCAGCGAGATGAAGTCGCCGATCCCGGCGAACTCGCAGATGCTCGGGTAGAGCGCCTTCGCCTCAGCCGGCGTCATCCCCATGGCCAGGCAACCGAGGATCACGTTGCGCTCACCGGTCATGTCGCCCATCAGAGCGGCGCCCACGCCGAGCAGTGAGGGCTGGCCCTGCGTGTAGATCGCGCCGGACTCGGGCGGCATCAGGCCGGCGATCGCGCGGAGCAGCGTCGACTTGCCCGAGCCGTTGGGCCCGATGAGCCCGACCGCCTCGCCGCGGTGGGCCACCAGGCTCACCCCGCGCACGGCCTTGATCTCGCGCACGGCGGCGGCCGGCTGACGCAGGAGCAGCCGGCGCGCAACGGCAGGGCCGCCACGCTTCGCGGTGCGTCCGGTGACCCGGTAGGTCAGGTGCACGTTGTCGACGACGACCGTGGGGTTCACGCCGAGCGTCACCGTCGTGCTCGACGATGCCCCCGGTGCGGTACCCGACAGGTGGGTCGACGGGGCGATCAGTGGTTCAGACACGTCCGTACTGCTCCTCAGCTCGCCAGAAGAAGATGTAGCCGCCGATCGAGAAGAACAGCGCCCAGAAGATTGCATACGCCCAATTGCTCCGGGTCATGTTGCCGTCGTCGTGCAGCAGGCAGTCGCGCACCAGCGAGATGTAGACGTTGCCAGGGTTGGCCTGCATGACCTCCAGCACCCAGTGGGCGTGGCTCTTGGCGATCTGCTGCACGCTGTACAGCACGCCGGACAGGTACATCCAGGTCCGCAGGATGAAGGGCAGCGCCTGCGAGGTGTCGGGGATCTTCGCGCCGATGCGCGCCATGCCGAAGGTGACGCCGAGGCAGAACAGCGTCAGCAGCACGAGGGCCACCGGCAGCAGCAGCCACTTCCACGTCAACGGCTCGCCGGTCAGCAGCACGATGGGGATCATCACGAACATCGAGAACAGCAACTGCTGGAGCGCGGTCAGCATCGACGACAGCGGCAGGACGGCGCGGGGGAAGTGCAGCACCCGCGTCAGGCCGAGGTTGGAGTGGATCGTCTGCGATCCGAGCATGAAGCACTGCTGCATGAAGGTGAAGGTGAAGACACCGATCACCAGGTAGGCGATGTAGTCGTGGATGCCCTTGCGGAAACCCGGGACCAGCACGCCGAAGATCAGGAAGTACACACCCGCGTTCAGCGCGGGCGTGAGCAGCTGCCAGGCCTGGCCCAGGAAGCTGCGGGAGTACCCCACGGCGTTCTTCGCCCTGGAGAACTCGATGACGAAGTGGCGCCGTCCCCAGAGGTCCCGGCTGTACTTGGCCAGGGGCGGCCGGGCGCCGGCTCGCTCGAGGCCGGTACCTGCGATCTGTGTCGCGAGGTCATCGGGCAGCGTCATCGCCGGCCGGACATCTAGGTTGGTCACGACTGCACAGGCTATCGCACCGTCGGGCACCAGGCGGCGAGGGTGACCCAGATGATGCCGTGTCCGCCCGGCTGAATTCCGCGGTGGTAAGAGGGGCAGGCGACCCTACGTAGACTCGGTACCACACAAGTGAGCCCAGTCTTACGCACCGAAACAATGAAATGAGGTTGCCGCGTGGCGATCCAACAGCGTGCCGACCTCCGCAACGTGGCGATCGTGGCCCACGTCGACCACGGCAAGACCACCCTCGTCGACGCCATGCTCTGGCAGTCCGGCGCCTTCAGCGCGCACCAGGCCGAGGCCGGTGACGTCGACGACCGCGTGATGGACTCGATGGATCTCGAGCGCGAGAAGGGCATCACGATCCTGGCGAAGAACACCGCGGTCGAGCACCGCACGCCGGCCGGCGACGTGATCACCGTCAACATCATCGACACCCCCGGCCACGCCGACTTCGGCGGCGAGGTCGAGCGCGGGCTGTCCATGGTCGACGGCGTGGTGCTGCTCGTGGACGCCTCCGAGGGCCCGCTTCCCCAGACCCGGTTCGTCCTGCGCAAGGCCCTCGAGCAGCGGCTGCCTGTGATCCTGGTCATCAACAAGGTGGACCGCCCGGACGCCCGCATCGCCGAGGTCGTCGACGAGACCTACGAGCTGTTCCTCGATCTGGACGCCGACGAGCACCAGATCGAGTTCCCGATCGTGTACGCCTCGGCCAAGGCCGGGCGCGCGTCGCTCAAACGCCCCGAGGACGGCGGGATGCCGGAGGAGGAGAACCTCGAGCCCCTGTTCGAGACGATCTTCACCGCGATCCCTGCCCCGACCTACACCGAGGGCGCGCCGCTGCAGGCGCACGTCACCAACCTGGACTCCTCGCCCTACCTCGGCCGGCTGGCGCTGTGCCGGGTGCACAACGGCACCATCCGCAAGGGGCAGCAGGCGGCCTGGTGCCGCGCTGACGGCACCGTCGAGCGGGTCAAGATCACCGAGCTGCTCAAGACGAAGGCACTGGACCGCGTCTCCGCCGAGTCGGCCGGTCCCGGGGACATCATCGCCATCGCGGGCATCCCGGACATCACCATCGGTGAGACGCTCGCCGACCCTGAGAACCCGGTCCCGCTCCCGGTCATCACCATCGACGAGCCGTCGATCTCGATGACCGTCGGCATCAACACCTCGCCGCTGGCGGGGGAGTCCGGCAAGAAGCTCACCGCGCGCCAGGTCATCAACCGGCTGGACGCCGAGCTCGTCGGCAACGTCTCGATCAAGGTCAAGCCCACCGAGCGCCCCGACACGTGGGAGGTCCAGGGCCGCGGCGAGCTGCAGCTGGCGATCCTGGTCGAGATCATGCGCCGGGAGGGCTTCGAGCTCACCGTGGGCAAGCCCCAGGTGGTCACCCGGCTCGTCGACGGCAAGGTCCACGAGCCGATGGAGCGCATGACCATCGACGCGCCGTCGGACTACCAGGGCGTGATCATCCAGTTGCTGGCGCTGCGCAAGGGCCGGCTCGAGCAGATGGTCGACCACGGCACCGGCTGGATCCGCATGGAGTACATCGTTCCCGCGCGCGGCCTGATCGGCTTCCGCACCGAGTTCCTGACCGAGACCCGCGGCACCGGGCTGCTCCACCACATCCACGAGGGGTACGCCCCCTGGCACGGTGAGCTGCGGACCCGCCCGAGCGGCTCCCTCGTCGCCGACCGCCGCGGCGCCACGACCGGCTTCGCCCTGTCGAACCTGCAGGAGCGCGGCACGATGTTCGTCGGCCCCGGCACCGAGGTGTACGAGGGCATGATCGTGGGCGAGAACTCCCGCTCGGACGACATGGACGTGAACCCGACCAAGGAGAAGAAGCTGACCAACATGCGTCAGTCCTCGGGCGACATCCTCGTGCCGCTGATCCCGCATCGGCAGCTGTCCCTCGAGCAGGCACTGGAGTTCTGCCGCGAGGACGAGTGCGTCGAGGTGACCCCCGCCATGGTGCGCATCCGCAAGGTCGTCCTCGCCCAGAACGAACGGGCCCGCGCCCGGAGCAACCGCGCCAAGTCCTCCACCTGACGTCTTTTCACACCGCAGCGGGCTTTCAGGGCGCTGATCGCCCGTTTGCGTGTGAAAGGCGGCGTGCCCGGGCCGCGGCGCGGTGCCAGCGGGCGGCCACCCGCTCGAACTCCCACACGTCGGGCCAGCCCCAGCGGAGCACCGTCAGGCCGAGTTGCTCGATGGCCTCCTGCCGCAGTTTCTCCCTGGTGAGCACGGTCGGGTCGGTGTACTTGAGCAGACCATCGGCCTCACCGACGATCCCCTCGGTGTCCCAGTAGAAGTCCGCGCGAGCGATGAATCGGCCGTCGGCGCCGACGATCTCGCGCTGCAGCTGTGGCGGCGGCAACCCGACTCGGGCGATCTGCAGCCGACTCAGCGACTCCAGCACTGATTCCGCGCGGGCGTCGGCGAGGGTGGCCGCTCGTCTCGCTCGCGCCAGCCCCGACCACCCACTGCACTCGTCGATGACTGCGGCGATGTCGGCAGCCGTGGTCAGGCGGAGGTGGAGCGCCGAGTCCATGGCGGTCACGCCGGCGAGCACGCCCTCGGCCCGGGCGAGGTCGGTGACTGTGCGCGCCGGGGACGTCACCAGCACGCCGTCGTCCCATTGATGGACGTGCGCCGCGGGCAGGGCTGCGCGATGCACGAGGACCCCTCCGACTCCGCCCATACGCCTCGGCGGGACCGTGATGCTCGGCCGGGAGCCGCCCCATCCCAGGCACGAGATCTCGAGCATGGCGGCGGCGCTCAGGTGGCTGACCACCGCGTCCGACACGGTCAGAGCGGCGGCCACACCGGCCGAGAGGAATGCGGCCCGTCGCGCCTGGAACGCGTCGGCGGTCTCCGGTGGTGGCACGCAGTACACGCCGCGGCGCACGCGCACGAGCTCACCTGATCGGCACCCGCCGCGGAGTTGGTCGCCGGTCCAGCCGTTGCCGAGTGCCTGGGCATGGGTGAACACTCCCGATCTCGTGCGCGGCGGCGGTGGGTGGCGGCTCATCAGCCGACCGTCGCAGACCTCGCTCGACGCCGGCCGACCTGCAATCACCTCTGTGGACAGACGCACCGCGCGTCCACAGCCCGACGTTTCACATCGGGGCGGGCGTCGGGGCGCTCGAGACACCGCTGTGGTGTGAAAGGCCGGACTGAACGGTGCGGCCGGGCATAGGGTGCCGGGGTGGCTGTCGATGCATCACCACTGGTCGCCCGGATGCGGGGGTTCGGTACGTCGGTCTTCGCCGAGATGTCCGCACTCGCGGTCCGGACGGGCGCCATCAATCTGGGCCAGGGCTTCCCCGACACCGACGGGCCGGCGGAGGTCCTGGACGCCGCGGTCGCCGCGATCCGAGGGGGCGCCAACCAGTACCCGCCCGGTATGGGGACGCCCGAGCTGAGACAGGCCGTCGCCACCCATCACGCCCGCTTCTACGGCGTGGAGCTGGACCCGACCGCCGAGGTGCTCATCACCGCGGGTGCCACGGAAGCGATCGCGTCCGCGCTGCTGGCGCTCGTCGGCAGCGGTGACGAGGTCGTCGTGTTCGAGCCCTACTACGACTCCTACACCGCCTGCATCGCGCTGGCCGGAGCGTCGCGCCGCGTCGTGACCCTGCGGCGCGACGGCGCCGGGTGGGCGTTCGACCCGGCCGAACTCGCCGCGGCCGTCACCCCGCGGACCAAGGCCATCCTGCTCAACACGCCACACAACCCGACCGGCAAGGTCTTCGACGCTGCGGAGCTCGCCCAGATCGCTGCGCTCGCGCAGGAGCACGACCTGATCGTCATCACCGACGAGGTCTACGAGCACCTGATCTTCGACGGGGTCCACGTCCCGATCGCGACCCTGTCCGGCATGAGGGAGCGCACGGTGACGATCGGCAGCGGCGGGAAGACCTTCTCGGTGACCGGTTGGAAGATCGGCTGGGTGTGGGCGCCGCCCGCGTACATCGACGCGATCAAGACCGTGAAGCAGTTCCTCACCTACGTCAACGGGGCGCCGTTCCAGCCGGCCATCGCGGCGGGACTGGCCCTGGGCGACGACTACTACGCCGGGATCGCCGCCGCGCTCAGGCACCAGCGGGACCTGCTGTGCGGGGGCCTGCGCGAGCGCGGCTTCGACGTGATCACCCCTGCGGCGACCTACTTCGCGACGGTGGACGTGGCCGGCGACGCCGTGGAGTACTGCCGGCAGCTGCCGGAACGTTCCGGCGTCGTCGCCATCCCCAGCAGCTTCTTCTACGACTCGCGCGCGGGCGACAGCTATGTACGCTTTGCCTTCTGCAAGCGCCCGGCCGTCCTGGAAGCGGCGCTGGCGCGACTGGCGCAGGCCGACGTCGTCCGCGCGGGTGGGCACGACCCCGGGACGTAGGCGCGCGAGCGCTTCGGCACGGCGCAGGCCGAGGACACGGTTCTGCATCCTGGCCGTGCGCGGAGGGCCGCAGAGGTGCATTCTGACTATCGACAAGCAGGGCTGAGAGGACAGGTCGTGCCCATCGAGGGTGAAAGGGACAACGTGCGGGTCGCCGTCGTGCAACACGACATCGCCTGGGAGGACGCACCCACGACCCGGACGGCGCTCGAACCCCGCCTGGCCCAGGCGGCGGCCGCGGGAGCCGGCCTGATCGTGCTGACCGAGATGTTCGCGACCGGGTTCTCGATGCATCCCGAGCGCATCGCGGAGGAGGCCGGCGGGCCGACGGAGTCCTGGCTGATCGCGCAGGCCGAACAGCACGGCGCATGGGTCGTCGGCTCGATCGCGCAGTGGGACGCCGACCACGATCGTGCCCAGAACGTCGCCGTCCTCGCCGCGCCCGACGGGCAGACGCACCGCTACGCCAAGATCCACCCGTTCAGCTACGCCCGCGAGCACGAGCACTACCGCGCCGGGGAGAAACCGCTGACGGTCGACGTCGACGGCGTGCGGACGAGCATCTTCATCTGCTACGACCTGCGCTTCGCCGACGAGTTCTGGCCGCTCGCCCCGGACACGGACTGCTACGTCGTCGTCGCCAACTGGCCCGAGCCGCGCCGCGAGCACTGGCGCGCGCTCCTGCGTGCCCGGGCGATCGAGAACCAGGCCTACGTCATCGGCGCCAATCGCGTCGGCGCCGCGGGATCGATCGAGCACGTCGGGGACTCCGCCGTCATCGATCCGCTGGGTCGCACCGTCGTCGAGGCAGCCTATGGCGAAACGGTTCTTCTGGCCGATGTCGAGCGCCGCCGAGGTCGCCGACGTCCGCGCCCGCTTCCCGTTCCTGGCCGACCGTCGATGACCGCGGCGCCGCCGTTCCGGATCGCCGAGCTGGTCGTCGCCGACCCCGACTCGGTCCGCAGCGCACTCGTCACGGCGCTGCCCGACGGGGTGAATGCGCACGTCGCGGGCACCGGTGCAGGAACGTTAATCACGTTGGAACAGACGGCCCCCATACTGGCCACGCTGCGACGAGGACGGATCATCGCCCGGCTCCAGAGGGTGATGGCCGACCTGGAACGTCAGCTAGAGTCACCCGCCATGCCCCACACCCACGCGTCCGAGCCCGGGGTGCCGAAGGGAACGACATGCTGAAGTTCCTGGTCCGTCGGTTCGTGAACTACCTGATCCTGGTGTTCATCGCGACCAGCCTCGCCTACGTGCTGGCCTCGCTGACGTTCCACCCGCAGAGCAACTATCTGAACCGCAATCCGCCGGTGCCGCACCAGTCGATCGTCAACATCCTGAACGCGGCCAACGCCAATCCGGACGTGCCGCTGTGGACCCGCTACGGGCACTGGCTCAAGGGTGTGGTGCACGGGAACTTCGGCACGGAGCTCGGGACCACCACGTCGGTCGCGTCGGACATGGCTCGCCGCATCGGCGTCACCGCGCGGCTACTGATCATCGGGTCAGTACTGGGAACGATCATCGGCGTCTTCGTCGGCGTCTACAGCGCGGTCCGCCAGCGCAAGATCGTCGACAACGCCGCGACCACGATCTCCTACGTCATCCTCGCCGCGCCGACGGTCATCATCATCCTGCTGTTGCAGACCGCAGCGGTGTGGGTGAACAACAAGGCCGGCTCGACGCTGTTCCCGACGTCGCTCGAGTACGACTCCACCCTGCACGGGCTGCATTTCTGGACCGACCGCGCACAGCGGCTGATCCTGCCCACGTTGACGCTCACCCTGTTCAACGCGGCGTTCTTCAGCCGATATCAACGCAGCGCCATGCTCGACGTGCTCGGCAGCGACTTCCTCAGGACCGCGCGGGCGAAGGGACTCACCCGGAGCCAGGCGCTGATGCGGCACGGAGTGCGCACCGCCGTCATCCCGATGGCCACCTTCTTCGCCTACGGGTTCGGGCTGCTGATCACCGGTTCGTTCTTCGTCGAGAAGCTCTTCGACTGGCACGGCATGGGCGAGTACTTCATCGCCTCGATCTACGACCACGACATCAACGCCACCGCTGCCGTCACCTGCTTCACCGCGGTCCTCGTCCTGATCTCGGGCATGGCGTCGGACATCCTCTACGCGGCCCTCGACCCCCGCATCCGGACCTAGGAGACGTGGCATGACTTCTCAGCAGGACGTCTTCGAGATCGAGCCGCCCGATGTCTCCGGTGACCAACGCCCGGCCGATGTCAACGTCAAGGCGATCAGTTCGCTCTCGCGCGGCAAGCTGATCCGGGGCCGGTTCTTCCACAGCATCTCCGGCGTGCTCGGGGTGTTCTTCCTATTGGTGATCATTCTGCTGGCGGTGCTGGGCCCGACGATCGACAAGTGGGGCTACACCACACCGGATGTGAACTCGATCCTGCACGGACCGACCGGCAGCCACTGGTTCGGCACGGACTCCCTCGGCCGCGACATCTTCGCGCGGACCATGATCGGCCTGCGCAAGTCGCTGATCATCGGTCTGTTCACCGCGCTGCTGACGACGGTGCTGTCGGCCATCGCCGGCTCGGTCGCCGGGTACTTCGGCAAGTTCGCCGACATCGGCATCGTGTGGGTCATCGACCTGCTGCTCGTCCTGCCGTCGTTCCTGCTGCTGGCCATCCTGAGCCCGTTCCTGGCCAGCCGCACCTGGCTCTGGCTCATCCCGCTGCTGACGATCTTCGGCTGGATGATCACCGCCCGGGTCGTCCGCGGCCTGACGCTGAGCCTGCGCGAGCGTGAGTACATCTCCGCCGCGCGGTTCATGGGCGTCTCGCTCGGCGACGATCATCCGGCGCCACCTCCTGCCGAACATGGCATCCCTGCTGATCGTGGACGTGACGGTCAACGTCGGCACCGTGATCCTGACCGAGACGACGCTGTCGTTCTTCGGCTTCGGCGTGCAGCCGCCCGACGTCTCCCTCGGCACGATCCTGGACGACTACCAGACCTACGCCACGGTCTACCCGTTCACCGTCGTGTTCGCCGCGCTGGCGGTCATCCTCACCGTGCTGTCGGTGAGCCTGATCGGTGACGCCCTCCGCGACGCCGTCGACCCGTCGTCCGGTTCGAGCCGGCTGTGAACCCCGTGGACCCGATGCCCGAGAAGTGCAAGGAAGGCCGCCGTTCATGACGACGCAAGTGGACCTGGAGTTCGACGACCCGCACGCCGGTGCGGGCGATCTCCTGCTGGAGGTCTCGGACCTGACCGTCACCTTCCCGACCGACGGCCGGCGCGGTGAAGGCCGTCCGCGGCGTCGACCTACACCGTCAGCCAGGGCGAGACGCTGGCCATCGTCGGCGAGTCCGGCTCGGGCAAGTCGGTCAGCTCGCTGGCGGTCATGGGACTGCTGCCGGCCAGCGCGGTGATCACCGGGTCGATCCGGTTCCGCGGCGAGGACCTGCTGTCCCTCAACGACAAGCGCCTGTCCCGCATCCGGGGCAAGGGCATGGCGATGGTGTTCCAGGACCCGCTGTCGGCGCTCACGCCGGTCTACACGATCGGTGACCAGATCGCCGAGGCGATCCTGCATCCACCAACGACGTCAGCAAGCAGGCCGCGGCCAAGCGCGCGGTCGAGCTGCTCGAGGTCGTCGGCATCCCGCAACCCGAAGCTGCGGGCCAAGGCGTTCCCGCACGAGTTCTCCGGCGGCATGCGGCAGCGCGCCATGATCGCCATGGCGATCGCCAACGACCCGGACCTGATCATCGCCGACGAGCCCACCACCGCACTGGACGTGACGATCCAGGCCCAGATCCTGGACGTGCTGCAAGAACGCGCAAGGAGGTCACCGGCGCCGGCCACCGTGCTGATCACCCATGACCTCGGGGTCGTCGCCGGCTTCGCCGACCGGGTGCTGGTGATGTACGCCGGCAAGCCGGTCGAGATCGGCACGGTCGACGAGATCTTCTACCAGCCGCGGATGCCGTACACGATGGGCCTGCTCGGCTCGATCCCGCGCATGGACGTGGGGGAGAAGCGAGCCGCTGATCCCGATCGAGGGCAACCCGCCGTCGCTGGTCGGCGCTGCCGCCGGGCTGCCCGTTCGCGCCGCGCTGCCCGATCAAGATCGACACCTGCCTGACCATCGAGCCGGCGCTCGAGCGCGACCGACGCCGCGGATCACTTCGCCGCCTGCCACCGCAGGGAGACGATCGCCGCCGAGCAGCTGGGGCAGCGACCAGGTGTTCCCGCGCGCCGGAGTACGTGGCCGAGCCGCTCGCCGCCATCGCGCGGGACAACCGTGACACGACGCTCGCGATCGACGGGCTGCGCAAGGTGTTCCCGCTCGGTCAAGGGTGCCGTCATGCGCCGCAAGGTCGGCGAGGTCGCCGCGGTCGACGGTGTCAGCTTCGACATGCGCGTGGGCGAGACCCTGGGGCTGGTCGGCGAGTCCGGATGCGGCAAGACGACGACGATCATGCAGATCATGGAGCTGGCGCGAGCCGCAGCGGGGACCGATCGTCGTGCTCGGCAACAACGTCGAGAAGCTCACGCGCCAGCGACCGAAGCAGATGCGGGCCGACCTGTCACGATCGTGTTCCAGGACCCGATGGCCTCGCTGGACCCCCGGATGCCGATCGGGGACATCCTGGCCGAGCCGATGGGCGTGCAGAAGGTCTCCAAGGCCAAGACAGAGCGCGCGCGTCAAGGAACTGCTCAAGATGGTCGGCCTCAACCCCGAGCACGCCAGCCGGTACCCGGGCGAGTTCTCCGGCGGCCAGCGGCAGCGGATCGGCATCGCCCGGGCGCTGGCGCTGGACCCGAAGGTGATCGTGCTGGACGAGCCGGTCTCGGCGCTGGACGTCTCGATCCAGGCCGGCGTGATCAACCTGCTGGACGAGCTCAAGGCCAAGATGGGGCTGTCCTACCTGTTCGTGGCCCACGACCTGTCGGTGGTGCGTCATATCGCCGACCGGGTGGCCGTGATGTACCTCGGGCGGATCGTGGAGATCGGCGACGTCGAGGAGATCTTCGACCGGCCGACGCATCCGTACACCCAGGCGCTGCTGTCGGCCATCCCGCTTGCCGGATCCGCGTAAGGAGCGGGAACGCCGCAGCGGATCCTGCTCACCGGTGACCTGCCCAGCCCGTCCGACATCCCGCCCGGCTGCCGGTTCTCCTCGCGCTGCTCCGGTGTTCGCCGAATGAGCTGACCGAACCGCAGAAAGGGAAATGCAGAAGCGATGATCCTGCGCTGATGTCACGCGGCGCTCGGACCATGCAGATGCCTGTCATTCGCCAAGGTCAGCGAGGTGCTCTGAAGATCCAGTGCGCGTCATGTGCATGTGTTGTTGAGGTTTCCAGGAAATTTCTCATTTCTGGGAACCCAGGAAAGACGGCGAACAAAGCGTTATGTCGTGTACCGATACGGCAACGGAACTTGGTCCTGGGCCGGATGTCGGGTAGGCACGGAGTCCGTACTGTCCACGATGTGGACCGGGTTTGATTCAAGGAGGAAGTGTGAGGTTGACCAAAAAGGCATCCGCGCTCGTCAGCGTGGGCCTCGTCGCGGCTATGGCGCTGGCAGCGTGTAGCTCCAACGGCAGCGGCGGTACCAAATCCAGCGGGCAGGCGACCAACAGCGCCGGGCAGCAGATCCAGGCCGCGGCGGGCGCGAACGACATCAGCCCGACGCCGTACGACCAGGTGCAAGGCCGGTGGCACACTGCGCTACCCGGTCGAAGACTTCCCCGCGAACTTCAACAACTTCGAGGTCGACGGCAACGAGTCGGCCTCGGTCGACCTCATGACGCCGACCCTGCCGCAGGTGTGGAACTTCGACGCCGGCGGCAAGCCGAGCGTCAACACCGACACGATGGTCTCGATCACCGCAGACCTCGACCAGCCCGCAGACCCTCGAGTACAAGATCAACCCGAAGGCGGTCTGGAGCGACGGCACCCCGATCACCTACAAGGACTTCGTCGGCATGTGGAAGGCGGACAACGGCGCCAACACCAAGTTCAACGTCGCCTCCACCACCGGCTACGACGACATCAAGTCCGTGTCGCGCGGCACCGACCGACCAGGACGTCAGTCGTCGTCATGAAGTCGCCGTACCCGGACTGGCAGTCGATGTTCGGCCCGATCATGCCGGCCTACCTGACGCCACGCCGGACCGCGTTCAACAAGATCGTGGGTCAACGGCCCGGTCAACCTCGGCGCGTTCTCTCCGGCGGCCCGTACATCATCGCCAAGATCGACAAGACCGCGAAGACCATCACCCTGATCACGAACCCGAAGTGGTACGGCGCGCAAGCCGGCCAAGCTGGACAAGATCGCAGTTCATCGTCTCGACAGTCAGCGCAGGCCAAGGCGTTGCAGAGCGGGCAGGTCGACCTGGTCGACATCGGGGCGACCCGGCGGCCACTAGCCACCGTCAAGGCCACGGCCGGGCGCGACCATCCACAAGGCCGGTGGCCCGAACTTGCGGCACATCGACCTGTCGGTAGCGCGGCGCGCTGTCCGATGTGCGTGTCCGCCAGGCGGTCTGCTCAGCATCGACCGGGTCGGCGACGCCAAGACCCTGCTCAGCCCGCTGGACTGGCCGGCCACCGTGCTCAACAGCCACATCTGGATGAACAACCAGGCGCAGTACAAGTCCACCTGTGGCGACTTCTGCAACCAGGACATCGCCAAGGCGGACTCGCTGCTCGACCGCGGCCGGCTACACCAAGGGCAGTGACGGCTACTACGCCAAGGGCGGCAAGGTGCTGAACCTGAAGCTTCGTCATCCCGGACGGCGTGAAGACCTCGCTCGAACGAGGCGCGCTGCAGCAGAAGGCGCTGAAGACGGCGGGCATCAAGGTCACCATCAAGTCGGTTCCCGTCCGACCCGTTCTTCCCGGACTACGTGCTGAAGGGGCCTTCGACCTGACGATCTTCAGCTGGATCGGCACGCCGTTCCCGATCTCCTCGGCGCAGTCGATCTACAGCCAACGGCGGACCAGAACTTCGCCAAGATCGGCACCCCGGAGATCGACGAGCTGTTCAAGCAGGCCGTCTCCGAGCCGACCCGACCAAGGCCAGCCGACCTGACCTACCAGATCGACAGAAGATCTGGGAACGAGGGCCACTCGGCCACCCTGTACCAGCGCCCCGACCTGGTGGCGACCGAAGGGAACCTGGTGAACTTCGGTTCGTTCGGCTTCGCGAGCGTCGACTGGACCTCGGTCGGTTACAAGGCCTGATCCAGGCAGCACCACGAAGTAGGACCTGATACCGGGGCCGGGCGAGAATCTTCGCCCGGCCCCAGTACCGTTTCGGTACGTGAGTCTCGACAACCCCCGCCGGCTCCTTCTCATCCACGCCCATCCGGACGACGAGACGATCGGCACCGGGGCGACGATGGCGCGCTACGCGGCCGAGGGCGCCCACGTCACCCTCGTGACCTGCACCCTGGGTGAACTGGGCGAGGTCATCGGATCGCGGTGGGCGCAGCTCACGGCCGAGCAGGCCGACCAGCTCGGCGGTTACCGCATTGGCGAGCTCGCCGCGGCGATGTCGGCCCTCGGTGTCACCGACCACCGCTTCCTCGGCGGCGCCGGCCGCTTCCGCGACAGTGGGATGATCGCGACGGCGGGCAATGCCGCCCCGCGCGCGTTCTGGCAAGCGGACTCGGACCCGGCGGTGTTCGCCGCCGCGGTGTCCGCCGCAGTCGAGGTGATCCGGGAGGTGCGGCCACAGGTGCTCGTGACCTACGACCCCAACGGCGGCTACGGCCATCCGGATCACATCATGGCCCACCGGGTGGCCACCGCTGCGGTGGGCGCGGCCGCCGATCCGGGCTTCTCCGCCGCCGGCGTTCCGTGGCAGGTCGCCAAGCTGTACTGGACCGCCGTCCCGCGCTCCGTGCTCGTCGCGGACGTCGTCGCCGTACGCGGGTCCGGCACGTCGTTCACCGTCCCCGCGTCGATCGAGGACCTCCCTTTCGGCAGCGCCGACGCCGAGGTCACCACGGCGATCGACGCCTCTGCCTTCGTGTCGGCCAAGGCGGACGCCATGCGCGCCCACGCCACCCAGCTGTCCGTCGAGGGCGGCTTCTACGCGCTGTCGAACGACATCGGGCAGGTGCTGTCCGGAGTGGAGTACTTCCGCCTGGCGCAGGGCGACGCGGCCGGGGAACGGGACGCCCACGGTCGCGAGACCGATCTGTTCGCCGGAGTCACCTGATGGCGGCTCAGCCTCGCGTCCAGGGTGATCCGATCGAGGCGCTGTCGGCTCCGGACCGGTGCCCGCCCGCGCTCGCGCTCGCCGCGCTGGTGGTCTACTCCCTCGTCGCGGCCGCCGCCGCCGCGATCGAGGTGCTGCTGATCCCGTTGCGGATCGGAACGACGATCATCCCGGTCACGGTGCTGCTCGGCGGGGCGACGACCGTGCTCGTCCCGATCCTGGCCCGGCGCGTGTGCGACACGTTCGCCGCCTCCCTGCTCCCGGTGCTGGCCTGGAGCGTCGTCGTGATCGGCTCCAGCGTGACCGGCCCGGGCGGCGACGTGCTCGTCCCGGGCGGCACGACTGCGCTCGTGACGGTCTTCTACGCCTTCGTGGCGGTTGGCTTCGTCGCCGGCGTGGCCGGGATCATCCGGGCGACGATGCGCCAGTCCGACGACTACGCCCGCCGACCGTGACGGAATTGTCGGACCCGTCCCCTACGGTCGTGCCCATGACCGAGTCCAGCGGATCGACCGCCACCGCCGCACCCCCGCTCACGCTGCGCGCCCGAGCCGACGCGGTGCTGGCCACCCTGGTCGGGCGCCCGGGGGAGCAGATCGACTTCCGGGAGGGGCAGTGGGAGGCGGTCGAGGCGCTCGTCGACGGCCGCGCGAGGGCGCTCGTCGTGCAGCGCACCGGGTGGGGCAAGTCCGCGGTCTACTTCGTCGCCACCTCCCTGCTGCGGGCTGCCGGCGCCGGCCCGACGCTGCTGGTGTCCCCGCTGCTGTCGCTCATGCGCGACCAGGTGGCGGCTGCCGGGCGGGCCGGGAGTACGCGCCATGGAGATGAACTCCGCGAACGCCGCCGAATGGGGGGACGTGGCGGCCGCGGTCCAGGCCGACGAGGTCGACGTGCTGCTCGTCTCGCCGGAGCGGCTCACCAACCCGCGGTTCGCCGACGGAACAACTGCCCGTCCTCGTCGAGCGCTGCGGGCTGCTGGTGATCGACGAGGCGCACTGCATCTCCGACTGGGGCCACGACTTCCGCCCGGACTACCGGCGCATCCGTGACCTGCTGACCGGTTGCCCCACGGCACGCCGGTGCTCGCCACGACGGCCACCGCCAACGCCCGGGTCGTCGAGGACGTCGCCGAGCAGCTGGGTGCGGGCGGGCGTGCCGGTGACGACCGTGCGCGGCCCGCTCGCCCGGGACTCGCTGCGGCTCGGCGTACTCGACCTGCCCGACGCCGGTGACCGGCTGGCGTGGCTGGCCGCGCACCTGGACGACCTCCCGGGCAGCGGCATCGTCTACACGCTGACCGTCGCGCCGCCGAGGACACCGCGCGAGCTGCTGCGCGGCGGCGGGGCACCGAGTGCTGGCCTACACCGGGCCGCACCGACGACGCCGAGCGCCGAGGTGGCCGAGCAGGCGCTGCGCGGCAACGAGGTGAAGGCGCTGGTCGCCACCTCCGCGCTGGGGATGGGCTTCGACAAGCCCGACCTCGGGTTCGTCGTGCACCTCGGGGCGCCGTCGTCGCCGGTCGCCTACTACCAGCAGGTCGGGCGCGCGGGGCGCGCCGTCGAGCGCGCCGACGTGCTGCTGCTGCCCGGGCGGGAGGACGCCGACGATCTGGCGTTACTTCGCCACCGCCTCCATGCCCCGCCAGATCGATGCGGACGCGGTCCTGCTGGCGCTGTCCGGCTCCGAACGCCCGATGTCGACCGCGGCCCTCGAGACGGTGGCCAACGTGCGCCGTACCCGGCTCGAGCTGCTGCTCAAGGTGCTGGCGGTCGAGGGCGCCGTCGACCGGGTCGCGGGGGGATGGCGGGCCACCGGGAAGGACTGGATCTACGACGCGGAGCGCTACGACCGCGTCGCGGAGGCGCGGCGATCCGAGCAGGATGCGATGCGCGCCTATCAGGGCGACAGCGGGTGCCGCATGGCCTTCCTGCAGCGGACGCTCGACGACGAGACCGCCGTCGACTGCGGCAGGTGCGACGTCTGCGCGGGGGAGTGGTACCCGCGCGATGTCCCGGACACCGCGCGCTCCGCCGCTCGCACCCAACTCGAGCGGGCTGGCGTGGGGCTGGACGTGCGGGCCCAGTGGCCGACGGGCATGAGCCACTTCGGGATGTCGGTGAGCGGCAGGATCCCGCCCGCCGAGCAGTACGAACCCGGCCGGTCGCTGGCCCGGTTGAGCGATCTCGGGTGGGGTTCACGCCTGCGGGACCTGTTCGCCGCCGAGACCCCGGATGTCGAGATGCCGGCGGATCTGATCCGCGCCTGTGTCGGCGTGCTGGCGCAATGGGGGTGGGCGCAGCGCCCCGCCGCGGTGATCGCCATGCCGTCGCGGCACCGGCCGCTGCTCGTCGCGTCATTGGCCCGCTCGCTGGCCGAGCTCGGGCGGCTGGAGGATCTGGGCTCGCTCGACCTGGTCGACGGAGGCCCGAGCGGTGGCCCCGGCGGGAACAGCGCGTTCCGCCTCGCCGGTGTCTGGGGACGGTTCGCGGTGCCGGCTGAGACGGCGCGGCGGCTGGCCGGCCTGGACGGGGCGCCGGTGCTGCTCGTGGACGATCTCGTCGAGTCGCGGTGGTCGCTCACCGTGGCCGCGCGGGAACTCCGCCGCGCGGGTGCCGGTGCGGTGCTGCCCTTCGCCCTGGCCACATCCGGCTCGACCGCCCCGCCCTCAGCTCGGGTAGGTACGGATCAGCGCGGGCGGCGCGAGCAGCGGGCGGCGCGGGTCAGTAGGTCTTGCCGCCCTCGGGGAGATCGGTGAACGGCGGCCGGTTCGCCTCGGTCAGCGCGTGCTGGACGGCGATCACGGCGGCGGGCGGGAGATCGGTCTCGATGAGCGTGGCCCCGGGGAAGCGCGCCAGCTCCCGCTGCAGGTCGGCGATGGAGACCCGGCTGACCAGCAGCGCCAGGGCGGTCTGCCCGGGCTGGACCTCGCGGCGGAGCTCGGCGACCTTCTCATCCGGGATACCCGTGTCGCGGATCTTGGCGTACAGCGCACCGGCACCCGCTCCGGCGGCACCGACCGCGAGGCCGATAGGTCCGGCCAGCAGCGTGCCGAGCAGCAGCCCCCAGACACCGCCGCCCAGGGCCGCGCGCCCCGGCGTGATGTCGGTGGTCTCGGTGACGTGGGTCGAGCCGTCGGCGTCGCGGCGGACGAAGACCGCGTCGTGGAGCACCAGCTCGTTCGCCTTCTGCAGGCGCACCGTCGTCAGCAGGAACTCCTGCGCCTTCAGCGGCTCGTCGAAGGAGATGACCAGGAGCTTGTTCTCGGGCGGGTTCGTCATGACTCGATCCTAGGCGAGAGCCCGGTAGCGGTAGCTGTGATGTCGGTAGAAGCCCAGCCGGTGGTAGAGCGCCAGTGCCGGCGCGTTGTCGGCGCTGACCTGGAGGTAGCACCGCGTGGCGCCGTGCTGCTGCGCCCAGTCGGCGAGCCCCAGCAGGATCGCGGTTGCCAGTCCGGTCCGGCGCGCTGACGGATCGACCTCGACCGCGGTGACCCCGAGCCACCCGTCGTCCACCGCACCCCGGGCGATCGCCAGCACCCGCCGGTCCGGTCCGCGGACGAGGGCGAACCCCACGCGGTCGTGGCGCACGAGCAGCTCGCGCGCCCGCTCGGGCAGCGGGCCGCCCCGGTAGTGGTACGCACCGAGCCAGTCCGGCGACGGCGCCCCCTCGACCTCCACCCGTGCCGCCGCGGCGGCGTCCAGCCGCGGTGGCGTCCGCTGCCGCGCCGCGCCGGAGGAGGTCCAGTCGCATGGTGAGCACGTGCACGTCCTCGGCGTAGGTCCAGCCCGCGCCGCGCCAGCTCGGCGTCGAGCACCGAACGCACCGGCAGCGGCACCTGGATCTGCGGGCGCAGCCCCCGCTCGGAGTACCAGGCGCCCACCTCGGCGAGCAGCTCGTGCAGGGGCCGCGTGCTCGTGTGCAGCGGCAGTGCGGAGTTGGCGCGGCCGGTCCAGCCGGTGTCGGCGCGGAGCATCCAGCCGTCCAGCGTGGCCACCTCGCGCGCCCGCCAGCCCTGGGCGGACGCGGCTTCGACGGCCAGCTCGTCCCGCGCGGACGGCGGCACCAGCCGCGCCAGCGAGATCGACCCGAGCGGCACCCGCACCAGGCCGGCGCGGGTCTCGATCTGGGCCTCGTCCGGCCCGATCGACAGCAGGTCGCCGAGGGCGTCGGAGTGGAGCGGGCGGCCGTGGGCGCCGACGCCGACCGTGTGCCGCACCACGACCCGGCGCCCTAACCATTCCCTGTGCAGCACAGACGGCATACTAGGCAGGCAGCAGCGACCGAGCCCTCCCGAGAGGAACCCGCAGTGACCTACGTAATCGCCGAGCCATGCGTCGACGTTCTCGACAAGGCGTGCATCGAAGAGTGCCCGGTTGACTGCATCTACGAGGGCGGCCGGATGCTCTACATCCACCCGGACGAGTGCGTGGACTGCGGCGCCTGCGAGCCGGTCTGCCCGGTCGAGGCGATCTACTACGAGGACGACCTGCCCGACAAGTGGCGTGACTACACCCAGGCCAACGTGGACTTCTTCGACGAACTCGGCTCGCCGGGCGGCGCCTCGAAGGTCGGCAAGACCGACACCGACGCCGCCATCGTCGCGGCCCTCCCGCCCCAGGCCGAGGACCACTGACCGAGGCCGAGCACCACTGAGCGGGCCCAGCACCACTGAGCGGGGGCCAGCACCACTGAGCCGCTCAGTGCAGGGTCGCCACGACCTCGGTCGCGGTGGCCTGAGCGGCCTTCCAGCCGCTGGTGCGTGACCACGTCCCGCCGGCGTAGCTGACGGCGTCGATACCCATGCGGTCGGCGTTGGCCACCAGCCAGGCGGCCGTGATCGCGCCGGCGCCGGGGACGGTGATCCGCCGGCCCGCGACGGTCGGCGTGCTCACGGGCAGCTGCGAGGCCAGCAGCCGGGTGACGTCCTGGGCGGACGCGACCTCGGTGGGCGACGGGAACGAGCAGCTGATGCCGCGCGCCACCGTGCCCGTCAGCGCGTCCGCCATCGCCTGGGCCTGGGGCTCGTGCTTGGCGTAGGCGGTGCCGTCGGCGGAGATCTGCACCTGCTGGATGACGTCGGCGAGCTGGCCGGTCTTCCAGTTCGGCACCTTCACCAGCGCGTCCAGGAACGCGCCCGTCGCGAACGTGACGTCGGCGAGCTGCTCCTTCTTGCCCCACCCCTGTGACGGCCGCTGTTGCAGCACCCCCACGGAGTCCCGGTCGCCCTGACCCGATGGGATGTTGGTGAGCTTCGACTCCTGCAGCCCCGCGGCCAGCACCAGGACGGCCGCGCGCTCGGGCAGTTTGCGCGTCGTCACCACCGAGACCATCTCCGCCGCCGTGGACGCCTGGTCGGTGCTGGTGCGGTACGAGCCGAACGAGCACCCGGTGTCGACCCGGTCGGCGACCTTCGCCCACAGCGCCCGCACCCCGAACCCCGCCGCGACGACGAGGACCGCCACGACGAGCAGGGACAGGCCACGCCCGGACCGGGCGCCGCCTCCTGCTCTGGTACTGCCTGCCATGTGTCGCCGCGCTCAGGCGTTGGCGTGCAGGGCGCTGTTCAGCTCGATGCCGACCCCGCTGCGAGCGACGGCCTCCAGCGCGCCGGACACGCTGTTGCGCCAGAAGGTCAGCGAGTCCTGGCCGGACAGCTCCCTCGCCTTCACCACGCGGCCGTCGCGCAGGGTGATCTTCGAACCCGGTGTGATGTAGCAGCCCGCTTCCACGACGCAGTCGTTGCCGAGTGAGATCCCGATGCCGGCGTTGGCGCCCAGCAGGCAGCGCTCGCCGATCGAGATCATGTCCTTGCCGCCGCCGGAGAGCGTCCCGGCGATCGACGCGCCACCCCCGATGTCGGAGCCGTCGCCGACCACGACACCCGCCGAGATACGCCCCTCGACCATGGAGGTCCCGAGCGTGCCGGCGTTGTAGTTGACGAACCCCTCGTGCATCACCGTCGTGCCCACGGCCAGGTGGGCGCCCAGCCGGACCCGGTCGGCGTCGGCGATCCGTACCCCGGCGGGGAGCACGTAGTCGGTCATCCGCGGGAACTTGTCGACGCCGAACACCTGCAGGGCGCCGCGGGCGCGCAGCCGGAGCCGCGTGGCCTCGAAGCCCTCGACGGCGCACGGCCCGGCACTGGTCCACACGACGTTGGGCAGCGCCCCGAAGATGCCGTCGAGGTTGATCGACCGGGGCACGACGAGACGGTGGGAGAGCAGGTGCAGGCGCAGGTAGACGTCGGCGGTGTCGGCGGGCGGCGCGTCCAGATCGATGCTGCGCAGGACCACCTCGGTGCGCACCCGGCGCTCGCTGTCGGACCCGGCGAGCGCGGCCAGGTCCGCCGGTGCCTGGGGGTCGTCGGGTGCCGGGCCGAGCGCAGGCTGGGGGTACCACGTGTCGAGAACGGTGGCGGAGTCGTCGGTGAGGGTGGCCAGGCCGAAGCCCCAAGCGGTGCGAGTCACGACGGCTACGGTACCGGCGCCGATGTAGGCCGGGGATAAGCGACGACGGAGGGTCGCGGACCCGCGGATGCAGTTCGGTGACCGCGGCAGCGTCAGTAGGCTGCCTGTCGTGACGACCTCGCTCGACCTCGCCGCGGACGCGGGCGCACTCACCGCCGCGCTCGTCGACGTGGCGTCGGTGTCCGGCGACGAGGCCCGGCTGGCCGATCTGGTCGAGCAGGCGCTCCGGCCGCTGTCCGGCCTGACCGTCTGGCGCCGCGGCAACGTCGTGGGCGCGCACACCTCGCTCGGGCGCCCCCACCGGGTGATCCTGGCCGGCCACCTGGACACCGTGCCCATCGCCGACAATCTCCCCTCGCGGGTCGAGGGCGAGCGGCTGTTCGGCTGCGGGACCACGGACATGAAGTCCGGGGACGCGGTGGCGCTGCGGGCGGCTCATCTGCGTCGGGACCGGCGCCCTGGATCCGGCCGTGGACATCACCTGGGTGTTCTACGACTGCGAGGAGATCGAAGCGTCCCGCAACGGCCTGAAGGCGCTCGTCGAGCAGGAGCCCGAGCGGCTGGCCGGGGATCTGGCGGTGCTGCTGGAGCCCACCAACGGGCTGGTCGAGGGCGGTTGCCAGGGCACGATGCGTGCCGTCGTCCGGACCACCGGACGGCGGGCGCACTCGGCGCGGTCGTGGCTCGGCGTCAACGCGATCCATGCCGCCGCGCCGATCCTGGCGCTGCTGGCCGACCATCGCGCCCGCGAGGTCACTGTCGACGGACTGCTCTACCGCGAAGGGCTCAACGCGGTGGCCGTCCACGGCGGGGTCGCGGGCAACGTCATCCCCGACGAGTGCGCGGTCACCGTCAACTACCGCTTCGCGCCCGACCGCGACGAGGCGGCGGCGGGGGAGTACCTGCGGGACCTGTTCGCGGACTGGGAGCTGGAGATCGTCGACTCCGCCCCGTCGGCCCGTCCCGGCCTGGACGCACCGCTGGCCCGGGCCTTCGCCGCCGCGGTGGGCGGCGAGCCGCAGGCCAAGCTCGGCTGGACGGACGTGGCCCGGTTCAGCGCCCTGGGCATTCCCGCCGTGAACTTCGGCCCGGGCGACCCGAACCTCGCCCACACCCGTGAGGAGTACGTCGAGCTGCCCCTCGTCGCCGCCGCGGAGGCCGCGCTCGTCAGGTTCCTGGGTGGTTGCGCGTGAGTACCGCCGCCGTCATCGCTAGCGTGACGCACCGTGACTGACGCATCGGAGCAGGAACCGGGCGAGGGGGCGGCCGCGGCCCGCCCGGCCGAGCGGCTGCGCGGCCCGGTCGTACTGCGCCGCGAGCAGATCGGCACCGGCGGCCCGGGGACCACCGACCAGCGCCTGCTCGACTCGCGCGGGCCGTCGGACTGGGTGCACACCGACCCGTGGCGGGTGCTGCGGATCCAGTCGGAGTTCGTCGAGGGCTTCGGGCTGCTCGCCCAGCTCCCGCGGGCGGTGTCGGTCTTCGGCTCCGCGCGCACCCCGCGCGACCACCCCGAGTACGCGGCCGCCCAGCAGCTCGGCGGCGCCCTGGCCCGGGCCGGGTTCGCCGTCATCACCGGCGGTGGGCCCGGAGCGATGGAGGCGGCCAACCGCGGCGCCTCGGAGGCGGGCGGGGTGTCGGTGGGGCTCGGGATCGAACTGCCCTTCGAGCAGCGCCTGAACGACTGGGTCGACATCGGCGTGAACTTCCGGTACTTCTTCGCCCGCAAGACGATGTTCGTGAAGTACGCGCAGGCCTTCGTCATCATGCCGGGCGGGTTCGGCACGCTCGACGAGCTGTTCGAGGCGCTGACCCTGGTCCAGACCCGCAAGGTCACCCGGTTCCCGGTGTTCCTCTACGGCACCGAGTACTGGGGCGGGCTGATGGACTGGATCCGCGGGACGCTGCTGCCGGCGGGCAAGATCACCGCCCCGGACGTCGACCTGATGCGCACGACCGACGACGTCGACGAGATCGTCCGGGTCATCGTGGAATCGCACTCGGCCGGCTCGGAACTGGAGATCATCGAGCAGGCCTCCTACCGCGGGGCCGCGCACGCCGCACCCACGGACTACCCGTAGTGGCCGCGGTCTGCGTGTTCTGCGCCTCGTCGGAGGCGATCGACCCGAGCCACGTCGCGCTCGCCGCCGCGGTGGGCACGGAGCTGGCCCGCCGCGGTCACTCGCTCGTGTCCGGCGGCGGCAGCGTGTCGATGATGGGTGCGGTCGCGGCGGCCGCGCGTGCCGGCGGCGCCCGGACGGTGGGCGTCATCCCGCAGCAGCTCGTCGACTGGGAGGTCGCCGACCACGACGCCGACGAGCTGATCGTCGTGCAGACGATGCGCGAGCGCAAACAGCGGATGGACGCCCTCGCCGACGCCTTCCTCATCCTGCCCGGCGGGCTCGGGACCCTCGAGGAGATGTTCGAGGTCTGGACCTCGCGGTCGCTGGGAATGCACGTCAAGCCGGTCGTCGTCCTCGATCCGGACGACCACTACACGCCGTTGTGGGCCGCGCTGGAGACGATGGTCGGCACCGGGTTCGTGCGGGCCGCCGCGTTCGACTCCGTGGTCGGGGTCCGCTCGGTGGGCGAGGCCTTCGAGCAGCTCGCCCGCGACCTTCCGTAGAGTCCGCGTGGTGACAGACTCCGATTTCCCGCTGGCCGGGCGGATCTTCGACGCCGTCCTGTTCGACTTCGACGGGACCCTCGCCGACAGCACTCCCGCGGTCAACCGCTCGTGGCTGCAGTGGGCGGAGGAGTTCGGCATCCCGCCGGAGAGCCTGCTCGGCAACCACGGACTGCCCTCGGCGTCGATCGTGCAGATCCAGATCGACCGGGGCCACCTCGCCGCGGAGCGCAAGGACGAGGCCGTCGCGCGCATCGACCAGCTGGAGATCGAGGACCACGACGGCGTCATCCCGCTGCCCGGCGCGATCGCCGCGCTGGCCTCCCTGCCGGACGGGCGCGCGGCCATCGTCACCTCGTGCAGCGGGCCCCTGGTCGCGACGCGGCTGCGGGTCAGCGGGATCACCCCGCCGGGCGTGCTCGTCAGCGCCGATCAGCTCACCCGCGGCAAGCCCGACCCCGAGGGGTACCTGACGGCGGCCGCGAAGCTCGGCGCGGATCCGACCCGGTGCCTGGTGATCGAGGACGCTCCCGGCGGGCTGGCGGCCGGCCGTGCCGCGGGCGCCACCACCCTCGCTGTCACGACGACCAGCAGCCCCGACGAGCTGGACGCGGATGCGATCATCGGCACCCTCGTCGACGTGCGCTTCTCGGTGGACGCCGACGGAGTGCGCGTCCACCGCGTCGGAGCCGGCGCGAACGCCACCTAGACTCAGCAGCTGTGGCCGCCCAGTCGAACAGGACCGATACCGCCCTGCGTGAGGTCGAAGCGGCGATCACCGGCCGGTGGGGCGAGGGTCGCATGGACCCGACCCTGGACCGCATCCGCGCCCTGCTGGACCTGCTCGGCGATCCGCAGCGGGCCTACCGCTCGATCCACCTGACCGGGACCAACGGCAAGACGACCACGGCCCGGATGGTGGAGGAGCTGATCCGCGGCTTCGGGCTGCGGACGGGGCGGTTCACCAGCCCCCACCTGAGCAGCATCACCGAGCGCATCGTCCTCGACGGCGAGCCGATCGACGCGCAGACCTTCGTCGACACCTACACCGAGCTCGAGCCGTACATCGCGCTCGTCGACGCCGACAACGAGATCAAGCTCAGCTTCTTCGAGATCATCACCGCGATGGCCTTCGCCGCCTTCGCCGATGCACCGGTGGACGTCGCGGTGGTCGAGGTCGGGCTGGGCGGCGCGTGGGACGCGACGAACCAGATCGACGCGGAGATCGCTGTCATCACCCCGATCGGGCTGGACCACATGAACTTCCTCGGCAACTCCCTGGCCGAGATCGCCAGGGAGAAGTCGGGCATCATCGCGGCCGGGGCCACCGCCATCCTGGCCGCGCAGCCGGCCGAGGCCGCAGCCGAGCTGCTCGTGCGCTGCGTCGACGTCGGTGCCACGGTCGCCCGGGAGGGCCTGGAGTTCGGGGTGCTGGAGCGGCAGGTCGCGCTGGGCGGGCAGCTGCTGAACCTGCAGGGACTCGGCGGGGTGTACGAGGACGTCTTCGTGCCGCTCTTCGGCGGGTACCAGGCTCAGAACGCGGCCTGCGCCCTGGCCGCGGTCGAGGTCTTCTTCGGCATCGACGGCACCACCGGGACGCTGGATCAGGACGTCGTGCGGGAGGCCTTCGCCAACGTGCGATCACCGGGGCGGCTGGAGACCGTGCGGGCGACCCCGACCGTGCTGATCGACTCAACGCACAACCCCGCCGGGATGACCGCCACCGTCGAGGCGCTGAGCGACAGCTTCGACTTCCGGCGCCTCGTCGTCGTGGTGGCGATCCTCGCCGACAAGGACGCCCGCGGCATGCTGGAGCTGCTCGAGCCGGTGGCCGACCAGCTGGTCGTGACCGAGAACCACTCGAGCCGGTCGATGCCGGCCGATGACCTCGCGATGATCGCCGTGGACATCTTCGGCCCCGATCGGGTCACGGTGGAGACCCGCCTCGACGGCGCGCTCGACGCCGCGATCCGCCTCGCCGAGGAGGATTCCGGCGACTACCTCAGCGGTGCGGGCGTGCTGGTGACCGGCTCGGTGGTGACGGCCGGGGAGGCGCGTCAGCTGCTGGGCACCGACCGGTGAGCGACCCGACGACTCCCGCGGCGGCCCCGGATCCGGCCGAGCTGGCCCGCTGGATCGAGCAGCGCCGCGTCAAGGCCAATCGCGCCACCCGGGGCGTGCTCGCCGCCCTGCTGTGCCTGGAAGCGATCATCGTGCTGCTCGTCCCGCGGGCGATCGCGCAGACCTCGACCGGCCTGGACACCACCAAGACCGTGCTGCTCGTCGCCCTGGCCGTGGTCCTGGTACTCGCCGGGGGCTGCTGCGGCGGCCGTGGGGGATCGGGCTCGGCTCGGTGCTGCAGCTGTTCGTGCTGGCGACCGGGATCCTCGAACCGGTGATGTTCGGCGTCGGCGTGGTGTTCCTGTCGATCTGGATCTGGGTGCTGACGATGCGCCGCGATTTCGTCGGCACTCCCGGCGGCGCCCGCATGCTGATCTCCTGACCCGTTAGGCTCCCGCGCGTGACAGAGCATCGAGCGCACCCTCGTCCTCGTCAAGCCCGACGGCTACTCCCGCGGGCTCACCGGCGCGATCCTGGCCCGCATCGAGGCCAAGGGCTACCGCCTCGTCGCGCTGGAGGTCAGGGTCCGGCCACCGCGGAGCTCCTGGCCGAGCACTACGCCGAGCACGTCGGCAAGCCCTTCTACGAGCCGCTGGTGGAGTTCATGTCCTCCGGGCCGGTGGTCGCGGCAGTGGTCGAGGGGCACCGCGCGATCGAGGGCTTCCGCTCCCTGGCCGGAGCGACCGACCCCACGGCCGCCGCGCCCGGCACGATCCGTGGCGACTTCGGCCGCGACTGGGGGCTCAAGGTCCAGCAGAACCTCGTCCACGGATCGGACGCGGTCGAGTCGGCGGCGCGCGAGATCGGGCTCTGGTTCCCTTCCCTGTAAGGGGTTCGGCGCCCGCTGTGAATCGCCGGCGGCGCCGACCTTGGTCGCGGTGAACCGCGCGTCGCAACGCGGTTGTGGCCGTTTCGGCCCATACGATCCGGTGAGATCCGGCGTCCGTTCCGACGCTTGGACGCCGATCGATCGTGTGAGGACGTCGACCCGTGGCCTTCACCCCGCTGTCGCTGCTCGGAGGCGACCTGCTCGGCGGTGACCTGGCGGTCGATCTCGGCACCGCCAACACCCTGGTCTACGCGCGTGGCCGGGGGATCCTGCTCAACGAGCCGTCGGTGGTCGCCGTGGACACGGCGACGAACGTCGTCGTGGCGGTGGGCGCGGAGGCCAAGCAGATGATCGGCCGCACGCCGGGGCACATCAAGGCCGTCCGCCCACTGCAGGGCGGCGTGATCGACGACTACGAGATCGCGGCGGAGATGCTGCGCTACTTCGTCCGCAAGGTGGTGCGGCGCCGGATGTTCAGCGGTCCGCGCGTGATCGTGTGCGTCCCCAGCGGCATCACCGGTGTGGAACGCCGCGCGGTGAGCGAGTCGGCCTACGCCGCGGGGGCGCGCCGCGTGCACATCATCTCCGAGCCGATGGCCGCCGCGATCGGTGCCGGACTGCCCGTCAGCCAGGCCTGCGGCTCGATGATCGTCGACATCGGCGGGGGGACCACCGAGGTCGCTGTGATCGCCCTCGGCGGCATCGTCGCCAGCACCAGCCTGCGCGTCGCCGGCGACGCGCTGGACCACGCCATCGTCGAGCACGTCCGAGCCCACTTCGCGATGCTCATCGGCGAGCGGACGGCCGAGGAACTCAAGATCTCCATCGGCACCGCCTACCCGGTGGCCGCCCAGCTCCGGGCCGAGATCCGCGGCCGCGATCTGGCCAGCGGCATGCCGCGCAACGTCACGATCAACGGCGACGAGCTGCGCCGCGCGATGGAGGGACCGCTGAACCAGATCGTCGGCGCCGTGCGCTCGACGCTGGACCGCTGCCCGCCCGAGCTCGCCGGGGACCTGGTCGCCCGCGGGATCGTGCTCACCGGCGGGGGCGCGCTCCTGCGCGGCCTGGCCGCACGCCTGCAGCACGAGATCGGCATCCCGGTCCTCGTCGCCGACCGGCCGCTGGACTCGGTCGTGCTGGGGACGGGCACGGTCGTCGAACACTTCGAGCACCTGCAGAAGGTGGTCGTGGACGGGCCACGGCGGTAACGCGCCGTGCGCCAGCTCACCAGTCGCCAGCGCCGCGCGGCGATCGCCCTGGCGCTGGTCGCCCTCCTCTTCTGCGCCTTCGACGTCGCCGGGGCCCCGTTCGCCGGGGCCCGCAGTGGCGTCCGCGGCGTTCTTCGGGGCCATGTACCGGGGCACCGACGGCGTGCTCGGTCCCGACCCGCCGCTTCGTCCAGGCCCTCCCGCACGCGGGCAGCGACGAGTCGACGATCGCCTCGCTCCGGCGCCAGGTGGCCGAGCTTCAGCGCTCGACCAGCGCGGCAGCCGCGACTGCGAGGACAGCCACCCAGCTGGCCACCCTGCAGCTGCAGGCCACCCGCGGCGGGTACCGGGTCCTGCCGGCCCGTGTCACCGCGATCGGCCCGGACGGCGGCTTCGACTGGACGGTCACGCTCGACGCGGGCAGCGCGGACGGCATCAAGGTCGATCAGACCGTCATCGCCGGCGCCGATCTGGTGGGCCGGGTCATCTCGGTGTCCTCGTCCAGCGCGACCGTGCTGCTGGCAGCCGATCCGGGCTCGGGCGTCGGCGTGCGCGATGGCCGGACCGGCCAGGTCGGCGTCGTGACCGGGCACGGCACCAGCGGGTTCACCTTCACCGGCCTGGACCCCAACGTGCTGCCCAAGAAGGGTGACGTCCTGGTCAGCGGCCCGTCCGGCGCCTCCACCTACGTCGCGGGGCTCACCGTCGGCACGGTGACCTCCGTCGCGCTCGGCCTGAACGGTTCGATCGTGGCGACGGTGACGCCGGCGATCTCGCCGACGACCGTGGATCTCGTCGGCGTCGTGCTGGTCGGTGGCCGGACCGTGCCGCGCCCGGCTGTCACACCGTCGGGTCCGGCGGCCTCGGGGCAGGCACAGGGAAGCCGATGACCCCGATCCGTCTGGTTGCGGCCCTGGCCGCGCTGGCCACCGCGATGCTGCTTCAGGCCACCCTCGTCGGACCGGTCTTCCTGCCCCTTCCGGTGAGCCTGCCGGTCGTGCTGGTCGCCTGCGTGGCGCTGTTGACCGGCCCGTCCACCGGTATCGCGCTCGGCTTCGGCTCCGGCCTGCTGGTCGACCTGGCCTCCAACCACCCGGTCGGTGTCCTGGCGCTCAGCTGGCTCGGGCTCGGCCTGGTCGCGGGGGTGCTCGGCGGCATGGTCACGCCGAGCCGGACCCTCATCCCGGCGCCCGCCCGGCGCCCGGAGAGCCGCCGGGACCAGGCGCTGCTCGTCGGCGTTCTCGGGGTGGGCGTCAGTGTCGTGACCGCGAGCCTGCTCGCCCTCCTCGACGACGGCGCGGAGCCGTGGACGACGCAGCTGCTCCGGTCGCTGCCCGGCGGTGCGCTGGACGCGATCCTCGCGCTGGCGGTGCTGCCACTGGCCGCCGCCGCCCTGGCCTCTCCGACCCTGCGCCCGGCACCGGCCGCCCGACGGGAGGCGCTGCGATGAGCCCCCGCGCGCGGCGCCGGATCGTGCTCGTCCAGGTGCTGGTGGCCTCGCTCGTGGTCACCCTGCTGGGGCGGCTGTTCTTCGTCCAGATGCTCGACCCGAACAAGCCGGTGCAGACGGCGGGCGTCCTGCACGACGGCACGATAGTCCTGCCGGCCACCCGCGGCGAGATCGTCGACTCGCGAGGCCGGGTGCTGGTGGCGAACAAGTCCACCTATGTGATCACGGTCAACAGGTCCCAACTGCTCGCCCTCGACGACAGCGGCACGGGAGTGCTCACCCGGCTGGCGGGGCTGCTCAAGGTCTCCGCCGCCGATCTCGCCCAGGAGATCACCCCGTGCGGTGTCCACGTTCCCTCACCCTGCTGGACCGGTGAGCCGTACCAGCCGGTGCCGGTGGCCAGCGACGTCTCCGACTCGGTGCTGCTGGCCGTGAGCGAGCACAAGGAGGACTACCCGGGGGTCGCGGTCGAGACCCAGACCGTCCGCTCCTACCCCGACGGTTCCCTGGCTGCGCACGAGCTCGGCTACATCGGCCAGGTCAGTGCCGCCGACGAGAAGGCCGACCCGACCCTCGTCGACGCCGACACGATCGGCCAGTCCGGCCTGGAGTCCTCCTACGACGCCGCCCTGCGCGGCAAGGACGGCTACCAGACGGTCAAGCTGGACGCCCGCGGCGTGCAGGTCGGCACCGGCACCACCGTCGAGCCCACGACCGGGGACACGCTGGTGACCAGCATCGACGCCGACGTCCAGAAGCTCGCCGAGACCGCGTTGACGAAACAGATCGCAGTCTCCCGCGCCGCCGGCAAACCGGCCACCGGGGGCGCGATCGTGGTGATGGACCCGTCCTCGGGGCGCATCATCGCCGCCGCGAGCTATCCCACCTACGACCCCCAGGTCTTCGTCGGCGGCATCTCCGTCGCCGACTACAAGGCGCTCACGAACCCGGCGGCGAACGACCCGCTGATCTCCCGCGCGATCGCGGGGGAGTACGCCCCCGGATCGACGTTCAAGCTGGTCTCGTCCAGCTCGGACGTCATGCACAAGCTGGCGACCCTCACCGGTGAGTACAGCTGCCCCGGCTACCTCGACGTCGACGGCCGCATCAAGACCAACTACGACTCCGAGTCCATCCCCGGCGGCGTCGATCTCCGGCTGGCACTGCAGTACTCGTGCGACACCTGGTTCTACAAGTTCGCGGTGCAGGAGTACTACGCCGACCAGCAGCGCATCGCCGACGGCAAGAAGCCCGACGAGTACCTGCAGCACATGGCACGGGCATTCGGCTTCGCCTCCAGCGCGGGTGTGGACCTGCCCGCCGGCGAGCAGGCCGTCGGCACCATCGCCGACCGCGAGACGCGCCAGGCCGACTGGACCGCCAACAAGGCGCAGTACTGCGCCGACGCGAAGAAGGGCTACCCGGACGTCAAGGATCCGACGACGCGCGCCTACCTGACGCAGTTGGCGTCGGAGAACTGCACGGACGGCTGGCGCTACCGGGCCGGCGACAACGCCGACCTCTCCATCGGCCAGGGGGAGACGCTGGTGTCCCCGCTGCAGCTGGCGGTCGCGTACTCGGCGATGGTCAACGGGGGGACCCTCTGGAAGCCCACGATCGGCTGGGCGGAGGTAATCCCTCCGGCAAGGTCGTCAAGACGATCACGCCCACCGTCAAGAACAAGGTCCCGGTCACCACCAAGGTGCTCGACTTCTTCAAGAACTCGCTGCAGTTCACACCCGACCACCAGGTCTCCGGCGCGCTCGCCTTCGACGGCTCACCGATCAAGCTCCAGATCAGCGGCAAGACCGGAACCGCCGAGGTCTTCGGCAAGCTGGACACCTCGTGGTTCGCCAGCTGGGGGCCGTCCTCGAGCACGTCCAAGCTGGTCATCGTCGGGATGATCGAGCAGGCCGGCACCGGTGCGTCGGCGGCGGCACCCGCGGTCCGCCAGGTGTGGGAGGGGCTGCTCGGCGCCTACGGGCAAGTCCACCCTGGTCGGCGGCAAGGTGGCGTCCGCCCTGCCGCGCCTGGTCTCCCCGCTCGCGCCCACGGCCGGATCGCCCACCCGCACGCCGACCGCGCCGGCACCCACCTCGCCCGTGCCCGACGCCGTGGTCACGCCCACGCCCACGGGATCGCGACGATGAGCGTCCTGGACCCTGTCCGCTTCGACGCCTACCGGGCCCTTCCCGGCACCCGGCCCCTCGGTCCGCGCCGCGTACGCCGCGGCACCGACTGGATCCTCGTCGCCGCCAGCCTGGCGCTGGCCCTGATCGGCGCGGTGCTGGTCTGGTCGGCCACCCGTAACCAGATGCGCGCCGCCGGTGGCAATCCCCAGGCCTACCTGTACCGCCACCTCGTCAACGTCGTCATCGCGCTCGTCCTCGGCGTGCTGGCCTCGCGGCTGGACTCCCGGCTGCTGCGCCTGTTCGGCCCGGTGGTCTACGTCGCCGGCTGCCTCGGTCTGCTGGCGACGATGGTGGTGGGCACGACCGTGAACGGCGCGCACGCCTGGATCAGGATCGGCGGAGGCCTGGAGATCCAGCCGGCGGAGTTCGCCAAACTCGGCCTCATCGTCGGGCTGGCCGTGCTGTTCGCGCAGGGCGACGCGGGACGGGCCGCGGACGGGCCGCCGTCCTCGCGCACGGTGCTGGCCGCGATCGGTCTCGCGGTGGTGCCGCTCGCCCTGATCATGCTGCAGCCCGACCTCGGCTCGGCGATGGTCGTCGCGACGGCCGCCTTCGGGGTGCTGCTCGCGGCGAGTGTGCGCGCCCGGTGGACGGTGGGGTTGCTCGTCGCCGGGGTGCTCGCGGCCGTGATCGCGGTCAAGGCCGGGATGCTCGCCGACTACCAGCTGGCCCGGTTCACCGCGTTCACCAAGCCGAACGTCGACACGCAGGGCATCGCCTACAACGTCACCCAGGCCCGCATCGCCATCGCGCACGGCGGCCTGTTCGGACAGGGGCTGTTCCACGGCTCGCAGACGTCGGGCACGTTCGTCCCGGAACAGCAGACCGACTTCGTCTACAGCGTGGCGGGCGAGGAGCTGGGGTTCGTGGGATCCGCGGCGATCATCGCGCTGTTCGGCGTGGTGTTCTGGCGCGGGCTGCGCATCGCCGCCGCCGCCGACCGGACCGGACGGCTCGTTGCGGCGGGCATCGTCTGCTGGTTCGCCTTCCAGACCTTCCAGAACATCGGGATGAACCTGGGCATGACGCCGGTGACCGGCCTGCCCCTGCCGTTCGTGTCCTACGGCGGTTCCTCGATGTTCGCCGGTGCCCTCGCCATCGGCCTGCTCGAGTCGATCTGGTCCCGCGCGCGCCGCTGATCCGGGGTGGCGTGCGAGCGGTTGAACGGTCGTTCGATACCGTCCGGAGCATGAGCCAACAGGTCATGGGCGTGGTCGCCCTGAGCAAAGGTGCCCCGGTTTCCCTGGAGAAGATCATCATTCCGGACCCGGGACCGGGTGAGGCGGTCGTCGCGATCCAGTCCTGCGGCGTGTGTCATACCGACCTGCACTACCGCGAGGGGGGTATCAACGACGACTTCCCGTTCCTGCTCGGTCACGAGGCCGCGGGCATCGTCGAGTCGGTCGGCGCGGGCGTGACCGACGTGGCCCCCGGCGACTTCGTGATCCTGAACTGGCGCGCCGTGTGCGGTGACTGCCGCGCCTGCCGGCGGGGCCGCCCCTGGTACTGCTTCAACACCCACAACGCCACCCAGAAGATGACCCTGGCCGACGGCACCGAGCTCACGCCGGCGCTCGGGATCGGCGCCTTCGCGGAGAAGACGCTCGTGGCGGCGGGACAGTGCACGAAGGTCGACCCCGCGGCGTCACCGGCGGCGGCGGGGCTGCTCGGCTGCGGCGTCATGGCCGGCCTCGGCGCGGCGATGAACACCGGCAACGTCGGGCGGGGCGACACGGTCGCCGTCATCGGCTGCGGCGGAGTCGGCGACGCCGCCATCGCCGGGGCGCGGCTGGCCGGTGCGGCCAGGATCATCGCCGTCGACCTCGACGACCGCAAGCTCGAATGGGCGAGGAACCTCGGCGCCACCCACACGGTGAACTCCTCCAGTGGCGATCCGGTGGCGGCCATCCAGGAGCTCACCGGCGGCTTCGGGGCGGACGTCGTCATCGATGCCGTGGGGCGCGTCGAGACATACAAACAGGCCTTTTATGCCAGGGACCTCGCCGGAACCGTCGTGCTCGTCGGCGTCCCGAACCCCACGGTCACCCTGGACCTGCCACTGATCGACGTCTTCGGCCGAGGCGGGTCGCTGAAGTCGTCCTGGTACGGCGACTGCCTGCCATCGCGGGACTTCCCGATGCTCATCGACCTGTACCTGCAGGGCCGCCTCGACCTGGACGCCTTCGTCAGCGAGACGATCGGTCTGGGCGACATCGAAGCCGCGTTCACCAAGATGCACGACGGTGACGTCCTGCGATCGGTCGTGATGCTGTGACCGTGACCGATCCGGGCGCGCTCCGGGTCGACAAGGTCGTCACCTCCGGAACGTTCTCGCTGGACGGCGGGACGTGGGAGGTCGACAACAACGTCTGGCTCGTGGGCAACGACCACGACGTGATCGTGATCGACGCCGCCCACGACGCCGGCGCGATCGTCGAGGCGGTCGGGCACCGCACCGTGCTGGCCATCGCGCTGCACGCACGCCCACGACGACCACGTCGACGTGGCGCCTTCGCTGGCGGCGCTGACCGGGGCGCCGATCCTGCTGCACCCCGATGACGAGCCGCTGTGGCAGCTCACCCACCCCGGGCGCGAGCACGGGACGCTCGCCGACGGCCAGGTCCTGACCGTGGGCGGTGTGGACCTGACCGTGATCCACACGCCGGGGCACTCGCCGGGGGCGGTCTGCTTCTACCTGCCGTCCCTGGAGGCCGCCTTCTCCGGTGACACGCTGTTCAACGGCGGACCGGGGGCGACGGGGCGCTCGTTCAGCTCGTTCCCGACGATCATCGAATCCATCCGCACCAAGCTCCTGTCCCTGCCCGGGCGCACCATCGTGCACCCCGGGCACGGCGAGGACACCATGATCGGCCGCGAGGCGCTGGACCTGCAGGAGTGGATCAACCGCGGCCATTGACCGCGCCCGGGCGCCCCCCACCCGCCTGTGGACTCCGGTTCCGGCTGGGGTTTGCGCGCGGTGCGTAGCCTTGGGCGACGTGAGTGTCGAATCGCTGTTCCCCCGTCTCGAGCCGTTGCTACCCCGGGTGACCAAGCCCATCCAGTACGTGGGGGGTGAGCTGAACGCGCGCACGAAGGAGTGGGACAGCGTCCCCGTCCACTGGGCTCTGATGTACCCGGACGCCTACGAGGTGGGGCTGCCCAACCAGGGGATCCAGATCCTCTACGAGGTCCTCAACGAGCGCACCGACGCCCTGGCCGAGCGCACCTACGCGGTCTGGCCGGATCTCGAGGCGCTGATGCGCGAGCACCACATCGGCCAGTTCACCGTGGACTCCCACCGGCCCGTCGCCGCGTTCGACGTGCTCGGCGTGTCCTTCTCCACCGAGCTCGGCTACACCAACCTCCTCACGGCGCTGGATCTGGCGGGCATCCCGCTGCACGCCCGCGATCGCGACGACTCCCACCCGATCGTGCTGGCCGGCGGGCACGCCGCGTTCAACCCGGAGCCGATCTCGGACTTCATCGACGCGGCCGCACTCGGCGACGGGGAGCAGATCGTCGGGCACATCACCGATCTCATCCGTGTGCACAAGGCGGAGGGTTCCCCGGGCGGCCGGGCGGAACTGCTGCTGCGCCTGGCCCGGAGCGGCGGCGTCTACGTGCCGAGCCTGTTCGACGTCTCCTACGCCGCTGACGGCCGGATCGGGCGGATCGCGCCGAACCATCCCGAGGTGCCCCCGCGCGTCTCCAAGCACACCGTCATGGACCTCGACGCGTGGCCGTACCCCAAGACGCCCCTCGTACCGCTCGCCGAGACCGTGCACGAGCGGATGAGCGTGGAGATCTTCCGCGGCTGCACCCGGGGGTGCCGCTTCTGCCAGGCCGGAATGATCACCCGGCCGGTCCGCGAGCGCTCGATCACCGGTATCGGCGAGATGGTGGCCGCCGGACTGGCGGCATCCGGCTTCGACGAGGTGGGGCTGCTGTCCCTCTCCTCGGCCGACCACTCCGAGATCGGCCCGATCGCCAAGCAGCTGGCCGACCGCTACGAGGACTCCAAGGTGTCCCTGTCGCTGCCCTCGACCCGGGTGGACGCCTTCAACATCGACCTGGCCAACGAGTTCAGCCGTAACGGGCGCCGCTCCGGGCTCACCTTCGCACCCGAGGGCGGCTCCGAGCGGCTGCGGCGCGTCATCAACAAGATGGTGTCCAAGGAGGACCTCATCCGCACGGTGACCGCTGCCTACTCCCAGGGCTGGCGTCAGGTGAAGCTCTACTTCATGTGCGGCCTGCCCACCGAGACCGACGAGGACGTCCTGGAGATCGCCGAGATGGCCCACGACGTCATCCGCGCCGGCCGGGAGGCCACCGGCAGCAAGGACATCCGCTGCACCGTCTCCATCGGCGGCTTCGTCCCCAAGCCGCACACGCCGTTCCAGTGGGCCGCCCAGGCCGACCCGGAGACGATCGACAACCGGCTGCGCAAGCTGCGCGAGGCGATCAACGCCAACCGCTCGCTCGGGCGGAACGTGGGCATGCGCTACCACGACGGCCAGCCCTCGATGGTCGAGGGGCTGCTCTCGCGCGGTGACCGCCGGGTCGGCGCCGTCATCGAGCGGGTCTGGTCCGAGGGCGGCCGTTTCGACGGGTGGAGCGAGCACTTCTCCTTCGACCGCTGGGTGAGCGCTGCGGACGCGGTGCTGCCCGCGGCCGGCGTGTCGATGCACTGGTACACCACGCGCGAGCGCGAGGAGGACGAGATCCTGCCCTGGGACCATCTGGACTCGGGCCTGGACAAGCAATGGCTGTGGGACGACTGGCTGGACTCCTAGACCGAGTTCGAGCAGGACGACTGCCGCTGGACGCCGTGCTTCGACTGCGGGGTCTGCTCCACGATGGGGACCGACATCCAGATCGGGCCGACCGGCCGCAGCCTGCATCCCGCTCGCTGCCGGCGTCGCTCCCGGCGTCCCGACGGCCAGCGCCGATGGCTCAGCCGGCAACCCGAGGGCCCGCCGCCGCCCCCGTCGTGCAGCGCGTGCGCGTGCGCTACGCCAAACGGGGGCGACTGCGGTTCACGCTCACACCGTGACTTCGCGCGCGCGTTCGAACGCGCCCTGCGGCGTGCGGACGTGCCGATGGGGTACTCGGCGGGGTTCAGTCCCCACCCGAAGATCTCCTACATCGGCGCGGCCCCGACCGGAGTGTCCAGCGACGCGGAGTACCTCGAGATCGGTCTCGCACGGGAAGTGGACGTGGACGCCCTCCGGGAGGCGCTGGACAGCGCTCTGCCGCCAGGACTGGACATCCTGGAGATCGTGCCCGCCGGCCCGGGTTCGCTCGCCGAGCGGATGCAGGCATCGGTCTGGACGGTCGACGTCCCCGCCGATCCGGGCATAAGTGCCGCCGTCGAGGCGTTCCTGTCTGCGGAGTCGGTGACCGTCACCAGGCTGACCAAGGACGGGCGCCGCGAGCTCGACGCCCGGGCGGCGGTCCTCGAGCTGACGGTGTCCAGCGGGGGTACGAGCGCGGACCGTGCGATACTTCACCTGGTCGTCCGGCAGGCAACCCCGGCTGTACGACCGGACGACGTCCTCGCAGCTCTCCAGGCCATGGGCGCATCCGTACCGGCCGAACCGCCCCGTGCGACTCGGTTGGCACAGGGTCCTCTCCGCCCGGACGGAACTGTCAGCGATCCGCTGGCCGCCGACCGGAGCCACGCGGCGTCCTCCTAGCTCCACCGTTGTATCGGCCGGCATCCTGACGTCGGCCGGCGTGGAGACTGCCAGCTCACGCAGTTGCGCCGAGCAGCGAGATCCCTCGCAGCTCCCCGCGACGAGCGGTATCCCGATGGTCGACGACCACCGGCTCGGTACCGGAGACTTTCGCGGTCACCAGATGGTGACCGCACCGACAACGGCGTTCGGCACCTGCCGAGCGTCACGATCACGGCGGTCGCCCAGCGACTGCCCCGCCTTCGTGCGGCCGCGGCTCACCCCGCGCCCGGAGGTGAGAATGGAGTGAGTACGAGCTCATGCTCGAAAACGACACGAACACAACGACCCCAGCAGCCACCGACGACGGTGCCGCTCCCGCCACCGCCCCGCCGCGCAAGCGGGCGCGCAAGGCGACGTCTGCAGTGACGACGCCGGCCCACGACGCGGCGACCGACCCGGCCACGGCGCCGGCGTCCGACGCGCCTGCAGCGGCCCCCGCGAAGCGCACCCGCGCGGCCAAGAAGGCACCGGCCGCCGCGCCGACGTCCACCGCGTCCGACGCGACCGACGCACCGGCCGCCGCCCCGGCCAAGGCGGCACCCCGCAAGGCCACCGCCCGCAAGGCGGCGCCCCGCAAGGCAGCCGCCGCGACGCCGGCTCCCGCCGAAACGCCGGTCGAGGCCGCTGCATCCGCCGAGACCGTCACCCCGGCCGAGACCGCCGCCCGCCGAGACCGCGCACGCCGCGCCAAGCGCGCACCCGCCAAGCGCACCCGCCGCCGCTCGTCGGCCGCCGCCGCTGCGTCGGCCGCGGCGGACGCCACCGCCTCCGCGGCGACCGGGCTCGAGGCCACCCCGGCCGAGGCTCCGGCCTTCGTCGCCGCGCCGGCCGCCGCCATCGCCGTTCCGGTGCTGTTCCAGCCGCCGAGTGAGGCGCCCGCCCCGCGCCGTCGCCGCAAGGCCACCTCGGCGGCCACCTCGCCGCCGCCGGCCGAGACGCTGGAGGAGGCGCTCGCCGACCCCGACGACTCCCTGCTGCTCGCCGACGCCGAGGCCGACGCGATCGGGGCCACGGTCCTGGACGACGAGCTGGCCGACACCGAGGACGACGACGCCGAGGACGACGACGCCGCCCAGTCCGGCAGCGACGCCCCGCGCCGCCGCCGGCGTCGTGGCCGTCGTGGCCGCGGCGAGTCGCCCCGAGGGCGCCGAGGGTTCTACCGATGACGCCGACGCGGACACCGACGGTGTCGCCGCGGAGAGCACCGTCGACACCGAGGCCGACGACGCCGAGGGCACGGAGGAGAGCGCCAGCGCGCGCCGTCGCCGTCGCCGCCGCCGCGGCGGGTCCGGAGACGGCGCCCAGGGCGCCAACGACGATCCGCCCAACACCGTCACCCACGTCCGCCAGCGCGGCAACGCGCAGTCCAACGGCGCGAGTGGAGGCGACCGCGACGAGGTCAAGGGCGTGCGCGGTTCCGCGCGCCTGGAGGCCAAGCGCCAGCGCCGCCGCGACGGCCGGGACTCCGGTCGCCGCCGCGCTCCGATCCTGACCGAGGCCGAGTTCCTGGCCCGCCGCGAGTCGGTGGACCGGGTCATGGCCGTCCGTCAGCACGGCGACCGCACGCAGATCGCCATCCTCGAGGACGACATCCTGGTCGAGCACTACGTCACCCGGGCCAGTGCCACGTCCTACGTGGGCAACGTCTATCTCGGCCGCGTGCAGAACGTGCTGCCGAGCATGGAAGCGGCCTTCGTCGACATCAGCAAGGGCCGCAACGGCGTCCTCTACGCCGGCGAGGTGAACTGGGACGCCGCCGGCCTGGAGGGCAAGGCCCGCGCCATCGAGGCCGCCATGCGCTCCGGGGACGCGCTGCTCGTGCAGGTCACCAAGGACCCGATCGGCCACAAGGGCGCCCGCCTGACCAGCCAGATCTCCCTTCCCGGCCGCTTCCTGGTCTACGTGCCCGGCGGTGGCATGACCGGGATCAGCCGCAAGCTGCCCGACACCGAGCGGCACCGCCTGAAGGCCATCCTCAAGAAGATCGTTCCCGAGGACGCCGGCGTGATCGTCCGCACGGCCGCCGAGGGCGCCAGCGAGGAAGATCTGACCAGCGACGTCGAGCGCCTCAAGGCCCAGTGGGCCGAGATCAGCGCCAAGGCGGCCCGCACCTCGGAAGCGCCGACGCTGCTCCACGGCGAGCCGGATCTGGCCGTCCGGGTCGTGCGCGACGTGTTCAACGAGGACTTCCGCTCCATGATCGTCGAGGGTGACGAGGCCTGGCAGCAGGTGTCGGACTACGTCGGCACGATCGCACCCGAACTCGCCGAGCGGGTCTCGCGCTACACCGGGACCGGGGACCTCTTCCACGACCTGCGCGTCGACGAGCAGCTGGCCAAGGCGCTCGATCGCAAGGTGTGGCTGCCCTCGGGTGGCTCCCTGGTGATCGACCGCACCGAGGCGATGGTCGTCATCGACGTCAACACCGGCAAGTTCACCGGCTCGGGCGGCAACCTCGAGCAGACGGTCACGAAGAACAACCTCGAGGCCGCCGAGGAGATCGTCCGTCAGCTGCGGCTGCGCGACATCGGCGGCATCGTGGTCATCGACTTCATCGACATGATCCTGGAGAGCAACCGGGACCTGGTGCTCCGCCGCCTCACCGAGTGCCTCGGCCGCGACCGGACCAAGCACCAGGTCGCCGAGGTCACCTCGCTCGGGCTCGTGCAGATGACCCGCAAGCGGGTCGGCGAAGGCCTGCTGGAAGCGTTCAGCGAGCCGTGCGAGCACTGCAAGGGCCGCGGCGTGATCGTCCACTCCGAGCCCGTGGATCAGAAGCCCGACCGTGGCGCGGGCGAGCGCAGCGACCGCGGTGGCGAACGCAGCGATCGCGGTGGCGAGCGCGCGTCCGGTGACCGTGCTCCGGCGGCCGCGGCACAGCCCGCCCGCCGGACCCGCAAGACCAAGGCGCAGCGGGCCGAGGAGGACCGGCTGGCCGCCGAGGCCGCGGAGCGCTCACGCGCTGCCGCCGCGGCGATGAAGGCGATCGGCATGCGCACCGCCGGCGAGAACGAGGCAGCCCAGCCCCACGTCGTGACCGAGACGACCCCGCCGGTCGAGCCCGTCGAGCCGGCCGAGAGCGGCGGCACCGACCTGCCGGAGCTGATCTCGGTGAGTGTCGCCGAGGAGTACCCGGCGGCACCGGGCGAGCAGGCGCCGACCGAGTTCGTCGAGCTGACGACGCTGGCAGTGGAGTCCGCCGAACCCGCACACACCGCGCCGGCTCCCGCCGTCTCCACGTCGGCTCCGGCAGCTGCCGATGCCGATGGCGATCGCTTCGCCGACTTCACCGCTCCGACGGTCACCGCGCCCCGGCCGCGCCGCCGCCGCGCGGCGAGCCGCCCGGCCGGACCGCCCGTCCCGGTGGAGTAGGCGGGTCCGCGCCTGCCGGAACGGCGGTCTTTTGCCTGCCGGTCCAGCGGTGACGTAGACTGACCGACGGTCCGCCCACAGGCGGATCCGAGGTTGTGCGCCCAGGAACCTGAGGTGCGCGCCGTCCAGCATTCAGCACAGCACGTAGCTGCGGACAAAGCATGTCCTCGGCCCGGTACAGGAAGTGGAGACCAACGATGTACGCCATCGTCAAGACCGGCGGCAAGCAGTACAAGGTTGCCGAAGGTGACGTCATCTCGGTCGAGAAGCTCGAGGTCGCCGACGGCGGCGAGGTCTCGCTGCCCGTACTGCTGCTCGTCGACGGTGAGACCGTCACCCACGACGCCGCCACGCTCGCCTCGGCGACCGTGACCGGTGAGATCGTCGCCCAGACCAAGGGTCCGAAGATCAAGATTCACAAGTACAAGAACAAGACCGGTTACCACAAGCGCATGGGCCACCGTCAGAAGCTGACCGAGGTCAAGATCGTCAAGGTCGCCGGCTCCGCCGATTCCGGAAAGAAGTAACGACAGATGGCACACAAGAAGGGCGCATCCAGCTCCCGTAACGGCCGCGACTCGAACGCCCAGTTCCTCGGCGTGAAGCGTTTCGGCGGCCAGGCCGTCAACGCCGGCGAGATCCTGGTCCGCCAGCGCGGCACCAAGTTCCACCCGGGCGCCAACGTGGGCCGCGGCGGCGACGACACGCTCTTCGCCCTGTCTGCCGGTGCCGTGCTCTTCGGCCAGTCGCGGGGACGCAAGACCGTCTCGATCGTCCCGGCCGAGGTCTGACACTCCTCGCCGAGCGACACACACTCTGTCGTCCAGAACGACTTCTGACGCGCAGGGCGGCCCGGGAGACCGGAGCTCGCCCTGCGCGTCTGTACTTCCCGCTCCGCCCGTTCCAGCTAGCTGAGAGGTGCCCACCATGGCGGCATTTGTCGACCGCGTGGTGCTGCATCTGACGTCCGGCAACGGCGGTCACGGCTGCGCCTCGATCCACCGCGAGAAGTTCATCCCGCTCGGCGGTCCCGACGGTGGTAACGGCGGCAGTGGCGGCGACGTCACCCTCGTCGTCGACCCGTCTGTCCACACGCTGCTCGACTTCCACTTCCGCCCGCACCAGAGCGGCGGCAACGGCCGTCCCGGTGCCGGCAGCCACCGCAGCGGCGCGGCCGGGGAGAACCTGGAACTCAAGGTCCCCGACGGCACGGTCGTCATGAGCATGGACGGTCGAGGTCCTCGCCGACCTGACCGGGGCCGGCAGCCGCTACGTCGCCGCCGAGGGCGGTCGCGGGGGACTCGGCAACGCCGCGCTCGCCTCGACCCGCCGCAAGGCCCCGGGCTTCGCCCTGCTGGGCGACCCCGGCGAGAGCGTCGACGTCGTCCTGGAGCTGAAGACCGTCGCCGACGTCGGGCTCGTGGGCTACCCGTCGGCGGGCAAGTCCTCGCTGATCGCGTCGATCTCGGCCGCGCGCCCCAAGATCGCCGACTACCCCTTCACCACGCTGGTCCCGAACCTCGGCGTCGTCAGCGCGGGGGAGACCGTCTTCACCGTCGCCGACGTCCCCGGCCTGATCCCGGGCGCGGCGCAGGGCAAGGGCCTCGGCCTGGACTTCCTGCGCCACATCGAACGCTGTGCGGTGCTGCTCCACGTCCTGGACTGCGGGACCCTCGACCCGGGCCGCGATCCGCTCAGCGACCTGGACGCGATCGAGTCCGAGCTGAGCCAGTACGCCGGCACCCTCGGCGACCTGCTGGAGCGCCCGCGCATCGTCGCCCTGAACAAGGCCGACCTGCCGGAGGCGCTGGAGCTGGCCGAGCTGGTCAAGCCCGAGCTGGAGGCCCGCGGTTATCGCGTCTTCATCATCAGCGCGGTGAGCCGCCTCGGCCTGCGTGAGCTGCTGTTCGCCCTGGCCGCCGAGGTGGAGGCCTACCGCGCGGGGCTGCCCGAGGCCGAGCCCGAGCGCATCGTGCTGCGGCCGCGTGCGGTCAACGAGGCGGGTTTCACGGTCGAGGCCGACCCCGATGTCCCCGACGGCTTCATCGTCCGGGGCAGCAAGCCCGAGCGCTGGATCCGCCAGACCAGCTTCGACAACGACGAGGCCGTGGGCTACCTCGCCGACCGGCTGGCCCGCCTGGGCGTCGAGGACGCGCTGGCCGCCGCGGGTGCCGAACCGGGCGCGTCGGTGACCATCGGCGAGGTGACGTTCGACTTCGAGCCCACGATGGGCATGGCCGACGACGACTACCAGCCGACGCGGCGCGGCACCGACGCCCGCCTCGACATCGACTCCCGCCCCAACGCCGATCAGCGGCTGCTGATGAAGAAGTCGCGGCGCCGGCATGCCGACGTGGACGGCGAATGGGTGGAGTTCGACGCGGGCTACGAGGAGTGAGCCGGGCCGCGGTCGCCGCTGCGGCGCGCACCGTCGTCAAGGTCGGGTCGTCGTCGCTGACGTCCCGGGGCCGGATCGACCCGGCGCGGATCGACGCACTGGTCGACGCACTGGCCGAGCGCCGCGGTGCCGGGCACCAGGTCGTGCTCGTCAGCTCGGGTGCGATCGCGGCCGGAATCGCACCCCTCGGACTGCGCGCCCGCCCGCGTGACCTGGCCACCCAGCAGGCCGCGGCCAGCGTGGGGCAGCAACTGCTCGCCGAGCGGTACGCGGCGTCCTTCGCCCGTCACTCGCTGACCGTCGGCCAGGTGCTGCTCACCGCCGACGACCTCCACCGCCGCGGCCACTACCGCAACGCCCAGCGCACCATGGAGCGGCTGCTGGCGCTGGGCGTCATCCCCATCGTCAACGAGAACGACACCGTCGCCACGCAGGAGATCCGCTTCGGCGACAACGACCGGCTCGCCGCGCTCGTGGCCCATCTGGTCCTGGCCGATGCGCTGGTGCTGCTGTCCGACGTCGACGGCCTCTACACCGGCAACCCCGCGCATCGCGACTCCGTCGTGATCCCGGAGGTGCGCTCGGCCGCAGACCTCGCCGCGGTGACTATCGCCGGATCCGGCAGCTCGGTCGGTACCGGCGGCATGACGACCAAGATCGAGGCGGCCGCCATCGCGACGGGTGCCGGCATCCCGGTCATCCTGGCGCACGCCGCCCAGGTCGGCGCCGCCCTGCAGGGCGCGACCGGTACCCTGTTCGCGCCGACGGGGGGACGGACGGCGTCGCGGCTGTTCTGGCTGCGCCATGCGGCCACCCCGCAGGGCCGGATCGTCCTGGACGCCGGCGCGGTGCGGGCCGTGGTGGAGCGGCGCGCGTCGCTGCTGCCCGCCGGCGTGACGGCGGCGACCGGTGACTTCGGCGCCGGCGACGCGGTGGAGATCGTCGGCCCGGACGGGACGGTCGTCGCGCGTGGGTTGGTGAGCTTCGACGCGCAGGACCTGCCTGCCCTGTTCGGCAAGTCCTCGCCCGACCTTCCGGCGGACCTGCGGCGCGAGGTCGTCCACCGCGACGACATCGTGCTGCTGTAGCCGGGCGCCGGACCGCCACGGTCACGTGCTGCTGTCACCGGGGCGCTGAGGCAGGATGGCCGGTATGGCCTCGCTCCTGCTCTCGCGTCGTGATCTGGACTTCCTGCTCTTCGAGTGGCTGCACGCCGAGACGCTGCTCACCCGGCAGCGCCACGCCGACCACAGCCGCGACACCTTCTCGGCGGCGCTCGACCTGAGCGAGCAGATAGCCACCCGCGACTTCGCGCCCCACAACAAGAAGAGCGACGCCCAGGAGCCCACGTTCGACGGCACCCGCGTGCACATCATCGACGAGGTCCGCGCGGCGCTGGAGGTCTTCGCGAAGTCGGACCTGCTCGGCGCTGCCATGGACTACGAGGTCGGGGGGATGCAGCTGCCGGCCGTCGTGGCGCAGGCGTGCTTCGCGTGGTTCCAGGCCGCCAACGTCGGCACGTCCGCCTACCCGTTCCTGTCGGCGGCCAACGCCAACCTGGTGCTGACCTACGGCACCGCCGACCAGATCGACCGCTTCGTCAGGCCGATGCTCGCCGGACGGTTCTTCGGGACGATGTGCCTGTCCGAACCGCAGGCCGGTTCGTCGCTGGCCGACGTCACCACCCGAGCGGTGCCCGCCGAGGACGGGACCTACCGCGTCACCGGGAACAAGATGTGGATCTCGGGCGGCGAGCACGAGCTGAGCGAGAACATCATCCACCTGGTGCTGGCGAAGATCCCTGGCGGACCGATCGGCACGAAGGGCCTCTCGCTGTTCATCGTGCCGAAGATCCTCGTCGGGCCGGACGGTTCGCTCGGTGAGCGCAACGACGTCGTGCTCGCCGGGCTGAACCACAAGATGGGCTTCCGCGGCACGGTGAACACGCTGCTCAACTTCGGGGAGGGTGCGTTCACCCCGGGCGGATCACCCGGCGCGGTCGGCTACCTCGTCGGCGAGCCGCACCGCGGGCTGCAGTACATGTTCCACATGATGAACGAGGCGCGGATCGGGGTCGGGCCTGGGCGCGACGGCGCTCGGCTACACCGGGTACCTGCACTCGCTGGACTACGCCCGCAGCCGACCGCAGGGGCGGCCGGTCGCGGCGAAGGATCCGAGCACACCGCAGATCCCGCTCATCGAGCACGCCGACGTCAAGCGGATGCTGCTGGCCCAGAAGTCCTACGTCGAGGGCGCCCTCGCGCTCAACCTCTACTGCGGGCGGCTGGTCGACGAGGAGCGCACCGGCGAGGCGGAGGCCCGCGCGGGGGCGACGCAGTTGCTGGACATGCTGACGCCGATCGCCAAGAGCTGGCCGTCGCAGTGGTGCCTGGAGGCCAACAGCCTGGCGATCCAGATCCACGGCGGGTACGGCTACACCCGCGAGTACAACGTCGAGCAGTTCTACCGGGACAACCGCCTCAACCCGATCCACGAGGGCACGCACGGCATCCAGGGGCTGGACCTGTTGGGGCGCAAGGCCGTGATGTCCGGTGGCGCCGGGCTGCGGCTGCTGGTCTCGACGATGGAGTCGACCTGTGCGCGCGCGGATGCTGTGGGAGGGGAGCCGGCCGAGCTTGGCCGGGCAGCTGCGGCGCCGGCTGGAGCGGGTCGCCGCCGTGCCCGGTCACCTGTTCGCGAACGGCGACCTCGCCGTCGCGCTGGCGAACTCCACCGTCTACCTGGAGGCCACCGGGCACGTCGTGCTCGCGTGGATCTGGCTGGAGCAGTTCCTGGCGGCCGGGGACGGGCAGGGAGCGTTCTACGACGGGAAGCGGCAGGCCGCGCGGTACTTCTTCCGGTGGGAGCTGCCGCGTACCGATGCCCAGTTCGACCTGCTCGACTCCCTGGACACCACCACCCTGGACACCGACCCTGCGTGGTTCTGAGCCGCCAGCCCGGCCGCCGTATTCTTGCCGCATGGGTGAGCAGAACGACGAGGTGACCGAGCAGGACGTGCGCGCCGTCGCGGCCCGTGCCCGGGAGGCCGCCGCCGAGCTGGCACCGCTCACGCGGGCCCTGAAGGACGCGGCGCTGAACCAGATGGCCGACGCCCTGGTAGGTGCGGCAGTCGAGATCCTCGCCGCGAACGCCGTCGACGTCGCTGCCGCGCGGGCAGCCGGCACACCCGAGCCGATGATCGACCGCCTCTCCCTGTCCCCGGAACGGATCGAGGACATGGCAGCCGGTCTGCGGGCGGTCGCGCTGCTGCCGGACCCCGTCGGTGACGTCGTGCGGGGATATACCGTGCCCAACGGCCTGCAATTGCAGCAGGTGCGGGTGCCGTTCGGGGTGGTGGCCATCGTCTACGAGGCCCGCCCCAACGTCACGGTCGACGCCGCCGGTCTCGCAGTCAAGAGCGGCAACGCGGTGCTGCTGCGCGGCTCGGGCAGCGCGTACGCCAGCAACACGGTGCTCGTGGACGTGCTCGCGCGGGCCGCGGAGAAAGCCGGCCTGCCCGCCGACGCGATCCAGCTCGTGCCCGGCACCGAGCGCTCCAGCGTCGCGCACCTGCTGCGAGCGCGCGGCCTGGTCGACGTGGTCATCCCGCGTGGTGGCGCCGGCCTGATCGCCTATGTCGTGGAGAACGCGACCGTCCCGGTGATCGAGACCGGGGTCGGCAACTGTCACATCTACGTGGACGCGAGCGCCGATCAGGACATGGCCGAGCGGATCGTGCTCAACGCCAAGGTCTCCCGCCCCGGTGTCTGCAATGCAGCGGAGACCCTGCTGATCCACCGCGCGGCCGCGGCGGATTTCCTGCCCCGCATCGTCGCCGCGCTGCAGCGCGCGGGCGTCACCGTGCACGGGGACGAGGCCGCCCGCTCGGCGGGCACCGATGTCCTCGCCGCCGCCGACGAGGACTGGGCGCAGGAGTACCTGTCACTGGACATGGCGGTCCGGGTGGTCGAGGACGTGGACGAGGCCATCGCGCACATCCGCCGGTGGACGACCGGCCACACCGAGGCGATCGTCAGCCGGGATCTTCCGACGGTGCAGCGCTTCGTCGCCCGCGTCGACAGCGCCGCGGTCGTCGTCAACGCCTCGACCCGTTTCACCGACGGCGGCGAGTTCGGGTTCGGCGCCGAGATCGGGATCTCGACGCAGAAACTGCACGCGCGTGGGCCGATGGGCCTGCCCGAGCTGACCAGCACGAAGTGGGTCGTGACAGGCGACGGTCAGATCCGCTGACGCCCACCGCGGCCGGGTCCGCGCGGGTGGGCGAAGCCCCGCCGCACGACGGTGAACCAGAGCAGCGGCACCAGCACGATCAACGGGACGTGCGCGCTGACGGCCATCGCGGCCGCGGCGACCAGGATGAGGAACACGACGGCCCGCCCGAAGCCGAGCACCGGCCGCCGCCGGGCGACGTGGTGGCGGTCGCCGTCCGGTGCGCCGATGCGCGGCACCCCGCCGGGCAGGTCGGCGAACAGGGGAGCCAGGTCGCGCTCCGTGCGCGCCCGGTAGGCGACGTCGACGCGTTCGGCGTACTCGTGCGGATCGAGCCGGCCGGCCCGGAAGTGGGCGCCCAGGGAGTCCGCGGCCCGGTCTCGCTCGGCATCGCCGATCCGCACGCCCGCCTGCCGCTCGGTGGTGTCAGCCGCGGGGTTGGTGAACCTGCTCATCGCCGTCTCCCTTCGCCTTTCTTGCACTGTAATCAGCGTTACGCGCCGCCACCAGGGGTGGTCCCGCGGCCGTGGCGGGCGCACTCCCTACGATGACCCGGTGACCACAGACGCGCCCGCGCCTCCGGCGTCCGCACCGCGCCGGGTGGGGATCATGGGCGGCACCTTCGACCCGATCCATCACGGCCACCTGGTGGCGGCCAGTGAGGTCGGGGACCTGTTCGGGCTCGACGAGGTGATCTTCGTGCCGACCGGCGAGCCGTGGCAGAAGACCAACCGGCAGGTCAGCCCCGCCGAGCACCGGTACCTGATGGCCGTGATCGCCACGGCGTCCAATCCGCGCTTCTGGGTCAGCAGGGTCGACATCGACCGCGAGGGGCCGACCTTCACCGTCGACACCGTGCGCGACATAAGCGCCGCCCGTCCCGGGGACGACCTCTTCTTCATCACCGGCGCCGACGCGCTGGCCCAGATCCTGTCGTGGAAGGACGCCGACGAGCTCCTGACGTCGGCACACTTCATCGGCGTGACGCGCCCCGGCTACGAGCTCTCCGACGCCCACCTGCCGGCCGACTCGGTCACGCTGGTCGACGTGCCGGCCATGGCGATCTCCTCGAGCGTGTGCCGCGACCGGGTCCGCTCCGGCCATCCGGTCTGGTACCTCGTCCCGGACGGCGTCGTGCAGTACATCGGCAAGCACGAGCTCTACCGCGCGGGCGCGGTCGGCTAGCCCGGCCCGTCCGGTCAGCTCATCGTGATGGCGTCGAGCCGCTCGCGCAGGAAGTCCGCGGACACGACCGGTGCGTAGCTGTTCGGCTTGCCGATCGGCGGCTGCAGGGAGTGCACGACCGCGTTGTGGTCGGCCTCGTAGAAGTACACGAGGGACACGAGGTCCTCGTCGGGAGCCTCGGCCTGGGGCGGTAGGACCCGGTGCCGGTTCGAGCGCCACCGGTCACCCGTCCAGCGGGCCAGCAGGTCGCCGGTGTTGATGGTGAAAGCGGTCGCCTCGTACGGCGCGTCCTGCCAGTCGTCGTCCTCGGTCCACACCTGCAGACCGCCCTTGCCGGGCTCGCGGTCCAGGATGGTGACGGTGCCGAAGTCGGTGTGCGGGCCGATCCGGAACTGCCCCGGCGCCGGTTCGCCCGCCACGGCCACCGGCGGGTACCAGTTGACGTTCAGGGTGTGCGTCGCGTGCTCGGTGTGCCGTGTGAAGAACGTGTCCTCGAGCCCCAGGGCGCCGGCGCAGACGGTCAGCAGGTCCTCGGCGAGCCCGCGCATCTCGTCCAGGTAGATCTGGACGACCTTCTTCAGCGCCGGGATCTCGGCGGGCCACACGTTGGGCTGGAACCAGTAGTCGTCGACCTCCCGGATGCCCGTGCGCTCCTCGGCGCCCACGGAGAAGGACTCCTTGAGGTCCGGTGGTGTCTCGGTGCCCTCGGCGTAGCCGTTCGCCTCGACGCCGGGCGGCAGCCAGCCGCGCCCGCCGACGGTGACCGCGTAGGCCTGTTTCACCTCGGTGGGCAGGGCGAAGAACGCGCGGGCGGCGGTCCGGACGTCGTCGCGCAGGGTCTGCGGGACACCGTGCCCGGTCACGAGGAGGAAGCCGACCCGCTGCAGCGCCAGATCCACCTGGGCGGCGACCTCGGCCCGTCCGGCGGCGCCGCCCTCGTACCAGGGTGTGAGGTTGATGATCGGGACCGTGGCCGGCATGTGGCTACTCCTCGCCTATGTCTTCGTTCCACAGTGCCGGATGAGCGGCGATGAAGTCGCTCATCAGCCCGAAGCAGACCGGGTCGTCGAGGAGCACGATCTCGACGCCGTTCTCGGCGAGCCAGTCGTGGCCACCGTGGAACGTCCGGGCCTCGCCGATGATCACGCGGCTGATCCCGAACTGCCGGACGAGTCCGCTGCAGTACCAGCACGGCGAGAGCGTGGTGACCATCGTGGTGCCACGGTAGGACGCCTGCCGCCCGGCGTTGCGGAAGGCCGAGGTCTCCCCGTGCATGGACGGGTCATCGTCCTGGACGCGCCGGTTGTGTCCGCGCCCGAGCACCGAGCCGTCCCGCCCGATGAGGGCACCCCCGATCGGGATGCCCCCTTCGGCCAGTCCCAGCCGTGCCTCCTCGACCGCGTAGGTCAGGAGGTCGGCCGGATCCACGTCAGGAAACAACGTCGACCCGGGACCGGGGGACGGAGGTGGTCGTGGGCTTGAGGACGTTCACGAGAACCGCGTACAGGCCGGCGGAGATGACGAACCCGACGATGAACGTGATGTCGCCGAACGCGGGATGGTGCTTCGGCACGTACCCCACGTACTTCGTCTGGTTGCAGAACAGCCAGATCGAGATGACCATGCCGACGAGCATCGAGATCGGGCCTGCCCAGTTCTGGAAGCCACGGTCCCGCACCAGGGCGTCCACGGTGGCGTTGTGGTCCGGGCCGCGGCGCAGGAACCGGTCGACGAACACGACGCCGAGCCACGGGGCGACCCAGTAGGCGATGACGAGCAGGAAGTTCTCGTAGTTGGACCCGGCGTTCTTCAGGCCCGTGAAGGCGACGATGAGCCCGATGACCCCGAAGACCAGCGCCACCGTCGCCCGAGCGAGCTTGGTGGGCAGGTCGATGCCGATCGACATGAACGACATCGACCCCGAGTAGATGTTGATCGCGTTCGCCGCGATGGCGCCGAGGCAGATGGCGAGCAGGGTGAGCTTGCCGAGGAAGGTCGGGAGGAGGCCGGTGAACGACGCCCGGGTCGACCGCCGCGTCCTTCCCGGCGGCCGACACCATGGCCGCGCCGGCGATCTCGAGCAGCCCGCAGGAGACGAAGACGCCCAGACCGGCGTACAGGGCCACCGAGCGGGGCTTGGTGTCGGTCGGCAGGTAGCGGGTGTAGTCGGCGGCATAGGGGTTCCACCCCGCGGCGTAGCCGAACGCGGCGCCGACCATCAGCAGGAAACCGCCCAGCGGCGGGGGAGCGAAGTCGGTCAGCGCGGCGTCGCCCGGGTGGGACTTGCCGAGTACCACGATCGCCGCGATCACGAAGATGACGGTCAGCACGGGGAAGGCGTACCGCTCGAAGAGCTGCACGAGGTTGTGCCCGAAGAACGCGATGGTCATCTGGATGAGCACCACGACGATCAGGCACAGACCCTTGGGGAGCGCGGAGAACAGGGCGTGCAGGGCCAGCGCCCCGCTGATGCTGTTGACGGCGAACCAGCCGATGCCGGCGATGACGGCGTTGAGGCCGGCGGGGAGGACGTTGCCGATGAAGCCGAAGCCGGTGCGGCTGAGCACCATCTGGCAGAAGCCGGTCGGCGGTCCCCAGGTCGAGAGGATGCCTTGCGTGACCGAGCCGAGCGCCGTGCCGATGACGATGGCCAGCGCCGCCTGGCCAGAACGTCAGCCCCCAGTAAAGGGTTCCGAGGATGCCCACCGCGACCGTCGCGAACTCCATGTTGGGTGACGACCAGGTCCAGAGCAGCTGGATGGGCTTGCCGTGGCGCTCGGCGATCGGGATGAACTCGACCCCGCCCGGCTCGACGGCGGTCGCCTTCTGGCCGTAGCTGACGAAGTCGGCTTCGGTTGCGTGTGTAGCGGTCACAGGGTGGCCTCCGGGTCGGGCAGCGGGTGGGCGCGGTCGAGATTCGAGAGGCGCTCAACAGTTATGGCCATACTGTTGACGCGGAAGGCGCACGCGTCAATTGCTCCGTTGTTAACTCGACGTTTCGTCCCCGGCGGGCGTGCGGTCGGCGCACGCCCGCTCGGCGGCTAGGGTAAGTGCCTGTGACTGCCACAGATCAGGCCCGTGACCTGGCGCTTCTCGCCGCCGAGGCCGCCTCGGACAAACTCGCCACGGACATCGTGCTGATCGACGTCAGCGACCGCCTCGCCATCACCGACGTCTTCGTCATCGCCACCGGGAGCAACGAGCGGCAGGTCGAGGCGATCGTGGACTCCGTCGAGGATCGCCTGCGGGCCGCCGGGAACAAGCCGCTGCGCCGCGAGGGCCGCCGCGACGGGCGCTGGGTCCTGCTCGACTACTCCGACATCGTCGTCCACATCCAGCACACCGAGGAGCGGGTCTTCTACGCCCTCGAGCGGCTGTGGAGCGACTGCCCGGTCATCCCGTTCGTCGAGACGCCGCGTACCGCCGAGGCCGCGACCACCAGTTCCGACACGTGAGCTCGCCCGCTCGCGTCCTGATCTGGCGGCACGGCCGCACGACCTGGAACGCCGAGCGCCGCTTCCAGGGGCAGGCCGATCCCGCCCTGGACGAGGTGGGGCGCGCGCAGGCCGCGACCGCGGCCGCCCTGATCGCCAGCCTGCGACCGGACGTCATCGTCAGCTCCGACCTCCAGCGCGCCGCGCAGACGGCTGCCGCGCTCGCCACCGTGACCGGTCTGACGCCCAGCTTCGATCCGCGCCTGCGGGAACGCTCGCTCGGGCACTGGGAAGGGCTCACCCGGGACGAGGTCGCGGACCGCTACCCCGACGAGCTGGCCGACTGGCTGGCCGGCCGCGACGTCACCCGCCGCGGGGGTGAGACGCGCGACGAGGTCGCCGAGCGCTCGCGTGCCTGCTTCCGCGAGCTGCCCGAGGTCGCCCTCGTGGTGCTCGTGACGCACAGCGCCACCGCCCTGGCGCTGACCTCGGACCTGCTGGGCCTCGACCAGACGATCCACATCCTCGGCCCGCTGGCGAACTGCCACTGGAGCGAGATGTGCCTGGAGCCCTCGGGCTGGCGGCTGCGGGCGCACAACGCCGGGCCGCCCGGGCCGGTCATCCCGCTGCCGTTCCTCGAGCAGGAGTCGCCCGACGCCGAGGCGATCGACGCCGAGCCGCCGCGTCAACGGGCGTGAGATCCGTGCGGGTTTACCCCCATTCCGACCCAATCCGGGTTCCCTCCGCCGCCGGCACCGGGGTAACATGCACACCGTGAGCTCCATCCGCCTGCTCCTTACCGGGCCGCGCTGACGCTGTCGTCCTCGTCATCAGCGCGGCTGAGCCTCTGCCTTCTGCAGGGGCTCTTCGTTTGTCCGGAGTACGGCGCCAGAACAGGAGAATCGTGAACATGAGCACGGCCGAGCACACCGACGTGGCCGACACCGGCGAGGGATCCGACGGCAGGGGCGACACCCCGCCCTACCGCTACGACGCGGCGATGGCCGACGCGATCGAGGTGGCGTGGCAGGACCGCTGGGAGGCCAGCGGCACCTTCAACGCCCCCAACCCCACCGGCCCGCTGGACGACGGTTTCGACCGGATGGCCATCCGCCCGCACGCCTATGTGCTGGACATGTTTCCCTACCCGTCCGGCGACGGCCTGCACGTCGGTCATCCGCTGGGCTACATCGGCACCGACGTCTACGCCAGGTACCGGCGGATGCGCGGCGAGAACGTCCTGCACACGATGGGCTTCGACGCGTTCGGGCTGCCCGCCGAGCAGTACGCCGTGCAGACGGGCCAGCACCCGCGCACCACGACCGAGGCCAACATGGTCACGTTCAAGCGGCAGCTGCGCCGCCTGGGCCTGGGTCACGACCAGCGCCGGGTACTCGCCACCACGGACACGGGCTTCTACCGGTGGACACAGTGGATCTTCCTGCAGATCTTCAACTCCTGGTACGACGCGCTGCGGAGCACCGCCCGCCCCATCACCGAGCTGATCGCCGAACTGGACGCGGGCACCCGGCGCCCGAACGCGGGCACGAACCCGTTCGGTGTCGAATGGGCGGAGCTGGACGCGCTGCAGCGCCGGCAGGTCGTCGACAACCATCGGTTGGTCTACCGCGCGGAGTCCCTGGTCAACTGGTGTCCTGGTCTGGGCACCGTGCTGGCCAACGAGGAGGTCACCGCCGAGGGGCGCAGCGAGCGCGGGAACTTCCCCGTCTTCCGCAAGCCGCTGGCGCAGTGGATGATGCGGATCACCGCCTACGCCGATCGGCTGCTGTCGGACCTGGAGTTCATCGACTGGCCGGACAAGGTCCGGGCGATGCAGCAGAACTGGATCGGACGGTCCACCGGCGCGCACGTGAGCTTCGCCGGTGAGCGCGGCTCGATCGAGGTCTTCACCACTCGCCCCGACACCCTGTTCGGCGCCACCTACACGGTGCTCGCACCCGAGCACCCGCTGGTCGACGAGCTGGTGGCCGACGCCTGGCCCGACCTGACGAACCCGCTGTGGTCCCAGGGCCACGCGACGCCGCGGGATGCGGTCGCGGCCTACCGCCGTTCGCTGGTGGGCAAGTCCGACCTCGAGCGCCAGACCGGTGACACGTCCAAGCACAAGACCGGTGTGTTCCTCGGCTCCTACGTCACCAACCCGGTCTCGGGCGTCCAGATCCCGGTCTTCATCGCCGACTACGTGCTGATGGGCTACGGCACGGGCGCGATCATGGCCGTGCCCGCCGAGGACGAGCGTGACCACGCCTTCGCCGAGGCCTTCGAGCTGCCGATCGTGCGCACGGTGCAGCCGCCGGAGGACTTCGCCGGCGGTGCCTACAGCGGTGACGGGCCGCGCATCAACTCCGACAACGGAACCGGCCTGAAGCTGGACGGCATCACCGACAAGACGGTCGCCATCGACACCGTCTGCACCTGGCTGGAGGAGCACGGCCACGGCCGGCGGGCGACGACCTACCGGCTGCGTGACTGGCTGTTCTCCCGGCAGCGGTACTGGGGTGAGCCGTTCCCGATCGTGTTCGACGAGACCGGCCTGCCGATCGCGCTGCCGGACGCGTTGCTGCCCGTCGAGCTGCCCGACACCGACGACTTCTCCCCGAAGTCCTTCGCCCCGGACGACGTGGACTCGCTGCCCGAGCCGCCTCTGGGGCGCCTGCCGGACTGGGTGAACGTCACCCTCGATCTCGGTGACGGTCCGAAGCAGTACCGCCGCGAGACCAACACCATGCCGAACTGGGCCGGTTCCTGCTGGTACGAGCTGCGGTACCTGGACCCGACCAACACCGCCGAGCTGATCGATCCGGAGATCGAGCGGTACTGGATGGGGCCGACCGCGGACCGTCCGCTGGGTGGCGTGGAGCTCTACGTCGGCGGCGTCGAGCACGCCGTGCTGCACCTGCTGTACGCGCGGTTCTGGCACAAGGTGCTGTTCGACCTGGGGCACGTGTCCAGCTCCGAGCCGTTCCACCGCCTGGTCAACCAGGGCTACGTGCAGGCGTACGCCTACGTCGATGCCCGCGGTTCGTACGTCCCCGCGGCCGACGTGGTCGAGCGCGACGGCGGCTACTTCCTGGGCGACACTCCGGTGGAGCGCGAGTACGGGAAGATGGGCAAGTCCCTGAAGAACGTCACGACGCCCGACGAGATGTACGCGGCCTACGGTGCCGACACCTTGCGGTTGTTCGAGATGTTCACCGGTCCGCTGGAGCAGTCGCGCCCGTGGGACACCAAGGCCGTCGTGGGGTCCTACCGGCTGCTGCAGCGCATCTGGCGCACGGTGATCGACGAGCAGACCGGGGCCGTCCACGTCAGCGACGACGTGGTGCCCGAGGCGCTGAACCGCCTGCTGCACAAGACGATCGCTGCCGTGCGCGACGGCATGGAGTCGCTGCGCTTCAACACCGCGATCGCGCGCATCACCGAGCTGAACAATGCGGTGACCCAGGCCTACCCGAACGGTGGAGCCCCCCGGGACGTGGTGGAGCCCGTCGTGCTCATGTTGGCCCCGCTGGCCCCGCACGCCGCCGAGGAACTGTGGTCGCGGCTGGGACACGACCAGTCGCTGGCCTGGCACGACTTCCCCGTGGCAGACGAGGCGTTGCTGGTCGACGACACCGTCGAGATCCCGGTCCAGGTCAACGGCAAGGTGAAGGTCGTCGTCACGGTGGCCGACCGGAGCCGATGCCGAGGTCCTGGAGGCCGCCGCCCGTTCCGAGGAGCGCCTGATCGCCGCGCTGGACGGCCGGGACGTGCGGCGTGTCATAGCCGTTCCCGGGCGTCTGATCAATTTCGTGGTCTGATCGGCGGGTAACCTCGGCCGATGCGACTGGCGATCTGCAGCAGCAAGGGCGGCGTCGGCAAGACCGCGACGGCCGCGAACCTGGCCGCGGTCCTCGGCGGCCGGGGGCGCACGCTCGCCGTCGACGCCGACCCGCAGGACAGCCTGGGCCGAGCGTTCGGCGTCGTCGCCGGCCCGGAGGACTCCCTGGCGGGCGTGCTCTCCGACGTCGACTCGGACGTCACGTCGATCATCCGGCGTGACGTCGCACCGGGGGTCGACCTGATCCCGGCGCACGCGTCGCTGGACGAGGTCGCTCTCGCGCTCGCCCAGCAGGGCGGGCTGGTGACGAGCCTGCGCCGCACCCTGCGCCCGGTGTTCACGCAGTACGACTCGATCATCATCGACACCCACGGGGACGCCGGGAACATGACCCTGGCAGCCCTGGCCGCGGCCGACTGCATGCTCAGCGTCTTCACCTCCGACCCCGGCAGCGCGCTCGGCGCGGTCCGCATCAGCGCCTTCCTGAACTCCCACGCGCGTTTCGAGAACACCGAGGCGGTGCTGCTCGGCGTGGTCTGCGCCAACTGGGACGGCAAGGGAGCGGCGGCACGCGAGGTCGCCAACGCCCTGGCCGGCACCGCGCTGCCCATCTTCGGGACGAAGATCCCGTACTCGCGCCGGGTCCCGAGCGCGACGCTGGCCAAGCGACCGGTCGTGCTGAGCGCGCCGTCCAGCCCGGTCGCGCTGGCCTATCACGACCTGGCCGACGAGGTGCTCGCGGCCTATCGGGCGCTGGTCTGAGCGCCGCTCGCCTATGGTGGGCTGATGGTCCAGCGGGTTGCGGTCGTGACGGACTCCACGGCCTATTTCCCGGAGGGCATGGCGCCCGCGGGACTGCGCATCGTTCCCCTGACCGTCCAGATCGGTCGCAGCGAGTCCGCGGCCGCGCGCTCGGGGCTGGACGGTGTCGAGGTGTCTGCGGCCGATCTCGCCGAGGCCCTGCGCGCGCGGCAGAGCGTGACCACCTCGCGCCCCACGCCCGGTGACTTCGAGGCCGTCTACCGGTCCGCGTTCGCCGAGGGCGCGGAGCGGGTCGTATCGGTCCATCTGTCCTCGGAGCTGTCGGGGACGTGGGATTCCGCACGCCTGGCCGCGGAGGAGTTCGCCGACGGCGACGTGCGCGTCGTGGACTCGCGATCCACCGGGATGGGGCTCGGTTTCGCCGTGCTTGCGGCGGCGCAGGCCGCGGCCGACGGTGCCCGCTCCGGCGCGGTCCAGGATGCCGCGGTCGGTGCCGTGGACCGCACATCGTGCTTCTTCTACGTCGACACCCTCGAATACCTGCGCCGGGGCGGCCGGATCGGGGCGGCGCAGGCGGTGCTCGGAACGGCGCTGTCGGTCAAGCCCCTGCTGCACGTCAAGGACGGACGGATCGTGCCGCTGGAGAAGGTGCGCACGTCGTCGAAGGCGATCGCGCGCCTGCTGGCCCTCGCAGTCGCGGCGGCGGGTGACGAACCGGTCGATGTCGCGGTGCAGCATCTGGCCGCGGGTGACCGGGCCGCCGAGGTCGCCGAGGCCCTGCGCGACCGCATCCCGTCCCTGAAGCTGCTGGTGATCTCCGAGGTGGGCGCCGTGCTGGGCGCGCACACCGGCCCGGGCGTCGTGGGGGTCGTCGTCTCGCGGCATTGAGCTGCGTCAGCAGTGACGGCGGTTGCCGTGCAGGGTCGAGCTGATCGTGTACGTCCCCGCAACGGTCGTGCGCAGCTGCACCTGGCCGTCGTGCGGCGCGAGGCAGGCGCCGTTGCCTGAGACGGAGAGCCAGTCGAACCAGCGCAGCCGCACGGTGACCGTGGCGCCGGCAGGAGCCGTGACCGTGATGGCCGCCGGGTGCTGGGCGACGACGGTCGCGGGGAGGTCGACGAGGGAGGTGGCGCCGCTGACCGCGTAGAGGCGCCAGTGCGCGTTCTGCCACACCTGGGTGAGCCCGGCTGGATGCAGGGCCAGGAAGGACGCCTCGAGCCGGCCGTGTTTGAGCAGCGGTGCGTCCGGGACCGCGATGTACTGCACCGCGTTGGTCGTCAGCCAGGTCCGGTAGCGGGCGGGGTCGATGGGGCCGGCGTAGAACACGTCGTGGTTGACGGTGACGTCGGTCTGCTGCAGCCAGCCCCGAGCCAACGGCAGGGCGTCGCTGACGTATGCGGAATCCCAGTGGCCGACCATCTCGGGGATCTCGATTCGCCCGGTGAGCGTCCCGCGAGCGGTGACGGCGTCGATCAGCGGGGAGAAGTACGCGCGCGTCGACGGGGCCTGTCCGAGACCGTCGAAGGTGCTGCGATCGTGCGTCAGTTGCTGGCCGGTGAGGGACAGTGCCGCGCATACGGTGAGCACTGCGAGCACGCTGCGGCGTGAGACGGCCAGGACGATCGGCAGGGCGAAGAACAGTGGCAGGCGGGTGATGTTGCTACCGACGGGGGAGTCGATCGAGTACGCGACGATGACGCCCAGAAAGGCCAGCACGGCTCCCGCCGTGAGTGGACGGCTCGTGCGCAGGCAGGCGATCACGACCACCGCACAGAGCAGCCCGCCGGTGCGTGCATCGGCCGCGCTGAACGGCTGCGTGCCGGTATCGGAGAAGACGACCGACGTGACGACCCCGCCGAGGACCGTCCCGGCAAGCAGGGCGGCCGCGTCCCGGCCCCGGTGTGCCGCGACCAGCGCGGCGGCCGCTATCGCGAGGAAGAGGCCGGCCATCGGCGACGCAGACGCGGCCAGGAAGGCCGCCGCGCCCGCGGCGGCCGCTCTCCGGCCGGTGGTGCGTCCGTCCGCCGCGCAGGCGAGCAGGGCGAGCAGGCCGAGTGCCATGCCGCAGCCGAAGGAACTGCGGCCCTGGATCAGGTTCTCCGCCTGCAGTACGACGATCGCCACCATGACCGCCCAGGGAACCGCGGGGTGCAGCCGGTCGACCAGCCGGATCGTCAGCAGCGTGCAGGCGACGAACGCCAGCGCGCCGGTCAACAGCGAGCCCACCAGCGCCATCAGCCACGGCGCCCACAGCGAGTAGCCGAGCGGCAGCGTGCCGCCGAACCAGCTGAAGTCCACCGGGGTGAACGGGTGCGCGCGGGCGAACGCGCCACGGTGCAACTGTGCGGACAGGTCGATACCCATCCGCGGCGACAGCAGATAGGCCACCGAGCCGACGACGGTCAGCGCCAGTGCCACCGTCAGCCGCGCGCGGGCGCCCGGCCGGATGGCTGCTCCGGCAGCGGCCGGGCTCACCCCCGGGAGCGTTCCTGTCGTCGCGTCGCTGTCCACGCGGTGCAGTCTTCCATTCCGCCGGTGCGCCTCCGGGAGGTTGTCCACAGCCCGCCCCGTTGTCCACAGATCCTCCGCACCCGCTCCGCGCCCCACCCGTACTTCCTAGCGTCGGACCGGTGGTGGAACTGCGATCGGGAGGGGGCGCGCGTGCCGACGTCATGGTGGAGCAACGACTGCGGGCGCTGTTCGGCGGCGCTGAGACGGGGCCGGAAGCGGTGCGGTCCCAGCAGGCCGAGCGGTCCGGCCGGGCCGATCCGGGCCGTGCCGAACCGGGTGCGCGTCGCGCACGCCCCGTGCCCGGGCGGGCGGCGCGGCCGGCGCGCGAGCACATCGAGTGGCGGGTGGTGCCAGGACGCCGGGCAGTCGCCGGTGTCGCCGTCGTGGTCATCCTCACCGCGTTACTCGTCGGCTGGCGGGTCCGTGCCGATCGCCCGCGGTCGGAGGCCGTTCCCGTGGTGGTCACCGGACAGACGGGGTCCGCCTCACCTGCGGCCACGGCCGGAGCGACCGGGTCGATCCGTACCACGACCTCGCCGAGTCCGACCGTGCGCGTCGTCGTCGACGTGGCGGGCAAGGTCCGCCGCCCGGGTCTCGTCCGGCTGCCGGCCGGTTCGCGCGTGGACGACGCGATCCGGGCAGCGGGCGGCGCGCTTCCCGGCACCGACCTGACCGCCGTCAACCTGGCGCGCGTCGTCGTGGACGGCGAGCAGATCATGGTCGGCCCAGGCCCACCCGCCGCGGCAGGCTCGGCACCGACCACGGCGACCGGATCGGGGACGACGCTGTCCGCCGCGCCGATCAACCTCAACACGGCGACGGAGACGCAGTTCGAGACTCTCCCGGGCGTAGGCCCCGTGCTGGCACAGCGCATCGTCGACTGGCGCACCGAGCACGGCCGCTTCGATTCGGTGGATCAGCTGCGGCAGGTGTCCGGCATCGGCGATGCGAAGTTCTCCGAGCTGCGGTCGCTGGTGACCGTATGAGGCGCCGATGACCGCCGACGACGGGGCGAGCAGGGATGTCGACGTCAGGTTGCTGACGGCGTCGGCCGTGGGTTGGTGTGCGGTGCTGGTGGGCGTCCATGGAGCGTGGCAGGGCGTGCTCGCCGCTGCAGGCGGCTGCGCGGTGGTGGGGGCAGCTGCTCTGGTGTGGTCCCGGCGCGGGGACGGGCGGGTGCGGCAGTGGTTGCCTGCGCTGGCGCTTGCCCTGTGGTGCTCGGCGGCCGTGCTGGTGCCGCTGGCCGCGCGCCTGCACGCCATCGGCGCCGACCCGGTGCGGACCCTCGCCGATCAGCGTCAGTCCGTGCTTGCCGAGGTGACACTCGTCAGCGACCCACGACCGCTCTCGGCATCGGCCGGGGGAGGCTCGCTGGTGGCGATCGATGCCCGTCTGGACCGGGTGCGCGTGCGACAGAGGATCTATCGCCTGCACGTTGCTGTCGTGCTGCTCGCCAGTGGGCCGGGCTGGCCCGAACTGTTGCCGGGGCAGCGCGTCCGGGTCGACGGCAGGTTCGCGCCCGCGCGGAGCGGCCAGTTGCTGGCCGCCACCATCACCCCGCGCGGACCGCCGGCAGTGCTGAGCGGCCCCTCGCGTTGGCAGCGGCTCGCCCAGCGGATCAGGGCGTCCTTGCGCGCGGCGTCTGCCGGCCTGCCACCGGCCGAGCGCGGGTTGCTGCCGGGCCTCGTGGACGGCGACACCTCGGGACTCGACCCGGTGCTGGCGCAGCAGTTCAAGGTCGCGGGGCTCACCCATCTCGTCGCCGTCAGCGGCACCAACGTGGCGGTGGTCGTGGGCGCGGTACAGCTCGTGCTGCGGCGAGCGGGAGTGCGGCCGTGGATCCGTTCGCTCGTCGGCGCGGTCGCGCTGGTCGGCTTCGTCGTGGTTGCCCGCCCGTCGCCGAGCGTGCTCCGAGCGGCGCTCATGGCGGGCATCCTGCTCGTGTCCGTGGCGGGAGGGCGCCGGCGACGCGGCCTGCCCGCGCTCGGATTGGCGACGCTCGTGCTCCTCGGTTGGCATCCCGAGTGGGCCACCGACGCCGGTTTCGCGATGTCCGTGCTGGCGACCGGTGCCCTGCTGCTCATCGCGCCCGGCTGGGCCGACGCGCTGAGCCGCCGTGGGGTCCCGCCGGGCGTCAGCGAGTCGGTGGCGGTCGCCGCGGCCGCCACCGTGGTCACGGCACCGGTGGTCGTCCTGCTCAGCGGCCGGCTCAGCCTGGTCGCGATTCCCGCGAACCTGCTCGCCGAGGCAGCCGTCGGCCCGGGGACGGTGCTGGGCGTGCTCGCCGCCGTGAGCGCGCCGTGGTCGCTGCCGGTGGGCGCGCTGCTTCGCTCAGCTCGCCGGCATCCCGTGCCGGTGGCTGGTGTGGGTGGCCGGGTTCTTCGGGCGGCTGCCCGGCGCGGCGGTGAGCTGGCCCGCCACCGTCCCGGGCGCCCTCCTGCTCGTCCTCGCCTTGGGCGTGCTGGTCGCGGTGGCTCGCCGGCGCGGCGCCAGGTCGGTGCTCGTGGCGGCCGCTGTCACCGCGCTGATGGTCCAGATACCGATCCGCGCCGTCACCACGGGGTGGCCGCCCCGGGGATGGATCTTCATCGCCTGCGCGGTGGGTCAGGGTGACGCGCTGGTGCTGCCTGCCGGTCCGCACGCCGCGGTCGTGGTCGACACCGGCCCGGATCCGGTCGCCGCGGACGCCTGCCTGCGCGAGCTCTCCGTGACCTCGATCCCGTTGCTGGTGATCACGCACCTTCACGAGGATCACGTCGGCGGGATCGAGGGAGTCGCTCGCGGCCGCAGCATCGGCGCTGTGATCACCGGGCCCCTGGCCGAGCCGGCGGCCGGGGAGCAGCTGTTGCAGAAGGTCCTCACCCAGCGCGGGATCACCGCCACGGTCCCGGCGCCGGGGGAGGTGCTCCGGGTCGCCGGACTCACCTTCGACGTCCTCGGCCCGGCCGGCGCGTTCCACGGCACCCGCTCGGACCCGAACAACTCCAGCCTGCTTCTCCGTGCGCACGTCGGGGGGCACACGGTCCTGCTCGCCGCCGACGCCGAGATCGAGAGCGAGGAGCAGCTCCTGTCGGCCGGGCGGGACTTCCGGGCGGACGTCCTCAAGGTCGCCCATCACGGCAGCGCGTACTTCGACCCCGCCTTCGTGGCGGGGGTCGGGGCGTCGGTCGCGGTGATCTCCGACGGTGCCCACAACTCCTACGGCTTCCCCGCTCCGAGCCTGCTGGCGGCCCTCCAGCGCGCAGGCATGACCATCCGGCGGACCGATCGCGACGGCGAGGTCGCAGTGGTCAGCACGTCCTCCGGGCTGCGTACGGCGATCCATCCACCGGCGCAGCCGCCGAGCCGGCGCTTCGGTGGGATGCCCGCGCCCGAGGCGATCCTCGCGCCGAGTGCCCGCACAGACGTTCGTCGGCGCCGCGTGCCACCATGGCTCCATGCCCGCCGCGCCCGCAGACCTGCCCGCGGGCGTCATCCTCGTCGTGGGCGACGAGGAGTTCCTCGTGTCCCGTGCGCTGGAGCGCATCGCGGCCGCCCGCCGCCGCGCGGACCCCACGGCGGATGTGATCGACTGCGAGGGCTCGGACGTCGTCGCCGCCGAGCTGTGGGAACTGCTGAGCCCGTCGCTGTTCGGCGGCATGCGGACCGTGATCATTCGCTCGGCCCAGGACATCCTGGCCGCCGCTACGCCCGCGGTCACTGCCTTCGTGAAGGATCCCGGTGAGGACATCACGCTCGTGCTCCAGCACGCGGGCGGGGCGAAGGGCAAGGCGTTGCTCGAGACCACGCGGCAGGCGGCGCACACGGTCATCAGCTGCGCCAAGCTGACCCGGCCCGAGGAGCGCGCGGACTTCATCCGCGGCGAGGTCAAGCGGGCCGGCGCGGCGATCACCCCCGACGCCGCGGCGTACCTGCTCGAAGCTGTCGGCAGCGACCTCCGGGAACTGGCCATGGTCACCGCTCAGCTGGCCAGCGATTCGGGCGGGCGCATCGACGCGCGGACCGTCGCGGCCTATCACACCGGCCGGGCCGAGGTCACCGGATTCGCCGTCTCCGATCGGGCCGTCATCGGCGACACGGCCGGCGCTGTGGAGACCCTGCGCTGGGCGATGTCGATCGGCGTGCCGCCCGTGCTGATCGCGGACGCACTCGCCGACGGCATCAGGTCGGTCGCCCGTGTCAGCGCGGCCGGGCGGGGAGATCCCAACCGGATGGCCGCCGCGCTCGGCATGCCGCCGTGGAAGATCAGGCGCGCGCAGGGCCAGGCGCGCGGCTGGAGCGAACCGGGACTGCGCAGGGCCATGCAGGCCGTCGCCGATCTGAACGCCGACGTGAAGGGTGCCGCGGTCGATCCGATCTACGCCCTCGAGCGGACCATCCGGGTCCTGGCCGAGGCCCGCGCCGCCCGCTGAGGCCGATCGCGCAGCCGACGTCCCGGGACGCAGCAACGGCCCGCGATCGCGGTCACCGAGGACCGCGACGGCGAGCCGTCGTCAGAGTTCGGCAGAGCGCGCACGAACCGCGCCTGCCGGGAGGAGCTACTAGAGGGCGTTGACCCGCTGGGCCAGCGCCGACTTCTTGTTGGCGGCCTGGTTGGCGTGGATGACGCCTGCGCTGGCAGCCTTGTCGAGCGCGCGGGAGGCGTCGCGGAGCAGGGTGACGGCGGTCTCGCGGTCACCGGAGTCGGCGGCCTCGCGGAAGCGGCGGATCGCCGTCTTGAGCGCGGACTTGACGCTCTTGTTCCGGAGCCGCGCCTTCTCATTGGTGCGGATCCGCTTGATCTGGGACTTGATGTTCGCCACGAAGAAGCCTCTTGATGTTGGTCGGGATGGAGCGTGTCGGATCGAGCTGGTGGGTGCCGCTACGGGCGAGGCGGAAGTTCACATGCCTCAGCCCAGACGCAGACAACCCCATGAGGCTACCAGCGCGGCGCGTGACGCCCCAAATCCGGCGTCGCCCGTACGTGACCCCGGGACGCCGGCGTGGGCGGTGACGCACGGGAAACACCGAGTGCCTACGATGCGGCCCATGACGGCAACGGCGGCGCCTGGTCAACCTTGGGATGAGATGTACGAGTCCCCGGGCCGGCCGAGACCTGCCTATGCCGCGGTCCATGCCGCGCTCGAGGGGCTGACCGGCGAGGAGCTGCGTGCCCGCTGCGACGTCCTCGCCCGTACCTATCTCGATCAGGGCGTGACCTTCGACGTCGGCGGCGAGGAGAGCCCGTTCCCGCTAGACATCGTCCCGCGGATCATCGCCGCCGAGGAATGGGACACCGTGCAGCGCGGGGTCGCCCAGCGGGTCCGGGCCCTGGAGGCCTTCCTCGCCGATTCCTACGGGCCGCGCAATGCGGTCAAGGACGGCATCATCCCGCTGAGCCTGATCCTGTCCTCGGCGCACTTCCACCGGGCGGTGGCCGGGATCGAGCCGCCCAACGGCGTGCGCGTGCACGTCGCCGGCATCGACCTCGTCCGGGACAGCGAGGGACGGTTCCGCGTGCTGGAGGACAACGTCCGCGTCCCGTCCGGCGTCAGCTACGTCCTGGAGAACCGCCAGTCGGTGAGCCAGATCCTGCAGGAGGCGTTCTCCGCCCAGCCCGTCCGCCCGGTCGGGGAGTACCCCTGGCGCCTGCTCAACGCCCTGCGCGCCGCCGCCCCGGACGGCGTGAACGACCCCACCGTGGTCGTGCTCACCCCGGGCATCTTCAACTCCGCGTACTTCGAGCATGCGCTGCTCGCCCGCACCATGGGCGTCGAGCTGGTCGAGGGCAGCGACCTCATCTGCCACGACGGCCGCCTGTTCATGCGCACCACGCGCGGCGAGCAGCGGGTGGACGTCGTCTACCGCCGCGTCGACGACGACTTCCTGGACCCGGTCGTGTTCCGCTCGGACTCCCGCCTCGGCTGCCCCGGCATCATCACCGCCGCCCGGGCCGGTCGCGTCACGATCGCCAACGCGGTCGGCAACGGGGTCGCCGACGACAAGCTCGTCTACACCTACGTCCCCGACCTGGTGCGCTACTTCCTGGGTGAGGAACCGATCCTGTCCAACGTCGACACCTGGCGGCTGGAGGAGCCCGCCGCGCTGGCGCAGGTGCTCGACCGGCTCGAGGAGCTCGTGGTCAAGCCCGTCGACGGATCCGGCGGCAAGGGAATCGTGATCGGCCCCGCCGCGACGAGGGCGGAGTTGGACGTCATGCGCACCCGGCTGCTGGCCGACCCCCGCGGGTGGATCGCCCAGCCGGTCGTGCAGCTGTCGACGGTACCGACGGTGATCGGTGACACTCTGGCCCCGCGCCACGTAGACCTGCGCCCGTTCGCGGTCAACAACGGTGACGAGGTCTGGGTGCTGCCCGGGGGGCTCACCCGCGTCGCCCTGCCCGAGGGCGAGCTGGTGGTGAACTCCAGCCAGGGTGGCGGGTCGAAGGACACCTGGGTCCTCGGGGATCCGGACATCCGGCCGGACACGCAGCGGCGCTCGATCCGGGTACAACCGGTGGCAGCGGCCATGGCCGGGCAGGACGAGAACCCCGACGACGACCCCAGCGCCCAGTCCCAGCAGATGCAGCAGCAACAGCAGCAATGCCAGCAACACCAGCAACACCAGCAATATCAGCAACACCAGCAACACCAGCACCAGCAAGCGGGGTCGGCATGCTGAGCCGGATCGCGGAGTCGCTGTACTGGATCGGCCGCTACCTGGAGCGCGCCGACGGCACCGCCCGCATCCTCGACGTCCACCTGCAGCTCCTCCTCGAGGATCCCTGGGTCGACGAGAACGACGCCTGCCGCTCGCTGATGTCGGTCATGGGCGCGCCGGTCGAGGACGAGCGCACCGAGCCGGTCACCCGCGAGGACGTGCTGGCCCGCTTCGCCTACATGGACGGCCCCGGGTCGATCATCGGATCGCTCGCCGCCGCCCGCGAGAATGCCCGCCGCGCCCGCGAGGCGGTCTCCACCGAGTTGTGGGAGTCGCTGAACATGACCCGCAACGAGCTGTACCGGGGGCGGTGGCGCGCCCGCAGCCCGCACCGGTTCTTCGGCTGGGTCCGCGAGCGGGTGGCCGCGGTGACCGGTATCGCCGACGCCACGATGAGCCGGGACCAGGTCTGGAACTTCCTGCAGCTGGGGCGGTCGATCGAACGCGCGGACATGACCGCACGGCTGCTGGCCAGCCAGGACGTCCGCGGAGTCAGCAACTTCGGCTGGCAGCTGGTGCTGCGGTCCTGCGGCGCCCACGAGGCGTACCTGCGCACCTACGGCGCCGCGGCCAGCGAGGACCGGGCTGCGGAGTTCCTGCTGCTGGACCGCCTGTTCCCGCGCTCGGTCGTCTACGCGCTGCTCACCGCGGACAAGTGCCTGGCGCGGCTGTCGACCGACGAGCAGCTGTCCGCCTCCCGCCTCGTCGCCCGGGACGACGCCCGCCGCATGCTCGGGCGGGCCCGCACCGAATTGGAGTACCGCCCCTTGGACGAAGTGCTGGTGGACCTGGCCGAGCAGATGGACCGGGTGCAGCGGATCTGCTCCTCGGCCAGCGATGCGGTGGCGGCGCGGTTCTTCCCGCGCGGGCAGTCGACGGCGTGGGTCAGGGAGATCTCGTGAGCGGGTTCGCATCGGGTGGGCATCGGCTCCGGGTCCAGCACAGCACCCGGTTCTCCTACGACTCCGCCGTCTCGGCGTCCTACAACGAGGCGCGTCTGGTCGCGCGCACCGAGACCCGCCAGCAGGTGCTCGAATCGAGTGTGAGCATCGATCCGGTCACCTGGCGTTACGACTACACCGACTACTGGGGCACCGCGGTGACCTCGTTCGAGTCGCACGTCGCGCACACCCAGCTGACCGTGACGGGCACGACGGTCGCCGATGTCGCCGACGCCGGCGAGACGCCGCAGATCGATTGGACCCGCCTGCGCACCGACCGCACGCGCGACGCCTACGCCGAGACGCTGGTGCCGACCAGTCGCACCGAGCCGCCGGAGGAGTTGGCGGCGCTGGCCCGGGACGTCGCCGGCGACCTCGTCCCGCACGAGGCGGCGCGGGCGGTCTGCGCCGCGATCAGCGAGGCGATGGAGTACGCCCCCGGCTCGACCGGCGTGCAGACGGTGGCGGCCGAGGCCTGGGAGGCCAAGCGCGGCGTCTGCCAGGACTTCGCCCACCTGGGCATCGGTGCGTTGCGAAGTCTGGGTATCCCGGCCCGGTACGTGTCCGGTTACTCCGCGCCGCGCTCGGCCGCTGAGCTCGGCGAGCCGGTCACCGGCGAGAGCCACGCCTGGATCGAGTGGTGGACCGGCGGCTGGTACGGCTGGGACCCCACCAACGACGGCCCGGCCGGTGGCCGCCACCTCGCCCTCGGACGCGGACGCGATTACGGCGACGTGCCACCGCTCAAGGGAATCGTGGCCGGTGCCGGGCGTAGCAGTCTCGATGTCTCAGTGACAGTTACCCTGCTGCGCTGACCGGCGTCCTGTCAGGAGCGGACGCGAACGAGCTCGTGGACGGTGTAGAGGTAGATGCGCCCCTCGCCGGCGTCGTTGATCTGGTCCATGACCGGCGCGTCCTCGCTGTCGTCGGTACCGAAGGTCATGACGGTCTCGTCGGCCACGTACAGGTTGGCGTCGACCGGAGCGATGTCGGTCATCTCGACGGCGACGTAGCGGTCGCCGATCGTGGCGATGAGGTCGCGCAGCTCGTTCGAGTCGCCGGACATGGCGCCCCGTGCGTAGACGCCGGTGACCCGCTGCCAGTCGTCCTCGCCGGGGGAGGTGTTGATGAGGTCGCCGATCTTCAGCGCGGGCGCCGGGATGCGGTACTCGGACACGGCGCGGGGATCGGTTGTTGAGTCAGTCATGGCCCTCATCTTGCCGGATGCAACCGATCGACTCTGCCAACGTGGGACCATGGAGGCAGCCCGCGCCGCCTCGACCGTCGAAAGTGACCTGTGAACCCGTCCTCGCCGAACCGCACCGATCCGGCGCGCATCCGCAACTTCTGCATCATCGCCCACATCGACCACGGCAAGTCCACGCTGGCCGACCGGATGCTGCAGCTGACCGGGGTCGTCGACGGGCGCGCCATGCGCGCGCAGTACCTGGACCGGATGGACATCGAGCGCGAGCGCGGTATCACCATCAAGTCGCAGAACGTGCGGATGCCCTGGCAGTCACGGCTGGACGGCGTCGACTACACCCTCCACATGATCGACACCCCGGGCCACGTCGACTTCACCTACGAGGTCTCCCGCTCGCTGGCCGCCTGCGAGGGCGCGGTCCTGCTCGTGGACGCGGCCCAGGGCATCGAGGCGCAGACGCTCGCGAACCTGTACCTGGCGCTGGACAACGACCTGCAGATCATCCCGGTGCTGAACAAGATCGACCTGCCGGCGGCCCAGCCCGACCTCTACGCCGCCGAGATCGCCCACATCATCGGCTGCGATCCCGACGACGTCCTGCGGGTGAGCGCGAAGACCGGCCAGGGCGTGGACGAGTTGCTCGACGTGATCTGCCGCGAGGTCCCGGCGCCCGTCGGTGACTTCGAGGTCCCCGGCCGGGCCATGATCTTCGACTCGGTCTATGACATCTACCGCGGCGTCATCACCTACATCCGGGTCGTGGACGGCTTCTTCTCCCCGCGCCAGCGGATCAAGATGATGTCGACCAACGCCACCCACGAACTGCTCGAGATCGGGGTGATCTCGCCGGAGCCGGTACCGACCAAGGGTCTGGGCGTCGGGGAGGTGGGCTACCTCATCACCGGGGTGAAGGACGTACGCCAGTCCCGCGTCGGGGACACGGTCACCGACGCGAACCATCCGGCCACCGAACCCCTCGGGACCTACGAGGACCCGAACCCGATGGTCTACTCGGGCCTGTACCCGATCGACGGCTCCGACTACCCGCTGCTGCGGGACGCGCTGGATCGCCTGCGCCTCAACGACGCCGCGCTGGTCTACGAGCCGGAATCCTCCGCTGCGCTCGGGTTCGGCTTCCGCTGCGGCTTCCTCGGCCTGCTGCACCTGGAGATCACCCGCGACCGGCTCGAGCGCGAGTTCGACCTGGATCTCATCTCCACCGCCCCCAACGTGGTCAACCGCGTCGTGCTCGAGGACGGCACCGAGCACGTCGTCACCAACCCGTCCGACTGGCCGGCCGGGCAGAAGATCGCCGAGGTGCACGAGCCCGTCGTCAAAGCCATGATCATCGCGCCGAGCGAGTACATCGGCGCGATCATGGAGCTGTGCCAGACGCGGCGGGGAAGTCTGCAGGGCATGGACTACCTGTCCGAGACCCGCGTGGAACTGCGCTACATCCTGCCGCTCGGTGAGATCATCTTCGACTTCTTCGACCAGCTGAAGTCGCGCACCCGTGGCTACGCGTCCCTGGACTACGAGGCCGCGGGCGAGCAGGTCGCCGACCTCGTCAAGGTGGACATCCTGCTGCAGGGCGAGGCCGTCGATGCGTTCTCCGCGATCGTCCACAAGGACAAGGCCTACGGCTACGGCACGTCGATGACGGCCAAGCTGCGCAAGCTGATCCCGCGCCAGCAGTTCGAGGTGCCGATCCAGGCCGCCATCGGCTCGCGGATCATCGCCCGGGAATCCATCCGCGCCATCCGCAAGGACGTGCTCGCCAAGTGCTACGGCGGTGACATCACCCGCAAGCGCAAGCTGCTGGAGAAGCAGAAGGAGGGCAAGAAGCGCATGAAGATGGTGGGGCGCGTCGAGGTGCCCCAGGAGGCCTTCATCGCGGCCCTCTCGACGTCAGAGGTGCCCGAGGGCGCCAAGAAGTAGGGCGCCGAGAAGTAGGGCGCCGAGAAGTAACGAAAGACCCGAGCCGGCGATTCGGCTCGGGTCTGCTGGTCGGGCGAGCGGCCCGCTCAGCGCGGTGCTCGGAGCGAGCGACCCGCTCAGCCGGCGGCAGCGGCCACGGGCGCCGGCTCGGCCTGGCCCATCAGCCCGTGCAGGGTGGAGACACCGTCGACCAGGATCATCGCCGGCTGGGCGGTCCCACGGTTGACCATCTGCTCGATGCATCCGGCGACCATCGTGCGACTGGCGCCGAAGCGGCGCGAGATGTCGCCGATGGTGGCGGGGCGGTCGGTCGTCCTCATGCCGCGGAGAAGTAACAGGATGTGATCCTCGAGGTCCATGGGCATACCTCGACAGTAGGCCTGTTTCCGCCCGCTACGAACCATCTTCCCAGGCAACAACGCGGCTTTGTAGGTGATGCCGGGATCGTGCGGTCAGGTGAACAGGCAGAACGGGTGCCCGAACGGATCGAGGTAGACGCGCACGTGCTCCTGCGGCTGGAAGCTCGCGAGCACGGCCCCGAGCGACTCGGCCAGGGCGCTCGCGGCGGCGAGATCGGTGACCCGGAGGTCGAGATGGACCTGCATCTGCTGGCTGTCATCGGTGGACGGCCACACCGGCCTGACATGGAGCAGTTCCTCCTGGAAGGACAATCCGGCGCCGCCGCCCGGAGGGCTCAGCTTCACCCAGCCGGGCTCGTCCGAGGATCTCGGCCACCCCAGCAGTCCCTCGTAGAAGGCGGCGTGGGCACCGGGATCCGGTGAGTCGAGCACCACACCTGAGACCTCGATACGCGGTCGATCGCTCATGCACCGATTATGCGCACGGAGGGCCGGTCGGGCACGCGCTCAGCCGACCGCGAACACGTCTCGCCGGACCCGACCCGCGGTGGTGGAATGCCGGGCATGGACATGCTGATCCTGGGTGGCACCGCATGGCTGGGGCGCGCCGTCGCCACGGCGGCCCTCGAGCGCGGGCACGACGTGTGCTGCCTCGCGCGCGGAGCGGCGGGGCCCGTCGCCGACGGCGCCCGGCTGGTGATCGCCGACCGCGCCGATCCGGGCGCATATGCGGCAGTGGCCGACCGCCCGTGGGACGAGGTGCTCGACGTCTCCTGGCAGCCCGGGCTGGTCCGCTCGGCGCTCACTGCGCTGGGTCCTGCGGCCGGGCACTGGACCTACGTCTCGTCGGCGAGCGTGTACGCCGGACACGCCGTGATCGGCGCTGACGAGACCGACCCGATCCTGGCGCCCACCGTCGAGGACTCCGTGACCGGCGAGCTCTACGGGGAGGCCAAGGTCGCGTGCGAGCAGGCGTGCCGGGACGCCGTCGGTGACCGGCTCGTCGTGGCCCGCTCCGGCCTGATCAGCGGCCCCGGCGATCACACCGACCGGACCGGCTACTGGGTCGCCCGCGCCGCCCGTTCGACCACGACGCCGCTGCTGGTCCCGGACACCCCGGAGCTGCTCACCCAGGTCACCGACGTCCGGGATCTGGCCTCGTGGCTGGTCCGAGCGGCGGAGGGGGGAGTCTCCGGGACGTTCAACACGTCCGGGCCCCCCACGCCGTTCGCCGCATGGGTCGAAATGAGCCGTCGCGTCGGCGGCCACACCGGTCCCGTCGTGGCCGCACCCGGCGAGTGGCTGCTGGCGCGGGGGGTGCACGAATGGGCCGGTCCGGAGTCCCTGCCCCTCTGGATCGCCGACGCGGACTGGGCGGGCTTCGGCGCCCGCTCCGACGCCGCGGCGCGGGCCGCCGGGCTGCTGCACCGCCCCCGCGAGGCGATGCTCGCCGATCTGCTCGACTGGGAGCGCGCGCAGGGGCTCGACCGCTCGCGCAGCGCCGGACTGACCCCCGGGCGGGAGGCCGAGTTGGTGGCCGCGCTGGCCTGACCCGCTGGGCGGGCCGGGCTGCCGGGACCTAGGGTTGAGGCATGGAATATCGACAGCTGGGGCACTCCGGCCTGCGGGTCTCGACCGTCACTCTCGGCACGATGGGCTTCGGCGGAACGGGCTGGGCGACTCCGGTCGGCCAGATCGACGTGGACGGCGCCCGCCGGCAGATCGCGCTCGCCCGCGACGCCGGCGTCAACCTCATCGACACCGCCGACGTCTACTCCGCCGGGCTGTCGGAGGAGATCGTCGGCCAGGCACTGGGCTCTGCCCGGGAGGACGTGCTGCTCGCCACCAAGGTGCGGATGCCGATGGGCGAGGGTCCCAACGACGCCGGCCTGTCGCGCCACCACATCATCCGGGGCGCCGAGGCGAGCCTGCGCCGGCTGGGCACCGACTACATCGACCTCTACCAGGTCCACGAATGGGACGGCCACACCCCGCTGGAGGAGACGCTCGGGGCACTGGACCACCTCGTGCAGTCGGGCAAGGTCCGCTACATCGGGGCGTCCAACTACGCGGCCTGGCACCTGATGAAGGCGCTCGGGGTGTCCGAACGGCGGGGCTTCGCTCGCTTCGTCAGCCAGCAGATCTACTACTCGTTGCAGGCCCGGGAGGCCGAGAACGAGCTGGTGCCCGTCTCCCTCGACCAGGGTCTCGGCATCCTGGTGTGGAGCCCGATCGCCGGTGGGCTGCTCTCGGGCAAGTACCGCCGGGGCGTCGACGCCCCCGCCGGGAGCCGCCACCTGACCGACTGGGACGAGCCGCCGGTGCACGACGAGGACAAGCTCTACGACACGATCGAGACGCTGGTGGCCATCGGCGAGGAACGGGGCGTGTCGGCGGCTCGCGTCGCCCTGGCGTACACGATCGGCAAGCCCGCCGTCACGTCGGTGATCGTCGGGGCGCGCACCGAGGAGCAGCTCAGTGACAACCTCGCGGCCGCCGAGCTGGCGCTGACCGATGACGAGGTCGCCCGACTGGACGCGGTCTCCGCCCAGCCGTTGCCGTACCCGTACTGGCACCAGGCCAACACCTCTTCGGACCGGCTGAGCCCGGCCGACCTCAGCCTGCTGGGGCGGCACCTCGGCTGAGGAGCATTCGGGGGCAATCGGCGGCGTCAGCGCCGCCCGTTGAGGCGCACCGCGAGGTAGATCGCGGCCGCGATGGGGCCGATGGGGATCAGCAGGACGAGGACTCCGAAGACCGGAAACACTGCGAACACGGGACTTCCTTTCTCGTAGCCGGTAGGGGTGCGCTGGGTCGGGGTGGCGCTCCGGTCACAGGATGAGCAGGACTGCGAGCAGCAGGCCGAGCACGCCCACGCCCACCGCGATCGCGGTGGCGACGAGCTTCTCGGTCCGCGTCCAGGCGGGGGAGACCCACACCAGGATCAGACCGACCACGGGCGCGACCACGGGCACGACGAACCCACCGACGGAGAGCAGCACGATCGCCGTGATCTCCAGCCCGCCCCATCGCGCCGGTCCGTTCGGGGGAAGGAGCACCGGGATCGGAGGCTCCAGCGCGGCGCGGGCCATGGCGAGGCTGTAGAGGTAGATCGCGACGGCGACGGGCGCGACGACGCAGAACCCGAGCAGCGGCAGGCCCACCCACGGCGAAAACGAGAAGCCGCTGTGGGTGCAGGTCGTGGAGGTGTCGGAGGCCGAGGCGGCCGACGCGCACGTCTCGGTGCTGCCGCCGGCGACGAGTCCGAGCCACAGCGCGGCGAACGGCCCGCCCGGGACGATCACCGTGCCGAGGATCTTCTCGCGGGTCCGCCAGCGCATCGAGGACCAGAGCACCCCGACGCCCACGAGCCAGCCCAGGACGGGGACGATCGACCCGATCGTCAGCAGCGCCACGGCGGTCGCCTCGCGCGGGGTCCCCGGCCGGCGGAACCCGTACTGCGGCACCGTGTCGAAGCCGTGCTGCGGCACCGTGTCGAAGCCGGCCGGGGGCGCCGGGACGTCGTCGCCCTCCTCGCGAGCGGCGGCGACGATCTCGTCCGGCTCGCCGAGGCGGTCGAGCAACGTCCGCACGGAGACCTCGTCGCGAGCGGACCCGTCGGCCCGCGCCTGCTCGATGTGGTGGGCGATCTCCTGCACCAGCTCGGTGCGCCGATCGGGCGGCAGCACGGCGCCGGCGCGGTCGAGGCGCTGCAGGTACTCGGCGACGATCGGGTCAGTCACTGGTGTCTCCATGCTCGGCTCCGGTTCCCAGAAGGTGATCGACCGAATCTCGAAAGCGCGCCCACTCGCCGCTGAAGCCCCGCAGGGCACGGCGGCCGTCGTCGGACAGGGCGTAGTACCGCCGCGGGGGCCCGGAGTCGGACTCCTGCCAGCTGGTGGTCACCCAGCCGTCGCGGCGCAGCCGGGAGAGCAGCGGGTAGATGGTGCCCTCGCTGGTGACCATGCCCTCGACCTCCCCGAGCTGGCGGACCAGGTCGAAGCCGTAGCGGGCCTCGTCCTTCAGGAGGGACAGCACGCAGAACTCGAGCACCCCGCGTCGCAGCTGGGTGATCGGGTTGCGTGTCTGACCCGGTTCCATGCGTCGCAAGGTACTGGGTCACGCGCGCCCGGCACAAGGGGTCCGCTCGACGGGCCGGGGTGGGTCAGGGTTCGATGACGATCTTGCCGACGAGCTCGCCGGACTCCATGGCGGCCAGGCCGTCACGGGCGTCGGCCAACGGCAGGATGCGGTCGATCGCCGGCCGCAGCCCCGTGCCGACCATCAGCCGGGTCAGATCGGCGAGCTCGGCACGTGTTCCCATCGTCGAACCGACGACCTCCAGCTGCAGGAAGAAGAGCCGGTTCAGGTCCGCGGGCGGGTTGGCGCCGCTGGTGGCCCCCGAGATGACGATCCGCCCACCCGGACGGAGCGCTCGCATGGAGTGCGCCCAGGTGGCGTCGCCGACGGTCTCGATGACGGCGTCGACACGGTCGGGCAGGCGGGCGCCGGGCTCGAAGGCCGCGTGCGCCCCGAGGGTCAGGGCGGCCGCCCGCTTGGCCTCGGTCCGGCCCGTGCACCACACGCGGTAGCCGGCGGTGCGGGCGAGCGCGATCGCCGCGGTCGCCACGCCACCGCTCGCGCCCTGGACGAGCACGGTCTGCCCCGGCCGCAGCCCGGACTTCACGAAGAGCATGCGGTACGCGGTGAGCCACGCGGTCGGCAGGCAGGCTGCGTCGGCGAAGGACAACTCGGCCGGTTTCGGCACCACGTTCCCCGACGGGACCGTCACCAGCTCGGCGATCGAGCCCTGATGGCGCTCGGACAGCAGCGACCGCTTCGGGTCCAGGGTCTCGTCGCCCGTCCACCCGGGACCGGAGATGACGGAGTGGACGATGACGTCCTCGCCGGTCGCGGTGTCGACGCCCGCCGCGTCGCAGCCCAGGATCATGGGGAACTGCTCGGGCTTGATGCCGACGCCGCGCAGCGTCCAGAGGTCATGGTGGTTCAGGCTCGCGGCCTTGACCTGCACCGTCGTCCAGCCGGGTGCCACGTCCGGTTCGGGGCGTTCGCCGACGACGGCACGGGAGAGCGGATCGGCTGCGTCAGGTGCCGAGGCATAGAGGGCGCGCATGCGACGGAGCCTACGTCGCGCGCCCTGCGGCTAGGGTTGCGACTCGTGCCTCGCATCCGCCGCCCGCTCCTGGCGCTGCTGGTGCTGCTCGCCCTGCTCGTCGTCGGCTACACGGCGCGGACGATCAGCGACCATTCCGGGCCGTCGGCGCCGTCCACGCCCACCGCCACCGCGGGCACGACCCCCGGCGCGCTGGTGGGGCTGTCGACCTTGCCCCTGCAGGCTCGGCAGACCGTGGCCCTGATCCGAGTGGGCGGGCCGTTCCCGTACCGGGAGGACGGCGTCGTGTTCCGCAACGCCGAACACCTGCTTCCCGCCGAGCCCTCCGGGTACTACCACGAGTACACCGTCACCACGCCGGGCTCACCGGATCGGGGAACCCGCCGCATCATCACCGGGCGCGCGGGCGAGTTCTACTACACCGCCGACCACTACGAGTCCTTCGTCCGCGTGGACGTCACCTCGTGACGACGGACCTCGACGCGGTACGCGACCGCTTCCCGGACGTGCGGGTGGTGGAGGCGGCGAGGACGAAGCGGGCGAGCATCGCGGCGTTCTACCGGGCCCTCGACGCGCCGGAGTACGCGGCCACGAACTACGACGCGTTCGCCGACGTCCTGCGCGACCTCGGCTGGCTGCCGCCCGGACCGGTCGCGCTCGCCTGGCGGGTCGGCGCGGAGCTGCCCGCACCGGTACGCGAGGAGCTGCTCGACATCCTGCGGGACGCGGTCGAGGAGTCGGCCGCCGGGGAGCGTCCGCTCACCCTGCACCTGATCCGCTGACCGGGACCCAGGCGGCGGGGCGCTTGTCCCGGAAGGCGGCGATGCCCTCCTGACCCTCCGGCCCGGCGAAGGCCGCGGCGGACAGGGCGCCGAGCTCGTCCAGGTCGACGGCCAGCGAGGGCTTCGCGCGCCGCAGGATCTCCTTGGTCGCGGCCAGCGCGTCCGGTGCCCCGAGACAGATCAGCCCGGCCAGCCGCGCCACCTCGGCGTCGAGCCGCTCCGGGGCGACGGCGGAGGAGACGAGCCCGATCGCCGCCGCGCGCGCCGCGTCGAAGACGGCCCCGGTCAGGAACAGCTCGGCTGCCGCGCGCGCCGACACCCGCGGCAGCACCGGTGCGGAGATCACGGCCGGGACCAGCCCCAGCCGGACCTCGGTGAACGCGAAATCGGCGTCGGTGGAAGCGACCGCGAGGTCGCAGACGGCCACCAGCCCGACCCCGCCGGCGCGCGACTTGCCGCCGACGCGGGCGATCACCGGCTTCGGGCAGGTCCAGATCGCCTCCAGCAGGGCCGGAAACGCGACGACCGGCTGGGCGTGCGGTGGCGCGTCGACGGTCGCCCGCAGGTCCATGCCCGAGCAGAAGACCGGCCCGGTGTGCGAGAGCACGATCACCCGGACCTGCGGATCGGCAACGACGTCGGCCAGCCCCGCGCGGAGGTCCGCCAGCAGCGACACGCTCAGGGCGTTGCGGTTCGCCGGCGAGTCCAGGGTCAGCGTCGCGACCCCTCCGTCGACGCTGCGGCCCACTTGGCTGGTCACGTCGGCGCCTTCCGTCCAGGACACGATTGCGTGCTCATCGGCGGGTCGCCTGCAGGTGACCCCAGGTCGCATTGAACACTGGTGGGCGTGTCACCGTCAGCACTTCCCCTGGGATCGCCCGCGCCGCCGTCCGGTGAGCTGCCTGTCTCCGCCCTGCTCGAAGCGCCCACCACGCCCTTCGGCTTCTACGTCCACATCCCGTTCTGCGCCACCCGCTGCGGGTACTGCGACTTCAACACCTACACCGCCGAGGAGCTCGGGTCGGGCGTCAGCCGCAGCACGTGGGCCGACACGCTGCTCTCGGAGGTCCGCCTGGCGCGCGACGTGCTGCGCCACCGCGTCCCGCCCGTCTCGACGATCTTCTTCGGCGGCGGGACGCCCACCCTGCTGCCCGCGGAGCACCTCGGGGTCGTCGTCCGTGAGATCAGTCGAGACGTTCGGCCTTGCCGCCGACGCGGAGATCACGACGGAGGCCAATCCCGAGTCGGTGACGCAGGCCTACTTCGAGAGCCTCCGCGCGAACGGGTTCACCCGCGTGTCGATCGGCATGCAGTCGGCGATCCCGCACGTGCTCGAGGTGCTCGACCGCCAGCACCGCCCCGGACGCCCCGAGGCGGCGGTCGCCGAGGCGCGCGCGGCCGGGTTCGAGCACGTGAACCTCGACCTGATCTACGGCGCGCCGTACGAGACCGAGGCCGACTGGCAGGCGTCGCTGGACGCCGCGATCGGCGCGGGTGCCGACCATGTCAGCGCCTACGCGCTGGTCGTCGAGGAGGGGACGGCGCTCGCCCGCCAGGTCGCCCAAGGGGTCGTCCCCGCACCCGACGACGACCTGCTCGCCGACCGCTACGTCCAGGCCGACGAGACGCTGTCGGCGGCCGGGTTCGAGTGGTACGAGGTGTCGAACTGGGCCCGCACGCCGGCGGACCGGTGCCGGCACAACGAGCTCTACTGGGAGGGCGCGAACTGGTGGGGCATCGGACCGGGCGCCCACAGCCACGTCGGCGGCGTGCGCTGGTGGAACGTCAAGCACCCGTCGCGCTACGCCACCACCGTGGCGGCCGGGCGCAGCCCCGCGGCAGGGCGCGAACTGCTCGACCGCACGGCGATCGAGACCGAGACGCTCATGCTCGGGATCAGGATGCGCGACGGGCTGGCGATCAGCGACCTCGGTGCCGGTGCCGAGCGCAAGGCGGCCGCCCAGGTCAAGTGGGGCCTGCTCGACGCCGTCGCCTGGCGGCAGGGCCGAGCGGTGCTCACCCAGCGCGGGCGCCTGCTGGCCGACGCGGTCGTACGCGACCTGATGCAGTAGGGGTCACGCACTACCGCGGCTTGAGCTCGTCCAGGTCGAGCACCCGCATGTGCAGGGTGTGCCGCTGCTGGAGTGCCGCGCGCAGGGCGCGGTGGATGCCGTCCTCCAGGTAGATCTCGCCGTTCCACTGGACGGCGTGCGGGAACAGGTCGCCGTAGAACGTCGATTCCTCGTCGAGCAGGGTGTCCAGGGCGAGCATGCGCTTGGTCGTGATGAGTTCGTCCAGGCGGACCGTGCGCGGCGGCACCCCGGCCCAGTCCCGCGCGCTGAACTTGTGGTCGGGGTACGGCCGCCCGTCCCGAACCGCCTTGAAGATCAACCCAACCCCCGCCTCAGCGCCACCGTCGTTGCCAGGGAGCCTAGCGGCGCCGGGGGAATTCGCCCGTTCTGTTATCGGACCATCACCTTCGGTCGGCGCGCGCGCCGGTCCCGGCGGGCCGCGTGGCCGGGTCCGCGGCGCCGCGAACCGTAAGCTGGGAGGCGGCGCCTGCGGCCGCCGGGAAGGAAGGGCTGGATGAACGTCGAGGAACGCAAGCTGGAAGTACTGCGGGCCATCGTCGAGGACTTCATCGCCACCCGGGAGCCGGTCGGCAGCAAGGGCCTCGTCGACCGCCACCACCTCGGGGTCTCCTCGGCCACCATCCGCAACGACATGGCCGCGCTGGAGGACGAGGGGCTCATCGCCCAGCCGCACACCTCGGCCGGCCGGGTCCCCACCGACGCCGGCTACCGGATGTTCGTGGACCGGCTGACCGCGCTGAAGCCGCTGACGGCGGCCGAGCGCCGCGCCATCGAGACCTTCCTCAACGACGCGGTCGATCTCGACGACGTGCTGCACCGGGCGGTGCGGGCGCTGGCCCAGCTCACCCGCAACGTCGCGGTCGTGCAGTACCCGTCGCTCTCGCGCAGCCGGGTGCGGCACCTGGAGGTCGTCGCCCTCACGCCGTCGCGCCTGATGCTGGTGCTCATCACCGACACCGGCCGGGTCGAGCAGCGGATCGTCGAGCTGCCGGCCGCGGTCAGCGAGGAGTCGGTGTACGAGCTGCGGACGACCCTGAACTCGCGGCTGCGGGACCGCCCCCTCGTGGAGGCACCGCAGATCGTCTCGGAGATGCCCGGGACCGTGCCGGCCCACGTGCGCGGGCTGGTGACGACGCTCACGACGGTCCTCCTGGAGACGCTCGTCGAGCAGCACAGCGAGCGGATGCTGCTGGGCGGCACCGCCAACCTGACCGAGCACGCCCTGGACTTCCCCGCGATCCGGCCCGTCCTGGAGGCGCTCGAGGAGCAGGTGGTGATGCTGCGCCTGCTCGACCAGTCGGTGACGTCGAGCCAGATCGTCGTGCGGATCGGCAACGAGACCGGGCACGAGGCGCTGCTCGGCGCGGCACTGGTGTCGGCGGGGTACGGCCCGACGTCGACGGCGGTCGCCGGCGTGGGGGTGCTCGGGCCGAGCCGGATGGACTACGCGCACACCATGGCACGGGTCGCGGCCGTCGCCCGGTACGTCGGCGAACTGCTCGGCTGATCCCGGCCCGCAAGCCCCGGTGATCCGACCGCAGGCCGCGGTGATCCGGTCGCCGGGCGGCGGCACCCGGCCCGGTCCGTACACTGGTGAGTCGGCGGTACCGCTGCTCGCCGCAGAGCCGATCCTGCCGCAGCTCGGCGCTGCCACGGCAGTGCACTTCGTTTCTGACGGTAAGGACATGGCCCAGTGCCCCAGCCCCCTCGCGACTACTACGGCCTGCTCGGCGTCTCCCAGGACGCCACGCCCGAGGAGATCAAGCGTGCCTACCGCAGGCTGGCCCGGGAACTGCACCCCGACGTCAACCCCGATCCCGCCTCCCAGGAGCGGTTCAAGGACATCACCGTCGCCTACGAGGTGCTGTCGGACCCGGAGAAGCGGCACATGGTCGACCTCGGCGGCGACCCGTTCGGGTCCGCGGGCGGCGGCGGAGGATCACCGTTCGCCGGCTTCGGCGGGCTGGGCGACGTCTTCGACATGTTCTTCGGCGGCACGCAGGGCCAGCGTGGCCCGCGCAGCCGCGTCCGTCAGGGTGCCGACGCGCTGCTGCGGATAGACCTGACGATGGCCGAGACCGCGCTCGGCGCGCACAAGGACATCACCGTCGACACCGCGGTCCTGTGCACCACGTGCTCCGGCGACGGCTGCGCTCCCGGGACGTCACCGCGCACCTGTGACACCTGCGGTGGCCGCGGCGAGGTCCAGTCGGTGCAGCGTTCGCTGCTGGGCAACGTCATGACCAGCAGGGCGTGCCCCGTCTGTGCCGGCACCGGCGAGGTCATCCCCAACCCGTGCCCGACCTGCGGCGGCGACGGACGGATCCGCGCCCGGCGCACGATCCCGATCGACGTCCCCGCCGGCATCGAGGACGGCATGCGCATCCGGCTCACCGGCGAGGGCGAGGTCGGCCAGAACGGCGGCCCGGCCGGCGATCTCTACATCGAGATCCACGAGCTGCAGCACGACTTCTTCACCCGGGACGGCGCCGACGTGCACTGCACGATCGGTGTGCCGATGACCGCCGCGGCACTCGGGACAGAGCTGCCGATCACCCTCATCGACGGGGCCGAGGAGCGGATCGAGGTCAAGGCGGGCACCCAGAGCGGCACGGTGCTGACGCTGCGCGGCAAGGGCGTCACCCACCTGCGCGGCAGCGGGCGCGGTGACCTCTACGTCCATGTCGAGGTGCGCACGCCCACCAAGCTGGACGTCGAGCAGGAGAAGCTGCTCCGCGAGTTCGCCACCCTGCGGGACGAGCAGGTGTCGCTGTCGACCCCCCGCAACGGTTTCCTGGGCAAGGTGCGCGACGCGTTCAACGGCCGCTGAGCGTGAGCCTGCCGCTGTTCCTGCTCGACCCGCTGCCCGACGGTGATGTCGTCGTCCTCGACGGCCCCGAAGGACGGCACGCCGCGACCGTGCGCCGCATCGGTGTCGGGGAGGTTGTGCTCCTGGCCGACGGCCACGGCCGGGTGCGCCGGGGGACGGTCACCGATGCCGGCCGCGACCGGCTGGTCGTGGCGTGTGACGCCGCGGTCGAACTGCCCGTCCCGGATCCCCGGCTCGTCGTGGTGCAGGCGCTGCCCAAGGGCGACCGGGCCGAACTGGCGATCGAGCTCGTCACCGAATTGGGCGCCGACGAGATCGTTCCGTGGTCGGCCTCGCGTTCGGTGACCCAGTGGCGGGGGGAGCGGGCCGACAAGGCGCTGGAGCGCTGGCGCCGGATCGCGCGCGAGGCCGCGAAGCAGTCGCGACGAGCGCGGGTTCCCGACGTGACCGCGTTGGCCGGCACTGCCGCGGTGGCCGAACGCCTGGCCGCGGCCGGTGCGGGGCTCGTGTTGCACGAGGCCGCGACGGAGCCGCTGGCGTCCACTGCGCTGCCGAGCTCCGGGGACGTCGTCGTCGTGATCGGCCCCGAAGGGGGCATCAGCCCGGACGAGCTGTCAGCGTTCACGACGGCAGGTGCCCGGGCCGTCCGTCTGGGCGAGCCGGTACTGCGCACGTCGACCGCGGGCGGGGCGGCCCTGGCGGCGCTGTCGGTGCGTCTCGGCCGCTGGTCCTGACGGGACTGCCGCTGTCCGCGGCCGTTCCCACGCTCAGTGCGGGACGACGCACAGGTCGACGTCCACGACCCGCCGGAACGTGCAGCCGGAGAGCTGCGCTGCCAGATCCATGACCAGCGACCGGTTCGCCTGGTAGTCGGTCACCACGATCTCGTCGGAACCGCTGGCTCCGATGCTCGGGCGCGCCGCCGCGATCTCCTCCGCGCTCGGCGCCGTCCCGGACTGGCCGGCGTCGATCAGCAGGGCGGCGTACGCGGGCACCGTCGGGAAGTAGCTCATCGCCCCGTCCACGTCGAAGATCCCGTAGCCGCCGATGATGCGGAACCGCAGTCCCGCGGCGAGTTGCCAGGTCATCACCCGCGACTGTGCCTGCGGCGTCTGCGCCTGAGGCAGCAGCAGTGCCGTCGATCCCGTGGGCAGCGTGTGCACGGCGGCGGTGGAGAAGAAGCGCGGCGTGGCGATGTCGTAGATGCCCTCGGCCTTGTGTGCCGGGCGCAGCGGGATGAACGTCGCGAGCACCACGACCACCGCGAATGCCAGGACCCGCCCGTGCAACCGGGCGAGCGCGGTCGCGATGAGCAGCCCGGCCAGCAGCGTCGTGATGAGCGTGAACCGGACGATGACCGCGCCACGGAGCACCGGCACCTGGTCGAGGAGCGCCCACAGGCCGGAGCCATAGGTCCGGCCGTCGATCGTGAGGGGCGTGCCCATGCTGATGATCACCGCGGTGACGGTCGTCAACCCCCACCACGGGGCGAACGGGTCGCGGGTGAGGAGCAGCCACGCCCACAGCCCCACCAGCAGGACGAGCAACGGCCAGCCGAGGTAGCCGGTGTTCTCGACCCCGTTGGGCGGGAAGGTGTGGTTGAGGAGGCGGTCCGCGCGCGTCGAGTAGTACATGAGGTCACTGGGCACGACGAGCCCGCGCAGATCCAGCCGCATCTCGGAGGCGGGGACGCCCTGGCGCAGGGCGAGCGGCCCGGCGAACTGGTAGGCGATGGGCAGGCCGGCGATCACGACGACGGTGGCCAGCGCGTAGCCCGCGGCCTCGCCGACGCGGCGCACCCTGGCGCGGACCCCCCGCGGGTGCAGGACCGCCAGGTACAGGAGCGCGATCACGGCGAGCAGGGCCGACATCGCCACCAGCTCCTCGCCGAACAGCAGCGTCAGGGCCACCGCCAGGCCGAGCTCCAGGCCGATCCGCCGGGGGCTCCCGCGCCCCGCCACCACCAGGTCGTGACCCAGCAGCAGGAGGAGGGGCGGCAGGACGGCCATCGTCAGGTGGACGTGGCCGGCCTGCCCGACGAAGAACGGACCGAAGCCGTACAGCGCGGCCCCCACCGCCGCACCGGGTGCGCGGCCCGTCAGCCGCAGGAACACCAGATACGCCGTGGTCGCCGACGCCACCGGCGCGAGGTACATCAGCAGGCCCACCGTCGCGGTCGGGCCGATCGACGCGGTGAGCGGGGAGAGCAGCACGGCGAAGACCAGCAGCCCGCCGTTCCACATCGAGTTGACGCCGGTCGGCGCGTTCATCCGGTCGGTGAACAGCGGATTGTACAGATGGAAGACCGCGTCCTTGGTCCACTCGAAGAACCAGCTGTAGACGACGCTGTCGGCGCCACCGGGAGCGGCCGTGCGCGGGTGTGCGAGGAAGTCCGAGTAGAGGTACGTGGCGGCGGCGAGGTAGAGGAGCGGCGGCAGCAGCCGCACCGCCCATCGCCCCATCCTCCACACCCTAGGGTGCGGATACCGGCACACACGGGACATCAGGAGCGGGCGTTCGCCACAGGGCGGCCGTGGGCTAGCGTCGTCGCATGGCTGAGGACTGCATCTTCTGCGCGATCGTGGCGGGCACGCTACCGGCGACGATCGTCCACTCCGACGACGCCGTGGTGGCGTTCACCGATCTGAATCCGCAGGCGCCGACGCACGTCCTCGTCGTCCCGCGGGTCCACGTGCGCGACATCGTCGAGCTGGGCGCGCGCCCCGATGTGGCCGGTGCGTTCGTGGCCGGTATCGGGGCGGTCGCCGCCGAGCTGGGCCTTCGCGAGTTCCGCACCGTGTTCAACACCGGGGCGGCTGTCGGGCAGAGCGTGTTCCACGTCCACGCCCACCTGCTCGCCGGGCGCGGCTTCACCTGGCCGCCCGGCTGAGCGCCCCGGCTGCCGCTCGCGCCGTTGCTGCCGGGACGCCCCGGCGGTGACCCCCGCACTGGCGAGCACGACGAGTGCGATACCGCCCGCCTCGGGGAGTGACAGGTGCTCGTGGAGCACCAGGAACCCGGCGGCGGCAGCGACGGCGGGGTTGAGGCTGGTGAGCACGCCGAACACCGACGTCGGGAGCCGGCGCAGCGCCAGCAGGTCGAAGCTGTACGGCAGCGCCGAGGAGAGCGTCCCGACGACCAGGCCGAAGGCGAGGTGTGCCGGAGTCAGGAGGGTGGACCCCGCGGCGGCCAGGCCGACGGGGAGCATGACGAGCGCGCCGATCGCCGAGGCCACGGTCAGGCCAGCGAGACCGCTGCCGCTGCGCCCGAAGCGCCTGCTGACGAGGATGTAGCCGGCCCAGCAGGCGGCCGCGATCAGCGCGCACACGACCCCCGTCACGTCGTCGGCGTGCAGCCCGCCGCCGAGCAGTCCCACTCCGGCGGCGGCCGGCAGGGCCCAGGCCCGGGCGCGCCAGCTCGGCGACGTCGCCACGGCCACGCCGAGCGGGCCGAGGAACTCCAGGGTGATCGCGGTGGCCAGGGGCAGGCGGCTGATCGCCTCGTAGAGGCTGAGGTTCATGCCCACGAAGACCGCCGCGAACAGCGCCGACGCGGTGAGCTCGCGCCTGGTCCACCGCACCCGCCACGGGCGCACGACGATCAGCAGCACGACGCATGCGCCGACCAGGCGCAGTGCCACGGTGCCCGCGGGCCCGACGACCGGGATCAGCTTGGCGGCCAGCGCGGCGCCGAACTGCACCGACGTCACGCTGGTGATCGCCAGGCCGGCGCCGCGGGCCAGGTCGGGTTCGGCGGGGGCGGAGAGGGCCATGTCCGTGACGCTAGGTGTGGCCCGGCCGGACGGGAAATGTCCCGGGCGCCACGATCTATGCTCTGAGCACATGGACGGGTCGAGGATGGACGCGACGGTCGAGCTGCGGCACCTGCGCTGCCTCGTGGCGATCGCCGAGGAGGGCACGTTCACCGACGCCGCCATCCGCCTGGGCGTGACGCAGCCCGTCGTGTCCCGGACCCTGGCCCAGCTCGAGTCCCTCGTGGGCAGCCGCCTGGTCGAGCGCACCACCCGGGAGCTGCACCTGAGCGCGACCGGCGAGGCCTGCTACCGCGAGGCGGTCGTCGCGCTCGCGGCGGTCAACGCGGCGATCCGGGCCGGCGGCGGCCTGGCGCGTCCGCTGCGCCTCGGCTTCAGCTGGGCCGCGCTCGGCCAGTACACGACCGACGTGCTGCGCGACTGGCGTGCCAGCCGTCCTGACGTCCCGCTCGAGGTGCACCGCTTCGACGACCGGTCGGCGGGCCTGAGCCGCGGCCTCGTCGACGTCGCCGTGATCCGCGGAGCCGTGGACGACCCGGCAGTGCAGACGACGCTGCTCATGATCGAGCCGAGGCTGGCGAGCCTGCCGTCGGGGCACCGGCTCGCCGGGCGGAGCAGCGTGGCGATCGACGAACTCGCCGCCGACCCCGTCGCGCTCACCCCGGCGTCCGGCACGACGACGCCCGATCTGTGGGCCGTCGATCACCGGCCGGGGGCCTTCCTCAGCGTCGACAACATCGACGAGTGGCTCACGCTGATCTCCTCGGGCGCCGCCGTCGGCGTCACGGCCGCATCCACGGCGTTCCAGCACCCGCATCACGGACTCGTCTACGTGCCGTTGACGGGTGCGCCACCGGTCGAGGTCCACCTGGCGTGGCCGCGGGTGCGCGCCCACCCCGCGGTGGGCGAGTTCGCGGCCCTCGTGCGCAGGCACGTGGGTGCCCGGAGCGGTTCGCCACAGGCGAAAACGCCGGGACCAACGGTGCCCGGTCCCGCTACGATGAGGGAGTCGAATGATCCGGAACACTGACACGTGAGGGTGCGAGACCTAGTTGGCTGACATGTCCGAGACCGCCCAGACCGCTGAGCGCGCCTCGACGACCGTCGTCGTACCCGCCGATCAGGCCATGGTTGCCCTTCTGGGTTCCCGCGACGAGATTCTCCGCGTCATCGAGCGAGCCGTGACCAGCGACGTCCACGTGCGCGGCAACGAGATCACGATCACCGGGCGCCCAGCCGACAACGCCGTCGCCGTCCGGCTGTTCGAGGAGCTGCTGGAGCTCATCCGCGGCGGCAACGTGCTGACCCCCGACGCGATCACCCGCACCCTGGGCATCCTGACCGGCGACTCCACCGAGAGCCCGGCCGAGGTGCTGAGCCTGAACATCCTGTCGCGGCGCGGCAAGACCATCCGGCCCAAGACCGTCAACCAGAAGCACTACGTCGACGCGATCGACAAGCACACGATCGTCTTCGGCATCGGCCCCGCGGGTACGGGCAAGACGTACCTGGCCGTTGCCAAGGCGGTGCAGGCGCTGCAGGCCAAGCAGGTCAACCGCATCATCCTGACGCGTCCTGCGGTCGAGGCCGGCGAGCGCCTCGGTTTCCTGCCCGGCACGCTCTACGACAAGATCGACCCGTACCTGCGGCCGTTGCTCGACGCCCTCCACGACATGGTCGACCCGGAGTCGATCCCGCGCCTCACCCAGGCCGGAACCATCGAGATCGCGCCGCTTGCCTACATGCGCGGCCGCACCCTGAACGACGCGTTCATCATTCTCGACGAGGCGCAGAACACCACGCCCGAGCAGATGAAGATGTTCCTGACGCGGCTCGGTTTCGGGTCGCGCGTGGTCGTCACCGGCGACGTCACCCAGGTCGACCTGCCCGGCGGGACGCAGAGCGGTCTGCGCGTCGTGCGCGACATCCTCGGCGACCTCGACGACGTCCACTTCGAGCAGCTCACCAGCGCCGACGTGGTCCGCCACCGGCTGGTCGGCGAGATCGTCGACGCCTACGCCCGCTGGGATGCGCGCGAAGACGCCCAGCGCCCTGCACGGCCGACCGCGGCGCGTGCCGTGCGTCCGCAGCGCGCGTGAGCGGCAGCCGCGGCACGGGGATCTGCCGATGATCGAGGTCAACAACGAGTCCGGCATCGAGGTCGACGAGGCCGCCCTCGGTGAACTCGCCCGGTCGGTGCTCGACACCCTCGGGGTGACGCCGCTGGCCGAACTGTCGATCGTGTGCGTCGACAGCGACGCCATGGCCACCCTTCACGAGCAGTGGATGGACCTGGCCGGACCGACGGATGTCATGGCGTTCCCCATGGACACGCTGCCGATCGGGGCCGGCTCCGGTCCCGGCTCCGGTCCCGGAACGCCGCCCGAACTCGGACCGGCGCTGCTCGGAGACGTCGTGCTCTGCCCGCAGGTCGCGGGGGAGCAGGCGGCGAAGGCCGGTCACTCACGCGCGTCGGAACTGTTCCTGCTCACCACCCACGGCGTGCTGCACCTGCTCGGCTACGACCACGGCACGCCCGAGGACGAGGCCGAGATGTTCGCACTGCAGGCCGAACTCGTCACCGGATGGGTTGCCGCGACCGGACGGTCGGCGGTCCGCACCCCGGTCCCCGGCACGGGCGGTGAACAGCGCCAGTGACCGCAGCTGATGTCCTGCTGCTCGTCGTTGCGATCTGCCTTGTCCCGCTCGGCGGCCTGCTGGCCGCGATCGATGCGGCGCTCGCGCGGGTGTCGGTGGCCCGCATCGAGGAGATGGAGCGGGAGGGCCGCCGTGGCGCGGTGTCCCTGGCGCGCCTGGTCGAGGACCGCGTCCGCTACACCAACCTGTTGCTGCTGCTCAGGGTTGCCGCCGAACTGACGGCGACCGTGCTGGTCACGATCGTCGCGCGCGCGGACTTCGGGGGCAGCTGGATCGTCGTCGTCCTCACCGTCCTGGTGATGGTGGTGGTGTCCTACGTGCTCGTCGGGGTCGGGCCGCGCACCCTCGGCCGTCAGCACCCCTACTCGGTCGCGCTGGCCTCGGCCGGGCTGGTGCGCGTGCTCGGGCGGGTGTTCGGCCCGCTGGCCTCCCTGCTGATCATCTTCGGCAACGCGCTCACACCGGGACGCGGCTTCCGCGAGGGGCCGTTCTCCTCCGAGGTGGAACTGCGTGAACTCGTCGACATGGCGGAGCAGCGCGGCGTGGTGGAACACAACGAGCGCGACATGATCCAGTCCGTCTTCGAACTCGGGGACACCATCGCCCGCGAGGTGATGGTGCCGAGGACCGACGTGGTGTGGATCGAGCGGGACAAGACGATCCCGCAGGCACTTGCCCTCGCGCTCCGCAGCGGGTTCTCGCGGATCCCGGTGATCGGCGAGAACGTCGACGACGTGATCGGCATCGTCTACCTCAAGGACATGGCCCGGCGCGCGCAGGACGTCGAGTACGCCAAGACGATGCGCGTCGAGGCCGTGATGCGCCCCGCCGCGTTCGTGCCCGAGTCCAAGCCCGTCGACGAGCTGCTGCGCGAGATGCAGGCCCGCCGGTCCCACCTGGCCATCGTGATCGACGAGTACGGCGGCACCGCGGGAGTCGTCACCATCGAGGACATCCTCGAGGAGATCGTCGGCGAGATCACCGACGAGTACGACAACGAGCAGGCGCCGGTCGAGCGGATCGACGAGCACACCGCCCGCGTCACCGCGCGCCTCCCGGTCGAGGATCTCGGCGAGCTGTTCGGGGTGGAGGTCCCCGACAGTGACGACGTCGAGACCGTCGGCGGGCTGCTCGCGCAGGCGCTCGGACGGGTACCGATCCCTGGGGCGACGGTCGAGATCCACGGTCTGCAGCTCACGGCCGAGAACGTCAGCGGCCGGCGCAACCGGATCGACACCGTGCTCGTCGAGCGCGTGCACGCCGAACCCGACGACGCCGACAGCGCCGACGTCGCCGCCGAGACAGGAGCCCACGGATGACCGCCGCACCGCCGCCACCGGCCACTGTCGATCCCGAGGACGCCAAGCTGATCACGCTCGCGCGATCCACCCGGGCCCGGACCGGGGCGGCCCAGGGCGCCGCGGTACGCGACACGACCGGGCGGACGTACGCGGCGAGCACGGTGGCCCTGCCGTCGCTCACCCTGACGGCGCTGCAGGTGGCCGTCGCCATGGCGGTGTCCTCGGGCGCGTCCGGTCTGGAAGCGGCGGTGGTCCTCGGCGCTGACTCCTCCGACGTGTTGGGGACAGCTGCGGTGGGTGACCTGTCGCCGGCAGCTCCCGTCCTGCGCGCGGACCTGTCCGGCTCGCTGCGGTAGATCTGGCGCCGTGCGGCAGCTGACGGTCACGGCCTCCGACGGAGTGCGCCTCGCCGTGTACGAGTCGGGCGAGGAGGGGCCTGCGGTGCTGTGTGTGCACGGCTACCCCGACGATCATCGGCTGTGGGACGGCGTCGCCAGCCTGCTCAGTCCGCACCACCGCGTTCTCACCCTCGACGTCCGGGGCGCGGGCGCCTCGCAGCGGCCACCTACGCGGGCGGGATACCGGCTGGATCAGCTCGCCGACGACGTCTGCGCGGTCGCCGAGCTCGCGGACGGCCCGGTGCATCTGGTCGGCCACGACTGGGGGTCCATCCAGCTCTGGCACGCCGTCAGCCGCGCCGACGCGCGTATGCGATTCGCGTCGTTCACCTCGATCTCCGGTCCGTCGCTGGCGTACAGCCGCGCCTGGTTCGCATCGCGACTGCGTCTGAACCCCGCGGCGTCGGTCGAGGCGCTGCGGCAGGCGCGGGCCTCGTGGTACCTCGGACTGTTCCTGCTCCCGCGGCTGCCCGAGCGGTTCGTCACCTCCTCCCGCGCCCGACGCAGCCTCGGCAATGCCGGCTATCCCCGGACCGAGGCCGACGCGGTGACCGGTCTGGAGCTGTACCGGGCGAACATGGGACCCGGCGCGCCCCGCATCCGGCCCGAGCCCAGCTCCGTCCCGGTGCAGGTGCTGGCGCCTCGCCATGACCGCTTCGTCACCGTTGCCCTGCAGACCGGCGCGCCGCGGCCGTGGGTGCCCGAGCTGCGGACCGAGGTCGTCGAAGGCGGGCACTGGCTGCCTGCGCGGGATCCTGAGCTCGTCGCCGACCGGGTAGCGACCTTCATCCGAACATTGCAGGAGCTGTGATGAGCAGAACAGGACGGGTAGTCCTCGGGGCGGGCCTTGTGGCATTGGCCTACGCCGGTCATCGGGTGGCCCTTCGCTCGGGCGTCCGACCCGCGGACGTCGCGGCGGTGTTGCCCGGCGACGACCTGCTCCCCGATGCGGAGTTCGTCGTCGACCGGGCTGCGCGACTCCCGGCTCCTCCCGCCGTTGTGTGGCCGTGGATCCTGCAGCTGGGCAAGGGGCGCGGAGGCTGGTATCTCCCACGGTTGGCGGAGGTCGTCATCCCGGCGGGGCGTAGAGGTGCGCGCACCGTCGATGCGAGCTGGACCGGGTTGTCGGTGGATGACGAGGTACCGGATTGGGGCCCGGGGGATGCGGTGCTGCGCGTGGTCGCCGTCGAGCCGGAACGTGCGCTCGTGTACACGTCGACGAGGCCGCGCCGCGATGCGTCCTTGCCGCCCATGGTGATGACCTGGGCGCTCGTGCTCACACCGGTCGGGGACGACGAGACCCGGCTGCACCTGCGCTTGCGCATCGACCGGGTCGGGCGTCGTGCCCCGGCACTCGTCCGAGAGCTCGGCGGCCTGATGGACTACCTCACCGTGGCGCCGCTGTTCCTGGGGCTGTCCGAAAGGGTGCGGCCCTGACGGTTGTCGTGTTGCTGTGGTGGGCGTTATCCACAGGTCCTTGGTGTCTACGCCCTGAATAGGTCGAATACGGCAGAATGCGGTTCATGCGCAGAAGTCTCATTCGGATCCGACGGTGGCTCTGCATGGGGTTGGTCTCGGTCATCGCGGCGTGCGGAGGCGCGTCCGGGGGGAGTTCTCACGGGCCGCCGATCGGGATGACCTCGCAGGTTCCCGATAGGTCTGTGTCAAGCGGATCTGGGTCGGGCGTGCCGGAAACGCCGATCGGCACATCTCGTCCGACAGTGCCGGCCGACGTGCCACGGACGGGGCCGAATGTCGGCAACGCGCGGGACAGCGTGCCTGTCATGCCGGTTCTTGCGCAGCAGCATTCAGCCAGCGGCGCCGTCGCCTTCGGAAAGTTCTTCTTTCGCACCATCGACTGGGGATATGCCACGACGAGCAGCTCGTACATGCGGCACTACTACGCTGCCAGTTGCATTGAGTGTGCTGGAATCGCCCGCGGACTCGATCTGGCCCGTGCTCGCCGGCATCGCTACATCGGCAGTCGACTCTTCCGCCTTGAGTGCCGCACCGAACAAGGCGCTGCCCGCCAGGGGGCCGAGCGGATGGTGCGAGTCACCTGGAGCATGACGGCGCTTGAGATTGTGGACGTACACGGCAGCTTCGTCTCGGGCACGCCGGCAATCGTCGGCGCCGCGGAGGATCTGTCGCTCGCCTGGACGTCGGCCGACGGCTGGCAGGTCGTGTACATGGTTCCGCGCGCATGACCATGTCTCAGACGCGGGCGAGGATCGTTGCGGGACTCGCACTTGGCTTCCTCGCAACGACGTTCATGGCTCTGGTGCCGGTCGGACGCGCCGCTGCCACTGAGGTCTGCCTGCTCACGCCGTCTGGCGAGTCGATCAATGGTGTTCGGGGCGTGCTCGTTGGTGGAGTGTGCACACCGATCGGGCAAGCCGATTCGCCTTCTGTGGGCGCTCCCATAACGCGGACGATCAACTGCGGCCGTGCGACGGGTGGCGCGGCGGATGGGACACGGAATGCCCGATGCCCGACCGCTCCGGACACCTGCGTGGCTGCGCGCGGCACTGCTACAACGCACCGCGACCCGATGGCTTTGCAACAGTTGGACGAGGCCACGCGTACTTGGACGACGATCGCCGTGTGGTGCCCGGGAGACGTTCGGCCCGTACCCACGACCGAGGCGCTGCGGGATCAGGCCCTGCGATTGTTGCCGACGGTGGCGATCGGTGCGGCGCCCCGCGGGAACACCCTTGTCACCATGCAGACAATCTTCTGGGCCGACACGTCATCGCGGCGCGGACTGGGCACGGTCACCGTGGTCGGCGAGAAGGTGTGGCTCAGGATCAGCTTCGTGCGCGCGCGTTGGACGTATGGAGACGGTGCCGGCGACACGAGCACCCATCCAGGATTGGCTTATGGGAATGGCCGGTGGTGCGCGACGAAGCTGTGCCCCGACTTTCTGGGACACGTCTACGTGAGAACGGGGCGAATGCAGGTGACGCTCGCCGTGGACTGGACGGCTCAGTACTCCCTCGACGGGGCGCACTACAGCGACATCGGCACCACGCCGCTCACAGGACCGACCGCGTCGTCGACGGTGACCGTTCACGAGGCCCGAACGGTGCTTGTTCGCACGCCAGGTCGCTGAGGCGTCGCGCGGACCCACTTGCCCGGGAATCGCCGTGGCGCACTGGGCTGCCCGGGAAGCGCGATACGCAGCAGCGCTTCCCGGGCAGGCTCGCTCAGCCAGTGGTCTCCGTGGCACCCGGTACGCCGTCGTCCTCGGCTTCTGCCCGTGCCTTGAGAAGGTGTAGTCGATCGTCCCACTGCGCCGCAAGGGCAGTCATCCACGCGGCGGTTTCCGTCAGCGGCTCGGATCGCACCCGGAAGAACAACTCGCGCCCCGATCTCGTCCCGCTCACCAAGCCGCATTGTGAGAGCACGCCGAGATGCTTCAGCACGGCCTGCCGGGTGATCGGCAGCTCGTGCCCGAGCGTGGTCGCCGTCGCCGACCGGCGGGCGGAGAGCAGTTCCAGGACCTGTCTGCGCGTCGGGTCCGCTAACGCGACGAGGACATTCTCCGCACTCACAGCTGAGCTCGTGTGCGCAACGCAGCGAGTTCCTCTTCCCAGCCACCGGAGTTCGAGTCGATGCCCGCCTGGCGGACATCCTCGGGAGCGTCGAGTGAAGCGAAGCCGCTCTCCCGCACCGTCACCCGCACTCCCTCGTCGAGGAGTGCGAGCCGGAATTCGACCAGCGTTGTCCGGCCCGGAGCGAGATCCTCACCCGGGAACTGGCTCGCCCACCTGAACGCGGCGTAGGTCTGCGGGTTGAGACTCACCACCTCGACAGGGAATCGGCCCCACTTCTCCGACTCCCGGACGGTCACGCTCCCAGGCGTGCGTGCGCCCGTGGTATCGGCGGCACTGTCCGTCGGCACCCACCACCCGGGTTCTGTGACCAACTGCCACACGCGGTCGAGCGAGGCCGCGATGTCGATACTGCGCTCGATGCTGTCCTGCATGATCCCTCCCGATCTGACGATGATGGAACGCAACTCAAGAGTTGCACTGTCTTACCCCGTAATGCAACTAGCGGGTTGCTAGTTGTGATGGATGACCGGGCGGCCCGCTGCCCGGGACGGGATAGGCGGGCGGCCGCTCGACGTACGTCCTGCCGGTGGGGCTGGTCCAGCGATATCCACCGCTGGCATCCCGACGGACCTGCCAGCCGTGTCGATGCTTCGCGCGATGGTGCCGACGGCAGAGTGGATGGAGATTGTCTGCCGCGGTCCGACCGCCGCTGCTGCGCGGGTGGAGGTGGTCGAGATCGCAGCGCTCGGCCGGCATGCCGCAGAACGGGAAGGTGCAGCGGCGATCCCGACGGATCACCCAGTCACGCAAGGCTCTGCCCGGACGGTATCCAGGCGTCTCCGGTGGCGGTTGTCCGGTGAGCTGGCCCTGCTCGTCGACCAGGTACATCGTGGCCGATCCTGACGCCCGCGGCTTCGCGCAGGCCGCGGCCGCGCCGGGTCCCGGCCGGGCGCCACCCGTCGTGCCGGTGCCTCCCGGCTGGGCGTCGCCGATCGCGGTCCTGCCTCCTGGCTGGGCGTCGCCGGCCACGCCGTCGTCGTAACGCGCCAGGAGCCGGCGGGCCTGCTGCGCCGTGATCGGCCCGTACCCCGCCAGCTCGCACGGCTGGTCGTCGTCGCCGGCCAGCGTCGAGGCCGCCGCGGTGAGCTGAAGGTGCGGCACCCGTCCGTGGCTGGTCGGGAGCGTTCCCGCATCCAGGTAGGCGTACCCCATCGCGGCGAGCGCATCGGCGAGGCGCTGATCCCCGGTGCGCGGGTCACTCGGAACCCGGTCGCGGTCGGCGACGCCCCGCACCGCTCGCATCACCGCATCCGCATCCTCTGCCGGGAGCAGGGCCCACAGCTCGGCCATGCCGTTCTCGGCCGGAGTCAGCCGCACCACCCGTTCCTCCCGCGCCCGCTCATGCCGTTCTGCCGCGGAGCGGGAGTCGGCGGCGATGCGTGCACGACGTAGCGCCTGCCGCGTCTGCGCCACCGACTTCTCGTGCGCTCTGGGCAACACGCGGGCCGTCACGGCAGCGGCGGTCTGGTCGTCCAGGTCGTGGGTGACGTCGAGGAATGCCTGCACCTGGGCGGGGCTCAGGTGACCCGTCAACTCGGCATCGTGAACTGCCGGTAGGCGCGCGAGAAGCGTCCGCGCGGCGTGCACGCGGTTCTGCGCCGTCCGCGGCGCGAGGCGCAGCGCCGTGGCGACCAGCTCCGGGACGGCGTCGTCTGCCGGGTCGACGTCGCCGGGACCGAGGGACACGAGCAGCGCCTGTACGCGAGCGGTCGCGTAGGACACCACGCGGTCCCACCCGATCAGCAGATCCAGCCGGGCGTCGAGTGAGACCGCCGCGGCTTCGATCCGCTCCAGCCCCACCGCGACGGAGCCCGAGGGCGGTTCCGCAGCCAGTGCTGCAGCCCTGCGGGCGACGCCGCGTCCGCGTTCATAGTCCGAATTGTCGACCATGGGCGAAACGATAGCGAACGGGTCCGACAGAATGCGCAGACAGGCAGCTGACGGCTGCAGCCGGTCGTGACGATCCGACCGGGTACAGCCGGTCGTGACGATCCAACCGGGTGCAGCCGGTCGTGACGATCCGACCGAACGCCGGTCAGGGAAGGAAGTCGAGCAGCAACCCCGTGATCCGATCGGGGACCTCGACGGGCAGCCAGTGTCCGGCACCGTCGATGCGCTCGTACCGCCAGTCGCCGGAGACGAACCGCGCCGAATCCGTCATCTGCTCCTCGCCGAGCGCGAAGTCACCGGTGGACCACACCCCCATCGTCGGGCAGGAGACAGTCAGCGCGGCCGGGACGGAAACAGCGCTCCGGCGGGGTACGTAGTGCGCCGGGTCGATGTTGGCGCGGTACCAGTTGAGGGCGGCGGTGAGCGCGCCCGGACGGGACAGGTCCGCGATCTGGCGGCGCAGGTCGGGACCGTCGACGCCGCCCCAGCCGAATTCACGGAGGAACGCCCAGTCCTCGGCAGGCAGTCGTGTCTCCGCCACTCCGGGGAAGAGGAACCAGAGCATGTACCAGGACAGGCGACGCTGCTCGAGCCCACCGGCTGCGTTGGCATACGGATGCCCGACGGACAGCGCGGTCAGCGAGTCCACCCGAGCGGGTTCCGTCAGCGCCAGGCTCCACGCCAGACCCGCGCCCCAGTCGTGCCCCACGACGTGCGCCGAGGGGAGGGACAGCGCGTCGAGCAGGCCCACGATGTCCGCGACGAGCACCGGCATGCGGTACGCGGCGACGTCGAGCGGACGCGAGGACTCGCCGAACCCGCGCAGATCCGGCGCGATCACGCGGTACCCGGCGGCGACGAGGGCGGCCGACTGCGCGTGCCAGAGGGTGCGGTTGTCGGGGAAGCCGTGCAGCAGCAGGACCGCTGGGCCGGAGCCGGTGTCGTCCACGGCCAGCTGCACGCCGTTGACGTCGATCACCACAGCTCCACCGACCGGAGGAAGATGCCCGCGAGGTCGTCAGCGTCGACCGGACGGGGGCACGTCGCGAGCAGGCGTTGCTGCTTCATCGCCCCCTCGGTCAGAGCGGCCACATCACCACCGTCGTACCCCACAGCGCCGATCCCGTTGGGGATCCCGATGTCGCGCATGAGCGCGGCGAGCACGGACGGCAGGTAGTCGACGTCCTCGCGCGGCCGCGGCGCCGACGGGGCCAGCAGCGCCGCGGCCCGGACGTGCCGCTCCGGCGCGGACGGGAACGTGAACCGGAACGCCTCGGGTGCGGTCAGCGCCACGGCCATCCCGTGCGGTATCAGCGGTTCGTCCTGGGGATAGCCGCTTGCCCGGTAGTCCTTGACGCGCCCTGCGATCGGGTACGCGTTCGCGTGCGGCACGTGCACCCCCGCATTGCCGAAACCCATACCGGCGAACGTCGCCGCCAGCGCCATCTCCGAACGAGCGGCGAGGTCGTCCCCGTGGTGGACCGCCCGGCGGAACGAGGCGGCGAGCAGCGACAGCGCCTTCTCGGCCCACAGATCGGCGACCGGATTGGCGCCGCAGTAGGGCACGCGTTCGGCTGCCGCCTTGTGCGGGTAGCTGGTGTAGGGCCGCGCGGTGTAGCTCTCCAGCGCATGGCAGACGATGTCCATGCCCGCTGCCGCGGTGACGCCGGCCGGCTGCGAGAGGGTCAGCAGCGGGTCCACGACCGCGAGCGTCGGGCGCAGGCGGGCGTGGCTGATGCCGGTCTTGACCTTCTGCGCCAGGACGTCCAGCACGCAGATGGTGGTCGACTCGGCGCCGGTACCCGTCGTCGTCGGCACGGCCACGAGCGGGAGCAGAGGGTGCGCCGGCGCCCGTCCGCCGCCGACGGGAGCGTTGACGTAGTCCATCAGCTCGCCCGGGTTGGTGATCATCAGGTCGACGGCCTTGGCGGTGTCGATGCTCGATCCACCCCCCACGGCGACCACGGCATCCCACGGGCCCTGGGAACGCGCCCACCCGATCGCGTAGTCGAGGCTCTCGTCGGTGGGCTCCACGTGCACTCCGTCGAAGACGACGCCGTCGATGCCGAACTGGCCGAGTTGCGCCGCGAGCTGCGCCGGCAACCCGGTGCTGCTGATGCCGGCATCGGTGACGATGAGCGCGCGGCTCACGCCGTACTGCGACAGGTCGAAGCCGATCTCCCCGGCTGCGCCCGGGCCGAACTTGAGGGCCGGGGCGCCGTAGGTGAAGACGTTCTCCGGGGTCTCGGGGACGGGCAACATCGCGGTCGTCATGGCGTTGACGCTAGGACGTCGCCCCCGTCCGGCAAAGGTGAGGGCGCCCCGCGCGGAGGTGGGAGACTGTCCCCGTGCCCGACCCCACCGAAACGCCCACCTTCCGCTCCGGCTTCTGCTGCTTCGTCGGCCGGCCGAACGCGGGCAAGTCGACGCTGACCAACGCGATGGTCGGCGAGAAGATCGTGATCACGAGCGCCAAGCCGCAGACCACCCGCCACGCCGTCCGCGGCATCGTTCACCACGCCGACGCGCAGCTCGTCATCGTCGACACACCCGGCCTGCACCGCCCACGCACGCTGCTGGGCGAGCGCCTCAACGACGTCGTCGCCGCCACCCTCGCCGACGTGGACGTGATCGGCTTCTGCCTGCCCGCCGACGAGAAGGTCGGTCCGGGCGACCGTTACATCGCCGCGCAGCTGGCGGAACTGAAGAGCCCCAAGATCGCGATCGTCACCAAGACCGACCTCGTGCCGAGCAAGCGGGTCGCCGAGCAACTGCTCGCAGTGAGCCGACTCGGCGACTTCGCCGACATCGTGCCGGTGTCGGCCGCGAACGGTGACCAGGTCGACCTCCTGACCGAGCTGTTCATCGCCCGGCTGCCGGAGGGGCCGCCGCTGTACCCCGACGACGTCCGCACCGACGAGCCCACCGAGATGATGATCGCGGAGCTGATCCGCGAGGCCTCGCTGGAAGGTGTGCGCGACGAGCTGCCGCACTCCATCGCGGTGACGATCGCCGAGATGGGACCCCGAGCCGCCAAGCCGGATCTGTTCGACGTCTTCGCCACGATCCACGTCGAGCGCAAGAGCCAGAAGGGCATCCTCATCGGCCCGCAGGGTGCACGGCTGCGCGAGGTGGGAACCGCGGCGCGCGTCCAGATCGAGGAGCTGCTGGGCAGCCGGGTCTATCTCGACCTGCGCATCTCAGTCATGGCCGACTGGCAGCGCGACCCGAAGAAGCTCGATCGGCTGGGCTTCTAGCTGAAGTGATCACGCACTACCGCGCGGTCTTCCGCGTGCCGGGCTCCGTCGCGTTCTGTGTGGCGGCATTCGTGATGCGCATGCCGATCGCGATCTACCCGCTCGGCATCGTGCTGCTGTTCTCCCACGCCAACGGCGGCTACGGCATCGCGGGCATCCTGACCGGGTCCTACATCGTCGGCGGGGGGATCGGCAATCCCGCGCTCTCGCGGCTGGTGGACCGACTCGGCCAGCGCGCGGTGATGTACCCCGCCGCGGTGGCACACGCGATCTGCGTCGCCGCGACGATCGTCCTGCTGAAGGCGGGTGCGCCCCACCTGAGCCTGGTCGCGCCGGTGCTGCTGATGGGAATCACCTACGTACCGGTGGGGTCACTGGTGCGGGCGCGCTGGTCCTACGTTCTCGCCGGTCGCCCCGAGATGGGTACGGCCTACTCGCTCGAGTCGACGCTGGACGAACTGGTCTACCTCATCGGCCCGTTGATCGCCAGCGTCCTCGGCACGCTCGTCGACCCCGTGTGGGGCCTTGTCCTTTCGGTCGCGCTCATCGCCGTGGGGACCGGGTGGCTCGGCGCCCAGCGGGGCAGCGAACCACCGCTGCCGGACCGTGTGGACGGCCGGGGGCGCTTCGCGCTGTCCTACCGGGGGATGCCGCTGCTCTGCACCGCGATGGTCTGCATGGGTGCGGTGTTCGGCAGCGTCGAGGTGACGATGGCTGCCTTCGCCGGCCAGCACGGCGCGCGCTCGGCGACGGGTGTGGTCTTCGCCTGCTTCGCCCTGGGCAGCGCCCTCGCCGGGTTCTTCTACGGGGCGCGGCACTGGCGGGCGCCCGTGGCCCTGCGGTTCTGCGTGCAGGCGCTGGTGTTCGCGGCACTCCTGCCGCTGTTCCTGCTCGCCGGGAACGTGCCGACGTTGTGCGCGTTCGCGGTCCTGGCGGGACTCGGCATCGCCCCGACGCTGATCACGGGGTTCGGCCTCGTCGAGCAGCTCGTGCCGACGCGGGGGCTTACCGAGGGGCTGAGCTGGGCGCTGACCGGGTTGAACGTCGGCTACGGCGCGGGCGCGGCGACGGTGGGCGCGCTCGCTGACGCCCACGGTGCGCACGCCGCGTTCGCCGCCCCGATCGTGGCGGGCGCGCTGATGGGGCTGACCGCGCTCGTCAGCTACCGCAGGCTGCGCGCGCCGTCGGCCTGATCGCGGGCTTTCGTCGGTACCGGATGGGACCATGGCGGTATGCCTGTCTACCGTGACGACGCCGTGGTGCTGCGCGTCCACAAGATCGGCGAGGCCGACCGGATCGTCACACTGCTCACCCGCAAGCACGGGCGCGTCCGGGCCGTCGGACGGGGCGTCCGCCGCACCAACTCGAAGTTCGGGGCCCGGCTCGAACCAGGCAGTCACGTCGACATCCAGATCTTCACCCGCAACGCGTTCGGCCAGGACGCGCCGGCCAACCGCACGCTCGACCAGATCAACCAGACGGAGTCCATCGCCGCCTACGGCGCCCAGATGGCCGTCGACTACGCACGCTGGACGAGCGCGTCGGCGATCTGCGAGACCGCCGAGCGCCTGACGCCCGAGGAGGGCGAGCCCGCGCTGCGCCTGTACCTGCTCGTCGTCGGTGCGCTGCGGGCGCTCGCCGGGCAGGAGCACGCCCCGAGCCTGATCCTCGACGCCTTCCTGGTCCGCTCGATGGCCAACGCGGGCTGGGAACCGGCACTGGCGGCGTGCGCGATCTGCGGCCGCAGCGACGGGGCCGAACGCGTGCTCACCGGTTTCAGCGTCCCGGCTGGTGGCGCCGTCTGCGTCACCTGCCGCCCACCCGGCGCCGTCCGCCCGCCCGCGGGGACGCTGGAGCTGATGGCCGCGCTCCTCGGCGGCGACTGGGCGACGGCCGATGCCAGCTCGATCGACGTCCGCAGGGCCGCGAGCGGGCTCGTCGCCGCCCATCTGCAGTGGCACCTGGAACGCGGCCTGCGCTCGCTGCCGTTCGTCGACCGCGGGGAGCAGGCCGGCTGACACGCGTGCACCCTCCCGGTTGCCGCTCATCGGCGCCCGCGGACCGTCTACCGTGTGCAGCGTGACCAACCCGAGACCTGGCGTGCGTGCAACCGGCTGGCGCCGCCGTGGCACCCGGCAGACCCGTGACTGGCCCGCCCCGCCCGCCCATCCGTCGGGTGCCCGGCCGCCCGACCTGCCCGCCGACCTCGTGCCCCGGCACGTCGCGATCGTGATGGACGGCAACGGCCGCTGGGCCAAGGAGCGCGGACTGCCCCGGACGGAAGGCCACCGCGCGGGCGAGGCCTCCTTGATGGACGTTCTCTACGGCGCGATGGAACTGGGCATCTCGACGGTGTCTGCGTACGCGTTCTCCACCGAGAACTGGCGCCGCTCGCCGGAGGAGGTGCGCTTCCTCATGGGCTTCAACAAGGAGGTGATCCGCCGCCGCCGCGACGAGCTCGCCGAGCTGGGCGTGCGCATCCGCTGGGCCGGGCGCCAGCCGCGACTCTGGCGCAGCGTGTTCGATCAACTGGTCGACGCCGAGGACTACACCAAGACCAACGACAGGCTCACCCTCCAGTTCTGCGTGAACTACGGCGGCCGCGCCGAGATCGCCGACGCGGCGCAGGCGCTGGCCCGCGACGTCCTGGCCGGCACGGTCAAGCCCGACCGCATCGACGAGAAGATGCTGGCGCGCTACCTCGACGAACCGGATCTGCCCGACGTCGACCTCTTCATCCGCTCGTCGGGGGAGCAGCGCACCTCGAACTTCCTGCTGTGGCAGTCCGCCTACGCCGAGTTCGTCTTCCTCGACACCCTGTGGCCCGACTTCGACCGCCGGGACCTGTGGCGGGCGTGCGAGGTCTACGCGCACCGCGACCGCCGGTACGGCGGGGCCGAACCCGTCCAGCCGGTGGCTGCACCCGTCCAGCCGGTGGCTGCACCCACTCGGCCGGTGGCTGCAGCCGCGACTGAACGTCAGCCTGACGTCGAGGTACAGACCCCGTGATCGTCGTGACCCATTTCCGCCCCACCGACTCGGCCGACTTCGTCGCTGACCTCGAGCGGGCCCTGGCCGTGCTGGCCGCGCGCCCGGGGTACGTGCGCGGCAGTGCGGGGCGGTCGATGGACGACGACGACGCGTGGGTCATGGTGACCGAGTGGTCCCAGGTCGGCGATTACCGCCGCGCGCTCGGCAACTACGAGGTCAAGCTGCACGCCACGACGGTCCTCGCCCAGGCCCTCGATCTGCCCACCGCGTTCGAGCAGCTGGTCGCGGTCGCGCCGGACGGCTCCGTGCAGCGCCGCGCGAGCGATCGAGCCCCGGGCGCGGGCGAGGCGACGCCCCGATGACCACTGTCGACCGCGAGGAGCTGGACGCCGCCGAGCCCACGCCTCCGGCGGGCACGGCCGCGGACGGGCAACCCGCGGCCCGCCGGTTCGTCCTCGGGATCCCGGCCGAACCGCTGCGCCGGACGGCCGTCACCGTGTGGGCCGCCGTGCTGCTGTACAGCTGGATCCGCCACGGCGTCCCGATCGACCACGAGGCGCTGATCCTGTGGGTGGTGTCGGGGTTGCTGGCCGGGAGTCTGGGACGCCGGCCGCTGCACACCGTCCTCATCGACTGGCTGCCGTTCGCCGCGGTGCTCATCGCCTACGACCTCACCCGCGGGGCGGCCGACGCGCTCGGCCGGCCGACGCTGTGGAACGAGCCCGTGGCGGTGGACAAGTTCATCTTCGGCGGTGTCGAGCCGACGGTGTGGCTGCAGTCGCACCTGAAGCAGGCGTTCCCCCCGTGGTGGGAGGTGATCGTCAGCTGCACCTACGTCTCCTACTTCTTCGCGCCGTTCCTCATCGCGGGCCTGCTGTGGATGCGCAACCGCAACCTCTGGCGCCGCTTCGTCGTCCGTTTCGTGCTGGTGAACCTGATCGGGCTGTCGGTCTTCGTGCTCTTCCCGTCGGCACCGCCGTGGGCCGCCGCGCAGTGCACGCGCGCCGAGATCGCCGGCGGGCCGTCCGATCCCAGCTGCCTGAACCTCCCGCACGGACGCGACGACGGCGGCCTGCTCGGCGCGTTCCCGGTCCGGGTCCGCGACACCAGCACGCCGCAGCCGGCGCCCTACATCGAGCGCGTCGCCGTCCGCGGCTTCGACCACCTGCACCTGTCCATCGCCCAGAGCCTGGTCGCCGAGGGCCGGCTCGAGGCCAACCCGGTCGCCGCGATCCCGTCCCTGCACGCCGCGCTGTCGCTGCTGCTGAGCATCTTCCTGTGGCCGATCCTGCGGCGGCGGTGGCGCCCCCTGCTCATCGCCTATCCGCTCGTCATGGCGTTCAGCCTGGTGTACGGCGCCGAGCACTACGTCTTCGACATCCTCGTGGGCTGGGCGCTGACGACGGTGGTGAGCGTGGGGGCGTTCGCCGTGGAACGGTGGTGGATGCGCACGCGGCTCGCGCCCGCAGCTAGGGTGGAAGCTCAGCTACCCGCCCGACCCTGAGGAACCCCGTGCCCGCCGATCGCAACGATGCCCTCGTCAATCTCTGCAAGCGCCGGGGCATCGTGTTCCCCGCCGCGGAGATCTACGGAGGCAGCCGGTCGGCCTGGGACTACGGCCCGCTGGGCGTGGAGCTCAAGGAGAACGTGCGCCGCCAGTGGTGGAAGGCGATGGTCACCACCCGCGAGGACGTGGTCGGCCTCGACTCGGCGGTCATCCTGCCGCCCGCGGTCTGGGAGGCCTCCGGTCACGTCGCCACGTTCAGTGACCCGCTGACCGAGTGCCAGCACTGTCACAAGCGCTACCGCGCCGACCACCTGGAAGAGGAGTTCGAGGCGCGCAAGGGTCGTGCGCCCGAGCGCGGCCTCGCCGACATCGCCTGCCCGAACTGCGGCACCCGCGGCGAGTGGACCGAGCCGCGCCAGTTCAGCGGGTTGCTCAAGACCTACCTCGGCCCGGTCGAGGACGAGTCCGGGCTGCACTACCTGCGCCCGGAGACCGCCCAGGGGATCTTCCTCGACTTCGCCACGGTGATGGGCGCCGCGCGCAAGAAGCCACCGTTCGGCATCGCGCAGACCGGCAAGAGCTTCCGCAACGAGATCACTCCCGGCAACTTCATCTTCCGCACGCGCGAGTTCGAGCAGATGGAGATGGAGTTCTTCGTCGAGCCCGGCACGGACGAGACCTGGCACGAGTACTGGCTGGCCGAGCGGTGGAACTGGTACACCGGCCTGGGCATCAAGGAGGAGAACCTCCGCTACTTCGAGCACCCGAAGGAGAAGCTGTCGCACTACTCCAAGCGGACGGTCGACATCGAGTACCGCTTCGAGTTCGGTGCCAGCGAGTTCGCCGAGCTGGAGGGCGTCGCGAACCGCACGGACTTCGACCTGAAGACGCACAGCGAGCACTCCGGCACCGACCTGACCTACTTCGATCAGGAGAAGAACGAGCGCTGGACGCCCTACGTCATCGAGCCCGCCGCCGGCCTGACGCGTGCGGTGCTCGCCTTCCTGCTCGACTCCTACGACGTGGAGAAGGTGCCCAACGCCAAGGGCGGCGTCGACCCGCGCACCGTGCTGCACCTCGACCCCCGGCTGGCCCCGGTGAAGGCCGCCGTCCTGCCGCTGTCGCGCAACGCCGACCTGAGCCCGAAGGCGCACGGCCTGGCTGCCGCGTTGCGCAAGCACTGGAACGTCGAGGTCGACGAGACGCAGGCGATCGGCAAGCGGTACCGCCGCCAGGACGAGATCGGCACCCCGTTCTGTGTGACCATCGACTTCGACACGCTCGAGGACAACGCGGTGACGGTGCGCGAGCGGGACTCGATGGCCCAGGAACGCATCGGCATCGACCAGGTCGAGGGTTACCTCGCCGCCCGGCTGATCGGCTGCTGAGCCCAGTCGTCGCCGCGGCCACGCAGAGGAAGGGGGTCGCGTGAGCGAGTACAGCGATCCTGTCTGGCGCGACCCCACGGCCGAGCGGTACTACGACGAGCCGGCTGTCCCGCCCGCCCCGCCCGTCCCGCCCGTCCAGCCCGCCCAGCAGTCCCAGCCCGCCCAGCCGTCCCCGCCTGCCCCACCCGCGAAGCCGGTTCCACCCGCGCCGCCGGCCCAGCCCGCTCCGCCGGCTCAGGCAGTCCCGCCCGCTCCGCCGGCGACTCGGCCACGGACGGCCTACGAGCAGCTTCCGCCGCCTCCCCGGCGCGGTCCGCAACCGCCCGGGCCGCAACCACCGGGGCCACAACCACCGGGGTGGCGCCCACCGCGCGGCGGGCCGTCCTGGCCGACGGGCCGCGCGCCGAGACGCCGCGCGGGGTGCCTGCCGGGAGCGGCGATCCTGCTGATCCTGATCGCCTTCCAGGTCGTCCCGCACCTGGACCTCCACCTCGGTGGCTCATCCGCGTCGAGCAGGGTGAGCGCTGTCGTGCGCACGTACTACGCCGCCGTCATCGCCGGGGACCAGGCCAAGGCGCAGCAGCAGATCTGCTCGGCCCAGCAGACCACCTGGCTCACCCATCACCTCAACGGCGTGGGCGACCTGGAGCGGGGCATCACGTACGCGACCCACGAGGACCCGGTACGGTCGGGGATCAGCTACCTCGTCGTCGTCGAGCTGCGCCTGGGAGTCCGCCCGGCGGCCGCCACGCTGACCCTCGTCCCGGAGGACGGGACCTATCGAATCTGCGGAGGTACGGCGTGAACGTCCTGGAGTCCGCGGCACCGTTGGTGTACTCGCCCACGGTCGTCGCCGACCCGCCGGTGGTGCTGGCGCCGATGGCGGGCATCACCAACGTCGCCTTCCGCCGCCTGTGCCGCCAGCACGGGGCCGGGCTCTACGTGTCCGAGATGATCACGACGCGGGCCCTGGTCGAGCGCAATCCGAAGACCCTGACGATGATCGAGTTCGCCGAGGACGAGACCCCGCGGAGCATCCAGCTGTACGGGATCGACCCGGACGTGGTGGGGCGCGCGGTGCACCTGATCGTGAGCGAGAACCGCGCCGACCACATCGACCTGAACTTCGGCTGCCCCGTCCCCAAGGTGACGCGCAAGGGCGGCGGCGCGGCCCTGCCCTGGCGCATCGAGCTGTTCGCCGACATCGTCACCGCGGCCGTGCGCGCCGCCGCGGGAGCCGTCCCGGTGACGATCAAGATGCGCGTCGGCATCGACGACGAGCACCGCACCTACCGGGAGGCCGGCCTGCGCGCGCAGGATGCCGGGGTCGCCGCCGTCGCACTGCACGGCAGGACGGCCGCTCAGCACTACAGCGGGCAGGCCGACTGGGAGCCGATCGCGGACCTGGTCGACCTGCTGGACGTGCCGGTTCTCGGCAACGGTGACATCTGGGAAGCCGACGACGCGGTGCGGATGATGCGCGAGACCGGGTGCGCCGGAGTCGTCGTCGGGCGCGGCTGTCTGGGCCGGCCGTGGCTGTTCGCCGATCTCGCGGCGGCGTTCGCCGGACGGTCGGAGCGGATCCTGCCCGACCTGGACGAGGTCGCCCGCACGATGCGCCGCCACGCCGGGCTGCTGGCCGACTGGCTCGGCGAGGAACGCGGCGTCATCGACTTCCGCAAGCACGTCGCCTGGTACCTGAAGGGATTCGCGGTCGGCAGCGAGCTGCGGCAGGCGCTGGCGACGTCATCCTCGCTGGCGCAGCTGGAAGATCATCTCGCGTCGCTCGACCTCGACCAGCCGTTCCCGGCCGAGGTCCTCGGCCGTCCGCGCGGGCGCACCGGCAGCCCCCGGCCGGTGTCGCTGCCCGAGGGCTGGCTGGCCGACCGGAGTGCCCGCACCGTGCCCGAGGGCGCCGAACTCGCCGACTCGGGCGGCTGAGCCGATCAGTAGTGCCAGACCAGGATCGGGGTGCGCACCCCGTCGGCGACCCCGTAGACGGAGTACTGCGCGTCGAGCTTCTTGCTGTAGCTCCAGTTGCCCTGGGAATCGATCTTGGCGAGCGCGTGGATGTGGAAGTCGGTCGAACCGGTGCCGTTCTTGTGGATATACAACATCACATTGTTACCGGCCACGCCCCTGATGGTGCCGACGTGATTGGTCACGCTGACCGTCGTCGCCCCGAGCCGGACGCGTGAGTGGACGAACGCGGACTTACGGTTGCCGTCCACCACCTGGTACGCCTCGTCGATCGCCGCGGTGTACGTCGTGCTGAAGTGCCCGGTGGAGCTCGCGACCAGCGTCCGCAGCTGCTTGGCCACCGTCTGGTTCGGGGCGATGAAGTAGATCCCGATCCGGTCATGGGCACCGGCCGTGCCCGAAACCGTCACCGCCTGGCCCTTGTTCACCCACGCCGGTCCGGTGATCGTCGGGTTGACGGGGTTCGACGTGAAGACACTGACGCCCAGGGGTGTGCCCAGGCCGGTCGGGCCGTCGTAGCCGGTGCCGGCCGTGCACTGGACCCGCTCGTAGCAGTTCTGCGTCTCGCCGTCGTAGTTGTTGGAGCCGGAGGTGACGTCGGTGAGGACGCCCGGGTGGGTGGAGTTGGTGTAGATGTTGTTGAACGAGCCGTAGCTCGCGGAGCTGTCCAGGGCCATCATCGCCGTGATCACGGGCGCGCTCAGGCTGGTGCCGCCCCACTGGTCCCAGCCGGTGTTCTGATAGGCTGTTGTAGATCGACAGGCCTGTGTTCGGGGTCCGCGACCGCCGAGATGTCCGCGGTCGAGCGGCGCGCGCAACCGGTGTTCAGACCCGGTCTGGCGCGGCGGCATCGGCTCCTCGATGGAGCAGCCGCTGCCGGTCCCGCCGGATCCGTTGGCCCACACCGTCTCGGTCCACCCGCGGGCGTTCGAGGCCTGCGGTGAGAGTCGTGCCGCCGACCGCGGTGACGTACGGCGACACGGCCGGGTACTCGGTGCCGTAGAAGTGGTCGCCCGTGCTGGCCACCACCTGCACGCCCGAATGGATGTAGTACGCCGAGTCGAGCAGCTTGTCGTTGCCCGACTCCGAGCCGCCGTAGCTGTTGGAGACGTACTTCGCGCCCATCGCGACCGCGCGGTTCACCGCGGTGCCGAGGTTGGTGAAGGCGTCACTGGTGGCTTCGACCAGCAGGATCTTGCAGTTTGGGCAGACGGAGGAGACGGCGTCGAGGTCGAGCGCGATCTCGCCGGCCCAGGCCGTGTCGCCGCCCGGCCGGCAGCGGGGAGGCGCCGCCGTTCTGGTTCACCTTCCGGAAGCAACCGTTCGCCGTCGTGCAGGTGCGGTAGTCCGAACTGAGTGCGGTACATCGCCGAGATCGGCCTCGGCGTGCGGGTTGTCGAACGCGTCAATGATCGCGACGGTCTGCCCGGTGCCGCCGCTCGGGATGTGCGCCGCCGGATGCGGGGAGCTTGTAGGCACTGACCAGTTCGGAGACGTCATAGCTGCCCGGGACCGGTGCCGCTCCGGGAGTGGCGCCGGCGGGTGCGGTCCGCTTCGCGACGCGCATCGCCATGCAGGTGGCATGGCCCGGCGCCGGCTTCGGGCAGACGTCGATCACCGGCTGCGGCGACGCGGGCGCCGCGTGCGGGGTGAGCGCCGGTGCGGGCTGGGCGTCCGCTCCCGTCGCGGCAAGGGCGGTCAGCGCCAGGCAGGCGGCTCCGACGGCGGCGATCAGGACACGGGTGCGCATGGCCACGAGCGGCCTTTCCGGTGGTGGTGACAGGCGTGCGCTGGGGGGCGCAGGCGGGCAATACGGAAAGATCGTAAGCGACAGCTGTGGACGGCGCATGTCCGGTTCGCCGGCGGTCGGCGCGGGGCTGCTCGGCGGATCAGCGCACCGCCTGCAGGAACTGCTTCGCGATGGGTACGGCGGTGCCGTTCTCGCCGCCGTAGACGAACACCGCGAACGCCAGATCGCCACGCGTGCCCACCATCCAGGCGTGGCTGCGGGGAGGGTTCGCGGTGCCGAACTCCGCGGTCCCCGTCTTGCCCTCGATGTCACCGGGCAGGCTCGCCAGCTGGTGTGCCGTGCCGAAGGGCTCGGCGACGACCGCCCGCATCAGGGTGTTCATCTTCTGCGTGATCGCCGGGGCGAAGGCGGTTCCCGGCGTGGCCTGCTGCCCGACCACGAGCGAGGGCGCGACCGGCGTTCCGGTCCGGGCGGCGCCGGCGACGGTGGCCATGAACAGCGGGCTGACGAGCACCTTGCCCTGCCCGATCGACTCCGCCGCCTTCTCGGTGCCGGTCGCGGACGCCGGGATGGAGCCGGAGAACGAGTCGACGCCGAGCTTCCAGTCCGCACCGATGCCGAAGGCGGCGGCGGCCTTGCTGAGCGCGTCGGCGGGAAGCGACACGCCGAGGTCGATCGCCGTCGTGTTGCAGGAGTAGGCGAATGCCGCGCTCAGCGGGATGACGCCCTCGGTGAACTTGTTCTCGTTCTCGAACACCCGGCCGTCGACGGTCACGGTGGACGGGCAGTCGGCCCGGGTGGTCGCTGTCAGAGCCGGCTTGGTGGTGAAGGCCGCGGTGTAGGTGATGATCTTGAACGTCGACCCGGCCGGGAACTCGCCCAGCAGCCCCAGGTCCTCCGGGGCGGACGCGCTGTTGGCCACGGCCAGGATCTTGCCGGTCGACGGCTGCAGTGCCACGACCGTCGCCGCCTGGGGTACCGACGCCAGCGCGGCATCGGCCGCATTTTGTACCGATCGGTCGAGAGTGAGCCGGACCGGCGTGCCCGGCACAGGAGCCGCCAGCACGGCCAGCGGGGAGACCAGGGCCCCACCGCTGTCCTTGGCCGAGTAGACCTTCGTGCCGGCCGTCCCGCTCAGCTGCGGGTCGAAGGCGAGTTGCGCACCGGACAGGCCCGTCGTGTCACCGGCCTTCACCCGACCCGCCGAGTCGTCGACGATCTGCTTCGTTGCCTGACCGACCTGTCCCAGCAACGGCTGGGCGAAGTGGGGCGTCGGGCCGAGGAGCAGCGTGTCCGTCCGGAACACCGTGCCCGGCAGCGTGTAGATCCGTGACTTGACCTGCAGATAGGCCGGCCGGCGCAGCGTGATCACGGGAACGAAGTCGTGCGGCTGCGCGGCCTTGACGCTCGAGACGATGTCGGCGGCCGAGATCTGCAGATCGCGCGCCAGCGTCGCGGCCAGCGTGGGCAGGTCCTTCACCAGCGCCGGCTCGATACCGACGTCGACGACGGGCGTCTGCGTGAACAGCGGCGTGCCCGAGCTGTCCTCGAGCGCGGCGCGGGGCGGCTGGGTGCGCTGGACCTGAAGGTGCTGGCCCGCCTGCAGCTGCGGCTCCACGTCACTCGGCGCCCAGGTCACCTTCCACCCCGCGGCCAGCTTGGTCATCGCCAGCGACCCGGTGAACGACCACGGAGCGGCGACGCCGGGCACGGTCCAGGCGGTGCTGTAGGCGGCCGTCGCGGACTGCTTCGTGCGGGCGGTCAACCCGGTCACCCGCGAGACCGCCTTCGCCCCCGTCCCGAGACCGTCCAGGCTGAGCTGGATCGAGGCTGCCGCAGCCGCCGCGTCGGTCGTTGCCGCAGCGGCCGTCGTGGCCTCGCCGGTGGCCACGGCGTCGAGGAACGCCTGCGCCGCGAGCTGCTCCGGCGGCGTCTTCGGTGACGACGTGCACGCGGCCGCAGTCAGGACGAGGGCGGCTCCCAGCGCGGCAGCGATCCATCGGGTGGACGTCGGGCGGCGTCGGGAGGTCGGGGTCATGACCCGATTCAACCAAATGGCGCGCTCGCCGACCGCTCGGGCGATAACGCCGGAATGCAGTAGCTGCAATCCCGCGGAAACGAGCCGGCCCCGGACAGGTAATCTGCCAACGGCAGTGTCCGGGAAGTGACAGCCCAGGAGTCCACCATGTCGACCGCACCGGCAGCATGAGCACCGAGCTGGCGGCCGGCGTCGCCGTCGCGGGTCCGCCGGTCGTGGGCCAGGAGCTGATCCTCACCCCCGATGCCGTGGCCTTCGTGGCCGACCTGCAGCGCCGCTTCGGCCCGGTCCGTGCCGACCGACTCGCCGACCGGCGGCGCGTGCGCGACCAGATCGCGGCCACCGGCACACTGGACTTCGCGCCGGAGACGCAGTCGGTACGCGACGGTGACTGGACCGTCGCGCCCGCGCCCGCGGATCTCACCGACCGCCGCGTGGAGATCACCGGCCCCACCGACGCCAAGATGGCGGTGAATGCCCTGAACTCCGGCGCCGATATCTGGCTCGCCGACCTGGAGGACGCCAGCACGCCGCATTGGGCCAACGTCATCGGTGGCCAGGTGAGCCTGCGTGCCGCCGTCCGCCGGACGCTGGAGTTCACCAGCCCCGAGGGGAAGCGGTACGAGCTGCGCACCGACGCCCAGCTGGCCACGATCGTCGTGCGCCCCCGCGGCTGGCACCTGCCCGAGCGCCATCTGCTCGTCGACGGCGAGCCGAGCTCGGGGAGCATCGTCGACTTCGGCCTGTACTTCTTCCACAACGCCGCCGAGGCCCTGGCGCGGGGGACCGGCCCCTACTTCTACCTGCCGAAGATGGAGGGTCATCTCGAAGCCCGGCTGTGGAACGACATCTTCAGTTACTCCGAGAGCGCGCTGGGGATACCGGCCGGATCGGTCCGCGCCACCTCCCTCATCGAGACCATCACGGCCGCGTTCTGCATGGAGGAGATCCTCTACGAGCTGCGCGAGCACGCCTCGGGGTTGAACGCCGGCCGGTGGGACTACCTGTTCAGCGTCATCAAGAACTTCCGGGACCAGGGCGCCGACTTCGTGCTGCCCGACCGCAACCAGGTCACCATGACGGCGCCGATGATGCGGGCCTACACCGAGCTGCTCGTGCGGACCTGCCACAAGCGCGGGGCGTTCGCGATCGGCGGGATGGCTGCGTTCATCCCGAGCCGGCGCGACGCGGAGGTCAACGCCGCCGCCCTGGCGAAGGTGCGAGCCGACAAGGAGCGGGAGGCCGGCGACGGCTTCGACGGCTCGTGGGTCGCGCACCCGGACCTGGTCGGTGTCTGCCGCGAGGTCTTCGACGCGACGTTGGGGGAGCGCCCCAACCAGCTGGGCCGGCTGCGCGAGGACGTCTCCGTCGAGGCGCGGCAGCTGCTCGACGTCGCCTCGGTGCCCGGCACGATCACCGAGGCCGGACTGCGCAACGACGTCTCCGTCGGGCTGCGCTACCTCGGCGCGTGGCTGGGCGGCAGCGGGGCGGTCGGCATCAACAACATGATGGAGGACGCCGCGACGGCCGAGATCTCCCGCAGCCAGATCTGGCAGTGGATACACAATGCGGTCGTGCTCGACACCGGCGCCACGGTCACCCGCGAGCTCGTCCGCGCCATCGCCGCGGAGGAGCTGGCCGCCGCGGTCGCCGAGCTCGGCGATCCGGACGGCTGGTACGCCCGCGCGGGCGAGCTCTTCGACACCGTCGCCCTCGCCGATGACTTCGTCGACTTCCTGACCCTGCCCGCCTACGACCTGATCGACTGAGCGGCGGCGGCTGTGGCATACGACATCGCCTTCCGGGCCCGGCGCGCCGTGATCGACGGTGTCGAGACGGCGGCGACCGTCACGGTGCGCGATGGCGTCATCGCGTCGGTCGAGGGTTACGGGGCGAGCGTCGAGGCCGGGCAGCTGGTCGACGTACCCGACGACGCCGTCCTGCTGCCCGGGATGGTCGACAGCCACGTCCACATCAACGAGCCGGGTCGCACCGAGTGGGAGGGCTTCGAGTCGGCGACGCGCGCGGCGGCGGCGGGCGGCGTGACCACCCTCGTCGACATGCCGCTCAACAGCATCCCGGCGACCGTCGACGTCGCCAGCCTGCAGATCAAGCGCACGGCCGCCGACGGCCAACTGAGCGTGGACGTCGGCTTCTGGGGTGGTGCCGTGCCGGGGAACCTCGGGCAGCTGCGCCCCCTCCACGACGCCGGCGTCTTCGGTGTCAAGTGCTTCACCGTGGACTCGGGCGTGGCCGAGTTCCCGCCGCTGCCCGCCGCGGAGATCCGCGACGCGCTTGCCGAACTGGCCCGTTTCGACGGACTGCTGATCGTCCACGCCGAGGACCCCGGGGTGCTGGCCGCGTCCCCGCCGAGCAGCGGTGCCGACTACCCGGAGTTCCTGGCGTCCCGCCCCGCGGAAGCGGAGAACTCGGCGATCGCAACGGTGATCGCGCTCGCCGAGCAGACCGGAGCGCGGGTGCACATCGTCCACGTCTCCTCCGCCGAGGCCCTGGCGCAGATCGCGGCCGCCAAGCGCGCGGGCCTGCCGATCACCGCCGAGACCTGCCCGCACTACCTCTTCTTCGCCGCCGAGGACATCCGCACCGGCGCGACGCAGTTCAAGTGCTGCCCACCCATTCGCCCCGCCGCCAACCGTGAACTGCTCTGGCAGGGCCTCGCCAACCGGGTGATCGACATCGTGGTGAGCGACCACTCGCCGTGCACGCCCGAGCTGAAGGACCTCGACACCGGCGACTTCGGCACGGCCTGGGGTGGCATCGCCTCGATCCAGCTGAGCCTGTCCGCCGTCTGGACGCAGGCGCGCGCCCGTGGGTTCACCCTGGTCGACGTGACGCGGTGGATGGCCTCGGGCCCGGCGCGCCTGGTCGGGCTGGACCGGGCCGGGGCGCCCAAGGGCATCATCGCGGTGGGCGCCGCCGCGGACCTGATCGTCTTCGCGCCCGACGAGTCGTTCGTGGTGGACGGCAGGGCGCTGGCGCACCGCTCCCCGGTCACGCCCTACGACGGCGCTGAGCTGGCCGGCGTGGTGAGGCAGACGTACCTGCGCGGAGAGCTGATCACCGACGACGCCCGGCGTGGGCACCTGCTCGCCCGCCCCGGGTCCCGGGCGGCGGCATGACCGACTTCCTGCATCTGCCCGATCTGGCCAGCCGCTACCTCGGCGGCGGGGTCGTGCACGCCAACGACCAGTGGTTCGCCGAGCGCGAGAACCTCGTCCGGACCGAGGCGCCCGTGTTCCACCCGCACACCTTCGGCAACCGCGGCCAGGTCTATGACGGGTGGGAGACGCGGCGGCGGCGGGAGTCCGGCCACGACGAGGCGATCGTGCGGCTCGGCGCGGCCGGAATCGTGCGCGGGGTCGTCGTGGACACCGCCTTCTTCACCGGCAACTACCCGCCTGAGGTGTCCGTCGAGGGCTGCGGGATGGAGGGCTACCCGTCACCGGAGGAGGTGGCCGCGGCTGAGTGGATCACCCTGGTGCCGCGGTCGACCGTGAAGGGCGACTTCGCCAACGCCTTCCCGGTGGACTCCGAACGGCGGTTCACCCACGTACGGCTGCGGATCTACCCCGACGGCGGGGTGGCGCGGCTGCGCGTGCACGGCGAGGTCGTGCCCGACCCGCGGCTGCTGCCTGCGCCGTTCGATCTCGCCGCCCTCAGCAACGGCGGCCTGGTCGTCTCGTGCAGCAACATGTTCTACAGCTCGCCGAACAACCTGATCATGCCGGGCAACGCCCACGTGATGGGTGAGGGGTGGGAGACGGCCCGGCGCCGAGACGACGGCAACGACTGGGTCGTGGTGAAACTCGCCTGCCAGGGTGTGCTGCGTACCGCCGAGATCGACACCACCCACTTCACGGGCAACGCGCCCGGGTGGGTCCAGCTGAGCGGGCTGCGCGCGCCCGCGGCCGGTGCGGTCGGCCCAGGCGACTGGATCGAGCTGCTCCCGCGCACCCGCCTCCAGCCCGACACCCTGCACCGTTTCCTGATCGCGTCCGACGAACCCGTCCACCAGGTCCGCATGGACGTCTTCCCGGACGGCGGGATGGCCCGGCTGCGCCTGATCGGAGCACCGTCGCGGGCGGACGCGCGCGGGCTGACGATGCAGTGGTTCAACGCCCTGCCGCACGCGCAGGCCGAGCCACTGCTGATGGCCTGCTGCCAGTCCCGCGGCTGGGCCTCCACCCTGCTGCACGGACGACCGTACGACGACGAGCACGCGCTGGTGGACGCGGCCGTCGCCGGGGTGCGGGCACTGTCCGACGCCGGGCTGGAGGCGGCGCTGTCCGCGCACCCTCGCATCGGTGAGCGCCCCGCGGGTACCGGCGCCGACGCGCAGTGGTCGAGCGCGGAGCAGGCAGGGGTCGGTGCGGCACCGGACACGGTGCGGGCGGAACTGGCCGAGGCCAATCTCGCCTACGAAGCCCGCTTCGGACGGGTCTACCTGGTCTGCGCGACCGGCCGGTCGGCCGAGGAGATGCTCGACCTGTGCCGGCAGCGGCTGGGCAACGACCCCGAGACGGAGGCGCACGTGGTACGGCAGGAACTGGCCGAGATCACCCGGCTGCGGCTGGGCAAACTCCTCCACCCGCAGTGGAACGTCTGATGGGCGTGTCCACGCACGTCCTCGACGCCACGCACGGAACTCCCGCACCGGACGTCGCGGTGACCCTCGAGGTCCAGACCCGCGACGGCTCCTGGGCCTCGGTCGCGGCCGACATCACCGACGCCGATGGCCGCATCGGCGCCCTGGTCGCCGACGGTGATCTGCTCGCCGGCACCTACCGCCTCACCTTCGAGGTCGGGACGTACTACGCCCGCAACAACGTCGACACGTTCTTCCCGCAGATCGTGATCGTGTTCGCCGTCCTCGACGCCACCCGCCACTACCACGTGCCGATCCTGCTGTCGCCGTTCGCCTACTCCACCTACCGCGGCAGCTGACGTGCGCACCGTCATCAGCGGCGCCGCCATCGCGACGGTCGACGCCAGGGGGATGGAGCACGCCTCCGGCTACGTCGTCGTTGAGGACGGCCGCATCTCCGCGGTCGGCGCGGGACCGGCGCCGGTGATCGACGGGGCCACGGTCGTCGACGGGACGGACTGCCTGCTGACTCCGGGGCTGGTGAACACCCACCACCATCTGAACCAGTGGCTCACCCGAGGGCTGGCCCAGGACGGCACGCTGTTCGAGTGGCTCACAGCGCTGTATCCGCTGTGGGCGCACCTCGATGCCCAGCTGGAGTACACGGCCGCCGGCGCCGGGCTGGCGGCCCTCGCCCTGTCCGGCTGCACGACGAGCACCGACCACCTCTACGTCTTCCCCGCCGGCGGCGGCGACGTGTTCGCGGCCGAGATCGAGGCCGCCCGCCGCATCGGCCTGCGCTTCCACCCGTGCCGGGGCTCGATGGACCTCGGCCGGTCCCAGGGCGGGCTGCCGCCGGACAGCATCGTCGAGGATCGGGACGCGATCCTGCTCGCGTCCGCCGACACGGTGACCCGCTTCCACGACCCGTCCCCCGGTTCGATGCTGCGGGTGGCGATCGCCCCGTGCTCGCCGTTCAGCGTCACCGGTGAGCTGATGCGCGAGTCGGCCGAGCTGGCGCGGTCGCTGGGCGTGCGCCTGCACACGCATCTGGCCGAGACGCGCGACGAGGACGAGTACTGCGCCGAGCACTTCGGCTGCGGACCGGTCGACTACGTCGAGTCCCTCGGCTGGCTCGGGCCGGATGTCTGGCTGGCGCACGGGGTGTTCCTGTCCGACGAGTCGATCGCCACGCTGGCACGGCACGGCACCGGGGTGGCCCACTGCCCGACGTCGAATGCCCGGCTGGGAGCGGGCATCGCCCGGGCGCCGGAGCTGCTGGCGGCGGGCGTGCCCGTCGGGCTGGGCGTGGACGGCGCTGCCTCCAACGAGAACGGCGGCCTCGCCGGGGAACTGCGCATGGCGCTCATGGTGGCGCGGGCACGGCTCGGACCGAGCGCCCTGTCGGCGCGGCAGTCCCTGGCGATGGGCACGATGGGCGGAGCGCGCGTCCTCGGCCGCCAGGACGAGATCGGCTCGATCGAGGTCGGCAAGCTGGCGGACCTGGCGCTGTGGCGCCTCGACGGGCTCGGGCACGCCGACATCGCCGACCCGGTCGCCGCCCTCGTCCTCGGACCGCCCGCGCCGCTGGAGCTGTTGCTCGTCCACGGCGAGACGGTCGTCGCGGGCAACGAGCTGCGTACCGCAGACCCGCGGGTCCTCGCCCGGGAGGTCCGTGCCGCCGCCCGCAGCCTGCTCGCCGCGGCAAGCGGATCGTCCTAGCCGGACCCGGCTCTGGCCCGGCCGGGGTATGACGGTCGCGGAGGAGCCAGTTCCGAAATGGCTATCTGTAGTCCGTCTCTAGGAACGTTGGCGGAATCACAGCGCCTGCAACCGCTTCCACCGCCTAGTCTTGCCCAACCCGGTTCCAGGCCTGACGTATCGCTACAGCGAGGACGGTGTCACCTTCCATGACCAAGTTCGTCTACGACTTCTCCGAGGGCAACAAGGATCTGAAAGACCTTCTCGGCGGCAAGGGCGCGAACCTTGCGGAGATGACCCGGCTCGGCATTCCGGTCCCTCCCGGTTTCACGATCACGACCGAGGCCTGCAAGACCTATCTCGACAGCGGCCGCCAGCCCGTCGAGATGGAGAAGGAGGTCGACGAGCACCTCGCGTCGCTGGAGAAGGCGATGGGCAAGAAGCTCGGCCAGTCCGACGACCCGCTGCTCGTGTCCGTGCGCTCGGGCGCCAAGTTCTCCATGCCCGGCATGATGGAGACCGTCCTCAACATCGGACTCAACGACGCCTCCGTGCGCGGCCTGGCGGCACAGTCGGGCAACGAGCGCTTCGCCTTCGACTCCTACCGCCGGCTGATCCAGATGTTCGGCAAGACCGTGCTGGGCATCGACGGTGAGCACTTCGAGGGGGCGCTGGACGCCGCCAAGCACGCGAAGGGCTCCGTCAACGACCTCGACCTCGACGCCGCCGACCTGCGTCAGCTCGTCGAGACGTTCAAGGACGTCGTGGTCAAGCATGCCGGGCGCGAGTTCCCGCAGGAGCCGCGCGAGCAGATGGACCTCGCGGTCCGCGCCGTCTTCGACTCCTGGAACGCGCCGCGGGCGATCCTCTACCGCCGCCAGGAGCGCATCCCGGCCGATCTCGGCACCGCGGTCAACATCTGCTCGATGGTCTTCGGCAACCTCGACATGGAGTCGGGCACCGGCGTCGCCTTCACCCGCGACCCGGCCTCCGGCGCGCAGGGCGTGTACGGCGACTACCTGCAGAACGCGCAGGGCGAGGACGTCGTCGCCGGCGTGCGCAACACCGTGCCGCTGGCCGACATGGAGGGCATCGACAAGAAGTCCTACGACCAGCTGATGAAGATCATGCAGACGCTCGAGGAGCACTACCGCGACCTCTGCGACATCGAGTTCACTGTCGAGCGCGGCAAGCTGTGGATGCTGCAGACCCGCGTCGGCAAGCGCACCGCGGCCGCGGCCTTCCGCATCGCCACCCAGCTCGTGGACCAGGGCCTGATCACCATGGACGAGGCCATCCAGCGCGTGACCGGTGCCCAGCTGGCCCAGCTGATGTTCCCGCGCTTCGAGGACGGTCACCGCAAGCCCATCGTCAAGGGCATGAACGCCTCGCCCGGCGCCGCGGTCGGCAAGGTCGTCTTCGACAGCTACACCGCGATCAAGTGGTCCCGGTCGGGGGAGAAGGTGATCCTGGTCCGCCGCGAGACGAACCCGGACGACCTGGACGGCATGATCGCCGCCGAGGGCATCCTGACCAGCCGCGGCGGCAAGACCTCCCACGCCGCCGTCGTCGCGCGCGGCATGGGCAAGACCTGCGTCTGCGGGGTGGAGGCGCTCGACGTCGACACCAAGGGCCGGCGCTTCCGCGCGCCCGGCGGGGTGGTGGTCGAGGAGGGTGACGTCATCTCCATCGACGGCACGACCGGCGAGGTGTTCCTCGGCGAGGTACCGGTCGTCGACTCGCCGGTGGTCCGCCACTTCGAGGGTGACGAGACCGTCGACGGCGACGAGCTGGTCCTGGCCGTGGAGCGGATCATGCGCCACGCCGACGGCGCCCGCCGGATGGCCGTGCGGGCCAACGCCGACAACGGCCCGGACGCCGCCCGCGCGCGCCGGTTCGGCGCCCAGGGCATCGGCCTGTGCCGCACCGAGCACATGTTCCTCGGGGAGCGCCGCGCACTGGTCGAGGCGCTGATCCTGGCCGACACCGACGAGGAGCGCGACGCAGAGCTGGCCTCGCTGCTGCCCCTGCAGCGGGCCGACTTCATCGAGCTGTTCGAGGCGATGGACGGCCTGCCCGTCACCGTCCGCCTGCTCGACCCGCCGCTGCACGAGTTCCTGCCGAACCTCACCGACCTGTCCGTGCGCGTCGCGGTCGCCGAGGCCCGTGGCGAACCGCGCGAGGGAGACCTGCGGCTGCTGCAGGCGGTGCACAAGATGCACGAGCAGAACCCGATGCTCGGGCTGCGCGGGGTCCGGCTGGGCGTGGTGGTGCCCGGCCTGTTCGCGATGCAGTCGCGCGCCATCCTCGAGGCCGCCGCGGCCCGCATCAAGGCCGGCGGCGTCCCCCGGGTGGAGATCATGGTCCCGCTCGTCGGCGCGGTGCAGGAGTTCGAGACCGTGAAGCAGGACATCATCCAGGTGGCCCGCGACGTCCGCGCCGAGACCGGCGTGCACCTGGAGTTCCTGGTCGGCACGATGATCGAACTGCCCCGGGCGGCGCTCACCGCCGACCAGATCGCCGGCGAGGCCGAGTTCTTCTCCTTCGGCACCAACGACCTGACCCAGACGACGTGGGGGTTCTCCCGCGACGACGTCGAGGGCGCCTTCTTCTCCGACTACCTCGAGAAGGGCATCTTCGGCGTCTCCCCGTTCGAGTCGATCGACCGGGACGGCGTCGGCGAGCTCGTCCGCATCGGCGTGGCGAAGGGCCGCTCCAGGCGCCCGGCTCTCAAGGTCGGCGTCTGCGGCGAGCACGGCGGCGACCCCGAGAGCGTCCACTTCTTCGACGAGGTGGGGCTGGATTACGTGTCCTGCTCACCGTTCCGGGTGCCGGTCGCCCGGCTGGAAGCGGGCCGGGCGGTCAGCGACAGCGACTGAGCCGGCTGGGTCCGGCCCGGAGGACTGGGCCGGACCCGCCTGATTCAGTCAGGTCTACGCGGCGAGCGCGTGGGCGCTTCGCACCAGGCGCCGGCGCCAGGACTGCCCCGTCAGCGCGACGACCGCGAGGGCGAACCCGAGCGCGCCGATCCCGACGAAGCCCAGCGCGGGCGCGGAGCGGTCGACGATGATGCCGACCAGCGGCGCGCCGGCGGCGTTGCCGATGGTCAGCGCGGAGGAGTGCAGCCCCAGCACCTGGCCACGCACCGACGCCGGGGTGAGCTGGGTCAGCACCTGCGCGCTGGAGGACAGCAGCGGCGCGCAGAACAGCCCGGACGGGATGGACAGCAGCGCGAGGACCCACCACGACGGGGCGAAGGCCATGATGACCGTCAGCCCGGCCAGCCCGGTCAGCAGCACGAGCGGGTCGATGGGGCGCCCGACCGCACCGTAGATGAACCCGCCGGCGAGGGAGGCCATGCACCAGACGGCCACGACGACGCCGAGCATGCCGATGGTGTGCATCGACCGCATGGACGCGGTCAGCGCGGTGTCGGTGCCGGCGAGGGTGAAGGTGGCACCGAACGTCGCCAGCATCACGGCGAACACCCGCAGCCCGAACCAGGATCGGATCGACGGGGTGGCCTCGGCGACGACGATCGTGCGACGGCTCGCGCCGAACTCGGGGTCGGCCCCCTCCTCGCCGCGGACCGGTGGGTCGAGGACGATCAGCGCGATGCCGGCGGCGAAGATCAGGACCGCCGCGGAGACGAACGCGATGGTGCTGCCGGCCTGGGTGACGAGCACGACGCCCATCGCCGGGCCGATCGCGTAGGAGATCTCGACCGACATCGAGTCGAGGGCGAACCCGGCCTGCCGCTCGGTCGGGGGCAGCAGAGCTGCCAGCGACTGCCGCGAGATGGTGAACACCGGCAGCGCGAGGAACCCGCCCACGAACGCCGCGGGGAGCAGCCACACGTAGGACAGTTCCGCGGCGGCGAGCCAGAACAGGGCGTCGACGACCGTGGTCAAGACCAGGATCGGACGCAGCCCGATGCGGTCGATACCTCGGCCGAGCAGGGGTGAGCCCAGCGCCGCGCCGAGGGCGATCAGCGCCGCGATCGCCCCCGACTCGCCGAAGCCGCGGTGCAGGTCGAGCACGACGTGGAGGGTCAGCACGACCGGCGCCGCCGTCACCGGGATGCGGGCGAGCAGCGAGACCAGGATCAGCGAGCGGACGCCCGGCTTGCCCAGGACGACGCCGTAGGGCCGCAGGGGAGAGGAGGTCGGACGCACACGGCCCATGGTGCCAGGGCGGCGCCACTGGTTTCTGGAGCGTGGGCGGAACCGGAGACGCACGGCGAGACCTTCGTTTCAGTGAGACAGGGTGGATTTTGCTTTACGATGTACCGTAACAGCCCGAGTTGACCCTTTATTTCGTAGGTGTGGCTGCCGTCGCACCGACGTCATGGAGGCCGGGTAGGTTAGGGGAGTGTTCCTGCGTCGCGCCCGTGCCAAGTCCGACCCCGCGTCGGGGGCGCCGGTTCCCGGGGAGTCGGCGCCGGGCGGGCGTGCGGCGCAGCGCCGGGCCGTCCACCATGACATCGTCCCCACGACGGCGACGATCCAGCAGATCCTGGACGAGTTCGGGCTGGTCCACGCGATCGACGACGACGGCGATCTGGTCGTGCGCTGGGAACGCTGCAGCGTCTTCTTCTTCCACTACGGCGAGCGCGGCGAAGTTCTCCAGGCCCGGCTCTACCTGAACTCCCGCTACGACGTCGAGATGCGCCCGTCGCTGGCGGTGCTGCTCGACGACTGGAACCGGACGAAGCTCTACCCGAAGGCCTACACGGTGCTGCCCGACGACGGCATGGTCGGCGTCTGCGCCGAGCACGCCTACGACTTCGAGGTCGGCGCGTCCCGCGAGCAGCTCAAGTTCACGGTCGGGGCCTGGATCCACACCCTGCTGCGCTTCGCCGACTGGCTCGAAGAACAGATCTGAGCCATGAGCGCCGGGTACACCCGCTCCGACACCGCCCGACGGGTCGCCGAGCCGGACAAACGTGGGCAGCTGGCCGGATCGGCCCCGCGCGGGGAGTTCGCCCGCGACCGCGCCCGTGTCCTGCACTCCTCGGCGTTCCGGCGCCTGGCCGACAAGACCCAGGTGGTCGTGCCCGGCGAGGACGACTTCCCGCGCACCCGGCTGACCCATTCCCTGGAGGTCGCCCAGATCGCCCGGGAGATGGGGGAGTCCCTGGGGTGCGCGCCTGACGTCGTCGACACGGCGGGGCTCGCGCACGACCTGGGTCACCCGCCCTTCGGCCACAACGGCGAGCAGGCGCTGGACGAGGTGACGCAGGGCATCGGCGGCTTCGAGGGCAACGCCCAGACGCTGCGCATCGTCACCCGCCTCGAGCCGAAGGCGCTGGACGCCGAGGGGCGCTCGGCCGGGTTGAACCTGACCCGGGCCGTGCTCGACGCGACCGCGAAGTACCCCTGGCAGCGGCGCGCGGGACAGCGCAAGTTCGGGGTCTACGGCGACGATGCCGCCGCGTTCGCGTGGGTGCGCGAGGGCGCCCCGGAAGGGCGGCGGTGCCTGGAGGCGCAGGTCATGGACTGGGCCGACGACGTCGCCTACTCCGTGCACGACGTGGAGGACGGTGTGCACGCCGGCCACATCCGCCTCGGCGAGCTCGACGACACCGAACGTGCCGAGATCTGCGCGCTCGCTGCCGAGCTCTACGGCGACCGCCCCAGCGCCGACCTCCCGGCCGGCCTGGAGCGGTTGCTGCGGCTGCCCGCGCTCGTGGACCTGCACGACTTCGACGGCTCGCACCGCTCCCTGGCCGCGGCCAAGCGGGCGACCAGCGAGCTGACCGGACGTTTCGCCGGGGCAGCCGTGGCCGCCACTGCCGAGCGTTTCGGTGCCGGCCCGCTCACCCGCTACGCCGCCGATCTCGTCGTGCCCGAGGACGTGGCCGCCGAGTGCTCGCTGCTGAAGGCGCTCTCCGCCCGCTACGTGATGCACCGGGCCGGCGCCGAGGAGCGGCGGATCCACCAGCGGCGGCTGCTCACGGAACTGGTGGACGCGCTGGTGAGCGCCGCCCCCGGCGCCCTCGACACCGCCCTGCGCCCGGTCTGGCACGAGGCCGCCGACGACGCCGAGCGACTGCGCGTGGTCGTCGACCAGGTGGCCCAGCTGACCGATTCCGGAGCTGTCTCCTGGCACCGCCGCCTCGTCGGTGCGCACGAATAGACTGCCCTGGTGGCCGGGCGGATCAGGGACGAGGACATCGCGGCCGTCCGCGACCGCTCGCCCATCGCCGAGCTGATCGGTGAGCACGTCGCGCTCCGCAACGCCGGCGGCGGCAACCTCAAGGGCATCTGCCCCTTCCACGACGAGAAGTCGCCGTCGCTGTCGGTCTCGCCGTCGCGGGGCCTGTTCCACTGCTTCGGGTGCGGGGCCGGCGGCGACGTCATCCGCTTCGTCGAGCGCATCGAGCACCTGTCCTTCGCCGAGGCCGTGGAGAACCTCGCGTCGCGGGCCAACATCCAGCTGCGCTACGTGGAGGGCGGGTCGGCGCCGATCCGCAACCAGGGGCAGCGCTCGCGCCTCATCGAGGCCCACGCGCTGGCGGCGGCGTTCTACGCCGAGCAGCTGCGCGGCCCGCAGGCGCGGGCGGCGCGGGAGTTCCTCGCCGAACGCGGCTTCGACGAGACGGCCGCGGCGACCTACGGCTGCGGCTACGCCCCGGACGACTGGGACAGCCTGACCAAGTTCCTGCTGGGCAAGGGATTCAGCCAGGCCGAGCTCGTCACCGGTGGGCTGGCCAAGGAGACCCAACGGGGATCCCTGATCGACCGGTTCCACCGGCGGCTGCTCTGGCCGATCCGCGACACCAGCGGCGACGTCGTCGGCTTCGGCGCACGCCGGCTCTACGACGACGACCGCATCGAGGCCAAGTACCTCAACACCCCCGAGACGCCGATCTACAAGAAGAGCCAGCTCCTGTACGGCATGGACCACGCGAAGAAGGAGATCGCCCGCCAGCACCGGGCCGTGATCGTCGAGGGCTACACCGACGTCATGGCCTGCCACCTGGCCGGGGTCCCGACCGCCGTCGCCACCTGCGGCACCGCGTTCGGCTCCGAGCACGTCGGCGTGCTGCGCCGGTTGCTGATGGACTCCGACACGTTCCGCGGGGAGGTCATCTTCACCTTCGACGGCGACGCCGCGGGCATGAAGGCGGCCGAGCGGGCCTTCGGCGACGACCAGAAGTTCATGGCGCAGACGTTCGTCGCGGTGGAGGCCAGCGGCAAGGACCCGTGCGAGCTGCGCCAGTCCGGCGGCGACGTCGCCGTGCGCGACCTGGTGGCCCGCCGGATCCCGCTGGTCGAGTTCGTCCTGCGCACCACCGTGGCGCGGCTGGACCTCGACACCGCCGAGGGGCAGATGGCGGCGCTGGACTCCGGCATCCCCCTGGTCGCCCAGATCAAGGACCTCTCGCTGCGGGACGAGTACGCCCGGCGCCTGGCCGGACTGGTGGGCATCGACGACCCGATGCGGGTCGTGACGCGGGTCCGGGGACTCGTGCGGTCGGGGGAGCGCAACGCGCCGGCGGCGGCCGCACCCGCCCGTACCGGGCCGGTGGTCGACCCGGCGGTGGTCGCGCTCGAGCGGGAGGTGCTCAAGGTGGCCGTCCAGCAACCGGGCGTGGCCGGGCCGTCCTTCGATTCCCTCGACGTCGACCTGTTCGCCGTCCCCGCCCACCGCTCGGTGCGTGACGCGATCAGCAAGGCGGGCGGCACCCCGGCGGCGGGCACCGCGGCCGAGTGGGTCGCCGCGATCGAGGAGGGCCTGCCCGACGAGCAGGCGCGCTCCATCGTCCACGCCCTCGCCGTCGAGCCGCTGCACAGCGACGGCGCCTCCCCGGAACGCTATGCCGACGCCGTCATGGCCCGGCTGCAGGAGATGGCGATCGCCCGGCAGGTGAAGACGTTGAAGTCACGGCTGCAGCGCGTCAACCCGGTCGAGGCAGCCGAGGAGTACGGGCGGCTGTTCACCGAGCTCATCGCCGCGGAGAATCACCGCCGGCTCCTGCGGGAACGTGCGATCGGGGACTCCTAGATGTTCGGCCGCTCCGCCCCGCCGCAGGCCTACCGCGCGCGCTTCGACCCGCACGAACGCGTGCTGAGCTGGTGCTCGACCGCGTCGGGAGCGGCTGTGGTGGCGACCGATCGCGGCCTGTGGTGGCCGGACCCGGAGCCGCGGCGCATCGACTGGCACCTCGTCGACAAGGTCGTCTGGAACGAGGCCGGATTCACCGTCACCGAGGCGGTGGTCGTGGACGACCTGCTGCTCGTCGAGCGCGCGCCGTCCACGCTCGCCCTGGAGACCGACCCGCGCAAGCTCCCGGCGACCGTCAAACGCCGGGTCGAGTCCAACGTGGTGCACACCTACGAGGTGCAGCTCACCGGCGGCAGCGCCCGGCTGGTCGCCCGCAAGATCGCCGGACGCGACGGGCTGGTCTGGTGGGCGCGGCTGGACCCAGGCACCGAGGACTCCGACGCCGTGCGCGACGAACTCGCCGGCGTGATCGCGGACATCCGCGACGACCGGGCCGAGTACCTGCGCCGCTTCTGACCGATCCGCCGGCCGCCCGCGTCGCAACCCGCCCGCGTCGCAGCCCGCCCGCGTCCGCAGCCCGCTCGCGTTACCGGCCCTGGCGCGGCGGGGGCGCGTCCTGCCCCAGCGCCTGGGCGAGCACCGTCCGGGCCTTGGCCGCGGCCTCCTCGAACTGGACCTGCAGGACTCCCGCGGTCGCCTGGACGGTCTGGCTACCGGTGATGGTGTGGGTGGCGCGGACGATCGATTCGTACCGTCCGCGCCCCGCGCGGGCACCCAGGACGTAGCCGACGGCAGCACCGACCAGGAACGACAGCTTCATGTGGGAACTCCTCGGCTGACTGCGCACAGGCAGGCGGTATGCGGTCGATGGCTACTCGGAGGGCGCGTACGCGTCGGCCCGTCCCGATAGGCTATCCTCATCCGGCCACGTCATCGCGACGGACCAGCAGTCCCCCGTAGCTCAATTGGCAGAGCATCCGACTGTTAATCGGAGGGTTACTAGTTCAAGTCTAGTCGGGGGAGCCAGCGCGGCCGGCGGTCTCCGCCCCGCCCCAGGCCCCTCGTCCACTGGCCCCGCCGGTCTCGACGCAGTCCCGTTCGTGCCGAAGCCGACGTCCCGTAGCGCTGTCCTTCGTGATCGCCGCCGCGCTGTCGTCGGATGTTTCCCAGCCGTTAAGTTCTACTTGAGCTATTGACTTTTCAACTGGTATCCGTAAATGATCATCTGGTCCCGGCATCCTTCCCCCGTGGGGTGCCGGGATTTTCACTGTCCGGAGTGTCCCAGCCTGGCCTTGCGGGGAGCGCCGGCGGACCCGGGTGGGGACGGGGTTGATCAAGTAGCGTGTTGTCCGTTGGTGGTCGATGTGCGCCGGTCGGCCGGATCCTGTCGGCGGCGCGGACCGCGGGGGTGACTCTCTGGTGGCTCGGCTCCTGACGCGGCGCGTCTCGGACGCGGGGATGGTCCGGGGCCTCCGTCGGCTCGGCGAGGCGTGGGTGGCCCGGCACGGCATCCAGGTCGTCGGCGGTCAGATGCTGCTGGTGGTGACCGGAGCGATCACCGTCCTGACCCTGCCCCTGTTCCACCCCGACGCCGCCGCCTGGCTGACGGTCGGCATCGTGTCCGAGGCGATGCTCGTGGTGCTCGTCGTCAGCGAGTTCCTGCCGTGGCGGCGCCTGCCGCGCCGGTTCGCCCTGATCTTCCCGACGTCGGTGGCACTGGCCCTGGCCGCGATAGGCCTGGAGACGACCAACATCGCCTCTGCCTACGCCGGCCTGTTCATCCTCTGCTTCACCCACATCGGGCTCACCCAGCGCCCGTGGACGAGTGTGGCCGCGGTTCCCGTCGGCATCCTCGCGTGGATCTGCACCTACGGCGGGTGGCATCCGCAGCTCATCCCGCGCCTGCTGATCGCGGTGCTGATCTGGGCACTGCTCGGCGAACTGCTCGCCCAGCTGATGCGGCGTCAGCGTGTGCTCTCGCGTCAGCTGCGCCGAGCCGCGCACACCGACTCGCTCACCGGTATCGCCAATCGCCGGGACCTCACGTTGCGGTTGTCGCGCGTCGTGGTCGGCGACGTGATCATCCTGGTGGACCTGGACCACTTCAAGCAGCTCAACGACTCGCACGGCCACGCCGTCGGCGACCGGGTGCTGGCCGACTTCGGGCAGGCCCTGCGCGCGGCGCTGCGCGAGCAGGACTACCCCGCGCGGTACGGCGGCGAGGAGTTCGCGATCCACCTCCCGGCCACGAGCCTGGAGGGTGCGGGCACCGTCCTGGAGCGGTTGCGTCACCACTGGTCGCTGCTGCAGCCGGAGGTCACGTTCTCCGCCGGGGTGGTGCGGTGCACGCCGGAGCGCGATGCGATCGCCGCCCTGGCCGCGGCCGACTCGTGCCTGTACGCGGCCAAGGCCGCCGGGCGCAACACCGACCGGTACGAACAGTCCGCTCTCGCGACCCCGCCGCACGCGGGTTGACGCGGCACCCGTACCGGCCGACCCTGCAAGGCGAACCGATGATGAGGAGACGGCAATGAGTGAGCACACCTACCGGGTGATCGAGGTGGTCGGGACGTCGGAGTCCGGCGTCGACGCGGCCATCGCCAACGCCGTGGATCGGGCCAGCCGCACGATCCGGCGCCTGGACTGGTTCGAGGTCCAGCAGATCCGCGGCCACATCGTCGACGGCGGCGTGTCCCACACCCAGGTCACCCTCAAGCTCGGCTTCCGGCTGGACGACGACGACCCCATCGCCTCCGCCGGCTCCTGAACCCGGCGCCCCGCCGCCGGGTCGGCACGCAACCTCGTCCAGCAGGATCCGTCGAACCAACCTGCTCGAGTTTCAACACGAGGCCGATCTGCGCGTGATGTACGGATCTGGCGTCCCCTTTGCCGCCTTTGGGTACGTCATTGGCAGGCATCTCGGGCCGGTACATCGCAGATGGATGGGGTCGTGCTGTACTCCGGGCCTCCGCACTTGGTACGGTTACATCGGCCGCTGACAGGAGTCGCGGGACCTCGGTCTCACGAAACCCTGGCGACCGGTTGTTCCTGCCTTCTCTCGGTCCTACCGGGAACGGTTGTACGTCCGGTGAGTGACCCGGGTGCGCGCACACTGCGGCACCTGACGCGACAAGGGAGGATTTCCCAGCATGGCACAAGGCACGGTCAAGTGGTTCAACGCCGAAAAGGGCTTCGGATTCATCGCCCCCGACGACGGTAGTGCGGACGTGTTCGTTCACTACTCCGCCATCGCATCCGACGGCTACCGCAGCCTGGATGAGAACCAGAAGGTCGAGTTCGACGTCACCCAGGGCCAGAAGGGCCCGCAGGCGGAGAACGTTCGCGCGCTCTGACCAAGCACTGACGAACGGCCCGCACGAGTTTCTCGTGCGGGCCGTTCTGCTCTTCCCAGGACCAACCGGTCTGCTCTTCCCAGGGCCATCCGGTCTGCTTTCTCGGGACCATCCGGCGGCGCGCGGTTTCCGTCGCAGGCCGCGCCGCTCCTCCGAGGAGCTGGGCCGATAACGACACGGTGGCGACTCGGTCACGGAACGCCTGTCAGTGAGAGCGTGGCCCGGGGCGCCGTACGCGGGCACGCGCGCTGACCCGTCCGGCCGGTGACATCATCCCGGCTGCTCGTGGCTCCCGCGTGGATGCCGCATCACAGCTACGCCAGGGATTCGCCGCACTTTTGGGACACTCGTGTCTCGTAGCGGACAGTTCTGTGCAGAAAATCGGGACAACATTGTGTTGCAGGGGATACCTGTACGAAATTTCATCGTCGCAAGACCTTCCCCTCCGGAGAATTCGCCGTTACTGTAACCCGGATCGTGAAAGTACCCAGCGACGACGAGGAGAACACCGTGGCCGACACCGCCTTGTCGATTCGCTCGTTGTCCAAGACGTTCTCGGGGACGACGGTCCTCTCCGACGTCGACCTCGACATCCAGCCTGGTGAGATCCGCGCCCTCGTCGGCCAGAACGGCTGCGGCAAGTCGACGCTGATCAAGGTGCTGGCCGGCTACCACGACCCCGACCACGGTGCCGAGGTGACCATCGACGGCTCGCCGCTGCACCTGGGCGTCGTGGGCGCTGCCGACGCGGCCGGCCTGCGGTTCGTGCACCAGGACCTCGGGCTGGTCACCACGCTCGACGCGGTCGACAACCTGGCCCTCGGTCCCGGCTACGACACCGGCCGTGGCGGGCTCATCGCCTGGCGCAAGCAGCGCCGCATCGCGCGCAAGGCGCTCACCGATCTCGGCTACAACATCGACGTGCGCCGCCCGATGGCCGAACTCACCGTCGCCGAGCGGACCGCGGTCGCCGTGGCGCGCGCGCTGTCGCACCGCTCCGCCCCCGCCCGCGTGCTCGTGCTCGACGAGCCCACCGCCAACCTCCCGGGTGCCGAGGCCGAGCGGCTGTTCGCGCTGGTCCGCCGCGTGCGCGACTCGGGCGTCGCCGTGCTGTTCGTGTCCCACCACCTCGCCGAGGTCTTCGACCTGTGCGACAGCGTGACGGTCCTGCGTGACGGCAAGCTCGTCACCACCCGGCCGACCGAGGGGCTCACCGAGGACGAGCTGGTCACCCTCATGATCGGCCGCTCGCTCGAGGAGTACGACGTGCACGCGGCGGTGACCGCCCATCAGGGTGAGGTCTCGCTGTCCGTCGAGGATCTGCACGGCTCCGTCCTCAAGGGCCTGAACTTCCAGATCCGCTCCGGGGAGGTGCTCGGCATCGCTGGGATCACCGGCTCCGGTCGCGAGGAGATCGCGCTGTCGCTGTTCGGTGGTGTGCCGCGTACCGGCACTGTCACGGTGAACGGCAAGGTCCTCGAGCCGCAGCGCCCCGATCTCGCGATCGACGCGGAGGTCGGGCTGGTCCCCGCCGAGCGCCACCTCAACGCCGCGTTCCTGGACTTCTCGCTGCGCGAGAACGTGTCGATCGTCGAGCCGGGCATCTTCAGCCGGATGGGGCTGCTGAGCTCGCGGCTGGAGAAGTCCGACGTCCAGGGCTGGCTCGAGAAGCTGCGCGTCCACCCCAAGGGCACCGAGATCCCGCTGGCCAACCTCTCGGGCGGCAACCAGCAGAAGGTCGTGCTCGCGCGCTGGCTGCGCCGCAACCCGCGCCTGCTCATCCTCGACGAGCCCACCCAGGGTGTCGACGTCGGCGCCAAGGCCGACATCCACGCCCTCGTCGACGTGGCCGCCGCGTCCGGGGCCGCTGTCCTCGTCGCGTCGACGGACAACACCGAACTCGAGCGGCTGTGCGACCGGGTGCTCGTGCTGTACGGCGGCGTCGTCGTCGACGAGATGCACCGCCCGCACCTGAACTCCGACCGCCTGACCGCGGCCACGCTCGACGCCAGCAAGGTGGCCCACGCATGACCGGAGCGGCGGCGCGACACCATTCGGCATTCCCTTTCCTGACAGGCACTATCGGCGCGAGGAGCACCTCATGACAACCGAAGCCACCCCGGCCGAGTCGAAGATGCCGATCGCCGAGACCGCCGGCTCGCCCCTGGGCGGCGGCGACTCCGACGCCCCCACCAAGCGGAAGCTGAACTTCGGCCTCGACCGATTCAGCGGCCTCTACGTCTGGGCCGTCGTGATCGTCGTCTTCTCGATCTGGGTACCCGACACGTTCTTGAAGGTGAGCGAGTTCCGCCTCATCGCCGGGAACCAGGCGATCACCGCCATGCTGGCGATGGGCCTGATCCTGCCGATCGCCGCGGGCGTGTTCGACCTGTCCTCGGCCGCGATCATGGGCTTCGTCGTCACCGTCTGCATCTGGTGCCAGGTACACCACTGGAACCTGCTGTTCGCCTGTGTGGCCGCGATCGTCGTGGGCCTGCTGATCGGCGTGATCAACGGCTTCATCGTGGTGAACCTGCGGGTGAACTCCTTCATCGGCACGTTGGGTATGAGCAGCATCCTGGGCGCCGCGGCGTACTGGGTCACCAACGGCCAGCAGGTCGTCGACGGCATCTCCCCGGACTTCCTGAAGTTCGGAACCTGGCAGCCGCTGGGCATCCCGATCTCGTTCTACCTGATGATCATCCTGGCGATCGTTCTCTACATCACCGTCGAGTACACCCCTGTCGGGCGTTACTTCTTCGCAGTCGGTGGCAACCCGCAGGCGGCCCGCCTGGCGGGCGTACGGGTGAACCGGATCATCTTCAGTTCCCTCGTCGCCTCCGCTGGAGTCGCCTCGGTGGCCGGCGTCATCCTCGCCGCGAACCTCGGGTCGTCCTCGACGGGCATCGGGCCGCCCTACCTGCTGCCCGCGTTCTCCGCCGTGTACCTCGGTGCGACCCAGATCAAGGCCGGGCGGGTGAACGTGCTCGGCACGCTCGTCGCGATCTACCTGCTCGCCACCGGCGTCACCGGCCTGCAGCTCGCCGGCGCACCCGCGTACGTCCCCGACCTCTTCAACGGTGTCGCCCTGATCATCGCCGTGGCGATGGCAGCCCGCACCGCCCGCAAGAACTGAGCCATCGAGTCGCAACAACCCCATCGAACCTCCCGCCGTGATCCGTCAGTCATGGCACAGCACAACCTGTAGGACCGGGTTTCCGCACAAGCGGGGACTCGACATGTGGCACACCGGGGCGTCCCCAGACGCCGCGGGAAGCCTCCCGCCGGACCACGTCGGCCGGCAGAAGGAGACACGAATGATCAGAAACAAGAAGGTGCTGGCAGTCGCCACTGCCGGCGTTGCGCTGGCGGTCACGCTCACCGCGTGCAGCAGCAGTTCCAAGAGCACGAGCGGAACCACGACCGGCTCCGGTGGAGGCACCACCACCGCCGCGTCGGGCGGGTTGGCGGCGGCGCAGGCCATCGCGGACGCGGCCGTCAAGAACCCGACGAGCATCGGCATCGTCAACAAGCTCAGCAAGGTCCCGCCGACGGGTAAGTACATCGTCATCGTCGAGAGCCCGCAGCCGGTCACGCACGTCAAGAACCTGGCCTTCGCCGAGGCCGCCAAGCTCTTCGGCTGGCGCACCCAGACCCTCATCGAGGGCACCGGTCCCCAGGACGCTGCCAAGTCGCTGACCCAGGCCGTCGCGCTCAAGCCCGACGCGATCCTCATCTCCGGTAGCGACCTGAACTCGCTGCGGGCGCCGCTCGACGCGGCCACCGCCGCGAAGATCCCGGTCCTTGCCGAGACGGTGACCAACCCGAAGTCCGGTTCGGTCTTCGACGTGTCGATCGACAGCACGCCTCAGGTGCAGAACGTCGCCAAGCTCATGGCCAACTACGTGGCCGCGAAGTCCGGTGGCAAGGCGAACGCGCTGGTCGTCAACATTCCGCTGTACGACGTCCTGACCTCCTACACCAAGCAGTTCCAGGCCACGCTGGCCTCGGCCTGCCCGTCGTGCAAGAGCTCGGTGCTCGACCAGCAGATCACGGACCTGGGCACCAAGACCCCGGCCGCGGTCGTGAGCGCCATCCAGCGCAACCCGTCGATCAACTGGGTCATCTTCACCATCGGTGACCTCACGATCGGCCTCCCCGCGGCACTGCGTGCGGCGGGCCTGTCCAACAAGGTCAGCATCGGTGGAGAGACGCCCACGCAGGCCAACCTCGCCGAGCTGAAGACCAACACGACCGAGGCGTGGACCGGCTTCTCGGCCCCCATCCTCGGCTACCGCGACGCCGACATGATGGCCCGCTTCTTCAACGGTGACCCGCTGACCCCGGGCGGCGACGCGCTCATCCTGCCGACGCAGATCATCACGCACGACAACGTCGGCTCGATCGTCACCGACTCCACCGGTTACTACCAGGGAGTCGCCGACTTCCAGGCGCAGTTCAAGGCTCTCTGGGGCCTCGGCTAGACACCAGCTCGTCACGATCGGTCAGCGAACCCCGGTCCCGTGGATTCGTCTGCGGGGCCGGGGTTCTCCCGTCCCAGAAGGAGATTGCGATTCTCATGCTCAAAGGTCTGCACGGTAAGTCGGTCGTCGTCACCGGCGCCGCAGGTGGCATCGGCGCAGCGGTGTGCCGCCGGCTCGTGGACGAGGGCGCCCGCGTCGTCGCCGCCGATCTCGACGGCGACGCGACCGCGGCCGTCGCCAAGGAGGTCGGTGGCGGAGCAGTCGGCGTCGCCGCGGACGTGACGACGGCCGAGGGGAACGCCGCCGCGATCGCCGCCGCGGTCGAGGCGTTCGGACGCCTGGATCTGTTCCACGCCAACGCCGGGGTGGAGGGGATGTCCAAGCACGTCATCGACTTCGACCCGGACAACTTCACCAAGGTGTTCTCGGTGAACGTGCTGGGCGCCTTCCTCGGCGCGCAGGCTGCCCTGCGCCAGTTCGCGGCGCAGGAGAGCGGCGGCGGGATCCTGTTCACCGCCTCGCTCGCGGCGTTCATGGGAACCCCGGGCACGTCGGTCTACAACTCCTCCAAGCACGCCGTGCACGGTCTGATGCGCTGCGTGGCCAAGGAGGTCGGGCCCAACATCCGGGTGAACATGCTCGCTCCCGGGGTTGTCGACACGCGGATGATGCGCTCCCTCGAGGCCAGCATGGGCGCACTGTCCGGACTCGACGCGGAGACGTTCAAGGGCGCGATGGAGCAGGGCGTGCCGCTGGGCCGCTACGCCACCGCCGACGAGATCGCCGCGACGGCTGCGTGGATCCTGAGCGACGAGGTGCCCTACATGCACGGCGAGTCCGTCACGGTCGGCGGCGGGATCACTCCCTGATCAGCCACCGATAGAGTCCCGGCCATGCCCGTCGTGCTGCTCGTCCGTCATGGCCAGGCGGCCTACGCCGCAACGGGATACGCAGGATTGACGCCCACGGGGCAGGCCCAGGCCGACTCCGTGGGCGTCCTCCTGCGCGCCCGTGACACCCGGATAGCGCGCGTCGCGTGCGGCACCCTCGCCCGCCAGACCGAGACGCTGGCGCACCTGCTCGGCACGCGAGCGGCCCCTGAGCCGCCGGCGCAGCAGCCGCCCGACCCGAGGTGGAACGAGTACGACGTCGGGATGCTGCTGGAGAGTTATTCGCCCGAGCCGGTCGCCGGTCCCGCCGGCGATGCCCGCGGGTTCCAGGCGCGGCTGGACCGGGCGCTCGCGGAGTGGTCCGGCGGGGGCACGATCCCGACCCCGGACGGCGGGAGGCTCAGCTGGAAGGAGCTCGGCGCGGGCGTGAACGCGGCGCTCGCGGAGGTGGCCGCAGAGGTCCCCAGCGGCGCCACAGGCGTCGTCGTGACATCGGGTGGCCCCATCACCGCGGTGGTGGCCGCAGCGTTCGATCTGGGGCCGTCCGGCGTGGTCGCAGTGCACCGTGTGATCGCCAACGCCAGCATCACCAAGGTCGTCGTCGGGCGCAGTGGTACCAGCGTCGTCAGCTTCAACGAGCACGGCCACGTCGAAGCCGCGGGGCTGCTGACCTACCGCTGACCTGCGGCCGAACCGGCGTCGATCCGAGGCGCCGGGCCGGCCCGCTCGCTATGCCGGGTCGGCGTCGATCGTGACCGTGCCCTTCGACCCGTCGACGGTGACCATCGCGCCGTCGGGGATCCGTGTCGTCGCGCCCACGACGGACACCACGCACGGCACGCCGAGTTCGCGGCTGACGATGGCGGCGTGGCTGGCGAGGGCGCCCACGTTGCAGACGACGGCCGCGGACGTCATGAACAGTGGCACCCACGAGGGATCGGTCGTGGTGCAGACCATGACATCACCCGGTTCGAGGTCGACCGCCTGCGCCATGTCGTGGATGACCCGGGCGCGTCCGGACGCGACGCCAGGCGCAGCCGCGACTCCGGTGAGGACGGTGCCGGTCAGGGCGGCGTCCCCGGCGGCGCGCGAGCGGTGGGCCCAGGTCGAGATCGGCGGCGCGCCGGCCGGATGGCTCACGATCTGCGGCGGGTCGAGATCGGCGAGCTCGGCGAACGTCACGGCCCGCTCGGCCAGCCGCGCCCGCCAGGGGGCGGGGTCGGCCAGCAGCACGGGCAGTTCGGTGTCCAGGACGAGGAAGATGTCCTGCGCGCGCTCGATGTCGCCACGCTCGGCCAGGCGGCGGCCGAGTTCGCGGAAGGGCTGGCGGGCCTCGTTCATCACGCGGACCGCGGCGTCCTTGCCGGCCTCGCGCAGGCGGTAGAACGCCTGGCCGGAGCGCAGCCCTGCCGCGAGCGTGTCGTGGGCCGTCGCGTCACCCTCGGTCAGCTGGAGCAGTTCGGCGGTGAGCGCCTCCCGCTCCTTCGCCGCGATCGCGGCCCGGACGCGGGGGTTGCCGTCCGCGTCCTGCAGCCGGATGCGCTCGACCATGCCCAGGGCGATCTGCGGGTCGCTGGACCACGTCGGAGAGGCGAGGTCCCACTCGTGCGGGCCGCGGTGCCCGAAGTCGTCCGTGACCACGGCAAGGGCCTCGAAGAACGGCGCCGAGACGTCCGCGGGCAGGTCGCCGATCCGGTCGAGGACGCCGGCGGTCCCGGCATCGAAGGCAGCCGTGAGCTCCGGAGTGTCGCGGACGATGCGGCTCAGCGCCCACAGGGCGGTCGAGCTGGAGGCGCTCTCCACCCCACCGAGCGCTCCGAACAACCCGCTGACCGCGTCGCCCCGGCCGAGGCCCTCGCAGACGGCCTGGACGGCGCCGGGGCCGATCGAGGCTCCGATGACCACGTAGCAGTAGACATCCCAGGTCTCGCGGATGATGGCGGCGAAGGACAGCCCGTGGGCGACGAGCTCCGCGTCCGACATGGTGTCGAAATCGGGGCGCTGCCCGCGCAGTCCGCGGGCGTAGGCGATGAACTGCTCCATGGGCGGGTACCCGTCGGCGCCCATGACCGAGGTCATCGTCGCGACGAGCACCGCGGTCTGCGACTCGGACTCGTCGCGCGGGTCCGGCTCGTAGGGCGGGACGTCGGCGTGCTCGCCGAAGTAGGCGCGGTCGATCGCCTGCGCGCTCGCTCCTGGCGTCCGCACGCCGATCAGCCGCCCCAGGGAGAGCTGGTTGTAGAAGTAGCCCCCCCAGCACCCGAAGGTCTCCGTCGCCGAGTAGTCGAACTCGTCGGCCGACACGACACCGAAGCGGACATAGCCGTCCGCGACACCGGGGACGGCGCCGTGCAGCCAGCCCACGCACCAGCCCAGCGGGCTGATGGGGGCCGGCGCCACCTCGTCTGCGTTGGCCCGCGTGTAGTGCGGGAACCGTTCGCTGGGAGTGGTGTCGGTGATCCAGCGGTCCAGATCGGCCGTGCTCATCGGTGGATCACGGCGCGGTTGCCGGAACCCCAGGTCCGGATGAGTTCCCGGTACGTGATCCGCCACCCGTCGTCCTCGCGCCGGAAGCGGTCGCTGTAGTGGCCGGCGACGATGTACTGGTCTCCGCCCGGCGTGCCTGTGCGCACGTGCTGTGCCTGCAGATAGCAGGTGTGCGTCGCGGTGTCACCGTCCACGCTCACCAGATGATTGCCGACCAGGTGCTGGCTGGCGTCCAGTCCCGTCAGCGTGCCGCTGATGGTCGCGACGATCTCCTCGGGGCCGGTTGCGCTTCCGACCGACGGCCCGAACGACACCTCGGCGTCAGAACTGAAGAGCGCCCCCAGTGAGGTCCAGTCCTGCGTGTCGAGGGCGATGGTGTATTTCGTCGCCACTTCGACTATCGCCGCCTTGTCGATCAGCTCGCGAATCTCATCGTTACTGGTCATGGTGTCACGTTAAGCCTTGATTAAGTCTGGGACAATAGTGTTCTGTAGAGCGACAACGTGTCCTGTAGTCGCTAGAGGGTGACTCACGGCGCGTTCGCGACGGAGGAGAGGCACCATGGCTGACAGCTCTGTACCCGGTTGGGAAGACCTCGGTGGATATGTCCTGGAAGATGCCGACGAGGCCGATCTGCTGGCCCGTCAGATCGAGTGCACGTTCATCTGGACGAACAAGTCGGGGCACCCGCTCGGCGCGATCGTGAACTTCATCTACCGCAACGGCCGGATCTGGCTCACCGCCACGTCGGCGCGCCCCCGCGTCGCGGCGGTGCGAGCCGATCCGCGCACGAGTGTCGCGATCACGTCGAAGGGGTCGGGGATCACCCAGCGGCGCTCGCTGTCCTACAAGGGCCTGTGCGTCGTCCACGACGACCAGGAGACCAAGGACTGGTTCCTGCCGGAGTTCAGCGCCGCGATGCGGCCCGGGCAGCCGGAGCGGGCCGAGGAGTTCGCCCGCCTGCTCGACTCGGAGCTGCGGGTCGTCCTGGAGTTCACGCCCAGCCGGACCACCGGCTACGACGGGGCGAAGATGTGGGCCGCGGCGCCGACGGCGGGACCGCCCCCCGGCGACACCAACGGGGCGCCCACCGACCCGCCCGCGTGATCGCGGGCCCGGAGGCGGTCTCACCCGGTACTGCGCAGCCGCCTCTGCTCGCGCTGACCGTCCTCGTCGACGGCGATGCTCGCGTAGACCTTGTCGACGACCGCGTCGCTCTGGGCCGCGGTGATCCGGCGCTGCAGCATGAAGCACTGGTAGATCAACGGTGCGCACACCTCGTAGACGACGGCCTTCGGATCGATGTCGCTGCGGACCGTGCCCGCCTCCATCGCCTCGCGCAGCACCGTCACGGCGGTCTGCGTGCGGTCGCGCAGGTACCGGCGCAGGGCCGCGGCGTACTGGGAACTCCGGGTGGCCTCGGCCATGAGCGCGCCGAGCGCGGCCGCGTAGACGGGGTCGTTGAGGCGCTTGGCGAGGTGCCGGGCGAAGACGTGCAGATCACTCAGCGTGTCGCCGGTGAACGGCAGCGGGATCGCGGCCTGCACCGGAGTCGTCAGGGCCTGCAGGTACAGCCGCGACGGATCGGGCCAGTGGCGGTAGATCGTGCTGCGCGAGACGCCGCTGTAGTCGGCGACCCGCTCGACGGTGGCGCCGGCGAGCCCGTGCTCGGCGAGCAGGCGGAAGGTCGCGGTCAGCACCAACTGTCGCGTCTGGGCGATGCGCGGGTCGGTCCGGCGCGGCGACGGGTCGGACTCGCTCGTCGCCACTGCGGGCCCCCAATGCTGTCGTTGTTGCGGCTCGTGCCTGCTGAACGTACACACAGTCTATCCGTCGCGTATCCCTTACGTCGGCGCACATTTGCAGAGATTCCCACTACCAGCAAGGAGATCTAGCTATGCAGCTGCAGGGAACGGTCACCGCCGTCACGGGCGGAACGCGCGGAATCGGGCTCGGGATCGTCGAGGCGTACCTGCGGGAGGGGGCGATGGTGGCGATCAACGGCCGCTCCGCCGACCGCGGCAAGGAGGTGCTGGCCGAGCTAGGCAACGACGACCGGGTGATGTTCCTCGCCGGTGACGTCACCAAGCGCGCCGACGTGGAGGCGTTCATCGACCAGACCGTCGAGCGCTTCGGCCGCATCGACGTCCTCGTCAACAACGCCGGAGGGGCCGACAACCACGCCCCGGTCGCGGAGCTGACCGACGAGGCGATGGCGCTGGCCCTGGACTGGAACCTCTGGTCGACGTTCTACGGGATGCGGCGTGCCCTGCACTACATGCTGCCTCAGCACAGCGGACGGATCATCAACATGTCCTCCGTCGAGGGCAAGGAGGGCAAACCCGGGATCTCCACCTATGTCACGGCCAAGCACGCGATCCACGGCCTGACCAAGTCCTGCGCCCAGGAGGTGGGCACCGAGGGGATCACCGTCAATGCACTCTGCCCCGGCATGATCGAGACCCACAGCGTCATGACCCAGGGCCGCAGCGCGGCCGAGGCGGCGGGCATGTCCTACGAGGACTTCACCGGACTGTTCACCGCGGAGTCGGCGATCAAGCGCTTCCTGACGGTCGAGGAGGTCGCCGCGATGGCCGTCCTCCTGGCCTCCCCGGCGGGCTCGGGCATCACCGGCGCGATGATCTCCATCGACGGCGGGACCGCGTCCTACTGAGGCTCATTCGGGATCGTCGCCGAACAGGGTCCCACCCGGCAGGAGGGCGAGCTCCGCGTGCGGCAGCGGAGCCGCCTTCTCGTGGTGGGTCATCGGGTCGCGCGGGGCGCCGGGAACCAGTGCCGACGCCAGCGCGGCACCCAGCGCGAGGATGGCGAGGATGAGGAACGCCAACGTCCAGCCGTGGTCGGAGGGAGCGCCGCCGGCGTGCGCGCTGGAGGTCAGGACGCTGCCGGTGATGGCCGCGCCGACGGCCCCGCCGATGGTGCGGATGTTGGCGTTCATGCCGCTGGCGACGCCGGTCTGCTCGGCCGTCACGGCGGCCACGATCAGGTTCGAGATCGCGGAGAACGCGAGCCCGAAACCGATGCCCATGATGCTCATCGCCAGGAACACCTGCCAGCGCGCGCCGTGCAGGTAGGCCAGCATGACGAACGGGGCCACACCGACGACCGATCCCACGAGCAGCACCCGCTTCGAGCCGAAGTACTGCGACAGCCGCCCCGAGACGACGCCGAGTGCGAACATCGCCGTCGCGAGGGGGAGCAGGAACAGGCCGGACTGCGAGATGCTCGCTGTGAAGCCGTAGCCGCCCGCAGCGGGGGCCTGCACGAACTCCGGCAGGAACGCGAAGATCGAGTAGAGGCAGGCGCCGAAGAGCAGGGCGACGAGGTTGGTCGTCCACACGGCCGGCAGGCGCATCATCCTCATGTCGATGAGCGGGTGCGCGGAGGTCACCTCGGTGACGAACCAGCCGATGCCGGCCAGGACGGCGAGCCCGAACAGCGCCAGCACCTTCGCCGAGACCCATCCCCACTCCGGGGCCTCGCTGACCCCGATCAGCAGTGCCACGAGGGAGCCGGACAGCAGCACGGCGGCCAGGAGGCTGACCCTCCCCGGCGTGCGGACGGGGGACTGGGGGACGAAGAAGTACGCGCCCACCGCTGCCACGCTGGTCGCGATCAGGGGCAGCCAGAACAGCCAGTGCCAGCCGAAGGCGTCGACGATCGGGCCGGCGAGCACGATGCCCAGCCCGGAGCCGACCGAGGTGAGGGCTGCGACGACTCCGACCCCGGTCGCGACCTTGGCCTCGGGGAACTCGTCGCGGATGATGCCGAACGACAAGGGCAGGACCGCGCCGCCGATGCCCTGGACCACCCGGGCGACGATCATGACGCCGATCGTCGTGGCCAGCGCGGCGATGAGGGACCCCGCCGCCAGCGCGACCAGCGTGAGGACGAACATCCGCTCCTTGCCGATCATGTCGCCGACGCGGCCGAGGATGGGGGTGAACACCGACGCCGACAGCAGGTAGGCGGTCAGCACCCACGTCACCGTGTTCTGGGTGGTGTGCAGATCGTGCTGGATCGTCGGCAGGACCGGCGTCACCATCGACTGCATGAGCGCATAGGCCGCCGTTCCCGCGGCGAGGACGACGAAGGTGAGCTGGTAGTTCGTGTGACGCCGGCTCTGCGCCATCGACGTCAGACGTTGCGGCGGTACTGGCCGCCCACCTCGAAGAACGCGGCGCTGATCTGCCCCAGGGAACAGTGCTTGACCGCCTCCATCAGGGCGGCGAACACGTTGCCCTCGGTCGTGGCGGCCTCGCGCAGCTGGGCGAGTGCGGCCTCGGCGTCGTTGCGGTGCCGCTGCTGGAAGTCGTGCAGCCGGGTCAGCTGGGACTCCTTCTCCTCGTCGGTCGCGCGCGCCAGCTCGATCGACGAGGGGGGCTGCTCGCCCCGGTGCGGGTCCAGGAACGTGTTCACGCCGACGATCGGCAGCGAGCCGTCGTGCTTGCGGTGCTCGTAGAGCATCGACTCGTCCTGGATCTTGCCGCGCTGGTAACCGGTCTCCATCGCGCCGAGCACGCCGCCACGGTCGGCGATGCGGTCGAACTCGGCGAGCACGGCCTCCTCGACCAGGTCGGTGAGCTCGTCGATGACGAAGGATCCCTGCAGGGGGTTCTCGTTGTCCGACAGCCCCCACTCCTTGTCGATGATCATCTGGATGGCGAGCGCCCGGCGTACCGAGTGGGCGCTGGGCGTGGTGACGGCCTCGTCGTAGGCGTTGGTGTGCAGGCTGTTGCAGTTGTCATAGATCGCGCACAGCGCCTGCAACGTGGTGCGGATGTCGTTGAAGTCCATCTCCTGCGCGTGCAGCGAGCGCCCCGACGTCTGCACGTGGTACTTGAGTTTCTGCGAGCGTTCCGCGGCGCCGTAGCGGTCGCGCAGGGCGATCGCCCAGATGCGGCGGGCGACCCGGCCGATCACCGAGTACTCCGCGTCGAGGCCGTTGGAGAAGAAGAAGGACAGGTTCGGCGCGAAGTCGTCGATCTTCATGCCGCGCGCCAGGTACGCCTCGACGTAGGTGAATCCGTTGCTCAGCGTGAAGGCGAGCTGGCTGATCGGGTTCGCCCCGGCCTCGGCGATGTGGTAGCCCGAGATCGACACCGAGTAGAAGTTCCGCACGGCGTGATCGATGAAGTACTGCTGCATGTCGGCCATGCAGCGCAGCGCGAACTCGGTGGAGAAGATGCAGGTGTTCTGGCCCTGATCCTCCTTGAGGATGTCCGCCTGCACGGTGCCCCGGACGTTGCTCAGCACCCAGGCCCGGATCTCGGCCTCCTCGCCGGCGTCGGGCTCGCGGCCCTGCTCGGTCCGGAACGTCTCGAGCCGCTGCTCGATCGCCGTGTTGAGGAACATCGCGAGGATGGCCGGCGCGGGACCGTTGATGGTCATCGACACCGACGTGGTCGGCGAGCACAGGTCGAAGCCGTTGTAGAGCACCTTCATGTCCTCGACGGTGGCGATCGAGACGCCGGACGTGCCGACCTTGCCGAAGATGTCCGGGCGGCGGTCGGGGTCGCGCCCGTAGAGGGTCACCGAGTCGAACGCGGTGGACAGGCGGGTCGCCTCGCCGCCCTGCGAGAGCAGCTGGAAGCGCCGGTTGGTGCGGAACGCGTCGCCCTCGCCGGCGAACATGCGCGCCGGCGCCTCGCCCTCGCGCTTGAACGGGAAGACCCCCGCCGTGAAGGGGAAGTACCCGGGCAGGTTCTCCCGGCGCAGGAATCGGACGAGCTCCGCGGAGTCGGTGTAGCGCGGGAGTGCCACCCGCGGGACGGAGTTGCCGGACAGGGTCGCGCGCCGCAGCGGGGTGTGGATCTCCTTGCCGCGGACGGTGTAGACGAGCTCCTCGCCGGAGTATTCGGCGACGCGCGCGGGCCAGGCGTCGAGCAGGGAACGCACGCTGCCGTCGAGCTCGCCCTCGGCCAGCGCGATGAGCGCGTCGATCTGCTCGGCCGCCGCGCCACCGTCGACGAGGTCGCGGGCGGTCTGCAGGTGCTCGCGGCGCCGGACGACGTCGGCCTGCGTCCGGGTGCGCTCGTGGTAGCCGCGCACCGCGTCGGCGATGTCGGACAGGTAGCGGGCCCGGTTCGACGGGACGACGCTGGTGAGCCCGGACGAGGCGCGCACGTCGACGTGGGCGAGTACGCCCGGGCCGGCCTCCAGGCCCTTCTTCACCAGCAGCTCCTTGAGCTCCTGGTAGAGCGCGGTGACGCCGTCGTCGTTGAACCGGGCGGCGCTGGTGCCGAAGACCGGCATCTGCTCCCACGGCACGCCGAACGCCTCACGGTTGCGGACCATCTGCCGGGCCACGTCGCGGCGGGCGTCCTCGGCCCCGCGGCGCTCGTACTTGTTGACGGCCACCGCGTCGGCGAAGTCGAGCATGTCGATCTTCTCCAGCTGCGAGGCCGCGCCGAAGTCGGGCGTCATGACGTAGAGCGAGACGTCGCAGAACGGCACGATCGCGGCGTCGCCCTGGCCGATGCCCGGGGTCTCCACCACGACGAGGTCGAAGCCCGCGGCCTTGCACGCGGCGATGATGTCGCCGAGGTGTTCCGGAACCTCCGCGCCGGCCGTCCGCGTCGCCAGCGAGCGGAAGAAGGTGCGGCTGGAGTCGCCGCCGTCGAGGGCGTTCATCCGGATGCGGTCGCCGAGCAGGGCCCCACCTCCGCGGCGGCGGGTGGGGTCGATGGCCAGCAACGCGATCCGCAGCTTGTCCTCGTTGTCCGTCCGCATGCGCCGCAGCAGCTCGTCGCTGAGCGAGGACTTGCCCGAACCGCCGGTGCCGGTGATCCCGAGGACGGGGACGTGCCGCGCGGCCGCCGCGCGGTGCACGGCGGCGGCGAGCTCGGGGGAGCGCCCCTCCTCGAGCACGGTGATCGCCCGCGCCAGCGCGGCCGGGTCGCCGGAGACGAGCGCGTCCAGGTCGGGTCCCTCGGCGGCGAGGTCGGTGTCGCAGGTGGCGATGAGCTGGTTGATCATCCCGGGGAGTCCGAGTCGCTGGCCGTCCTCCGGGGCGAAGATGGTGACGCCGCGACCGGCCAGCAGCGCGATCTCCTCGGGGACGATGACGCCGCCGCCCCCGCCGAAGACGCGGACGTGCCCGGCGCCGACCTCTGCCAGCCGCTCCACGAGGTAGCTGAAGTACTCGACGTGCCCGCCCTGGTAGGACGACATCGCGATGCCCTGCACGTCCTCCTGCAGCGCCGCGGTGACGACGGCCTCGACGCTGCGGTCGTGGCCCAGGTGGATGACCTCCGCACCCTGCGCCTGCAGCACGCGGCGCATGATGTTGATCGCCGCGTCATGGCCGTCGAACAGGCTCGCCGCGGTGACGAACCGCACCGGGTTGCTCGGCACGTGCAGCGGCGGACGGGTTTCGGTCACTGGGTTCTCCGCGGGTGATCAGAGGGGTGCAGATGGCGCCCGAAAATACTAGGACGTCCATGTATCTTACGTCGTCGCCCCACGATCAACCAGCGAAACGTGATCGGTCCGATAGCTGCGCGACCAGGGTGTCGCGGGCGTTCGCCAGGGACGGTCCGTACCAGGTCAGGCTGCGCCCCTCGACCAGCGCCGAGTCCACCTCCGGGAAGGCCTCCGGACCGTCGGCGGCGGTGAAGAGGTACGGCTCGTCGGGCAGCACGACCAGGTCGGGTGCCGCCGCGGCGATCTCCTCGAGGCTGACGTGGGGGTACCGGTCGGAATGCCCGGCGAAGACGTTCACCAGCCCCAGCCGGCCGGCCAGATCGCCGGTGAAGGTGGCGCTTCCGACGACCATCCACGGATCGCGCCACACCGGGATCACGACGCGCTCGCCCGCGAACGGCGGTGGCCGACTCCACGACCGCTCGGCCCGGTCCAACCAGGCCGGGACCGGCCACGCGAGGGCATCGGTGAACAGCCGCCGCAACGAGGTCAGTCCCTCGTCCAGGGTCTCGATGCGGGTGACCCAGACAGGGACGCCCGCGGCACGGAGGGCGGCGACGTCGACCGCGCGGTTCTCCTCCTTGTTCGCCAGGACCACGTCGGGTGCGAGGTCGATGATCTGGCGGACGTTGGGGTTCTTGGTCCCGCGCACCCGCGTCACGGCGAGATCCGCGGGGTGGGTGCACCAGTCGGTGACACCGGCCAGCGCGTCGGCGCGCACCGAGGCGACCGATTCGGTGAGCGACGGGACGAGGCTCACGACCCGGGCCACGGACGCGGGCAGCACGCACTCCTCACCGAGGTCGTCCACGGGCCGCCTCACGGGACGGTCACCACCTGGGCCGCATAGGTGAGGCCGGCGCCGTAGCCGGCCAGCAGGACCCGCTGACCCGAGCGGACCGCGCCCTCGGCTCGCAGGCGCGCCAACGCGATCGGGATCGATGCGGCCGAGGTGTTGCCCGAGCGCACGATGTCGCGGGCGACCACGGCATTGATCGCGCCGATCTTGGGCACGATCGCCTCGATGATGCGGAGGTTGGCCTGGTGCAGGACCACGGCGTCCAGCTGCTCGGGGAGGATGCCGGCCTTGGCGCAGGCGCGCTGCGCGACGGTGTGCATCGTGGCCACGACCCAGCGGTAGACGGCCTGCCCCTGCATCCGGAGGTGGTGCTCACCGGGGAGCGCCTCGATAAGGTGCGCGCCGGAGCCGTCGCTGCCCCACGAGGTCGGGCCGATCCCCGCTCCGGTGCCGGCCTCGTCCGTCCCCACGACCACCGCGCCGGCGCCGTCGCCGAAGAGGATCGCCGTCTTGGGGTCGCCGGTGTCGATCCAGGCGCTCATCTGCTCGGCGCCGATCAGCAGCACGCGGCGCGCACAGCCGGAGGCCACGGCGTTGGCGGCGGTGTCGAGGCCGTAGGTGAAGCCGGCGCAGGCTGCATTGACGTCGAACGCACCGGCGGTGGCTCCGAGCCGCGCCGCGACCACCGGCGCCAGCGCCGCGCCGCCGGAGGGCGCACTGCAGGTCGCGACGATGATGAGATCGACCTCGTCCACGCCGGTGCCGGCATCGGCGAGCGCGGCCCGGGCCGCGCGCACGGCCAGGTCGACACAGGTCTCGTCACCGCTGAGGCGGTGGATGGTTTCGATCCCGGTGCGCGAGCGGATCCAGTCGCCCGTGCGGCCGACCATGGCGCCGACCTCGTCCGCCGTGAGCGTGGCCTCGGGCTGAGCCGCGCCGAGCCCGAGCAGCCGCGGAATCGCCAGCGGTGCGGTCGGGCGCAGTGATGCCATCGCCATCCGCACCTCCGCGCCGTCGTGAGTGTCCAGTCTGCTGCTCCACCTCGAGTAACTGCAATTGCTCTGAAGTTGTTCACCTGCCCGTGACCCGGCGGACCCGATACTCGGACGTCTTAGTATTGATCCTCGACCGCCCGCATCGTGACGGGCCGCTGAGCTGACGGAGGTCCGATGTCGGGTGCTGGGACGATCGAACGGGTCGGAGTCATCGGCTGCGGCCTGATGGGCAGCGGAATCGCCGAGGTCAGCGCGCGCGCCGGCCTGGACGTGGTCGTCTACGAGCTGACGCCGGAGATCCTGACCGCCGGACGGGGACGACTGGAGAAGTCGATCGAGCGGGCCGCCGCCAAGGGCAAGCTCACCGCCGAGCAGGCGGAGGCGGCCCTCGGGCGCATCACGTTCACCACCGACCTCGACGCGATGGCCGACCGCAACCTGACCGTCGAGGCCATCGTCGAGCGTGAGTCCGCCAAGATCGACGTGTTCGGTCAGCTCGACAAGATCGTCACCGACGAGCACGCGCTGCTGGCCAGCAACACCTCGTCCATCCCGATCATGAAGATCGCCATGGCGACGCAGCGCCCCGACCACGTCCTGGGGATGCACTTCTTCAACCCGGTGCCCGTGCTGGACCTCGTCGAGCTCGTCCCGTCGCTGCTGACGTCGGAGGAGACCGAGTCCCGCGCCCGCGCCTTCGCCGTGGAGGTGCTCGGCAAGACGGTCATCCGCTCGCAGGACCGCGCCGGGTTCGTCGTCAACTCGCTGCTCGTGCCCTACATCCTCGCCGCGATCCGCATGCTGGACTCGGGATTCGCCTCGGCCGAGGACATCGACAGCGGGATGGTGCTGGGCTGCGCCCACCCGATGGGTCCGCTGCACCTGGCCGACCTCATCGGCCTGGACACGATCAAGGCGATCGCCGAGGCGATGTACGAGGAGTTCAAGGAGCCGCTGTACTCGCCGGTGCCGTTCCTGCTGCGGATGGTCGAGGCGGGTCTGCTCGGTCGCAAGAGCGGGCGCGGCTTCTTCGAGTACCGCTAGCGCCGCATTCCCGGGGTGCGTGATCCGGAGCGCACCCGGGAATGTGCCCGATGCCGCGCGAGTTCCCACGTAGGACTAGCTGATTGCTAGCTAATCATACCTGAGGAGCACATCGTGACAAGCATCGTCGCACCCGCAGCCACGTCCCTGCCGCAGCTCGACGACGCCGGTCGCCGGGCGCTGTTCACCGAGGCCCGGACGGCCAACACCTTCAGCGACGCACCCGTCACCGACGAGGAGCTCAGCGCGATCTGGGAGCTCGCCAGGTGGGCGCCCACCGCCGCGAACACCCAGCCCCTGCGGGTGCTCTACGTGCGCACCGCCGAGGGCAAGGAGCGCCTCGTGCGGCACATGGCCGACGGCAACAAGGCCAAGACCCTCGCCGCGCCCGCGGTCGCCGTCCTCGCCGCCGACACCGACTTCCACGAGCACATCCCGACCATCTTCCCGATGCGCCCGGCGATGAAGGACCACTTCGGCAGCGACGACGAGCTGCGGCACCGGAGCGCGCGCTTCAACGCGGCGCTGCAGGCCGGCTACTTCGTGCTCGCCGTCCGGGCGCAGGGCCTGGCCGCCGGCCCGATGGGCGGCTTCGACGCTGCCGGTGTCGACGCCGAGTTCTTCCCGGGCGGGCGGTTCGCGTCCTTCCTGGTCGTCAACATCGGCCACCCGGGCCAGAGCCCGTGGTTCGACCGGCTCCCGCGGCTCGAGCACGAGCACGTCGTCAGCTGGGCCTAGTCGTCAGCTGGGCTTAGCCGGATCGCGCCTGCCTGGCCCTGCCCGGGCTCACTCGGCGCAGGCGGCGCACCGCCCGACGAGCTCGATCGTGTGATCGACCTCGACGAAGCCGTTCTCCCGGGCGACCGCCGAGGCCCAGCGTTCGACCGCCCGCCCCTCGACCTCCACCGTGCGCCCGCAGTCGCGGCAGACGAGATGGTGATGGTGGTGGGTGGTCTGCCCGCACAGGCGGTAGAGCGCCTCGCCGTCGGGCGCCTGCAGGACGTCGGCATCCCCGCCGTCGGCGAGTGCCTGCAGGTGCCGGTACACGGTGGACAGCCCCACCGTCGCGCCGCCGGTCCGGAGCGCGGAGAAGATCGACTGGGCGCTCCGGAACGTGTCCTTGGCGCCGAGCTCGTCGCGGACGAGGTCGCCCTGTCGGGTGGTCCGGACTCCGCGGTTGCGGCTCACGACGGCCATCTGGCGTCCCCTCCGGTGGAAATGATTACCGATAGTAGCTCGTGCCGGCCGGTCAGAGATGGTGGTGCGGGTCGCCGATGTCGACGAGTGCCGGGGACGGGCGGCGGCGCCCACCGGTCCATCCGCGCCGCATGCGCACCGCACCCACCACCCGGCATGTCACGTAGCAGGTGAACGAGATGGTCGTGATGTACGGGCTGATCGGCAGGGCTGCTCCCGAGCGCCAGCAGGATCCCGCCGACGATCGACACCGTGGCGAACACCACGCTGAGCACCGCCGTCAGCAGAGGAGCTGCCGTCACCCGCATCGCCGCCGCTGCCGGCGTGCAGACGATGCTCAGCACCAGCAGGGCGCCGACGATCTGGACCGACATGGCGACCGTCAACCCGAGCACGATCATGAACACCGGCGAGAGCAGCCGCACCGGCACCCCGCGCGCGGCGGCGACATCGGCGTCGAGGCTGGCGAAGGTCAGTGGGCGCCACAGCACGAACAGCGCGGCCAGGACGATGACCGAGATCCCGATGCAGCCAGGACAGCTGCGGGGTGTCGATGGCGACGATCTGGCCGGTGAGCAGCCCGAACTTGTTCGCCGCCCGGCCCTTGTAGAGGGACAGGAACAGCACGCCGAGCCCGAGCCCGAACGGCATGAGCACGCCGATGATCGAGTTGCGGTCGCGGGCCCGGATGCCGAGCGCGCCGATGGCCACCGCGGCGATCAGCGATCCCGCCAGCGACCCGACGACGACGTTGACGCCGAGCAGCAGGGCGCCCGCCGCTCCGGCGAAGGACAGCTCGCTGATCCCGTGCACGGCGAAGGGCAGGTCCCGCATCATGACGAAGACACTGATCAGCCCGCCGACCACGCCCAGGACCAGACCGGCGATGAGCGAGTTGTGGACCAGGTCGAGCAGCTGCCCGTAGTCGGTGAAGTCGAAGATCTGTTTCCAGACGCTCGGCCCGGACGCGTCGGCCAGGATGCTCATGTGCTCGGCCCCTGATCGCCGGCCGGCGCGTCCGGCATGCCGGCGACGATGATGCGCCCGCCACTGCGGAACACCTCGACCGTGCGATCCGTAGAGCGCGCTCAGGCTGGCCGAGGTCATGACCTCGTCCACCGAACCGATCCGGAACCGGCCGTCGGCGAGATAGAGGACCCGGTCGACGTAGGGCAGGACGGGATTGATCTCGTGGGTGACGAACAGGACGGCGGTGCCGTGGCTGTGCCGACGGGCGTCGATCAGGCCGACGACGGCGCGCTGGTGATTGAGGTCAAGCGAGAGCAGCGGCTCGTCGCACAGCAGCAGCCGCGGGTCCGTCGCGAGGGCCTGCGCGATCCGCACGCGCTGCTGCTCGCCGCCGGAGAGGATGTGCACGGGGATGTCGGCCAGGTCCGTGGCCCCGACGGCGGCGAGGATGGAGTCGACCTGGTCACGGCGGCGCCGGGTCGGCAGCCCCGGGCCCCAGCGCCTGCCGTCGATGCCGAGCCGGACGAGATCGCGGGCGCGGATCGGCGTCGGTGGCGCCAGGCGTCGTTCCTGCGGGATGTAGCCGATCAGATCGCTGCCGCGTCGCGGCGGCTCCCCGCCGATGGTGCAGCGTGCCGCCGGTGAGCGGGGTCAGGCCGAGGATCGCCTGCAGCAGGGACGTCTTCCCGGATCCGTTGGCCCCGAGGACGGCGAGGAACTCACCCGGGCGCGACATCGAGATCCAGACCGCTCCAGACCACGCGGGGACCGAAGGCCAGCGCGCCGTCGCGCAGGCTCAGGACGGGGGCGGCGCTCACGGGGTGCCGAGCGCTTCCTGGACGGCGTCGAGGTTGCCCGCCATCCAGGTCAGGTAGTCCTTGCCGGCAGGCAGAGTCTCGGTGACGGGGACGACCGCGATTCCCGCCGCCTTGGCTGCGGCAAGGACCTCCTCGGTCTCGGTGCCGGAGGTCTGCTCGTTGTAGACCAGCAGCTTGACCGCGTGCGTGCTGAACAGCTGCAGCGTCTGCGCGAGCACCCGCGGCGAGACGTCGCTGCCTTCCTCGACCGCCTCGCTGAAGGCCGGCGGGGTCTTGTCGACCAGGCCCGCATGCGCTCGAGCAGGTACAGCGGAACCGGTTCGGTGATCGCGACGCCGGCGCCGCCGTCCGCCGCCTTGATCGCGGCCTCGCGCGCCTCCAGCGCGCTCGACCCGGGTGATGAACGACCGCGCCGTTGGCGGCGAACGTCGCGCGCGTCGGCCGGGTCTGCCGCGGTGAGAGTCGGCGATGAGCGTGTGCGCGAGCGGCGACGACGGTCGGGAAGTCGTACCAGACGTGCTCGTTGAGGTTCTGGCCCGACGCGGCGCTGCTTGCCGGACAGGTCGACCACGTTGACGACTGTCGCGCGGCTGTGCGCCGGTCGACAGCATGGTGTCGACGAAGTCGTCGTAGCCGCCGCCGTTCTCGACCACGATCGTCGCCTTGGACAACTCGAGCTGGGTCTTGGTGTTGGCCTGGTAGCTGTGCGGGTCCTGGTTCGGGTCGCTGATGATCGAGGTCGTGTCCACCGCCTCGCCTGCGATCTGGCTGACGATGTCGCCGTAGACGTCGGTGGAGGCGACGACCGAGATCCGTGCGGTCGCGGACGTGCCCGCCGAGCTGGAGGCGCTGCACGCGCTGAGCGCGGCCCCGACCAGGCACGCGCCGACCACGACGGACAGGAGCCGGCCGCTGCGCATGCTGTCGACACTACTGAAAACGATAGTCAAAATCAAAGTGACCTGTGAGGGCCGGGAAGGCGTGTACGGGCCGTGTGTGCGCGGCGGCGTTCCTCTAGAGTGCTGTGCGGTGCACCTCCAGCCCGGGCGGGTGAGCACTCGATCCGCTCAGACGGGCGGTCTCGTGACGTCACGGCAGTTGTCGATGGGAGTGATGAGTGAGCGAACAGGACGAGGACACTCGCTCCCTTGCCGAGCTGCTGTCCCCGCTGGTCGATCTCCTGCTGGGAGCGGCCTCGGTCGAGGACACGAATCAGGCGATCGTCGACATCGCCGTCTCAGTGATCCCGGGTTGTGATCATGCGAGCTTCTCGACGTTGGCCGGCGGGCGTTTCCGCACGGTCAGTGCCTCCGACGGCATCGCGGCTCGCATCGACGAGCTCGAACGGGAGACCGGGCAGGGACCGTGCCTGGACGCGATCACCGACGCGGCCTTCCAGCACGATCCCGACATAACGCGTGATCCCACCTGGCCCGAGCTGGCCGCGCGGGCTCTCGCCGAGACGCCGGTCCGTGCCATGCTCGCCTTCCGGCTGGTCGACGACGGGCGCAAGGGCGGCGCGCTCAACCTCTTCTCCGACACCGCGGGCGCCTTCGACGCCGTCGCGGTCGACGAGGCGACGATCATCGCCTCGTTCGCGGGAGTGGTCCTGGTCGCGGCCGGGGAGCGGGCGCGGGCGGAGGATCTCGAACGGGCGCTGCAGAGCAACCGCGAGATCGGCAAGGCGATCGGGCTGCTCATGGCCGCCCACGGGCTCAGCGACGCCGAGGCCTTCGACGTCCTGCGCCGCGCCTCGCAGAGCCTGAACCGGAAGCTGCACGACATCGCCTCGGAGTTCGTCGCCAAACAGACCTCGACGGCGCGGGAATAAGGGACCGATCCCCAACGGATCACCATCGATCCGCGAGGATCGGTCAGGCGCACGTTCCCCCCGGTGCGGCGCCCACCCTGTCCAACGACACCCCGACGGATTGGTTATGCGTGGCTGACGACACGGCGCCGGAGCCGAACGTGACCGTGCCGGAGCCGGGCGCCTCCGTGCCGGCCGGCCTGTCGGGTACCCGGGTCAGCCTCGTGCTGCTCGTCTCCGGGTGCCTGTTCATGGAGCATCTCGACGGGACGATCATCGCCACGGCGGCACCGCGCATCGCGGACTCCTTCGCCGTGAAGTCCGTGGACATCGGGGTCGCGGTGACCTCCTACCTCCTTGCGCTCGCGCTCTTCATCCCGATCAGCGGCTGGATGGCCGACCGGTACGGATCGCGTGTGGTGTTCATGGCAGCGATCGGCGTGTTCACCGTCGCCTCGCTCGGCTGCGCGCTGAGCCAGAACCTGCCCGAGCTGACGCTCATCCGCGCCGCCCAGGGCATGGGTGGGGCGATGATGGTGCCGGTCGGGCGCACCGTCGCACTGCGGGGGGTGAAGAAGTCCGAACTGGTCCGCCTGATCGCGTACCTCACGTGGCCCGCGCTGCTCGGACCTGTGGTCGCCCCGGCGCTGGGCGGCATCCTCACGACCTACGCCTCATGGCGCTGGATCTTCGTCGTCAACCTTCCGCTGGGTGTGGTCGCGTTCGCACTGTCGACCAGGCTCGTGCCGAACCTGCGTGCCGACGTGCGGCGCCCGCTCGACGTCCCCGGGTTCGTGCTCAGTGGCGTCAGCCTGGTCGCCCTCGTCTATGCGATGGAGGAGATCGGCACCGGGCTGGGCGACGGACCTGTCATCGCCGGCGTGCTGGTGGTCGCCGCCGTGTTCGCGGTGTCAGCCGTCTGGCACCTGCGGCGCGCCGACCATCCGCTGCTCGACCTGTCCGTGTTCCGGATCGAGACCTTCCGGGTGACGGCGTCGGGCGGGTCCCTGTTCGCGATGGGCGTCAGCGCGGTGCCGTTCCTCGTCCCGCTGATGTTCCAGGACGCGTTCGGGTGGACGCCGCTGAAGGCGGGCCTGCTGGTGCTGTGTGTGTTCGCCGGCAACGTCATGATCAAGCCGTTCACGACACCGTTGTTGAGGCGGTTCGGGTTCCGCCCCGTCCTGATCGTCGACGGGATCCTGGTGGCCGTCACCATCGCCGCGTGCGGGCTGCTCACCGCCGGGACCCCGCTGGCGGCAATGATCGCCCTGCTCTACCTGAGCGGCGTGTTCCGCTCCGTCGCCTTCACCGCCTACAACACGATCGCTTTCGCCGACGTCGGAGCCCCGCACATGGCGGACGCGAACACGCTGTTCGTGACGGTGCAGCAGCTGACCATCGGCCTCGGCGTCGCCGTCGGCGCGCTGGCGTTGCAGACTGCCCGATCACTGCAGTCGCCGTTCGGGCTGGCCGGCCACGCGACCGGCGCCTACCTGCTGGCCTTCGGCTTCGTCGGCCTTCTCGCGCTGCTTGCCGTGATCGAATCCCTGCGCCTGCCCGCCGGCGCAGGATCGGTGGTGAGCGGGGTCGCCGCGCGGCCGCGGACGGGCCGGGCGGGCCGGAGCCTCGGCTAGCATCTGCATGCCGCTCGGCGGCAAGGGGCGGTAGCTCAGCCGGTTAGAGCAGGGGACTCATAATCCCTGGGTCGTGGGTTCGAGTCCCACCCGCCCCACAATCCCAGTAAATCCAGAGGCCTCTGCGCTTATCAACAGAGGTTCGCAATCCCGCACACAGGCATTACAGACGAGTACACTCGACGCATGCCGAAGGTGAAATCGCCCGCTACGGCGCCTCTCGTCGGGCTGCTGCCCGACTGGCGGATCTCGCTGCGGGCCCGTGGGCGGTCGCTCGCCACCATCGCGTCGTACCTATCGGTGGGGGAGTCGTTCACCGACTATCTCGCCGCCAACGGGATGCCGGACGGGGCGGGGACGGTCGCGCGCGAGCACGTCGAGCAGTACCTGGCCGACATGCGCGAGCGCGGCCTGTCGCCGGCCACCGTGGCCAAGCACTACCGCTCGTTGCAGCAACTATTCAAGTGGCTCACCGACGACGGCGAGATCGCTCGCTCGCCGATGGAGCGGATGAGCCCGCCGTCGGTTCCCGAGCAACCGGTGCCGATTCTCGACGATGCGGCGCTGTCGGCATTGCTGGCTACGTGCAAGGGCAACACCTTCGAGAACCGTCGTGACACTGCGATCATCCGGTTGCTGCTCGACACCGGGATGCGGGCGGGCGAGCTGTGCGGACTGCGCGTCGAGGACGTCGACTTCGAGCATCAGGTCGCGCTCGTTGTCGGCAAGGGCGGGCGCAACCGTGCCTGCCCGTTCGGGTCGAAGACCGCCGACGCTCTGCGTCGGTACCTGCGCTTCCGTAGTCGTCACGACGCTGCGGACTCCTCGCCGTTCTGGCTCGGCAAGAAGGGACGAATGACCGACTCAGGGGTACGTCAGATGCTCGAACGACGGTGCGTAGACGCGGGGATTCCGCCCGTGCACCCGCACCAGTTCCGGCATACCTTCGCCCACGACTGGCTGGCCACCGGCGGGCAGGAGCACGACCTGATGCGGCTGGCGGGTTGGCGCTCGCGGGAGATGGTCGGGCGCTACGCCGCCTCTGCCGCGGACGGCCGGGCTCGCGACGCGCATCGACTCAAGGCCCGCGGGGATCGGCTCTGACGTGGCGAACCTTCGAGCATGTATGACATACTCGACGTGATCGGGATACGGGTTGTGCGTTCCGGCCGTCGACACAAGATCGGAGTCGCGCACATTGTGGCGGTGATGAACGCGGTGGATCCGATCCAGGTCGGCGATCAGTTGTTGTTCGTCGGAGTCGATGACCGCGGCATCGAACTGGAGATTATTGCGGTGCCGGACAACAGGAATCCTGAGACGCTGGCCGTCATTCACGCGATGCCGACCGAGTTCAGAAGGGGACAGGGCGATGGCGAGAAAGACGAAGACTGAGTACGTGATCGGACCCGACCTCGACCTGGACGAGGAAGAGTTCATCCTCAAGGATGGCCGCCGGCTCACCAACGAGCTCGCTGAGCAGATCGCCGAAGAGACGTTGGCCGAGGTCCGTCGCCGCAACCTGATCCCTGGCGGCAAGTCCTTGTCCGGCGGCTCGGTGCATTCCCCGCGCGTGCAGTTCAGGGTGCCGGAGGAGTTGCGCACGCAGGCAGAGCGAGTCGCCGAGGACGAGGGTGTCAGTCTTTCTGCACTGGCTCGGCACGCGCTCGAGGACTACGTGCGTTCGCGAGCTTCCTAGCGCGCTGCCCGTCGTCGTGCCTGGGCTGCCGCTCTGGACATGCGCAGCATGTGCGCCTGCATCGGCCTCGCGCTCGAATTTGGTCGAAGCGCTGCCCCGTCGCTTTGGCGAGTACGAGCCGTTCCGGCACAAGCTCCCGAATGCGATGCACGGCTCTGGTTAGAAGGCCGGCAGTGGCGGAGCGTTCCCAGTCGTGAGCATGGTGCACACCTTTGCGCGCCGGGGTTACGTGGCTTTCTGGGTCGTTCCTGTCGACTGACACGCTGTCCAAGCGCGCGCCCTCCGTGCGCGCCACGCGGGCTAGGCGCGCGGGGATGCCCGCATGTGCGGCACCTGGGCACGGCCACGCTGCTCAGGAACAGCGGGGAGTCGCGCCGCTGCGGGTGGCGAGTCGGGCTGCTCCGATGGCGCCGCCGTAGTCGTCGAGCGCGGTGGCGACGATGTCCACGCACGGGATCCACCGCTCGAGCGGCGCGAGCGCGGTGTCGATGGCTGCTCGGTACAGCGGGAGGTAGCGGGCGGCGCTCCCGCCGAGGACGACCAGGCTCGGGGCGTACAGCGCGAGCACCGTCCCCAGGCCGTCGGCGACAGCCCGGCCGTAGGCGGCGAACGTCGCGAGGGATTCGGCGTCACCGGAGCCGGCCCGGTCGGCCAGATCGCCGATGGCCGCAGGGTCGGACGGCGCGCGACCGAGTAGCGCGGAGGCCGCACGTTGCAGCACCTGACGGGACGCGGCTTGTTCCCAGCAGGCCGGTCGCCCGCAGTAGCAGGGCGTCGTCGGCAGGTCGACGGCGATGTGGCCGCCTTCGGGATGTGTGCCATCGGCACGTCGGAAGGGCCGATCGCCGTCGAGCAGGCACACGCCGATGCCGGTGCCGAGGGTGACGTGCAGTGACCGTGACACGTCCCGGGCCGCGCCGACGAGATGTTCGGCCAGGGCGGCGCAGACGGCGTCGTTGTCGATGACCACCTGCCCGTCGGTGAGGTCGGCAATCCCGTCGATGACGGGCCAGCCGGTGAAGGCCGGCAGCGTGTCGGGGTTGCGGATGACGCCCTCCCGGTCGATGGGACCACTGGCGCCGATGCCGATCGCGACCGGCCGCCGGCCACCGGACACCGCCTCGATGTGGTGCCGCAGGAACGCGACCATCTCCTCCCGCTCGCCGCGCGCCGGGGTCGGCTCGACGTGGCTCGCGACTACCCGGTAGGTCCCCGGGTCGAGCGCGACGAAGCGCGTGCCGGTGCCACCGATATCGATCCCGACGACGACACCGGCGGGCGATGCGGCGGTGGCGGTGTCGCCGGCGATCGATCCGGGCATCAGATCGTGGTGGTGATCTTGCTGCCGTGGACGAACGCCCCCGGCGTGACACCGTTGGCGCGCGCGACGGACACCGCGAACAGCTCGGCCACGACCGAACTGGCAGCCGCGAAGGCGAGCTCGCTGGTGCCGCCGATCGGGACGGTGATCGTGGCCGGGAAGTCGACGTTGCCCACGACGAGAACCTGCGAACCGGTGTCGATCAGGTCGGCGGCGAGCCGGTGCAGGCTGGCGTCGGACCCGTCGCGTTCCGGTGCGAAGATCATCACGGTGAGCCCGTCACCGGCCAGCTCGAACGGACCGTGGCGGAACTGCCCGCCGATGTAGCCCTCCGCGGCGACCTTCGCCGACTCCTTGGTGATCAGAGCGGCGAACTCGGCCGTCCCGGAGCTGTCGCGGGCCCCGATATAGGCCAGCCGTCGAGCCGGGTGCCGCGTTGCGGTGAGCGCGTAGGTGTCCAGGTCGACGCGCTCGATGACGTCCTGAACGGCTGCGGCGGCGTCGGGCAGCTCCGCATCCCGCACGGCTACGATGTCCCCGCCGTCGAACGCGGCCCGGATCAGCCGGTGCACCGCGAGGGTGTTGAGGTAGCTCTTCGTACTGACCGTCGCCTCCGCCCCACTGTGCAGCGGCAGGAAGACATCCGCGGCCCGGGCGAGCGGGCTGGCCTCGTCGTTGGCCACGGCAGCCAGGGCGGCCGGGCTGATCCGTCCCGACCGGCGACGTTCCAGCAGTTCGGTCACCTCGCCGCTCGCGCCGGACTGGGAGGTGACGATCAGCAGGGTGTCTTCGGTGATCAGGCGGTCGTTGTCGAGCAACTGCCCGGTGTCGACGGTCCAGGCGTCGTGGCCCAGCGCGACGAGGTGCCGCCAGGTCGGCAGAGCCGCGAAATGCGATGACCCCATGCCGGTGAGCACGATCCGGTCCCACGCCGTCCCGGTCAGCTCGGCGAGCGGCAGCGAAGTGGAGCCGGCGAGCCGGCGCAGGGCCTCGGGCTGTTCGGCGATGTTGATCTCGAACGGCGTCGTGTCGGCGGGTGTCACGGATGCAGTCTCTCCTAGAACGGTGGTCATGACGCGTGTGCTCCGGCGAACCCCGAGGTGGCGATCGCGGACGGCGGCACGTCGAGCAGGCCGGCGGCGATGCGCGCGCCGATCATGGCGATCGGCAGGTTCGGATTTCCACGGGTGATGGCGGGCATGATCGAGGCATCGGCGACGTAGAGGCCGCTCACCCCGTGCACGGCGCCCGAGGCGTCGACGACGGCGGCAGGATCGCCGACCGGCCCCATCGCACAGGTCCCCGCGGGGTGGCAGTAGTTGACGATGTCGTCGAGGGGGTCACCAGCGGTGGCTTCGGCGCCCAGCAGTTCGGCCAGTTCGGGGACCGCGCACATCGAGCGCAGCAGGTCCAGGGATTCAGCCAGGACGGTGCGGTCGTGCCCGTCCGGATCCGTGCCGTAACGGTGGTCGATCAGCGGGTCGACCGACGGATCGGCGCCGGCGATCGTCACCGTTCCTTCCGATCTGGCGCGCATCGCCCCGCCGTACAGGCTGATCGGGGGGAGGCCCGGGTGACCCGTGTTCGCTCCGGCCACCATGAAGACGTGGATGTCGTAGGGCCCGTCGTCACACAGGCTGGATCGGGCGCGGCCGAGGCTCTGCTCATCGGGGTTCCACTCCTTGGCGGCCAGCTCGTCGAGCAGGCCCTCCTTGCCGTGGAAGTGCAGTCCGACGCAGGCATGGTCCAGCAGGTGCCGCCCGACGCCGGGCCGGTCGGCCACCACGTCGATGCCCAGCGCGGTCAGGTCGGCGGCCGGTCCGACGCCGGAGCGGAGCAGGAGCGCGGGGGAGTGGTACGCGCCTCCCGCCACGACCACGCGTGCGGCCCGGATCGCCCGCCGCCCGTCCGGTCCGTCGACCTCGACGCCGACGACGCGGCGGTCCTCGAACAGCAGCCGGCGCACGGAGGTGTTGCCGGCGATCGTCAGGTTCGGCCGGGCGCGGACAGGGTCGAGGAACGCGAACGCGGCGTTCCACCGAACCCCGTCGACGATGTTGACCGGCATCGGCCCGATCCCCACGCCGGCCTCGATGTCGTCGAGGTCGTCGGCGAAGGGCAACCCGACGGCGAGCCCGGCCCGCACGAACGCCTCCTGCGCCGAGGTCAGCTCCTCCATCCGGTAGCGGCGCACCCGGAACCGGTCGCGGACCCACTCGAGGAGCGGTTCGACGCTGGCCGCATCCCAGCCCGGGTTCCCCCGCCGCGCCCAGTCGTCGTAGTCCGCACGCGCACTGATCGACGCGGTACAGCCGTTGTGGGACGAGCACCCGCCCACGACCTTGGCTCGCGGCAGGTCCAGCACCCGTCCGGGCGTGGCCTGCCCGACCAGGTCGTAGTCGTGCGAGAGCGGGATGTCCTTGGCGTTCAGCACATCGGCCGGCCAGCCGCCCTCCTGGAAGGGGCCGTAGTCCGGGCCGGCTTCGAGCACCAGGATCGACGAGTCGCTGTGCGCGGCGAGCACGCCGGTGAAGGCGGCACCGCCGGTTCCGGCGCCGACGACGATCGTGTCGACCTCGTCGGGCAGAGCTGGTTGGGGCAGAGCTGATGTGGGCATGGCGTTGCGCTCCTTCGTGGACGGCGCGTCCTGGAGGCCTCCCGGTGGGGGAGGGAGGGCGGCGCTCAGGCGAGTCGGAGCAGTGTGCCGTCGACCTGCACGGCGCGGCGCTGCTCGGTGGTGACTTCGGTGTCGCTGACGATGAGGTCGATCTGATCCAGACCGGCGACGCGGGCGAACGCCGTCTGCCCGAACTTGGATGAGTCGCAGGCCACGATGCACCGCGCGGACACGGTCAGCGCGGCCCGCTTCACGGCGGCGTCGTCGACGTTCCATTCGGTGACGCCGGCGCCCGCGTCGATGGCCGAGGCGGTCATGACGTAGGTGTCGAAGCGGTAGTCGAGCAGGGTCCGCTCGGTAGCCGGCCCGACGAAGGACTGCTCGCCGTGACGGACCTGGCCGCCGGGCACCATCACCGTCGTCTCCGGCGACGAGGCCAGGATCGCCGCGATCTGGAGGTTCAGCGCGCAGACGGTCAGGTGCCGCCCGACCAGCGCCTCGGCGATGGCGGCCCCGGTGCTGCCGGCGTCGAGGATGATCGTCTGGCCGTCGACGATCTCGGCCGCGATCGCCGCCGCGATGGCCCGCTTGGCGGGGAGGTTGAGCCGGGACCGCAGCGCGTACGGCGGTTCGAAGCTGCCGCTCTGGATGCGGACCGCGCCGCCATGGGTACGCCGCAGCAGCCCGTCGCTCTCGAGTTGGGCCAGGTCCCGACGGATCGTCATCTCCGAGACGGAGAACCGGGTGCTCAGGTCGGCGATGGTCAGCTTCCCGCGGGCATTCAGCAGGCCCAGGATGCTCTGGTGACGTTGCTCGGCCTGCATGTCGGTTCTCCGTCCGGTCGTGAGGTGCGTGTCGGGTGCGATGGGCGCGGTGAACGTCAGGCTGTCACGTTCTCGACGTCGGGCAGTTCTCCCGCCGCCGCCATCCAGTCCCGATGGCCCGGGCGCAGGTTCCGGCCGACGAGGATGGCCACTCCGGCCAGGATGTACGCGGCGGCGATCGCCGGGGCGAGCGCGACCGGCATGGCCGGCAACGGGACGATGCTCTTGTAGCCGATCACGAGCAGCGCCACGGTCGAGACGATCGGGCAGACGATGAACTGCAGGACGCTGAACTCCTCCGGGTGCTGGCGGCGGAAGAACAGGTAGGCGGCCACGTTCATGAGGATGAAGATCGGGATGTAGGCGAAGGTCCCGGTGGTGCCCAGCAGGTTGAACAGGTTGTACGGGCCCATCGGCAGCCCGACGGCCAGGCAGATCGTGATGGCTGCGGCCATCTGCACGTACACGGCGACGATCGGTGTGCGGTGCTTCGGGCTGACCCGGGCGAGCACCTTCGGCAGGGCTCCGGTGCGGGCCATGCCGAACAGCGTGCGGGTCGAGCTCGTCGTGCAGGCCACGCAGACGCCCAGGCCGGAGTTGACCAGCGCGATGAGGACGATGATCGAGCCGCCGTTCCACAGCCGGTCGGCGAGCACGAACGCCGGTGCGGTCGGTGATGTCGCGAGCGCGTTCAGGTTCGCGGTGCCCCAGCCGATCTGCAGGCCCCACGCGCAGACGACGTAGAACGCGCCGACCAGGGCCAGCGACCCGAGGATGGCCTGCGGGACCAACCGCTTGGGATCCCGGGACTCGTCGGCCACCGCCGCGGCGGACTCGAATCCGGTGAAGGCGAAGATCGACAGCACGATGGCCAGGAAGAACCCCGACGAGCTACCGATGTGCGCCGGGTTGAAGCCGGTGACGTTGACGCCGCCCTTGCCGGGGTTGAACACGCCGGTCAGCGCCAGGGACAGCCCGACGATGATCTCGAACATCGACATGACGACCAGGAAGCGCACCGAGATGACGATGCCGCGGTAGGCGCAGACGAAGCAGACCGCGAAGATCGCCAACGCGTACACCCACCAGGGCAGGTCGAAGCCGTACTTGGCGCTGAGCTCGTCGTGCAGGACGGCGCCGGTGAATGCGGCCAGCGCCGCCGGGACGATGGTGACCATGATCGCGTAGAGCCAGCCGGTCATGAACCCGAGGCGCGGCCCGATGCCCTGCGATACGTAGGTGTAGAAGCCGCCGGCCGACGGCAGGTGCCGCGCCAGTCCCAGCATCGGCACGGCAAGGACCAGGCAGATGACGAAGGCGGCCAGGTAGGTCAGCGGCGCCGAGATTCCTGCCTGGGTCGTGGTGAACGCGATCGTGTAGAAGACCCCCAGCGTCGGCGAGATCTGCGCGATCGACTGCATCAGGACGCCGGCCAGGCCGACCGAGCCCTTGCGCAGTTCCGTGTGCACCACGGGCGGCGCCGACGCCACCGCTCCTGGCCGCGCCAGAGCGGGATCGGTAGTGGTCATGCTGTTCCCCATTCACAGACGGGCGCCAGGGTAGGCCCTGGGGCCGGGATGATTCGTCGACGTCGGTTCGAACATCGAACATGTTCAAAATGACATGATCAATGTTCGAAGTCAAGAGTTGTGTTCACTCCCATGTCCGGAATCTCTCCCCCGTGGGACGTGACGCGGCTGGGTGCCGGCCGGCGCGGGGCTGCGCCGACCCCCGGGCGGCTCCCCGCGGCGCGGCAGTGACAAGGTGACCCTCTGAGCGAGCTCGGCGCGTCCGAGCCGGTCCGTCCGTCCCAGCTGCTGAAGGGTCTTGCGCGTGGCACTGCGTATCGGCGTGGTCAAGGAGTCCGGTGACGAGACCCGCGTGTCCGCGACCCCGGCCACCGTGACGCAGCTGCTCGGTCTCGGTTACGCGGTGATCGTGGAGGAGCGCGCGGGCGCGCGGTCGAGCTTCACCGACGAAGCCTTCCGCGTCGCCGGAGCTGCCGTCGTCCCGCGCGCGGAAGCCTGGGCCGCGGACGTGGTCTTCAAGGTCAATCCGCCGTCGCCGGAGGAGATCGAGCTGCTGCGCGACGGCGCCACCCTCGTCAGCCTGATCGCGCCCGCCCTCGACCCCGAGCTGCTCGACCTCCTCGCGCGCCGTCCGATCACCGTGCTCGCCATGGACGCCGTCCCTCGGATCTCCCGAGCCCAGTCCATGGACGTCGTCAGCTCGATGGCCAACATCGCCGGCTACCGTGCCGTGATCGAGGCCGCCCACGTCTTCGGACGGTTCTTCACCGGGCAGGTCACCGCGGCCGGAAAGGTCCCGCCGGCCAAGGTGCTCGTCGCCGGTGCCGGCGTGGCCGGATTGGCTGCCATCGGTGCGGCCAGCAGCCTGGGTGCGATCGTCCGCGCGACCGACCCGCGCCCCGAGGTGGCCGAGCAGGTGACGTCCCTGGGCGGCGAGTTCCTGGCGGTGGACGTGACCGACCAGCCGCAGAGCAGCGACGGCTACGCCCGCGCGACGTCCGAGGACTACGACCGCAGGGCGGCCGCGATCTACTCCGAGCAGGCGGCCGAGGTGGACATCATCATCACCACCGCGCTGATCCCGGGCCGTCCCGCGCCGAGGCTGCTGAGCGCCGCGGACGTCGCGAGCATGAAGCCCGGAAGTGTCATCGTCGACATGGCCGCCGCCCAGGGTGGGAACGTCGCCGGCTCGGTCCCCGGGGAGGCGGTCGTGACCGCGAACGGCGTCACGATCCTGGGTTACACCGACCTGGCCGGGCGGCTGCCCACGCAGGCCTCCCAGCTGTACGGCACCAACCTGGTCAACCTGATGAAGTTGCTGACTCCCGGCAAGGACGGACAGCTGGTCCTCGATCTCGACGACGTCGTCCAGCGCGGCATCACCGTGGTGCGCGACGGGGAGAAGACGTGGCCGCCTCCGGCCGTCGCCGTCTCGGCCACGCCGGTGGCAGCGCCTGCGGTGCGGGCGATCCGGCAGCGGAAGCCACCCATGACGGTGGGCCGGAAGTACGCGCTGGTCGGCGTCGGGGCGGTGCTGCTGTTCCTGCTGGCGGCGTTCGCTCCGGCGCAGCTGATCGGCAACCTCACCGTGTTCGTCCTCGCGATCGTGATCGGCTACTACGTGATCGGTCACGTCCACCACGCCCTGCACACGCCGCTGATGTCCGTCACGAACGCGATCTCCGGAATCATCGTGGTCGGCGCCCTGCTCCAGATCGGGCGGGCGGACACGACGATCACGGTGCTGTCCTTCGCCGCGATCCTGCTGGCGAGCATCAACATCTTCGGCGGCTTCGCCGTGACCCACCGCATGCTCAGCATGTTCTCGAAGGGCTGAGCCGCGGATGACTGCTGCCACCGCCGCGCAGGCGGCCTACATCGTCGCCGCGCTCCTGTTCGTCCTCAGCCTGGCCGGACTGTCGCGCCACGAGACCTCCCGCTCCGGCGTGGTCTTCGGCGTCGGGGGAATGGCCCTCGCCCTCTGCGCGAGCATCGGTCTGGCCTCGCGCAGCATCGCCGCGGGCGGGCTGGCGCTCATCGTCGTCGCCATGGCCATCGGCGCGGTCATCGGGCTCCTGCGCGCCCGCTCCGTCGAGATGACGGGCATGCCCGAGCTCATCGCGATGCTGCACAGCTTCGTCGGCGCCGCGGCCGTCCTCGTCGGGTGGGACGGCTACTACGGCGTCGAGGCGAAGGGCGCGGCGCAGACCGAGATCGCCCACGACCTGCTGCGCATCCATCACGCCGAGGTGTTCATCGGGGTGTTCATCGGAGCGGTGACGCTCACGGGCTCGGTCGTGGCCTACCTGAAGCTCTCCGCACGGATCAAGTCCGACCCGCTCGTGCTCCCGGGCAAGAACCTGATCAACATCGGCGCCCTGGTCGCCTTCGTCGGTCTGACGATCGCGTTCGTCGCCCATCCGGACCTGGCGCTGCTGATCGCCGTGACGGTCGTCGCGCTCGCCCTCGGTTGGCACCTCGTCGCGTCCATCGGCGGCGGCGACATGCCGGTCGTGGTCTCCATGCTCAACAGCTATTCGGGATGGGCCGCGGCGGCGTCGGGCTTCCTGCTCGACAACAACCTGCTGATCGTCACCGGTGCGCTGGTCGGATCCTCCGGTGCCTACCTGTCGTTCATCATGTGCCAGGCGATGAACCGCTCGTTCCTGTCCGTGATCGCCGGCGGGTTCGGGATCGAGCCCTCCGGTGGCGACGACACCGACTACGGCGAGCACCGGGAGATCGACGCCGCGGACACGGCGGACCTGCTGAGGGAAGCCACGTCGGTGATCATCACGCCGGGGTACGGCATGGCAGTGGCGCAGGCCCAGTTCCCCGTCGCAGAACTCACCCGCAGGCTGCGGGAACGGGGGATCCAGGTGCGCTTCGGCATCCACCCGGTGGCCGGACGGCTCCCCGGGCACATGAACGTCCTGCTCGCCGAGGCGAAGGTGCCCTACGACATCGTGCTCGAGATGGACGAGATCAACGACGACTTCGCCTCCACGTCGGTCGTGCTCGTCATCGGCGCCAACGACACGGTCAACCCGGCTGCGCTCGACGATCCGGACAGCCCCATCGCCGGGATGCCGGTGCTCGAGGTCTGGCGTGCCCACGACGTGGTCATCTTCAAACGCTCCATGAGCACGGGGTACGCCGGAGTCCAGAATCCCCTGTTCTTCCGGGAGAACAGCCAGATGCTGTTCGGTGACGCCAAGGACCGCGTCGAGGACATCCTGCGCCTGCTCTGACGTGAGACCGACGGGCCGCACGACGCTGACGTTGAACCGGGCCGGTCGGCGCCGCGTACTCATGGTCGCGCGGATGCAGAGTGATCGCGTCCGCGGCCGGGCATAGCTCGGCAGGCCGTGGTCAAGGGTGGTGTGGGACAACGTGAGAACCCGACAGGCAATGACGATCCAGGCAGTGCTGACCGCGATCGTGGTCGTGGGACTTGCCGTGGATGCCTATGTGCATTTCGATCTGGCGTCGGCCTTCCGGCACAACCGGACGAGCGTGCTGAACGAGGCGGACCTGTTCCGCGCCGAGGCCACCGTCTCGATCATCGCTGCGCTCGCGCTGCTGATCAGGCCACGGCGTTACACGGCCGGTTTCGCGTTCCTCGTCGCCGCGGCCGGAACGGTGGCGGTGGTGGTCTACCGCTACGTCGACGTCGGCGCGTTCGGACCCGTCCCGAACATGTACGACCCGTACTGGGTGCCGACGGGCAAGTACCTGAGCGCCATCGGGGAGGCACTCGCGGCGGTCGCGGCACTGGGCCTGCTCTATCTCTTCCGGTCGGCGCCCGGGACCCGCCCGATCGCGCGCAACGCCGGCGCGGGTGGCGCCAGGACCAGAGTCGTCTAGCTCCGGGTGTCCTCAGGGGCCGGAGGTACGGGCGTGCATGCCCTTGCGGTACTCCGACACGGCCCGGAACTCCGCGTCGGACAGAGGCGCGCCCGGCAGGTCGGGGCCGTCCGGGCGGAGCCCCGCCAGCAGGACCCCGAAGTAACGCCGCCACAGCTCGGGCGCGGTGTCGCCGGCGAGATCGGATACCTCGCACAGCATCGTGAGCAGGCAACCGAGGTCGCTCACCGCCGCGTCGGCCCGCACCGCCCCGGCGCGCTGCGCCCGCTCCAGGATGGCGGCGATGAGCGGGCCGAGCAGCTCGTAGGCCTCGTCGGACGTGTGCGGGGTGTGCACGCCCATCATGATCTCGCGCAGCCCTCGGTCTTTCGTCTGGACCTCGAGCACCGCCTCCAGGAAGCCGACCAGTCCCTGCCAGGGATCGGGGACCAGCAGCGCCCGCTCAGCGGCGGCCGCTACCTCGCCGATCGCCGTGCGCATGATCGCCTCGGCGAGCTCGAACTTGTTGCCGAAGTGCCGGTAGGCGGTGCCGATCCCGACGCCGGCCTGGCGGGCGATGTCGTCGAGGCTGGCGTCCAGACCGCGCCTGGCGAACACGTCCCGCCCCGCGGCGATGAGCAGCGCACGATTGCGGGCGGCGTCCCGGCGCATCGGGCGGGGCTGTGCGTCGGGCGTCGCGGTCGTCTCGTCAGCGGTGGTCACGGGCTCGTCGGCTGTGGTCATGGGGGTGGTCGGCGTCAGACCGCGATCGCCTGCTCGCCCTCCTGCTGGGCGATCCCCGAGCGGAGGACGAGCGCGCTGACGAGCGCGCCACCGAGGAACACCGCGGCGGCGATCCAGAAAGCCACCGTGTAGCTGTGCAGCTGCGCCTTGGCCTCGGTCAGCAGGTACTGCGCGCTGCCCGGCTGGGCACCGTTGAGGTGTGAGCCGACGTAGGTGACGACGACGCTCCCGGCGATGGTGTTGAACAGCGAGGTGCCGACCGAACCGCCGATCTGCTGCATGACGTTCACCGCGGCCGACGCGACCCCGGCATCGCGTGACTCCACCCCGAGCACCGCCAGGTTGAAGCCCGGCGCGAACACCAGCCCGAGGCCGGCGCCGATGATCATCGTGCCCGGCAGCACCACCGAGACGTAGTTTCCGCCGAGGCTGATGTGGGTGAGCACGTACAGGCCGATCGCGGCCAGCACCATGCCCAGCGGGATCAGGATGCGCGAGCTGATCTTGGTGACGAGGACCGCGCTGCCGAGCGAGGCGACGATGATGATCGTCCCGGTCATCGGCAGGAAGGCCAGCCCCGAGGAGACGGCGGAGTAGCGCAGGATCGCCTGCAGGTAGTAGGTCAGGAACAGGAAGACGGCGAACATCCCGATGCCGGCCAGGAACATCACCAGGAAGGCGCCGCCACGGTTGCGGTCGAGCACCACCCGCAGCGGGAGGATCGGATTGCTGACGCGCTGTTCGATGAGGACGAACGCGATGAGCAGCACCGCGCCGACGACCAGGCAGATGACCGTGAGCGGGGCGGACCAGCTGTGCTGATCGGCGTTGGAGAAGCCGTAGACGACGGCGAACAGCCCCGCGGTGATGCTGATCGTGCCCCACGTGTCGGCGCGCTCCCGCTCGGCGGCCCGCTCGTGGTTCGGGAGCATGACCATGGCGCCGGCGAAGGTGACGGCCGCGAGGGCGAGGTTCACGTAGAGCGTCCAGCGCCAGCTGGCGTACTCGGTCAGGAATCCGCCGAGCAGCAGCCCGATCGACGCGCCCGCTCCGGCGATACCGCCGAAGATGCCGAAGGCCTTGCCGCGTTCCCGCGCGTCGGTGAACGTCGTCGTGAGCAGTGCCAGGACGGCCGGTGCGAGTAGGGCGCCGAAGGCTCCCTGCACGGCGCGCGCGGTGACGAGCATCCCGAAGTTGACCGACGCGCCGCCGATCGCGGAGGCGATCGCGAACCCGGTGAGGCCGACGACGAGTGCCCACTTGCGGCCGAAGAAGTCCGCCAGGCGGCCGCCGATCAGCAGCAGTGACCCGAACGCCAGCGCGTATCCGGTGACCACCCACTGACGGTCGGCGTTGCTGAAGCCGAGGTCGGTCTGCGCCGTGGGGAGCGCGATGTTCACGATCGTGGAGTCGAGGACCACCATGACCTGCGCGAGCGCGAGCACTGCCAGGATCCACCAGCGGCGGGCATGGGCCGGGTCGGCCGGGGCCGTGGTGGTGAGGTCCGGCGCGGCGGGCGTTCCCGCGGTGTCGAGGGCCATAGCTGTACTCCTGAGTGTCGTCACGACCAGCGGAGGTGGGTCCTCCGTTTCACCCGGTGAGCCTAACCCGGTTATGCGGAGGTAGTCACTCCGGTTCGCCGAGATGCCGGTCACATCCCGTCGCGCGAGCCGGGATCCGGGACGCGGCACTGTTGCCTATCGCACTCCTGGCTGGCGCTCAGGTCCCTCTTACATGATCATTGGTGCATGTCGATATCAGGGTTGTTGTCCACCTGTCCCGCTCGGTGACGATGGGCCGGATGCGTGCCGCGTTCTCCTGCGGCATAGCGACCGTTGTCCTCATCGCCGGTGCCGCGCTCGCCACGGACCCGGCCGGCGCCAGTACCGGAGCCCAGCCAGCCGCCGTGTCGTGCGTAGGGGCCGCAGCGATGGCCGCCGGGCCCGCGCTCTGCCCGCCGACGACCAAGGCGCCCGTGTCTCCGACGCCCGCGCAGGCGGCACTCGACAGGTCCGACGCCTGGGCGGTCAACAGCGCCGGCGCGGACTGCTTCTCCCACCCGCCGTCGTTCCCGCAGTTCAACTGCTACCGCACCACCCCGGCCGCCACGGCCAAGGGTCACGTCGCCGTGGTCGGCAACTCCCATGCCGGTCAGTGGCTGTCGGCCATCGAGGCGATCGCGAAGACCTACCACTGGGAGATCACGACCTTCGTCGCCTCCCAGTGCGCCTTCGCCGACGTCGCGCAGCACTTCCCGACGCCCGCGGGTTCCGTGGCGTGCACGAACTGGGCCCGGACCGTGGCCAAGCGCATCGCCAGCGGTGGGTTCGGTCTGATCATCGTGGCGAGCAAGGTGGCGGTGACCGCCGAGGGCTTCACCCTCGCCAACAGCTGGACGCCGTACCAGCTGGGCTATGAGAAGGTGCTGAAGACGCTCGCCGCGGCACACCGCAGGGTGCTCGCGATCCGGGACACGCCGTCCCCGGAGATCAACATCCCGAGCTGCCTCGCCTCCCACACCACCGACTACACCCCGTGCAACGGCACGCCGGCGACCTGGCTGCCGAAGGATCCGCTGGTGGCGGCCATGGCCGCCGTGCACACCCCGCAGATGGCGATGGTCGACCTGACGAAGTACTTCTGCACGTCGACCGTCTGCGACGCCGCGATCGGCAAGATCCCGGTGTATCTGGACGGCTCCCACATCACCGCGACGTACTCGCGCACCGTGGTGCCGTACCTGAGCCCGGCGGTGGCGAAGATCGTCCACACCTAGGCGCAGGCGTCGCCCGCCGGGCCACGCGGACCGGATCTCGGGTCGCGGACCTCCGGTTCGTTACCAGCGCAGGCTGGCGTTGCGGCGCGAGATCGCGTTCCCCGCGCCGCTGCTCGCGATCGCGACCAGGATCGCGGCGACGGCGATCTCGCACAGCACCGTCAGCACCGAGCCGAAATGGAAGACGTGCCGGCCGATCAGGCTGCCGAACAGCGACCCGATCCAGCCGATCACGATGGTGCTGAAGATGCCGATCTCCTGACGCCCCGGCAGCACGAGGCGGGCCAGGCCACCGATGATCGCTCCGACGAGCGCCGCAGTGATCAGCAGCCACAGCGCCCAGCCGACGATCGGCAGGACGACGACGAGTACGAGCAGTATCACGATCAGAATCACCATGCGTACCAAGGTACTCACGGGAACCGGTAGCGGATGTGCGTTGCCGCCGGCGAGCTCACCCCCGCCTGTCTCGACGGTGTGACCCGCGGCGGCGGCACCGGCCTGTTGGTCGGGCGGATCGCGCCGACGGGCAGCGCTAGGGTTCACCCGACGGAGATCGCGGTGAGGAGTTCCCCTGCAGACCCAGACAGCCCCCGGCAGCTCCACCTCCGACGTGGCGGTCGGTCGTGGCTGAGCCGGCACCCTCCGCGACCTCGGTCCTGCGCGGCACGAGCCAGTGGACCCGTTCGATGGCCGCGCCGGCCCGCGCGTTCCTGCGCACCGAGGCGGGCAGCGCGGGGGTCCTGGTCGTCGCGATCGGCGCCGCACTGATCTGGGCGAACGTCGACGGTGGCTCCTACGCGACCTTCTGGCAGACGCGGGTCTCCTTCCGCTTCGGCAACATGAGCGTCTCGCGGGACCTGCGGACCTGGGTGAACAGCGGGCTGATGACGTTCTTCTTCCTCGTGGTCGGCCTGGAGGCCCGCCGGGAATTCGACCTGGGCGACCTGCGGGAACGGCGGCGGTTCCTGCTCCCGCTCACCGCCGGCCTGGTCGGGATGGCCGTCCCGGTCGCGCTCTACCTCGCGGTCACCCTCGGCGGGCGCGGCGCGCACGGCTGGGGAGTCGCGATGTCCACCGACACCGCGCTCGCGCTCGGCCTGCTCGCGGTGGTGGGGCGCGGCGTTCCCGACCGCGTCCGGATCTTCCTGCTGACACTGTTCGTGGTGGACGACATCGCCGCGCTCGTCGTCATCACGCTCGTCTACACCAAGGGCGTGACCGTGGTGCCGCTGCTGATCGCGGTCGCGGTGTTCGGCTTGCTGCTGGTGCTGCGACGTTGCTCTGTCCGCCTCGGCCTCGTCTACGGCGGCCTGGGCATCGTGATGTGGCTCGCCCTGCTGGGCAGCGGCGTCGATCCGATCGTGCTGGGTCTGGCCATGGGGCTGGCCACGACCGCGTACTCGCCCTCGCGCGGGGACCTCGAGCGGGCGAGCGGGCTGTTCCGCCTGTTCCGCGAGCAGCCCACGCCCGAGCTGGCCAGGTCGGCCACCGCCGGGCTGACGGCCTCGCTGTCGCCGAACGCCCGCCTGCAGAACGTCTACCTGCCGTGGACGAGCTACGTCATCGTCCCGCTGTTCGGCCTGGCCAACGCGGGGATCTCGCTGAACGGCACGTTCCTCGTGCACGCCTTCCGCGCACCGGTGACCCTCGGCATCCTGCTCGGCTACGTCGTCGGCAAGCCGGTCGCGGTGATCACCACCTCATGGTTCGTCGAGCGGCTCAGCTCCGGCCGGCTGCGCCCGCAGGTCGGCTGGGCGGCGGTCACCGGGAGCGGCACGATCGCCGGGATCGGCTTCACCGTTTCCTTCGTCGTCGCCTCGCTGGCCTTCGACGGCACCGAGCTGGAGCAGGCCAAGCTCGGGGTGCTGTCGGCGGCCGTGGTGGCCACGATCCTCACCTGGACGGTGTATCGGATCACCGCTCACCTCCCGTCCGCGCGGCGGGCCAGAGCCCTGCTCGGCGACGCCGACCAGCTGGTCGACCTCAGCACCCCGGTCGATGCCGACCGCGACCACATCCGCGGGCCGGCCGACGCGTCGGTGACGATCGTCGAGTACGGCGACTTCCAGTGTCCCTACTGCGGGCAGGCCGAACCGGTGGTGCGCGACCTGCTGGCCGACGCCGATCTGCGCTATGTCTGGCGGCACCTGCCCCTGACCGATGTCCACCCGCAGGCGCAGCTCGCCGCCGAGGCGTCGGAGGCGGCGGCGGACCAGGGCGCGTTCTGGCAGTTGCACGATCTGCTGCTCGCCCGCCAGGGCCACCTCAAGATCTCGGACCTGCTCGCCTACGCGCGTGAGCTCGGCCTGGACGGCGAGCGGATGCACACCGAAGTCATGACCCGGGCGCACGCGGAACGGGTCGCCGAGGACGTGGAGTCGGCCGATCTCAGCGGGGTGTCGGGCACACCGACGTTCTTCATCAACGGCCAGCGGCACTACGGCGCCTACGACATCGACACGCTGACGCAGGCGGTGAAGATTGCTCGCGCGCGTGCGGTCATGAGCCCGCGCAGCTGACCGCTCCTGGGGGTCGCGCGGACGTCTAGGTGGGCGTCGGCTCGTCCTGTTCGACGTCCTCGCCGTGCGCGAGGGTGCGCAGGGACGTCACGATCCCGGTGTCGCGCAGGCCCACGAGCTGCCACGCCCGGGCGATGCCCGCGGTGAGTTCGGCGATCAGGACATAGTCCAGTGTCTGCAAGCCGCCGGTGCCTCTCGAGTCACGCAACTGCTCGACACCGCCGTAGATCTCGACGCCCGCGATCACGACCAGCGCCCCGATGAACACCAGCGAACGCCGCAGCGCTCGCGGGTCGTGCGCGTCATCGAGCAGGAGCCGTGCGGTCGCCGCCGCGAAGGCGAGAATGATCACCGCAAGCGCGAGCGCCCACCATCCCAGCGTGACGCCGGGAATCAACGCGGCCAGTGACAGCACCAGCGCATTCGTGAACAACAGCAGGGACGTCGAGGCCTGTGACCGGAATTCCACCCGGGTCTCGGCCCGTACCGCGCGGTCGGGAGAGACCGTCACCGCGACGAACAGCAGGCCGACGAGGGCACCTGTGGCTCCCGCGACCGCGACGAAGAACTCCCGGTACGCGTCATCGACCATGGTGCGAGCCTAGGTCAGCCGGCATCCACGATCCGCGGCCACCGCGGCACCGTCGAGATGACCCAGGCGAGGAACCCGATGATCACGGCGATCACGATGGAGGTGACCGCCACGCCGAGGTAGCCGTGGGTCGAGGGGTTCATGAACGGGTACGGGTACCAGTCGGCGATGGGCCCGCGGATCAGGCTGTAGGCCAGGTAGGCGAGCGGGAACGCCAGCCAGACGAGGGCCGACCGGATCCCGATGGTGGATGCGGGGCTCGCGAGCAGCCAGTCGACGATGACGACGATCGGCATGATGTAGTGCAGGACGGTGTTGTCCCACGGCACCGCGGTCAGCTCCGAGGACGGGTAGCCCGAGAGCAGGACGATGAAGATGAGAATGGTCGTCGTCATGTAGAGCGTCACCGCGCCGCGGAAGAAGTCCAGCCCACGGCTGCTCCTCCCGACCGCGAGCGCGAAACTGCTCAGCACGAGGCTCACCACGGCGAGCAGGTTGGACTCGACGGTGAAGTAGCTGAAGAAGTCGCCGGAGTTGAAGCGATGCCGCTCGACCAGCACCGAAACCTCCGTCACGAGCGCGCTGAAGCCGAGGAAGGCGAACAGGATCCGGGCGACCATGAGGCCGAGCCGGGCGGTGCCGCTGCCGGAGCGGGACTGCCGCGCGCCGACCGGGCTGACGATGTCACTGCTCACGAGGCCTCTTCCGGGTGCGGCGGCATGTGCGGCGATGCTAGCGCCGCCACCCGACCACGCAGGCAACGTCCCCCACGGGCTGCCCGCGTGGCGGGCTGGTGTGGGTCGTGATGGCCGGTGGTGGCTATGGCCGTGCGTGGGTATGACGGTGGGTGGCGGACCCGGTAGCGCCCACGCGGCGGGCTGGTGTGGATCGTGATGGTCGGTGGTGGCTATGGCCGTGCCTGGGTATGACGGTCGGTGGCGGACCCGGTAGCGCCCACGCGGCGGGCTGGTGTGGATCGTGATGGTCGGTGGTGGCTATGGCCGTGCCTGGGTATGACGGTCGGCGGTGTCGGTTGGGCTGGTGTGGATCGTGATGGTCAGTGGTGGCTATGGCCGTGCCTGGGTATGACGGTCGGTGTCTGGTGTGGGTCGTGATGGGCAGTGGTGGCTGTGGCCGTGCCTGGGTATGACGGTCGGCGGTGTCGGTTGGGCTGGTGTGGATCGTGATGGTCAGTGGTGGCTATGGCCGTGCCTGGGTATCACGGTCGGTGGCTGGTGTGGATCGTGATGGCCGGTGGTGGCTATGGCCGCGCCTGGGTATGACGGTCGGCGGCGGACTGACCGGGTAGCGCCCACGCGGCGGGCTGGTGTGGATCGTGATGGGCAGTGGTGGCTATGGCCGTGCCTGGGTATCACGGTCGGCGGTGTCGGTCGGGTAGGTGTGGATCGTGATGGGCAGTGGTGGCTATCGCCGTGCCTGGGTATCACGGTCGGCGGCGGACTGACCGGGTAGCGCCCACGCGGCGGGCTGGTGTGGATCGTGATAGTCAGTGGTGGCTATGGCCGTGCCTGGGTATCACGGTCGGCGGCTGGTGTGGATCGTGATGGGCAGTGGTGGCTGTGGCCGTGCCTGGGTATCACGGTCGGCGGCGCGCGGCGTGCGGCACGCGGCGGGCGAGGGGTTCCGCGGTGCGCGCGTGGTGCCCTAGGTTCTCGCCATGGGGTTCGACATCGGGGCAGATGCCTATGCCCGGTTCATGGGGCGCTTCTCGGAGCCGCTGGCCGAGGAGTTCGCGCAGTACGCGGGGGTCCGGGCCGGGCAGCGGGCCCTCGATGTCGGCTGCGGACCGGGCGCGCTCACCGCCGTGCTCGCCGCCCGGCTCGGTCCGTCCGCGGTGGCTGCGGTCGACCCGTCGGAGTCCTTCGTCGCGGCAGTGCGGGCGCGCCTGCCGGAGGTCGACGTCCAGCGCGCGGGGGCCGAGCTGCTGCCCTTCGACGACGACACGTTCGATCGCGCCTGCGCCCAGCTGGTCGTGCAGTTCATGACCGACCCCGTCGCCGGCCTCACGGAGATGGCGCGGGTGACCCGGCCAGGCGGTGTTGTCGCCGCGTGCGTCTGGGACCACGGCGGCCCCTCCGGCCCGCTCTCGGTGTTCTGGCGCGCGGCGCGTGACATCGATCCGACGATGGCGGACGAGGCGGCCCAGCCCGGTGTCCGGGAGGGGCATCTGGCGCAGCTGTTCGAGCATGCCGGGCTGCAGGACGTCGAGTCCTCCGTGCTGACCGTCCGCGCGCCGTACACCGGGCGGGCCGAGTGGTGGGACACCTTCCAGCTCGGCGTCGGCCCGGCCGGTGCCTATGTGGCGGGACTGGACGCGGCGCATCGGGAGCGGTTGCGCGAGCGCTGCGCGCAGTTGCTGCCCGAGGGCCCCTTCGAGATCACCGCGCGCGCCTGGGCGGCGACCGGCAGCCCGTGGGCGCCGCGGGCCGCTGGAGCCGCGGCCTGCCATAGTTGCCCCATGGCACTCCACGGCGGCAAGGTACCCACCCGCATCACCCCCGACGGCGCGGAACGCAATCCCTTCCTGGGCCTGGCGAATCCCGCCCTGGAACGTGAGATCCACCCGCCCATGCGCGCGCTGGCCAGGCAGTCCGTCCCGGCCGACGTCGCCTACCAGCTGGTGCACGACGAGCTGCTCCTCGACGGGAGCGCGCGGCTGAACCTGGCCACCTTCGTCACGACCTGGATGGAACCGCAGGCAGACCGGCTGATGGCCGAGTCCGTCGACAAGAACATGATCGACAAGGACGAGTACCCGCAGACGGCGGCGATCGAGAACCGCTGCGTGGCGATCCTGGCCGATCTGTGGCACGCGCCGGAGTCCGACGTGGCGACCGGCTGCTCGACCACCGGCTCCAGCGAGGCCTGCATGCTCGCCGGGATGGCGCTCAAGCGCAGGTGGGCCACCCGCGCCGGCAACGATCCGGCGCGTCGGCCCAACCTGGTCATGGGGGCCAACGTCCAGGTCTGCTGGGAGAAGTTCTGCCGTTACTGGGATGTCGAGGCGCGGCTGGTCCCGGTCTCCGGTGACCGCCTCCACCTCGGGGCGGCCGAGGCGGTGGCGCAGTGCGACGAGAACACCATCGGAGTGGTCGCGATCCTGGGGTCGACCTTCGACGGCAGCTACGAGCCGGTGGCCGAGATCGCCGCGGCGCTGGACGAACTGGCCGCGGGCGGCGGTCCCGATGTGCCGATCCACGTCGACGGCGCGTCGGGCGGGATGATCGCGCCGTTCCTCGATCCCGACCTGGTCTGGGATTTCCGGCTGCCCCGGGTGGCCTCGATCAACACCTCCGGGCACAAGTACGGGCTGGTCTACCCCGGCGTCGGGTGGGCGATCTGGCGCGATGCCGCTGCGCTGCCCAAGGAGCTGGTCTTCGACGTGAACTACCTCGGCGGTGACATGCCGACCTTCGCCCTGAACTTCTCCCGCCCGGGCGCCGAGGTGATCGCGCAGTACTACACCTTCTTCCGGCTCGGCTTCGAGGGATACCGGGCCGTCCAGCAGGCCTCGCGCGACGTCGCGACGTCCCTGTCGGCACAGATCGCCGGGATGGGGCCCTACCGGCTGATCACCACCGGCGACCAGCTGCCCGTGTTCGCCTTCACCACCGCGGACGACGTGACCGAGTGGGACGTGTTCGCCGTGTCGCGCGGCCTGCGGGAGCACGGGTGGCAGGTGCCTGCCTACACCTTCCCCGCCGACCGGGAGGATCTCGCGGTGCTGCGGGTGGTCTGCCGCAACGGCTTCTCCAGGGACCTCGCCGACCTCTTCTTCCGCGACCTCACGCAGGTCACCGACACCCTCGTTGCCGATGTCGCCAAGGCGGGGAGCAGCGGTCCTGCGTCCTTCCACCACTGACGTGGCTGCGCTGGGGAGCAGTACGTGATGCGCGCGCCCGCGGTCCTGCCGATGCGGCGCAACCGGGACTTCATGATCCTGTGGTCCGGCGACGCGATCTCCGCTCTCGGCACCTCGATGAGCATGCTCGTCTTCCCCCTCGTGGGCTATGCGATCACCGGGTCCGCGATCCGGGCGGGGCTGGCCACCACGGCGGTGCTACTGGGCGGCGCGGTAGCGCGTCTTCCGGCCGGCGCCCTCGTCGACAGGTGGCCGCGCGGGCGCGTCCTGCTGATCGCCCGGATCTTCGGAGCGATCTGCTACGGCAGCCTGGCCGTGGCGGCGTTGAGTCATCACCTCGTGCTGTCCCATCTCGTCGTCGTCGGCTTCCTCAGCGGCATCGCCGACGCCTTCGTCGACCCGGCGACATCGGCCGCCGTGCGGACGGTCGTGCCGCAGGAGCAGTTGCCGAACGCGTTCAGCCAGATGCAGGCGCGGACGCACGCGGCCGATCTCGTGGGTCCTCCGCTCGGGGGCGCCTTGTTCTCCCTGGCCCGGGGGCTGCCGTTCCTCGTCGACGCCGTCTCCTACGCGGCAGCGGCCTTCGCGATCACGCGCCTGCACACGTCGCTCCCCGCGCCCGACCGGTCCGGCGCGCCCACCACAGTTCTCGCCGACATGGCCGAGGGCATGCGCTTCCTGTGGCGGCAGGCGGTCCTGCGGTCGGTGGTGATCTGGGGCGCGGCCATCAACTTCTCCGTGACCCTCGTCCTCGTGACGATCACGCTGCGGCTGATCCGCGCGGGAGTGCATCCGGCGGCCATCGGCCTCATCGACACGATCGCCGCGGCGGCCGGCCTGGTCGGCGCACTGGTCGCGCCGTTGATCATTGCGCGGATGCGCACCGGCATGACGACCTTCGCCACCGGCATCGTCCTGGCCGCGATCGTCGTCCCGATGGCGTGGACGACCGACGTCGCGGTCATCGGCGCGCTGCTCGGGATCGGCTTCTTCCTGATACCGGCCAACAACTCGGGGATCGGCGCCTACCTCGTGGCAGTCACGCCGAATCGCCTCCAGGGCAGGGTGAATGCCGCCGGAGGACTCATCTCCAGCGGCATCCTGCCCCTCGCGCCCGCCGCCGCCGGACTCCTGGTCGGCTGGGCCGGCGGCCGAGCCGCGACGATCGTCGGAGCCGCGTGCGTGGCGGCCAGTCTGCTGCCCCTGCTCGCCAGCAGCGCGATCCGTGGACTCGGGCGCCCGGACGCCTGGCACGCCGAGGAGATCACCGGCTGACGGCCGCGTGCCCCACCACGGATGCCGCTGCTGCCGGATCGTTCGCGCTGATGGTGACCGTGCGCCCGTCGGTCAGGTGCAGTCGCAGTTGCGGTCCGGAGCGGATGGTCAGCCGGGTGCCGCGCCAGGGCGACCAGTGCACTCCCCAGCCACCCATCCTGCTGAAGGGCACGTCGACCGCCTCGGCGCCGGCGATGTCGGCGATCGGGTAGCGGAACCGCGGTACCCCGAGGATGCCGAAGCGCACCACGACACCGTTCGGACCGGCGGTGGTGCGGACGCTGCTGACGACGAGGTTGGCGCCCACGACGACCACGGCGACCGCGATCAGGCCCGGCGCCCCCAGCCCGCTCAGGGCGACCAGCGCCAGCCCGAGGAGGTTCGCCACCCAGAAGAGCGGCCAGTTGGTCACCCGTCCGCTGTACACGGTTGTGCTCATGTCAACTCCTCGATGATCCGGACAAGGTCCGCCCGCCCGTAACCCTGGCCCCGGGCGAGCTCCACCAGGTCGCGGACGCTCTGCTCGATCGCCGATCGCTGCGGGGCGTGCTCGGCGATGCGGGCACCCCGACCGCGGCGGAACTCCAGCACACCGTCGTCGCGCAGGTGTCTGTACGCGGCGAGCACGGTGTTGCGATCGACGTCGAGGGCGTCGGCGAGTTCGTGGGCGGGGGGCAGTTGCTCGCCCACCTCGAGTTCGCCGTCAGCGATTCCCCGCCGGACGCAGCCGGCGATCTGCTCCTGCAGTGAGGAGCGGGACGCGTGATCGATGGTCCACAACATGGTGCCAATGAAACTAGCACCATTCAGTAGGCGTGGCGAGGGGTGAGCGAGACCCTTCACCCCGAGGCAGTGGGGCGGGGGATGCCGGGGATTCCGCCTCGGGGTGAAGGGTTGTTCGGATGCGCTCGGCGCGCGGATCGAGCGAGGGAAGATCCAGGGGCCCCAGCCGGGGGGACTAGGGGCGCCCCGTCTCCAATCGACCCATCAGCCAGAGCAGGTCATCGGTGCTGCTGCGATGGAACGGAGGACTCAGCCCAGGTCACGGGTCACTTCCTTCCGGGGGAGGTGGAACCGATCTGACCACGCGGTGGATGGTTCGCGTGGCCCGGATGGTGGTTGCCCGGGCCCGGAAGGGCGCGGTGGGTGCAACCGGGACAGCGGGCCGGTCGGTCGGAAAGGTGTTCACGAACTCGCTGATGCTGCCGATTCCGCCGTCGTGCACGATGTCGTCGGCGATGTCGCGGATCTTGCGGTTGGAGCTCTGCGAGGTCATCCGCATCAGCTCGAAGGCCGGTTCGAGGGTCGTGTGCAGCGTCGTCATGATGATGCCCAGGGCGATGCCGATCTCTCGATTGGTGCCCAACGCCTTACGCAGATGGGCATTGTGCGTCTCCGCACGGCGCGCGGCGTCCGCGGCCCGGGCCTGGAAGACCACGGCTACGGCCTGGTTGACGATCAGCCGCGCGAGCGCGGCGTGGTAGTCCGACGCGACGCGCCCGTCGCCCCACCCGGTGAGCAATTCGCCGTGGTACCTCGCGTGATCCGTTCGCGCCGGGACGTCGAACGCCGTCACGAGCATGGATCCGTGCGCCCACGCGATGTCGCAGTCCGCGGTCACTCCGCCCGGCGGGTACTCGACGACCGCTGATGCAGGCCGCCGAGGTGCCGGCTGGTCGATGGATACCGGGCGCTGCGACGGGGCCTGGTCGAGTCCGGTGCGGGGGTCGTCCTCGCCGTGGATCGTGACGCGGCACCGGTCACCGAGAGCTGGTACGCACAGCACGGTCACGGCTGTGAAGACCGCGACGGGCTCCGAACTCGCGGGCAGCTGGTCGAAAGCGAGGAGCAGGTCCTCGAAGGCGCGGGAAGGTGAGCCTGCCGTCGGCGCAGGGGAGGAGGAACAGGTGAGATGGCCGGCCGCTGTACTCATGGTGGTGGTCCCTGGAGCCCGGACTTCCACGATGTGCCCGGTGCGAGCGACTGCTCTCGTCAGGCGCCGAGGCTCCTGCGATCCGGGCTAGCTGGTTTCCAACTGACCCGACAATAGCGGTCCCGCACCTCGGTGGCCAAGAGTTTGAGACGTCGAATATCAGCCGGTGCCGGGACGGTTGTGCGTGCGATGCGGTGGGGCCTTCCTGCCCCCCCGTCCACCAGGACAGGAAAACCCCACGACAAAGGAATGACATGAGGACTGGTCAGGTCCCGGAGATTCGCACCCGCAGTGCCCTGGTCGGGACCGTGCGGTAAGGCTGCACCAGATCACCGGATGATGCCCGGCTGCGAGCGGGTCGCTCTCCACGGCCGACGCCATCGGCGTCAGCCCTGTCCCGGGCTGGCTGAACACTCAACCAGGCTACGAACATACGCATGGCACGGGTTCCTGTCCACCGCGCCTCAGGTGGGATCCCGCGGCGTCGCGCGGAACTGCTCGATGAGCCGGCCCGCGGCGGTGTGGGTACTCACGCCCTCCCGCTCGGCCAGACGCGTCAGTTCCGAGTGCGCATTCTCCGGTGTGGTGCCTTGGTCGATCAGCATCCCGATGGCCTGGTTCAGCGCCGAGATCTCACGCAGTGACGCCGATCCGTCCGAACCGGGGGTGGGCATGACGAGGTGCTCGTCCAGGACGACGGCGTCGAGGGACACGCCCAGCGAGAAGCTGAAGTCCGCTGCCAGATCGACGAAGGCGCCGGGGCGGGAGGCGTAGAGGACGAGCAGAGTGTCGGGCTCGAGGCCGCTCGGACCGGTGAGGGAGACCATGACCGAGGTGGCGACCCGCCCATCGCCGTCCGGGCGGTCGGCCGCGGCGGTGAAGGTGAACCGCGAGCCGTCGACACCCACGGCCATCGTCATCCCGAGATAGGACGGCACGACGGTCCGCAGGCCGAGGGTCAGCCCCTCCACCAACTCGGTCAGATCCGTTCCGGGGCGGCCGAGGGCGACGGTCAGCGACCGCAGGTCCGCAGCGAGCCCGGAGGGAATGTCCACAGTGGTAGCCAGTGCGTCCCGAACGCCGATATGGTGCCCGGTCCGCACGAGGCAGGCGCACATGCGACGACCAAGGCCGGAGTTAGGGTCGGGTCCCGTGTCCCCGGGGCTCAGTAGCGCAACCGTACGCCGTCATCGGAACGAGCGGCGCCGGGACCGATGAGTCACTCCGACGTGTGCCGACCCCGCGCTCGGCGGACGGCTTCGTCGACGATCGCCTGCGCGACCGTCGACAGCTTCCGGTTCTCGGCCTGGCTCATGGACCGCAGCCGTTGGAAGGCGTCCTCGCTCGAACCGCCGCTGCGGCTCATCATGATGCCGATGGCCCGATCGATCGTCGCGCGGGTGGTCAGTGCGGCCTGCAACTGGCCGGCCAGGCGCCGCGCCTGGGACAGCGCCTGGGCGTTCTGCACCGAGATCGCAGCAGGGACGGCGAACAGTTCGCCCAGTTCCACAGCCCGGTCGTCGAAGGCGTGGCGCGAGTGCGCGTAGACGTTCATGGCTCCCAGAACCGCACCGGAGCCCAGCAGGGGGAGGGAGAGCACGCTGTTCACGCCGAGACGGGCCACGCGCGGACCGAAGCGCGGGAACGCCGGTTCCGAGGCCAGGTCGCCCGAGGTGATGGTCCGCCGCTCGGCCGCTGCGGTGATGCACGGCCCCTCGCCGAGGCCGTACTGGATCGCGTCGACCTGCCTGACGAAGTCGGCGCTGGCGACTATCGTGTCCGCGTGCCCGTTCTCCAGCAGCGTCAGGCCAGCGCCGTCGGCGAACGGGATGGCGTTGACGGCGAAGGTCGCGACGTGGATGAGCATGTCTTCGAGACTTCCCGGCCCGACGCCCATCCCGAGCACGCTCAGCCCGGCGAGACTGTCGCGGAGGTCGGCGTCGTCCGCGGCATGGGTGGGTGAGGAACCAAGGGGAGCTGTGGTCGCGCCCTCTGAGCCCTCGGACGCTGCGTCGCCCATCGACGTCTCCATACCGTTGCCGTGTTCAGAACTGTGATGCTAACTCTGCGGTGGGTGGTTCAGCCGCATCGGGTGCAGCCAATTCCCCGCTGCCGGGTGATGAGCCGGGAATGACAGGGAAAGTGTGCGCCCGACATGACGCGAATCACCGGCGTCGCGGCGTTACCGACCCGCCGTCACGAGTGGGCTCCGCGACGACGGCGGGCCAGCGCGATGAGCCCGGAGCCCGCGGCCAGGGCGGCGAGACCGAACGCGGTCAGCCCGCCGGACGAGGCACCGGTGTTGGGCAGCGTGGGCGCGGTCGTCGTCTGCGTGGGTGAGACCGACGACGTCGGGGTGGTCGTGGGTGCCGTGGTCGTGGGTGCCGTGGTCGTCGGCGTCGGTGTCGGCGTAGGGGCGGCGACCACGACGGTCACCGCAGCAGACGAAGAACCCGAGAAACCCGTCCCGGGCTGGAACGTGGCCACGACGTGGTGGGTGCCCGCGGGGAGTGTGCGGGTCAGCGTGGCGACGCCGCCGGTGACGGTCGAGGTGCCCAGCACCGTGCTGCCGTCGGTGAAGGTGACGGTGCCGACCGCGCCCGACGGCGTGACGGTGGCGGTCAGGGTGGTGGCCGTGCCGACGGTGACCGCGGCCGAGGAGGCCTGCAGGGCGGTGGTGGTCGTGGCCGGGGCGGCATAGGTGATCACGATGCTGCCGTCGCCGGTGTTGGTGCCCGTGGTGACGGCGCTCGCGTCGGAGGCGAGGAAGCCGGATCCGCCACCGCCGGCGCCGGTGAAGCCACCAGGGCCGTCACTTCCGCCGCCGCCTCCGCCGTAGTACCCGCCGCCTGCGCCGCCGGCCGTGGTGAAGATGGTGTCGCCGCCCGGATTGATCGCGCCGTGGCCGCCGAGACCCAAGGCGCTCGGACTGGTGGCCGGACCGGTGCCGTCCGCGCCGGACGCCGGGAAGCCGGGCCCGCCCGCGCCCGGAGCCGTGGTCGTCGCACCCGAGCCCCCTTCGCCGAAGCCGGTCGCCGAGCTGCCGTCCCCGCCTGCGCCTCCTGCGCCTCCGTCACCCTGCTCTTCGATGGAGTTCGCGCCGCCCCCACCGCCGCCGGCCGCGACGAGGAGGGTGTCCGGAGCCGGTGTCGTGTCGAAGACGAACGATCCGCCGCCACCCCCTCCGCCGTTGCCCTCGGAGACGCCGGAGATGGACCCTGCGGCGCCGCCGCCGCCGTAGCCACCGGGGGCCGCGCCGGCGGAGCTGGGCACACCGTCCGGCCCGGCCGCGCCCACCACGAGCCCGAGCGCGTGACCGGCTGTGACGGCGATCGTGGCGGTGACCTTGCCGCCGGTCCCTCCGGAGCCGGTGCCCGGCTCCTCCGGTGACGTGGACGATGCTCCGCCGGAACCGGCGGCCACGGCCACGGTGATCGAGCCGACGCCCGCGGGGACCGTCCAGGCCTGGACCGATCCGGTCTCGCCGAACGTCACCGTGCACGTGCCGGCGGCGCACACCGGAGCCGCCGACGCGGTGCCCGCGCCGGAGAACATCGCGACCGCCCACAGGGCGGTGCCGGCGACCGCGACGACGGCGGCTCGGCGGCGGAGGGCGGACGGAACGGGGGAACTCGTCACGGCAGGGGTCATCATGAGCGCGCTGGACTCCATCATGGGCAGGGCCGACGGGGGGGACATCAGGCCGGGCCGATGATCCGGACCGAACGCTGTTTTTGATCATTCCATAGGTGGAGCCTGGAGCAATAGTCCGGTCGGTAGGTGGAGCCTGGAGCAATAGCCCGGTCAGTCGTGTCCCGGCGCGGTGATCGGACCAAGCCGGATCTAAAGTCTTGTAACTCGGTAGAATTCATGTACAAGGGCTACTCTCGTCTCGCGCGCACATGGCCGTGCCGCGACACATCGAGAGCGAAGAGGTAATCATGGCTGTGCTCGACGAGGTGCTGGCCGCGAACGAGCGCTACGCGGCGGATTTCGGCTCGAAAGCTGGACTGGCCCTGCCGCCGGCGCGCGGCTTCGCGATCCTGACCTGCATGGACGCCCGGCTGGACCCGGCGAAGTACGCGGGCCTCAGTGAGGGAGACGCTCACGTCATCCGCAACGCCGGCGGCAGGGCCAGCGACGACGCCATCCGCTCGCTCGTCATCTCCTACAAGCTCCTCGGCACGAAGGAATGGTTCGTCATCCACCACACCAACTGCGGCATGGAGTTCTTCACCGACGAGGTCATGCGCGGCCTGCTCGCGAGCAGCCTCGAGACCGCGGCGCTGGGGGAGGACGGGTTCCACGACGTCGGCACCGGCCCGGGATCCACCGAGGCGGCCTACATCGACTGGCTGACGATCGGCGACAACGCGGACAGTGTCGTCGCGGACGTCACGCGCATCCGCTCGCACCCACTGGTGCCGGCATCGATCCCGATCTACGGCTACATCTACGACGTCGCCACCGGACGACTCGTCGAGGTCTCCGACGCGACCAAGGCCGGCTCAGCCGCCTGAGCGCGACGGGCGCGGCACCGGGTCCCGCTGGGGGGCGGGCCCGGTGTCGGGGGTCCTAAGGTCGACGGTATGCCTGATGTACCCGGACGCCGTCCCGATCTGCTGCTCGAACTCGACCTGACCAGCGTGCCGGTGTCACCCGACGCCGACGATCCACTGGCCCGCCTGCGGGCGCGGGGTCGGCCGCAGCTGCGCCCGATCCTCCGCGCCCTGCACGAGGCCGCGGCGGACCGGCACGTGCTCGGCCTGATCGCCAAGGTAGGTGGCAATCTGCCGTGGGCGGCCATGCAGGAACTGCGCGTGGGTGTGCGCGCCTTCGCCGCGAGCGGCAAACCGACGGTGGCGTGGGCCGAGAGCTTCGGGGAGGGCGGCGGCGACACCGCGGCCTACACCCTGGCGACCGCGTTCGGCCGGATCTGGCTCCAGCCCGGCGGCGGCGTGGGCATGCTCGGCGTCGGAGTGGAGACGACCTTCCTGCGCGGCGCCCTCGACCGGCTCGGCGTCGAACCGCAGATCGAGCAGCGCTACGAGTACAAGAACGCTGCCGACCGGATCATGCGGACCGGCTTCACCGACGCCCATCGTGAGGCGCTGGACCGGCTCGCGGAGTCGATCTACGCCGACGCCGTCGCGATGATCGCCGAGGGACGCGGTCTGGACCCCGCGCGGGTACAGGAGCTCGCCGACACCGGGCCGCGGCAGGCCCGAGAGGCACTCGCCGCCGGGCTGGTCGACGAGCTGGGCTACCGCGACGAGGTGTACGCGGCGCTGCGCAAGCAGGTCGGCCCGGACGCACGGCTGCTGTTCGCCGAGCGCTGGCACCCGGCGCGACGGCTGCGGGTACCCCGTCCGGGGCGCGCGCACGTCGCGCTCGTGGAGGCCAGGGGAGCGATCGTCTCGGGCAGGAGTCGGCGCGGGCCGATGGGGCACCAGGTGGGCAGCGACTCCCTCGGCGCCGCGCTGCGCGCCGCCGCGGCCGATGACCGGGCCCGCGCGGTGGTCCTGCACATCGACTCCCCGGGCGGCTCGGCCGTCGCCTCGGAGACCGTCTGGCGCGAGGTCTGCCGCCTGCGCGACTCGGGCACGCCCGTGGTGGTGTCGATGGGTCAGGCCGCTGCGTCCGGCGGTTACTACATCGCCTGCCCGGCCGATGTCATCGTCGCCCTGCCGTCGACGCTCACCGGATCGATCGGCGTCTTCGGCGGCAAGATGGTCGTACAAGGGCTGCTGGAGCGGGTCGGGCTGAACACCGGATCGCTGGCCCATGGAGCCCGTTCGTTGATGTTCTCCTCGCGGCGCGGTTTCACCGACGGTGAGCGGGAGCGCCTCAACGCCTCCATCGACGCCGTCTACGAGGACTTCGTCGCCAAGGTGGCCGTGGGGCGCGGCCGGACGGTACCCGAGATCGAGGCGCTGGCGAGGGGACGGGTGTGGACGGGCAGCGACGCCCTCGGCGCCGGTCTCGTCGACGAGCTGGGTGGCCTGCGCGACGCGGTGCGGATCGCCCGCGAGCGTGGCGGCCTGCCCGCCGACGCCCCGGTGCGCGCGGCCCTGCGGGTTCCACCGCTCGCCCGCCTCGGCCGTCCGAGCAACAGCGAGGACCCGCGTGCCGTCCTCGGTTCGTCGCTGCCCGCGCTCACCGGGGTGGCCGCCGCGCTCGGGCTCCCGGAGGCGTTCTCCCTGCGGATGCCGGAGATCAGGCTGCGCTGAGAGCGGCCGGGGTCAGGCGCCGCCCTGCGGGCCGTGGCGGCCGACGGCGGTCGCGCCGGCCGTGGCCATGACGACGATCGCCACGGCCACGGCCACCATGGCCGGCGTCCACCCTCCGGCCGCTGAGTGGATCGAGCCGATGACGAAGGGGCCACAGGCGCCGATCACGTAGCCGCCACCCTGCACCGCCGCGGAGATCTGGCGGGCGTCCCGGGTGTCGGTCGCCCGGGCGGCGACCACGCTGAAGATCGTCGTGAAACCGCCGCCCTGTGCGGCGCCCCCGCACGCGCACCAGAGCGGCCAGAGGGCCGGTGCCGCGATCAGCCCGAGTGGCAGGCAGATCCAGGCACCGCAGACCAGGAGCAGGACGGTGCGCGAGGGCACCTGCCGCCCGATCAGGAAGGGCACGGTGAACGCGCCCACCAGCGCGACGATCTGGAAGATCGACGAGCTGGCGCCGGCCGCCCCGGTGCTCAGCCCGATGCGGTCGCCGAGCAGCGTCGGGAGCCAGGCCGTCACCCCGTAGTAGCTGAACGCCTGGCAGCCGAAGGACAGCGTCAGCCCGATGACGAGGGGGCGCCGCCAGGCGGGCCGGCGCGGCGGCCCGTCCGCCCGCGCGATCGCTGCGGCCGGCGCTGTGCGCGGTGAGCCGGCTCGCAGCGTGGCGAGTTGCGCGACGGCGGGCCGCCACACCGCCGCAGCGACGACCATCAGCACGCCCCAGAACGCGATCGCCCCGCGCCAGCCGATCAGGCTCGCGAGCGGCGCGGTCAGTGTCGAGGTGATCATCGAACCGACGTTGAGCGCCCCGGTGTAGGCGCCGGCCACCCCCGCGCTGCGCCCCGGGAAGTCCCGGCTGATGACCACCGGGATGACGACGTTGCCGATCGTGATCGCGAGCCCCAGCACGACGGTCCCGACCAGGGCCGTGGCCAGGCCGCCCGCCGAACGGATCAGCACGCCGAGCAGGCTGCCCGCCAGGCCGATGAGGACGGCCCGTTCGATCCCGGTCCGGTTGACGATCGCCAGGACCAGCGGCGTCCCGAGGCCGAAGCACAGCACCGGGATGCTCGTCAGCAGCCCAGCCGTCCCCGCGCCGACGTGGAGGCCGGAGCGGACGCCGTCGATGACCGGCGCGACCGCGATGATCGGCGCCCGCAGCGTCAGCGCGACGAGCAGCACCGCGACCAGGAGCAGCCGCGGGACGGTCACCGCCCGCCGGGGCGGTGCGTCGGTCACGGGGTCAGGCCCACCCGGCGACGACCACCTTGCCGATGGAACCGCCCGTCTCGACCAGCCGGTGCGCCTCGCGCAGCGTCGCCGCGTCGATCGGGCCGAGCTGCACCGACAGCGTGCTCCGCAGCGCGCCCGAGTCGACCATCGAGGCGACCGCGGCGAGCAGCCGGTGCTGCTCGATCATGTCGGGGGTGCGGTGGAGGGAGCGGGTGAACATGAACTCCCAGTGCCAGGTGACGCTCTTGGACTTCAGCGGCAGGAGGTCGAGCTGCTCGGGGTCGTCGATCGCGGCGATGTGCCCGAACGGCGTGATGATCTCGGCGTAGGCGGCGACGTTGTGCTGCGACTGCGGCGTGAAGATCAGGTCGACGCCACCGGGCGCGACCGCCCGCACGTTCGCGGCCAGATCCCCGTGGTGGTCGACGACATGGTGCGCGCCCATGGTCCTGGCCCAGTCCCGGGACTCCTCCCGGCTCGCGGTGCCGACGACGGTCAGGTCGGTCATCGCCCGCGCCAGCTGGCAGACCATCGACCCGACGCCACCGGCCGCGGCGACGACGAGCAGCGTCCCGGTCGAGGCCTTGAGCCGGTCGAACAGCACCTCCCACGCGGTGATCGCGGTGAGCGGCAGCGCCGCCGCCTCGGCGAAACTCAGGGACGCGGGCTTCGGGCCGACCAGGCGCTGGTCGACCAGGTGCAGTCGCGCGTTGGTCCCCGGCCGGTCGATGGCACCGGCGTACATGACGTCCTCGCCGACGTCGTAGAGCGTCACCTCGCTGCCCCTGCCGACGACCGTCCCGGCGGCGTCGAAACCGAGCACCCGCGGGCCGTCGCCGCCCGCGCCGCCACTGCGCAGCTTGGTGTCGACCGGGTTGACGCTGACCGCCTCGACCCGCACCAGCAGGTCGTGCGGGCCGGGCTCGGGCACGGGAACGCGCAGGTCCAGCAGCGCGTCCGGGTCGCTGATGGGAAGGCTGCGCTCGAACCCCACGGCTGGCATCAGGTCGGTCACGCCTGCGAACCTACCCAGTCACGCGACCCGGGTGAGCTGCAGGTACGAGTCGGCGTGCAGCACCGTCGCCGTCGCCGAGGCGGTGTTCTGCGACCACAGCAGCCGCATCGTCCCGCCCGCCGCGGCGGTGCGCACGATGCCGGTGGGGACGGCGGCAACCGCGACACCGGCACCCACGCCGCCGAGAGGGACGGCCTCGGTGCCGGCGACCGAGCGCTTCGGCTGGCCCGTCGTGGCACCGGCGGTGATCCCGAGGCCGTCCGGTGTCCACGTGAGCCCCGCGCCGGTGGGCACCTGCCAGGCGATCCTGAGGTCGGCCGCGGCGTCGCTGGAGAAGCTCAGGAACGCGCTGAAGGTGTAGGTCGCGCCCGGTTCCAGGGTCAGGTGCAGGTCGTCGTCGCCCTGCAGCTGAGCGAGGTTCACCACCTGCTCGTCGGCGGGTTTGCGGGCGAACGTGGTGGCGGCCACGGGATGGCCCTGGACCCGCAGCTGGCCGACGTCGAAGGACACGGGGGCGCCGGTGAAGTCCAGCCGTCCGGTGGTGTCGGTGTAGGTCGCCCTGACCTGGCCGCCGCTGCCGAAGCTCAGCAGCTTGTCGGTGTAGACCAGGCGGACGTTGGAGTTGGGGAACGAGCACAGTGCGACGTCCTCGCCCCACGAGATCTGGAACCGGGTGATCTTGGTCTGGAGGTCGGCGTTGCAGGTCTCGAAGTTCATGTGCTGGTGGATGGTGTCGACCGGGTTGGGGGAGTCGTAGTGCGCGGTGATCCATCCGATCTTGTAGAAGTCGCTGCGCGGGACGTCGAAGATCGTGCCCGGATGGTTGGTGGCCACGCCCGACTCGTGCGGGCCGGCCGCCAGCCACTGCTGGATCTCCAGCAGCGCCCCCTTGTGGTTCTCACCGGTCTGGCGCCAGACGGTGGCCGGGTTGTTGATCGTGAAGCCGGAACCGACGACCCCGTCGTCGTCGGAGTCCCACCGCGTCTGGGCCTGCATCCGGATGCGCTGTTTGGTCTTGGAGTCGATCTCCAGGCCGGCGCCGTCGGCGAACACGGTCAGCGCGTGCGTGCCGTCGCCGATCTCGGTCGCCGTCGCGGAGGACGTCGCGCCCGTCACCGCGAGCGTGCCGGTGATCGTGTCCCCGGTGTCGAGCACGTACTGCGGATACGGGTCCGCGGCGTCGGCGGGAACCGCGCCGGCCGGCTCGGCCCCGGCGGAGGACGCGCCGGCGGGCGACGCGCCGGGAGCCAGCAGGCCCACTCCCGTGGCGCCGAGCGCGGTCACGCCGGCCATCCTGAGGAACCGCCGCCGGGTGGCCGCCGCCTCGGGCGGCGTCTCCGCCGTCACGGCCCGGCGCAGGCGGTCGATCTCGGCCTGCTGGACCCGGATCAACCGGGCGAGCTCGTCGATCCGGGTGTCGTCGTCGGTCATGGCTGCTCCTCGATGGCATCGGCGGATGTTGATCTTCATCTCCCGGCGTGAACGATGGGTAACAATCAGCACATGAGTGAACAGCGCGTGCTGAGCGTCGGTCCCGCGGAACACCCCTACGCCTGGACCTTCGGCGGGGCGGCTCCGGTCGCACGCATCCGGCCCGGCACCGTGCTGGAGGTCTACACCGAGGACTGCTTCGGCGGGCGCGTCCGCTCGGTGGACGACCTCGTCTCGGTCGTCTGCGAGTTCCCGTTCCTCAATCCGCAGACCGGCCCGTTCCATGTCGAGGGCGCCGAACCCGGCGACACCCTCGCCGTGCACTTCGTGTCCGTCGAACCGGCCCGCGACTGGGCGGCCTCGACCACGGTCCCGCTGTTCGGCGCGCTCACCTCGACCCACCTGACGGCGACGCTGCAGCCACCGCTGCCGGAGGTCGTGTGGATGTGGCAGCTCGACCGTGACCGCCGCACCTGCCTGTTCTCCGCACGTGACAGCGACGCCCGCGTCGAGCTGCCGCTGGACCCGATGCACGGCACGGTGGGTGTGGCACCGGCGAACCTGGAGGTGCGGTCGGCGCTGGTCCCCGACGCCCACGGCGGCAACCTCGACACGCCGGAGATGCGCGCCGGAGTGACGTGCTATCTCGGGGTGAACGTCTCCGGTGCCCTCGTCAGCCTGGGTGACGGCCACGCACGGCAGGGTGAGGGGGAGACCTGCGGGGTGGCGGTCGAGTGCGCCATGAACTCCGTGGTGATCGTCGACCTGATCAAGGGCGTGCCGACGCCATGGCCACGCCTGGAGTCCGACACCCACCTCATGTCCACCGGGTCAGCGCGCCCGCTGGAGGACGCCTTCCGGATCGCCCAGTTGGATCTGCTGCAGTGGGTGAGCTCCGAGTGCGGCCTGTCCGAACTCGACGCCTATCAGCTGCTGTCGCAGGCGGTCGAGTCCCCGCTGGCCAACGTCTGCGACACCAACTACACGGCGGTGGCGAAGATCCGGAAGGACTGGCTTCCCGCCATGACCGGGCGCCGGGGCACCCATGCCCGTCTGCGCGCGGAGGCGGCCGCGTACCTCAGCGCCCGCTGAGCGTGCCCCGCGATGCTCCCGCCCGCGGGGCACTCGCCGGAGTGGGCGTTGCCGGAAGGGTGGGTGCGGTGTCGGTGTCGAGCACGGGCATCCCCTCCACCCGCGCCAGGCGGGCCAGTGCCCCGTCGAGCAGGGTCAGGTCCCGGATGACCAGTGACGGGCGCCGGCGTGCCCCGGCTTCGGCGCCGTCGCGGTAGGCGCGCTCGAACAGGGCCGCCGAACGCACGTAGGGCACCCGGGCCCCTCCGCCGACGCGGTCGCGGAGGGCCCGCAGCGAGGCCAGCAACTGCGCGGCCGCCCGATCCGTGCCGTCGGTGCTGTCGATGTCGGAGTACTCCACCCCGGCGGCCAGGTTGCGGGCGTAGTACCGCGCGGCCGAGGCGACGGCCAACCCCTCGTTGAGGCGCGTGGCGCGGTGCCCGAACATCCCGATGCGCAGGGGCTGGGCGGCGATGCGCAGGCTCTGGTAGGCGCCGTCCAGCGCGCGGACGTCCAGCCGGGTCGGCGGTCGGGCCTCGTAGCCCTCGGGCAGGCGGCTGATCGTGCTCAGCGAATAGGCGACGAGGTTCTCCAGCGCGACGAGGTACCCCTGGATGCCCGCCTCCAGGACACGGGTCGGGCGCAGCGGGAAGACGAGCACCACCGCGACGACCACGGCACCGACACCCACGGCGGTCTCGGCCAGACGCAGGGACAGCAGGTGCCAGCTGAACTCGTTGAGCTGCACGTAGAGCTGCGACATGGTCACCGTGATGCCGACGACCAGGAACATGTAGTTGACCCGCACGAGGTAGAACCCGGTGAACAGCGCCACCGCGATGACCACGAACGACACCACCAGATTGCGGTGGGCCAGGTGCACGAGGCCGTCACCGATCACGATCCCGATGGCGGTGCCGAGCAGCCGGAACCCGGCCTTGCGGACCTGCTCGCCGGTGTTGGACGTCGCCATGAACGCCAGGAACGTCGCCAGCAGCGCCCAGTACAGCCGCGCCCCGTCGACCATGTCCCCGACGATCACCGCGATCGTCGCCGCCACGCCGATCTGCACGGTCGAGCGGACATAGGGCTTGAGCACGGCGCGGTCGATGCTGCGGCGTCCCGGGGTGCCCCCGGCCCGTTCGCTGATCGCCCCCGACCCCGGCAGGAAGCCGGCCATGAGCTGGACGGCCGGCACGAACGGGGTGTCGCCGGCCCGGGCGCCGGCTCCCGCCTCGAGCCACTGGCGCTGCGCCTCGGCCAGATCCTGCACCGAGCGCGCGAAGCGGCCGAGCAGGATCCCGCTCGTGGGGTCCTCGGTCCGGGCTCCCGTGAGCGCCTCGGCGCCGGCCACCGCCGGCACGAGGTCGTCGTCCTTCAGCGCCGCCAGGATCGCCTGGATGTCCCGGCGGACGATCTCGGCCAGGGCAGCGTCGGTCCGGGCGCGGTCGGTCAGGGCGATCGTGAAGCGGGCGATGTTGGACACGGCCAGCTCCTGGTCGAACAGGCGCTGGTGGAGCACCATCGCCGAACCGTCCACGGCATCGGGCTGGGCGAGCTGGGCATCGAACATGAGCGAGGACTCGTTGAGGCGGACGAGGTTGCGCTGCACGGAGTCCTCGAGGTGCTCCTGGCGGCGCTCGTCGCCCTCGACGGTCAGCTGCCAGGTGCGCTCGATGACCGTGTGCGTGCGCGCCACCCACGCCCGCTGCATCCGGCGCAGCGCCCGGGCGTTGTCCGGTCGGAACACGAGCAGCCGGACGGCGACCGAGGCCACGGAGCCGATGAGGACCTCCAGGGCTACCCAGCCGAGATCGTGGAAGGTGATCTCGGCGTGCATGAAGTAGGCCATGAACGCCCCGTTGAACAGCGCTACGCCCAGGACGAAGCCGCGGGTCGGGAACCGGCGGATGTACACGGCGACCATGGGTGCGATCACCAGCCACACCAGCAGCGGCAGGCGATGCTCGGCGATGACCAGCCCGACGGTCATCGCGGTGAAGAACGTCGCGGCGAGGCCGGCGCTGCTGATCAGCCGGCCCCGGATGGAGCCGTCGTTGACACCGGTGCTGTCGAGCATCGCGATGATGCCGGGCAGGAGCATCGCGATGATCAGTGCCCCGTGGTGCTGCGCGGCGACCAGGGCCGCCGGCAGGCCCGATCCGGCGATCTTCATCGCGCCGGTGGTCTCGGAGAAGACGTACCCCAGGCCGACGGCGATGGTCAGGGCGAGCGTCGAGTGGAGCGCGTTGCGCAGCTGCGTCATGCCGGGGTCGAAGCCGAGGAACCGGTCGACGAGCTCACGGCGACGGGACCGGACGGCGTCCTCCCAGCGGGAGTCGTCGGTCAGGCGGAACACCCACCGATCCTCCCACGGCCGGGTTGCGGCCACGGCTCCGTCAGGTCTGGGTGCGGACGCCGTCGAGGACGAGGGTCAGCAGCCGCTCGTTCTGCTGCAGGGTGGCGTTGCGCGCCATGCACATGCCACCGACGAGCTGCATGAGATCGGCCTGGTCGATGTCGGGCCGGGCCTTCCCGGCCGCCTGCGCCCGCGAGAGGACGAGTCCGGCGGCGCTGCCGATCCGTTCCCGCGACGTGAGGGCCAGATCGGGGTTCTTCTCGAACGCCTCGTGCAGTTCGTTGAGGAAGTTGCGCTTGGACTGGGCGTAGCGCACGAAGCCGTCGAGCCAGGCGCTCAGGGCCGGCCACGGCTCGAGGTCGGCGGCGACCCGGTCGGCCAGGCCGACCAGCTCGTCGACGTCATCGCGGTAGACCGCCTCGACCAGGTCGATGCGGCGGGGGAAGTGGCGGTACAGCGTGCCGACTCCGACATCCGCCCGCTTGGCGATCTCCTCCATCGAGGCCTCGCCGCCACGCTCGGCGAGCACCGCGCGCGCGGCCTCGACGAGACGCTCGTAGTTGCGGCGCGCGTCGGCGCGCATCGGCCTGGCTGCGGCCACCAGCGTGGCCGTGTCGGGCTCGGCAGTCGGCGTCGTCTGCGTGGACATGCTGGAGATTATTCCCCTCGCATCTGTGGTGAGCGGTACTCACCGGGTGAGTTGCGTAACCGGAGGACGCCTCCGTATTGTTACCGGAGGAAGCTTCCGTTTCCCATCGTAACTACCGAGAGGTCGACTATCCAATGTCCTCCGACACACTCCTCGAGAAGGCGCCCTCGTCCTGGGCCGCGCGGGTCCCACGACTCCAGCGCCGCCGGCCGACGCGCGCCGGGCTCGTGCTCGCCGTCATCCTCACCTGCCAGCTCATGGTCGTGCTCGACGCGACGATCGTGAACGTGGCACTGCCCGACATCAAGACCTCGCTCCACTTCTCCGACGCGCAGCTGTCGTGGGTGCTCAACGCCTACACGCTCACCTTCGGAGGCCTGCTCCTGCTCGGCGCCCGCGCCGGTGACCTGTTCGGGCGCCGGACCACGTTCCTGACCGGCATCGGCATCTTCACCGTCGCCTCGCTGGTGGGCGGCTTCGCCACGACCGACTGGTTCCTGCTGCTCTCCCGCGGACTGCAGGGCGTCGGCGGTGCCCTCGCGGCCCCGTCCACGCTGGCCCTGTTGGCGACGATCTTCCCCGAGGGCCGGGAGCGGCTGCGGGCCATCGCCCTGTTCACCGCCGTCTCGATCGGCGGTGGCGCCATCGGCCTCATCTCCGGCGGCATCCTCGTCGAGTTCGTCTCCTGGCGCTGGGTGCTGTTCGTCAACGTCCCGATCGGTGCCGCGGTCTTCCTCATCGGCCGCGTCGTCCTGCCGGAGACCGCCCGCAAGCGCGGCACCTTCGACCTGGCCGGGGCACTGACCTCGACGCTCGGGATGGGTTCGCTGGTGTTCGGCTTCGTCAACGCCGCGTCGGCCGGATGGGGTGACACGCTCACCGTCGCCGCCTTCGTGGCCGGGGTCGTCCTGCTCACCGCGTTCGTCCTGACCGAGATGCGCGCCGAGGAACCGATCACCCCGCTGCGGCTGCTGACCAACGCCAGCCGGTCCGGTGCCAACGTCGCCCGCGGGCTGCTGTTCGCCGGCATGTACGGGATGTTCTTCTTCCTGACCCAGTTCCTGCAGGACGTGCTGCACTACAGCCCGCTGGAGACCGGCTTCGCGTTCCTGCCGCTGCCGCTCACGGTGTTCGCGTCCTCGCAGCTGGCCAGCCGGGTGCTCGTCCACCGGGTCAACGGCAAGCTGCTGATGATCACCGGTGTCGGCCTGGCCGCGCTCGGGCTGCTGCTCTCCAGCCGCCTCGACGCGGGCTCGTCCTACCCGGTCATCCTCGCCAGCCTGCTGCTGTTCGGCGCCGGCAACGGACTGTCGTTCGTCACGCTGACCACGGCCGCGCTCGCCGGTGTGGCGCCCGCTGATGCGGGAGCCGCGTCCGGACTGATCAACGTGTCGCAGCAACTGGGCGGCACCCTCGGTGTGGCCGTGCTCGTGACGATCTTCAGCGAGGCCGGCCGGCACGCGGCCGCTCACCCGCTCCACGGCGTCAGCGCGGCGGCCCAGGCCAGCCACGTCTTCGTCTACGGGGCCGACCACGCCTTCATCGCCTCGACGATCTTCGTCCTCGCCGCGATGGCCCTGGTCGTCGGCGCAGTGCGCGCCCCGCGGCGGGCCACCACCTAGGTCCGCGAATGGCGCGAACGCGCGCCTGGGTCATCGACCCCTGTCGCTCCCCGCACATGCCGGGCAGCGTGCGGAACCGCTATCTGGCGGGTCGGCACGCCGCCGGGTGCGGGGAGCGGCTGCCGTCGTGGGCGCAGCACCAGCCACATGCCGAGCGAGCCGGCGAAGGCCGTCCACAGCAGCGCGTACGCCTTGACCTCGATCGACGGCAGCCAGGCGATCACGCTCGAGGTGACGATCGCCGACGCGCCGAGCAGACCGTGCCAGCGCCGGGTGGTCTCGGCGTCGGCGCGGTGGGACGCGATGACCAGCACGCCGACTGCCGCGTAGCCGAACCCGCCGACCACCAGGCCGGCGATGTGCCACGGATGCGTCGGGCTCAGGAAGATGAGGCCGAAGAGCACAGGGCTGGCCAGCTGGCCGAGCGCCGTGACCGCCACCGTGTGCAGGTAGCCGTCCTCGCGCCAGACGTCGGCTCGCACGTGCAGCGCCAGGAACGCGACAGACACCAGCACGGCACATGCGGTGACGAGGAATTCGAAGTACGGGACCCACTCGACGCCAGCCTGTCCCACGCCCCAGCGCCCCCCGTCCGCAGGCCCCCGACTGCGTCGCCTACGTGCCTATCACACCCGCGGGCGGCCGGTCCATGCCCTCCGCGCGGACGGTCATCCGACGGGGACCGACACCATCCCCGCCAGCCGCCCCGAGATGACGGACTCCGCGTCGGCGACGATGGTCCGGACGAGCTCGGCGCACGAGGGGACGTCGTGGATGAGCCCCTGGGCGATGCCGGCCCACCACAGCCCGTTGTCCATCTCGCCGCGGGCGAGGACGTTCTCGCGACCGCGAGCCCCGGAGGCCAGCGCCGCGATGTCGGCGAACGTCGAACCCTCCCGCGCCTCGATGGCGAGGATCTCCTGCGACACGGCGTTGCGGGCGACCCGGGCGGTGTTGCGGAACGTGCGGAAGACGAGATCCGTCGCGTGCTCGTCGTTGTCGACGATCTGCTGCTTCACGTTCGCGTGCACCGGTGCCTCGGCCGTGGCGACGAAGCGGGTCCCCATGTTGATCGCGGACGCGCCGAGGGCGAGGGCGGCGACCAGGCCGCGGCCGTCGGCGAAGCCGCCGCTGGCGATGATCGGGACGGTGAGCGCATCCGCCGCGGCGGCGATGAGCACCAGCCCCGGCAGGTCCGCCTCACCCGGGTGGCCGGCGCACTCGAACCCGTCGATGCTCACCGCGTCCACACCGATCGACTGCGCCTTCAGCGCGTGCCGCACGGTCACCGCCTTGTGGATGACCTTGATGCCGGCGTCCTTGACCTTGGCCAGGAAGGGTTCGGGATTGCGCCCGGCGGTCTCCAGGAACGGGATCCCCGCCTCGATGATCGCGTCGATGTACTCGTCGTAGGGGACCGGGTTCACGGTCGGCATGATGGTGAGGTTCACCCCGAAGGGCCGTTCGGTGAGCGAGCGGCACCGGGCGATCTCCGCACTCAGCGCCTCGGGCGTCGGCTGTGTGAGCGCGGTGAGGAAGCCCAGCGCGCCCGCCTCCGCGACGGCGGAGATCAGGTCGGCGGTACCGACGCCGGTCATGCCGCCGCACACGATGGGGTGCTCGATGCCGAACTCGGTGGTGAAGCGGGTCGTCAGCACGGCGGTCTCCTCGCAGCGGGCTACTTACAGAATTCCCACTACATTAATTAACGGGTCAACCCCACACTCAGGCGTCGGACGCAGCGGCTCCCGCGGTGACCGGCAGGGACGGATCCGTCGGCGCGTCCTTCACGTAGAGGTACCAGTAGGCACCGGCCACGAACAGCCCGGCTCCGACCGCATTCCCGAGGAACGCGAACACCAGGTTGAGGATCATGTTCGACGCCGTGACTCCTCCCGTGTGCAGGAACATCGCCGCGGGCAGGAAGAACATGTTCGCGACGACGTGGTCGAAGCCCAGCGCCACGAAGGCTGTGATCGGGAAGAGAATGGCCAGGATCTTGCCGCTGACGTCGGTGGCGGCCAGCGCCAGCCAGACCGCGAGGCAGACCAGCCAGTTGCAGCCGACCGCCCGCAGGAACTGCTCGTAGTGCGTTTCGGTGACGGCTTTGCCCATGGCAATGGCGCCGAGTCGCGCGTAGCCCTGGGTCGCGCTCGCGGCGCCCGTCTTGCCGAGCACGCCGGTCTTGTCCGCCAGGAAGTACGCCACGAACAGCGACCCCGCGAAGTTGCCGATGGTGACGTAGAGCCAGTTCAGCAGCATGCGGGCCACGCCCACCTTGCGGTCCAGGACGGCGAGCGGGATCAGCGCCATGTTGCCGGTGAGGAGCTCGGCCCCGCCTATCACGACGAGGATCAGGCCGAGGCTGAAGACGATCCCGGTGATCAGGGTGATGACCCCGCCTACCTTGGCGGCGTCGAGGCCGGCCGAGGCGATGATCGCCAGCAGCCCGCCGAAGGCGATGTACGCGCCGGCCAGGAAACCGCCGACCAGGGCCTTTCCCGGTCCGAGCTGGGCCTTCGCCGTCCCGGAGACCACTGCCGCGGCCGCGGTCTGCTGGGGGGTGTTGTAGGACATCGCCGTCCTCTCGCTGGTGGGGCCGAGATCGAGCGGCGACTGCTTCACCGTCGCTCACGCTAACCCCGCCACCGCGACCCCGCATCACGAGCGACCGGCGCGCGGTAGCGCCGCGGTCGGCAACCGTTCACCTGGACGTCGACACGAGGACGACCGGCGTGCACCTGCCCGGATGAGGGTGGGTCATGCGGGCGGCGGCGTCCGCGCCGGACCCCCGAGAGGACAGTTCAGTGAATCGACGTCGACCCCTGGCTCTCGCCGCTGTCGGTACCGCGGCCCTCCTGCTGCTCCCGGCGGTGAGCGCATCGGCCCACAAGACCACGGCGCCGTTGGCCGCGCGTGACGACGCGTACCTGATCGGCGAAGGGAGGACGCTGAGCGGGAAGACCGGCGTCCTCGCCAACGACAGCGGCGTGACCGCGCTCGTCGCCCACACCCAGCCCGCCCACGGCACGCTCACCCTCGCCGCCGACGGAACCTTCCGCTACGTCCCCGACGCCGGGTTCACCGGCGTGGACACCTTCACCTACACCGTCAGCGATGCGGTCCACCTGTACCAGACCCATCTGCCCCCGCTCGCGACGATCGGCGGAGTCAAGCTGAGCGGCGGCGGCTACGGGTCCTCGCTCTACCCGGTGCCCGGCTCGAAGGACGAGTTCTACGGCCTCACCGACCGCGGCCCGAACGTCGACGCCCCGGACGGCAGCAAGGTGGAGCCGCTGCCGGCCTTCGACCCCGCCATCGGCAGGTTCCGGCTCGTGGGCACCAAGGCCGTGCTGGAGAAGTCCATTCCGCTCCGGGCAGCCGACGGCACGCCCTACAACGGCCTGGTCAACTCGCAGGCGAGCACGGGGGAGACGATCGAGAACCTCGACGGGGTCGTCCAGCCGAGTTCGCCCTACGGCTACGACTCCGAGGGCCTCGTCGCGATGAGGGACGGCACCTTCTGGGTCTCCGACGAGTACGGGCCGTTCATCACCCACTTCGATTCCCGCGGGCGTCAGCTGGGCCGCCTGTCCCCGTTCGACGGCTCGCTGCCGGCGGAGCTGGCCAACCGCGTCCCCAACAAGGGCATGGAGGGGCTGACGATCACCCCGGACGGCACAACCCTCGTGGGCATGATGCAGTCGGCCCTGCAGCAGCCCGACCTGTCGGCCAAGCCCGCGAACGTGACCACGCTGCGGATCGTCACCTACTCGCTCAGGACGCACGTCACCCACGAGTACCTGTACCTGCTCGACGACCCGAAGACCAACAGCGGTGCGGTCAGCGAGATCACCGCCCTGTCCGACACGACCTTCCTGGTGGACGAGCGGGACGGCAAGGTCGAGCCCGGCGCCTACAAGAAGCTCTTCCGGATCGACGTCTCTGGAGCCACCGACGTCGGCCCGCACGCCTCGGTCGCGGGGGCGACCTACGACGCCGCGGCGGGTGGGCTGCTCGTCGGGCCGGCCCCGCAGCGGACGATCGAAGCGCTCGTCGGCACCGACACCACCTCGGCCGCAACGACCGCTCTGGCCGGCGTGGGCATCACGCCCGTGACCAAGAGCCTGGACGTCGATCTCGGCGGCCTGCTGACAGCCCTCGACCCGACCGGTGGGTTCTTCGGCCACGACAAGATCGAGGGAGTGGCGACCACGGACGGCGGCCGGACCCTGGTGGTCAGCAACGACAGCGACTTCGGCATCAGCGGGATCAGCAACAGCGCGGCCCCGTACCAGCTCACGCCCAAACTGCTCCCCGACGGTCAGCAGGACGACGGTGAGTTCCTGGCCATCGACACGACGAGGATCGGCGACCCCACGAGCACCGCGACGGTCTCCATCTTCGTGACGCCTCCCGGGATCCACCGGTAGGAGAGGTCGCAGTTCCGCCTTCGTGGCACCATCGTTGAGGCTCGTCCGGGCTGGCTCGTCCGACAAGACCACGCTCGTCCGACAAGACCACGAAGGCGGAACTGTGACTGCGGAACTGGAACTCGTCTCCTGGCGGCGCGCGATGGCCGAGCTGTTCGCGGCCGTCCGCGCCGAACCCGACCCCGAGGACGGGCACCGGATCTGGCAGTCGGGGCGCGACGAACTGTTCCGCACCCACCCGCAATCGCCGCTGCCCGCGGGGGATCCCCTGCGTGAGACGGGCCTGCCGATCTGGCCGTACGACGCGTCGCTGCGCTTCGACGTCGAGCTCCTTCCGCCGGACCGGAGCGAGGAGCTCGTCGTGCCGACCGGCGGGGACGACACGACCGCGCTGCAGTTGATCGGCCACGTGCACCTGCCCGCCCCGGTGGAGGCGCGCATCGACGTGTGGTGGCTGCACCAGTACGGCGGGGGGATCTTCATCCCCCTGCGCGACGGCACGGCGCGCGACACCAGTTACGGCGGCGGCCGCTACGCACTCGACACCGCGAAGGGCGCCGACCTGGGCGGCGGGCCCGATCGTCTCGTCCTCGACCTGAACTTCCTGTACCACCCGTCCTGTCGCTACAGCCCGGACTGGGTGTGCCCACTGGCCCAGGCGGGCAACACGATCAGCTATCCCGTCCGCGCGGGCGAACGCCTCTGACGGGGAGCACCACCGCCGCCCCGGCCTCCGCAACGGCCGTTCCGTGGTCAGACCAGCAGCAGCCGCACCCCGTGCCCGGTCTGGACGCGCAGGTGCAGGTGCGCGGAGTGGGCGACCTGGGCGGCGACGGCGCACAGCACGGCGAGCGGCACCAGTCCGGCCAGCAGCATCCCGGTGCGCGGACCGTAGTGCTGGTCGATGTAGCCGACGAGCGGACCGCCGAGCGCGCCGCTGCCGATGAACACGAGCAGGTAGATCCCCATCACCCGGCCGCGGATCGAATCGGCCGAGGCCACCTGCACGATCGAGTTGGCACCGGTGAGGAACAGCAGCGTCGCCGCGCCGACCGGCACCAGCGCCAGGCTGTAGGCCCACTGCGTCGGGGCCATCGACGCGATGATCTCGAAGCCGCAGAGCGCGGCGGCGGTGACCACGAGTGAGCGCAGCCGGGTGAGCATCCGCCGCGCCGAGATGAGCGCCCCCGTCAGCGAACCGCAGGCGACGATCGAGCTCAGCAGGCCGTAGCCGCCCGGACCCGACTGGAACACCGAGTTGGCGTACGCGGCCAGCGTGACGGGGAGGTTGATCGTGAACAGCCCGAACGAGCCGGCGAGCAGCACCGGCCAGAACACGCCCGGACGGTCCCGCACGTAGCGCATCGCCTCGGCGAGCTGGCCGGCGCGGCGCGCGCGGCGCGGTGGCGTGGTGAGTTCCGACCGCCGCATCAGGCTCAGGGCGGTGATCGGCGCGAGGAAGGACACCGCGTTGATGGCGAAGGACCAGCCGGGCCCGGTCGCGGTGATCAGCACGCCGCTGACCGCCGGGCCGATCAGCCCGCCCAGCTGGAAGACCGAGGAGTTGATGCTGATGGCGTTGCGGAGCTGGTCCGGCCCGACCATCTCGTTCACGAACGACTGGCGCACCGGGTTGTCCACCGACACCACGAGCCCGAGGCAGAACGCGACCACGAAGACGTGCCACTCCCGAACGGTGTGGCTCAAGGTGAGCGCGGCCAGGACGACGGCGAGCAGGGACATGCTCGTCTGGGTGGCCAGCAGGACCCGGCGCTTGTCGTACCGGTCGGCGATCATCCCGCCGACCAGGCCGAAGAGCAGGGTGGGCAGGAACTGCAGGGCGGTCGTGATGCCGACCGCGGTGGCGCTGCCGGTGATGCTCAGCACCAGCCAGTCCTGCGCGATGCGCTGGACCCACCCCCCGGTGTTGGAGAACAGCTGGGCGATGGCGAACAGGCGGAAGTTGCGGGTGTGCAGTGAGCTGAAGGTCTGGTGGCTGGTGGGCTGCTCGGTGTGGGCGTCGGCTGACGTCCCGGCGGAGGCTTTCACGATCATCCCGAATCTGGTGTGCGTGGCTGGTCCGCCCTCCATCCTGGCCCCGCCCGGCTCATAACTGAAAAGATTTGCAACTATTACTGTGATAGCGAATTGAAATGAGTGTGGGGAGGCGCCGTGTACGACCCCGATCAGCTGCGCACGTTTCTCGCGGTGGCCCGGACCCTGAGCTTCACCCAGGCGGCGGCGCAGCTCGGCATCCGGCAGCCGACGGTGAGCCAGCACGTGCGCAAGCTGGAGGAGTCGGTCGGGCGGCGGCTGTTCGTGCGCGACACCCGGATGGTGCAGCTGACCGCCGACGGCGAGATGATGGCCGGCTTCGCCCGGTCGATCCTGGCGGCGAACGAGGAGGCGGTCGGTTACTTCACCGGCTCCGGGCTGGCGGGCCGGCTCCGCTTCGGCGTCACCGACGACCTCGCGCTCACGCCCCTGCCGAAGATCCTGCGCGACTTCCGTCAGCTGTACCCGCGCGTGCACCTCGAGCTGACGGTGGCCCAGAGCAGCAACCTGCAGCGCCGCATCGAGTCCGGCCACCTCGACCTCGCCTACCTCAAGACCACCGCGGCGGACGGCCGGGGCCGCCTCGTCCGGCGCGACCGCTTCGTGTGGGCGGCGACGGCCGGCACCCGCGTGGAGGCCGATCGCCCGATCCCGCTGGTGATCTACCGGGCGGGCGCGCTGAGTCGCAACCTGGCCATCGAATCCCTCGAGCAGGGTGGTCGGGCGTACCGCATCGTGTGCACCGTCCAAGGCGTGAACGGGGTCCTCGCCGCCGCCCGGGCGGGGCTCGGCATCGCCATCTTCGCGCGCACCCTGCTCCCGGACGATCTGGTGGAGCTGCCCGCGAGCGCAGGACTCCCGGAGCTCGGGGAGGTCGACCTGGTGCTGCTGACGAACCCCCGCGCCACCAACGAACGGGCCGAGGCGCTCACCGCCGCGATCCTGGGCAGCCAGGCGGGCGCGACGCGGGCGACCTAGCGGACCTCGTAGATGTCGTAGACCAGGCGCCCGTCCTGCACGGTGCCGCGCCCGACGGCCTGGACCGCGTTGAGCCATTCGTAGCGCTCGTCGGAGGTCTCGAACGTGGGCGCGATCGTGTACGTGCCGCGGGAGCGGTCGGCCCGGCCGTGGTAGGTGACGTAGATCGTCGCGCCGTCGTCGGTCTGCACGATCTGGCGCACATCCAGCAGCATCGCCGTCCCCGGCCCCGGCATCGCCCAGTCGGCGCCGGGCCCGACGATCCGGCCCTGCAGGCGCTCGCCGTCCCAGCGCCCCTCGGCGATGGCCGCGATGACCCGGTCACCGAACGGGCCGCCCCTGATCTGGAACCGGTCGCCGCCGAGGACGGACACCCGGGCCAGCGGGACCAGCGTGACCTCGGACAGGGGCGGGTAGTCGGCCATGTGTGATCGCTCTCCGGTACCGGCCGGGGCCGGGTGCTGTCGACGGGCGGTGGCGGCGAGCATAGCCTCGGACCGTGTCGGGGCGCGGGCGAGGCGGGGTCACATGAGCGATCAGGGACTGGTGGGCAGAGTGGGCACGGTCGTGACCGCTGTCCGGGGTGGTGAGCACTCCGGCGAGGTCCGCGTCGTGGTCGAGGGCATCCCTCACTACTACCTCGCGTTCTGTGCTAAACCGGTACCAATCGGGAACGAGGTCCTGGTGGTGAACAACCGCGGCGCGCAGCAGGTAGACGTCGAGCCGTGGTCGCTCTGGCCGCTGGACGACGGTTCTGTCGGCAGCGAAGCGGAGGAGTGACAGTGTTCGGATATCGGGTTCCTGCGCCGAACGAGGCGCTGCTGATCAGCGGCAAGAAGCAGCGCGGCACGGACGCTCCCCAGTTCAAGATCGTCACCGGGCACGGCGTCTTCGTGATGCCGATCATCTCCCGCGCCTCGACGCTGACCCTGGCGATGCAGGAGGCCGAGGTCGTCGAGGACTGCTTCACCCAGCAGGGGCTCACCCTGGCGGTGCAGGCGGTGATCGCGTTCAAGGTCGGCGACGACCACGAGTCGATCGCCGCCGCGGCCCGCCGCTTCCAGGGCGACCAGTCCCAGATGGCCACCCTGGTCGGGCGGATCTTCAGCGGCCACCTGCGCAGCATCATCGGCAGCATGACCGTCGAGGCGATCATCCGCGAGCAGCAGACCCTGGGCGACGCGATCCTGGACGCCAGCAAGGTCGAGATGGGCCGGATCGGCCTGGCCGTCGACTCCCTGCAGATCAGCAGCATCGACGACAAGGGCTCGGGCTACATCCGCGCGCTGGCCGCTCCGCACCAGGCCACGGTGAATCAGGCGGCGAAGGTCGCCCAGGCCGCCGCCGACCAGGCCAGCGCGATGGCGCAGCAGGAGAGCATCCGCAACCAGGACGAGTACGCCCGCCAGACCGCCGTCTCCCAGGCGCAGTTCCAGGCCGAGATCGACCAGGCGCAGCAGAAGGCCGCGCAGGCCGGTCCGCTCGCGGCAGCGCAGGCCCAGCAGGCGGTGCTCGCCGAGCGGGCGCTCGTCGCGCAGAAGAACGCCGAGCTGCGCGAGGCCGAGCTGATCGCGGAGGTGCTCAAGCCGGCGCAGGCCGAGGCCGAGCGCATCCGCCTGCTGGCCAAGGCAGACGCCGACGCGACGAAACTGTCCGCCGAGGCCGCAGCCGCGCAGGGGCGCATCGCCCTCGACCAGCTCGTCATCCAGCAGTTGCCCGAGATGCTGCGGGCGGCGGCGGAAGGTCTCCAGGGCGCCAACCTCACCGTCCTCGACGGCGCCGACGGGTTGACCGGCGTGGTCGCCTCGCTGGCCGGCCAGGGCATGGCGCTGCTGGACTCCGTCCGCAGCGGGCTCAACAGCCACGTCGAGCGGGACGATCCGCCGGCCGACGTCGATCGCCGGGCCATCGACTCCTGACCGGCGGCCGCGGCCGCCAGGATCACGGCCGCGCGGTCAGCGCCGTGCGGCGCGCAGGCAGGTGAGGCAGCGCGTGAGCGGGCGCGAACGCTGTGGGTCGGCCCAGAACCCACCGAGCACGGTGACGAGCGCTCCGCAGGCCGCGACGACATGCCCCGGGACCACCGCGTGGGCGACCTGGGCCGCGTTGACGTCGGGGTCCGACACCCATCCCACGACCAGGGCCGGCGCGCCGCCGACGTCGCCCGCGCTGCCCACGTCGTCCGGAGTTGTGGTCTGAGTCATGCCGCGCACCCCACCCCGATTCGTCGCCGGGAGGGTCCGGGGCGACGAGATCTGCCATCGTCAGCCACGTTTCTGAAGCACTTTTCACCGTACACGCGAAGGACCTGGGTGTCCCGGCCCGCGGCGGATCCGGCTGCGACAGCTGTCCGGATCGGCGGCCGGCGGCTGGTAGCTTTGGTTCGGTCCGATCCAATAACGCGTCGGTGAGTCGCACGTCCACTACTGGGAGACCACCTTCATGCAGATCTGGCCCGGCCATTCCTACCCGCTCGGCGCAACGTACGACGGATCCGGCACCAACTTCGGCCTGTTCAGCGAGGTCGCTGAGCGCGTCGAGCTGTGTCTGTTCGAGGAGGACGGCACCGAAACCCGTATAGACCTCCCCGAAGTGGACGCGTTCGTCTGGCACGGCTTCCTGCCGAGCGTCGAGCCGGGGCAGCGCTACGGCTTCCGCGTGCACGGCCCGTACGACCCCGAGCACGGCCAGCGGTGCAATCCGAACAAGCTGCTGCTGGACCCGTACTCGAAGGCGATCGACGGGTCGTTCGAGTGGAACCAGTCGCTGTTCAGCTACAACTTCGGCGACCCCGACAGCCGCAACGACGAGGACTCCGCGGCGGCGATGCCGAAGTCGGTCGTCATCAACCCCTTCTTCGACTGGGGCACCGACCGCCCGCCACGCCGTCAGTACGCCGACACCGTGATCTACGAGGCCCACGTGAAGGGGCTCACCCAGACGCACCCGGACATCCCCGAGGAGATCCGGGGGACGTATGCGGCGATCGCGCACCCGGTGATGATCGAGTACCTGAAGGGGCTCGGCGTCACCGCGATCGAGCTCATGCCGGTCCACCACTTCGCCAACGACGCCACCCTGCTGGACAAGGGCCTCACGAACTACTGGGGCTACAACACCATCGGCTTCCTGGCACCGGACTCCAAGTACTGCTCGAGCTCGACGCCCGGCGGTCAGGTCCAGGAGTTCAAGGCCATGGTCCGCGCCCTGCACCAGGCGGACATGGAGGTCATCCTCGACGTCGTCTACAACCACACGGCCGAGGGCAACCACATGGGCCCGACCGTCTGCTTCCGCGGCATCGACAACGCGGCGTACTACCGGCTGGTCGACGACGACCAGAAGTTCTACATGGACTACACCGGTACCGGGAACACCCTCAACGTCCGCCAGCCGCACTCGCTGCAGCTGATCATGGACTCGCTGCGCTACTGGGTCACCGACATGCACGTCGACGGTTTCCGCTTCGACCTGGCCGCCGCGCTGGCACGCGAGTTCTACGAGGTGGACCGACTGAGCAGCTTCTTCGAACTCGTCCAGCAGGACCCCACGGTGAGCCAGGTCAAGCTGATCGCCGAGCCGTGGGACGTCGGCCCGGGTGGCTACCAGGTCGGCAACTTCCCGCCGCAGTGGACCGAGTGGAACGGCAAGTACCGCGACACCGTCCGCGACTTCTGGCGCGGCGAGCCGGCGACCCTCGGTGAGTTCGCCTCCCGGCTGACCGGTTCGCCGGATCTCTACGAGCACTCGGCCCGCCGGCCGGTCGCGAGCATCAACTTCGTGACCGCGCACGACGGCTTCACCCTGCGCGACCTCGTCTCCTACAACGAGAAGCACAACGAGGCCAACGGCGAGGACAACAACGACGGCGAGAGCCATAACCGGTCCTGGAACTGCGGCGTCGAGGGACCCACCGACGACCCGGACATCCTGGCGCTCCGGTCGCAGCAGCAGCGCAACTTCATCGCGACCCTGCTGCTGAGCCAGGGCGTGCCGATGATCTGCCACGGCGACGAGCTGGGGCGCACCCAGGGCGGCAACAACAACGGTTTCTGCCAGGACGACGAGATCACCTGGGTCAACTGGGCCGACGCCGACAGCTCGCTGGTGGAGTTCACCAGCAAGGTGATGGCCCTGCGCGCCGGGCATCCCGCGTTCCGGCGGCGCCGGTTCTTCGACGGCCTGCCGGTCCGCCGTCGCGGCGTCGAGGGGCTGCCCGACATCGACTGGTTCCGGCCCGACGGCTCGATCATGACCGACGACGACTGGGGCTCCGGCTTCGGCCGCTCGATCGCGGTCTACCTGAACGGCCAGGGCATCCCGGACCGGGACTCCCGCGGCGAGCGGGTCAGCGACGACTCGTTCCTGCTCTGCTTCAACGCCCACGACGAGGACATCGACTTCACCGTCCCCGCCGACGAGTACTGGCCCTCCTGGCTGCCGGTCATCGACTCCGATGTCCGCGCTCCCGAGCGGGACGAGGTGCGTGCCGGCGACAAGCTCACCGTGGCAGCGCGCTCCGTGCTCGTCCTCCAGGCGGCTCCGAAGGCGGAGTGAGCTCAGGCGGTGCCGTGCTCGTTCGCTCAGCCGTGCTGCAGCATCCGGAGCACGGCCTGCTCGACTCGCTCGATGCGGTCCTGTTCGGGCAGTGACCTGCGCAGGATCCGCGTCAGCGCGGGGGCGATCGTCACGCCGTCGTGGAACAGGTCGATGACGCGCTGGTCGATGTAGGCCGACCGCGCCACCGCGGGGGTGTTGCCCAGTTCGGTGGCGACCTCGCGGACGGCCGCGACGACAGCCCGCTTGCGGGCGGTCGCGGTCCCGGCGTCGGCCTCGGCCAGGGCCACCGCGGCCGACACCGTGCCGTGCCAGGTCCGGAAGTCCTTCGCGCTCACCTCCAGGCCGAGAAGGTCCTTGAGGTAGTCGTTGACGTCGCCGGCGTCGACCCTGCGCCAGCGCGTGGCGTCGCGGAAGGCGAGCAGGGTGTCCTGCGGGGAACGGCGGCGGCGCATCGTCTCGACGCTGCGCGCGACCTCGGGATCGGTCACCGAGATCTGCTGCACCACGCCGGACTTGGCCACGAAGTCGAAGACGAGGTCGTCGCCGTGACGGTGGACGTGGCGGCGCTCGAGGGTGGTCAGTCCGTACGAGCCGTTCTCGGCGGCGTAGGAGTCGCTGCCGATGCGGAAGTAGCCGAGATCGAGCAGGCGGAAGGCCGTGGCCAATGCCTTCTCCCGCGGCATGCCGTCCTGGGCCAGCGCCTCCCGGGCCGCGTCACGCGCGGCCGGCAGCTTCCGGGCGAAGGCCAGCACGTGGTCGTGCTTGAGCTTGTCGCGCTGCTCCCGCCACTGCGGGTGGTAGAGGTACTGGCGCCGTCCGCGGGCGTCGGTGCCCACCGACTGGATGTGACCGTTGGCGTACCGGCAGATCCACACCGCCTCCCACGCCGGGGGGATGACGAGCAGCTTGCACCGCGTGACGTCCTCTCCCGGCAGGGCGCGCCCGTCGACGTCGAGGTAACGGAAGCCGCGCCCCGATCGGCGCCGGGACCAGCCCGGGTCGGTGGGTGAGACAGTGCGTAGCCGGATTCGTCGTGCCGCAGTCACGGTGCTCCTCTGTCGCGCGGATGCGATCAGGGACGACGCGCTGCTTGCGTTCGGGACCCGGAGCCCAACCTAACGCGGCCGACGCCGAGGCGCATCGTCAGCGGGGGATGGCAAGCTGTCGCCCATGACCGCCACCGACCCCAAGGCCGACCTGCACCGCTACCTGCAGATCGCCCGTGACGCGCTGCTGTGGAAGCTCGACGGCCTGTCCGAGTACGACATCCGGCGCCCGCTCACCCCGACGGGGACCAACCTGCTCGGCGTCGTCAAGCACGTCGCCAGTGTGGAGCTGGGCTACTTCGGTGAGACGTTCGGGCGCCCCTCGGCCGAACCGATTCCGTGGCTCGACGACGACGCGGAGCCGAACGAGGACATGTGGGCCACGGCCGAGCAGTCCCGCGCCGACATCGTCGGGCTGTACCACCGGGTGTGGGCGCACTCCGACGCGACGATCCTCAGCCTGGACCTCGACACGATCGGGCACGTGCCCTGGTGGCCGGCCGACCACAACGAGGTGACCCTCCACCGCATCCTCATCCACATGATCGCCGAGACCAACCGGCATGCCGGCCACTGCGACATCGTCCGGGAGCTCATCGACGGTGCAGCCGGGCTCAGAGCCGACAACGACAACATGGCTCCGGGCGATGCCCAGTGGTGGAGCGACTACCTCGCCCGGGTGGAGAGTGCCGCGCGGGCCGCCGCGGCCGGCTGACGCTCGACCCCACCGCTCCGTCCGCAGCACGCGCGGTCCGCGGGCGAATCGATCTGCACAGGATCACCCTGTGCCCGGCGGGCCCATGGCGCAAGGCCGACATACGCTGGCCCTTCACCCCCTGCCGATTGGAATTGTGTGCCGGACGAAGCGGACGACAGCCTGGTCACGGTGCTCCTCGCACTCGCGGCGAACCTCGGAGTGGCGCTGCTGAAACTGGCCGCGGGCCTGGTCACCGGCTCGGGCGCGCTGTTGTCGGAGGCGGTCCACTCCTTCGGCGACTCGGTGACCGAGGTGTTGCTGCTGACCGCGCTGCGCCGGTCGAGCCACAAGGCCGACCGCCTGCACCCGTTCGGCTACGGCAAGGAGCGGTACTTCTGGTCACTCCTCGCCGCCGTCGCGATCTTCATCTCCGGGGCGATCTTCTCGGTGTACGAGGGCGTGCACACGATTCTGGACCGCCCGGAGCAGAAGCTGGCGTGGGTGAACTACGCCGTCCTGGCCTGCGCCGCGGTGCTCGAGGGGCTCTCGCTGCGCCAGGGGATCAAGCAGGCCGGCGACGCGGCCGCGCGCCAACGCCGCAGCCTGCTGTCCTACGTGCGTCACCCCGAGGACCCGACGGTGAAGAGTGTCGTGCTCGAGGACTCCGCGGCGCTGGTCGGCATCGCCCTCGCCGCTGCCGGCGTGGCGCTCCACCAGATCACCGGTTCGGCGGTCTTCGACGGTGCCGCGTCGATCGCGATCGGCGTGCTGCTCGTGGTGGCGTCGATCGCGCTGGCCCAGTCGTGCAAGTCGCTGCTCATCGGTCACCAGGCGGATCCGCGGCTGATGCGGGCGATCGAGCAGCGCCTGGAGGCCCAGCCCGAGGTCGACGACGTGGTGGACATGCTGACGATGCTCGTGGGCGCCGGCTCGGTCCTGCTCTGCGCCCGGGTGGACTTCATCGACACGTTCACCGCCGGCGAGCTCGAGGCGGCGTGCGTGCGGATCGACGAGATGCTGCGCAACGAGTTCGACGAACTGGGCGAGATCTTCCTCGAGCCGGTGCCGCGGTCGGACGAGCCCACGCGGGCTCGGGTACTCGCGCGCTACGGCCGCGTCATCGCCGACGAGTAGTCGCCGCGTCAGCCGTGCTCGCGCAGGGCCCGCACGAGCTGGCCCTTGCGCATGGACGAGCGCCCGCTGATCCCGAGGTCGGCGGCGCGCTTGCGCAGATCGGACACCGTCCAGTCCTCATAGGTGGGGGATGCGCCGCCCTTGCGCCCGACCGCCGAACGGCTCGTGTTCGCGGCCGCGTTGGCGATACGCGCCGACTTCTCCTTGGAGTTCCCCTCGTGGCGGAGCGCCTCGTACAGCTCCGGGTCCTTCACGCTGGGTCCTGGTCCTCGTCGCGGCATGATCTGCTCCTGACCTCGGCCGGCTCGGGGGGTGTGGCGTGTCTGCTCAGCCGTCCCGGACTCTACGACGGCCCGCCCAGGTGGTGACAGAAGTCAGTGGCTGAGTGAGTGCCCACTCAGTTAGGGTGTGCCGCATGGTGCTCCTGCCCGTGCGCACCTCGCGCGCCAAACCCCTACCGCCCGAGGACCGTCGCGCCGCGCTCATCGCCGCCACGCTGCCGCTGCTCGTCCGCCACGGCGCCACCGTGCGCACGAAGGCGATCGCAGCCGCCTGCGGGGTGGCCGAGGGGACGATCTTCCGCGTCTTCCGGAGCAAGGACGAGCTGATCCGGGCAGCGGCCACGACCGCGCTGGACCCCACCCCGATGCTCGACGAGCTCGCCGCGGTGGACATCGACCTGCCCCTGCGCCAGCGCCTCGTCGTGATCGTCGGGATCCTGCAGCGCCGCATCATCACGGTCGTCACCCTGATGACCGCGCTCGGCTGGCACCACCCGCCGCAGGAGATCGAGAGGTGCACGCCGCCCGGGCCGCCGCTCAACGAGCAGGTCTACCGGGCCGTCGCCCGCCTCCTCGAACCGGACCGCGCCCAGCTGCGGCGCCCACCCGTCGAGGTGGCGCGGCTGCTGCGCCTGCTCACCTTCTCCGGCTCCCACCTGATGATCGCCGATGGCGACCTGCTCACCCCGGAGGAGATCGTCGACGTGGTGCTCGACGGTCTCGCCCTCCGCCCGCCGGCCCCGTCCGGCACGCCCGGCGCCCGCGCCGCGGAAGGTGCGTGAGGTGTGCTGATCCGACTGCTCCGCCAGTACCTGTACCCCTACCGGCGCCCCCTCGGGGTCGTCGTGGCCCTGCAGCTGGTCGGCACGATGGCCTCGCTGTACCTGCCCAGCCTGAACGCGAACATCATCGACCGCGGCATCGCCCTCGGCGACACCGGCTACATCTTCTCCACCGGCGCGAAGATGCTCGCCGTCAGCGCGCTGCAGATCGTCTGCTCGATCGCCGCCGTCTATGTCGGCGCGCGCACGGCGATGGGTTTCGGCCGGGACCTGCGCACGGCGATCTTCCACCACGTCGGCACGTTCTCCAGCCGGGAGGTGGCCCAGTTCGGGGCACCCTCGCTGATCACCCGCAACACCAACGACGTCCAGCAGGTGCAGATGCTGGTCGTGCTCACCTGCACGATGCTGATCGCGGCACCGATCATGTGCATCGGCGGCATCATCATGGCGTTGCGCGAGGACATCGGCCTGTCCTGGCTGATGGTCGTCAGCGTGCCCGCGCTCGTCGTCGCGATCGGGCTGATCATACGCAGGATGGTCCCGGGTTTCCGGCTCATGCAGGCCCGCATCGACGTCGTCAACCGGGTGCTCCGCGAGCAGATCAGCGGTGTCCGCGTCGTGCGCGCCTTCGTGCGCGAACCCTACGAGGAGCGGCGTTTCGGCAGGGCGAACGCCGACCTGACGGCCACGGCGATGCGGACGGGGCGGCTGCAGGCGCTGATCTTCCCCACCGTCATGCTCGTGCTCAACGTCTCCAGCGTCGCCGTGCTCTGGTTCGGTGCCTCGCGGGTCGACCACGGGCAGATCCAGATCGGCGCCCTGACCGCGTTCCTCAGCTACCTGATGCAGATCCTGATGTCGGTCATGATGGCGACCTTCATGTTGATGATGGTTCCGCGGGCGACGGTCTGCGCCGAACGCATCGTCGAGGTCCTCGACACGGGCACGTCGGTGACCCTCCCGGCCGCGCCGGTCCACTCGGTCGGCGTCCGGGGCGAACTCGAACTCAGGAAGGTCTCCTTCCAGTACCCCGGCGCGGCTGAGCCGGTCCTGCGCGACATCTCGCTGCAGGCGCACGCCGGGCGTACCACCGCGATCATCGGCAGCACGGGTGCGGGGAAGACCACGCTCGTGTCGCTCGTCCCGCGGTTGTTCGACGCCACCGGGGGATCGGTGCTCGTCGACTGCGTGGACGTTCGCGACCTGGACCCGTCGCTGCTGTGGGGACTGATCGGGATCGTGCCGCAGAAGCCGTACCTGTTCTCGGGCACGATCGCCAGCAACCTGCGCTACGGCAATCCGGACGCGACCGACGAGGAGCTCTGGCACTACCTGGAGATCGCCCAGGCTCGCGAGTTCGTGTCGCAACTGCCGGACGGGCTCGAGGCTCGGATCGCACAGGGCGGGACGAACGTCTCCGGGGGGCAGCGCCAGCGGCTGGCCATCGCCCGGGCGCTGGTGCGTCGCCCCGAGATCTACCTCTTCGACGACTCCTTCTCCGCGCTGGATCTCGGCACCGACGCGCGGCTGCGGGCAGCACTGCGCCCGGTCACCGCGGACGCCGCGGTCGTGATCATCGCGCAGCGGGTGTCCACGATCATCGACGCCGACGAGATCGTGGTCCTGGACAACGGCACGGTGGTGGGCACCGGTCAGCACGACGAGCTGGTGGCCACCTGCCCCACCTATGCCGAGATCGTCGCCTCCCAGCTCAGCGCGGAGGCGGCGGCATGAGCGGGCCGACGACGACCAAGCCCGCGGTGCCGCGGCGGCTGCCTCCGGGCGCACCACCGCGCGGCGGCGGCCCGCCGTGGATGAACGTCGGTCTGCCCGCGGAGAAGTCGATGGAGTTCGGGCCGTCCGCGCGGCGGCTCATCGCCCGGCTGCGTCCGGAGCGGGCCTGGGCGGTCCTGGTCATCGCGCTGGCGATCGTCAGTGTGGGGTTCACCGTCCTCGGTCCGCGCATCCTGGGCAAGGCGACCGACCAGATCTTCGCGGGCTGGATCGGCAAGCAGATCCCGGCCACGCAGACCGCACAGGAGACGATCGACCGGCTGCGCGCCAGCGGGCAGAACGACCGGGCCGACCTGCTCGCCCACATGCACGTCGTGCCGGGGCACGGCATCGACTTCACCCGCCTCGGGCACCTGCTGATGCTGGCGATCTGCCTCTACATCGCCGCCAGCCTGCTGGCGTGGCTGCAGGGTTACATCCTCAACGGCGTCGTCCAGCGCACGATCCTGCAGTTGCGTGCGGATGTCGAGGCGAAGCTCAACCGCCTGCCCCTGCCGTACTTCGACTCGCAGCCGCACGGTGAGCTGCTGAGCCGCGTCACCAACGACATCGACAACGTCTCGCAGAGCCTGCAGCAGACGCTGAGCCAGTTGCTGACGTCGTTGCTGACCGTCGTCGGCGTGCTCACGATGATGTTCCTGGTTTCCCCGCTGCTGGCCGTGATCGCGCTCCTGGCGATCCCGCTGTCGATGGTGGTGACCAAGCAGGTGGCCAAGCGTTCGCAGCGACTGTTCATCGCGCAGTGGACGCACACCGGCGCCCTGAACGGCCAGATCGAGGAGGCCTACACCGGCCACGAGCTGGTCAAGGTGTTCGGCCGGCACGAGGAGGTCGAGGCCGAGTTCGTCGCGAAGAACGACGAGCTCTTCGGCGCCAGCTTCGGCGCCCAGTTCGTGTCCGGCATCATCATGCCGTCGATGATGTTCATCGGGAACCTCAGCTACGTCGCGATCGCCGTCGTGGGCGGCCTCCGCGTGGCGTCGGGATCGCTCAGCCTGGGCGACGTACAGGCCTTCATCCAGTACTCGCGCCAGTTCACCCAGCCGTTGACGCAGGTGGCCTCGATGGCGAACCTGCTGCAATCCGGGGTCGCCTCCGCCGAGCGCGTGTTCGACCTGCTGGATGCGCCCGAGCAGTCCCCGGATCCGGTCGAGCCGGCGGTGGTCGACCAGCCCCGAGGGCGCGTCGAGTTCGAGCACGTCAGCTTCCGCTACCTGCCCGACGAGCCGCTGATCGAGGACCTGTCGCTGGTGGCCGAGCCGGGTCACACGATCGCGATCGTCGGGCCGACGGGCGCGGGCAAGACCACGCTGGTCAATCTGATCATGCGTTTCTACGAGCTCGACGGCGGCCGGATCACCCTCGACGGCGTCGACATCACCGCCCTGGACCGGGACGCCCTGCGTGGAGAGATCGGCATGGTGCTGCAGGACACCTGGCTGTTCGGCGGAACCATCCGCGACAACATCGCCTACGGCGACCCCGAAGCCGACGAGGAGCGCATCCTCGAAGCCGCCCGAGCGACCTTCGTGGACCGCTTCGTCCGCAGCCTGCCCGACGGCTACGACACCGTGATCGACGACGAGGGCAACAACGTCAGCGCGGGGGAGAAGCAGCTGATCACGATCGCGCGGGCGTTCCTGGCCAACCCGTCGCTGCTCATCCTCGACGAGGCGACGAGTTCGGTCGACACGCGGACCGAGGTGTTGTTGCAGCGCGCGATGGCCGCCCTGCGCTCGGAGCGCACCAGTTTCGTGATCGCGCACCGGCTGTCGACGATCCGGGACGCCCATCTCATCCTCGTGATGGACGGCGGGCAGATCGTCGAGCAGGGCACGCACGCCGAACTGCTGGCCGCGCAGGGCGCCTACTTCACCCTGTACAACGCCCAGTTCAGCCAGGCCGTCGCCGAGGACATCGACCTCATCGCCTCGCGCTGACCCGCGTCCCCGCACCCCTCAGCGCGTCGCGCTGATCGCGTCCCGACACCCCTCGACGGGCCGCTCTTCCGCCATGCCTGCGGACCTGCGGGATGCGTCGAAGCGTTGACACCCAGTTAACACGGTGGTAACAATCAACGAAACATACGTAACCGGTTACGTAGTGAAGGAGGCGAGATGCCCGCGCGCTCCACGATCTATGAGGTCGCTCGTCGTAGTGGCGTCTCGACCGCCACCGTGTCTCGTGTCATGAGTCAGGGGACCGGATTCTCCCTGGCCACCAAGCAGAAAGTCCTCGACAACGCGAAGGCGCTCGGCTGGACGCCCAGCGGAACCGCGAAGGCCCTGGCCGGCCAACGGGTCGGCATCGTCGGTCTGTTGTTCCCCGATCTCTCCGGCGACGTGGACATCGACCCCGACTCCCCGCTCTACGTCGACCAGGTCATCCGCGGCGCGGAACGCGCGGCCACCAGCGCCGGCGACGCAGTGCTCATCGCGGCGACCCGGTCCGACCGGGGCCGCGAGCTCGCGATCTCCGTGGCCAGCAAGGTCGACGGCCTCGTCGTCGCCGCGCAGAGCCTGTCGGACAAGGATGTCGCGGCACTGGCGAAGGTACTGCCGGTCGTGGTCATCGCGACCCGGCCCACCCGACGCAGGTACGACGTCGTCTGCGCCGACAACCTCGGCGGCGCCGCGGCGGTCACCGAACACCTCGTCCTCGAGCACGGCTATCGCGACTTCGCCTATGTCGCCGGACCGGCCCGCTCACCCGACTCGGTGGCGCGCTTCGCCGGTCACCGCTGGGCGCTGGAGCAGGTCGGCCACCCGGTCCCGGATGCGCCCGACGCCTACGGCGAGTTCACCGCGCCCGGTGGGGCTCGCGCGATGGAACTGATCCTGGGCCGACGACGTCCGCGGGCGGTGGTCTTCGGCAACGACGAGATGGCAGTGGGTGCGCTGTCTGTCCTGCGCCGCCACAGGCTGCGCGTCCCCACCGACATCGCGATCTGCGGCTTCGACGACATCTCGACGGCACGTCACCTGAACCCGACGCTGACGACCGTCCGGCAACCGATGCGCCAGATCGGCGAGGAGGCCGTCCGCACCCTCCTGGCCCGGCTGCGCGATCCGGACGCCCCGCGCCGTGAACTCGTACTCCCCACCGAACTGGTGGTGCGCCGCAGCTGCGGCTGCACCGCCCGCCGCACGTCAGGCAACGGAGCACAGCAACCGTAAGGACGGAGTGAACCGTGAGCGATCCAGACACGACGCACGACACCGAACGGCTGGCCCGGGACGACTGGGAGCGCCGGATCTACACCCGGCTGACCGACACGTCTGCGGCCGACCAGGCGAGTGAGCTCCCCGCGCCCACGGGAGTCACGGCGACCCCGGCCCACGGCCACGTCCGGCTGAGCTGGGAGCCGGTCGACGGTGCCGCCGGCTACCTGATCGAACGTAGCGACGGCCCCGACGGTGAGCCCCGCATCGTCGCCCACGGCGGCAGCGACGTCCCCGCGGTTCCCGAGCACGACTTCGCCGACACCGGCCTCGTGGACGGCGTCGACCACACCTACCGTGTCGGTGCGGTGGCCGGAGCGGAGTACCCGGTGTGGAACTGGTCCGAACCGGTGTCGGCGCGCACCTCGACCGCTCCGCCCGCTCCCGTGCAGATCCGCGTCGAGGCCGATCGTGTCGGGACCCTCAACCGCGTCTGGTACATGGCCGGCTCCGAGCGTCTGACCCAGCTGCAGTTCGGCGCCGACGCGAGCGGCCACGACGTGGGCACGGAGTTCGCCGAGGCACTGCGCATCGTCCACGCCGACCTCGGCGTGACCTACGTGCGCGCCCACGCGATCCTCCACGACGACAACAAGGTCGTGACCCGCGACGCCGAGGGCGTCGTCCACTACGACTTCACCACCGTCGACGAGCTCTACGACGAGATCCTCGCGGCGGGTGTGCGCCCCATCGTCGAACTCTCCTTCATGCCGGCCGAGCTGGCCGCCGATCCCGACGCGACCGTGTTCGCCTACCGCGGCATCATCAGCCCGCCGCGCGACTGGACCGAATGGCACGACCTGGTGGCCGCGCTGACCGCCCACCTCGTCGAGCGCTACGGCGTCGAGGAGGTGCGCCAGTGGGGCTTCGAGGTCTGGAACGAGCCCAACCTCGTCGTGTTCTGGTCCGGGACGCAGGAGGAGTACCTGCGGCTGTACGCCGAGTCCGCGCGCGCCGTGCGGTCGGTGGACGACCTGCTGCCGGTCGGTGGCCCGTCGACCGCGGCCTCGGAGTGGGTCGAGGCACTGGCCGCGTTCTGCGAGCGGGAAAACCTGCCGCTGGACTTCGTCTCCACCCACACCTACGGCAACACGCCGCTGGACACGCGCCCCGCGCTGGCCCGTCACGGCTTCTCCGACGCGAAGATCTACTGGACGGAGTGGGGCGTCGGCTCCACGCACTTCGGCTCGATCCACGACGCGGTGATCGGCGCACCGTTCATCCTGCACGGGTACCACGCCGCGCAGGACCGGATGAATGCCCTTGCCTATTGGGTGCTCAGCGATCACTTCGAGGAGCTCGGCCGCCCGCCACGGCTGTTCCACGACGGCTTCGGCCTGCTGACCGTGGGCAATCTGCGCAAGCCCCGGTACTGGGCCGTGCACCTGGCCGCACACCAGGGCGACGCCGTGCTGGCCAGCCGGATCAGCGGCGACGGGGCAGAGGTGCTCGTCCAGGTGAGCGCGACCAGGCACGACGACGGAACCGTCGATGTGCTGGTCTGGAACGGAACCATCAACGGCGCCCTGCTCGACGGGGACCCGCGCCTGGACCGTGCCGTCGCCATCGACGTCGCCGGCCTGGGCGACGGCCCGGTGCGCGCCGAACTCGCGCGCGTCGACGAGCACCATTCCAACATCAAGACGCACGCCCCTGCCGGCGTCGACTGGCCCGACGAGGACCAGTTCGCCGCCCTGCGTGCCCACGATCATCTGCACAACGAACGACTCGACGACCTGACTCCCAATGCCGGTGTCGTCCACATCGAGCTGCAGCTACCGATGCCGGGGGTGGTCCGCCTCCGGCTGACCGCCCCGGCACGGGCCCACGAGGAGAGTGCACTGTGAAACGTCATCCGATCCGAACCGCGGTCATCGCGGCGAGCGCCGTCGCACTGGTCGGCGGTGGACTGAGCGCCTGTCAGGGCCACGCCAACGACACGTCGACCAGCGGGACGGGCAAGGGCAGCTCCACCGTCCTGACCATCCAGGGCGATGCGGGCAACCCGACCCTCGTCAGGAACTTCAACCCGTTCGCCTCCACCCAGCTCGGCGGCACCAGGCTGATCTACGAACCGCTGGAGATCCCCAGCACCGTCGACGGCACCTACACGCCGTTCCTGGCCACCAAGTTCACGATCACCGACTCCACCACGCTCACCTACACGATCCGCCAGGGCGTGAAGTGGAGTGACGGGCAGTCGTTCACGCCGAACGACGTGGTCTTCACCTTCGACCTGCTCAAGAAGTTCCCCGCGCTGGACACCACCGGCGTGTGGTCGGTCGTCAAGAGCGTGGCGACGTCCGGTGACACCGTGACGTTCACCTTCAAGGCGCCGAACGTGCCCTTCGCCAACACGGTGGCGCAGGTGCCGATCGTGCCGGAGCACATCTGGTCCAAGATCAGCGATCCGGTCAAGGACGTCAACGCGAACCCGGTCGGCACCGGCCCGTTCACGCTGGACAAGTTCGCCGACACCCAGTACCAGCTCGCCAAGAACACGTCGTACTGGCAGGCCGACAAGATCGTGCCGACGACGGTGCTCTACCCGGCGCAGTCCACCAACCAGACGACGAACCAGCTCGACGTCACCAGCGGCAAGTTCGACTGGTCCTACAACTTCCTGCCCGACGTGAAGAAGACCTACGTCGACAAGGCGCCGCAGACCAACTCCTACTGGTTCCCGCCGGGCGGCACGATCGGGCTGTTCCTCAACCTGACCAAGGCGCCCTACAACGACGTCAACTTCCGCAAGGGCATCTCGGACGCGCTCAACCGCAGCACCATCGCCACCAAGGCGGTCAACGGCTACACGACGGCCGCCAGCCAGTCCGGGCTGATCCTGCCCAACCTGCAGAAGTACCTCGATCCGAGCCTGCCCGACAGCGGCAACGTCACCCAGAACCTGACCTCGGCCAAGCAGGCCTTCGCCGCGGCCGGCTACCAGCTCCAGGGCAACAAGCTGACGAAGGCGGGCAAGCAGGCGTCGATGACGATCGTGCTGCCCAGCAACTACAGCGACTGGGTCGCGGCGGCCACCGAGGTCAAGACCGAACTCGGCGCCGCGGGGATCAAGGTCACCCTCGACCTGCCGCAGGCCGCTCAGTACACCCAGCAGATCCAGAGCGGGCAGTTCGACGCGGCCTTCGGCGGTTTCGGCGGCACCGGTGACGTCTACAAGGACTTCAACACCGCGCTGAACAGCTCCTTCGCCACAGCGGTCGGCACGCCCACGGCGAACAACTTCGAGCGGTTCAAGGACCCGACGACCGATCAGGCGCTGGCCTCACTGGCCTCGGCGACCGGCCAGGCCGCGCAGATGGACGCAGCACACAAGCTGCAGCAGGTGATGTACAACCAGGTGCCGATCATCGCGCTCTACTACGGCGGCAGCTGGGGACTCTTCCGGACGAACCACTTCACCGGGTGGCCGTCGGCGAGCGATCCGTACAGCCTTCCCACGCCCTACAACAATGCGGTGCTGCTCGTGCTGACGCACCTGAAGGCTGCGTGACGGGGATGCCCACATCCGAACGCCCGACCCTTTCCGGAGAGGCGGTGATGAGCTCATGCCTTACGCACTGCGCAAGTTCGTGCTGTTCCTGCTGACGCTCTGGGCCGCGGTGACGCTGAACTTCATCCTGCCGCGGTTGATGCCGGGATCGCCGGTGGACGCCGCCCTCGCGAAGATCGCCCAGACGGGGCAGCCGATCACCAACGCCCAGCGCAAGGCGATCGAGATCCAGCTGGGCTCGCCGCACGGCAACCAGATCAGCCAGTACTTCCAGTACCTGAACAACATCGTGCACTTCGACTTCGGCCGCTCCTACTCGTTCCCGAGCCAGGAGGTGTCGACGACGATCGGCAAGGCGCTGCCGTGGACCCTGATCCTGGTCGGGGTCACCACGGTGATCGCGTTCGTGATCGGCACGCTGCTCGGGGTGTTCGCCGGCTGGCGCCGGGGCAAGGCCACCGATTCGGTCGTCACTATCGGAGCGACGTTCTTCGCGGCGTTCCCGCCCTTCTGGCTGGGACTCCTGCTGCTCTACGTCCTGGCCTACAAGCTGAACTACTTCCCCATCAAGGGTGGCTACGACCCCGGTCTCTCCCCGAGCTGGGATCCGTCGTTCATCTCCAACGCCATCTTCCACAGCGTGCTGCCCGGGCTGACGCTCGCGATCACCTCGCTGTCGGGCTGGGTGTTCGGCATGCGCAACAACATGATCAACACACTGGGGGAGGACTACGTGACCTTCGCCGAGGCCAACGGGCTGCGCACGCGGACGATCGCACTGCTCTACGCCGCCCGCAACGCGCTCCTTCCCAACGTGACCGCGTTCGGGCTGTCCCTGGGTGCGGTGGTCGGCGGTTCGGTGCTGGTCGAGGGCGTCTTCGGCTATCCCGGCCTCGGCAACCTGCTCTACATCGCGGTGTCCAACCACGACTTCCCGCTGATGCAGGCGCTGTTCCTGGTGATCACCGTGAGCATGCTCGTCGCGATCTTCATCGTCGACCTGCTGTACGCACGGCTCGACCCGCGGGTCCGGGTGACGACGTCATGAGCATGCTCTCGACAGTCCCGCCACCGGCGGAGGCACCCGGCCTGCAGGCGGAGGTCACCGTCACGCCCGGCCGGCGGGCGCCCGGCCCGCTCCTGTTCGTGTGGCGCGCGATCGGGACGCTGTGGAGCAACCGCAAGGCCCGGATCGGGATGGTCATCCTGGCGTTCTTCTTCCTGACCGCTGCGTTCGCTCCGCTGCTGGCCCGGCACTCGCCGACGGCCACGACGTTCCAGCCCTACCAGAACCCCAGTGGGAGCAACTGGTTCGGCACCACCGGCAACGGCCAGGACGTCTTCGCGCAGATGCTCTACGGCGGGCGGGTGAGCCTGCTCGTCGGGCTCGCCGCCGGTTTCGGAGCCACGTTCATCGCCGTGACGCTCGGCCTCATCTCCGGCTACCGTCCCGGTCCCGTCGACGAGATCCTCAGCTTCGTCACCAACCTGGCACTGGTCATCCCCGGTATCCCGCTGATGATCATTCTGGCCGCGTACATCCCCAGCCGGTCGATGTGGACGATCGTACTGGTCGTCATGTTCACCAGCTGGGCGACCGGTGCGCGGGTCATCCGCAGCCAGGCCAGCACGCTGCGCAACCGCGACTTCATCACCTCTGCGGTCTTCTCCGGGGAGGGCCTGATCCGGATCGTCTTCCGCGAGATCCTTCCCAACATGACCTCGCTGGTCGCCGGGAGCTTCTTCGGCGCGGCGACGGCCGCGGTCATGGCCGAGGCGAGCCTGGAGTTCCTCGGCCTGGGCAATCCGTCGACGGTCAGCTGGGGCACGATCCTGTACTCCGCGCAGCAGCAGAACGCGCTGCTGACGGGGCAGTGGGTGCTGGTCTTCGCGCCGGGGCTCGCGATCGCCCTGCTCGCACTGTCCTTCACGATGATCAACTTCGGGGTGGACGCACTGTCCAACCCGCGGTTGCGGGAGAAGTGAGATGACGGCGATCCTGGAAGCCAAGGGCATCGAGGTGGTCTACGAGCCCACGCGCGGCCAGCGCATCCGCGCGGTCCGCAACGTCGACCTGACCCTCGAGCAGAGCGAGTTCGTCGGTCTCGTCGGGGAGTCCGGCTGCGGCAAGTCCACCCTGGGCTACGCACTCACCCGCATGCTCCGGCCGCCGGCGCATCTGAGCGGCGGCACGATCACCTTCGCGGGAACCGACATCAGCCGCCTGACCGGGGAGCAACTGCGCCGGCAGCGCCGCAACGGGTTCGCGCTGGTACTGCAGAGCGGCATGAACGCGCTCAACCCGGTCCGGACGGTGGGCAACCACTTCCGGGACGTCCTCAAGGCCCATGCCCGTGAGAACGAGGAGTGGCCGAAGGGCCGGGTGCGTGAACGCGGCGGTGAGCTGCTGTCCAAGGTGGAGCTCGCCGCGGACGTCCTGGACCGCTACCCGCACGAGCTGTCCGGTGGGATGCGCCAGCGCGTCGTCATCGCCCTGGCACTCGCCCTGGAGCCGCGCCTGATCGTCTTCGACGAGCCCACCACGGCTCTCGACGTCGTCGTGCAGGCCGCTGTGATCAAGACGATCAAGCAGCTGCAGCGCGAGAACGGTTTCACCGCGCTGTTGATCAGTCACGATCTCGGCGTGGTGCTCGAGGCCACCGACCGGGTACTCGTCATGTACGCCGGCGAGATCGTGGAGGACCAGCCGGCCAAGGCGATGCTCAGCGGCGCTCACCACCCCTACACCGAGGCGCTGCTGGGTTGCTACGCCGACCCGCGGGCGGAGGAGGTGCGCCTCGGCGGAATCCCCGGCTCACCGCCGGACCTGTCGGTCGTGCCTCCTGGCTGCCCGTTCACCCCGCGCTGCACCCTGGCGCAGGACGTCTGCCGCACCATCGACCCGCCGCTGGCGCGGTTGGACCTCGGGCAGGTCGCCTGCCACGTCCGCGCACCCGCGGACGACCACGCGAAGGGAGCAGTCGATGTCGCCTGACCCGACCGCCCGAGCCCAGGTACCACCGATGGTCGTCGAGGCGCTGACCAAGGACTACCGGGGGCGCAAGGGAGCCGTCGTGCGGGCGGTGGACGACGTCTCGTTCACCATCGCCCCGGGAGCGGCGGTGGGCCTCGTCGGCGCCAGTGGCAGCGGCAAGAGCACCATCGCCGGCATGATCACCGGCGCGGTGCGGCCGAGCTCCGGCTCGATCCGCTTCGGGGACCTGGAGGTCGGCCGCCTCCGGTCGCGGGCGCTGCGCTCGTACCACAGCAGCGTTCAGATGGTGTTCCAGGACCCGTACGGGGCCCTCAACCCGCTGCACACCGTCGGCTACACCATCGCGCGCCCCTGCCAGAACTTCCTCGGGCTGTCCGGGCGCGAGGCCGCGGAGCATGTCAGCGAGCTGCTGGAGACCGTCGGCCTCACCCCGCCGGAACAGTTCGCGGCCAAGTTGCCGCACCAGCTGTCGGGCGGTCAGCGGCAGCGGGTCGTCATCGCCCGCGCGCTGGCCTGCGATCCGCAGCTGGTCGTCGCGGACGAGCCGGTGTCCATGCTCGACGTCTCGTTACGGGCCGGCGTGCTGCGGCTGCTGGCCAAGCTCAGGGAGGAGCGCGGGCTCAGCCTGCTCTACATCACCCACGATCTGCTCAGCGCCCGCGTGGTCACCGACGAGATCCTCGTCCTCAATCACGGCCGGGTCGTCGAACGAGGCAGCACGAAGGACGTGCTGCAGCACCCGAAGGACGACTACACGGTCACCCTTCTCGACGCGCTGGCCAATCCCTTCGCCGATACCGGGGCTGCATAGCCCCTCACGGAAGGCAGGAAGACCGATGCGACACCCGACACCACGAGCTGCCCGATTGACAGCGGTGTGCGCCGCGCTGCTGACGTGCGCGGCCCTGCTCATCGCCGCCACCCCGGCGACAGCCACCGCACGGAAGCCGAAACCCGTCAGCTCGGTCGCCACCTACACCGGCCTGACCGCCTCGCAGCGCACGCAACTGCTGGCGATCGCCCGCGACACCTGGAACTTCTACCGGGCCGACGTCGATCCGCACACGGGCCTGCCGCTGGACAACCTGACCTACGCCGGGGGTGCCGCCGCGCCGACCGACTACGGCCGGTACACCTCCGCCGCGAACATCGGTGTGTACCTGTGGGCCGTCGTCGCCGCGAGCGACCTGCACCTGGTCAGCCGTCGGTCGGCCGACGCCATGGTCACCAAGACCCTGCGCACCGTCAGCTCGATGGCGAGATACAAGGGTTTCTTGTATCAGTGGTACGACACGACCACGGCACAGCCGCTGACGAACCCCGGTGCCGCAGCCTGCACGGCCGAGGGCGGAACGTTCGACAACTGCTCGTTCCTGTCCAACGTCGACAACGGCTGGTATGCCTCCGGCCTGATCGAGGTACGGCAGGCGTTTCCCGAACTCGGCCGCCTGGCGAACTCGCTGATCGCGCCGATGGACTTCTCGCTCTTCTACGACGACCGCGCCGAGACGCACTGCAACGTCAACCCGGCGATCGCCGGCAACCAGCCCACCGGGCAGATGTACGGCGGCTACTACGCCGGCCTGCCACCGACCGATCCGGCGAACGCCCCGCACTACTACCACAACGGCGCGCTCTACAGCGATCCCCGCATCTCGGCCTACCTCGGCCTCGGCCTGCACCAGATGCCGGGCAACGTCTGGTGGCGCAGCTGGCGGGAGCTGCCTCCGCAGGCACCCTTCGCCGACTGCACGACCGACCCCGACTTCTCCTGGCAGGGGCAGTGGCCGATGTCCGGAACGTGGGTGACGCAGAAGGATCCGCAGTCGGGCAAGACGTTCACGGTCTGGGAGGGCCACTACACCTACCCCGGCAGTGATCTGAAGTTCATCCCGACCTACGGCGGAGGGATGTTCGAAGGCCTGATGGCCAACGACGTCGTGCCCGAGACCTCGTGGGGCCCGCAGAGCTTCGGCCGGGCCGACTACGCGACCGCGCAGGTGCAGATCACCTACGCGACCGCAGAAGCTGAAGCTGCCGGTCTGGGGGATGTCGCCGTCGAGCACGGCCGACGACACCGGCGGCTACAGCGGATACGGCGCGTCGGGTCAGGCCTTCCCGTACTACGGAGTCGGGGCGACGGCCGCCCACCCGAACGACCGGCTGGCCCAGTGCGACACCTGCGGAACCGAGGACGTGGTCACGCCGCACGCATCGTTCCTCGCGCTCGACGTCGCCCCGCAACAGGCGTTCGCGAACATCCAGAAGCTGCGGCAGCTCTATCCGGGCGTGTACGGCGTCGGCGGATTCTTCGACGCGGTCAACCCGACCACCGGAGCCGTCGGGCACCGCTACCTGGTCCTCGACCAGTCGATGATCATGGCCTCGCTGGACAACGCTCTCGACAACCGCGCGATGCAGCGTCACTTCGCCGCCGACCCGGTGTCGAAGATGGCCCGCGTCTACCTGGGTTCGGAGGACATGTTCCGCTGATCCTGCAGCGACGGCCGGACGAGTGATCCGGCCCCGGTGCTGGGCCCGTCGCCTGTCAGCCGCAGGCGACGGCGTCCAGCACCGCGGCCATCCCGCCCGCCGCGTAGGCCTGGCGCTGCACCCGGGCGCCGGTGCCGCGGCGCCTGATCCGCTCCAGTCCCTCCTCGACCTGCTGGAGGTCCCCGGCATCGAGCAGCGCGGGGCGGATGGTGTCGAGCAGCTGCGAGACGACGTCCCAGGCGGGCAGGAGGAGGCTCCGGCCGAGCGGCTGCACCAGCTCGTCGTCGGTACCGAAGCGGGCGGCGCGCCACGCGGCTGCCCGCTGCACCTCCGAGCGGGGCCACGCGGCCGGCTGCAGGTCCTCGCGCCCGGCCGTCATGACGAGCCCACGGATGATCCCTGCCAGGACGGCCGCGTCGTCACCGTCGAGACAGACGTCGGCGACCCGGATCTCGACGGTGGGGTAGCTGGCCGACAGGCGCGCATCGAAGTAGATCATGCCGTCGTCGAGCGCTGCGCCGGTCGCCACCAGGCCGCCGACGACCGCCCGGTAGGTGGCGAGGTCGCCGAACGGCTCGGCCTGGCCCGCGCTGGGCCACTGCCCCCAGAGCATGCTGCGGTAGCTGGCGTAACCGGTGTCCTCACCGAGCAGGAACGGCGAATTCGCGCTCAGCGCGGTGATCACCGGCAGCCACGGCCGGAGCCGGTCGATGATCGCGACGCCGTTCTCGGGGGACTCAACCGAGACGTGGACGTGCATGCCGCAGGTCAGCTGCCGGCCGGCCAGTGTGCCGAACAGCGTCCGCATCCGCCGGTAGCGCGGATCCTCGGTCAGCACCGGACGGGCGGGGACGGGGCTGGTCGCCGACGCCAGCAGCCGGGCGCCCTGCGCGGCGCCGGCCGAGGCCAGCTCCGAGCGCAGCCTGCGCAGCTCCGTGCTCAGGTCGGTCAGCGATCGGGTGGGCGACGAGCCCAGCTCGACCTGCTGCTTCTGAAGTTCGTGCTCGAACTGGCCGTCGGGGTCGCGGGCCGACGCGAGGTCGACCACCTCCTGCCCGCGCGCGGACAGCGAGCGCCCGCGCGATCCGAGTAGGAGGAACTCCTCCTCGACGCCGACGGTGGGGATCTGCATCCCGACAGTCTGGCCTCAGCTCAGTGCCTGCACCACCGGGCGGAGCCGTGCCAGGTCCTCGGCGCCGGACAGGTCGGGCAGGGCCACGAAGACGGTGCTCACCCCGCGGGCGGCCAGCTCGCGGTACCGCGTGATGTGGGCGGCGGCCTCGCCGGCATGGTGGCGCGCAGCGTACGTCGCCGCGGGCACCCGGCCACGCAGCTGCTCGACGAGGGCTGCCGTGTGCTCACGGTCCCGCCCGATGACCGGCAGGTCGAGGACGGTGACGTCCTTACCAGCCATGGCATCGAGCGCCGTGGTCACGCTCGTGCGGTCGGACATCACATTGCAGGCATCACCGAGCCGCGCCGCGACTGCGAGCATCCGCGGACCCCTGGCCCCCACGATGATCGGAATCGTGCCGACGGGGCGGGGGTAGCAGGTCGTCTCCGGCAGCGACACCCCGTCCGCTTCGAAGGACCTGGTTCCCGGCGCCCACAGTGCGCGCAGGGTGGTCACGGCCGCTGCCACCGCGTCGACGCGCTGGGCGGCGGGCGGAAACGGCAGCCCGTAGGCCTCGTGCTCGCGCTGCCACCACCCGGCGCCGACCCCGCAGAATGCCCGTCCGCCGCTGAGCGCGTCGAGCGTGGCGGCCGTCTTGGCCAGGCGCCCGGCCGAGTGCAGGCTCACCGGGCTGACCAGCGTGCCCAGGTGGAGGTCCGTCGGCAGCGCCGCGAGCAGCCCGAGCGTCACCCACGGCTCCGGGATCGGCTCCCACGCCCGCCCCACCTGCGGGATCTGGATCAGGTGGTCCATCAGCGCCAGGCCGTGGCAGCCGATCTCCGCGGCGGCCGAGGCGACGTCGCGCAGCCACCCGGCCGGATCCTCGCCCCACGGGAACCGCGAGACCTGCAGCACGACGCGCAGTTCGCCCGGCTCCGCCCGCACCACCGGCTCCGCCCGCGAGACCGGCTCCGCCCGCGAGACCGGTGAACTCGGGGCGGCTGTCAGCGCCTCCGGCCCGACCCGCACGACGAGATCCCACCCCTCGGCGTCGAGCTCGGTCGCGGCAGCGGCGATCCGGCGCAGCTGGCCGGCGAGCACCGCTGCCGGGACGGCCCTGGTGCGGGCGCCGTTGCGCGCGCGGCACACCGCGGCCGGAGTGTCGAGCAGCACGGCCACGGCGGGCAGCCCACGCCGGCCGGCCAGGTCCCGCCAGGCACGGCGCCGGATCGGGTCCAGGCCGAGAGTGTCGACCACCGTCGTCAGGCCGCGCCCGATCCGGGCCGCGAGGATCGTCTCGAGCAGGGCGAACGCGTCCGCGCTGGCGTCGAGGTCGTGCGGCCCGCTGCCCACGACGGCGCGCAGCGCGTCGGAGGAGACGATCTCGACCTCGCGGTAACGCTGCGCCGCCCAGGTCGACTTGCCTGCTCCGGACGCCCCGACCAGCACGATGAGCGCCGGATCGGGCACGGGCGGCGGCGTCACCGCGTCAGTGTCTCAGGCGGCGACGGGGTTCGGGGCGAGGAACAGGTTCCCCCGAGCGCTCCCGCGGGCGGTGCGCGAGGCCACGGTGATCCAGGCGCCGGTGAGGAACACGAAGCCCGCGACGGCGCCGTACCGGAACAGGTCCGCCCCGGTGTGCAGCGCCAGCCCGCTCATGCCGGTGACCACGGTCCCGACCGGGAAGGTGAACGACCACCAGGTGAGGGAGAACGGCAGTCCGGTCCGTGCGGTCCGCACGGTCACGGCCGCGGCGATCCCGGCCCACAGCAGGGCGAAACCCCAGACGGGGACCCCGTAGACCACCCCGAAGGCCTCGAGCGCCGTGGCGTAGGGCGCGGGGATCGCGGTGTGCGCGACGCCGCCGAGCAGGTTGGCCGCCGCGATCGACTGGCCGAGCGGTCCGAGGACGATCCACAGGGTGGGGACCGTGCGGGCCTCGCCGATGCCGTGCAGCACCAGCCGCAGCCACAGGATGCTCATCACGGCCGCAGAGGCGACGAGGCTGAGGCCGAACATCGCGTAGCAGGCCAGGAGCAGGGAGAGCCGAGCCTGCCCCGCTGCCGCGTGGGGTACGAGCAGGGCCCCGGTGGAGGCCGACACCATGGGCGGGACGACGGGCATCAGCCAGCCGCCGAACGCCGAGCTCAGCCCGAGCTCGAAGCGGGTGATCATGAGGTAGGGGACGGCGGCGGCGACCGCCAGTCCGGTCGCCGTGCCCAGCGACCAGAGCACCCAGTCGACGTCGACGGCCAGGCGCTCGCCCAGGACGTCCTTGCCCAGCAGGATCGTGCCCGCGCCCACGGTGAGCAGGGCCATCGGGGGCGCGCCGTAGAACGGGGCCATCGCGGGGTTCCGCAGATGCCCGCGGGCGGTCGCGGGATGGCGCCGCCAGTGCTCGGCGGTCGCGGCGCAGACCGCGAGGAGCAGGACGGCGGCCAGCCCCCACACGATCGTCGCCAGGACGCGCTGACCGGGGACCTGCTCGGGCAGCGACGCGGCGGCCACCGCCACGATCCCGGTGCCCATGACCGACGCGAACCAGTTCGGCGTCAGGTGGGAGAAGACGTCCGCGGGGTGCTCGAGATCGCGCAACAGGCCCACCGACGCCAGCCGGTGCCGACGTGTCACGGGCGGGATCGATCTCGGTCGGAGTGCTGCGTCGATGATGGCCACACCGATCACACTGGTCCGGGGGGAGTTCATCCGGTAGGCGGGCTATCCTTGTCAGGATACAACGTGAGTTGGTAACTGAGCCGTTACGGAGGCACGCCATGCTGAGCCCCCACCTCCCGGATCTGGCCGCGTTCGAGGTCCTTCTCGCGGTCGCACGCACCGGCAGTCTCAACGCGGCCGCGGCCCAGGTCGGCGTCAGCCAGCAGGCGGTGTCGGCCCGTATCAGCTCCATCGAGTCCCAGACCGGTGTCGTCCTGGTGACCCGCACGGCCCGCGGCTCCTCGCTCACACCCGCCGGCGTCGTGGTCGCGGAATGGGCGGCGCGGCTGCTCGACGTCGCCGCCGAGGTCGATGCCGGACTCGCCTCGCTGCGCCACGACCGGCGCCGACGGCTGCGGGTGAGCGCCAGCCTGACCGTCGCCGAACAGCTGCTTCCCGGCTGGCTCGTGGCCCTCAACGCCGACGCCGCCCTCCACGGCCAGCAGTCGACGGAGATCACACTGACGGCGACCAACAGCGAGACGGTCGTCGCCCAGGTGCGCGCGGGCAAGGCCGACATCGGATTCGTCGAGGGGCCGCTGGCACCGCGTGGCATGCGCAGCCGCAGCGTCGGGCGGGACCGCCTGCTGATCGTCGTGCGCCCCGATCACGCGTGGGCCCGGCGGCAGAGGCCGTTGCGGGCCCTGGACCTGGCCCGGAGCGCCCTCGTCACCCGTGAGGAGGGCTCCGGCACCCGCAGTGCGCTGGACTCCGCCCTGCGTGCGGTGCTCGGGCAGGACGTGGAGATCGCGGCGCCGGCCCTCGCGCTGTCGACCACGTCAGCCGTACGGGCCGCGGTGATCGCCGGCGCCGGCCCGGCCGTGCTGAGCGAGCTCGCCGTCGCCGACGACGTCAGTGCCGGCCGGCTCAAGGTCGTCGCCACCGAGGGCCTGTCGCTGGAGCGCACCCTGCGGGCGGTCTGGATCGGCGGCGCGACACCGCCGGCCGGAGCTGCCCGTGACCTGGTCGCGCTCGCGGTCAGCCGGTCGGCGAGCCGATGAGCTCGAAGGCGCGCCAGATCGCGGCGTAGCGACCGTCGGCCTGGAGCAGTTCCTCGTGCGAGCCCACCTCGGCGACGGCGCCCCGGTCGAGCACGACGATGCGATCGGCCGTCCGCGCGGTCTGCAGCCGGTGCGCGATGATGATCGTGGTACGGCCCTGCGCCACCTGGTGCATCGCCGCGCTGACCTTGGCCTCGGTGGCGAGGTCGAGGTTCGAGGTCGCCTCGTCCAGCAGGAGCAGCACGGGGTCGACCAGTTCGGCCCGCGCGAGGGCGATCAGCTGCCGCTGGCCCGAGGACAGTGACTTGCCGCGCTCGGCCAGCTGCTCCAGGTATCCGTGGGCGAGGGTGGCGATGAAGTCGTGCGCCCCGACGGCGCGCGCCGCGGCCTCGACCTCGGCGTCCGTGGCGTCCGGCCGGCCGTAGGCGATGTTGTCGCGGACGGTGCCGGTGAACAGGAACGCCTCCTGCGGCACGTAGCCGAGCTGGTGCCGGAAGGCCGCGAGGTCGAGCGATCGCAGGTCGTGCCCGTCGATGCGGACCGAGCCCTCGTCGGGGTCGTAGAAGCGCGCCAGCAACTTGAGCACGGTGGACTTGCCGGCACCGGTCTCGCCCACCAGGGCGACGGTCTCTCCCGCCGCGATCTCCAGGTCGACGCCGCGCAGGGCCTCGGGCGGTGCCACACGCAGGCTGTCCGGCGAGTGCAGCTGGCGGGGATCAGCAGGCCCGCGCCGCCGCGCCGCGTTCTCCCGCGGGCGCTCCGGCGTGCCGGGGTAGGAGAACCGCACCCCGCGCACCGTGACAGCCCCTCGGAGCCGGCCGACCGCGACCGGCGCCGCCGGTTCCGGCGTCAGCGTGTCCAGCTGCATCAGCTCCGAGATCCTGGCGACCGAGACGCGCGTCTGCTGCCAGGAGTCGAAGACCTGCGACAGCTGCTGGATGGGGGAGAAGAACATGTCGACGTAGAGGATGAAGGCGATCAGCGCGCCGGACGTCAGGTGCCCGGACGTCACCAGTCCTGCCCCGATCCCGAGCACGATCGCGTCGGCGCCCGCGGACAGGAACTGCACGAACGGGAAGTACGTCGCCACCAGCCGCTGAGCGCCGACGCGTGAGTCCAGGTAGGACCTCCCGAGACGGTGGAATCGGCTCCGCGTCTCGCGCTCGTGCACGAACGCCTGCGACTCGCGCACGCCGGACAGGCTCTCCTGGAAATCGGCGTTGACGACGGCGATGCGCTCGCGCGAGAGGTCGTAGAGGCGCGCGGCCCTGCGGCGGAAGATCACCGTAGCCACCGCCAGCGGCAGCACGACCGTCAATGTGTACAGCCCGAGCTCGGCGTCGAAACTCACCAGCGCGACGCCGACGCCGAGGAAGGTGACCAGAGAGACCAGCGCCGACAGCAGGCCGTTCTCGATCAGCGACTCGAACTGGTCGACGTCGGTGGTCATCCGGGTCATGATCCGGCCGGCCATCTCGCTCTCGTAGTAGTCCAGCGACAGCCGTTGCAGCTGGGCCCAGATCCGGATCCGCAGCGACAGCATCACCCGCTGGGCCACCCGCCCGGTCACGAACGTCTCGCCGACCTCGTCGAGCAGATCGGCCAGCGTGACGACGAGGTAGACGGCCGACGCGGCGAAGAGCACCCGCGCCGAGCCGGTGGCCACCCCGTCGTCGATGCCGGTCTTCACCAGCACGGGTCCGGCCAGCCCGGCGAGGGCGTCGAGGACGACCAGGACCAGGCCGAGCAGCAGTGGCCCGCGGAATTCACGCAGGACCCTGCCGAGGGTGAATCCCTTGTCCGGCCGGGACTCCCGGTCCAGGTCGACGTGTGCGCGGTCGCGGATGGGGCGCAGGCGGGCCACCCGTGCGAGCAGTTCGGGAGTCGGGGCCAGGTTCAGGCGCCAGCCGCCGCCACCACCGCCGAGGCCGGCGCCGATGCTCGGGGCGCCGATCGTGCGCGAGCTGTACGCGCGGGGGGTGCCGCCGGGTCCGCCCGACCACGCCGCCGCGGTCGTGCCCTGCACGCCCGGCCCGTCACCGGCACCGATCTTCGCCAGGCCGTCGATGCGGTCGCCGACCCGGCCGGCCGCGCTCTCGTCCAGACCCGTGAGCAGCGTGCGGTAAGCGGCGCTGCGTGCCACGAGCTCTTCGTGCGTGCCCTGATCCTGGATCGCCCCGTCCTGCAGGACGACGATGCGGTCGGCGAGGTGCAGCGTCGACCTGCGGTGCGCGACCAGCAGCACGGTCCTGCCGTCCATCACCTCGCGCAGCGCGTCGTGGATCGCTTCCTCGGTGCGGGCGTCGACCGCGCTGGTCGCGTCGTCCAGGATCAGGATGCGGGGATCGCAGAGGATGGCCCGCGCGAGGGCGATGCGCTGGCGCTGCCCGCCCGACAGCGTCAGCCCGCGTTCCCCGACGACGGTGTCGTAGCCGCGCGGCAGGCGTTCGATGAACTCGTGGGCCTGGGCCGCGCGGGCCGCCGCCTCGATCGCCGAAGCGTCCGCGTCCGGCCTGCCGTAGGCGATGTTGTCCCGGACGGACTCGGAGAACAGGAAGCTGTCCTCGAAGACCACGCCGATCTCGCGGCGCAACGACGCGAGTCCGAGTTCGCGGACGTCGCAGCCGTCGACCGTGACGGCGCCGGCGAGCGGGTCGTAGAAGCGGGGCACGAGCATGGTGAGCGTGGTCTTGCCGCTGCCGCTCGGGCCCACGAGGGCCACCCGTTCCCCCGGCGCGATGCGCAGGTCGATGCCCCGCAGCACGGGAGCGCCGTCGCCGTAGCCGAAGTCGACGCCGGTGAAGGTGATCGCCCCCGGTCCCGGCGGGAGATCGATCGCGTCGGCGGCATCGGCGATCGCCGGCGCCAGGTCGAGCAGCTGGAAGATGCGTTCGACGCCCGCCCTGGCCTGCTGGCCGATGGTCAGCACTCCGGCGAGCTGGCGGGCCGGCGCCATCAGCTGGCCGATGTAGGTCGAGAAGGCCAGGAAGGTCCCCAGGGTGATGTCGCCCTGCAGCGCCAGCCAGCCGCCCAGCGCGAGGATCGCGACCTGACCCAGGGTGGGGACGGCCTGGAGCAGGGGCTGGTACCTGGCCTGGAGCCGGACCGCCCGCAGTTGCGCGCCGTAGAGGGTCGACGAGGCCTCGGCCACCCGTTCGAGTTCGTGGCGCTCCTGGCCGAAGGCCTTGACCACGCGCACCCCGTTGACGTCCTCGTCCACGATCTGGGCCACGTCGCCCTCGCGCTGCTGCCCGTCCCAGGTGGCAGGGAAGACCCGCCAGCGCATCCGGTAGGAGATGACCAGCAGCGCCGGCGCGACGAGCAGGCTGACGAGCGCGAGCAGCGGCGACAGCACGATCATCACGCCGAGCGACAGCACCATCAGCAGCACGTTGCCGCTCATGATCGGCAGGAAGCTCAGCAGCCCCTGCACGAGCGCCGAATCGGAGTTGGCCCGCGCGACCAGCTGGCCGGTGGGCATGCGGTCGAGGTTGGCGAAGTCCATCGCCTGCAGGTGGTCGTGCATCGCGTTGCGCAGGTCGTACTGCACCGCGAGCGCCACCCGACCGCCGCGGTAGCGACGCAGGTAAGAGAAGCCGAAGGTCGCCGCGGCCAGGGCGATGAGCGCGAGCAGCCACGGCCACAGTGGCGAGGTGTGGTGCAGGATCACGTCGTCGACGATGTGCCGTTCGACGAGCGGCACCACGGTCTGGCAGGCGCTGCCGAGCACCGCCGCGCCGATCGCCAGCGTGACGTCGCGGCGATGGCGCAGCAGGTAGCCGAGCAGCCGCCGCAGCCAGCCCGGCGCCCGCGCCGGGGTCGGGGCCGAGCGCGGGGCCGGGGCCGAGGGCGGGGCCGTCACACGATCACCCGTGGATCGGCCATGCGCTCGGCGTAGGCGGCGTCGATCGCGTCGCCGAGCAGGGAGAGCGCCCGCATCACGTCCGCCCGGTCACCGGTCCGCGCGCACAGCGCCTCGATCCTCGCGATCATCTCGTTCTCGGCGCGATCGAGCGTGGCCCGGCCCTCCTCGGTCAGCGCCAGTGCCGCGGCCCTGCCGTCGCGCGACTCGGCGGCCCTCGTCAGCAGTCCGCGCTGGGCCAGGGCGTCGACGGCGGCGCTGATCGTCGGCTTGCCGAGCGCGAGGCGGGTCGCGATGCGGCTGGCACGCTGGTCGCCGGACGCGATCGCCGACAGCACCCGGTAGTGGGCGAGGTTGAGTTCGCCAGCCGCGGCCCGCTCGAGGACCCGCGAGGCGCGGGCCAGCGCGCGGACGGCGGCGACGGCCTGCTCCCGCTGCGGATCGGGCTCCCGCCGCGGGAGCGGAGCGGGCCGGTCGGGAGGGAGGGCGGAGGGCATGCCCCGACTGTAGGCGATAGTTCGCCCAGCGAACCACATACTACATCGCTCAAGTAATCTGTATCGTAGATGGTCGGCAGCTGGGGATATCTTCCGCGAGCGTACATTTATGACTAGGATGTTGCCGTGTCGAAGCGACGTTCGGATGGGGGCTCCGCGCCGACGGACTGGAGCGCCGACGATCCGCTGCACACCGACTTCGGATGGGCGCTGGGGGTACTCACCCGCGCGTACGTCAAACAGGCCAACGACGCGATCGGTTCGCTGCCGGGCGGTCCCCGTGGCTACCAGGTCCTCGCCGCGTCGACCCGCCGCCCGCCCATGACCCAGACCGCGATCGCCGCCGAGACCGGGATCGACCGCACGGTAATGACCTACCTGCTCGACGACCTCGAGAAGGCCGGGCTGCTCACCCGCACCGCCGACCCGGACGACCGCCGCAGCCGGCTCGTGGTCGCGACCGAGTTCGGCCTGGGCGAGCTGGCCAGGTTCGACAGCGCGCTCACCGACGTCCAGGACCGCATGCTCGCGGTGCTCGACCCCGACGGCAGGGAGGCACTGCGCACCCTGCTCCGCCAGACCGCGGTCTACCTGGACGGCCTGGAGGTCTCCCTCGGAATGCCGAGCTGACCTGAGCCGCCCCGGACCGGGCCCGCGTTCCTCGGGCCCGGTCGCGGCGGTCAGCGGCCGCCCGCGATGCTGCGGCTGCGCTGCTCCACCCCGGGCACGCCGTACGGGTAGTCCGGCGCGCCGGGGTCGCTCGCCGCGTCCAGTGCCGCGGTCTCCTCGGGGGTCAGGTGCAGGTCGGCGGCCAGCAGGTTGGCGTCGAGCTGCTCCAGGGTGCGCGCGCCGAGGATCACCGACGACACGGTCGGGCGGTCCACCAGCCACGCCAGCGCGACACAGGCCATCGACGTCCCGCGCGCCTCGGCCACGCTGCGCACGGCGTCGACGACATCCCAGGTGCGCTCCTCGCTGCCGCGCCGGTCGTAGGCCTCGACGCCGCGGTCGGGGTTCTCGCCCAGCCGGGTCGCGCCGGTCGGGCGCGTCTCACGCTGGTACTTGCCGGTCAGCCAGCCGCCGCCCAGCGGCGACCACGGCAGCAGCCCCAGTCCGGTCGACTCGCACGCCGGGATGATCTCCCACTCGATCGCCCGCGCCAGCAGGTTGTACTGCGGCTGCAACGTCACCGGGCGGGACAGTCCGCGGTAGTGGGCGACGTCGACGGCCTGCTGCAGCTGCCAGCCGGTGAAGTTGGACAGCCCGACGTAGCCGATCTTGCCGGCGTGCACGGCGTCGTCGAGGAAGCCCAGCGTCTCCTCGATCGGCGTGACCGGGTCGTAGGAGTGGACCTGGTAGAGGTCGATCGAGTCCACGCCGAGGCGGGTCAGCGACGCGTCGAGGGCCAGGCGCAGGTGCTGGCGCGACAGCCCGAGGTCGTTGGTGCCCTTCCCCATCGGGAAGCGCCCCTTCGTCGCCAGCACGATCTGCTGCCGCGCGTCGCTCCGGGCGGCGAGCCACCGGCCGATGATCTGCTCGCTGACCCCCGCCGAGTACACGTCGGCGGTGTCGACGAGCGTCCCGCCGACCTCGACGAAGCGGTCCAGCTGCGCGTGGGCCCCCGCCTCGTCGGTCTCGCTGCCGAAGGTCATCGTGCCGAGTGCGTAGGTCGAGACTGCGCAACCACTGGCACCGAGCGTGCGGTATTCCACGGGCTTCTCCTCATCGTCGAGTGATCCGCACCCAGTATCGACCGCCGCCGGAGCGGTCCCGACGTCAGGTACGGCAGGATGGCAGATCATGACCAATCGGTCGATGCGCCGGCGCGTCCAACTCAGCGCGCGCACCGCGCTCGGGTGGCGCCCCACAGGGGCCGCGCTCGCCGGGCTGTCGCGCTCGATCCTCACGTCGTTCCTCGCGCTCGGCGTGGCGCTGTACATCCTGCCCGGGCGGCAGAGCAGCGGCCCGCTCGCGGTGCTGGGTCTGGTTCTGGTGGTCGTCGCCGTCGGCACCGTCCTGCGCCCGATCCTGCTCGGCCTCGCCGTCGTCGTCGGGTCCTGGGGGTTGCTCGTCGTCGGGATCCTCGCCCAGGCGATCGTCCTGACGGTGGCCATCGACCTGGCTCCGGACGTCCACCTGGCGTCCTTCCCGCGCATCCTGCTCGTGGCCTGGGTGGCCGCGGTCGTCGCGGCGGTCGTGAACTGGTTCCTCGACTCGGGGAGCGAGGACTCCTACCTCGCGCAGGTGCTCGGCCGGTGCGTGCACGTCGCCAACCGCGTGGGCGGCGCACCGCACACCCTCGGGCCCGGGCTGCTCGTGATCCAGCTCGACGGGGTCGGGGAGGCGTTGCTCCGGCAGGCGATCGTCGGCGGTGCCCTGCCGACGTTGTCGCGCTGGCTGCGCACGGGCACCCATGAGCACCACGGGTGGCACACCGGCCTGCCGGCGACGACGCCCGCCGGGCAGGCGGTCCTCCTGCACGGCGACACCCACGAGGTGCCGTCGTTCCGGTGGTATGAGAAGGAGCGTCGGCGCGAGGTCGTGGCCAACCGCCCGCGGGACGCCGCGGAGATCGGCGCGCGCATCTCCGACGGGCGCGGCCTGCTCGCCGACGGCGGGGTCAGCATCTCCAACCTCTTCGACGGTGACGCCCCGACGCGCATCCTCACCATGGCCGAGGCGCAGCTGCCCGGGCGATCGACGCGGGGACTCGCCACGTTCGCCACCTCGGGCGCCGGCCTGGCCCGGTCGATCGTGGTGTTCGTCGGGCAGGTGATCACCGAGCTGTACCAGGGCCGGCGGCAGCGGCGGCGCAACGTGCGCCCGCGCGTGCACCGGGGCGCGGTGTTCGCGCTGCTGCGCGGCGTCACCACGGCTCTGCTCCGCGACGTCAACGTGGCGATCGTCGCCGAGCAGATGGCGCGGGCGGCCCCGGTGATCTTCGTCGACTTCGTGGACTACGACGAGGTCGCCCACCACGCCGGCCCGAGCCGACCCGAGTCGATCAGGACCCTGGACGGCCTCGACCGCGTGCTCCTGTTCTTCGAGCGCGTCGCTGCGGAGGTGGGGCGGGACTACGAGATCGTCGTGGTGTCCGACCACGGCCAGGCACAGGGCGCGACGTTCAGCCAGCTCGCCGGGCAGACCCTGCACGAGCTGGTGGAATCGCTGGTGAGCGCGGGTGCGGGGTCCGGCGAGCTCGACGCCGTCCCCGCTGAGCGTTGGGGTCCGGTCAACCTGCTCCTCAACGCCGGGGGCAGTGGCGTCGCGCCCCGCACGCTGCGCGCGGGAACGGCGCGCTCGCATCGCGACCCGGTCGTTCCGGCCGCCGCCCCGCCGTCCCTGGTCGTGGCCGCCGCGGGCAGCCTCGGGCACATCTACCTGCCCGATGTGCCGGGCCGGGCCGATCGTGACGTGATCGAGCGCAGCCACCCCGGCCTGATCGCGGGCCTGGCCGCGCATCCGCAGATCGGTGCGGTGATGGTGCGCGCGGGCGAGGACGTTCGTGTCATCGGCGCCCGAGGCTGGCGGAACCTCGTCGCCGGCGGAGCGACCGGGGGGAGCGGCGCCGACCCCACCGCCGTGTACGGACCGCTGGCCGCCCGCGACCTCGCCGACCTCGATGCCCGCGCGCACGTGGGCGATCTCGTGGTGCTGGGGCGGTTCGACCCGCGCAGTGGCGAGGTCACCGCCTTCGAGGAGCTGGTGGGTTCGCACGGCGGCCTCGGTGGTGACCAGACGTGTGCGGTGCTGATCGTGCCTGCCGGCTGGCCCGTGCCCGACCACACCCCGCTGCACGGCATCGACGTGCACCGGCTGCTCGTGGACCGGCTGCGCGAGCTGGGGCTGCGTCCGGGCGACCCCCGCGTGGTGGTGGCACCGTGAGCGCGCTGAGCGTGACGTGGTGGGGCCACGCCACCACCACGATCACCTGTGCCGGGGTGCGCGTGCTCACCGATCCCGTGCTGTGCAAGCGGATGTACCACCTCAACCGGATCGGTGGACCGGTGCCGCCACCGGAGGCCCGCCTGGCCGATGTCGTGGTCATCTCGCACCTGCACGGCGACCACCTCCACATCCCGTCACTGCGGCGGCTCCCCGGGACGCCCCGCCTGCTCGCTCCGACGGGGACGGTGGCCCTTCTGCGCCGCACCGACCCGGAGCTGGCCGCCCGGGTGCAGGAGATGGAGGTGGGATCCAGCGCCGACGTCGCCGGGCTGCGGATCGAGGCCGTCGCCGCCGCCCACGACGGGCACCGCCTGCCGCTCTCGCGCCACCACGGCCCCGCGCTGGGCTACGTGCTCTCCGGTGCCGGCCGCAGGGTCTGGTTCGCCGGGGACACCGGGCTGTTCCGGGCGATGGCGCAGATCGGGCCGGTCGACACCGCCATCGTCCCGGTCGGCGGATGGGGCCCCACGCTCGGCCTGCACCACCTGGACCCCGCCGGTGCCGCCGAGGCCGTGCGGCGCGTCGGCGCGGGCGACGCCGTGCCGATCCACTACGGCACGTTCTGGCCGTTCGGGCTCACGCACCTGAGGGGGTTCGCCGAGCTGTTCGGCGAGCCGGGCCGGCGCTTCCGCGACGAGCTGGCCCACCAGGTCCCCCACGCCACCGCGCACGTGCTCGGCCCCGGCGCGACGATGGTGCTGCCGTGAGCACCTTCGACCCGTCCTACCTCGCCGGCCTGTTCGCGGTCGTGGCCTTCGGCGCGGTCGTTCCCGTGGTCCCGACGGGTGCCGCCGTGAGCGTGGCGGCGGTCCTCGCGACGTCGGACAACCCGGTGTTCCTGCTGTTCGTCGTGGCGGTGGGGGCGGCAGGCGCGTACACCGGCGACATCATCACCTACGGCGTGCTCCGTCTGGCCGGTGAACCGCTGGCCCACCGCGTCGGGTGGCTGCAGCGGGACGCACCCGCCGAGACGCTCGGGCGCCTCCGCGCGCAGGTCGAGGCGCACGAGGTACGGGTACTGCTGCTGTCGCGCCTGGTCCCCGGCGGGCGGGTACCGGTGCTGCTCGCGGCCGCGCTGGGCGGCTACCCGTGGCGCCGCTTCGCGATCGCCGATGTCGGCGCCGCCACGCTGTGGTCGGTCGTGTACGCCGCGATCGGGCTCGGCGGCGGGGCGATCTTCCCGGAGCCGTGGCAGGGAATCGTCGCCGCGGTCGCGATCGTCATCGGCGCCAGCGTGCTCGCCCAGGCGTGGACGCGCCGCCGCGCCCGCACCGGGCTGATCGATCCCGTCACGCCGCAGCCGGGCCCGCGCTGACGGCGGGAGGGCGTCGCCGGATCCCGCCAGACTCCGCCCGGTCGCGGATCGGCCTATGCTGCGCCGGTGCCCGCATGGAACGACGTGACCCAGCTGATCGCGCACGGCCTGCCCGCCGGCGCGCTGTGTGCGGTGATCGGCGGCCTGCTCGGCGCTGCGAACGGCAAGCACGGCAAGCGGGCCGAACCGGCCCGGTGGGGAGCCTTCGCGGGCGCCGTCGCCGGCGTGCTGCTCGGCGTCTACGTCCTCAACGCCTGATCATCCTCAGCGCCTGATCGTCCGGCGCCGCGGTCGTCAGCGGCGAGCGGGGGCCCGCTCACCGCGCAGTGCACCCGGACCTCCGGGGCGTCGGCGGCCGGCGTACTGATCGAGGCGCTGCGCCGGATGGTGAGCAGCGCCAGGACGCCGCCCGCGGCGCACAATGCCGCCATCACCAGCACCCCGGCGTGGAACGCGCTCGTCAGCGAGGCCGGGTGGTCGTAGTCGGTCTGCGACAGGCCGACGATGCCGGGCAGCACGGCGACGGCGAGCAGTCCCGCCGCGCGGGCCACGTCGTTGTTCACCGCGGAGGCGACACCGACCTGGGCCTGCGGTGCCGCGCCGAGCACGGTTGCCGTCAACGGCGCCACGGTGACCGCCAGGCCCAGGGCGAGCACGAGCACCGCCGGCAGGACGTCCGCGACATAGGACGCCCCGACCCCCACTCGCGTCAGCAGCGCCAGTCCAGCGGCCTGCAGCAGCGGCCCCACCGTCATCGGCAGCCGGGGCCCGACGCGCTGGGCCAGCCGCCCCATCCGCGGCGACAGCAGCAGCATGACGACGGTGATCGGGAGCAGGGAACTGCCCGCGGCGACCGGAGAGAAGCCCGAACCGCGCTGAAGCTGCAATGGCAGCAGGAAGAACGCACCCCCCAGCGCGGCGTAGACGATGAACGTGACCGCATTGGCGGCGCTGAACAGCGAGGAGCGGAACAGCCCGAGCGGCAGCATCGGGTCCTCGGTCCGGGCCTCGTAGCCGATGAACGCGGCCAGGGCGAGCACGCCCACCACCAGCGACGCGATCGCGGCTGTCCCGTAGCCGTGCGCCGGGCCGTCGGTCAGTCCGTAGACCACACCGCCCAGACCGGCCGCGGCCAGGACGGCTCCCGCGAAGTCGATCCGGCCGTGCGTGGACGGGTCGTGCGACTCAGGCACGTGGCGCACCGACACCGCGACCACGAGCGCGGCGAGCGGGACGTTGAGCAGGAACACCAGCCGCCAGCCCCACGGGGCCGCGCCGACGAGAACCCCGCCGAGCACCGGGCCGACGGCGGTGGCGACCCCTCCCAGGCCGGACCAGGCACCGACCGCGGCGGCCCGGTCGTCCTGCCGGAAGGACGCCTGCAGGATGGCGAGCGAGCCCGGAGTCAGCAGCGCGCCGCCGACGCCCTGCAGGGCCCGCATGCCGATCAGCACGGCCGCGTCCGGGGCCAGCGCGCAGCCCGCCGACGCCGTCGCGAACCAGATGACGCCTATGACGAAGACCTTGCGCCGGCCGTACCGGTCACCGAGGGAGCCGCCCAGCAACAGCAGGCCGGCCAGGGTCAGGGTGTAGGCGTTGAGCATCCACTGCAGGCTCGACAGCCCCGCCCCGAGATCGTCGCCGATCCGTGGCAGGGCGACGTTGACGACCGTCGCGTCCAGCGAGGCGACTCCGCTGCCGAGGATGGTCGCCAGCAGCACCCACCTGCCCTGTCGTGAGGCGTACGCCAACCCGGGGACGTCATCGGTCATGGTGCAGAGGCTAACCGCCGAAGTAGGACGTGTTCGGGCGTCGCTCCGTGTCGTAGACGTCCATCTCCTGCTCGACCAGGCGGATGCGCGGATACCCGTCGGTCTGGGACCGGTCCCGGCCACCGGAGTTCAGCAACGCCCGCATGCCCGCGTAGTCGTCGTGCGTGAAATGGGCGCGCAGCGCGTCGCCGTCACTCCAGGCCTCGTAGATCTGGATGCGGCGGTCGTCCACGGGATCGGGGGAGAAGCAGTAGGCGATGCATCCGGGCCAGGCCCGCGTCGCTTCCTGGAACGGCACACTCGCCGCGATGATCCGGTCCCGGTCGGCCGCACCGGTGAACAGCAGGTGTCCAGAAACGATCAGCATGTCGATGAAGTTACCCGGCGCTCCGCGATGCGGACGACTGTTGCCAATGGGTAACGCCGCAAATTCATTTCCTCGGCAACTAATAATACGAAGATCAATACCGGGTCCCGCGTACCCCGAATGCGCTCAGAGTTGGCTGTGATCGCGCGGTTCGGTCTCGGCGGTCTCGTTCGCGCCGTGCGTGGGGCTGGCCTGAACCACCTGTTCGGGCGGGAGTTCGGTGGCGCAGCGGGGCCGCACGACCACGCGGCGGGACATCACGATATGGGGGCCGCCATGCCGCTTACGGCGACCGGGAGGCGCAATTCGGGGTGGTGCCGCGAATCCGTTGATGGCTATTCCTGATCATGAGGTCGTCGTGAGGGGGACACGTGTGACCCGACACCCCACGAGGGATGGAGGCCGCAAACGGAATACTGGCCTATCGCATGTTCTACGGCAAATTATGGGCCTGGGAATGTCCCAATTAGGACAATGCGTGATGGCTTGCATTCACGCGATCTTCCTTCCGTGGAAATATTGCCGCAGACGATGTGGTTACATTCGGTGCCGGCCCTGGATGCGATGGTGGAAATCACCGGCAGACGGCGCTCTCGAGCGCGGCAGTCGAGCACGGGCGATGTGGGGGGTTCGATTCCCCCCGACGGCACCACTCGGCCACGTCAGCCGGGCAGGTCCGCGGCGGTGAGTTGAGCACGGAGGGCGGCCACGATCCGGCGGGCCGCCGCGAGCGCGACCGCCAGCGGGGGACCGCCGCGCACCCCCAGCACCACGCCCACGATCGTGGCATCGCGGTTGCCGACCCGCGCCTGGCTCTGGAACATGAAGCATCCGCCTGCCGCGTCGTCGGAGCCGGTCTTGATGCCGACGAAGCCGCCGTGCCCGAGCAGGGTGTCGGTGTTGCGCACGGTGCCCGCCACGGGCAGGACGGCGCTGCGTTCGCCGACGATCTCGCGTAGCGGCTCGAGTCCGCATCGCCGCCAGGGCGAGCCGGAGCTGGTCGGCCGCCGTGGACACGGTGGCAGGGTCGAAGCCGCTGGGGTCGGTGTACTGCGTGTGCGCCATCCCCAGTGAGCGCGCGGTGCGGTTCATCGCGGCGACGAATGCCTCGTCACCGCCGTCGTGGTCGGCGAGCAGGGCGGCGATGTTGTTCGCCGACGGCAGCAGCAGCGCCTCCAGGGCCTGGCGCTCGGTCAGTTCCTCACCGGCCACCACCGGGACGAGGGACTGGTCCTGGTCGCGGCGCCGGGCCGTGTCCTGGACGGCTGCATCGGTCACCGTCAGGGTGAAGCCGGAGCCGCCGGCGGCGAGCGGGTGGCGTTTCAGCACCACGTAGGCCGTCATGACCTTGGCCAGGCTGGCGATCGGGACGGGCTGGTCGCTCCCACTCCCGCCCAGGGCGCGGCCGTGCAGCAGCGTCAGCGCCGCCTGGCCCTCCTGCGGCCACTGGATGCGCATGTCCGACAGCGACCCGGGTCCGGACCGTGCCTGCGCGGGCAGCCGCTGTGGACCAGCACGGCGAACGCGGCCACGAGGGCCCGGCAGAGCAGGGCAACGGCGTGCGCGATGGCGCAAGGGGAAGCCACGGCTCGCGGGCGGGGTGAGGACACGGCACGACGCTCGCCGACGGGCCGTTTCGGGACGGTCTGCGGCGTCCTTATGTTCTCCTTATGACGCTGCCGCGAGAGTCAGCGGGCGGCCGTGCCGCGCACTGACCGGGCGAAGGAGGGGATGGGAATGCGAGTGCTGGTCGCCGACGACGAGCGCCTCCTCGCCGACACCATCGCCGAGGGGCTGCGCCGGCTGTCCATGGCCGTGGACGTCTGCTACGACGGTGATGCTGCGCTCGAGCGCGTCGGCGACCCACCGCTACGACGTCGCCGTGCTGGATCGCGACATGCCCGGACGCACCGGTGACGAGGTGTGCCGCTGGATCAGCGAGTCCGATGCCGACAGTCCGGGTACTGATGCTGACCGCAGCGAGCGGGATCCGCGACCGGGTCGACGGCCTCGGGCTCGGCGCCGACGACTACCTGACCAAGCCGTTCGCGTTCGCCGAACTGGTCGCCCGCGTCCAGGCGCTGGGCCGCCGCTCGACGGCCGCGGCGAGGCCGGTGCTCGAGCACGGCCGGCATAGTGCTCGACCCGGCGCGGCACTTCGCCGCGCGCGACGGGCGGCCGCTGGACCTCACGCCCGAAGGAGTTCGCCGTTCTCGAGGTCATGCTGCGAGGCCGGCGGACGATCGTCAGCGCCGAGGACCTGCTCGAGCAGGCCTGGGACGAGAATGCCGACCCGTTCACCAACGCGGTTCGCGTGGCGATGATGACACTGCGTCGCAAGCTCGGCGACCCACCGATCATCCAGACCGTGCCGCGGGCCGGCTACCGGATCCCGGGATGAGCGCGGCAGGCGACCGGCTGACGCCGCGGTGGCGGGTCGTGCTCGTCTGCGCGGTGACGCTCGGGGGTGGGCCTGGTCCTGCGGCCGCCTTCCGCGCCCTGCATCGACCGGTTGTCCTGCAACCTCGGCGTCGCCGCCGCGGACCAGCTGTGCCGTTCGAGCGCCGTCCGGAACCTCGCCCCAGCCGTCATCGCGCTGCTCGGACTGGCGCTCCTGCTGGCGAGCTTCGTCGCGGCGGCGGCCTGGGCGCTGCGCCCTGTCGCCCAGCTGGCCGACGCCGCGCGCCGCCTCGGCCCGCAGAACCTCGGCGAGCGAGCGGAGCCGCGCGGCAGCGCCGGCGACGAGCTCCGGATCCTGCCCGACGCGCTCAACGACATGCTCGACCGCATCGCCGACAGCTACGAGGGCCAGCGCCGCTTCGCCGCCAACGCCTCGCACGAACTCCGCACGCCCCTGGCCATCCAGCGCACCCTGATCGAGGTCAGCATGGACGGCCCGCTGTCCGGTGAGGAGCTGGGCCTGCTGACCCGGCAGCTGCTGCGCACGAACGAGCGCAACGAGCAGCTCATCGAGGGACTGCTGGTCCTCAGCGAGAGCGACCGGGGCCTGACGAGCACGTCACCGCAGCGGCTGGACCTCATCGCAGCCGAGGTCCTCGCCGCCCACCGCGAGCTCGCCGGACGCGCCGGGGTGGCGCTGGACGGGGAACTGGCCGAGCACACCGTGGCCGGGGAGCGGGTGCTGCTCGAACGGCTCGTCACCAACCTCGTGCAGAACGCCGTGAAGTACAACCACGCGGGCGGGAGGGTCCGGGTGGCGGTCGGGACCGATCCGTCGCTGACGGTGACGAACACGGGTCCGGAAGTGCCGAGGGAGTCGATCGCCGGATTGTTCGAGCCCTTCCGGCGGCTCAGCCGCGACCGTGTCTCCCAGGCCGGGGGCGCAGGGCTGGGGCTGACGATCGCGCGCTCCATCGTGCAGGCCCATCACGGCACGATCCGGGCCGAACCGGGCCCGGAGGGCGGGCTGGAGATCAGCGTGCGGCTGCCAGGCTCGCGGCCAGCGCCGTGAGCGCGGGCGAGCAGCCGAGGTCGAGCTTGACCGTGGCGAGGTCGTCACCCCGGGTCCGGCCACGGTTGACGATCACGACGGGGAGCCCGAGCTTCGCGGCGTGCCGGACGAAGCGCAGCCCGGACATCACGGTGAGCGAGGAACCGGCCACGAGCAGCGCCTCGGCGTCGGAGACCATCGCGTAGGCCTGCTCGACCCGCGGCTTAGGCACGTTCTCGCCGAAGTAGACGATGTCCGGCTTGAGCATCCCGCCGCAGCGGGCGCAGTCGGCGACGCGGAAGCCCTCGGTCGTGGCGATCACCGCGTCGGCGTCCGGCGCGATCTCGGGGTCGGACACGCTCCCCACGGCGTCGGCGAAGCCCGGGTTGAGCTGCTCCAGGCGCACGGCCAGGGCCTCCCGGCCGGTGTGGTCGCCGCAGTTCAGGCAGACGATCGAGGCATAGGTGCCGTGCAGGTCGATCACGTTGCGGCTGCCGGCGATCGAGTGCAGGCGGTCCACGTTCTGCGTGATCAGTCCCGTCACGACGCCGGCGGCCTCGAGCCGGACGAGCGCCCGGTGACCCGCGTTGGGCTGCGCGCGGTGCACGTGACGCCAGCCGACGTGGTTGCGTGCCCAGTAGTGGCGCCGGAAGTCCGCATCGCCGACGAACTGCTGGTAGGTCATCGGGGTCCGCGGCGGAGAGTCCGGGCCGCGGTAGTCGGGGATCCCGGAGTCGGTGGACATCCCCGCCCCGGTCAGGACCGCCACCCGCCGCCCGGTGAGCAATTCGGCCGAGGGTGCCAGCTCCTCGTCGAGGTCGGGTCCCGGCTCGGCGCTCAGCTCTGCGCTCAGGTCGGGGGAGGACACGCTCACATCACCACAGTAATCAGCCGGCCGGTCGGCGGTATCCGGTGGCACCGGGGTTGGAGTCCCCGGGGCCGGGTGCGAAGCTGGCGCCATGACCGACGAGCTCAACGTCCTCGGCGCGCCGCTCGAGCCCTGCGGCACCGATCCCATGACCGGCTTCTTCCGGGACGGGTGCTGCAGCAGCGGCCCCGAGGACGTGGGCAGCCACACCGTCTGCGCCGTGGTCACGGCGGAGTTCCTGGCCCACCAGCGCGCGACCGGCAACGACCTGACCACGCCGCGCCCGGAATTCGCCTTCCCCGGACTCGTGCCGGGAGATCGCTGGTGCGTCGTCGCCGCCCGCTGGCTGAGCGCCTACGAGGCGGGTGCCGCGGCCCCGGTGGTCCTGGCCTCGACGCACTCGCGCGCGGTGGACATCATCCCCTTGGCCGCGCTGCAGGAGCACGCGGTGGACGTTCCGGGCGATCTGAGCTCACTCGGCTGAGGTCCGTGGGTCCGAGTAGGGTCGAAGTCAGGTCGAACACACGGCCACCTATCCAGAGATCCATCTGCGAGCAGGAGGCATCATGGGAATCGTCGACAAGGCGAAGAACAAGGCCGAAGAGCTGACCGGCAAGGGCAAAGAGGTCGTCGGGGAGCACACCGACAACAAGGACCTCGAGGCCGAGGGTCACGCCGATCAGGCCAAGGGCAACCTCAAGCAGGCCGGCGAGAAGGTCAAGGACGCGTTCACGTCATAGGAACGCTGAACCGCCCGACGGTCCGAGAACGGCAGAGCTGAGCGCGTACCCCCGAGCGGGGTGCGCGCTCCTCTGCGTTCGGCAGTCGTTGCGGGTCAGGATTCGTTCTCGGCCAGGGAGTCGTCGATGCCGGTGATGAGCCCGCGCAGCAGGTCGTTGACGGCCCGGATGTCCTTGACGGCAGCGGACTTCGCGGCGTTGTGCACGACCCGGTCGAAGCTGTCGATCATCGACTCCACCATCTTCGTCCCGGACTCCGTGGGCGACACCAGGATGCTGCGCCGGTCGTCGGGATTCGGGTCGCGCCGGACCAGGTTCGCGTCCTGGAGTCGGTCGAGCAGCGCCGTGACGCTGCCGGTGGTCAGCGTGAGCCGGGTCGCCAGGTCGTTCGGCGTGATCGGCCCGTCCACCCCGACGAGCAGCAGGGCAGCCACCTCGTTCGAGGAGTGCCCCAGCGAGCGGGCGGTCTGTGCCCTGGATTTCTCCGTGGCGATGACCAGCCCGCGGATGAGGCGCGCTGTTTCGGTGACGTTCATGGATCCCCCGATGATGTGGTGCAGTGCGGACGAAAGGTGCAGGATCCGAGCCCCTGTGCTGGAACCGACAGATCATTGCGCGGGAACAACCCGTTGACGAAAGCTGCTTAGCCGTCAAGTAAGTATAGGTCACGATCATGACTGCTGTCCGACGACTGGCGCACTAGGGGGCTCATGAGTCACACTTGCCCCATTGGTAACTCGTCCGTTGTGGTGGATGTCGGCGCGCTGGGGAAGGCGAAGTCGGCCGAGCCACAGCGGAGGTGTGCTTTGACAGCAACGAGGACGGCCATCAGGTCGAAGGGCGCGGTGTTCATTCACTGCTGCCCTCCTGCGATTGCCCCCCACGTCGAGTGGGCGCTGGCCGGCGTGCTGGACCGGGCGGCCCGCCTGGACTGGAAGGCCCAGCCGGCCGCGCCCGGACAGCTGCGCGCCGAGGCGACCTGGATCGGCCCCGCCGGCACCGGGACCCGACTGGCGGCCTCGCTGCGCGCCTGGCCGATGCTGCGTTTCGAGATCACCGAGGACCCCTCCGCCGCCGGTGACGGCGAACGCCTGGCCTACGTGCCCGGCCGCGGCTTCCACCGCGTGATGACTGCGGCGAACGGCGACATCGTGGTCAGCGAGGAGCGCCTGCGCGGGCTGCTGCTGCGCGCGCGGACCGCGGACGACTACAGCCACGGGCTCAACGACCTGCTCGGCACCGAGTGGGACGCCGAACTGGAGCCGTACCGCCTCGCCGGCGACGGCGCCAGCGTCACGCTGCTGACCCAGGTCGTCTGAGCCGCGGCCCGGGTCGCCCGGGTCCGCCCAGATCTGCCCCGGATCTGCCCCGGTCCGCCGCTACAGCGGGATGTTGCCGTGCGCGCCGCGCCCGGCAGGCTGGTTGGCCAGCGCGACGGCCAGTGCCTGGCGGGTGTCGGCCGGCTCGACCAGCGCGTCGACGACGCCGAGCTCCATCGCCCGGCCCACGCCGCCGGCGATCCGTTCGTGCTCGGCGGCCAGGTGGGCGTGCAGCGCCTCCCGCTCGCCCGGGGCGGCCGCCGCGAGCTTCTTGCGGTGCAGGATGCCCACCGCGGCGCTCGCGCCCATGACGGCGACCTCGGCGCCCGGCCACGCGAAGACCGCGTTGGAGCCCAGCGAGCGGGCGTTCATCGCGATGTAGGCGCCGCCGTAGGCCTTGCGCGTCACCAGCGTCACGCGCGGGACGACGGCCTCACCGAAGGCGTGCAGCAGCTTGGCGCCACGCCGCACGACGCCGTCCCATTCCTGCCCGACGCCGGGGAGGTAGCCGGGCACGTCGACCAGGACGACGAGCGGCACGCCGAAGGCGTCACACATGCGCACGAAGCGGGCGGCCTTCTCCGCGCTGATCGAGTCCAGGCAGCCGCCCAGCCGCAGCGGGTTGTTGGCGATGACGCCGACGGTCCGTCCCGCCAGCCGCCCCAGACCGGTGACGACGTTGGGCGCCCACCGGGTGTGCAGCTCCCGGAAGCTGTCGGCGTCGAGGATGCCGCCGATGAGCGGGCGCACGTCGTAGGCGCGCTTGACGTTCTCCGGCAGCAGGCTGGCCAGCGCCGGGACGGGCCCCACGAGGGACAGGTCGAAGGTCTCCTGGCGGGCGAGCAGGTCGGTCAGCTCGCGCGCCCGGGCGATGGCCTCGGCCTCGGTGTCGGTCGTGATGTGCACGACACCGCTGCGCCGGCCGTGGGTGTCGGCGCCGCCGAGGGACTCCATGTCGACGTTCTCGCCGGTGACGCTGCGCACCACGTCCGGGCCGGTGACGAACACGCGCCCGGCCGTGGACATGATCACCAGGTCGGTGAGGGCGGGACCGTAGGCCGCTCCGCCGGCGGCCGGCCCGAGCACGACCGACAGCTGGGGGATCCGGCCCGACGCGCGGATCATCGCCGCGAACACCAGCCCGACCGCGTGCAGCGCCTCGACGCCCTCGGCCAGGCGTGCGCCGCCGGAGTGCCAGATGCCGATGACCGGGACCCGCTCACGCAGCGCGGTGTCGATCGCCTCCACGATGTAGGCACAGCCGGCCGAGCCCATCGCGCCGCCCATCTTGAGCGGGTCGCTGGCATAGGCCACGACGGGCGAGCCGTTGATCCGGCCGCGCACCGTGTACACGCCGCTGTCGTCGCGGGGCGTCAGGGCCTCGACGGATCCGGCGTCGAGCAACTCGGCCAGACGCAGCTCGGGGTCGCGGGGATCTCGTTCGGCCACGGCGGTGGTGGCGTCGGCGAGAACGGTCATGAATGCCTCCCTGGAGGGTGGGCGGGCGGGTGGCTCGGGGTTCGGTGGGCGGGCTGCCGGGGTGGTGGGACGGCCCGTCAGAGCTTGCGGAACAGCACGGAGGCGTTGTGGCCACCGAAGCCGAAGGAGTCGCTGATGGCGGCGGGGATCGGCATGTGCCGTGCCTCGCGCGGCACGTCGACGATCAGGTCGTCGTCGGGGTCGTCGAGGTTGATCGTCGGCGGGACGACGTCGTTCTGGACGGAGAGGATCGTCGCGATGGCCTCGACCGCTCCCGCGGCGCCGATCAGGTGACCGGTCATCGACTTGGTCGCGGTCACCACGGTCTGCTCACCGAGCAGCGCCGCCACCGCGCGGATCTCGCCGATGTCGCCGACCGGGGTCGACGTGGCGTGGGCGTTGACGTGGACGACGTCGCCGAGGGACACGCCCGCACGCTTGATCGCCTGCATCATCGCCCGCTTCTGCCCGGCGCCGACCGGATCGGGAGCGGTGATGTGGTAGCTGTCCGACGTCATGCCGGCCCCACCCACGACCGCGTACTGGCGCGCACCACGGGCGTCGGCGTCGGCCCGGCGTTCGAGGATCAACACCCCGGCGCCCTCGCCGATCACGAAGCCGTCGCGCGCCTTGTCGAACGGGCGCGAGGCGCGCTGCGGCTCGTCGTTGCGGGTGCTCATGGCCCGCATCTGGGCGAAGCCGCTGATGGTGAGCGGGTGGATGCAGGCCTCCGCGCCGCCGACGATGACGAGGTCGGCGCGGTCGAGCGCGAGCAGATCGAGGCCGTAGGCGATCGCCTCGGAGCCCGAGGCGCAGGCGCTGACCGGCGTGAAGATGCCGGCCCGGGCACCGAGCTGGAGGCCGACGTAGGCCGCCGGTCCGTTGGGCATCTCCATCGGGATCAGCAGCGGCGAGACCTTGCTCGCCCCCTTCTCCAGCATGATGTCGTGCTGGCCGATGAGGCTCGTCACGCCACCGACGCCGGTGCCGATGACCACGGCGACGCGGTCGGGATCGAGGCCGTTCTGGTCGCTCGGGCCGGTGAAGCCGGCGTCGGCCCAGGCCTCGGCGGCCGCGACGAGGGCCGCCTGCTGGCTGCGGTCCAGGCGGCGCGCCTGGGCGCGGGGGAGCAGGTCGGCCGGGTCGACCGCCATCTCGGCGGCGAACTTCACGGCGATGTCCGCCGCCCAGTCCTGGGTCAGTGTCGCGACTCCGGACCGGCCTTCGAGCAGGCCGGCCCAGAATGTCGCGACGTCACCTCCGAGCGGGGTCGTAGCTCCCATGCCGGTGACGACGACGTCGTCGTTCATCGCGTTGGTCTCCTTCGCTCGAGGTGTGTTCGTGGTGCCGTTGAGGGTTCGGGTCAGCTGTTGGACTGGATGTAGTTCACTGCGTCACCGACGGTCTTGAGCTTGGGCAGCTCGTCGTCGGGGATCTTCACGCCGAACTTCTCCTCGGCTGCCATGGCGACCTCGACCATCGACAGCGAGTCGACGTCCAGGTCGTCGGTGAACGTCTTCTCGTCGCTGACATCCTCAGCGGCGACGTCTGCGACCTCGTTGAGGATCTCGGCCAGACCGGCGCGGATTTCGTCGGCAGAAGCCACGGTGGAATCCCTTCTATCGGTGACGGCCGCCCACGGTGGGCGGTCCGTGACGGCCACTCCTGCGGAGTGACCGGTGGTGCGTTCCTAGGGTGCGAGCACCACTTGCGCGGCGTAGGTCAGCCCCGCCCCGAAGCCCACGATCAGCACGGGCGAACCGGAGGGGATCTCCCCCCGCCCGACCATGCGGGAGAGTGCCAGCGGGATCGACGCCGCGGAGGTGTTGCCCGCCGTGACGATGTCATGCGCGACGACGGCGTTGACGGCGCCGACCTTCTTGGCGATGTGGTCGATGATGCGGAGGTTGGCCTGGTGCGGGACCAGCGCGGACAGCTCGGACGGGTCGACACCCGCGCGCTCGCACGCCTCCAGGGCGACCGGCGCGACCTTGGTGGTGGCCCAGCGGAAGACCGCCTGGCCCTCCTGCCGGAAGAAGTGCGAGTCCTCGTCGATCGAGATCGCCTCGGCCTGCGCGCCGTCGCTGCCCCAGACCACCGGGCCGATCGCGATGTGGTCGGCGGGCCCGACGACGGCCGCACCGGCGCCGTCGGCCAGGATCACGCAGGTCGCGCGGTCGGTGAAGTCCAGCCAGCCACTGAAGCGCTCGGAGCCGACCACCAGGACGTTGTGGGCCGCGCCGGTCAGGACGGCGTTGGAGGCGCTGGACAGCGCGTAGACGAAGCCCGCGCAGCCGGCGTTGATGTCGTAGGCACCGGGAGCGCTGATGCCGAGTCGGGTGGCCAGCTGCGCCGACGCGTTGGGAACCGGCGTGGGCATCGTGCAGCTGGCGACGATGACCAGATCGATGTCGTCGACGGACACTCCGCTGGCGGCGATCGCCTTGGCGCCCGCGGCCTCGGCCATGTCCACGACCGTCTCGTCCTCGCGGGCGTAGCGCCGGGACTCGATGCCGATGCGGCTGCGGACCCACTCGTCGGTGGTGTCCACGCCGCGGGCGGCGAGGTCGTCGTTGGTCACGATGGTGTCGGGCTGGTAGTCGCCCAGGCCGAGGATGGCTGAACCGGTCGGGGCACCGGGGGGAGAGGTCAACTGCATACCGTCAGTTCTCCGTTCCAGAGTGGATCCGGGCGATCGGCAGGCCGGCGCCCACGATGTCCCCGTCGAACTTGAGCCATTCGGCGAGGACCATGCCTGGCTGAGCCCCCGACGGAACCGTGACGGGGTGCTCGTCGCGGGTGGTCGAGATCGTCCCCAGGCGTGAGCCCGGCGTGACCGCGGTCCCTTCGTCGATGCCTTCGCTGCGGGTGAACACACCCTTGGCCGGTGCGACGACGATCTGGAAGTCGATCGTGTGCTCACCCTGGCCGTGCTCGCGTGCCGACGTGATCAGCGCGCGGGCCGTGTCGAGGTCGGCCAGGGTCTTGATGGCGAGGATCTCCACACCCGGCAGCTCGCGCTTGGCCAGCCCTGACAGCGTGCCGGCCGGCGGCAACTCGATGACGGCGGTGATGCCGAGGTCACGCAGCGACTGCTGGCACAGGTCCCAGCGCACCGGGCGGGTCACCTGGCGCACGAGCCGCCCCAGCACGCCGTGCCCGGTCATCATCGACGCGCCGTCCTTGTTCGACAGCAGGAGGTGCTGCGGGTTCTGCGCCGACAGCGACTGGGAGAAGTCGGCGAGCGTCTCCTCGGCCGGGCTCATGTAGTGCGTGTGGAACGCCCCGGCGACCGGCAGCGGCCGTACCCGCGCGCCGGCGGGCGGATCGGCCGCGAGGGCGGCGAGGGCTTCCAGCGATCCGGCGGCCACGACCTGCCCGGCGCCGTTGCGGTTGGCGGCGGTGAGGCCGTGGCGGGCGATCACGGCGATCACGTCGTCCGGGTCGCCGCCGAGGACGGCGGACATCCCGGTCGGCGTCAGCGCGCAGGCCGCCGCCATCTCGGCACCTCGTCGCGCGGCGAAGGCGATGGCGCTCTCGGGAGTGATCGCACCGGCGACGGCGGACGCGGTGAGCTCGCCGACGCTGTGGCCGGCGACGACCGTGCCCTCGCGCAGTTCGAGGTGCGAGGCGACGAGCAGGCCCAGCGCGACGACCAGCGGCTGGGTGACGGCGGTGTCCTTGATCTCCTCCGCGTCGGCCGTGGTGCCGAGCCGGAGCAGGTCCAGACCGCTGACCTCACTGAACCTCGCCACCGTCTCGGCGGCTCCGGGGAGCTCGAGCCACGGGGAGAGCATTCCGGGAGTCTGGGCACCCTGTCCGGGTGCGAGCACGGCAAGCACCCGTCTACCGTCCCCTACCGCCGTCGGAACACGCGAGCGTGACCCGCACAGTGTTACCTGCCCCATTGTTGGAGGTTACCTACAACGGGACGCCGTCCGGGGCGGTCAATCGGAGCCTGGAACGGTAGGAAACGCTACGGATACCGGATGGTGATCCGGTGGCGACAGCACGCCTACCCGGCGTCGGCCAGCCGCCCCAGGGTGAGCGCGATGCGCAGCACGTAGGCGCCCCGCGCATCGGTCGGGGAGTGGCCGCACACCTCGGCGACGCGCCGCAGTCGGTACCGCACGGTGTTGGGATGGACGAACAGCGCCCGTGCCGTCGACTCCAGGGCGCCGCTGGAATCCAGGTACACGCTCAGCGTGTCCAGCAGGGTCGGCACGTGCGCGAGCGGCGCGTAGACGGACGTGACCAGGTGGTTGCGAGCGGTCGCGTCCCCGGACAGAGCCCGCTCGGGCAGCAACTCCTCGGAGCTGACCGGCCGGGGAGCCTCGGGCCACGCGGCGGCGACGGTCAGGCCGTTGAGCGCCGCCTGGGTGACCGGGCCGGCATCGGCGACGTCCCCGGCGACCGGGCCGACGACCACCGCGCCCTCGCCGAACTCGTCCAGGAACCGGGTGGCGTCCTTGATCGGATCGCTGATGCCGCCGAGGACGACCACGAGGCGCCCGGCGTGGACGCCGCCCATGCAGTCCAGCCCGTGGCGGCGGGCCACGCGGTGCACCGAGTCGAGGGTGAGCGTGGTGTCGCGCGCGGGCGCGCCGCCGACGACCGCGGTGATGGGCCCGGTGTGCCGCCACCCGAGGGCGGCCGCCTGCGAGGAGGGGGAGGACTCGGCGGACTCGGCGCCGCGGACCAGGCCGTCGATGACCAGCGCCTCGAGCCTGGCATCCCACGCCCCGCGGCTCTCCGCGGCACCGGCGTAGACCCGGGCGGCGGCGAAGGCGATCTCGCGGGAGAAGTGCAGGATGGACTCCCGGACCGTGGACTCCTCGCCGGGTTCGGACAGCGACGGCAACCGCTCCTCCACCACCGCGATGGTCACCCGCACCATCTCCACCGTCTGGCGCAGCGTGACCGAGCGCGTCAGCTCCGGTGGCGCGGCCCCGAACACGTCGCCGGTCAGGCGCAGGACGTCGGTCGGTGAGCGCAGCCACTCCACGAAGCTGGCCACGCCGGCCTGTGCCACCAGGGTGACCCAGCTGCGCTGATCCGGCGGGAGGGCGCGGAACCAGGCGAGGGTGTCGTCCATCTGCGCGACGCTCTGGGTCGCGAGCGCACCGGAGGACTGTTCGATCCGCCGGATCGTCGCCTCGGCCACCTCGTGCGTCACGCCATGCAGCGTGCCACGCGCGGGGAGGGATGTCTGCCGGCGGGCGCGATCGCTACGGTGGGCGACGTGAGCACCGAACGGGATCCCGCCGCCGATCTGCGCCGGATCGCGTTCCTGCTGGAGCGGGCGCGCGAGCCCAGCTACCGCGTCAAGGCCTTCCGCAACGCGGCGGCGCGGGTCGACGAGCTCGACGCCGGGGAACTGCGCGAACGCGCCGACGCGGGCACACTGCGCCAGCTCGACGGCATCGGTGAGGTGACGGCACGGACGATCACCGAGTCGCTGCAGGGCACCGAGCCGGTGTACCTGCGCCGAGTGGAGGCGACCGGCGGCGCGCCCGTCGCCGAGCTGGGCGCGGCGCTGCTGGAGCTCCTGCGCGGGGACCTGCACAGCCACTCCGACTGGTCCGACGGCGGATCGCCGATCGCCGAGATGGCAGCGACCGCGCGGGATCTCGGGCACAAGTACCTGGCGCTCACCGATCACTCGCCACGCCTGACGGTCGCGCACGGGCTCAGCCCGGACCGGTTGCGCCGCCAGCTCGACGTCGTCGCCGAGGTGAACGAGCAGCTGGCGCCGTTCCGGCTGCTGACGGGGATCGAGGTCGACATCCTCGACGACGGCGCTCTCGACCAGTCCGACGAGCTCCTGTCACGGCTGGACGTGGTCGTCGCGAGCGTCCACTCCAAGCTCAAGATGGACGCCGCGCAGATGACGGCCCGGATGGTGGCCGCGGTCGCCAACCCGCACACCGACATCCTCGGTCACTGCACCGGCCGGCTCATCACCGGTGGCCGAGGCACCCGCCCACCGTCGCAGTTCGACGCCGAGCTCGTGTTCGCCGCGTGCGCGCGGTTCGGCGTCGCCGTGGAGATCAACTCGCGCCCGGAGCGGCTGGACCCGCCCAAGCGGCTGCTCCGCCTCGCCGTCGAGGCGGGGTGCCTGTTCTCGATCGACACCGACTCCCACGCGCCCGGACAGCTGGAGTGGCAGGCCTACGGTTGCGACCGGGCCGCTGCCTGCGGCGTCGACCCGGCGAGCGTGGTGAACACGTGGTCGGCCGAGGAACTGCTGGACTGGACGGCGGACCACGCCGTCCGCCCCGCGGCGGCGCCGGCGATCGTCGCGCAGTGAACCCGCCGGTGGTCGACGTCCGCCGCGGCTCCGACCGGGCGGTGACCAGCACCGACTGGCTGACGTCGCGGCACTCGTTCTCCTTCGGCGCGCACTACGAACCGGACAACCTCCGTTTCGGTGCCCTGCTGTCGCACAACGAGGACACGGTGGCCGCCGGAGCCGGGTTCGAGCCGCATCCCCATCGCGCCATCGAGATCGTCACCTGGGTGCTGGAGGGGACGCTGGTGCACGAGGACTCGGCGGCCCGGCGGGGGATCGTCTTACCGGGCGTGGTGCAGCGGCTGAGCGCCGGCGCCGGCGTCGTCCACAGCGAGCGCAACGCGTCCACCACCGAGGCGCTGCGCCTGGTGCAGATGTGGATCGAGCCCGACACGGACGGGCCGGTGGACTACGCCCGGGCCGACGTCACGGGAGCGCTGCGCGCGGGTGGGCTGGTCACGGTCGTGTCCGGGCGGCCCGGTGCGGACGCCCCGCTGGCCATCCGCCGATCGGGCGCGGAGCTGGCCGTGGCCCGGATCGGCGCCGGCGAGGCGATCACCGTCCCGCCCGCGCACCGGGCGCACGTGTTCCTGGCCCGCGGAGCGGTCGACCTGGGCGGCACCGCGTTGGCGGCCGGGGACGCGGTCCGCCTGAGCGGCGCTGGCGCACTCGCGGCACGGGCGCACGTGCCGAGCGAAGTCCTCGTCTGGAGCTTCGACTGACCGAGGGCGCGTGCCCCCGATCACCGGGCCGACCCGCGTCGGTCGGGCCGGCCCCGCGTCCGTGCCCGGAAACCCGGTCAGGCCTGGTAGAGCCCTCGCCGGCGCCTGCTGAGTGCGAGCAGCGTGCCACCCAGGCCGAGCAGCGCGGCGGCCACGCCGAGGAGCGGTCCCGAGTTGCTGCCCGTGTTCGGCAGTTGCTGGGCGGCGGCGCTGGTGGTCGGCGTCCGGCTCTCCTGCGTCGGCAGGAACGAATTCACCGTCGTCGTGTGCGCCGACGAAGCCGCCGAGGAGTGGGCGGCGGAGGTCTGCGCGGCGGACGTGGAGGCGGCCGTGGTGGACGGTGCCGTGCTCGTGGGCGCCGTCGAGGTCCGGATCGTGCCGTTGCCGTTACCGCCGGCGGAGAAGCGGATCAGCTTGGCCGGGATGACCACGGACTTGCTGTTGTTCGTCGTGACGGTCACCGAGTTGGGATAGGTCGTCAGCGTCGGGTCGGTGATCGTGGCCGCGATCGTCACCTGGACGATCTCACCGGACGCGACCGCGCCGATGCTGATCACGAACGCCGTCGCGGAGCACGTCACGTGTGCCCGGCTGCCGAGCGGGTGGGTGGCGGTCAGGCGCCCCTGCGAGTCCGTCGCCTTCGAGGACACGATCCGCAGCGTCGCGCAGTCGAAGGCCTGTCCCGCGCCCACCCCGTCGGTGAAGGTGAGGGAGTCCCACGGTCCGCGCGCGGACTCGATGCGCCACTTGCCGGCGTCGGTGAGCGTCGAGGTTCCCTGGTCGACCGGATCGGTCCAGAAGCCGTACTTGCGGGGCTTGGAGCGGTTGACGCCGGGGCTCGTGCCGATCTGGACGTGGTCGTGGAACGTCTTGCCGCTCCCGATGAACGTGAACTCCTGGTTGGAGCCGAGCGTGATGAGGTCGGTGTTGAAGAAGGCCCCGAAATGGGCAGTGCCGGTCACGCCGTCGTGGGTGTCGACGAAGTTGCTGACGGTGAACGTGACAACACCGCCGTGCACGACGGCGGTGGCGACGACGACGCCGTGCGGGTCGAGCAGGTCGAACCCGTCGGTCATCGCCACCAGCGAGGGCGGCAGCTGCAGGGTGAAGGTGTCACCGGTGGCCGCGCTCGGCGGGAGCGCGAAGTCGACGTTCACCGTCACCGACCCGTAGGACGGGGCGCTCGTCTCGGTGATGAAGACGTCGGTGATGGAACCCGGCAGGTTCGCCGCCCGCGCCGGCGTCGGCGAGACGAACGCGAGGTACGCCGCCGTGACGATCAGGATCGCGGCGAGCACGAACGACCAAGTGCGAACGCGTACGAGTGCAGGCGAGTCCAACGCTGACACAGTGTGTCCCCCGTGAATCCGCCATCCCCATGAAGCGCCTGAGTGCGGAGAAGCCTGGCGTGACAGCTTTCCGGCGCAAGTGACGTCCTGTCGAGAATCCGACTTGATCAACAACGGTAAACGCCGGACCGCCGAAAGTCGATCATTCAGGCCGGAATGTTGATCATGAGTTCATCTCGTGACGCAGGTCACATCTACTACAAACGCCCGCCGCGGCCCCTCGATGACGAGGGATCGCGGCGGGCGCTCGGTAGTGGAGGATCCGCCCTCAGGAGTCGCCACCGATGGTGCCGGCGCCCGCGGCCTGGACGTCCAGCAGCTGGTAACGCTCGACCGCCTCGCGGGGAGCGTCGGGCTTGACCTCGCCGCGCCGGGCGAGCTCGATCAGGGTGGCGACGACGACCGATTCGGCGTCGACGTGGAAGAACCGGCGCGCCGCGCCGCGGGTGTCGGCGAACCCGAAACCATCCGTCCCGAGCGAGGTGTAGTCGTTCGGCACCCACCGGGAGATCTGGTCGGGGACGGCCCGCATCCAGTCCGACACCGCCACCACCGGGCCGTTCGTCCCGGCCAGGGCCGTCGTGACGTAGGGGACGCGTGCGGTGTCCTCGGGGTGGAGCAGGTTGTGCTCCTCGCACTCCACCGCGTCACGGCGCAGCTCGTTCCAGGACGTCGCCGACCACACGTCGGCGTCGACGTTCCAGTCCCTGCCCAGCAGCTCCTGGGCCCGGATGATCCACGGCAGGCCGACGCCGGAGGCCACGAGCTGCGCGCGCGGGCGCCCCTCGACTCCCAGCGCCTCGCTGTAGCGGTAGAGCCCCTTGAGGATCCCGTCGACGTCGACGTTCTCGGGTTCGGCCGGCTGCACGATCGGCTCGTTGTAGATCGTGAGGTAGTAGAAGACGTCCTCGCCGACTCCATTGCGGGTCACCCGTCAGCGACGGCCCGTACATCCGGCGCAAGCCGTCCTTGACGATGTGGGCGATCTCGTAGGAGAAGGCCGGGTCGTAGGCCCGGATCGCGCGGGTTGGTCGAGGCCAGCAGCAGCGAGTGGCCGTCGGCGTGCTGCAGCCCCTCACCGGTCAGGGTGGTGCGTCCGGCGGTGGCGCCGAGCACGAAGCCCCGGCCCAGCTGGTCGGCGAACTGCCAGAACTGGTCGCCGGTGCGCTGAAGCCCGAACATCGAGTAGAAGATGTAGAACGGGATCATCGGCTCGGCGTGGGTGGCGTACGCCGTGCCCGCGGCGATCAGCGACGCCGCGGAACCGGCCTCGCTGATGCCCTCGTGCAGGATCTGCCCGGTCTTGGACTCCTTGTAGGACAGCAGCAGGTCGCGGTCGACGGCCTCGTACTCCTGACCGTGCGGGGAGTAGATCTTGGCGGTCGGGAAGATGGCGTCCAGCCCGAACGTGCGCGCCTCGTCCGGGATGATCGGGACGAACCGCTTGCCGATGTTCTTGTCCTTCATCAGGTCCTTGAACAGCCGCACGGTCGCCTGCGTCGTGGCCACCAGGTGCTTGCCCGATCCGGCCCGCAGTTCCGCGTAGGCCTTCTCCTTGGGCAGCTGCAGCGGCTTGGACCGCACCACCCGCTTGGGCAGATCGCCACCGAGCGCGGCGCGCCGCTCCTTCATGTAGGCGATCTCGTCGGACTTCTCGCCCGGGTGGTAGTACGGCGGGAGATCGGCGTCCAGGGCGGCGTCGGTGATCGGCAGGTGCAGCCGGTCGCGGAAGGCCATCAGGTCGGCGTGGGTGAGCTTCTTCATCTGGTGCGTCGCGTTGCGCCCCTCGAAGCTCTCCAGGGTCCAGCCCTTGATCGTGTGGGCGAGGATCACGGTGGGCTGGCCGACGTGATTACGGGCGGCGGCGAAGGCGGCGAACACCTTGCGGTAGTCGTGCCCGCCGCGGGAGAGCTTGCGCAGCTCGTCGTCGGAGAGATCCTCGACCATCTTGCGCAGGCGGGGATCGGTGCCGAAGAAGTGGTCACGGATGTAGGCGCCGGACTCGGTGGTGTAGGTCTGGAACTGCCCGTCGGGCGTGGTGTTCATCTGGTGGACGAGGGCGCCGTCGCCGTCCCTGGCCAGCAGCGGATCCCAGTCCCTGCCCCAGATCACCTTGATGACGTTCCAGCCGGCACCGCGGAAGTAGGTCTCCAGCTCCTGGATGATCTTGCCGTTGCCGCGGACCGGGCCGTCCAGGCGCTGCAGGTTGCAGTTGATGACGAACGTGAGGTTGTCCAGCTCCTCGCGCGCAGCCACGCCGATCGCCCCGAGGGACTCGACCTCGTCCATCTCCCCGTCGCCGAGGAAGGCCCAGACGTGGGAGTTGGAGGTGTCGGTGATCCCGCGGGAGTTGAGGTAGCGGTTGAACCGGGCCTGGTAGATCGCGCCGATCGGGCCGAGCCCCATGGAGACGGTGGGGAACTCCCAGAACTCCGGCATCAGCCGGGGGTGCGGGTAGGAGGACAGCCCGTAGGGCGCCCGTGACTGCTCCTGGCGGAAACCGTCGAGCTGGCGTTCGGTCAGGCGCCCCTCGAGGAACGCGCGGGCGTAGATGCCGGGTGCTGCGTGGCCCTGGAAGTAGACCTGGTCGCCCATGCCGCTGGCGAGGTCCTTGCCACGGAAGAAGTGGTTGAAGCCCACCTCGTAGAGCGACGCCGCGCTGGCGTAGGTGGCGATGTGCCCGCCGACGCCGACCGTCTTGTTGGCGCGCGAGACCATGATCGCGGCGTTCCAGCGGATATAGGCGCGGATGTGGCGCTCTATCTCCTCATCGCCCGGGAACCACGGTTCCCGCTCGGGCGGGATCGAGTTGATGTAGTCGGTGCTGCGCAGCGCCGGAACGCCAACCTGGCGTTCCCGGGCACGCTCGAGCAGCTTGAGCATGAGGAATCTGGCCCGCTGGCGCCCATCGGCGTCGATGGCTGCGTCGAGCGATTCGATCCATTCACGGGTCTCGTCGGGATCGATGTCGGGCAGCTGGTTGGGCAGTCCGTCGGTGATGATGCTGAATCGGTCTGTCGTCACCGTCACATTGTCCCCTGCCGTGCCGACATCCGGAAAGTCGCGGTCGTTACCGGTGCGTATCGGCCGATCCACGCGTGAGATGTGACGCGAATTCCCGGACCCGGTCGCGAACGCGTCGGAGTCTGTGGTGGACTTATGCCTCGCCGGGGTGCTGTGGAGCTCCCTGCGCGGGTGACCGCGCCGATCAGGTGGTCACCTCGACCAGTCTCTACAGGGACCAGGAGGTGCGGCAGTGAGTTCGACCCCCGTATCTGGGGATGAAGCCCGGGCTGCCGAGCTGCCTGCCCGTCTGGGCATCAAGGTCGGCATGGTGGTCCAGGAACTCGGATACGACTCTGATTCCGACGAGTCCGTGTCCGTCACGATCGAGGAGTTCCTCGGCGAGAACCTCGTCGACGTGGATTCCGACGACGTCGTTGACGTCGTGCTGCTCTGGTTCCGCGAGGGCGACGGCGATCTGGTCGACACTCTGGTGGATGCCATCACCCCTCTGGCCGACGACGGTGTCGTCTGGCTGCTGACTCCCAAGCGTGGCCGTCCGGGCTACGTCCAGCCCTCCGATGTGGCCGAAGCCGCGCCGATCGCCGGGCTGTCCCAGACCTCCATGGCCTCGGTCGGCGCAGACTGGGCGGGCGCACGACTCGTCGCCCGCCGCTCGCGCCCCGACAAGCGTTAGGACCCGCACCTCACATGACCTCCGCAGACGTCCTCGCGCCGGCCGCGCCCCTCCCGGTCGGCACCGTGGCACCGGACTTCACGCTCAAGGACCAGAACAACGAGGAGGTCACGCTCTCCTCCTTCCGCGGCTCCAAGGCGGTACTCGTGATCTTCTACCCGCTCGCGTTCACCGGCATCTGCACCGGCGAGCTGTGCGCGGTCCGCGACGAGAGCGCGACCTTCTTCAGCGACGACGTGCAGACACTGACGATCAGCTGCGACACGTCGTACTCGCACAAGATCTTCGACGAGCGTGAGGGCTTCGGGTTCCCGCTGCTGTCGGACTTCTGGCCGCACGGCGCGGTCGCGCAGGCCTACGGCGTGTTCAACGCCGAGGCCGGGTTCGCCAACCGCGGCACCTTCCTCGTCGACACCGAGGGCATCATCCGCTTCTCCGAGATGAACGGCCCGGGCCAGGGACGCGACCCGCAGGGCTGGCGCGACGCGATCGCGCGGACCGTCTCGGCCTAGGTCCCGGCCCCACCCACCCGGCGGCCGGGGTCCGATCCGTCCGCTCGTGCGCGGTCCGTTTGCTCGTTCGAGGTCCGTTCGCCCGTCGGAGGTCCGCGGTCACGTCCGGCGGACGGCTCCGTACCGGTCGGCGAGCTTGGCCTCCCGCGCGATCGTCTCCGGGTTCCTGGCGGGGATCGGCTCGGCCAGGAACTCGTCCAGCGACTCCTTCTCCGTCAGGTCCTCCGGGCGGCGGCTGTCCGCGCGCGCCATGATCAGCGGCGCTGAGAGCGCGAGAGCGGCGAAGAGGTACCACTGCACGATGTAGGCCAGGTGCTGTGGCTCGACGGCGCCACCGGCCGGGTTGGACAGATCCGGGTCCGGGATCACCGTCAGCCCCTGCGTCCCGGGCTGGCCGGCGAGCAGTTCGACGAACCCGTCGTAGACCGGAGCGCCGAGCCGGGCGGCCTCGCTGGCAGCGTTGATGGCACTGATCTGGCCGGGCTGGCGGCCGTACTTGTCGTCGCGGTTCTCCGGCGGCTCGGCCCGGGCGGTGATGGAGACCGTGCCCGCCGGCGGGGCGGTGACGGTCGGGACGAGGTTGCCGTCGGCGGCGACGAAGCCGCGGTTGACCAGCACGACGTCGCCCTGGCCGTCCTTGAGCGGGGTGAGGATCAGGTACCCGACCGTGCCGTTGACGGTCCGCTCGCGCACCAGCAGACCGTCGCCGGCCTGGTAGCTGCCGGTGACCGTGACGGTGCGGAACTGCCCCCGGTCGGCCGCGTGCGTCGCCGACGGGTTCGAGGTCAGCGCCAGGACGTCGGCGACCGGCGCCGCCGCGGCGTGGGCGTTGTGCCGCAACAGGGTGTTCGCGGCGCGCTTCTCGGCCAGCCGGGCGATCTGCCACGTCCCGGCCGCGATGCAGATCGAGGCGACGACGAGCATGAGGGCGCCGAGGGCGAGATACCGCGTCTGGCGGAGCTGGTGGAGCACCGTTCGAGGTTACGCGGCGCGGCTGGGAGCCCGCTCACGGCGTGAGCAGTTCGGCCGCGGCATCCAGCAGCCACGTCGCCAGGTAGCCCGCGAACGACGACCGCACCAGCACCGCGAAGGACTGCTCCCCGGGCCGGCCCGGTTCGGCGACGATGATCACGTTGGCGAGGGCGAGCTTGGTCTGGGCGCACCGGCCCGGGCGGAACTCGCGCGGGTGCAGGTCGAGCGCGCAGCCGTGGGCGAGCACCTCGTCGGCCGCCCGCCCGCTGACGACCAGCGTGGTGCGCGCGGCGGACACGTCGACCACGCTCACGGGCTCATCGGACGCTCGATCGGTCAGGGCGTCGATCAGCTCGCCGCCGACGGTGTCGTCCGGCTCGGCGAGCAGCAGCCACTCGTCCGGCCCGAGCCAGACCAGTACGCGCCCGCCCGCCGTGGCGGTCGTGTTCGGTTCGACGGGCAGGGCGGCGCCCACGACCGCTGCCACGGCGGCGGCGGCGCTGCCCGCCGGATCCAGGCGCAGCGAGAGCTGGGTGCCGAAGGCGCGCTCGGCGAGGCTGAGCTCGCCGCCGCTGCGCGACCGGACGGCGGCGAGTTCCCGCGCGTACCCGGCCAGCGGGCTGAGCCGGGTGTCAGCCATCGCGGCGCTCTCCTTCCGGGTCGAACAGCACCGGGCCGGTGACCGTCACCGGAACCAGCTCGGCGCCGACGCTCGCCCAGATCCGGTCGCCGACACGGTCCCGGCCGGCGGACACGAGGGCGAGCGCGAACGTGCGCCCGAGCGCCGCGCTGCGGTAGCTGGAGGTCACGAAACCGAGCATCGGCACGGGCGGCGCCGGCAGGACATCGACCCCGACCAGTTGCGTGCCCTCGCGCAGCAGGAACTCCGGGTCCTCGGGCAGCAGGCCGACCAGGTGCTTGCGGTCGGGGCGCTGATTGTCCGGGCGGGCGTGCGAGCGCTTGCCGAGGAAGTCCGGCTTCTTCTTCGACACCACCCAGCCCATGCCGAGGTCCTGCGGGTGTCACGGTGCCGTCGGTGTCCTGGCCGATGATCGGGTAGCCCTTCTCCGCGCGCAGCACGTGCATCGTCTCGGTGCCGTAGGGCGTGATGCCGAACGGCGCGCCGGCCGCGGCGACGGCCTCCCACAGCGCCAGGCCGTCCCACCACGACACGTTGATCTCGTAGGCCAGTTCGCCGGAGAAGCTGATCCGGCACACGCGAGCGTCCAGGCCGGCCACGGTGGCCTCGCGCCACTGTCATGAAGGCGAAGTCGTCGTTGCCGACGGCCAGGTCCGGTGCCAGGGCCGCCAGGACCTCGCGGGAGCGCGGCCCGACGAGCGCGACGGTCGCCCATTGCTCGGTGACCGACGTGCAGTGCACCCGCAGCTGCGGCCACTCCGTCTGCAGCCATTCCTCCATCCAGTCCAGGACGGCGGCGGCGTTGCCGGTGGTCGTCGTGACCAGGAACCGCTCCTCGTCCAGGCGGATGACCGTCCCGTCGTCGAACACCATCCCGTCCGGGCGGCACATCACCCCGTAGCGGATCGAGCCGACCCGCAACGTGCTGATCAGGTTCGTGTAGAGCAGATCGAGGAACGCGCCCGCGTCCGGGCCCTGCACGTCGATCTTGCCCAGCGTGGACGCGTCGAGGAAGCCGACACCGTCCCTGGTGGCCGCGCACTCGCGCAGTACGGCGGCCTCCCTGTCCTCGCCGGGTCCGCGGGTAGTACCAGGGCCGCTTCCACTGGCCGACGTCTTCGAAGACGGCGCCGTGGGCGACGTGCCAGGAGTGGATGCCGGTGATGCGTATCGGGGTCCAGCAGCGCCCCGCCCGTGCGCCCGGCCAGAGCGGCGAAGCTGACCGGTGTGTAGGGCGCCCGGAAGGTCGTGGTGCCCAGCTCGGCGATCTGGCGCCCCAGTTCCTGCGCCACGACGCCGGAGGTGAGGATCCCCGACGTCTTGCCCTGGTCGTGCGCCGTGCCCGCTGTGGTGTAGCGCTTGACGTGCTCGACGGATCGCAGCCCGGCGCCGGTCGCGCGCTGGACGTCGGCCACGGTCACGTCGCGCTGCAGGTCGACGAAGTGCGCGCTGTAGTCACCGGTCGGCGAGGGCACGACCCACAGCGGTGCCGCGGGATCCAGCCCGTCACCGTTGGCCGCCCCGACGACCTCGACGTCCTGCCGTGAGCTGTCGGGGACGAACGCGCCGAGTTCGGCCGACCACTGCAGGGTCCCGCCCGACTGGCTGAACAGGTGGACCGCGGGGTTCCAGCCGCCGGACACCAGGAGCAGGTCGGCCTCGAAGGACACGACCCCGCCGGTCAGCGAGCCGTCGGCCACGGGTGCGACGTCCACCCGTTCCACCGCCTGCGCGCCGCCCACGCCGACCACGGCATGCCCGGCCAGGACCGGGATCCCGTCGACCGGCGGGGCGTCGGCCCTCGCGTCGACGATCGCGAGCACCTCGACGCCGCCGTCCTGCAGGTCCGCGGCGGCCGCGTAGGCGCTGTCGTTGGTGGTGAACACGACGGCCCGCGCACCCGGCAGCACCCCGTAGCGCTGGAGGTACGTGCGGGCCGAGCCGGCCAGCATCACGCCCGGGCGGTCGTTGTCGGCGAAGGCGATCGTCCGCTCGTGCGCACCGGTGGCGAGGACGACATGGCCGGCGCGGATGCGCCAGAGCCGCTCGCGCGCGGCCCCGACCGGGGCCGCCGCGCCCAGATGGTTCGTCCGCCGCTCGACGGCGAGCAGGTAGTTGTCGTCGAAGTAGCCGAACACGGTCGTGCGGGGGAGCAGGGTGACCTCGGCTCCGGTCTCCAGCTCCTCGATCAGGGGGTCCAGCGCGTCCAGTTCCGAGCCGTCGATGAGCGCGGAGCCGCCGAACTCGGACTGCTCGTCGGCGAGGACGACCCGGGCGCCCTCGCGCGCGGCGTCCAGCGCGGCGCGGCATGCCCGCCGGGCCGCCGCCGACGACGAGCACGTCGCAGTGCACGTTGACGGAGTCGTAGCGCGCGTGGTCGGCCACGGTGGCCAGGCGCCCCTGCCCCGGTAGCGAGGATCCGACGAAGCCGTCGTAGAGCTCGACCGTCGTGGCCGTCAGCATCGGCTCGGGGAACGGCGCCTCGACCTGGATGACCGCGCTCGGTTCCTCGCTGCCCGCGGCGACGATCCCCCGTGGGCGGCCGAGTTTCACACTCGTCGCGACCTGCCGCACCCCGTTGGCCAGCAGCGCGGACGCGACGGTGTCGCCCTCGAAACCCTGGTACGCCGCCCCGTCGAAGACGAAGGTCACCGGCTCGTCGCGGTCGATCCGCCCGCCCGTCCCCAGCCGAGTCACCGCGCCACCGCGTCGACGGTCGGGCATCGGTGTCGCCGCTCCGGTACACCGCGAGGATCTCGTGGGTGACGGTGCTGCGGACGGCGTTGAACCAGCGCCGGCAGCCCGAGGCGTGGCTCCACCTCTCGGCGAAGTGCCCCTTGGGGTTGGCGCGGAAGAACAGGTAGTGCGCCCACTCGTCGTCGGTGAGCGCCTGCGGGTCCGCGGGGTAGGCCACGTGCGCGGCGCCGCCGTAGTGGAACTCGTCCTCGTTGCGCGGTCCGCACCACGGGCAGTCGATCAACAGCATCTGGTCTGGACTCCTGGAGTAGGTGGATCAGTGCGCGACGGCGGCGGCGCCGTGCTCGTCGACGAGGGCGCCGGTGCGGAACCGGTCGAGGGCGAACGGGGCGGCGAGCGGATGCGGGCGGCCGTGGGCGATCGTGTCCGCGTAGACCCAGCCGATGCCCGGTGTCGCCTTGAACCCGCCGGTGCCCCAGCCGCAGTTGACGAAGAGGTCCTCGACAGGGGTCACGCCCACGACGGGGGAGGCGTCGGGGGTGACGTCGACGATCCCGCCCCACGTCCGCAGCACGTGGGCGCGGGCGAAGATCGGGAACAGCTCGACCGCGGCCCGCATCTGCTCCTCGATGATGTGGAACGCGCCCCGCTGGGCGTAGGAGTTGTACGAGTCGATCCCGGCGCCCATCACGAGTTCGCCCTTGTGCGCCTGGCTGACGTACACGTGCACGGCGTTGGACATGACGACGGTCGGGTGGACGGGCTCGAGCAGTTCGGACACCAGCGCCTGCAGCGGATGGGACTGGATCGGCAGGTCGAACCCCGCCAGCTCGGCCAGCACCGAGGAGTGCCCGGCGGCGCACAGCGCCACGCGTCCCGCGCCGATCGCGCCCCGGGTGGTCTGCACGCCGACCACCCGACCGCCGACCCGGTCGATGCCGGTGACCTCGCAGTTCTGGATGAGGTCGATGCCGTAGGCGTCGCACTTGCGGGCGAAGCCCCAGGCCACGTAGTCGTGCTTGGCGATCCCGGCCCGCGGTTGGTAGGTGGCGCCCATGACCGGGTAGCGGATGTCCTGGGAGAAGTTGATGATCGGGCAGATCTGGGCGACGTCCTCGGGCTCGAGCCATTCGGCGTCGATGCCGTTGAGGCGGTTGGCCTCGACCCGGCGCACGCTCTCGCGCACGTCCTGCAGGCTGTGCGCGAGGTTCAGCACGCCGCGCTGGCTGAAGAGGATGGGGTAGTCCAGGTCCTCCTCCAGCCCTTCCCACAGCTTCAGCGCGTGCTCGTAGATTCCGGCGCTGGCGTCCCAGAGGTAGTTGGACCGGATGATCGTGGTGTTGCGGGCCATGTTGCCGCCGGCCAGCCAGCCCTTCTCCAGGACCGCCACGTTGGTGATGCCGTGGTTCTTGGCCAGGTAGTAGGCGGTGGCCAGGCCGTGCCCGCCACCGCCGACGACGATGACGTCGTAGGCCGGCTTCGGGTCGGGGTTGCGCCACAGGAACTCCGGGTGCTCGGGCAGGTGCGCGCCGGGGGGCTGGGTCATGATTTCAAGCGTGACATAGACGGGTCGAAGAGCGGTTCGGCGGCCACCGTCGCGGGCAGGCGCCGGTCGAAGTAGCCGATCTCGACCGCAGTGCCGACCGCGGCCAAATCCGCCGGCAGCCAGGCGTAGGCGATGCCCGTGCCGATCGTGTAGCCGTAGGCCGCGCTCGTCACGTACCCGACGCAGCGGCCCCCGGCGTAGACGGGCTCCTTGCCCATCACCGTCACCGCGGGCGCATCCAGGGTCAGGCAGGTGAGTTGCCGGGTCGGTCGCTCCTTGCGTGCCAGGACGGCCTCGCGTCCGAGGAAGTCGCCCTTGGCCGGGCGGACCGCGAAGCCCACGCCGGCCTCGTAGGGATCGTGTTCGAAGGTCATGTCCGCGCCGAAGGAGCGATAGCCCTTCTCCAGCCGCAGGGAGCTGAACGCGCCGCGGCCACCGGCGAGGATGCCGTACTCCTGACCGGCCCGCCACAGCAGATCCCACAGCTGCTGCCCCTGGTCGGCCGTGGTGTAGAGCTCCCAGCCGAGCTCGCCGACGTAGGACAACCGGAGCGCGGTCACCGGGACGGCGCCGATGTAGGCGGACGTGCCCCGGAAGTAGGGGAACGCGGCGTTGGAGAAGTCGGTCTCCGTCAGCGGCTGGATGACGTCGCGGGCGTAGGGCCCCCACAGGCCGATGCAGCAGGTGCCGGGTGTGATGTCGCGGACGAAGACGGTGCCGTCCTCGGGCAGGTGCCGCGTGAACCAGTCCAGGTCGAGGTTGCCGTTGGCGCCGACCTGGAACAGCTCGGCTCCCAGCCGCGCGACGGTGATGTCGCTGCGGATGCCGCCGTCGACGTCGAGCAGCAGGCAGTAGGTGACGCTGCCGACGGACTTGTCGACGTTGGCGGTGCTCATCCGGTTCAGGAACGCCGCCGCGCCCCGCCCGCCGACCTCGAGCCGCTTGAGGGCGGTCATGTCGTAGAGCGCCACCCGTTCCCGCGTGGCCTGGGCCTCGGCCGCGACGATCGGCGACCACCAGTGCGCGGCCCACGGGTCGGGCTGCGGGATGACGCGTCCCGCCACGAGCCCCGCATTGGCCTCGTACCACTGCGGCCGCTCCCAGCCGGAGGCCTCGAGGAAGACCGCGCCGAGCTCCTGCTGCCGCGCGTAGAACGGGCTCGTCCGCAGCGGGCGTGAGTGCGTCATCGGCTCGAGGGGGTGGAGGATGTCGTACACCTCGACGAAGTTCTGGCAGTCCTTGGCCAGGACGTAGTCGGGCGCCAGCTGGTGCTTCTCGAAGCGGTTCACATCGCATTCGTGGAGGTCGAAGCTCGAGCAGTGGCCGTCCACCAGCCATTCGGCCATGGCCCGGCCGACTCCGGCGGAATGGGTCACCCAGACCGCCTCGGCGACCCAGAAACCCTTCACTGTGGGCGATTCCCCCATCAGTGGCATGTTGTCGGTGGTGAAGGAGAACAGGCCGTTGATGCCGTCGGTCAGGGCGGCGTCGCGGGTCGACGGGAGGAGCACCTGGGTCTGCTTCCACGCCTCGGCGAAGTCGTCAGGGGTGAAGGCGAGCACCGACGGCATGACCTCCGCGTCGGCGGTGGCCACGATCTCTTCCACCCGCAACGGCATCGGGCGGTGACCGTAGTAGCCGATGCCGAGGGTGTCGAAACGCTCGCGGTAGTAGAGGTCCTGATCCTGGTGCCGCAGGATCGGCAGCGTCGCCTCCTGCATGCGGCCGGCGAGCGCGGGAACCGGGCCGGTCCAGGCGAGTTGATGCCCCAGCGGTGTCAGCGGGAGTGTCATCCCGACCTTGGCGGCGATGGTCGGGCCCCAGATCCCGGCGCAGCAGACCACGATGTCGGCCGGGATCTCGCCCTGGTCGGTGACCACGCCGCAGACCCGGTCACCCGCGGTCGCGATGTCGAGCACGACGTGGCGGGTGAGCAGGCGCGCGCCCCTGGCTGCAGCGCGGCGGGTCTGGGCGTCGACGGCGCGGACGGCCTTGGCCAGGCCGTCGGTGGCGACGTGGAGTCCGCCGAGGACGACGTCCGGGTCCAGCAGGGGATGGCGGCGCACCGTCTCGGCGGCGTCGAGACGTTCGCCGGCGATGCCCCACGCCTCGAGCCACCCGTGCCGGCGATCGAGCTCCGCCAGCCGCTCGGGTGTCGTGGCGACCTCGAGACCACCGACGGGCAGGAAGCACGGCAGCCCGTCGACCTCGAGGGAGCCGAGCTTCTCGACCGTGTAGCGGGCGAGCTCGGCCATCGTCTTGCTGCCGTTGGCCTGGAAGACCAGCCCGGGTGCGTGCGAACTCGATCCACCGGGCGCGGGGAGCTCGCCCTGCTCGATCAGCGTGAGATCGTCCCAGCCGCGAGCGGCCGAGCTCGTCGACCAGCGCAGCGCCCACCACGCCGGCACCGATGACGACGACCCGAGGTCCGCTCACGACACATCACCTGTTTCGGTCGATCTCGTATTACGCAACGCTGTGCATGTTACGCAACGCGGTGCTCCTCGGGAAGTGGGGTCCGGTCACGTCCCCGCCAGCCATTGGGCGACCTTCGTGGGGTTGGCGTCGATCCATTTCTTGGCGGCTTGGTCGTCGGTGAGTTTGTCCTCGGCGATGTATTTGGCGACGAGGTTCTGGTCGGCGTTGGTCCAGGTGAAGTTCTTGACCAGGGTGTAGGCGGGGCTGGTGGAGTCGGCGAATTTGGTGGAGACGATCTTGTCCAGGGCGAGGGTCTGGTAGTCGCAGGCGACCTTGGCGGGGTTGGTGTCGCAGCCGGGGGTGTAGGGCGGGAGGCTGACCTTGACGAGGGGGACCTCGGCGAGGAACCACTGGGGTGAGTAGAAGTAGCCGATCATGGGGGTCTTGTTCTTCTCGGCTTGGCGGAAGCCTTGGATGAGGGCGGTTTCGCTGCCGGAGTAGACGACTTTGTAGTTCAGGTTTAGGTTCTTGACCAGGGCGGCGTCGTTGGTGACGAAGCCGGGGTCGCCGTCGAGGAGTTGGCCTTTGCCGCCGGATTCGCTGGTGCGGAACAGGGACGCGTATTTGTTGAGGTTCTTCCAGTTGGTGATGTCGGGGTATTTCTTGACCATCCATGGTGGGACGAACCAGCCGATCTGGCCGGTCATGCCGGTCTGGCCGGCGTCCTGGGCGACTTTCTGTTCGGTGATGTATTTCTGTTTGAGGTCGTCGTGGCCCCAGTTCTCCAGGATGGCGTCGACCTCGCCGGTGGCCAGTCCCTGCCAGGCGACCTGTTCGTCGATCTGTTTCTCGTTGACCTTGCAGCCCAGGTTGTTCTTGGCCAGGTAGGCGATCACCGCGGCGTCGGCCTCGTAACCGACCCAGTTGTTCACCGCCAGATTGAACGTCCCGCACGGGGCCTTGGCGGTGCTCACGGCCGCGGAGGTGCCGACCAGCCATTGCCGAACCTTCTCAGGGTTGGCGTCGACCCACTTCTTCGCCGCATCGGTGTCGGACATCTTGTCCTCGGCGATGTACTTGGCGACGAGGTTCTGGTCGTCGTTGGTCCAGGCGAAGTTCTTGACCAGCGTGTAGCCCGTCGTCCCCGCGTCGGCGAACTTCGTCGACACGATCTTGTCCAGGTTCAGCTGCTCGTAGTCGCAGGCGACCTTGGCCGGGTTGCTGTCGCAGCCGGGCGTGTAGGGCGGCAGGTTCACCTTCACCATCGGGACCTCGGCCAGGAACCACTGGGGCGAGTAGAAGTAGCCGATCGCGGGCGTCTTGTTCTTCTCCGCCTGGCGATAGGTCTGGATGAGCGCGGTCTCGCTGCCGGAGTAGACGACCTTGTAGTTCAGGTTCAGGTTCTTGACCAGGGCGGCGTCGTTGGTGACGAAGCCGGGATCGCCGTCGAGCAGCTGGCCCTTGCCGCCGGACTCGGAGGTCCGGAACAACGACGCGTACTTGTTGAGGTTCTTCCAGTCGGTGATGTCGGGGTACTTCTTGACCATCCACGGCGGGACGAACCAGCCGATCTGACCGGTCATACCGGTCTCACCCGCGTCCTGGGCCACCTTCTGTTCGGTGATGTACTTCTGTTTGAGGTCGTCGTGGCCCCAGTTCTCCAGGATGGCGTCGACCTCGCCGGTGGCCAGTCCCTGCCAGGCGACCTGTTCGTCGATCTGCTTCTCGTTGACCTTGCAGCCCAGCTTGGTCTCGGCGACGTAGGCCACGACGGCGGCATCGGCCTCGTAGCCGACCCAGTTGTTCACCGCCAGATTGATCGACCCGCACGGTTTGATGGTCGCCGTCGACGTCCCGACCAGCCATTGGGCGACTTTCGTGGGGTTGGCGTCGATCCATTTCTTGGCGGCTTGGTCGTCGGTGAGTTTGTCCTCGGCGATGTATTTGGCGACGAGGTTCTGGTCGGCGTTGGTCCAGGTGAAGTTCTTGACCAGGGTGTAGGCGGGGCTGGTGGAGTCGGCGAATTTGGTGGAGACGATCTTGTCCAGGGCGAGGGTCTGGTAGTCGCAGGCGACCTTGGCGGGGTTGGTGTCGCAGCCGGGGGTGTAGGGCGGGGAGGCTGACCTTGACGAGGGGGACCTCGGCGAGGAACCACTGGGGTGAGTAGAAGTAGCCGATCATGGGGGTCTTGTTCTTCTCGGCTTGGCGGAAGCCTTGGATGAGGGCGGTTTCGCTGCCGGAGTAGACGACTTTGTAGTTCAGGTTCAGGTTCTTGACCAGGGCGGCGTCGTTGGTGACGAAGCCGGGGTCGCCGTCGAGGAGTTGGCCCTTGCCGCCGGATTCGCTGGTGCGGAACAGGGACGCGTATTTGTTGAGGTTCTTCCAGTTGGTGATGTCGGGGTATTTCTTGACCATCCATGGTGGGACGAACCAGCCGATCTGGCCGGTCATGCCGGTCTGGCCGGCGTCCTGGGCGACTTTCTGTTCGGTGATGTATTTCTGTTTGAGGTCGTCGTGGCCCCAGTTCTCCAGGATGGCGTCGACCTCGCCGGTGGCCAGTCCCTGCCAGGCGACCTGTTCGTCGATCTGTTTCTCGTTGACCTTGCAGCCCAGGTTGTTCTTGGCCAGGTAGGCGATCACCGCGGCGTCGGCCTCGTAACCGACCCAGTTGTTCACCGCCAGATTGAACGTCCCGCACGACACGGTGGCTGCGCCGCTCTTCTTCGACAGGCTGGCGACCGTGGTGGCCCCGCAGCCGGCGAGGGCGAGCACGGCCGCGCCGGCCAGCGCGAGTGCCTTGCTCGTGCGGGAGAACGACTGTCGCATGCGTACGTCCATTCTGATCACCTCAGTGTCCGTGGCCGGCTGACACGGTGGAGCGGCGCGCGGCCGCGGTCGTGATGCGGTCGAGCATGATGCCGAGCAGGACGATCGCCAGCCCCGCGGCGAGTCCCTTGCCGAAGACGTCGAGCTGCTTGAATCCGGCGACGACGTCGTACCCGAGTGCGCCCCCGCCGACGAGGCCGCCCACCACGACCATGGCCAGGACGTAGATCAGGCCCTGGTTGGTCGCCAGGACGAGGGTCCGCATCGCCATCGGCAGCTGGACCTTGGTGATGATCTGCCAGGTGTTCGATCCGGCCGAGGTGGCTGCCTCCACGGTCGCGGGGTTCACCGCCCGGATCCCGTCGGCGACGATCTTCGTGGCCACGGGCACCGCGTACAGCACGGCCGCGATCACCGCGGTGAAGCGCCCGGCGAGGAACAGTGCCAGGAAGGGCACGAGGTAGACGAAGGACGGCATGGTCTGCAGGGCGTCGAGGACCGGCCTGATCACCCGATCGGCATGGCGGTTGCGCCCCATCCAGATACCGACGATCACGGCCAGCACCATCACGATCACGGTGCCCACCAGGGTCTGGGCGAGGGTGTCCATGCTGTCCTCCCACAGCCCGGTCGCGATGATCAGGCCGAGGCAGAGCGCCGCCGGGATCAGTGCCCGCACGCCACCGGCCAGCATCGCCAGCGCCAGGATGGCCGCGAAGGTCAGCCACCACGGCGAGTTGTCGAGCAGCGTCTGCAACGGCTGGAGCGCGTGGACGGTCACCGCGTCCTTGATCGCCTGGGTCTGCGCGGACAGGTGATCGGTGACCCAGTTCGAGGCCGAGTTCGCCGCGCTCTTGATGTGCGAGCCGGCGTCCCAGCTCATCCGCCAGTGATGGATCTTCAGGTGGTCGGGGAAGATCGCGACCAGCTGGTAGGTGTAGCTGAGCCAGACCAGCACCGCCGTGACGACCGCGCCCACCGCGATCGCCGGGCGCCGCAGCCGGGCTGCCTCGGCGTTGTTCGCGCGGCGCACCTTCTCCGCCCGCTTGCTCGCCGTCGTCGTCACCCGGTCGAGCACGATCGCCAGGACCACGATCGCCAGTCCGGCGTTGAAGGCGGTGCCCACGTCCAGGCTGGGGATGGCCTGCACGACGGTCTGCCCGAGGCCGGGCGCGGAGATGAGCGCGGCGATCGTGGCCATCGACAGCGCGGCCATCATCGTCTGGTTGATGCCGATGACGATGGTCTCCTTGGCCATCGGGAGCAGCACCTTACGCAGCGCCTGCCCCTTGGTGGTGCCGAGGGACTCCATCGCCTCTCGGGTGTCGCCGGGGATCGAGCGGATCCCGTGCGCGGTCAGGCGGATCACCGGCGGGACCGCGTAGACGAGCGTGGCGATGGTCGCCGCGGCCACCCCGATCTGGAAGACCAGCGCCAGCGGGGCGAGGTAGACGTAGGTGGGCATCGTCTGCATGAAGTCCAGCACCGGCGTGATGACGGCGTTGACCTTGTTCGACACACCGGCCCAGACGCCGAGCGGGATGCCGATGGCCAGCGCGATGAGGACCGCGGCGATGGTCAGGACCAGCGTGTCCATGCTCTCGGTCCACAGCCCCTGCAGCCCGAGGAAGAAGAACCCGACGACGGCGAGCACGGCGACGCGGAAGCTGCCGAAGGTCCACGCGATGAAGCCGACGATCGCGAGCACGCCCAGCCAGCCGACATAGGGAACCGGGCGGTCGCCGACGGGCTGGGAGATCAGGTGCTGCAGGAAGGTGACGAAGTTCTGGATGGCTTCGCGGATGGGGTTGAAGAAGTACGTGAACAGCGGGTTGGAGTCACGGTTGGCACCGATGTTCGCGTTGAGGTCATTGAGCCGCCGGTGCAAGGCATTGGTGTCCGTCTGCGCGAGACCCAGGGTGTTGTGTCCCCGCGTGAGGAAGTACAGGACGATCCAGGCGGCGACGACGGCGACCGCACCGGCCCGCCGGCCGAGTCTGGGCAGGCGCACCGTCGATGTGGCCTGGGCGACGGTGGCCATCAGGCACCGACGTCGCTGCCGGCGACGACGGCGAGGATCTCCTCATCGCCGACGATGCCCAGCAGCTTGCCGTTCTCGACCACCTTCACCGGCTTGTCCGCCGCGAGCACCGAGCGGACGGCTTCGCGGATGACCACGCCCGGGCCGAGCTCCGGGCCGTCCAGCGGATCGTCCGGCCGCGGCGCCCGCATGATCCACTTGAGGGTGAGGACGCTGGCGCGCGGCACCTCGCTGACGAAGTTGCGGACGTACTCGTCGGCCGGGGCGCCGACGAGCTCGTCGCCGGTGCCCATCTGGACGAGCTCGCCGTCGCGCATGATCAGGATCCGATCGCCGAGCTTCAGCGCCTCGGACAGGTCGTGGGTGATGAACACCATCGTCTTGCCGATGTCGTGGTGCAGGCGGATGACCTCGGCCTGCATGTCCCTGCGGATCAGCGGGTCCAGCGCGGAGAACGGCTCGTCGAAGAGCAGGACCTCCGGGTCGTTGGCCAGCGCCCGGGCCAGCCCGACCCGCTGCTGCATGCCGCCGGACAGCTGGTCGGGGTAGGAGTTCTCGTACCCGCGCAGCCCGACCAGCTCGGTGACCTCGGCGGCGCGGGCCAGGCGCTTCTTCTTGTTGGTACCACGGACCTCGAGGCCGTAGGCGACGTTGTCGATCACCCGGCGGTGGGGGAGCAGGCCGAAGTTCTGGAACACCATCGAGAACGTGCGGCGGCGCAGTTCGCGCAGCGCCCGCTCGTTCGCGTCCAGGATGTTCCTGCCCTGGAAGATGATCTCGCCCGCGGTGGGCTCGATGAGACGCGTCAGGCAGCGGACCATCGTCGACTTGCCCGACCCGGACAGTCCCATGATCACGAAGACCTCGCCGCGCCCGACGTCGAAGCTCAGATCGCGCACGGCGGTGAGGCAGCCGGTGCGCTCCCGGATCTCGGCCCGCGACAGCCCGGCGTACTCGGGGCTGCCCGGCACGGACTTGGCCTTGGCGCCGAAGACCTTCCAGAGGTTGCGGACGGAGATCTCCACGTCCCGGGCGGGCGTGCCGGTGTCCGTAGCCGGTGAGAGCTCGGTGAGTTGGTCGGTCACGATGTCTCCTGGGGGTCGGGGCGCGATCGAGTCGGGCGTTAGTCGCGGAACCAGTGCTGGGGCTGCGGGTCGACGTTCTGCCAGATGTGCTTGATCTCGCGGTACTCGGCCAGGCCGGTCGGGCCGAGCTCGCGCCCGTTCCCGGAGCGCTTGAAGCCGCCCCACTCCGCCTGCGGCACGTAGGGGTGGTAGTCGTTGATCCAGACCGTGCCGTGGCGCAGTCCCGCCGCCACCCGCTGGGCGCGGCCGGCATCGGTGGTCCACACCGCGCCCGCGAGCCCGAAGACGGTGTCGTTGGCGATGCGGACGGCGTCGGCCTCGTCGGTGAACGTCTCGACGGTGAGCACCGGGCCGAAGGACTCCTCCTGGCACACGCTCATGGTGCTCGTGCAGCGGTCGAGGACGGTGGGCCGGAAGAAGTAGCCGTCCTTGAGCTCCGGATCGGACGCACGCTGTCCCCCCGCGCGCAGCACCGCGCCCTCCGCCAGGCCGGCGGCGACGTAGGCCTCGACCTTGGCGAGGTGCTCGGCGGAGATCAGCGCGCCCGCCTCGGCGGCGTCGTCGAACGGCCCGCCCAGCGTGATCCGGTCGGCGCGGCGGGCGAGTTCGTCCACGAAGCGGTCGTGCAGGCTCTCCTCGACGATCAGGCGGGCGCCGGCCGAGCACACCTGCCCGGAATGCAGGAACACCGCGGTCAGGGCCATGTCGATCGCGGTGTCGAAGTCGGCGTCGGCGAAGACCACGTTGGGGTTCTTGCCGCCGAGTTCCAGCGCCACCCGTTTCACCGTGGGAGCCGCAGCGGCCGAGATGCGTGTGCCGGTGGCCAGGCTCCCGGTGAAGGAGACCAGGTCGACGTCCGGGTGCTCGGTCAGCGGAGCGGCGACCTCGACTCCCGTACCCAGCACCAGGTTCGCGACGCCGGCGGGCAGCCCCGCCTCCTCCAGTGCCCGGACCAGCAGGATCGCCGTCGAGGGGGTGAGTTCGCTGGGCTTGAGGATGAACGTGTTGCCGGCGAGCAGCGCGGGAGCGACCTTCCACGACGCCTGCAGCAGCGGGTAGTTCCACGGGGTGATCAGGGCGCACACGCCCACCGGTTCGAAGACGATCCGGCTGATCGCGTCGGTGCGGCCGGTGTCCACCGATGCGGCCGGCGTCGGTGCCGCCGATGCCGGCGTAGTAGCGCGGCTCGCCAGCACGTCGTCCATGTCGTACTCGGCCTCGACCAGGCGCTTGCCGGTGTCCAGTGCCTCGGCCCGGGCGAAGGCTGCTTCTTGTCGCGCTCGATGAGATCGGCGGACCGGCTCAGCACCGCAGCCGCGCTGCCGCTCCGGCAGGTCGCCGGCCACGGCCCGGCGTCGAAGGAGCCGGCGGGCGGCGGCGATCGCGTCGAGGCTGTCGCGCGGTCGGCCTCGGCCACCGTGGCGACGAGTTCGCCGTCTGCGGGACAGTGGATCTCGCGTACCCGACCGTCGGCGGCGGCTCGCCACCGCCGTCGATGATAAAGATCGTCCACCGTTCAACCTCCCGATGCCGAGCCACGTTGCGTAACACGCAAGGATTTTCTCGTCGTGCAACGAGAGTGGATGGGCCGCGTCGGTGCCTGTCAATGGGCTGAGCGCCCCGGCGCGGGGTTTTTACGCGCTGGTTACGACGTGGCGGTCCCACCAGCGCCGGGGTCCCCTCCCGTGCTTGACGCCGGCGCGCGGAGGCGGGACCCTGTGTTGCGTCTGATGCTCAGGTTGCGCCATGTGAGAACGCTGTCGAGGAGTCCGCGATGACCGCCCGCCCCGTCCCGGGCACGGAGTTCGTCCTGACCGTGTCGTGCAGCGACAGGCCGGGTCATGGTTTACGCGGTCAGCAGTTACCTCGATCCGCCAGCATTCGGGCAACATCCTGCAGAGCCAGCAGTTCAACGACCGGGGCAACGCAAGTTCTTCATGCGCGTGCATTTCGAGGTCGACGGCCGGCCGACATGGACGACCTGCGCGCCGGGTTCGCGGAGGTCGCGGAATCCTTCCAGATGAGCTGGCGCTGGTCGACGCGGCGACGCCGACCCGCGTCCTGATCATGGTGTCGAAGTTCGGTCACTGCCTCAACGACCTGCTGTTCCGTGCAGCAGAGCGGCGCGCTGAACGTCGAGATCCCCGCGATCGTCTCCAACCATCCGACTTCGCCGCGCTGGCGCAGTGCGTACGGCGTCCCGTTCCACCACATCCCGGTGACCCGGCGACGGCAAGGGCGAGGCCGAGGACGCAGCTGCATGCGATCATCGTGGACCTGGACATCGAACTGGTCGTGCTCGCGCGCTACATGCAGGTGCTCTCGCAGCGACCTGTGCCGCCGAGCTGCGCGGGCCGGGCGATCAACATCCACCACTCGTTCCTGCCCAGCTTCAAGGGCGCCAAGCCCTACCACCAGGCGCACGAGCGCGGCGTCAAGCTGATCGGCGCCACCGCCCACTACGTCACCGCCGACCTCGACGAGGGCCCGATCATCGAGCAGGACGTCGCTCGCGTCGACCACACCCTCGACGCCGCCGACCTCGTCGGCGGCCGGCCGCGACATCGAGGCCCAGGTGCTCGCCGCGCGCCGTCCGCTGGCACACCGAGCGCCGGGTGCTGCTCAACGGCACGCCGCACCGTCGTCTTCCGCTGACGACGCAGTCCCGCTGAACCGGCGCCCGGCGACGGTCGGGGGTCGCGTCGCCGGGCGACGCTCGCTCAGGGCGGAGGACTTGGTGTGGCGGTAGAACTGCGCGTCGGACGGCGCGAGCGGGGTGTTGCCGAGGATCAGGTCGGCGGCCTTCTCGGCCAGCATCATCACCGGCGCATAGATGTTGCCGTTGGTCACGTAGGGCATCACCGAGGCGTCGACGACCGGACAGCCCCTGCACGCCGTGCACGCCCATCGTCAGCGGGATCGACGACCGACAGGGCGTCGGTGCCCATCTTCGCGCGTGCAGGACGGGTGCAGCGCGGTCTCGCCGTCCTTCGCGACCCAGTCGAGGATCTGCTCGTCGGTCTCGACCGTCGGCCCCGGCGAGGTCTCGCCGCCGTTGTAGCGGCGCCAGCGCCGGCTGGTTCAGGATGGTCCGCGCGACGCGGATCGCCTCCACCCATTCACGGCGGTCCTGCTCGGTGGACAGGTAGTTGAAGCGCAGCGCCGGGTGCACCCGCGGGATCCGGCTGGTGATCTTCACCGAGCCGCGGGCATCGGAGTACATCGGGCCCGACGTGCACCTGGTAGCCGTCGCCGCCCGCCGGCGCCGAGCCGTCGTAGCGCACGGCGATGGGCAGGAAATGGAACATCAGGTTCGGGTAGGCGACCTCGTCGTTGCTGCGAGCGAACCCGCCGGCCTCGAAATGGTTGGTGGCACCCGGGCCGCGCCGGGCGAACAGCCACTCTGCGCCGATCAGCGGGCGGTAGCGCCACTTCAGGTAGCTTCTGCATCGACACCGGCTGCTTGCAGGCGTACTGGATGTAGACCTCGAGGTGGTCCTGCAGGTTCTCGCCGACGCCGGGCAGGTCGAGCGACCACCGGGACGCCGAGGGCGGACAGCTCGGTGGCGTTGCCGATTCCCGAAAGCTGCAGCAGTTGCGGTGTGTTGATCGCGCCGCCGCACAGCACGACCCGCCCGGCCCGGACGGTTTCGGTCGTGCGGCCCTTGGTGTACTCGACACCGACGGCGCGCGTGCCGTCGAAGAGCACCTTGGTCACCATCGTGCGGGTCTGGACGGTGAGGTTCGGCCGGTGCATGACCGGATGCAGGTAGGCCCGAGCCGCCGACAGTCGACGGCCCGCGCCGGATGTTGCGGTCGAACTTGGCGAAACCCTCCTGGCGATAGCCGTTGACGTCGTCGGTGCGCGGGGTAACCGGCCTGCACCGTGGCCTCGAGGAACGCCTCGAACAGCGGATTGGTGGCCGGTCCGCGCTCCAGGGCCAGCGGCCCGTCGTGGCCGCGGAACTCGTCGTCGGCGGTCGGCCGCCAGGCAGTTCTCCATGCGGTTGAAGTAGGGCAGGCAGTGCGCGTAGTCCCACGTCTGCATCCCGGGATCGGCGCCCCAGCGCTCGTAGTCCATCGGGTTGCCGCGCTGAAAGATCATTCCGTTGATGCTGCTCGATCCGCCGAGCACCTTCCCGCGCGCGTGGTAGATGCGGCGGCCGTTCATGTGCGGTTCGGGCTCGGACTCGTACTTCCAGTCGTAGAACCGGTTCCGATGGGGAAGGTAAGCGCGGCGGGCATGTGGATGAAGACGTCCCACAGGGAGTCGTTCCGACCGGCCTCGAGGACGAGGACCTTGGTCGCGGATCGGCCGAAAGCCGGTTCGCCAGCGCCGAACCGGCAGATCCTCCACCGACGATGACGAAGTCGTATTGGCTGGGCGTCATGGGATCCTCCACCCGGGCCGGCTCGCGCATCGATGTGCCGGTCGTGGGGGAGTGTAGCGAACGGGATCGTATCACGCATCGATTCTCGCTATACGCAACTGGTCCCGCGCGTGCCTATAGTTGCGTCATGAGCAACAATGGGACGGCGGGTACCGCCGAGCCGCGGTCGAATCCAGCGGAGGCGTCCAGTCGGTGGACCGGGCGGTCAGCGTGCTGGAGATCCTCGCCCGCCGCGGACGGCGCCGGGGTCAGTGAATCGCCGTCGAGATCGGCGTGCACAAGTCCACCGCGTTCCGGTTGCTCAGCGCGCTCGGAGGACGCGGGTCTGGTCGAACAGGCCCAGGATCGGGGCAAGTACCAACTGGGGTTCGGGATCCTACGCCTGGCCAGTGCGGTCGCCGGGCGGCTCGACCTCGTCAGGCAGGGCCGACCGCGTCTGCGAGGAGCTGGCTCATCGAGCTCGGCGAGACGGTCAACCTCGCGGTGATCCGGTCGCACTACGCGGTCAATCTCGACCAGGTCCGCGGTCCCGCGGCGGTGGCGGCGCAGAACTGGGTCGGGCAGCTGACTCCACTGCACGCCACCTCCAGCGGCAAGATGCATGCTGGCCTATCTGCCGCGGAGCAGACGCGCAAGCTGCTCGTGAGGACTCGGGGCAGCAAGGAGTATACCGCGAGACACGATCACCACCCGGCGCGCCCTGTAGACGCAGCTCGGCGCCGCGCGCGGAGGACGGCTACGCGACGACGTTCGAGGAGTACGAGGACGGGCTCAACGCGATCGCCGCGCCGATCCGGGACCACACCGGCGGGTCGTGGCCGCCGTCAGCGTGTCCGGGCCCGGCTTATCGGCTCGGCAAGCGCCTGATCGCGAGCTGATGGCGCCGGACCGTCGATCGCGGGCCGCGCAGATCAGCCACCGGATGGGCTACCTGACCTGGCGCTGAGCCGTCAGCTCTTCACCGTCGGCGAGGCGTGCCGCAGCCAGTCGTGGAACTCCCCGATGTGGTGCTCGCTGGGGACGAGCACGCCACCGTCGCGTAGACGCGCGAACTCATCGCCGGCTGGCAGCGCTCGCAGGCGTCGAAGTCCTGCCGGTTGACCCGGTCGAAGAGCTCGACCGAGTTGGCTGAGGTCACGCCCGCGACTCGACGACGCCGGGCAGGTAGAGCCAGTCGCATTCGATGACGGTGTGGTCCGCGGCGAGCGGGAACATCCGGTGCACGATCACGTGGTCGGGCACGATGTTCACGAACACCTGCGGCTTGATCGTGATCGCGTAGTAGCGGCGGTCCTGGTCGGCCGAGACGCCGGGGATCGTGTCCAGCCCCGGCGAACCGTCGACCGTGAAGCCCTCGATGTTCTCGCCGAACACCGCGCCGTGGCCGACGAAGTACTGCGCCGCGTAGCCGTCGGCGAATTCCGGGAGCACCTCGGTGAGCTCCGGGTGGATCGTCGCGCAGTGGTAGCACTCCATGAAGTTCTCGATGATGAGCTTCCAGTTCGCCTTGACGTCGTAGACGATGCGCCGACCGACGCTGAGGTTGGCGACGTCGTAGTGGTCCAGCGACTCCACGTCACCGAGGCGATCGCGGACAGCGGCGACGACGTCCTCGTCGAAGGAGGGCGGGTCGTCGTCGAGGCAGACCCAGACGTAGCCGAGCCATTCCCGCACCGCGATCTTCTTGAGCCCGTAGTCGACCCGGTCGATGTCCGGCATCTTCGTCAGGTTGGGGGCGGCGATCAGCTTGCCGTCGAGGTCGTAGGTCCAGGCGTGGTACGGACACTGGAACGCCGCGTGCCACCTCGCCGGCGGCCTCCGTGCAGAGGGTCGCGCCGCGATGGCGGCAGACGTTGAAGAACGCGCGTACCTCGCCCCCGCGCGAGCGCGAGATCAGCACGCTCTCGCTGCCGACCTGGACCGTCCGGAACGCGCCCGGCTTGTCCAGGTCGGAAGCGCGCACCGCGCAGAACCACATCTTCTCGAAGATCGCCCTTTGTTCCAGGGCGAAGGTCGCGCCGTCGGTGTAGTAGCTGCCGGGCAGCGTGGCGATCAGGCTGTCGGGCAGGTCGAGGGTTGTCACCGGGGCACTCCTAGCGTGGTCGGGCGCGCGCAGGAACAATGCGCATTGAGCAACAGGTTTTCCCTGGCGAAACTGAGCATGCGACCGATGTCGGCGGGTGTCAACGCGGGCTCGATCACGCCGGGGCGAGGGGTGTGGCCAGCGCGCGGCGCCAACGGGTGAACAGCCGGACCTGGTCCACGCCGAGCACGCCGACGGCGGCGCCGTCCCGTCGGTAGACGGCGAGGAAGGAGCCGGACTCGACGTCGCCCTCCTCCACGGTGACCGAGTCGGCGAGCGCGGCGTGCCCGGCGAACTGGATGCGCGCGCCGTACTGGTCGGACCAGAAGTACGGCGCCGGGGTGGCCCGTGCGGGGAGCGCGGTGCCCAGCAGTGCCGCCGCTGCCAGCGCGGGCCGGTCGCGGGCGGCGGTCCAGTGCTCCACGCGGTGGTGCCCGCCGAGGGTCGCGTCGTACCACGCCGAGCAGTCGCCCACGGCGACCACGTGGGGAACCGTGGTATTCCCTGTCGCGTCGCACTCGACGCCGTTGCCGACCCGCACTCCGCTGCCCGCGAGCCACGCGGTGTCGGCGTACGCGCCGATTCCGACCACGACGATGTCGGCCGGAAGGACCCGGCCGTCGGCCAGCTCGACGCCGTGCACCTGCGTCTCGCCGAGCACGGCCCGCACACCGACGCCGCAGAGCAGGGTCGTGCCGTTGGCGCGATGCAGCGACGCCACCGACGAGCCGAGCTCGGTGCCGAGCGGCACGGCGAGCGGGGACGGCGCGGCCTCCACGACGGTGACCTCGAGCCCGAGTGAGCGTGCCGTGGAGGCGACCTCGGAGCCGATGAACCCCGCCCCGATCACCACCAGACGACCGCCGGTGCGCAGTGCGACCCGCAGCGCACAGGCGTCGTCGAGCGTGCGCAGGACGTGCACGCCCGCGGGGGTCGCGCCGGGCAGCCGGCGCGCGGTCGCCCCGGTGGCCAGCACGACGGCGTCGCCCCGCAGCCGGGTGCCGTCGCTCAGCTGGACGGCGCGATCGGCCGGGTCGAGGGCCACGGCCGCCTGTCCCAGCAGCCAGTGGGCGCCGAGGTCCTCGTCGTCGAGCTCGAGGCCGATGTCGCCGAGTTCGGCGGTTCCGGCGAGGAATTCCTTGGACAGAGGGGGGCGGTCGTACGGGCGGTGTGTCTCGGCGCCGACCAGGGTCGAGCTCGCCGGCGTAGCCCTGGGCGCGCAGCGCCCGCGCCGTGGAGATGCCGGCGAGGGACGCCCCGACGACGACGATGTGCTTCACGCAGGGCTACGGCCGGGCGCCGCACCAGGAGGCAGGTTGGGGGCCGCGGTGCTCACGACGACGTTGACGACGCCCTCCACGACCACGACCTGATGGGTGCGCACGGGGCGCTTCGCAGGTGGCGCGTCCACCTGGCCGGTGCGCAGGTCGAACCGTGACGCGTGCAGCGGGCACTCGATCTCACACCCCTCGAGCCACCCGTCGGCCAGGGAGGCGTCCTGATGGGTGCAGGTGTCGTCGATCGCGAACAGCTCGCCGTCATCGGTCCGGAACACGGCGATGGGAGGATCGATCTCGACCCGCAGGGCATCACCGGGCGCGAGTGCAGAGAGCTGGCAGATGGCGAGCATGGTGCGCCCCTCGCGGTCGTCGCAGATAGCTGGTAGCACGATACGCAACACGCTGCACACTGCGCAACTGCCTCGCGGTCAGTGGCCACGACGACGAAGTGCCCCGCCCGCGTGAGCGGACAGGGCACCTGGTGGGGCTCAGACGTGCTGAGCCCGGTGGGGACTAGTCGTCCCAGGGACCGTAGTCGTCCTCGATCATGAGGTACTCCTTCCAACTGCCACCGCTCGCACCCGCTCGTCGATATCACGAGAACGCCGGGTCCGGCGGGCTGATCTGTGTTTCCTGCACCGAGCAAGTCTGATGTTCTGCATCATGGTTGCTGGGCCGCGGGCCGGAGGGAAGATCGTCACTCCAGACAGCCCGTAGGTGGACTGCTCCGTCCAGTGTAGCCGATGTGCGGCGAGGGCCGAGCCAGACCGCCTCGGGGGAAGCGGACCGGCCCGGCCCTCGGGTCCGGACGGCGGCTACCCGGTCGCCGTCAGGTCGTAGACGGTCGAACCGCCCACCGTCGTGGCGGTGTAGTTGGCCTCGACCCACGCGGTGATCTGAGCGGCCACCGAGGAGGTCCCCTCTGCGTCACCGCCGCCGGTGGATCCGGCGATGAAGTAGTGGATCCTGCCCGCGGCGACGTACGCCTTGAACGCGGCGAGGGTGGGGGTGGCGTCGCTGCCGGTGAACCCGCCGATCGCCATCACGGCCTTGTTGCTGGCCAGTTCGAGCGGAGCGGCCGACTGGGAACCGACGGTCGCCGCGGCCCACGTCGTCGTCGTCTTCTCCAGCAGGGCGACGACCGCGGCACTGGCCGTGTCACCGCCCCCGCCGGCCGCCGCTGCCGAGCCGGTCGTCGACCCGGATGTCGTCGCGCCGGTCGAGCCCGGCCGCGTCGTACCCGTCGTACCGGTCCCGGTCGGTGCGCTCCCCGTGGGCGCGGTCCCGCTCGGGCGGGTGCCGGAGAACTGCCTACCGACCCCGCCGCCACCGGCACCGGCACCACCCATCCCGGACCCGGCCGATGCCGGTCCCGCGGTCGGCGTGCTCCCGGTGTGAGGCGTGGACGCGGTGCTGACGGCCCACGCGGCCGACCCGCCGAGCCCGGCGAGTGCCGAGACGACCACGAGGACGACCGTCAGGCGCCTGAGCGCGCGGGGCCGCACCAGCAGCGCGACGGTGGCGACGACCCCTGCCGCCGCGACGGCGTACCGCAGGCTCGGGTACCAGGACGACGCACTGTCGAGCAGGTGGACGCTCCACGCGGCGGTGACGGCCACCATCAGGGCCAGCCCGATCCGCGCGAACGAGGTCTCGCGCCTGGCCCACAGCAGCCGGGACGTCGTCGCGACGAGCGCGGCGATCGCCGGTGCCAGAGCCACGGTGTAATAGGGGTGGATGGTGCCCTGCATGTAGCTGAAGACCAGGCCGGTGACCACCAGCCAACCGCCCCAGAGCAGGAGGCCGGCGCGGGTCCGGTCGGTGCGCGGTGCGGAGCGGGTCGCCCACAGGCCGAGCACCAGGGCCACCAACGCCGCGGGTAGCAACCACGAGATCATTCCGGCCATCTCGACGTTGAACAGCCGCGTGATCCCGGGGGATCCGCCGAAGTTCGCGCCGCCGCCGTTGCCGGCACCACCGCTGCTTCCGGCGGATGCGCCGAACAGCCGTCCGAGTCCGTTGTAACCGAAGGCCAGCTCGAGTGCGCTGTTGTCGGTCGAGCCACCGATGTAGGGCCGCGACGACGCCGGCCACACCTGGACGAGCGCGTACCACCAGCCGGCGGAGACGATCATCGTGACCAGGGCGGCCAGGAGCTGGACGACCCTGCGGCGCAAGGGGTTCGGCGCGGCGACGAGGTACACGAGCCCGAACGCGGGAACGACGAGGAGGGCCTGTCCCATCTTGGTGATGAAACCGAAGCCGATCGCCACCCCGGCCAGCATCAGCCATCGGGTGGACGCGGCTTCCAGCGCCCGGACCACGGCATAGGCTCCGGCGACCATGAGCAGCACCAGCAGCGCGTCGGGGTTGTTGAAGCGGAACATCAGCGTCGCCGCGGGCGTCAGGGCGAGCATCGCCCCGGCGGCGAGTCCGGCGCCGTGGCCGGAGAGCCGCCGCACGGCGCCGTAGACGAGCGCGACCGCCAGCACGCCCTCGATCGCCTGCGGGGCCAGCATGCTCCAGCTGCTGAAGCCGAAGATCCGTCCCGAGAGCTCCATCACCCACAGGGATGCAGGCGGCTTGTCGACGGTGATGAAGTTCGACGAGTCGATCGACCCGAACAGGAACGCCTTCCAGCTCTTGGTGCCTGCCTGGACGGCCGCCGCGTAGAAGGAGTTCGCGGTGCCCGACGCGCCGAGTCCCCAGAGGTACAGCAGGGCGGTGCCCGTCAGGAGCGCGTACAGCGACGGCCGTGCCCACGCGGGGTCGTCGGGGGCGCCGGCGAACCGCTCGCGCAGACGCCGCCGCGGCGGCGTGTACCCGGGTGGCGGGGGCGTGGGTCTCGCCGGTGGGGCAGGGGATGGTGGTGCATCGAGCACGGATGCGGTCATCGGTCACCTCTCAGGCAGGACGACGATCTGCTCGCCGCGGTGAGGATCACCATCCAGGCGCGGGCCGGGCGTTCGCTGAACGTCCGCTGTGTGAACGCTGAGCGTCCTCAGCCCAGGGTCACGGATAGTGCGACGTCGTCCACCGGGAAGTCGCCGTCCACCCAGGCGGTGACCCAGACCCGGTGGAGCGTCAGATTCCCGCCGTAGTTGGACAGGAACGCCGTGTCCGTGGCATCCCGGCCGGTCGCCAGGCGGACGAGCGCCTGGCGCGGCGCCAGCCGGGTCGGGTCGATCACGTACCAGACACCGTCGACGCAGGCCTCGGCCACGGCGTGGAAGTCCATCGGGTACAGGCCGGGCGCGTAGACCGCGACCACGCGGGCCGGTACCTCGAGCGCTCTGAGCAGTGCGACCGACAGGTGGGCGAAGTCCCGGCACACGCCCCGCCCGCCGATCAGGGTGTCGACCGCGCCGTCGGTGACGTCGCTGCTGCCACTGACGTAGTCCAGGCGGGCCCGGACCCAGTCGCCCACGGCGGCGACCATCGCGGCCGGGTCGGCGATCCCGGCGAACTCACGGCGGGCGAATCCCGCCAGCCGGTCGGACTCGCAGTAGCGGCTGGGGCGCAGGTACAGGAGCAGGTCGGCGTCGTCGGCCACGTGCGGGCCGCTCGTGCCCTCGACGCGTGCGGTGTAGTCCAGCACGACCTCACCGGCGGCGACGTCGACGAGCCAGATCCGCCCGCCGTGCGGCGCTGACACCTCCTCGTAGTGCACACCGACGCCGTCGTGGGTGATCGCTGCGGTCTCGGTGAGAGCGTGGCCGGCCGATTCCGCCACCGCCACCTGGAAGGCCAGGCGAGCGGGAGCGTCGACGGTGAGAGCGAGGTGCGCGCCGACGAATCTGATCACGCGCGGAGTGCGCCCCGGCGCCGTGTCAGGCCGATGTCGGCGACGGGGTCGGCGCCGAGACGACCAGCGCGTACGAGCCGAGGCCGCGGATCCGGTCGGGTGCGAGGTCCCCGCCCGACGAGGTGATCGTGCCGAGAGCGCCGGTGTCGGTGTCGATCTCGACGTCGGTGACGACCCCGATCACGTCGCCGTTGTCGCCGAGCACCCGTACGTTCAGCAGCGGCCGCTCGCCCTTGGAGGTGGCGATCTCGTCCGTGGTGCGCGGCTCGCGCAGGCTCGCCTCGTCGTCGACGATGGCCGCGCTGCCGCCGATGCCGGCCAGGCTCGCGTGGTCGACGAAGGACGCCTTGCGCCCCTTGCCGATCTGCCAGGCGACCACGTGCAGGGTGGGCACGTCGATCACCGCGGCTGTGATCGAGCCGAGGTCCTCCGCGCTGGTGCGCGACACGACGGGGTAGCCGATGAGTGCGTTCAGACCGGTCATGCCTGTTCCCCCAACTGGGCGCGGAAGTCCTCGACGGCTCCGCCGAAGCCGGACAGGTCGTCGCGGATGAACGGCTCGACGCTCGCCGGGACGACGAGGTTCGTGCCGGAGATGGCCAGCGCCATGGGCAGCGGGATGAACAGCTGATGCCCGGCCCGTCCCTGCAGCGCCGGATCGCCCAGCAACTGGTAGCCGACGACCGTCCCGGCGCGACCGGACACGCTGCCGACCACGCCGATCTCGACGACGAGGTCGGTCACGTCGCCGAGGCGGTCACCACCGTCGGTGAGCACGGTGTTGCCGAGGACGTTGCGGTGCGCCTGAGCCCGGGAGTCGGAGCGCGCGTCGGAGTCCAGGGCCGCGCCGGTCTCGACCATGACGGCGTCCCTGCCGATCGCGTGCACCGAGGTCATCGGCAGGATCGCCTTGAGGGGCCCGGCGAACAGGCCGCCGCGCTTGTTGAGGGTGAAGCCCACCAGGCGCCCCTCGTCGGGGGAGTAGACGACGTCCTTGACGTCCGCGAGGGCCTCGCCCGCGCTGATGCTCACGACGGGCAGGCCGGAGAGCTCCGTGCCGCGGACGAGCACGATCGGCTCGGGGGAGCTCACGTGGAGCCACCCGTGCCGCGGGTCCGCTTCGTGCCGGGCGTGGCGATGATCCCGCCGGCGCGGCGGCGGCGCTGGACGAGGGCCACCGCGCCGACGGCGGCGAGGAGAACGACGATCACGATGATGACGATGGCGAGCGTCATGAGCGCGGGGGGAATGTCCGGGGAGTCATGTCTGCAGGCTAAGGCTTGGCACAGGTCCGTGTCGCGGCCGGACGCCGATCGTCGGACCGCCGCCCGGGCCGGGTGCCGGGTAGGCTCCGGTCCCTGTGCTGCTCGGCGCGGACGGTGCGGTCGCCCGTCGCCGGGCGTGCGGGCGCTTAGCTCAGCGGAAGAGCTCTCGGCTTACACCCGAGCGGTCGGCGGTTCGAACCCGTCAGCGCCCACCCGCGGACGTGCGGTACGCCGCCGAACAGGACGTGCAGGGAAGGGGTACCGGAGATGGATTGGACGCTGGCACTGGCGGCGTGCGGTATCGGCGTGGTCGTCGGGTTGACCGGCATGGGCGGCGGTGCCCTGATGACCCCGGTGCTGGTGCTGTTCTTCGGCATCACGCCGCTGGCCGCGGTCTCGAGCGACCTGGTGGCCGCCGCGATCATGAAGCCGGTCGGGTCCCTGGTCCACCTGCGCAAGGGCACGGTGCGCCTCGATCTCGTGAAGTGGCTCTGTGTCGGCTCGGTGCCGTCGGCGTTCGGTGGGGTGCTCATCGCGCGCGCGCTCGGCAAGGGCGCCGGGGTGCAGGACTTCATCCAGCGGGCGCTCGGCGTCGCGCTGATCATTGCCGCGCTGGGCCTGCTCATCCGCGCCTACGTGCGGCTGGTCGAACGTGCGCGCAAGCGCGACGGGAGGCTGGCGCCCGATCCGGTCGGGCCGCCGACCATCACCGTCCGGCCGATCCCGACGGTTCTCGTCGGGGCCGTCGGCGGCGTCGTGGTGGGGCTGACGTCGGTCGGTTCCGGCTCATTGATCATCATCGCGCTGATGGCGCTCTACCCCGGGTTGCGGGCCAGCGAACTGGTCGGCACCGATCTGGTCCAGGCGGTCCCGCTGGTGGCATCGGCGGCGTTCGGCCACATCCTGTTCGGCGATTTCCAGCTGTCCCTGACCACCTCGCTGCTGGTCGGCAGCATTCCCGGTGTGTTCATCGGCGCGCACCTGTCCTCGCACCTGCCCGGCGGCTTGATCCGGCGGGCGCTCGCGTTCGTCCTTCTCGCGTCGGCGCTGAAGCTGCTGGGCGTGGGGACGACCGAGACGGGCATCGTGCTGGGCATCCTGCTGGTCCTGGCGCCGCCCGTCTGGATGTACGTCCGTCACCGGCACGGGCTGCCTGCCCTGGCGCACCGGGAGCCACCGAAGGTCGGCGCTACCAGCGGTTGAGGGCGAGGTGCCACAGCTCCTCGTCATAGGCCTCGTGCAGCGCCTGTTCGGCGCAGGCCCGGGCGCGCTCGCTCGCGTCGGTGATCGCGGAGCCGTAGCTCTCGACTGCTTCGTCCATGACGTGTCCCCACTGGTGCGGTAGGTCCCCGGGAGGGCGGTGTCTCCCGTCCAGCGTGACCGAACGCGGTGTCGGCGGCGTGCCACGGGTGTTACGGCGTGAATCCGTGCCCGCGGCAGCCGGTAGCGTTCCCGTCCGTGCCGGTCCTCTCAGCGGTGATTGCCGCGATGCGCGAGTGGTACGACCCGGCCTGGGCCGAGAGCTGGGACGCGGTCGGGCTCGTCTGCGGTGACCCGGACGAGCCGGTGGAGCGGGTACTGCTGGCCGTCGACGCCGTGCCCGCGACCGTCGCCGAGGCGGCCCGGGTCGGCGCGCAACTGCTCATCACCCACCATCCGCTCCTGCTCACCGGGGTGCACGGAGTCCCCGCCGACGACGCCAAGGGCGCCCTGGTGCACCGCATGATCCGCGGCGGCATCGCGCACCTGGTCGCCCACACCAACGCCGATGTCGCGCGCCCCGGGGTGTCCGACGCCCTCGCCGCGCTCTTCGGCCTCACCGGTACCGAGCCGCTGGAGCCCCGTCCGGGCGATCCGACGCGGGGGAGCGGGCGGGTCGGGGATCTCCCCGCGCCCATGACGCTCGCCGAACTGACCGCGCTCGCCTCTCGGGTGCTGCCCGCGGCCGTTGCCGGGGTCCGCGCCGCCGGGGCGCCCGAGCGGATGGTTCGTCGGCTGGCGGTGTGCGGTGGATCGGGCGGGTCGTTCGGTCCGGCAGCCGAGGCCCTCGGCGCGGACGCGTTCCTCACCGCCGATCTCAAGCACCACCCGGTCCTGGAGGCGGTCACCGAACGCTCCGGTCCGGCGATGGCCTGGATCGACGCCGCGCACTGGGCGACCGAGGCGCCGTGGTTGCCGGTCGTGGCCGCGAACCTGCGCGCGCGGTTCGGCACTACGGTGGACGCAGTCGTCAGCACCCTGGTGACCGATCCGTGGACCATCCACGTCTGCCCGCCCGACCGAACCCCTCCCTCCTGAATCGAGACCATCCGCCTTGGTAACTGCAGACCCCGCCGCGCAACGCCGCCTGCTCGACCTGCAGGCCGTCGACACCGCCCTTGCGCAGCTGTCCCACCGCCGTCGCACCCTGCCCGAGCTGGCCACGATCGCGACCGCGCAGGCCACCCTCGCGGGGCTGCGCGACGATGCCGTGTCGCTCGAGACCGAGATCAGCGACATCGCGGGGGAGCAGCGACGGCTGGAGAACGACATCGACGTGGTCCGGCAGCGCGAGCAGCGCGATCAGCAGCGCCTGCTCGGCGGCGGTATCCCGGCGAAGGAACTGGAGGGCCTGCAGCACGAGCTCGGGACGCTGGCCCGACGCCAGGGCGCGCTGGAGGACTCGGCCCTCGAGGTGATGGAACAGCGGGAGGCGCTGGAGTCGAGCCTGGCCGAGGTCAATGCCCAGCGCGACACCTTCACCCGGGAGCTGGCGGCGGCCGAGCACGCCCGTGACGCCGCCTTCGCCGAGATCGACGCGGCGATCGCGGCCCGGCAGACCGAGCGCGCCTCCTCGGCGACAGGCATCCCCGAGGACCTCATCGCGCTCTACGACCGCGTGCGCGAGACCTCGGGCGGCGTGGGTGCGGCCGCGCTGCGCCAGCGCCGCTGCGAGGGCTGCCGTCTCGAACTGGCCGGCAGCGAGCTCAGCGCGGTGCGCCAGGCCGCGCCGGACGAGGTGGTCCGCTGCGAGAACTGCCGGCGGATCCTGGTTCGCACGCCCGAGTCCGGTCTGTGAGCCCGGCCCTCCCGAGAGCCCGGCAGGAATGAGCCCACCGGAACCGGCCGCGGCCTGGGTTCCCCCCGACCTCGAGCCGACGCGCCTGCTCCTGGTGCGGCACGGCAGCACCGAGCACTCCCTGTCCAGGCGCTTCTCCGGGCGCAACGAGCTGCCCCTGATCGATCACGGCGTCGCCCAGGCGAGCGCGGCGGCCGTGCGCGTGCTCCGGTGGCAGCCGATCAGCGCCGTGATCTGCTCGCCCCTGCGCCGCGCACGGCAGAGCGCCGAGCTCGTCGCGGCGGCAGCGGGGGTGGACGCCGTCGTCGACGACGACCTCGCCGAGACCGACTTCGGCGACTTCGAGGGACTGACCTACGCCGAGGCGGCGCAGCGCCGGCCGCACGAACTCGCCGAGTGGCAGTCCGCGCCGGACCGGCCGCCGCCGCACGGGGAATCCTTCGCCGCCGTGACCGCGCGGGTGGACGCCGCCCGCGAGCGCATCGTCGCCGCCCACCGCGGGACGACCGTCGCCGTCGTCACCCATGTGACCCCGATCAAGGTGCTGCTGCGACTGGCGCTGGGTGCCCCGCCCAGCGCCCTGTTCGCGATGTTCCTCGACACGTCCTCGATCTCGATCGTCGACTACTACGCCGACGGCCCGGGCGTGGTCCGCCTGGTCAACGACACGAGCCACCTGGACGGCCTGCGCGCCTGACGGGGTTGACATGTGACTAAATGGTCACCTATTTTGGCAGGCATGGACGAGGTGTTCCGGGCGCTGGCCGACCCGACGAGACGGGCATTGCTCGACGCCCTGTTCGCCGAGGACGGTCAGACCCTGAGCGCTCTGGAAGCGCGCTTCGACATCAGCCGCTTCGGGGTCATGAAGCACCTGAAGCTGCTGGAGGAGGCCGGCCTCGTCGTCACCCGGCGCCGGGGGCGGGAGAAGCTGCACCACCTCAATCCCGTCCCGATCCGGCTCGTCCACGACCGCTGGGTGAGCAAGTACTCCGAACCGTGGGTCGCCGGACTCAGCGACCTCAAGACGAGACTGGAGAAGACCATGGAGAAGATCTACGAGATCTACATCCGGACCACCCCCGAGCGCCTCTGGCACGCGATCACCGACCCCGGCGAGCGGGCCAAGTTCCAGTTCGGCATGCAGATGACGTCGGACTGGTCACCGGGCGGGCGCTTCGAGATGGGGCACCCGGGTGCCCCGAACCTGCTGGGTGAGGGCGTCAACCTGGAGGTGGACCCACCCCACCGGCTCGTGCAGTCCATGGTCGCCCTGTGGGGCGACGACGTGAAGGCGGAGGGGAGCAGCCGCATCACCTGGGAGATCACGCCCGTCGGCGACTCCTGCTGCCTGGTCGTCACCCACGACCAGCTCCGGGACGGCGCCAACGAGCAGCTCTACGGCGGCTGGCCGATGATCCTGTCGGGGCTGAAGACGTGGATCGAGACCGGACAGGTGCTGACCACGCCCGGCTCGCTCATGTACACCAGCTGAGCCGTAGCTCGCCCGCGGCCGGCGCCCAGGTTCGCGAGGACTGCTCAGGTTCCGAGGACTGCTCAGGTTCCGAGCACTGTCAGGTGCCGAGTACCTGGACGCCGCCCCAGAGCAGCACGGTGGTCACCACCAGGGCCACCGGCACCGAGAGCAGGCCGAACAGATGGAAGTCGCGGGCCCGCGGCCGGAGATCGTCGGGCAGGATCCGCCGCCACAGCAGGGTCGCGAGTGACCCCACGTAGGTCGCGTTCGGGCCGATGTTCACACCGATCAGGACTGCCAGGACCGCGGCCGGATAGGCCGACACCAGCGGGAGCAGCGCGAGCGTCGCCGGCAGGTTGTTGACGACATTCGCCAGCAGCGCGGCCAGGAACGCCAGCGCCAGGAGCGTCGGTAGGGACTGCCCGCCCGGGATCAGGTGCGCCAGCCCGGTCGTCAGGCCGTGCCGGGCGACGCCGTCGACGATGACACCGAGGGCGAAGACGAACGCGCAGAAGCCGAGGTTCGCCTCGGCGATCATGCGCGGGACCGTCATCGCCCGGGCACGCAGGGCGGGAGTCGCGAGCAGCACCACGCCCGCCACCGCGGCCCAGGCCGGCGGCACGTCCACTGCGGAGGTGACGACGAAGCCGATCACCGTGGCGGCGAGAACCGCCAGCGCGTACCGCGGCGGTGCCTGTGTGGGAACGGCCGGTGCGCGTTCCTTGTCGATGTCGGCGGCGAAGAACAATCGCAGACCGAGCCATTCCAGGGCCGTGACCGCCAACCACGGCAAGGCCATCAGACCCGCGAAATGACCGAAGCTCAGCCCGGCGGCGCTGAATGCGAGGAGGTTGGTCAGGTTGGAGACCGGCAGCAGCAGCGATCCCGCATTGGCCAACTCGATGCAGGAATAGGAGTACGGGCGGGGACGGACCCGCATCTGCCGCGCGGTCCGCACCACCACCGGCGTGAGCAGTACCACCGTGGCATCGAGGGTGAGCACAGCCGTGACCGCGCTGGCCAGGACGACGAACAACACCAACAGCCGCGCCGAGGAGCCTTGACTGGCGTGTGCGGCGACCGACCCGAGGTAGTCGAACACCCCTGCTTCGGCACAGAGATGTCCGAAAAGCAGGATCGCCGCGAGAAATCCGACGGTCGAGGTGAGTGAGCGGATGGTGTCGACCGCGGCGGAGAATGGGACGATTCCGGTGCAGACGATCGCAATGGCCGCCGGTATTCCGAAGACCGCCTCATTGAGGCCGCGGGGCCGGACCACCGCACCGGCCAGGCAAACCGCCAGCAAAGCCAATGCGAGTGTCTCCGCCGCCCAGGTAGCCATCGCGGTCACCCTACCGATATGGCCGGGCGGTCCCACGCCGGCACTGCTCTAGGATGGCGTCAGCGACGGACGAGTCGACCGGGCGGCCGCGTCGGGAGTTGCCAGCCAATTCCCGCCGAGGAAAGTCCGGGCTCCACAGGGCAGGGTGGTTGTTAACGGCAACCCGGGGTGACCCGCGGGACAGTGCCACAGAAAACAACCGCCTCTGGCACGTGCGAGTGTGCGCGTATCAGGGGTAAGGGTGAAAAGGCGGTGTAAGAGACCACCAGCGTGCCGGGTGACCGGTGCGGCTAGGTAAACCCCACCCGGAGCAAGATCAAGATGATCGGCCGGAGATCGGTCGGTCTGCGCAGGCGACTGAGGGCGGCCCGCCCGAGTCTGCGGGTAGATCGCTAGAACCTGCCGGCGACGGCAGGTCGAGATGGATGGCCGCCCCCGACCGCATTTCGCGGACGGGACAGGACCCGGCTTATAGGTCGACTCGTCCGTCGCCCTCAGCAGGAATTGACTGTGAATCCCCGGCGCGGATGCCCGATCGATGAAGAAGCTTTCTGGCGAGCAATCACAGAATGCAGCCGGTCGCCTCGATCCAATCTCCGAATCCTGCGCAAGAAATTACGCATTATCAGCCGGGATTAGGTAGTGTCGGCGGTCGAAGTGAAATCTCGCTCGTATCCATTAGTCGATGCGACACCAACCGTAGGAGATCTCCACCGTGGCAAAGGAAACAATCGTGCGACTCGTCGATGATCTGGATGGCAGCGAGGCCGTCGAGAGCGTGTCGTTCGCGTACAAAGGTCACAGCTACGAAATCGACCTGAACGAGAAGAACGCCGCCGCGCTCGAGAAGGCGCTGAGCAAGTTCGTCAATGCCGCGCGCAAGGGTGGATCCGCCGCCGCTCCGCGTGGCCGCTCGCGCCGCTCGGCCCGAAGTGCCTCGGCCGCACCCGAACTCGGCGCCATTCGCGAATGGGCCACCCAGAACGGGTTCGAGGTCAGCACCCGCGGGCGCATCGCCAGCGCGGTCGTCGAGGCCTACGAAGCCGCTCACTGACATCAGGCGCAGTGCCAGGCCCTCGGTGATGAACGCCGGGGGCCTGTCCCGTCCCCGGTGGGGGTCGGCGCACCGGTCGGTATCGTCGCCGGTCGTGCCTGATCGACGCCTGTCCGGGATCCCGCTGGACTTCGACGTGGTGCGGCGCGCGCTCGCCGTCCCTGACGACTTCCCACCCGCCGCGCTGGCCGAGGCGCGCGACGCAGCCGGCGCAGCGCTGCCCGACGTGGAGGACCGCACTGCCCTTCCCCTCGTCACGGTCGACCCGCCCGGTGCGAAGGATCTCGACCAGGCCGTCCACATCGCCGAGTCCGCCGAGGGCTTCGTCGTCAGCTACGCGATCGCCGACGTGGCGAGGTGCGTGCGCCCGGGCGGATCCCTCGACGCGGTGACCCGGGAGCGCGGCGAGACCCTGTACTTCCCGGACATGCGCGTCCCCCTGCACCCCCTCGTGCTGAGCGAGGGCGCCGCGAGCCTGCTCCCCGGCGAGGTCCGCGCCGCCGCGCTGTGGGAGATCTCCCTGGACCGCACCGGTGAGGTGAGCGCGGCCTCGGTTCGCCGCGCGCTCGTGCGCAGCGTCGCGCAGCTGGACTACGGCCAGCTCCAGGCGATGATCGACGGCGGTACCGCGCCGGAGGCCGTACGGCTGCTGAGCGTGGTGGGGCGGTTGCGGCAGGGGCTGGCGCGAGCTCGGCACGCGATCGAACTCGATCTGCCGGCGCAGGAGGTCGAGCCGACCGGCGACGCCACCTCGTGGCGCCTGGCCTACCGGAGCCCCTTGCCCGTCGAGCAGTGGAACGCGGAGATATCGCTCCTCACGGGCATGAGCGCGGCACGGATGATGCTGGACCACGGCATCGGCATCCTGCGGACGCTGCCCGCCCCTGACCCCCGCGCGGTATCCGGGCTGCGCCGGATCGCGCCCGCGCTCGGGGTGGTCTGGCCGGCAGGTGCGCCGGCCGGGGACGTGCTGGCCACCCTGGACCGGGACAACCCGCGGCACGTGGCCTTCCTCGACCAGGCCGCGTCCCTGCTCCGGGGAGCCGGCTACACCGCCTTCGACGGGAAAGACCCCGCACAATCGGGTCATGCCGGCGTCGGCGCCGACTACGCGCACGTCACAGCCCCGCTCCGGCGACTCGTGGACCGGTTCGGCACGGAGGTCTGCCTGGCGCTGTCGGCGGGCGCGGCCGTCCCGGACTGGGTGCGCAGGGCTCTTCCGGAGCTCCCCGCACTGATGGAGGCTGCAGACCACCGCGCCCACACCGTCGACCGAGCGGTGCTGGACACGGTGGAGGCGTGGCTGCTCCAGGACAGGGTCGGCGCGGTCTTCACGGCGGTGGTGCTGGACCAGGGGAAGGACTCGGCCCGGATCAGCATCGAGGAGCCGGCGATCCGCGCGAGCTGTACCGGTTCCGGCCTGAGGGAGGGATCGGTCCTCCAGGTCAGGCTGACGGTCGCCGACCTCGCGACCCGGACAGTCCGCTTCGAGCCGGCCTGACCGAGCCGCCGCGCAGGACTCAGCTGTAGCTGTGCTCGGCGGTCGGGTAGGCGCCCGAGCGGACCTCGTCGGCGAAGGTGGTGGCCGCCGTGGTCAGCACGCCGGTCAGGTCGGCGTAGGTCTTGACGAACTTCGCCGCCTTCCCGCCGGTCCGTAGGCCCGCCATGTCCTGCCACACCAGCACCTGCGCGTCGCAGTTCGCGCCCGCGCCGATGCCGATCGTCGGGATCTGCAACTCCGCCGTGACGCGGGCGGCGAGCTCGGACGGCACGACCTCCATGACGACTGCGAACGCACCGGCGTGCTGGAGCGCCTTGGCGTCCTGCAGCAGGCGGTGCGCCGCCTCGTCGCCCCTGCCCTGCACCCGGTAGCCGCCGAAGGCGTTCACCGACTGGGGAGTGAGGCCGATGTGGGCCATGACGGGGATGCCGGCGGCGACCATGGCCTCCACCTGGGGCGCGACACGCGCGCCACCCTCGAGCTTGATCGCCTGCGCGCCGCCCTCCTTCATGAAGCGGGTCGCGGTCGTCAGCGCCTGGTCCACCGAGGTCTGGTAGCTGCCGAAGGGCAGGTCGGCCACCACGAGGGCCCTGCTGGTGCCGCGCACGACGGCACGGACCAGGGGGAGCAGCTCGTCGATGCTGACGGGCACGGTGCTGTCGTAGCCGTAGACGACATTGGCCGCGGAGTCGCCGACGAGCAGGACCGGGATCCCGGCGTCGTCGAAGACCCGCGCGGTCGAGTAGTCGTAGGCCGTGAGCATGGCCCAGCGTTCCCCGGCGTTCTTCGCCGCCTGGAGGTCGCGGATGGTGATGCGGCGGTTGGTCACTGCGCCGTAGAGGGTGTCGCTCATAGCGATCACGTCCTGTTTCTCTCCTCGAGGCCGATCACGGTCCCCGGGTGTATGTGTGGACGCCACCATCGTGCTCCGTAACACCGCTGTTGTCTCTACGTAGCACGGGAGACGTCGATCACCGCTTGTCAGGCTGTTCCTGACGGGCGTAGCGTGCGCCGTGATCCGTCAGGACGCCCCTGACAGTGAGGAGATCCCGCATGACGCCGGAGACCGTCCACTGCTCCTTCTGTGCCCGGGCCGAGCACGAGGTCGCCAAGATCATCGCCGGCCCCGGCATCTACATCTGCGACGAGTGCGTGCAGGCGTGCGTGCAGATCCTGGAGACCGCTGCCGGCCCCACCCCCCGGCTGCCCGCCTGGGAGTCGCTGGCGCCGGAGGAGATGCTGGCCACGCTGCCCCGGATCGCCGCCGTGGGCGCCCAGCTCGAGGGCAGCCTGCAGGCCTGGGTCGGGGAGCTGCGTCGGCAGGGGATCACCTGGACCCGCATCGGGTCGGCTCTGTCGATGACGCGGCAGTCGGCCTGGGGGCGCTTCTCCGGGGAGGACTGAGCCTCAGCCCGGGTCTGTCTCGCGCCACCGGCTGGAGATCGGCAGCCGCCGGTCCCGCCCGAACGCCTTCAGGCTGATCTTGGGCCCCGGCGGGTACTGGCGCCGCTTCCACTCCGCGCCGTCGATCAGGCGCGCGACCTTCGTCACGAGGTCGGGGTCGTGGCCGGCGGCGACCAGATCGTCGAATCCGAGATCGGTGTCGACATAGCCCTCGATGATCGCGTCGAGGACCGCGTAGTCGGGGAGCGAATCGGAGTCGAGCTGGCCCGGCCGCAGCTCCGCGGACGGCGGTTTCGAGATGGAGTTGGGCGGGATCGGCAGGGTCGCCCCCGCCAGCTCCGCCTGCTCGTTGCGCCAGCGGGCCAGCTCCCACACCAGCGACTTGGGGACGTCCTTGAGCGGGGCGAAGCCACCGACCGCGTCGCCGTAGATGGTCGAGTACCCCACGGCCAGCTCGCTCTTGTTGCCCGTGGCGAGGACCAGGTGGCCGTGCTGGTTGGACAGCCCCATCAAGGTGGTGCCGCGGACCCGCGCCTGGACGTTCTCCTCGGCGAGCCCGGTCAGGCCCAGGCCGGTCACGAAGGCGTCGACCATCGGGGCGATCGGCACCTCCTGGTAGTGCGCGCCGAGGCGCTCGGCGAGGTCCTCGGCATCGGACCGCGAGTGCGACGGAGGAGTACGCGCTGGGCATCGACACGCCGTGGACGGCGTCCCCGCCGAGGGCGTCGGCCGCGATGGCCGCGACCACGGCGGAATCGATGCCGCCGGACATGCCGAGCACCACCGACCGGAAGCCGTTCTTGCGCGTGTAGTCGCGCGTCCCCGTGACGAGCGCGCTCCAGACCTCCTGCAGGTCCCCGATCCGCTCAGCCACCTCTGCGTGCTGCCCGCGTTGCTCGCCCGCCTGCGGCTGGATCGGGTGGGTGGCCGTCTCGTGCCGTTCCACCACCATGTCGCGGAGCGGGCCGGTCACCACCGAGGACGCGGCCGGCAGGTCGAGGTCGACGGTGTAGACGCCCTCGACGAACTGCGGCGCGCGCAGCAACGTCTCGCCGTCCGCGGCGACCACGAAGGAATCCCCGTCGAAGACGAGTTCGTCCTGGGCGCCGACCATGTTGACGTAGGCGACGGGCGCGCCGGCCTCAGCGGCGCGGCGCTGGAGCAGCTGCAGCCGCACGTCGTCCTTGTTGCGCTCGTACGGCGAGCCGTTGATGTTCACCACGAGCCCGGCGCCGGCCTCCCGGGCGACGCTGAAGGGGCCGCCCTCCTGCCAGACGTCCTCGCAGATCGTCAGGGCCACGTCCACGCCGTGGAAGCGCACGACGGTGAAGCGACCGCCCGGGACGAAGTACCGGTCCTCGTCGAACACCCCGTAGTTGGGCAGATGGTGTTTGAAGTAGGTGGCGACGACCCGGCCGCCGAGACAGAAGGCGGCGGCGTTGCGGGGCGTCGCGCGGGCGGTCGGGCTGTCGTCGTCGAGGTAGCCGACGATGACGCCCAGCTCCGCCAGACCGACGGTCCCCAGGTCGGCGGCCAGTTCGTGGATCTGCGCCATGGATGCCTGCCGGAACGAGCGCCGGAAGACGAGGTCCTCCGGCGGGTAGCCGGTGAGCGCCATCTCCGGGACCGCCAGCAGGTGCGCGCCGCGCGCCACGGCCGTGTGCGCTGCGTCGAGGATCCGGGTGCGGTTTCCCGCCAGATCACCCACGGTGAGGTCGATCTGGGCCAGTGCGACCCGGAGCAGAGGCACGCCCCCAGTCTGCCTGACGGGCACCCACCGGTCGGCGGCAGGGCGCGCCGGAGGACCCCGGAGTGGCCCGGTCGCGGCCGGCGCAAGGTCAACGTCACATAACGGCCCACGCCGATCCGCGCGCGGAGGCAATGAATTGTCGGATCCATACGTCACAATTGGCGTGCGGGCGGGTGCCCCGCACTCCGGCGCAACGGTCCCCGACCGTGGCTGTGGGTGGTCGTAGGAGGAACTTTCGTGCGAAGTCGTCGTCTCTGGGTGTCCGTAGCTACTGTCGTGGCCGGCTGCCTGCTGGCCACCGCGTGCACCTCGCGCAATTCCTCCGTCCAGGGCGCGGGCGGCGCGCCGGCGGCGAACACCACGGCGAACGCCCCCACGTCGAGTGCGCCGTCGAGTTCGGCACCGGTCCCCGCCGCGCTGATCAGCATCACGCCGAAGAGCGGATCCACGGCCATCAACCCGGCCAGCCCGATCAAGGTCGGCGTCACCGACGGCACGCTCAGCGAGGTCTCGCTCGTCAACGCCGCGGGTCGACACGTCAAGGGTGCGCTCTCGGCCGACAAGACGCTGTGGCAGGCCAGTGAGGTGCTCGGCTACGGCAAGACCTACAAGCTCACCACCAAGGCCGTCAACGCGGCCGGGGTCGCCACGACGAAGGTCGCCTCGTTCTCCACGCTCGAGCCCGACAACATGACGATGCCCTATTTCGAGACCACCGGCGGGAGCCTGCTCACCAACGGCGCCACCTACGGCGTCGGCCTGGTCGTCAACGTCCACTTCGACGAGGCGATCCCCGACAAGCGCGCGGCCGAGAAGGCGCTCGTGGTCACGACCACCCCTGCGGTCAAGGGCGCCTGGTACTGGCTCGACGACCAGAACGTGCACTGGCGCCCGCAGGCCTACTACAAGCCCGGCACGAAGGTCACCGTGGCGGCCAAGGTCTACGGGGTGAACGTCGGTAACGGGCTCTACGGCCAGTCCGACGCCTCGACGAGTTTCACGATCGGCGCCTCGCACATCTCCATCGCCGACGACAACACCAAGATGGTGGTCGTCCGTGACAACGGCAAGGTCGTCCGGACGATGCCGACGTCGATGGGCAAGGGCGGTACCCAGACGATCGGCACCCACGTCATCTCCTACTGGACGCAGCGCGGGACCTACACGGTCCTCGACAAGCAGAACCCGGTGCTGATGGACTCCACCACCTACGGCCTGCCCTACGCCAAGGGCGGCTACAAGGAGTACATCAACTGGGCGACCCGGATCAGCACCGACGGCGTCTACCTGCACGAGCTGACCGCCACGATCTGGGCCCAGGGCAACACCGACACCTCGCACGGCTGCCTGAACCTCAACCCCACCAATGCCAAGTGGTTCTACAACTTCTCCCAGATCGGTGACGTGGTCGTCGTCAAGCACACCGGCGGCTCGCCGCTCGAGGTCTGGCAGAACGGCGACTGGAGCGTGCCGTGGAGCACGTGGGTCAAGGGCGGCGACATCTGAGCGTCCTCGGCGGTGATCGGGCTGTGGTCGGACGCATCGCGGTGACAGCGGGGCTTAATGCCGCCGAAACCGCCTCTGGTGCACACTGAGCACGTGGATCGCCAGCAGGAGTACGTCCTCCGCACCCTCGAAGAACGCCAGATCCGGTTCGTCCGGCTCTGGTTCACCGACATCCTGGGTTACCTCAAATCGGTGGCCATCGCGCCGGCCGAACTCGAGGGAGCGTTCGCCGAGGGCATCGGTTTCGACGGTTCCGCGATCGAGGGGTTCGCCCGGGCGAGCGAGAGCGACATGCTCGCCCGCCCCGACGCCTCGACATTCCAGATCCTGCCCGACAGCGGCCATGGCGGCAGCGACTCGGCGCGGATCTTCTGCGACATCCTGATGCCCGACGGCTCGCCGTCCTGGGCCGACCCCCGGCACGTGCTGCGGCGCACCCTGTCCAAGGCCGCGGAGATGGGGTTCACGTTCTACACCCATCCCGAGATCGAGTTCTTCCTCCTGCGCGACCGCCCGGGCGACGGCACCGAGCCCAAGCCGATCGACAACGGCGGTTACTTCGACATGACCAGCCACGACACGGCCCACGACTTCCGGCGGGCGGCGATCACCGCCCTGGAACAGCTGGGGATCTCGGTGGAGTTCAGCCACCACGAGATCGCTCCCGGCCAGCAGGAGATCGACCTGCGTTACGCCGACGCCCTGTCGATGGCCGACAACATCATGACCTTCCGGCACATCATCAAGGAGGTCGCGATCTCCCGCGGCGTCCACGCGACCTTCATGCCGAAGCCGTTCATGCACCAGCCCGGCAGCGGCATGCACACCCACGTCTCGCTGTTCGAGGGCGACCGCAACGCCTTCCACGACCCGACCGACGCGCTGAACCTCTCGAAGACGGCGCGCGCGTTCATCGCCGGGCTGCTGCGCCACGCCCGCGAGATCACCGCCGTCACCAATCAGTGGGTGAACTCCTACAAGCGCCTCTACGGGTACGCCTCGCGCGGGCGAGCTCGTGGAGGCGCCCACCTACGTCTGCTGGGGCCACGCCAACCGGTCGGCGCTGGTCCGGGTGCCCATGTACAAGCCGGGCAAGGCGAACTCGTCCCGGGTGGAGCTGCGCTCGATCGACCCGGCCTGCAACCCGTATCTGGCCTTCTCGGTGATGCTGGCGGCCGGGCTCAAGGGAATCGAGAACAACTACGAGCTGCCGCCGGGTGCCGAGGACGACGTGTGGGCGCTGTCGGACACCGAGCGCCGGGCGCTGGGCTATGTCGAGCTGCCGCACAACCTCGCCGACGCGCTGACGGCCATGGAGAGTTCCGAGCTCGTCGCCGAGACCCTGGGCGAAGGCGTGTTCGACTACTTCCTGCGCAACAAGCGGGCCGAGTGGGTCGACTACCGGGCCGAGGTCACCCCGTTCGAGCTCAGGCGGTACCTGCCTTCGCTGTAGTCGGCCCCGACTACTGTTCCGTTGTGTGAGCACGCGCCCCCTTCTCATCGTCCAGCACGAGGACGACGACCCACCCGGCCCACTCGGCGACTGGCTCGTCGCGGCCGGCCTGGAGCTCGACGTCCGCCGCCCGTACGCCGGGGTGGCGCTGCCCGAGGACCTGAGCGGGCACTCCGGACTGCTGGTGCTCGGCGGTGCCATGGGCGCGCACGAGGACGCCGTCGCGCCCTGGCTCCCGCAGGTCCGGGCACTGCTGCGCCGCGCGGTCGCCGACGAGGTGCCGACGCTCGGCATCTGCCTCGGCGCGCAGCTGCTGGCGCTGGCGATGGGTGGCCGCGTGCGCCCCGGCGCCGACGGTCCCGAGTTGGGGGCCCAGCTCGTGGCCAAGCGCGGCATCGCCTCCACCGACCCGCTGGTCGGGCCGATGCCGATCACCCCGGACGTGCTGCAGTGGCACTACGACGTCATCACCGAACTGCCCGCCGGCGCGATCCAGCTGTTCAGCTCGCCCGTCTACGACATCCAGGCCTTCCGCATCGGCCGGCTGGCATGGGGATTCCAGTTCCACATCGAGACCACGCCCGAGCTGGTGCGGCAATGGGCAGAGCACGACGACCAGGTGCGGGACTTCGACCTGACCCGGCTGCTGGACCGCAGCGATGCCGCGCACGCCGACATCGCCGAGGCCTGGCAACCGGTCATCGAGCGCTTCGCCGGTGTCGTCGCCGATCCCGCCCCGGTCCGCGTCGCCCGCGGGCCGGTCATCTCGACCGCGGAGCCGATCTCCGACCCGGCCGCCATCCGTGCCGCGCTGGCCCAGCAGATGCAGGCCGCGCGTGGCCCCGTCACGCTGCCGATGCCCTCCCGCAACGGCGCCGACCCCGCGGCGGAGCCGGGCAGCGACCGCCTGTGAGCGAGTCCGCCGCGGCGGGCGGCCTCGACCGGGTCGCGGCCCGGCTGGCGCGGCTCGGCTTCGCCGACGCCGCCGTCGCGGCGGAGCTGCTCGTCTCCGAACCCCTGCTCCTGTGGGACGCCGCCGCCAACGCGCCGATCGACGACGGTGCCGCGGCGATCACCTCCGCGCTGGGGCGCAGTGCCGACCCCGACCGGGCCGTCGCCGCCCTGGCGAGCGTCGCTACGGCACTCGGGCCGCGGGGGACGCTCCGGGAGGCGCTGGCGGCGAGTGCGCCACTGCGGGCGCGGCTGTTCGGCGTCCTCGGCTCGTCGATCGCGCTGGCCGAGCACCTGGCCATGCACCCGCAGGACTGGGAGGTTCTCACCGGGCCGCCCGAGATAGACCCGTCGGTGGCGGCCGCGGCCCTGGCGAACTCGGTCGGCGCCGACGCAGAGGATCCGATCACCGGCAGCGCGGGCACCCCGGCCTCTGCGGCCGGGAGGGATGCCGTGGTCGCCCTGCGGCGGGCCTACCGGCGGGAACTGCTGGCCATCGCCGGTCGCGATCTCGCCGACGAGCTGTCCATGGAGGCCACGACCGCCGCCCTGGCCGACCTGGCCGGCGCCACCCTGCAGGCCGCGCTCGCCGTCGGTGCGGCGGAGATCTTCGAGCGGCTGCGGCTGAGCACGGACGGACCCTTCCGCCTGGCCGTCGTCGCGATGGGCAAGACCGGCGGCCGCGAGTTGAACTACGTCTCCGACGTCGATGTCGTGTTCGTCGCGGAGGCGGGGGAAGGCGCCGAGGAGCCGCGGGCGCTGGCGGCGGCGACCCAGCTGGCCTCGGCGATGATGCGGGTCTGCGGCGAGGCGACCTGGGAGGTGGATGCCGCGCTGCGTCCGGAGGGCAAGAGCGGTGCCCTCGTCCGCACGCTCGGCAGCCATCTCGCCTACTACCAGCGGTGGGCCAGTACCTGGGAGTTCCAGGCGCTGCTGAAGGCGCGCCCCATCGCCGGTGACCTCGCGCTCGGTCACGACTACGTCAGCGCCGTGGCCCCGCTGGTCTGGACAGCCGCCGAGCGCCCGAACTTCGTGACCGACGTGCAGGCGATGCGGCGCCGGGTCGTCGCGCACATCCCCGCCGAGATCGCCTCGCGGGAGATCAAGCTGGGGCGCGGGGGCCTGCGGGACGTCGAGTTCGCGGTCCAGCTGCTCCAGCTCGTCCACGGCAGGGGGGACGAGTCCCTGCGGGTCCCCGGCACCCTCGCCGCGCTGAGCGCGCTGCGCGACGGCGGGTACGTCGGCCGTGACGACGCGGTGAGCCTCAACGACGCCTACCGGTTCCTGCGCGCCACCGAACACCGGGTACAGCTGGTGCGCCTGCGCCGGACCCACCTCGTCCCCAAGGATCCCGCCGCGCTGTACACCCTGGCGCGCTCGCTCGGCTTCCGCGCCGACCAGCGCGGCGACTCCCGGGCGGTGTGGGAGTCCGAATGGGCGCTGCACGTGCGCGAGGTGCGTCGGCTGCACGAGAAACTCTTCTACCGGCCGCTGCTGGAGGCGGTGGCCCGGGTCCCGTCCGGCGAACTGCGGTTGACGCCGGAGGAGGCGCAGCGCCGCCTGGAGGCGCTCGGGTTCGCCGAACCGCGCCGGGCCCTGTTCCACATCGAGGCGCTGACGACCGGGTTGTCGCGGCGGGCGGCCATCCAGCGGGCGCTCCTGCCGGTCCTGCTCGCCGAGTTCGCCGACGCTCCCGACCCCGACGCGGGCCTCGGGCGCTACCGCCGGGTCTCCGACGCCGCCGGCAACTCGCCGTGGTACCTGCGCACGCTGCGCGACGAGGGCAAGGTCGCGGACCGGCTGGCGTTCATCCTCGGCACCAGCGGCTACCTCGCCGACCTGCTGGTCGCCGCGCCCGACGCGCTCCAGCTGCTCGGCGACGACGCCGCGCTGCGCCCGCGTCCGGTCGGTGAGGTCCGCGCGGCCATGGTGGAGACCGCGGCCAGGCAGGCGGACCGGGGAGCCGCGGTCCGCTCGGTGCGCGCCGTCCGCCGCACCGAGCTGGTCCGGATCGCCAGCGCCGACCTGCTCGGGCTGGCCGAACCGGACGCGGTCACCGCTGGCCTCAGCGCCACCATGGACGCCACGCTCGCCTCCGCGCTCGACATCGCGACCGCGGCGGTGCTCGACGCCGGCGGCCTCAGCCGGGCGCCGGCCGATCTGGCTGTGATCGCGATGGGGCGCCTCGGCGGCTCCGAGCTGGGCTACGGCTCCGACGCGGACGTCCTGTTCGTCTACGAGCCCGCGACGCCCGATGCGCAGGATCCGGGCCGGTTCGCCCAGCAGGTGGCCGAGAAGCTGCGCACCCTGCTGGCCACGCCGGGCGGGGACCCCCCGGTGGAGGTCGACGCGAACCTGCGCCCCGAGGGACGGGACGGCCCGCTCGTGCGCTCGCTGGCCAGCTATGCCGCGTACTACCGCAGGTGGTCCTCGATCTGGGAGGCGCAGGCCCTGCTGCGGGCGCGGTTCGCGGCCGGCGACGCGGAGATCGGCCGCAGCTTCATCGCCCTCGTCGACCCGCTGCGGTATCCGGCCGGCGGGCTGGACGCCGCGCAGGTTCTCGAGATCCGGCGCCTGAAGGGCCGCATCGACAGCGAGCGCCTACCCCGCGGGGCCGATCCGGCCACCCACACCAAGCTGGGACGCGGCGGTCTGGGCGACGTCGAGTGGACGGTCCAGCTGCTCCAGCTGCGCCACGGCTGCGACGTGCCGGCGCTGCGCACCCCGAGCACGCTGGGCGCGCTCGCCGCCCTGGAGGCCGAAGGTCTGCTCGACGCGGACTCCGCAGAGGCACTGCGGGCGGCGTGGCGGCTGGCTACCCGGACCCGCAACGCGATCATGCTGGTCACCGGGAAGGCGGGGGATCAGCTCCCGGCGGGCGGACCCGTGCTGGACGGCGTCGGCCGCGCGCTCGGCTACCCGGCGAACTTCGAGCACGGTCAGTTGACCGACGACTACCGCCGGGTGACCCGCCACGCGCGACGGGTGGTGGAGGACGTCTTCTACTCCGCCGACGACGTGCTGGGCAGCTCCGCCGGCGAGTAGGCCCATCGGCCGAAGAGCAGGTACTGGACGGCGAGGCCGGCCAGCACGATGGCCACACCCCCCACGGCATCGATGATGAAGTGGTTGGCCGTGCCGATGATCACGACGAAGGTGCACGCCGGGTACACGACCCCGAGCGCGCGTACCCACACCCGGCGCGCGCAGAAGAACAGCGACATCCCGGCCCAGAGCGCCCAGGCGATGTGCAGGCTCGGCATCGCGGCGTACTGGTTGGAGTGGTCGGCGATCTTCGGGTCCGCGAGCGATCCCCAGGTGTGGAACTTCAGGAGTGTGTCCACGTACCCGAACTGGGGGAGCAACCTGGGCGGGGCCAGCGGATAGAGGTAGAAGCCGGCGAGGGCGAACATGGTCGTGGCGAAGACGACCGTCCGGGCTCCCCGGAACACCTGCTTGTGGTAGACGAACAGCCACACCATCACGCCGATCGTGACGATGAAGTGCAGCGTGGCGTAGTAGTAGTTCATGACCTGGGCGACCGCGTCGTGCGCGGCGACCCACCGGTTCAGGGACAGCTCGAAGTTCAGATGCAGGCTGTCCTGCAGGCGCTGCACCGACCGGCCGTGGCTGAGGGCGATGTCGTCCTGGCGGGGGATCGTGTTGCGGCCGAGATCGTAGAGCCAGTAGCCGAACGCGACCAGGGCCACCTCCTGCCACCACCGGGGCTGCCGGTAGGCCGCGATCCACTCGGGCAGGACGCCACGGAAACGACGTGGGGAAACAGCAAGCTTCTGCTTGCCCGTCGTTTGCGTCGCGGTCACGCATCCAGTTTGTCACCCCGACGCGCTGTGCAGGCGGCGTCGCAGCCAGGTGTGGCGTAGTAGTCGGATGTCGCGCCGCGGGCATAAATCCGGGCCGAGATGGCAACCGGAAGGCGAGGGCGGGTCTGGAGCCGCGCCGCAACCGGGCCGGCCGCAGAAAGGTGGAGGCCCCGTCAAGTATGAGTTGACGGGGCCTCCGTGTGATCTGCAGTGACCTGCCGATCTCCCGGTCGGCCCGTCTCGTCTTCCCGCCTGTCACTGCGAGTCCTTCGGGTTTCCCCTCCGGCGCGACGCTCGGTCTCCGTCCGTTCCCGCCTCCGTCTCCGGCGGCGTAGGGAGATTTCTACGCCCGTGCGAGGCGCTCTGCAAGACCTTTCCGCGAGGAGTTTTCGCGCTCCCGGCGTGTCGCGAAACAGGTGTGACCAGCGATGCAGAACAGCCCTCGAGCGACGAATTCTCAGAATTCACGTGTCGGTCACCGATCGGCGGGTTCAGGGGGGTTCTACTGGTGACAGAACCCCGCCAGGTATGAGCCGGCGGGGTTCTGTCATGTCCGGACACGCCTCCGGCCCGTCCCGGATCGGGGACGGGCCGGAGGATGCCGCCGGTCGAACTCAGATGTTGTAGTACAGGTCGAACTCGTACGGGTGCGGGCGCAGCCGGACCGGGTCGACCTCGTTGACGCGCTTGTAGTCGATCCACGTGGCGATGAGGTCCTCGGTGAAGACGCCGCCCTCGAGCAGGTAGTCGTGGTCGTTCTCCAGCTCGATGAGCACCTCCGCGAGGGAGCCCGGAACCTGCGGGATCGAGGCGGCCTCGTCCGGCGGGAGCTCGTAGAGGTCCTTGTCGATCGGCGCCGGCGGCTCGATCTTGTTCTTGATGCCGTCGAGCCCGGCCATCAACATGGCCGAGAAGGCCAGGTACGGGTTGGCCGACGGGTCCGGCACGCGGTACTCGATGCGCTTGGCCTTCGGGCTGGTGCCGGTGATGGGCACCCGGATGCAGGCCGAGCGGTTACCGGCCGAGTAGACCAGGTTGACCGGAGCCTCGTAGCCGGGGACCAGCCGGTGGTAGGAGTTGACGGTGGGGTTGGTGAACGCCAGCGCCGACTTGGCGTGCTTGAGCAGCCCGCCGACGTAGTACCGCGCGATGTCGGACAACCCGGCGTAGCCGGTCTCGTCGTAGAACAGCGGCTCGCCGTCCTTCCACAACGACTGGTGGCAGTGCATGCCCGAGCCGTTGTCGCCGAAGAGCGGCTTCGGCATGAAGGTCGCGGTCTTGCCGTTGCGCCAGGCCACGTTCTTCACGATGTACTTGAACATCAGGATCTGGTCTGCGGCGTGGGTGAGCGTGTCGAACTGGTAGTTGATCTCGGCCTGGCCGCCGGTGCCGACCTCGTGGTGGGCCCGCTCGAGCTTGAGGCCGGCGGCCATCAGCTCGGTGCTGATCTCGTCACGGATGTCGGCCTGGTGGTCGTACGGGGGGACGGGGAAGTAGCCGCCCTTGACGTTGGTCTTGTAACCGAGGTTGCCACCCTCCTCCTCGCGGCCGGTGTTCCACGCGCCCTCCTCGGAGTCCACGAAGTACATGCCGCCGTTCATTTTCGACTCGTAGCGCACCTCGTCGAAGATGTAGAACTCGGCCTCGGGACCGAAGTACACGGTGTCGGCGATGCCGGTCGACGTGAGGTAGGCCTCGGCCTTGTTCGCCACCTGGCGCGGGTCGCGGTCGTAGACCTCGCCGGTGCGCGGCTCGACGATCGAGTGGTTGATGTTGAGCGTCTTGGCCTTGCGGAAGGGGTCCAGGTAGGCGGTCGCGGGGTCCGGGATCAGCTTGAGGTCCGACTTGTGGATCGCGGCGAAGCCTCGGATGGACGAACCGTCGAACATCTGGCCCTCGGTGAACGATTCCTCGTTGAAGTTCGACGCCGGCACGTTGAAGTGCTGCTGGACGCCGGGAAGGTCGGTGAACCGGATGTCGATGAACTCGACGCCTTCGTTCTTGATGTAGGCAAGTACCTCTTCGGAGCTGGTGAACATCCGTCCTCCGTGTGTTCGGGATTGGCCAGTCGCCACGCTAGGACCGCCCAGTTGCCACTGGGTGTCCCGTTCGTTTCGCAAACGTTACGCACGCCTGTGGGCGCGGCCCGTGGCGGCTCGCGGAAACCTTGCTGTACCGATGCTGTAGATGTCGTGTTCGGCGGCTGTGGGCGCGCCGGTGCGGGGTCGCTCAACCCTGGACGACGACGGTGTCGGTGACCCGTTCGTGCAGGCCGCGGTGGTCCTTGTCGAGGATGATCGCCGGAATGAAGATCATCAGCAGGACCGTCCGGATGATCGCCCGGCCGGCGTCGATCCGCGCGGAGGGCCGGTCGGTGCGGACCACCCGCAGGTTCAGCAGGCGCATCCCCAGGGTCTGGCCGGCAAGCATCATCCCGACCACGTAGTCGATCGCGAACGGGATCAGGCTCCACGTTCCGGGCAGGTGCGCCGCGAGGCCGGGCAACCCCTTGCGATGGACGAACAGCCCGGCGATGAACGCGGAGGCGAGCGAGTCGACGACGATCGCGGCGATCCTGCGCCCGGTCGGCGCGAGCGAGCCGGGACCGGCAGCGGGGAGGGCGAGGCGTGGCCGCCCCGCGCCCGGGAGCGCGGGATCGGCCGGGCGTGGGTTCTCCGCCGCGGGGGAGTCGGACAAGTCGGGTCAGCTGCTGCTGCGGCGGCGCATGGTGCGCTGGACGTTGCGCATCTTCGCCCCGGCCGGCATCGGGCCCTGCGGGATGGGCATGCGGGCGGCGCCGAGGGCGGCGAGCTTGCGGTTCAGCGCCGTCACCTGCTCGCGGCTGAGGTTGCGCGGCAGGCGCACCAGGTGGCCGTTCAGCTTCTTCAGCGGCATCTCGCCCTCGCCGGTGCCGACGCTGATGTCGTAGATCGGCGTGTCACCCACGAGCCGGGACAGCCGCTTCTTCTCCTGGGCCAGGAGACCCTTGATGCGCTGGGGGTTCCCTTCGGCGATCAGCACGATGCCCGGCCGCCCGGTGAGGCGGTGGACGGCGTCCAGCTGCGCGGTCGCGGCGACGGCCTCGGTGGTCTTCCAGTCGTTGCCCTTGAGGTTCTGCAACACGTACAGCGCGGCACCCGGCTGACCGTCGGCCTGCGAGTACGCCGCGGACTGCGCCCGGCGGCTGAAGATCAGCATGGCGCCGAGCAGGCCGGCGATGACCGCGACCGGGATGAAGTAGAACAGGTGGCCCGTGATCAGGACCGAGAGCGCGTAGACGACGCCTGCCGTGACCAGGAACGTCAGCGCCATGTAGGCGATGAGCCGCGAGTCGTTCTTGCGGGTCATCGAGAAGGCCTGCTTGATGGAGCGCCACTGGTCCCCGCGTGCCTGGCGCTTGGCGCTGCGCTCGGCCTTCTTCTCAGCCCGCGTGGGCTTGGCAGGCTTGTCCTGTGACGTCGTCGGCATGAGTCTCAGGATAGGCGGTCGCCGGGGGTTCGGGCGCACCCGCCCGGATCAGCTGCGGGCGTCGATCGCCTGCCGGTAGAGGCGGCCGGCGCGGTAGGACGAGCGCACGAGCGGCCCGCTCAGGACACCGGAGAAGCCGATCTCCTCGGCCTCCTCGGCCAGCTCGACGAACTCCTCCGGCTTCACCCAGCGCTCGACCGGGTGGTGGCGCGGGGACGGCCGCAGGTACTGGGTGATGGTGATCAGCTCGCAGCCGGCCTCGTGGAGGTCCGTCAGGGCCTGGCTGATCTCGGCCCGCTCCTCGCCCATGCCCAGGATCAGGTTCGACTTGGTGACGAGGCCGGCGGCGCGGGCAGCCGTGATGACGGCCAGCGACCGGTCGTAGCGGAACGCCGGGCGGATCCGCTTGAAGATCCGCGGCACCGTCTCCACGTTGTGCGCGAGCACCTCGGGGCGCGAACCGAAGACCTCGGCGAGCTGCTCCGGGACGTTGTTGAAATCGGGGATGAGCAACTCCACGCCGGTGCCGGGGTTGAGGGTGTGGATGCGCCGCACGGTCTCGGCGTACAGCCACGCACCGCCGTCGGCGAGGTCGTCGCGCGCCACGCCGGTCACCGTCGCGTAGCGCAGCCCCATCGCCTGGACGCTCTCGGCCACCCGGCGCGGCTCGTCCCGGTCGAGCTCGTCGGGCTTGCCGGTGTCGATCTGGCAGAAGTCGCAGCGACGGGTGCACTGGGAACCGCCGATGAGGAACGTGGCCTCGCGGTCCTCCCAGCACTCGTAGATGTTGGGGCAGCCGGCCTCCTGGCACACGGTGTGCAGGCCTTCCCGCTTCACCAGAGCCTGCAACTCGGTGTACTCCGGGCCCATCTTCGCCCGCGTCTTGATCCACGCCGGTTTGCGCTCGATCGGGGTCTCGGTGTTGCGGGCCTCGATGCGCAGCAGACGACGGGTACCGGCGGGCGGAGTGGTCACCGGCTCAGCCTACGTCGGGGCGGCACCGGGGCGCTGTGCGCGCCGTCACGGTCGCGCGCTCAGGCGGTGGCGAGCAGGAGGTGCCCGGCGAAGGCGATCAGGGCGAGCAGTACGACGCCGATGACCAGCCGGGCGATCCAGCCCCTGGTGTCGGCGTGCGCGTCCAGCGCGGAGATGGTCGCGACGCCCACGACGACGATCACCGCGATCACCAGCGCGATGCCGAGTGCGCTCCCGGTCGTGCCGCAGGCCAGGCCCTTGGCGCCGCTCGCGCAGGTGACCCGCGCGACGAGGACGAGGGACGTCAGGAACCCGGCACCGATGCCGATGATCCAGAACAGGACCACGCTGACGCGGAGCGCGATGCTGGACTCGTGCTTGATCGCCGCCCGGCGGGTGCTCGGGCGGCGGCGGCGCCGGGGATCCAGCTCGGGCGGCAGGGGTGTCGTCGGCGGGATCGCCCCCGGCGTGCCGGGAGCCGGCGGCACGCGCGAGGCCGGAGGCTCGAAGGGCACGCTGGACTGCTGGATGCCGTTGAAGTCCATGTCCGGCCGCTCAGACCCGGCTCGCGGCGAGCGGCTGCCGTACCGCGCCGCCGTCGATGCCGAGATCGTCGGCCTGGCCGACGGGCTCGAGGAGCGTGCCCAGGTGCCGCTCGAGCACGGGAAGGACGTCGTCGACCCTCACATCGGAGCCGAGTTCCGCCGACAGCGAGGTGACACCGACGTCGGGCAGCCCGCAGGCGACGATGTTGTCGTAGGCATCCAGCACCGGGTTGCAGTTGAGCGCGAAGCCGTGCAACGTGACGCCACGCGACACCCGGATGCCGATCGCGGCGATCTTGCGCTCCGGACGGGTGGAGGTGGCTTGGAGCCAGACACCGCTGCGCCCGGGCACCCGCACGGTCTCCAGCCCGAGCTCGCTGCACACGTCGATGAGCATCGCCTCGATACGGCGGACATAGGCCACGACGTCCATCGGCTCGGAGAGCGCCAGGATCGGGTAGCCGACGATCTGGCCGGGTCCGTGCCACGTGATCTTGCCGCCGCGGTCGACGTCGATGACCGGAGTGCCGTCGAAGGGGCGTTCCCACGCCTCGGTGCGGCGCCCGGCCGTGTAGACGGGAGGGTGCTCGAGCAGCAGTACCGTGTCGCCGATCCGGCCCTCGACCCGTGCGTCGTGGAGTTCGCGCTGCTGCTGCCACGCCTGCTCATAGGGGACGAGTCCCGCCCGGATCACCGTCACGTCAGCCACGCGGCGAGGATACGCCGAGCGGATGGGACCCGCGTTCGGCCTACACCCACCGCACAGGAGCGGCTGCGGCTCACAGCAGACGCGGTTCGATGCGGGTCTCGACCGCGGTGCCGTCGGCGGCGCGCTCGACCCGGTAGACGCCCTTGCCCTCCCGCTCGCTGACCGCCTCGGCGAACTCGGTGCCCCGGTAGAGCACGCCGGTGCCGTCGTCGGTGGCGTAGCCGGCGGGCAGCGTGCCCGCGGCGATGAGCGACTGGAACAGCGGGCGGCGCTGCTTCTCCGAGTCGTAGTGCACCCCGTTGGAGAAGGGCACGAGGGCCAGGCCGTTGTCGATCGAGCGCAGCTGCGGCCCGAAGGAGTCGGTGGGGCCGCCGATGTGCCAGCAGATCGAGCCCGCGCTGACCCCCGTGAGCACCACGCCCGCCTGCCACGCCTCGCGCATCACCTCGTCGACGCCGTGCAGTCTCCACATGGCCAGCAGCCCGGCGACGCTCCCGCCGAACACCCAGATCACGTCCTGGGACAGCAGATGATCGCGGATGTCCTCGACGTTGGGCATGAGGAACAGCTGCAGGTGCGACGCCTCGAGTCCGCGCAGGTGGGCCGCGTTGTAGAACTCGAGGATCGACGCCGGGTTGTCGCCACCGGCCGTGCCCAGGTAGCAGACGCGCGGCGCCCGTCCGGTGACACCGGCCAGCTCGATGGCGTACTCGGTGAGCGGGCCGACCTCCCAGCGCGTGCGGCGGCCGGGGACGATGCCCCCGGAGGTGGCGAGGATCGTCGGCTGGTCGGCAGGCATGCCGTCACCTTAGAGCCGGCGGCCGGGTGATCCGGCCTGTGGACAACGTCGGCGGGTCGTCCGCCGACGGTGCAATTATGACCGCTATGACGACCATCGCCTGGAAGATCCCGGGGTATCACGCCCATGAGCTGATCGGGCACGGTGCGTCCGGCCAGGTCTGGCGCGGAGTCACGAGCCGGACGGGGGAGCCGATCGCCCTCAAGCGGCTGCGATCGGCTGATCCGGCCGTGCTCCGCGCCGCGCGGGCGGAGGCGGCGCTGCTGTCCGCGCTGGACCATCCGCACCTGATCCGCCTGCACGACCTGGTCCCGCACGGCGCCGATCTGGTCCTCGTCCTGGAACTCGCCGACGGGGGATCGCTGGCCGAACTCCTGCGGCGGCGGGGGCGGCTGTCGCCGGGGGAGACGGTGAGCGCGATCGCCCCGGTGGCCGCGGCGCTGGCGTACGCGCACGAGCGGACCGTGGTCCACGCCGACGTCTCCGCTGCGAATGTGCTCTTCCGCGCCGACGGTCACCCGCTGCTGGCGGATCTCGGGCTGGCGCGCCTCGTCGGCGCCACCGGGCCGCCGGCGGCCACCCTCGCGTACCTGGATCCGACGGTCGCGGCCGGCGGCGCGCCGGGCGCTCCGAGCGACGTGTTCGCGGTGGCGGCCGTCGCCCTGCACGCGCTCACCGGCGCCCCCGCCTGGCTCGGCGCGGCACCCGAGCAGCTGCTCACGACGGCAGCGACCGGCGAGATCGCCGACCTGGAGCGCCGCCTGGCCGGTCTGCCCGAACCACTGGTCGCCGTCGTCCGCCGTGGGCTGTCCGTGCAGCCGTATGCGCGGGGAACGGCCGCCGAGTTCGCCCTCGACCTGCGGCACGCCGTCGCGCCGGTGCCCATCGAGCTCGCGGCCGGCCGGATCGATCGTGCCGAGGATGTCGCTGCGCGCCGGGTGGACGGGGCGCATCGACCCCGGCACGCCGCCGCTCCCGCGCCGGCCCGGCCGGTGTCCCGCGCGGGAGCCGAGCCCGGCCGTCCGGCGTTCACCCGTCCGGATGCCGATGGTTCCGCGGCGACCGGGGCGGCCGCGCTGGTGCACACCCACGCGGTCGCGCGCCGCATCCGGCCCTCGCCCGCGCCGCCCGCCGGACGCCTGCGGATGCCCGCCGCACGACCGCTCACGGCGTGGCTGTCGATCGTCGGCGCGCTCGCCGGTCTGGCGGTCCTGGCCATGCTGTTCGCCGGACGGGGCCGATCTCCGGCACAGGCGGCGGTCCAGTCCGCGGCCGGCGCGCCCGCCCACGGCACCCAGGGCCCACCCTCGGTCGCGGTCTCGCCCTCGGTCGCAGCTCGGGCGACGGCCCGTCCGTCCGAGAGCTCGGCTGGCAGCGCGTCCTGGGACGAGATCCTGGCCCGGCTCGATGCCCGCAGGGAGCGCGCTTTCGCGACCGCCGACGCCACAGCGCTGAGTGGGGTGTACCCGCCCGGTGTCCTGCTGGCCCAGGACCGGGCGACCCTGACTCGGCTGGTTCCCGCAGAATGCGCGCTCGTGGGGCTACGGACCACCTACGCTTCGCTCCACGTCGCAGCGCGGGCGGACGGCACCGTCACGATCCGCACACGGGCCACCCTGGCGCGGGCGACACTGACCTGCGGCGGGGTCCGCACGACGACCACCGCGGCGCGCGGTCCGACCGCGCTCACCCTGACGCTGATCCGCGGGCCCGGCGGTTACCGGATCGGGAGCATCAGGACGGGATGACGCTCCCCGTCCGCGAAGCTCAGTCCAGAGCCGCGTGCAGCGCGCCGGCGAGGTCAGGGTGGACGAAGTCGTAGCCGCTGTCGGTGAGCACCTTGGGGATCGCCCGCTGGCCGGCGAGCACGCCCTCGTCGGCGAAGCGCCCGAGCACCAGACGCAGCCCGAAGCCAGGGGCCGGGAACAGGGCCGGCCGGTGCAGGATCGCGGCCATCTGCGCGACGAACTCGGCCTGCGGGACGGGCGTCGGGCCGGTCAGGTTCACGGCGCCGGCGATGTCGGCGGTCAGCAGGTGCGTGATCGCCCCGATCTCGTCCGCGAGCGAGATCCACGGCTGGTACTGCCTGCCGCTGCCGAGCTTGCCGCCGAGGCCCGCCTTGACCAGCGGCACCAGTCGGCCCATGAGCCCGCCCGAGCGGGCGAGGACGAGGCCGGTCCGCAGATGTGCCACGCGGGTGTGGCCCGCCGATTCTGCCGGGGCGGTGGCCCGCTCCCACTGGGCGCAGACGTCGGCGAGGAAGCCGGCACCGGCGGGCGCCGATTCGACGACGACGCGGTCTCCGGTGTCGCCGTAGTACCCCACGGCGGAGGCGGACAACAACGTCGCGGGCGCGTCCGGCCCCAGCGCGGCGATCGTCCGCGCGATGGTCCCGGTCGTGGTGAGGCGGCTGTCGAGGATCACGCGCTGATAGGAGGACGTCCAGCGGTGGTCGCCCACCCCGGCCCCGCTGAGGTTGACGACCGCGTCCGCTCCGGCGAGGTCGCCCGGGTCGAGCCGGCCGGCGTCCGGATCCCAGGATCGCTCGTGCTCCGAGGCCGCGGGACGGCGCACGAGGACACGCAGTTCGTGACCGTCACGCTGCAGCGATTCGCGCAGCGCCGAGCCGATGAGGCCGGAGGCGCCGGCCAGGACGATCAGCATCGGCGGCCTCAGCTGAGGCCGAGCTCCGCTTCGAACGAGCCGCCCTCGAGGCGCTCCTTGATCGTGCTGAGGAAGCGAGCCGCATCCGCACCGTCGACGATCTGGTGGTCGTAGGACAGAGCGAGGTAGACCATCGAGCGGACGGCGATCGTCTCACCGATGTCGGAGTCGCTGATCACCACTGCCCGCTTCACGACGGCTCCGGTGCCCAGGATCGCGACCTGGGGCGGAGTGAAGATCGGGGTGTCGAAGAGGGCGCCGCGGCTGCCGGTGTTGGTGATGCTGAACGTCGCGCCGCTGAGGTCATCCGGGCTGATCTTGTTGCTCCGGGTCCGCTCGGCCAGGTCGGCGATCTTGCGGGCGATACCCCCCAGGTTGAGGTCACCGGCATTCTGGATCACCGGCACGACCAGCCCGGACTCCGTGTCCACCGCCATGCCGAGGTTGACGCTGTCGTGATAGGTCACCGTCCCGGCGGCGGTGTCGATCGAGGCGTTGATGCCGGGATGCGACTTCAGGGCCTCGATCGTGGCGAGCGCGAAGAACGGCAGGAACGACAGCTTCGCGCCCTCGCGGGCCTCGAAGTCGGCCTTGGCGGCCGCTCGGAGCCGCGCGACACGGGTAACGTCCACCTCGACGACAGTCGTCAGCTGAGCCGACGTCTGCAGGGACTCGATCATGCGCGCTGCGATGAGCGCACGGCGGCGCGACAGCTTCTCGGTGCGTCCCCGTGCGGGCGCGGCCACCTGAGGTGCGGAGGGCGCCGCTGACGGTGCGGGCGGCGCAGCGGACGCGGCGGGCTGGACCGGAGCTGCCGGTGCAGCGGCCGGGGCAGGAGCCGGCGCGGCTGCGGGCGCAGGAGTGCTCGCCGCGGCGAGGACGTCGGACTTGCGGATGCGCCCACCCACACCGGTACCGCGCACGGCGCCCAGGTCGACGCCGTGCTCGGTGGCCAGCTTGCGCACCAGGGGAGTCACGTAGGCGCCGGCGACATCGTCGTCCTCGGGCTCGTCCGCGGGAGCCGACGCGGCGGGTGCGGCCGGCGCGGGCGCAGATGCTGCCGGAGCCGGAGCCGGAGCCGGAGCCGGAGCCGGTGCGGCAGCCGCACGGGGCTCGGCCGCCACCTCAGGCTCCGCCACGGAATTGGGTGACGGTTCCGGGTCCGCAGCGGCGGCAGGAGCGGGCTCCGGTTCGGGTTCGGGTTCCGGCTCGGGCTCGGGTTCGGCGTCCGCCGCCGGGGCGGCGCCGTCCTCTCCCGCCTCGCCGATCACGGCCAGCTCGACACCGATGTCGACCGTCTCGTCCTCGGCCACCTTGATCGACAGCACCGTGCCCGACGCGGGCGACGGCACCTCGGTGTCGACCTTGTCGGTGGAGACCTCCAGCAACGGCTCGTCGGCGTCGACGTGCTCGCCTTCCTGCTTCAGCCAGCGGGTGACGGTTCCTTCGGTCACGCTCTCGCCGAGGCGCGGCATGGTCACGGAGACGGACATGGCAGGCGGCACTCCTTCAGATGTGCAGGGTGAGTCGAGGAAACGGCAGCGGGAGAAGACTAGTCGTGCACGTGCAACGGCTTGCCGGCCAGTGCCATGTGGGCCTCGCCGAGCGCCTCGGACTGCGTCGGGTGCGGGTGGACGAGCGCGGCGACCTCGGCCGGCAGCGCCTCCCAGTTGTAGATGAGCTGCGCCTCCGCGACGAGCTCGCCGACCCGGCTGCCGACCATGTGCACGCCGAGGACCTGGCCCTCCTTGAGCGCGACCAGCTTCACCGCGCCCTTGGTCTTGAGGATCTGGCTCTTGCCGTTCCCCGCGAGGTCGTAGGTCAGCGTGCTGATCTTGTCCGAGCCGTACCGCTCGACCGCCTGGGCCTCGGTCAGCCCGACGGAGGCCACCTCGGGCTCGGAGTAGGTGATGCGCGGGACGCCGTAGTAGTCGATCGGGACGACCGGGAGACCGACGATGTGCTCGGCCACGAGGATGCCCTCCGCGAAGCCCACGTGCGCCAGCTGCAGGGTCGGGATCAGGTCACCGACCGCGTAGACGCCGGGGACGTTCGTGCGGCAGTACTCGTCGACGAGGACGAAGCCGCGGTCCATCGTGATGCCGGCTTCCTCGTAGCCCAGGCCGGACGATGTCGGACCGCGACCCACCGCGACCAGGAGCAGATCGGCCTGCACGGTCTCGCCGTTCTCCAGGCTCACCGTCACGCCGGCGTCGGTGCGCTCGACCCCGGCGAAGCGGGCACCGAGCTTCTGCTTGATGCCGCGGCGGCGGAAGGCGCGCTCCAGCTGCTTGGAGTTGGCCTCGTCCTCCAGCGGCACCAGGTGCGGCAGCGCCTCGACGATCGTGACCTCGGCCCCGAAGGACTTCCAGACGCTGGCGAACTCACAGCCGATCACTCCACCGCCGAGCACGACGGCCGAGCTGGGTACCCAGTCCATCTTCAGGGCCTGGTCGCTGGTGATGATGCGCTCGCCGTCCAGTTCGAGGCCGGGCAGGCTGCGGGCGTACGAGCCGGTGGCGAGGACGACGTTCTTGCCGGTGTAGGTGTCGTCACCGACCGCGACCGTGGTCGGCGAGACCAGACGCCCCTCGCCCTGGACGACGTTGATCTTGCGGCTCTTGATCAGACCCTGCAGGCCCTTGTACAGCCCGCCGACGACGCCGTCCTTGTAGGTGTTCACACCGGCCATGTCGATGCCCTCGAAGGCCGTCTTGACGCCGAACTGCGAACTCTCCCGTGAGGAGTCGGCGACCTCGGCCGCGTGCAGGAGCGCCTTGGTCGGGACGCAGCCCCGGTGCAGACAGGTGCCGCCGACCTCCGCCTTCTCGACCATGACGACGTCGAGCCCCAGCTCTGCCCCGCGCAGAGCGGCGGCGTACCCGCCGCTGCCCGCACCGAGGATGACCAGGTCGGCTTGAATCTCACTCACGGGCATCTCCTGCACTGAAGTCAGCTCTGCTGACGTCGGGGTTACATCGAAGGTCCGTGACCATCTTGGCACTGTCGGTAACCTGGCGGCTACGACGGCACAGTGTTCTTGGCCGCTTTCGCCCACCGCGTAAGCAGGACCCGACGACGATGGAGGTTCCACCGGTGGCGATCTTCGGCCGGCGCGGCAAGAACCGACCCGGTACCACTCGCGGCGCGTCCTCGGGCGACATCGCGCACCTCGAGCAGTTCGCCCGGACCCGCGGCGGCGTCGAGGCCTACCTGGAGCCGAGGACGACGGTCACCGAGACCACGCTGGTCCTGGTCGCGGCCGACGGCGAGTGGACCCGCCGGCGGATCGCCGGCCCGGATGCGGCCGTCGAGTTCACCCGCAAGCGCGCCATGCCGCTCTACGACGCCGGCAAGGTCGGCTACCCCCAGCGGATGCGCGACTGGACCGCCCGGCGCAAGGACACCGGACAGACCGGGCCGCCCGGTGCGGCGGGTCCGTCGGTGTGACCCCCTCCAGCGATCCGGCGGGGACGGACGCCCCCCGCGACGTCGAGCCGCCCCGGGACGCCGCCTTCCTGGCCGCCGAGAGCCCGGGTACCCCGCCGCGCCCGCAACTTCCCCTGCCGCACTGGATCGCGATCCTGGCCGCCTTCTGCGCGTTCGTCCTGATCCCGTGGATCGTGTACCTGGCCATCGAGCTGCCCGAGCACCAGCGCGCCGACCACTACGACGTCGCATGGGTGGGCTTCGACATCGCCATGTTCGCCACGCTCGCCGGGCTGGCCGCGGCGGCCGCGCGCCGGTCGACGTGGACCGAACCCCTGGCCGCCTGCGCGGGCACCCTGCTGATCGTCGACGCCTGGTTCGACGTCGTGACCGCCCACGGCCGGGCGGAGCTGCGCAGCGCGATCACGTCCGCGGTGTTCGTCGAGCTCCCGCTCGCCGTGCTGTGTGCCTGGATCGCGCTGCACGCCGAGCAGCTGCGCCGCCGTGCCTACCGCATGCTCTGGCACCGGTTGAGCCAGGCCGATTCGAGCACGGCGGACCACAACTGATCCGCTCCGATCCAGCGAAGGGGCTGCCGGCCAGCGCCCGGACGCGGGTCCGGCGTGGGCGGTCAGCGCCCGGCAGCGGTCCGTTCGAGCGCCTTGATCATCGTACGTAGGCCGAACCCCGTGCCGCCCTTGGGCGTGTAGCCGTACGGCGCGCCGTCGTGCCAGGCCGGTCCGGCCATGTCGATGTGCGCCCACGGCAGACCGTCCGGGACGAACTCGGCCAGGAACAGCCCGCCCACGAGCATCTGCCCGTACCGCTCTCCGGTGACGTTGCGGAGGTCGGCGACGGGGGAGTCCAGCCCCGGGCGCAGCTCGGGCAGCAACGGCATCGGCCAGTACGACTCGCCCGCCTCCGCGCCGGCCGTGACCACCTCGGTCCGCAGGTCGTCACTGCCGAGCACGCCCGCGGTGCGCTGCCCCAGCGCCACCAGTGCGCCGCCGGTCAGGGTGGACGCCTCGATCAGGTAGTCGGGCTTGTCCTCGGCAGCGCGCACGATGCCGTCGGCGAGCACGAGCCTGCCCTCGGCGTCGGTGTTGCCGATCTCGACGGTCTTGCCGCCGCGGATGGTGAGGACGTCCGAGGGCAGGTAGCCGGTCCCGGAGACCATGTTCTCGGCCATGCACGCCGTGGCCGTGACCTCGACCGGCAGTCCCAGCCGGGCCGCCGCGATGACCGCCGCCAGCACGGTCGCCGCCCCGGCCATGTCGTGCTTCATCGAGCCCGACATCGGCACCTTGATGTTGTAGCCGCCGGTGTCGAAGGTGATGCCCTTGCCGACGAGGGCGACTCTGGCCACGGGCCGGGCGGGGCGATGCGTCAGCCGGACCATGCGCGGGGGGTGCGCGGAGCCGCGGCCGACGCCGTGGATGCCGCCGTAGCCGCCCTTGAGCAGCGCCTTCTCGTCCAGCACCTCGACCGTGCAGCCGGCGGCGCGGCCCAGGGCGGCGGCCTCGTCGGCGAAGGACTTCGGGTACAGCTCTGCGGGAGCGGTGTTGACCCAGTCGCGGATCGTCGCGACCGCCGTGCCGAGCACCGCCGCGCGCTCGATCGCGGACTTCGCCGCGGGGGAGGACGCGCGCCGCAGCTGCGCGGAGGCGACCGGAACCGCCTTCGTACCCGACTTGTACCGGGTGAACGCGTACCCACCGAGCGCGGCGCCCTCGGCGACTGCGGCCAGCGTCGCCGTGTCGTCGTCGGCGCCGATGGAGATGAGTACCTTCGCCGTCCCGGACAGTGATCGGATCGCGGCGCCGACCGCCCGCCGGACCGCTTCGGCGTCGGGCAGCGCCGGGTCCTGAGCCCCGAGGCCGACCGCGACCACCACGGCCACGTCGGAGTGGCCGAGGGTGGGGATGGTCAGGACCTCCTCGGCGCGACCCTTGGCGCCCATGGCCGCCAGCGCCGCACCGAGATGCCCGCCGAGCAGCGTGTCGGCGATCTCGGCGCCGGCGTAGGGGACAGCGCTGCCACCCACCGCGCGCGTGGCGATCACCACAGCGGAGGCGGTGATCTTGCGGCTGGGGGCGACGAGCGACAGGGCGGTCATGGGGACTGACGCTACCCATGCGCCAGGACGGTACGGTCAGCGGCGTGACTGAGCTGCGCCGTTCCCCCCTGCACGAGCGTCACCTGGACCTCGGCGCCAAGATGGCCGATTTCGGTGGCTGGTCGATGCCCATCGAGTACACCGCGAGTGGCGGCGGTGTCCTGAAGGAGCACGCGGCGGTGCGGGAGAGCGTCGGGCTGTTCGACGTGTCACACCTGGGCAAGGCGCGCGTGGCGGGCCGGGCCGCCGACGGGACGACGGCCCGTGCGTTCGTCGACTCCTGCCTGACCAACGACCTGAGCCGGATCGGCCCGGGAGCGGCGCAGTACACGCTGTGCTGCGCTCCGGACGGCGGCACGGTCGACGACATGATCGCCTATCTGGTGTCCGACGCCGAGGTCTTCCTCGTGCCCAACGCCGCGAACACCGCCGAGGTCGTGCGGCTACTCGCCGCGGCCGCCCCGGAGGGGATCGAGGTCACCGACCAGCACGAGTCCTACGGCGTCATCGCCGTCCAGGGCCCGCGGTCGGCCGAGGTCCTGGCCCGTCTGGGCCTGCTCGACGCCGGGAGCGACCTGCCCTACATGGCCTACGTCGACGCGGACTTCGACGGCCGTCCGGTCCGCATCTGCCGGACGGGCTACACCGGCGAGCACGGCTACGAGCTCCTGCCCGCCTGGGACGACACCGAACTGGTCTGGGACGCGCTCTCGGATGTGGTGCGGGAGCTGGAGGGACGCGTCGCCGGTCTCGGCGCGCGCGACACCCTCCGGACCGAGATGGGCTACCCGCTCCACGGCCAGGACCTGTCACCGTCGATCTCACCCGTCCAGGCCCGCGCGGGCTGGGCGGTCGGCTGGTCCAAACCCGCATTCTGGGGGCGGGACGCGCTGCTCGCCGAGCGTGCGGCGAAGCCGGCCAGGACGCTCTGGGGGATCGACGTCACCGATCGCGGCATCCCCCGAGCGCACATGCAGGTCCTCGGCGGCGACGGGGATGCGGTCGGCGAGGTGACCTCCGGGACGTTCTCGCCGACGCTGCGGCACGGCATCGGCCTCGCGCTGATCTCGGCGTCCTCCGGCCTGGCCGAGGGTGATGCCGTCGTGCTCGACGTGCGGGGTCGGACCTCGGCCGCCCGCCTGGTCAAGCCGCCGTTCGTACCCTCCCACGTGCGCTGAGGCAGACCGATCAGCCTGGATCCGTGTGGTCCGACTCCGTGGAGGCGGCGGGCTCGACCGGCTCGACGGGCTCGACGGGGGCGGGGTTCTCGACGGGCTCCAGCATGCTCAGGGTGCGCGCTGCCGCCCGGAGCACGGGCACGGCCAGCAGGGCACCGGCGCCCTGACCCAGGTTGACGTCGAGATCCAGGATCGGCTCCAGCCGCAACCGCTCCAGCGCCAGCTCGTGGGCGGGCTCGGTCGTCACGTGGGCCGCCTGCCACCACCGGATCGTGCGTGGCAGCGCCTCGCGGGCCAGCATCGCCGCCGCGCAGACCACCACCCCGTCCAGCAGCACAGGTGTGCGCCGGGCGCAGGCCCGCAGCAGGAAGCCGGTGATCGCCGCGAGCTGCGCCCCGCCCACCTGGCTCAGCAGTGCGAGGGGGTCCTGGCGATCGGCATAGGCGCGCCGGCGCCCGTCGCGGATCACGACGACCTTGCGCATCCAGCCCGCGTCGTCGATCCCGCTGCCGCGCCCGACCACCTTCGTCGGCTCGGTGTTGGTGATGATCGAGATGAGCGTCGCCGCGATGGTGGTGGCGCCGAGCCCGACGTCGCCGGCGATCAGCAGGTCCGCGCCGGCGTCGATCTCCTCGTCGGCCACCGCGGCGCCGAATTCCAGGGCGCGGGCCGTGTCCTCGGCCGACAGCGCCTCGCCGCGGTCGCTGCGCCCGCCTCCGGTGCCGATCTTGGCGGCGGTCGTGACGGCGGTGTCACCGTCCACGCAGACGTCGACCACGCGCACGCCGACCCCGGCGATCTCGGCGAGGACGTTCGCCGGAGCCGCTCCGGCCAGCAGCTCGGCGACCATGGCCGCCGTCGCGCCCGGCGGTAACGCCGACACTCCCGCGTCACCGAGACCGTGGTCGCCGGCGAAGACGACAAGCCGGGCCCGGGCGAAGTCCTGGGACGGCCGGAGCCCTGCACGCCGGCCAGCCACGACGCCAGTTCCTCCAACCGCCCGAGCGACCCGGCCGGCAGAGCGAGCGCGGCGCGGCGTTCCCCGGCCGCGTGCTCGGCATCGGAGTCCGGCCATCCGATGTCGGCCGTGAGGCGCTGGATCACGGTGAGCTCGTCCGGTTCGGTCACGGGGCGGAGCCTACTGACAACCGCGGGCCCGGGGCGCGCGGATAGGGTGCAGCCCATGAGCTTCAACTGGCGTTTCGAGCCCGCGGACAAGGCACCGGAACTGGCCGCGGAGGAGCGCAGCTTCCCGAGCCAGTCCGACGCGGAGTCGTGGGTGGGCGAATGCTGGCGGGACCTCGCGGCGCGCGGGGTCGTGGCGGTCGTCCTGGTCGAGGAAGGGCGCGTGCACTACTCGATGTCACTCGCCGACGCGGAGTAGCCGCTCTCCCGTCGCGCGACGCCCGGTGGGCACCAGTCCCGGTGATCACGATGCCCGGGTGAGGCCGTGCGGGCTACGTCAGATCTTGTCGCCCATGCTGACCCGCGGCTTCGGCACCCGCCAGCGGCGCAGCATGTAGGCGCGGCTGCCGGCGTAGAAGCCGACTCCGAACGCGCTCTGCCGCCCGACGTCGAGACCGCGTGCCTTGGCCATCCCGAGCAGGCGCCGGCCGGTGATGTACCACTCGACGATCACGACCGCGAACAGCGCGATGACGACGATGTTGGCCGCGCGGAAGCGTGCGGAGAGCACCAGCAGCGGCAGCAGCAGGAGCAGGTAGTTCGAGAGCATGCGGTGCGAGTCGACCCAGTCACGGGCCAGAGCCTTGACCGGGCCCGCGTCTCGGCGCGCGAGGTAGGCGGGATCGCCGGCCATCATCCGGGCCCGCCGTTCCTGGGCCGTGAGGGCGGTGGCCGAGGTGGTCTTGGACGTCTTCGCGGCCTGCGCCTGCTGGCGCTGCCACGCCATCGCCTCCTTGCGGGTGCGCGGCGCGGGCGCGACGGGCCCACGGCGGGGCGCCGATTCGCGGCGCTTGGGCGTCGGCCTGCCCTTGACCCCCCGTGCGGCGTCGGCCTCCACGAGGTCGGCGTTCGCGGTGTCGGAGGTGTCGGTGGTGCCCTGGCGGCGCGGAAGCAGTCTCACGATGGCTGAGATTACCGGCACTTCACGGCGCGACCTACCATCGCAGGCCACGGCGTTCCCGTCCGGCCGTGAACTGAACCCGGCGGCCCGCGCGGTCGTTGTCTGTCATGACCGGACTCCGCGTCCGACTCTGCCGAGGGAGACCTGTCTGTGCCTGCACCTGTCCGGCCGCGCCCGCGCGCCCCCTGGCGCGACGACCCGACCTGGGTGCTCCTGGTCCTCCGCGCCTTCCTGGGGTTCGCCTTCCTGTACGCCGGGCTGTCCAAGATCGGTGACCGGACGTTCCTGGACTCCTCGTCACCGCTGTCCATGCACGCCAACGTCCTGGCGGTCAAGGCGTCGAGTCCGATCGGCGGCCTTCTCGGGCCGGTGGCGGACCACTCCTTCGCCTTCGGGCTGCTGATGGCGTCGGGCGAGACCGCGGTCGGGATCGGGGTCCTGCTCGGCCTGCTGACCAGGGTCGCCGTCCTCGGCGGCATGGTGCTCTCGCTCTCGCTCTTCCTGACGGTCAGCTGGAACGCCACCCCGTGGTTCACCGGCGCTGACATCGTCTACCTCTTCGCGTTCACGCCGTTGCTGCTCGCCGGCAGGACCGCCTACTCACTCGACGACTGGCTGGCCGCCGCGCGCCTGCGCCACGGAGGGGTCAGCGAGGACCGCACGCGCCGTGCCCTGCTGGTGGGCTCGGCCGGGATCGCCGGCCTGGTGGCGGTGGGCATCGCCTCCCTCACCCGGGGGTCCGCACCGGCCCGGTCGGCGACCGGAACGTCGCCCGCGACCGGATCGAGCTCGGGAGCCGGCACGGCACCCGCCTCGGGCTCGGCGTCGGCGACGGCAACCGCCGGGACGGGTACCGCCGGCGGTCAGGAACTCATCGCCGCGACCAAGGTTCCGGTGGGCGGAGCGTCGCAGACCACGGATCCGTCGAGCGGGGACCCGGTGTGGGTGCTCCAGCTGTCGGCCGGCGCGTTCACCGCCCTGGATGCGATCTGCCCCCATCAGGGCTGCACCGTGGACTTCGTCTCCGCGTCCGAGGGGTTCCTCTGCCCGTGCCACCGCTCCGCCTTCGACGCCACCGGCAAGGTCATCAACGGCCCCGCCACCTCGAACCTCAAGCCGGTCGCCGTGGTCGAGGCAGGCGGCGAGGTCAGGCTGTCCTGAACGCCACCTGCCCGGGTCCGGCTACCGCGAGACGGTGACGAGTACAGTGGGAATAGCCGTCGGATCACTCCGGTTGGCAATCGTTGACTGCTTCTGACCACCGCTCGATCCTTTTGGGGGACCGCACATGACCGTGCAGGACACCGTTACCACGCCCGCCGCCGTGACCGAGGTCGTCGAAGGCACCATCCGCCTCAGCGAGACCGCCGCGCTGAAGGTGCGGGAGCTTCTCGACTCGGAGGGCCGCGACGACCTGCGCCTGCGGATCGCCGTCCAGCCCGGTGGCTGCTCGGGCCTGCAGTACCAGCTCTTCTTCGACGAGCGCTTCCTCGACGGTGACACCGAGATCGACCAGAGCGGTGTCCCGCTCATCGTCGACCGGATGAGCGCCCCGTACCTCGCCGGTGCCGAGATCACCTACACCGACACCATCGAGAAGCAGGGTTTCGAGATCGACAACCCGAACGCCGGCGGCGGCTGCGCCTGCGGAAACTCCTTCTGCGGCTGATCCCGCCACCCGCACCACGCTGCGCCCCGCCGGTCCCTGACCTGCGGGGCGTTGCCGTGTCCGGGCCCGGCGGATCGGTCACACCTGCCCCAACTCGTAGAGCGTGGCGCGCCTTCGTTGGGTACCGTCTCCGCACGTGCCTGTCCTCGTAGCCGGATCGATCGCCACCGACCATCTGATGCACTTCCCGGGGCGGTTCGCCGACCAGCTCGTCTCCGACCAGCTCCACCAGATCTCGCTGTCCTTCCTCGTCGACGACCTGGTCGTCCGGCGCGGCGGCGTGGCGGCGAACATCGCGTTCGGCATGGGCCAGCTCGGGGAGCGGGCGGTGCTCGTCGGCGCCGTGGGCAGCGACTTCGCCGACTACCAGTCCTGGCTCGAGCGCAACGGCGTCAACTGCGACTTCGTCCACGTCTGCACCGACAAGCACACCGCACGGTTCGTCTGCACGACCGACGAGGACATGTGCCAGATCGCCTCGTTCTATGCCGGCGCCATGAGCGAGGCCCGCAACATCGAGCTGCGCCCCGTCGTCGACGCCCTCGGATCCGATCTCGTGGTCATCAGTGCGGACGATCCCGACGCGATGCTGCGGCACAGCCAGGAGTGCCGCCAGCGCGGGTACGCCTTCGCCGCCGACCCGTCGCAGCAGCTCGCCCGGATGTCCGGCGACGACGCCGCCGCGCTGATCGAGGGCGCGTCGCTGCTGTTCACCAACGACTACGAGAAGAGCCTGCTCGAGTCCAAGACCGGCCTCAGCGAGTCGGACCTGAGCAAGCTGGTCGACGTGCGCGTCACCACGCTGGGCCATCGCGGCGTGGAGATCGTCAGCCGCGACTTCGACCGCATCCACGTGCCGGTCGCCCACGAGACCGCCAAGGTGGATCCCACCGGCGTCGGTGACGGCTTCCGTGCCGGGTTCCTCACCGGGCGGTCGTGGGGCCTGTCGTGGGAGCGCTCGGCACAGGTCGGCAGCCTGCTCGCGACAATGGTGCTCGAGACCGTCGGGACGCAGGAGTACGAGGTCCGTCCGCTCGCCTTCGCCGCCCGCCTGGCCGAGTCCTACGGCGGGGACGTCGCCGAGGAGATCCTGCCGCTCCTGCCTGCCTAGTCCGCCGGCCGGTCGACTGGTTGACTGGCCGCCATGGCCAACACCGTCACCGTGACCGGGTTCGGCACCGCCGCGGCGGTCCCGGACGTGCTGCACGTGCGCCTCAGCGCCGACGGCACGGGCCCCGACGTGGCGACGGCACTGGACGCGGCGAGTGATGCGCTGGCATCGGTGCTGGCCGCCCTCGACGCCGCCCGCGTCGACCCCCAGGACCGCGGAACCGCGTCCCTGTCGGTCGAGGAGCGATGGGGCCGCGAGGGGGAGCGGCTGGGGATGGTCTGCTCGCAGTCGCTGCAGATCGTGCTCCGGGACGTGCCGCGGAGCGGGGAGATCCTGCGCGCCATCGCCGGGGCCGGCGGGAACGCGCTGCGGATCGGGTCGGTGTCGCTGGCGATCTCCGACCCGGCCCCGCTCCTGGTCCGGGCGCGGGAGGCCGCGTTCGCCGATGCCCGGGCGCGGGCCGAGCGCTTCGCGGAGCTGGCCGGGCGCCCTCTGGGCGCCGTCGACACCATCCTGGAGGGCTCCGGCGCTCCGGACAGTGGCCGCTGGGAGGTCCAGGCCGCCGCCGCGCAGTCCTTCGGGCGCTCGGTACCGATCGAGTCGGGGCAGCAGACCGTGCGCGCCGCCGTGACCGTGACCTGGAACCTGCTCGGCTGACCGGCCGGCTCAGCTCCAGCCCTTGACGCGCGCCAGGGAGGAGACGACCGCGTCGAAACGCGAGCGGTCCAGGACGGCGCCCTCCCGGCGCACCGTGCCGGGGTCCACGCGCAGGATGCGGTCCAGCCGCACCTCACTGGGGCGGCCGCGGGGATCCCACGTCCCGCTGCCCAGGTCGAACCAGTGGCGTCCGGCCCGCAGCTCCTGGGCTTCGTCGCGGTCGTGGTCCTTGCTGGTCAGCATGAGCCCGAGCAGGTAGCGCGAACCTGGCTCGCGGCCGATGACGAGGACAGGCCGGTCCTTGCCCTTCTCGGGCATGTCTTCGAACGCGACCCACGTCCAGACCACCTCGCCCGGATCCGGGCGCCCGTCGGGCTCGGGGGCGTACACCGCCGTGACGGAGCCGTGGAAGTCACCCGGGTACGGCGCACGTGCCGAACCGGGGTACGGCGTACGCGCCGCGGGAGACCGGCGTGACGACCGTGGCGGCAACGCCGCCCGCAGCGCCCGTGCGGCCCGCCGCACCCGCCCCGGCGCGGTCATCAGAGTTCGACGGGGTACTGCGGCTCGGGGATCTCCGGGACGATGCGCCCCTCGATGAAGATGCCGTGCCACAGCATGAAGACGAGCAACGTCCAGATCTTGCGGGAGTAGTCGTGCGGACCGGCACGATGCGCGTCGAGCAGCTCGAGCGCGGCCTGCCGGTCGAGGAGGTGCTCGGTCTGCGACGAGGTGATGATGTCGCGCGCCCAGTCGTACATCACGTCCTTGAGCCAGTGCCGGATCGGCACCGGGAAGCCGAGCTTGGCACGGTTGAGCACGTGCGGCGGGACGATGTCGGTCAGCGCCTGCCGCAGCGCGTACTTCGTCGTCTCCCTGGTGATCTTCTCCTCGACCGGGATGGAGGCGCCGACCCGGAAGACCTCGGTGTCGAGGAACGGCACCCGCAGCTCCAGGGAGTTGGCCATGGTCATCTTGTCGGCCTTGACGAGGATGTCGCCGCGCAGCCAGGTGAAGAGGTCGATGTACTGCATCCGGGTCGAGTCGTCCAGGTGCGAGGTGGCCAGGTAGTGCAGCTTGGTGACATCGGTGTGGGAGACCTTGGGGTCGAACGCGCGGTAGAACTCCATCTCGTCGCTGCGGAAGATGCGCGCGTTGCCGTAGTAGCGCTCCTCGATCGGGATCGAACCGCGGCGCAGCAGGTCCTTCCCGCGCAACCCCTCCGGCAGGCGGTCACTGATCCGGGCCAGCCCCGACTTGACCGTGTCCGGCACGTGGTCGAAGGCGCGCAGCGAGATCGGCTCGCGATAGATCGTGTACCCGCCGAAGAGCTCGTCGGCGCCCTCGCCGGACAGGACGACCTTGACGTGCTTGCGGGCCTCCCGCGCGATGAAGTACAGCGGGACGAGCGCAGGGTCGGCGACCGGGTCCTCGAGGTACCAGATGATCAGGGGAAGGGTGTCCATCATCTCCTGGGGAGTGACGACCTTGGTGATGTGCTCCACTCCGATGGCCGCCGCCGACTCCGCCGCGACGTCGATCTCGGAGAAACCCTCCCGCTCGAATCCCGTCGTGAACGTCAGCAGCTTCGGGTTGTGGCGCTTGGCCAGGGCCGCGATCGCGGTCGAGTCGATGCCGCCGGACAGGAACGCGCCCACCGTCACATCCGCCCGCATGTGCTTGGCGACCGAGTCCTCGAGCACCTCGGCGATCTCGCGGTAGAGCACCTGCGGTGAACGCCGCCGGATGGCGAAGTCGGGGTGGAAGTAGCGGCGCGTCTTCAGCGGCCCGCCCGGCCTGATCGTGAACGAGGTCCCCGACTCGATGCGGGTGATCGACCGGTGCAGCGTCGCCGGCTCAGGGACGTACTGCAGCGTCAGGTAGTGCTGCAGGGCGGTGGTGTTCAGCTGCCCCTCGGCCGTCGCCTCGGGTCCGGCGACGGCGAGCAGGGACTTCTTCTCACTGGCGAAGAACGACCCGCGCTCGTCGGAGTAGGTGAACAGGGGCTTGATGCCGAACCAGTCGCGGGCGCCGAAGACGACCTTCTCGTGGGAGTCCCAGATCAGGAACGCGAACATGCCGCGCAGCTCGGTGACGATGCTCTCGCCGAGGTAGTGGTAGCCGGCGACGATCGCCTCACCGTCGCCCTCGGTCTCGAACGTCGCCCCGAACTCGGCGGTGAGCCGCTCGCGCAGTTCGAGGTAGTTGTAGATCTCGCCGTTGAAGATCAGCCAGTAGCGGCCGCCGAGGTAGGGCAGCGGCTGGTGCGAGTGGGCGATGTCGATGATCGACAGCCGGCGGAACCCGATCACGACGTCGTCATCGCTCCAGACACCACCCTCGTCCGGGCCGCGGTGGCGCATCTCGTGCAGCGATGCCTCGACGCCGTCCTTGACGGTGGAGGCAGCGCCTTGGGCAGAGAGGAATCCGATCAGGCCGCACACACCCACCAGTATCGCCGACGGTGGGCGCGGACCGGGCCAGGGAGTGCTCCCGCGCGCGCCCCGGGGGATCGGTGCCCGTCAGCTCCCGGCGAACCGCGGCTGGGCGGCGTCCTTGGCCGACAGCTGCGCCGGATCGGTGGCATCGACCGGGAGCGGCCAGGCGATGCCCAGGTCGGGATCGAGCGGGTGGACGGCAACCCCGGCCATGCCCGGCTCCCATTCCGCGGTGAAGCAGTAGGCGTACTGGGTGACCCCGGGGCTCACCGACTGGAAGCCGTTGCACACACCGGCCGGCACGAGGACCTGGACGCCCGGTCGCAGCTCGACGGTGACGACCACCCCGTGGGCCCGCGACCCCGGCCGGGCATCGAGGTACACGCCGAACGCCTCACCGGCGACGACCGCGACCAGCTTCGTCATCGCCTCCCCGTGCAGGCCCCGGACCGCGCCCTGACGGGTCTCGGTGACGTTGATCTGCGGCCACGGCCCGACCGGGAGCCCCGCCTCGGCGAAGGCACTGGCGCGGAACAGCTCGCGCACGGTGCCCCGGTCATCGGCGACCTGCTTCATCCGCAGCACGAGCAGCCCCGGGATCTCGGTCGGGGAGACGTCGAACGGCGTCACCCGCGCCGGTGTCGCGGGCGCCGTTCCGGGGTCGGTCACCGGTGGATCGTCGCACACGCGCATCGGTTCCGACGCCCCTTGCGACACCCGCCGGAACGGGTCCAGTAGTCTGCGGTGGCAGGCTTTCAGGGCGCGTGTTTCAGCTGCAAGAGGGGAAGTCAGTAGGTGCTTCGCAAGCGGATGACCCGGGCGTTCGGGTTCATGCTGTCGGCCGGCGTCCTCACGCTGCTCCTCAGCGCGTGCTCGGCCCAGGAGTGGGAACGCAACCTTCGCTTCGGCTGGCCGACAGGGGTCACCAAGCAGGCCACCCGGATGCGCGTGCTGTGGACCTGGTCGTCGGTCGCCGCGCTCGTCGTCGGCGTCATCACCTGGAGCCTGATCTTCTGGTGCTGCGTGCGGTACCGCAAGCGCAACGACGACCTGCCGCGCCAGACCAAGGAGAACCTGCTGGTCGAGAGCATCTACTCGATCATCCCGTTCGTGATCATCTTCGGGCTGTTCTGGCGCACCGTGGTCGTGGAGAACTACGTCGACAAGGTGTCCAAGAACCCCGATGTGACGATCAAGGTCACGGCGTTCAAGTGGAACTGGCAGTTCGGCTACGTCGGGCAGAAGTACACCGCCCCGGCCGCCGCCGGAACCGCGGAGGACATCTCCACGGTCGGCTCCTCGACCGAGATCCCCATCCTGGTCATCCCCGTGAACAAGACGGTCAAGTTCATCGAGCACTCGCAGGATGTCATCCACTCCTTCTGGGTGCCCGAGTTCCTCTTCAAGCGCGACGTCATCCCGCAGCCCAAGGACAACACGTTCCAGATCGAGGCCACCCAGACGGGTCACTTCGTCGGGCGCTGCGCCGAGCTGTGCGGCACGTATCACTCGCAGATGAACTTCGAGGTCCGCGTCGTCACCGACGCCCAGTACCAGGCCTACCTCGCCGCGCTGGCCAAGCTCGGCCCGGACGACCCGGCCCGGCAGGCCGACGCGTTGCGCGCGGTCGGCCAGGCGCCCTGCGCCACCACCACGCAGCCCTTCGTGACCGACCGCAACACCCGCGCGGCGTCGGACGTGGCGATCTGCCCGACGACGGCCGGCTGAGAGGCTAGAGCGACATGCGCATCGAAAGCCGCGTCTTCCTGATCATCGCGTTCTTCTGCTTCATCATCGCGGCCGTCTACGGCTTCTGGACCAACGCCGACGGCTTCAACGGTGTCGAGGTCGTCGGTGTCGCCGCGCTGATCCTCTCCGGCGGCCTGTGCCTGATCATCGGGTCGTTCTTCAGCTTCGTCTCCCGCCGCATCGACCTGCGCCCCGAGGACCGCCCGGACGCCGAGATCGCCGAGGGCGCGGGCGAGCTCGGTTTCTTCTCCCCGGGCAGCTACTGGCCCATCGCGATCGCCGGCGCCGGCACGGTCACCGGGTTCGGTCTCGCCTTCGCCCAGTTCTGGCTCGCGCTCGTCGGGGTCGCCTCCGTCCTCATCACCGTCGGCGGGCTGCTCTTCGAGTACTACGTCGGCCAGCACGCCGCCCACTAGCTGAGGCGCACTCCGGCTCGCGCCGAGGGCCTGTCGCCGGGCCACGCTCGGCGGACCTACTGCACGATTCACCCCCGTGACGGTGGTGGATCGTGCTCTCGCGCTGCCGGACGGCCCCGGGGCGGGGTCGGAGCGGCGGCGTCCCCTCAGTGGCCCAGGTGGGTTGGCGTTGGCCGCTGGACGGGCGGTGGCTTCGGCATGCCTGGGCCTGACGGGTGCACGATCCACCCCCGTGACGGTGGTCGATCGTGCTCTCGCGGTGGTGCGTGGCCGCGGGTTGGTCTGCGACGCGGAGGGTGGCCGCGCCCCGTGGCGGCCCGGACAGCGAACTGCGCGGGGCCGATGGTGCTGGGTGGCCCCGCGCAGTGCCGATCAGGTGGTGCCGGTCAGCTGGAGATCTCCCGGCCGGCGTGCTCGGACTCGGTGGTCAGTTCCGCCTGACGAGCCTGCTCGATCGCGTCGAGCACCTCGGCCTTCTCCCGGACGGGGGAGAAGAAGCCCTGCACGGCCCGCGTACCGCCGATGAACTTGTTCATCTTCTTGGGCACGGGGGCGCCGGCGTACTGGAGCTGACCGTGACCGTGCGAGTCGACCGGCCCCAGGGGCTGGTGGACCTCGATGAACTCACCGGACGGCAGCCGCTTGATGATGCCCGTCTCGATCCCGTGCTCGAGCACCTCACGGTCGTGCTTCTGCAGGCCGAGGCAGATGCGGTAGGTGACCATGTACGCGATCGGCGGGAGCACCAGGACAGCGATGCGGCCGCCCCAGGTCATCGCGTTCAGCGAGATCGAGAAGATCTTCGCGATCAGGTCGTTGCCGCCGGACAGGAACAGCACCAGCACGAACGAGATCGCCATGGCGCCGAGGCTGGTCCGGACCGGAACGTCCCGGGGCCGCTGGAGCAGGTGGTGCGCGGCTCTGTCGCCGGTCAGCTTGGCCTCGAGGAACGGGTAACTTGCCGCGATCCCGATGAGGATGCCGGGCAGCACCACCGTGGGCCAGAACAGCGCCGGGATCGTGTGGTGGAAGTACCTGGTCTCCCAGGACGGGAACAGACGCGTCGACCCGTCGAGCATGGCCATGTACCAGTCCGGCTGCGATCCCGCCGACACCTGGGACGGGTCGTACGGGCCGAACAGCCAGATCGGGTTGATCTGGGTCAGGCCGCCGAGCGCGGCGAGCACGCCGAAGACGAGGAAGAAGAAGCCGCCGGCCTTGGCCGCGTACAGCGGCATGATGCGCTCGCCGCGGATGGTGTCCTCGGTGTTGCCGGGGCCGGGGAACTGAGTGTGCTTCTGCTTGATCAGCAGCCCCATGTGGGCGCCGATCAGCGCCAGCAGGATGGCCGGCACGAGCAGCACGTGGACGATGTAGAGCCGCCCGACGATGGCTGTGCCCGGGAACTCGCCACCGAAGGCCAGGAACGACACCCAGGTGCCGACGACGGGGATCGACAGCATGATCGCGTCGGCGATCCGAAGGCCGGTGCCGGACAGGAGGTCGTCGGGCAGCGAGTAGCCGGCGAAGCCCTCGACGACGCCCAGGACCAGCAGCAGGATGCCGATGATCCAGTTCGCCTCGCGGGGCTTGCGGAACGCGCCGGTGAAGAAGACGCGGAACATGTGGATCGTCATCGCCGCGATGAACATCAGGGCGGCCCAGTGGTGGATCTGCCGCACGATCAGGCCACCGCGGACGTCGAAGGAGATGTCCAGGGTCGAGGCGTAGGCCCGGGACATCGTCACGCCCTTGAGCGGGATGTAGGAGCCGTTGTAGACGACGTCGCCCATGGACGCGTCGAAGAAGAAGGTCAGGTAGGTGCCGGTGAGCAGCAGGATGATGAACGAGTACAGCGCGATCTCGCCCATCATGAACGACCAGTGGTCGGGGAAGACCTTGTTCAGCTGCTTGCGGATGCCGCCGGCGAGGCCGAGGCGCTCCTCGGAGCCCTTGGCCAGCTTGCCCACCGGGGTGCGCGGCGACTGGAAGTTACGGGGAAGGTCTGTCTCCACGGCAGTCATCGGATGCCTCCTGCCTTCAGTGATCCAACTGCGCAGTCGCGTGCTCCAACTGCATGGGTAACCACGTCGCTCACGTCCGTGCCACGCCGTCCACTACCGCTCGTCCGAGTCACCGGCGCTCCCAGAATCCTGGCCCGATCGCCTCGTGGTACGCGCTCGCGGCCACGAAGTAGGTGATGCCGTCGTCGCCCACCTCGACGGTGAGCGGCAGCTTCGGCAGACTCCGCGTGGCCGGACCGAATACCGGCTTGGCGTCCTTGAGGACGTCGAACTGGGACTGATGGCACGGACACAGCAGACGCGAGGTCTGCTGCTCATACAATGATGCCGGACATCCCGCGTGGGTGCAGATCTTGGAGTACGCGACGAAGTCGCCCCAGCCCCACGTCGACTGGCCCTTGCGGGCCTCGACCGTCTGACCCGGCCGCAGCCGGATGAGCAGCGTGGGGGAGTCCGCGGCCTTGACGCCACCGGGCACACCGGGGAAGACGGTCGCGATGCCGCCGGGCTCGATGTCGCCCGGGCCGACCCGGCGCCCGTCGGAGAACACCAGGGCCACGCCCTTGGTCCACAACGTGGTGTCGAGCTGGTTCCCCGGCTTCTTGATCAGCGCGCCGACGAGCGCCACGAGCGGCGCCACGCCGAGGGCGCCACCGGCCAGCCCGAGGGTGGCCTTGAGCATGGACCGGCGGGCGAGCCCGGTGTCGGCCAGGCCCGTCTTCAGCGTCGCGACGGTCAGCAGCTGGTCGGCCTCGGACGAGGGTCCGGCGTGCCGATCCTGGATCGCTTCCTCTTCGGGCATCAGCCACTTGGCCCAGAGGACCGCGCCGATGCCGATGCCGAACAGCGCCAGCCCGAGCAGGGCGCCCAGGAGCGGCGTGTAGTACTTGAAGTTCTGCGATCCCTGACCGGCGACGTGCCACTTGAACGGCACCGCGATGAACGCCACGATGAAGCCGATCACGGCCAGGAACGAGATGGCGAAGCAGGCGGAGATGACGCGCTCGGCGCGGCGCTCGGTCCTCGTACCCGGCACCGGGAAGCGCTCGCGCCGGTGGACGATGTAGACACCGTCCACCGCGGCGCCGGCGATCATGGCGGACTCGGCGTCCATCTGCGCGACCTCAGCCGCGGAGGGCATCGGCGCGTCGCCGTGGGGGACGTTCTCGCTCATGACCGCGCTCCGATCCACAGGATGACGACCATCAGCGCGCCGATCCCGAGAACCCACACCACCAGGCCTTCGGTGACCGGTCCGAGCCGGTCGAGACCGTGACCGCCCGGGTCCTGGGACGCCTTCAGGGTCTGGATGTAGCCGACGACCTGGGCCTTCTGGGTCGGGGTCAGCTGGTTGTCACTGAAGACCGGCATGTTCTCCGGGCCGGACAGCATGGCCGTGTAGATCTGCTCGTCCGTGGCCTGGCTGAGCCCGGGCGCGACCTTGCCGGCCGACAGGGGAGCGCCCTTGCCGGCGAAGTTGTGGCAGGAGGCGCAGTTGAGCCGGAACAGCTCGCCACCCTCGGCCAGGTTCTGGTCGTCGCGTACCGCTCCGGTGGGGACGGCCGGGCCGCCCGCGATGCTCTGGACGTAGGCGACGATCTGGTCGATCTGGGTGGCCGTGTAGGGCGAGGTCTTGCGGTCGGCCTCGGCGCCCTGCCCGACCAGCGGCATGCGGCCGGTGGAGACCTGGAAGTACGCCGCCGCACCGCCGACGCCGATGAGCGAGGGGCCGCGACCGGTCACGCCGTCGAGGTTGGCACCGTGGCAGGTGATGCAGCTGACGGAGAAGATCTGGCGTCCGGCGGCGATGTCCGCGGCCGAGGAACCTGTCTGGGCCGCCGAGCTGCCCTGCGCGAACGCGGCGTAGATGCCGCCCATGCTCATCAACGCGATCATGAGGACGAACGCGCCCGCGAGGCGGCGCTTGACGCTGCCCTTGCGGCGCCGGTTCGCGACGACCGTGACCCGCGGCGTGGAGCGATCGGGGTCGGCACCGGTCTGCGAGACGCCTGTGCGGAACTCGAGGTCGGTGAAGTCGACGTCGGCGTAATCCATGTCCGCGCTGTCGCGATCGACGGCGGAACCGTCAGTCTCGTCGGTCATGTCGTCCTCTCAGCCGGTGGGCGGGTGGTCAACTCGGCGGGAGTGGTCATTTGATGAGATAGATCGTCGCGAACAGACCGATCCAGACCACGTCCACGAAGTGCCAGTAGTACGACACCACGATCGCCGCGGTCGCCTGCGCCGGAGTGAAGCGCCCCAGGGTCGTGCGGATCAGGAAGAGCACGAAGGCGATGAGTCCGCCGATGACGTGCAGGCCGTGGAACCCGGTGGTCAGGAAGAACACCGAGCCGTATCCGGAGGACGCCAGCGTCATGCCGCCTTCTGCAGCATTGCGCGCGTGCTCGGCGTACTGGTTGTGGTACTCGTTCGCCTGCCCGCCGACGAAGATCAGGCCCATGATCAGGGTGACCGTGAACCAGCGGCGCAGCCCGTAGACGTCGCCCTTCTCCGCGGCGAACACGCCGAGCTGGCAGGTGACGCTGGAGGCCACGAGGATGATCGTGAAGACGGCCGCGTAGGGCACGTCGAGCTTGGTCGGCGCCATCGGCCAGTCACCCGAATGCACCGCACGCACGGTGAAGTACATGGCGAAGAGGCCGGCGAAGAACATCAGCTCGCTGGAGAGCCAGACGATGGTTCCCACGCTCACCAGGTTCGGCCTGGTGAGGGAGTGCACCTTGCTGGTCTCGAAGGCGGGCTGCGCACCTGGAGTGGTCACGGCGGATGTCACGCGCTCAGTATGGCTGGCCGCATGACCGGCGGTGCGTCGGGGTCGGCCTTCGGCGGGTCGGCACTCAGACCGTCCGTAGCAGGGCCCGGTCGATGGCCTGGTAGTCGGCCCGCGACAGCGGCCCGGCGTCGACCGCGCCGCAGTTCTCCTCGACCTGCGCCTGGTTGCGGAAGCCCGGGATGGGGATGGCGCGGCGGCTGGCCGCCAGGATCCAGGCGAGCGCTCCCTGCGCCAGCGTCCGGCCGTCCGTCGTGAGGTGACCGCGCACGATCTCCAGCTGGTCGAGGAACTCCTGGCTCGGCCGCCCGTCCTGGAACCAGCGCAGCCACTCCGGCTGGTTGCCCCTGATGTCGTCGGCGGGCAGCCTGCTCTGCGCGGTGTAGCGACCACCGAGCAGGCCCATCGCCAGCGGCGAGCGACACAGGGCCGCGAGGTCGAACATCTGGACCAGGCGCAGCATGATCGGGTTGTCGTCGAAGACGTTCAGCTGGATCTGCACCGCGGTCAGGTGCCGCCCGTGGACGAAGGCCCGCAGCTGGTCGGGGTCGTCGGTGCTGACGCCCCACCACCGGATCAGCCCCTCGCCGACCAGATCCTCCAGGGCATCGGTGAGCTCCCGGGCGCGGGACTCCGGGATGTCCGGCGTGTGCAGCTGGTACAGGTCGATGGTGTCGCGGCCGAGCCGGCGCAGCGAGGCCTCCAGCGCGGTCCGGAGGTACTCGGGAGTCGTGTCGACGCCGGTCAGCTGCCGGGTCTGCTCGTCGATCGTGTTGCCGAACTTGGTCGCGACCAGCACGTCCGGGTGCGCCGCGAGTACCGGGGCCAGCAGGCGCTCGCTGTGCCCGGCCCCGTAGGCGTCCGCGGTGTCGAAGAGCGTGATGCCCAGCTCGACGGCGCGGTGCAGGGCGCGGGTGGACTCCGCGTCGTCGACCCCGGCGTAGCCCAGCTGCTGGTCCCCGGCGGCCATGGCCCCGCCGATCGCCCAGCAGCCCATGCCCAGGGCGCTCACCTGCAGACCCGATTTGCCCAACCGCCGACTCATCACGGGTCCGTCTTACAGGAGCACCGCCCCACCTCTCTACCCTTGGCGGCATGCTCACTGCGCACGGAGGCGAGGATCTCGGCGAGAGCGTCGCCCCTGTGTCCGTGGTGAACGTCCTCACGCGCAGTGCCGTCAACCCGTGGCCGGCCGCCGTCCTGGTGGCCGTTGCCGTCGCCTACGTCGCCGGGGTGTGGGTGCTGCACCGCCGCGGTGATGCCTGGTCACCGTGGCGCGCGGCGTCCTTCCTGGTCCCGGGACTGGGGCTGATCGCCTACGCCACGATGGGCGGGCCGGGCTATTACGACGACTCCGTCTTCTCCGTGCACATGGCACAACACATGGTCCTGATGATGGTCTCGCCGATCTTCCTGGCGTTGGGCGCACCGGTCACCCTGGCGTTGCGGACGCTGCCCCGCGCGCCACGGGCACTGCTGCTGCGCGTCCTGCACAGCCGGTTCGCCGCGGTGCTCGGCTTCCCGCTGGTCGGATGGGCCCTCTACGTCGCCAGCCCGTTCGCCCTGTACTTCTCCGGCTGGTACCGGGCCACGCTCGAGCACCCGTTCCTGCACGAGGCCATGCACCTGCACTTCCTGCTCGTGGGGTGCCTGTTCTTCTGGCCGATGGTCGGCATCGACCCGATACCGGGGCGGGTGGCGCATCCGTTCCGTTTCCTGATCGTCGTCACGACGCTGCCCTTCCACGCCATCCTGGGATTGGCGATCTACACCACCGACGGGCTGATCGCGGGCAATTACTACCCGTCACTGCACCAGGCCTGGCTGGACCCGTTGCAGGACCAGCACGTCGCGGGCGGGCTGCTCTGGTCCTCCGGCGAGGCGGTCGGTCTGATCATGCTGGCCGTCATCGGCGTGCAGTGGATGCGGGCGTCCGAGCGCGAGGCGATCCGCGAGGACCGGCGCATGGACCGGCTCGAGTCCGAGGCCCGCGCCACGCAGGCCCGAGCTGCCGCCGTCCCCGTCGAGGGCGCCCGTTAGCATTGCGGCCATGGCCGACCTCAGTGCTGAGCGCGTGATCGTGCTCGTCTACAGCCAACGCCCCGAGATCCGCGCCGCCGTGCGCTCGGCGGTGGGGCGGCGCCCGTCGATCGAGTCGCCGCGCATCGAGTGGGTGGAGTGCGCGACCGACCGCGAGGTCGTCCTGCAGCTGGACACCGGGGAGATCGACCTGGCCATCCTCGACGGTGAGGCGCAGCCCACCGGTGGCATGGGTCTGAGCCGCCAGTTCAAGTACGAGATCACCGACTGCCCGCCCATCGCGGTGCTCGTCGCCCGCAAGCAGGACGCCTGGCTGGCCAGCTGGTCACTCGCCGACGCGGTGATCAGCGCTCCGCTGGATCCGGTCGACGCGGCGGCCACGGTCGCCGGGCTGCTGCGGGTGCGGACCAGTGGCATCCCCGTCGTCCGCTGACGCGCCTGCCCCGACCTGGAGGGCCATCCTCGGCGAACTGATCCGGGGCGGCGAGCTCACCGGCGAGGACACCGCCTGGGCGATGGGCGAGATCATGTCGGGCGAGGCCACCGCCGCGCAGCTTGCCGGTTTCGCCGTGTTGTTGCGGGCCAAGGGCGAGACCCCGGCCGAGCTGCGGGTCTGGCGCGGGCCATGCTCGCCCGCTCGCCCCGGGTCGAGGTGGCCGGGCGGTGTGTCGACGTGGTCGGCACCGGCGGGGACGGTGCGCACACGGTGAACCTGTCGACGATGGCTGCGATCGTGGTCGCCGGTTCCGGCCGCACCGTCGTCAAGCACGGCAACCGCGCCGCGTCGAGCCGGTGCGGGACCGCGGACGTGTTGGAGGAGCTGGGCGTCGTCATCGACCTGCCGGCCGCGGGGGTGGCCCGCACGGCCGCCGAGGTCGGCATCGGTTTCTGCTTCGCGCCGGTCTTCCACTCCGGGCTGCGCCACGCGGGCGCCCCGCGCCGGGAGCTCGGCGTGCCGACCGCGTTCAACCTGCTGGGGCCCCTGACCAACCCGGCCCGGCCCTCGGCCGCCGCCATCGGGTGCGCCGACCTGGCCGGTGCGCCGATCATGGCTCGGGTGCTGGCCGACCGCGGCGACAGCGCGCTGGTCTTCCACGGCGACGACGGTCTGGACGAGCTCGACCACGGCGACCACCTCCCGCGCCTGGGTCGTGCACGAGGGGGCTGTGGTCGAGGCGGTCGTGGATCCGTCGGTGCTGGGCATTCCGGCCTCGGCACCCGACGCCCTGACCGGCGGCGACGCGCCGTTCAATGCGGGCGTGGTGCGCGACGTGCTCGGCGGCGCGCCCGGACCGGTCCGCGACGCCGTGCTGCTCAACGCGGCTGCCGGTATCGCCGCCTTCGACGCCGACCTGGCCGACCTCACCGCCGGATTGCGTCGGGGCCTGTCCGCGGCGGCAGCGGCCATCGATTCCGGGGCGGCGGCCGAGCTGCTCAGCCGGTGGGTCGTGGCGAGCCGGGCGGCGCGGGGCGAGCCGGCGCTCTAGCGGCAGACCCTCGGCCGTGGGAACGTCCGCCGAGCGGGCAGAACCGTGAGCCGAGCGGGTGGCTCAGTCGTCGTCGGTGGATCCGATGTCGAAGGCGGCGTCGAGGTCGTGACGGGAGTACGCGCGGAACGCGACATGGGTGTCGGTGGCGACCACTCCCGGCACCTTGCTGATGTGCCCCGCGATCACCTCGGCGATCTGGTCGAACTCCCGCACCCGGACGACGGCGATCAGGTCGACGTCCCCGGCGACGGAGTAGACCTCACTGACCCCCTCGATGTCGGCGATCTGCTGGGCGACCTCGGGGATCTTGTCGCTCTCGACGGCGATCATGACGATCGTGGTGATCATGGCGAGATCCTAATCTCCACGCCGGGCAGGGCGACGGCGGACGGGTGACGGTCCACCGACGATCGCGGCCCTCCCCGGGCCGGGCGCGCGACAGCGAGAGCGGGCGGCGGTCGGCGAAGGGGTGCGCGGCCAGGCGCGCGTCCGCGGCGTTGTCGCAGAAGCGGTGGAACCTGCCGGCGCCGAAGGCGGGGCAGGCCCAGCCGTCGGTGGAGCGCACCAGGCGGGTGCCGTCGGACTCGAGCCAGCGCAGCACGCACTCGGTCTCCTCCGCCGATGCCGCGCGCAGCGGCCCCGGGCCGGGTTCCACGGCGTCGGCGGTCAGCACGAGCGAGTCGACGACGGGCATCGGGGCGACCCCGCGTGGCGCGGTGGCCGACGCGGCGAGGCGGCCGTACCTGATGACCGACAGCTCCCAGCCGCCGTCACCGTCGGGGCGCGCGGCCACGATCTCGGCCACGCTGGACAGCGAGACGATCCGCTGCATCCGCGCGCACGCCCGGACCACGACGGCGATCCTGTCGCGGACCGCCGCCGCCTCCTCGTACCGTGCCTGCTCGGACAGGCGTGCCAGCCGGTGCCGCAGTGGCTGGACGAGGGACTCGATGTCCCCGCTCCACGCGCTGGCGACGGCCTCGGCGAGGCCCCGGTACTGAGCCTCGTCGATCCGGTGCTCGCAGGGAGCCGGGCACTTGCCCATGCCGGCCAGCGCGCAGGCCGCCCGCGTGGTCGAGGTCGTCGAGAGGCGGTCGGTGCACTGGCGCAACGGCACCGCGTCGTGCAGCGCGTCCCGGATGGCCTCGGCCTGCCGTTGGGACCGCAGCGGCCCGAGGTAGGGGGCGCCGTCGTCGCGGACCTCGCGCACGATCGACAGCCGCGGGAAGACCTCTCTCGTCAGCTTGAGCCACACCGCTCGTTCCGGGAACTTGGAGCGCTTGTTGTAGCGGGGCTTGTGCCCGGCGATCAAGCGCAACTCGCGCACCTGGGCCTCGAGGGCGTGGGCACAGGAGACGGCGTCCACCCGATCCGCCAGGCCCACCATCTCGCCCATACGGCTGCGGGTCTCACTGGCGACGAAGTACTGGCGCACGCGCGAGCGCAGTGAGCGGCTCGTCCCGACGTAGAGCGGCTCACCGCGGGCGTCGCGGAAGATGTAGACGCCGGGCGTGTCGGGCAGGTGGTCGGCGAGGTGCCGCTTGCTGCGCTGCGCCGGAGTGACCTGCGCGGTGAACGAACGCAGCTCCGGCAGCGACTGGACGCCGAGCGTGCCCAGCCGCGCGATCAGCCCGTGCAGGACGTCGACGGTCGCCTCCGCATCGGCGAGCGCGCGATGGTTCGGTGTGGTGTCGGCACGGAAGAACGCAGCCAGCGTCCCGAGCTTGCAGTTGGGGACCTCGTCGCGGGTCAGGACGCGGCGGGCGAGCACGGCGGTGTCGACGATCGGCGGCCCGGGCCAGGCGCGCCCGGTCGCGACGCAGGCCGCGCGCAGGAAGCCCACGTCGAACGGGGCGTTGTGCGCGACCAGCACCGCGCCCGCAGCGAACTCCAGGAAGGCGGGCAGGACCTGCTCGATCGTCGGCGCCCCGACGACCATGGCGTCGGTGATGCCGGTGAGCACGCTGACGAAGGGCGTGATGCCGCGCTGCGGATCGACGAGCGTCTGGAAGCGGCCGAGGACCTCGCCACCGCAGACGCGCACGGCGCCGATCTCGGTGATCGCGTCCGCGCCGGCCGCACCGCCCGTCGTCTCCAGGTCCACCACCACGAAGGTCGTCAGCCGGAGCGGCTCGTCGAGCTCGTCCAGGCGGGTCTGCACGTACCCGCCGCGGGCCGGGTCACGCTCCAGCGGGCGCACGCGCCAGGCCGCCGTCACGAGGTGGTCTCGCTGGCGGGGATGCTCCGGGCGGTGGTCATGGGCCGACGGTAGGTCGGGGTACCGACGAAATCGGCGAGGCGCGCGCTCGGCTGTCCTCAGGCCAGGGCCCACGCGCGGTTCTAGGGTGAGGGCATGACGACGGACGGGGATCCGCGCTCTCTGCGCCGCGGTGACTTCGCCGTGCTGCGCGAGCTGCCGACACGCTGGTCCGACGACGACTCCTACGGCCACGTCAACAACGTCGTGCACTACCTCCTCTTCGACACAGCCGTGAACGGTTGGCTGATCGAGGCGACCGGCACCGACATCCGCGCCCTGTCCGCGATCGGGCTGGTCGTGGAGACCTCGTGCCGCTACTTCGCCGAGCTGCGCTTCCCCGTCGTGGTCACGGCCGGGATCGGTCTCGAACGCCTGGGCAGGACGAGCGTGATCTACCGCCTGGCGCTGTTCGGCGACGGGGCCGAGCCGGCCGCCGTGGGGCGCTTCGTGCACGTGTACGTGGAGCGGAGCGGGCGCCGTCCGGTCGAGGTGCCCGAGGTCATCCGCAGGGCGCTCGCCGTCCTCGGTCCGGCCGGGGATGCCGCACGGGCGGAAACTGTCGTACCCCCTTCCTAGCGTGGAGTCAGCAGCCGGGACCGATCCCGGCGGCACGATCCAGCGGAGGAAGCACCGTGCACATCAACTGCCAGTCCTGTCAGGTTCGCGATGTCGGCTGCGGCGACTGCGTCGTCAGCCTCATGATCCGCACGCCCACGGCACGGTTGGAGGTCGACGACGTCGAGGCCGCCGCGCTGGGCGTGCTCGCCTCCGCCGGGCTGGTGCCACCGCTGCGTCTGGCGACCCGCACCCACGCCCCGGCGACCGGTCTGCACGCGGCGGCGGCCGGTCTGCACGCGACGGCGGCAGGGTCGGCCCATCCGTCCGCCGCCCCGGCCTATCCGTCCACCTCGGCCCCCGAGCGGCGCGCGTCACGGCCCGGTCACGCCGTCCTCACGCGCCATCGCGTCCACGATCGGGGCGCCCCGGCGTGACATCGAAGATCAACTTCCGCTGATGCGCCCCTTTTCGCCGCATATCCGAAGTGGTTGAGAGCTTTGCCACACGAAACACGCCACACCCGATTGCATTGCACGCGGCGCGTGTCGTAATCTTTCCGAGACCTTCGGGACAGGCTCCGTTTCAACAGAAGCGGCACCGGAGGTCACCGCCGAATCGTCGACAGCTCAGGCCGAGACGAACCGGGGAACCAGGTTCCTGGGGTGAATCGGCGCGGGGGAGTCCTGATGCAGTGATGCGTCAACGTCTTCCGCTGCGCTGTAGGGCATCTTCCGCAGCCCGAATCCGTCAGCTAACCCGGTAGGCGGTAGTGGAAGAAATGGAGTGTCGCCGACTGTGGCGTCTAGTTCTTACGTGCGGCGTCGTGCCGCTGCCCTGGTTTCCGCTCTCGGGATCGCCGCGCTCGTCCTGACCATTGCGCCCAGTGCGCAGGCTGCGCCGACGGTCAGCCAGGTGAGCGCTCAGCTGGCGAAGATGAGCACCAGGAACGAAGCACTGACCGAGCAGTTCAACAAGGCGACCATCGACGTCAAGGCCAAGCAGAAGCAGGCGGCACTGGCCCGGATCGCCGCCGCCAAGGCCGATGCGATCTACGCCTCGTCCCACAATGAGCTCCGCTCGGCCATGGCCGAGCAGTACAAGGGCAGCGGGCTCGACACGACCGCGGCGCTGCTGACCTCGACGTCCGGCCAGAACTACCTCGACCAGCTCGCCACGCTGCAGATGCTGGCCTCGCGCCGCATCGCGATCACCGCCTCGCTCAAGGCGGCCAAGGCAACCGCCGACACCGCGCAGGCCACAGCCGCGACGCTGCTCAAGGAAGCCACTGCCAAGCAGGCCGCCCTGGCCGCTCAGCGCAAGAAGCTCGCCGCGCAGCAGGCCAAGTACACCGCTCTGCTCGAGCAGCTGACCGCGGCCCAGCGCGCCACCTACCTCACCACCGTCGGCGGTCAGGCGATCTCGCCGGTACAGCAGCAGCAGATCAGCTCCGCGCCGGTTCCGGCCCCGTCCAAGGCCGCCGCGATCGCCGTCCAGTTCGCGCTCGCCCAGCAGGGCAAGCCCTACGTCTTCGCCGCGGCGGGACCGAACGCCTACGACTGCTCCGGCTTGACGATGGCGGCCTGGGGGCACGCGGGAGTCTCGCTTCCTCACTTCGCGGCCAGCCAGTACAACTACGGCACGCACGTCGCCCGCAGCCAGCTCGAGCCCGGCGACCTCGTGTTCTTCTACAACCCGATCGGCCACGTCGCGATCTACATCGGCAACGGCATGATCGTCCACGCGCCGACCGAGGGTGATGTCGTGAAGGTCGTCCCCCTCTCCACCTTCGACTCCGATTACGTCGGAGCGACTCGACTGTAGGTCGATGCCACTCCCAAGTCCCCCCCACGCTGACGAGCGGGTGCCTCTCATGGCCCCGCTCGTCAGTGTTTTGGGCTGCGACCGGCACCCGGTGCCGCGCATCGCCGTCGAGCGCCCGTGAGCCGCCGCCCCGTTCTCATCGTCACCAACGACTTCCCGCCGCGTCAGGGTGGGATCCAGTCCTTCGTCCACAACCTGGCCCTCGGCCTGCCGCCGGACGAGGTGGTCGTCTACGCCTCCACCTACCCCGGGGCCGCGGAGTTCGACGCTGCCCAGCCGTTCCGCGTCGTGCGCCACCCCACCGGGCTGCTGGTCCCGACGCCCGCCGCGCGCCGCAGGATCCTGGCGACGCTGGCCGAGCATCGGGCGCGCGCGGTGTGGTTCGGCGCCGCCGCGCCGCTCGCGCTGCTGGCGCCGAGCCTGCGCGCCGCCGGTGCCGAGCGCATCGTGGCCACCACGCACGGCCACGAGGCGGGCTGGGCCGTCCTGCCCGGCGCCCGCTCCGCGCTGCGCAGGATCGCCGACGGCTGCGACGTGGTCACCTACCTCGGCGAGTACACCCGACTTCGGCTGGCCCCGCTGATGGCCGGGCGCACCGACCTGGTCCAGCTCACCCCCGGCGTGGACAGCGCCGCGTTCCGTCCCGGGCTGGACGCGTCGGGCGTGCGCGCGCGCTACGGGCTGGCCGGCCACCCTGTGGTGGTGTGCGTGTCCCGGCTGGTCGCGCGCAAGGGGCAGGACAGCCTGATCGAGGCCTGGCCCGATGTGCTTGCCCGGGTGCCCGATGCGCGCCTGCTGATCATCGGACGGGGTCCCTACGAGGACCGGCTGCGCCGCCTGATCGACGAGCGCGGCGTGGGGGCGTCGGTGGTGCTGACCGGCGGGGTCGCGGCGGACGAGCTTCCCCAGCACGTCGCGGCCGGTGACGTGTTCGCGATGCCGTGCCGTACCCGGCGCGCCGGGCTGGACGTCGAGGGTCTGGGCATCGTCTACCTGGAGGCGAGCGCGGCCGGGTTACCGGTCATCGCCGGCGACTCCGGCGGTGCCCCCGACGCGGTGCTCGACGGCCGGACCGGTTACGTCGTCGGCGGGCGTGATCGCGCCGACCTCGTCGAGCGGCTCACCGAGCTGCTCGGTGACCCCGCGCTCCGCGCCAGGATGGGGACCGCAGGACGCGCGTGGGTGGAGCAGCGCTGGCGCTGGCCGCAACTGTCCGCTCAGCTGGACGCGCTGCTGCAGGGGTGAGCCGCCGGTCGCGGGTCAGTCCCGCCGCGGCCCGGAGAACAACGCCTCGATCTCGCTGGCGTTCTCCTTCATCACGACGTTGCGCTTGAGCTTGAGGGACGGCGTGATCTGGCCGCCCGACTCCGTCCAGTCCTCGGCGAGGATGGCGAACTTGCGAATCGACTCCGCCTTGCTCACGGCCTTGTTCGCGTCGTCGACCGCCCGCTGGATCTCGGCGCGGAGGTCGGCGTCGTCGACCATCGCCGACAGCGGGGTCTGCGCGGGGTGCCCGTTCTGGCTCAGCCACAGCGGGTAGGACTCGGGGTCGATCGTGATCAGCGCCGCGATGAAGGGCTGGGCGTCGCCGACGACGAGGCACTGGCTGACCAGCCAGTGGGCGCGCAGCCGATCCTCGAGGACGGCAGGAGCCACGTTCTTGCCCGCGGCGGTGACGATGATCTCCTTCTTGCGTCCGGTGATCTTCACGAAGCCGTCGTCGTCGATCTCGCCGATGTCGCCGGTGTGGAACCAGCCGTCCGTGATCGCCTCCGCGGTCGCGTCCGGGTTCTTCCAGTAGCCGCTGAACACGACTCCGCCCTTGAGCAGCAGCTCGCCGTCGTCGGCGATACGCACCGACATGCCGGGGATGGGGCGGCCGACGGTGCCGATCTTGACGGCGTCGATCAGGTTCAGGCAGGCGCCGGCGGTGGTCTCGGTGAGGCCGTAGCCCTCGTAGATCGTCACTCCGATGCCCCGGTAGAAGTGGCCCAGGCGCGGCCCGAGCGGCGCGCCGCCGGAGATCGCGGCCACGCAGTTCCCGCCGAGCGCGGACCTGATCTTGCCGTACACCAGCTTCTCGAACACCGCGTGCTGCAGCTTCAGCGGGAGCGGTACCGACGGCCGGTCGAGGGCCTGGGAGTAGTCGATGGCGACCTGTGCGGCCCGGTCGAAGATCTTGCCCTTGCCGTCGGCGTGCGCGCGCTGCTTGGCGGTGTTGAAGACCTTCTCGAACACCCGCGGGACGCTGAGCACGAAATGCGGCCGGAACCCGCCCAGGTCGGCGACGAGGTTGGCGACGTCGGGGGTGTGTCCCAGGGTGGTGCCGCGGGCGATCGCGCCCATCTGGATCGCGCGGCCGAACACGTGCGCGATCGGCAGGAACAGCAGCGTGGAGCTGTCCGCGGTGAAGAGCGTGTCCAGCCCTGCCGAGATCTGGTTGACCTCGTCCTGGAAGTTGGCGTGGGTGAGCTGGCAACCCTTCGGGCGACCGGTCGTACCTGAGGTGTAGATGATGGACGCCAGGTCCGCGGACATGATCGCCGAACGGCGGGCGTGGACGTCGGTGACGGCGACACCGGCGCCGAGCGCGCGGACGGTGTCGAGAGCGGCGTCGTCGAACACCCACGTCGTGCCGAGGTCCGGGGTGTCGGCACGAACCGAGTCGACGGTCGCCGCGTGGGCCGCGGTCTCGACGAAGACGGCCTTGGCGCCGGAGTCGGAGAGGATCCACTGCACCTGTTCGGCGCTGGAGGTCTCATAGATCGGGACGGTCACGGCGCCGATGGCCAGGATCGCGAAGTCCACGACGGTCCACTCGTAGCGGGTCCGGCTCATGACGGCCACCCGGTCGCCGGCCGCGATACCTGCTGCGATCAGCCCGGCCGAGACACCGGCGACCGTGTCGGCAAGGGTCTGCGCCGACACGTCCTGCCACTGCCCGTCCACCTGGACACGGATCGCGGGGTGCTGCGGGTCGGCTGCCGCGTTGGCGAAGACGTAGTCGGCCGTGCCGCCCTGCGTGGGGGTGGTCGTCGTGGCGGGAACGGAGTATTCACGCACAGGAGCGGTCCTTTTCGTCGTCTCGTGATGGTCGAGCAGCGCACCCGCCGCCGGCGCGGTGCTCGGGGCCGGCGGCCCGGGGCCTGTTCTGATCCGTCACGGTATCCGCTGGCGGCACATTAGGGGAGGGCGCCACCCCGCCCGGGCACTGCCGGCGCGGCGTTCAGCACGCAATCGCCGCACACCGCCGACCGGTCCGGGGTGCCGACCCGGTAGATCAGGCAACAGCTGTGGCGACGGTAGGCCGGGCCCAGCGTGACGGGAGTCGGTCCGAACACCGGGGCCGACAGGATCCGCGCCACGACCGCCGTGGCGCGGTCGCCGAGCCCGGGTTCGGTCCGCGCGATCACCGTCACCGCGGCGTTCAGGGCCGATCCGACGTTGCCCCACAGCACGGTCGGCGAGACCGAACACAGCCTGCCGAGCTCGGCGGTCAGCCCGGCCACCGCGCCGTGGAGCACGGCCGCGCGCAGGTCAGGCGGGGCGGGCAGAGCGGAGGCGGGGAGGTCCGGGACGCCGGGCACTGCGGCGGCGGGCGCCGACAGCGGGAAGGCGCTGCCGAGCCCTGGCTGCCACCAGGTGTGCGCCGGATCCAGCTCCCAGCTCGCCCCGGCCACGACAGCCATACCGATCATCGGTGAGAGCAGGCGGGCGGCGAGACCGAGCTGGGTGACCGATGCCGCCACCCTGAGCTCCACCGCGGCCGGCTCGATCCGCGCGGCGGCGGCGAGCGCACCCCGCACCGCCCGGACCCGGTCCAGGAGCGCGCCGCGGTCACCGAGCAGCTCGGCCAGCGGTGACCAGCCGGCGGGTGGCGACTGTCCCGCGTCGTGGGTGCCGACGGCGAAGTAGGGCCCGAACGCCACCAGCCGCTCCAGCACAGCGGACGGGCCGGGTGCGTCGGCGCGTCCCCGGCCGGGCGGCGTGGCCACGTTGTGTTCTCCTTCGGCGATCGGTCGCGGACGCGGGGGGTCGCGGTCGCGGCGGCGGCCTGCCCGGTCCGGGAGCAGGGTACGGCCTGCCCGCGGGCCCTCCGGCACTCGTCACCCCTCCACGCCAGCTCTAGTTTCTCTACCTCTACTCAAGTATCATCTCGAACTGTGTCTGCACCCGAGCGCGATCAGTTCCCGCCCCAGGTCGTCTACGTCACCGGCAGCGCCAGCGGGATCGGCCGTGCCACCGCCGAACTCGTCCTGAGACGAGGAGGGAGCGTGGTCGGCCTCGACCTGCCGGGCTCGCCGCTCGACTGGATGGATGCGCACGACAATGCCGTGGCGATGTACGGCGACGCGCGTGATCCGGACCTGAACATCGCCGCGGTAGCCGCCGCGACGGAGCGCTTCGGGCGCCTGGACGCCGCGCTGCTCAACGTCGGCGTGCCCGGGAGGGGCCCGATCGAGACCTACGACCTCGCCGATCTCGACCGGGTCATGTCGATCAATGTCTATTCAGCTGTCGTCGGGCTCAAGGCAGTGGTGCCCGCGCTGCGGGCCGGCGGCGGCGGGTCGATCGTCGTCACCTCCTCCATCTCGGGGCTGGGCGGGGAGACCGGACGATGGCCCTACACCGTGTCCAAGGCCGCGGTGCTGAACCTCGTCCAGTCGATGGCCATCGACCTCGCCGGCGAGGGCATCCGGGTCAACGCGGTCTGCCCCGGCCCGGTCCACACCGGCATGACGACGGAGCTGGAGACCAACCACCGCGACCGGTACGAGTTCCTGCGGCGCTTCATCCCCTTGCAGCGCTGGGGCGATGCCGAGGAGGTGGCCCAGGTGATCTGCTTCCTGGCCTCACCGCTCGCCTCGTTCGTCAACGGCGTCGCGATCCCCGTGGACGGCGGAGTGACGGCCTCCAGCGGGCAGTCCCTGCCGCCCGAGCTCGCCGATCAGGCTGAGCGCGCGCGTCTCTGAGCCGGGGAGGTACGGTTTCCCACTATGGCGGACCAATCCACGCAGTCGATCACGATCGACGCTCCACCTGCCGACATCATGGCGGTCGTCGCCGACTTCGACGCCTACCCGGCGTGGACGGGTTCGGTGAAGAAGGCCGTGGTCACCGAAGCGGGGCCCGACGGCCGCGCCCGGCGGGTCGCGTTCGTGCTCGACGCGGGCGTCATCAAGGACGACTACGAGCTCGAGTACACCTGGACCGGTGACACCAAGGTCGAGTGGACGCTCGTGCGGGGTCAGATGCAGCGCGCCCAGCGCGGCTCGTACACGATGGTCCCCGCCGGAGCGAGCACGAACGTCACCTACGCGCTGACCGTCGACCTGGCGATCCCGATGCTCGGGCTGCTCAAGCGCAAGGCCGAGAAGGTCATCATGGACACAGCCCTCAAGGAGCTGAAGAAGCGCGTGGAGTCCGCGGGCTGAGCCCGGCACATGCGAATCGCATTCTTCACCGGCAAGGGCGGCGTCGGTAAGACGACGTCTGCCTCGGCGACCGCCCTCCGGCTGGCTGATCGTGGCGTCAAGACGCTGTTGGTGTCCACCGACTCCGCGCACTCCCTCGCCGATGCCCTGGGCGTGGAGCTCACCGGTGACCCGGTGGAGATCGCGCCGTCGCTGTCGGCCGCCCAGATCGACACCCAGCAGCGTTTCGAGGACACGTGGCGGGAGGTGCAGCGCTACCTGCTCGGCCTGCTGAGCGCGGGCGGCGTCGACCCCATCACCGCCGACGAACTGACGGTCCTGCCCGGCATCGACGAGGTCATCGCCCTGCTCGCGGTCCGCGATCTCGCCGCGAGCGGGGAGTGGGACGCCGTGGTCGTGGACTGCGCGCCGACCGCAGAGACGTTGCGGCTGCTGGCGCTGCCCGAGGCGCTGTCCTGGTACCTGGCCCGGGTGTTCCCCGTGCAGCGGCGCCTGGCCCGCGGCGTGCGCCCGATCGCGGCACTGCTCGGCGCCTCCGGGGCGTTGCCGCCGGACGCCCTCTTCGACGCGATCGTGCGCCTGGCCGAGGAGCTGAACTCCGTGCGCGAACTGCTCGGCGACCCGGAGATCTCCACGGTGCGCCTGGTGCTGACTCCTGAGTCGGTGGTGGTCGCCGAGGCGCGCCGGACGTACACCGCCCTGGCGCTCTACGGCTACCGCGTGGACGGGGTGGTGGCCAACCGGGTGATCTCGGCGGGCGACGGCGATGCCTGGCGGGCCGGCTGGGCTGCCGCCCATGCGCGCGCGCTGACCGACATCCGCGCCACCTTCACCGGGATCCCGGTCGGGCAGGTCGCCTATCGCGCCGACGAGCCGGTGGGCCTGTCGGCACTGCGCGAGATCGCCGACGACCTGTACCAACCGCTCCCGGGCGTGGATCCCGTGGCGCCGGTGACCCACGGCCCGGCGCTGCGCGTCGAGCCGGACGGGACGGACTTCCTGCTGTGCCTGGCGCTCCCGCTCGCCGTGCGGGGATCGGTCGAGGCCACCCGGAGCGGCGACGACCTCGTGGTGACCGTGGGCGGTCACCGCCGGGTGATCGCGCTGCCGAACGGGCTGCGCCGGTGCACGGTCGTCTCCGGGAGCTTCGCCGCGGACGAGGTCCGCGTGCGGTTCCGACCCGACCCCGACCTCTGGCCCCAAGGAGCGAGCACGTGAGCGAGCAGGACCAGCACCGGTACTCCCACGGCCCGACCGGGACCGTGGGGCAGGAGGCCGAACGGCTTGTCGGGGCCGTGCAGGACTGGGTGCGCCAGTTCGCCGACGACTCCCACATCGCCACCGGCGCTCCCGAGTGCACCTGGTGCCCCGTGTGCCAGTTCATCGCGTTCGTGCGCGGCGACCGCCCGGACGTGGCCGCGCGGGTCGGCGAGGTCGCGACGGCGTTCGTCAGCGCGCTCAAGGTCGCCTTCGACACCCCTGAGAACACCGCAGCGCCCGCGTCGGCGCCGACCCCGGACCCGGCCTCGCCACGGGTGCACCGCATCGACCTCAGCGACGAGAGCTGAGCGGCTCCGTGGCCCTCGCGATCGGCGTCGACATCGGCGGAACCAAGGTGTCCGCTGGTGTCGTCGACGACTCCGGCGTGATCATCGACCGGGAGCGTCGCCCGACACCGAGCACCGACGTGGAGGAGACCGAACGCACCATCGCCGAGGTCGTGTCCGAGCTGCGCCGCCGCCACGAGATCGTCGCCGTCGGCATCGGCGCGGCGGGCTGGATCGCCAACGACCGGGCCACGGTGCTGTTCTCGCCGCATCTGGCCTGGCGCGACGAGCCGCTGCGCGATGCGCTGGTCGATCGCATCGGCGTGCCGGTGCTCGTGGAGAACGACGGCAACGCCGCGGCCTGGGCGGAGTACCGCTTCGGCGCGGCGCGTCAGGCGGACGTCGCCGTGTGCATCACGCTCGGGACGGGCATCGGGGGAGGGCTGGTGATCGGCGGGCGGCTGTACCGCGGCGCGTTCGGGGTCGGCTGCGAGTACGGCCACATGGCGGTCGTGCCCGGCGGGCGGCGCTGCGCCTGCGGGAACCGGGGGTGCTGGGAGATGTACGCCTCGGGCACCGCGCTCGCGCGCGACGCCCGGGAACTCGCGGAGGTGGCCCCGGTCGCGGCCCGCCGGCTCATGACGCTGGCCGATCACGACCTCAACAAGCTGACCGGGCCCATCGTCACGCAGGCCGCCCGTGACGGTGACGCGGCCGCCATCGAGATCTACACCGCGATGGGGCGCTGGCTGGGGCGGGGGATCGCGAATCTGGCCGCGGCGCTGGACCCCGATGTCTTCGTCATCGGCGGCGGCGTCTCCGAGGCGGGCGAGGAGCTGCTGCTGGACCCGGCGCGGCGGATGTTCGCCGAGAGCCTGACCGGGCGTGGCTTCCGCCCCGCGGCGCAGATCGCGCTGGCCGAGCTCGGTCCCGACGCCGGTCTGGTCGGGGCCGCCGACCTGGCCCGGCGGCAGGACCAGCACAATCAGCACCCGTGACCAGGTTCCGCTTGATGAGCTTCAACATCCGCGCGCTGCTCGATGACGGTGAGGCGGTGAGCCGGGTGATCCGCGCGGCAGCCCCGGACGTGGTCTGCATCCAGGAGGCGCCGCGATTCCTGCGCTGGCGCTCCAGGTGCGCGGCCCTCGCCCGGCGCAGCGGGATGGTCGTCGTCGGCGGGGGCCGGCTGGCCGGGTCGAACCTCATCCTGTCCACGCTGGGTGTGGACGTCGAGCAGACCCACGACATCCTGTTCACGCGGGACCCGAAACTGCACCTGCGGGGAACCGCGCTGGCGATCCTGCGGGTGCGCGGCGCCCGTGTCGCCGTCGCCGGCACGCATCTGGACCTCGAGGAGGGGCCGCGGCTGCGGCACGTCGGCGAGCTGCACGCCACGCTCGACCGGCTCGTGCCCGCCGGCGTGCCCGCGGTCGTCGCCGGGGACATGAACGCACTGCCCGACTCCGCGGTGTGGGCCGCACTCGCCCGGCGCGGCACGGACGCCTTCGCCGCGGCCGGGGAGGGAGACGGGTTCACCTACAGCGCGGTCTCACCGGTGCGCCGGATCGACGGGATCTTCGCCGATGCCCCGATCGAGGTGCGCAGCGCGGTCGTGCTCGACGGCGCGGACGTGCGGGTGGCCAGCGACCACCGTCCGCTGCTAGTGGAGCTCGAGCTGCCGTGACCCGAGCTCGGGCCGGACGGTCCGCACAGCGGCGAGCCAGCGTTCCAGGGGCAGCGAGCCCCGGCGCGCAGCGGTGATCCCCGCGTCCAGCAGCACCTCGTAGGGCGTGCCGGCAAGATCGCGAACCTGCGGCCTGGCCAGGAACGACTCGCGTTCCTCGTCGCCGAACTCGGTCGGCTCGTTACCTGTCAGCCTGCACCAGAGGGTGAAGACCTTCTCCTGGGATGTCATCACCCGTTCAGGGTGAGCTGCGAAGGTGGCCGGGCTTGGTCCGGAACGTGTCGTTTCGAAGATCTTTGTACGACGATCAGGAACGGCCGATGTCAGACCACGGCCCCGTCGTCGCCGCTGTCGTCGGCCTCGTTGTGCTCGCGCAGCCGGGCGATGAGCACGCCCGCGCCGGTGAGCATCAGGATGATCCCGAACGGGAAGGTGAAGTCGCCCGGGAATCCGACATCCGTGCCGAAGACGATGCACAGCAGACCGAGGACGATCAGCAGCACGGCACCGACCGTGGCCGCGGCCGGTATCGGCAGCGGCGGGGGTGGCGGTGGCTCGAAGTGCTCCTCGACGTCGGCCTCCTCGGCCGGCGTCCACGTCCGCCCGGCCGACGCGGCGGCCGCGCGGTACAGGTCGGCGTGCTCGTCCAGGTCGGCGAGTCCGGGGGAGTCGTCGAAGCCGGCCATGATCTTGCGGAACTCCGCGTCCGTGTCGATCCCGGCCAGGATGTCCGGGCGGGTGGGACCGGGGGAGTCCTCGTCGGGTGTGGCGACGGGGTCGCCGGCCTCCTCCGCGGCGGCCAGGACGACCTCGCGGGCCGCCCCCCGCTGCTCGGCCTCGACGTACAACCGCTCGACCGGGCCCGAACTCGGGCGGCTCACGGTGACGCGCGGGTCGCTCGGCGGTTCCAGGTAGGCCGCGATCTCGGCCAGTTTCAGCAGGTCGAGGAGGTGGTCTCCCAACCGCGGGTCGACGTCGGCCAGCGGCACGAAGGCGTCGGCGCGCAGGCCGTTGTCCCTTCGCTGCGGTGGGACGTCGTAGGCGGACACGTCGAGCTCACGCCGTCGTGCGGGTGAGGTCGCGGATGAAGTCGATGCTGCCGCTGAAGATGGTGTCGGCGTCGTTGTCCAGCGTGGCCACGTGATAGCTGTTCTCGAGCCAGACCTGGCGCACGGTGGTGTTCGTCGTCCCGTCGGCGAGCAACCGGGCCGAGAGCGGCTCGACGACGTGGTCCTCGCGGCTGGTGTACAGCAGGATCGGCGCGGTGACCTTGCCGAGCGCGGGTGTGACGACGCGCCACAGGTCCTGCAGTGAGACGAAGGCGCGGACGGGCGTGCGGTCGTAGCCGTTCTCGTCGCCGCCGGCCTTGATGTCGCTTCCGATGCCCTTCTGGCTGGGCACCGCCCACGCCACGTAGCGGGCCAGCTTGGCGTCCAGGCGCGGCGTGCCGTAGGAGGGGTTCACGAGCACCACACCGGAGATCGCGTCGCCGTAGTCCTCGGCGAGCTTGGTCACCAGCGTGCCGCCCATCGAGAGCCCGCAGACGAACACCTGCTCGCAGCGCGCGGCCAGGTCGGAGTAGGCGCGCTCGACCTCGCCGTACCACTGCGGCCAGCGGGTCGTGTTCATCTCCTGCCACGTCGTGCCGTGGCCGGGCAGCCGCGGCAGGCGCACCGTGTAGCCGGCCGCCGCGATCTTCTCGGCCCAGGGGCGCATGCTCGCCGGGGTACCGGTGAACCCGTGCGAGAGCACGACGCCGACCGGGCCTCCGTCGGCGGAGTACGGCTCGGCGCCGGGCAGCAGCGGGATGGTCGCCATCGGGTCGGTATGCCTTTCTCACGTGGTGCAACGATCGGCGTGGCGCCGACGCGGGCGCCGTTGCGCGTTGTACGCGTGACGGTACCGGCACTAGTGTCACCCGCGTCAGGGACACCTGAGACATTCACACCGATCGAGCGCACCACCGCCTGCGGGGCGGGTGCAGCGGACGTCCAGGGAGGAACACGGTCGAATGCTCTACTGGATCCTCAAGAGCGTCGTGCTGGGTCCCTGGCTGAAGCTGTTCTGGCGCCCGCGGGTCGAGGGTCTGGAGAACGTCCCCAGTGAGGGACCGGCGATCATCGCGAGCAACCACCTGTCCTTCTCCGACTCGCTGTTCATGCCGGTGGTCGTTCCCCGGCGCGTGACGTTCCTGGCCAAGGCCGAGTACTTCACCACGCCCGGGTTCAAGGGCTTCCTGTCCCGGCTGTTCTTCGGCGCCATCGGCCAGGTCCCGATCGACCGCAACGACGCCGACGCCTCCCTCGCCGCCCTCAACACCGGTGTGCGGATCCTGCGGCGGGGCGACCTGCTGGCGATCTATCCGGAGGGCACCCGCTCCCACGACGGGCGGCTCTACCGCGGCAAGACCGGCGTGGCCCGCATGGCGCTCGAGGCGAAGGTGCTCGTGATCCCGTGCGCCATGATCGGCACCGACATCATCCAGCCCACCGGTCGCAAGATCCCCAAGCTGCGCCCGCGGCCGGGCATCCGCTTCGGCAAGCCGCTGGACTTCTCCCGCTACGACGGACTGGCCGGTGATCGCTTCGTGGAGCGCTCGATGACCGACGAGATCATGTACGAACTCATGCTGCTGTCGGGGCAGGAGTACGTCGACCTGTACGCCGCGAAGGTCAAGGCCGCCGCGGGTGCCGACCTCGGGTTCGGCGCGGCCGAGCGCACCGTCGTCAAGCCGGACCCGCGCGAATCGGCCGACCGCCTGCCCACCCGCCGAGCGAGCTGACACGACACCGGCGTGAGATTCTTCTACGACTGCGAGTTCATCGAGGACGGCCGCACCATCGACCTCGTCTCGATCGGTGTCGTCGCCGAGGACGGGCGCGAGTTCTACGCCGTGTCGACCGAGTTCGACCCCGACCGGGCGAACCCATGGGTGCGGCGCAACGTGCTGGACCAGCTCCCGTCGCCCTCGTCGCCGGTATGGCTGCCGCGGGAGCGGATCCGCGACGACCTCATGGCGTTCCTGGTGACCGGCGGCGGCCGCATCGAGCTGTGGGCCTGGATGGCGGCCTACGACCACGTGTGCCTGGCCCAGCTCTGGGGGGACATGCGCGCGCTCCCGCGGCTGATCCCGCGCTTCACCCACGATCTGCGGCAGCGGTGGGAGGACGCCGGCTCGCCGGCCGTGCCGGTCGCGCCGCCGGACCAGCACGACGCGCTCGCCGATGCCCGGCACAACCTCGCGCGCTGGGCCGCGATCCAGGCGGCCGGAGGTCTGCACCGCGACGTCGGCTGACGGACGGGTGTTTCCGGCAGCGACGCGCCGCGTTTCCGGCAGTGGCTTTGCTCTCCCCCCGCGCTGGGGCAGGATCACCAACCATGCGTATCGGAGTGCTCACCGGCGGCGGAGACTGCCCGGGGCTGAATGCCGTCATCCGTGCCGTCGTCCGCAAGGGTGTCGGCGTCTACGGCTACGAGTTCCTCGGTTTCCGGGACGGTTGGAAGGGCCCGCTCGAGGGCCTGACGATGGAACTCGGCGTGGCCCAGGTCCGTGGCATCCTGCCCCGCGGCGGCACGATCCTCGGCTCGTCGCGCACCAACCCGTTCAGCGTGGAGGGCGGCGTCGGCCGGATCCGTGACAACCTCCACAACCTCGGCGTCGACGCGCTGATCGCGATCGGCGGCGAGGACACGCTGGGCGTGGCGACGAAGCTGGGCGATCTGGGCGTCAACGTGGTCGGGGTGCCGAAGACGATCGACAACGACCTCAACGCCACCGACTACACGTTCGGCTTCGACACCGCGCTGAACATCGCGATGGAGGCCATCGACCGCCTGCACACCACCGCCGAGTCCCACCACCGCGCGCTGATCGTCGAGGTCATGGGACGTCACGCCGGGTGGATCGCCCTGCACGCCGGCCTGGCCGGCGGCGCGAACGTGATCCTCATCCCCGAGCAGCCGTTCTCCCTGGACCGGGTCTGCTCCTACGTGGAGAGCCGGTTCCAGAGCCAGTACGCGCCGATCGTGGTCGTCTCCGAGGGCGCCACCCCGGCCGATGCCGAGGGCGAGCTGACCTTGGCGCAGGGCACCGACGCGTTCGGCCACGCCCGGCTCGGCGGGATCGGGGACTGGCTCGCCCGCCAGATCGAGGAGCGGACCGGCAAGGAGGCGCGGACGACCGTCCTCGGGCACATCCAGCGTGGCGGCACCCCGACCGCGTTCGACCGGGTGCTGGCCACCAGGTTCGGACTGCACGCGATCGACGCCGTGCACGACGGTGACTACGGGACGATGGTCGCCCTGCGCGGCACCGACATCGTCCGCGTGCATCTGGCCGAAGCCACCGAGAAGCTCAAGCTCGTCAGCCCGGCGCTGTACGCCGAGGCCGAGGTGTTCTTCGGGTAGCGGCACCGCCCGAACGGCGACCGTGCAGCGGAGCTCACAACGGCCCCACACACGGTCTACATGTGCCGTCGGACAGACTGCTGGCATGTCGCATCTGAGCTGGGTCGAAGCCGGCGTCGTAGGACTCATGCAGGGGGTCGCCGAGCTGTTCCCGGTGAGCAGCCTGGGCCACAGCGTGTTGATTCCCGCGGTGGTGGGTGGCAGCTGGGCCCGCGACCTCGACGTCAGCAGGGCCGAGTCGCCGTACCTGGCCTTCATCGTCGGCCTGCACGTCGCGACGGCGATCGCGCTCATCATCTACTTCTGGCGGGACTGGCTGCGGATCATCGGCGGTCTGTTCACGTCCATCCGCTACCGCCGGGTCAGCACCGCCGAGGAGCGGCTGGCCTGGATGCTGATCCTCGCCACGATCCCGGTCGGGCTGGTCGGTCTGCTGTTCGAGCATCCGATCCGGACCATCCTGGCCAAGCCCTCGCCGACCGCGGTCTTCCTGATGATCAACGGGCTGGTGCTGTTCGCAGCCGACCGCTGGCGCCGGCGGGCGCCCGAGCTGGTCGAGACCGAGAGCGGCCTGGACCCGCACTCCGGCGTCGCGTCCGACGGGCGCCTGGCGCGCCTGACGATGGTGCGGGCGGTGGTGATCGGCTCCGCGCAGATCGCCGCGCTGGCGCCCGGGATCAGCCGCTCGGGAGTGACGATGGCCGCCGGCCTGCGCCGCGGCCTGGACCACGAGGACGCGGCGCGGTTCTCCTTCCTGCTCGCCACCCCGGTCATCCTGGCGGCCGGCGTGCTCAAGCTGCCGGATCTGGCCGGTCCGCTCGGCGACGGCATCCGCGGTCAGGTGATCTTCGGCAGTGTCCTGTCCGGCGTCGGCGCGTACCTCAGCGTCCGGTTCCTCAGCAGGTACTTCCGCTCCAACTCGCTGCGCCCGTTCGCCTGGTACTGCCTCGTCGCCGGCGCCGTGGCGCTGGTGCTCGTCAACCGTTGACGGCGCGCGCGGCGGAGTCGCCGCGGGGCCGCACTGGGTCAGAGCGAGTCGGGCAGGACCACCGTGACGTGGGCGCCGCCCTCGGGGGCGTTCGCGACCGAGGCGACCCCCCCGTGGGCCACCACCAGGCTGGACACGATGGCCAGGCCCAGTCCGGATCCGGTGCGCGATCCGGAGTCGTGGCCGCGTGAGATGTCCGCCCGGCGGAACCGGTCGAACGCGTGCGGCAGGAAGGCCTCGGGGAATCCGGGTCCGGTGTCCACGACGTCCATGACCAGCGTCGACCCGGCGGGCGTGGCCGACAGGGTCACGGTGCCCCCCTTCGGCGTGTGCCGCAGCGCGTTGGTGAGCAGGTTGTCCACGATCTGACGCATCGCCCCGGGGTCGACGGAGGCGAGCAGGTCCTCGGGGGCGCTGACCTCGACGGCAACGCCCGCCGCGTCGCTGACACCGCGCTGGCTGCGGACGGCGGTCGCGAGCAGGGACGTGACGTCCACGGCCTCGCGGGTCAGCAGTTCGACGCCGCTGTCCGCCTCGGCGAGCAGCAGCAGACCTTCGCAGAGCGCGCTGAGCCGCCCCACCTCCGCACGGGCGTAGGCGACGGCCTCGCGCAGCTCGAGGGAGCTGCGGTTCGGGCGATCGGCGAGCTCGAGCTCCATGCTGAGGACCGACAGCGGGGTGCGCAGCTCGTGCCCGGCATCGGCCACGAAGTTGCGCTGCCGGTCCATCGAGGCGTGCAGCCGGTCGAGGAGCCGGTTGAACGTCCGGCCGAGCGCGGCGAGCTCGGCGGTGCCGGCCGCGTGCTCGCTCAGCCTGGCGTCCGGGTCGCCGTCGCCGAGTTCGGCGACCTCCGCCCGCATCCGCTCCACCGGCTTGAGGGCGGCACCTGCGAGCACCCAGGAGCCGAGGGCGATGGTCGCCAGGAGCGGGATCGACCACAGCAGCAGGGTCCGGTCGACCTCGTCCTCGGAACTGTCCAGCGGTCCGGTGTCCGCGCCGACGACGACCACCCAGGTGCCGTCCTTCAGGGTCACCGGGCTCGCGAGCAGCCGCAGCCGGGAGTTGTCCACCGTCGCGGTCACGAAGATCTGATGCCGGCGGGCCGCGGCCAGGTCGATGGGCAGGGCACCTATGCCGGACGGTTCGGCGGCGCGCAGCGTGCCGTCGGGGGAGTAGATCGCGTTGAGAGACTCGGTCTCGCGCACCCGCGCCCCCGCGCGGGCGGCGCGCCGAGCGCCCACGGCGGGAGTGAGCGGGGTGCCGTCGGCGGGGTTCGTCGCCGCCTTCAGATCGGTGGCGATCGCGCCGATGCGGTCGGACAGGGAGCCGTCCAGGCTGCGGCGCAGCCCGTTGCCCAGCTCCCAGCGGAACAGCAGCCCGCCGGCACCGACGACGAAGATCCCCGCGACGATGGAGATGGCGACCAGCCGGCCGCGCAGGCTCCGCGGCCACGCCGGGATGCTCCGGCGGCGGCCGCCGCCGGTCACGTCCCGGACCTGACCTCAGCCGGGTTGTTCGCCCGGCGCAGCCGGTAGCCCGTGCCGCGCACCGTCTCCAGGTCGTCCCGGTCGAAGGGGCGGTCGATCTTGCGGCGCAGGAACGCCACGTACTGGTCGATCACGTTGCTGGTCCCGTCGTAGGCGAAGTCCCATACATGCTCGATGATTCTGGCACGGGTCAGCACCTCACCGGGATGGCGCAGGAACAGCTCCAGCAGCGCGAACTCCTTGGCGGTGAGCGTGATCGGCACACCGGCCCGCGTCACCGTCCGCCCGGCCGGATCCAGGACGAGGTCGCCCTCGGACAGGACGGTCGGGCGCGCCTGCTTGCCGCGGCGGACCAGGGCGCGCAGCCGGGCGGCGAGCTCGGAGAAGGCGAAGGGCTTGGCGAGGTAGTCGTCGGCGCCCACGTCGAGGCCGCGCACCCGGTCGGTGACGGACGTCCGGGCGGTCAGCATCAGCACGGGAGCCCAGCGGTCGGCGCTCCGGAGCCGGCGGCACACCTCGTAACCGTCGAGCCCCGGCAGCATCACGTCGCAGACGATCGCGTCGTAGTCGTGCTCGGTCCCCATCCACACGGCCTCGGCGCCGTCGCCGACGACATCGACCGCGTACCCCTCTTCCTCGAGGCCGCGCTTCAGCAACGCCGCCATCCGCGTCTCGTCTTCGACGACCAACAACCGCATGCCGATTCCTCCCTGGGGCTCGCCCCCATCGTCCGCCCCGTCACATGTGCAAACTATGTATGAGCGCCGTGGGGCCTCCCCGGCGGGCTCCCGCGCCGCCCGCGGCGGAATTGGGAGGCCGCAGTCCCTAGGCTGTACCCGTGACCACGCTGCACCCAGTCCCGACCCAGCCGGCCCCCGACCCGCTCGGCCTCGACGTCTGGCGCGACCTGCCCGCCGCCCAGCAGCCCAACTGGCCGGACCCGCAGGTGCTGCGCGACGTCGCGGTGACGCTGTCGGGCATGCCGCCGCTGGTCGTCGCCAGCGAGGTCGACCAGCTGCGCGTCCAGCTCGGCGCCGTGGCCCGCGGCGAGGCGTTCCTGCTCCAGGGCGGCGACTGCGCGGAGACCTTCCAGACCAGCTCCCAGGCCGACATCGCGGGCAAGGTGCGGGTGCTGCTGCAGATGGCGGTCATCCTCACCTACGGCGCCTCGATGCCGGTCGTCAAGCTCGGCCGGGTCGCGGGGCAGTACGCCAAGCCCCGGTCCTCGGACATCGACGGGTTCGGGTTCCAGTCCTACCGCGGCGACATGGTCAACGACCTGGCCCAGGACCACGCCCTCCGCACGCCGGACCCGCACCGCATCCTGCGCGCCTACTCGACGGCCGCGAGCACGCTGAACCTGCTGCGGGCCTACGCCGGCGGCGGTCTGGCGTCCCTGGACCGGGTGCACTCCTGGAACACCACATTCGCGCGGAGCACGGACACAGGCGTGCGCTACGAGCAGCTGGCCAGCGAGATCGACCGCGCGGTGCGCTTCATGCGGGCCTGCGGCGTGCACGACGGCGCGCTCGAGGGCGTCGAGCTCTACGCCGGCCACGAGGCACTGATCCTGGAGTACGAGCGTGCGCTCACCCGCGTGGAGGAGGGCAGGGCCTACGACCTGTCCGGGCACTTCGTCTGGGTGGGGGAGCGCACCCGCCAGCTCGACGGCGCCCACCTGGACTTCGTCTCGCGCATCGCCAACCCGATCGGCGTCAAGCTCGGGCCGACGACCACCCCGGAGTTCGCCGCCGAACTGGTCGAGCGCCTCGACCCCGACAACACGCCCGGCCGCCTGACCCTGATCAGCCGGATGAGCAGCGGCAAGATCCGCGACGCGCTGCCGCCGATCGTGGAGAAGGTCACGTCCACCGGGCATCTCGTCGTCTGGCAGTGCGACCCCATGCACGGCAACACCGAGGAGACCGCCACCGGCGTGAAGACGCGCCACCTCGACCGGATCATCGACGAGGTCGACGGGTTCTTCGACGTGCACCACGGGCTGGGCACCCACCCGGGCGGACTGCACGTCGAGCTCACCGGGGACGACGTCACCGAGTGCATCGGGGGAACCGCCGAGCTGACCGCGGAGGATCTGGGGCGCCGGTACGAGACCGCCTGCGATCCGCGGCTGAACAACGAGCAGTCCCTGGAGCTGGCCTTCCGCGTTGCCGAGCGGCTGGTGGCCGAGCGCCGCCGCGCCGAGAGCGCGACGTGAGGGTCGACCTCAGGTCCGACACGGTCACCCGCCCGTCGGAGCAGATGCGCCTGGCCATGTCCCGGGCCGAGGTCGGAGACGACGTCTACGGCGAGGACCCCGAGGTCAACGCCCTCGAGGCCGAGGTCGCGGACCTGCTCGGGTTCGAGGCCGGTCTGTTCACGCCGAGCGGCTCCCTGGGCAACCAGCTCGGGCTCCGGCTGCTGGTGGCGCCGGGCGAGGAGGTCGTCTGCGACAGCCTCGCCCACATCGCCCGCGCGGAGCTCGGCGCGGCCGCCGTGTTCTCCGGGATCACGTTCCGGACGTGGGCCGCTGTCCGCGGCCGCCTCGACGCCGACGCCATCGCGGAGCTGATCGCCCCGTCGGCGGGTCCGTACCTGGTCTCGACCACGGCGATCGCCGTCGAGAACACCCACAACTTCGGTGGTGGCACCGTCCAACCGCTCGAGCAGGTCCGCGCCGTCGTGGCCCTCGCCCGGGCCAACGGCCTCGGGCTGCACCTCGACGGGGCGCGGTTGTGGAACGCGCACGTGGCCTCCGGGGTGGCGCTGCGCGAGCTCACCGAGGGATTCGACACCGTCTCGGTGTGCCTGTCCAAGGGCCTCGGCGCACCGGTGGGTTCGGTGCTGGTGTCCTCGGCCGAGCGCATCGCCCGGGCGCGGGTCTGGCGCAAGCGCTACGGCGGCGGGATGCGGCAGGTGGGCATCCTGGCCGCCGGTGGGCGTTTCGCCCTCGCCCACAACCTCGGCCGTCTCGCCGATGACCACGCTCGGGCGGCGCGGCTGGCCGCGGGACTGGGCGCCGATCCCGATCTGGTCGAGTCCAACATCGTGGTCCTCGATGCCCCGGACGCCCCTGGGGTGGCCGCAGCCGCGGCGGAGCAGGGCGTCCTCGTCTCTGCCCTCGGCCCGCGTTTCCTGCGCCTGGTGACCCATCTCGACGTCGACGACGAGGGCATCGAGCGCGCGCTGCGGGTGCTGGGCCCACTACTGGCCGGCTGACACGGGCCGACGCGGATTCCGATCTGCTCCGGTGCGGGTTAGCGTGAGCGCCATGTCCCTCTATCGCTTCCTCGACGACGACGGCGAGGTCGTCGCCGCCGACGAGTTCGCCGATCACCGCTCCGCCCTGTCCTGGGCCATGGAGGAGGACGCGCACGGCGAGGACATCCAGCGCGTGGAGTACCTCGCCCCCGACGGCGACTGGCGCTGGGCCGGGCCCCTCAAGGCCTGACGGGCTGCGCTGCGAGCGCGCGCAGCAGCGTGAGGTCCGCGAGCTGGTCGGCCTCCGGGGTCTCCACGACCAGTGGGACGTGCCGGGTGCCGGGTGCGGTGAACAGCTCACCGAAGGCGTCCGCGCCGATCGTCCCGGTTCCGAGCGAGGCGTGCCGGTCGCGCCGGGAACCGGCCCGGTCGCGACTGTCGTTGACGTGCACCAGACCGATCCGGCCGCGCCCGACGCTCCGCACGATCGCCGCCACCGTCCGCCGCACACCGCCCGGCGCGCTCAGATCGTGGCCGGCCGCGTGCAGATGGCAGGTGTCCAGGCACAGCCCGACCCGCTCGTCGTGGCCGAGGGCGGCCAGGTAGCGCCCGAGGGACGTCAGGTCCGAGGCCAATGCGGCCCCGCCACCGGCCGTCGGCTCGATCAGCAGGCGCGGCGCGCCGTCGGGAGCCCCGTCCAGCACCCTGCCCACGGCGGCGGCCGCCTGCGCGAGCGCCGCGTCGAGCCGCCCCGGCACCACGGCCGACCCGGCGTGCACGACCACGCCGCGCGCGCCGAGCGCGGTCGCCCGAGCCACCGCGAGCGCCAGCGCGGCCTCCGAGCGGGTGGCGACGAGCGGGTCCGGTGCGCCGAGGTTGATGAGATACGGGGCGTGCACGAACACCTGCAGCCCACGTTCGTCCGCGCCCGAGCGGAAGGCCGCGACGTCGGCCGCCTCCGGGTCGGGGCCGGGCGACCAGCCTCGCGGGTTGGTGATGAAGATCTGGATCGCGCCCGCTCCGATGGCATCCGCGCGCCGCAGCGCACCCGACACGAGGCCCCCGGCGATCGACACGTGGGCGCCGATGGGCGCGGCTCTCCCGCGCACGGGCATGCCGCGCCTCAGATGACGTACAGGGTGATGGTCGAACCACGGGTGCGCATGGTCCCCGCGGGCGGATCCATGCCCACCACCAGCCCATTGCTCCCGCCGAACTGCTTCTGGACGGACACCTGGAAACCCAGGCCCTCGAGCGTCGACGTCGCGGCGTCGACCGGATCGAGGTTGGGCAGCGACGGCACGGCGATGAGCTCGGGACCCTTGGACACGACGATGGCGACGGTGGTGAACTTGCGGGCCTCGTCGGTGCCGGGCGGCGTCTGCTTGATGACGCTGCCCTCGGTGACGGTGTCGCTGAAGTCCTGGGTCGCGCTGACCTTGAAACCGGCCTTGGTCAGGATGGCCTGGGCCTGGGCCTGGGTCTTGCCGGTCACGTTCGGCACCGAGAGGATCGGCGGGCCCGTGGACACGTACACGATCACGGTGTCGCCGCGCTTGACCTGCTCGCTCACGGCCGGATCGGTGCGCACGACCTGGCCGGAGGGCGTCGTGTCGTCGGCCGCCTGCGCGTAACGCACCGTGACGCCATGGCTCACGAGCCCGGCCAATGCGGCGGTGGCGGCGCCCTGGGTCTGCCTGCGGACGTCGGGGACTGCGTAGAACGTCGGTCCGGAGGAGACGGTCAGGACGACAGACTTGCCGTGGAGGATCCGCGCTCCGGTGTCCGGATCGGTGCTGATCACCGAGCCCTTCGGGACGGTGTCACTGGCCACGGTGTTCGTCGCGCCGATCGTGAATCCCCGGGCCAGCAGCAGCGACGTCGCCTGGGCCGCCGGTTCGTTGCGCACGTCCGGCACGCTGGCGTACCGCCCGGAGGCGAACCACCAGCTGCCGGCGATGATCGCCGCGCACAGCAGGAGCAGCACGAGCGCGCCGATCATCGTGCGCAGGAACCGGTGCTTCTTCTTGACCCGTGGCGGCGGGGCGGGTTCGGGCATGTATCCGGACGGGTGCGTCGGCGGCAGGCCGGAGGAGATCAGTGTCGGATGCGCGCCCTGCGGGTGCCCCTGCCGCGGGTCCGGTGCGGTGCGTCCGGTGGCGGCGAGGGTGTTCTGCGCGGCGGCGCGCGGATCGGGCGCGGGCGGGATCGGGACCTGGCCGCGCGGGGTGCCCATCCGGTCGCGGTCGGCGCGCGGGCGGCGCGGCACCGGCAGCACGGGCAGGCGCAGGTCGCGGCGCACGTCGTGCAGCTCGGCGAGGAACGCGCCCGCGTCCAGCGGCCGGGCCGACGGCTCCCGGTTGGTCGCCCGCTGCACCACCGAGTCCAGCGGCGAGGCGATTCCGCGGCGGATGGACGACGGCGGCGGGACGTCGTGGTGGACGTGCTGGTAGGCCACGGCCATCGCGTCGGGGCCGGAGTAGGGCGGGTGCCCGACGAGCAGCTCGAACAGCACGATGCCGGCGGAGTACACGTCGGAGCGGGTGTCGGCGTTGCCCCGCCGGAACTGCTCGGGCGAGCTGTAGGCGACGGTCCCCATCATCAGGCCGGTGTGCGTGGAGGAGGGGTTCGACTCCACCGCCCGCGCCAGCCCGAAGTCGGCGACCTTCACCACACCGTCGTCGGAGAGCAGGATGTTCTCCGGCTTGATGTCGCGATGCACCAGCCCCGCGCGGTGGGCGGCCGCGAGCGCGACCAGGACCGGCTCCATGAGCGACACGGCCTCGGCGGGGGAGACGTAGCCGCGTTCGCGGAGCAGGTCGCGCAGTGTGCGCCCGCGGACCAGTTCCATCACCAGGAAGACGCTGCCGCCGTCGTGGCCCTGGTCGAACACGGCGACGGCGTTGACGTGGCTGAGCTTGGCGGCGGCGCGGGCCTCGCGGGAGAAGCGGTCGAGGAACACGGGGTCCGAGGACAGCGACGGCGCCATGACCTTGACGGCCACCTCGCGGTCGAGGCGTTCGTCCAGCGCGACGTAGACCGTGGACATGCCTCCGCTGGCCAGACGCGCCCGGATGCGGTAGCGACCCTCCAGGACGCGACCGATCAACGGGTCAGTCGTGGCCATGTGCACGACTCCGCAGTCTACGGGCGCGGCGGCGTCCGCCCGGGCTGCGACACCGATTCCGGACGCTTCGCCCACCACCGCCGGATGCATCCCACGTGCGGGGTTGCGTAGCCTCGCGGCATGCCATCAGCACGGTCCGAGCGCCGACGTGACCAGGCGCCCGACCGGGTGGAGATCCTCGCCGATGCCGACCGGCCCGGTGGCTTCCTCCTGCTCATGGACCGCATCCGCCAGTCCTACGTCGACCTCGACGAGCCCGGTTACCTCGATTTCGAGTACATGCGGTGGATCTCACACGTGGTCGACGCGCTGCCCGAAGGACCCCTGGCGGCCACGCACCTGGGCGGCGGGGCGGCGACGATGGTGCGCTACATCAGTCACACCCGCCCCGGCAGCACGCACATCGTCTGCGAACCGGACACCGAACTCACCGAGCTCGTGCGGTCGCGGTTGCCGTTCGCCCGCAACGTCAAGGTGCGGATCCGTCCGGTCGACGGGCGGGCGGGCCTGCGGGCCCTCAAGGACGCCGCCGCCGACCTGATCGTCCTCGACGCCTTCGCGGGCGGGCGTGTCCCGGCGGATCTGACGACGGCGGAGGCCGCCTTCGAGGCAGCCCGGGTGCTCCGCCCGACCGGGGTCTTCGTGGCCAACGTCGGCGACGGCGGCACGCTCGCCTACACGCGCCGCTTCCTGTCGGCGCTGCGGACCGCGTTCGCCCACGCCGCGCTGATCACCGACAAGGGGGTGGTCAGCGGGCGGCGGTTCGGCAACGTCGTGCTCGTCGCGTCGGCCGCGCCCCTGCCGCTGACGGCGCTGCGGCGCGACCTGGCCGCCGAGCTCTTCCCGGTGCAGCTGCAGGCCGGCGCCGAGCTCGACCGGTGGATCGGCGGTGCGGCCGCGCTCACCGACGCCGACCCGTTGCGCTCCCCGCCTCCGCCCGAGGAGTCCTGGCGCGTGGGGGTGGGTGAGTGGGGGGACTGAGCGGACGTGGCAGGCTTGCCGGCATGGACACCGAACCCGACCTCATCCCGGTGCCCGACGCCGCGCTCCGGCTGGACCTGCCCGTGACCCGCATCCACCAGTTGCTGCGCGACGGGCAGCTGGTCGCCATCCGCCTCGGCGACGGGCCGCTGCTGATCCCGGCCGGGTTCCTCGGCGACGACGGAGCGCCGGTCAAGGGCCTGCCGGGCGTGATCACGCTGCTGCGGGACGCCCATTTCAGCGACACCGAGATCGTCGACTGGATGCACCGCACGGACGACTCGATCCCCGGCACGCCCATCCAGGCGCTGCGCGAGAACCGCGGCACCGAGATCAAGCGCCGCGCCCAGGCCGCCGGCTTCTGACGCCGGGCGCCCGGTGCGGCATCTGACCTACCTCGCCGTCCTGGCGGGCTGCCTGGCCGGAACGCTGCCGTTGGAGTTCCTGCTGCATGCCCGGGTGTACCGGCGCTGGCGCCGGCTGCTCGCCACCGTGGTGCCCGTCGCCGCACTGTTCGTCGCCTGGGACGTGCTCGCGATCCACGCCGGGTGGTGGACCTTCGACCGGCGCCGGATGACCGCGATCGTCCTGCCCGGCCGGCTGCCGCTGGAGGAGCTGCTCTTCTTCCTCGTCATCCCGACCTGCGCGATCCTGACGCTGGAGGCCGTGCGCTGGTGCCGCCCGGACTGGCGCCTCGACGACGGTGACGACTGATGGGCTACACCCTGTCCGCGCTCGCGTCGGTCCCGCTCGTGGTGCTCGTGGATCTCCTCCTGCTGCGCACGCGGCTGCTCCGGCGGCGCGTGTTCTGGGCCAGCTATGCGCTCGTGCTGTTCTTCCAGCTGATCGCGAACGGGATCCTCACGGGCTTCGATGTCGTGCGCTACGACCCGGGCGCGATCCTGGGGCTGCGCGTGGCGTGGGCTCCCGTCGAGGATCTGCTGTTCGGGTTCTCGCTGGTGACGCTCACCCTGTCGTGGTGGGTGTGGCTGGGTCGTGTCCGTCGGTGGGCACCGTCCCCGGGCGCGCCGCACGGAACCGGGCCACGACCGCCCGCGCGAGCCCGGGTGCCGCGACGCGGACGCGGCGCGGCAGGCCGACCGTGACGCGCCGGTCGAGCACCGCGAAGTCGGCGCGCTCGACCTCGTCGAGGATGTCCCGGTAGAGCGTGAACGCCACGCGCACGCAGTGTCGGGCAGCCGGGTCGAGCAGGTCGATCCCCGGCTCGGCGGCGGCGTAGATCGTCCTCGTCCGCGCGATCTCCGCGGCCAGCAGCGACCGGATCGGGTCGTCGACGACGCCGCGCTCCAGGCGGGCGCGGTCCACGCCGTGGCGCCGCAGGGAGTCCTGGGGCAGGTAGATCCGCCCGCGCCGCAGGTCCTCACCGACGTCGCGGATGAAGTTCGTCAGCTGGAAGGCCACACCGAGGTCCGCCGCATACGGGGCCGCCTCCGCCGCGGGAACCACCGTCCCGAGAATCGGCAGCATCTGCAGGCCGATGACGGCGGCGCTGCCGTGCATGTAGCCGCACAGCGCGTCGTAGGTGGCGTACTCGGTGACGGTGAGGTCCATGCGCATGGAGGCCAGGAAGTCCAGGAACAGCTGGTGATCCAGGTCGAAGCACGCGGCGGCGTGGCGCGCGGCCCGGCAGGCGGGATCCGTCGCGTCCGCGCCCGGGAGCAGCTGCGCGGCCAGGGCGTCGAGGGCTGCCTCCCGCTCGGCGACGCTGGCGACCGACGACAGGTCGTCGAGGATCTCGTCCGCGGTGCGGGCGAAGGCGTACAACGCGTGGACGGCCGGCCGCCGCCGCGCAGGCAGGAGCCGGGCCGCGAGGAAGTAGGTCCGGCCGTGGGCGGCGTTGAGACGGCGGCAGTACTCGTAGTCCGCACGGAGCCCGGGGTCGACTATGCCCGCGGCGTCGAGTTCGCGCCTCACCGTGAATCGCCCAGAATCCGTTGTGCGGCAAGGCGTCCTGAGATCAGCACCATCGGCACGCCGACGCCGGGCTGGGTGTTCGCACCGCAGAAGACCAGGTTCGGGATCCGGCGGTCGAGTGTCGGTGCGCGGAACGGTCCGGTCTGGCCGATGCTGTGCGCCGCGGAGAACGGGGCGCCCGCCGCGAGGCCAGCCGCCTCCCAGTCCGCCGGCGTGACCAGGTGCTCGACCTCGATACCGTCGGCGAATCCCGGCAGGCCCCGCTGCTCGAGCGTGCTGACCATGTGGTCGCGATAGCGCGGGCCGAACTGCGCCCAGTCGATACCCGGAGCCGCTCTGCCGGTTCGGCGTGGGGAACAGGACGTAGTAGGTCTGTTTGCCCTGTGGTGCAAGGGATTCGTCGGTGGCGCTCGGATTGCTCACCAGGATCGACGGGTCGCTCATCACCTCGCCGCGGTCGATGATCTCCGAGAACGTCGTCCGCCAGGCCTGCCCGAAGCTGATCGTGTGATGAGCCAGATCCGGGTACCGCGCCGACGAACCGACGTGCAGCAACGCGCAGGACGGCGAATAGGTCAGCCGCCCGACCCGGCGCGGTGTGTACTCCGGCGGGAGCAGATCGTCATATGCGGTAGGGAGATCGGCGTTGACGACGACGACGTCGGCGGCGATCCGCTCGCCCTCGTCGGTCACCACGGCCGTCGCCCTCCCGTGCGTGATCTCGATGCGCTCGACCCGCGTGCTGTAGCGGAAGTCGACGCCGTGCGCGGCGGCGGCAGCGGCCAGGGCGCGCGGGACGGCGTGCATGCCGCCGCGCGGGAAGAACACCCCGCTGACACAGTCCATGTAGGCGATCACCGCATAGATCGACAGTGCCTGCTGGGGAGCGACTCCGGCGTAGAGGGCCTGGAAGGAGAACATGCGCTGCAGGCGCTCGTCGTGCAGGTAGGTGCTCACCTTCGGCGTCAGCCGCCGCAGCGCGCCGAGACCCAGCAGCCGCGCGGCCGCGGGGTTCACCACGTCGCGGACCGAGTCGAGGTTGCGGTCGATGAACGTGGGCATCTCGGTGGCGTAGAGGTGACGAAGGAAGGTGACGAAGCGCCGGTAGCCGTCGACGTCGGCAGGGCTGCACGTCCGCGCGATCTCCTCGGTCATCGCCTCCGTGTCGGTGTGCACGTCGATCGTCGAGCCGTCGGCGAAGCGGGCGCGGTAGGCGGGATCGAGAGGCACCAGGTCGAGCCGGTCGCTGAGTTCCTCGCCGACACAGGCCAGCGCGTCGGCGATCAGGTCGGGCATCGTCAGGACGGTCGGTCCGGTGTCGAACGTGTAGCCACCGGTGTCGAGGCGCCCTGCCCGGCCTCCGGGGACGGCGAGCTGCTCGACCACGGTCACGGCGCGGCCCGCGCCGGCCAGACGCAGTGCGGCGGACAGCCCGCCCAGTCCCGCACCGACGATCACCACGGAGTCGGTGGGGCCGGTGACTGTCCGCATGCCTTGACGCTACTGGCGGGCTCGCGTGCCTGCGCCGGTGGCTCAGGTCTGGCGCTCCGCCGCGGCCACGGCCAGCCGCGCCAGGATCTCCCGGGACGGGTCCGACAGCACCGGGGACTGCAGCGCCGCCAATGCCTGCGTGAGGCAGGCCGAGATGCGGTCCTCGACGCGACGCACCGCTCCGGTGTCGACCAGGATCGAGCGCACGGCACTCACCGCGTCGTCGGACAGCGAGCGATCGCCCAGGCTGGTGCGCAGGGCGGCGGCGTCCGCAGGGTCCGCCCGCTCCATCGCCAGGGCCACGAGCAGAGTCTGCTTGCCCTCGCGCAGATCGTCGCCGGCGGGCTTGCCGGTACGCGCGGGATCGCCGAAGACGCCGAGCAGGTCGTCGCGGAGCTGGAACGCCTCGCCCAGCGGGCAGCCCGTACCGCGAGAGGGCGGCGAAGACCTCGGGCGGGGCGTCGGCGGCCGCGGCACCGAAGTGCAGCGGGCCCTCCACGGTGTACTTGCTGGTCTTGTAGGTGACCACGCGGAGCGCGTCCTCGGCGGAGAAGTCCCCGCGCGCCTGGACGAGCACGTCGAGGTACTGCCCGGCCATCACCTGCTCCCGCATCTGGTCGAAGACGATCCGCGTGCGCGCCAGCGCGGCGTTGTCCAGGCCAGACCGGGTGTACATGCTGTCGGCCCACACCAGCAGCAGGTCGCCGAGCAGGATCGCCGCCGCGGTGCCGAAACCGCGGGCGTCGCCGCCCCAGCCCTGCGCGTCGGTGCAGCGCGGCGAACGCGGTGTGCGCGGCCGGGCGCCCCGGCGCGTGGCCGAGGCGTCCATCACGTCGTCGTGGACGAGCGCGCAGGCGTGCAGCAGTTCCAGGCTGGCCGCGGCCGTGATCAGCAGCGCTCGCCTCGTCCTCGCCGGCGGACCGCCGCGCCAGCCCCAGTAGGCGAACAGTCGGGCGCAGCCGCTTGCCGCCGTCGAGCACGGCCGCGCGCGCGGCTTCGGCGATGCGGGGCCAGATCGGGGCCGATCGCTGCGAGGGAATCGCGCTGTCGTGTCGAGGAAATCCAGCGAGAGCAGCGTCGACGCGCCGCTGACCAAGGCGTCGAGGTCGGCCACCGCGCGGACATTACGCTGTGCGGCATGGCGCGTACGGTGCGGGACTGTCTGGCAGAGGGACGGCCCACGGTCTCCTTCGAGTTCATGCCGCCCAAGACCGACGAGGACGACGCGCCAGCTGTGGAAGGCGATCCGTGAGCTGGAGCCGCTGCACCCCTCGTTCGTGTCGGTGACCTACGGCGCGGGCGGTTCCACGCGGGACCGCACGATCGAGATCACCGAGCGGATCGCCCAGGACACGACGCTGCTGCCGGTGGCCCACCTCACCGCGGTCGAGCACTCGGTGGCCGAGCTGCGGGCCATCATCGGGCGGCTGGCCGACGCCGGAATCGTGCAACATGCTGGCCCTGCGCGGTGACCCGCCGGGTGATCCGATCGGCGAATGGGTCACACCCACCCGCAGGGACTGCGCTACGCCGTCGAGCTCGTCGAGCTGCTCCGCGCGCACGGGGACTTCTGCGTGGGGGTGGCGGCGTTCCCGTACAAGCACCCGCGCTCGCGTTCCGTCGAGGAGGACACCGCGCGCTTCGTGGAGAAGTGCCGCTCCGGAGCCGACTACGCGATCACCCAGATGTTCTTCGACGCCGAGGACTACCTGCGCCTGCGCGACCGTGTGAGTGCGGCCGGGTGTGACGTCCCGATCATCGCCGGCGCTGATGCCGGTGACGACCGATGCGCACGATCGAGCGCTCCGAGCAGCTGTCCGGGGCGCCGTTCCCGGCGGCGCTGGGCGAGCGGTTCGCGGCGGTGGCCGACGACCCCGTGGCCGTGCGCGCGCTCGGCATCGAGGAGGCCAGCGCCATGTGCCGCAGCGGCTGCTCGCCGAGGGCGCTCCGGGCATCCACTTCATCACGATGAACTTCTCCAAGGCCACGCGTGAGGTCTGGGCGAACCTGGACCTGCACTCCGTCGGCCGCCGCCCGCTGAACACGCCGCTCAGAAGGGCAGGCGCCGCCCGAGGATCGCGAACGGGCGCGCCTCACCGGGGAACAGGTGGTGGCGCGCCAGGTCCTCGAAGCCGAGGCTGCGGTACAGCCGGAAGGCGCGGGTGTCGCCCTCGGGCGTCGACAGCAGCATGGCCTGGTGCGGCAGCCCGTCGGCCAGCGACAGCAGGAGTGCGCGGCCGACCCCGCGTCCCTGCGCCGAGGGCAGGACGTGCAGCTCGGACAGCTCGAAGGCGTCGACCAGCCACTCCTCGGCCACTGCGGCGGTGACCGCCCGGCGGACGAGGTCGTGCCACCACTGACCGGATTCGGTGGTGTAGCCGTAGCAGAAGCCGATCACGGTGCCGTCGGTGTCGTAGGCGGCGCGCGCGGCGAACCGGGGGAACGTCGCCTGTCCCCGCGCGGCACGGCCGCGCTGCACACCGGCGTGGGGCGCGTAGTTCATCGCCGCGACGTAGATCGCCATCGCCGCGTCGACGTTCTCGTCGAACTGGGCGGGCGTCCAGGCCACGACGGTCGGCGCGCGCTCCGGGACGGGTTGGGCGACAGCCATGAGTCGGCACTCTAGCTCGCGTGGACGCCGTCGGCGGGACAGGGACCGCATGCCGGTCGGCAGTCGCTCAGGCGTGCATCCCGCACTCGACCTTGGCGAAACCGGCCCAGCGTCCCGCGCGGGCGTCCTCGCCGTCGACGACGCGCTGGGTGCACGGCGCGCAGCCGACGGAGGTGTAACCGTCCTGCAGCAGCGGGTTGACGAGGATCCCGTTCTCGGCGATGTACCGGTCCACGTCGGCATCCGTCCAGGCGGCGATCGGATTGATCTTGACCAGCCCGCGGTGTGCGTCCCACTCCACGACCTTCGTGGCCGCGCGCGAGGGCGACTCGTCGCGGCGCAGTCCCGCGGCCCACGCCGAGTACGGAGCCAGCGCCCGCCCGAGCGGGGCGACCTTGCGCATGCGAGCAGCACTGGTCGGGGTTCCGGGCGAACAGGTCCTTGCCGTACACGGCGTCCTGCTGGGCGACGGTCAGCTCCGGCTTGATCGAGTGGACGGTGACGGGCAGGGTCGCGACGACGGCGTCCCGGGTGCCGATCGTCTCGGCGAAGTGGTAACCGGTGTCGAGGAAGATGACGTCCACGCCCGGCTGGGCCCGCGAGGCGAGGTGCGGGACGACCGCGTCGGCCATCGAGGACGCGACACACCACGACGAGCCGAACTCCTCGGCCGCCCAGGACAGGATCTCCTGCGCCGACGACCCCTCCAGGGCCGCGCCGGCCCAGGCGGCCAGTTCGGCCAGCCTGTCGTGTTCTGCAGCTGGTGCGCTCACGGGGAGCTCTCCTCTGTCGGGTGCGGTGCTTCGTGCGTATGCGGTGCGTCCTGCCTCTGTCCCCAACCGCCGGTCATCCCTCGATATTTCAGGGCGAACACGCGCTGGCAGGCGCCACAGCGCCACTGGCCGTGCCCGGCGGTCCCGTCCTCGGGGTCGAACGGGCGCAGGTCCTCGTCGCCGCAGTAAGGGCAATAGAACGGGACGGCGCGGGCCGTGGCCCCGGTGCCGCCCGAGGTCGCGCTGTGGGTCGCGGTCACAGCAACCACTCCTCCTCGGCCCGTGCGACGTAACCGGCGAAGCTCTCGCCGTCGCCGCGCCGGTCCACGTAACCGCGCAGGATCCGCTCGGCGTAGTCGGGAGCCTCGTCGGCGGTCACCTTGAGGCCGCGGAACTTGCGCCCGAACGCGGCCTCGCTGCCCAGCTGGCCGCCGAGGTGGATCTGGAAGGCCTCGACGTCCTCACCGTCGGCGCCGCGCGTGACGATGCCCTTGAAGCCGATGTCGGCGACCTGGAAGCGCGCACATGAGTTGGGGCAGCCGTTCACATTGATCGTGACCGGGGTGTCGAAGTCGGGCAGGCGCCGTTCGAGCTCGGTGCGGATGACCTCCGCGCGGGCCTTCGTCTCCACGATCGCGAGCTTGCAGAACTCGATCCCGGTGCAGGCGATCGTCCCGCGGTGGAAGGCCGACGGGCGTACCGACAGCCCGAGCGCATCGAGGCCGGTGACGAGCTCCTCGATGTTGGCGTCCGGGACGTCGAGCACGACCAGGCCCTGCTGGGCGGTGGTGGCGACCCGGCCGCCGGCGAGGCGGTCGGCCAGCTCGGCGACTCCGGCCAGCGCCGAACCGCTCGTGCGGCCCGCCTTGGTCGTGACGCCGACGGCGTTCAGCCCGCCGCGCAGGCGCTGGACGCCGACGTGGTCACGGTGGGCCGGCGAGCGCTCGGGTGCAGGGCCGTCGGGCAGCGCGCGCCCGAGGTACTCCTTCTCCAGCACCTCCCGGAACCGCTCGACGCCCCAGTCGGCGATCAGGAACTTGATCCGCGCGTGGTTGCGCGAGCGGCGGTAGCCGTAGTCGCGGAAGACCGAGCACACCCCGGCCCAGACCTCGCTGACCTCGTCCTCGCGGACGAACACGCCCACGCGCTGGGCGAACATCGGGTTGGTCGACAGCCCGCCGCCCACCCACAGGTCGAAGCCGGGCTCGCCGTCGGGGCCGACCACGCCCACGAAGGCGACGTCGTTGATCTCGTGGTTCGTGCAGTGCTGCGTGCAGCCGGAGATCGCCGTCTTGAACTTGCGGGGCAGGTTCGAGAACGCCGGGTCGCCCAGGTACTTGTCCACGGTCTCGCGCAGTGCGGGCAGGCCGTCGATGATGCCGTCGGCGGTCTCGCCCTCCAGGGGGCAGGACAGCATGACGCGGGGGGTGTCGCCGCACGCCTCGGTGGTGGTGAGGCCGACCGCCTCGATCTTCTCCCAGATCGCCGGGACGTCCTCGACCCGGATCCAGTGGAGCTGGACGTTCTGCCGGTCGGTGATATCGGCCACGTCGCGGCCGTAGGTGGTCGCGATGTCGGCGATGACGCGGAGCTGCTCGGTGCTCAGCCGGGCGCCGTCGATGCGGATCCGGAGCATGAAGTACTCGTCCTCGAGCTCCTCGGGTTCCAGCACGGCGGTCCGGCCGCCCGGGATCCCCGGCGCGCGCTGGGTGTACAGGCCGTACCAGCGGAACCGTCCGCGGAGGTCGCCGGGGTCGATACCCGCGAATCCGGTCTTGGAGTAGATGTCGATGATGCGCTGCCGCACCAGCAGTCCGTCGTTGTCCCGCTTGCTGCGCTCGTTCGGGTTGAGCGGCTCGCGGTAACCGAGGGCCCATTGGCCCTGGCCTCGACGGGGTTTTTCGCGGGGTGGCATGCGGGGGAGTCCTTCTCGTGGTGCGGCGGGCGGCGCCGGCAGCTGCGGGTGGTCAGTGCACGCGGCAGCGCGGTAACCGGGAGGCGAATGATCTGGGCGGTGCGAGGGACCGATGGATCCGGTGGCTCGCCCGTGGCAGCTCAGTCGGAGAAAGACATGAGACAGCCTGCGCCCGCGACCCGCATCAGGTCGACGTGGCGCCGCATCGTCAGGAAGACGGCGAAGGGGCGGCTCACGCGCCAATGGTCCCACAGCGCGGGGTAATTAGTCCACGGGGGTGCGGTGTGGGGTCGGTCGCGTCCCGGTCGGTGGACGCGGCGCGGGGGCGGGGTGCTGTGAAATCATGGGCGCGACACCGCCGCGGGTCGCCGCGGATCGCCCTGTTCGAGAAGTCTCTGGAGGCACCGTGACGTCCGTCGACGGTAGTTCGACCCTCGCCGCGCGGTCGGTGGCCGGTGCGACGATCTGGCTCACCGGCCTGCCCAGCGCGGGCAAGACCACGCTCGCCAACGCGCTGGCCGCCCGTCTGCGCGCGGAGGGGCGCGCGGTGGAGATCCTCGACGGCGACGCCGTCCGCCCGGTGTTGTCGGCGGGGCTCGGCTACTCCCGCGAGGACCGCGACATCAACGTCGCCCGGATCGGCTGGGTCGCGTCCCGGCTGGCCAGCCACGGCGTGCTGGTCATCGCGGCCGTCGTGTCGCCGTTCGCCGAGGCGCGCGACGGTGTGCGCGCCCGCCACGAGGCCGACGGCACGGACTTCCTCGAGATCCACGTGGCCACCCCGCTCGAGGTCTGCGCCGAGCGCGATGTGAAGGGCCTCTACGCCCGGCAGAAGACCGGTGACGTCGCCGGTCTGACCGGGGTCGACGGCGAGTACGAGGCCCCGGTGAACCCCGAACTGCGTATCAACACCGCAGGTCGCCCGCTCGAGGACTCCGTCGACGAGCTCATCGCCGTCATCGACGCGCGCTGACCGGCCGCCGACCGTCCCCGGCGCGGGCTCTCCGCCCGGGGGCGACGACACTGGCACCGTGACCGGATACCCCCTCCTGCTCGACCTCACCGCCAGGCGGGTGCTGGTGGTCGGCGGGGGAGAGGTGGGCCTGCGACGGGCCCGCGATCTCGCCGAAGCCGGCGCGGCCGTGACGGTCGTGGCGCCGCGGGCGGTCGAGGGCCTCGTGCGGCTGGCCGCCGAGGGAACGGTCGAACTCCTCCTGCGCCCGTATGCGCCGGACGACCTCGCCGGGGTGTGGCTCGTGGTCGCGGCCACCGACGATCCGGAGGTCAACGAGCGGGTCACCGCGGACGCCGAGCGGGTGAGCACGTTCTGCGTCCGCGCCGACGCGGCTGTCCACGGGACGGCTCGGACGCCGGCGGTCGCGCGGCACGGCCAGCTCACCGTCGCCGTGAACGCCGACGATCCCGCCCGCGCGGCGGAGCTCCGGACGGTCATCGCCACCTCGCTGGACACCGGGGCGCTCGCCGTGCGCCCCCGCCGGCGGCCCGCGCACGGCAGCGTCGCCCTGGTGGGCGGCGGCCCGGGTGACCCCGAGTTGATCACCGTGCGCGGGCGGCGTCTCGTCGCGGAGGCAGACGTGGTCGTGGTCGACCGGCTCGCCCCGCGGGCCCTGCTCGACGCCCTGCCACTCGGTGTCGAGATCATCGACTGCGGCAAGTCGACGCACCGGCACAACCTCACCCAGGACCAGATCAACGAGGTGCTGGTCGACCGGGCCCAGCGCGGGTTGCGCGTGGTCCGGCTCAAGGGCGGCGACCCGTTCGTCTTCGGTCGCGGGGGCGAGGAGGTGGCTGCGTGCCGTGCCGCCGGCGTCGACGTCGAGGTGGTGCCCGGTGTGAGTTCGGCGCTGGCTGCGCCCGCCCTGGCCGGCATCCCGCTCACCCATCGGGGCGTGGCGTCGGACTTCGCGGTGATCTCCGGACACCTCGATCCCGGCCTTCCCCGCGACGGCGGCCTGGACTGGCCGGCGCTGGCGACCGGGCCGGACACGCTCGTGCTGCTCATGGCCATGGACCGCCTCGCCGACATCGCTCTCACGCTGATCGAGCACGGGCGGGCGAGCGCTACGCCCGCCGCGGTCGTCCACGCGGCCAGCACGCCCGACCAGCGGGTGGTCACCGCGCGGCTGGACGGGATCGCGGCGGCGGCCGCGCGCGCCGGGCTCGCGGCGCCGTCGGTCGTCGTGATCGGCGATGTGGTGGGTCTGGCGGCGCACGGAACAGCCCGTCCCGCCTGACGTTCCGGCCGCACGGACCCCGGCACGGAGGCGCTCGCGCGGTTTCTGTCGTATCGAACATATACGTTGCGGGGCATGACCAGGATGTGTCACTATCGAACACACGTTCGTACTATCCGGGGAGGGTGAACGACATGACTCACGCACCGTCGATCCACAGGGCGGACCGCCGGCGGACGGCGCGCGCGCGTCCCGTCACGGCCCCCGCGGCCGGGGCGCCGCTGTGGCGCCCGGACTCGGTGCTGGTGCAGGCGCAGGCCCTGCTCCAGGACGCGCGCGAACAGCCCCGCGCAGCGGACAGGTTCCGCATCGCCCATCTCGCCGCGCTCCGAGCGACGGCAGCCCTGCTCGCCGTGCGCACAGGGCCCACGGAGCGTGCTGCGCGCCGCCGCCCGACCAGCGCCTGGGTGTTGCTCGAGAGCACGGCGCCGGAGTTCGCCGAGTGGTCGGCCTACTTCGCCGCGGGGGCGTCCCAGCGGGCGGCCGCCGATGCCGGAGCGGTCGGCGCCGTCTCCGACGCCGACGCCGAGGAGCTGCTCGAGGCCGTCGCCACGTTCCTCGCGCTGGTCTCGGCCGCGGTGCAGGGAGACACGCTGCTCGGGCTGCCGTCACCCCAGCTGGTCGCGGCGGCGAGCTGAGCCGGGCGCTCGGCATCGGCACCGCCACCTCCCGGGGCGCGGTGATCGGCGTCGGTGTCGGTGCCGGCCAGTAGGGTCGGCACCGTGCAGCCGGTCAGCCCTCAGACGCAACTCCCACGCTCGCCGGCCCGTGCCCTGGCAGGTGGCGGGGTTCTGGGCGCTGCGCTGGAAGCCGTCCTCGCCGACCTCGCCGACCGGGTGTCGGCGCCGGCCACGAGCAGCGGCGCAGCTACCGCGGGCGAGGTCACGCAGGCGCGCATCGCGGTGCTCGACTGTGGTGGTGGCAGCGGCAGCCTCGCGGTTCCGCTCGCGATGCGGGGCGCCGACGTCACGGTCGTCGACCTGAGCATCGACGCCCTGTCGATCCTGGCCAGGCGCGCTGCCGAGGGTGGCGTCGCCGAACGGGTGCACGGAATCCAGGCCGACGCGGACAGCCTCGCCGAGGTGGCGCCGGCCGACTCGGTCGATCTGGCGTTGCTGCACGGGGTGCTCGAAGCCGTCGACGGGCCGGAGGCGGTGTTCGCGGCTGCCGCCGCGGCGGTGCGCCCCGGCGGGTATCTCAGCGTCGTCGTCGCCAATCCCGTCGCGGGAGTGCTCGCGCGCGCCCTGGTCGGCGACCTCGCGGCCGCCGCGCACGAACTCGCCGCCGCGGCCGATCCGGCAGCGTCCTCCGCGCGGCGCTTCGATCTGGCCGGGCTGGCGGCGCTCGCCGACCGGGCCGGCTTGACGGTGTCCGCCGCCCAAGGGCTGGGTGTGTTCACCTCGCTCGTGCCCGGGTCCGTCCTGGATACGCAGGCCGGCACCACCGCGGCGCTGGCCGACCTGGATGCCGCGGTGGCCGCCACGCCGCCGTACCGGGACATCGCCGCGTCGCTGCACCTGCTCGCGCACCGCCCGACGGGCTAGCGCAACCGTGGGGCGCAGCGCAGACCTGCCGCGGACGTCCGGGCAGACCGACGGCGACGACCGCGGTTGCGTCATCCTGCACGTGGACATGGACGCCTTCTACGCCAGCGTCGAGATCCGCCGCCACCCGGAACTGCGCGGGCGACCGGTGATCGTCGGCGGCGGCGTCCGGGGAGTCGTGTCCGCGGCCTCCTACGAGGCCCGCACCTACGGGGTGCGCAGCGCGATGCCGATGTCGGTGGCGCTGCGCAAGTGCCCGCGGGCTGTGGTCCTGCCCCCGGACCACGCCGCCTACTCCGCGGTCTCCACCGAGGTCATGGCGATCTTCCGGGATGTGACACCCCTCGTCGAGCCGCTCTCCCTGGACGAGGCGTTCCTGGACGTCACGGGCGCGCGCCGGTTGCTGGGGCGCCCGGCCGACATCGCCCGGCTCATCCGCGCCCGGGTGCACGAGGAGCTCCAGCTGACCTGCTCGGTGGGCGTCGCCTCGACCAAGTTCGTGGCCAAGGTGGCGTCGGCGCGGTGCAAACCGGACGGCATGCTGGTCGTGCCCGCCGACCGGGTGAACGAATTCCTCCACCCGCTGCCGATCACCGCGCTGTGGGGCGTCGGCCCGAGCACCGCCGAGCGACTGCGCCGCATCGGGCTGCAGACGATCGCCGATCTGGCCACCACGCCCCTCGACGTGCTGCGCCGGGCGGTCGGCGCCGGCAGCGCGGACCACCTGCACGCACTCGCCAACGCGCAGGATCCCCGCTCGGTGGAGCCCAGACACGTCGAGAAGTCCGTCTCCGCGGACCGGACCTTCGACTCCGATCTGACGGCGGCCGTGGACATCGAGCGCGAGCTGCTCAGGCTCAGCGAGGAACTGGCCCGCCGCTTGCGGGAGCGTGGCCTGTCCGCACGCACCATCGGGATCAAGGTGCGGTTCGCCGACTTCCGCATGGTCACCCGCGCCCGCACCCTGCCGGTCCCGACAGCGACCACCCCGCTCGTCCACGCCGAGGCCGTCAGCCTGTACCGCGGGCTGGGGCTCGACCAGCCCCGCATCCGCCTGCTCGGCGTCAAGGCCGACGGCCTGACCCACGACGCCGATCATGCCGAGCAGCTCAGCCTCGACGATCTCCTCGTCCCCGGCGCCGGAGGCGAGGACGGCAGTGCCTCCCGTCGCCCGCAGGGGCTCCGGCGGGCGGTCCGCAGCCCGAGCGCGCAGCAGACGAGCGCCGTCGATCGGGCCGCCGACCAGGCCCGGCGACGCTTCGGTATCGGCGCGATCCGGCCGGCGAGTCTGCTCCCTGCGCCCGATCCCGGCTCGAAGACGCCGTGATTGCCCCGGAACGTGTCGGAGATATTGCTGCCACCTGCACGACTCGGCTTTCGCGCGGCCGAATGGACTCGTATGCTCGGAAGGGAGCGCCCGTGATTCGGGTGCCGCCAGCGCCGTCGGATGAGAAAGAGGAGGGCTAGATGCCGCTCTCCGAGCACGAGCAGAGGCTTCTCGAGCAGATCGAGCAGGGCCTCTACGCCGAGGACCCCAAATTCGCGTCGACGGTGCGCAAGGTGCGGGTGCGGACCGGTCATCGACGTCGCATCGCCATCGCCATTGCCGGCGTCGTCGTCGGTCTCGCGGCCGTCCTGCTGGGGTTGACGACCAAGTTCGTCGCCGTCAGCGTGGTCGGTTTCGTGCTGATCGTCGCCGCCATCGCCTATGCCCTGGCGGGTTCCCGCGCAGCCAAGGCAGGGCTCACCGGTCCGATGGGCGCCGTGGACTCCTCGGGCGGAATCCGGCAACGCCGCCAGTCGGGCATGAAAGAGCGGATGGAGGATCGGCTCCGTCGTCGCTTCGACGAGGACTGATCGTCCCCCTCATCGCCCGAGGTCGACGCCGCCCCGCGGTGACCGTCGTTCCCGCACGCGCCGACTCACTGCTCTCCCACTATCAGGATCACCATTCCTCGCACGGGCAGATCACTGCTCCCGCACGTGTTGGATATCCGCGCCCCCAGGGCTGAGCCGGATCAGCGGCGGGTCAGCCGCCGCCTGATCGGCGCCGTCAGCGAGCGCGGCCACAGCAGTGTCCGTAGCCGCGTCCCTCGTGCCTGCCTCGACAGCAGTCCCCGGATCGTCGTCCGGACACTGTCGATCGCGTCGTTGACGCCGGGCGTGGCCACCGCGACGGCCGACGCGCGGTCGTAGCGCTCGCGCTCCACCTGGCGAGCGACCGGGTCCAGGCGCGCCGACGGCACTCCACGTGCGGTGAGCCACGCCGGGACCTGCCGCGGCGTCGTCGAGGAACCCCACCCCGCGCCCACATCGATCGCCGTGGCCTGCAGTTCCTCCCAGAGCGGCTCGAGACGGCCGGTTCCGAGCGCCGCCCGGAAGCGGCGATGGCGCCGCCAGCTGCGGGCGCCGGGGACGACGAGCAGGAGCAGGAACACGGCGACGAACGCGCCCAGCAGCGGCAGCACCCATCCCGGCAGCCGCACGCTCCCGCCCCGGCTGCTCGTCCCGGCGGCCAGGGACTGCTGGCGGCTCGCCCCGGTGTTCGCCCGGCTCGGTGCCCGCTGGGTGGGCACGTCGCTGGTGACGCCGGTGCTGGTCGAGGAGTCGGTGGGCCTGGGCTGCCACGGCGTTCCCACCGCCCGCCCGGCGTTGGCGCCGATCAGCGGTGTCGCGTCGAACGGGATCCAGCCGATGTCGGCGAAGTACGCCTCGGTCCAGGCGTGCGCGTCCCGGTTGGTGATCGTGAAGTCGCCCGCCGCGTTCGGCGCGGAGTGGGTGTAGCCGACGACGACCCGGGCCGGGATGTGCGCCAGCCGCAGCATGACGCCCAGCGAGGCCGCGTACTGCTGGCAGTAGCCGATCTTGTTGGTCAGGAAGTCGACGAGATCGTTGCCGCTGTCGCCGGCGCTGGTCTGCAGGCTGTACACGAACCCGTTGGCCGGATCGAGGAAGTAGTTCGCCAGGGCGAGCGCGCGGGCGTAGTCGCCCGTCTTGCCCGCGGTCAGCTGCACGACCAGGTCGCTCACGCTGACGGGAAGGTCGGGGGGCACCGCGAGGTACTGGCTCTGCGCCGGATCGGTGGCCGACGAGTTCGCCGCCTCCAGCTGGGCGACCGTCGGCGCGGGTTGCTGGACCTGCTCGGCGTAGACGTCGCCGCGCCGGGTCGTGTCGCCGACGAGCGTCTGGTCGACGGGATCCCAGTGCCAGCTCCGCGCCGAGCCCAGGAACGCCAGGGACGCCGGGTTGGCGAAGATGGGGGCGGTGTCGCTGAGCTGGTCGACGGTGACGGTGGCCTTGAAGTTCGTCGAGGTCACGCGGGGCAGGCTCTGGGCGAGATTGAACTGCGTCGCCGGCTCGCCCGGGCGGGTGCCGGAGGCCTTCCAGCCGGATTCGGTGAAGGTGTCGAGGACCTTGGACTTGAGGTAGTAGGGCTCGTCGGTGTCACTCGCCCCGTCGACGTGGACCGTCGCGAGCGAGATGGTCTTGCCGACCGTGAGCTGACCCTTCAGGCTCGCGAAGGGCGAGATCGAGGTGCCGGCGCCGGAGCCGCCACCGCCGCTGCTGCCGTGGATCGCCTCGGCGAGCAGGTTGCGCGACAGGCCGGGGATGAGGCTCGGGACGATCACCGCCGTGGCCACGGCGATGATGCCGATGCGGCGCCCGGACAGGCCGAGCTGGACGCCACCGGAGTGGTCGCCCTTGCGCCGCGGGACGACCCGGCCCCAGCGCAGCAGGTTCGCCCGGGAGTCCGCCGACAGCAGCACGAGGAATCCGGATGCGGCGACCGCGAACGGGAACCAGCCGACCGAGGACGCGGTGACCGCGCCGCACGTGGTGAAGATCGCGAGCAGGCCGACCCCGGCGAGTGCCGGTGCCCGGCGCACGACGGTCGTCCAGTCGATCAGGGCGGCGGCCACGGCCAGGGCCGGGACCACACCCACGCGCAGCGCCGGCGTGGAGGCCAGCGGGGTCGAGCTGTCGTTGATGATCGTCCTTGCCTGGGTGCCGAGCTCGCCGAGCTGGTGCCAGGTGTCCAGCGTCGGGATGAACACGGCGGTAGCGCTGTCGTGCAGGTACAGCGCCGTCGTGTAGAAGATCAGTGCGACCAGTCCGGGAACCAGCTGGAGCGCCCGGGGCGGCCGGCGCAGCCTCAGGTAGGCGGCGGGACCGATCACGATCATCACGGCGCCGACGGATTCCGTCATCCACGACCAGTCGCTGAAGACGGCGCGCAGCGGCGCGAAACCGAGCAGCGCGCCGAGCCCGACGAGCAGCGTGCGGCGCGCGTCCTCGGCGCGGGCGGGGCTCACCACGCGCGGCGGTGGGGTGGCCTCCGTCGTCGTGAGTTCGCGATCGAGCACGCTCACGGGCCCACGCTCGTCGGCGCGGGTCGTGAGCGGGGCAGGCTGCCCGACAGCAGGCCGGCCCAGGCGTCGGCGATCGCCGTGCCGTGCATGACCCGCTGCACCCGCCAGCCGGCGCCGGTCAGCGCGAGCTCGGCGCGGGCGAAGGCCGCGTCGCGGACGTCCTCGGCGACGCTCGTCTCCGGTGACCAGCTGCTCGAGTCGATGAGGAGGGCCAGGGCGCTGCCGTGGCTGCGGTGTGCCGCACTGAGGATCGAGAGGCTGGACGCGTCGAGGATGCCGAGGACGGCCACGATCGTGCTGTCGCGGTTGGTCGTCTGGATCGCCGCGATCGCGTGGCCGAGGTCGCTGGTGTTCGAGGCGGGCAGGGCCGCGAGCTGGTCGAGCAGTTGCCCCACGCCGGCGACCCGCAGGGGCACGGCGCCGGCCATCACGTCCAGGGGGCGTCCCCGCTCGCTGACGTGGACGGCGATGCTCGCGGCCGCGCTCACCGCCCATTCGAAGCTGCTGGTCAACCGCGCGTCCGTGCCGGGGTCGTCGGCGCCCACGGCCGAACGGTGGGCCACCACGCGGGTGTCGAGCAGCAGCGTCGTGCGACCGTGCCATGGCCGCTCCTCCTGGCGGACCATCACCGAACCCCGCCGGGCCGTGGAGCGCCAGTGCACCTTGCGCAGGTCGTCGCCGTAGCGGTACTCGCGGATCGACGCGTCGTCGGAGCCGTGCGAGCCGACCGAGTGGCTGCCGGCCTGGTCGGCCGAGTCCCACGCGCCGGGCAGGCTCGTCTCGGGCAGCCGGTCGACGACGGGGAGGACCACGACGTCGGAGACGGAGCGGAAGGACCGGGCCCGCTCGACCAGGCCGAACGGGTCGGTGAGCCGCATCGTCAACGGCCCGACGCGGTAGCGCCCGCGAGGGACCTGCGGCAGGTGGTAGGCCAGCGAGCGGCTCTCACGCCCGCGCAACGAGTCGAGGGTGAACCGGGCGCGCTGCCCGAACGGCTCACCCAGGTTGTCCTCGAGCATGAGCGAGCCGGTCGGCAACAGCGACTGGTTGGTCAGGCTCAGCCGCACGAGTACGGGGGAGCCCGGGGTCACCCGGTCGGGTTCCACGCTCCGCGCGCAACTGACCGAGACCCGGGACCGGCTCACGATGAGCGATGCCGCCACCGGTGCCGCCATCAGCAGGAAGGCCACCCGGACGAGGTCGCGCTGCCCCAGTGCGATGCCGCAGATCGCCGCGGTCACGCCGGCGGTGAGCAGCGCGCTGCCCCGGGTGGTCAGCCCGAGGCGCGGGCTCCGGCGCATCACCTGACGGAGCCGCCCACCGCCGGCGCCAGGACGGCCCCGGCGGGGACCGGGACCCGCGCGACGATGGCGCTGAGCACCTGATCGGCCGTGCGCCGGGCGATCTGCGCCTCGGGCGTGAGGATGAGGCGGTGCGCGAGGACCGGGTGGACCAGGCGCTGCAGGTCATCGGGGGCGACGTAGCCGCGTCCGTCCAGGGCAGCCCACGCCTTGGCCGCGCGGAGCAACTGGAGCACCGCGCGCGGTGACGCACCGAGCCGTACGTCGGGGGAGCTGCGGGTGGCGTTGGCGAGGTCCACCGCGTAGGCCTTGAGCGAGTCGGCCACGTACACCGCCCGCGCCGCCGCGATCAGCGCCCGCACCTCGTCGGCGTCGGACACCGGCGCCAGGTCATCGAGCGGATCGGTGGTGTCCTGGTCGGACAGCATGTCCATCTCGGCCTGGCGGTCGGGGTAGCCCATCGACAGGCGCGCGGTGAAGCGGTCGCGCTGCGCCTCGGGCAACGGATACGTGCCCTCCATGTCGATGGGGTTCTGCGTCGCCAGGACGAGGAAGGGCGCCTCGAGCGGATAGGTCGTGCCGTCGACGGTGACCTGGCGCTCCTCCATGCTCTCCAGGAGCGCGGACTGCGTCTTGGGGGAGGCCCGGTTGATCTCGTCGCCGACCACGATGTTGGCGAACACCGCGCCCGGCTTGAACTCGAAGTCCCGGCTGTCGGTGGAGTAGATGCTGACGCCGGTCACGTCGCTGGGCAGCAGGTCCGGCGTGAACTGGATCCGGCGCACCGAGCAGTCGATCGACCGGGCCAGGGCCTTGGCGAACTTCGTCTTGCCGACGCCGGGGACGTCCTCGATCAGCAGGTGACCCTCGGCGAGCAGCACCGTGATGCCCAGGCGGACGACGTCGGACTTGCCCGCGATGACCTTCTCGATGTTCGCCGCGATCCGCCCGCCGGCGGCCGCCACGGAGACCGGGTCGCCCACCTGCACGCCCGTCGGGACGGAGTTGAGCCCGTTCGTCCCCGAGTGGTGGCGACCGGCGCTGTCGTACTGGAACTCATCCGCCACGCGAATCCGTCTCCCGTTCTCCGGTGCCCGCCGTCCCGGCGGCTGGTGTGGTGCTGGTGCTGCTGGTGCTGGTGGTCCCGGACTCGCCCCGCCCGCCTGCCGTGCCGGGCGATCCGACGCCGTCGAGTATGACGTGTCCGGCCGACGAGTGCTGGTCCTCCGGCTGAATCCCTCGTGTAGGTCCCCTTTGTGGAGACGGCCGGCAGCGTCCGAGGTTCAGGCCCGTCGCGACCGGTAGCCCCACCCGCCGCGATGCGTGCGAGGCGCCCGCCGGCTGCACGGAGGTGGTGCGGACACGCCCACGTCGGACCTTTCCGATTGAGCAGGGGGGAAGTGTGGGGTACGGTGGGGCGAAATGGGGCACTAGGACGCGGAAAGGGGTGGCAGTGCGATGTTTCTCGGCACGCATACGCCGCGCCTGGACGACAAGGGCCGGCTCGCACTGCCCGCCCGGTTCCGCCCGGAACTGGCCGGTGGGCTCGTGATCACCAAGGGTCAGGAGCGCTGCCTGTTCGCGTTCCCGCTCGAGGAGTTCACCCGGATCACCGAGGCGCTGAAGACCTCGCCGATGACCCAGCGCTCCGTCCGGGACTACAGCCGGGTCTTCTTCGCCAGCGCCTCGCAGGAGATCCCGGACGGCCAGGGCCGGATCACGATCCCTGCGCAGCTGCGCACCTATGCCGGCCTGACCAAGGACTGCGCGGTGATCGGGGCGAACACCCGGATGGAGATCTGGGACGCCGCCGCGTGGGACGCGTACCTGATCGATCGCGAGCAGGCGTTCTCCGACGCCGAGGAGGAGGTCGTCCCCGGAATCCTCTGAACCGCACCAGCACCCGGGTGATCGCGCCCGGACCCACTCGCCGTCCGTGCTCTCCGGCCTCCTCCCGCCACCTCCTGCCACACCTTCCCCGGTCGCAGGCGGCCCTGGCGGGCGGGGACCCGTCAGCACGGCCCCCACATCGCCCCACCCGACGCACGACCCTCGATCCGAGGCCGCCAGCCAGTACCGATCCAGCCGAGTACCGATCCAGCACCGTCCGACCGCAGCGCAGAGAGGCCCGTGTGACGACAGCGCCGCACCACATTCCCGTCATGCGGGACCGGGTGCTGGCATTGCTCGGCCCGGCCCTCACGGGGCGTCCCGCCGTCTGCGTGGACGCCACCCTCGGCCTCGGCGGGCACTCCGAGGCCCTGCTCCGGGCCCATCCCCAGCTCACCCTCGTCGGGCTCGACCGCGACCGGCGGGCGCTGGAGCTCTCGCAGGCCCGCCTGGCACCGTTCGCCGACCGCATCCACCTCGTCCACGCCATCTACGACCAGCTCCCCGGCGTGCTGACCGGTCTGGGCATCGGAGGAATCGACGGTGCGCTGTTCGACCTGGGGGTCTCGTCGATGCAACTGGACGAGGCGGACCGGGGCTTCGCCTACGCCCGGGACGCCGCCCTGGACATGCGCATGGACGCGTCCACCGGGATCACGGCCGCCGAGGTCGTGAACACCTACTCGGTGAGCGACCTGGCCCGCATCCTGCGGGTGTACGGCGAGGAGCGCTTCGCCCTGCGGGTGGCCAAGGCGATCGTCAGGGAGCGCGAGCGGGAGCCGCTGACGTCGACGGCCCGCCTCGCCGACCTGGTGCGGGACGCGATTCCGGCCGCCACCCGCAAGACGGGCGGCCATCCGGCCAAGCGCACGTTCCAGGCCCTGCGCATCGAGGTCAACGCCGAGCTCGAGTCCGTCGAGGCCGCCGTTCCCGCCGCGCTGCGTGCCCTCGCGCTCCATGGGCGGATCGCCGTCCTGGCCTACCACTCCCTGGAGGACCGCATCGTCAAGCAGGCATTCGCCGCCCTGGCCGTGGACCGCACCCCACCGGACCTTCCGGTTCCGCTCGCCGGTCAGGGGCCGCAGCTGCGACTGCTGACCCGGGGCGCCGAGCGCCCCTCCGACGAGGAGACCGAGACCAATCCCCGGGCCAAGTCCGCCCGGCTGCGGGGAGCGGAACGCATCGCCCTGGCCGAGGAGGATCGATGAGCGAGCGCGGCAGTCAGACACCGCCCGCCCCGGAGCGGACGACGCGTCCGGCCACCCCACCGGCGCGCGCCGGGACGGCCGTCGGCGTTCGCTTCCCTTCGCCGTGCTCGTCCTCGCCATCCTCGGCGCCGGTCTGTGCGCGCTGCTCGCCCTGAACACCGCCACGGCCGCCAGCGAGGTCCACCAGCGCAAGATCGACGCCGCGAACGCCGCGCTGGGCGATGCCGAACAGCAGCTGGCCCGCGACATCGCAGCCAAGCAGGCACCCGCGGAACTGGCCCGCGAGGCCGCCGCGCTGGGCCTGATCCCCGCGGACTCGCCGGCGTTCCTGCGGGTGAACAGCAACGGTTCGGTCACCCTGCTCGGCGGCCCGGCCCCGGCGACCCTGCCGCCTGCGCCGCCCCCGGCCACGCCGAAGAAGAAGAAGACGGCCACCACCACCGCCACCCCGACGACGAAGGTCACCGGCACAACCACGGGTAAGGCCACCGGCACGCCCACCGGCAAGCCCACCGGCAAGCCCACCGGGGGCACGACGACCGGGACCCGGTCGGGGACTCCCACGACCACGCCGACCCCGACACCGACGAAGACGCCCACCCCGACCGTCACGCTCCCCGGAGGTCCGCGATGAGCCGCCCACCCCAGCCACCGCAGCAGCCCGGCCGGCGGCCCTCCGGATCTCCCCGCGACCCCGCTCGTCCGGCGGGCCGGCCGACCGCGCCACCGGCTCCGCGAGCGGCCTCGCAATCGGCTCCGCGCCAAACCCCTCGCCCGGCTGCGCGCCCCGCGCCGCGACAGGCGCCACGCTCGGCTCCCCGCCCGTCCCCGCGGCCCAGGGTCGGCGGCCGCGCCGTCCGGCTGGGCAACTCACGGCGCCGGCTCACGGTCGGCTTCACCGCGGTGTGCGCGCTGCTGCTCGTCGTCAGCGGGCGGTTGGTGCAGCTGCAGGGACTCGACGCCGGCCACTATGCGCAGGCCGCGTCCGCCGAGCGCCTGAGCAGCACCGCCCTCCACGCGGCGCGCGGCACCATCGAGGACCGCAACGGTGTCGTGCTCGCCTACACCGCCGATGCGAAGGACATCATCGCCGACCCGTCCCAGGTGCCGGCCGGACAGCGGCTGCAGTACGCCATGACGCTGGCGCCGCTCACCGGACAGCCGGTGAACAAGCTGATCGCCGCGATCTCCGACGTGGGGACGGCCGCCGCGCCGAACCACTACGCCATGCTGGCGACCGCGGTCCAGCCCGGCCCGGCCGGCCAGATCGACAAACTGGATCTGCTCGGCATCTACTCCCAGGCGACGACCCAGCGCCTCTATCCCGGCGGCACCACCGCCGCGAACGTCGTCGGAGTCGTCCAGGCCGACGGCAACGGCGCCGCCGGCATCGAGCAGCAGTACGACTCGCTGCTGCGCGGCACCGACGGCAAGTACACCTACGAGCTCGACGCCAACGGCAACGTCAACCCCGCGGGCGTCTCGTCCAAGACCCCGGCGATCAACGGCGGCACCGTCAAGCTGACCATCTCCCAGGATCTGCAGTACTGGGTGCAGACCGAACTCGACGCGGCTGTGCGGGAATCGAAGGCGAAGTCGGGCGACGTGGTCGTCATGACCAGGACCGGACAGGTGCTGGCGATGGCGAGCACGACGAACTACGACCCCCAGGACCCGAGCACCATTCCGTCCACACCCCTGAACCCGGCGATCCAGACCGTCTACGAGCCCGGTTCGGTGAACAAGGTCGTCACCTTCTCGGCGGCGCTGGAGAAGGGGCTGATCACGCCACGCACGGTGATCAAGGTCCCCGACTTCATCGACATGGGCGGCGTCACGGTCCACGACGCCTGGTGGCACGCGACCCAGAAGTTCACCGCGACCGGCATCATCGCCGAGTCCAGCAACGTCGGGACGCTCAAGATCGCCCAGAAGGTCGGGCCGACCGTGTTCGACAACTACCTCAAGGCCTACGGGCTCGGCCAGCAGACCGGCATCGAGCTGCCCGCCGAGAGCCCGGGCCTCCTGCCGCCGATGAGCAAGTGGTCCGGCTCGACCTTCGCCAACCTGCCGATCGGGCAGGGCGTCGCGATGACCGCGCTGCAGATGACCTCCATGTACCAGACCATCGCCAACAACGGGGTGCGCATCCCACCGCGGATCGTCGAGAGCGTGACCAAGCCCGACGGCACGGTGGTGCCGACGCAGACGCCGGCCGGGATCAGGGTCACGTCCGCGAAGACGGCCACGACGCTGCGCACGATGCTGGAGTCGGTCATGGAGACTGGGGGCACCGGCGTGAAGGCCGCCGTCACCGGCTACCGGATCGCGGGCAAGACCGGTACGGCGCAGCAGCCGGACCCGAAGACGCATCAGTACAGCGCGACCGCCAACTGGGACACCTTCGCCGGGATGGCGCCGGCCGACAACGCCCAGTTCGTCGTCGGGATCATGATCGACAACCCGGCGCACGGCCTCGAAGGCGGCGACGTGGCGGCTCCGCTGTTCCACGAGATCGCCACCTACGAACTGCAGCACGACAAGATCGCACCGACCGGCAGCAAGTCGGTCCTGGTTCCGCTGCAGATTCCGTGACAGTGCGGTCGGCGGCGCGAGTCCGTCCCGCGGCCGGGTCGCGCCCGCGCCCGGTGCGGCAGGCTGCCGGCCCACGGCGATTAGGCTGCGGTCTCGTGTCCAGTTCCCGGAATGCCGTGTCAGGGCTGCGCCCGGCGCACGTGACGGGAGCCTCGCTGGCCGAGCTCGCCGCGACGTGCGGGGCCACGGCTCGCGGTGCCGCGCAGGTGTCCGGGGTGAGCCTGTCCAGCGCGGGCGTGCTGCCCGGGGACCTCTTCGCCGCCCTTCCCGGACGGCTGGCCCACGGGATCCGCTACCTGGACGAGGCGCGTTCCGCCGGCGCGGTGGCGGTCCTGACCGACGCCACCGGAGCCGCCGAGGTACCCGCGGACATGCCGGTGCTCGTCGTCGCCGACCCGCGCTTCCGCGTCGGGCCGATCGCGGCCACCGTGTACGGCCATCCCTCGCGCTCCGTCGAGGTCATCGGCATCACCGGCACCAGTGGCAAGACGACGACGAGCTACCTGCTCCGCGCCGGGCTGGCGGCCGCGGGGCGCACGAACGGGCTCATCGGCACGGTGGGGACGTTCCTCGGCGAGGAGCGGCTGGCGACCGGCCTGACCACGCCCGAGGCCCCCGACCTGCAGGCCCTGCTCGCCGTGATGGCCGAACGCGGAGTCCACACCTGTGTCATGGAGGTGTCCAGTCACGCCCTGAGCCTCGGCCGCGCGGAGGGCACCGAGTTCGCCGTCGCGGGGTTCACCAACCTCTCGCAGGACCACCTGGACTTCCACGCCGACATGGAGGAGTACTTCGCCGCCAAGGCCCGGTTGTTCGACGGGCGCGCGCGCCGCGCCGTCGTGGTCGTCGACGACTCATGGGGGAGGCGCCTGGCGGAGGCGGTCGGCCCGGCGGCCGTCACCGTCTCCACCACCGGCGCCCCGGCGTCGTGGCGAGCGGTCGACATCACCACCGCCGCCGACGGCAGCACCTCGTTCACCGCGCTCGGCCCGGATGGAGCGGTACCCGCCGGGAGCCGCATCCCGGGCGCCTACAACGTCGCCAACGCCCTGCTCGCCCTCGCCCTGCTGCACGAGGTCGGGGTGCCGGCATCCGTGGCTGCCCCCGCGGTGCGCGCGGCCCAGGTGCCCGGGCGGATGGAACGGATCGACGCGGGGCAGGACTTCATCGCCGTCGTCGACTACTCGCACAAACCGGCCGCGGTCGACGGGGCACTCCGGCGCGCTGCGGGCGATCACGCCGGGGCGTCTGATCGTCGTGCTGGGCTGCGGAGGGGACCGCGACCGGGGCAAGCGCCCGGTCATGGGCCAGGTCGCGGCCGCCGGCGCCGACGTGCTGATCGTCACCGACGACAACCCACGCGGCGAGGAACCGGCGGTCATCCGGCGCGCGATGCTCGAGGGCGCGCTCACCGTCCCGGAGCTCGAGCGAGCCGAGGTCCGCGAGGTCGGGGACCGCGCGGCGGCGATCGCCACCGCCATCGGCCTGGCCGGCACCGGCGACACGGTGCTGGTGGCCGGCAAGGGCCACGAGACCGGCCAGGAGATCGCCGGCCGGGTCCACCCGTTCGACGACCGCACGGCCGTCCTGGCCCGGCTGCAGCGGACACGGGGCCAGGCATGATCGCGCTCAGCCTCGGCGAGATCGCCTCGATCGTCGGCGGCGAACTGGCCGGCGGGGCCGATCCAGCGACCCTGGTCACCGGCCATCTCAGCTTCGACTCCCGCGCAGTCGTGCCCGGCGGGCTCTTCCTCGCGTTGCCGGGTGCGCGGGCCGACGGCCACGACTTCGCCGCCGCCGCCGCGAGTGCCGGCGCCGCCGCGGCCCTGTGCACGCGCCCGGTGGACGTGCCGTGCATCGTCGTCGCCGACGGTCACGCCGCCCTGGCCGCCCTTGCGTCCGCGGTCCTGAAGCGGCTGCCGGATCTGACCGTCGTCGGCGTGACGGGGTCGTCCGGGAAGACCTCGACGAAGGACCTGCTGGCCGCGCTGCTGACCAGGCTCGGGCCGACGGTCGCCCCGCCCGGGTCGTTCAACAACGAGCTGGGCCACCCCTACACCGTTCTGCTGGCGACGGAGGAGACCCGCTACCTCGTGCTGGAGAAGTCCGCCCGGGGGATCGGCCACATCGCCTACCTGACCTCGATCGCGCCGCCGCGCATCGGCGTGGTCCTCAACGTCGGCTCGGCCCACGTCGGCGAGTTCGGCTCGCGGGCGGCGATCGCGCAGGCCAAGGGCGAACTCGTCGAGGCCCTGCCCGCGGCCGCCGACGGGGGCGTGGCCGTGCTCAACCTCGACGACCCCGCCGTGGCGGCGATGGCCGCGCGCACCAGCGCCCGGGTGGTGACCGTGGGGGAGTCCGAGCGGGCGGACCTGCGGGCGGAGAACGTGTCCGTCGACGAGCTCGGGCGCCCTCGCTTCGACCTCGTCACCGCCCACGACCGGGCCGGTGTCGCGCTGCAGCTGTCCGGCGAGCACCACGTCGGCAACGCCCTGGCGGCCGCCGCCGTCGCGCTGGAGTGCGGCCTGCCGCTGCACGAGGTCGCGACCGGCCTGTCGGCGGCGACCGCCGCCTCGCGCTGGCGGATGGAGGTCACCGAGCGCGCCGACGGCACCGTCATCGTCAACGACGCCTACAACGCCAACCCCGAGAGCATGCGGGCCGCCCTGAAGACCGTGGCGATGATGGCCCGGGGCCGCCGATCCTGGGCGGTGCTCGGGACGATGGCCGAGCTCGGCGAGGAGAGCGATGCCGCGCACGACTCCGTCGGACGGCTCGCGGTGCGCCTGAACATCAGCCAGCTCGTCGCGGTGGGTGACGGTGCCCGCCTGATCGCCTCCGGGGCCGCTCTGGAAGGCTCATGGGACGGCGAGGCGGTCTGGGTGCCGGACCGCGAGGCCGCGCTCGCCCGCGTGCGCGAGCGGTCTCCGCCCGGCGACGTGGTCCTCGTCAAGGCCTCGCGCTCGGCGGGTCTGGAAAGCGTCGCACTAGCGCTGGCGGCTGACTCGGCCGGCGACCAGCCCGGCCCGGACGAGGACGGAGGAGCGCCGTGAAGATCATCCTGTTCCGGTCCTCTTCAGCCTGCTCACCTCGATCCTCTGCACCCCGCTCGTCGTGCGGTACTTCCGCCGCCGCGGCTTCGGGCAGGAGATCCGCGACGACGGCCCGCTGACGCACATGATCAAGCGCGGCACACCGACCATGGGCGGCGTGGCGATCGTCGGGTCGACCGTCGTCGGGTACGCCGCCGCGCACGTGGTGATGGCCTTCCGCTACCACCAGGGGCCGACGGCGTCAGGGCTGCTGCTGCTGTTCCTGATGGTCGGCCTCGGCGTCGTCGGTTTCCTGGACGACTTCATCAAGGTCCGCCACCAGCGCAGCCTGGGGCTGCGGGCCCGGGCCAAGTTCGTCGGGCAGCTGTTCGTCGGCGTCGTCTTCGCGCGTGCTGGCGCTGCAGTTCCGCAACAAGTCGGGGCTCACGCCGGCGTCCACGCACCTGTCCTACGTCCGTGACATCAGCGAGATCGGGCTCGGCAGCATCGGCTTCGTCGTCCTCGCCTACCTGATCGTCACGGCCACGTCGAACTCCACCAACCTCACCGACGGCCTCGACGGTCTGGCCGCCGGCGCCGCGGTGATGGTCTTCGGCGCGTACACCCTCATCACCCTGCTGCAGTACCGCAACACCTGCGGCAACACGCCCGTCGGTGGCTGCTACTACGTCCGCGACCCGCTCGACCTCGCCCTCGTCGCGGCTGCCGCGATGGGCGCGTGCTTCGGCTTCCTGTGGTGGAACGCCGCGCCCGCGCAGATCTTCATGGGCGACACGGGGTCGATGTCGCTGGGCGGGCTGATGGCGGGGCTGGCGATCCTGTCCCACACCGAGTTGCTGCTCGTCGTCCTGGCGGGACTGTTCGCGATGGTCACCCTGTCGGGACTGATCCAGGCCGGCTGGTTCAAGCTCACCCGCTGGAACGACGGGAACCGGGATCAGAGCGTTCAAGATGGCACCCATCCACCACCACTTCGAGGTGTCGGGATGGGAGGAGGTCACGATCATCGTCCGGTTCTGGATCATCTCGGGCCTCGCGGTGGCGTTCGGGATCGGGCTCTTCTACGCCGAGTTCATCGGCTCCGGGTGAGCGCGTACCGATGACCACGACCCACCCCGGCGACGGGGAGACGGACCAGCCGCCCCTCGTCGTCGCCGGTCGGCGGGTGCTCGTCGTCGGCGTCCGCGTGGCCGGCGCCGCCACGGCGCGCGCCCTGCTGCGGCTCGGCGCGTCCGTCGACCTGGCCGACGACGTGCGGCTCCCCGCCGTCGACGAGCTGGCCGCGCTCGGCGCGAACTACCTGGGCAGCCCGACCCGCCCGCCCGAGGGGACCGATCTGGTCGTCGCCTCGCCCGGTATCCGCATGGGCCTGCCGCTGTTCATCGCCGCACGCATGGCGGGCATCGAGGTGATCGGCGAGGTCGAGCTGGCCTGGCGGCTGCGCGGGCCGCAGGCGCCGCCGTGGCTCTGCGTGACCGGCACCAACGGCAAGACGACGACCGTGCACATGCTCGAATCCATCCTGCGCGCGGCCGGACTGCGGACACTGGCCGTCGGCAACGTCGGCCTGCCGGTGATCGAGGCGGTCGTGACCGACCAGGTCTACGACGTCCTCGCCGTGGAGCTGTCGAGCTACCAGCTGGCCTGGTCGACCTCGGTCCGGCCGGCCGCCGGCGCGCTGCTCAACCTGGCACCGGACCACCTGGACTGGCACGGTTCCATGGACGCCTACGCCGCCGCCAAGGTCGGTGTCTGGCGTGCCGGCGTCGCGGTCGGCAACGCCGACGACCCGGAGGTGGCCGGGCTGCTCGCGCTGGCACCGGCGCCGCTGCACGTGGCGTTCACCACCTCCCGCGAGCCGGAGGCCGGGGAGGTCGGCGTGTCCGGGGGCATGCTCGTCGACCGGGCCTTCTCCCCGTCCCGCCGCGAGCTCGCCGCGCTCGGTGAGGTGCGCCCGGCCGGGCGGCACAACGTGGCCAACGCCCTTGCCGCGGCGGCCCTCGCGCTGGCGTACGGCGTGCCCGCCGGCGCGGTCGCCACCGGGCTGCGCGACTTCGTCCCGGATCCCCACCGCAACGCCTTCGTCGCGAGCGTCGGTGGTGTGGACTACGTCGACGACAGCAAGGCCACGAATCCGCACGCGGCCCAGGCGGCGCTGGGTGCCTACCGCCGCGTCGTGTGGATCGGCGGCGGACAGCTCAAGGGCGTGGACATCGAGGAGTTCGTGGCCGGCATCGCCGCGCGGCCGGGTGTGCTGGCCGGGGCGGTACTGCTCGGGGCCGATCGCGGCGAGATCGCGGCGGCCCTGGCGCGACACGCGCCGGAGATCCCGGTGATCGAGGTGGCGAGGACCGACGATAGAGCGATGCTCGATGTCGTCCGCGCCGCCTCCTCCCTGGCGCGTCCCGGGCGACACCGTGCTGCTCTCGCCGGCGGCCGCGTCCTACGACATGTTCTCCGGCTACGCCGAGCGCGGCGAGCGCTTCGCCGAGGCGGTCCGCGCCCTGCCCGCGTCCCCGGGACCCCGGAGCCGACGCGTGATCGCGACCCTGCGCCGGCGGGTGTCGGATCTGCGCTCGGGCTACCTGGACCGCCCGTTCACGTCGGTCCAGCTGCTGCTGCTCTCCGGCGGACTGCTGCTCCTGTTCGGGATCATGATGGCGACGTCGACGACCATCTCGGCGTCCCTGCACGACGGCAACCAGGGGACGTTCTGGTCCCAGCTGTTGAACGAGGGCACCTTCCTGATCGTCGGCCTGCCCGTGTTCTGGATCGGCCTGCGGCTGCCACCGCGGATCTACCGCTCGCTGGCCTACCCGCTGCTCGGCCTGGCGACGCTGCTCATGCTCGCGGTCCTGGTGCCGCACGTGGGGGTCCAGATCAACGGCGCCAGCCGGTGGCTGCGGCTCGGCCCGTTCCAGGTGCAGCCCAGCGAGTTCGCGAAGCTGGCGATGCTGGGTCTGGGGCGCGGACCTGCTCGCCCGCAAGGAGCAGATGCGCACGCTCACCCGGGCCCGCCCACATCCTCGTGCCGATCATTCCCGGGTTCGTGCTCATGTGCGCGCTGGTCATGGCCGAGCCGGACCTGGGCACGACTCTCTGCTTCCTGATCATCCTGATGGGCCTGTTGTGGACGGTCGGCCTGCCGCTGCGCTACTTCGGCGGCGTCTTCGCCGTCATCATCGCCGCCGTCACCCTGCTGGCGGTGCTGGAGCCCTACCGGCTGCAGCGCCTCACCTCCTACACCGACCCCTTCCGCGACCGCTCCGGCGCCGGCCTGCAGGCGGTCCAGGGCCTGTACGCGCTCGCCTCCGGCGGGATCTTCGGGGTGGGGCTGGGGTCCAGCACCTCCAAGTTCGGGTGGGTCCCCAACGCGAGCACCGACTACGTCTTCGCCGTGATCGGCGAGGAACTGGGGCTCATCGGGTGCCTGGTCGTGCTGGCCACGTTCGGGTTGTTCGCCTACACCGCGCTGCGGGTGGCCCGGCGCAGCGAGGACGCGTTCATCCGCCTCGCCGCGAGCGGCACCGCGGTGTGGATCTGCGGCCAGGCGTTGATCAACATCGGGTACGTCACCGGGCTGCTGCCCGTCACCGGCATCCCGCTGCCGTTCGTGTCCGCCGGTGGGACCTCGCTGGTGCTGACGATGGGCGTGCTCGGCATGCTGCTCTCCTTCGCCCGGCACGAACCCGCGGCGGTCAAGGCGGCGGGCAGGGCCGCCCGCGGTGGACGGCAGAGCCTGGCCATCCGCCTGCTCTGCCTCGGCGTTCCCTCCCTGCCTGCCAAGCGGAGCCGCGCCGCCCGCCCCGCCGCCCGCCCCCTGCCCGCCCGGCGCCCGTGCGGACATCGCAGCCGACATCGACGCCGGCCCCGGCCCGCCGCGCCGCTCCGGCCCCGGCCCCCGCGCGTCGTCCGCGCCCGCGCGCCGCCCCACCGCTCCTGCCGCCACCGCCCCGGTGGCCACCGCGCGCCGCGCTCCGCGGACCGCCGCATCCGCACCGCTGCGCGCGACCGGCACCGACTCCGCCCGGGGCTACCGCTATGAGTGACGCCGCGACGAGCGGGCCGATGTCGTGAGCCGTTCCATTCTCGTCGCCGGGGGTGGGACGGCCGGGCACATCGAGCCGGCGCTGGCCTTCGCCGACGCCGTCCGCCGGCTGGACCCCGACGCGGCCGTCTCCGCCCTGGGCACCACGAAGGGGCTCGAGACCACGCTCGTCCCGGCCAGGGGCTACCCGCTGGAGCTCATCCCACCCGCGCCGCTGCCGCGGTCGCTGAACCTGGACCTGCTGCGCACGCCTGCCAAGCTGCGGGCCGCCGTGCAGGCCGCGGGCGCGGCGATCGATCGGACCGGCGCCGAGGTCGTCGTCGGGTTCGGCGGGTACGTGGCGCTGCCGGCCTACCTCGCGGCCCGTCGCCGGCACCTCCCGGTGGTCGTCCACGAGGCCAACGCCAAGCCCGGCCTCGCCAACCGCGTCGCCGCGCGGTTCACCACCCACGTGTTCACCGCCAATGCCGACATCCGGCTGCCGCACGCCCGCGCGATCGGCATCCCGCTGCGTCGGGCGATCAGCACCTTGGACCGCCCTGCCGCCCGGCCCGCCGCGCGTGCCGCGTTCGGCCTGCTGCCCGACGCGCCGACGCTGCTGGTCACGGGTGGGTCGCAGGGGGCGCAGTCGCTCAACGGGGCGGCGCTGGGTGCCGCCGACGAGCTCCGAGCCGCCGGCGTCCAGGTGCTGCACGTCGTGGGGCCCAAGAACAGCGCGGTCGTGACCGCCCGCCCGGGCGAGGCGCCCTACGTCGTCGTGCCCTACGTCGACCGGATGGACCACGCGTACGCCGCAGCGGACTTCGTGCTCTGCCGGTGCGGGGCGATGACCTGCGCGGAGCTCGCCGCCGTCGGCCTGCCCGCGGCCTACGTCCCGTACCCGCACGGCAACGGCGAGCAGCGGCTCAACGCACAGGCGATCGTGGCGGCCGGGGGAGGACTCCTCGTGGAGGACGCGGACTGCACACCGGAGTGGGTGCGGGCGAGCCTGATCCCGCTGCTGGCCAACCCGGCCCGGCTGGCGTCGATGGCGGCGGCCGCGGAGCGCGCCGGCGCCCGCGACGCCGACGAGGTGCTCGCGCGGGCCGTGCTGGAACTGGTGGCGCCGTGACCGAGGAGGAGCCACAGATGCGGGACCGGCCGCAGTCGGCCTACGAACGCCCCGACGGCTGGGCCGCGCCCGGTGCCGCCCTCGTGCGCAGCGCGGCCACCGACCGGGTCCCCGAGCTGGGTGAGCTGGGCCGGGTGCACATCGTCGGGATCGCCGGCGCCGGGATGAGCGGCCTGGCCCGCATCCTGCTCGCCCGCAACGTCGTCGTCAGCGGCTGTGAGGCCCGCGAGTCCGACACGGTCACCGCCCTGCGCGCGCTCGGCGCGGACGTCCGGATCGGGCACGCGGTCGATCACCTCGACGACGTCGACACCGTCGTCTACTCGACCGCGATCCCCCCGCGGCACATCGAGCTGGTCGCCGGCGCGCGAGCGCGGGCTGCCGGTGCTGCGCCGCGCCTCCGCGCTGGCCGCCGCCATCGCCGACCGGCGCGGGATCGCCATCGCCGGGACGCACGGCAAGACGACGACCACCTCCCTGGTCACCGTCGCCGCCCAGGCGGGTGGTCTCGACCCGTCCTTCGCCATCGGCGGCAACCTGTTCGAGACGGGCCGCAACGCCCACTACGGGACGGGGGAGTACGTCGTCGTCGAGGCAGACGAGAGCGACGGCTCCTTCCTGCTGCTGAGCCCGGAGCTGGCCGTCATCACCAACGTCGAGGCCGACCACCTGGAGAACCACGGTGACCTCGCCGGGGTGTTCCGGGCCTTCGAGCAGTTCGTCGACCGCATCGTCGCCGGTGGCCTGCTCGTGGCCTGCGCCGACGATCCGGGCAGCCAGCGCATCGCCGGCTACGCCCGCGACCGCGGCGTGCGGGTCGTCACCTACGGCCAGTCCCCGGTGGCCGACGTGATGGTCACCGACATCCGGGAGAGCGCCGGATCGGTCTCCTTCACCGCCGAGGGCGGCCCGATCGGCCACCGGACGGTGACGCTGGGCGCGCTCGTCGGGCGGCACATGGCCCTGAACGGGGCGGCGGCGCTGACCATCGCCGCCGAACTCGGCCTGGACCTGGACCGGGTCGCTGAGGTGTGGAAGGACTTCCGCGGCGTGCAACGGCGCTTCGAGCTGCGCGGGGAGGCCGACGGGGTCCGCGTCTACGACGACTACGCCCACCACCCGACCGAGATAGCCGCGGCGTTGCGCGGTGCCCGGGCCGCGAGCGGGGCCGGCCGGCTGATCGGGGTGTTCCAGCCCGGGACGTTCAGCCGGACCCAGACCTTCGCCGCCGAGTTCGCCGAGGCGATGGCGCTGGCCGACATCGCGGTGGTCATGGACATCTTCCCGGCCCGCGAGGAACCCATCCCCGGGGTGACCGGCGCGCTCATCGCCGACGCGATCCCGCTCGCCCCGGAGAACGTCGTCTACGAACCGAGCTGGGCCGCCACGGCCGCGCGGGTCGCCGCGCTCTGCCGCCCCGGCGACATCGTCGTGACGATGGGCATCGGCGACGTCCACCTGCTGTGCCCCGAGATCCTCGCCCAGATCGCCGAGCGCGCGGCCGACTCCGGCGCGGAACCGACGGAGGACGGGGCATGACCACGACCACCGTCCGGCCCGTCCGCTCCGGCCCGCCGCCGCGCCAGGTCAACCGCGCGGCGCTGCGCTGGCTGGTCGGCGCCGCCGTCGCCGTGCTCGTGGTGGCTGCCGTGTGGGTCGTCGCGTTCAGCTCCGTGCTGGGCGTGCGGACGGTGAAGGTCGAAGGCACGCACCGGCTGTCCGCCGCGACGGTGCGCGCGGCCGCGGCGATCACGAGCGGAACCCCGCTGCTGCGCCTGTCCCGCGACGCCGTCGAGCGACGGGTGGAGGCCCTGCCCGACGTCCGCACCGCCACGGTGTCGGTCTCCTATCCGTCCACGGTGGTCATCGCCATCACCGAGCGGACCGCGGCCGGGTACCTGCAGACCGCTGCCAAGACCTGGGTGCTCGTCGACGAGCAGGGGCGACAGTTCACCACCGTCCACGTCCGGCCGAAGGGGATCCTGCTGCTCCAGCCGTCCGCCGCCGTGGCGGGGGACACCGCGACCCTCGCCGCCCTCGCCCAGGTGGCGGTGTCGCTCCCGGCGCCGGTGCGCGCGGCGCTCGCGAGCATCAGCGCGACCGGTCCCGAGGCGGTCACCCTGACTCTCAAGGACCAGCGCACGGTCTTCTGGGGCGGCTCGGAGCGCAGCGTGGACAAGGCCCGGGTCCTTCCGGCGCTGCTGCGCCGGCCCGGCTCGCAGTACGACGTCAGCGATCCCGACCTCGTCGTCGCGCGCTGACCCGGTCCCCCTACGGGAACCCGCCGGCACTCGGGACGAGACCGGCGCGGGACCGGCGAAGGACCGGTGCACGACCGGTGCAGGACCGGCGCGGGATCGGCGAAGTCGCGGCGTGTCGCGGGCGCGCCTGCAGCCGACTTCCGGGATCTGCGGCTAACTTCAGTACATCAGCCCAGGTTGACATAACTATAACCATCTAGTCGAGGGTGAGTGTTCGACACCCCAGCATCGACTCTCCCCACTCCCAGTCGAGACGTCTGACATCGCACGGAAAGCAGGAATCATGAGCGCACCGCACAACTACCTCGCGGTCATCAAGGTCGTCGGAGTCGGCGGTGGTGGCGTGAACGCCGTCAACCGGATGATCGAGGTCGGTCTCAAGGGCGTGGAGTTCATCGCGGTCAACACCGACGCGCAGGCCCTGTTGATGAGCGACGCGGACGTCAAGCTCGACGTCGGTCGCGAGCTCACCCGGGGCCTCGGCGCCGGCGCGCAGCCCGACGTCGGCCGCCAGGCCGCCGAGGACCACAAGGAGGAGATCGAGGAGGTGCTCAAGGGCGCCGACATGGTCTTCGTCACCGCCGGAGAGGGTGGCGGCACCGGCACCGGTGGCGCGCCCGTCGTGGCCAGCATCGCCCGCAAGCTCGGCGCGCTCACCATCGGCGTGGTCACGCGGCCGTTCAGCTTCGAGGGCAAGAAGCGTGCCCAGCAGGCCGAGGACGGCATCGAGAACCTGCGCGCGGAGTGCGACACGCTCATCGTCATCCCGAACGACCGGCTGCTGCAGATCTCCGACTCCAGCGTCAGCGTCATGGACGCCTTCCGCAGCGCCGACCAGGTGCTGCTCTCCGGTGTCCAGGGCATCACCGACCTGATCACCACCCCCGGCCTGATCAACCTCGACTTCGCCGACGTCAAGAGCGTCATGAGCGGGGCGGGCTCGGCGCTGATGGGCATCGGTTCGGCCCGGGGCGACAACCGGGCTCGTGCCGCTGCGGAGATGGCGATCGCGAGCCCCCTGCTGGAAGCCAGCATGGACGGTGCCCGCGGGGTGCTGCTGTCGATCTACGGCGGCTCCGACCTGGGCCTGTTCGAGATCAACGAGGCCGCGACGCTGGTCTCCGACGCCGCCCACCCCGAGGCCAACATCATCTTCGGCGCCGTCATCGACGACACCCTGGGCGACGAGGTCAAGGTGACCGTCATCGCCGCCGGTTTCGACTCCGGCCAGCTGCCGTACAAGAAGGTCGAGGTGCGCCGCACCGAGGCCGAGACCGCCGCGCCCGGCCGCCAGCCGGCAACGCAGTCCTACAGCCAGTCCCGTCACCAGGAGCCTGCTCAGCCCGCCGCGCCGAGCTGGCCGCTGCCGACGTCGTCGGCCGGCCGCACGCCCATCGAGCTGGACGAGGATCTCGACGTGCCGGACTTCCTCAAGAACTAGTGCTCCGTGGTTGACGCCGATGACCGGGCCCGCACCGCGGCGGCCGACAGCCGTCGGCGGGCCTCCCTCGTCGGCGCGCTGGCCGACGTGCGGCGCCGGATCCACGACGCCGCGACCGCCGCCGGGCGGGATCCGCGCACGGTCACCCTCATCGCCGTGACCAAGAACTTCCCGGTCGGCGACGCCCTCACCCTGCGCGAGCTCGGCGTGCAGGACCTCGGTGAGAACCGTGACCAGGAGGCGCGCGCTAAGGTGGCGCAGCTGCCGGACGTGCGCTGGCACTTCCTCGGCCGGCTGCAGACGAACAAGGCCAGGTCGGTCGCGCGCTACGCCACGGCCGTCCACTCCGTCGACCGACCCGAGCTGGTCGACGCCCTGGCCGCCGGCGTGCTCCGCGCCGAACGCGCACCCCTGGACGTCCTCGTCCAGGTGAGCCTGGACGGGGACGTCAGCCGCGGCGGCGTCGTGCGCGCGGGCGTCCCGGCGCTGGCCGAAGCGATCGCCGCCGCCGCCGGCCTGCGCCTGGTCGGGGTCATGGCCGTGGCGCCCATGGACATGGAGCCCGATCGCGCCTTCGCCCTGGTCGAGGAGATCGCGGCCGACCTGCGCCGCTCCCATCCCGGCGCGACGTGGGTCTCCGCGGGGATGAGCGCGGATCTCGAGCCCGCCATCGCGCACGGCGCGACACACGTGCGTGTCGGATCGGCGTTGCTCGGCTCCAGGGCGCCCGATGTGGGTTAGCGTCCGGGGAGACACGAATGTGCATCACCGCTGTGGTTCGGCACCAACCACGAGTCATCTGAAGTAGGAGGACGGCATGGCCGCCAGCTTGCGCAAAATGGGCGTCTACCTCGGCCTGGTCGAGGACGAGGACGGTTACGCCGAGGACCTGGAGTCCTACGAGCGGGACGTCGCCCCGGCGCGCACCCACGACTCGGCGCAGTCGCGCCCGGCCCGTCCCCGCCAGGAGTACGCCCGCGTCGCCGAACCCGCCGCTCCCGCCCGTCAGGAGTGGACGGCCGAGACCGAGGCCTACGCCGCCGAGTACGCCGACTACGAACCCCCGGCGCCGTACCGCATCACGACCCTGCACCCGCGGACGTACAACGAAGCGGTCACCATCGGGGAGCACTTCCGTGCGGGAACCCCGGTCATCATGAACCTCGGCGAGATGGCCGACTCCGATGCCAAGCGCCTCGTCGACTTCGCCGCCGGCCTCACCTTCGGGCTGCACGGGCGCGTCGAGCGGGTGACGTCCAAGGTCTTCCTGCTCAGCCCGCAGAACGTCACGGTGACCGCGCAGGACAAGGCACGGATCGCCGAGAACGGGTTTTTCAACCAGAGCTGAGAAACCGCGTCACCCGGACCCCGGTGGTCAGTGTCTCGATCGGCAAGGCATGATCACTGTGCAGCAGGTTCGCCGTCGGGGTGGACCGCAGCGCCTGAGGAAGAGGGTTGAGTTCGGTGGCGACAGCGTTCTCCGTGGTCGCTCTCTGCCTGCTCGTGCTGTACCTGCTCGTGCTCGCTCGGGTGCTGCTGGACGTGACCAGGTCCTTCGCCCGCTCGTGGCGTCCGGCGGGCACCGCGGCGATCGGCCTCGAGCTGGTCTACTCGGCCACCGATCCGCCGGTTCGCACGCTGCGCCGGCTGATCCCGCCCCTGCGCATCGGACCGATCACGATCGATCTGTCCGTGTGGGTGCTGCTGCTGGCTATTCTCCTTCTACGCGCGGTGGCACTTAGGCTTGCGCAGAACTAGGTAACACCTGCATCATCCGCAACGGCAGATGTGCAGGATCCATGAATTGGTACCTGGTCGCGCATTCGCGTGGCCGTTGAGCGAAGAGGTGAACCGATGGACCAGACGCCAGGGGACGACTCCAGCGCGAAGACCACGACCCTGACCCCCGCGGACGTCCACAACGTCGCCTTCAAGCGGTCGCAGATCGGCAAGCGCGGCTACGACGAGGAGGAGGTCGACAACTTCCTCGACGTCGTGGAGGCCGAGCTCTCCCGCTTGATCGAGGAGAACCAGTCGATCAAGAGTCAGGCCGGCACCGGCGCGCTGGACTCCTCGCAGCTGTCGCAGGTCAACGACCAGACGCTCATCGAGGAGAACCAGCGCCTCAACGCCGCCCTGGCGCAGCTGCAGCAGGAGCACGGCAATCTCGGTCAGAACAGCAGCCAACTGCAGGACGCGCTGGCCGCGGCCGAGCAGCGTGCGCAGGCCGCCGAACAGCGCGTCCAGGCTGCCGAGCAGGCCGCCGCTCAGGCGCAGGCCCAGGCCGCCGAGGCGGTTCGCGCCGCCGGTGACGGTTCGCCGGCAGCGGCTCCCGTCGTGTCGGCAGACCACCACCAGCAGGCCGTCAAGGTCCTCGCGCTGGCCCAGCAGACCGCCGACCAGCACCTGGCCGGTGCCCAGGCCGACGCCGAGCGGATGGTGTCCGAGGCCACGGCCGCGGCCAACAAGCTCGAGTCCGAGAGCACCGCGGCCGCGAACCAGCGCGTGCAGGAGGCGCAGGCCCGCGCCGACGCCCTCGGCCGCGACAGCGAGGCGAAGGCGGCCGCGACCGTCAACGACGCCGAGCAGCGCGCCGCGGCGATCAACAGTGCCCTCGAGACGCGCAAGAGCGCACTCGAGCGCCGCCTGGAGGAGCTGCGCACCTTCGAGCGCGAGTACCGCTCACGGCTCAAGAGCTACCTGGAGTCGCAGCTGCGCGACCTCGAGCACGGCGGCGACCCGGATGCCGGTGCCGCACCCGCCCAGGAGGCCCAGGGCAGCGACAACGCCTATCACAGCTGAGCCTCGCTCAGTCCACGACAGCGGACCTGCCGTCGGGTGCCCAGGCTCCCGGCGGCAGGTTCTCGTCTGTCACCCCGTCGACGTGACCGCCGGCGGGCCGTGCGCGCGAAACGGTGACGGCTGATGCAGATCGCGATCATCGTGCTGATGGTGGCCGGGCTGGTGGCGCTCGTGGCGGGCCTGCTCGTCGGGTCCACGCCCCTGCTCATCGCCTCGCTGGCCATCAGCGTCGCCTCGATCGTGCTGATCGTCATCGCCGGTCGGCGCCTGATGGCCGCACTGCCGAAGCCCGGCACGAAACCCGGCACGCAGCCCGGCACGCAGCCCGGCACTCCGGCGGCCGACGCCGTCCCGCAGCCGAGCCGCGCGGCGGTGGGGGATGCGGACGACGAACCCCCGCCCGCCGCCCCGATCGCGCAGCCGGGCGACGTCTGGGTCATCGACGCGCGGCTGCGCTACCACCTGGCCACGTGTGAGTTCCTGCGCGGCAAGGACGCCGAGCCGATCCCCCTCGCAGAGGCGCTGGCCGGCGGGTTCACACCGTGTTCGCTGTGCGACCCGCCGCAGCGCGTCCTCTGACGCCGCGCCTCAGGCCTTCCGCAGCCAGAGCGTCAGCCCGAGTTCCTCGTCGGCGGCCGTGAACCACCCGTCCTGCTCCGGTGCCGCGCCCCGGGTGAGCGAGGTGGCCAGCACCTCCGCCGCCAGTTCATCCGCGTGCTCGAGGATCGCGTCCGCGGGGTCGGGCGAACCCCCGACGCGCCAGCGCAGCTCGATGCGGTCCGAGACGTCCAGCCCGGCATTCTTGCGGGCCTCCTGGACCTGGCGCACGACGTCGCGAACCAGGCCCCGGCGCCGCAGCTCCGGGGTGATCTCGAGGTCGAGCGCGACGGTGTCCGGGCCGTCACTGGCCACCGTCCACCCGTCGGAGGGGCTCTGGTTGACGATCAGCTCCTCCGCGGCGAGGTGCTCGGTAGACCCGTCCGCCAGCGTGACCTCGACCGGCCGGCCGAGGTGCAGGCTGTGCGCGATCCCCGCGGCCGGCGTCAGCCCGACCGCGGCGGCGACGTCCTTGGTGCGGGGGCCGAAACGCCGCCCGAGGGTGCGGAAGTTCGGCTTCACCGTCACGGTGATGAGCTCCTCCGCGTCGCGCAGGTCCTCCAGCGCCACCACGTTCAGCTCGTCGGCGACCTCCTGGCGGAGCGCATCGGGCACGGCGGACCAGCCGGGGGCGGAGATCAGCGCGCGCCCCAGCGGCTGACGCGTCTTCACGCCCGACTCCGCCCGTGCGGCCCGGCCGAGCTCGACGACACGGCGCACCACGTCGACCTGCTCGGCGAGCGCGGTGTCCACGCTGCTGTCCGTCGTGGCGTCGACCGGCCACTGCGCCAGGTGCACCGATGGGACGCCCGTGGAGCCGGCGAACAACGCCCCCCACACGGTCTCGGTCACGAACGGCACGAACGGCGCGAGCAGGAGGGTGAGCGTCCGCAGGCACTCGTGCAGGGTGGCCAGCGCCGCCGGGTCGCCGTCCCAGAAGCGCCGCCGCGAGCGCCGCACGTACCAGTTCGAGAGATCGTCGATGAAGGCGGCGAGCAGCTTGCCGGCGCGCGCGGTGTCGAAGTTCTCCAGCGCGTCGTCGACCTCGGCCGCGACCCGCCGCGCCTCGTCCAGGGCCCACCGGTCGAGCAGGGTGGGCGAGCCGGCGTCGGGTGATCCGGGTACCCAGCCGTTGGCTCGGGCGTACAGGCTCTGGAACGAGGCGACCGACCAGTACGTCCGGAGCACCTTGGACGCGATCTCGTCCAGGGTCTTGTGCCCGACCCGGCGCGCGGACCAGGGCGAGCCGCCCGCGAGCATGAACCACCGCACGGCATCGGCGCCGTGGCGGTCCATCAGGGGCAGCGGCTCCAGGATGTTGCCCAGGTGCTTGCTCATCTTGCGGCCGTCCTCGGCCAGGATGTGCCCCAGGCAGAGCACGGTGCGGTAGGACGACTCGTCGAACACGAGCGTGCCGACGACCATCAGCGTGTAGAACCAGCCACGGGTCTGGTCGATCGCCTCGCAGATGTAATCGGCCGGGTAGCTGGCCTCGGCGAGGGCGGCGTTGTGGTGCGGGGCGCCGAACTGGGCGAAGGGCATCGACCCGGAGTCGAACCAGGCGTCGATGACCTGGGGCACGCGGCGGTAGGTGCCGTCCTCGCCCGGCCGGGTGAAGGTCACGTCGTCGACGTAGGGGCGGTGTGGGTCGAGCGCGGACAGGTCGGTGCCGGCCAGCTCCCCGAGCTCGGCCAGCGACCCGACGCAGACCAGACGCGCGGGATCGGCGTCGTTGCGCCACACCGGCAGCGGGGTGCCCCAGTACCGATCCCGCGACAGCGCCCAGTCGATGTTGTTGTCCAGCCAGTCACCGTAGCGGCCGTGCTTGATCGTCTCGGGGTACCACTCGGTCTTCTCGTTCTCGCGGATCAGCGCGGCCTTGCGGGCCGTCGTGCGCACGTACCAGGACGGCAGCGCGAAGTACATCAACGGCGTGTGGCAGCGCCAGCAGTGCGGGTAGGCGTGCTCATAGGGCACGTGGCGGAACAGCAGGCCGCGCTCCTGCAGGCTGGCGACCAGGGTGGTGTCGGCATCCTTGAAGAAGACGCCGCCCACCGACTCCACCTCGGGCAGGAAGTGTCCGTCGCGCCCGACGGGGTTGACGACCGCCAGCCCGTAGGCGCGGCAGGTGGCGAGGTCGTCCGCGCCGAACGCCGGGGCCTGGTGCACCAGCCCCGTCCCGTCGGAGGTCGTCACGTAGTCGGCGAGGACGACGAAATGCGCGGCCGTGTCGTCCCCGGCCGGGGGGATCGCGACGTAGTCGAAGGGGCGCCGGTACGTCCACCGCTCCAGGGCGGTGCCCGGATAGCGGGCCAGCACCTCGGCACCGTCGCCGAGCACACCGATCAGGTCGGCGGCGACGACGAAGGTGCCGTCGCCGGTCCGCGCGACGACGTAGTCGACGGCGGGGTTGACCGCGACGGCTGTGTTGGACACGAGCGTCCACGGTGTGGTCGTCCACACCAGCAGGTCGGCCCGTCCCGCCCATTCCCCGGAGGTCAACGGGAACCGGACGTACACCGACGGGTCGACGACGTCCTCGTAACCCTGGGCCACCTCGTGGTCGGACAGGCCGGTGCCGCAGCGCGGGCAGTAGGGCGACACCCGGAAGTCCTCGACGAGCAGGCCCTGGTCGAAGATCTGCTTGAGCGCCCACCAGACGCTCTCGATGTAGGACGGGTCCATCGTGCGGTAGGGGTTGGCGTAGTCGGCCCAGTAGCCCATCCGCTGGCTCATCGTCTCGAACGCCCCGACGTTGCGCAGCACCGACTCCCGGCACTTCGCGTTGAACTCGGCGATGCCGTAGGCCTCGATGTCGGGCTTGCCGGTGAAGCCCAGCTCCTGCTCGACGGCGAGCTCGACCGGCAGCCCGTGGCAGTCCCATCCGGCCATCCGGGCCACGTGGTGACCCTTCATGGTCTTGAAGCGCGGGAACACGTCCTTGAACGCCCGCGCCTCGACGTGGTGGGTGCCGGGCATGCCGTTCGCGGTGGGCGGCCCCTCGTAGAACGTCCAGGCCGGCCCGTCGGCGGTGGCATCCAGGCTGCGCTGGAAGACCTGCTCGGCGTTCCAGAAGTCGATCACCGCGTGGTCGTTGGCGGGCAGATCGACATGGGCCGGCAGGGACCGGTACTCGGCGTCGGGCACAGCTGTCATCTCTCCTCGGGTCGGCGTTCCCCGAGGGACGACGGACCGGCGAAGACACGCTCGCCGACCCACCGCGGTACCACCCTCGTTGACCCGCGATGATCGGTTCGCCGCGGGCCCACTCGTCGGTCGTGCTGGCCCGGTTCTACTGGGGCATCCCGCGGTGGGACCCGTTCTTCCGGAGCTCGGAGGTGATGACCGGCGCGTCCTGGGCCCCGGGCTCCCACCGTCCCCGGGTCGCTCTGGCTCGGTGGCGCGTGGCCGTGTCCTCGTCGTAGCAGCGCCCAGCCTACCGCCCGGCGGCGTGTGCACTGGCGAGTTTTCGCACCGCCTCGTACGCTCGGCTACCTTTGCACGGTCCACCCGGTCCCACGCGGTGGCGACGGCGCGGTATCAGGAGGGCACAGCCGATGGATGCAGCCGAACACGCTGCCGCGCGGACCCCCGCGGCAGGCACCGCCAAAGCGGCTACCAAGGCCACCAGGCCGGCCGCCAAATCCACCACCAAGTCCGCCACGCAGGCGGTCGGTTCGTCCCCCGCGGCCAAGGCGACGGGCTCGACAGGATCGCGCGCGGCGAAGGCGCCCGCCAAGGCCGCGCCGACCAAGGCTGCGCCGACCAAGACTGTGCCAACCAAGACTGCGCCGACCAAGACCGCGCCGACGAAGGCCGCGCCGACCAAGACCGCGCCGACCAAGACCGCGCCCGCCAAGGCCGCCCAGACCAGGTCGGCCCCGGCCAGGACGGCTGCCGCGAAGAAGGCCCCCGCGGTCGCGGCCGGAACGGACTGGACGCCGGAGGAGCTCGCCGAGGTCCGCGGCGACCTCACCGTGAAGATGGCCCAGATGCAGCTCGAGTACAACGAGTCGATCGCGGCGCTGAACGAACTGCAGCAAGCCGGCAACGACGGCGCCGGCGACGACCAGGCCGACGCCGGGAGCAAGACCTTCGACCGCGAGCAGGAGCAGTCCATCGCGGCGAACAGGATGGACCTGCTGACGCAGATGCAGCACGCCCTGGACCGGATCGACTCCGGCACCTACGGATTCTGCGAGTCCTGCGGCAATCCGATTCCCCGGGCCCGCCTGCAGGCGTTCCCGATGGCCACGCTCGACGTCGCGTGCAAGCAGCGCGAGGAACGGCGCTGATCCGGTCCTGGCGGCGCCCGCCGCTCCGGTCATGAGCGAGAATGAAGCCGTGACCGATCCCGCGCCCGTCGAGCAACCAGTGGCGGCGGGCCCGGCCGCGCCACGCCGCATCGGGCTGTTCGTCGTGGTGGCGCTGCTCGCGCTGTCCCTGGACGTCGTCAGCAAGGTCCTCGTGGTGGCACACCTGACCTACGGCCGGCCGGTTCGCCTGCTGGGCGGCGCGGTCTACCTCGTGTACGCCCGCAATGCCGGCGCCGCGTTCTCCACCGGGCAGGGAGCCACGATCTTCCTCACCGCGCTGGCGGTGGTCATCGTCGTCGTCATCGCCCGCACCGCGCGGCGGTTGCACTCGATCGGCTGGGCGGTATCGCTCGGGCTCATCCTCGGCGGTGCGGTCGGCAACCTGGTGGACCGCTTCCTGCGGGCGCCGGGGCCCGGGCGTGGGCACGTCGTGGACTGGATCAGCCTCTTCTCCGACGACGGCCACATCTGGCCCATCTTCAACGCGGCGGACTCGGCGATCGTGTGCGGCGGGGTGCTGGCCGCGCTGCTGGCGATCCGGGGCATCGAGTTCACCGGCACCACGCGGTCGGCGTCCTCGGCGTGAGCGACGCGCCCGCACCCGCCGGCCAGACCCGCTCGCTCCCCGTCCCCGAAGGCCTCGAGGGGCTGCGGCTCGACATTGCCATCGGCCGGCTGTTCGGGGTCTCGCGGACCGTCGCCGCGCACCTCATCGACGCCGGCAGCGTGCAGGTCGACGGCGCCCACCCGCCCCGGTCCGCCCGGGTGCAGACGGGGGAGTGGCTCGAGGTCGAGCTCCCCGGTACGGCGCCGGTCTCCGAACCGGTGGTCCGGGTGGACGGCCTTGCGGTGCTCCACGCCGACGACGACATCCTCGTCATCGACAAGCCGGTCGGCGTTGCGGTCCACCCGAGCCCGGGATGGAGCGGGCCGACGGTCACCAGCGGCCTGGCCGCGATGGGGTTCCGCATCTCGACGTCGGGTGCGGCCGAGCGGCAGGGTGTGGTGCACCGCCTGGACGCGGGCACCAGCGGGGTGCTGGTGGTGGCGGCCAGCGAGCGCGCCTACTCCGCGCTCAAACGGGCCTTCAAGGAGCGCACCGTCGACAAGCGGTACTCGGCCTTGGTGCAGGGGCATCCGGACCCCAGCCGCGGCACGGTCGACGCCCCCACCGGCCGCCATCCGACGGCGGACTACAAGTTCGCCGTCGTGGCCGGTGGGCGTCCCAGCGTGACCCATTACGAGACGGTCGAGGCGTTCCGCGCGGCGTCGCTGCTCGACATCGGCCTGGAGACCGGGCGCACCCACCAGATCCGGGTGCACATGGCGGCGCTCCGGCACCCGTGTGTCGGCGATGTCACCTACGGCGCCGACCCCGAGCTCGCCCGTCGCCTCGGACTGGAACGGCAGTGGCTGCACGCGAGGGAACTCAGCTTCGCCCATCCGGCCACCGGGGAGACGGTCCGCTTCGCCTCGTCGTTCCCGCCCGACCTCGTCCACGCGCTGGACGTGCTCCGCGCGGAGAGCTGACCGTGGAACCGGAGCTCCCGCCACCCCCGTTGTCGATCCTTCGGCGGGCGCTCCGGCTCATGCGACAGCGCCGCCCGCTCAGGATCGAGAACGGACGGCCCCCAGGAGACGGGCCAGTGAGCCCTGGCCCCCCGGCCACGACCCGCTCCGTGAATGATCAACGATTCGCGTGCGAATGGGTTACGCGGAAACTGTCGGCGGATTCCACCACTGCATGCGCATCCCGCGCGGGTGGGTCCGGGCCGTTCCCAGAGAGAGGTGGCACCGATGCGCGAGCTCTATCCGGACATCGAACCCTACGACCAGGGCCTGCTCGACGTCGGCGACGGCAACCGCATCCACTGGGAGGTCTCGGGGAACCCGGACGGCAAGCCGGCCGTCCTGCTCCACGGCGGTCCAGGCCAGGGCTGCGCGCCGGGGATGCGGCGGGGCGTGGACCCGGCGCGCTACCGCCTGGTCCTGTTCGACCAGCGCGGATGCGGCCGTAGCACCCCGCACGCGGGGGACCCGGAGACCGACCTGAGCTGCAACACCACGGCACACCTCGTGGCGGACATGGAACTGCTGCGCGAACACCTGGGCATCGAGCGCTGGATGGTGACCGGCGGTTCATGGGGGGCGACCCTCGCGCTGGCCTACGCCGAGCTCCATCGCGACCGGGTGACCGAGATCGTGTTGGCGGCGATCACCAGTGGCCGCCGCGTCGAGACGGACTGGCTCTACGGCGGCCTGGCCCGCTTCTTCCCCGCGGAGTGGGCGCGCTTCCGGGGCGCGGTGCCGGCCGGGGAGAACCTGTACGAGGGCTACCTGCGGCTGCTCGCCGACCCCGATCGGCAGGTGCGGTCGGCGGCCGGCCTGGCCTGGATGGCGTGGGAGGACGCGGCGCTCTCACTGGAACCGGGATCGGTCCCGCGCCCCGAGCCGGCCGAGGCCACGGACGCGATGATCGGTTTCGCCCGGCTGTGCGCCCACTACGCCCTGAACGGCGCGTTCCTCGAGGAGGGTGTGCTGATCCGCCGGGCCGCGACGTTGGCCGGGATCCCGGGCGTGCTGGTCCACGGGCTGCTCGACCTCAGCTGCCCGTTCGACACGGCCTGGGAGGTGGCGCAGGCGTGGCCGGGCGTGGAGCTGGTGGCCCTGCGTGACAGCGGCCACAAGGGCAGTCCCGGCCGGCGCGAGGTCATGCTGGAGGCGCAGGAGCGCTTCGCCGGCGGGCCCTTGTCAGAGGTAGGGACTACAACTGGACCTGCCGATCCAGCCTGACATCCACGCACAGTCTCGGCCTCAGATCGAGGGTGAGGAATTCGCCCGGACCGGGGCGCGTGTTTGGCTCCGCGGGGGGTCGGCGGTGGGAGAAGATGACGGTCGGCGTCACGGAACGAAGGAGCTCGGTAACCAGTGAGTGCAGGCACCGATCAGTTCGTCCATCTGCACGTGCACACCGAGTACTCCATGCTCGACGGCGCCGCCCGCCTCACGCCCATGTTCGCCAAGGCCGCCGAGCTGGGCATGTCCGCCCTGGCGATGACCGACCACGGCAACGTCTTCGGCGCGTACGACTTCTACAAGCAGGCCCAGGCTACCGGCGTGAAGCCGATCATCGGCATGGAGGCCTACCTCACCCCCAACACCTCCCGCTACGACAAGAAGCGGGTCCGGTGGGCCGACGGAGGCGGCGACGACGTCTCCGGCGCGGGCTCCTACACCCATATGACGATGCTGGCCGAGAACACGACCGGGATGCAGAACCTGTTCCGGCTGTCGTCGCGCTCGTCGATGGAGGGCTTCTACTACAAGCCCCGTGCCGACCGGGAGCTGCTCAGCGAGTACGCCGAGGGGATCATCGCCACGACCGGCTGCCCGTCGGGGGAGATCCAGACCTGGCTGCGCATCGGCAACTACGACAAGGCCCGGGCCGCCGCGGCCGAGTTCCAGGACATCTTCGGCAAGCAGAACTTCTTCCTGGAGCTGATGGATCACGGTCTCGAGATCGAGCGGCGGGTCCGCGACGGGCTGATGCAACTCGGCAAGGACCTCGAGCTGCCCATGATCGCGACGAACGACAGCCACTACGTCAGCCGCGAGGACGCCAAGGCGCACGAGGTCCTGCTGTGCGTGCAATCGGGCAAGACCATGGCCGACCCGGCCCGGTTCAAGCTCGACGGCGAGGGTTACTACCTCAAGTCGGCCGCGGAGATGCGGTCCCTGTGGGCGGACAAGAACGGCCTGCCCGAGGCGTGCGACAACACGCTGCTCATCGCCGAGCGCTGCAACGTCGTCTTCGACGAGTCGGCCAACCTGATGCCGCGCTACGACGTCCCGGCCGGCCACACCGAGTCGAGCTGGTTCAGCGCCGAGGTCGAGGCCGGCCTGGCCCGCCGCTACCCGTCCGGCATCCCGGCCGCGGTGCGTGCCCGCGCCGACTACGAAGTCGCGATGATCAACCAGATGGGCTTCCCCAGCTACTTCCTGGTGGTCGCCGACCTGATCAACTGGGCGCGCTCGCAGGGCATCCGCGTCGGGCCCGGCCGGGGATCGGCGGCCGGCTCGCTCGTCGCCTACGCCATGGGCATCACCGGGCTGGACCCGCTGGAGCACGGGCTGCTGTTCGAGCGCTTCCTCAACCCAGAGCGCGTCTCCATGCCCGACATCGACATCGACTTCGACGAGCGCCGCCGCAACGAGGTCATCCGCTACGTCAACGACAAGTACGGCCAGGACCGGGTGGCGCAGGTCGTCACCTACGGCACGATCAAGGCCAAGCAGGCGGTCAAGGACGCCTCGCGGGTGCTGGGGTACCCCTTCGCGATGGGCGACCGGATCACCAAGGCGATGCCGCCGGCGGTCATGGGCAAGGACATCCCGGTCAACGACATCTTCAACGTCGAGCACCCGCGCTACGGCGAGACCGGCGAGTTCCGCGCGCTCTACGAGGCCGACCAGGAGGTGCGGCAGGTCGTCGACACCGCCCGCGGCCTGGAAGGGCTGAAGCGGCAGTGGGGGGTGCACGCCTGCGCGGTGATCATGTCCAGCGAACCGCTGATGGACCACATCCCGATCATGCGCCGCGAGCAGGACGGCGCGATCATCACGCAGTTCGACTACCCGACGTGCGAGGCGCTCGGGCTGCTGAAGATGGACTTCCTCGGCCTGCGCAACCTCACCGTCGTCCAGGACGCGCTGGAGAACATCGAGGCCAACCGCGGCGAGAAGCTGATCATCGAGGACCTCACGTTCGACGACCCCGCGACCTACGAGTTGCTGGGACGCGGCGACACGCTCGGGGTCTTCCAGCTCGACGGCGGACCCATGCGGGCGCTGCTGCGGAGCATGAAACCCGACTCCTTCGACGACATCACGGCCGTGCTGGCGCTGTACCGGCCCGGCCCGATGGGCGCGAACGCCCACAACGACTACGCCGACCGCAAGAACAACCGCAAGGACGTCATCCCGATCCACCCCGAGCTCGCCGAGCCGCTCAAGGAGATCCTCGGGGAGACGCACGGGCTGGTGGTCTACCAGGAGCAGGTCATGGCGATCGCGCAGAGGGTGGCCGGCTACTCGCTGGCCAGCGCCGACCTGCTGCGGCGAGCCATGGGCAAGAAGAAGAAGAAGGAACTGGAGCAGCAGTACGAGTCGTTCTCGGCCGGCATGGCCGAGCGCAACTTCTCCGCCGCCGCGGTGAAGGCCCTGTGGGACACGCTGCTCCCGTTCTGTGACTACGGTTTCAACAAGAGCCACGGCGCCGGCTATGCGGTCGTCTCGTACTGGACCGCCTTCCTCAAGGCCAATTACCCGGCCGAGTTCATGGCCGCCCTGCTCACCTCGACCAAGGACGACAAGGACAAGTCGGCGATCTACCTGGCCGAGTGCCGGCGCATGGGCATCAAGGTCCTGCCGCCCGACGTCAACTCCTCCGACGCCAACTTCACCCCGACCGGCACCGACATCCGCTTCGGACTCTCGGCCGTGCGCAACGTGGGCGCCAACGTCGTCGCGTCGATCGCTGCGACCCGGCGGGCCAAGGATCCCTTCACCGACTTCGCCGACTTCCTGCGCAAGGTCGATGCGGTGGTGTGCAACAAGCGCACGATCGAATCGCTCATCAAGGCCGGCGCCTTCGACTCGGTCGGCCATCCGCGCCGCGGTCTCATGCACGTCTACGAGCAGTCCATCGATGCCGTCGTGGATACCAAGCGGGCCGAGGCGGTCGGGCAGTTCGACCTGTTCGGCATCGGCGGCGACGAGCCCGGTGAGATCGACGTCTTCTCCGTCCCCGTCCCGGACATCGAGTGGGACAAGAGCGTGCTGCTCGCCTTCGAGCGCGAGATGCTCGGGCTGTACGTGTCCGACCATCCGCTGCTCGGGGTGGAGCACATCCTGGCCTCGGCCGCGGACATCACCATCGCGGACCTGGCCGGCGAGGGCACCGAGGACGGCTCGTTCGTGACCGTCGCAGGAATCCTGAGCTCGGTGACCCGCAAGATGAGCAAGAACGGTGCCCCGTGGGCGCAGGCCGTGCTCGAGGATCTCACCGGCGCGGTCGAGGTGCTCTTCTTCCCGGCGACCTACGCGGAGGTGGGCATGTCGATCGCCGAGGACGCCATCGTGGTCGTGCGTGGCCGCGCGGACGCCCGCGAGGACGCCGTCAAGATCATCGCGCGAGAGCTCACCCTGCCCGACCTCACCGTCGCCGCGCACGGTCCCGTCACGGTCAGCCTCTCGCCGAGCCGCTGCACGCCGCCGCTGGTGGACCGGCTGCGGGAGGTGCTGGCCGCGCACCCCGGCACCACGGAGGTGCGCCTGGAACTGCGTGCGGGGGACCGCGTGCACCTGCTCCGCCTGCCCGACGGCCTGCGCGTGGCGCCGTCGCCGTCGCTCATGGGCGACCTCAAGGCGTTGCTCGGACCGAGCGCCGTCGCCGCCTGACCTGACGCTCGCGTCAGCCGGACCGACCGGAGCTGCAGCCGACCCCGGTCGGCCCGACGGCGACATAGGCTTGCCGTATGGCTGACGACGCGTCCGAACCGGAGATCCTCCCGCCTGCCCGGGTGTCGTTCGACAAGACCGCCCCCGGCGACACCCCGCCGGCTGACGGCCCCGATCCGGAGGTCGGCTACTTCGACCAGAACAACCCGCTGACGGCGGCGATGCTGGCGCGCTACCTGGTGGGGCGCGCGATCGCGGCACGGCTGTCGGCCGGGCTCATGGTCATAGCGCTCGTGATCGTGGCGCTCGCGGTGGTGGTGTGGCTGCTCGGCCCGCACTGGTTCGCGGTGCTGATCGGCCTGGTCGCCCTCGTCGTCCTGGCTTTCCGGGCCCTGCTGATGGCGATCCTGCGCCGGCTCACCGCGGTGGGGCGGCTCGGCGCCGCGGAGGACAAGATCCGCGCGCTGGTCAAGGAGACGAGAGGGGACCTGCGCCGGGAGCTCCGGCGCCTGGGGCTGCCCTCGAGCGTGGTCGGCCTGCCGCTGCTGGCCTGGCGCCTGATCGGCCGGCGGCGCAAGGAGACGCTGCGCAAGCTGGGTGACTTCGACGTCACCCGCGTCGTGCCGGCCGGTCGCCTGAGCGAGCTCGCGTTCGTCGTGCGCCACGATGTCCTGGGGCGCCCCGGCCGCGCCCGCTGAGTTCCCCTGCGCGCGCCGCCCCGTCGGTGCCTCCCCGGTGACCCGACCGGACCTGACAGGATGCGGCCATGAGTGATTCACACCCGGTCCGCGGACGCGCGCTGCGCGTCGGGCGCGCCGTGGCCGGGGGACTGGCCCGGCGCGCGGTGTCCGGGGTCGGGACCGTCCGCGCCCGGCGGGCGACGACAGCGGTTCCCCGCGGGCTGGTGTTCACGGGCCAGATCTGGACCGGTGGCACGGCGACTCCGTTCGACGGTGCCGTGGTGGTCGACGGTTCCGGGCGTATCGCCCGCTGCGGGCCGACGGGGTCCTTCGAGCTGCCCGAGGATCTGCCGGTCCACGGCGGCCGCGGGTTCTGGGTCGGGCCCGGGATCGTCGACGCCCATGTGCACCTGGCCTTCGGCGGTCTCGACGGGGCCCTGCTGGCCGGGCTCGTGGCCGTGCGCGACCTCGGCTCACCCGAGGAGCTGGCGCGGGAGTGGCGCACCGGTCACGTCCGCCCGCCCACCGGGCGCCCGTTCGTGGCCACCTCGGGCCAGGTCGTCACCGCACCCGGTGGTTACCCGAGCCGCAGCTGGGGGCGGGACGGTTTCGCCGCGTTCGTCGACTCTCCGGCGCAGGCGCGGGTGGTGGTGCGCGACCTCGCCGTGGACGGCAGCGACGTGATCAAGCTCGCGCTGGAACCGCGCCGCGGCTGGCCGGTGCCCGACCCCGCCACCGTGCGGGCCGTCGTCGACACGGCCCACAGTGCCGGGCTGGCGGTCGTGGCGCACGCGCTGCGCGTGGACATGGTGCGCCGCGCCCTCGACGCCGGGGTGGACGAACTCGCCCACGTCCCCATCGAACGCCTCCCCGACGATCTCGTCGCCCGGATCGTCGCCGCGAAGGTCGCCGTGGTGTCCACGCTTCAGACCTTCTTCTCCGAGGGCGCCGGGCGCGACGCGGCCGCCAACGCCGCTGATCTCGTCGCCGCCGGTGTCGAACTGCGCTACGGCACCGACCTCGGCAACACGGGCACCCATCCCGGCGTGGACCCCCGCGAACTGGATCGCCTCGCCGAGACCGGGCTGGGCCGGATCGGCGCGCTGCGCGCCGCCACCCAGGGGTCGGCCCGCTCGCCTGGCATCCGCGGCCGGACGGGCCTGCTGCAGGTCGGGCGCCCCGCCGCACTGGTGCTGCTGCCGGCCGACCCGCTGCTGGACCCCCTGGCCTGGCGCACCCCGCACGCGGTGCTCGCCGACGCCCGCCTGCTGCGCGCCGCGCTGGCCTGACAGACTGGCGGGGTGACGGAGACACCGAGATCGCCCTGGGACCAGCCCTGGGACCAGCCGCGGGAACCGGCCGGACAGGTGCCGCCCGGCCAGTTCGGCGCCTACGCCGCGCCGTATCCGCCACCGCCCGCTGCCCACACCGTCCCGGTCGAGCCGTGGTTCACGCGGACCGACCTGCGCGCGGCCGCGATCGTCGTCGGCGTCCTCGCCGTCGTCGGGGTCGGGGTCGGCATCCTGTGGCAGGCCATCAGCCCGCACAGCGTCGGCTACGTCCAGTCCGCCCAGTTCACGATCCCGGACGAGGCGGAGGGTTTCATCGCCGCCGACGGGCGCTACGTCCTGCTCACCGGCGCCGTCGGTCTGATCGCGGGGCTGGCGGGCTACCTCTGGCGCTCCACCCGCGGGCCGGTCATGGCGCTGGCCGTGGCCGCCGGCGGGACACTGGGGGCGTGGCTGACCGCCCTCGTCGGCGGGGCGCTCTCGTCCGGCCACGACACCGGCAAGGTGAACACGCTCGTCACCATGAAGGTCGGCCTGCACGCCCACTCGCTGCTGGCCGTCGAAGGGGCCTTGGCGCTGATCGTCTACCTGGTCGCCGTGCTGCTCGCGGGACCGGATGACCTCGGCCGCCCGCCCGAGCCGCAGCAGACCGCGCCGGAACCCGCGCTGAGCGGTTACGGCCCGGGCCCGGCTCAGCTGTAGCTGGGCTGGATGTGCAGCATCTGCGCGGGGACCGGGATGGTGTGCGTCGCCTCGAGGATCACGATCTCCCGGCGCAGCAGGATCAGCTCGGCGGCGAGCCGTTCCGCGGCGGTGGCACTGGCCAGCAGCGACTGCCGGTCGGCGTGGGACAACTTGAGGCGCAGCGCGATCTCGTAGGAGCAGCGCACCGGGTCCTCGGCGAGGCGCTCGACGACCTGGCCACCGCCGATCTGGGCCAGCGCCCTGCCGTACTTCTCGCTCAGCCCGCACGCCAGCGCAACCAGGCCCGGTGTGAGGTCCCCGTCGTCCTCGGTCAGCCAGGTCACCCGCGCCTGCAGGTACGGTGCCGAACTCTCGTCCACCTCCTCGATGAGGAAGCGTCGGCTGCCGACCGTCAGCAGGTCGCAGCTGCCGTCACCGTAGGGCTCGTTCTCCAGGATCTCGGCCATCGTCCCGACGGAGGCGATCTCCGGCCGGGCCACGCCGGACTCCGGCTCGCCCAGCACCACGCCGAAGGCGTTGCTGCCCCCGGGGAGGGTGATGTCGGCCAGCAGCTGCCGGTACCGCGGCTCGAAGACGTGGATCGGCAGCGGCATTCCGGGCAGCAGCACATAGCCGAGCGGGAACAGCGCGACGACATCAGACACCTGGTGAGTGTGCGTCACGATCGGCATCTGTGCGAGTTGCGTGCCGGGCCTGTGCAGCGGGCGCCCGGGGTGAGCTGGTGGCATCGCGGACGGTGTGCCGTCGGTCGACCTGCGCTGCGGCGGTGAATCCGGTCGGTTCGGCTTCGTAGACTGGCGGTGTGCTACGACGACTCGACCTGACCCTGTCCGAGGCCCGCCCCGCGCGCGGTCTGCTGCCACGCGCGCCGATGGACGTGGAGGCGGCCATCGTCGCGATCGCCCCCATCGTCGAGGGGGTCCGCGAGCGCGGGTACGCAGCAGCGCGGGAGGCGACACTGCGCTTCGACGGGGTCGACGTGGCCGAACCGCGCGTACCCGCCGCCGCCCTGACCCGCGCGCTGGCCGATCTCGACCCGGGCGTGCGGGCCGCGCTCGAGGAGTCGATCCGCCGGGCGCGCATCGGGCACGAGGCACAGCGCCGCCACACGGTGGACACCGAGGTCGTCCCCGGTGGCACAGTGACGGAGAAGTGGGTGCCGATCGAACGCGTCGGCCTGTACGTCCCGGGTGGGCTGGCCGTCTACCCCTCGAGCGTCGTCATGAACGTCGTCCCGGCCCAGGTCGCCGGCGTGGACTCCCTGGTCGTCTGCTCGCCGGCGCAGAAGGAGTTCGGCGGCCTGCCGCACCCGACGATCCTCGCCGCCTGCGAGCTGCTCGGCGTCTCCGAGGTCTACGCCGTGGGCGGCGCCCAGGCCATCGCGTTGCTCGCCTACGGCGACGCCGGGCTGGGCATCGACGGGGTCGACCTGGTGACCGGCCCCGGCAACCTCTACGTCGCGGCCGCCAAGCGGATGGTCCGCGGCGTCGTCGGGATCGACGCCGAGGCGGGGCCGACCGAGATCGCGGTGCTGGCCGACGCGAGCGCCGACCCGGCCCATGTCGCGGCCGATCTGATCAGCCAGGCCGAGCACGACACGCTCGCCGCCTCGGTGCTGGTCACCGACTCCGTCGCGCTCGCCGACGCCGTGGATGTCGAGATCGCCCGTCAGGTCGGGCTGACCAAGCACAGCGACCGCATCCGCACCGCCCTGTCCGGGCAGCAGTCCGCGACCGTGCTCGTCCGGGACATGGAGCAGGGGCTGGCGGTCGTGGACGCCTACGCCGCCGAGCACCTGGAGGTCATCACCGTCGGCGCCCGGGCGCTGGCCGAGCGGGTCCGCAACGCCGGGTGCATCTTCGTCGGCGCGCACGCCCCGGTGTCCCTCGGCGACTACTGCGCCGGCTCCAACCACGTGCTGCCGACCGGATGCACGGCCCGGCACGCGTCGGGGCTGTCGGTGCAGGCGTTCCTCAAGGGGGTGCACCTGGTCGAGTACACCGCGGACGCACTCGCCGAGGCGGCACCGTTCGTGCTCGCCCTCGCCGACGCGGAGGATCTGCCGGCCCACGGCGCCGCTGTGGCCATCCGCATGGCCGGCCGGTGACCGGCGCAGCCGACGTCGGCCTGGACGAGCTGCCCCTGCGCGAGGACCTGAAGGGGCAGCACCCGTACGGCGCGCCGCAGCTGGACGTCCGTGTCGCGTTGAACACGAACGAGAACTCCTTCCCACTTCCCGAGTCGCTGCTGGCCGACATCGGCAGCGCGGCGCGCGAGGTCGCTGCCACCATGAACCGGTACCCCGATCGTGAGGCCTGGGCGCTGCGCGAGGACCTCGCCGCCTACCTCGGTCACGGGCTCGCGCCCACCGAGGTGTGGGCGGCCAACGGCTCCAACGAGGTGCTGCAGCAGCTGTTCCAGACCTTCGCCGGACCGGGTCGCACCGTGCTGGGCTTCACGCCCTCCTACGCGATGCACACACTCATCGCCCGCGGGGTCGGCTCGGCTTTCGTCGACGGTCGCCGGGCCGCGGACTTCACGCTGTCGGCGGCGCACGTCGTCGAGCAGATCCAACTGCACCGTCCGGACATCGTCGTGCTGTGCTCGCCGAACAACCCGACCGGCACGTCGCTGGACCTGGCCGTGGTCGAGGCGGCCGTCGCGGCAGCGCAGGGCATGGTGGTCGTCGACGAGGCCTACGCGGAGTTCGCCCGCCCGGGCACGGCGTCCGCGCTGACGCTGCTGCCGGGCGCCCCCCGTCTGGTCGTCACGCGCACGATGAGCAAGGCGTTCGGCATGGCCGGGTTGCGGCTGGGCTATGTCGCCGCCGCGGCGGGCGTCGTCGACGCCGTCCAGCTGGTGCGCCTGCCGTATCACCTCTCCTCGCTGACCCAGGCGGCGGCGCGGGCTGCGCTCGCTCACCGCGCGGAGCTGCTCTCCACCGTCGAAGCCGTGAAGGAGCAGCGGGACCGGATCGTGGAGTCCCTGCCAGCGCTCGGCCTCCGCAGTGCGCCGAGCGACGCCAACTTCGTCCTGTTCGGCGACGTCGGCGACGCGCCGGCGGTGTGGCAGGCGCTGCTCGATCTCGGGGTGTTGGTCCGCGATGTCGGACTCCCCGGATGGCTGCGTGTGACGGCGGGCACAGCGCAGGAGACCGGTGCCTTCCTGGAGGCGCTGGCAAAGGTGACGGCAGCCCTGCCGATGCGCGAGACTGTGGGCCAACCAGCTGGACGGGCGACTGATGGGTAAGGGACGAATGGTGAGCCGCACGGGACGCGTGGAGCGCGAGACCGCAGAGACGAAGGTGCTCGTCGAGATCGATCTCGATGGGGCCGGCCACACGGACGTCTCCACGGGGGTCGGCTTCTTCGACCACATGATCACCAGCTTCGGCAAGCACGGCCTGTTCAATCTCACCGTCGCCGTCGAGGGCGATCTGCACATCGACGCCCACCACACGATCGAGGACACCGCGATCGCGCTCGGCCAGGCCTTCGCCGAGGCCGCCGGGGACAAGTCCGGCGTGCGGCGCTTCGGTGACGCGCTGATCCCGATGGACGAGACGCTCGTCCAGGCCGCGGTCGACCTGTCCGGGCGCCCTTACCTGGTCCACCGCGAGCCCGAGGGGGCACCCCCGACGATAGGCCCGCTGTACGCCACCACGTTGACGCGCCACGTCTTCGAGTCCTTCGCCTATCACGCCAAGGTCGGGCTGCACGTGATCGTGCACAGCGGCCGCGACTGGCACCACATCGTCGAGGCGCAGTACAAGGCGGTCGCCCGCGCACTGCGCACCGCCTCCGAGCTGGACCCCCGGGTGAAGGGCATCCCCAGCACCAAGGGCGTGCTCTGAGGGTGAGTGCCTCGGTCGTCGTCCTCGACTACGGCTCCGGCAACCTGCACTCGGCGCAGCGCGCCCTGGAGCGGGTCGGCGCCGAGGTCACCGTCACCGCCGACCCCGCGGTCGCCGTCGAGGCCGACGGCCTGGTCATCCCCGGCGTCGGGGCCTACGCCGCCTGCATGGCCGGGCTGCTCGGTGTGGACGGCAAGCGGATCGTGACCGAGCGGCTCGCCGCCGAGCGCCCGCTGCTGGCCATCTGCGTCGGCATGCAGGTCCTGTTCGAGATCGGCATCGAGCACGGCACCCGCACGACCGGTCTCGGAGTGCTGCCGGGCATCGTCACCCAGCTGCGGGCGCCCGTCCTGCCGCACATGGGCTGGAACACCGTCGAACCGGCGGACAAGACGGTCCTGTTCCAGGGCATCGACCCGGGTACGCGGTTCTACTTCGTCCACTCCTACGCCGCCGAGCCGATCGCCGAACTCGCCGCGGTGGCCGAGGTCAGCGTCACCGTCCACGGGACGCACTTCGTCTCCGCGGTCGAGGCGGGGGCCCTGTCGGCGACCCAGTTCCACCCGGAGAAGTCCGGCGACGCCGGCGCGCAGTTGCTGACGAACTGGCTCGCCACCCTCTGACCGTCCGCTCACCCCTCACCGCTCCCGTGGAGACACCGTGCCCGCACCGCTCGTCCTGCTGCCCGCCGTCGACGTCGCCGACGGGCTCGCCGTCCGCCTGGTCCAGGGAGCCGCGGGGAGCGAGACGTCCTACGGCGATCCCCTCGCCGCGGCGCAGGCCTGGCAGGAGGGCGGCGCGGAGTGGATCCACCTCGTCGACCTGGACGCCGCCTTCGGCCGCGGGAGCAACCGCGAGTTGCTCGCCTCGGTCATCGGCGCGCTGGACGTGGCCGTCGAGCTCTCCGGCGGGATCCGCGACGACGCCTCCCTCGAAGCGGCGCTGGCCACCGGGTGCGCGCGGGTGAACCTGGGCACCGCCGCCCTGGAGACGCCGGACTGGGTCCGCGGCGCCATCGCCCGCTACGGCGACAGGATCGCCGTGGGGCTGGACGTGCGCGGCACGACGCTGGCCGCGCGCGGCTGGACGTCGGAGGGCGGCGACCTGTGGGAGATCCTGGCCCGCCTGGATGCCGACGGCTGCGCCCGGTACGTCGTCACCGACGTCCACCGCGACGGGACGCTGACCGGGCCGAACCTGCAGCTGCTCAGTGAGGTCTGCGCTGCGACGTCGCGTCCCGTGGTCGCCAGCGGGGGCGTGTCCAGCCTGGACGATCTGCGGGCGATCGCCACGCTCACCGGCGCCGGCGTCGAGGGCGCGATCGTCGGCAAGGCCCTGTACGCGGGCGCGTTCACGTTGCCCGAGGCGCTCGCCGCCGTCCGGTAGGCCGGGCGCCGTCACGCGGGTCTAGCTGTTCGACCTCCGTGCGGTCCGGTCGCGGACGCTGCGCTCCGGCGCGGTCGGCGGGAGCGTCGCCAGCATGAGCTCACAGCGGACCCGCCAGCCCGCGCCCTCGGCCAGCGCCCGCCCCGCGGGCCCGGCGACGACCAGGGCACGGCGCAACCCCTGGCGTGCCGCCGCGGAGCCGAGCCAGGTCAGCAGCGCAGCTCCCACCCCACGCCGGCGGTGGTCCGGTTCGACCTTGATCCGGCCGATGACGGCGGTCGTGTCCCCGAGCGCCGCCGAGGCCACGACCCCGTAGGCGACGGGCCGCCCGGAGCCGTCCAGCGCCTCCACCGCGAGCAGTGTGCCGCCCAAAGCGGCCGGACCGGTGGGGCGCAGGGTGTAGCCGACCGGGACGACGGGGCCGGTCACCGCAAGCTCCTCCACCGACAGGAGCCACTCGCGCTCCGGGGCGACTGCCCAGCCGAGGCGCTTGTAGTCCGCGCTCAACCGCCCGACGGGAGCCCCCGTCACGACGGGCAGCGTGAGCGTGGCATTGCCGGGTCGCGCCCCGGACCCGCGCACCCCGGCATGCACGATCGCCGCGGTCAGGTCGGGACGCAGTGTGACGAACTCCGCCCGGGTGCCCACCTCGTCGCGGTCCAGGCGCAGCAGGTCCGCGCTCAGGTGACGCGGCGTTACCAACCCGCGGCCCGCCGCCCATCCGTCCGCCCAGCGCGCAAGATCGCCGCCCTCGTACTCCCGCTCCGGCACGCGCCACCCACTCCGCTCATCGATCACCCGTTCCCGACCCTGATCGTAGGTGCGGCAGACTGGGCGCATGACGCCTCCGCCCTCGTCCCGCCGCGGCTCGCGATGAGCGTGGCCGTGCGCGTCATCCCGTGCCTGGACGTCGACGCCGGGCGCGTGGTCAAGGGCGTGAACTTCACCGGGCTGCGGGATGCCGGTGATCCCGTCGAGCTCGCCCACCGCTACGACAGCCAGGGCGCCGACGAGCTGACCTTCCTCGACATCACCGCCTCGTCCGGGGACCGCGGGACCACCCTCGACGTCGTCCGCCGTACGGCCGAGGAGGTGTTCATCCCGCTGACGGTCGGCGGCGGCGTCCGCTCGACCGGCGACGTCGACCGGTTGCTGCGCGCGGGTGCCGACAAGGTCGGGGTGAACACCGCGGCCGTCGCGCGCCCCACCCTCATCCAGGAGATCGCCGAGCGGTTCGGCAACCAGGTGCTCGTCCTGTCCGTCGATGCGCGGCGGGTGCCCGAGGGGGGCGAACCGACGCCGAGCGGCTTCGAGGTCACGACCCACGGCGGGCGGCAGGGCACGGGCATCGACGCCGTGGACTGGGCGGCACGGGCGGCCGGCCTGGGGGCCGGGGAGATCCTGCTCAACTCGATGGACGCGGACGGCACCAAGGACGGCTTCGATCTCGCGATGATCCGGGCCGTGCGGGCCGTGGTCGACGTCCCGCTGATCGCGAGCGGGGGAGCGGGGTCGGTGGATCACTTCCGGCCCGCGGTGCAGGCCGGTGCCGACGCGGTGCTGGCGGCCAGCGTGTTCCACTTCGGCGACTTCACGATCGCCGACGTGAAGGCGGCGCTGCGTGCGGGCGGTGTCGAGGTCCGCTGACGGGTCTCGTCATCTGAACGCCGACGTGACGCCGGAGCCGGCGTCGCCGCGCGGCGAGCGTTACGTGAGGGCCACCGGTGTCGTTGGCTGAGGTATGGATACCGAGGACCGTGCCGCCCCTGGGAGCATCATCGCCGCGGTGGCGGCCGGGACCGTGCCGGTGCCGTTCCTCGTCGTCTATGCCGGGCTGTTCCTGACCAAGGGCTTCATCGTCACCGGCGAGCGCCCCGACATCACCTCGAGCCACGCCGGTGAGGGCCTGTCCGGGCTGGTCGCCCTCGGGTTCCTGGTGATCATCTGCTTCGGACTGGCGCGGATGCTGTCCGGCCGCGACCGCTGGCTGTTCCTCCTCGGCCAGGTGATCGTGCTGGCGGCGGCGTGCCGGTTCCTGTTCGATCCCACCTCTGGCGGTCGCTCGGTGTCGGTCGTTCTCGCACTCGGCGCCGTGGTCGCGATCGGGCTGGCGTGGATGCCGCCGTCGCGGCGCTGGCTGGGGTCGCCCTCGGCAGGCGCTCATGCGCCGGAAGGGCTCCACAGGCAACGCACAGAGTGCACCTAGTATCCACTCATGGGCTGCGCCCAGGCTGAGCACAGTTGGCGGACAGAGACCGCGAGCAACAGTGACAGCGGCCGACCACCCGTGCCGGCCAGAGATGGAGAGTGCGGCGATGAGCATGGCGACAGCGGTCAAGCAGCGGGTCCTGGTCGTGGACGATGAGGAGAACGTCTCGCATCTGGTGTCCTCGGCACTGCGTTTCGACGGGTTCGAGACCGTGACCGCCGACAACGGCCACAGTGCGCTCGCTGCCGTCGCCGAGCACGAGCCGGACCTCGTCGTGCTGGACGTCATGATGCCCGGGCTGGACGGCTTCGGCCTGCTCGCCAAGCTCCGCGCGGCCGGCTCGCAGGTTCCCGTCATCTTCCTGACCGCGCGCGACACCGCGTCGGACCGCGTCAACGGCCTGCGCGGCGGAGCCGACGACTACGTCGTCAAGCCGTTCAGCATCGAGGAACTCCTCGCCCGCGTGCACGCCGTGCTGCGCCGCTCGATCCCCGAAGCCACCCGTGACGGCATCCTGCAGGTCGCCGACCTCGAACTCGACGAGAACAGCCACGAGGTCACGCGGGGCGGCGTCGACATCCACCTGACCAGCACCGAGTTCGAACTGCTGCGCTACCTCATGCGCAACGAGCGGGTCGTGCTCTCCAAGGCCCAGATCCTCGACCGCGTCTGGAAGTACGACTTCCAGGGGCAGTCCAACATCGTCGAGCTCTACATCGGCTACCTGCGCAAGAAGGTCGACGCCGTCGAGCCGAAGCTCATCCACACCGTCCGCGGTGCCGGCTACGTGGTCAAGGCTCCGCGTACGTGAGTCAAGAACTCCAGCCACTCGCCACTGTCGTCGAGGACCCGGCCGGCTCCCCCTCGGGGTGGGCCGGCCGTGCTGCAGTGCAGTCCGGTGAGAACAGCACCGGCGCCGGTGGTGGGCGCCGGTTCAGGCTCATCCCGCACACGCTCACGTCACGCCTACTGGCGGGTGTGGTAGCCGTGGTGCTGGTCGTCGTCGTCGCGACCGGCGTTGCCACCTACTTCTCGCTGCATTCCTACTTGTACGGGCGGCTCGACAAGCAGGTCACGACGAGCCTGCAGGGCCCACAGATTCAGCGCGCCCTCAGCCCCGACGCATTCGGAGGCGTCGGTCCGTCGCCACAGAAAGTCTGGCTCGCGGTCCTGAACGGCTCGACCGGCACGGCCTACCAGATCAGCGGGTCTAACCGATCGACGGTCGACATGGAGTTGAGCGCTGCCGAGCGCGCCGACGTGCTCCGCGCGATCGGGCGCCACGAGACGATCACGACAACCGACGGCACGCAGCTGCGTATCGTCTCCGAGTCACAGACATACACCGTAAACGGCGTCCCCACTGACATCGTCTTCGTGGTCGGGCTGTCCACCGACGAGATCACGCGCACGATGAACACGTTGATCGTGATCGAGTTGATCATCGGTGCTGGGGCGGTACTCCTGGCGTTCGGCGCAACTGCGTGGGGGGTGCGGGTGAGCCTCGGGCCGCTGCGTCGCGTGACGCGCACGGCTCAGGAGGTCACAGCGGAGCTGTCCCCGAACGGTTCGGGGCTGGACCGACGGGTTCCGGAGACGGACAACCTGAGCGAGGTCGGCCAGCTGGCGTCCTCGTTCAACGCCATGCTGGACACCGTCGAGCTGGAGTTCGCGGCGCGGCGCGAGTCCGAGGAGCGGATGCGGCAGTTCCTGGCCGACGCGTCCCACGAACTGCGCACCCCGTTGACGTCCATCCGCGGGTACGCCGAGCTGTCGCGGCTGCGCAGCGCGCGCATGATCGCCGGCGGCGCACCTGCCGCGGCCGACGGCGACGACACGCTCGCCCGCATCGAAGCCGAAGGCACCCGCATGTCCCGCCTGGTCGAGGACCTGCTGCTGCTGGCCCGCGGGGACGACTCCGCGGAGGGACACGTGGCCACCCTGCACGAGCGGGTGGCGCTGGCACCGGTGATCGCGGACGCGGTCGCGGGGGTCGAAGCGGCCCATCCCGACCGCCGGATCACCGCCGAGGTCAGCGACAACCTGACCGTCGTGGGTGACCGGGACCAGCTGCTCAGGGTGCTCCGCAACCTCATCACGAACGCCGCGATCCACACCGACCCGCGCGGCCCGATCCGGGTCGTGGGACGGCGTCTCGACCAGCAGATCCTCATCGACGTGATCGACGCCGGGCCGGGTATGCCACCGGACGAGGCCGCGCACGTCTTCGAACGGTTCTGGCGCGCGGACAAGGCCAGGACGCGGGTCCGCGGCGGCTCGGGGCTGGGCATGGCGATCGTCGCCCAGATCGTCGAGGCCCACAACGGCACCGTCCGCTTCGACAGCTCGGTCAGCGACGGCAGCACCGTGACCGTGACGTTCCCGGCTGCGCCCGCCGCCCAGAGCTGGTAGGCCCCGCCGAGTCGATCTCGTTGCGCGGGGGGCGCCGGGGCGCGCCGACCGTCACGAGATCGCCGCCGCCGGGGTGCACCAGGCACAATCAGTAACCATGACCTCCCCCGTCGCCTCCTCGCTGGATCCGGCCATCGCCGCCCGGCTCAAGCGCGACGCCCAGGGCCTCGTCGCCGCGGTCGTGCAGCAGTACGACACCGGCGAGGTGCTGATGGTCGGCTGGATGGACGACGAGGCGCTGCACCGCACCCTCACCACCGGCCGCGCGACCTACTGGTCCCGCTCGCGGCAGGAGTACTGGGTCAAGGGCGAGACGTCCGGGCATGCCCAGCACGTGCGGTCCGTGGCGCTGGACTGCGACGCCGACGCCGTGCTCGTGCAGGTCGACCAGGTCGGCGCGGCCTGCCACACCGGTGACCGGACCTGCTTCGACGCCGACCAGCTGACAGTCGTCCACGGGGCCGTCACAACGGAGGTCACCCGGTGAGCCCAGCCTTGACCAAGGATGAGTTCAGGGAGTTCGCCCGCACCGCCCGCATGGTCCCCGTGAGCACGACGATCTTCGCCGACGGCGAGACCGCGGTCGGCGTCTACCGCAAGCTCGCCGCCGGCCGGCCCGGGACGTTCCTGCTGGAGTCGGCCGAGCCGGGGCGCTCGTTCTCGCGCTGGTCCTTCGTCGGCGTTCGGGCGGCGGCGACGCTGTCCGTGGTCGACGGCGAGGCGGCATGGACCGGCGAGGTGCCCTCCGGCGTCCCGACCCACGGCGATCCCCTCGAGGTGCTCGGCGCGGCGTTCCGTGCGCTCAAGGGCCCGCGCCTGGAGCTGCCGGGGCGCGCCGCCCTGCCCGCGCTCACCGGCGGGCTCGTCGGCTACCTCGGCTACGACGTGGTGCGCCGAATCGAGCAGCTGCCCGAGAAGGCCGCCGACGAGCTCGGCGTGCCGGAACTGACGATGCTCCTCGCCACGGACATCGCCGCGGTCGACCATCACGAGTGCAGCGTCGTCCTGATCGCCAACGCCATCGTCGACGACTCGATGTCCGACGACGAGCTCGACAAGGCCTACGACGACGCCGTCTCCCGGCTGGACGCGATGATCGCCGACCTGGCCACGTCCGCGCCGTCGACGATCGCCACCCTGGACCTGGTCCCGCCGAAGGAGGCGCCGTCGCGGACGCCGGCGGGGGAGTACCAGCCCGCCGTGCTCGCCGCGCTGGAGGCCGTGCGGGCCGGCGAGGTCTTCCAGATCCAGATCGGGCAGCGCTTCTCCACGCCGACCACCGCGGACTCCTTCGACATCTACCGGGTCCTGCGCACGCTCAACCCGTCGCCCTACATGTACTACCTGCGCGTGGGGGAGCCGGAGACCTTCGACGTCGTCGGCTGCAGCCCCGAGGCGCTGGTGACGGTCAACGGCACGACGGCGGTCCTGCACCCGATCGCGGGCACCCGCCAGCGCGGCGACACCCCCGAGCGGGACGCCGCCCTGGCCCACGAGCTGCTCACCGACCCGAAGGAGCGCGCCGAACACGTCATGCTGGTCGACCTGGCCCGCAACGACCTCGGCCGGATCGCCGCCGCGGGGAGCGTGGACGTCCTCGAGTTCGGCGCCGTCGAGCGGTACAGCCACGTCTGGCACATCGTCTCCACCGTGACCGCGGAGGTCGCCGACGGCAGCGACGCCTTCGACGTGCTCCGCGCGACGTTCCCGGCCGGCACGCTGACGGGAGCACCCAAGGTCAGGGCCATGGAGCTGATCGAGGAACTGGAGCCGGTGCGGCGCGGGATCTACGGCGGCGCCCTGGGCTACCTCGACGCGACCGGGAATCTCGACATGGCGATCGCGATCCGCACGGCCGTGGTGCGCGACGGCATCGCCCACGTCCAGGCATCCGCGGGCGTGGTCGCCGACAGCATCCCGGCGATGGAGGAGAAGGAGACCCGCAACAAGGCGCGCGCGGTCCTGCAGGCGATCGCGACCGCAGAGACGATGCGCGCGCCGGTGAGCCCGTGACGGTCATCGTGGAGGAGGAGACCGACGCGCGGTCGGGGCGGGGCGAGCGGCTCACCGGCCTGCCCGTCGCGCTCGTCCTCGTGGCCGCCGGCGGGGGCCTCGCACTGCTCACGGCAGGGCGCCCGTGGGACACGGTCCACGCCGCGCGCCCGGCCCCGCTCGCCGACCTCGCCGTCGCGGTGAGCGGCCGTACGGTCGAACCCGGGGTCACCGGGCTGGCTGTGGTCGCGCTGGCAGGAGTCGTCGCACTGCTCGCCACGCGCGGACTGCTCCGGCAGGTCATCGGCGGCGCCCTCGCGCTGACCGGCGCGCTCATCACCTGGCGGGCGCTCGCCGGGTTGGGCGGAATCTCCGTCGGGCGCGGACGTGAGCTGATCGTCTCCTTGCGCACGGGCGTCACGATCGACGACGGCACCCAGGTCCGCGTCGCCGCGCACGCGACGTGGCCGGTCGTCGCGATCGCCGGTGGTGTCCTGGTGCTCGCCGGTGGCCTGCTGGTCATCGCCCGCAGCCGGAGCTGGCGGGCGATGGGCGCGCGGTACGAGGCTCCCGTGCAGTCCGCACCGCCGAGCACGGACGCCGCTGCCGACCCCGCGTCCGATCTCGCGCTGTGGAAGAGCCTGGATCGCGGCGAGGACCCCACGACGTGACGCTGGTGCGCACCCGTGGCGAGCGGAGGCCGGCAGGGCGGCTAGCATCAGGGAGTCCGGGAGTCGGCGTTGGGGAATCCACACCATGAACGTGCTTGACGAGATCGTCGCGGGAGTTCGAGAGGACCTGGCCGCGCGCGAGGCCAAGCTCCCCCTGTCCGACGTCAAGCGACTCGCGGAACGGGCCGCCCCGCCGCGCGACGCCTTCACCGCGCTGTGCGCGCCCGGAGTGGCGGTGATCGCCGAGGTCAAGCGGCGCAGCCCGTCCGCGGGATCGCTGGCCTCCATCGACGACCCCGCCGACCTCGCGGCCCAGTACGCCGACGGCGGCGCCCGCATCATCAGCGTGCTGACCGAGGAGCGCCGGTTCGGCGGCTCGCTCGAGGACCTGGCCGCGGTACGGGCCCGGGTCGACATCCCCATCCTCCGCAAGGACTTCGTGGTGTCGTCCTATCAGGTCCACGAAGCCCGCGCCCACGGCGCCGACCTGGTGCTGCTGATCGTCGCCGCGCTCGAGCAGAATGTCCTGATCGGCCTGCACGAGCGGATCGAGTCGCTCGGGATGACCGCTCTGGTCGAGGTCCACACCGAGGACGAGGCCAGCCGCGCCGTCGACGCGGGCGCCCGGGTCATCGGCGTCAACGCCCGCAACCTCAAGACCCTCGACGTAGACCGGTCGATCTTCGAGCGCATCGCCCCCGGCCTGCCCAGCGACATCGTCAAGGTGGCCGCCTCGGGCGTCCGCGACACCCACGACCTGCTCACCTACGCCGCCGCCGGCGCGGACGCGGTGCTCGTGGGCGAGGGGCTCGTGACCGCCCGAGACGCGCGGCAGGCCGTCGCCGACCTGGTCACCGCCGGCGCCCACCCGGCCACCCCGAGGTCCGCGCGATGATCACGAGCGGCCGTAGCCACGACGGTCGATGGCGGAGCTGACGCTCCCGCCCATCCGTCCGTTCTGCCCTCTGGAGCACGCGCATGTCTAGCGACCTCACCACCCCCACCACCGTTCCCGACGCCGCAACACCGAGCGTCCCGGACGCGGCGACACCGAGCGTCCCGGACGCGACCGGCCATTTCGGCCGGTACGGCGGCCGCTTCGTCCCCGAAGCCCTCGTCGCCGCCCTCGACGACCTCGACGCGGCCTTCATCGCCTCCAAGTCCGACCCGGTCTTCGCCGAGCAGCTGAGCACCCTGCTGCGCGACTACACCGGCCGGCCGTCGCCGGTCACCGCCGTCCCCAAGTTCGCCGCCCACGCCGGCGGGGCGACGATCCTGCTCAAGCGGGAGGACCTCAACCACACCGGCTCACACAAGATCAACAACGTGCTGGGCCAGGCGCTGCTCACCCAGCGCGTGGGGAAGACCCGCGTGATCGCCGAGACCGGCGCCGGGCAGCACGGGGTCGCCACGGCCACCGCGGCGGCACTGTTCGGCCTGGACTGCACGATCTACATGGGCGAGGAGGACACCCGCCGGCAGGCTCTGAACGTCGCGCGCATGCGCCTGCTCGGCGCCGAGGTCATCCCCGTCACGACCGGCTCGCGCACGCTCAAGGACGCGATCAACGAGGCCTTCCGGGACTGGGTCACCAACGTCGAGACCACCAACTACGTCTTCGGGACCGTCGCCGGACCGCACCCGTTCCCGACGATGGTGCGCGACTTCCAGCGCATCATCGGCGACGAGGCGCGCGCCCAGGTGCTGGAGCGCTCCGGCCGGCTGCCGGACGCCGTGGCGGCCTGCGTCGGTGGAGGCTCGAACGCGATCGGGATCTTCACCGCCTTCGTCCAAGACCCCGGCGTCCGCCTGGTCGGCCTGGAGGCTGCCGGTGACGGTGTCGACACCGGTCGCCACGCGGCGTCGATCTCGGCGGGGACTCCCGGCGTGCTGCACGGGGCCCGTTCCTACCTGCTGCAGGACGAGAACGGCCAGACCAAGGAGTCGCACTCCATCTCCGCGGGCCTGGACTACCCCGGCGTCGGCCCCGAGCACTCCTACCTCAACGACATCGGCCGCGCCGAGTACCGCCCGATCACCGACGCCCAGGCGATGGACGCCTTCGCCCTGCTGTGCCGCACCGAGGGGATCATCCCGGCGATCGAGTCCGCCCACGCCCTGGCCGGGGCGATCGACCTGGGACGCGAGCTCGGACCGGAGGCGATCATCCTGGTGAACCTCTCCGGGCGCGGCGACAAGGACGTGGAGACCGCTGCGGCGTACTTCGACGTGCTCGACGAGAAGCGGCTCAAGGACGCCGGAGTGTCGCTGTGACCGTCATGGGCGATGCCCTCGACGCCGCCCGCAAGGAGGGGCGCGCAGCGCTCATCGGTTACCTGCCGGTCGGCTACCCGAGCGTGGACGGTTCGATCGCGGCCATGCTGGCGATGGTCGACGGCGGGGTGGACATCGTCGAGGTCGGCGTCCCGTACAGCGACCCCGGCATGGACGGCCCCGTCATCCAGCGCGCCGTCGACCCCGCGGTCCGGGCGGGCGTCGGCATGGCCGACGCGGTGCGGGCCGCGGCAGCCGTCGCGCAGGTCGCGCCCGCCGTCGTCATGACCTACTGGAACCCCGTCGAGCGCTACGGCGTCGAGCGGTTCGCCGCCGACCTGGCCGCTGCCGGGGTCGCGGGCGCCATCACCCCGGACCTCATCCCCGACGAGGCCGGCGAGTGGATCGCCGCCGCGCGCGCCCATGAGATCGACACGGTGTTCCTCGTCGCCCCGTCCTCCACCGACGCCCGCCTGGCGGCGACGATCGATGCCTGCCGCGGATTCGTCTACGCCGCCTCGACGATGGGCGTCACCGGCGTGCGCAGCTCGGTCGGCAACACCGCCGAGGTACTCGTCGATCGCGTGCGGCTGGCCCGACCCGACGCGCGCGCCTGCGTGGGGCTCGGCGTGTCCACCGGGGCGCAGGCCGCCGAGGTGGCCGCCTTCGCCGACGGCGTGATCGTCGGATCGGCGTTCGTGCGCTGCCTGCTCGACGCGCCGGACGAGGCCGCCGGGATCGCCGCCGTCCGCGCGCTCGCGGTGGAACTGGCCGCCGGCGTCCGCAGCTAGCCCGCCTCCCGCGCCGTGGGCTGCCGCTGACCCGGACGGCTGCCTAGGGGATGAGCAGCAACTTGCCGGTGGTGCGGCGCCCCTCGAGGTCGTCGTAGGCCTTCGCCGCGTCGGCCAGCGGGTACCGGCCGCCGATCTCGACGCGCAGACTGCCGTCGGCGATCGCGCGCAGGACGTCCGTCCCGCGCCACAGCAGTTCCTCCCGGGTCGCGGTGTACCAGACGAGCGACGGGCGGGTGACGAACAACCCACCGGCGGCGTTGAGGCGCTGCAGGTCGAAGGGTGGAACCTGCCCGCTCGCGGCGCCGAAGAGGGCCAGCGTGCCGCGGGGGGCCAACGAGCGCAGGGATGCCTCGAACGTCGCCGCGCCGACCCCGTCGTAGACGGCGGCGACGCCCGAACCGGAGTTGGCCGCACGGATCGCGCCGGCCAGGTCGGCCGGGTCGGCGTAGTCGGTGTAGCGGATGACGACGTCCGCTCCGGCCTCGGTCGCTGTCGCGATCTTGGCGTCGGTGGAGGCGGTGCCGATGACGGACGCTCCGAGCGACTTCGCCAGCTGCACCAGCAGCTGCCCGGTGCCCCCGGCTGCGGCGTGGACGACCACGGTGTCGCCGGACTGGATCGGGTAGGTCGAGTGGACCAGGTAGTGGGCGGTCATGCCCTGGAGCATCGCCGCGGCGGCCGCCTCCAGCTCGACGGCCTCGGGGACCACGATGGCCCGCGCCGCGTCGACGAGGACATAGTCGGCGTGGCTGCCGGGCGCGGTGGCCCAGGCGACCCGGTCCCCGGTGCCGACGCCGGTCACGTCGGTTCCGGCGGCGACGACCGTCCCCGCACCCTCCTGGCCCAAGCCGAACGGCACCGGGAGCGGGTAGACGCCCTGCCGGTGGTACACGTCGATGAAGTTCACGCCGGAGGCGGCGACCTCGACCAGCAGCTGCTCCGGCCCGGGCCGCGGGACGGCCTGCTCGGTCACGGTGAGGACGTCCGAGCCGCCCGTGTGCGGGACGGTCAGAACTCGCCCGGTGCGGGCGTCGGTGACATCGGTCATGATCTCGACCGTAGCCGACGACGAGGACGGCCCGCCGTGCCCGGTGGTGAACGCTCCTCGCCAGGGCGTCTACCGTGATCGGGTGCATCTGACCGCGTCGATCCCGTCGCCGTCCCAGAGTGTCTGGCACCTGGGCGTCATCCCGATCCGGGCCTACGCCCTCTGCATCGTCGCCGGGATCCTGGTCGCGCTGATCGTCTGCAGCCACCGGCTGCGCAAGCGCGGCGGCTCCGACGACGACGTCTGGGACATCGCCAAGTGGGCGGTCCCCTTCGGGATCCTCGGCGGCCGGATCTATCACGTCATCACCGACCCGGAGCTGTACTTCACCAAGGGTGCGGACCCGTTCAACGCCCTGCGGATCTGGGACGGCGGTCTCGGTATCCCCGGGGCGATCGCCCTGGGGACGGTCGGCGCCTGGATCGGCTGCCGCCGCCACGGCGTGCGCCTGGACTCCTTCGCCGACGCCGCGATCCCGGGTGTCGCGCTGGCCCAGGCGATCGGCCGCCTGGGCAACTGGTTCAACAACGAGCTCTACGGCCGCCCCACCTCGCTGCCGTGGAAGCTGGAGATCCACTGCCTGGACGTCGGCGTCGGGTACGCCCAGGGGTGCAACGGCCCCGGCACGAGCACGGTGCTGGGCTACTTCCAGCCGACGTTCCTCTACGAGGCGCTGTGGAACGTCGCGCTCGCCGGCGTGCTCGTCTACGTCGGGAACCGCTACACGCTGGGCCGCGGCCGCCTGTTCGCCCTCTACGGCATGGGATACGCGGTCGGGCGCTTCTGGGTGGAGTCACTGCGCAGCGATCACGCCAACCACATCCTCGGTCTGCGCGTGAACTCCTGGACCAGCATGATCGTCTTCGTGATCGGCGCCGTCTGGTTCGCCACGCACCGCGGCCCCCGCGAGGAGAGCATCTTCCGTGACGGCAGTCCGCGCGCCGCGGACGGCGCGGCCGCGCAGGACGACGAGGCTGACCCCGCCGAGCCGGCCGCCGACACCGCCGCCGGCCGCGACATCGCGGACACTCCCGATGCCGAGGACACCCCGGACACCAGCGACACCGTTGACACCGTCGACACCGCGGCGACCGACCGGTGAGCGGAGGCCTGCCCCGCGTCGGCTGGATCGGTACCGGCGTCATGGGTGAGCCGATGTGCGCGCACCTGCTGCGGGCCGGTTACCCCCTGTCGGTCTGCACCCGCACGCCGGCCAAGGCCGAAGCGCTCGTCTCGGCCGGCGCGACGCGAGCCGCCTCCCCGCGCGAGCTCGCCGCCCGGTCCGATGTCGTCATCAGCATGGTCGGCTACCCGAGCGACGTCCGCGAGGTCCTGCTGGGCGCGGACGGGGCGCTGGCCGGATCCGACCCGGGCATGACGATCGTCGACATGACCACGAGCGAGCCGTCCCTGGCGCGCGAGATCCACGCCCGCGCCGCCGCGATCGGCGTGCGGGCTCTCGACGCGCCGGTCTCCGGGGGCGACGTGGGCGCTCGTAACGCCACGCTGTCGGTCATGGTCGGCGGTGACGCAGCCGTCCTCGACGAGCTGCACCCGCTGCTGTCGACGTTCGCGAAGACGATCGTGCACCAGGGCGGCCCGGGCTCCGGGCAGCACACCAAGATGGCCAACCAGATCCTCATCGCGACGACCATGATCGGCGTCTGCGAGAGCCTGCTCTACGCGCGGCAGGCCGGGCTCGACCCCGCGACCGTGCTGAAGTCGGTCTCGACGGGTGCGGCCGCCTCCGCCGCGCTGACCAACCTCGCCCCGCGCATGATCTCCGGCGACATGGCGCCGGGCTTCTACGTGGAGCACTTCGTCAAGGACCTCGGCATCGCGCTCGCGGAGAGCCGGCGGATGGACCTGGCCTTGCCGGGGACGGCCCTGGCCGAGCAGCTCTATCGCGCGGTGATCGCGCACGGCAACGGCCGCGCCGGCACGCAGTCACTGATCCTGGCGCTGGCGGACCTGTCCGCCGTGGCCTGGCCCACCGGCTGAGCTCGGCCCGGCTGCGCGCGGGCTGAGTTCTGCCGGGCAGCGGGCGGGCCTCGTCGGTGGCGGCCCAGGTCAGCTCAGCAGCGCCCGGACCTGGTCGGCGGCGACGTCGCGGGCGGTCTGCCCCTCGTCGTTGGCCAGATCGCTGCGCGCGCCCGCCGACAGGAGGGCCTGGATGGAGTCCACGTCACCGTTGGCAGCGGCCGAGTGCAGGGCGGTCCAGCCGTGCCGCTGGGTCGCGTCGACGTCCACGCCGGAGGCGATGAGCAGCCAGACGATCTCGCTGTGACTGCCCGCCGCGGCGGCGTGCAGAGGGTGGACGGCCATCGCGTTGCGGCTCGGTTCGTCCGGCGGGGCCTCCTCGTCGAGCAGGTGACGGGCCGATTCGGTGCGTCCGAAGTAGGCGGCCAGGTGCAGCGGCTGCCATCCGTCGAGGCTCCACGTGGCGACGGCGGCGGGATCCTCACGGAGGATGGCCCGCAGCCTGCCGTTGTCGTCGAATGCGCTCGCCTCGTGGATGTCCAGCGGGCCGGAGCGGCCGGCGAGTTCGTCGGCCAGCGCGGCGTGGCCGGCGTACAGCGCGGCCAACGGGGCTCGCACTCCCTCGACCGACACACTCGCCAGCAGCGTCGGATCGTCGTCGAGGAGGGACCTGACGACGGAGGTGTCTCCGTCCTCGACGGCGGCGAAGAACGTCTCGACCGAATCGGTCGTGGACTCGGGCTCGGGGGGAGGACTGCTCACCCGTGCAGCCTGACACGAAATCGGTCGCAGCAGCAGAGGGCTGGCCTCGTCGCTGCTGATCGACCGTCCCAAGGCCCGTTGGATTCCTCACAGCCAATCCGTTTCCGTCCAGCCGTAACGTGCAAGTAACCTGAAGGCTCGCCTCACGGGCCGACGCTGTCCCGCTCACTGCCCGCACCGACCTGCCGCCGAGTCACCGGCGGTTCTCCCGGTGCCGGACCGTCCGAGAGGACCCATGGGTGACCATCTCAGATCGCGCCTCAGGCCTGCCCTTTTCCGCCGTGCCCGCCGCGCAGGGCCTGTACGACCCGTCCCTGGAAGCGGACTCGTGCGGTGTGGCATTCCTCGCCGACATCCTGGGGCGCGCCGGCCACGGCCTGGTCTCGCAGGCCGTCGTCGCGCTGCAGAACATGGACCACCGTGGCGCGGCAGGGTCCGAGCCGTCCTCCGGTGACGGCGCCGGCATCACCGTGCAGCTTCCGGACGAATTCCTGCGGGCGGTCGTCGGGTTCGACCTCCCTGAGCGCGGCGCGTACGCGTGCGGCACCGCGTTCCTGTCCGCGGACCCGGCGCTGGCCAGCGTGCGGTCGACCTGATCGAGCTGGTCGCCGCCGAGGAGGGACTTGTCGTCCTCGGCTGGCGCGACGTCCCCACCGATCCCAGCGAGATCGGCCCGATCGCCAGCAGTCGTGATGCCCGCCTTCCGCCAGCTGTTCGTGGCCGGAGCCGAGGGTCAGACAGGGCTGGAGCTGGAACGGCTCGCGTTCTGCCTGCGCAAGGTCGCCGAGCACCGCGCCCGGGGCGCCGGCATCGAGCTGTACTTCCCGTCGCTGTCCGGCCGCACCCTCGTCTACAAGGGCATGCTCACCACCCATCAGCTGCAGGTGTTCTACCCGGACCTGCGCGACGAGCGCTTCGTCAGCGCGATCGCCCTCGTGCACAGCCGCTTCTCCACGAACACCTTCCCGTCGTGGCCGCTGGCGCACCCGTTCCGGCTCATCGCCCACAACGGTGAGATCAACACGATCAAGGGCAACCGCAACTGGATGCGGACCCGCGAGGCGCTCCTGGAGAGCGATCTCATCCCCGGTGACCTGATGCGGCTGTTCCCGGTGTGCACCGCCGACGCCAGCGACTCCGCCACCTTCGACGAGGTCCTCGAACTGCTCCACCTGGGCGGGCGCAGCCTGCCGCACGCGGTGCTGATGATGATCCCCGAGGCGTGGGAGAACGCCCAGACCATGGACCCCGCGCGGCGGGCGTTCTACGAGTTCCACGCCTCGCTCATGGAGCCGTGGGACGGACCGGCCTGCGTCACGTTCACCGACGGCACGGTCATCGGCGCGGTGCTCGACCGCAACGGGCTGCGCCCCGGGCGCTGGTGGCGCACGAGCGACGACCTGGTCGTCCTGGCCAGCGAGGCCGGTGTGCTCGAGCTCGACCCCGCGACCGTCGTGGCCAAGGGTCGGCTCCAGCCGGGCCGGATGTTCCTCGTCGACACCGCCCGCGGCGTGATCGCCGAGGACGACGAGATCAAGTCCCGGCTCGCGGCGGCAGAGCCGTACAGCGAGTGGCTGCACGCCGGGCAGCTCCCGCTGGAGTCCCTGCCCCCGCGCGAGCACGTCGTCCACTCCCACGACTCGGTCAGCCGCCGGCAGCTGCTGTTCGGCTACACCGAGGAGGATCTGCGCCTGCTCATCGCCCCGATGGCCACCGGCGCGGGTGAGGCCCTCGGCTCGATGGGCACCGACACCCCGCAGGCGGGGTTGTCGCAGAAGTCGCGGCTGCTCTACGACTACTTCACCGAACTCTTCGCACAGGTGACGAACCCGCCGCTGGACGCCATCCGCGAGGAGCTGGTGACCTCGCTGTCCGGGAACCTGGGACCGGAGCGCAACCTGCTCGATCCGGGACCGTCCTCGTGCCGGCAGATCGTGCTGCCGCGCCCGGTGATCGACAACGACGACCTCGCCCGGATCTGGCACGTCAACGCCGACGGCGACCTGCCCGGGTTCCAGTGCGCGCTCATCGACGGCCGCTTCAACGTCCACGGCGGCGGCGAGGCGCTCGCCGGGGCACTGGAGCGGGTCAAGCGCGACTGCACGGCCGCGATCGAGGGCGGCGCCCGCATCCTGATCCTCTCCGACCGCGACTGCGACCCGGACACCGCGCCGATCCCGTCCCTGCTGCTCACGTCGGCGGTCCACCGGCACCTCATCCGCGAGGGCACCCGCACGACGGTCGGCCTGATCGTCGAATCCGGCGACTGCCGCGAGGTCCACCACGCAGCGCTGCTCATCGGCTTCGGCGCCGCGGCTGTCAACCCGTACCTGGCGTTCGAGACGATCGACGACATGATCGCGCGCGGCGCGCTGAGCGGGGTCGACCGGACCACCGCGGTCGCCAACGTCTGCAAGGCGCTGAGCAAGGGCGTGCTCAAGGTGATGAGCAAGATGGGCATCTCCACCGTGGCCAGCTACACCGGGGCGGGCGTCTTCGAGGCGTTCGGCCTGTCGCACGAGCTCATCGACGAGTACTTCCCGGGGACCGTGTCCAAGCTCGGTGGCGCCGGGCTGGGAGTGCTGGCGGAGGAGGTCGCGCAGCGGCACACCCGTGCCTTCCCCGCCGTCCCGACCGCGCTGGCACACCGCCGGCTCGAGGTCGGGCGGGGAGTACCAGTGGCGACGCGAGGGTGAGCTGCACCTGTTCGACCCGCAGACGGTGTTCCTGCTGCAGCACGCCACCCGCGAGCGCCGCTACGAGGTCTTCGAGGACTACACCGACCACGTCGAATCACTGAACCGGCGCGGCGGCACCCTGCGCGGCCTGTTCGACTTCCGCCGCGACCTGCGCCCGGCGATCTCGATCGACGAGGTGGAGCCGATCGAGTCCATCCTGACGCGGTTCGCCACCGGAGCCATGTCCTACGGCTCGATCTCGGCCGAGGCCCACGAGACGATGGCCATCGCCATGAACCGCATCGGCGGGCGCTCCAACTCCGGCGAGGGCGGCGAGGACGCCGAGCGCTTCGTGCCCGACGCCAACGGGGACCTGCGCCGTTCGGCGGTCAAGCAGGTCGCATCCGGCCGGTTCGGCGTGACCAGCCACTACCTCGTCAACGCCGACGACATCCAGATCAAGCTCGCCCAGGGCGCCAAGCCGGGCGAGGGCGGTCAGCTGCCCGGCTACAAGGTGTATCCGTGGATCGCCAAGACGCGTCACTCCACCCCGGGTGTCGGGCTGATCTCGCCGCCGCCCCACCACGACATCTACTCGATCGAGGACCTGGCGCAGCTGATCCACGACCTGAAGAACGCCAACTCCCAGGCGCGGGTGCACGTGAAGCTGGTCGCCGAGGCGGGCATCGGGACGGTCGCCGCGGGCGTCGCCAAGGCCCACGCCGACGTGGTGCTGGTGTCCGGCCACGACGGCGGGACCGGGGCAGCGCCGCTGACCTCGCTCAAGCACGCGGGCATGCCGTGGGAGATCGGGCTCGCCGACACCCAGCAGACCCTGCTGCTCAACGGCCTGCGCGACCGCATCACCGTCCAGGTCGACGGCGCGATGAAGACCGGCCGCGACGTCGTGGTGGCGGCGCTGCTCGGTGCCGAGGAGTACGGCTTCGCGACCGCGCCGCTGATCGTCTCCGGCTGCGTGATGATGCGGGTGTGTCACCTGGACACCTGCCCGGTGGGTGTCGCCACCCAGAACCCGGTGCTGCGCGAGCGGTTCTCGGGCAAGCCCGAGTTCGTGGTGACCTTCTTCGAGTACATCGCCCACCAGGTGCGGGAGCTCCTCGCCGAGCTGGGGTTCCGATCCCTGGAGGAGGCGATCGGGCAGGTCGACGTCCTGGAGACGGCCGCGGCGATCGATCACTGGAAGGCCGGAGGCCTGGACCTCTCGCCGCTGTTCGCCCGGCCCGACGTCCCCGCCGACGCGTCGCTGCGGCGCACCAAGGCCCAGGACCACGGGCTCGACAACGCGCTGGACAACACGCTCATCCAGTTGTGCGAGGGCGCGTTGCTGGACGGCTCGCCGGTCTCGCTCGAGCTGCCGGTCCGCAACGTCAACCGGACGGTCGGCACCATGCTCGGCTCCCTCGTCACGCGCCGCTACGGGGCGGACGGGCTGCCCGACGGGACGATCGACCTCACCTTCCGCGGGTCGGCGGGGCAGTCCTTCGGTGCCTTCCTGCCGCGCGGGTTGACGCTGCGCCTGTTCGGTGACGCCAACGACTACGTGGGCAAGGGCCTGTCCGGCGGGCGCGTCGTCGTGCGTCCGGCCGAGGTCGCCCCGTTCGCGGCCGAGGAGAACGTCATCGCCGGCAACGTCATCGGCTACGGGGCCACGTCGGGGCAGATCTTCCTGCGTGGGGTCGTCGGCGAGCGCTTCGGTGTCCGCAACTCCGGTGCCACGCTGGTGACCGAGGGGGTCGGTGACCACGCGCTCGAGTACATGACCGGAGGCACCGCCGTCATCCTCGGCCCCACCGGGCGCAACCTGGGCGCCGGCATGTCGGGCGGGCACGCCTACGTGCTCGACCTGGACCCGGTGCGCGTGAACGCCGAGCTCGTCGACTGTGCCGCCGTGCCGGCCGAGGAGTCCGCCCGGCTGCGGGCCGTCGTCGCCGAGCATGCGGAGCTGACCGGCTCGGTGGTGGCGGCACGGCTCCTGGAGGACTGGCCGGCCGCGGTCGCCAGGTTCACGGCGGTCATCGCCCGGGACTTCGCCCGCGTCCAGGAGGCGACCCGCAAGGCGATCGCCGAAGGCCGGGACGTCGACGAAGCCGTGATGGCCGCCGCCAAGCGCTGAACCGCTGCGCCGTGGGCCGCCGGGGCGATGGCCGTGTGAGCTGCGTTACCTGCTGGTAACGGCCCCGGAAGCGTGACCGGCACGCGACGTGGTTAGCCTTTGCTCGTGAATCGCCGTGTGAAGATCGTGTGCACCCTGGGCCCGGCCACCGATCCGCCGGAGCGCATGCGCGCGCTCATGGAGGCCGGTCTGGACGTGGCCCGGCTGAACTTCAGCCACGGGACGCGGGCGCAGCAGGCCGACCGCTTCCACGCCGTGCGGCAGGCCGCGGATCAGGCCGGGCGCAACGTGGCCACCCTCGCCGACCTGCAGGGCCCGAAGATCCGGCTGGGTACCTTCGCCGAGGGACCTGTCGTGTGGTCGACCGGGGAGCGCATCCGCATCACCGTCGAGGACGTGCCCGGCACCCACGACCGGGTGTCGACCACCTACAAGGAACTCGCCCAGGATGTCCGGCCCGGTGACCGGTTGCTGGTCGACGACGGCAACGTCGGGCTGGTGGCCGTCGGCGTCGAGAACGGCACGGACGTCGTCTGCGACGTCACCGAGGGCGGCCCGGTCAGTAACAACAAGGGTTTGTCACTGCCGGGTGTGTCGGTCAGCGTGCCGGCAATGAGCGAGAAGGACACCGAGGACCTCGAGTTCGCCCTGCGTCTCGGCGTTGACTACATCGCGCTGTCGTTCGTCCGCTCGCCCGACGACGTCAAGCTGGTGCACCGGGTGATGGACGAGGTCGGCGTGCGCCGCCCGGTCATCGCCAAGATCGAGAAGCCCGAGGCGGTCGACCGCCTCGAGGAGATCGTGCGCGCCTTCGACGGCATCATGGTCGCCCGCGGAGATCTCGGCGTCGAGATGCCGCTGGAGCAGGTCCCGATGGTGCAGAAGCGCCTCATCCAGGCCTGCCGGGAGAACGCCAAGCCGGTCATCGTCGCCACGCAGATGCTCGAGTCGATGATCCACCACTCGAGACCCACGCGGGCCGAGGCCTCCGACGTCGCCAACGCCGTCCTCGACGGCACCGACGCGGTGATGCTCTCGGGCGAGACCAGCGTGGGGGAGTACCCGGTCCAGGCCGTCGCCACCATGTCGCGGATCATCGTCGCCGCCGAGGCCGGCCGGTCCCGGCTGGCGCCGCTGGAGCACGCGCCCCGGACCTCCGCGGGCGCGATCTCCAAGGCCGCGATGGACATCGGCAACGCCATGGGTGCCAAGGCCTACGTCGCCTTCACCCAGAGCGGGGACACCGCGCGGCGGCTGTCCCGGCTGCACCCCAACGCCCTGATCCTGGCCTTCACCCCGGTGGAGACGGTGCAGCGGCAACTGGCGCTCGTGTGGGGTACGGATGCCTACCTGACGTGGACGGTGAACACCACCGACGAGATGGTGCGCCAGGTCGACTCGTCGCTGATCCAGAAGCAGGTGTGCCGCGTCGGCGACCTCGTCGTGGTCGTCGCCGGCACGCCGCCGTCGACGCCCGGCAGCACCAACACCATCCGCGTCCACCACCTCGGTGACGTGCTGCGCTCCGGTGGCTGACCAGCACGCGGCCGGAGAGGTCGCGGCGGGTCAGGCGGTCGTGGACGACCTCGTGCGGCTGCTCGACCTCGAGGCCATCGAGGAGGACATCTTCCGCGGCGTCAGCCCCGCCGTGTCGATGCAGCGCGTGTTCGGCGGCCAGGTCGCCGGTCAGGCCCTCGTCGCGGCCGGGCGGACGGTCGAGCCCGAGCGGCACGTCCACTCGTTGCACGCCTACTTCATCCGTCCCGGGGACCCGTCGGTGCCGATCGTCTACAGCGTCGACCGGGTCCGCGACGGGCGCTCGTTCAGCGTGCGCCGGGTCGTGGCCGTGCAGCACGGCAAGGCGATCTTCACCCTGTCCGCGTCGTTCCAGGTCGACCAGCCGGGCCGGGACTACGGCACTCCCGCTCCGGACGCTCCACCCCCGGAGTCGCTGCCGACGCTGAGCGAGCGGTACGCCGGCTACCCGGAACTCGAGTTCTACGCGACCCTGCCGCGCCCCTTCGACGTGCGCTACGTCGAGGACCCGCCGTGGGTGCAGCGCGACATCGGCCCGCGCGGCGCCGTGCCCAACCGCGTCTGGCTGCGCGCGGACGGCCGCCTGCCCGACGACCCCCTCGTCCACGTCTGCGCCGTCACGTTCGCCTCGGACCTGACCCTGCTCGACTCGGTCCTCGTCCACCACGGCAGGGCGTGGGGGCTCGACGACGTCGTCGGTGCGTCCCTGGACCACGCGATGTGGTTCCACCGGCCCTTCCGCGCCGACGAGTGGTTCCTGTACGTGTCGGAGTCGCCCTCGCTGTCGGGCAGCCGGGGCCTGGCCGCCGGCAAGATCTTCACCCGGGACGGCGTCCACGTGGTGACCGTGATGCAGGAGGGCATGCTCCGGATGTAGCAGGCGGGATCAGCCGTCCACGAGCGCGGCGAAGACGTCCTCGACGTGGCGCCGTTCGGTCCGCAACGACCCGATGGCCAGCCTCAGGACGAGCCGCCCGTCCACGACGGTGTGCGTCAGATAGGCCGATCCCGACGCGTTCACCCGCTCCATCGCGGCGCGGGTCGCGTCGTCGCCCGCGCGCAGGCGGAACGTGACCAGGGCGAGCGGGTGGGGCAGGACCGTCTCGACCCGGTCGTCCGCGTCGACGAGCCCGGCGAAGTGCTGCGCCAGCTCGACGTGTCCTCGGATGTGCCGGCGCAGCCCTTCCGCGCCGTACCAGCGGATGACGGCCCAGAGCTTGAGGGCGCGGAAGCGGCGCCCGAGGGGCACCTGCCAGTCGCGGTAGTCGATCACCGTTCCGGATTCGGTCGCCGCGTTGCGGAGGTACTCCGGCAGGATCGACAGCGCCGAGACCAGAGCCGTCCGGTCGGCCACCCAGAACGCGCTGCAGTCGAACGTCGTGAGCAGCCACTTGTGCGGGTTCGTGCAGATCGAATCCGCCCGGTCGGCGCCGTCGAGGATCCACCGCAGCTCCGGGCAGACGGCCGCGACACCCGCCCACGCCGCGTCGACGTGGAGCCACGCCCCGAACTCCCGGGCGACGTCGGCCAGTGCCCCCACGGGATCGATCGCACCCGTGCCCGTCGTCCCGACCGTCGCCACGACCAGCGCCGGCGTCACCCCGGCGGCGCGGTCCGCGTCGAGCAGCTCCCGCAGGTGCTCGGGCCGTGCCGCCAGCGAGTCGTCGACATCGATGATGCGGAGGGCGCCCGAGCCCAGACCGGCCACCCGGCAGGCCTTCTCCACCGAGGAGTGCGTCTGGCCGGAGGTGTAGACGGCGTAGCGCCCGCCGTCGGCGGCGACGCCACCGCGTTCGGTCGCGCCGTCGCTGGCCCGGTGCAACGCCGCGAGCAGGGCCACCAGCACCGAGTCCGACGCCGTGCTCTGGATGACTCCGCCCCCGGGTCCCGCGGAGGCGAAGCGCGCCGGCAGGCCGAGCAGCTCGGCAAGCCAGTCCATCACGTGGGTCTCCAGCTCGGTGGCCGCCGGCGAGGTCGCCCACAGCATCCCCTGGGCGCCCATGCCCGAGGAGATCAGATCGCCCAGGATCGCCGGCCCGGAACTGTTGGCGGGGAAGAACGCGAAGAACGACGGGTGCTGCCAGTGCGTCATCCCGGGGATGACGATCTCGTCCAGGTCGGCGAGGACGGCGTCGAAGCCCTCGCCGTGCTCGGGCGGGCGTGCCGGCAGCAGCGCCCGCGTCGCGCCGGGGGCGGACCGGGACAGGACGGGCAGCGCCTCGACGCGATCCTGGTAGTCGGCGATCCAGTCGACGACCCGATGCCCGTACTCCCGGAACTGCTCCGACGTCATGTGTGCGTTCATGCCGCTGAACCTATTCGCCCCGCCGATGCGCAATCGATATGACTCCCTTCCCCCGACGGCCGCCGCGCCGAGCGGTCTGCCTCGCTCTGTCCGCAGGGCCCGTTTCACGGGTGTTCCGAGGCCTTCGACGTCCCGATGGGAGTCCGCGTGTAGGCCTCCTGAAAGCCCGCGTCCTGGGAAGGCACGTTTCTGCGAACGAGCGACGCCGCACCGTCGCCGAACAGTGATACGTGGCGGTAACACAGCGCGCTAGGGTGTGCTCACTGGCGACAGAGTCACATCGAATTCGTTCGCCCACATCAGGTCTCGTTTACGACCAGGAGGCACATGCCAATGCGTTACCGGTACACAGCGCTGGGAGCAGGGTTGCTCGCCGCAGCCCTCGTCCTCTCCGCCTGTTCCAGCTCGAAGTCCTCGACTCCGTCCACCGGGGGCTCCGGCTCCGCCGGTGCGACCACCGGATCGACGACCTCGCAGAAGTCCGGAGGGACGGTCACCGTCCTCGAAGGAACCTCGCCCGACAGCCTGGACCCGAACTTCAGCTACACCACGCAGGGGCAAGAGGGAGACCTGATGGTCTACACCCCGTTGCTCGCCTACGCAGCCAAGCCCGGTATCCCCGGTACGCAGCTGATCCCCGGACTGGCCACGGCGTTGCCGACCGTCTCGGCCGACAGCCTGACCTACAAGATGACCTTGCGGCCCGGACTGAAGTACTCCGACGGCACCGCGGTCAAGGCCTCTGACTTCACGCACACGATCGAGCGCTCCATCAAGATCGCCTGGGGCGGTTCGTCCTTCTTCACCGGCTACATCAAGGGCGCGGCAGAGTACGGCGCCGGCAAGGCGACCGGCATCAGCGGCATCGTCACCGATGACGCGACCGGTTCGATCGCCATCACGTTGACGCAGGCCTACGGCGCCTTCGACAACATCCTCGCCTTCGAGGCCGCTGCACCGATCCCCAGCTCGACTCCGATGAAGGTCCTGTCGAACACGCCGCCGGTCGGCGTCGGTCCGTACACCTTCAGCAAGATCGTGCCGAACGCCTCGTACACGCTGACGAAGAACCCGCTGTTCGCCGGTTTCAACATCCCGGGGATCCCGACGGGCTTCGCCGACACCATCCAGGTGAACGTCCAGTCCAACACCACCACCGAGGGCGACCAGGTCCTGAACAACCAGGCCGACATCTTCGACCCGGGTGACACGGTTCCGGCCGGCGTTCTCTCGCAGATCCCGTCGCAGGCCAAGGACCGTTACGAGAAGGTTCCGCTCGCCTCGACGTACTACTTCTTCATGAACACCAAGGTGGCCCCGTTCAACAACGTGGCGGCGCGCCAAGCGGTGAGCATGGCGATCGACCGGACGGCCCTGGCCCGACTGTCGAGCGGCTCGCTGACGCCCGGCTGCTTCTTCCTGCCGCCGGCCATCATCGGCCACCCGAGCGCGTCGAGCTGCCCCACGGCCGGCGACCCGACCGTCTCGCCGTCAGCGGCGACGGTCGCCAAGGCCAAGGCCATGATCGCCTCCGCCGGCCTGGCCGGCACGAAGGTGACGGTCTGGAGCGAGACCCGCAGCCCGCGCCAGGAGTTCTGTGCCTACCTGGCAGACCTGCTCAAGCAGCTCGGCTTCGACGCCCAGCTGAAGGTCGTGGCCGACGCCGTCTACTTCCAGACGATCGGTAACCAGAGCCTGAACGCCCAGGTCGGTTTCGCCGACTGGTCGCAGGACTTCCCGAACCCGTCGGACTTCTACCTGCTGGTCTCGAAGGCCGGTATCCAGGCCACGAACAACGAGAACTTCGGCAACGTGGACGACCCGAAGATCGAGAGCCAGCTGGCCACGTTGGAGAAGATCCCGGCCGCGCAGCTGGCGAGTTCGGAGAGTGGTTGGCAGGCCCTCGACACCTACGTCGAGACGCAGGCCTACACGGCGACCTACGGGTACGAGACCGCGCCGAAGTTCATGTCGAACCGAGTGGACTTCGCCGACGCGATCTTCAACCCCGTGTACTACATCATGTTCTCCACGGTGTCACTGAAGTAGTCACCTCGTGACGACCACCGACAAGGTGGTGCCCGCCGAGAAGTCGGCGGGCACCACCTACGGTGCGAGCCCACTGCAGCTCGCACTTCGGCGCCTCCGGCGCAACCGGGTTGCGCTCGCGTTCGGCTTCGTGTTCCTTGTCATCGTCGCGTTGTGCCTGCTCGGTCCGGTGTACGCGGCTCACATCGCGCACACCGGCCCGAACGTCAACCACATCAGCGAGGTCATCAAGGTCAACGGCAAGCCCGTCAACGTCGTCAGCCTGACCGGCGTACCGATCGGGCCGACGTGGCACTCGCGGTTCTTCCTCGGCGCGGACCCCAACGGCCGCGACATCGCGGTGCGGCTGCTCTACGGCGGCCGCACGTCGCTGGAGATCGGCCTCATCGCCACGCTGATCACGATGATCGGCGCGACCGTGCTCGGCGTGCGTCGCCGGGTTCTTCCGCGGCTGGACCGACGCGATCATCTCGCGGATCCTGGACCTGATCTGGGCCTACCCGGCACTGCTCCTCGGTGTCGCCCTGGGTGTGAGCTTCGCGGTGGGAGGACTGAACATCGGTCCGATCCACATCTCCGGGGGATCCAACTTCCTGCCGTCGCTCGTCATCGGCGTGGTCTACATCCCTTACGTGGCAAGGCCCGTCCGCGGAGAGGTCCTGTCGCTGCGGGAGCGGGAGTTCGTCGACGCCGCCCGCACTCTCGGCTACGGCCGGGTGCGGATCATGGCGTCGGAGATCGTCCCGAACCTCTTCTCCACGCTGCTGGTCTTCTTCGCCCTCCAGCTCGCCCAGTCGGTGGTCCTGGAGGCGGCGCTGTCGTTCCTGGGCGCCGGCGTGCAACCGCCGAACTCGTCGTGGGGCACGATGCTCTCCGACGGTGTCGACCTGGTGACGACATCGCCGCACCTGACGCTCGCCCCGGGCATCATGCTGACCTTGGCGGTGCTCGCGATGAACATCTTCGGTGACGGCCTGCGTCAGGCGTTCGACCCGCGCGCGCGAGTCAGACTGGAGCACTGATCACGGCATGGACATCTTGATCTTTGCAGTCAAGCGCTTCTTCTCTGCTCTCGTCGTTCTCGTGGCCGTGAGCATCCTGACGTTCCTGATCTTCTTCGCCATCCCGAACGGGGACCCGGCACTGCGCCTGGCCGGCCGCACGGCGACGGCGGCCGACATCGCCGCCGTCCGCCACACCTACGGCTTCGACCGGCCGATCTACGTCCAGTACTGGCGCACGATGCACCAGATCCTCGACGGCAAGATCGAGTCCTACACGCAGCACGTGACCGTGTTCTCCCAGATCAAGCGGGGCCTCCCGGCGACGCTGTCGCTGGCCATCGGAGCCGCGATCATCTGGATGGTCGTCGGGATCGTGTTCGGCATGATCGGCGCCCTGAAGGCCGGCAAGGCCGCGGACGTCACCATCACGACCGTCAGCTTCATCGGGATCTCGGCGCCGTCGTTCGTCGTCGGCGGCGATCCTGCTGTACTTCTTCAACTACAAGTTCCAGATCTTCCACGGTCGGCTACACGGGGATCACGAGTCAGTCCCTGGCGATGGTTCGAGCATCTGGTCCTGCCGTGGATCACGCTCGCGATCCTCTACATCGGCATCTACGCGCAGGTGCTGCGCTCCAGCGTCCTCGACGCGATGACCACCGATGCCGTGCGGACGGCGCGCGCCAAGGGGCTGTCCCCGACGCGCGTCCTGCTCAAGCACATCCTGCGGGTGTCGCTGATCCCGATCGTCTCGCTGTGGGGCCTGGACTTCGCCGCGGTCATCGGTGGGTCACCCTGGTCGTGGAGATCGTGTTCAACCTCAACGGCGTCGGCCAGTACGCGGCGCAGTCGGTCGCGCGCTCGACGTCCCGCCCGTCCTCGTCGTCACCCTGCTGGGAGCGTTCTTCGTGGTCATGATGAATGCCGTCGTCGACGTCGCTCTACGCCGTGCTCGATCCGCGCATCCGGGCGGGATCGTCATGACCGCGACCCGAGACGGTCCTCACCGTCGAGAACCTCGCGCGTCTCCTTCCGGACCGAGGGCGGCACGGTGCACGCCGTCGACGACGTGTCGTTCTCGCTCAACCGCGGCGAGGTGCTCTCGATCGTCGGTGAGTCGGGGTCGGGCAAGTCGGTCAGCGCGATGACGCTGATGGGCCTGACCCGTTCCCCGAACGCCACGATCGGCGGCAGCGCCCGGCTGGCCGACGGCACGGACCTGATCACGGCGAGCGACCGGCAGCTCCAGCACATCCGTGGCTCGCGCGTCTCGATGATCTTCCAGGACCCGATGAGCGCGCTCACCCCGGTGTACCGCGTCGGCGATCAGATCGTGGAGCAGATCCGGGCCCACGAGAAGGTCTCCAAGCAGGCCGCCAACGACCGCGCGATCCGGCTGCTCGAGCGCGTCGGCATCCCGCGGGCCGCCGAGCGCGCCCGGCGCCTACCCGCACCAGTTCTCCGGTGGCATGCGGCAGCGCGTCATGATCGCCATGGCGCTGTCGTGCTCGCCGGAGATCCTCATCGCCGATGAGCCCACCACTGCCCTCGACGTCACGATCCAGGCGCAGATCCTCGCCGAGATCGAGGACCTGCGCCAGGAGACCGGCGTCGCCGTGCTGCTCATCACCCACGACCTCGGCGTCGTCGCCGAGGTGGCCAACCGTGTCGTCGTCATGTACGCCGGGCGGGTGGTGGAGGAGGCAGAGGTCCACGAGATGTTCAAGGACCCGCTGCACCCGTACTCCTGGGGGCTGCATGGGCTCGATCCCGCGCATCGACAAGGAACGCCCCGCCCGGCTGCCGACCATCTCCGGCTCGCCGCCCTCCCTGCTCGACCCGCCGGAGGGGTGCCACTTCATCACCCGCTGCCCGCACAAGTTCGCCGCGTGCACGACCGTCCCCGAGTTGAAAGCGGCCGAGTACGGGTCCCTGCACCGGGACCGGTGCCACCTCACCCTCGAAGCCAAGCGCAGGCTGCGCATGGTGGACGGGGCGATCGGCCTGCCGACGCCGTGCGAAGGAAGCCTCGTGAGCACACCGAAGAACGCTCTGCTGGAGCTGAGCCACATCCGCGGTGATGTTCCCGGTCCGGTCCGGGACGTTCGGCGGCGTCACCGGCTACGTCCATGCCGTCGACGACGTCACGCTGACCCTCGCCGAGGGCGAGACGCTCGGCCTGGTCGGGGAGTCCGGCTGCGGCAAGACCACGCTCGCGCGCACGCTCGTGCGCCTGACCGACGCCACGAGCGGGACGCTGAGGTTCCGCGGCGAGGACCTGACCACCAAGAAGGGCAAGGGTCTGCGGACCTTCCGCCGCAACGTGCAGATGGTGTTCCAGGACCCGCAGGCCTCGCTGAACCCGCGCAAGCGGGTGGCGCAGATCATCGGCGCGGGTCGCCGGCTGCGCAAGGACGACGACCGCCAGCCCGCCGACGTCCCCGACCTGCTGCGCCGGGTCGGCCTCAACCCCGACCACGCCCAGCGGTACCCGCACGAGTTCTCCGGCGGGCAGCGCCAGCGCATCGGCATCGCCCGCGCGCTCGCCGCCGACCCGAAGCTGATCATCCTCGACGAGCCGGTGTCGGCGCTGGACGTCTCGATCCAGGCGCAGGTCGTGAACCTGCTCGACGACCTGCAGGACAACCTCGGGCTGTCCTACATCTTCGTCGCCCACGACCTCAGCGTGGTGCGCCACGTCTCGGACCGGATCGCGGTCATGTACCTCGGCAAGATCGTGGAGCTGTCTCCGGCGGACGAGCTGTACTCGCGGCCGCTGCACCCCTACACGGCCAGCCTGCTCGAAGCGGTCCCGATCCCCGATCCGGACCGCCAGCGTGACCGCGAGCGGGTGTCGACGGGAGAGCTGCCGAGCCCGACCAACCCGCCGCCGGGCTGCCGCTTCCACACCCGATGCCCCTGGGCGAGCGAGATCTGCAAGACCACCGAGCCGCCGCTGGCGGAGTTCCCCGGCGGGCATCTTGCAGCGTGCCACCACCCGCTGAACGCCACCGTCGAGCAGATGGCGGCGGCGACGAGGTCGGACACCAGTCCGGAGAGCGCGGCCGCCGAGCTCACGCTCACCCCCGCTGAATCCCACGACGTCGAGCCGTCCGCGATCGAGATGGAGAAACACGCCATCCGCAGCGGAGCCGCGATCGACGTGGCGACCGACTTCCTGCACGAGTGACTCGCGCGGCGGTGCCCCCGGTGGGATTCGAACCCACACTGGACGGTGTTTGAGACCGCTTCCTCTGCCGTTGGGATACAGGGGCCTGGCATCCGAGGGAGAAGGCTACCCGCCGGTCACGAGCGATCCGCGTCACAGCCCGCTCAGGACCTCGGCCGACGGATGCGCGACCCCACCCGGCTACGCTGACAACGCTCAACCTCTCGATACGACGATTGGTGACCTCGTGGCCGGACAGCCCGTCAACGGAGTGCCGTCGCCCGGCGCTGCGCCCACGAGTCCTCCGACCGGCCCACGGGTCGTCATCGCCGAGGACGAGGCGCTGATCCGCCTCGACCTGCGCGAGATGCTGATCGAGGAGGGCTTCGACGTCGTCGGCGAGGCCGCCGACGGGGAGCAGGCCGTCTCGCTGGCCGAGTCGCTGCAGCCGGACCTCGTGGTGTGCGACGTCAAGATGCCGAAGATGGACGGCATCACCGCCGCGGGAATCATCGCCAGCAAGCACATCGCCCCGGTGGTGATCCTGACCGCGTTCAGCCAGCGTGACCTCATCGAGCGCGCGCGCGACGCCGGCGCCATGGCATACCTGGTCAAACCGTTCCAGAAGCGCGATCTGCTGCCCGCCGTAGAGATGGCGATGTCACGTTTTGCCCAGATCCGCGCCCTGGAGGCCGAGGTCGGGGACCTGCGCGAGCGGCTGGAGACCCGCAAGCTCGTCGAGCGCGCCAAGGGCGTGCTGATGGCGACCCACGGGATGAGCGAACCCCAGGCATTCAGCTGGATCCAGCGCACCGCGATGGACAAGCGCACCACCATGAAAGCCGTCGCCGAACTCGTCGTGGAGACCAACGGCGGGCGCTGAACGGCACCTCCGGCGCTCCGGCGGCCAGGTTGAGATTTGGTTACGAGACCGCTGAGAAACACAGATGGGGTGGGTATGTAACACGCAGTGAACTAACCTCCGTCCACACCCGCCGAGTCCGAACCGGCAGTCGGTTCGCGGCGTTCGTGAACGAACAATGAGGGGACCCACACGTGCAGAAAAGCTCACTGATCAAGATTGCCGCGGTCGGCGCGATCGCCGCGCTCGCACTGACGGCATGCTCCAACAGCAAGAAGAGCACGACCACCGGCGGCCTGAACGGCGGCGGAAGCTCGACCGGAAGCACCGCGAACGCGACCTACAAGATCGGCTTCGAGGGCCCGCTGTCAGGCGACAACGCCCAGCTCGGCATCAACGAGGCCAACGGTGTGCAGCTCGCGGTCGACCAGGCCAACGCCTCGGGCAACCTCGGCTTCAAGCTGGTTCTGCTGAAGTCCGACGACGGCGGTGACCCGGCCAAGTCCCCGGCCGCGGCGACCACGCTGCAGCAGGACCCGGCCGTCCTCGGCGTCATCGGGCCCAGCTTCTCCGGTTCCACCAAGGCCGTCGGGGCGTCCTACGACGCGGCTGGGCTGAGCTTCATCACGCCCTCGGCCACGAACCCGACCCTGAGCACGCTGGGCTTCAAGACCTTCCACCGCATCGTCCCCTCCGACAACGTCGAGGGCACGCAGGGCGCGGACTGGTTCGCCCGCAAGGGTCTGAAGAACGTCTACGTCATCGACGACCTCAGCGACTACGGCACGGGCGTCGCGAACGCCGTCCTGGCCGAGCTGAAGGTCAAGGGCGTCAAGACCGAGCACGACGGCGTGGACGCCAAGACCACCGACTACAGCGCGATCGCGACCAAGGTCGCGGCCTCGGGTGCCGGTGCGGTGTTCTACGGCGGCTACGACGCCCAGGCGGCGCTGTTCGCCAAGGCGCTCGTCGCGGCGAACTACAAGGGCCTGACCGTCACCGGCAACGGTGGCAAGTCCTCGGTCTTCACGAGTGGTTCGGGTGCGGCCGGCAACGGCTGGTACTTCACCTGCGGTTGCCTCGACGCCACCACGGCGCCGGCGGCCAAGGCCTTCAACGACGCCTACACGGCAGCGTTCAAGACCCCGCCGTCGACGTACTCCCCGGAGGCCTACGACGCCACCAACGCGATGATCACCGCGATCAAGGCAGCGGCCGCGTCGGGTACCCCGACCCGCGCCTCGGTCGAGACCGCGGTCAACGCGCTGGACTACAAGGGCATCACCACCGAGGTCAAGTTCCAGAGCAACGGTGAGGTCGACGCCAGCGTCCAGACGGTGAACCTCTACCAGCAGAAGGCGGGCAAGATCGTCCTGCTCGGCAACATCAAGGATCAGAGCTAGTCAGTCCCACCGTCCACTGGGTGGCGCTCCGAGAAACCGGGGCGCCACCCAGTGGCGTTGTCACCGCGCGCGCACTCCAGCCCTATCCTGAGCCGACGGCCTCGTCGTCCGCGTCCGAAAGGACCATCGCTTCGTGTCTAGTTGGTTCCATCTCCTGCCCGAGCTACTGCTCCTGGGCCTGACCCGGGGGGCGATGTACGCCCTGATCGCCCTGGGCTACACGCTGGTCTACGGCGTCCTGCAACTGATCAACTTCGCGCACAGCGAGGTGTTCATGGCGGGCTCGTTCGGCAGCTACCTGGTCATCCACAAGCTGGTCGGCGACACCGGCAATCCCAACGGTCTGGTGGTCGCGCTGATCATCATCCTGGGGTTGTTCGTGGGCGCCCTGACCGGAGCGGCCGTCGCCTGGATGCTGGAGCGCGTCGCCTACCGCACCTGCGAAAACGCGGCGCACCCAAACTCGCCTTCCTGATCAGCGCGATCGGGGCCTCGTTCTTCCTGTCGCAGCTGGCCGGAAAGCTCTTCAACCGGCTCAGCAACCGGAGCTACCCCACGTACTTCAACCAGAACTACCAGCTGTTCTCGATCGGCTCGGCCAAGATCCAGCTGCTGCAGGTGATCATCGTCGTGTCGGCGATCCTCATGATGGTGTTCCTGGACCGGCTCGTGTCGCGCACGAAGCTCGGCCGCGGGATCCGGGCGGTCGCGGAGGACGCCCCGACCGCCGCGCTGATGGGCATCGACATCGACAAGACGATCTCGCGGACGTTCGTGATCGGCGGGGCATTGGCCGGGGCGGCCGGGTTCCTGTTCGGCACCGCATTCGGCTTCGGCAACACGATGGGATTCATCCCCGGCGTCAAGGCCTTCGCGGCCGCGGTGCTCGGTGGTATCGGCAACATCCGCGGTGCCATGATCGGGGGACTGGTGCTCGGCGTCGTCGAGGTCGTCATCCCGGCGCTGCCGTTCATCGGGACCCAGTGGACCGACGTCGTCGCATTCGTGGTGCTGGTGCTGGTGCTGCTCATCCGGCCGACCGGCATCCTGGGCGAGAAGTTGGGGCGTGCAGCATGAGAGCATGCACGCATGAACATCGACCTCGCGATCGCAGCAGAGCATGACATCCCTCATCAGTTCCTACCGCGCGCGGTCGGCTGCCTGGCCGGCGCGTTCGTGCTGGCGCTGATGTGGGGGCCGCAGGAGGGCTCGACCACCGACGACAGCGTCGCCTTCCGCGACGCGATCTTCTCCCCGCGCATCCTGGGTTTCCTCGGTGTGGGCGCGATCGCGTTCGTGCTGATCACCTTCTGGCCGGTGGTGAAGCCCTACCTGGTCCGCCCCGGGTCCTGGCCGCTGATCGCGGGCACGCTGACCGTCCTCGCCTCGGTCACGCTCATGCACTGGAACGACCAGGTCGGCGACGCGAAGTTCAGCACGGTCGCCACCGCAGTCGGGCAGACCAGTGGCATCTCCGCGCTCGCGTCGGCGTTCTTCGGGTGGCTCTACCTCGTGCAGTTCGCCGTGGTGATCCTGCTGTGCGGCGCCACCATCGTCACCCGTAGGGCGATCTTCGGCTGGATCGGCGCGGTGGTCGCCGTCGTCGCGGCCATCGACGGCCTGCTGGCCCACGCCGCGGTCGTCAACTACATCGGCCGGATCGACAAGTCGACCGGTGCCTACGTCGCGGTCGCCGGCTACGCGGTCATGGCGGCGGCCTGCATCGCCGCCGCGATCTCCACCGAGCAGGTGGCGCACACCCGCGCGTTCATCACCGGGGTGCTGGCGTGGCGCCCGGGCATGCTGCTGATCGTCATCGGCGCGCTGATCACGGTCTTCGCGTTCGTCCGGGCGACCTGGTTCTCGCCGGTCCGCCTCAACGCCACGATGATGGACGCCCACAACCGTTTCGAGGGGACCGGGCTCAACACCCTCGCGGTGCAGTACCTGATCTGGCTCGGCTGGACGCTGCTCGTGGTCTCGACCGGGCTGGCCGCGTTCGCGAGCTACCGCCAGCTCCGGCCGGTGGCCTGGGCAGCGACGGTGGTGTCCGCCGTCGCGGTGCTGCTGACCGTGGTGACCCTCTACGACATGAGCTCGGTCGGGGCGGACAACCACGTCGACGCGGCGACCGGTCCGTGGCAGAACCTCGGGGTCGGCGGCTGGGAGGCCTGCTTCGGGCTGTTCCTCGTGGGCTCGGGCGCCTTCATCGCGGCGAGCACGGGCGTCGCGTCCGCCGACAGCCCGGCGGCGATCCGCACGCCCTCGCGGATGTCCGCGGCCACGAACTCGCTCGTGGAGTACAAGAGCCTGGCGCTGGCCGGGCTGGCGTTCGCGCTGTTCTACCCGCCGATGGCCACGGACTTCTGGCAGAAGGTGCTCGTGACCGAGGTCGGCGTCTACGTTCTGCTGGCGGTCGGCCTGAACGTCGTCGTCGGGTGGGCCGGTCTGCTCGACCTGGGATTCATCGCCTTCTTCGCGATCGGTTCCTACACGACGGCGTACCTGGTCGGCGCGCTCCCGCGCACGCCCCCGTCGTGGCTGCACCTGAGCCCGCTGCTGGCGATCCCGTTCGCCATCGTGATCTGCCTGATCGCCGGCGTCTGCCTCGGTGCCCCCACGCTGCGGCTGCGGGGCGACTACCTGGCCATCGTCACGCTCGGGTTCGGTGAGATCATCCGCATCGTCGCCAACAACAACCCGAGCAACTTCACCAACGGTCCCCGCGGGGCGACGAACATCCCGCACCCGGTCATCCACATCGGGCCGATCCATCTGGTCTGGGGGCTGGACAGCCTGCCGTACTGGTACCTGCTGCTCATCATCACGATCATCGTGGTCGTGCTGTTCTGGCGCCTGGAGGGATCCCGGCTCGGTCGGGCCTGGGCGGCCGTGCGCGAGGACGAGGTCGCCGCGCAGGCCACGGGTATCAACACGATCCGCATCAAGCTGCTCGCGTTCGCGATCGGCGCGTCGACCTCAGGCGTCGCCGGTGTCTTCTTCGCCAGCCAGGTCGGCTACATCAACCCCGACAACTTCGTCCTCAACAACTCGATCCTGGTCGTCGCCTACGTGGTGTTCGGCGGCATGGGGTCCTTGCCCGGCGCGATGGCGGGTGCGGCGATGCTGACGTGGCTGCCGGAGTTCCTGAAGGACCAGGTCCCGCAGGACGACCGGCAGATGTGGATCGGTGCGATCGTGCTGCTCATGATGATCTTCCGTCCCGAGGGTCTGATCCCGGCACGGCGGCGCAAGGCCGAGCTCGGCGGGCTCGACCGCGCATCCAGTGCCGAGACCACGGCCGTACCCGCTTCGGAAGGCATGTGATGACCGCGATGGATGTATCCGCCGACGAGCTCGTCTTCGACGTCTCGCACGTCACGCTCCGCTTCGGCGGCGTGACCAGCCTCAACGACGTCTCGCTGCAGATGCGCCGGGGCGAGATCCTGGCTGTCATCGGCCCGAACGGCGCAGGCAAGACGTCGCTGTTCAACTCCCTCACCGGCGTCTACTCCCCGCAGGAGGGGACGATCACGGCGCGGGCGCGGGCCGGGTCGGAGCCGGTGAGCGTCATCGGCAAGCCCACGCACCTGGTCAACCACCTCGGCGTGGCGCGCACGTTCCAGAACATCCGGCTGTTCCCGGCCCTGACGGCGCTCGAGAACGTCAAGGTCGGGGTGGAGACGCGGCAGAAGTCCGGCCCCATCGCGGCGATGCTCGGGCTGCCCCGCCAGCGCCGCGAGGAGCGGGAGAGCACCGCCCGCGCCTACGAGCTGATGACGCGCGTCGGGCTCAACGGGCGCGCCAACGACATCGCCGGCTCGCTGGCCTACGGCGAGCAGCGCCGCCTGGAGATCGCGCGGGCCCTCGGGACGGACCCAGGGGTGATCCTGCTCGACGAGCCGGCGGCCGGTACGAACCCGGTCGAGAAGCGCGAACTGGCAACGTTGATCAAATCCATCAACGTCGACGACGGCGTGGGCGTGCTGCTCATCGAGCACGACATGAAGCTGGTCATGTCCGTGGCCGACCGCATCGTCGTGCTGAACTTCGGGCAGAAGATCGCCGAGGGCACGCCCGAGGAGATCCAGCGCAACCCCGCCGTCATCGCCGCGTACCTCGGGACGTCGGCCGACGAGGCGGAGGCCGAACTGGCCACCCACACCCAGCCGGAGCTGCGCAGGATCGATGTGGACACCGCGCTCGACGAGCTCACCGCCCAAGGCGATCCGTCCGGCCGGCACAGCGCGTCGGGTGACGGCGCGGGCGATCGCAGTGCGGAGGAGCAGTCATGAGTCCGGTCATGCTCGAGGTCACCGACCTGGAGGTCCGCTACGGCGCCATCCGGGCGATCAAGGGGATCAGCTTCACCGTCAACGAGGGGGAGATCGTCGCCCTGCTCGGTGCCAACGGCGCCGGCAAGACGACCACCCAGAAGACGATCTCGGGCATGCTCCGGCCGTCGGCGGGGTCGATCACCTTCGAGGGGACCCGCATCGACGGCATCCCTGCCCACGACCTGATCTCGCACGGCATCTGCCACGTCCCCGAGGGACGGCACGTGTTCCCCCGGATGACGGTGCACGAGAACCTGGAGATGGGTGCGTTCCGCTTCAAGAAGCCGGACATGGCCATCTACGAGGAAGTGCTGCAGATGTTCCCCCGGCTGCGCGAGCGGATCGGGCAGCAGGCGGGCACCCTCTCCGGCGGTGAGCAGCAGATGCTGGCCATCGGCCGGGCGCTGATGGGCAAGCCGCGGCTGCTGCTGCTCGACGAGCCGTCGATGGGGCTGGCCCCGCTGATCGTCGCCCAGATCTTCGGCATCATCAAGCAGGTCAACGCGGCCGGCGTCACGGTGCTGCTCGTCGAGCAGAACGCCGCGCAGGCCCTCGCGCTGGCCGACCGCGGCTACGTGCTCGAGACGGGCGAGATGGTGCTGACCGGTTCCGGCAAGGAACTGCTGGCCGATGACCGCATCCGGGCGGCCTATCTGGGTGAGGAGATCGCCTCGTAGATGCACAGCCGGCGCTGTGACGGCACCGGGCTGGCCATGCTGCCGGGGGCGGGTCTATGGTCTGTCCTGAGCAGCCCGCAGCGTGGTGGCCCCGGGCAATCGTGACGTCGGCACCAGCCAAAAAGGGGCGCTAATGCGGTCGAGTGTGCGCGTACGGGTCGCCGAACTCGTCGACATCCCGGAACTGGTCCGCCTGGCCGAAGACGCATCCGCCCCGCAACGGGGTACCAAGACACCACCCGATCGCGCGAGCCGTTACGCGGCCCTCCTCGCGGCTCCCGAACGCATCGTCCTGGTCGCCGTCGACGACCGGTCCGACCGCGTGGTGGGCGTGGTCGTGGCCTCGGAGGACGAGGTGGGCGCACTCGTCCCCGTCCCCGCGGTGATCATCAGTCATCTCGTGGTGGAGCTCGCGCACCGCCGCCGCGGCGTGGGGCGCTCGCTGCTCGCCTCGATCGTCCGGCAGGCCGACGAGCGCGGCATCGACCAGATCGTCGTCGCGGTGGCCACCAACGACCGCGACGCCAACCGCTACCTCGCCCGGCTCGGCTTCGCTCCGCTGGTCGTCCGCCGGATCGCCTCCACGGCGGCGCTACGGCGGTCCATGGGCATGAACGACGTCGCCGAGCGGGCCGCACTGCGCCGCCGGCGGGGCGTGCGGTCGGTCCTGGGCGCCCGCGTGGTGAGCCGCGGCGCCTGAGCCGTGGCGCAGTGAGCCCGCGGTCGCCGGACCGGGGTGTCCGAGGGTGCTCCTAGACTCCTGGGCGTGACGGCGCTCAGCACGAAACCCGATGTCGACCATCCCCGCCTGCTGCTGCTCGACGGGCACTCGCTGGCCTATCGTGCCTTCTTCGCGCTCCCGGTGGAGAACTTCTCCACCAGCACGGGGCAGGTCACCAACGCGGTCTTCGGGTTCACCTCCATGCTGATCAACCTGCTGCGCGACGAGACGCCGACCCACCTCGCCGTCGCCTTCGACGTCTCGCGCAAGACGTTCCGCAGCGACACCTACGCCGAGTACAAGGCCGGCCGCTCGGAGACCCCGGCGGACTTCCGCGGCCAGGTCTCGCTGATCCGCGAGGTGCTCGACGCGATGCGCATCCCGACCGTCGCCATCGAGGGCTACGAGGCCGACGACGTGATCGCGACGATCACCACGCAGGCGCGCGCCATCGGCATGGACGTGCTCATCTGCACCGGCGACCGCGATGCGCTCCAGCTCGTCGAGCCCGGCGTCACGGTGCTGTACCCGCGCCGCGGGGTCAGCGACATGACCCGGTTCACCCCGGAAGCGGTCGAGGAGAAGTACAACCTCACCCCGGCGCAGTACCCGGACTTCGCCGCCCTCCGTGGCGACCCGTCCGACAACCTGCCCGGCATCCCGGGAGTGGGGGAGAAGACCGCGGCCAAGTGGATCCGCGAGTACGGCTCGCTGGCCGAACTCGTGGACCGGGTGGACACCGTGAAGGGCAAGGTCGGCGACGCCCTGCGCGAGAACCTCGGCAGCGTGCTGCGCAACCGCCAGCTCACCGAGCTGGTCCGCGACGTCCCCGGTGTCGACGGCGAGATCTCCGGCCTGGCCCGCGCGCAGTGGGACCGCGAGCAGCTGCACCAGCTCTTCGACAACCTCCAGTTCAAGGTGCTGCGCGATCGGCTGTTCGAGACCGTCGAAGCCCCGGAGCCCGAGGCCGAGGAGGGTTTCGACGTCGACACCGTGCGGCTCGGACCGGACGAGGTCGCCGACTGGCTCGATCAGCACGTCGCCGACGGCAGCCGCGCAGGGGTCTCCCTCCGCGGGACGTGGGGACGCGGGACCGGCGTCCTGACCGGCCTGGCGATCGCCGCCGCCGACGGGATGGCGGCCTTCCTCGATCCGCAGCAGCTCACCGCAGGCGACGAGCAGGCGCTGGTGGCCTGGCTGGGCGATCCGGCGCGACCCAAGGCCGGGCACGACGTCAAGGGCTTCTCGCTCGCGCTGAAGACCCACGGCTGGCCGCTCGCGGGTGTCTCCAGCGACACGCAGCTGGCCGCCTACCTCGCCCTGCCCGACCGCAAGACCTTCGACCTCGCCGACCTGGCGCTGCGGTACCTGCACCGCGAGCTGCGTGCCACCGTGGAGGAGCCCACCGGGCAGCTGACGCTCGACGGTGGCGAGGACGAGGCCGACGACGCCATCGCCGCCGCCGAGTCGCTGCGGGCCGTCGCCATCCTGGACCTGGCCGACGCCCTGGACACCGACCTGGAGCAGCGCGGCGCCACCCGCCTGCTCGCCGAGTTGGAACTGCCGTTGACGACGGTGCTGGCCGACATGGAGGCGACCGGGATCGCCGCGGACTCCGGCCACCTGCTGGATCTGCAGAGCGAGCTGGCCGGGGCCGTCGCCGACGTCCAGAGCGAGGCGCACTCCATGGTCGGGCGCGAGTTCAACCTCGGCTCACCGAAGCAGTTGCAGCAGATCCTGTTCGAGGAGATGGGGCTGCCCAAGACCAAGCGCACGAAGACCGGGTACACGACCGATGCCGACGCCCTCGCCGCGCTCTACGCCAGCACGGGAAACCCGCTGCTGGGCTCGCTGCTGCGGCACCGGGAGGTCGCCCGGCTCAAGTCCGTGGTCGACTCGCTGCTGCCCATGATCGACGACCACGGCCGGATCCACACCACGTTCAACCAGACCATCGCCGCGACGGGCCGGCTGTCCTCGGTCGACCCGAACCTGCAGAACATCCCCGTGCGCACGGCCGAGGGCCGCCGCATCAGGCAGGCCTTCGTCGTCGGTCCGGGCTTCGAGACGCTGATGACGGCCGACTACAGCCAGATCGAGATGCGGATCATGGCCCACCTGTCCCGCGACGCCGGGTTGATCGAGGCGTTCACCACCGGCGAGGACCTGCACACCTTCGTCGCCATGCGCGCCTTCGACCTGCCCGCCGAGGCGATCGACGCGGAGCTGCGGCGCCGGGTCAAGGCGATGTCCTACGGCCTGGCCTACGGGCTGTCGCCGTACGGGCTGGCACAGCAGCTCAAGATCACGCCGGAGGAGGCGCGCGGGCAGATGGACGCCTACTTCGCGCGCTTCGGCGGCGTGCGGGACTACCTGCACGGGATCGTCGAGCAGGCCCGTCAGGACGGCTACACCGAGACGATCATGGGCCGGCGGCGGTACCTGCCCGATCTGAACAGCGACAACCGCCAGCGCCGCGAGGGCGCCGAGCGGATGGCGCTCAACGCCCCGATCCAGGGCAGCGCGGCGGACATCATCAAGGTGGCGATGCTGGGCGTGCACGCCGGGCTCACCGAGCAGGGCCTGGCGTCACGGCTCCTGCTGCAGGTCCACGACGAGCTCGTGCTGGAGATCGCGCCCGGCGAACACGAGGCGGTCGAGGCGCTCGTCCGGTCCCAGATGGGCTCGGCGTTCCCGCTGGACGTCCCGCTCGACGTGTCGGTCGGGGTCGGCGCCAACTGGGACGCCGCCGCCCACTGACGCGCGGCGGGACGCCGCAGCCGACGGGCGCGCGCGCCTACGACGCGCGCCGGCACGCCGGACGGGTCAGACGGGGAGCTTGTCCAGCACTGCCCCGGCGGCGGACTGGACGGCCGCGCCCGCGGACTGGACCGCCGATCCGGCACTGTGGCCGAGGTCGGACGCGCTGTGGCCGAGGTCATCGCGCACCGACCCGGCGCGGCCCTTCACGGCGGCGGTGCGCCGGCGGGCACGCCACCCCAGGGACGGCTTGCCCTCGGTGTCGACCGCGGCGAGCAGCAGGCCGCCGAGCAGGCCGACGTTCTTGAGGAACTGGGTGCGCTGGGCCGCTCGTGCCGTGGCGTCCTTTTCCTTCCAGAACGGGTGCCCGGCGACCGTCGTGGCCGCCAGGCTCGTGGCCAGCCCGAGGCTGGCCAGGCGGCGGAACCGGCCGGTGGCCAGGAGTACGCCTCCGGCAACCTTGGCGGCGGCGTCGAGCTTGACCACCTGCTCCGGGTCGTCGGGCAGCTGCGGGAACCAGCTGCGCAACTGGACGACGGTGCGCTCGGCCTTGGCCACGCGCGGTCCGGGGTTCTGGTAGGTGTCGATGCCTCCGGCGATGAAGATCGACGCGAGCATGGGGCGGGCGATTCTGCGGACGAGTGCCATGGTTGCCATCATGCCCTGAGCGGTTTCGCCCCGCAGGGCGGAGTGATCACCGCGACGGGTCGACCAGGCCGTGGGTGAAGGCGAAGTTCACCGCGTGCGCCCGGTCCCGCAGCCCCGCCTTGGCGAACAGGTTGTTGATGTGGGTCTTGACCGTGGCCTCGCTGACGAACAGCGTGGTCGCGATCGCCCGGTTGCTGAGGCCCTGGCCCACAAGGGTGAGCACCTCGATCTCACGCGGGGTGAGGTCGGCCGGCAGCGCGTGGGCCGGGTCCGCCGGCGCCGGGTGGCCGTGTGGCGCCGGGTCGGCAGGGGGTGTCCGCGCCGGGTGGGCGGTGCCGCTTCCCGACCTGCCGCTGCCGGCCGCCGCGATCAGCCGCGCCTGTACCGCCGGGTCGAGCACAGCCTGCCCCGCCGCGGCGGCCCGCACCGCGCGGGCGATGTCCGCGCGGCCCGAGTCCTTCGTCAGGTAGCCCCGCGCGCCCGCCTCCAGTGCGGCGAGGATCGACTCCTCGTCGGCGAACGTGGTCAGGACGACGATCGCGGTCTCGGGGAACTGCTCGGTGATCGCGCGGGTGGCCGCGACACCGTCCATCCCGGGCATGTTCAGATCCATCAGGACGACGTCCGGGCGGTGTTCGGCGCTCGCCGCGACCGCCAGGGCGCCGTCGGCTGCCGTGGCCACGACGTGCAGATCCGGCTGCAGGTCGAGCATCGTGGCCAGGGCCTCGCGAATCGCGGTCTGGTCGTCCACGACCACGACGGTCAGCACGGGAGCGCTCACGCCGGCACCTCCACGTGGACCTGCCATCCACCGTGGTCCGGGCCCGTGGTGACGGGGCCGGTTGTGACGGTCCCGCCGAGGAGGGCCACCCGCTCACGCAGCCCCACCAGACCCATGCCGCTGCCACCCGGGAGAGGAGTCGCGTCGCGGGCAGGGGCGGCGTTCAGGACGTCGAGCACGCAGGTCCCGGGCGCGTATCCGAGGTAGATCCGGACGGCGGCGCCCGGGGCGTATCTGGCCGCATTGGTGAGGGCCTCCTGGGCGCACCGCACGAGTGTCTGCACGGTCGAGGTCTCCACCTCGCGCGGGACGCCGGTCACCTCGAGCGTGCCCGTGCCCTGGGTGACGTCGGCGAGCATGCCGCGCAGGGTGTCGACCAGGGGCAGCGAGTCCTCGCGCAGCGCCTGCACGGTCCGCCGGACTTCGGTCATGCCCTCGCGGACGAGGCTCTGCGCGCGGCGGGTGGCCTGCTGCGCTTCGGCGACGGCACCGGTGTCGAGCAGCGCGTCGGCCACCTCCAGCTGCATGTTGACCGCGGCGAGGGAGTGGGCGAGCACGTCGTGGACGTCCCGGGCGATGCGCCCGCGCTCGGCCAGCGCCACCGCCCGTGCCTCGGACGCTGCTGCCTGCTCGGCCGAGGCGGCGGCGAGTTCGGCCTGCTGGGCGGCGAGAGTGGCCTGTTCGGCCGCGGCGCGGGCCGAGCGCATCGCCTCGTTGCGATTGCGGTTGTTCAGGCCGATGAAGACGGAGGCACCGGTCAGCGGGCCGAGGTACCACGGCTCGTGCAGGTGACCGACCCCGATGTGGAACACCAGCACCGCTGTGCAGAGGCCGCTCGTGAACACGGTGGCGGCGAACGCCTGGCGCACGGGCAGCCGGAAGCCGACGTACCCGGTCAGGAAGAAGGCGAACAGCGACGGCGTCCCGTTGGTCGGCGACGCGGCGAGCAGCCCGGCGGCGGCGCAGGCACCGACGACGACGGCGACGATCTCGGGGCGCCCGGCGCGGCGGCTCTCGGGAACGAGGCGAAGGGCGGTCACCGCCGTGTTCACGATCAGCAGCGCGAGGACGGCGAGGCCGCGCCCGCTCGTGCCGATGGGGCGCACGGTGAACCAGCACAGCACCGTCAGCCCCGCGATGGTGAGGACCTGCCGGTCGTAGTGGGACCGCGCGAGCCAGACGACGAACCGCCGGGACCTCGCGATCATCCGTTCACCTCCGCCTACGGTCCGCCACGTCGCAACGTATCAGCGGGCGATCCCCACGGAGTCCGGGGCGGGCTCGGCGCTCAGGTCGAGCCCACGCAGCGCCAGCAGCGCCCCGAGCACGACGACCGCCATCCCGGTGAAGGCCACTGCCGGGTGATGCACCACCGACTGCACGAGCAACGCGACGACCAGTCCGCCGAGATTGCCCGACAGCCAGAGCAGCGCGCTCGCCGAACCACCGGCGGATCCGGCCCGGCGCTCGGCCAGCTCGAAGATGACGGGCAGGTCGGTCAGGAGCACGAACCCCGTCACCGCCAGGACGATCGCCCCGACGACGATCCCAGGCAGGGCCGCCAGCAGGACGAACCCGGCGGCGGTCACGATCGCCGACAGCGCCACGAAACCTCGCTCGAGCCCGCGCCCGGCGATGTGCGAGGGCAGCACGCCGGAACCGACGACACCGGCGGCGACCATCGCGACGAGCAGTCCACCGGCGGCTGTCTCGGACACCCCAGCGGGATCGAGGAGCGTCTGCAGCCAGGTCGTGAGCGCGACGAAGACGCCGAAGCCGAAGAAGACGGCGATGGTGAGGCGGCGCAGGACCGGCTCACGCCACACCGCGCGCACCCCGGACAGGTCGGCGGCGGTGACGAGCGCCCGGGTGCCGTACGCGCCGGGCCTGCTGAGCGCGAGGCACAGCACCAGTGCGGTGACGACCGCGAAGCCCGCCTGGACCTCCAGCAGTGCGCCGATGTGCGCCCCGCCGAAGACGGCGCCGGTGAGCAGGGCCAGCAGCATCCCGGCGACGATGCCGGCCGAGGACACCGAGATGCCGACGGCGCGGCGCTCCCGCGGCAGGTAGTCACCGCTCACCCGCGTCACGGCGTTCAGGACGAACGGCTGCGCGAGGGCGACGAGGACCTGGCCGGCGAGGACGACCGCGAACTCGTGGGACCCGACGCGGAGCAGCGCCCCGACGGCGGTCAGGATGGCGCCGAACGCGAGCCCCGGACGGAACCACCGGTCGATGACATGCCCGGCGGGCAGCGCCAGCACGACGTAGACCAGCGGGAAGATCTCGGCGAGCCAGCCGACCGCTCCGGAGGAGACGCCGTAGTGACGGGCGGAGTCGGTCGTGATCGGGGCGAAGGTCAGCCACAGCATCTGGTTCGCCGCGCTCAGCGCGGCGTAGGCGATCACCGTCAGCCAGGCCCGTCTCATGCGCCGAGCACCCGTTCGAGGTAGGCGTTGCCGAACACCCGCTGCGGGTCCAGCCGCTCCCGCAGGGCCACGAACTCCTCGAAGCGGGGGTAGACGGCGCGCAGCTGCTCGGCGGTGCGGTAGTGCACCTTGCCCCAGTGCGGGCGCCCGCCGACCTGGCAGGCGATCTCCTCCACAGCGCGGAAGTACGTCTCGTGCTCCGCCCCGCGCGGGACGTGCACGGCCAGGTAGGCGGTCTCGCGGCCCTGAGCGGTGGACAGGGTGATGTCGTCGGCGGCGGCGACGCGGACCTCCACCGGGAACGGGATGCGCCACCCGCTCGCGTCGATGCGCGCGCGGACCTCCTCGATGACGCCGACGATCGCCGCGCGGGGCACCGCGTACTCCATCTCCACGAAGCGCACGCGGCGGGGAGAGGTGAACACCCGGTGGGAGACGTCGGTGAACGACCGCGCGCCGAGAGCCCGGGCGGCGACCCGGTTGATCACCGGCACCAGCGCGGGCGCCCGGCGCCCGGCGCCGACGAGAGCCCCGAACACGGCGTTGGACAGGAACTCGTCGTCCAGCCAGCCGCGCCAGGCGGGCAGCGGTGCCAGTCCCGCCTCGAGCGGCCGCCTGGTGTTGCGCTTGGTGAGTGCGACGTCGGTGTGCGGGAACCAGTAGAACTCGACGTGGTCGGCCGACTCCACCAGCTCGTCGAAACCACCGAGGACGTCGGCCATCGGCATCGGTCCCTCGACGGCGTGCAACGCGAAGGCGGGCTCGGCCTGGATGGTCACGGTGTCGATGATGCCCAGGGCGCCCAGACCCACCCGCGCGGCGGCGAACACCTGCGCCTCGTCCTCGGGTGAGCACGACACCTGCGAGCCGTCGGCCAGCACCATCGTCAGCGCGCGCACCTGGGTGGCGATCCCTCCGGCCCGAGCTCCGGTGCCGTGGGTACCTGTCGAGATCGCGCCTGCCACCGTCTGGCAGTCGATGTCGCCGAGGTTGGTCAAGGACAACCCGCACTGATCCAGCAGGGCGTTGAGGTGGTGCAGCGTCATGCCCGCCTGCACGGTGACCCGGGCGGTGCGGGTGTCGATCGCGACGACGCCCGCGTGCCGGTCGAGCACGAGCTGTACGTCCTCGGGCCGGCCGATGCCGGTGAAGGAGTGCCCGCTGCCGATCGCCTTGACCCTCCGGCCGGCGCGGGCCGCTTCGATGACGACCGCCGCTATCTCGGCGGTGCCGGACGGATGGGTGATCGCGACCGACGGCGGTGCTGCCTGGTTGCCGCCCCAGTTGACCCACCCTGTCATCCGGCAAGGATGAACCTGGTCAGTTGACCAAGTCAAGCACCCAGAAAGGCTTGACGTGACGCCTGCGGTGGGGATGAGATGGTCCCCGTCCGCCGCCGCACAGCCGAGGAGGCTCGCCCGTGTCGCACCTTCCCGCCGACGAGCGGCGCCGGCTGCTCGCGCGGGCGGCGCTGACGGTGATGGCGCGCGAGGGAATCGCGGCGGCCACCACCCGCGCGATCACCGCCGAGGCCGCCATGCCACAGGCGAGCTTCCACTACTGTTTCCGGTCCAAGGACGAGCTGCTGGGACTGGTGATCGAGACCATGGTGAACCAGCAGGTGTCCGCCGCGCTGGCCACCGTGCGCCCGCGCAAGGACGTGCGGCGCGCGTTCCGCGAGGGGTTCCGGGCCTACTGGCGGGTCGTCGAGGATTCGCCCGGTGAGCAACTGGTCACCTACGAGCTGACCCAGTACGCGCTGCGCACCCCGGGGCTGGAGGAGCTCGCGCGGCGGCAGTACGCCGCGTACCTGCGCGGTGCCACCGAGGTCCTCGACACGCTGGCCGAGGTCGGCGGTTTCGCCTGGACCGAGCCCACGCCGGTCCTGGCCCGGCTGCTCGTGTCGATCCTGGACGGGCTCACCCTGAGCTGGATCGTCGACCGTGACGACGAGCAGGCGCAGGCCGTGCTCCGGGTCGCCGCGGCCCAGTTCGCCTCCTACGTCCGCCCGGCCCGCCGGCGAAGGAGTGCCTGAGTGACCGAGACCGCCGCCCAGCGCTACGCTCGCCTCGACCGGGCCACCGCCGATCTCGATCCGCCCTTCGCCGTCCTGGATCTGGCCGCGCTGCGGGCCAACGCCGACGACCTCGTGCGGCGCGCGCACGGCACGCCGATCAGGGTGGCGAGCAAGTCCGTCCGGTGCCGCGGGGTGCTGGAGGAGGTGCTGAGCCGCCCCGGTTTCGCCGGGATCCTGGGGTACACGCTCGCCGAGGGGATCTGGCTGGCACAGACGCACGAGGACGTCGTCGTCGCGTACCCGACGGCCGACCGGGCGGCGCTGGCGGACCTCGCGGCGGACGAGCGCGCGCTGGCCAGGGTGACGCTGATGATCGACAGCGTCGAGCACCTGGACTTCGTCGATTCCGTGCTCGGCGCGCACCCTCCCATCCGGGTGTGCCTGGACATCGACGCGTCCTGGCGCCTGCTCGGCGGGCGGGTCCACGTCGGCGTGCGCCGCTCGCCGGTGCACGGTCCGTCAGCCGCGGCCGAGCTGGCCCGCGCCGTGGTGGCCCGGCCGGGCTTCCGGCTTGTCGGGTTGATGTCCTACGAGGCGCAGATCGCCGGCGTCGGCGACCGGCTTCCCGGACGGCCCGTGCGCGCACTCGCGGTCCGGGCCATGCAGGCGGCCTCGGCCAGGGAGCTCGCCGAGCGCCGAGCCGCAGTGGTCGACGCGGTGTCCGCCGTGGCGCCGCTGGAGTTCGTCAACGGCGGGGGCACCGGCAGCATCGAGCGGACCGTCGCGGAGGCGGCCGTCACCGAGGTGGCGGCGGGATCCGGTCTGTACGTGCCGACGCTGTTCGACGGCTACCGCGCCTTCCGTGCCCGGCCCGCCGCAGTGTTCGCTCTGGCCGTCACCCGCCGGCCCGCCCCGGACCTGGCGACCGTGGCCGGCGGCGGGTGGATCGCCTCGGGCCCGGCCGGTCGCGACCGCGTGCCACGCCCGGTTCACCCCGCCGGGCTCAGGCTGGTCGGGACCGAGGGGGCGGGCGAGGTGCAGACGCCGGTCTCGGGCGCGGCCGCGGCGGCGTTGACGATCGGCGACCGGGTGTGGTTCCGGCACGCCAAGGCCGGCGAGCTCTGCGAGCACGTCGACGCGCTGCAGGTGGTGGACGGCGACCGCGTGATCGACGTCCTGCCCACCTACCGCGGCGAGGGCCGCACGTTCCTGTGAGCGCGTGCCCGGCCGATCGCGGTGCGGGGGAGTACCGATCGGTAACTTCCTGCCCGTTTCGCGCACCAAACCGCTGCTGATCGTGCGATAGTGCTCGCCATGACTGTGCTTCCTGGGCGCCCACGCCGTGCGTGGGTGGCAACGGCCGCCTCCCTCGCCGTCCTCGTCGCCCTCGCCGGCTGTGGCAACGGGGTGTCGGCGAGCAAGACCGTCCGGGCCGAGCGTTCGACGGGCACGGTCTCGCTCAAGAAGGACTGCTCGACGGCGGCGTGCACGGGCACCCGCAACGACGCCAAGTACGCCATCCAGGTCCCCGCCAAGGGGAAGTGGAACGGCACCCTGCTGATCTGGTCGCACGGGTACCGCAACGCCGGCCCGATCCCCAGCAACCCGCTCGACCCGGCCTCGGCGGTCGAGCAGCCCGACACCAGCGCGTCGGCGGGGCCCTCGGACGCGGTGACGGCGCAGCTGCTCAGCCAGGGCTACGCGCTGGCCGGTTCGGCGTACAAGACCAACGGGTGGGCCGTCCAGGACGGCGTCTCCGCCGACAACGACCTGTACACCTTCTTCAACTCGACCTTCGGCACGCCCAAGCGGGTCTACATCTGGGGCGCGTCGCTGGGCGGGCTGGTCACCGAGACCCTCGCCGAGACCCACCCGTCCTGGGTGTCCGGCGTCGCGCCGGTGTGTGGCGTGCTCGGCGGGACCAACCTGAACCTGGACCTCGCCCTCGACGTCGCCTACGCCGTCAAGACCCTCATCTACCCGCAGCTGCAGCTGACCGGCTTCGCCTCCGAGCAGGCCGCGGTGGCGGAGTGGACGGCCGCCTCGCGCGCCGTCGCGGCCAAGGCCCAGAACGGCGGCGCCGAAGGGCTCGCCGACCTGCTCGCGATCGCCGCCATCGGTGACGCCCCCGCCAAGACCGACAAGTACGACGGCCACGACACCGCGTCGACCGGCAGCGGCCTACGTCCAGTCCATCGTGACCGCGCTCGGGTACGGCACGTGGGGGCGCTACGACATCGAGCAGCGCACCGGCGGCAACCCGTCGCAGAACACCGGTGTGGACTACGGCAAGCGCATCACCGGCAACTCCTACCTGACCACGCTCATCAACGCTGTGGCGCCGGGCAAGCTCGCCGGTGTCGAGGCCGCGCTCGCCGACGGCACTCGCGTCAGCGCCGATGCAGCCGCTCGGGCCAAGGCGGACGCGCTGGGTGACCCGACCGGCACGATCAGCGTCCCGACGATCACGCTCCACACCGAGGACGACCCGCTGGTGATCGTCGCCAACGAGTCGGTCTTCGCCGGGCGCGTGGCCAAGAACGAGACAGGTGCCGGTTCGCTGGTGCAGCTGCTCACCGCGCCGCCGACGAAGTACACGACCGCCCCCTACGGCGCCGGGCACTGCAACTTCACCACCGACGAGATGGTCGGAGTGATCACCCTGCTCAACAACTGGGTGCAGCACGGCGTCTACGCCGGTCCCGGCGCGGTGGCCCAGGTGCTGAACTACAGCCCCGACCCGACGAGCACCGGACCGAACAACCCCACCACGCAGGCCGCCGGTTCGGCCACCACCGGGTACCAGCCGGTGGATGTCGCGCCGGCCTGGCCCGCGGCCCTACCGGCCTCCTAGCCGGCCGCGGTCGGGTCAGTCCATCAGCGGTCGGCGCAGCCGGGTCAGTCCATCAGCGGTCGGCGCAGCCGGGTCAGTCCATCAGCGGTCGGCGCAGCCGGGTCAGTCCATCAGCGGTGGACGCAGCCGCTCGACGATCGTCGCCGCGACGATGAGGACCAGCGCCCCGCCGAGAGCGACGCCGATGATGGACAACCGGCTGCCGTGGCTGAACAGGGACACGACCGCGAACTCGACGACGGCGACCACCCAGATCAGCCAGCCCAGGCGCCGGTCGTGCACGGCCAGTCCGGCGAACAGCGCCAGCTGTACCCCGGCCAGGGCCAGGCCGTCCACCGCGAACAGCCAGGCGGACGAGGCGATGTCGCGGTAGCCGTTGCCCAGCAGTACCGGCACGAGGCCGCCCGCGACGATGCTCAGCACGGTGCCCACGGCGGCGATCCCGGCCAGCATGCTGACGCTGCGCTTGAGCGCCGCGGCCCGTTCCGACGCGACGGCCAGGTGCGGGTAGGCCACCATCGCGATGAAGCTCGGACCCCAGAAGGCGCCCTTGGTGACGAGGTTCCCGGCGGTGTACAGGCCCGACTCGTGGGCGCTGAGGAAATGCCGGGCGAGCAGCAGGTCGAGGTTGGACAGCACGAGGACGCCGAGGATGGGCGCACCGTCGCGGAGCAGATCGGTGAGCAGGCGGGCCAGATCACGGGTGGACTGATGCGGCTCGGTGTGCAGGACGTACGGGATCGCGACGGCCACGACCACCGCTGTCGCCACGGTGCTCGCGGCGAGGGCGGCGCTCACGCCGCCGTGGGTGAGCGCGGCGTAGACGGCGCCACCACAGCGCGCGACCTGGACCGCGATGAGGATCGCACCGAGCGCGACGAAGCGGCGCCGGCCCTGGAACACGCCCTGGCAGGCGAATGCGGCGGTCAGTGGCACGAGCGAGATCGCCGTCCAGGTGAGCGCCCAGTAGGACGAGATCGACAGGAAGGCGTGCAGGGCCGGCGCCAGTGCCGCGACGACCAGGCCGACGGCCAGCGCCACCGCCGCGCCCCCTGCGAGCACGGGCGTCTGCCGCGGTGCCAGCACGATCCGACGCGCCACGAGAGCCTGGAGCGCCGTCCCTGGCACGGTCGCGACAACGATCACGGCGAGCAGCGCCCCGAGCTCGCCGAAACTGGCCACTCCCAGCGTGTGCGACATGATCACGTTGAAGCCGTAACCGAGCAGGTTGGCGGTGGTGGTGGCGACCGCGACGAGCAGCGTGCTGCGCCAGTGCCGCTCGCCCTCGGCGGCGGCGGTGTCGGTCGACGTCTGCGGGGAAGGATTCGTCATTGCGGTAGCCGTCGGAACACCGCCCGCGGCAGGTGCCGCAGGATCGACATGAGCGGGCGCAGCGCCCCCGGCACCCAGATCGTCGTCGTGCCCCTGCCGAGCGCGCCGACGATCGCCGCGGCGACGACGTCGGGGGTGGTCGCGAAGGGCGCGGGTGGCAGGCCGGCCGTCATCGAGCTGTGCACGAAGCCCGGGCGCACGACGAGGACCGACACCCCGGTCCCGACCAGCTCGTCGCCCAGACCGGTGGCGAAGGCGTCGATGCCTGCCTTGGTGGCGCCGTAGACGTAGTTGGCGCGCCGCGGCCGTTCACCGGCCACAGACGAGAGCACGACCAGAACGCCGTGGCCCTGGCGGCGCAGGTGGGCGGCGGCGCGCACGCAGACCGACACCGCCCCGATGTAGTTGACCAGGCCGGTGCGCACCGCCACGTCGGGATCCTGGTCGAGCGGCGCCTGCTCCGGCAGCACCCCGAACGCGACGAGGACCACGTCGATGTCCCCTGCGGCGAACGCCGAGTCGATGAGTGCACCGTGCTCGTCCACGGTCAGCGCGTCGAAGTCGTGCACGCTCACGTCGGCGACGCCGAGGCCGCGCACCCGCTCCGCCTCCGCTTCCCGCGCCGGCGTGGGGCGGGCGGCGAGCACGACGCGGTTCAGCCGGCCGCGCGCGGCAACGGCGGTGACGGTGGCGGACGCGATGTCGGAGGTCGCGCCGAGCACGAGCATGCTCTGCGGCGCGCCGAGGGCATCGATCATTCGGTGATCACAGGGAGAGCCTCCTGGCCAGGTCGGAGCGGAACACGCCGTGCGGGTCGGCCCGGGCGCGCAGTTCCCGCCAGGCATCCAGGTGCGGATACATCGTGGCGAGCAGTTCCGGGCGCAGCCGGGCGTCCTTGGCCAGGTACACCCGACCGCCGGCCGCCGCGACCATGCCGTCGAGGGTATCGAGCAGTGCCGCGAGGCCGTCCGTCGCGGCCGGGAAGTCGACGGCGACCGTCCACCCCGGCTGCGGGAACGACAGCAGCCCTGCGTTCGCCGCGCCGAGGCGCTTGATCACACCCAGGAACCCGGGCGCGTGCGCATCCCTGATCGCCGCGAGCGCCCGGGACACGGTGTCGCCATCGGGGACGAGGAACTGGTACTGCACCAGTCCCCGTGGCCCGTAGAGGCGGTTCCACCCGCTGATGCCATCGAGCGGGTAGAAGTACGCATCCAGTCCCTGCGCGGCGGAACCGGTGGCGGCCCGGCGGAAGCGCACCTCGTTGTAGGCCGCGATGGTCGGACCCGACAGCAGTCCGCGCGGCACCCATGGCGGCGTGGGCAACGCCGAGCGCGTGCCGAGGCGGAGCGGTTGGTCGACCTGCCGCGCGGGCACGGCCGCGGCGGGTGCGTGATCGGCGCCGGTCACCACTCCGCGCCCGGCAGCAGGGCCCCCCGCCAGGCAATCCACCCACGCGACCGCGTGCTCGTGGGAGTCGGCTGCTTCCTGCAGGGCTGCGAGTGTCGCGTCGAGATCGCCGGTGCGCACCGTGTCCACGAGCATCCACGCCGACTCCACCCGGCTCAGCCGCAGCGTCACCCCGACGACGACACCGGCCAGCCCCATGCCACCGCAGATCGCGCGGAAGAGCGGCGCGTCGCGCTCCACGACGAGGACCTCACCACGTCCGTCCACCACCTGCAGCGCGAGGACGTGGTCGGCGAAGCTGCCTGCGACGCGATGGTTCTTGCCGTGGACGTCGGCCGACACCGCACCGCCCACGGTGATCTCCCTGGTGCCGGGCGTGACCGGGAGGAACCAGCCGTGGGGGAGCACCCGGCCGATCACAGAGGCGAGCGTCGCCCCCGCACCGCAGCTGAGCACGCCGGTGGGGTGCGGGTCGCCGATCCAGCGGTGTGCGCGCATGTCGAGCACCAGCCCGCCCGCGTTCTGGGCCGCGTCACCGTAGCTGCGGGCCTGCCCGCGCGCGATCAGTCCCCGGGCGCCCGGTCGTGGGGCACCGGCCTCGGCCCGGATCGCGGCGCAGATCTCCTCGACCGCCGAGAACCGCTCGACCTCGGCGACGGTGGCCGCGGTCCGGCCCCATCCCGCGAGTGCCCGGCGCTCACCCACGCAGTGCCCCGAGGGAGAAGACGACGAGCCACGCGACGCCGAGGCCCTGCAGCGTGCGGTCGCGCAGCACGATCCGTTCCGGCTCCTCGGCCCGTCCGGCGTCCACGTCGAGCAGGTAGCGCAGGATGGCGACCACGAACGGCGCGACCGAGATCGTCGACCACGGGAAGCCGTGATGACGGTCGCCGACCTCGAAGGCCCACAGGCAGTAGGCGGTCGTCGTGACACCGGCGGCGATGGCGATCACCATCCTCAGGAAGCTGGTGCTGTACTCGTCGAGGATGCGCCGCGAGCCGGCCGGGCGCCCCTGCAGATCGATCAATTCGGCCAGCCGCTTGCCGCACACCATCATCAGCGAGCCGAAACCGGCGACGATGAGGAACCAGCGCGACAGCGGCAGCCCCGTCGCCGGGCCGCCGGCGACCGCGCGCAGCAGGAACCCGGACGAGACCAGCGCGAACTCGAGCACCGCCTCGTGCTTGAGCCCCAGGCTGTAGGACAGGCTCACCGCGAGGTAGGCGAGCACGACCGCCCAGAGATAGGTACCCGGCGCGGCCGCGCAGAGGGCGAGCGATCCCAGCCCGAGGACGGCGCCGGTGGCCAGGGCCGTCCGCGCGGGCAGGTCGCCGCGGGCCACGGGGCGGCGGCACTTGGTCGGATGCGCGCGGTCGGCGTCCGCGTCGATCACGTCGTTGACGCAGTAGACCGCGCTGGCGGCGAGGCAGAAGGCCACGAAGGCGATCAGCGTCCCGCGGAGGACGTGCAGGTCGGTGATCTCACCCGCCGCGAGAGGGGCCGCCGCGACGAGCACGTTCTTGGACCACTGGTGCGGACGCAGGGTCACGAGAACGGCGCGCAGCACGGCCAGACGTTAGCCGATGTGGACTACGCTGCGCCGAAATGGACGACGTGCGCGGTTCCGGGCCACGCCGCCCCTCCGCCGCCGGACTGCTGCCGGCGGCCGTCGTGGTGGCGGCCACCGTGGCGGTCCTGGCTCCCGCGCTCGCGCCCGGATACGTGCTGACCTACGACATGGTGTTCGTGCCACGCCTGCCCGTCACCGCCGACCTGTTCGGGCTGGGCAGCCAGACGCCGCGCGCCGTGCCGAGCGATCTGGTCGTGTCGGTGCTGTCGCACGCGGTGCCCGGCCAGGCGGTGCAGAAGGTGATCCTGCTGGCGCTGCTCCTTGCGGCGGGGACGGGCGCGGCCCGCCTCCTGCACACGTCTCCCGTCGGGCGCGCCGCGGCGGGGCTGGCCTACCTGTGGTCGCCCTTCCTCGGCGAGCACCTGCTGCTCGGGCAGTGGGCGGTGCTCGTCGGCTACGCGACGCTGCCGTGGATCGTCTCGGCCGCGGACTCGGTGCGCCACGGGCGGGCCGGTGCCTGGCCCCGGCTGCTGCTCGTCCTCGGGATCTGCTCGTGCGGCGGCGCTCCGGCGTGGACCGTGGCGCTGCTGTCCGCCGTGCTCGTGGCCGGCTGGCCCCGCGCCGGCGAGCCACCCGCGCATGCGATTCGCCGGGTGCTCGGTGTCCTCGGTGCGCTCACCTGCTACGCCCTGCCGTGGGCGGTCCCATCGCTCCTGCGCCCGGGTGGGACGGTCGCGGACATCGCGGGAGCGGCTGTCTTCTCGGCACGCGCGGACACGCACATGGGCGTCGTCGGAAGCCTGCTCACCGGCGGCGGCATCTGGAACTCCGCCGCGACGCCCCCCGGCCGCGCCGCGATCGCGTACAGCATCGGCGTGCTCCTGCTGCTCGCGCTCGTGGCGCGGGGACTCCCGCTCTGCCGTGGGTACGGCTGGTTCGCGCCGCTCGCGGTGAGTGCCGGCATCGGGCTGGCGCTCGCCCTCGCCACCGTCTGGTCTCCGTCGCGGACCGCCCTGGCCCACCTGCCCGGCGGCGCCCTGCTCCGCGACGGTGAGCGGCTGGCCGTGGTCTGGGTGCTGCTCGCCGCGCTGGCGTTCGGAGCCTGTGTCGGAGCCGTTCCCGCGCGGTGGGGCCCCGGGGTTCCCGCCGTGGTGGCGCTGCTGCCGGTCGTCCTGCTGCCCTCGCTGGCGTGGGGTGTCTCAGGGCGCCTGGTGCCGGTCCGGTACCCGCCGGACTACGCCGCGGTGAGCCGCATCGTCGACCGCGACCCGCGACCCGGGGGCGTGCTGGTGCTGCCGTTCTCGGCCTACCGCCGCTACTCGTGGAACGGCGCGCGCGTGCAGCTGGATCCGCTGCCACGCTGGTTCGACCGCACCGTCGTCGCATCCTCGGACCTGCCCGTCGTCGTCGGGGGCCGGACGGTCGTGGTCGCCGGCGAGGACCGCCTCGCCGCCCGGCTCTCGGCGGCGGCCACGGGGTCGGCCCCGATGGCGCCCGCGCTCGCCGCCGCGGGCATCCGATGGGTGGTCGTCGACGCCCCGCAGGATCCGGCCACGCTGTCGGGACTGACGCGGGTCTACGCCGGATCCGTGCTCAGCCTGTACGACGTCGACGGGGTGGATCCCGCTCGCGCGGCGGACCCGGCGCGCGGCGACGCGCCACCTCGGGTGCCGGTCGTCATCGGCGATCTCCTGGCCCTCGCGGCGCTGCTCTCGGCGGCCTGCGTGGCAGGGTGCCGGACGGGTCGGCAGATGCTACTGTGCGGTAGGAATCGACCGGAGGGGTAACAATGCGGATCGCGCTCACGGCTGTCATCGCAGTCGTCTTTGCCCTCCTCGCGAGCTTCGGCGTCTACCAGGCAGCGCAGCCCGCCGCCCAGCAGACCCAGGCGCCGATCTCCAACTACGGCTCCCGCTGACCGTCCCGGTCCCTCGCCTCGGGCCGGCCCTCGCTAGCGGCGCTGCGCGCTGAGTTCCGCGCCGGTCACCGCCCGCTCGACCGCACCCGCCACACCGTCCACGGTCGCGTCCCAGCTGTACCCCTGGGCGTAGGCCGCCGCGGCGCGCCCCAGCCGCGTCCGCAGCTCGGCGTCGGCGAGCAGCGAGCGGGTCGCAGCCACGAAGTCGGCGACGTCGTCGTGACGAGCGAGCAGCCCGGTCTGGCCGTCGACGATCGACTCGCTGAGGCCACCGGCGCCGTGGAAGGCCACGCTCGGTGTCGCGTGCGAGCCCGCCTCGACCACGACGAGCCCCCAGCCCTCCTTGAGCGAGGGCACCAGCGACACCCAGCTCTGCCCGTAGAGGTCGTGCCGTTCCGCCTCGCTGACGAAACCGGTGAAGCGGACGTGGTCGTGGACGCCGTGGTCGCGGCAGTAGGCGCGCAGGTGCGGCTCCCACCAGCCGCGCCCGGCGATGGTGAGGGTGAGGTCGGGGAACTCCGGGCGCAGCGCGACGAGGGTGTCGATCGCCAGCTCGATGCGCTTGTGCGGCACGAGCCTGCCGAGCACCAGCAGCGACGGCAGGACGGACCGGATGACGGGCACAGCGGGCGCCGGTGTGGTGCCGTTGTGGACGATCTCGACGTCGCCCCCGCGCACCCCGAGCTCGATCAGCTCGCTGCGGGTCACGGTGGACACGGCGATGTAGCGGGCGCCGCGGTTGACCCGGGGCGCCAGGCGGGACTCGACCCACCAGCCGATCCGTGCCAGCCGGGGTCCCATGACGACGTGCCACTGCTCGCGGTGGACGTGATGGACCAGCACGACGACCGGCACGCGGGCCCACAGGGTGGCGAGGAAGGGGACGCCGTTCTGCACCTCGACGACGGCCTCGGGGGTGCCGAGCCTGCCGGTCCGGTAGGCCAGGACCGCCCGCAGGTACACGCTGAAGCGACCGCCGCGCCGCACGACCCGCACTCCGCTCGGGCGCGTCTCCTCGGCCCGCGAGCCCGGGTAGCGCGCGGTGAAGACGGTGACCTGTACGCCGCGTCGGGCCAGCCCGTCGGCGACGCGCTCGACGTACAGCTCGGACCCGCCGCCCTCGGGATGGCTGGTGTCGCGCCAGTTCAGGATGAGAACCGACGCGGGAGACGTGCCTGACCTGCCTGTCACCGAGCTCCGTTCCCCCCGAGATCGCCGAAAAGTTACTGTACGGTAAACCGTCCTCCGCCGGTCTGCACCGGTTGTGCCAAGTCCAGGGTGGCCCATGTCCTCGCTCGCAACCGGCACCGCTGCCGCGCGCACGGGTGCGCGCCCGGCCGGCCCGGGGGAGCGCTCGGCCGAGTCGGTGTGGCGGATCCGGCACGCCGCCGTCTGCGTGCTGCTGGCGGCGTTCGTCTTCAACTCCGATGCGGGGCGCATCTCGGTCGACACCAAGCTGGACCTGACGGCGAACCCGCTCGCCTTCATGGCGCGCGCGCTGCACCTGTGGGACCCGCAGGGCTTCGCGGGCCAGGTCCAGAACCAGGCCTACGGCTACCTGTTCCCGATGGGGCCCTTCTTCGCGCTGGGCAAGGCGGTGCAGCTGCCCGACTGGGCCATCCAGCGGCTGTGGTGGACGGTGCTGCTCTGCGTCGCGTTCCTCGGCGTCAGCACGCTCGCCCGGCGGCTCGGCATCGGCTCCCCGCCGGCCCAGCTCATCGGCGGCGTGGCCTACGCCCTGTCGCCGCACATCCTCACCGTCCTCGGCGCGGTGTCGGCGGAGGCGCTGCCGATGTCGCTGGCACCGTGGGTGCTGGTCCCGCTCGTCACCGCCGCCGAGCGCGGATCGCCACGGCGCGCGGCGATGCTGTCGGGTCTGGCCGTGCTGTGCATGGGAGCGATCAACGCGGCGCTGGTGTTCACGGCGCTGGTCCCTGCCGCGCTGTGGCTGCTCACCCGCCGGCCGGGACCACGGATGTGGCGCCTGACCGGTGCCTGGGTGCTCGCGGTCCTGCTCGCGACACTGTGGTGGGTGGTGCCGCTGCTCCTGCTCGGCAGGTACAGCCCGCCCTTCCTGGACTACATCGAGTCCTCCGCCACGACGACGAGCACAACGTCGCTGGTGGAGTCGCTCCGCGGGACGTCGGACTGGGTCGCCTACCTGCCCAGTCAGGGCTGGCAGGCGGGGTTCCGGTTGCTGACGCAGCCCGTCCTGATCTTCAACACCGCGGTCGTCACGGCGCTCGGTCTGCTCGGGCTCTGCCTGCGCAGGCTGCCCCACCGCGCGTGGCTGGTGTCCATGCTCCTGGTGGGCGTGGTGTGCCTGACGTTCGGCTACCACGCCTCGGTGCAGGGCCCGTTCGCCGGTTCCGCCCGCACCCTGCTCGACGGTGCGCTCGCGCCGATCCGCAACGTCCACAAGTTCGACGTGGTGATCCGTCTGCCGCTGGCGCTCGGCCTCTGCCACGTGATCGGCAGGGTGCGCTGGGGCGTCACCCGCAGCGAGCGGCGCATCGGCCGCGGCGATCGTCGTACTCGTCTGCGCGGCTGCAGTCGCCGGGGCCACGACGCCTGCTGCTCGCGCTGCGCCTCGCGCCGTCCGGGACCTATACCGCGATACCGAGCTACTGGAACCAGACCGCCGACTGGCTGGGTGCGCAGGATCCTCGCAGCGCTCGCTGGTCATCCCGGGCTCGCGCTTCGGCCAGTACTACTGGGGCACCACCTCGGACGAACCGATGCAGCCGCTCGCGCAGTCGGAGTGGGACGTGCGCGATGCCGTCCCGCTCACCGACGCGGGGCACGTGCGCATGCTCGACGCGGTGGACCAGCGTCTGGACTCCGGCGTCCCCTCCGCCGGGCTCGCGGCCTACCTGGAGCGCAACGGGATCCGGTTCCTGATCATGCGCAACGACCTCGACTACGGCGCCTCGGACACGACCCGCCCGATCATCGCCCACGAGGTGCTGTCCGGGTCGCCCGGGCTGACGTTGGTCAAGACCTTCGGGCCGCCCGTCGGCGGAGGGGGTACCGCCCAGATCCAGCTCGACCAGGAGCTGCAGCGCCAGTACCCGGCCGTCGAGGTGTACCAGGTCGCAGGCCCCGCTGAGAACCGCGTCGCCACCGCCACCGTTGCGTCGACCGTGCAGGTCAGCGGCGGGCCGGAGGGCCTGCTGCCGCTCACCGACGACGCCGTCCTCGGCGACGCCACGACCGTGCTCACCGGTGACCTGCCCGCCGGGTACCACGCGGGCTCGACGGTCCTCACCGACAGCCTCCGCCGCCGGGAGGTGAACTACGGCGCCAACCCGCTGAGCACCTCGGCGACGCTGTCCCTCGCCGACCCGCTGCGCCTGGCGAACAAGGCCCGCGACTTCCTGCCGTTCCCCGGCAACCAGCACGAGAGCATCGCCGAACTCCGGGGTGCCCTGCAGGTCTCGGCGTCGTCCTCGGCGTCGGACCCGAACGCCTGCGGTGGCTCGGTTCCTGCCGACCAGCCGTTCTCCGCCTTCGACTCGGACCCGTCCACGGCCTGGCGGACCGATCCGATCACCCCGCCGGTCGGGCAGTGGCTGCAGATCGACTTCGAGAAGCCCACGCCGGTCTCGCACGCCCGGTGCGGTTCGCGCCCGGCTCGGCGATCACCAGCGTGCAGACGCGTACCGACAACGGCACTGCCACCACCGCGGTCACCGGTTCGGGTGCGGTGGAGCTCCAGGTCGCCGCCGGGACGACCCGGTCACTGCGGCTCATCGTGACCGGGGTGGCCGCCACCGAGGGCAACACCCATCAGATCGGCGTCGCCGAGCTGTCGGTGCCGGGTGTCTCGGTGCAGCGCACCATCGCGCTGCCGACGGACCTCGCGGCGGGCACGGCGGTATCGGCGATCGATCTCAGCGTCCCTGCCGACGCCCGCAACGGTTGCATCTCGTCGGGTCACGGCCGGTCTGCGCCGTCGGCATCGCGGAACAGGGCGAGGAGAGCGCGGGCCTGGACCGGACGGTGACGCTGCCCTCGACGGGGACGTACGCGCTGGCGGCGACGGCCTCTCCCCGCGCGGGCGCCGCGCTGGACCGCCTCATCGCGGCGTACGCCAAGGACACGGTGACAGCGACCGCGACATCCCGGGCCGTCGCCGACCCGCTGGCCGGCCCGCAGACCGCGGTCGACGGCGACCCCGACACCGGCTGGATCTCCAGCTCCACCGACCCCGATCCGTCGCTCACCCTGCGCTGGTCGGCGCCGCGCCGGGTGTCCTCGCTGAAGATCACCATGTCCGACGAGCTCGCCGCCACTCGGCCCGACACGGTCACGATCACCTCTCCGGCGGGCACGCGGACTGCGGCCATCGGAGCCGGCGGAACGGTCACGTTCGCGCCGCTCAGCACGAACCGGCTCACCCTGGCGCTGTCCAGCAGCACCGGGTTGCGCATCAGCTACGACCCCGTGTCGCGCACCTTCTCCCGCATGGGGATCGGCGTCGACGAGATCACCGTCCCCGGTCTGGCGGTGACCACGCGGGCAGCGACCGACGCGACCCCGGTCACCCTCGCGTGCGGCGCCACTCCCGACGTGGTCGTCGACGGCCGATACCTATCGCACCCGGGCGGACACCACGGTCGGCGCGCTGCGGGATCTGACACCGCTGCCGCTGACGGTCTGCGCCTCGCCGATCGTGCGGTGGGATGCCGGCGTCCACCGGGTCCGGGCGATGAGCACGGCCGCGTGGACGGTCACCGGGGCGACGCTGCGCCAGCCCCTGGCCCCAGCGGCGAGCAGCGTGTCCGTCGCCGCCACGGTGGGCACGTGGGGGTCGGTGAGCCGCACCGTGCACGTCGCCGATCGGACGCAGCCGACGCTGCTCGTCGTGCGCGAGAACGCCAACATCGGCTGGCGCGCGACACTGAACGGCCACGCCCTGGCGACGGTCACGGTGGACGGGTGGCAGCAGGGCTACATCATGCCCGCGGGCGCGGCCGGGACCGTCCGGCTGACCTTCACGCCGGACCGTACCTACCGCGCTGCGCTGCTCGTCGGGCTGCTGGCGGTGTTCGTCCTCATCGGCGCGTGCTTCTCGCCGGTGCGCCGCCGCTACCGCCTCGAGCCCGCGCGGGCATGGACCGGCACGGCGGTGCTGGGCGCGCTGGCCCTGTTCGTGATCGCCGGTGGCGTCGGGGTGATCGTCTGGCTCGGGGTGGGCGTCGTCGCGCTAGCCCTGCGCGGGCGCGCCCGCCGGAAGGGGGACGCGCGGCCGGCGGTACTCGCCGTTCTGGCCGGTGGCGCCTACCTGGTCGCCGGCTCCGTGCTGGCCGTGCACCACTGGAACAGCGCGAACTACGCCGCCCCGGATGCCCTGCTGCAGGTGCTGTGCCTGATCGCGCTCGCCGCGACGTCGCTGGCCGGGCTCGTGCAGCGCCCGCTCAGCGTGCGGGCGGGGCGATCGGAGCAGCTGCCGGCGCCGGTTCCGTCCGCCCCCGGCGCGCCACCACGAGGCGCCGCAGCGACATCGCCGGAACCTCGATGAAGCGGAACGTCACCGACGACACCGCGACGCTGGCGGCCGCCGTCAGGACGAACACCACGACCATGCTGCCGCTGAACTCGCGGTAGCCGAGCAGGTTCATGACGCCCTGCAGGATCACCAGGTGCAGCAGGAAGACGCTGTAGGAGATCTCGCCCAGCCAGCGCATCGGGCGGTTGGCGAAGGCGATCGCAGCCCACCGCCGCGACCCGAAGACCGCCGGCCACACCAGGAACACGGCCATCGCCACGTAGAGCAGGTTGCGGGTGATGGCCTCGGACGTGTCGATGATGCCGCCGGCCACCGGTCCTGCGAGCGGTGTCGCGGCGAGCACGAACAGGCCCGCGGCGATGAGCCAGGCACGAGCCCGGGCTGGAGCCGAGCTGGTCGGCGAATCCCCACCAGCGGTGGCGCGCCCCCGCCGGCCGGCAGGTGAGCTCCACGTCGACGACGGCCATCGCCATCCCGCCGGCGAACCAGCTGAGGAATCCCGGCAGCCAGAAGTTCGCCGACGTGAACACCGACCATCCCTCGGCATGGCTCCACACGTACCAGAGCTCCGTCGCCACGACCAGCAGCCCGCACCCCACCAGCAGGGCCACCGGGCTCCAGCCGAACCGCCGGCACCACCAGACCGCGAGCAGGCCGAAGACGGGCAGGACGAGGTAGAACGCGCCCTCCGTGCAGAGGCTCCACGTCTGAGTCAGGCCACCGCGGATCCATCCCAGGTGGTAGATCTGCACGAGCGTGAGGTGCCTGAGCCAGTCCAGCGCCGACGCATCGCGATCGGCGCGCAGGGTCAGCAGGGCCAGCGGGACGGTGAGCCAGTACACCGGCAGGATCCGCAGGGCGCGGCGCCAGAAGTAGACGCGCAGGTCCGGCGCCGGCCGGCCGGTCGCCGCGGCGACGAGCCAGGCGCGGGAGAGCAGGAACCCCGACAGGACGAAGAAGACGGCGACGCCCGAGTCCAGGCGCGCCAGCATCCCCGAGCCGGCACCGTGGCCGTAGCGGCCCGTCCAGAACGCGGCGTGCGTGCCCACGACCATCGCGACGGCGAGCGCGCGCAGCCCGTCCAGTGCGGGGAACGCCGAGTGGTCCGGCGCGGATCGCCCCCGGGTGACCGGAACACCGACCAGCTCCCTCGGCTGCTCGACAGTCGTCACGGCGAGGTCCCCGGACGCGGCACGACCTGGCCGATGACGAGATCGTTCGTGCACACGCTCGCCGGTGTCGACAGCGCCGACACCCCGATCGTGCTGATCCTTCCGACCACTCGCATGAAGATCTCGTTCACTCCCTTGTGCAGCCGCACCGTCATGGTCGTCTCGCCGGCCCGTACGACGGCCGACGTGTCCGCGCTGGCGACGTAACCCATTCGGATCACCCAGTCCCACGGGTAGGTCGTACCCGCGAGCTTGATGGTGACCGGCTGCGCGCCGAGTTGCCAGCCACAGCCGTTGGTCACCGGACCGGGCATCGCCCTGATGCCCTGGATGTCGGGCAGGCGCAGGTGGCCGCTGTCGTCGGTCACCGCCAGGGTGGGGGAGCTGTCGCCGACCTGCAGGTAGCGGGGCTGGTGCCGCAGCGGCCTGAGGAAGTTCGACTCGAGGTTGTAGGGGTACAGCAGCGCCCACGCCACCGGATCGGGAACGATCTTGTCGTAGAGGACGAGGCCGTGCGGCGCGGCGTCGAGCTCGCGCGTCACTGTCTTCACGAACGCCTTCGCCGGGATCGCGCTCCAGTACCTGTCGTAGCCGACCGTCGAGTAGGTCGAGCTGGCCAGCAGGGCGAGGACCAGCGCCGCGACGACCGATGCCGGGCGCGGTGGGCGGATGCCGTCGGCGATCTCGCGCCACTGCGGGTGGGCGAGCGCGACCTCCGTCCAGGCGCGGCGCTCCAGCTGTTGCGGTTCGGCCGCCGCGTAGCTGCCGACGATCGGCAGGACGGCCAGCGCCCCGCCCAGCGCGGCGACGAGCGCGACGTCGGTGACGTAGCGGTACTCGTCGCCGATGAGCGGCCCGATGAACGTGGCCCGGCTGACCGCCAGGAGCGCGAGGTCGAGCACCGCGTAGCCGACGGGCAGCACCCAGCCGAGCGCGGCGCGCCGGTTCCAGGCGACGGAGGCCCCCACGATGCCGATCACGACGATCCCGGCCAGGTAGGCGTTGAACGTGCTGGGCGCGGCCAGCGCCCCGGCGTAGCCGATCGAGTGCCACGTCCACGGCCCGCCGAGCAACCCGGGCATCAGGCTGTGCCCGGCCGACGCGCCGGCCAGCTGCAGGAGGTCCTGGACGGTCGATGCGCCCCGCGCCGGCGAGGGCACCGAGACGAGATAGGCCGCCGCGTACGGCAGCACCACCACGAGGTAGCCGGCCCAGATCCGCCAGTGGGACCGGGCCGCGGTGAGCACCCGGTGGACGGCCGTTCCTCCGGTGAACCAGAGCACGGTGACCGCGGCGACCAACGGCACCGCGAGCAGCGTCTTCTCCGAGAAACCCAGACCACCGACGACGGCCAGCACACCGTAGAGACCGGTGCGGGTCCGGCCGGTCTTGAGGTAGCGCACCTGGAACAGCAGCGCCGCCGCCATGGCCCACTGCTGCGGGAGCTGGTTCAACGCCGCGGCCCACCAGACCGTGGCCTCGAGGGTGATCGGGGAGAACAGGAACACGCTGAGCGGCACGAGGATCGCCGGGCGCCGCCCGAACAGCTCGACCAGCAGCTTGTAGAAGGTGTAGCCGGCTCCGGCCTGCAGCAGCAGGTTCACCGTCATCACGACCGGGAAGTTCAGCGGGAACAGCCTGGTCAGCACCCACACCTGCGCGAAGGCGGCCGGCATGACGTGGCTGTTGTAGGACCTGAACAGGAAGTCGTGGACGGCGGTCAGCGGGTAGTGGGCCGCCTGGCCGGTGAAGGCGAAGTCGTCGAGGAAGAAGTACCCGCGGTAGCCGATCCATCCCCGCACCAGCGCCTGGGCGAGCAGGAGAGCGGCGGCGGCGAGCCCGACCGTGCGGCCGGGTCGGGCCAGCGCCCAGTCGCGCGCGCGGCCACCGACGGTCGGTGGCGACGGGGCGCCGCGGTCCGAGGCGACGAGGTGGGTGTCGGTGGTCATCGGGTGAGGAAGTAGCGGGCGTAGCGCCAGTGCCCGCCGTACATCGGGTCGTCGTCGGCGGCGAGCACGGTGGCGCCGGCGGCCGCGGCGACCGCGTCGACGTCCGCACGCGGGAACGGGTTCATGTCCATCGGCGCCGGGTAACGCAGGATCCGCCGCTGGGCGAAGCGCAGCGCCCAGCGCGGCGCGTACCGGAACAGCAGGCCCTTCGCGCTGCGGTCCGGGGCCGTCGCCACCTGGATCACCAGCGCGCCGCCGGGGCGCAGCACCCGCAGCAGCTCGGCCAGATAGGTCCGCGCCAGCGGTGTGGGCAGGTGCTGCAGCACCAGGCTCGAGTAGACGATGTCGAACGCGGCGCTGTCGAACCGGGCCAGGTCGGCCCGCTCGTTCAGCACGAACTCCACGTTGGCGAGGGTGGACAGTTCCCGGGCGCGCTCGAGCATGGTGGGGGAGATGTCGACGCCGACCGCGCGGTCGACGTGCCCGGCCAGCGCCTGGGTCAGCCGCCCGACCCCGCAGCCGAAGTCCAGTGCCGCCGAGTGGCCGGGCGTCAGTCCCAGCTCGCGCACCCGCGCCAGCGCCTGCTCGATCTCCCCCCGCCCGGTGGCGAGGAACTCGGCGACGTCCCACGCGCCGTTGCGGTGCACGGGGGAGACCAGCACCGCCCAGAGCGGGTCCTGGGCGCCCAGGCGCGTCCAGTCGGCGCGCACGGTGTCGAGGCTCATGACGCCTTTCCGGGTACTGGTGGGGGCGGCGGGCCGCACCGGCCGGGACCGCCACGTGGAATTGGGTGCGGAAGACACGTGTGAGGCATGTTACTTCCTGGTAGCGTCCCGGTGTCTCAGCACGACCTATATCGCGAGGGGAAGTCAGCATGCGGCGTCTCGGTGGCTACATCCTGCTCGGGCTGGGGGTCTTCCTCCTCGTGCTCGCGCCGGTGGTCAAGTTCGTCGTCGGGCCGGCCTCGGTCAAGGCCCCGCTGACCGTCCCCGCCAAGTACTCGACCTTGATCGCGGTCGCCGCGAACGGCGGCAAGTTCACCTTCCTGGACCCGACCCAGCAGAAGGAGACCCAGGTCGACATCCGCATCACGCGCACCATCCAGGGTGACGTGCTCAGCGGCGACGGGACGAACGCCGTCTACAACGAATCGCTCTGCCTCACCGTCGACGACGGCACCCACCCCGGTTGCGTGGCCGGCGGCGATCCGCGGCTGATCACCAACAGCACCGACCGCGTCGCCTTCAACCGCAAGAGTGGCCTGGCCGTCGACAACCCCAAGTACTTCGCCAACGTCAACGGCGACACGTCCATCAAGCACAGCGGCCTGGCGTACAAGTTCCCGATCGACACGAAGAAGAAGACGTACTCCTACTTCGACACGGTCGCCGACAATCCCTTCCCGGCGGTGTTCCAGGGCACGGAGAAGATCGACGGCCTGTCCACGTACAAGTTCGTCCAGACGATCACCGACCAGCCCGTCCTCACCAACTTCCTGCTCCCGTCCCTGTACAGCGACACCCGCACGATGTGGGTCGAGCCCACCACGGGCGTCATCGTCAAGGGTTCGGAGGTGGTGGACCAGCGCCTCACCGGCAGGGCCAGCCTCGATCCGAACAGTGCGCTGGTCTCGCCGGCGCTCACCGGGGCGACGGCGCTGAAGGGGACGCTGGTCTTCGACGACGCGACGGTGAAGCTCCAGGCGCAGCTGGCCAAGGACAACCTCTCCAAGATCCACCTGGTGCGGATCTGGATCCCGCTGATCGGCCTGATCGTCGGGCTGATCGCGCTGCTGGCCGGGCTGGCGCTGCTCCTGAGCGGGCGCGCGTCAGGCGAGCACAGTGCAGAAGATCGCAGTCCCCGGGAAGTGCTGACCCCGCAGGGGTGACCACTGCCCCCAGGTGTCGGTGAGCCCGGCGGGCCACTCCGGCTCGATCACGTCCACGAGCCGGAAGCCGGCCGCCGCGAGTTCCCGGACCCGGTCGCCCATCGTGCGGTGGTGCTCGGCGTAGACCGGCGTTCCGTCGCTGTCGGTCTCCACATACGGCCGCCGGTCGAAGTAGGACCCCGATGCCAGCAGCCCGCCCGGACCGGGGTCGTCGGGGAACGCCCAGCGCATCGGGTGGGTGACCGCGAAGACCCAGCGGCCTCCCGGGCGCAGCACGCGGGCGACCTCGCGCATGACGCCGGCGGAGTCGGCGACGAACGGGACGGCGCCGAACGCGGTAAACACGGTGTCGAACGTCGCGTCGCCGAACGGCAGCGCCTGGGCATCGGCCTGCACCAGCGGCACGTCCAGGCCGGTGTCGGCGGCCGCGGTCCGGGCGTGGCGCAGCATCCCGGCTGAGATGTCGAAGGCCACCGGACGGGCGCCCTGCGCGAGCAGCCAGCGCGAGCACATGGCCGAGCCGGCGCCGACCTCCAGGATGCGGGCGCCGCGGATCTGCTCGGCCGACCCGAGCAGGCGGACGTCCGCCTCGCGCACCCGCTCCGGGCACCACACGAAGTCCGCCGTGCCGAGGAAGTCACCGTGCTCGGCGTGGTAGGCGTCGGCGTCGTGGTCCCACCACCGGCGGTTCGCGCGGGCGCTGGGCGCGGCGCCCAGCGGGGCACGGGACACCGCGGAGGCCGGGGGCTTTTCTCCGGGAGCGCTCACCCGTGCGATCCTGCCAGGACCGCGCAACCGGGAGGGGTGAACCGTGGACTTCAACGACGACGCCAGGCTGGACACGTCGCAGATCGAGGACCGGCGGGGTCAGGGCGGCGGGGGCATCCTGAGCGGCCTCCCCGGAGGCGCGCTCACCGGGGGAGCCGGCGGCCTGGGGATCGTCGGCATCATCGTGGTCATCCTGATCCAGGTGCTCGGCGGCGGGGGCGGCGGCTCCGGCGTGGCCTGATCCCGGCGCGAGCGGCCCCGTCCAGGTGGCCAGCTGCCGGACCGGCGCCGATGCGAAGGCCCGCGAGGACTGCCGCATCGAGCTGATCGCCAACAGCGTGCAGGCCTACTGGGCGACGGAGCTGCCGCGGCACGGCGTCACCTACACCGAGGCCGACACCGTGCTGTTCACCGCGCAGACGTCCTCGGGCTGCGGGGCAGGCGAGCGCGGACATGGGGCCGTTCTACTGCCCGACCGACAAGAAGGTGTACCTGGACCTGTCCTTCTTCCAGGACATGCTGCAGAACCAGCTCGGCGCGGAGGGCGGCCCGTTCGCCGAGGCCTACGTGGTGGCCCACGAGTACGGCCACCACGTCCAGGACCTGCTCGGCACCATGACCAAGGCGCAGCGGCTCGGGGCCACCGGGGCGACCAGCGGAAGCGTCCGCCTGGAGCTGCAGGCCGACTGCTACGCGGGCGTGTGGGGCAAACACGCCACCACCACCCTGGCCTCCAACGGTCAGCCGTTCATCACCGGGCTGACCCAGGACGACATCAACCGCGCCATCGACGCCGCCGAGGCGGTGGGCGACGACCGCATCCAGCAGCGGGCCCAGGGCAGCGTCAATCCCGAGCAGTGGACGCACGGCTCGGCGGCGGAGCGGGAGAAGTGGTTCATGACCGGCTACAGCTCCGGCAACCTGGCCCGGTGCGACACCTTCTCCGGCTCGATCTGACCGCGGCCGGCTCTATCTGACCGCGGCGGCTCGATCTGACCGCGGCGGTGCCGCGGACCCGGGGGAGGGCTAGGGCCGGTCGCCCTCGACGGGTGCCCAGAGGGGCGGTGGCTGGTGGGCGGCGTCCTCGTGGGTCCAGCCGATCGGATACTCGTGCTGGAAGGTCGCGTGGTCCTCGCGGCAGTGGTAGTCGAGTTCGGAGCGGAGGCCGAACTTCAGCTCACACTTGGGGCATTGCAACGCACTCATCGACGACTCCCTGGGGTGCCCAGTACTGCTTGGGCCCATGCTAGGACGCCCCCCGCGCACCAGGTAGCGACGCGCCCTGTGGATCCGCCCAGGATCGGCTGAGGGGGCGCGGATTGACCCGCCAGAGCGGGCGTCGGTAGACTCGAACACGCGTGTGCTGTGCCTGCGTCCTCAACAGGGAGTAGGCCGCTCGCTGAGTGATGACTTTCCCGTTCCACACTGCACCTAGATCGATGTGTGTCGTGGTGGGTCCGACATGCTCCGTGATCAAGGGCTCAGCATCGTCCCGACATAGGCATAGTCCGCCGAAGGAATCCACCCACTCCATGACGTCCACCATCGAAGCACCCATCAGCACGACCCCGCAGGTCGCCATCAACGACATCGGATCGAGCGAGGACTTCCTCGCCGCCATCGATGCCACCATCAAGTACTTCAACGATGGCGACATCGTCGAGGGCACGATCGTCAAGGTCGACCGCGACGAGGTCCTGCTGGACATCGGCTACAAGACCGAGGGTGTCATCCCCTCTCGCGAGCTGTCCATCAAGCACGACGTCGACCCCAACGAGGTCGTGACGGTCGGCGATCAGATCGAGGCCCTGGTTCTCCAGAAGGAGGACAAGGAAGGCCGGCTGATCCTGTCCAAGAAGCGCGCTCAGTACGAGCGGGCATGGGGCACGATCGAGGCGAAGAAGGAAGCCGACGAGGTCGTCGAGGGTGTCGTCATCGAGGTCGTCAAGGGTGGACTCATCCTGGACATCGGCCTGCGCGGGTTCCTTCCCGCGTCGCTGGTCGAGATGCGCCGCGTGCGCGATCTGCAGCCCTACGTGGGCAAGACGATCGAAGCCAAGATCATCGAGCTCGACAAGAACCGCAACAACGTGGTCCTGTCGCGCCGGGCCTGGCTCGAGCAGACGCAGTCCGAGGTGCGCAGCGACTTCCTGAACAAGCTCGCCAAGGGCCAGGTCCGCTCCGGTGTGGTGTCGAGCATCGTCAACTTCGGTGCGTTCGTGGACCTCGGTGGCGTCGACGGCCTGGTGCACGTCTCCGAGCTGTCGTGGAAGCACATCGATCACCCGAGCGAGGTCGTCGAGGTCGGCCAGGAGGTCACCGTCGAGGTCCTGGACATCGACATGGACCGCGAGCGGGTCTCGCTGTCGCTCAAGGCCACCCAGGAAGACCCGTGGCGCCAGTTCGCCCGTACCCACCAGATCGGCCAGGTCGTGCCCGGCAAGGTCACGAAGCTGGTTCCGTTCGGTGCGTTCGTCCGGGTGCAGGACGGCATCGAGGGCCTGGTCCACATCTCCGAGCTGGCCGAGCGCCACGTGGAGATCCCGGAGCAGGTCGTGCAGGTCGGCGACGACATCCTGGTCAAGGTCATCGACATCGACCTGGAGCGCCGCCGGATCTCGCTGTCGCTGAAGCAGGCCAACGAGGGTGCCCTCACCGAGGACAGCTTCGACCCGGCCCAGTACGGCATGGAAGCCCAGTACGACGACAAGGGCAACTACATCTATCCCGAGGGCTTCGACCCGGAGACCCAGGAATGGCTCGAGGGCTTCGACGCCCAGCGCGAGGCCTGGGAGAAGCGGTACGCATCGGCGCGCGAGCGTTTCGAGGCGCACCGCAAGCAGATCACCGAGGCGCAGAAGGCCGACGCGGAAGCCGCGTCGGAGTCCGGTGAGGCGACGTCCTACACGTCCGACACCGCCGCCGCGACCGAGGAGGCCGAGGCCACCGCTGGTGGCACGCTCGCCTCGGACGAGGCGCTCGCCGCACTGCGCGAGAAGCTGACCGGCCGCTGACCCGACGGGGACGCTGACCGGCCGCTGAGCCGCACGCACGACACGATGCCCGGGGGGTTCGCCTCCCGGGCATCGTGCTGTCCGCTCGCTACCGTCAGGGAATGGCACCCTCGCGCCTGACGACCACTGTCGCCGTCCTGCTGGCGGCCGGCCTGACCTGCGCCGCCTGCAGCTCGGGTTCCTCGACCGCCTCGCACGCCCCGACCACGGCGTCGGCCTCGACACCGGTCTCCATATCCCCGACGACATCCGCGTCGGTGGTGCCCACGTCGGCGACCCCGACGGCCTCGCCCAGTCCCACGTCCTCGACGACGCTGGGTGGCGCCTGCGACACCGTGCTCCCCGTGACCGCTGTCGACGCCGCTGTCGGCACGCCGGTGGCGGGCAAGGCCGTGTTCATCATCAACCAGCCCGACTCGGCCGCGGGGCAGGTGGAGCGCATCAACTGCCAGTACGGCGTGGCGCCGGTCAAGAAGGGCAGCAAGACCACCGCCGCCAAGGTGGAGGTCAGCGTGAGCCTCTACGCCTCCGACGCGGAGGCGGCCGCACGGGTGAGCAGCACGCTGGAACAGTGGCGTCAGAACGGTGCGACGCCGCACGCGGTGTCGGTGGGCGGGCACCCGGCCACCGTCCTGACCGGGTACCAGAGCCCGCTGCTCGTCGTCGGCTCCGGGCCACGCACCGTCGCCGTCACGATGGTCGCGACGCTGGTGGCCGGCGCGAAGCTGGACTCGGTGATGGCCGGCATCGCCGCGGCCGCCCTGTCCGGCTCCGGGGGCTGAGGAGTGCCACGCTCGCTCAGGGTCGGGCTCACGGGTGGGGTCGGGTCGGGAAAGAGCGCGCTCGGCGCCGCCCTGCGTGCGCGCGGGGCGACGGTGATCGACGCGGACGTCGTCGCGCGGGAGGTCGTGGAGCCGGGAACCGCGGGGCTGGCAGCCGTCGTGGAGCGCTTCGGACCGGGCGTGCTCACCCCGGACGGCGCCCTCGACCGCGCCGCGCTGGCGGGCATCGTCTTCGGGGACCCGGAGGCGCTGAAGGACCTCAACGGCATCGTGCACCCCCTGGTCGGTGCCCGCTCGGCCGAGCTGATGGCGGCGGCGCCCCCTGGGATCGTCGTCTACGAGGTTCCGCTGCTGGTCGAGAGCGGGCGCCCGCGGGTGGACTTCGATCTCGTGGTGGTCGTCGAGACGCCCCTGGCGCTGCGCCTGGAGCGGCTGTCGGCCCGCGGACTGACCGAGGCCGATGCCCGCGCCCGCATCGCCGCGCAGGGCACCGACGAGCAGCGGCGCGCGGTTGCGGACGAGCTGGTGGTCAACGACGGCTCACGGGCGGATCTGGAGGCCGCCGCGGATGCCCTCTGGCAACGGTTGCGGGCCCGTCTCGCCGCGGCGGAGCCGTCCTCGTGAGCGCTCCGACCCGCGACCGGTTTGAACGTGCCGTCGCCCATCGGCTAGAGTTCCACCTCGGCGCTCGACACGAACACGTTCGTGGCGGGAGCCGTGCGGACGTAGCGCAGCTGGTAGCGCATCACCTTGCCAAGGTGAGGGTCGCGGGTTCGAATCCCGTCGTCCGCTCGGGTGGCGCCGAGCCGGTGTGAACCGGGTCAGCGTCGGGCTCGTCGGCCCACCGAAATCCCGGCGGCGTGGCCGAGTGGCTTAGGCAAGGGCCTGCAAAGCCCTGTACGCGGGTTCGATTCCCGCCGCCGCCTCGTTAGTCGGCTGGACGCTCACGCGTCAGGTCAGTCGTGCACAACTGAACAGCAAGGGCGATTAGCTCAGTGGGAGAGCACTACCTTGACACGGTAGGGGTCACTGGTTCAATCCCAGTATCGCCCACCCTTGGAGGCCCCGTATTCCGGGCCTCCAGTCATTTGCGGATCTTTTTCGGGCCGCGCTGGGGCCATACGAGCGTTGGTTGTGTTGGTTGAGGACGGTTCCGGTGTGGCCCTGATCGGGTCCGCTGACCGGGCCACGGCTGGGCCGACGACGACGGGCCTCTCGGCGCATAACTTCCTGGCGGTGTCGGTTGGCAGCGGCGCTTCGGCGTCGCCATCTTGCGGGTCTTGGCCGGCGAGCAGGCCGTCTCGCAACGAATGAGCATTGCATCAGGTGTGTAGTGCTCATCGGTATTCGCGATCTTGAACCGATGCCCTGGAACCCCATTGTTCCAAAAGGGGAGACTCGTCGGAGACGGCCCATGTCACTCTCCGGAACGTGATCAAATTGGCCAGCGTGCACAGACGTGCAACACCAGCTCGAGCTCGCGGGCCTCGCTCGCCGTCCGGACGTCGATGTCGAAGGCGTCGCTCGCGCCGGCGTGCTCAGCCGCGTTGGAGCCGACGGGCGTTGACAGGCGCGGTGCCGTCACTTTCATGAGACGATATACAGAAAGTCGCTCCGGAGGACGCCACCATGACCAGCCAGCCCGCACCGTTCGACCTCGAGGCCGACGTCGTCGTGCTCGGCACGGGCGGCGCCGGGCTCACCGCCGCGCTCGCGGCCCACGACGAGGGCGTCGACGTCCTCGTCCTCGAGAAATCCGGGATGATCGGCGGCACCACCGCGATGTCCGGCGGCATGCTCTGGGTGCCGCTAAACCATCACGAGTCCGACGCCGGCGTCGACGACTCCGAGGAGGAGGTCGTCGAATACCTCGACGGCCTGGCGCCCGGCATGCTCGACCCCGACACGCTCGCGGCGTTCCTCGAGCAGGGCCCGGCAATGGTGCGGTGGTTCGAGAAGAACACGCCGGTAGACCTGGTCCTCTACCCCGGCTTTCCCGATTACCAGTCCGAGGCGGTCGGCGCCAAGCGCGACGGCGGCCGATCGCTCGACAACCAGGTGTTCCCGTTCGAGGAGCTCGGCTCCTGGGCGCTTAGGGTCAACCCACCCAAGACCGGCCTGCCCCGCCGGCTCAGCATGGTCGAGGACCGCTTCTCCCCGAAGCTGTCCGACGAGGAGCTCGCCGAGCGCGAGGAGCGCGACTGCCGTGCTCAGGGCCAGGCGCTGGTCGGCTCGCTACTCAAAGGCATCCTCGACCGCTCGATCCCGATCCGGCTCGAGTCGCGGGCCCGCGGACTCATCCGCGAAGACGGCCGCGTGGTCGGCGTCGTCACGGAGGAGAACGGCGCCACCCTGCGCGTCCGTGCCCGCAAGGGCGTCGTCATCGCCACCGGTGGCTTCGAGTGGAACGAGCAGCTCGTCAAGACGTTCCTGCGGGGGCCGATGACCGCGCCGGTCAGCGTGCCCGAGAACGAGGGCGACGGTTTGCTCATGGCGCTCGAGGTGGGCGCCAGCCTCGGCAACATGTCCAACGCGTGGTGGCAGATGTCGAGCAAGGAGTCGTCGGCACACGGCCGCAGCGGCAAGGCCAACTACCTGCTCGTGCAGCAGGAGCGCACCAAGCCCGGCTCGATCCTGGTCAACCGCACGGGGAAGCGTTTCGTCAACGAGGCGTCCAACTACAACGCCCTCGGCAAGGTCCTGCACAACTACGACGCGCACGAGAACGACTATCCCCACCTGCCGTACTGGCTCATCGTCGACGACCGCTTCCGCAGCAAGTACCGCTACTTCACCAGCCGACCCGGCCTGCCCGACCCCACCTGGAGCGTCAAGGCCGACACGATCGAAGAGCTCGCCGCGCTGATCGGCCTGGACGGCGAGGTGCTGCGCGGCACCGTCGACCGGTTCAACGCCGACGTGCGGGCAGGTCACGACGACGAATTCGGACGCGGCGACGCAGCGTTCGACAACCACTGGGGCGACCAGGAGTTCGACCCGCCGTACCGCACCCTCGGCGCCCTCGAGAAGCCGCCGTACTACGCCGCCGAGATGGAGGCCGGCGTGCTCGGCACGTCCGGCGGTCCGCGCGCCAACGGAGACGCGCAGGTCATCGACTGGAACGGCCGGCCGATCTCCGGCCTGTACGTGTGCAGCAACGCGATGTCGGCCGTCACCGCCGGCGTCTACGGCGGCGCCGGCGGCACGCTCGGCCCCGGCATGACCTTCGGCTACATCGCCGGAAAGCACGCGGCACAGCATGGATGACGTCGACCAGGCAAACCCCCACCCGCATGATGGGAATCTGCGGCAGCTTCGCCGTACGAGTTCGGCGGACCGGTCCCGCTTGTGACCGACACGACGTGTTCACATCCTGTTGTGTTGAGACGTGCCCGGTGATCGAGACTCGGTTTACACGCGAGTTCGGCGTAGAGCACCCGATCGTGTGCGGCGGGATGACCGCCGTGGGGACGGCCGACCTGATCGCCGCGGTGGCCAACGCGGGTGCGCTGGGTTCCCTCGCCGCGCTCAGCCAGCCGACGCCGGCGCACCTGGCGAAGGAGATCGCCCGCTGCCGCGAGATGACCGACCGACCGTTCGGGGTGAACCTAACGATCCTGCCGACGATCGATCCAGTGCCCTACGACGAGTACCGCGACGCGATCATCGAGGGCGGCGTGGCGGTCGTGGAAACAGCTGGCAACAACCCGGCCCCGCACCTGCCCGCACTGCACGCCGCCGGCATCAAGGTCGTGCACAAGGCAGTGTCGGTGCGGCACGCCGTCAAGGCCGAACAGCTCGGGGTCGACGCGGTCAGCGTCGACGGTTTCGAGTGCGCCGGCCATCCCGGCGAGGACGACATCCCAGGACTGGTCCTGATGCCAGCCGTTGCCGACCGGGTGTCGATCCCGCTGATCGCCAGCGGCGGCTACGCCGACGGGCGCGGTCTCGTCGCGGCGCTCGCGCTGGGTGCCGATGCCATCAACATGGGCACGCGCTTCGTCGCCACGGTCGAGGCGCCGGTCCATCAGCACGTCAAGGAGCAGATCGTCGCGAACAACGAGCGGGCCACCGACCTGGTCTTCCGCCCGTTCCGCAACACGGCCCGCGTCGCTCGCAACGCAATCTCGCAGGAGATCCGTCAGCTCGAGGACCGGCCCGGCGCCGAGTTCGCCGACATCGCGCACCTGGCTTCCGGCGCGCGGGGTCGGCACGAGGTCCTGCGCGAGGGCAAACTCGACGGCGGCCTGTGGTGGGCCGGGCAGGCGCAGGGCCTCGTCCACGACATCCCAACGTGCATCGCACTCGTCACCCGCATCATCGCCGACGCCGAAGAAATCATCGCCACCTGGCTCGGCTCGCTGCTCAGCTGACCGGCTACGAAGGAGACGAGCATGGACTTCGACCTGTCCCCGGCAGCAGCCGATGTCGTGGAACGCACCTGGGACTTCATGCGCGAGGAGGTCTTTCCCGCCGAACCGGTGTGGGCGGAGCACCTGCGCACGCACGGCGAGCACCACTTGCCGCCGGTGATGGAGGACCTCAAGGCGTCGGCACAGCGGCGCGGACTGTGGAACCTCTTCCTGCCGGTCTGGTCGGGCCTGTCGAACGCCGAGTACGCGGCCGTCGCCGAGGTGACGGGATGGTCCCCAATCATCGCCCCGGAGGCGTTGAACTGCCAGGCGCCGGACACCGGCAACATGGAGACGCTGCACCTGTTCGCCACCGACGACCAGAAAGCCCAGTGGCTCGAACCGCTGAAGCAGGGCCGGATCCGTTCCGCCTTCGCGATGACCGAACCGCAGGTCGCCTCCTCGGATGCCACCAACATCGAGACCTCGATCCGGCGCGACGGTGGCGACTACGTGATCAACGGCCGGAAGTGGTGGATCTCTGGGACGGCCGACGAGCGCTGCGCGGTGTTCATCGTGATGGGCAAGACCGATCCGGATGCCGAACCGCACCGGCGACAGTCGATGATCCTCGTCCCGCGAGACGCACCGGGCTTGACCATCGAGCGACACCTGCCGATCTTCGGCTACCAGGACCAGCACGGGCACTCCGAACTGCTGTTCCAGGACGTCCGGGTGCCGGCCACGAACCTGCTCGCCGGCGAGGGCGACGGCTTCACGATCGCCCAGGCGCGCCTCGGTCCAGGGCGCATCCACCACGCGATGCGCGCGATCGGCATGGCCGAGCGGGCGCTGGCGCTGATGGTCGATCGGGCCAAGTCCCGCGTGGCGTTCGGCATCCCCTTGATCGAGCAGGGTGTCGTGCAGGAATTGATCGCCCGCTCGCGGATCGAGATCGACCAGGTCCGCCTGTACGTCTACAAGACCGCGTGGCTGATCGACCGCGACGGGGCGACGGGTGCGGCGACCGAGATCGCCGGCATCAAGGTCGCCGCGCCCGCCGTGGCGACGGCGGTCATCGACCGGGCGATCGAGGTGTTCGGCGCGGCCGGGGTCAGCGACGACACGCCCTTGGCGTACTTCTACGCCTGGGCCCGCGTGCTGCGCATCGTCGACGGCCCGGATGCCGTCCACCGTCGCACAGTCGCCCGGCGAGAGTCGAGGCGCACGCCGCCCTACCTCGGCTAGCTGCTGCCGGAGGCGCGATCCCAGCGGTGGGCGCGCAGCAGGGCGCGCAGGTCGTCGCTGAGTGGGCCGCGCGCCGCGCTGTCGACATTGCGCCGAACGTGCTCGGGCGTACGCATCCCGACGATCACGCTCGCCACATCCGGGCTGCTCAGCGCGAACCGCAGGGCGGTGTCGGTCAGACCCGCGTCCGCGGGCAAGGCCCGCCGCAGCGCATCGACGCGCTCCAGTGTGGAGGCCAGCTTGCCGCCGCCGAAGTAGTCGGCCCGCGGGTCGTCGACGGGGAAGCGGGTGGTGCTCGTGAACGTCCCGGTCAGGCTGCCCTCGTCGAGCGGGACCCGGGCGAGCACGCCGACGCCGTGCTCGCGGCAGGCGGGGAACAGCTCGTCCTCGGGCGCCTGCTCGAAGACGTTGTAGACGACCTGCACGCAGTCGACCAGGCCAGATGCGACGACGGCGAGGCCGTTCCACGGCTGCCACCGCATCAGGCTCACCCCGAACAGTCCTACCGCACCCGAGGCGCGCAGAGCGGCCACGGTGTCGGCGAACACGCGATCGGTCGTCCAGCGGTCCTGCCACACGTGCAGCTGCACCAGGTCGACCCGCTCACGCCCCAGGGCGGCTCGGATCCGATCAACGGTGGCGATGACGTGCTCGCGCGGAAAGACCTCGGCGAAGAGCGAGTCCGATCGCACCGGACCCGCCGGCGGCACCTTCGACGCAAAGAGGGCCTCCGGTGCCATCACCGTGCCGAGGAGCGTGTCGCTGCGGCCCGCGCCGTAGGCCCAGGCCGAGTCGTAGAGAGTGCAGCCGCGGTCCGCGGATACCCGTAGAGCCGCGCGGGAGGACGCGTCGTCCGACCCCGACCAGCCGCCCATGCCCCACAGACCGTGCGCAAGCTCGCTGACGGACCGGCCGTGCCGCCGAGCGGTCGCTGTCGCAGGCCCGGAGACGGCGCGGGCTTCACCGACGCAGGTGATACCGCTCAGCGACCAGCGCCGAGCACAGCGATTCCGCGGCCGACGCCAGACTCGCAGCGACGCGGACGTGCCGGCACAGGGTGGCGACCAGGTCGTCAAGCGCATCGAGGGGAGAGGACTCCGCAACCACGTCGTTGCACAGGTTGGTGATGTCGATGTGACGGTGCGCGTGCGCGAGCTGGTCCAACGCGGTCAGATATTGATCCAGTCCACCGACGGGTTGTGCGAGTGCCGGCATGCCGTTCTCCTCGTCAGGGTGGGCGCGTTCGGGTCGGGGACGGCAAGACCGGTCGTGTTGACTACCGGAAGCCGGCGATGCGAGTCTCCGTGTCGTCGATGACGTACTCGGCGCTCGCCTCGTAGCGGACACCGTCTGGTAACGGCAGGCGTGCTGCCGCGGCGTAGAGATCTTTGTAGGCCGTCAGAGCTCCGCGGCTGTTGGCACCGATGCTGGCGGCGATGTCGGCCACCGTAGCGTCGAGCTCGTCACGTGGGCACGATCGCGCGGCCAGACCCCACTGCGCGGCCTCGCTGCCGGAGAGCATAGCGGCGGTGTAGGACAGGTAGCGAGCACGGGCGAACCCGGCCAGATGCGGCAGGCGCTGGCTCATCCCCCAGGTGGGCCGCAGCCCCCACTTGGCATGCGTGTCTCCGAGCACCGCTTCGTCCGCCGTGATGACGATGTCGCAGGCGAGCGCGATCTCCAAGGCGCCAGTGAAGCAGGGCCCGTTCACCTTGGCGATCACGACCTGATGTGTCGCACCGATGGCGTCGATGACGCGGCGGGCGGGTAGGTCGAGCAGATCGCCGACCTTGCCGCCGTCCAGCGTGCGACCGCCGAGCGCCTTCAGGTCGACGCCCGCACTGAACGCACGGCCCTCGCCGGTCAGGACGACGACCGCCACGTCCGGGTCGGCCCGCAGGCGCTCGAAGGCGGCGCCGAGTTCGCCCAGCATCTCGACGGTGATCGCGTTGAGAGCGGCGGGTCGGTTCAGCGTCACCGTCGCCGTCGCGGCGGACACCTCGACCTTGATCTGCTCGAAGTCCGGCAATGTCGCGGACTGGGTCACGGTGTGCCGTTCTCCTCGTCGAGCATGTCCTGCACCGTGCGGTGGAACGCGGTGATCTTGCACTCGCGGTTGTTCAGGATGTTGCGACGGTAGCCGTAGGAGTCGCGGGTGGCCGCGAGTTCGTCCCAGATCTCCACGTCCTCCTGGACCACGCCCTTGAGCCGGCCCCAGTGTTCGTTGACCTTCTGTGTCGTACTCGGGATCGCCGTCGGCGTACTGGAGCTCCCAGCACTCGAACCGGCTGCGGTCGACCGACAGCGGCACAGATCGGAAGAGCTGGATGTGCGTCGGGTTGCAGTTGAACACCGCGGTGGGGAACAGCGTGTAGTGACAGATCGCGAGGCTCTGGTGATCCAGGCTCTGCGACAACGTCGGTAGCACGCCCTTGTACGGGATGACCATCATGCCGTGGCGTCCGAGCACGAAGTAGGTGCTGAACCGACCGTCGCGGACGTCCTGCGGCTTTGTGTTCTTCGAATGCAGGTGGGCGGCGTGGTAGTTCTCGTTGAAGGCGTCCACGATCACCTTCCAGTTGACCGGCACGTCCCACACGAGCTTCTCGACGAGCTTCATGTCTTCCATGCGGTAGGCACCAAGGTCGGCCGTGATATCAGTGCCGAGCCATTCGGTCAGCGGGGGCGCGATGCCCGGCGCCGGCGAGGACGACCCACACCCAGCCACCCCACTCTGCGCACTCCACCGGCGGCGCGGCGACGCCCTCCAACATCTCGGCGTCGAAGTCCTCACGGTCAGGTACGCCGACGACCGCGCCTTCCAGGTCGTAGACCCAACTGTGCCAACGGCAGGTGAAGCGGCGCGCACAACCTGACTCCTCCGCGACGATGCGGGCGCCGCGGTGCTGGCACACATTGTGGAATCCGGAGACTCCGCCGTCGCGCCGGCGGACCACGACGATTGTCTCGCCGTGCCCTTCCCAGGTGATGAAGTCGCCGACCGCGGCCAGCTCGGACGACCGACAGATGACCTGCCAGCTGCGGCGCAACACCGTCGCCCGCTCACGCTCGTACCGCTCCGGGTCGGTGTAGACACTCGCGTCCACGGTACCCGTGCCGACGTCGGGAAGCGTCACGCTCGGACCGAAACGGAGCGGACCGTCACCGCGAGTAGGTGTATGAACCATCGAATCTCCTCTATCGGATGGCATCAGCATGACATGACAACTGTCAGATAACAAACGTCAGATGACAGATGTAACGTCTTCCACCATGATGAACATGTGCCTATCCAGGTCGACCGCGACGCCCAGCGTCAGCACGTCACCGACATCGCCGCACGTGTCGTCGCCTACGAGGGAGTGTCGTCGCTAACGTTCCGTCGAGTAGCCGAGGCGGCAGGGACCAGCACCGCCATCGTGAGCACCTACTTCACCGGCAAACAGGATCTGCTGCTGTCCACTCTGCGCGCCGCGGCAACGCGGACCTCCGTGCGTTTCGAGGCCGCAGCCGTAAGTGGTGACCTCCAGAGGTCGCTGGAAGCCTGGCTGCCGCTCGACGAGGAACGCCTCACCGACTGGCGCGTCATCATCGCGTTCTGGGGCGTCGCCGTGGCCGATCCCGAGCTCGCCCGGATCCAGGACGGGCATGTCAACCGAGCCCGCGGCCGGGTCAGCGCCCTGTTGCCGCGCCCTGACAACGCGCTCGCGGGACAAATCGTTGCACTCACGCTCGGCATCGCCCTGCAAGCCGTCTTCGCCCCCACCGGACCGGCCTCGCGCGCGCAGCAACGCATGCTCGCCGAGGGACTGGCGCGGTTGCTCGCCTGAACCCCCCGGAACCTGGCGCGTCGAGCATTGGCACGGTCGCGCGACACGCGAACATCGGCTACTTGTATCGGCTGACCATCGGACCGGCGCGCAACGTCGGGCGTCATACGGAGTCATATGCGCAGCACGTGACTCGAGGTGCGGCCGCGCATGGCGAGACGAATAATTGGCGCTTCGAGCCGCCGTCCCGGCGTAGCCGGCCGAGGAGAAGCGTTTGGAGTTGCGTCGCGCCGACGAGGACTGAGATCGACGTCGGCGCGGCCGACCCAGAACATTTTCAGCACGGTGGAAGTGCGAGGAGTCCTCAATGGCATAGGCGGGGGGTTGGCTGACGTCGTGGCTCGTCCGTTCGGTGCATGGCTCGCGAACCGGCTTGGGCCACATGGGGGCCACACCGCAACCGAATCAGACCGTCACCAGTGATGGCAACCAACGTCGGAGGTTCAGGAAATCTGGGATATCCAACCTCATTGAGAGCAACCAACCGTCCGGGGAAAGCATTGACACGGTAGGGGTCACTGGTTCAATCCCAGTATCGCCCACATAGAAGGCCCGGAATCACTGGCTTCCAGTGGCTCCGGGCCTTATTTGGTGCCCTGTTCGAGCACTGAACTTCAGGTGTGGTGGTCACCGCCGTTCCTGATCGCGTCGCCGGAACTCTGCAGCCCAGCGATTGCCGGCGATTCCGGCTGTGCGGCACCCCAATTCCCAGCCCGGCCGCGGGCTCGGAGGCGCTGTGTGCAACGAACGTGCAACACCCTCCCGAGCGGATGCCGCGTTGTGAGCGTCCGTTCCGGGCCGGCCGATGGCGGCGGCGCCGACCTCTCACCAGTGCTTCGTAAGGTCGCGTTGATCGAGACCGCGACGACGGCGGTGTTGCACACCGGTTGCAACAGCCGCCCGGGAGACGGTGCGACGAAGTCGAAAGGCCCGCGAATACTGGGGGAGCGGCGGTCGGATGGACTCGTGAGCACTACCGCGGATGTTCAGTGATCGTCGTCGAGCCGACTGTGCGTGCGTCAGATCCCGAACTGGGCTTTGATGCCGGCGATGAAGGTGGCGTCGTCGGCTGACTTGCGGGCCGCGAGCAGCTCTGTCGCGTATGGGCCTGCGACGTAGCGAAGCTGGTCGGTGGCGTCGGTTGCTGCCTGGAAGATGGTTTCGGCTACGACGACGGGGTCGTCGCCGACGGTGCCTAGCTGTGCTTGGGCGGTGAAGAAGGCACCGACGATCTGCTGGTACTGGGTGAGGCTCTCGTCGTTGGTGAAGTCGAAGGATCGTCCGCCGAAGTCGGTGTTGACGATGCCGGGCTCAACGATCTTGACGCGTACGCCGATGGCGGCGAGTTCGTAGTGGAGGGCTTCGCTGAGGCCTTCGACGGCGAACTTGCTGCCGTGGTACAGGGTGCCCAGCGGGAACGTGACCTTACCTCCAATGGAGGAGATGTTCACGATCGTTCCGCCGCCGTTGGCGCGCAAGTGGGGCAGCACCGCCTTGGTGGTCTCGAGGAGGCCGACGACGTTGACGTCGAACTGCCGTCGGATCTTGTCCATCGGGGTCGCCTCGAGTAGTCCGTACGCGCCGTAGCCGGCGTTGTTGACCAATGCGTCGATCCGGCCGAACCGTTCTAGGCCCTGGTCCACGGCGGCAGTGATGGAGTCGGGGTCCTGGACGTCAAGGCGGGTGACGAGCGCGCGGTCCAACGTGGTGAGCTCGGCCTCCTGCTCGGGTTGCGCATGGTGGCGACAACGTTCCAGCCTTGCTTGTGGAAGAACGTCGCGGTGGCCCTGCCGATGCCGCTGGAGCTTCCGGTGATGAGGATGGTCTTGGTCATGACTTCTCCGTATGTCAGTCGGCCGCCGCTCTGGTGGCTCGACTACGACGCTAGAAGCAGCACCCTCGGCTGGCACTAGCGTGCTACGCCATCTCACTTGCCGTTCACGCCACTACAGGATTGGCGTGTTCGGCGAGACAGGTGTCGCGTTTCGGCTGTGACTGTTACCGCGGCGAGATTACGGTGACAGGGTGATGGCGGACCGATTCACCCTGGACCCGGGCATTCGGGCACTGCTGCTTGACCTTGGGATCTCGGTCAACCGAGTCCTGCGGCAAGCCCAACTGCCGGCTGGAGTGTTCCTGGACGGCACCGCGACCCTGTCGACCGAGGACTACTACCGGTTCTGGGACGCCGTCGATCTTGAGGCCGGCGATCCGAATCTCGCGGTACGGGTCGGCCGCGCGGTGTCGGTCGAGATCTTCAGCCCACCCATCTTCGCTGCGCTCCGCAGCGCTGACCTCCGGCTGGCGGCCGAGCGAGTCGCCAGGTTCAAGCCGCTCATCGGACCCGTGGCCCTCGACGTCACATCCGGGCGCCGCGGCCTGACGCTCGCGTTCCGCTGGCCGGAAGGACCGCCACCACCACGCTTGCTCGTCGCATCCGAGCTTGCCTTCTGGGTCGCACTCGCCCGGATCGGCACGCGGCGGCCGGTGCTCGCCGCCGCGGCAACCATGCGCCGCCCGTGCGAAAGTTCAGACGAGGTCATCGCATACTTCGGTACGTCTATCCGCAAGGGCGCGCTCGACACCGTCACCTTCACCACCGAGCACTCCAGGCTTCCCTTCGTGACCGAAGACGAGTCCATGTGGACCTTCTTCGAGCCCGAGCTTCGCCGTCGCCTCGCCGATCTCGCAGAGTCCGCGACCACGGCGGAGCGCGTACGGGCCGCGCTCCATTCCACGCTGCCGGCCGGCGACAGCTCCATCAACGCCGTCGCTTACCAACTCGTTGTCAGCCCACGCACCCTGCAACGTCAGCTCCACACTGAAGGCACGAGCTACCAAGCGGTCCTGACCGACACCCGCGAGCGGCTCGCCCGTCGCTACCTGAACGACAAGACGCTCACCACCGCACAGATCGCCTACCTGCTCGCCTACGACGACGCGAACTCGTTCTACCGAGCATTCCGACGATGGACCGGCGTCACGCCAGACACCGCCCGAACCGAGGAAGGGCTCGCCAAACTTCCCTAGGCCGGACTGACAGAAATTCTTCGCACAGCACTGGGGACTGCCCGGTCGCTGCATCGTCGGAGGCTTATGGGTGGAGCGCGGGCTTCCGAGAATCAGGCTTGGCGGGCGGCTGTCCGCCGCGCATCAGACCCTACTCTGATAACGTATCTGATCAGATACATAAGCAGACTTGAAGGAGCGGGCCGTGCGAGGCGCTGAGCTCTTGGGGTGGGTCCGTCGCACTGCCGGGCTGAGCCAGGATGAGCTTGCGGGGCGGGCGGGTACGTCGCGGACGGCGGTGTCGGCCTATGAGCGTGGTCGTAAGTCGCCCGCGCTGGACACCGTGGACCGGCTTCTGTCAGCTGCCGGTTATGAGCTTGATGCACGTCCTCGCGTGAGTTCGTCGCCGTTTCTGGCGCTCGGGGTCGGGTTGCGCGCGTGCCTAGTCGCCTGCCGAGACTGCCCGTGGCGCAGGCGTTGGCTGCGGTGGAGTTGCCGTTGACGGTGAACTGGTCGCAGCCGGGTCGGGTGTTTCGGCTGTCCGATCGTGGCGATCGGGCGCGGGTGTATGAGCTGGTGTTGCGCGAGGGCAGCGACGCGGACGTGCTCGCCTACATCGACGGCGCGTTGCTGGTCGATCTGTGGGACGAGTTGGTGTTGCCCAGGGCCGTCCGCGCGGCGTGGTCGCCGCTGATCGATCAGGTCCGCGGTGTCGTGGATGTGCCGGTCGTGGCGTAGTGGTTGGCTCGGGCGGCGGTCACTTGACCACGTTTCAGCTCTCAGGTGGCGCAGCTGTTCTTCGGCCTGCCGGCCAGTGACGGGTTCCTGCTGGCTGGGGGAGGGGCACTGCTGGCGCAGCGCCTGACATCGCGCCCGACCCAGGACTTGGACTTCTTCACCCGGCCCGGGATCGTGATACCTGACCAGCTTGGACCAGCTGGCCAAGCCGGCGCCGACGAGGTCCTCGACGCCGCGGCCGCGGCATGGACGGCCTGGCGCGTAGCCACAGGGATCGCCAAGGGTTTGCCGGAAGTCCCCGAGGTGTTCAGCGACGGTCTGACCGCCTCAATCTGGTACTGACTCGACGGGCCAGCTGGCGACAACGACGGGTCGCCGGAGCACTCAATCTCGGCTACGCATTCGAGCGGCGTCGAAGGGTTTACCAAGGCGTGGTCTCAACCCGCATGGCAATTGAGGTGCGCCCATCGGAGGATCTGGTGTCTCGCGTGCTCTCCGAACGGGCGCTACCGTTCAGCAATGACGGGGCCAGGTGATCTTGCAGGAGAACTCGGTATCACTGCGAAACGACTCAGAAGTTGGCTTCGTGACGCCTACCCGCGATTCGAACCGGGTACTCGTTGGGAGCTCTCCTCCGACCAAGTCGAGGCGGCGCGGAAGCATTGGGCGACGCCAGCGCCCAATCTCTCGCGGCCCTCAACGATATCCACCACATCTCGGGCGACCAGCGACGAGGCCTACGTGGTCGATCTGCTCGATGAAATGCTCGGATCGAGGTCACATCGGCAACATAGGTTTGACTGGCTACTCGGCGACCCGGGCCGTGATTCAAGACAGGCTCGGTTGCCGGTGGACGCCTACTGGCCCGAGCTGCAACTCGTGGCCGAGTACCGAGAACGACAACACACTGAGTCGACGCCGTTCTTCGATAAGCCGTCTGTTGTTACCGTCAGCGGCGTAGATCGACGCGAGCAGCGGCGCCGCTATGACGCGCGGAGAGATGAGCTGGTGCCGTTGCACGGGCTCAGACTTCTTGTGGTTGATGCGGATCAACTTGTCTGCGACAGACGTGGCCGACTCAAGCGGACACGCGAGGATGACAGGAAACGGCTGACAGCCCTGCTTCGCGAGTTAAGCATTCCGAATGTCTGAAACCAGGGCAGGCACTCAAAGCCTGATTTCCTAACTACAGATTGATCCATTTGCTCGTGGGCGAGACATGCCGATCATGCTCGGTATCGACGGCTTGGGACGCGCTCTGAATGCATGAAGCGGAGAGCGGTCCAGGCCAAGGCTGTCCTGTGGCTAGTGGAACGATGACGGGGAGGTGGTTGGGCCCATGGCTCGACGCGGTTGTGGACTGGTCACCAGCGGGTCTGGGCAGCTGAGGGAGGTGGGGAACGGATGAGCATTCGTTTCGAGGAACTGGCTTGGCAGGAAACGCCGATAGGAGCCATCAGTCTGCGGCGCCGTCTGGACCCTTCGCTCCTCGTCGACGTCTACGAGGTGAAGCTGGGCGAGGAGTTCCTCATGTCGAGCCTATTCACCGTCGCGGAGATCGCCTTGGCGACCCTGGGCCTGGCTGAACTTTCGGACACCGACCTCGATGTCGCCGTCGGTGGACTCGGGCTCGGCTACACCGCCTGCGCAGTTCTCGACGACGCACGAGTCAGGTCGCTGCTCGTGGTGGAGGCGATCGAGGAGGTAATCCGCTGGCATGAACATCGCCTACTTCCCGAGGTCGTCGCTCTGTGCGCCGATCCCCGCACTCGGCTGCAACACGGCGACTTCTTCGCGATGGCGGAGTCCGCGGTCGGTTTCGACGCGGCCATGCCGCAGCGGAGGTTCGACGCCATCCTGCTGGACGTCGACCACACGCCAAGACACCACCTACACCCCAGCCACGCTGCCTTCTACACCCCTGCAGGACTGCGCCGTCTCGCGATTCATCTGCGGCCCGGCGGGGTATTCGCGTTGTGGTCCGACGATCCACCCGATTCCGATTTCCTCGGGGCCCTCGACGAGGTGTTCGCTATCGTCCGGGCTCAGGTTGTTCGCTTCCCCAATCCGATCACTGGCGGCGACTCCGCAAACACGGTTTACATCGCCAGATAATCGAGTACCTCGAGCCGAGGTGTGGACCCATTCCGTAATGCGGGCATCGCGATGCATGACCCTGGTCCCGAACCAGATCGACTCTTCTGCGCGGTCGCTCCCGCGTAACGCAGTGTTCGGTATCGGCGGCTCTCGCGCGGCTGGCACTCGACCGCCCAGTCCGGCGCGCGGGTGCTTCCGGCCCGGCATCGTCGGCTTCGCGTTGCCGCGGAGACGTGCGGCGCCGCCCCTGGGCGCGGGCGTCAAGCGCGGTCGTGGAGGGTGATCTGGTAGCCGTCGGGATCGGCGAAGGTGAAGGTGCGACCGAAGGGCCCGTCGATGGGTGCTGAAACGATGGTGTGGCCGTCGGCTGCAAGGGCGTCGTGGATGTCCTGGACGTCGGTTGCGTGAAGCCAGATCGCGGCGCCGATCCCGGGTTGAGCGACCGAGGCAAGGTCGGTGCCCGGGATGAGGTCTCGCAGTGCGAACGCGATCGGCTTCGTGTCGAAGACGACGGCGTGCGGAGGGCCTGCCGCAGAACGCACGAGGCCGAGGTACTGCTCGTAGAACGCCCGAGAGGCGTCGAGGTCACGAGCCTGAAGAGAGACGAAATCGGGACCGGTGGCGGGCATGATGTTACTCCTTCGATGTGTGTCAGTGTTCTGACACGCATCACTGTATGTCAGAATACTGACATGAGTCAAAACGGTGCCGGCATCGACCTGGAGACATCGCTGGGCTACCTGCTCAAGCAGGCGTCGAGCGCGCTGCGCACAGCCATGGAAGATGTGCTGCGGCCGCTCGGGATGAGCGTGACCCACTACTCCTGCCTCGAACTGCTGGCTCAACGTCCGGGCCTGTCGAACTCCGAGCTCGCCCGCGGCGCATTCGTGACTAGGCAGTCGATGAACGTGCTTCTTCAGACGCTGGAACGAGACGGGCAGGTGACCAGGCCTGCTCAGCCGGTCGTTGGGAAGGTCCTTCCGGCGCGACTCACCCCACGCGGTCGGCGAAGCCTGGCGAAGGCGACCGCCGCAGTCCGATCCGTCGAGGTCAGGATGCTGGGCGGCATGTCCGCAGCAGAGCAATCCGAGGCATTCACGATCCTTCAGACCATGATCCGATCCCTACGACCCGATCACGAGCGCGCCTGACCGTCCTTGGGGGCAGCGGACGTTCGAGCGAACGCAGCGCCCGCAGGTCGGCGTAACGCTGCGGCACGCGCACAGAGCGCCTCATCTGCGCAGCAACGCGGTTCAACGTTTCCGCGCGCCTATTGACGGTTCGTACGCGGATCGGCGAGGACATCCGACCGAGTCGGTCCTAGCGTGGCGGGCACAGCGCCTCCAGGGTCTGCTGGACGAAAAGGCAACAGTGGTTAGTCACGCAACCTGAGCGGTTGGCGCGGCGGGGGAGTCACGACTCTGCGAACGCGCCGCCGATCCCGCCCACACTGAAGAACCGGTGCAGGCAGGCGAATACGAGCACCGGCGGGGCCAGCGTGATCAGAGCGAGCGACATCTGCCCGGATCCGCCGAATGCCTGCACCGCGATCGGCAACGTGTACCTCGACTGCGCGCGGATGAATACGACGGCGACCAGATAGTCGTTCCACGCGATCAAGAACGTGAGGATCGACGTGGACAGGATTCCCGGAAGGCAGTTGCGGAGCACGATCCTGACGAAGCCGCCCAGCAACGTCGCCCCGTCGATCCACGCGGCCTCCTCGAGGCTGATGGGTACGGAGTCGATGTAGGCCGCCATCATCCATGTCGCTACCGCCACCGACGAGCCGACGTAGATGACCGCGAGCCCGACGAGGTTGTCGGACAGATGCAGCCTCACGAACAGGATGAACAGTGGGATGACCGAGGTGATCACCGGCAGGGACTGCACCAGAAACAGCAGCAGGGAGTAGCCGGCCACCATCCGGCCCCGCCCTCGCGACAAGACGTAGCCCGCCGGCGCAGCCACGAGCACTGACACCACCACGCTGGCCACGGTCACCGCCAAGCTGTTGCCCAACCACCTCAACGCTTCGGTGTGGCGCACGACGCCCGTCAGGTTGGCGAGCGTGATCACCTGGTGGGCGGGTGATCCGGGGCCGGGTCGCAGGGCCTGCACGACGATCACGGCAATGGGTGCGAGGACGACCGCCGTGATCACGAAGGCGATCGCGAAACGCAGCCACCTGAACCCCACAGGCACCTCCCCTGAACACCGGAACTGTGGATTAGCGTAAAACGCCGAGCATGAGACTGAGACGGTCGAATGTCGAATGGGTACAGGTTCGGGGATACCGCGAGCGGGATGTGATTGAACTGGCCCGGTCGGATCGACCGGCTGCTCACCAGATCCGCGCACGGGTCGAACCCTGCGAGTCGCCGTCCACAGATCAGTTCAGTCGGACGCGCGGAGGTAGGTCAGCACCGCGAGGACGCGGCGGTGGTCGTCATCGGAATCGATCAGGTCGAGCTTGGTGAAGATGTTGGAGATGTGCTTTTCGACGGCTCCCGGCGTGACGACCATCGCCTTCGCGATGCCGGCATTCGTTCGACCCTCGGCCATGAGCGCGAGGGTCTCGTGCTCGCGCGGGGTGAGCACGTCGAGGTGGCCGCCGGTGGCGGAGCGAGTGCGGACGAGTTCGGTCACCACTTCGCGGTCCAAGGCGGTGCCGCCGGCGGCGACTCGGTGCAGCGCGTTGACGAACTCGGCGACGTCGCTGACCCGCTCCTTGAGCAGGTAGCCCACGCCGCCGCCTGGCGACTCGAGCAGCTCAGCCGTGTACACAGGCTCGACGTACTGCGACAGGATGAGCGTGCCGAGCTCGGGGTGCGCTGCTCGCGCGGCGATCGCGGCCCGGATGCCTTCATCGGCAAAACCAGGGGGCAGTCGTACATCGATGATCGCCAGGTCCGGACTGTGCTCGGTGACGATGTCGAGCAGGTCGGGGCCGGTATCCGTGGTGGCGACGACGTCGATCCCGGCGTCCCTGAGCAACGCGACGAGTCCCTCGCGGAGGAGGGCGTGGTCTTCGGCGATGACTACTCGCATGGCAGCTCCGCATGGAGATGGGTGGGTCCGCCGGCGGGGGAGGTGAGGGCCAGCGTGCCATCGAGCGCCTCGATGCGGGCGCGCAGCCCGGTGAGGCCGCCGCCGGTCGGATCGGCGCCGCCCGGTCCGTCGTCGGTGACGTCGATGATCAGCGCGTCGGGGTCGAGGGCGAGCGCCACCCGCACGGGGCACCCGGGGGCATGCTTCGTCGCGTTGGTTAGCGCCTCGGCGATCAGGAAATAGGCCGCGTTCTCGATCGCCGGCGGTAGCCGGGCGCCACCCTTGGCCGGCGGTCACCGTCAGCGTGGCGCCGCCGCGGTCGGCCAGCGACTGCGCGGCCGCCACCAGGCCTCGGTCGGCCAGGACGGGCGGCGCGATGCCCCGGGCCAGATCGCGCAGCTCCTCGATGGCGACGGTGGCCTCTTCGCGGGCGGCCCGGACGAGCGCGGCCGCTTCGGGTTCGTGGGCCAGCTGGGCCTCGGCCCGGCCGAGCTGCATGGTCAGCGCGACCAGACGGGCCTGGGCACCGTCATGCAGGTCGCGTTCGATCCGGCGCAGTTCAGCCGCCTGCGCGTCGACGGCCTGACGACGGGTGCGGCTCAGGGTGTCGACCCGCTCCTGCAGCTCGCGGGTCTGCAGTTGGGGCACCTCGGCCCGAAGGTCGATGAGTGCGTGCAGGCCGAGCAGGAGGGCGAGGCTGAAGACCGGCCAGAACACCCACAGGCTCCGGACATCCGGTGAACGCCCAGACCAGGACGAGGATCGCGGCCGCGGTGGCACTGACGTCGAGGTGCCACCACACCCGCGTTCGTGGGGTGTTCGGCCGGCCGTGCAGGTGCGTCCACCACAACGCGGGGGCGAGGGCCGATGCGCAGCCCAGGATCACCCAGCAGGGCCAGAAGTAGCCGCCCCCCGAGACCGCCCAGATCGCCGTGGTGGCCAGCACGATCAGGACGGCCAGCGCGATCGCGAAAGCCAGCGGCGATGTCGGCGCACGCGGCGGGGCACTCGGCGGCGCCCCGGGCGGAGCTGAGCCGGTGCTCATACCTGGTCCGTCCGGGCGCCGGCCGCCACAAGTTGTCCAGGTGTCACAGAGGCATCCTTGCATCCTCGGATGCGCCAGCCCCGCTCGCCGAGAAGCGCCACGACCGCCGGCAGTGCCACACCGCGCACGAGGGTGGCATCGAGCAGCACCGCGGCCGCGAGGCCGACGCCGAGTTGCTTGAAGGTGATGAGGCCCAGGGTGGCGAAGATCGAGAAGACGGCCACCATGACGATTGCGGCGCTCGTCACCGTTCCCGCGGTCGCCGCGACTCCTTCGGCGGCGGCCGCGCGCGGGCGCAGACCCGCCAGTCGAGCCTCCCGGATGCGTTCGAGAACGAGCACCGTGTAGTCCATCGAGAGACCGAACAGCACCACGAACATGAACAACGGCAACCAGTTGATGATGTAGCCGGTGGAATGGAAGCCGAGCAGGTGCTCGGCCCAGGTGTGCTGGAAGACCAGGGTGAGGATCCCGTAGGACGCGCCGACCGACAGCAGGTTGAGCACCATGACCATCGCCGCGAGCCACGGGGCCCGGAACGTCGCCAGCAACAACAGGAAGCCGAGCACGAGCACGAAGCCGATCACCTCGGGCGTCACCTCACTCATCCGGTCGGAGTAATCGACGCTGGAGGCGACCTCGCCGGTGACCAGCGCGGCCGACGTGACGCCGTCGATCGTGGTCGCGGTCGGCGCGACCTGATCGCGCAGGCGCTCGACAGTGGCCTTGGCCGCTGCCCGTGCCGAGTCGGGCATCGGCACGTCCACCCGGGCCAGGGTGCCGGCAGCCGAGACCGCCACGGTGACCTGGCCGCGTCCACCGGTGACCGCTGCGGCTCGCGTGCCGAGGGCGATCAGAGCCGGCGTGCGCGGCCGGGGTGGCGAGGTCGTGACCGGTGACGACGAGCTCGGTGTTCTGGGGCGCGCCCGGGAAGCTCGCGTCGATGGCGCTGATGGCCTGCACCACCGGCAGGTTGCTGCGGCAGGTCAGCCCCTTGCAGGTCGTTGGTGTGCATGCCGATCATGGGGATCGCGAGGGCGGCGAGCACACCGGCGGCGACGAGCAGCGAGCTGCGCGGGTGGTTCGTCACGCCTCGGGCGAGAACAGCCCACGCTCCGGTGGGACGGCCGGCCCGACGCTGGCGACGGGCTCGAGCCGCGGTGTATGCGCGGTAGCCGGGAACCCCGCCGCGGTCGACCCGGTCGCCGAGCAGTGCGAGTACGGCGGGCAGCACGGTGAGCGAGCCGAGCACAGCGATGGCGACGACGACGATGGTGCCCAGTCCGATCGAGACGAAGTCCCCCGAGCCGGTGAGGAGCAGGCCGGCGAGCGCGGCCATGACGGTCAGCCCGGAGATGAGGATCGCCCGCCCCACCGAGGATGCGGCGGCTTCGAGAGCTGAGTGGGGCACGGCCCGTCCGTCCGAGCGAGCTGGTCCATGTCCGCGGCGGCGCTCCTCCCGTTCCCGACGCACGTAGAAGAGCGAGTAATCGACGCCTACCGCGAGCCCGATGAGAACAACGACCGCGGACGTCGACTGGCTGTTGGGCGCGAAGTGCGACACGAGCCCGAGCGCACCGAGTGCGGCGGCGACGGCGGTGATGCCGAGGATCAGCGGAACGCAGGCCGCGACCAGAGCACCGAACGCCAGCACCAGGATCACCAGGGTGATCGGCAGCGAGATCAGTTCGGCATGACTCAGATCAGTGGCGACCATGTCGTTGATCGCCTTGCTCTCAGAGCCCGCGCCGGCCTCTTGGATGACGGTCCCGGGATGGGCCTGCTGGACGCGTTGATCGAGCGCGAGCAGCGGAGCGACCTGGGCGTCGGCGTTGGCGGGCTCGCCGCGGAGCTGTACCTGGACCAAGGCCATGCGCCCGCTGTCAGTGACCAGATCGGCTGACTGATCGGGTCCCGTCGCCGAGGCCACCTGCGCCAGCGCGGTCATGTGTGTGGTCAGGTCGGTGGCCGTGGCTCGCACGGCGGCCGCATCAGTGCCGGTGATGAGGATGCTTTCGGACGCGGGCTGCTGCAGTCCGGCGTGCTGCAGAAGCGTGTCGGCCCGGGCGGACTGGCCGACCTCGGCCTGGACGTCGGTGAGGGATGTGGTGCCGGCGAAGGCGCCCGCGGCGATGCACGCCACGACGAGCAGCAGCCAGCCGGCGATGATGGTCTTGGGGCGACGTTGCGCGGCGTGGGCGGCGGCCCGGACGAGCCGAACCAACGCACCGCGGGCCGCGGTCGGGCTGGGTGCAACGGCAGAGGTGCGCGGGATGAGTGTGGTCATGGACTCATCCTCGAAGCCATGCGCTCGCCGGTCACTGGAGCCACCCGGCATCTGATTCCGCCGCAACCCCCGACCCGATGGTGGGGTTATCCCCCCGTCCCGCCCGGTCGAAGGCCGCCGTCTCCGATAGCCGTACCGGGTCAGCGGCGACGCTCACCGGCGTCGGCGAAGAAGTCGCGCAGCGCCAGCACGTCGGCGAAGGACGTCATCAGCTGTGCTGCTCCGAACGGCGCGTTCCAGAACGGGTCCGCGACCGGCACGGGGTCGACGCCGACGTAGGCATAGGGCTCGGCCAGGTAGCCGTCGCCGGGGGAGACGCCGTAGTTGACGTCATCGACGCGGATGCCGACGTCGAAGTGTTCCGGCCAGAGCACGGGCTCGGCATCGGGCGCAAGGAGGCGCAGCGCGGCATCGCCGCGGGCGTACGCGTCCGCGATGTGCGCCGCGGCACCGGCGTCGACATCGAGCACGTCATCGACAGACATGCCGCTGCCGTCGAGGTAGACGTCGAGCGGCGCTCCGGCAATGACCCCGAGTGATGCGGCCAGTTCCCGCGCCGTGCGACCGGACACCGGGACGGTGGTGCCGTCCTTGACGAGGTCGGCACCCACCACTGCAAGTCCCGGTTGTACCCAGGTGCCAAACCCGCCCGGTGACGCGCGCAGCTTGATGGTGCCGCTGACCCGGTACTGCGGGCCGGCGAGCACGAGTTCGCCGAGTGCATGGAGGGCACGGCGGGTGCGAACCAGGTCGGGATCGGTCATGGGAACTCCTCGGGGTGGACGTTCACGATCGTTCTGAACGCCAGGAACGGAACGCGTCCATGAGCTGATCGCGGGCCTCGGACGAGATGGTGTCGAGGCTGACGCGACCGAGCACCCGGGCGGATGCCCGGATCTGGTCCAGGTAGCGCGCACAGCCGGGACAGACAGCGAGGTGCTGTTCGAATCGCGCCCGCGTCGCGGTATCGAGACGGTCCTCGAGGTAGGAGGTCACGAGCTCGACGAACTCGCGACATGTCATGTCTGCGAAGTCCACGCCGTCCCAGTCGCTCACGACGCACTCACGAAGTATCCGGCGAGCGCCTCGCGTATCCGGGCCCGGCCGCGGTGCAGCAGCACGCGCTGATTGGCGGACGTGAGGTCGAGCAGCGCACAGACCTCGTCGGCGTCGTAACCGGCGACATCGCGGAGCGAGACCACGATGCGCTGTTGCTCGGGAAGCCGCGCCAGTTCACCGCGCACGAGGTCGAGCGCCTCGCCGGACAGCAGGCTGTGTTCGGGCGAATCGCGCCATGGCATCGGGAAACGTGCCCAGTGACCGGGCCACTGTGCGTCAGCGGACTGGAAGCGGTCCGGACTCACCGTCGGGTGATCGTCCACGACGTGCATGTCGACCGGGGTGCTGCGCTTCTCCCGCACGCCACGGGTCTTGGCGATGTTCACCAGAACCCGGAAGAGCCAGGTGCGCAGGCTCGACCGCCCCTCGAACCCGTCGATGCCCTTGAGCAGCGCGACCCAGGTGTCCTGCACGACGTCCTCGGCGATCTCGCGCGAGGCGACGTGAGTACGGGCCACGGCGAGCATGGTCGGGCTGTACCGGTCGACCAGGTCGGCGAAGGCTCGCTCGTCGCCGGACCGTAACCGTTCGACGAGTTCGTTGTCGGCAACCCTCACCTGCACCTCCGGCGCACACCGTAGCGGCGCCGGAGTGCAGCGGTGAAGAGTTGGTCGCGTGCCGTCAGCAACGCGTAAGGCGACGATCAGCGGTACTCCGGGTTCTCGTAGTCGAAGCGGCATCCCGCGTCCCATTCCGAGCGCTGGTTGCCGTGCGCCGGGATGCCACCCGCGTCCTTCAGCATCCTGGCCAGGTGAATGAGATTCCAGGTCATGAACGTGGTGTTGCGGTTCGTGAAATCGTTCTCCGGGCCGCCCGATCCCGGGTCCAGATAGGACGGTCCGGGGCCGGCCTCTCCGATCCACCCGGCGTCGGCCTGCGGCGGGATCGTGTAGCCGATGTGCTGCAGCGTGTAGAGGACGTTCATCGCGCAGTGCTTGATCCCGTCCTCGTTGCCGGTGATGAAGCAGCCGGCGACCCGGCCGTAGTAGAGGTACTGACCGGCGTCGTTGAGCAGGTGCGAGCCGCCGTAGAGCCGCTCGTGCACCCTCTTCATGACGGAGCTGTTGTCACCGAGCCAGATCGGGCCGGCCAGCACGAGGATGTCGGCGGCCAGGACCTTCTCGAAGATCTCCGGCCAGTCGTCGGTCGCCGCGCCGTGCTCGCGCATGTCCGGCCAGACGCCGGTGGCGATGTCGTGATCCATCGCCCGGACGATGTCGACTCCGATGCCGTGCTCGCGCATGATGTGCGCGCTGGCGTCGACCAGACCCTGGGTGTTGCTCCGTTCCGGAGATCGCTTCAGCGTGCAGTTGATGAACAACGCCCTCAGGTCGCTGTAGTCGGGCAGGGTGCGTCACGGTGGTCCCTTCTGGTGATCAGAGCAGTTGCGCGTCCTGCTGCACGCACAGCAGGGCAGGTCCGTCGGCGGCGAACAGCTCGGCCAGCGCGGCATCGAGCTGCTCGCGGCGGTCGACCCGGATCCCGGTCGCGCCGCACAGGCGCGCGTACTCGGCCCAGTCCGGGTTGTGCAGCGACGTGTGCCAGACGGGGAAGCCGGCAGCGAGCTGCTCCTTGCTGATCTTGCCGAGCGAGTGGTTGTCGAGCAGCAGGTGCTTGATCGGGATGCCGTACTTGACCGCGGTCAGCAGTTCGGCGCTGTACTGGCCGAAGCCGCCGTCGCCGGTCACTGCCAGGACGGGACGACCGGGCGCCGCGGCCCAGGCGCCGAGCGCGGCGGGATAGCCGAAGCCGATCGAACCGAGGTAGCCGGACATCAGCACCGGCTGCCCGGCCGACTCGAGGTAGCGGCCGAGGGAGTAGGCGTGGTTGCCGACGTCGACGGTGATCACGGCGTCGGGCGGCAGATGCCGGGCCAGCGCGTCGAACACGGCCGCGGCCGACACCCCGTCGCCCCGGTCGTCGGCGACCCTGCGCGCCTTCTCCGCCCGCCAGATCGCCCACCGTGCGGCGACGTCACCGCGCTGGTCCTCGGCCTTTGCCTCGCCCACCCGGGTATCTAGGGCGGCGACGGTCAGGGCGGCGTCGCCGAGCAGGTGCTCGGCGACCGCGTCGAAGCGGCCGATCGCGGTGTGGGCGTCATCGATCTGCACGATCGGCTTGTAGGCGGCGATGCCGGTGTGGTTGGAGAACGAGGCGCCGACGACGACGAGCAGGTCGGACTCGTTCATCAGCCAGCTCGCGACCGGTGTGCCGCTGCGGCCGAGCACGCCCGCACCCAGCGGATGGGTGTCCGGGATCAGGCCCTTTGCCTTGAAGGTGGTGAGCACCGGTGCGCCGAGACGCTCGGCCAGTGCCCGGACCTCGTCACGAGCCTCGCGTGCGCCGTGGCCGACGACGAACACCGGTCGCCGCGCGTCGCGCACCAGCGCCGCCGCCCGGTCCAGCGACTGGGTATCGGGCAGGATGCGGCGGGCCGTGAACCGGCCGGCCGGGTTCGCCGCGGGCTGCTCGCTGGGCAGCACCTGCACCTCGTCGGGCAGGACCAGGTGCGCGACCCCGCGGCCGTCGATCGCACGCTTCACCGCGAGCGCGGCCAGTTCGGCGTGATCGCTGCCCGCGAGCACGACCTGGGTCGATACCGCGACGTCGGAGAACACGCTCGACAGGTCGAGGTCCTGGAACGCGCCGCGGCCGCGCACCGACGAGGGCACCTGCCCCGACACCGCGACGACAGGTGAGCCGTCGAGCTTCGCGTCGTAGAGGCCGGTGAGCAGGTTCGTCGAGCCGGGACCGGCGATCGCGAAACACATCGCAGGACGCCCGGTGAGCTTGCCGTACGCGCTCGCCGCGAACGCCGCCGCGCCCTCGTGCCGGATGCCGACGAAGGTGATCTCGCCCCGGTCCTCCGCCCGGCGCAAGGCGTCGGCGAAGCCGAGGTTCGAATGACCGACCATCCCGAAGACGTGGGTGATGCCGAACGCGACGAGCGTCTCGACGAGGGTGTCAGCGACGGTGCGGACCGCGGGTTCCGGGTCGGGCAGCGCGATGTACACACCGTCCGGTCGCTCCTCGACCGGGAAGCTCTGCACGGCGTCGCTGAACCCGCCAGGAGGCTGCCCGCTGATCGGGTCGTAGTCGTAGCCGTGCCACGGGCAGCGCAGCAGGCCCTTCTCGATCGACCCCTCACCGAGCGGTCCGCCCTGGTGCGGGCAGTGGTTGTCCAGCGCTCCCAGCCGGTCGCCGCACCTCGCCAGCGCCACCGCGCGACCGTCGACGTCGACGCTCCGGACCCGACCGTCGTCGGGCACATCACCGTCGTCGATCCGATGCCATCGTGTACCGAGATCGGTCACCAGCGCCTCCTCCCGTCGCTCGCGCGTTGATGTGCAGTACCGCGAGACGTCGAATGCGTTACAGCGGCCGGCGTCCGCAGCCGGGGCGCTCACGATCAGGGGGATTTCAGGGTGCTCGTGGCCCGAGATGGTCGTGTTGCTCGAGGAGGGCGTCGAGATCGGTGAGCCGATCGAGGCCGCGGACCGGCTGGGCCATCCGGGGGTTGGCCGCGAAGCGCTCGCGGTGGCGGTGCAGAAAGGCCCAGTAGCCGCTGGTGAACGGGCAGGCGTCGTCGCCGGTGCGGTGGCGGGGGTTGTACGGGCAGGGACGGCAGTAGTCGCTCATCCGGTTGATGTAGGCGCCTCCAGCGGCGTACGGCTTGGTGGCCATGATGCCGCCATCGGCGTGTTGGGACATGCCGACGACGTTGGCGACCATGACCCAGTCGTAGCCGTCGATGAAGACGCGGTGGAACCAGTCCGTGACTTGCTGGGGGTTCCAGCCGTGTTGCATCGCGTAGTTGCCCAAGATCATCAGCCGCGGGATGTGATGGACCCACGCGTGCTCGCTGACCTGACGCAACGTGTCGGACAGGCAGCGGGCCTGCACGGAGTCGGCGTCGAGCTCGGCGAACCAGCCGGGCAGGGGAGTGTGGGCCTGAAGTTCGTTGCGATCCCGGTAGTCGTCGGGTTGGTGCCAGTAGAGGTGCCAGACGTAGTCGCGCCAGCCGATGACTTGGCGGATGAACCCTTCGGCTGACGCGATCGGGATGTGCCCGTCTCGGTAGGCCTGTTCGGTTTGCCGGGCGACATCGAGTGGGTCGAGCAGGCCCAGGTTCAGTGGCGCTGACAGCAGCGAGTGGGCCATCCAGGACTCACCTGACAGCATCGCGTCCTCGTACGGCCCGAAATCGGCGAGGCGTTCGGTCAGGAAAGTTCGTAGCGCGGTCTGCGCCTCACCGTGGGTGGCGGCGAAGCGTCGGGGTCCGTCCTGGCCCACGAAGCTGACGTCCCCGTCTCGCTCCCATCGGTCCAGATCTCGGCGAACTTCGTCGTCGATGTCGTCCTCGGTCGGCCACCAGGGTTGAGGCACATCGAGCTTCCCGGTCTTGGGTGGTGGTTGCCGGTTGTCGTGGTCGAAGTTCCAGGTCCCGCCAATTGGCTGGTCGCCCTCCATCAGCAGGTCGTGTTCGTGACGGCTGCGGCGGTAGAAGTCCTCCAGCAGCAGTCGTCGCCGGCCTCGGGCGGCGGCCCAGTCCGTGAACTCGGTGAACGTCGTCACGAAACCCCGGGCGTCCAAGACATCGACGGGCAGGCGGCCGACCAGGTTCAGTGCGACGCGACTGGTCGGATGCCGCACCGATACTGCCGCTGCCTTCGCGGCGTGACGCACGGCCGGCCCGTAGGACTCGGCCCGTACATAGGTGCAACTCTCGCCCATCTCCGCGGCCCGGTGCCGCATCGCCGACAGCACCAGATGAGCCTTCTGCCGATGAAAGCGGCGGCGCGCGAACACAGCCTTGGACTCGATCATCAGCACCGACTGGTCGGGCGCGTCGAGGAAATGCGGACCGAGCTGATCACCGAACAACCAGCGAACCGACGGGCCCTGCGTCATGCCGTTCACGTCGCTATTCTTGCTGACAAATAGGGCCCCCGAACAATTCTCGGGATGTCCATCCGGTCTCGGCGGGTCCGGCGGAGAATCCGAAGCCGAGCAATGCCGGAGGAGTTCGATCCTCGGCTATCAGGAATACAGGCCGCTGACGCGCTCGCGGAGACCGGAGGCCATCCCGGCAATGGTGAGGGCGTCGACCAGCTCGCCGACGGAAGCGATGAGCCATCTGTGCCGGATCGGACCGAGCCGAAGGCGGAGGTGCACTCGCGTCCGGATCGTGGATTCGCGCTCGCCGAGCGGTGTGAGCGTGAGTGACCAACTGACGTGCATCCGTCCTCGCTGGGAGGCGTACACCAGCGCTCTGGGTGGGTCGATGTGCGCGACGGTGAACGTTTCGCGCCGCCCCCCGTAGTCGGGGATGACGTCTCCGACGGCGAGGCCCTGCCAGCGCGGCTCGATCGCGCGGAGGGCGCGGCGCCGGCGGGGCAGGAGCCGCTCGACGGAACGCGGTAGGTACCACCCCGCACGTTGCTTGCCGAGTTGGACCAGCCACGGCCACAGCTGTTCAGGGGGCGCGCCGAGGGTGAAGGCACGATCCATCACCGCGTCGGGCGTCTGGACGATGTCATCGCCGACGCGGTCGGCGGCGACTTCTGCGGTCGTGGGTTCGACGGATGTGAACCTCATGGCCGCACCACCGCGTCCGTCCTCGTGAGCGGCGATTCCTGCTCGTCCTCCGGACCGTCGCCTCGCCGTCCTGGCAGCCACCAGTTGGCGTCGCCGAGGGCGGCGACGAGCGCGGGCGCGAGGATGCCCCGCACGATGGTCGCGTCGATGATGATGCCCAGTGCGAGTGCGGTCGCCAGGATCTTGACGTCGGTGTCGGGCACGCGCGACAGGGCGATGAAGGCCAGGAACAGGATCAGCGCCGCTGAGGTGACGAGCCGTCCGGTACGGGCGACGCCATGGCGGGTCGCCTCGTCCGTGCTGTGGCCGTGGTCGTGTTCCTCCCGGATGCGCGACAGCAGGAAGACCTCGTAGTCCATGGAGAGTCCGAACAGGAAGGCGAAGACGGCTATCGGCACCCAGACGGTGATGGACCCTGATGCGGTCTGACCGAAGAGTTGCCTTGCGCCGAAGCCGTGTTGCCAGATGAGGACGGTGACGCCGTAGGCGGCCGCGACCGAGATGACGTTGAGGACGAGGGCCTTGACGGGAAGCACGATCGAGCGCAGGGCTCGGGCCAGCAGCAGGAAGGTGACCGCAATGATGATCAGCCCGATCCACCAGGCGTTGCCGTAGACCGCGGTGATGAAGTCGGCGTTCTGCGTGGGGATGCCGCCGACCTGGGCGTCGGCGTTTTCAGCAGCGCTGCGCACTGCCTTGGCCGTTGTCGTACCTGCACCGCTGGAGGAGTCCGCGCTGGTCCAGACATCGACGATCGAGGCTGTCCCGCTGGTCCAGGATGGTGGTGCGACGGACGCGGCAACGCCGGGAATGCCTTGTGTCACCGCCACGATGCGTGTCGGATCGTTGGTCAGGATCTCGATGGGCTGGGTCAGCCCGGCGCCGAGCCCGCTGCGTTCGACCTGGGTGATCGCGGTGGCGGCGCTGCCACCGGTGGAGGCCAGCGAGTCGTTGGACGGTGATCCCAGTCGTAGACCGAGCACGGGAAAGGCCAGGGCGAGCAAAATCACCAGTGAGATTCCAGCCGCTGCCCAGCGGTGGGCGACGACCCATCCGCCGACGGTGCGCCACAGCCGACTTTCGGGATTGCTGGTGCGTCGGTTGGGCCAGGCCAGGCGCGGGCCCACGGTCAGCAGGAGAGCGGGCAGCAGTGTGAGCGCGGCGATCACGCTGATGATCGGAATCAGCAGGCCGGTGAAGCCGACACTGCGCAGGAACGGAACCGGCAGCGCAATGAGTGCGGCCAGACTGACTGCGACGGTGATCCCGGAGAACAGCACCGACCGTCCGGCGGTTGTCAGGGCCCGTTCGACGGCCTGGGCGTTGGTGGCTCCCGTGCCTTGTTCCTCGCGCCAGCGGGTCACGATGAGCAGTGCGTAGTCGATGGCCACGCCGAGCCCGATCAGCGACAGCAGATACTGGACGATGAACGAGACGTCCGTGATGCCGGTCAGCCCCCAGACGATCAGGAACGTGGTGAGGATCGAGACGGCGGCGACGATCAGGGGCATGACGGCCAGAAATGATCCGAAGACCAGCACGAGGACGAGGAGTGCGCCCAGTCCGCCGAAGAGGGTCTCGATCAGGACGTTGGCGCCGCCACCGCCACCGGTGGCAAGCGCGTCCTCGCCGGTCACCACCACGCGCGGCCCGTCCGGTTCGGTCACCTTCGCGGCAACCGCCTTCAGCGCGGGTAGCGCGATGGCGTAGCCGTCTGAGCCGGGAACCGGTCTCGGGTAGACGGCGACGACGCCCGTCCTGCCGTCGGCCGACAGCAGAGCCGGGATGTCGGCGTAGGAGGCCACCCGCGAGCCGGGTGCAGCCTTCCCGACCGCTGCGACGATCGGCGTGGCCGATGCCGGAGCGAGCCGCCGCGTGGCATCGGTGACGACCAGCAGCACGGGCGCATTGTCGCCGCCGGAGCCGAACTGGCGCAGGATCTGCTGATTCGCCTCGTAGCCGTGCTGACCAGGGAGCCCGAAGTCGTAACTCAGCGCCGATGTGGCCTTGGGTGCGCCGTAGGCACCAGCGACGGTCAGCAGCAGCCAGGCGAGCAGCACCCACCGTCGGTGGGCGATGACGAAGCGAGCGAGAACTGTCACGGCGGTCTCCGATTCGACATTGATGCTAGGGCGGGTGGCCCGGCAGTCGTACTATCAACGTATTGATGGCACAGTATCAACATGTTGTTGCATCGTCGAACGAGGGAGTGTCCATGGCGGTGAAGCTCGCTGCGCGCGGGGTGCAGGTGTCGGTCGCCGAGTCGAGGCCCGAGGATCACCTCGCATACCTGCTCGCCCGGGTCCACCACCGGCTTCAGCAGGCGATGGATCGTGCCCTGCGCGAGGTCGACATCACCCCGACCCAGTTCTACGCCTTGGCACACATCGCGCAGTCGCCCGGATTGAGCAGCGCCGAGCTGGCGCGGGGTCTGATGACGACGCCGCAAGCGGTCGCCACACTGATCAAACGACTGGCCGCGGCCGGCCTCGTCGAGCACGATCACCCCGGTCGAGGTCTGGCCGGAGCGGTACGGCTCACCTCGGCCGGAAGGGCGAAGCTTCGAGGGGCCGTGAAGGTAGCCGTCGCAGCGGAGAGCGCCGCGCTGAGCTCGATCTCGAGCGCGGATCAGACGCAGGTCACGATGATCCTGCGGTCCCTGCTCGACGGGCTGGACCCTGGCGTCTAGACCTCGGCCCGGCGGTCCCTTGGGCCACGGTCGGGCACCAGCTCGCCGGCAGAGCCTCCGAGCACCCGCCGGCCGGTCGGGCCGCCTCGATCACGGTGAAGACAGTCGACGTCGTACCTAGCTCGCCGGGTGACCCGCGCCGTGTGTTTCTCAGCTTGTCGCTGCTCCCGTTGACGATCTGCGGCATCATCATCGCTTCGGTCATCGGTCTGCTGATCGGGCCCCGTCGGGCCTGGCGCCACGCGAAGCAGTTGGCCAACCTTCCCGGTCTGGCTGCTGTCACCAGCTACATCACCATGAAAACGCTGACGTCTGACAGCAGTTGACCGTCGTGGTCCAAGACTCACGCCGTTGTGGCCGCCCGGCCCGTTCCCGCGTCGTCGGAGGCGAGCCGGCGCGTGTAGGCCAGCGCGCGCAGGCCGAGGAGGATCGGCACGCCCCAGTTGAGCGCGAGCCGGAGCCCGACCGGGAGGTCGTCGTGCGCCAGGCGGTATCCGGCGTAGGTGTGGCCGATGCCGGAGATCAGGGCGACGAGCCCCCAGGCCGTGCTGATCTTCTCGTTCACCGAGCGGAACACCGGTGAGTCCCAGTACGCCTCGGGAACCGACTCGCGGGCGTACTGCGCGGTGAACGGCATGACGACCAGCGAGCCCAGCATGATGAGGCCGAGCAGGATGGTGGTGCCCCCGCGCCCGTAGTCGGCGATGCGGTTGTTGACGGAGGCGTCGGCGGCGAAGGCGACCACGGCTAGGGAGGTGAAGCAGCCGACGCCTGCGACATCGATGATCTTGAAGCCGGCGGTTCCCCTGTTGGCGATCGCGATGCCGGCAGCGATGGCTGCCGAGACGGCGGCGGCGACTCCCGCGGCGTGCGACTCGTGGAATTCAGCGAGCAGGCTGAAGGCGAGCCAGGGGATCAGACTGAGCAGGATCTTCTTGCTGTTCATGGTGCGGTCCTTTCGTAGTGACGCGATGTATTGGGCGTCGGTTGGTCCGCAGCGTCCGGTCGGAGCAGCGGGTCGGAGGTGGGTTCGGTCAGGAGGTCGCAGGCGCGGATGGGACGGGTCCGACTGCAGACTCACCGTCCAGGACGAAGCAGCGCGCGATGCGTCGCAGGGCCTCGTCCAGCGCCGGATTCTGCTGCTCGTCCCAGTCCTGCAGCCTGAGCCGGAGCCAGTCGCGTGCGGCGTCGACGAACTGCTCGACCTCGCGCCGTCCGGCGGCGGTGACGTTCAGGGCGTCGTCGCCTCCATTGAGGTAGCCGTGAGCTCGGGTCGTGTCGAAGGCCGGACGGAGGACGGGGCCGGGCAGGTGATGGTGCTTGGCGATCGCGGCGATGCTGGTCGGCTGCCCCTGGCGGACGCGGCTCGCGACGGTGGCGAGTGCCCAGGCGTCTGCCACTCCGATGGTGGTGCCGGCCGCCGCGGCGATCTCGAGGGCGGCGGCGCGGCCGGAGCCCCGCAGCAGGGCCGAGATCGAGCGCTCCAGTTGCGCCACCCGGTCGTCGCCGACGGGCATGCCGAACGCGTCGCCGAGGTCGCCGGCCGCGGCCTGGGACGTATCGCGCAGCGGAGCCTGCGGCAGGAACAGCGCCAGCACGAAGCCACCGAGGGCGACGGGAACGGCGGCCAGGAATACGACGTGCAGCGCGTGGGAGTACGCCCCGACGACGGGAGCGATCGTTGCCGCGGGGTAGTGGTGCAGGGCCGCCGGGGTCTGCACCGCGGCCGGGCGGGACGCCGGGGGAGTGGATCGGCGCCGTGCGCAGCACGGGCGCCAGCGCGGTGGTGAAGACGGTGCCGAAGATCGCGGTGCCGAAGGAACTGCCGAGGGTGCGGAAGAAGCTCGACACCCGAGGTCGCCACGCCGAGGTCGCGGAAGTCGGCACCGTTCTGGACGATCACGGTGAGCACCTGCATCGACAGTCCGATTCCGATGCCGAAGACGAGCATGTCGGTGGCGAGGGTCCGGTACCCGGTCGTCGGTGTCAGCCGGGAGAGCAACCACAGTCCCGAGGCCATCACCACGAACCCGCTGATCGGGAAGATCTTGTAGCGCCGGTGTGGCCGACGACGACGCCGACGAACATGGATGCGGCGAACAGCCCGACGACCATCGGCAACGTCCGGACGCCGGAGGCAGTGGGCGAGACGCCTTTGACGTACTGGCTGTAGGTCGGCAGGAAGGTGAGCGCGCCGAGCATCGCGAAGCCGACGATGAACGCGAGCGCCACGCTGACGCTGAAGACGTGGGACTGCGGAACAGGCGCAACGGCAGCATCGGCTCGGTCGCGCGCGCTTCCACCGCGACGAAGACAGCGAACATCGCCGCGGCGAACAGGAACAGCCCGACGACGGTGAGCGAAGTCCACGCGTAGGTCCCGCCGCCCCAGCTGAGCGCGAGCGTCAGCGCGGCGGCACCCAGCGGAGACGAACCCGATCCCGGCGTAGTCGACCGCGGGCCGCTGCTGCGGTGCCGGTGAGCGCGGGATCATCCGTGCCGCCGCGAGCATGACCAGAGCCCCGAGCGGGATGTTGATGAAGAACACCCAGCGCCAGGACAGATGGTCGGTGAACAGACCCCCGAGCAGCGGGCCGAGCACGAGCGCCACCCCGAACACCGCGCCCAGTCCGCTCTGGTACTTCGCACGGTCGCGGACCGGCACGACGTCGGCGATCACCGCCGAGGCGCTGACCGCTAGGCCGCCCGCGCCCAGGCCCTGCACGCCGCGCCAGGCGATCAGCCAGGTCATGCCGTCGGCGAACCCGCACGTGGCCGAGGCGATGACGAACAAGCCTGCCGACACCAGCAGCACCCGCTTGCGGCCGAACAGGTCACCGAGCTTGCCGGCGAGCACGGTCGACACCGTGTCGGCCAGCAGGTAGGCCGACACCACCCACGACAGGTGGTCGCCACCACCGAGGTCGCCGACGATCGTGGGCAATGCGGTCGAGACGATCGTCTGATCGAGTGCCGACAGCAGCGACGCCACGAGGACGGTGACGAACACCAACCGAAGTCGCCGGCCGGTGACCGCGGCGGCAGGGCGGCTGTCGTCAGTCTGCTCGGCGGTCGTGGTCATGGTCTGTCCAGCGGTGGCCTTGGTCGTTGTCATGTCCTGGTCCTCGTACTCCGGTGTGCGTTCTGAACGGATCGCATTCAGTTCTAGGGCGTACGCAGGCTCGGACAGCTGTGCAGAATGCACAGTTCCCGCGCGCACGGCGCCCGCATGGCAGCGACGCATCGACCGCCGTCAGCGCGTAGTGGCGCTCAGGGGTTCCGCTGGGCACCCGGCGGTTGGCATACTCGCGCTGAAGATCACGTGGCGGTCTGCCTCAACAGGCCGCGTGTCAGCGGCAGGTGGGGCGCCGTGCTGAAGTGGAACGACGCGGTGATCGCCGAGGTGGAGGCCGCGCTGGAGCAGGCACGTGCCGGTCGGCCGTGCGTCCTGGTCGTCGAGGGCGAGTCCGGGATGGGGAAGTCGTCCCTGCTCGCCGAGATCACCGCCCGCGCCGTGGACTTCAGGACGACGGTCGTCGAGGCAGCAGAGAGCGCCGAGCCGCGGATCTACGGGGTGCTCGCCCAGCTCGGTGTCGGCGAGGATCAGGGCGACGGCGGCAGCATGGTGACTCCGACCGCGGCGGCGCAGGCATTTCGTGCCGTGCTCGACGAGGACGCGCACCACGGCCCGACCTGTGTCGTCCTCGATGATCTGCAGTGGTCCGACCCGGAGTCGATCAACGCACTTGTGGAGGTGGGGAGTCACCTGAACGGCGATCCGGTGCTATTCGTCATCGGGACTCGGCCACTCGAGCCGCACCAGTTTCCCAGCTGGCAGCGCTGGGTGGACCAACGCGCGGGGATACGCAGGATTCGGCTCACCGGCTTGGCCATGATCGAAGCGATCGAGTTCGTCCAGGACATGCGGCCCGATATCTCACCGGAACTGGCCGAGGCACTGTGGCACCACACCGCGGGTCATCCGCTCTATCTGCGATCGGTCGTTGCCGAGTACAGCGGATCCGAACTCGCGGAGATGGGGGTCCTGCCCGCGCCGATGGAGTTCGTCCGGGCGCTCGGCGTCCGCATCGGCCGGGTCTCCAGTGCGGCCCAAGACCTTGCCAAGGCGCTCGGGGTGTTGGGTCTCGGGTGGACGAGCGTCCGCGACGTCGCCCTCGTGGCCGGTGTCGAGGAGCCGGCGGCGTCGGTGCAGGAACTCATCGAACTCGGCGTCGTGGAGGTCCGGTTCGCGGCCGCCGGTGATCTCGTCCGGCCGGCACATGCCCTCGTGCGGGCAGCGATCCTGCAGAGCACGTCGCTGGTCGAGCGCCGGCGACTGCACGCCCGAGCGGCGACGGTGGTGACGCTTCCGTCGGCCGTGCTCGCGCATCGGCTGGCCGCCACCGATCGGCACGACGACGCACTCGCCGCGGATCTCGAGACACACGCCTTGGCCCTGCACGGGCGCCGCGCCTACCGCCAGGCCGCCCACTACCTCACTGCGGCGAGCGGGGTGACGTCCGATCTCGCGGCCCGCCGACGTCGCTGGCTCCAGTCGCTCTTCGAAACACTGCTGTCCGGTGACCACGCCACCGTGCATGCCGCTGTGGCGGACATCGAGCAGGCCGAGGACGACGTCCGGCGAGAATTCCTGCTCGGCGCGCTGGCGCAATGGGAACGCCGCCCCTTCGAGGCGCTCGCCCATCTACGCCCGCTATCCGGACTGCAGACCGTCGACCCCGACGTGGAAACGGGGTTCGCCCCACTCACTCCTTACCGCATCGAGGTGATGCTCGCATGGGCCGGCCTCTTCGCCGGTGCTCCCGAGGACGAGATCGCCCAGGCGCTGAAGCGGGCCGCCGCGCTCGGCGTCGAGGACCCGGCCCTCCGGCGGTACGCCCGCCTGATCAGCGGTCAGCTGGCTGCCCGCCACATCAACGACCCCCGCGAGTTGCCCGGGCTGGGCGACCTGCCGGAGCGGCCTACCGCGGTTCCGGTGAGCGCCACCGAGATGTTGGCCTGGCGCGGCACCGTGCGGTCGGTGTCTGGCCGCTTCGCCGAGGCGATCACCGACCTGGACGAAGTGGTGCAGCGGATTCAACGAGGTCAGCACGAGCCCGCCGGCGGGAGCTTCCATGCGATGCTCGGCCACGCCCAGTGGTTCGTCGGCGAGTGGGCCATGGCGCGGGTCAACTTCCGCATGGCAGCCAGCCTCAGCGGGGCTCACGGGCAACCGGTCGTGCAGGCGGTGCTGCCGCTGCTCGCGGCGGGTGAGGGCCGGGTCGGTGACGCCGACAGCGACGTCGAGAACGCGCGCGCGATCGTTCGGCAGACGCCATGGCTCGAGGCCGTCAACCTGCTCACCGTCTCCGACATCGTCCGTCGGCACGCTGCGGGGCCATCGGCGAACCACCTCGATTATGTCCCGTTGCACGATGCGGTCGCGGCCGTACGTGCCGGATCGGCCCGCCGGCCGCTGCTCTGGATGGCGCACGTCGCGCTGGCTGCGGTGTGGAACGGAGATCAGGAGGACGCGGGTTTCTGCGCGGGCGCGATCGCCGACGCGCCGGTCGGCTGGGCAGCGGGCATCGGCCACTGGCTGCAGGGACTGATCGCCGAATCGGTCGGTGACGGACGTGCGGCGCTGGGCCGGCTCCGCGCGGCCGTCGCGGCAGACCTTTCGGACGTCCCGTTCTACCGCGCGCATGTGCACGTCGACCATGCGCGCCTCGCGCTCCTGAACGGCAACGACGCCGCGTCCGCGCGTTCCCTCGAGGTTGCCGCCGACATCTATGAACGCCTCGGCGCTGCCGGTTACCTGAAGCGTGTCAATGCCCTGCGAGCGGCAGTGCACGAGTCCAGCCGCGTCGAGGATCTCGGACTGTCCGAGCGTGAACGCGACATCGTCACGTTGCTGGCCACCGGCATGAGCTACGTGCAGATCGCCAGCGCCCTGTTCGTCACCCGCAGCACGGTCAGCTTCCACCTCGGAAACATCTACGCCAAAGCCAACGTGGGCTCCCGGCACGAGCTCACCCAACTCGCGCACCAGCACCCCGCCGCCTTCGGCCTCGCCGCACGCGCATGACCAGGTGACGCGGACAACCGTCTCGGCGCGCGAATGTGCTCGAAGCGTGACGATTGCGGGAATGTGTCGCTGCGATGATGGCCGCACGGGCGGGGGAGGGTGATGCAGGTGCGGCGAGATCCTCGGGTGGACGCCTACATCGCCGGCCTGCCGGAGTGGCAGCAGGAGATCTGCCGGCACGTCCGTGAGCTCGTGCACGCGGCTGACCCGGCGGTCGAGGAGACGATCAAGCGCTCGGATCGGCCGTACTTTGTGCTCGACGGGAACGTCTGCGCGTTGCTGGCCACCAAGGACCATGTCAACGTCTTCGTCTACGACCCGACCGTGGCTGATCCCAACGGCGTCATCAACCAGGGGAATGGCAACGCCACCGCCCGAACGATCCAGATCTACGGGGACGACGAGCTGAACTCCGACGCGGTGCTCGAACTGTTCCGCGGCGTGATCGCGAACAACGGCGCGGGCGGCTGGCGACGACTCGCCCGGTGACGCAGCGCGATGCGACGTCGGCCGGACAGTGAGCACGCCGCGATCGCTCCCGCCAGGAGGTACAGCGTCGCCTGGCCGTCGAGGATCGCCGTCAGCCCGAGTGGAGCCGTGAGCAGGCCGGCGACGAGCATGCCGATCGCCTGGCCCGCGTTGCCGGCGAGATTGAGGGCCGCGAAGGCTCGTCCACGTTCGGTGTCGGACACGGCGAGCTGCAGGGTGCTCGTGACGGCGGTCGTCAGGACGACACCCGGGGCGCCGACCAGGATGAACAGCGCGACGTAGAGCGCTGTGGCCGTGGTCAGCGTCGGCGCGTTCCACACCGCCAACGACAGCACCCCGAGCGCCGTCGCCGATGACGCGGTGAGCAGAGCCGGCGCGACGCGGCGGGCCAGCCCCGTGAGGACGAGGCCGGCTCCGACGGCGCCGATCGCCTGGACGCCGCGCAGCAGCCCGATCTCCGTCGATCCTTGGTGCAGACGTCGCGCGACGAAGAGCACGAACAGGACGACGAAGATCCCTTGCGCGATCTGGGCGGTGAATGCGACGAACAGAGCGACCCGGGCGCGGCGATCACGCACTGCTGCCAGGAACCGGTTCGACCCGACGAGGCCACGTCGACGCCCCGGTGCGGGTCCAGCCTCGCTGGGAGGCGGCGGTGCCTGAGGGCGGGCGGGGCGCCGGGTGGTGAGCCGGCTGATGACGGCTGCGGCCAGCAGATAGCTGACGACGTCGGCGATCGCTGTCAGGCGCAGCCCGCCCATCGCGAGCACCACCCCGCCGAGCGGGCCGCCGACCAGCCGTCCGAGGTTCTGGTTCAGCCCGACCAGTGCGTTGGCGCCGAGCAACTCCTCGGGCGGCAGGAGCGTCGGCAGCATCGCGTTCTTCACCGGGTCGAACAAGGCGGTGAGCGCCGCCTCGACGAGAATGACGGCATAGAGGATCGGCAGGTCCGAGCGGGAGTGGACGGCCAGCAACGGGACCAGCGCCGCCGCTTGAGCGATCGACACCGTCAGGAGAACCCGGCGGGCGTCCCAGCGGTCGGCGAGTGGACCCGCCAGCGGCGCCAGGACGATGCCCGGCGCCAGTTCGACCAGGAAGGCGAACGACGTCCCGAGCGCCGATCCCGTGAGTTGGTACACCACCACGGGCAGCGCGATGAACAGCAGCCAGTCGCCGGCGTCGGACACCAGGCCGGCCAACCAGACGGAACGGAAGTCCTGCTGCCGTAACGGTTCCGGCACTCTCATCGCGGCCGCGACCGGGGAAAGGCCTGCACACCGAGGTGAACCGTCTCCGCGTCGGCGGGCTCGTCCTCGCGCAGTGTGGCGATGAACGGACGGATCAGGTCGTCGATCTCGCGCGCCAGGGTGCTGAGCTCATCGGGGGTGACCCACAACGCGTAGCTGGAGAAGACGTCAGCGTCCCGCCAGCGCCGAGGAACCCGGCTCCGGCCGGCCAGATACTCCCGGCTGAGTCGTTGGTCGAGCTGCATCGACGCGGCCACCACCGCCGCGGCCTGGCGCGCGTGCGGCCCCGCCGGGTCGGCGTCGTCGATGATCAAGCCGGTGATCGTCGCGCGCCACGGCCGTTCTCGCGCGTCGCTCGACTCGTCGGGGCGCACGAGCCCGTGACGCGCGAGCACCCGCAGGTGGTAGCTGCAGTTCGACGGCGTGTCACCGACCGCACGTGCGCAGACCGACGCGGTCGCCGGCCCGTCCGACATCAGGAATCGCAGCACGTCCTGGCGAACCGGATGTGCCAGCGCCTCCAGCACCGTGGCGTCGTCCACCACCAGCCGACGTGCGGGCATCCGAAACCTCCAGTGTGAAAATGTCTTTCACACTGTCTAACACCGCGCGCCGAGATCTGCAACGCTCTTTCAGATCGGCACACCGTGCCAGGCCGCACTGCTCGATCCCGGCTGATTGCGCGGGCGAGGTCGAAAATCCCGCCCTGTGCGGCTGGGCGGACCCTAGACTCGCAGCGTGATCGCGGGGACGCCTCCGCCGGCTGCGCCGTCGGCCTTGCTGGGCCGTGCGTCCGAGGTCGCAATCCTGGCCGATGCCGTCACCGCGCCGGGCACGCGGTTGGTCACGGTCACCGGCCCGCCGGGCGTCGGCAAGACCCGGCTCGCGCTGGCCGCCGCAGACGCCGTGGCCGGCCGGTTCCCCGGAGGAACCGCCTGGGTGGACCTGACCCTCGTAGACGACGCCCGGCTGGTACTGCTGGAGATCGGCCGGTCCCTCGGAGTGGCGCGGGCTGCCGATGAGGATCCGCTCGACCGGATCGTCGCCGCCCTGCCGGACGAGGACGTCCTGGTCGTCCTCGACAACTGCGAGCACGTCCTGGACGCAGCCGCCGAGATCGGTGCGCTGCTCGCGCGCGGCCCGACCCTTCGCGTGCTCGCGACGAGCCGGGAACGGCTCCGGCTGACCTCGGAGCACGAGTTCTCGCTGCCACCGCTGCCCATCCCGCCGGAGCAGGAGGTGGCCGATCTCGACCGGCTCGGCGCCAACCCCGCGGTGGCGCTGCTGCTGGACCGGGCGCCGTCGCATGTCGCGCTCGATGCCCGCACAGCCCGGGCCCTCGTCGACGTGTGCATCCGCCTGGACGGACTGCCTCTGGCGATCGAACTGGCCGCGGCGCGTCTGCGCGTCTTCACCCCGAGCGAACTCGCCTTCCGGCTGGACCACCGAATGGCGGTGCTGACGGGTGACGTCAGGGACGCCCCCGCGCGCCATCGCGATCTGCGCGGCGCGATCGTCTGGAGCCACGACCTGCTCGCCGAGCGGGACCGCGTGGTGTTCCGGCGGCTGTCGGCGTTCGCCGGTGACTGGACGATCGAGGCGGCACAGGCCGTCTGCGGTGACAGGGGCGCCGAGACGCCCGACGCGATCAGCTCGCTGCTCGACAAGAGCCTGATCCGCCGGACGCCCGACGACGACGGCGACGCCCGGTTCGACATGCTCGTCAGCCTGCGCGAGTTCGCGGCCGAGCAGTTGCGTCTGCACGGCGAGGAGGACGAGACGCGGGCACGTCACGCGGCCTTCTTCGCCGCGTCCGCCCAGCGGTGGGAAGCGACCGTCGGCACCGACGAGGAGAAGGCGACGTGGCCGCTCCTGGGCCGCGTGCGTGCCGACCTCGTGGCGGCCTACCACTTCAGCCGGCGCGGGGCGTCCGACACGGACCAGACGTTGTGGCTGGCCGTCGGGCTCGGCTGGTTCTGGTACACCCGCGGGTCGTTGGCCGACGCCGCAACCCTCATCGATGTCGTCGCGGAAGCCGGCGAGGCGTCGTCGGCCGATGTGCGGGCGGCAGCGCTGAGCGCGGCGGGCATCGTGGCATTCGGCCTCGGCCGGGTCGAGGTCGCCGACGAACTCCTCGTGCGGGCGGCAGAGCTCAGCGGAGCCGCTCGGGATACGCGCCGCATCGCGTTCGTCATGGCGTTCCGTGGGCACGTCGCGCGCGAGCAGGGGCGCACGGACGACGCCAGGGCCGCGTACACCTCGGCGCGCGCGATGTACCGCGACATGGACAACGCACGGGGCACTGCCTGGGCGGCTCACGACCTGGGTCTGCTCGCGGCGCAGGTCGGCGACCTCGTCGAGGCGGAGGTTCTGCTGCGCGAGGCGGTGGCCACGTTCCGGGTTCTGGAGTACGACTGGGCCCTCGCGGTGTCGGCGTGCATGCTCGCGTCGGTCCTGCTGCGTACCGGTGCCGGCGGGGCGGTGGACGAACCCGCGGCGCTGCTCGGCGAGGCGTTGATGCTGCACGACCTGGTGGGTGATCGACGCGGTGTCGCGCAGTGCATCGAGGGGCTGGCCCAGGTCGCGTTCGCCCGAGGAGAGGCGGCGACGGCCGCCAGGCTGCTCGGTGCTGCCGCGGCCCAGCGCCTGCGTGCGGCGACACCGCCCACCGACGTCGAGCACACGACGATCGATCGACTCGACGACGCGGTGGCGCGCGCCCTGGGCCGGGGCGCGGCCGATCATGAGCGGCACACGGGACGCACGATGCCGGTGGCCGCCGCCCTGACCACTGCGGCCGGCGTGGCGACGACGGCACAGGGGCGTGGCGCGCCCGCGGTCGGTGACCCGCTCACTCCCCGACAGGTGCAGGTCGCGTCGCTCGTCGCGGCCGGCAACACCAACCGTCAGCTGGCGCGCGCCCTCGGAATCAGCGAGAAGACCGCAGAGATCCACCTGCGCAACATCATGGAGCGGCTGAACGTGCCCAGCCGCGCAGGGGTGGCCGCGTGGGCAGCCACCCGCGGCCTCAGCCCACCCCATAGGGGTAATCCCTTATAGCCGCCACGCTCCGCCGCGCGTCAGCCTGTAGTTGCCCACGAAAACGTGGGATCGGAGACGAGCAAGGAGCAAGGCATGGCACTCGATGAAGACAAGTTGATGGATTTCCTGCACCGGTTCGTGGGGGATCTCGGCGCGACGATCGCGGCCGGCAACGTCGTGGTGGGACACCGGCTGGGGCTGTACCGCACCCTGGCCGGCTCGCCGGGGACGTCGGACGAACTTGCCCGCCGCACGGACTGCGACCCGCGCTACATCGCCGAATGGCTGCGCGGTCAGGCGGCCGGCGGTTACGTCACCTACGACGCGAGCACGGACACCTACTCGATGACAGAGGAGCAGGCGTTCGTCCTGGCCGACCCCGACGGTGCGGTGTACGCACCGGGCGCCTTCCTGCTGGCCCTCGGGTCCCTTCAGGCGGAGGAGAAGGTGGTCCAGGCCTTCCGCAGCGGCGACGGCATCGGCTGGCACGAGCACGCCGACGAGGTCTTCCTCGGCTGCGAGCAGTTCTTCCGCCCGGGCTACCACGCGAACCTGGTCGCGAACTGGATCCCCGCACTGGACGGGGTCGAGCAGAAGCTGCGCGACGGGGCGCGGATCGCCGACGTGGGCTGCGGCCTCGGCGCCTCGTCCGTCCTGCTCGCGCAGAACTACCCGAACTCCGAGGTGGTGGGGAGCGACTATCACGACGAGTCGATCGAGCTCGCGGAGAAGCGCGCCGCCGACGCCGGTGTGGGCGAGCGTATGTCGTTCCAGGTCGCTTCCGCGCAGACGTTCACGGGCAGCGGGTACGACCTGGTGACCACGTTCGACTGCCTGCACGACATGGGCGATCCCCTGGGCGCCGCCACGCACATCCGCCAGGCGCTGGCCCCGGACGGCACCTGGATGATCGTCGAACCCTTCGCGGGGGACACGGTGGCCGACAACCTCAACCCCGTCGGGCGGGTGTACTACAACTTCTCGACGTTCCTGTGCGTTCCGAACGCGCTGTCGCAGGCAGGCGGCTACGCCCTCGGCGCCCAGGCCGGGGAGCGCGCGATCGCCGAGCTGGTGACGCGGGCGGGCTTCACGCGCTTCCGCCGCGCGAGCGAGACGCCGTTCAACATCGTCTACGAGGCACGGCCCTGACCGATGGCTGCAGCCGGACAGGTGCAGTTCAGCGGAGCAGGCGGCACAGTGGTCGGTGTGCGCGCACGTGAGCCGGACCGCAGGGGGTACGCCCTGCGGTCCGGCGTGCGGCTCTACTACGAGGTGTTCGGCACCGGCTCGACGACCGTGCTGCTGCTGCCGACGTGGGCGATCGTCGACTCCCACGCCTGGAAGATGCAGGTTCCCCATCTGGCCCGCCATTTCCGCGTGATCACGTTCGATCCCCGTGGCAACGGTCGATCCGACCGCCCGTCGGCCGAACGCGAGTACGCCGACGTCGAGTTGGCCGCCGACGCCGTCAGCGTCCTGGACGAGACGGGCACCGACTCGGCGGTGTGCGTCGGGCTGTCGATGGGCGCCGGCATCCTGCTCCGGCTGGCCGTCGCACACCCGTCCCGCGTCCGCGCGGCGGTCTTCGTCGGCGCGTCGATGCGGAGCGGACAGGCCATCGCCGAGCAGTGGGACCGACCGTTCGAGCAGGAGCGGCAGGCCTACCGGGGCTGGGAGAAGTACAACGCCCACTACTGGCGTCAGGACTACGCCGGGTTCGCCCGGTTCTTCTTCGAGGAGGCGTTCCCCGAACCCCACTCGTCCAAGCACATCGACGACGCCTTCTCCTGGGCGATGCAGACCGACCCCGAGACGCTCATCGCGACCGAGCGGGCGGACTACCTGGGGGAGTCACCGGTGGACGGCCGGCCGATCGCGGTGGACCTCGCCTCCCGCGTGAACTGCCCGTGTCTGGTGGTGCACGGCAGCGACGACCGCATCTCCGCTCCGGAGACCGGCACGGCACTCGCCGCCGCGCTCGGCTGCGGCATCGAGATCGTCGACGGAGGCGGTCACTGCGTGCCGGCGCGGCACCCCGTGCGCTTCAACCTGGTGCTCCGCCGCTTCGTCGAATCCCTGGCGGTGCGCTGATGCGGGCGCGGGAACCGGACCGGACAGGTGTCGTGACATCCGGCGGCGTGGACACCTACTACGAGGTCTTCGGGTCGGGCCCCGTCACCGTCCTGTTCCTGGGCACGTTCCCGGTCGTCGACGGTCGGCAGTGGAAGGCGCAGGTGCCCTACTTCGCCCGCCACCACCGCGTGATCACCTACGACCCCCGCGGCAACGGGCGATCGGGCCGCCCCGAGGAACCGGCAGCCTACGGCGACGAGGCCTACGCCGCCGAGGCCGCAGCCGTCCTCGACGCGACCGGCACGGAGTCGGCGTTCCTCGTGGCGCTGTGCTCGGGCATCAAGTGGGCGCTCCTGCTCGGTGCTGCGCATCCGGCGCGGGTGCGGGGTCTCGTCGCCATCGCTCCCGGCGTCCATCCGCTGGCCCCGCCGCTCGACCCGCCGCTGGAACCGGTGGACCACACCCGTTGGTCCGGGCACTTCGACGACTGGGTCGACTACCACTCCGCCCAGTTGCTCCCCGAGCCGCATTCGTCCAAGGCCTACGAGGACATCGTCGAATGGTCGCACCAGTCCGACGCCGACATCCTGACGGCACGGACGCACGCCCCGCTGCGGCCCGCAGACGAAGCCGAGGCGGTGGCGCTGTGCCGCTCGTTCCCGGCTCCCGTGCTGGTGCTGCACGGGTCCGAGGACCGGTGCCAGCCGCTCGCCCGCGGGCGGCGGATGGCCGAGCTGACCGGGGGCCGGCTGGTCGTCCTCGACGGCGCCGGGCACCTGCCGCACGCCCGCCATCCGGTGGTGGTCAACACCCTGATCAAGGAGTTCATCGAGATGAACACGACGGCAGCGGCGCAGACGTCGACGTGGCTCTTCGCGCGTGAGCGTCCGCGTCGGGCACTGTGGGTCTGCTCGCCGATCGGCCTCGGCCATGTCCTGCGGGATCTGTCCATCGCCCGGTCGCTGCGGACGCACGTACCGGACCTGCAGATCGAGTGGCTGGCGCAGCCGCCGGTCCGGGCGGTCCTGGAGTCGGCCGGCGAGATCATCCATCCGGCCAGCGATGAGCTGGCCTCCGAGTCGGCGCACTGGGAGAGCGAATCCGCGCAGCACGATCTGCATGCGTTCTATGCCTTCCGGCGGATGGACGAGATCTTCTGCGCCAACTACATGCTCTTCGACGACATCGTGCGGGAGACGCCCTACGACCTGTGGGTAGGCGACGAGTCCTGGGAGGTCGACCATTTCCTGCACGAGAACCCGGAGCGCAAGATCGCGCCGTATGCCTTCCTGACCGATGTGATCGGGTTCCTGCCGGTCGCACCCGATCAGGATCCGCGAGAGGCGGACCTGTGCGCCGACTACAACAGCGAGATGATCGAGCAGCGGGCCCGCTACCCCTACCTCAGGGACCGGTCGGTGTTCATCGGCGACTTCGCCGAACTCCCCGACGCCGCCTTCGGTCCCGGGCTGCCCCGGGTGCGCGACTGGTCTGCGAAGTGGTTCACGTCCGTGCCCTACGTGCTGCCCTTCGATCCCGCCGACTACCGCCGCCCGCGGGCACTGCGGGCGGCGCTGGGCTACGGCACGGGCTTCCCGCTCTACGTCGCCGCGGTCGGCGGGACCGCGGTGGGCCGCGACCTGTTGGGTCTGGTCGCCGAGGCGTTCGCGTTCGTGCGCAAGCGCCAGCCCGAGGCCCGGATGGTGATGGTCACCGGGCCGCGCCTGCATCCGTCCGAGCTCCCCGACGTCGAGGGGATGGACAAACGCGGCTACGTGCCCGACCTCTTCCAGCACCTGGCCTGCGCCGATGTCGCGGTGGTGCAGGGCGGTCTGTCCACGACGATGGAACTGGTGGCCGCCCGGCGCCCGTTCCTCTACTTCCCGCTGGCCTACCACTGGGAGCAGCAGCACTTCGTCGCCCACCGCCTCGATCACTACCGCGCCGGGGTGCGGATGGACTACGCGTCCACGACACCGGGCCGGCTGGCCGATGCGATGATCGCGGCGCGTGAGCTGAAGCCGTCCTACCGACCTGTCAGACGGACGGGCGCGGACAAGGCGGCGGCGGAACTCGCTGGACTCCTGCGTCGCTGATCGCCGCCGGGGACCCGGTGTGGTCGCCGAGGCCGATCCGCGCGAGTGCTCTGTCGATGCCCTGTTCCCACTCGGTGACCGTGGCGGTCGCCGGCTCGGGGCGGCCGGCCAGCCGCTCGAGGACGGCCTGGACGCCGCGGACGAGCGCGGCCGGTTCGGTGTCGACGACGTCGGCGTCACCGCGCTCGAGCTCGTGTTGCAGGTTCTCCCTGCCGTGGCCGGGCACGGAATCGAGCAGGATCACGTGGCGCCCCACGACGCGTGCCTCGTTGCACGTGTCGCCGGAGGTGGTGATCACCGCGTCCGCCGCGGCCATCAGCGTCGGTACCTGGTCGGTGAACCCGAACGGGACGATGCCGTCCTGGGCCCGGGCGGCCTCGCGCAGGGCTGCCTCGGTCCGGGCGTTGCGTCCGGCGACGGCCAGCACCTGCACACCGGCGTCGGCGAGCGCGCCTGCGCTCTCGACCAACGGCCCCAGGCCCCACGCGCCCGTCATCACCAGCACGCACGGACGGTCGGCTGCCAACCCGAGCTGCGCGCGTGCGTCCGCGCGTGACGGAGGGGCGTAGAACGGTGGGCGTACCGGCGCAGTGACGATCTCGACGACCGCCTCCGGATGGAAACGCCGGACGAACGCCGCCGCGGTCTGCGACGTCACCAGGTACAGGTCGGTGTTCGGATGCACCCACAGGACGTGCGGGTTGACGTCGGTGCAGAACGTGACCGTGCGCAGGCCGGGCATGACGGCTGACTTGACCCGGGCCGCCGCGGCCGCACCCGTCGCGAACACGGACACGACGAGGTCGGCGGGACGGGCGGACAGCTCCTCCGTCAGAGCCGGCACCGCCCGCCGCGACGACGACCACTCGGTCAGGGTGGCCAGCCGGCCGCCGGTGCGCAGCCCGTCGAAGTGGTACGCGTCGTACAGGGCCGGCACCGCGAGCAGGCGACGGAAGACGCGCTCGCCCCAGCGGCCGGCGGTGTCGCCCATCAGCGCGAGGCTGTTCATCGTGTCGGTGGTCCAGCCCCGCCGCCGCAGGGAGATGCCGCAGGCCTCGGCCATGACGTCGTGACCCATCCCCAGCGACCCGGACAGCAGCAGCGCCCGCCGGCTCACCCGGCGTCGCCGTGCTCGAGCGGTGGCAGGCCGCCCGCGTCGTGGCCGGCCTCGCGCAGGCGGGGTCTGCCCAGCTGCGGCAGCACGGTGGCCAGCGCCGTGACCACGTGGTCGGCTTCGGCGTCGGTCATGTCCGAGTGCACCGGCAGGCAGACGTGCCGGGCGCAGAGGTGTTCGGTCACCGGGAGCGGCGCGCGGGGGAGGCCGGCGAACACGGGCTGGTGATGCAGCGGGCGGTCGTAGACCTCGCCGGAGAGCGACACCCCGAAGTCCTCGACGAGTCGCCGTTTGAGTTCGCTCCGGTCGATGCCGTCGTCGAGCACGGCGAGGTACTTGTAGTAGTTCGAGCGCACACCGTCCGGCACGGCCAGCGCGGTGATCCGCTCGACGGAGTCCAACCCGGCGTCGTAGCGGGCGGCGACGCGTCGGCGCACGGCGAGGAACTCCTCGAGCCGGCGCAGATGCACCACGCCCGTGGCGGCGTGCAGCTCGCTCATCCGCCAGGCGTAACCCGGGCGCACATGCCGGTTGTCGTGGAAGGACGCCTTGCCCTGGTCACGGTGGATCAAAGCCTCGTCGCGGATGCGGTCGTCAGCGGTGACGATCATCCCGCCCTCGCCGCTGGTGATGACCTTGGTGGGGTAGAAGGAGAACGTTCCGGCGACTCCGAAGGATCCGGCGTACCGGCCGTGCAGCGTGGAGCCGTGGGCGTGGGCGGCGTCCTCGACCAGTGCGATTCCCCGGGCGCGGGTCAACTCGGCGAGGTCGTCGACGTGCGGGCTGATCACCCCGCCGATGTGCACCATCACGACCGCCACGGTGTCCGGGGTGAGCGCCGCGGTGACGGTGTCCGGCGAGAGGGCGAAGGTCGCCGCATCGACGTCGGCGAGCACCGGTCGGCCGCCCGCTGCCTGCACCGCGTAGACAGTGGCCGCGAAGGTGTCGGCCGGGACGATGACGTCCCGCCCGGCGACGCCGATCGCGCGCAGCACGATCTCCAGGGCGGACGTCCCGCTGCTGACCGCAATCGCGTGCGGTGCCCGGTGGGCGGCGGCGAAGGCCTCCTCGAACTCGCGGGTCTGCGGGCCGAGGGTGAGGTTGCCGGTGCGGAGCGCCTCGTCGATGCGCGCGGTGATCTCCCTCCGGTCCGCCTCGTCGAACACGACCCTGGCCGACGGGACCGAGCGGCCCGGGAGGTCGAGGTAGGGCTCAGTAACCATCGTCGGCCGACCAGTCCGACAGCCAGCGGGGATCGATCGCCGAGCCGGCCTTCACGAAACGGACATCCACCGACAGCCGCATCGTGGCGCTGCGATTGTCCAGGGAGGCGTGGACCAGGTGCGGTGAGTGGAGCACGACGTCCCCCGCCTCGAAGTCGGCCCAGCGCCATCGGCCGCCGAGTGCCTGCGCGGTCAGGGCGAGGTCGTTGCTGATCGGCCGCCGGTCCTCGGGGCGGTCGGTGTTGTCCCGCAGGCGGTCCAGGATCGCGGACCCGACGTGGTGCGATCCTTCGAGGTAGGTGATGCCGCCGCAGCTGATCGGGCAGTCACCGAGCGGGATCCACGCCGTGACGATCTCGTCGCTGCCGAGGTCCATGTAGTCGAAGTCGACGTGCGCGCGGGACGCGGTGGGCGACGCGTTGTGGAAGTGGCGCAGGATGCGCCTGCGCAGGAGCTGGGTCGGCGCGTCGACGAGGCTGCCCGCGACCTCGGCGAGGGCCGGGTCGTGGGTGAGCCGGTCGAAGGGCTCGTCGCGCACGACGTCGTGCGCGGGGTGGCCGGCCACGCCGTGGGGTGGCAGCCCAGGGGGCACCGTCCCGGAGAAGATCCCGTCGCTCGGGGTCGTGCCGGGAGCGAGCAGGTCCGGGTCGAAGCGACGGAAGTAGTCGGCGCGAAGATCGATCACCTGCGCCCGGTCGAGCACCGATCGCAGCAGCACGTACCCGTCGCGGAGGAAGCGTGCGCGCATTGCGGCCGGGTCGTGGCGCAGCGCGCTGCTGTCGGTCATCGGCGCGAAGTGGGCGTCGTCGAAGGGGATGGCCACCCCGTTGGAACTCAGCTGGTGCGGCCTTCCGCCCCGCGTCGACGTGGTCACGTTCATTCCGGCACCTTCCAGTGATCGCGTAACGGGCCGACACCCCACCCGCGGCTCCGGCACAACTGCACGAGATCGGGCAGCGCGGCCAGCGTCGTCCGCCACGAGCCGGGCGCCGAGGTGATGTCGGAGTCGTGCAGCAGCAGCGTTCCGCCGGCGTCGAGCTGGCGGTCGACCCGGGCGAGCACCGTGTTCGGGTTCGCGTCGGCGCGCCAGTCCTGCCCGTCGGCGGTCCACAGGACCGGCTGCAGCCCGTGGCGGCGCGCGGCCATCAACCCGGCCCCGGTGAGCACGCCGTTCGGTGGGCGCCAGAAGCGCGGTTCGCTGCCGGTGGCGGACTGCACGGCGCGGCGGGCGCGGCCGAGGTCGGCGAAGACGGCGCGAGGGGTGCGCAGCAGGTGCGGGACGTGGGCCCAGCCGTGTACCGCGACCTCGTGCCCGGCTTCGACCAGGCGGCGGGCGCTGTCCGGGTGCCGGGCGGTCTCGGAGCCGAGCAGGAAGAAGGTCGCCGTGACGTCGAGTCGCTCCAGGGCGTCCAGGAACAGGGGAGTCGACTCGGGGTTCGGCCCGTCGTCGAAGGTCAGCGCGATGTGCGGGCGGGCTGACCGGCCGGACAGTATCGGTGCCACCCGCCGGTGCAGCTGCGGGACGGTGAGCGCGGACGGAAGCAGGTGCGCTGCCGCGAGTCCCGCGACCAGCACCGACCCGGTGACGGCCGCCGGCCTCATGCCGTCAGCTCGATCGGTGAGGCCACCGTGGCGGCCCAGCGCAGGGCGTCCCGCACGGCGTCGTCCAGGCCGCTGGTCGGCCGCCAGCCCAGCAGCCGCGCGGCGCGGGTGACGTCGGCGAAGCAGCCGACGGTGTCACCGAGGCGACGCGGGCCGGCGGTGATCTGGAGCTGGCCCGGGACCAGCCGCGACACGGCATCGGCCAGTTCGCGGACCGTGGTGGGGCGCCCGCTGCCGATGTTGACGATGTCGTGGCCGGCCGGTGCCTCGAGCAGATGGTGGACGGCCAGCACGTGCGCCCGGGCGATGTCGGCGACGTGGACGAAGTCGCGGATGGGCGAGCCGTCCGTGGTCTCCCAGTCCACCCCGTTGATGACGAACGGGCGCCGGGCGGCGGCCGCGGCGAGCAGCGCGCTCAAGACGTCCGGCGAGGCCGGGTCCGCACGCCCGCTGCGCACGTGCGGGTCGGCGCCGATCGGGTTGAAGTACCGCAACGACATCGCCCGCACGAGCCCGGCAGCGGCGATGTCGTCGAGGGCGCGCTCGATCATGAGCTTGGTGGCCGCGTAGGGGCTGGCCGCGTCGACCGGCGCGGATTCGGTGACGACCGCAGGTGGGCGGGCGCCGTAGACGGCGGCCGAGGAACTGAAGACGAACCGGGGGCACCCCCACCGCAGCACGAACTCCAGCAGCGTCAACGTCTTGCCGACGTTCTGGGAGTAGTACGTCAGCGGGTCGCTGACCGAGTCGTCGACGATCGTGCGCGCGGCGCAGTGGATGACGGCCGCCAGGTCACGGTGCTGGGCGAGCAGCGCGCCCAGGACGCGGGTGTCGGCGATGTCGCCGACGGCGTGCGGGATGCGTTCGAGGAACCTGGCGTGTCCCCGGCTGAGATCGTCGAGCCCGACCACCTGGTCACCGTTGTCCAGCAGGGCGGACACCACCGCGGCTCCTACATAGCCGGCCGCTCCGGTCACGAGGATCTTCATCCCGAGGGCTTCCGTCGGGCGAGCAGGACTGCGCGCACCACCAGGCTGGGCACTATCGATCCCCCTTCGTGGGTCCCACGGTCGCCACCCAGAGCGAGCCGAAGGGCACGCGACGCCCAGTCAGCGGACGAGGTATCCACCATCCCGCGCCCGGGTAGGAGCGTCAAGTTCTGGTAGGCCATTTCACGCCGGTCGGCCGGGGCAGCCGCCCAGGGCCGCCGGTGGCGGCTACCGGTCGCGGCCGACGGGCAGGTGGATCTCATCGCGCTCGCCCAGGTTCCACCCGAACGGCCGACCGGCGGTCATAGCGCGTAGGTGTGGGACAGGGTGATCGGCCCCCGGGTGTAGCTCGAGGTCAGCGTTCCGTCGGCGTGTGGGCTGGGCGGACGCACCGTGGCCGTGAACCGGTAGGTGCCCGACGCGCCGGCGGGGATCGGGCAGGTCCCCCGGGTCGCGGAGACCGCGCAGTCGACGGTGGCGTCGGAGGATGTGAACGCGGTGATCGTCCAGCCCCGGGACACGGTGAAGCTGGCCGTGCCGGCGGCGTCGGATCGGCCCACCTGCAGTTGGACGGTCCGCTGCACCGGCACGATCACGGCCGCACCCGACGCTGAGCTGGGCGGTCGCGTGACGGGTTCGGTGCTGCGCGGGACGGTGCTGCCTTGCGCGGTGCGTCGGGGGGCGGTGCTGGGGGCGGTGCTGCCGGACGGGGTTGTTCGCGACGGCACGGCGGTCGGGGGCGTCGCCGAGGGAGTCGCGGACGGCGTGGGGCGCGGCGACCCGTCGGACGGGGTCGACGTGCGGGCAGTCGTCGGTGTGCCGATCGACCCGGGGCGGCCGGGGGTGGCCGCGAGCTGGACGTGGCGGCGGTCAGCGGTCCTGGAGAGGCCGAACTCGCTCGCGCCGACGACCGCCCCGACGACGAGGAGGGCGGCCAGCAGCGCCACCCTTCGCCGACGCGGCCGCGACGGTTCATCGGCCGCGCCGTCGCCCGGTGGTTGCCGGTCGGCGGGCGGGCCATCCGTGCCGGACGAGACGGCGGGTTGCTTCCCGGGGTGGACGGCGTGCCGGGCGGTCAGGTAGCCGGCCAGCACGAGCGGCCCGCCCACGAACGCGGGCGCGACCGAGCGGCTCAGCAGCCGGTTGATGTCGGAGAGGTCGTACTGAGCAGCGGTGCAGGCGGCGCACTCGGCCAGGTGCGTTCGCACCAGCCGGGTGTCGCGTCGGGACAACGCGCCGCGGGTGTAGGCGCCGAGCTTGGCGCGCGGGCCGGCGCAGGAGGGGTCGTCGGGCTCGCGGATGTGCTCCTGCAGGTACGCCTGCCGCAACCGCTCCTTGGCCCGGGTCGCCCGGGTGGCGACTCCGTTGGGGCTGGTGCCCAGCAACGGCGCGATGTCGGCCAGGCTCTCCCTCTCCACGACCAGGTGCCAGAGCACGGCCTGGCTGGCTTCGGGGAGGGAGCGCCAGGCCCGCAGCGCAGTCGTCTGCTCGGCCCGCGCTTCGGCCTGTTCCTGGGCCGAACGCTCCGGTGCGAACCGGAAGTCCTCGGCCTGGTCGGTCATCGACACGCGCTCGTAGTAGCGGCGCCCGAGATCGATGCTGATGCGCCGGATCGTGCTCAGCAGGTAGGGGCGAAATGCCACGTCGGGCCCACCGCCGTCGACGATGGAGGCCAGGACGCGCGTGAACGCCTCGCTGGCCATCTCCTCGGCGTCCGAGGGCCGGCCGACGCTCAGGGCGAAGGCGTGCGCGGCACCCTCGTGACGCGACCACAGCGCGCCGTATGCCGCGCGCTCACCGGAGCGGACAGCCGCGATGAGCTCGGCGTCGCTGCGCGGTTCGGCCTGCCCGGCCGTCGCCGACTGTGGTGATGACGGCCGCGACACACCCACGCCTGATTCCTCTCGCACGCATCACAGACGCCGAATCGGCCGAGACATGTCGCGATCGCGGCACCGGAATCCGCGTGATCGGTGACACCCCGCGCGGCGGCGTCCCGGCGCGAAACATTCCCGACGGCGAGGCGTCTGCTGTGCATGAATCCACCTCAGAACGTGATTCCCCGGAGGCGTCCGCGTGGCGGACGTCTCGCCCGGCTCGGCGTCGTCGCCGCTGCGACCGCCGTGACAGGCCTGGCACTGCTGACGGTCGCGAGCTCGGCGCAGGCCGCGAGCGCGCCGTCCGGCTACACCGCGATCACCGGCTGGAACGCCGGCGCGACCACCACGGCCTCGCTTCCCTCGCCCTACAGCGGCACCGCGTCGCTCACGAGCGGACCCGACCAGACGTCGCTGGCCTACAGCGGATACGCGAACGTGGTGTACCCGACGACGCCGGCGTACCACTGCCTCGACGGGCACGTCTCCATTCCCTCCGACGACACCAACACGTGTGGCACCTACACCGAGACCCTGACGTTCACCGAGCCGGTCACGAATCCCGTCATCAAGCTGGGAATGGGTGGCGGCGGCTGGGCGGTCGGCGGGGACACGCTGACCAAGTGCACCGGCTCCTGGGAGGACGTCACGTTCTCCGCGGTCAACGGCTCGGCGCCGACCGGGCTGACGCCGGCCTCGCCGATCGACTCGCCCGTGACGTGGGACGGCGCCACCCTGGCACTGCCTTCGTCGGCCATTCCGGAGTGTGACTCCCCGGGTTGGGACTCGGAGTACATCTCGGTTCCCGGCACGGTGACGAGCATCAGCTTCACGTACACGCTCAAGGCCAAGACCACCCGTTACAACGAGGGCGGCAGTGTCAGCGTCGCGGCCGTGGGTGGGATCGCGACGCAGGTCCTGCTTCCCCCGGTCAAGGCCGACCTCGGGGTCGTCAAGACGGTCTCGAAGGCAACGGTCGCACCGGGTGACCCGATCACCTGGACGATGACCGTCACCAACCACGGACCCGATCCGGAACCGAGCTGGACGCTCTCCGACCCGCTGCCCGCCGGCGTCACCGACGTGAGCACCAGCACCTCGGGCTGCTCCATCGCCAACAGCACGCTGACCTGCACGGGCAGCAACCTGGCGGTCGGCAGTTCGACGACGGTCGTGCTGACCGGCAAGGCGCCCGCATCGGCGGGCACCGTGGTCAACACCGCCACGGTGAAGGGCACGGCTCCCGACCCCGAGCCGGGCAACAACACCTCGACCACGACCACCACGGTCGTCCCGGTCGTCCCGGTCCCGGCAGCCTCGGCCGAGGTCGTCGGCCCGCTGGCCGGTACGGCCCTGCTCATCGGTGGCGGCGTCCTGCTCCTTCGCCGCCGGCGGAGCCGGTCAGCGGCCTAGCGGTCGCAACAAGATCTCACGCCCCTCCTCCTGGCCCGCGCGGGTCGGGAGGAGGGGCGGATGGCGGGTCGCCCACCCCAGCGGCACGCCGTCCACGAACCAGGCCGCTCCCGGCCACGAACGCGGCCGCTCCCGGCCACGAACGCGGCCGCTCCCGGCCACGAACGCGGCCGCTCCCGGCCACGCACGACCCCGGTCGCCCACCCCAGCGCCGCTCACCTCTGCCGAGATCCGGCGGAGCCAGTTCCACTCATCGGAGACCAAGCCATGTACCGCGTCAGTGCGATCAACGCCGGCGGCGGGGCGGCCGCGGCCGGACTCGCCTACACCGGTGTCCCCATCACCTTCATGCTCAGCGTCGGCGTCAGCGTCCTGTGTCTCGGGTTGCTGATCCTGCTCGCGGCCCGCCGCGGCACCGCGCAGGTCCCGGACGCCACCACGTCCGTGCCCACCGCCGATCCCACCAGCACCGATCCCACCGGCACCGACTCGCCGACCGCCGACGACCATCGGCACCCGGATCCGGGGCTGCCGCGATGACCGATCAGCCCGCCGACCGCCCGGCCGGCGCACGGCATCGCCGGCAGGGTCCGGGAACCGCTCGCCTCACCGTGCCCTCGCGCATCGTGGCCGGCGTGCTGATCGCCGTGGCGGTGGCCCTGCTCGTGGGCACGACCACCGTTGCCCGTGGCGAGGCCTCGTTGCTCGCGCGCCTGCTGCGCCTGCTCGGAATGTCCGCGCAACAGGACTCGGCACGGGTGCTGTTCCCGACCGCGCACGGCATCATCGGCATCGCGCTCACCGCCGGGTGCAGCGTCGGACCGCTCATCGCGCTGTTCCTGCTCGCTGCCGCCGGGCTCTGCTGGTTCCGGCCCGCGCCACTGCGGCCGGTCGCACGGGCGATCCTGCTCTTGGTGGCCGCCTTCGTGCTGGTCAACCAGCTGCGGCTCGTGGTGATCGCCTACTCGATCCGGCGGTGGGGCACCGGCCAGGGTTACGAGATCTCACACGTGTTCGTCGGTTCGCTGCTCACGACCACCGGCTTCATCGCCGGCGTCTACCTCTTCGCCCGCGCGCTGACGCGCTCCCGGATGCGGACCTCGTCGTGAACCGGCTCGGTGCGACCGTCAACGTCCTGGCCATCGTGCTGTGCGTGGTCTTCGTCGCCTATGTGCTGACGATCCTGATCCCGTTCCTGCGGCGCTCCCGCGCCCGCAGCGGAAATCCCGACAGCTACCAGTGGCACTTCATCCTCCCGTGCCTGAACGAGGAAGCCGTCATCGAGGCCTCCGTGCTCCGGCTGCGCCACGACCACCCGGCCGCCGAGGTGTGGTGCGTCGATGACGACTCCGATGACACCACGGGCGCCGTCCTCGCCCGGCTCAGCAACCAGGACGCGAAGGTGCACGTGGTGTCCCGTCGCGCCCCGACAGCCCGGCAGGGCAAGGGCGCCGCGCTGAACGAGGCCTGGCGCCACATCGCCGCCTTCCACACCGCGGACCCGCACGCCTTCGCCGAGAGCCAGGTCGTCGTCGGCGTGCTGGATGCCGACGGCCGCCTCGATCCGGACGCGCTGTCGATCATCAGCGGCCCGGCCGGGTTCGCCGACCCCGAGGTCGGCGCCGTGCAGATCCAGGTCCGGATGATCAACCGCGGTACCGACCGGCCCGACGGCGACCATCCGGCCGCCCCCACCCGGTTCGGGCGGCTGCTGGTGACACTGCAGGACCTGGAGTTCCGGACGGTCATCGCGGCCATGCAGTACCTGCGGCATCGCATGTCCAGCGCCGGGATGGGCGGCAACGGCCAGTTCAGCCGTCTCGCCACCCTGAACACGGTCGCCGCGGAGCACGGATCCCCGTGGCACGGTGCCCTGCTGGAGGACTTCGAATTCGGGCTGCACGTGCTGCTCGTCGGACTGCGCAACCGCTACTGCGACGACGCCTGGGTGGCACAGGAAGCCCTCCCGGAGGCAGGCAAGCTCATCCGGCAACGGGCGCGGTGGGCGCAGGGCGGCATGCAGTGCTCCAAGTACTTCCGCCGCATCCTGACCAGCCCCAAGCTGTCCACCGCCGGGGCCCTGGAGATCTGCTACTTCCTGCTCATCCCGTGGACGCAACTGCTCGGCACGATCGTCTACACGGCCTCGGCCACGTTGATGATCTTCTACGCCGTCACCACGCCCGGCGGGCCGGGCCCGTGGTTCCTGCACGGCGCATGGGGGCTGGTCCCGCTGGCCGCGCTGTTCGGGTTCCTGCCCCTGGCCAGTTGGGCCTTCGTCTACCGATCCCGCTGCGAACCCGGCACCACCTGGCGCCGCACGATCCTGCTGGCGCTGTCCTACTGGCTCTACAACTACCTGATGCTCGCCGCGGTGTGGACCGCGCTGTGGCGCCTGCTCCGCTCGCAGAACGGCTGGGTCAAGACGGCCCGCGTCAGTGCCGCGGCCACCACCACGACGCTCCCGGCCGACCAGCGACCCGCGCTGGTCACCACGCCGGCGCCCGCCCGCCACGAAGCACCGCCGAGCGCTCCACCGCCGGCGCGTGCACTCGCCACCCCCTCCGTGGGACGGCACCGGCAGTGACACGCCGCTGCCCGTCTCCCGCTACCCGCACCGACCAGGAAAGGCCCTTCTGATGCACCACCCGATCCACGCGCCTCGCCGCACCGCCGTCCCGCTCGTCTACCTGGTCGCCGGGACCCGGCCGGAGGCGGTGAAGATCGCGCCGATGGTTCCTGCCCTGCGCGCTGCCGGCCTCGGTCCGGTCCTCGTGGACACGAACCAGCAGCCCGGCCGGGTCGCCGAAGCGCTTGCCCCGTTCGGGCTGCGACCGAACCTCACCCTGGACATCCACCGTCGCGACGGCTCGCTGGCCGAACTGATCGCGCTGGTCACCGCGAGCTTCGACACGCTGCTGACGCGCGCCACGCCCGGTGCGGTCCTCGTGCAGGGCGACACCAGCACCGCGCTCGCGGTCGCCCTGGCCACCCACCTGCACCGGGTACCGCTCGTGCATCTGGAGGCCGGCCTGCGCACCGGCGATCGCAGCAACCCGTTCCCGGAGGAGACCAACCGGCGGCTGATCGCCGATCTGGCCGACCTGCACCTGGCGCCGACCGCCCGGGCCGCAGCCGCGCTCGCCGCCGAAGGACACATCGGGCCCGAGGTGCTGATCACCGGGAACACCGTCGTCGACGCGCTGTCGGTGCTCCTGCCGGCGGCCCGGGCCGCCGGCCTCGCCGCGCCGACCCGCTGGGGCCGGCACCTGGTCGTCACCGTCCATCGGCGCGAGGCCTGGGGACAGGGCGTCCAGGACGTCGCGCGCAGCGTGCGGCAGCTGCTCGAACGCCATCCCGACCTGCATGCCAGCGTCGTGACCCACCCCAACCCCACGGTCGCGGCCGACGTCATCGCCGAGCTGTCCGGCGTTCCTCGCTGCCAGGTGCTGCCGCCCCAGCCCTACGACGACATGCTCGCCCTGCTCACCACCGCCGACGTCGTGCTCACCGACTCGGGCGGCCTCCAGGAAGAAGCGCCGAGCATCGGCGTGCCGGCCGTGGTGGCCCGCTGGACGACCGAACGTCCCGAGGGCGTCGAGGCCGGCTGGGCCGACCTCGTCGGGCTCGACCCGGACCGCATCATCGCCGCGGTCACCGCGCGCCTGGCCCGGCACGCCCCGCCGGCGGTCGGAAACCCCTACGGCGATGGGCATGCGGCCGAGCGGGCAGCCGCCGCGATCGCCTGGCTGCTCGGCCGCGGCCCGCGCCCGGCGGACTGGACCGGACACGCCGCCAGCCTCGCCGCATCCGTCACCGCCGACTGATCGGGCGAACGACCGGGCCGCCCTCGGACACGGCCGGCACGACAGATACCGCGCGAACGCCACTGGGCCCGGACCGTGTGGTCCGGGCCCAGCGGTGTGGCGATGGCCGCGACGTCCGGGTCACGGCCATCGCTCACAGCTCCTCGCCCAGCGGTGGGATCGCATGGTTGCCGATGAACACGCCGAACGGGTCCCACTCGCTCTTGACCCGGCGCAGCCGCAGCCACGCGTCCGCGTCGTAGCCCCGCGAGGTGTCCATCGACGCCTCGGCGAAGTTGAGGTAGTCACGGCCGGTGGCCCACGGCGCCAGCGCCTCGATCGTCTCCCACGTCTGGTGCTCGCCCAACGCGCCCAGCTCGGGAGTCGCCGCGATCGCAAGTGCGAACGCGAGGAACTGTCCCGGGATGTGCGAGACCGCGCCGGCGCCCTCGGCCGGCACCCCGACGGCTCCGCCGAGCTGCCGCAGCTCCATCACCGTCAGCTGCGAGTCCGACCCCGGACCGGCCGCGGCCAGCAGGGCGTCGATCGCCGCGCCGGGCAGCTCCTGCAGGATCGACGTCGCCGACACCGCCGGCGTCGGGCCCTCGGGGTCCATGTGCAGGCGGACGAGCGTCGATGTCGGTACCCGGGTGAACGTGTCCATCTCGGGGCGCAGCCCGCGCAGGGGCGCCAGGATCGACTCGGCCTCGGCGTCCCCGCCCAGCACCGCGCCGTCGATCACGACCAGGTTGCGGCCGCGGACCGGTTCCGGGATCTCGGGGATCGGAGGCAGCTGCAGGATGCGGAACGACGTCGTCACCGATCGCGGCGCGTCGACGGCCCAGGCGGCCCACGTGCGCAGGACGGCCTCGGCCTGCTCCCACGGCCAGATCATCATGCCGGCGTAGGCGTCCACGAAATCGAAGGCCCGGAACTCGAGCTCGGTGACGACGCCGTAGTTGCCGCCACCGCCGCGCAGCGCCCAGAACAGGTCGGCGTTCTCGCTCGCCGACGCCCGCACGACGGATCCGTCCGCGGTGACGACGGTCGCGCCGGTCAGTGCGTTGGTCTGCAGACCGAGCTCGCGGGCGTACCACCCCATGCCGCCACCCAGTGAGTACCCGAGGACGCCGACGTCGGGTGAAGAGCCGTGCAGCACCGTCAGCCCGTGCGCCGCCGCAGCCTCGACGACGTCGAGCCACAGCGTGCCCGCGCCGACCCGCGCGATCCGCTCGACGGGATCGATCTCTACGCCGGTCATCGCCGACGTCTTGATCAGCACCACCTCGCTGAGGTCACCCAGCGGGGAGGCGTTGTGGCCGGTCGCCTGCGTGGTGATCTGCAGGCCGGCGGCCCGGGCGGCAGTGACGATCTCGCTCACCTCGGCGGCGGTGCGCGGGTAGGCGACGGCTGCCGGGTTCAGGGTCGAGACCCAGACGTTCCAGGGCATGCGCGACGCGTCGTAGCCCGGGTCACCGGGCAGGTGCACCGCGCCGCCGCACAGTCCGCGCAGCGCCTCGGCCGCGCGCCGTGTGTCGTTGTGGATGGTGGTCATGTCGTCTCCCCCTCGGACTCGTGGTGTGGTCGAGGGGAACAGTGACGGGACCGGGTTGCGGGTTGCTTGCGGCCGGCTTGAGAGGCGTCTCAAGTCTCGAGCGCGCGAGCCAGTTCCTGATCGTTCGTGACGTTCAGCCGGTCGCGGATAACGTCCAGCGACAGCTGCACGGCGTGCGGGGTCAGGAACAGTGCTTCCGCGATCTCCCTGACCTCGGCCCCGTCGGCGGTGAGCGTCGCGATCCGGCGCTCGGTGCTGGTCAGGCTCAGCGACGCGGGCGGTCTCGGCACCTCGGCGCCCAGCGTTCGCAGGTGCTTGGCCGCGACCGAGCGCAGGCCGAGCGCGCCGGTGATGTCGCCCAGTTGCACCGCGCGCTGCAGCAGGGCGACCTGCTCGTCGCGATCGTCGATCACCCTGCTCAGGGCGAGCTGAGCGCGGATGACGTCGACCGGCGCCCGCTCCGGGCCGCCGGTCAGGATCGAGATCGCATCGCGCAGGGCGCCTTCGCCGCTGCGGCCGCTCACCTCACCGCGGACGAGCAGCGAACGGCCGATCGCCCGCGGCGCCCCCCATCGCAGCGCCAGTTCGTGGTCCTCGGCCACGAGATCCAGGGCCTCGTCGATGCGGCCCAGCCGACCCAGCGCGCGCGCCCGGATGCTTCAGCGTCTGCCGCCAGACCGGGCTCTTCAGGTACGGCGTCGCTCGCTCGAGGAGGTGGCTCAGCTCGATCGCCTCGGCGTAGCGGCCCTCCGCCAGGAGCAGGTGCGCACTCGGCCTGCCGGCGCAGCCGCCCGCCGTCGCCGATCCGCACCTCGTGGCGCACCGAGTCGTAGTACGCGCGCGCCTCGGCCACTTCGCCGCGGTCGATGAGCAGCTGGTCAGGAACGCCTGCCCGTACGGCGCACCGATCACGCCGCCGTACTGGTAGCTGAACTCGGTGCTGGCGGTGAGCGAGGTGTACGCCTCGCGCAGCTCGCCCCGGCGCCACTGCGCGTACCCGCGCCACAGGTGGACGGCCAGCGCAGCGAACACCGATCCCCGGGCATGGGCGTCGGCCAGGGCGTCGTCCCAGAGCGAGCCGTGGTCGACGTCGGCGACGTCCTGGACGATCCCGGCGATCGCCCAGAACAGGCCGCCGTCGTCCTGTTGCAGGACCCCGTCGGCCAGCGCGAACGCCGCCTGCGCGATCGCCTCGTCGCGGTTCGTGGCGGCGAAGACCGATTCCCAGGCCAGGCACGCGGCCAGCCGCCGCGCACCCGGGCCGTCCCCGGTGATTTCGGCGTGCCGACCATCCAGTGCGCCGCATCGATTCCGTGCATGTGACCCGCGGTCCGTTCGAGGGCCTTGAGTGCCTGCATGTCGTCGGTCGAGGCCACCCCGGCCAGCTCGAGCTGGGCCTGCTGGGTGAACGCCGTCGCCTCGCCCTGCGCACCGGCGAACACGAGGACGTGGCCGAGTTCCTTGGCCAGGCTCGCGCGGAGCTGCGGGTCGGTCAGCGTTCGGTACGCCTCGCGCAGGTGCGTCACCGACGCGGCGCCGTCGACGCCGGCCTCGGCCGCGCCCGAGCTCGACCAGCAACCCGGGGCGCTCCGCCGCGGTCGGCGGCTCGGCGAGCGCGCGGGTCAGGTAGGCGCGCCGCCCCCTCGGGTGCGCCGCGGTCGGCCGCGATCCGGGCCGCCTGCCGCAGGACGCCGCAGACCCACGCGTCCCCGCGGGCGGGCACCTGGATGAGGTGGGCGGCGATCTGCTCGGCGGACGCGCCCGCCGCGGCGAGTGACCGGGCGGCCCGTTCGTGGTGCAGCTGGCGTAGGCCGGCCGGAACGTCGTGATAGACCGCGTCCCGGATCAGCGGGTGGACGAACGCGAGCGGGTACTGGTCGTGCAGCATCTCGGTGCGCACCAGCGCCGCGATCGCGCGCGCGCATTCGTCCTCGGACAGATCCGCCAGCGCGGCGACGGCCGGCAGCTCGGCGCCGTCGCCGAGGACCGCCACCGCGCGCGCCGCCGTGGTCGCGGCGTCGGGCAGCCGCGCCAACCGCATCAGCACGAGGCTCGCGACGGCGCGGGACCCGATCGCGTTCACGGTGCCGGCATGCACGGCGTCGGGACGCACGCCGTCGGCCTCCAGCGCGCGCAGCAGCTGGCGAAGCAGCAGCGGGTTGCCCGACGTCGTGCGGTGGCACGCCGCGATGAAGGCCGGCTCGGCCCGTTCGCCCAGCCGCAGCCGCACCAGGTCCCCGACCCCGGCCAGGCTCAGCGGGGCCGGCCGGATCGCGGTCGTGTTGACGTCGTGTTCCAGCTCGGCGAGCAGCGCGGCGTCCTGGTGTTCCTCGCCGGTGCGCAGCGTCGCTGCGAACAGCACCGGCAGCCCCTCCAGGCGATGGGCCAGGAACGCGAAGAAGCGCAGCGACCCGGTGTCGCACCACTGCAGGTCGTCCACCGACAGGACGAGCGGCCGGTCGGCGGCGGCGTTGACGACGAGCCAGTACAGCCCGTTGAGCACGGCGAACGTGCTGTCGGTGCGGTCGCCGGCGTCGGTCGTGTCGGTGTCGAAGACCGCTGCGGCCGCGCGGGCCGATCCGGCGAGGAGCCGCTCCCGGTCGGCGGGGGACGCGAGGACACGGTCGAAGAGCTGCCGCACCGCGCCGTAGGCGAACTCCCGTTCGAGCTGGCTGCCCCGGGCCGTCAGGCTCAGCGCGCGGTCGCCGAGGCCACGGCGCAGCTCGGTCAGCAGCCGGGTCTTGCCGATGCCGGCCGGCCCCGCGATCAGCACCACCGACCCTTCACTCGCGGCGCTGGCCTCGAAACAGGCGCCCAGCTGGGACACCTCGCGGTCGCGGTCGACCAGCTCGCCGCCCGGGGTCGCCCCGGTCGCCCCGGTCGCGCCTGTCGAACCGCTCGACGACCCGTTCACCGTCGCCGGCGGCCGCAACAGCGCCGGAGACTGCGCCAGCACCTCGGCTTCGAGTTCGCGCAGCGCCGGGCCCGGGTCGACGCCGAGTTCATCCGCCAGCATCGCCCTGGCCCGGCGCAGCGCCGCCAGCGCATCGGCCTGCCGGTTCGACCGGTACAACGCGAGCGCGAGCAGCCGCCAGCGGTCCTCGCGCAACGGCTCGGCCGCGACCGCCGCCTCGAGATCGGCGATCAGCAGGTTGGCCTGTCCGGTTGCCAGCCGCGCCCCGAGCAGTTCGTCGACCGCGTGTGCGTGCAGCTCGTCGTAGCGGAGGCGCTGCGCGTCGGCCCACGGTTGCCCGGCGTAGTCGGCGAACGCCGGCCCCTGCCACAGCGCGAGCGCGTCGCGGAACGCGTCGACGGCCGCCGAACCGGTGAGCCGGCTCGCCTCGGTCACCGCGGCTTCGAAGCGCCACGCGTCGATCACGTCGTCGGGCACCCGCAGCGCATACCCGGAGCCCTCACTGACGAGGATCGAAGCCGCGGAGTGGGCCGCACGGGACGGTTCGAGTCGCTTGCGCAGGTGCGACACGTAGGCCTGCAGCGCACCGCTGGCCTGCTGGGGCGGGCTGTCGTCCCAGACCAGGTCGATCATCCGCGGCGTGGGGATCACGGACCGGCGGGCGGCCACCAGGACGCCGAGCACCGCACGCTGCCTCGGCCCCCCGAGATCGAGCTCCCGGCCGTCGTGGGTGGCGGCGATACGCCCCAGGATCCGGATCGACAGCGCAGGAGCGGGCGCTCGGCTCTGCGCCATCGCGCCTCCTCGTCGCCAGTAACGTTTACCGGAAATGTAGCGAGTCTGTGTGCACGCAGTCGAGTGTTCCGCCCATCGTGCAGCCAGGAACGTCGCGCTGCGCAGGTGCGACGGCGACCTTTGCTCCGGTCCGTCGCTCCGGTGTCAGGACTTCGGCCACTGTCGGGATTCCCCGTTCGCGCGCAGGATGGACGCGGGTCCGCGAGACCGTTGATGTCACACCTTGCTGCGTGTCGGCTTCCACCCGGATGATGCCGTGCAGCGCAGGCGTCGTTCGCCGGAGTGTCCGCCATCCGGCCCCGCGGTCCCGCGAGGCTGGGGGCGACGATGACGAGTCAGACGCGGGCGTCGAGTGTGGGCGAGTCGTTGACGGAGGAGCTGATCCGGCAGTACGGCGACCGGGTGCCGGAGGGAAGGATCGCCGCGTTCGTGAACGCCGCGCTGAGCGACCTTCGCGGGTCGGTGGCGGCGGAGGCGCTGCCCGAGATGGCCGCCCGGTTGGCGATGCTGCGGATCGAGCGGTATCTGCTCGCGCCGGATGGCCACCACCGGATCCCCGAACCGCGCGAGCGACGTGGCTGAGGTGGCGGTCGAGGTCGCGGCGGCGCTGGGGGCACCGTTGGACGTGATCGTCGTGCGCAAGCTGGGAGTGCCGTTCCAGCCCGAGCTGGCGATGGGCGCGATCGGCGACGGCGGTGTGCGCGTGCTCGATCGCGACGTACTGGCCGCGGCGCGCGTCACCGAGGCCGCCGCCCGCACCGCGACCGGCGCGGCCGTCAGGTCGAGGTCGGTACCGCTGCCCAGCGCTGGTGGTGGGCCCAGCGGATCGAGACGTTCTGGTCCCGGACGGTGAACCGGAAGATGAAGTAGGACACCAGGGCGGCCGTCGCCGCCATGGCCGGCCCGAGCGTGGACTTCAGCACGATGAACCCGGTCAGCGACGACGTCGTGAGCAGCCACACCGTTCCGGCAGCGTTGAGGAGGTTGTTCAGCGACCACACCACCGACAGCCGGGTGAAGAACCGGTGCTCCCGGAGTCGCGCCGACAGGTCGGCAGGGAGCGGGCAGAACTCGTGGGCGAGCCGGTCCAGAGCCGGACGGCCGGCGAGCGCGGTCGTGGCGAAGAACAGGGCCGTGGCGAGCGTGGCCGCGACAGGCTGGAGGAAGTAGACAAAGGCACTCCCGGTGACGAACGCGATCACGGCCCGGATCGAGAGCAGCCCCGCCCCGAGCACGCTGGCGGACAGGACGGGTCTGCGCCGTACGACGTTGAGCAGCATGCCCGCGTAGTACCAGCCCACCGTGGCCAGCACAGCGGTCCGGATCCCGAACAGGGACATCGTCGTGTAGAAGACGGCCATCGGCAGCACCGACACCGACAACAGGGTCGTGCCGATGCGTTTGGCGATCGGGCGCCACCCCGGCATCTCGATCACGTAGGCGGCGGCTGCTTCGGTCACAGCGGACGGTTCGGCTGAAACGTTCATCATGCGTGCTTTCGGAGGCAGGTGACGCTGGCACGGAGGTGAGCGGCCGTGATCCCGACCGGCGGCGGAAAGAAGCCGGCTCCGCGGGCGTGGACAGCTGGGTCGCACTAACACGAAACCTTGACCGACAAGTAGAACGATCGACGGACCTACTTGGTTCCGGCCCCCTGTACGGCCTGCGTGTCGCACCCGGCACGGTTGCCGAGTCAGTCGCGGATGGTGAACGGCCGGGGTGGTGCGGGGGAGACCAGGCGATGCGCCGTCCAGCCGTAGCTGTCCTCCGCGTGCGTCGGCTGCCGGCTTACGCCGTCGCCTCCGGGATGATCGTGTCGCCGTGGACCACCAGAACGGGACAGGTCGCATGTTCGGCGACGCTGGCGCTCACCGAGCCGAGCAGCAGCCCGGCGAAGCCCCCGTGTCCGCGGCTGCCCACCACGAGCATCAGCGCACTCTCGGACCGGGCGAGGAGCACCATGGCCGCCCCACCCTCGAGGACGGTCTCGACCAGATCGGTGGGCCGGTCGGAACCGAGGACCTCGTCGACCGTCGCGGTGAGGACCTTCGCCATGTCCTGACCCGGGTTCCACTCGGTCGGGAGTGCCGCCCAGCCGTAGGTGGTGGGAAACTCCCAGGACGACACGGCCTCGATCCTCGCCCCGAACGATCTCGCCAGGCGCACGGCCCAGCGCAGGGCCAGTTTGGAGTGGTCGGAGCCGTCGACGCCGACGACGATGCGGGGGCCTTCGTGTTCTTGGTCGGTCATGGTCGCTTCTCCCTGGGTCGCTGTTGTCATCAGTCTGCTCGCGAACGCTCCTGGGCGGGTCGGATCAGGCGGACGGGGGCAGGACGGCAACCGGGCAGACGGCGTGGTGCAGGACGCTCTGGCTGACGGATCCGAGCATGGTGTCGATCGTGGCCCGGTGTCCGTGCCGCCCGACGACCAGCAGCCGCTGACCGGCGCTCGCCCGCACGAGGGCCGTGCTCGGCTGGTCCTCGACGATCTGCTCCTCGACGACGACGTCCGGGTACTCCTCGCGCCATCCCGCCAGTGCCTCGGCCAGCCACGCCTCGGCGCGAGAGCCCAGCGAGGGCTCCGAACGCCACTCCAGCAGCTTGGGCAGATCCAATCGCCAGGCGAGGACGACGAGCAGGGGAGCGTTGTGGATGCTGGCGTGGTGGAACGCGTAGTCGAGCACGTGCTGAGCGGATTCCGTCCCGTCGACCCCGGCGACGATCGCCCCCTGTGCAGGAGGATCACTACGCACCACCACGGCGGGGCAGCTCGATCGGGCCACCACGTGGGCGCTGACCGACCCGACGACCGAGAAATCGTGACCGCGCAAGGCTGCGGAGCCGAGCACGACCATCCCGGCGGACGCCGACTCCTCGACGAGGACATCGGTTGGGGTGCCTCCCACAGCCGCGACGTCCACCTTCACCGACGCGTCCTGCTGCTGCGCCTCGCGCGCCGCGTCGGCCAGCATCCGCTCGGCGATCGCCTGGTGCTGCGAGCGGTCGCTGACCTCCAGTGACGAGAACATCGGCACCGGGATGTAGCGGACCATCCAGTGATAGGCGCAGACGATCCGCAGGGGGACACCGCGGGCGACGGCCTCGGTCGTGGCCCATCGCACGGCCGCACGTGCCGGGTCCGACCCGTCGAAACCCACGACGATCGGGCTGGTTGCAGCAGACATGATCACTCCTTCACGGTCCTGACGTCCGGGGGCGAGCCGTGCGACTCGATGCCGGTCAATCCTTCGTGGGCCACCGGGCCGCTGCCAGGGACCAAGGTCCCCAACCGCGATCCCGGGCCCGGTAGCGCTGCGGTGGCGATTGGGCTTTCCGCCTTCTCCCTGTGTCTCTCGCGAGCTGGGCGTCGTCGAGCGCGGTCCACGTCAAGTCGAGGCGGCGGGCATGCTAGGACTGCCGATCCGACCGCCGTGGGAGCGCCCCCGAGTGGACGACTCCTTGCCGGTTCGCCCCGTCCTCGTTGCTGAACGAGTCCCGGATCAGGTCGTGGTCCCCGCACAGCCACGGGAACAGCGATCGTCCCGCTCCGATTGATCGGCGCGGGACGATCGGGCCCTTCTCTCGGCGCAGCCCTAGATGCGGCGCCGGTGCTGGCGGGGGAGGGCGGCCCGGTGCTCGCGGCGCCAGACCGCGGTGCACGCGATCTCGTGGATGACGGCGATGTCTGCGCTGCAGATGATGTCGTTCGCGACGTCGCGGAGTTTCCGGTTCGACGTCTGCGCGCTGACGCGGAGCAGATCGAACGCCGGTTGCTTGGTGGTATGCAGCGCGGACATGATGATGCCGACCGCGGCACCGATATCGCAGTTGGTGGCGACTGCGGTCTCAAGGTTGCGGATCTTCTCGGCATCGAAGGCGCGGAGCTGGTGGGTCCGCTCGTCGGCGATGGCGGTCACCGCGCGGTCCACGAGCAGGCGGGCCAGCAGCACCTCGGTCGGGTCCGGCAGATGGGCGGTGCGCCAGCGGTTGATCATGATCCCGACGTAGCCGCGATGACCTTGGTGGATGTGCCGCTGAACAGCGTGTTGAGCGCGCCGTCCTGTTCGTCGAACCGGTCGGATACGTCGGATCGGTCGGCTTCATCGAACCGGTCGGACGGGTCGGCCCTGACAACCGGCGCGTCGGCGCTCAGGAGCGTGAGCGTGGTGGCGGGCCCCGTTGCGGGCTGGTCGATGTGATACCGCGGGCCGCCGTCCTCGACGATGGTGATCAGACACTCATCGCTCAGGAGCGGGGTACAGATCGCTGCCGAGAGGTGAACACGACGGCTGGCTCGGCGGACGCGGTCAATTGCCGCAGCGCGCTGAGAACGGTGTTCGGAAAGGAAGACGCACGGTGTGCGCGAATGGAGAGGGAACTGGCGTGCTCATGGCGACCTCAGGAGGATCGGTCACCGGATACGCCCGCCGCCGACGCGTGTGCGTCTCGAGGCAGCACTAACAGCACTGGTTGGGCCAGCTGCTTATCCAACCGAGAGCCAGCGTAGGTCAGCGCCATCATCATGTCCATCGGTACGACGGCGCTTCCCCAGCAGGGTTACGGTGGCCCCGGTGCCGACCGGGGCGGCGGATCAGCCGGTGAGCGCCGCCTCGGTCTGCGCGGTGTCCTCGCTGCCCCGGTAGTAGGCGATCTTGCCGTCCTCAAACCGGAAGTAGTGGTGCAGGTTCATCGCACCGACCTGCCGGTGGCCCGCGAACGCGCCCGGTGCCGCACGACCGTCAGCACCTCGGAGTCGTTGGCCGCGAACGTGAGTCGGGGTGAAGTCCTCGACCTCCATCGTCGAGCCGAACTGGGTGAAGAATGCCGCGATCCCGTCCTTGCCGCGGTGCACTCCCTACCAGGGCGCCCCGATCGACGCCGCCTCCGAGGCCCAGTCGACGTCGTCGGTGACCGCGTCCTGGATCGCGGCGACGTCGCCCCGACCGAACGCCTCGTAGACCTGCTGGATCGTCTTGATGTTGTCGTCGCCGCTCATGGCTGCGCCTCCGCCTCAAGATCGGGTCGTGTCGGCATGGATACGTCACCGCCGCCCCGGCAGATCACCGTCGCGATCAAGTCCAGGGCGAGTGCCACCAACGCGTCGAGGACCCGGCTGGTCCGGTCGGGATCGCCGCTCAGATGCAGGTCGAGATCGCGGGGTCACCCGATTGGCCGCCAGCCGGCAGAAGTCGATGGTATCGGCGATGATCCGCACGTCCTCGCGGGCGCCGGCGTCCGCCGAGCGAGACATCCCAGGTGCCGCCGCCGGCGCCGGTGAGCACCAGCCGCACCCGGGTCGGCTCGTCGAGGCCGATGCGCTCGGCGCCGACCGGAACCGCCCGGGCCGCCAGCTCGGTCATCAGCGCAAGGTCGGCGCGTCGGGGATCGACGGCGGGCGGCCGCGGCCGCGGCGGATGTCGTTCTCGTGCGTCCACAGCTCGAATGCCCGGACCAGCAGCAGCGCGCCGACCGAGCGCCGCACGTGTGCACGCGACGTCGGCCTCCAGGTCGGCGGCGGCGACCAGCGCGAGGGTCCGCTCGGCGGCGGCGCGCCACTCGCCGCGGGTCGCGGCGGGCGCGCGGCCGACCTGCGGTCGGCCGCGGCCTGGGTCGACGCGATGTGGTCCAGCTCGGCCACCGCGGCGTCGCCGGCCAGCGCGCGGTGCACGTCGTGCTCGACGCCGATGAGGTGCCCGACCAGACCCTGACCGTGAGACCCCGCAGTACGGCCGCTGCCAGTCCGCAATCGTCGAGGGCGCAGAGCCCGTAGAAGGAGTCGGCCGAGCGGCTGAACGCCTCGATCGCGCGAGATCGCGGGCACCTCGGGCACGGCCTGCCGGCGGCGCGGACGGCCTGCGATGCCGGCAGAACGCGCTCGCGCAGGCCCTCGGGCAGCGCAGCGGTCGGGCGGTCGGCGTTCACGAGGACTCCAGCAATTGTCGGTCGAGCAGGTTCTCCAGCTTCGCGAACGCCCGGCGCATCCGCGACTTGGCGGTCCCTTCGGGAATGCCGACCGCGACGGCGACCTCGCGGAACGTCATCGCCCGGAAGTACGCGAGTTCGACGACCGTGCGCAACTCGACCGGGAAGCTGGTTCACCGCGTCGCGGACGGCGCCCGCGGTGGCGATCGATGCCACCTGCTCGCCCGGGGTCGGCGGCGCCTCGACCGGATTGAGCTGGTGGTGGCGCTGCTGGCGGGCCACGCGGCGTAGCTCGCCCCGGGCATGATCGACGGCCCGGTGGCGGGTCAGCACGATCAGGTACGTGCGCAGCGAGCCGAGGCGACGGGTCGAAGCGGTCGGGGTGCGTCCACAGCTCGACGAGGACGTCCTGGACGACGTCCTGCGCGCTCGGCGACCGGCCGAGCACCGACGCGGCGGCCCCGTAGACCGACGGGCCGAGCCGATCGACTATCTCGGTCAGCGCCTCGTCGTCACCGGCGCACAGACGCGCCGCCAGGAGCGCATCCGCCTCCATGCCGGGCACGGTAACCCACCGCTCACGGGATGGGCAATGCCTCGGTTCGGCCGCCAGGGTGGACGTCACGAGTGTGGTACGACGCCGATCGCGCCGCCGGTTCACGCCGTGCGAGGGCTCCGTGCGAGCCGGTCAGGTCCCCGCGGCGGCGTGACGTTCGACCGCCTCGCGGAGCGCGGTGAAGGAGGCGATCAAGGTGCGCCGCTCCCGCGCCAGGATCGGGTCCTCCGGATCGCATCTCGCGGCGACCCACTCGTCGGACAGGTCCATGGCCGCCGCGCGCAGCCCCGCCGCCACGCGCATCGTCGTCTCGCGCGCGCCGTACACGCAGCAGTAGAGCCGGTCGAGTGCGTCGACCAGCTCGTCGATCTCCGTGTCTCCGTGCTGGTGCGCCCGATGCAGACGCCACCACTCGACCTCGAGCTCGGCGGCTCTGGCGGGCTCGAACTCGCCCCAGCCCGATCGCAGGAGCAGCTCGTAGAAGCGCTGCATGTACGCGCGCGCCGCCCGCGGATCGTTGTCGGGAACCGGTGCCCAGGCCCGGTTGGCCTGCAGCACGAACCACGCGCCCCTGAGCGTGGAGAGCCGGTTCATGCCGAAGCCGGCCCGGACCATGCCCACCGCCGCGCGCAGGAACGTCACCCACTCGCGCCGGTAGTAGGCGGCCCAGGCCGTGCACTCGTACTGCCCGACGGCGACCGGATCGAACGACGCCTGCCGCTTGCCGGCCCCGTGGCTGTTCATGCGCACCTCCGAATGACTCATTGTGATGTCCCGACCCGGCGAAATCGAGGGCGTGTCCGGTGATCCGCGGCGGTGGGCGGCGACGTACACCGATCATGCGACACGCGCCCGTCGACGGGTCACCCGTCGTGGCCGAGGTCGTCGGCCGGATGCAGCTGCGGTGGGACCGGCTGCCCGACGAGCTGTCGCACCGCGCCCCGTTCCTGGGGACCTACCTCCGCACGACGCAGGCGGTCGGGGACGCGGTCGAGAGCGGCTCGTTCGAGGATCCCGAGTGGGTCGAGCGGTGGGACGTCGCGTTCGCCGAGCTGTACCTGGCTGCCTTTGACGCGGACGTGGCCGGCGACACGGTGAACGTGCCGAGGCCCTGGCGGCTCGCGTTCGCCGCCCCGCCCGAGCTCCCGGCCCTGCGGCACGTGCTGCTCGGCATCAACGCGCACATCAACTACGACCTGCCGCAGGCGATGCTGGCCGTCATCACCGCCGGCCGACGTCGCCGATCCGGTGCTGCTGTCGCGCCGGCAACGCGACCACGAGCGCATCGACGCGATTCTCGCCGGCCGGGTCAAGGCCGAGGACGACGAACTCGACGCGGGGCAGTCCCGCATCGACAAGCTCCTCGGACCACTGAACCGGCTGGGATCGAAGCGGTTCCTGCGCGAGGCCCGGCAGAAGGTCTGGCACAACGTCGGCGAGCTGCACGCGGCTCGCCTGGCCGGCGGTGACGTCTACCGCGCGCGGCTGGCGGAGCTCGAGGTCCTCAGCGCCGCCCGCGTCGCCGACCTGCTCGCACCCGGACAGGTGCTGCTCCGTCTCGCCGTGGCCGGGTTCGGCGTCGCCCTGCCACCGGTGTGATCCCGCCCCCGAGCACGATCGACCCCCGCTGAGGGGGATTCGTTGCTCTCGTCGCGCAGCGCGACCTGGGAGGTACTGGCATTACCCGGAAGCGCAGGCACTGTCACCCGCGCGCGCACGCGTGTTGAGTGGTGCCGGTGACAGACGGCAACCGGGACGGTTCCCAAAGGCCCGGAGCGAAAGGACGCGAGATGGACAAGAACCCCACCACCGCCACGGTGAAGACCCCGGCGCGAACTTCACCGGTGACGTGTGGATGAATCCGGTCTTCGGCGGCGACGGGACCTCCCGGCTCACCTGCGGGCTGCGTCCGCTTCACGCCGGGCGCGCGGACCAACTGGCACTCGCACGCCAACGGGCAACTGCTGCGTCTGCACCGACGGCATCGGGCTGGTCGGCACCCGCGACGGCAGCACGGTCGTGCTGCGCGCCGGTGAGAGCGTGTGGACCCCGGCCGGCGAGGAGCACTTCCACGGCGGCACCGCCGAGTCCATGATGTGCCACTACGCGATCCTGGACGCCTCCGGCGACGGCGAGGCGACCACCTGGCTCGAACCGGTCACCGACGAGCAGTACACCGCCGCCGCACAGCACGGCGCGGGGTGTAGTCGATGGCGATCAGCGCCGCTGCCCGGCGCAACCACGACCAGCTGTTCGGTGACCGGATCTCCACCCTGGCGCAGACCGACCCCGAGCTGATCGAGTACTTCGACAACTTCGCCTTCGACGAGGTCTGTGCCGACGCCGCCCGGCTGGACGCGACGCTCGACCTGCACACCCAGCTGATGGTGCAACTGGCCGCGGTCCTGGCCGCCGGCGGTCTCACCGAGTTCGGCGTGCTGGCCGCGGCCGCCGTGGCCAACGGCGGCGTGAGCCCGGTCGAGCTGAAGGAGATCGTGTACCAGTCCGTCGCCTACGTCGGGATGGCCCGCGCGCTCGACTACCTCCATGCGGCCAACGACCGTCCTCGCCGAGGCCGGCGTGGCGCTGCCGCTACCCGGGCAGTCGGCGTCCACGCCGCAGACGCGCCTCGAGTACGGGACGACCGTGCAGGGCAGAATCATCGGCGACGAGGCGGTCACGGAACGGTTGACCGGGACCGCCGCCGACGAAGTCCACTTCCAGCGCTACTTGGCCGCGAACTGCTTCGGCGACACCGTCGGTCGCGGCGGCCTGGACCTGGCGGTTCGCGAGCTGCTGACGTTCTCGATGCTCGTCGCTCTGGGCGGCGCCGACGCCCAGGTACGCGGGCACGTCACCGGCAACCTCAGGGTCGGCAACACCCGCGAGCAGCTCCTCGCCGTGCTGACCGTACTGGTGCCCTACATCGGATACCCGCGCACGCTCAACGGCCTCGCCGCCCTCAACGACATCACCCGCTGAACCAGCCGACAAGGAGCACGACATGGACTACAGACTGCTGGGCCGCACCGGAGTCTCGGTCAGCCCGCTGTGCCTGGGCACGATGATGTTCGGCCCGTGGGGCAACGACGATCGTGCGGACGCGATCCGGGTCATCCACCGCGCGCTGGATGCCGGGATCAACTTCGTCGACACCGCCGACGCCTACTCGGCCGGTGTATCGGAGGAGATCGTCGGGGAGGCCCTGCAGGGGCGCCGGGACGACATCGTCCTCGCGACGAAGTTCTTCATGCCGATGGACGATCGCCCCAATCACAGCGGTTCGTCCCGGAGGTGGATCATCCAGGAGGTCGAGAACTCGCTGCGCCGCCTGAGGACGGACTACATCGACCTGTACCAGGTCCACCGTCCGAGCCCGACGACCGACGTGGAGGAGACCCTCGGTGCGCTGACCGATCTCGTGCGGCAGGGCAAGATCCGTTACATCGGGTCGTCCTCGTACGCGGCCAGCCAGATGGTCGAGGCGCAGTGGGCCTCCCGCGAGCGCAACCTGGCGCGGTTCGTCACCGAGCAGCCGCCGTACTCGATCCTCGTCCGCGGCATCGAGGCCGACGTCCTCCCGACCGCGCGGCGCTACGGCATGGGCACCCTCGTCTACAGCCCGCTCGCGGGCGGCTGGCTGACCGGCCGGTGGCGCAAGGACGCGCCGAGCGCGCCGACGTCCGCTGCCCGCCCAAGTGCCCGGTTCGACATGGACTCGCCGGCGAACCAGCGCAAGCTCGACGTCGTCGAGGAGCTCGCGCTGCTGGCGGAGCAGTCCGGCATGACGCTGATCGAACTCGCGCTCGCGTGGGCGATCAATCATCCCGCGGTGACCTCGGCGATCATCGGCCCGCGCACGATGGAGCAGCTCGAATCGCAGCTGCCGGGGGCGGACGTCACCCTGAGCACCGAGATCCTCGACCGTATCGACGAGATCGTCGCGCCGGGCGTGACGATCAACGCGGACGACAACAGCTACGGCGCCGCCGAGCTGACCCCCGAGGCGCGCCGGCGGTAGCGCTCGGTCGGCGTACCCGACGTGCCGCTCAGCGCCAGATCAGGCGGTGCACACGCAGGTGGCGGGGGAGTGAACGCAGACCGGGGATGTAGGGGACCAGGATGAACACCAGCGTCAGCAGCGCCATCAACCCCCACACCAGGGCATCGGCGTTGCCGGAGGTGGAGAACGGCTTGACCTGGTACCAGAACGTGTAGAGCCACATCCACGGTTGCCCGGGATAGTTGCCCGTCTCGTTCATCATTCCCCACTGATCACCGCCCAGGTGATCCGCGCGGGCCAGATCCTCCAGGTACGCGCCGTCCGCCAGCAGCAGCAGGGGTTTGGTCTCGTCACTGACGTAGAAGGTGCTGGACGAGGCGAGCAGCCCCTCCAGCGAGCCGCTGCCCGCGAGGGTGAGGAATGAGTCGGCCAGCACCGGCACCGGACCGTAGTCGCCCGTCGCCACCTTCGCGGGATCGCCGTCCGGAGCGGCGGTCAGCGCGTCGGAATAGGCGCTGGCCCAGGTGGTCTGCTGGTCGGAGGAGGCACTGTTCCATGTCGAGAGCGCATTCGTGAGCGACGCATCTCCTGTGACGGTCGACAGCGGGCCGATGACCAGATCACGAGCGCTGTCGACGGGGATGCGCACCCCGCCCCAGCGCTGCAGGTGCAGCGGCCCGAGCTGCTGACCGGACGAGGCTCTGTTGTACGGGGCGCCGTAGCTGGCACTGGTACTGGTCCCGGCGAGCTCAGCTGTCGCCGTGGCGACCACGTCCGCCGGAGCGGCCTGTGCCCAGCTCCTGAGGGTGAGCGCCCTGTGGTCCGGTGAGGAGAACACGGCCGCGAGCACGATCGTGAGCACACCGAGGACTGCTATGGCGACCACGAACTCCTTGACGAGGTCATAGGGCCGCGTCGGGAAGAGGTGAGCGTCCGGTGTCGTGTCCCTGCTCCGGCCGCGCCGCGAGCTCATGTGCTCGGCCCGTCGGCAGGGACCGGAACGGGCGTCAGGTCGGGGACGAGGAGCTCATCGGCGTCCGGAGCGATGGTCGGTGTGGCCGACTGGGTCGGTGTGACCGCCTGGCTCGGCGGGATCGCGTCAAACGGCGGCACGACTCCGTGGCGGCGGACCAGGATGACGTGCAGGACCACGAGCACGCCGAGGACGAGGGGCAGCAGCATGACGTGCCAGAGCAGCATCTGACCGGTGTTGAGCACGTTGAACTCGGACCCGACGCCGATCGAGTTGAGGCCGTCCTTGGCCTGCCCGGCCGTCCACTGCGAGTCGAAGTTGGTCTGCGACAGGTACCCGGTGAACGCCGTCCCGATGGATCCGATGAACGCCACCGCTCCGGTGACCCAGGTCAGACCGCGGTGGCCGCGCCAGGCGGCCATGAAGAACTTGCCCCAGAGGTGGATCACCATGCACGCGAAGAACAGCTCGACGCTCCAGAGGTGGGTCGAGTTCACGAAGTGACCCACCGACGACGTGTGCCACCACGTCGCGCCCTTCAGGGCCAGAACCGTTCCGGAGGCGAGGACCCACAGCATCGCCGCGAGGGTGGCCACGCCGAAGACGTAGATCCAGGAGCGGACATAGGCGGGTTGGCGGTCGGGTAACAGCTGACCGGGCGGCACCGTCCGGGACAGGCGGTTGCGCAGCCGCACCGTCCAGCTGCGGTCCGGCGCGGTCTCAGTCGCGGACATCGGACGGCGCCTCGGTCGGGTCGGCGTCGTCGTGCGACTCCGGCAGGCGGAAGTAGATGGCCAGTCCGAAGACCACCAGCATCAGGAGGATCACGATCAGGTTCGCCAGGGAGATCTGGATGACCCCCCACTTCACGAAGTGCGCATGGCCGTTGAGCAGACCGCCCGCGAGCGTCATGGTCTTCCGCCTCGGTGCGCTGCGCGGATCCGCTTCATCGGGAGCTCCTCAGGTCCGTGTCCAACCGCTGATTCGCGAGCGGACCAGCGGAACCCTTCGCTGCAGACATTGCCGCGTGGGCTGTGCCGGACTAAGTGCCGAAGGTCCCGAGAATCGGCTCAGGGATGGAGCGCGGCGCGATTGCCCGACGCCCAGGTCTTGGTCAGGCTGCGCCGGGTGATGAGCCAGGCGCCGTCCTCCCGCCGCAGCTCGTCGGTGTAGTACCCGGCTACGATGTACTGCTCGCCGCCCGGAGTGCCGAGCCGGACGTGCTGCGCCTGCAGGTAGCAGGTGTGGGTGGCGCTGTCGCCGTCGACGGTCACGACATGGTTGCCGACCAGGTGCTGACTGGCGTCCAGGCCGGTGAGGGTCCCGCTGATGGTGGCCACGATGGCCTCGCGCCCCACGGCGCTTCCCACCGTCGGCCCGAACGCGACCTCCGCGTCGGCGCTGAACACCGAGGCCAGGGATCGCCAGTCCTGGGTGTCGATCGCGATCGTGTACCTGATCGCCACATCCACGATCGCGGCCTTGTCCATCAGCAGCCGGACGTCGTCGTTACTGGTCATCGTGTCAGGTTAGGCCTCGGCCCGTTGGAGAGCCATGGCGTTCTCAGCGCGGTTCGTCGGGCGGGTCGGACTCCAGGACGAGGTCCTTCTGCATCCACGCCACGTCGTGCCACGAACCGTGCTTCCAGCCGATCCTGCGGTACGTCCCGACCGGCTCGAAGCCAACCGCCCGGTGCAGTCCCACACTCGCGTCGTTGGGCAAGCGTCATGCCGGCGACGGCCCGGCGGAACCCGCGCCCGGCCAGTCGCGCGAACAGTTCCCCGTACAGGACGCGGCCGGCACCGCGACGGCGCAGGCCGGTCTGCAGGTAGACGCTGGTCTCACAGGCCCACCGGTAGGCGGCGCGCTCGGCGAAGCGGTGGGCGTAGGCGTAGCCGAGCAGGCCGTTGCCGTCGGTGAGCACGACCCAGGCGTGGGTCTGCACGGCTGCGGCGATTCTGCCGGCCATGTCCTGTGCCGACGGAGGTTCGAGCTCGAATGTGATCGCGGTGTCCGTCACGTAGGGCGCGTACAGCGCGGCGCACGCGCCGGCGTCGTCGATGTCGGCGTCGCGGATGAGCCAGCCCGGATGCATGCGCAGATGGTAAGGGCGCGCGGTGCCAACACCCCGCAGCCGGAGGGTCGAGCGGCCCGTCTCGCTCGGCCGACGGCGACCTCGTGCTTGCGGTCGTCACAGGGCGGTGAGGTCGCGGCGCTCGAAGGCGAGGATCCCGAGGGCGGCGGCGAGGACGCCGAGGGCGACCATCACCGCGTCCGTGGTCCAGTCCGGCGTGACCGACGGCGCGGCGGCCATCTGGTGGAACAGCGACGTGTCGAGCAGCCAGTGCGAGGCGCCGATCAGACCGCCGAGCAGTTCGACCAGGAAGGACCAGACGAGGACGCCGTAGGTGACGCCCGGCACCGCGCGGGGCCGCACGCCGAACACCAGCGCGCCGGCGCCCAGCAGGAACACCGCCGGGGGGACGACGTTCACTCCCGTGCCGAGCAAGGTGCTCAGGTCGATTCCCGTGCCCTGGCTGGCGGCCGCGATCCAGCTCGCGAGGCCGGCAACCAGTCCCGCGGCGACCAGGTAACCGACGGTGAGGGCGAGGCGCTGGCCGAGCCAGGAGGAGCGGGTGGTGGACCGGACCAGCAGGTGATCGAGGCGTCCGTCGGCCTCCTCCGCTGCGCGCGGCGCTGAGCTGCCCGGTCGGCGACGAGCGCGAGCAGCAGCGCGAGGATCAGGAACGTCACGGCCAGGTACTGCTCGGCCCCCGAGCCCCGGAAGCCCATCTTGGCGAAGGTGTCGCGGTCTCCTGAGTTGTGGGTCAGCACGTCGCCGACGGACTTGGCGATGAGCCCCATCAGCAGTGCCAGCACGGTGATCGCGATGCTCCATCCGGCCAGGACGCCGCGGCTCAGTCGGACCGCGAGGCCCGCCGGGCCCGACAGCAGCCGGGTGTGGGCGACGGCGTGGGTCCGGTCGGGGATCGCGCTGCCGCCGAGGTCCCGGGTGCCGGCCAGGTGGACTGCCGATGCCGGCCAGCACCAGCACGAGACCGATGATCGGGGCCAGCATCACCGGCCTCGGGTCGGTGAGGGGCCGCAGTTCCTCGATCCATCCCAGTGGCGACAGCCAGCGCAGCCACGCCAGGCCGGTGCCGGAATCGGCGACCATCCGCAGGGCGTAGGACACCCCGAGGGCGACGGCCGCGTAGCCGGCGGCCTGGCGTCGGGTCGGCGCCAGCTGGCAGGCCAGGGCGGCGACGGCGAGGAAGACCGCGGCGCCCCCGACGAGCGCGACAGCTCAGGTACAGCGCGTCGCCGGCACCGATCCGGACCGACCCCGCTCGGCCGACGGCCACTGCCATCACCGCGGTCACCGCCCACAACGTCACCAACCCGGCGGCGAGCCCCGCCAGCGCCTGCACCGTGGCACCGCGGCGCGTGGTGTGCCCGGCCAGGAGCGCCTCCCATCGCCCGGCGTCCTCCTCACCGCGCAGCAGGCGGGTGCCGGTGAGCAGGCCCCACACGCCGCCGATGACGCTGAGCGTCCCGAGCGAGCGCCACGAGGTGAACCCGGCCACGGTTCCGATCTGGTGCGCGGGGCCGATGAGGGCGTTGAACCCGACGTTCGCCCCGAAGGTGGACGCGAGCTGCGCCCGGGCCGCGGGCGTCGTGTAGGTCGCGGCGTAGCCCAGGGCGGAGGAGATCACATAGACACCGAAGACGGCTCCCCAGACGCAGCCCGAGCGCGCCGCCCTGACGGCGGTCAGCGCGGCGATGACCGTGCCGGGCGAGCGCCCCGCGGGTCGGACCGTCGACGGCGCGGGCGTGGCCGCGACCACCGTGTCAGCCGACATGTGCCGGCGTCTCCGCGGCGCCGGCCGATTCGTAGTGGGCCAGGAACAGCTCCTCGAGCGAGGGTTCGCGACTGAGCAGCTCGTGGACGCCGGACGCCGCGAGCACCTGCAGCAGCGGCGCGACGCTTCCGTGGACCTGGCAGCGCACGAGCTGTCCTTCCACCTGCACCGAGCCGACCCCGGGGACCCGGGACAGGTCCGGCAGGGCGCCGTCGAAGGTCGCCTCGACGGTCAGCGAGCGCAGGTGGCGCATCTGCGCGAGGGTCCCCATCTCGACCAGCTCCCCGGCGCGGAGGATGCCGACGCGGTCGCACAGCGCCTCGACCTCGCTGAGGATGTGCGAGGACAGGAACACAGTCTGCCCGCGCTCCTTCGCCTCGTGGATGCAGTGCCGGAACGCCTGCTCCATCAGGGGATCCAGCCCGCTGGTCGGCTCGTCGAGGATCAGCAGATCCGGTCGGCTCATCAGGGCCGCGATGAGGATGACCTTCTGCCGGTTGCCTTTGGAGTACGCCCGGACCTTCTTCGACGGATCCAGGGCGAAGCGTTCGATCAGCTCGTCGCGGTAGGCGGTGTCGAGGCTGCCCTGGACCCGCGACAGCAGGTGAAGCGTCTCCGCGCCTGTCAGCGTCGGCCACAGGTTCGCCTCGCCCGCGACGTAGCTCAGCCGGCGGTGGGCCTGGACGGGCTGACGCCGGCAGTCGAAGCCGAAGATCTCCGCGCGTCCTGACGTCGGCCGGATCAGGCCGAGGAGCAGCCGGATCGTCGTCGTCTTGCCCGCGCCGTTCGGCCCGAGATAGCCGACGACCTCGCCCGGCGCGACCTCGAGCTCCAGGTCGCGCAGGGCGTCGACGCTGCCGTACCGCTTGCCCAGTCCGCAGGCGCGGATCGCCGGTGGTCCCATGCCGTGCCAACCTTCCGTCCGGGGTGCGTCACCGTCGAGTGTGCGACGAGGGACGGGCGCCCGGAAAGGGGGCCAACGTCCCGGACCACCACGCCACGACCGGGCGGTTCCGGGATTGAGCGGAGGTCAGTGGGCGACGAGCTGGACGGCGCCGGGATCGAGCGGGGCCAGCCGCCAGGGTCGGGCGACGAGGATGTAGACCGCGAGGGTCAGGGCGAGTCCACCGGCGATCACTGCCGACATCGAGACCGCGCTGACGCCGAGCACACCGAAGAGCGGACCGGCGAACCCGGCCACGCCGAACTGCGCCGCACCCAGGAGGGCAGCCGCGGTGCCGGCGTCCTCGGCGTGACCGTCGAGGGCCAGCGCGGGGGAGTTGGGCAGGGCGACCCCGATGCTGCCGAGGACGACCCAGAGCGGGACGAGCAGGCCGACCAGACCGCCGAGCCCGGTGACGGCGACGACGACCATCCCGGCGGAGGCGGCCGTCCCGACGACCAGCGTGCCGCCCAGCACCCGCGCCGAACTCCAGCGCGACACCAGGCGCGGGTTGAGTTGCGTGCCGATGATCAAGGACAGAGAGCCGGCGCCGAAGACGAGCCCGAACTGCTGCACGCTCAGCCCGTACTGCTCCTGCATCACGAACGATGCCCCGCCCACGTAGGCGAAGATGGCCGACATGGTCAGCCCGGCGACGAGCGCCAGCCCGACGAAGGTGCGGTCGCGGAGCAGCAGGCTGTAGGCGCTCATGCTGGCGCGCACGCCGCCGCGGCGGCGTCGCTCGGGCGGCAGGGTCTCGGGCAGCGCGAACGCCGTCACCACCAGCAGTACCGCACCGATGGCGGCCAGCAGGATGAACACGCCACGCCACTGGGTCCACCGCAGGGCCTGGCTGCCCAGCGTCGGCGCGAGCACAGGAGCTGCGCCCATGACGAGCAGCAGCCGGGACATCATCACCACGAACGCGTGACCCTTGGCGACGTCGCGCACGATGGCCAGCGCGACGACCGCCGCGCCGGATGCGGCGATCCCCTGGATGACACGGAAGGCGCAGAGGGAGGCGACGTTCGGCGCGGTCGCGCAGAGCAGCGAGGCGATGACGTGCAGGGCGGCGCCGTAGAGGATCGGCCGCCGGCGCCCGAAGCTGTCCGAGAGAGGGCCGACGAGCAGCTGCCCGAGGGCGAAGCCGATCAGCGTGCCGGTCAGGGTCAGCCCGACGGTCGCGGAGGTGCTGTGGAAGTCGCGCGTGATGCTCGGTAACGCGGGCAGGTACGTGTCGATCGTCAGCGGTCCCAGGGCGGTCAGCGCGCCCAGCATCACGACGAGCTTCACCCGCGCGGCCGTCGTCATCCGCTCCGCGGGCGCATCAGCCCGGGGGAGCGGGAGTGCGGTCCGGACGAGGGTGTCCGCGGGGCTTCCGGTCCGCTCGTCGCAGCGATCGTCGACGGCCACGCAGCGCTCGTCGACGGCCACGCAGCGCTCGTCGACGGCCACCGGGCCACAGTCGTCGAGCATGGTCTGATCCTCCGTCACGAGGGGGCGATGCCGACGAGGCCCTCCTCGTCCGGTGCGCCGACCGGCTCCCGATACAGCCAACTTAGACGACTACGGCGCACGATCAGCTGCTCCCGGGCCAAGATCACACCGGCCGCCGCGGGGACTCAGCCCCTCGGCGCGGTCACTGCTCCCTTGGGGAACGGCCGCCCGTGATGGTCGTCATGGCGCCACGACCCCGCGGCGGACAGGACGAGAACCGCGGCCGCCACGGCGATCAGCACCGTGGCGCCGATGGCCGCGGACCTCCACCGCCCGCCGTCGACGCGAGGGGACTGCTGCGCGCGCAGGATCGTCAGTTGGAGGGCCGGGACGGTGCGCGCCAGCACGTGCAATCCGGTGAGAACCCCCCACAGGACGAAGAAGCCCTTGTGGAGCGTGAGCCAGTCGAGTCGCTGGCCCAGAACGGTGATCAACGCCGTCCGGCTGCTGTCCTGGCCGATGAGGATCAGGGCCACACCGGTGGCCAGCAGCCCGAGGGTCGACACGACCACGCCCGGGCCGAGGATCCGCAGCAGCGTCGGCGGCGGCCCCGCGTGCCGGTAGTCGTCGTCGTGGCGGTAGTACCGCACGATCCGCCAGCCGGTGCTGGCCGTCTTCAGCAGCGCGGGCGGCACCAGCAGCGTGCCGATCACCACGTGCCAGCTGATGAGCCCGCGGACGTCCAGCAGCGTGACCAGCTCGGCCAGGGACAGGACGAGCAGCAGCAGGCCGGTCCAGGCCGTGAGGCGCGCGTTGCCCGCGGGGCCGCCGGTGGTGGGGACGGCCGGATCGTCCCGGCCACCTCTCCCGATCGCCGCGTTCAGGGTGTCGGCCACGATCGCCGGAGCGACAGTGGGATGGCGGGGCGATGTCACCGCGTCATCCAATCCGCTGATCCTCTGTGTTGCCTCTCAAGACATTCGGCCCTGCGGCCGGCCGGCCACCCTCGCCCGGCGTGTGCCCGGCGAGCGGCAGGCGCAGGGTGAAGGCCGTCGCGCCGGGCGCGCTGGTGACCGTCACGGTGCCGTCGTGGGCCCGGGCGATCGCCTCGACGATGGCGAGCCCGAGCCCGCTCTCCCCGCCGGTGTGCTCGCGGGCGCTGTCGGCCCGCACGAAGCGCTCGAAGATGTGGGGCAGGACCGGCGCCGGGATGCCGGGGCCGTCATCGGCCACCACGAGCGTGGCGGTGCGGTCGTCCGCGCCGAGGGAGATGCTGGTCCGCGTCCCTGGCGGAGTGTGTTCGACCGCGTTGCTCAGCAGGTTGACCACGACCTGACGCAGCGAGTTCTCGTCCCCGTCGACGACGATCTCCCGGTCCGGCAGGTCGAGGTGCCACTCGTGATCCGGGCCGAGTGCCTGCGCGTCGATCGCCGCGTCCAACGCGATCCGCGTCAGGTCCACCGGAGCGTGCTGCAGCGGGCGGCCGGAATCGAGCCGGGCCAGCAGCAGCAGGTCCGCGACGAGGGTTCCCATCCGCACCGACTCCGCGCTGATGCGGCCCAGCGCTTCGTCGATGTCGGGCCCGAGGTCCCGCCCGGTCATCTGCGCGTACTCGGCGTGACTGCGGATCACCGCCAGCGGCGTGCGGAGTTCGTGGCTGGCGTCGGCGACGAACTGCCTGAGCAGCGTCTCGGAGTTCTGCCGTTCGACCAGCGCCGACTCGACGTGTTCGAGCATGCTGTTCACGGCGTCGGTGACCCGCCCGACCTCGGTGCCGGGAGCGGTGTTCGCCAACCGGGACGGGAGCTGGACGTGCCCGCTGCCCAGGGGCAGGTCGGTGACGCTGCGCGCGGTACGCGAGACACGGTCCAGCGGGCGCAGGGTCAGCTTCACGCAGACGGCGCCGGCGACCGCTGTCAGCGCTACGGCGATGACGAACACCACGACCTCGATGAGTGTCAGCCGCGCGATCGTGTCGTCGACGCCGCGCTTGGGCAGCCCGGTGACCTGCAGGTCGTCGTCGCGGCCGGCGGTGACGATGACGCGGTACTCGCCCAGCGTGGGCAGGTGCACATCCCGCGCACCGCCGACGGTCAGGTGGGCCAGGACGGCCCGGTCCGACGCCGAGACGGTACCCGTGGTCGCGTCGTCGGTCACGATGCCGGCGTCGGTGACGACGCCCGCTGCGATGCGCGCGCCGAGGGTACCGGTGGCCTGCCCGACGACGGAGCTGAAGTTGTTGTCGGCGTCGTTGTCGCTGGGGTGCTCGAGGGAGACCGCGTAGCGGTTGCCGGCCAGCGCGAGTTGCTGATCCAGCCGGTTGAGGAGGTAGGAACGCAACGCCAGCGACGTCACGACAGTCAGGATGGCGCAGCTGAACAGGAGCAACGCGACCAGGAGCGCGGTGAGCGCGGCCGCGCAGGCTCAGCCGGTCCGCGCGAGCGCCGATCCTGCGGCCGAGGCCGCCCGTCCGCGCCGTCACGTACCCGCCTTCAGGACGTAGCCGATGCCCCGGACGGTGTGGATGACCGACGGCCCGCCGTCGTCGAGCTTCTTGCGCAGGTAGCTGATGTACAGCTCCACGACGTGCCCGCCGCCGCCGAAGTCGTAGCTCCACACGCGGTCCAGGATCTGCGCCTTGGACAGCACGACCCGCGGATTGCGCATCAGGAACCGCAGCAACTCGAACTCGGTCGCGGTCAACTCGATGACCTCCGTGCCGCGGCGGACCTCGCGCGCGTCCTCGTCCATCTGCAGGTCTCCGACGACCAGGCCGGCGGACTCGGTGGCCCGGGCGATCCCGGCGCGCCGGACCAGCCCGCGGAGCCGCGCCGACACCTCCTGGAAGCTGAAGGGCTTGGTCACGTAGTCGTCGCCGCCGGCGGTGATCCCCGCGATCCGATCCTCCAGCGAGTCCTTCGCGGTGAGGAAGAGCACGCATACGGCGGGATTGTGCTCACGGAGCTGGCGCAGCACGTCGAGCCCGTTGGCGTCGGGCAGCATCACGTCCAGCACCACGACGTCCGGGGCGGAACTCGCGCGCGCGGGCCAGCGCGTCCGCGCCCGGTGCGGGCCTGGGCCGCGACCCAGCCGTCGAAGGTCAGCATGCGGACGAGGACGTCGGCCAGATTCGGCTCGTCCTCGACGACGAGAGCGCGCAGGGCGGCGCCGTCGGCGCCGAGCAACGGTGTCCCGGGTTCGCCCATCCGCCCAGCATGGCCCATCGGCGACCGAACTCACCTCTGGATTTCCTCTGAGCCGGCTCAGGGCGCGCGGACCGGCGCGGATGGCTACACCGCGCACAGCCGGCCCAGAGGATTCCCAGAGCCTGCGCGGTCAGAGTTCTCACAGGTGAGGCGACGACGATCGCACCCGAGACGAGAGAGGACCGGCCAGGTGACCGTGACCGCACCGACACGCAGCACCTCGCAGGCCGGCGCGCAGGACTACCCGCCGGCCCGGATCACCGCGGAACCCGCCCTGGCCGCGATCGCCGTCGGCGCCGTCGCGGTGACCTTCCTGTGGTGGCACGACACCTACTCGCATCCACGGCCTCGGTGACTGGCTCACCAACGCCGGACGGCTGACCGGCCTCTGGGCCGGGTACACGGTCGTCGTGCTGCTGGCCCTCATGGCCCGGGTGCCCGGCGCTGGACCGTGGGGTCGGCGCCGACCGCCTGGCCCGCTGGCATTCCATGGGCGGGCGGTACACCGTCTGCCTCTCGGTGGCGCACACGCTGCTGATCATCTGGGGCTACGCGGTCACCGCCCACACCGATGTCGTCCATCAGACGGGCACGCTGATCATGAGCTATCCCGACGTGCTGATGGCCACCGTCGGGCTGGGCCTGTTCGTGGCCGTCGGCGTCACCTCGGCGCGCGCCGCCCGGCGGCGGCTCGCGCTACGAGACGTGGCACTTCATCCACCTGTACACCTATCTCGCGATCGCGCTGGTCTTCAGCCACCAGTTCGCGACCGGGGCCGACTTCATCAACAACGCACCCGCGCGCTGGCTGTGGTCGGCGCTCTACATCGCGGTGGCCGGGCTGCTGGTCTGGTATCGGCTGCTCGTCCCGGTCGTACGGTGCCGTTGCGATACCCGCTGCGCGTGGCGCGGGTCGTGCGCGAGAACGCCGACACCGTCTCCGTCTACGTCAGCGGCGCCCGCGATCGCCCGGCTGCGGGCCGAATCCGGGCAGTTCTTCCGATGGCGATTCCTGACCCGCGAGCTGTGGTGGGCGGCAAACCCCTACTCGCTCTCGGCGGCCCCGCGGCCGGACATGCTGCGCATCACGGTCAAGATCGAGCGGCGAGCACAGCCGCGAACTGCTCGACGCTGAGGCCGCGGCACGCGCGTCCTGGCCGAGGGGCCGTACGGGGCGATGACCCAGCGCACGGCGGCGCCGCCGCAAGGTGCTGCTGATCGCCGGCGGGGTCGGGATCACCCCGCTGCGGGCGCTGTTCGAGTCGTTGCCCGGGCGGCCCGGCGACGTCACGCTGCTGTACCGGGCCCGGCCGGCCCGAGGACCTGGTGCTGCGTCGAGAGATCGAGCTCATCGCCCAGCGGCGCGGCTCGCCGATCCACTATCTGATCGGGCCCCTCGCGGCCAGGACCCGCACGATCACCTGTCACCGCCGCGGCTGACGGCGCTGGTCCCCGATCTGCGCGACCACGACGTCTATCTTTGCGGGCCGGAGGCCATGATGGCAGCCACCCGCGAATCGCTGCTGCGCGGCCGGCGTTCCCCGCCGCCACATCCACCACGAATCCTTCGTCTTCTGAGGACCGCCATGAAACGAGTCATCCTCTCCGTCCTGAGCACGATTTTCGCGTTGGTCGCGCTGCTCGGCTTCAAATCGCACAATCACGCCACGGTGGGCGCGGCGCTGCCTTCCGCCATCCGGCGGGCGCGGCGCCGTCGGCCAGCACGCCGACGACCGCCCCCGCGACGGCGAGCCCGACGCACGAGCGCCGCCGGCGAGCCCCCGCCACTCGCAGCGCGGCACCGCCGACGGCGACGAGGACCGCGACGCCAGCAGCGACCTCGACAGACGTACGACGGCGCGGCTGTCCAAACCCGCTACGGCACCGTTCAGGTGGCGGTCACCGTCTCGGGCGGAAAGATCACCAACGTCGCCTTCCTGCAGTTGTCGAGCCATGACGGGCATTCCGCCGACATCAACAGCCAGGCCGGCCCGGTACTGCTGCAGGAGACCCTGAGCGGCGCAGGGCAGCAACATCGACACGATCTCCGGGGCGACGTACACCAGCGAGGGGTACCTCCAGTCACTGCAGAGCGCCCTGGATCAGGCCGGTATCACGTGACCCCGGGCGCCGCGGAAGGCATCTCCGCCGGCATCTCCGGCGGCATCGCCGACGCGCCTGCCCAGCCGCGCATCCGGCGCGTCGAGCACTGCATGGGGACGGTGTTCTCCTTCGACGTCCGGGCTCCGGGATGCGATCCGGGAGTCGTCGAGGAGGCCATCGCTTGGCTGCACTGGGTCGACGCCACGTTCTCGACCTACCAGCACGGCAGCGAGATCAGCCGCCTCTCCCGCGGTGAGCTCGCCCTCGCCGACTGCGCACCGGAGGTCGCGGAGGTGCTGGAGCGGTGCGAGCGGTTCGAGGCCGAGACAGGGGGCTACTTCTCGGCCTACGCGGCCGGCCCGCTCGACCCGTCGGGGCTCGTCAAGGGCTGGGCCGTCCAGCACGCCAGCGATCTTCTCGTCGCCGCCGGCTCCCGCAACCACTGCGTCAACGGCGGTGGCGACGTGCACTGTCGTGGCGCCGCCGGGCCGGGCGGCGAACCGTGGCGCATCGGTATCGCCGACCCCCATCGTCCGGGCGAGCTCGCGGCGGTCGTCGTCGGGACCGACCTCGCCGTCGCCACGTCGGGTACGGCCGAGCGCGGTATCCACATCCACGATCCCCACGACCGCTCCGGCGCGTCGGCGCTCGCCGGCGTCACCATCGTCGGCGCGGACCTCGAGTGCGCGGATGTTTATGCCACGGCGGCGTTCGCGATGGGGCTGCGGGCACCGGACTGGATCGCGACGCTCTCGGACTACCGGGGACTGGTGATCCGCGCCGACGGCAGCCGGTGGTCCTCGCCGACCTTCTCAGCGGAGGCCTGAGCCGTCGGTCGCTCGGCGGGGCTGTGGGGGATCAGTCGTTGCGGGCCACGTCGGGTCCGGTGAGGCGGTTGAGGATCGGCAGGGTGGACGCGATGACCGCGAGGGACGCGACGAGCCCGGCGGTGATGACGAGGTAGAACTGCAGGCCCGGTGCGTGAAGGGTCTCGTGGAGCTGAGCCCGCAGGAAGAGCTGCGCGGTGAGCAGCCCGGCGCCGATCGACACGACGGCGGTGATCACCAGGGGGACCGCGCCCTCCAGGGTGATGACACGGCGCAGCATCCCGAGCGGCGACCCGGCGAGGCGCAGCAGGCTGAAGGGGCGCTTGCGTTCGGCCAGCCCACCGGCGATGTTGACCGCCAGGCTGCAGCCGGCGATGGGCAGGCTGGTGAGCATGACGACGTCGGCCAGTTGCCGGTACCCGTTGAGCAGCCGTGAGTTGTCGGCCCGCATCTCGCTCAGGGTCTCTGCGGCGAAGGTGGCCGGGTAGGCGAGATCGAGGACCGTGCGCGCCCGTTCCACCGCGGCCGGCGAACCGTCGGTGCCCACGATGAGCGAATCCAGCGGCATGGCCGCCAGCTGCGTGCTCGACACCGCCACCGCCGGCCACGTGGTCTCCGCCGGCGATGCCCTGCCGACGAAGTTGAGGCCGTAGACGGGGGAGAACGCGACGACGCTCGCTCCGGGTGAGCAGCGTCCCAGGGCGGGGAGCGCGGCCAGCTGCGCGCACGCGACGAGCGACTGGCCCTCATCGATCGGCACCTGACTGACCACCCGCCTGTGCCCCTGACCGGGCCGGCGTCGGGGGGACGACGACGGTCGGCGCGGGGTTGTCGCGCACGACCGCCAGGGCGGTGACACCGGGGATCGAGGTGATCCGCCGGGTCGTCGCGGCGGGGATCGAGGTGATCGGAGCGACCTGCGGGCCACCGACCTGGTCGACGAGTACCGCCGTGGAGCGAGGCATCCGCGGTGGGCGTGCCGCCCTGGGCCGTGACCGCGGTGATGATGCCGATGGCGCAGGTGCCGACGAACACGGCGAGGACCACGCCGCTGATGGCGCGGAAACCCGCCTGCGGATTGTCGGCCAGCCTGCGGGCGGCGATCAGGGTGGCCGGCCGCTTGGCGTGCCGGGCGCTCACTCGGGAGGCCAGCATCGTCAACCACGGCCCGGCGATCACCAGGCCGGCCATGACCATCAGCACGCCGGCCAGGAACACGACGGCCTCGACCGTGGTGTTCGTGTGGCTGGTGGCGCCGATGTCGCGGACGTAGGCGAAGTAGCCGAGCTCGCCGACGCCGGCCAGCAGCGGGAGCACGCGCCAGGCGCGCGGCGGCCGGGGCGTGACGTGCCGGCTCACGCCGAGCGGGGAGATGGTGACGCGGCGCAGGGCGAGCCGCGCCGCGAGCGCCGCCGCCACCGGGATGCCCAGCGCGACGAGCAGGACGTCGGCGGCGGACAGCGACAGGTCACCGGTGAAGAACGGGTCACCCGTGAACGGGATGGTCGCGATCTTCGGGCGCAGCGCGTAGAAGAGCCCGAACCCGGCCACCACCCCGAGGACCGTGGCGACGGAGGACTCCACCGTCGAGATCGTCGAGATCTGCCCGGGCGTGGCGCCGACCAGGCGCATGGCGGCGAAGCGCTGCTCGCGGCGGGCGGCGGACAGGCGGGTCGCACCGCCGATGAAGATCAGCACCGGGAACAGCAGCGCCGCCGCCACCACCGCGAGGATGAGCGTGATGCCGTTGCCGTTGGTGCCGACGCCGAGCGCGCAGTCACCGTTGCAGCTGCTGGGGACGGTCGTGCTGATCCGCGCCACCTCGCGGACGTCCTCCTGGTGAGCCAGCTCGGCGGGGCTGTGGCCGATGACGATGAGCAGCGAATTCGGCGCCGGCAGCGCCGACGCCCCGATCGTGCCGACCAGCGTGCCGGGGTAACGGTCGCCGAGCTGGGCCGCTGGGGTTCGGCGCAGCAGGGACGCCAGGGCGGGGGAGGCGTAGTACTGGCCCGGTCCGGGCAGCGCCGCGATGCCCGGCGGGACGGGCGAGGTCGGCCCGGTGGCGGCCAGGTCGACGCGTCCGATCTGCCTGCCCTGGTAGTAGTCGGCGCGCAGCCGCCACCACAGCGGATCGGCGGTCGCACCCGCTGCGGGCGTCGTGGCGGCGGGTGCGTTCGAGCCGGAGTAGCCGGTCTCCAGCCACGCGTAGCGCCCGTTCTGCGCGGTGACCGCGTTGAGGCTGGCCACGGTCGTCAGGAGCAGGCCGGTGCCGACCGCGACCGCGATCGCGATGAGCGCCAGACGGGTGAACGCGTCCCTGCCGCCGGCGACGGTGAGGCGCAGGGCGAGGCGGATCACACGACGACCCGATCGCCGGACAGCGAGGTGACCCTGCCGTCACGGACCATGACCTCACGGTCGGCATAGGCCGCCACCCGCGGCTCGTGGGTGACCAGGACGACGGTGATGCCCTGCTCGCGCGCGGCGGTCGACAGCAGCTCCATGACGTGCTCACCGGTCAGCGAGTCGAGTGAGCCGGTCGGCTCGTCGGCGAAGAGGACCTTCGGCCGGGACACCAGGCCGCGGGCGAGGGCGACGCGCTGGGCCTGGCCGCCGGACAGCTCGCCGGAACGCCGGTGCTCCAGCCCGTCCAGTCCGAGCCGGCCGAACCAGGGCGCTCGACTGCGCGAGTGCCTCGGCCCGGCGCACGCCGCTGAGCAGGAGCGGCAGTGCGATGTTCTCCTGCGCGGTGAGTTCCGGCACGAGCTGGCCGAACTGGAACACGAAACCGAACCGGTCCCTGCGCAGTGCGCTGCGCCGCCCCTCCGGCAGCGTGTCGAGGCGCTCACCGGCGAAGCGGACCTCACCGGCGTCCGGGACGAGGATGCCGGCCAGACAGTGCAGCAGCGTCGACTTGCCCGAGCCGGACGGCCCCATCACGGCCAGGATCTCGCCGGCGGTCACCGCCACCGAGGCACCCCGAAGGGCCGGTGTCGGGCCGAACGAGAGCTCGATCCCACGAGCCTCGACGAGCGGCCCGGCGGCACCGGTGCGTGCGCCGTCGTCGCCGGTCACGACCGCACGGCCTTGGCCAGCACGTCCAGCCGTGCCGTGGTCAGGTCGATCCAGCGCAGATCGGCCTCGAGGTGGAACAGCCCGTGATCGGCGAGCAGCGCGTCCACCATGCCGCCGGTGCGTTTGAGCTCCGTCAGCTCGCGCATGCGGTTGCATGTGCGCGGCCCGTTGGGCGTCGAGGTAGGCCTCGGCCGGGCGATCGGTCATCAGCGCCAGGACGACCTTGGCGAACAGCACCGTCTGCAGGTGCGGTTCGGGTTCGACCGGATCGGCCAGCCACGCCTCCACCTCGGTCACACCCTGGGCGGTGATCACGTACCGCTTCCGCTCGGGCCCGGCGCCCGGTTCCGGTTCGCCGGTCTCGACCATTCCGTCGCGGGCCAGGCGTGCCAAGCGTCGCGTACACCTGCCCGAACGGAAGGGGCTTCGCTGCGGCCGAAGAAGGCGTCGTAGTCGCGTTTGAGGTCATAGCCGTGGCTGGGCTCTCGCTCGAGCAGCCCCAGAAGGGTCAGCGGAACCGTCATACCGCAGTGTCTACGCTCAGTGTGTACTCGGAGTCAATAGTTCCTCGGCGAGTCGCTCGGACACTGCGCCGGCGAAGCGGGATCGCAGGTGGCGGTCGACGATCACCGGCCAGGGCCGGCGGTCCACGCGCGCCGCACCCGCGGCGAAGACGGCCATCGCCCGATCCGGCGCGCAGCGCCCAGCGGGCTCCGCGGCGAGCAGGGCGAGGACGACGGCGGACAGCGAGGGTTCCACCGCCGGAGGCAGGGACGGGATCGGCCGCTCGGCCGCTGCGACATGCGGATCGAAGGCGGGCTCGCCGGTCAGTGCCTCGTAGAGCACCGTGCCGAGTCCGTACAGGTCGACGGCGGTCGAGAGCGCACCCGCCCGTTCCAGTTCGGGCGCCGCGTAACCCGCCGTGCCGATGGGCCGGCCCGCCGGTTGCTCGGCGCCGATGGGTCGTGCCGAGCCGAAGTCGACCAGCACCGGCGATCCGTGCCGCAGCAGCACGTTCTCCGGCTTCAGATCGACGTGCACGACTCCGGCATCGTGCACCGCTCGCAGGGTGGACAGCAGGTGCGCGCCCAGCAGGCACGTCTCGGCGTCGGTCAGCGGGCGCTCGTCGATCTCCTCGTCGAGGGCGGGGCCGTCGACGTACTCCAGCACGAGATGCGGGATCCGGTGCCCGCGACCGTCGACGTACAGGCGCGGCAGGCCCGGATGGGATGTGGTGCCGAGCGCGCTGACCTCGCGACCGAGGCTGGCCTGCGCGCGCGGGTGCGCCACCTGGTGCGGGCGGGCGAGCTTCACGACGGCCGGTGACCACAGCGGGACCGACCAGGCCAGCCAGGTCTCGCAGCGCAACCCGACCCCGAGGCGTTCCAGCGCGAGGTGCCCGTCGATCAGCGCGTCACCCGGTTCCGCCTGCCACACGGGCAGCCCGTCGTCGGGGTCCGTCGAGGTGTCGGGCACGGCGTCCTCCTCAGTTCGGTGTGGTGGTCGTTCTCTCCTTCGGCGCGGGTGCCCGCCGCCCGGCGCGAGGCCGGTGCGGCGGACACCCGGGACGGCGTACTAGTCGCGGCTGCGGCTGCGCGAGCGGCTCCGTGAGCGGCTGCGCGAGCGGCCCTTGTGGCTCATCGGAGCCTCGATGCGGGTCGTGGTCATGGTGGTCACCTCCTCTCGGGGACGGGATGGACGGCACGCACGGTTGGCGTGTCGCAGGTTCGGGAACGGCCGGCTGCCACGCCCGGTGACGGGCAGCGTGACCACGCGGTCCGCCGTGGCGGCCAGGGCGGGATCGTGGGTGACCATGACGACCGTCCGGACGGCGGCGAGCCGGCCGATGGCGCCGATCACCTCGCGGGCCGAGCGGGTGTCGAGCGAGGCGGTCGGCTCGTCCAGGAGCAGCACGGGCGCACGGGATGCGATCGCGCGAGCCAGCGCCACGCGCCTGCGCTGACCGCCGGACAGCAGCACCCCGCCCTCACCCACCGGGGTGTCGTAGCCGGAGGGGAGCGCGGCGACGACCTCGTCGAGGTCGGCCAGCGTGCCGGCCCGGCGCACCTCCGCTGGGGTGGCAGCACGGGCTCCGAACGCGATGTTGTCGGCGATGCTCGCGTCGAGCAGCCAGGGATCCTGCGGGACGAACGCCACCTGCGCGCGCAGGCTCTCCCGCGTCACCGTGCGGACATCGGTGTCGTCCAGGAGGACCCGTCCGGCGTCGACGTCGTACAACCTCAGCAGCAGGTGCAGGACGGTCGACTTGCCGGACCCGCTGGCACCCCAGAGGCAGACCGTCTCACCGGCTGCGACGTGCAGGCTGAAGTCCTGGAGCACCGGACGGCCCGGCGCATAGGCGAAGTGGACGTGGTCGAGCCGGAGCCCGCGGACCGGCACTGCCGCGAGGCCCGCACCCGGCGCGTCCTGGACGGCCTCGCGGCAACTCAGGACGTCCCGCACCCGCTCGGCGCTGGCCGCTGCCTTGGCCAGCACGCTGGACAGCCGGCACAGCGAGCGGACGGGTGCGTAGAGGTTGCCGAGGTAGGCCACGACGACCACGAGCTCGCCGGTGGTCACCGCCCCCGACACGACCGCCCGTCCGCCGACCACGAGCACGAGCCCCGTCCCGACGGCGAGGACCACGTCGGCCGCCGGCGTCCAGCGCGCCTCGACGGCGACGGCCCGGAGCTTCACCGCGAGCAGCGCCTCGTTGCGGACGGCGAAGGCTCCTGCCGCCCGGTCCGATCGCCCGAAGGCCTGCACCGCGCGGATGTTGCGCAGCAGGTCGGCAGCGCCCGCCGCGAGGCTGCCCGCCGCGCCGCGGGCGTCCTGCTCGACGGAGCGAACCCGCCGGCGCTGGTGCTGGGCGAACCAGGCGAGTACCGGCAGGACCGTCAGGCCGACCACCGCGAGCGGGACGCTGAGGCGCAGCAGCACGACCAGCACCCCCACCAGCAGCGCCAGGTCCGGAAGGAGCTGGGTCATCGCGGCGACGACCGCGTCGAGCAGGCGCCCGACGTCGGTGGTGATCCGTGACAGCAGCTCGCCGTGCCGCATCCGGTCGTGCCAGCGCAGCGACAGCTCCAGCGAGCGCTGGAACATCCGGGCCCGCAGGTCGGCGCCGATGCGCTCGGCGGCGCTCTCGGACCATCGCGCGGCGAGCATCGTCAGCAGACCCGAGCTCGCGGCGAGCAGGACGAGACCGGCGCCCGAGGCGACGAGCAGCCAGGTGGGGGACAGCTGTGACAGCCCGGCCGGCAGCCCGGCACGGGGGCGGCCGTCGATGCCGTAGTCGATCGCCAGCGCGAGGGGCCACGGCTCGGCCAGCTCGACCGCGACGGCGAGGGTCGCGCAGGCGGCTGCCCCGGCGAGCGGTCGGGACTGGGTCCGGATCGCAGGCGCGGCGACGGTGAGGGCGAGTGGCAACGGCACCCCATGACCGTGCTCCGTGCCGGCGGGCATCGCCATTGCCCTTTCGTACTAGTACCGCGGGCATCACCCCGGTAGCCGTGGGACTTCCGTTCTAGGCTGGAGCGATGCAGGCACGGCCGGCACGGGCAGCTCGAGTCGAGGACGTCCATGCGCTGGCGCTGGGGATGCCGCACGTCGCGGTCGAGCACGGCTCGCGCGGCAACCCCGTCTACCAGGTCGGTGGCAGGTCCTTCGTCTTCTTCCGCAATCCCCGCCCCGACGCGGTCGACCCGGTCACCCAGCAGCGCTACGACGATGTGATCGTCTTCTGGGTGGAGTCGGAGGCCGACAAGCAGGCGCTCCTCGCCGACGACACCGCACCGTTCTTCACCACTGCCCATTTCGACGGGCATCCGTCGGTGCTGTTGCGCGGCGCACGCATCGGTGACCTCACCCTGGACGAGCTGGCCGAACTCGTGCAGGACGCCTGGCTGTCCCGCGCGTCGGCCCATCGGAGGCAGGCCTGGCTGGCGGCGCACGGCCTGGACCAGCAGTCCCGCTCCGGGTGACTACGGTTCGTGGTGATGCCCGTGCCACCGACGAGAGGAAACCCATGGACCTGCCCGAGGGCCTGCTCGACCTGCTGCGCTCGCCCAGCACGTGCTACGTCGCGACGACGATGCCCGACGGTTCGCCCCAGCTGACGCAGACGTGGGTCGACACCGACGGCACGAACATCGTCGTCAACACCGTGCAGGGCTTCCAGAAGCTGCGCAACATCGCCCGGGATCCCCGCGTGGCGGTGACCGTCTCCGATCCTGCGAACCCCTCGCGGTACTACGCGATCCGCGGCACCGTGATCGCGACGACGACCGAGGGCGCGGTCGACCACATCGAGAGCCTCGCCCAGCGCTACCTCGGCGGTCCGTATCCCTGGTACGGCGGACGGGACCAGGTCCGGGTGATCGTCACGATCGCCGCGGACAGGATCCGCTCGATGGGGTAACGCTCGGCACGGGCCGCGCGCACCGGCCGGCCCCGGTCGTGCGACCGCCCGGCCTCAGTCCCGGCCACGCGCCTTCTGGTGCTGCGTCGACTCGCGGACGACGAGGTCCGGCTCGAACACGATCTGCCGGTGGCGATGGGTCTCCGGCGAGGTCACCTCGTCGATGAGGACCTTCGTCGCCGCCTCCCCGAGCTGCGCGCGCGGCTGCCGGACCGAGGTCAGCGGCACCGCGGCGGCGGCGGCGAACTCGATGTCGTCGTATCCGACGATCGCCAGGTCGTCGGGCACCCTCAGGCGACGGCGCGTCATCTCCTGCAGCAGCCCGAGCGCGAGCAGATCGTTGGCGCAGAAGACCGCGGTCGGACGGGTGCGTGCGGACATCGCCGCGAGCCGCTCGCCGACCCGCCGGCCCTCCGGCGACGTTCAGGGCCGGGGTGCTCGAGGACCAGCAGGATGTCCGGATCGAGTCCGGCGCTCTCGATCGCCGAGCGCGCGCCACTGAGCCGGTCGGCAACCTGGTTCAGCGCGGGAGGGCCGCCCACGAAAGCGATTCGCCGGTGCCCGATGGCCAGCAGGTGCGCGACCGCGAGGCTGCCGCCGACGATGTCGTCGACCGACACCGAACAGCGGTTGCGGCCCGAGCCCCGGTCGACGAGCACGGCAGGGGTGCCGCGCCGGCGGATGTCGTCGATGCGGGTCATCTTCGACGACACCGGAGTGATCAGCACGCCGAAGGACCGCTGCTCCTGCAGGAGATTGAGGTTGCGGTTCTCGCGCTCGATGCTCTCGCCGCTGTTGCAGAGGATCATCGACAAGCCCGCCTCCGCGGCGGCGGACTCGACGCCGCCGGCGAGGTCGGTGAAGAACGGGTTGCCGATGTCCAGCACGACCAGCCCGATCGTGCGGCTGCGCCCGGCGCGCAGCTGGCGCGCCGCCTCGTTGCGGATGAAGCCGAGCTCCTCGATCGCGGCGAGCACGCGATCACGGGTGCCGGGCGCGACCCTGTCCGGGCGGTTGAGGACGTTGGAGACGGTTCCCACGGAGACGCCGGCACGCTGCGCCACATCGATCACGCTCGCCGAACCCGCCACGCCGCCCGCCTGTCATGGTGAAAGGTATTAGCGAGAGTTTCGCACACACCCGTGCCTTATGTGCGGACGAATCGCCAGCCGATCGCGCTACACAGCAGCGATCCGATGACACAAATCCGCAACAGGGTATTGACCTTCCGGGTGACCGCGTTTAACGTTCCGACGAACATTAGTGAAACCTTTCAGAGAGGGAGGACCGGACGCACGTGAGCACCCCCGCGGACGCTCCCCTGTTGGAGCTCGACGGCGCGACCAAGAGTTTCGGCGCGGTCAAGGCCCTCGTGGACGGCTCGATCAGCCTGCGTGCCGGCGAGTCCCACGCCCTGCTCGGCGAGAACGGAGCAGGCAAGTCGACCCTCGTCAAGATCCTGGCCGGGGTCCATCAGCCCGACGGCGGCCACCTGCGGGTCGCGGGCGAGCCGGTCGTGCTCGCCGGTCCCGCCGCCTCGCGCGCCGCCGGGATCTCGATCATCTATCAGGAGCCGACGCTCTTCCCCGATCTCACGGTCGCCGAGAACATCTTCATGGGCCGTCAGCCGCTCGGGCGGGCGCACAGCATCGACCGGCGCCGGATGAACGCCGACGCCGCCGCGGTGTTCGCACGGCTGGGTGTGTCCCTCGACCCGGACCGCCAGGCACGCGGGCTGTCCGTCGCGGACCAGCAGATCGTCGAGATCGCCAAGGCGCTGTCACTGGACGCGAAGGTGCTCGTCATGGACGAACCCACCGCGGCGCTGACCGGCGTGGAGGTGGCGCGCCTGTTCGAGGTCATGCGCACACTGCGCGACCAGGGTGCCGCGGTGCTGTTCATCTCGCACCGGCTGGAGGAGGTCTTCGCCAGTTGCCAGCGCGTGACCATCATGCGCGACGGCGCCTTCGTCCGGACCGCCCCGATCGAGGACCTCACCATCGACGACATCATCCGATCGATGGTCGGCCGCGACCTCGACTCGCTGTTCCCGAAGACCGCGACCGAGCCCGGCGATGTCGTGCTCGAGGTCGAGAACCTCAACCGCGACAACGTGTTCCACGACATCTCCTTCACCGTCCGCAAGGGCGAGATCGTCGCGCTCGCCGGCCTGGTCGGCGCCGGTCGCAGCGAGGTCGCCCGCGCGGTCTTCGGCATCGACCGGCGCACCTCGGGCACGGTCCGGCTCAACGGCCGCGCCCTGCCGGCCGGCTCGGCGCAGGCGGCCATGAACGCCGGGATCGCGCTGGTGCCGGAGGACCGCCGCCAGCAGGGACTCGTGATGGACCTGGGTATCGACCAGAACGTCGCGCTGGCCTCACTCGGCCGGCTCAGCCATCTGGGGCTGATCCGCCGCTCCAGCGAGCGCGCACTCGCCACCACCTGGGCCGAGCGGCTGCAACTGAAGTTCGGCCGGATGAAGAACCCGGTGTCCACGCTGTCCGGCGGCAACCAGCAGAAGGTCGTCCTCGGCAAGTGGTTGGCCCGCACGCCGTCGCTCCTGATCATCGACGAGCCGACCCGGGGGATCGACGTCGGCACCAAGTCCGAGGTCCACCGGATCCTGGACGGACTCGTCGCGGACGGGATGGCGATCCTGATGATCTCCTCCGAGTTGCCGGAGGTGCTGGGCATGGCCGACCGCGTACTGGTCCTGCACGAGGGCCGTATCACCGCCGAGCTGTCCCGGGCCGATGCCGACGAGGACTCGGTCATGCGCGCCGCGTCCGGGTTGACGCCCGCCGCGGCCGCCGCGATCGCCGACAGCGACAGCGATGTTCCGGTTCCGGGAGGCAACCTGTGACCGCGCTCCTCGACCGCGAGACACCCGCGTCCTCCCGCTTCTCCGTCGCCGCGCTGTTGCGGGCGCGTGAGCTGGGGATCGGCCTGGTGATCGTCGTCGTCTTCGTCGTGGCCAGCCTGAAGAATCACGGCTTCGCCGAGGCCAGCAGTGTTCAGCAGTTGCTCACGGGTGCCGCCCTGATCGCGCTGCTCGGCGTCGGGGAGACGCTGGTGATCGTCACCAGGAACGTCGACCTCTCCGTCGGTTCGGTCGTGGGAATCTCGGCCTACATCGTCGGGTTGACCTTCAAGGACCACCCGCACATGCCGGTGCTCGTCGGGTTCCTGCTCGGGAATCGCGGTCGGAGCCGGGTTCGGCGCGATCAACGGGCTCGTGGTCACGGTGCTGCGCGTGCCCAGCCTGGTGGTCACCCTCGCCGCGCTCTACATCATCCGCGGCATCGACGGAGTCATCGTCAACGGCGTCACCATCAATCCGTCGTCGATCCCCACGAGCTTCCAGAAGGTCGGCTACCAGACCCTGCTCGGCGTGCCGTGGATGGCGATCATCGTCGCCGTGGTCGTGGTGGTCGTCGGCTACGCGATGCGGTCCTACCGGTCGGCCGTGAGCTCTACGCCATCGGGTCCAATCCGGACGCCGCGGCGCTCGCCGGCATCCCGACCGAACGGCGGGTGTTCGCCGCGTTCCTGGTGAGCGGTGCGCTGGCCGGTCTCGCCGGCGCGCTCTTCCTGGCCCTGCACGCCACCGTCGACGTCAAGGGCGGGACCGGATACGAGTTCCTGGTCGTCGCCGCGGTCGTGGTCGGTGGCGTCGCGATCTTCGGCGGGAGCGGCACGGTGGTGGGCGCCGCGCTGGGCGCGGTCCTGCTGAACACGATCAACCAGGCGCTCGTCGCCAGCAAGGTCTCGCCCTTCTGGAACGACGCGATCGCCGGCGCGCTGCTCCTGGTCGCGATCGCCTTCGACCGCTGGCTCAGCCTGCGGCTGGCGCGCAGTCTCGAGTCCGCCGAAGGAGCGCACCGCGATGTCTGACACCGACACGCGCCCGCCCGGAGCCGAACGCCTACACGCGGCGTCGGACACGAGCGCTCAGCCACTGTGGCGCGGCCTGCTCCGCTGGGAGAGCGGGCTGGTCGTCGTCCTGATCGCCGTCGCTGGTCTTCGGCTCGACGAAGTCCTCGACCTTCCTGAGCGGCACGACGTTCTTCTTCACCGGCCTGAACATGGGCGAGATCGCCATCATGGCGCTGCCCATGCTGCTGATCGTCATGGTGGGCGAGATCGACCTGTCCGTGGCCTCCATGCTGGGGCTGTCCGGCGCGGTGATGGGAAACCTCTACCAGAACGGCACCTCGATCTGGCTGGCGATGCTCGTCGTCGTTGGTCGTGGGCGCGGCCGGCGGCGCGCTCAACGGGGTGCTGATCGCCAAGCTCGGGCTGCCGTCGATCGCCGTCACCATCGGCACGCTGACGCTCTTCCGCGGCCTGGCCGAGGTCATCCTGCACCAACCCGACCACGAAGCTGTTCCCCACGAGCCTCACCAAGGTGAGCCTGCCGATCCAGGGCACCCAGCTGGCCTAGTCGGCGGCCATCTTCTTCGTGCTGGCGGTGATCTTCGGGGTCGTCCTGCACGGGACGCCGCTCGGCCGGTCGATGGTCGCGATCGGCCTGCAGCCCGAGGCCGCGCAGTTCTCCGGCATCCGGGTCCAGCGCATCAAGCTCGGGCTGTACGTGGTCTCGGGCGTCGCTCTGCGCCTTCGCCGGCATCCTGTTCACCCTCAAGAACGCCTCGGCCAGCTACAGCGCCGGCACCGGGCTCGAACTCAACGTCGTCGCGGTCGTGCTGTTCGGCGGCGTGTCGATCTTCGGCGGCCGCGGCACCGTCGCTCGGCGTCGTGCTCTCGGTCGTCATCTTCGGTGCCCTGCAGCAGGCGCTGACGCTCATCCACATCACCCCGGAGGTGCAGAACATCGTCACCGGTGGGCTGCTGCTCGTCAGCGTGATCGTTCCGAACGGCGGAGAGGTCGTGCGCAGGTTGCGGGCCCGACTCCACCGGCGCGTGGCGACATGAGCGCCCGCCCGGAGATCCACCGCGTATCCCACGTCCAGCACAGCCGTCCCGCCCACCTGGCCCGCGCCTTCGAGCACGGACGACCACCCACGAAAGGAACCCCGTATGAGCTCATTCCAGAGGACTCGCAGGCGGCTGCCGATAGCGATCGCCGTGATCGCCGCCGGTGCTCTCGTCGCCGCGTGCAGTTCGTCGAGCAGTTCCGGCTCCACCGGCAACGGCGGCACGACCACCGGCTCCACTGCCGCGTCTCCCGCGGCGAGCGGGATCAAGAAGGGGCTCACGGTCTACTTCATCCCGAAGGACACCCAGAACCCCTACGAGGTCCTCGCCGACAAGGGTGGCGAGGCCGCGCTGGCCGAGCTCGGCGGCAAGGTCGTCGTCAGCAGCGGCACGGCCGACACCGCTGCCGCGCAGATCCCGTCGATCCAGGCGGCGATCCAGGCCCACGCCGACGCCATCGTGATCGCCGGCAACGACCCGTCGGCGCTGTGCCCGTCGCTGTCACCAGGCACAGTCGGCCGGGATCAAGGTCGTCTCGTTCGACTCCGACATCACCTGCCCGAACCACCTGTTCATCAACCAGGCGGACACCCAGCAGATCGGCACCTCCGAGGTCGACCTGCTGGCGAAGCAGATCAACAGCACCGGTGACATCGCCATCCTGTCCGCGGCGGCCAGCGCCACCAACCAGAACGCCTGGATCGCCGCGATGAAGACGCAACTGGCGGCCAAGTACCCGAACATGCACCTCGTCGCCACCGTGTACGGCAACGACGACCCGGCCACGTCCCTGACGGTCCTGCAGGGCCTGCTCTCGGCGTACCCGAACCTGAAGGGCATCATCTCGCCCACCACGGTCGGCATCTCCACCGCCGCGCAGTACTTCTCGACCCACAAGGACCGCGAAGATCGTCCTCACCGGTCTGGGGCTGCCGTCGCAGATGAAGGCCTACATCAAGGACGGCACCCTGAAGTCCTTCGAGCTGTGGAACCCGACCGACCTCGGTTACCTGGCCGGTTACGCCGCGGCGTCGCTCGCCTCCGGGACTGCCAGCCTGACGGTGGGCTCGACCTTCTCCGCCGGCCGGCTCAAGGACTACAAGATCCTTGCTCCGTACGGCACCACCGGACCGTCGGTCGTGCTCGGCCCGCCCACGGTGTTCGACGCGTCGAACATCGACCAGTTCAACTTCTGATCGACGCGCGGTGAGCGAGGTGCCCGGCCGACGGCCGGCCGGGCACCTCCTCCACGCCCGACGCTCCGGCAGGGAAGCAACGACATGAACCGCTACTGCTTCCTGCTGCAGGTCCGCCCCGAGCTGCTCGACGAGTACAAGCAGCGCCACCGAGAGGTCTGGGCCGACATGCTGCAGGCGCTGGCCGCGAGCGGCTGGCACAACTACTCGATCTTCGCCCGCCCCGACGGGCTGTTGGTCGGCTACGTCGAGGCCGAGGATCTGGCTGCCGCCCAGGCCGCCATGGCCGCGACCGACGTGAACGCACGCTGGCAGGCGTCGATGGCGCCCTACTTCATGGGCCTGGCCGGAAAGGGCCCCGACGAGGGCTTCGAACTCCTCGAGGAGATCTTCAACCTCGACACGCAACTGAGTCAGCTGTAGATCAGGAGGTACCGATGACCACGACCGTGCCCACCGAGACGACCCACGGGACCGCCCGCCGCATCGGCCGGCGCACCAAGGTCGGCCTGGTCGCCGGCGGCCTCGGCGCCTACTGGCCCCAGTTCCCCGACCTCCTGCCGACCCTGCAGCGCTCGGCCGCGCGGGTCAGCGAGCGCATGAAGGCCATGGACTGCGAGGTCGTCGACGTCGGGTTCATCTCCGACGCCCAGGACGGTGCCCGTGCGGCCGAGGAGCTCCGGGTGGCCGGTTGCGACCTGATCGTGGGGTTCCTGACCACGTACATGACTGCGTCGATGCTGCTTCCCGTCGCACAGCGCAGCGGCGCCCCGGTGTTGCTGATCAATCTGCAGCCGACGGAGAGCATGGACCACGCCACGTTCGACACCGGCCAGTGGCTGGCCTACTGCGGTGCCTGCCCGCTCCCGGAGATGGCCAACACCTTCCTGCGCGCGGGCATCCCGTTCCGCTCGGTGTCCGGCTACGTCGAGGACGAGCGTGCGTGGGTCCGGATCGGCCGGTGGATCAAGGCTGCCGGTGTCCGTGGCGCGCTGCGCACCGGCCGGCACGGGCTGATGGGTCACCTGTACCCGGGGATGCTCGACGTGTCCACCGACCTGACCCTCGTGCCCGTGAACCTCGGCGGGCACATGGAGGTCGTGGAGTTCGACGACCTGCGGGTACGCGTCGCGGCGGTCTCCGACGCCGAGGTAAGCGCGCGGATGGCCCTCGCCGGCGAGGTCTTCGACATCGACCCGACCGTGCAGGACGAGGACTTTCGGTGGGCCGCGCAGGTGTCGGTCGGCCTGGACCGCCTCGTCGAGGACTTCCAGCTCGACAGCATCGCCTACTACCACCGCGGCCTGGAGGGCGAGCAGCACGAACGCCTCGGCGCCGGGATGATCCTCGGGGCGTCGCTGCTCACGGCGCGGGGCGTGCCGGTGGTGGGGGAGTACGAGCTACGGACGTCGCTGGCGATGCTGATCGTCGACCGGCTCGGCGGCGGAGGATCGTTCACCGAGCTCCAGGCCCTGGACTTCACCGCCGGGGTGGTGGAGATGGGTCATGACGGGCCGGCCCATCTCGCGATCAGCGAGCGCAAGCCGCTGCTGCGTGGGCTCGGTGTCTACCACGGCAAGCGCGGATGGGGCGTGTCGGTCGAGTTCGACGTCAACCACGGCCCGGTCACGCTGTTCGGCATCGCCCAGCTGCGTGACGGCGCGTTCCGGTTCGTCGTCTCCCGTGGAGACGTCGTCGCGGGGCCGCTGCTGCAGATCGGCAACACCACCTCGCGCGTCGACTTCGGCTGCGACCCCGGCGAGTGGACCGACGCGTGGAGCGCCACCGGGATCTCCCACCACTGGGCACTCGGCGTCGGCGACCTGCGCGCCGAGCTGCGGGCCACCGCCGATCTGCTGGGGATCGATCTCGTCGAGGTCACCGGCGCCGGCGTGTCCGGCACGCCGTGACCGCCCGGCGAATCGGCCGCCCCCTGTCATCACTACGCACGGAAGAAAGGTAGTTCCCATGGCCGATCACGCCGCCGTCACCGCTGCTCTGCGAGCACAGAAGATAGAACTGCCGTCGTGGGCCTTCGGCAACTCCGGTACCCGCTTCAAGGTGTTCCCGCAGGCCGGGGTGCCGCGGGATCCGTTCGAGAAGATCGCCGACGCCGCCCAGGTGAACACCTACACCGGTGCCGCGCCCGTCGTCGCATTGCACATCCCGTGGGATCGCGTCGAGGACTGGTCGAAGTTGCGGGCCGCGGCGGCCGACGCGGGCGTCTCGCTCGGCACGATCAACGCGAACGTCTTTCAGGACAACGACTACATGCTCGGCAGCGTCACCAACCCGGATCCCGCGATCCGGCGCAAGGCGCTGGGTCACCTCCTCGACTGCATCGACGTCATGGACGAGACGGGTTCGCGCGACCTGAAGCTGTGGTTCTCCGACGGCACGAACTACCCGGGGCAGGACAACATCCGCGCCCGTCAGGACCGGCTGGCCGAGGCCCTGTCGGCGGTCTACGAACGGCTCGGTGAGGACCAGCGGCTGATCCTGGAGTACAAGCTCTTCGAGCCGGCGTTCTACACGATGGACGTCCCCGACTGGGGAACCTCCTACGCCCACTGCCTGCAGCTCGGGCCGAAGGCCAAGGTCTGCGTCGACACCGGCCACCACGCGCCGGGCACCAACATCGAGTTCATCGTGGCGTTCCTGATGCGCGCGGACAAGCTGGGGGCCTTCGACTTCAACTCCCGCTTCTACGCCGACGACGACCTGATGGTGGGTTCGGCCGACCCGTTCCAGCTGTTCCGCATCCTCTACGAGGTCGTCGACGCCGGTGGCCTCGACCCGGAGAGCGAGATCGCCTTCATGCTCGACCAGTGCCACAACATCGAGCCCAAGATCCCCGGCCAGATCCGGTCGGTCATGAACGTCCAGGAGGCCACGGCCAAGGCTCTGCTGGTCGATGTCGACGCCCTGGCGGCGGCGCAGCAAGCCGGTGACGTCCTGGGTGCCAACGCCGTCCTGATGGACGCCTACAACACCGACGTCCGGCCGCTGCTGGCCGACCTGCGCACCGAACAGGGGATCGACCCCGACCCGATGGCCGCCTACGCACGATCGGGCTATGCCGAGCGCATCCGGGAGGAGCGCGTCGGCGGTCAGCAGGCTGGGTGGGGCGCGTAACACCCGACCACGTCCTCACCCATCCCTCTCTCGAAGGAACCCTCCAGTCATGAGCAGTACCGCAGATGACCTGATCGCCCGCTCCAACCGGCTCGGCGCGGACCCGCGCAACACCAACTTCGCGGGCGGGAACACCTCAGCCAAGGGGACCGTCACCGATCCGGTGACCTCCCAGCCCGTCGAGCTGATGTGGGTGAAGGGCTCCGGGGGTGATCTCGGCACGCTGACCGAGGCGGGTCTGTCCGTGCTGCGCCTGGATCGGCTCCGCGCGCTGAAGGACGTGTACCCCGGGGTGGAGCGCGAGGACGAGATGGTCGCCGCCTTCGACTACTGCCTGCACGGGCGCGGCGGCGCGGCACCGTCGATCGACACCGCCATGCACGGTCTCGTCGAGCTCGCGCACGTCGACCACCTGCACCCGGACTCCGGCATCGCCCTGGCCACCGCGGCCGACGGCGAGGCCCTGACGGCCGAGTGTTTCGGCGATCGCGTGGTGTGGGTTCCCTGGCGCCGTCCGGGGTTCCAGCTCGGGTTGGACATCGCCGCGATCGCGGCGGCGAATCCGCAGGCGATCGGCTGCATCCTGGGCGGGCACGGCATCACCGCCTGGGGGGCGACGAGCGCGGAGTGCGAGCAGCGATCACTGGAGATCATCCATACCGCGGAGGCGTTCCTCGCCGAACGCGGACGGCCCGACCCGTTCGGCGCGGAGCTCGCGGACTACCGCCCGCTGGAGGTGACCGAGCGCCACGCCCGTGCCGCCGCGCTCGCGCCGGTGATCCGCGGGCTGGCGTCGACCGACCGCCCGCAGGTCGGGCACTTCACCGACACCGATCCCGTGCTGGACTTCCTGTCCCACGCCGAGCACCCCCGCCTCGCCGCGCTGGGGACGTCCTGCCCGGACCACTTCCTGCGCACCAAGGTGCGGCCGATGGTCCTGGACCTGGGCCCCGACGCGCCGCTGGCCGACGTCGTCGCCCGGCTCGGGGAGCTGCACGCCGAGTACCGCGCGGACTATGCCGCGTACTACGAACGCAACAAGGCCCCTGACAGCCCGGCCATGCGCGGTGCCGACCCCGCGATCGTCCTCGTCCCCGGCGTGGGCATGTTCAGCTTCGGCAAGGACAAGCAGACCGCCCGTGTCGCCGGTGAGTTCTACGTCAACGCGATCAATGTCATGCGCGGCGCCGAAGCGGTGTCCACCTACGCACCGATCGACGAGGCCGAGAAGTTCCGCATCGAGTACTGGTCGCTGGAGGAGGCCAAGCTGCTGCGGATGCCGAAGCCCAAGCCGCTCGCCTCGCGGGTGGCCTTCGTGACCGGTGCCGGGTCGGGGATCGGCCGGGCGATCGCGCACCGCCTCGCCGCCGAGGGTGCCTGCGTCGTCGTCGCCGACCTGAACGCCGACAGCGCCGCGCGGGTGGCGGCCGAGATCGGCAACTCCGACGTGGCCGTCGCCGTCGGGTCCGACGTGGGCAGCGAGGACGACATCGCCGCCGCGCTGGCCGCCGCGTCCCTCGCCTTCGGTGGTGTCGACCTCGTCGTGAACAACGCCGGCCTGTCGATCTCCAAGCCGCTGCTCGAGACGACGCTGCACGACTGGGACCTGCAGCACGACGTCATGGCCCGTGGGTCGTTCCTGGTCTCCCGGGAAGCGACCCGGATCATGCAGGCGCAGGGGATGGGCGGCGACATCGTCTACATCTCCAGCAAGAACAGCGTGTTCGCCGGCCCCAACAACGTCGCCTACGGCGCCGCCAAGGCCGACCAGGCGCACCAGGTCCGCCTGCTCGCCGCCGAACTGGGCGAGTTCGGCATCCGCGTCAACGGGGTGAACCCCGACGGCGTCGTCCGCGGTTCGGGTATCTTCGCCGGGGGCTGGGGTGCCAAGCGCGCCGCCGTGTACGGCGTGGACGAGGCCGACCTGGGGGCCTTCTACGCCCAGCGCACCCTGCTCAAGCGGGAAGTGCTGCCCGAGCACATCGCCGATGCCGTCTTCGCGCTGACCGGCGGTGACCTCGCCCTGACCACGGGACTGCACGTCCCCGTCGACGCCGGCGTGGCCGCGGCCTTCCTCCGCTGATCCGGTGACGAGCCCGACCCCGGCGCTGCTCGCCGCCGACCTCGGCGCGTCCAGCGGGCGCGTGATCCTGGCCGAGGTCGGGCCCGGACTGCTGGACCTCACGGAGGTGCGCCGGTTCCGCAACGGGCCGGTCCGGCTGCCCGACGGCCTGTACTGGGACGTCCTCGGCCTCTACCAGGACGTCCTCGCCGGGCTGACCGAGGCCGCCCGCACGCACGGGCGCATCGCGGGTATGGCGATCGACTCGTGGGCGGTCGACTACGGCCTGCTCGACGGCCGGGGCACGCTGCTGGGCAATCCGCACCACTACCGTGACGACCGCTCCGCCGCCGGGATGGCCGCTGTCCACGGCGCGATCTCCGCCGAGGAGCTCTACGCGGTGAACGGCCTGCAGCAACTGCCCTTCAACACGGTGTTCCAACTCGCCGCGGACCGGGAGCTGCTCGCCCGGGCCGACCGGCTGCTGCTGATCCCGGACCTGCTCGGCTACTGGCTCACCGGCCGCATGGTCGCCGAGGAGACGAACGCATCGACCACCGGGCTGCTCGATGCGCGCACCGGTCAGTGGTCGGCAGACCTTCTGGCGCGGGTGGGAATCGAGCCGTCACTGCTACCGCCGGTGGTCGCCGCGGGGACCGCCGTGGGTCCGCTGAGCTCCGCGGTGCTGGCCGACACCGGCCTTCCCCGCGGCATCGAACTCACGACCGTCGGCTCGCACGACACCGCGTCGGCCGTCGTCGGCGTGCCTGCGCAGACCCCCGACTTCGCCTACATCTCCTGCGGCACCTGGGGCCTGGTCGGCGTGGAGCTGCCGGCGCCCATCCTGACGCCTGCCGGGCGCGCCGCGAACTTCACCAACGAGCGCGGGATCGACGGCACGGTGCGCTACCTGCGCAACGTCATGGGGCTGTGGTTGCTGCAGGAATGCCTCCGCGACTGGGCCCTGCGCGGCATGGCTGTCGACCTCGCCTCGCTGCTCACCGCAGCAGCCGCGCTGCCCGCGGGAGGCCCGATCGTCGACGTCGACTCCGCGGTGTTCCTCGCTCCCGGCGGGATGCCGGACCGGATCGTGCAGTCCTGCGCCGATCACGGCGTGGCGCCGCCGACGCGTCCGGATGAGATCACGAGATGCATCCTGGACAGCCTGGCGTCCGCGTTCGCCGCGGCCGTCGCAGATGCGGCCCGGTTGAGCGGCCGCCGCGTCGAGGTCGTGCACCTCGTCGGCGGTGGCTCGCAGAACGAGCTGCTCTGCCAGCTCACCGCCGACGCGTGCGGGCTGCCCCTGATCGCGGGGCCGGTCGAGGCCACCGCGATCGGGAACATCGTCGTGCAGGCGCGCACACACGGCCTGATCCGTGGCGACGTCTGGTCCTTGCGTGAGCTGGTCCGCGCCACGCACGCGCCGCGGACCTACCGGCCGCGACCGGCCACGTCGCGCTGACCCCCGAGCCCAGCGCGGCGCCGGACGGCCGTTCCCGCCTAGTCGCCCTCGACGACGGGGTGGATCTCGTCCGCGACGAGCCCGTGAGCCTCGCGGTGCACGGTCGCCGCGGCATCCGCGTCCGGGGCGTCGACCAGGCAGAAGATCTTGCCCTGTGACTGGTCGACCCAGTACCGCAGGTAGTGCACGTCGTGCGCGTCCTGGGTCTGCAGGTCCGCGGCGTGCGCCTTCGCGACGTCCTCGACGGTGACCGGCCCACCCAGATTGTGCACGTCCATGTAGAGCGCCATCCCGGCTCCTCCTCGATCCGGCCCGCGGTGTTGCGGGCTCCTCCAGTCCATCGCAACCGGCACCCGCGGACATCGGGAGCACTCCCTATGTTGGATCGACGATCCCTGTGCGCAGCGCCTGGGCCACCGCACGCGCCCGGGTCGGCTGGTCGAGCTTGCGCAGGACCGCGGACATGTGGTGGCCGACGGTCTTCTCGGAGATGAACAGGGTCCCGGCCACTTCGAGGTTGGACAGGCCGCCGGCGACGAGGCGCAGCACGTCCAGCTCGCGCGCCGTCAGTTGCGCCGGGTTGTCGCGGCTGCTCGTCCGCGGCGTCCGCGGCAGGGTGAGGTCGCGGGCCCGCCGCTCCCGGAGTACCGCGGCGCGTGCTGCCGGGGCGCCGAGGTCGTCGAGGATCGTCAGTGCCCGACGGGCGGTCCCGCTCTCGGTGACGTTGCCCAGGCAGATGGCCACCCACAGCGGGCAGCCGAGGCCGGCCCACGCCGAGGCCGCCTCCTCCCACGCCCCGCACAGCATCAGGGCGAACGGGGCCGCTGGGACGGCCGGCGTCGCGCGCGCGGCACCGGCCACGGAGAGCCAGAACGCCAGCTCTCCGACCGCCCAGGGCTCGGGGTGTTCGACGGCGGCACTCCACGCGAGATCGACGCCCGCGACGATGCCGTCCGGGTCGTCGGCCAGCCAGGCAGCTTCGGCCTGCGCCGCGGCCACCGGAGCCAGGCGCTGGATCTCCCCGGTGCGCGCGGCCAGCGTGGCGGCGTCGGCCAGGAGCGCCGGGTCGGGTTCCCCGCGCAGTGCCCGGATCCGCGCCGTGGCCACGATGGCCGGGATCCGGCTGACGGCGGCCACGCGCGAGTGCCGGAGCACGGCCTCCGCGGAGGCGAGCGCGTCGTCGAAGCGGCCCTGCTCGGCCAGCGAGGTGGCCAGTGCGGCGCTCATGTAATGACTCCACGAATCCAGGTCGTGGTCCTCGCAGTAGGCGATGCCGGCGCGCAGTTCCCGATCCGCGTCCGTCCAGCGGCGGTGTCGGGCCGCCATCGTGCCCAGGTTGGTGTAGGCCCGGGCCGCATGCTCGTGGGCGCCGTCGGCGAGGGCCAGGTCCAGGCTGCGGGTGAGGCGGCTGCGCCCTTCGAGATCGTCGCCGACGGCCCACAGCGCCGTCCCGGTGTTGTTCAGCGCGTGGATCTCGACGTCGCGGTCGCCCAGGCTCCGGGCCAGCTCGAGTGCCCGCCCGCCCCAGTCCAGCGCCGCCGTGACGTCGTCGGCGAGCATGCCGATCTGGGCCAGGTTGCTGTAGGCCATCGCCAGCTCGTGCCCGTCACCGAGCGGCTCGAGCGTCGCCACCGCACGGTGGCCGTAGCGTCGCGCATCCTCGGTCAGCCCCAGGAACCAGGACAGCCGCGACAGCCAGCGTTCGGCCGCCCCCACCCCGGCGGCGTCGCCGGCGAGCTCGAGCAGTTCGAGCGAGCGCCGCCGGGCGGTGACCGCCTCGGCCAGCTCGTCGGTGAGATAGCACTCGTAGGACAGCGCCTCGAACAGCCGCGCGCGGACGTCGGGTCCGGCGTCCGGCACGCGCAGCGCCCTGCGGTAGTGGGCCGCGGCCTCGCGGTGCGCGCCCAGTCGAGCGGCGTGCTCGGCCGCGCGGGGAGCGTAGATCAGGACCAGGGCGTCGTCGCCGCACCCGCTCGCGTGATGGGCCAAGGCCCGGTCGTCGGGCGGGCCGTACCGGATCAGGGCCGCCAGCGCCCGCGAGTGCAGGTCCGACCGCGCCGCGGGCCCCAGTGACTGCTCGACGGCGAGCCGGGCGAGCTCGTGCCGGAAGACGACGTCACCGTCGTCGCTGTCGCCCCCGGCCTCGACGAGCACGCCCAGGGCGACGCACTCGTCGACCGCGGTGGCTGGCTCGCCGGCGACCTCGGCGACCAGTCGGACTCCGGCGCGCCGGCCGAGCACCGCCGCAGCCGACAGCGCCCGCCGGGCGACGGGTGAGAGCCGCGCGGCCCGCGCCAGGACGGCGTCGCGCACGGTGTGGGGGACCGCATCGGTGTCCGCCGCGAGGATCTCGCTGACGAAGAACGGGTTGCCGCTCCGTGCGGCGGTGGAGATCGCCCGGGTCGATCCGAGAGCCGCTCAGCTCGACCACGCGTTGGACGCCGAGCCGGCTCAGCGGCTGCAGGGACAGCCGTCGGACACCCGGCGCGGTACCGAGATCGCCCATCACCAAGGACAGCGGATGGGTCGCGGCGAGCTCGTCGTCGCGGTACGTGGCGAGCACCAGCAGCGGCAGCGAGTCCACCCGGCGGCCGAGGAAGCGCAGGACGTCGCAGGTCGCCTCGTCGGCCCAGTGGACGTCCTCGAGCACCAGCAGCGTCGGCGTGGTCGACACCGCGGCGCGGACCCGCCGGAACAGGCTGCCACGGGCGATCGGGTGCGCGCCCGCTACGAGCTCCTCCAGATCGGGGAAGGCGTCGATCAGGCCACCGAGGGGCGCAGGTGTGGGGAGGTTGTCCGCGCTGCCGCGGCGCACATCGAGCCGATCGCCGACCGACGAGCAGACGTCGGCGACGAGCGACGTCTTGCCCACCCCGGCCTCGCCACCGAGCAGGACGAGCCGACCGTGCCCGCCCGCGGCGTCGTCGGCGAGGGCCAGCAGGCTCGCGCGCTCCTGCTCCCGGTCGATCAGCATCCGCTCATTGAACGCCAGATCGCGGTCGCGGCCCAGGGGTCGATCAGCGGGTGCGGCCGGCCTTTCCGGTCTCCAGGTGCCCGGCGTAGCGGCGTGTGAATCCGGCGTCCGCAGTGGCCGTGACCGCGAGGTCGTACCAGCCGTTGTCCGACAGGACCGGATCGAGGGTCCGCACCACGGTCGCGCCGGGACGCACCGTGACAGCCGTCGCGGCGCCACGGATGTCGACCAGGTGCAGGACGTGCGACGCAGCGCCGGTGTTCGTGGCCGCGAACCGCAGCAGGGGATGCGCGGCCGTCCCGGTGATCGAGACCTGGGTGGAGATCCCCGCGGCGGTGGTCACCGCGTTGCCGGCGGCAGCGCTCAGGAACCCGTTGGGGCCGTGGATCTCCAGGTCGTAGGCGCCCGTGACCGGATCGGTCGCGACCGTCAGCGTCGCCGAGCCCGCGTGCGGCACGTCGACGGGAGTGGGGTCGGTGGTCAGCGCGTGGTGGGCGTACACCGCGAACGGCACGGTGGCGGTTCCGTGCTGCGACAGCGTGATGTGCGCCGATCCGCCCGCGACGGTGACGTTCGCCGAGGGCTGGTACGGCAACGGCCTGGTCTTGAGGTGTCCGCTATCCTGGACGGGCAGGACCTGGCTGCCGGTCGGGGGCGTCGTGGGCGTGGGGAGCTTCGTCTGGCTCTGGTCGGCCGCCCGGCGCAGTACCGCGGTGTTCGGCAGCGAGGGGATCGATGTCGTCTTCGTGGTGAAGTCGAAGCAGCTCGTGAGATCGCCGCAGATCTTGCGGCGCCAGGCAGAGATGTTCGTCTCGCGCACACCCGTCCACGCCTCGAGGAAGCGCAGCACCGAGGTGTGGTCGAACGTCTCGGAGTTGACCCACCCACCGTGGCTCCAGGGCGAGATCACCGTCATCGGCACGCGCGGGCCGAGGCCGATCGGGGTCGGCGGTCCGAAGGCGGGCGGCACCCCGTCGTAGGCGGGCTGGACCGCGGGCAGGAACTCGGCGGCCGTTCCGGCCGGAGGCACCGGCGGGGGCACGTGGTCGTAGAAGCCGTCGTTCTCGTCGAAGTTGATCAGCACGACCGTCTTCGCCCACAGCGCCGGATTGGCCCACAGGGCGTTGAGCACACCCTGGGTGTAGGCCTCGCCGTCGACCGGGCGGGCCGCTGGGTGCTCGCTGTAGAGGTAGGGCGCCACGACCCACGACACCGCCGGCAGCGTGCCCGCGGCGCAGTCGGCGGCGAACTGGGCGATGACGTGGTCGACGTTCTTGCCCTTGCCCGAATCCGGCTTCCAGGTGGTGCGCAGGCTGGCGCGTTCGGCGAGCTGACGCACCGCGGGATCGCTCGACGCGAGGGCGTCGTGGTAGGCGTGGAACAGCCAGAGCGGGTTGTCGCCGTAGTCGCCGACATAGCCGTCGCTGCCGTCGCCGACCTCGTCGTTGGCGTAGACCTGCCACGAGATGCCGGCCTTCTGCAGCCGCTCCGGATAGGTGGTCCAGCTGTAGACGGGCTGGTAGTCGGGCGGGTTGGCGGTGGCGGGTCCGCCGGCGGTGCCGGCGGGGTCGATCATGCCGGTCCAGTGGTAGAGCCGGTTGGGCGTCGTCGGGCCCTGGATCGAGCAGTGGTAGGCGTCGCACACGGTGAACGCCGCGGCGAGGGCCCGGTGGAAGGGGATGTCGGTCTGGGTGAAGTAGCCCATCGTCATCTCGGTCTTGGCCAGCGTCCACTGGTCGTACCGGCCGCCGTTCCACGCCAGGTGGGTCGTGTCCCAGTCGTGGGCGAGGTCGCCGAGATCCTGGCCGTCGACCATGCGGGTGTCGACGTGGAAGGGCAGGAGGTAGCCGCCGTCGGGCCGGGTCGGGTCCGGCTGGTACAGCACGTCCCTGCCGGTGCTGATGCGGACCCGCGCGGGATCGCTGTACCCGCGGACCCCGCGCATCGTGCCGAAGTAGTGGTCGAAGGACCGGTTCTCCTGCATGAGGATCACCACGTGCTCCACGTCGTCCAGCGTGCCCGTCGCCTTCGCCGCGGCGACCGCCTCGGCGGCGCCCTCGGGCAGCAGCGTGGAGAGCCCGGCCGCGGCGGCCCCCGCGCCGATCCCGCCCAGGAAGGCACGTCGACTCGGTTGAACACGGGCTCTGGTCATCGAGCATCCTCTCGGTCGTGGGTGTCGCCGCGGCCGACTATGGCCCTGTCGAACGACAACCACGCACCTCGAAGGTGAACACGGCGTGAACCGCGCCGCGCCACCTGGGGCTCGACCGGATCGGCCCCGCCCTGGGATCATCGGTGTCCGTCACCGGAGGGGGCGATGGCCGTGGGAACCGTGCCACTGCAGGGGCTGGGAGGACGCCGGTCGGGACCGTCCGCGATCGCGTTCGGCGTGCTGCTGCCCTGGGTCAGCCCGGCGAACGGCCAGTCCGTGAGCGTCCTGGCGATCCACGAGAAGGACCAGTACCTGCAGGCGATTCCGGCTGTGGAGATCCCGCTGACGCATGCGACGGATCCGTCCTACGGTGACCTGTGGAGCGGCGAGGTCGACCTGAGCGCGCCGTCCGGGCAGCCGGCGTCGAGCCGGTGGGGCACTCCCGGGCGCTACGTCTACCGGCTGGTGGTGACCGATCCGAACCGCGGGCGGGTGGACTGGCTGATCGACCCGTACGCGCGCGAGTTCGGCGTCGGCAAGCAGTCGGCCGTCGTCGTCGGCGGGTCCCCGTACGCATGGTCCGCGGCCGACGCGGCGTGGCGGGTACCTCAGCTGCCGGATCTGGTGCTGTACGAGCTGAACCTCGCGGAGTTCCACATCGACATCGACGGTGCGATCGAACGGCTGGACTACCTGGCCGACCTCGGCGTCAACTGCCTGAGCATCATGCCCGTCTCCAATGTCGCGAGCGAGGTCGACTGGGGTTACCTGCCGGTGGGCTACCTCGGCGTCGACGAGCGCTTCGGGGGCGGCGACCGCTTCAAGGCGCTGGTCGATGCGGCGCACGCGCGCGGCCTGGCCGTCATCGTCGACTCCGTCTACGGCCACGCGAGCCGGGCGCTGTTCGCCTACCAGTACCTGTACGACCAGCTGCGCTATGACAGCAACCCGTTCATGGGCCCCTTCGCCAAGGACTACTTCGCCGAGCAGGGTGCCAGCACCGACTACACCCACCCGCTCACGCGGGACTTCTTCGCCTCGGTGAACCAGTACTGGCTCGAGGAGTTCCACGTGGACGGTTTCCGCTACGACTGCGTGCCGAACTACTGGGACGGTCCACTGGGTGTCGGCTACGCCAAGCTCGTCTACGACACCCACCAGGTCGTCTGCGCGCGGCTCCGGGCAGGGGAGCTGGCACGCTTCGGCTCCGCAGCGGCCCCCACGCTGATCCAGTGCGCGGAGCAGCTGGAGGACCCGATCGGTGTCCTCTACCAGTCCTACAGCACCGCCACCTGGCAGAACGAGACGATGAACGCCGCCTGGTCGGTCGCCCGCGGCGAGGGCGGGGCGATCGACCGGTTCGGCGCAGCGCTCGGGCTCGCCGGGTACCCGACGCAGGTCCAGGCCGACGGCGTCGCGATGGACAAGACGGCGCTGCAGTACCTGGAGGACCACGACAACCCGAGGTTGCTGAGTGAGTTCGGCACCATCCAGCCCGACGAGGCCGGGAACTACCTCTTCCTGCTCGGTGATCGCAGTCGCTGGTACAAGGTGCAGCCGTACCTGATCGGACTGCTGACGGCGAAGGGCGTCCCGATGCTGTTCCAGGGCCAGGAGCTGGGTGAGGACTTCACCCTGCCCGGCAACGGGCTGGGCCGGGTCGCCCTGCTCAGGCCGGTCAACTGGGACTACTTCTACGACAGTGCCGGGCGGACCCTGGTGACGCTGGTACGGACGCTGCTCCGCCTACGGACCGCCCGCGAGGAGCTACGGCGGGGCGACCACTTCTACTACGCCGACGCACCGCGGTACCAGGACAGGGGAGTGATGGTGTTCCGGCGGAGCACGGCGAGCCAGGCCACGCTGATCGCCGTCAACTTCACCGACTCCGACGTCTGCGTCGACATCATCGCCCCCCGGTCCGGCACCTGGCACGAACAGCTCGGCGGCGGCGCCGACCTCGTCTCCGACGGGACGTCGGCGAGCACCGTCACCGTGCCGAGCAACTACGGCTGCGTCTGGACGCTCGGCTGAGCGCTGAGGGCCTCGGTGAGCGTGGTCGCCGGGTGCCCGATCAGCTTCTCGAGGTCACCGGTCTCGACGAGCAGCTCACCCCGCGCGATGCCCCGGTCGACGTCGGCGAAGACGTGTGCCGCGGGCGCCGGCAGTCCGGCGTCGACGAGTACCTGCTCGAACGCCGCGACCGGGAGGTCGGTGTAGGTGACGGTGGTTCCGGTGGCCGCGGTGATCGCGTCGGCGAGCTCGGGCAGGGAGAAGTCCGCGCCGCCGAGCTCGTAGACCGCGCCCGCGTGGCCGTCCTCGGCGACCACGGCGACGGCGGCCTCGGCGTAGTCGGCGCGGGCGGCGGCGCTGATGCGACCGGTGCCGGCCGATCCGACGATGCCGTGGGCGAGGTAGGTGCCGAGCTGGGCGGTGTAGTTCTCCAGGTACCAGCTGTTGCGGAGGAGGACGAACGGCACGCCGGAGGCAGCCAGTTCCTTCTCGGTGGCGAGGTGCTCGGCGGCGAGCAGCATGGTGGTCGTGTCGGCGTGCGGGATGCTGGTGTACGCGATGAGCTCGATGCCGGCCTGGCGGGCGGCCGCGATCGCGTGCGCGTGCTGGGTGGCCCGCTTGCCGAGCTCGCTGCCGGAGACCAGCACGAGCCGCGTCCCGCCTGCGAACGCCGCGGCCAGGGTGTCGGGTTCGTCGAAGTCGGCGTGGCGGACGGTGATCCCCTGGTCGCTGAAGCGGGTGAGCGCGTCGACGTTGCGGCCGGTGGCGACGATCTGGTCGGCGGGGATCCCGCGTCGGAGCAGTCCGTCGACGATGAGACCGCCGAGGTGTCCGCTGGCGCCGGTGACGATGATGGTCATGGAAGAACTCCTCAGGTGGGGTTGACGTTGCTCCGGTTGGAACATCCCGCCGCCCTCCTTCACTTCCCATCGGAGAGTGAGCACTTTAAAGTGGGGTAGGCACCCAGAGGAGAGTAATGACGACGCAGACGCTCGTGGCCGACCCGTACGCCGCCGACTGCCCGAGCCGGCAGGTGCTCGACCGCATCGGTGACAAGTGGACCGTGCTGATCGTGATCGCGCTGACCGACGGCCCGCAGCGCTACACCCAGCTCGCCGCCCGGATCGAGCGCATCAGCCAGAAGATGCTCACGCAGACGCTGCGCGGTCTCGAACGCGACGGGCTGGTCACGCGGACGGTCCACGCGAGCGTGCCACCACGCGTGGACTACGAGCTGACGCCGTTGGGGTACTCGCTCCTCACCCCCATCGCCGCCTTGGAGAGCTGGGCGGAGGAGCACATCAACGACGTGCTGCGGGCCCGGCGCGCCCACGACGCCCGCTGACCCCTGACGCCGTCCGGGGGGTCACGGTCGTGGTCCACGATGTCCGCGCGGACTCTGGATGAGCGCCGCGCCGCCGGGTATGGTCGGCCTCGGTTAGAAAACAGCCAGCCCGGCACGGCGCCGGAATCATCGCGATCAGGAGCCGGAGAGCGCTCGCTCGTAGCCTGGGCACAGTTCGGTGAAGACTTCCGCTTCCCGAGGGTTTACATGGACACACTGTCGAGCAAAACGGTTGACGCATTACTGGAGGAGCGCTTCGCGCGCGCACAGGAGGCACATCACCAGGCCGTGCTCGCCCGAGCCGCCCTCGGTGGATGGATCCCGTTCACCGACAGGGATCAGGTGTGGTCGACCGTGACGACCCGCCAGCAACGCCAGATCGACGCGGCCAACGACGAGGTGCTGCGGACGGAAGAGGCGCTGCTCGCCGCGTCGGACGCCCTCCTCGGCGCCGAGCCCGCCGACTAGGCCGACTCGCCCCGCGGAGCGCTCTCGCCGATCGCCTGGTCGAGGATCTCCAGTCCCAGGCGCAGTTCCTCCTCCGTGCTGGTCAGCGGGGGAGCGATGCGGAAGATCCCACCCATGCCCGGCAACTGCACGACGTTCATGTGCAGGCCGAGTTCGAGACAGCGCCGGGTGACGATCGCCCCCAGCTCGTCCGAGCCCTGCTTGGTCTCGCGATCGACGACGAGTTCCACGCCCTGCAACAGCCCGCGCCCGCGCACGTCCCCGACACTCGGGTGCCGCTGCTGGATCTCCAGCAAGCCACTCCGGAGCATCGCGCCGAGGTCACGGCACCGTGCGTCGAGCCCGTCGCGCTGCAGCACGTCGAGCACCGTGTTGCCCACGGCCGCGACGAGGGGGTCCGACACGTGGGTCGTGAAGAAGAGGTAGCCGCGGCGCATGGGCTTCCCGCTCGATCTCCGCGCTCGTGACCACGGCTGCCAGCGGCAGGCCGGCGCCCAGCGTCTTGGACAGGGTGAGGATGTCCGGCACGACGGCGTCGCGTTCGAAGGCGTACCAGTCGCCGGTGCGGCACAGGCCGGTCTGCGCCTCGTCGAGGATGAGCAGCATGCCGCGCTCCCGGCACTTGTCGCGCAGGGCGGCCAGGTATCCCGGCGGCAGCTCGATGATGCCCCCGGAGCTGAGGATGGGCTCGACCAGGCAGGCGGCCAGGCTGCCGACGGACTGCGCGTCGACGAGGTCGAAGGCGTTGTCCAGCTGCCGCCGCCAGTCGAAGGAACCGTCCGCGGCGAGGAAGTCGGGGCGGTAGGCGTTCGGTGCCGGAATGGCGATGTTGCCCGGGGCGACCGGGCCGTACCCCTTGCGCCCGGCGCTGTAGGTCGCCGCCGCGGCGCCGGCGGTCATCCCGTGCCAGGACCGGGCGAAGGACACGATCTCGTGCCGGCCGGTGACGAGCTTGGCCATCCGTACCGCGGCCTCGTTGGACTCGGCGCCGGTCGTCAGCAGGAGGACCTTGTCCAGCCCCTCGGGCAGTGACTCGGCCAGCCGCCGGGCGAGGTCGACGACCGGCCGCGAGAGCATGCCGCTGAAGAGGTGGTCCAGCCGGGCGATCTGGCGCTGCACGGTCGCCACGATGTCCGGGTGCGAGTGCCCGAGGATCGCGCTCATCTGACCGGACGTGAAGTCCAGGATCGCACGGCCGTCCTCGGCGTACACGTACGAGCCGAGTGCGCGGTCGATGATCTCCGGGGTGAAGGACCCGCCGTATCGGATGAGATGGCGGTCGGCGTCGCCCCAGAACTCGGCCGGGGACGGCAGCGGGTCGGTGCGGCGCTCGGGGGTCGTGAGCAGGCTGTCCATGCGCAGACTCTAGGACCCGGGCCCTGCGGACCGGCACCGGTACTGGCACCGCTACAGCGCCCGGCACAGAACAGCACAGCGCCCCGGCTCGGTTTCCGGAGCCGGGGCGCCGCCGTGCGCTGCATTTCCCCCAACTACACGCGCGACGAACCTCCCCTGGCTCGGTCCCGCGCGGTACCCACTACCCCCGTAGCTGACCGCCGGCCCCCATCACTGAGGCGAGCAACTCACGGGTACCGGATCACCATAGCGTGTTACCGGCGAGTTGTTGCAGCTCAAGAAGCTGTCGGGTGGCTTGATAACGATTCAGCCACCGAAGTTGCGGTGAGGTGCAACTTTATTCATGATCATCTTGTCCCGGCACCCTCCCCCCGTGGGGTGCCGGGACTCTTCATGTCCGGGCCGCGCCGGTTGGCGGGACCCCTCAGCGCTGCAGGTCGGGCGTGATCTCGGGAGCCGGAAGCGCCATGCGGGCGGCCAGTTCGGGGTTGCCGTAGGCGAAGTCCTTCTGCACGATCACCGGCTTGGCCCCGGTGGCCAGCACGATCTCCTTGTCGCGGTAGGTCGGTCCCGACAGCTCGGCGGCCTCGACGAGGCGCTTGCGGCTGTTGTCGTTGAGGGAGTCGACGTAGCCGAGTTCCTCGGACACCTTCTCGGCGATCCCGTCGGCGCCGCTCGGGTTCATGTAGATCCGCACCGCGCAGGCACCGAGCATCCCCTCGGCGTTCGTGTACGCATCCTTCAGCTGACCGACGCTCTGGGCGAACATCCACAGCCGCAGGCCGTACTTGCGCCCGATGTTGAGGGCTTCGTCGACCGGGGGCATGTTCCGCAGGCGCGGCAACTCGTCGAGCATGAACAGGATCGGCGGCGACCCGTGCGGCGGGACGGGACCGCCGGTGAGCATGCGGATGTGCTGGCCGATGAAGACCCGCAGCAGGGACAGGTAGGCCTCGACCTCGTTGGGGCGGATGTAGATGTAGACGGTCGGGTTCTGCCCGGCGCGCAGGTCGAACGGACTCCAGTCCGACCGGGAGGTGGCCCGCGCGATCCGCTCGCCGCTCCAGGCGCCGAGACTCGAGCGGGCGGTCTGCAGGACGCTGCTCAGTGTCTTCTCGTTCATCGACGAGAGGCTGGTCGCGTGCTGGGTCATCACCCTGACGTCGACCGCGGTGCGCAGCCCGAAGATCATGCTGTTCCAGGCGTCGCCGCCGAACAGCACGTCGAGGACGGCATGCATGGGGCGGGCGTCAGGTGGGTTGGCGTAGCAGACGTGCGCGATCGCCGCGGTGAGGACGGTGCGCGCCTCGTTCTCCCAGAACGGGTCCTGCGAGCTGGACGGCACGATCATCATCTCGGCGAGCAGCCGGCTGTCCTCCCAGATGTAGTCGGCCTCCGCGCGCACGAACGTCAACGGGTTGTACCGGTGGCTCGCTTCGGGCTCCAGCGGGCTGAACCGGAACACCGGACCGACGTTGCGGGCGCGCCAGGCCGCCGTGTGCTCGTAGATGTCGCCGGAGACGTCGAGGACCACGGCCGGCCCGCGCCAGGTGAGCAGGTTGGGGAAGACGTTGCACTGGGTCTTTCCCGAGCCGGGGGGTGCGATCGTGACGAGCGAGCCGTCGCCGGAGAAGTTCAGCGGCGTCCCGTCGGGGAACGAGCCGATGTGCAGGGCATAGTCGCTGGCCGGCGCGAACGGCGACGTCGCCAGGGCGGCCGGTTTCAGCCACGCCCCGCCACCGCCCGGGGCAGCCCGCTCGCTGAGCTCGACGAGGTACGGACGAAGCGACGGCTCCAGACTCGCCTGTCCGAGCCAGTGCGTCATCCACTGTTGCATCGCGCTGACCACCTGGTTCACGCTCAGCTGGTCCCGCTGGACCGCCGCCGTCAGCGCCTCCGTGCCGTTGGCGAAACCGAGGTACTGCTGCCGCCTGGTGCTCGTCCCCTTCCCGTCGCCCCAGATCAACCCGGTGCGCCAGCGCCGGAAGACGGGGTCCGCCCCCTCCTTCCAGGCATTGAGCAGTTCGGCGAGGCGAAGGTAGGCCCACTCGCGGTTGTCCAGGTCGGCGAGGTTGCGCGACACCGCGAAGAACGCGTAGCTCTTCGTCTTACCGGTTCCTTTGTTGATGGTGTGCAGATCGGCGAAATACGTCGCGGACAGCGTCGCAGTGCGGGCGTCGAACATCGCGACAATCGATTGCTGACGCTGAGACCAGTCCTTGCCCAATGCCTGCGCCGCCTGCTGCGCGGATTCGACGGCGGCGTGCGCCATCTTCCGCTCCGAGAGGAATTTCACCTTGCGTCGCTGCCTGATGATCAAAAAAATGATCAGGACAATGACTACGAACGTGATGAAGCCGCCCACTGTCGCGCTCCTGTCGCAAGCCTCGAGACACCCCGGTGTGTGCGTGCAGGGCACGCACCGGCAGCCGCGCGAGCCGCGCGAAACGCCACTGCCTGTATCGGTGAATACTCCCCGCGGAAGGTTTCGTCAACGTTTCCCGCTGCCAGTTCAGCGATTCACGTAAATGCTCGCAGAATGCGTTTACCTTCGCGATTCCGGCGCCCCGGGTATCGGCATTTCTAATCATTGTTTCTTATTATGGTCCATGGACACGGTGCGGGCATCGCGTATTCTCTGTCCGTCACGTCGGCGACGGGCGCAGTGATGAGCCGGCCGCCAGTTGAGCGAATGCGGGGCACCGCGGGTGGGCACGGGGGGAATCGAATGACGTGGCTGCTGCCGGTCGGCATTCCTGGTGGGGTCAGTACCGGGTTCGTGGGTCAGCCGGACCGCTGCGGCGTCGTGCGGTGCGGCGGGCAGACCCTAGGCGTCGCCGTCGAGACCTACCTGCTCTGGCGGGCGGCCGCCGTCACGCCGGACCGTGGCGAGCTCACGGCCTGGGCGCACGCGCAGAACCTGGGCGACGTGGAGCTCCGCCTCACCACGCTCCTCGAAGCCGGTCTCCTGGTCGAGCGTTCCAGCGGAGCAGTCGGACTCGACGGGTTCGCCGGTCTTGCCGTCCGGCTCGTCGGTGAACTGCTGGGCAACGTGACGTCCCCGGCCGGCAGGTTCGTTGTGCGCGGTGCGGGCGGGGCGCGGGTAGAGGTCGACGCCCGGGTCTACGAGGCACTGCTGCGGACCGACGGAGTGACGACGATACCGGCGGTGTGCGCCGAGGTCGACGGCCTGCGCACCGACATTGCGCTTCCGCCCACGGTGGACACCCTGCTCGAGGGCATTCCCGTGCTGGTCAGCTCGGCCAGCGTGTGTCTGGATCGGGCCGTCCGATGACCACCTTCGGCAATATGGGCCCGTTAAGCAAGGCCGTCTATCTGGTGAACCTCGGCGCGGTGCTGATGGTCTGCGGCACCAACATGGTCGCGCCCTACCCGCCGGCCAAGTCCGTGGAGATGGCGATAGAGCTGGACAAGTCACCCCTCACCATCCTGGTGGAGGAGCAGACCCACTTCCTGTCGCGCGAGCACGAGGATCACACGATCGCCGAGCGGCAGGAGGTGGCCGAGAACGACCACGCCGGCACCACGCTGGAGGACGCACGCCGGCTGGCAGAGAATCGTCAAGGAGAACAACGAGACCCACGAGGGCTACCTGCACGTGGTCGAGGAGCTCACCGAACCGCACGAGATGCCCGGGCCGGTTGACGTCCCGGAGGAACTGCTGGCCAAGCAGGAGAGCGAGCGGGAGGCGCACGAGGAGAGTTCCGATCGGCAGCGGGACAACCTCGAAGCGCGTACGGCGACGTGGGACGAGCGCCAGCAGGGCGCGCTGATGGCGAACCTGGAGCTCGCGATCGACGCCGAGCGCGCCCGGATGGACGAGCGGCATGCCGCCGAGCGCGCCGCGGCGGTCGCGGAGCTGGCGAAGGAATCGCAAGCGGTGCGCACTCCGGCGCCAGTGCCGCCGCCGCTGGAGCGCTGACCCACGGGGCGCCGAACCGGACCCTGAGGAACACTGGGTGGGGCGCCGTGGTTCCAGCAGTACACCGAAGGAGACACACATGAACCAGTCAACGCAACGCGCGGTCCTCGCCGGAGGGTGCTTCTGGGGGATGCAGGATCTCATCCGCCGCCGCCCCGGAGTGCTGTCCACCCGGGTCGGTTACACCGGGGGCGACGTGCCGAACGCGACGTACCGCAACCACGGCACGCACGCCGAGGCGATCGAGATCATCTTCGATCCCGAGCAGACGTCCTACCGCGATCTTCTCGAGTTCTTCTTCCAGGTCCACGACCCGTCGACGAAGAACCGCCAGGGCAACGACATCGGCCTCAGCTACCGCTCGGCGATCTTCTACACCGACGACGAGCAGAAGCGGGTCGCCGAGGACACCATCGCCGATGTCGACGCGTCCGGTCTCTGGCCCGGCCCCGTCGTCACGGAGGTCGCGCCGGCCGGCCCGTTCTGGGAGGCCGAGCCCGAGCACCAGGACTACCTCCTCAACTACCCCAACGGCTACACGTGCCACTACGTCCGCCCGGGGTGGAAGCTGCCGCACCGCACGGAGTCCGTCTCCTCCTGACGCGCGCACGGGTGCGGGTTCTCCGCCGGAGGGAGCAGGCAGCATGAACGCGACGGATACCTACCGCAGCGCGCGGGACCAGCTGATCTCCTGGCGGGGACAGCAGGCCCGCGCTGCGGCGGAGTTCCGCTGGCCCGACCTGGGTGCGCGGTTCAACTGGGCGATCGACTGGTTCGATGCCGTAGGCCGGGGCAACCCGGCACCGGCGCTGATCATCGTCGAGGAGAACGGCGCGACGACCACGCGGTCCTACGACGACATGGTGACGCGCTCGGACCAGGTCGCGGCCTGGCTGTCCGCCCGGGGTGTCGCGCGCGGCGACGCGGTGATCCTCATGCTCGGCAACCAGGTCGAGCTGTGGGAGACGATGCTCGCGATCATGAAGCTCGGGGCGGTGATCATGCCGACGACCACGGCGGTCGGCCCGGTCGAGCTGATCGACCGGATCGCCCGCGGGAACGCCCGGCACGTCATCTGCAACCCGGCCGACGCGCCGAAGTTCGAGTCGGTACCCGGCGGGTACACCCGCATCGCCGTCGGCGAGGTGACCGGGTGGCACGATCTCCACGAGGCCTACCGGCTCGCCGCCGTCCCGTCAGAGCATCCGGGCACGGCACCGGGGGATCCGCTGCTGCTGTACTTCACGTCGGGGACCACGTCGAAGCCGAAGCTCGTCGAGCACACCCAGGTCTCCTACCCCGTCGGGCACATGGCCACGATGTACTGGATCGGCCTGCGCCCCGGGGACGTGCACCTCAACATCTCCTCGCCCGGATGGGCAAAGCATGCGTGGTCGTGCTTCTTCGCGCCGTGGATCGCCGAGGCGACGATCTTCGTCTACAACTACGCCCGCTTCGACGCTCCCGCACTGCTCGACCAGCTCCGCGACCGGGGCGTGACGACGTTCTGCGCGCCGCCGACCGTGTGGCGGATGCTGATCAACACCGATCTCAGCGCCGGCCCCGGCTCGCTGCGTGAGGTCATCGGGGCGGGCGAGCCGCTCAATCCCGAGGTCATCGCCCAGGTCCGGCGGGCGTGGGGCCTGACCATCCGCGACGGTTTCGGCCAGACCGAGAGCAGCGCGCAGGTCGGCAATCCACCCGAGGAGCCGGTCAAGCCGGGCTCGATGGGGCGGCCGCTGCCCGGTGTGCCGGTCGTGCTGGTCGACCCGGTGTCCGGTGCCCTGGTGGACGGCGTGGGCGAGGGCGAGATCTGCCTGGACCTGGCGCAGCACCCCGCTCTCGCTGATGACCGGCTACCAGGGCGACGAGGCGCGCAACAGCGAGGCGATGGCCGGCGGGTACTACCACACCGGCGACGTCGCCACGCGCGACGGCGACGGTTACCTCACCTACGTCGGGCGCACCGACGACGTCTTCAAGGCGTCCGACTACAAGATCAGCCCGTTCGAGCTGGAGACGGTGCTGATCGAGCACCCGGCCGTGGCGGAGGCCGCCGTGGTGCCCGCACCCGACCCGGTGCGGCTGGCCGTGCCGAAGGCCTACATCGCGCTCGCTCCCGGCTTCGAGCCGACCGAGGAGACCGCGTTCGAGATCCTGAAGTACGCCCGCGAGCACCTGGCCCCCTACCAGCGGGTGCGCCGGATCGAGTTCTACGAGCTGCCCAAGACGATCTCGGGCAAGATCCGCCGGGTCGAACTGCGTGGCCGCGAGGACGAGTTGGCCGCGGCACCGTCTCCGACCGAATGGCGGGACGAGCAGTTCCCCAGCCTGCGCGGCTGAACCGGCCCTCAGCGCCTGCCAGCGGCCACCTCGGTTGAGGATGCTTCGATCGTCGCCTCCGATCAACGAGTCGGCTGCAACGGGTGTGTAGAACGGCTGTGCCCGGCGCGGTCGCGCGCCGGTGCGCGGGTACCGTCGGGGCAGGGCCATGATTCCGCTGGCCCGCGCCGTAAAGAGCACGGTCGCGCTGAAGACGGCACACCACACGACGGCGCCCCGGTGCGCCGCGAGATGGAGCACCCCATGATCGAGGCGCGCAACCTCACCAAGCGATACGGCTCCACAGTCGCGGTGGACGACCTGTCCTTCACCGTCGGCTCAGGCATGGTCACCGGATTCCTCGGCCCCAACGGCGCCGGCAAGTCCACCACGATGCGCATGATCCTCGGGCTGGACTCGCCCACCTCCGGCTCGGTCACGGTGAACGGTGCGCCCTATGCCGCACACACCAGGCCGCTGCACGAGGTCGGCGCGCTGCTGGAGGCTCGGGCCGTCCACACGGGCCGCTCTGCCCGCAATCACCTGCGAGCCATGGCGGCGACGACCGGGATCGGGCGCGCTCGCGTGGACGAGGTCATCGATCTCGTCGGGCTGACGGCGGTCGCGGACCAGCGGGCGGGCGCGTTCTCGCTCGGGATGGGGCAGCGCCTCGGGATCGCGTCGGCGCTGCTCGGCGACCCGCAGACACTGATCCTCGACGAGCCGGTCAACGGGCTGGACCCGGACGGCGTCCGCTGGATCCGCAACCTGCTCAAGGGACTGGCCGAGGAGGGGCGGACGGTCTTCCTCTCCTCGCATCTGATGAGCGAGATGGCACTGACCGCCGACCACGTCATCGTCGTCGGGAAGGGCCGCCTGCTCCGGGACCAGTCGATGGCGGCGTTCATCGCCGACGCGTCGGGGGAGACCGTGCGCGTGCGCACTCCGGACACAGCGCAGATGCGCGCGCTGCTGACGCGCGAGGCGAGCGCCGTACGGGTCCTGGCCGACGGCGCTCTCGAGGTCGAGGGCATGACGAGCGAGCAGATCGGCACGGCCGCGGCGGGAGCGCACCTGACCCTGTTCGAGTTGACCACGCAGGCCGCTTCACTGGAGGAGGCGTACATGGCGCTCACCGAGGACTCGGTGGACTACCGATCGTCGGGTCGTCGCTCGCCCGGGGCCGCGGAGCTGGCGGCGTGAGCGCGGACGTGCGCACCGGCGCGGATCGCGTGTCGCCGGCCGGATCGGGCGCTGCAGTAGCGTCCCGGCCGGTCACGCTGCCCCGTGTCGTCGCCTCCGAGTGGATCAAGTTCCGGACGCTGCGGTCGACGGTGTCGGTCCTGGGTGGCGCGATGGCGGGCATGATCGTCATCGGCCTGATCGTCGCGTACAACACCCGCCACCTCACGCCGAACATCCAGCCAGACGACCACGTCCAGTCCTCGACGATGCAGGGGTACTACCTCGGGCAACTGCTGATCGGCGCGCTCGGCGTGCTCTTCGTCAGCGGCGAGTACAGCACCGGCATGATCAGGTCCACCCTGGCGGCAGTGCCGAAGCGCCTGCCCGTGCTGTGGGCGAAACTGATCGTGTTCGTGGTCGTGGTGGGTGTGGCGATGACGGCCGTGTGCCTGATCGCCTTCGTGGCCGCTCAGGGCCTGATCTCCCAGTACCGCACCGGGTACTCGCTGGGTGATCCGGGCGTGTTGCGGGTGGTCCTGGGAACCGGCGTCTATCTCACGCTGGTCGGCGTGTTCGGCGCGTGCCTGGGGTGGCTGGTTCGGAGCACGCCGGGCGCGCTGGTGTCCTATGTTGCCGCGATCCTCGTCGTTCCGGTGCTGTTCGGCACCGTGCTGGGGACGTGGGGCAAGGACATCGCCGAGTACCTCCCGAGCCAGGCGGGTGCGAGCTTCGTCCGCAGTATCGCCGAGCCGTATTCGCTCGCCCCGTGGACCGGCCTCGGCGTGCTGGCGCTGTGGGTCCTGCTCGCCCTCGGCGTGGCGAGTGTCTCGCTGCGGGGGCGCGACGCCTGACGGTTCCTTGCCGGGCGGCTGTTACAAGTGGGGTTTGTAGGTCACGGGCGGATCTCGTTTCGTGTGCGGCGTCACCCGGACCCATCCAGAACGTGTGGACGGGCCGAACCCCTTGCAACAGTCGCCAACACGAAGGAATGAACATCATGCGCATTGTCCAGAAAGCAGTCCTCGGCTTCACCGCCGCCGCGCTCCTCGCGATCCCGCTGGCGGCCTGCTCCTCCAGCAGCACCACCAAGGCCTCCGACAAGCCCGTGGCCACCATCCCCAGCCTCACCGGCAAGGACACCCAGGTCACCCTCGACGCCGGGTTCGTCTCCGCGCTGACCTCCCTCAAGCTCACCCCCGGCGTCACCGGCACCGCGACCCTGGCCAACGGCGCCGTCGACTTCCCGATCACCGGCGGCAACGTCACCTACTACACCCCCGGCACCAAGAGCCCGTTCGTCGTCGGCGACATCAAGCACGACGGGTCCGGGCTGTCGCTGACCGCCGGCACCGGCGCCAGCGCGATCAAGGTCGAGCTCACCAACTTCGACATCGACCCCGGCGCGTCCAAGCTCTACGGCGACGTCTCGGTCAACGGCAAGTCCGCCGCGACCCACGCCTACCTGTTCTACCTGGACGGCACCACGCTGAAGTCCCTGCAGACCGTCGGTGACACCGCCATCCTCGAAGGCACCAAGGTCGAGATCTCCCCCGACGCCGCGGGCCTGCTCAACTCCACCTTCAAGACCACCGCCGTCAAGGCCGACCTCCTCGTCGGCATCGCCAAGATCACCGTCAACACCAAGTAGCACCTGGAACGAGCCCCGAGGGCTCCGCCGCGTACCCACGCGGCGGAGCCCTCGCTCGTCGGGCGGCTCCGCCGGACCGGTGCGCGGGCGTGACGGATGCGGCTGGTGACTGCCACGTCAGGCCCGCGCACCCCGGTGGCCCCCGGGAGGCAGCACGCAATCCGGGCGGCCCCGGGCGCACGAACCTCTCCCGCAGAGACCTCCGCTCGACGCCGACGAAGAAGGGGAGACGCGATGCCCGCCCGCACCGGCCCGCCCGCCGAACCCGACGCCGGCGACTCCCGCGCGCTGGTCGAGGAGGCCTACGTCGGCTACGCGGAGTTCTGCCGCCGGATAGCCCGCACCGTCACCCGCGACGCCCACCTCGCCGAGGACGTCGTGCAGGAGACCTTCCTGAGCCTGTGGAAGTCGGTCGACCGCATCGACAGGAACCACGGGGGACCGGCCGGCTGGCTGGCCGTCGTCACCCACCACCGTGCCGTGGACCTCGTGCGCCACGAGACCACGCGCCCCAGGCCGGTCGCCGACACCTCGTCGCTCCTGGCCGAGGTGGGATCCGACGCGCGTGGCCCGGAGTCGCTGGCGATCGCCTCGGCGGACGCCGGAACGGTGCGCCGCGCCCTCACGACGCTGAGCGTCGCGCAGCGCCAGGTCGTCGTGCTCGCGTACTACTACGGCTACAGCCAGCGCGAGATCGCCCTGGTGGTGGGCGTTCCCATCGGGACGGTGAAGACCCGCACCATGGCGGCCCTGCGCAAGCTGCGTCTCGCGCTCGGGCCCCTCGAAGCCGGCTGATCAGGCGCCCTCAGCGCCCCGACCCGGGAGCCTGGCAGAACGGGCACCAGAACAGGTTCCGCCCGACCAGCACCTCGGTTCTGATCTCGGTGCCGCACACCCGGCACGGCAGACCGGCCCGGCGGTAGACGTAGTTGGCCTCGCTCCTGCTCAGCACGCCGCGCGCGCGGGGACGGTCCTCGGCACGGACGGTGACGATGCGCCCGGACCGGACGCCGGCGCGCATCAGTGTGACGAGATCGCCCCACATCTGCGTCCACACGTCGGCGCGGAGCTCGCGCCCGGCGAGCAGGGGATCCACCCGGTGGCGGAACAGCAGCTCGGCGCGGTAGACGTTGCCGATCCCGGCGATCACCTGCTGGTCCATGAGCAGTGCCCCGATCGGCGCCCTGCTGCGGGTCAGGCGCAGCCACGCCCGGAGCGGGTCGGCGTCGCGGCGCAGGGGATCGGGGCCCAGCCGCGCGACCAGGGCGCGGATCTCCTCCGGCTCGATCAGCTCGCACGCGGTGGGGCCGCGCAGGTCGGTCCAGGCGTCCGCGGTCGACAGCCGTAACCGGAGCGCGCCGACGGGCTCGGGCGGCGTGCCCTCCCCGGTGGTGAACTTCCCGTACAGACCGAGGTGGATGTGCAGCGCCGGCGCGCCCCGGTAGTGGTGGAGCAGGTGCTTGCCGATGGCTTCGGCCCGCGTCAGCACATGTGCGTCGATCAGCCGCGCGCCCTCGGCGAAGCGTCCCTGCGGGCTGCTCGCCGCCACCTCGCGAGCGCCGAAGAGGCGCTGGTGCTGCCGTGCCAGGCGATGGATCGTGTGCCCCTCAGGCACGGCGGTCCGCAGCGGCCGCGGCTTCTGTCATGAGGGCAATGTAGCCACCACCGCATGGCGGCCCGGTCGCAGCTACCCGCCTGTCAGCGGTTGCGCGGACAGGGCAGCCGCGAGCGCGGCGCAGAGGCCCGGACGGGGGGTTCGGGAGCACTCTGCGCCGCGTCGGTGGAGGCGGCCGGCGACGGGCACAGCAGGACCCGGCGGGACATCCTGAGTCCTCGCATGTCGCACCCCCGAGTCGGTCGTCTTCCACCCTGCATACGGATGCGGCGGGCTCGGCGGATGCGCCCGTGCTCACATCGTGACCTCGGGAAACGAGCCGGGACGATCTGCACGCGGGCGGAGCGGCTCAGGTGATGGTGACTCCGCCGTCGACGACGATCGTCTGGCCGGTGACGTAGCCGCCCGCCGCGGAGGCCAGCCAGATCACCGAGGCCGCGAGCTCCTCCGGATCGCCCATCCGGCCGAGGATGACGCGTTCGGGCAGCTTGGCCAGGTAGTCCGGGTGGTACTGGTCGGTCATCTCACTGGCGAAGAAGCCAGGGGCGACGGCGTTCACGCGGATCCCCTTGCGGGCCCCCCACTGCTGTGCCAGGTCGCGGGTCAGGCCGAGCACGCCGGCCTTGCTCGCCGCGTAGGCGGCCTGGGGGAGCCCCGCCGTGGTGATGCCGAGCACGCTCGCGATGTTGATGATCGAGCTGCCGGGCTGCATGACCTTTCCGCAGGCCTGGGCCATCCAGTAGGAGCCGTTGAGGTTCAGGTCGATCACCGACGTGAACTGCTCCGGCGTCTCGCGGGTGGCGGGCACGGCCGTGCCGACGCCGGCGTTGTTGATCAATACGTCGACCCTGCCGAAGCGATCCATGGCCGCCGCGACGACGGCGCTGCAGGCAGCGGGGTCGGTCACGTCGGTGGGTACGGGGAGTGCCTGCCGACCGGCGGCGCGGACCAGCTCCGCGGTCTCGGCGAGCCGGTCCGCCCGCCGTGCCGCGAGCACGACGTCCGCGCCGGCTTCCGCGCAGCCCTGGGCGAACGCGACGCCCAGGCCGGAGGAGGCACCGGTCACGATCACGACCTTGTCGTCGAGGCGGAATCTGTCGAGGACGGGCACGCGGGGGCTCCTTCTGTCGTGGGCAGGCCACGCTCGCCGTGGCCGGAGCCGACAATACGGCGCAGCCGGTAGCGGCTTGGATAACCGTTCGATAACTAGGAAGTCTCTTGCTTGACAACTACTTCTGATGCAGTAATGATTGGCGTCATCAACTTCCACCGGACAGGGTCTGGTGGACACGACGCGAAGGATCTCCCATGGGCGCACAGTGGCAGGACGCGAACTCCCTCGACATGAGCTCGTTCGAGGCAGCGTTCACCCTGGCCAGCTACGTCCGGGCCAACGCCGACTCCGCCGCCCAGGCCGAGTCCACCGACGTCGACGACGACGGCCCGCTGCTGCTCTGCTGGTAGTCGTCGGGCGGCCGGATGGTCAGCCCGAATCCGGGCCATCGCCGGTCAGGCCGAGTTCCTCGCCGCCGAGGCCGTCGAAGTGCCGCATCACCAGCGACACGTCCACGTCCTCGAAGGCGGCCGGCTCCCACCGCGGAGCGCGGTCCTTGTCCACCACCCGAGCCCGGATGCCCTCGGCGAAATCCGGGTGCAGCAGCCGCCGGCACGACACCCGGAACTCCATGTCGAGGTCCGCTTCCAGGGACGGCAGCTCCCGCGCCCGCCGCAGCGCGGCAAGGGTGACGGCCACTGCGGTGGGGCTCTTCTCCCGGATCACGGCGGCCGCCTCACGCGCCGGCGCGGCCTCGGAACGCGACAACCGCCCGAGGATCTCGAGCACCGAATCCCCGGCGTAGCACGCGTCGACCCAGCCGCGCAGGTCCTCCAGCGCGTCCGATCGGGCAGGAACACCCGTCGCGGCGACGATCGCGGTCAGGGCGCGCGCGTCACCGGCCGCACGCAGCTGCTCGAGAGCCGCCGTGGGCGCCTCGACATCGGCCAGGCCCGCCGCCACCGCCTCGCCGGGGCCCAGTGACGTGCCGGTCAGCCCGAAGTGGGTCCCGATCTCGCCGGGCGCACGCGCGAGCAGCCACGTTCCGCCGACGTCGGGCACCATGCCGATCGTGACCTCGGGCATGCCGATCCGGGAGTTCGGGAACACCACGCGCACCGAGGCGTGGGCAGAGATGCCGACCCCGCCGCCCAACACGATCCCGTGCATCCAGGCATGGACCGGTTTGCGGTACCGGGCGATCCGGGCGTTGAGCAGGTATTCCTCGCGCCACAGCTCACGGGCGGCGACACCGTCGGTCCGGGCCGCCGTGTACATCGCCTTGATGTCACCGCCGGCGCACAGGCCGCGATCGCCGTCCCCGTCGATCACGACCGCCTCGACGGAGTCGTCATCGGCCCAGGCCACGAGCTGGGCGTCCAGCGCGCGGATCATGTCCAGGTTCAGCGCGTTGATCGCCGCCGGGCGCTGCAGGGTGATGATCCCGAGATCGGCGCGCCGTTCGACGCGCACGTACTCCGTCGGCACTGGCACAGCCCGGCCCCCTGTCATCCGTCGGGCAGCCTGCCCGTCTGGATCCTAGAGCCGCCCCGTCCCGATCGGCGGAGGTCAGTCGGAGAAGTCGCCCCACTCGCGGATGCGGTACAGCTCGTGGACCTCGTCCAGCCCCGCCCGGACGTCGCCCGCCCAGCCACAGCCGCGCGCCAGGAGCAGCTCGGCCGTGGCGTCGTCGGCGTGGTATTCGCGCCGGGTCCGCCGGTGCCCGCGCCAGGCGAAGTCGGCCGCGCACCCGGCAGCGACCCCCGCCAGCAGCAGCGCGCGGGCCGCTGCGTGCTCGTCGGGACCGGCCAGCAGCGTCGCCGCCTCCAGCTGCAGCGCCCAGACGAACCACATCATGTCGGCGTCGATCGTGTGCCTGCCGCTGGTGCGGTACCGGCTGTCGTCCGGCGAGATCCGGGCCTGCCGCTCGGTCGCGGGAGGCAGGGCGTCGGTGGCGAACAGGTGCATGCCGCTCAGGTAGGCGTGCGGGTCGGCGGGGGAGCCGTAGTGCCGCTGCAGGATGTCGATCACCAGCGCGTCGTAGTCGACGACCGCGGCCGCGAGGGCGGGTTCGGCCAGGCAGCGCTCGAACGCACCGTGGCGATCCGCACCGAGCGCTCGTTGCTTCCAGGCCAGGAAGACCGGAGGCGCGGAGGTGGTGGGGACGAGGTGGTGCAGCAGCCCCGGCTCACCCGGCACGCCGAAGTAGTACCGCCCCCTGGTCTCGGGCCGGTACACGTCCCAGTACTCGGTCCAGGCGTCGAGCTCGTGGAAGAAGCCGACCGCCCGGGCCGCGAGGTCGGAGGGCGCCGCCCGAGGGCGGCGCTCCCCGACAACGACGTCGGTCACGTCGGTCAGCCGATCACGGTGGTCTCGCGGGCGCCGGAGTAGGCGCCGACCTGCTCGTCGATGAACCGCACGAGGTGGCCGCTGACGGACTCGGCCAGGCCAGGCGTCTTCAACTTCGAGGCGAGCTGGACGACCTCGGCGGCCAGCTGAACCTCCTCCAGCACACCCTCGCCCCAGCCGGGCACGCGGTGCGGCTTGCCGTTGATCCAGATGATCCCACCGGCGTCGGTGAGCTGGCTCAGGAACAGGACGGCGGTCGTGGAAATCTCGGTCATGGTGGTCCCCCTCGTGTGCGGACGATCCCGGTGATCGCCAGCTCTGAGGAGGCGGCCGCCGGAGGGGGTGATACCTGGCCCCTCACCCCAGGCCGAGGATCGCCGGTCGGGAGTTGCGTCAGGGGCGGTTGAGGAAGATCGAGTCGAGCACGCTGGCGATCGACTCGAGTTCGACCTTGCGCGCCGCGTGGTCGGCGGCACCCGCGCTCGTCACGTTGCCGAACGTCTCGATGGTGATCACATTCATCGCGGGCCGCGCCCCGGCGGCGTGCGAGCCGTACTCGCCGAAGGACACGCCCGGTTGATGGGCGGCGGTCGACGTGGGGTAGCGGGAGGTCTCCTGCGGGGTGCCGAGGTGGTTGCCCGGTACCCGCGCCCCACCCGGCATCGAGGACGCCGCGCGGGCCATGTCGAGGGCGAGCGCGTCGTCCTCCTTCTCGTGCCCGGGGCGCGGGTCGTCGGTGATGCTGGGCATGTCGGTGGCCGGTGGCGCGGGCGGGGAGTGACCGTGGCAGCTCGCTATCCGTTCCGGGCGGAAGCGCTCGACCAGGTCGAGCAGGATGCGGTTGGACGCCTCCATCGGGCGCCCCAGGGAGTCGGTTCCCGCGGGGGTGTCGCCGACCTTGGGCATCTGCCGGTTCGGATCGGGCTGGCCCGCGGTCGAGCGGGCACCCGCCGCCACGTTCTCCGGGAAGAGCACCGGGACGACGATCACCGAGAACAGCGGCGGTTTCGCCCCCGGCGCCCGCAACCGCGCGAGCAGCAGCTGGGCGACCTCGACGCCGGCGCGTTCCGACCCGTGCACCCCGCCGATGATCATCGCGCGCCGGTCGGACGTGCCCGGGAAGTAGAACGCCGTGACCGGTGTGCGGCCCTTGCCGGCATCGAAGTCCGCGGAGATCCCGCCCGGCTCCGGTGCCCATCCGTTGGCCTGGGCGCGGCGCTGCCGCTCCTGGATCGCGGTGAACGGCCAGCGGGGTTCGGCGCCGAAGGCGATCAGCTGCTCGGCCAGCCAGAGGTCGTCGGTGCCCTGGGCGAAGCGGGTGTGGATCCACTGCACGACGCCCGGGTCGATCGGGTCGGCCGGATCCCTGGCGCGCAGCAGGTCGAACACCGTCGACTTCGGCATGCCGGCGAGGAACATCGCCGCGACGAGCCGCGTCGGCCCGCCACCGGCCCACTGCGGCATGAGGTTCGGCGACGCGAGATGGGCGGCGTGCCCGGAGTCGGCGTCGGTGTCGGTACCCGCCGAGGTCGTGCCGGCGTCACGGGTCGTCCGCTGTGGCCCCGGCACGGCACCTCCTGAGCGCTGGGTCCCGGCAACGGTCCCGCCCGGGCGTCACCTGCGCGTCACCGGGTCACGGGCGGCGCCCGATCTTGTTGCCCAGCCACGCGATCGGGTCGTACTTGCGGTCGACGACGCGCTCCTTCATCGGGATCAGCGCGTTGTCGGTGATCTTGATGTGCTCGGGGCAGACCTCCGTGCAGCACTTGGTGATGTTGCAGAAGCCCAGGCCGAACTCCTCCTGAGCCTGGTTCTTGCGGTCGAGGTCGTCGAGCGGGTGCATGTCCAGCTCGGCGATGCGCATGAGGAACCGGGGGCCGGCGAAGGCGCTCTTGTTGTCCTCGTGGTCGCGCACGACGTGGCAGGTGTCCTGGCACAGGAAGCACTCGATGCACTTGCGGAACTCCTGCGAGCGCTCCACGTCGACCTGCTGCATGCGGTAGTCGCCGGGCTCGAGACCCGCCGGCGGCGCGAACGCCGGGACCTCGCGCGCCTTGGTGTAGTTGAAGCCGACGTCGGTGACGAGGTCCTTGATCACCGGGAACGCGCGCATCGGCGTCACCGTGATCGTCTCCTCGGCGGTGAACGTGGACATCCGCGTCATGCACAGCAGCCGCGGCCGACCGTTGACCTCGGCACTGCACGAGCCGCACTTGCCGGCCTTGCAGTTCCACCTGACCGCGAGGTCACCGGCCTGGGTCGCCTGGAGGCGATGGATGATGTCGAGCACGACCTCGCCCTCGTTCACCTCCACCGAGTAGTCGGCCAGATCGCCGCCGTCAGTGTCGCCGCGCCACACCCGGAACCTGGCCTGATACGTCATGCCTCAACCTCCGCCGGTAACGCCGTGAGTTCCTCGGGTGTCAGGTACTTGGAGAGCTCGTCCTTCTTGAACAGGGAGATGAGGTCATCGCGCATGGTCGACATCGGCTGGGGCACGACCTCGATCACGTCGTCGTGCTCGGAGCAGATGAGATTCACCTTGCGCCACTGGGGATCCATGCCCGGGAAGTCGTCGCGCGTGTGGCCGCCGCGGCTCTCCTCGCGCATCAGCGCCGCCCGGGCGACGCACTCGCTGACCGCGAGCATGTTGCGCAGGTCCAGCGCCAGGTGCCAGCCCGGGTTGAACTGGCGATGCCCTTCGACGGTCAGGTGCTGGGCTCGTGCCTTGAGCTCCTGCAGCCGATCCAGTGCCTGCTGGACCTCCTCGGACTTGCGGATGATGCCGACCAGGTCGTTCATGGTCTGCTGCAGTTCCTGGTGCAGCGTGTAGGCGTTCTCGCCGCCCTCGTTGGCGAACGGGGCGAGGGCCGCCGCGGAGGCCGCGTCGACCTGGGCCTGGGTGACCTCCGGTCGCCGCCCACCCAGTCCCTGCACGTACTCGGCGGCACCGATGCCGGCCCGCCGCCCGAACACGAGCAGGTCCGACAGGGAGTTGCCGCCGAGGCGGTTGGAGCCGTGCATGCCGCCGGCGACCTCGCCCGCGGCGAACAGGCCGGGAACCCTGGCGGCGGCCGCGGTGTCGGGGTCGACCTCGACACCACCCATGACGTAGTGGCAGGTCGGCCCGACCTCCATCGGCTCGCTGGTGATGTCGACGTCGGCGAGTTCCTTGAACTGGTGGTGCATCGACGGCAAGCGCTTGAGGATCTCGGCCGGGGTGCGCCGGGAGGCGATGTCGAGGAACACCCCGCCGTGGGGTGACCCACGCCCCGCCTTGACCTCGGAGTTGATCGCCCGGGCGACCTCGTCGCGGGGGAGGAGATCGGGGGTGCGCAGGTTGTGGTCGGGATCGTCGTACCACCGGTCGGCCTCGGCCTCGTTGTCGGCGTACTGCTTGCGGAACACGTCCGGGACGTAGTCGAACATGAACCGCTTGCCCTCGGAGTTGCGCAGGACGCCGCCGTCGCCGCGGACCGACTCGGTGACCAGGATTCCCTTCACCGACGGGGGCCACACCATGCCGGTCGGGTGGAACTGGATGAACTCCATGTTCAGCAGCGTCGAGCCTGCGCGCAGGGCCAGGGCATGGCCGTCACCGGTGTACTCCCACGAGTTCGAGGTGACCTTGAAGGACTTGCCGACGCCGCCGGTGGCCAGCACGACCGCCGGCGCCTGGAAGAGCAGGAAGCGGCCGGACTCGCGCCAGTAGCCGAAGGCGCCGCTGATCGCGCCCGAGGCGTCCTTGATCAGTTCGGTGATCGTGCACTCGGCGAAGACCTTGAGACGGGCCTCGAGGTCACCCTGTTCGCGCAGGTCGTCCTGCTGCAGGGACACGATCTTCTGCTGCAGCGTGCGGATGAGTTCCAGGCCGGTGCGGTCCCCGACGTGGGCCAGCCGCGGGTACTCGTGACCGCCGAAGTTGCGCTGGCTGATCTTGCCCTCGGGCGTGCGATCGAACAGCGCGCCGTAGGTCTCCAGCTCCCACACCCGCTGCGGTGCCTCTTTGGCGTGCAGCTCGGCCATCCGCCAGGAGTTCAGGAACTTGCCGCCGCGCATGGTGTCGCGGAAGTGCACCTGCCAGTTGTCCTTGGAGTTGACGTTGCCCATGCTGGCCGCGATGCCGCCCTCGGCCATGACGGTGTGGGCCTTGCCGAACAGGGACTTGCAGATGATCGCGGTCCGCAGGCCGGACTCGCGCGCCGCGATTGCCGCGCGCAGTCCGGCGCCGCCCGCGCCGACGATGAGGACGTCGTAATCGAGGGTCTCTACCTCTGCCATCAGTGGATGATCCTCAGGTCCGAGATCGCGCCCGAGGACACCAGCGCCACATAGGCGTCGGTGACCACGAGCGAGATGAGCGTTGTCCAGGCCAGCTGCATGTGCCGGGTGTTGAGCTTGGTCACGTAGGTCCATGCCTTGTAGCGGACGGGGTGCTTGGAGAAGTGCTTGAGGCGCCCACCGATCAGGTGGCGGCACGAGTGGCACGACGCGGTGTAGGCCCAGAGCAGGATGACGTTGGCCAGGATGACCAGCGTTCCCAGCCCGATGCCGAATCCGCCGTTGCCGCCGTGGAAGGCCCGCACCGCGTCGTAGGTGTTGACGAGCGACACGATGATCGCGGCGTAGAAGAAGTAGCGGTGGGCGTTCTGCAGGATGAGCGGGAACCGCGTCTCACCGCTGTAGCGGGCATGCGGCTCGGCGACAGCACATGCCGGCGGTGACTGCCAGAAGGCCCGGTAGTAGGCCTTGCGGTAGTAGTAGCACGTCAGCCGGAAGCCGAGCAGGAACGGCAGCACCAGCAGCGCGAACGGCACGAACGGCGGGAAGTGTCCGAACCAGGTGCCGAAGTCGCGGGCGCCTGGGTTGCACGAGCGCGTCACGCACGGCGAGGAGAACGGCGAGAGGTAGTGGTACTTCTCGACGAAGTAGGCGCGCTGGGAAGCGGTCCGGATCAGGGCGTACAGCACCCAGGCCGACAGCCCGGCGAAGGTCAGCGCGGGTTCGAGCCAGTAGCGGTCGGTCCGCAGCGTGCGCGCGGCGATGCGGGCGCGCCCGGGCGACCCGACGCCGTTGGCCAGGTCCTTGGTGGGGGTGCTCACCGCCTGGTTCCGCCGTGGTATCCGCCGATTCCCTCGTCGTCGGCATCGGCCCACATGCTGGTGTCGGCCGGCTCGTCGGAGATGTACTCGATCGTGGCGACCGGTTGCGGTGCCCGGGCCGGGACGGTGTCCAGTTCGTGCGCGTCGATGGTGAGCCGGTCCACGTCGCCGGCGAGCCGTTGCACCGCTGGGATGTCGCCGTAGCGGCGCCGCACGTCCGCGACCCCGGCCCGGACCTGATCCACTGCCCGGTACAGCGACTGCAATTCGGCGACCTGCATGGTGGCGGCTCCTGACCGTCGAGCGTGATCTCGGTTACTCAAGTTCTAGACCGGAAACACGCTGTTGCCAAGGTCACACACCGGGAATCGCCCGGCGATCTGCCCGGTTCTGCTTGCCAGCCGCGTGGCAGCGGAGCCACCGCCGATCCGAAGAGGGTGCAGGACATGGCCAAGGCAGTGAGATTCGACCGCTACGGAGGCATCGACGAGTTGTACGTCGCCGAGGTCGACGTCAGCGCGCCTCCCGCGGGTGAGGTGCTGGTCCAGGTCCGGGCGGCAGGCATCAACCCGGGCGAGGCGAGCATCCGCAAGGGGCTGCTCGCCGAGCGGTGGCCCGCGACCTTCCCGTCCGGGCAGGGCAGCGACCTGGCCGGGGTGGTGGCGGAGGTCGGTGACGGCGTGGACGCCTTCTCCGTCGGCGACGAGGTGTTCGGATGGAGCGAGCGGCGCTCGAGCCAGGCCGAGTTCGTGACCGTTCCGGTCGACCAGCTGCTGGCCAAGCCCGCCGGACTCGCGTGGGAGGTGGCCGGCTCGTTCTACGTCGTCTCCGCCACCGCCTTCGCCGCGGTCCGGGCGGTGGGCGCGGGACCCGGCGACACGGTGGCGGTGTCGGCCGCTGCGGGAGGCGTCGGGTCGATCGTCGTGCAGCTGCTGTCGGATCAGGGGCGCCGAGGTCGTCGGGCTCGCCTCCGAGGCCAACCACGACTGGCTCCGGTCCGTCGGCGTCGTCCCCGTGGCCTACGGCGGGTCGGGCGACGGCGCGAGCCTGGCCGAGCGCGTCCGGGCCGCCGCGCCGGGTGGCGTCGACGCCTTCGTCGACACGTTCGGCCCGGAGTACGTCCGGCTGGCGGTCGACCTCGGCGTCGCGCCGGACCGCATCGACACGATCATCGCGTGGGACGCCGCGGCCGAGGTGGGAGCGAAGGTCGAGGGCAGCTCCCAGGCCACGTCCACCGACGTCCTCGCGGAGATGGCCGAGCTGGTCGTCGCGGGCCGGATCGAGTTCCCGATCGCGGCGACCTACCCGCTGGCGGAGGTTCGGCAGGCCTTCACCGAGCTGGAGAAGCGCCACACCCGCGGCAAGATCGTGCTCCTGCCCTGAACGCTGCCCGTCCCGGTACCGCGATCAGCCTGCGAGCGCGGCGTAACGGCCGGCGTCGGCGAGCAGCGAGTCGTGCGTGCCCGACTCGACGATGCGGCCCTGGTCCACGACGGCGATCTGGTCCGCGTGGCGCACCGTCGAGAGCCGGTGCGCGATGGTGATCGTGGTGCGCCCCGCGGCCAGGGCGTCGAAGGCCTGCTGGACGGCGCGCTCGGTCTCGTTGTCGAGGGCGCTCGTGGCCTCGTCCAGGACCAGCACCCGCGGATCGCGCAGGAGCGTGCGGGCGATCGCGATGCGCTGCTTCTCCCCGCCCGAGAAGCGGTGGCCGCGGGATCCGACGACGGTGTCGTACCCGTCCGGCAGGCCGGCGATCAGGTCGTGGACGTGGGCGGCCCGGGCGGCCTGCTCGAGCTCGTAGTCGGTCGCGTCGGGCTTGGCGTAGCGCAGGTTCTCGCGGACGGTCGTGTGCAGCAGGTAGGTGTCCTGGCTGACCATGCCCACGACGGAGGCGAGATCGGCCAGCGTCAGCTCGCGCAGGTCGATGCCGTCGATCGTGATCCGGCCGCCGGTCGGGTCGTACAGCCGGGCGACGAGCGAGGCGAGCGTGCTCTTGCCCGAGCCCGTCTCGCCGACCAGCGCGAGCGTGGAGCCCGCGGGGACGTCGAGGCTGATGCCCGCCACCGCGGCCGTCTCGCTGCCCGGGTAGGCGAAGGTGACGTCCTCGAACCGGACGTGGCCCCTGATCGTCGCCGGGTCGATCCGCACCGGGTCGGCCGGGTCGTCGACGTCCACCGGCAGGTCGAGGTATTCGAAGATCCGCGCGAACAGCGCGAGCGAGCTCGTGAGCGAGACACCCACGTTGAGCAGGCCCATCAGGGGGCGGAACAGCCCGTTCTGCAGCGCGGTGAAGGCCACGAGGGTGCCGATCGTCATGGCTCCCGCGGTCATCGGCAGGCCGGCGCTCAGGTAGATCACGGCGGGGATGGCGGCGAAGATGACGCTCATCGATGCCATCCGCCAGCGGCCGGCGAGTTCGGAGCGCAGTTCCAGATCGATGAGCCGGGCCGACGAGGCGACGAAGCGCGCGATCAGCGCGGGGCCGGTGCCCATGGTCTTGCTGAGCTGGACGCCGCTGATCGACAGTCCCTCCTCGACGGTCACGTTGAGGTCGGCCAGCTCGGCCTGGCGCTGGGCGGTGATCTCCCGGCGCATCCGCGCGACCCTGCGGGTCAGGTAGATCGCCGGGGGCATGACCACGAGCGAGATGAGCGACAGGCGCCAGGACAGCGCGACCATCGCCACCGCGGTGGCGACCGCGGTGGTCAGGTTCGACGCGATCGACGTGGCGGTCGAGGTCACGACCGACTGCATGCCGCCGATGTCGTTGGTGATGCGGGACTGGACCTCGCCGCTGCGTGTGCGGGTGAAGAAGGCGAGCGACTGGCGCTGCAGGTGGGTGAAGACGTCCGATCGCAGGGTGTGCATGACCTGCTGGCCGACCTTGGTGCTGATCCAGGTCTGGACGACGCCGAGGGCCGAGGTGACGCCGGCGACGGCGACCATGCCGAGGACCAGCCAGGACAGCAGGTGCACGTCCCGGTGGGGGAGCGCGTCGTCGATCACGGCGCGGAGCAGGAACGGCGAGGCCATGCCGACGACGGACGAGGCGACGATGATGGCGCTGACGATCACCAGCGGCCAGGTGTGGGCGGTGAACAACCGGCCGATACGGCGCAGGGAGACCTCGCGGGCCTGTGTCTTCTCGGCTGCGGTGCTGGTTCTGCCCCCGGAACGCCGGGTGCGAACTGTGGTGTTGGTGGGCTCCATGGGGAAGCACCTCTTCTCTGTGCGGGTCAGGGATACGCGTGCGCCGGACCCGCATCGGGGTGGCGCCGCGGGAAGGGGATTCCCTCCACTTTTGCTGAGGTTACCTCAACATGAGGCTGCAACAGTAATTCCTGCTACCGTATTCCCATGGCCGAGGACCGGGACGAGACGCTGTCCGAGGCGTTCTGGGGCGTCGCCCGCGAGCTGCGCCGCCTCTCCCGCGAGACGTTGGCGCCCTGGGACATCTCCCCGTCGCACTCCCGGGCGCTGGGGGTGCTCGAACGGCACGGGCCGGTGCGGCTGAGCGAGCTCGCCGACCATCTGCACATCGCCGCCCGGTCGGTCACCGAGGTGGTCGACGCCCTGGAGGAACGCGGGCTGGCCGCGCGCACCGCCGACCCGCACGATCGCCGGGCCACGCTGGTCGAACTCACCGCGGAGGGCCGCCGCGCAGGCACGGCGGTCCGCACCGCCCGAGCGCACGAGGCGACGCGGTTCTTCGGCGTCCTCACCGACGACGACCGGGTGCAGCTGGCGCGCATCCTGCGCACCCTGCGCGAACCGCGCGCCTGAACGACGGTCGGAGCAGCCGCCGCTAGCGAGGTGTCGCGACCGCGGACGGTGTCACACCCGCCGGTCCGAGGACCGGACGCGGAGCGGACGGGATCGCGTGCAGCCCCGCGACCACGGCCGCGATCACGGCCGCACACACGAGGGCGACCAGCACCGTCCGCGCGGTCGGTCTCGACCGGCGACGCGGCGGGGACGTCAGCGCGTGAGCCACGCCGTCAGCCTAGGTCCGTGCGCCCCTCCGTGCCGCGGCGAGGGGCGCCGCGCGGTCCCGTTAGGCTGACCCATCGTGCAGGTGTGGCGTGGACTCCGGGAGATCCCAGCGGACTGGGGGCCCTGCGTGGTCACCATCGGGGTCTTCGACGGTGTGCACCGCGGGCACGCCGTGCTGATCCACCATGCGACCGCCCTCGCGGCCGAGTCCGGCCTGCCGAGCGTCGTGCTCACCTTCGATCCGCACCCCACCGCGGTGTTCGCGCCGGACAAGCATCCGGCGATCCTGACCACCATCGGGCACAAGGCCGACCTGCTCGCGGATCTGGGGGTGGACGCCCTCGCGGTCCTGGAGTTCACGCCGGAGTTCGCTCAGGAGAGCCCCGCCGAGTTCGTCGACAGCGTGCTCGCGGGCGCGCTGCACGCGCGCAGCGTCGTGGTGGGGCGCAACTTCACCTTCGGTCACCGCGCGTCCGGAACGGTGGACACCCTGACCGAGCTGGGCGCGGCCGCCGGCTTCACGGTCGTCAGCGAACAGCTCGTCACCGAGGGCACCGCGACGGTGTCGGCCACCCGCATCCGCGGGCTGATCGCCGACGGGGCGGTGGAGGAGGCGCAGGAGTTGATGGGCCACCCGTTCCGGGCCGACGGGATCATCGTGCGCGGCGAGCAGCGCGGGCGTGCGCTGGGGTACCCGACCGCGAACGTCGCCATGGAGGACCACGCCGCGGTCCCGGCCGACGGCGTCTACGCCGGCCGCGTCGTGCGCCTCGACGACGCCGGCCGGCTCACCCAGGACGCGCTGCTCGGCGCCGCGGCCATCTCGGTGGGTACGAACCCGACCTTCGACGGCACCGCGCGGACCGTGGAGGCGTTCATCCTCGCCTTCGACGCCGACCTCTACGGCCAGCGTCTCGGGGTCGAGTTCTGCCACCGCCTGCGCGGGATGGAGAAGTTCGACTCGATCGAGGCACTGATCCATCAGATGGACGCCGACGTGGCGCGCACCCGTCAGCTGATCGAACTCCCCGCGCGCTGACCGCGCCGGGGATTCGCCCGATTTTGGTCGGACCGGGGGCGTCCCGGTAGGCTGCAAGCGATTCCGGGAATCCTCCGGAAGGGCGATGACCAGTGCGGGTGACCCCCGCCCCGTCGTCCGCAGCCCCCGGGCTGCGCGGGCCCGCCACCACTGCGGGTTCCGCCTCGAGAGGGTCCGCGCCCCGTCGCGGACCGGCCGCCGCAGTACGCCCGCGCCGGCATCTCGATCCTTCGACCGCACCTGAGGTGGCCGACATGACCCCTGTTCCCGACCCTTCCAAGCCCGACCCTTCCAAGTCCAACCCTTCGATGCCCGCCCGGCTCAGTCACGTCGGTGACCGCCCGGTCCACCCCGTCCTCGCCGAGGTCACCGCGCGGATCACCGCCCGCTCCGAGCGCACCCGCGCGGCCTACCTGGCCATGATGAAGTCCGAGGCGAAGGCCGGCCGGCCGCGTCGCGCGGCACTCGGCTGCGCCAACCAGGCGCACGGCTTCGCCGCCTGCGGGCCCGACACCGTGCTGGCGCTGCGTGCGCCGGTCGCCGCCCAGATCGGCATCGTCACCGCCTACAACGACATGCTCTCCGCTCATCAGCCGCTGGAGACCTACCCCGACCTGATCAGGGCCGCCGCCCGCGAGGCGGGCTCGGTGGCCCAGGTCGCCGGGGGAGTACCGGCCATGTGCGACGGGATCACCCAGGGCTACCCGGGCATGGAGCTCAGCCTGTTCAGCCGGGACGTCGTCGCGATGAGCACCGCCGTGGGGCTGTCCCACGACGTCTTCGACGCAGCGCTCCTGCTCGGCGTCTGCGACAAGATCGTCCCCGGGCTGCTGATCGGGGCGCTGCAGTTCGGGCACCTGCCGGCGGCCCTCATCCCGGCCGGACCCATGGCGTCCGGCCTCCCCAACGCCGAGAAGAAGCGGCTGCGCAACCTCTTCGCCGAGGGCAAGATCGGCCGCGAGGAGTTGCTCGACGCGGAGGCGGCCAGCTACCACGGCGCCGGCACGTGCACGTTCTACGGCACGGCGAACAGCAACCAGCTGGTCGTCGAGGTCATGGGACTGCACCTGCCCGGTTCGGCGTTCGTGCCGCCCGACAGCGCGCTGCGCACCGCCCTGATCCGCGCGACCACCCAGCGGGTCGCGGCGCTGACCATCCTCGGCTCGGAATGGACCCCGCTGGGCTACCTCGTGGAGGAACGGTCGATCGTCAACGCCGTCGTGGCCCTGCTGGCCACGGGTGGGTCGACCAACCACACGATGCACCTGGTCGCGATCGCCGAGGCGGCCGGACTGCGGCTGACCTGGGACGACATCGACGACCTGTCCGCCGTCGTCCCGCTGCTGACCAGGATCTACCCCAACGGCTCGGCCGACATCAACCACTTCCACGCGGCCGGTGGGACGCCGTACCTCATCGGCACCCTGCTCGATGCCGGCCTGCTGCACGAGGACGTGCTGACCCTCGCCGGACGCGGACTCTCGCGGTACCGGCACGAGCCCGTCCTCGACGCCGACGGAAGCCTCGCGTGGCGGGCGGCGCCGCTGGTGTCCGGCGACGAATCGGTGCTGCGCCCGTGGACGGACCCCTTCCAGGCCGACGGGGGGCTGCGCCTGCTCGCGGGGAACCTGGGCCGGGCGGTCAGCAAGGTCTCGGCCCTCGATGACGCCCACCGCATCGTGCAGGCGCCGGCACGGGTCTTCGACGACCAGGCCTCCTTCACCGCGGCCTTCGAGGCGGGCGAGCTGGACCGTGACGTCGTGGTCGTCGTCCGCTTCCAGGGGCCCCGCGCCAACGGGATGCCCGAACTGCACAAGCTGGTGCCCGCCCTCCTCGTGCTCATGCAGCGCGGTCATGCCGTGGCCCTGGTGACCGACGGGCGCATGAGCGGAGCCTCGGGCAGCGTCCCGACGGCGATCCACGTGACCCCCGAGGCGGCGTGCGGCGGCGTGCTCAACCGCGTCCACGACGGCGACATCGTGCGCATCGACTCCTATGCCGGCGAGCTCGACCTGCAGGTTCCGGCCGAAGTCCTGCTGCAGCGCCTCCCGGCCGAGCCACCGGCGCAGCCGGCCTCGTTCGGGCGCCGCCTCTTCCAGGTGTTCCGCGACACCGTCGGCCCGGCCGACGAGGGCGCGGGCATCTTCTCCAGCGGCTTCGGCGAGCCGCATCACGACCTCGACTTCTCGACACTCCCGAAGGTGGCGTCATGACCTCCCTGCTCGATCACTCTCCCGTCATCCCTGTCGTCGTCGTCTCCGACCTCGAGACCGCTGTGCCCCTGGCACGGGCGCTCGTCGCCGGCGGCGTCGGCGTGATCGAGGTGACCCTGCGCTCCCCGCAGGCCCTGGACGCCGTACGCGCGATCCGCGACAGCGTGCCCGGCATGCTCGTCGGCGTCGGCACGGTCGTCGCCGCCGAGCAGGCCAAGGACGCGACGAACGCCGGAGCACAGTTCCTGGTCAGCCCCGGCGCCACCGACCGCCTGCTCGACGCGATGGAGGATTCCGGGCTGCCGTTCCTGGCCGGTACGGCCAGCCCATCGGACATGATCCGGCTGCTGGAGCGTGGCATCACCGAGGCCAAGCTCTTCCCGGCCACGGTCGTCGGCGGCCTGGAGCTGCTCCGGGCCGTCCACGGGCCGTTGCCGGGACTGCGGTTCTGCCCGACCGGCGGGGTGTCGGTGAACACCGCGCCGCAGTTCCTGGCGCTGCCCAACGTGGGCTGCGTGGGGGGCACGTGGCTGACCGCGGCGCCGCTGGTGCAGGCGCGGGACTGGGACTCCGTCACCGCGCTGGCCCGGGCGGCGAGCGCGCTGCGGACCGGCTGAGGGAGGCACCGCTGGTGCGGGTACACCGCCCGGGCGTGGCGCTGGTAGTCTGAAGGCGCTTGGTGGGTGCACTCTGCCCCCACATTGCGCCGCAGCATGATTCTGCGGCGCAGTGCGCGTTCACTCTCCCGTCGTGAGGTCCACCGGTGGGACGCGCCTGCACCGACCGCGGCTCGCCGCACGAAAGAGGGATCGACATGCCTTTGACCAGCGAGGTCAAGACCCAGATCATCACCGAGTTCGGCGGCAAGGCCGGCGACACCGGTTCGGCCGAGGTTCAGGTGGCGATGCTGTCGCGTCGTATCAGCGACCTCACCGAGCACCTGAAGATGCACAAGCACGACCACCACAGCCGCCGTGGGCTGCTGCTGCTGGTGGGTCAGCGCCGTCGGCTGCTGAACTACCTGGCTCGCACCGACATCACTCGCTACCGGGCGATCATCGAAAAGCTCGGTCTGCGTCGCTAGTACGTCATCCACCGGTGGCGGGCAGAGCCACCCGGCCTGCCCGCCACCGGTGTTTTCCGTTCCACCAGTGTTTTCCGTTCCACCGGTGTTCTCCGTTCCACCGTTCCCGATCCGGGAACGTCCGCACGACCAGTACGCCTGCGCAGCTCCGCCACACGAGCGAGAGCGCTGGCGCCGGGAGATGTGCCCCCGGCGCACCCCGCGGAGCAGCTGAGCTGCCCGCCGACGAATGAAAAGAGGCTGACACCGAATGTCAGACATCACCGCAACAACCGTCGAGGGAGTGACCACCGCGGTCGCCACCATCGACAACGGTTCCTTCGGAACCCGCACCATCCGGTTCGAGACCGGCCGGCTGGCCCGTCAGGCCGCCGGTTCCGTCGTGGCCTACATCGACGACGACACGATGCTGCTGTCGGCCACCACGGCCAGCAAGAGCCCGCGTGACCACCTCGACTTCTTCCCGCTGACCGTCGACGTCGAAGAGCGCATGTACGCCGCGGGACGCATCCCCGGCTCGTTCTTCCGCCGCGAGGGCCGCCCGAGCGAGGACGCCATCCTCACCTGCCGCCTGATCGACCGCCCGCTGCGCCCGACCTTCGTCAAGGGCCTGCGCAACGAGGTCCAGGTCGTCATCACGGTCATGGCGCTCAACCCCGACGACGCCTACGACGTCCTGGCCATCAACGCCGCGTCCGCGTCCACCCAGATCTCCGGCCTGCCGTTCAACGGCCCGGTCGGCGGCGTCCGCGTCGCGCTGATCGACGGCCAGTGGGTCGCCTTCCCCCGTCACAGTGAGCTCGAGCGGGCCACGTTCGACATGGTCATCGCCGGGCGCCTGCTGGACTCCGGCGACGTCGCGGTCATGATGGTCGAGGCCGAGGCCACCGCCAACACCCTCGAGCTCGTCGCCGGTGGGGCCACCCGCCCGACCGAAGAGGTCGTCGCCGCCGGTCTCGAAGCCGCGAAGCCGTTCCTGGCCGAGCTGTGCCGGGCCCAGTCCGCGCTCGCCCAGGTCGCGGCCAAGCCCACCGCCGACTTCCCGGTCTTCCTCGACTACCAGGACGACGTGTTCGCCGCCGTGTCCGCAGCGGGCAGCGACAAGCTCGGCACGATCCTGGCGATCGCCGACAAGCAGGAGCGCGAAGGCGCCACCGATGACCTGAAGGCCGAGATCAAGTCCTCGCTCGCCGGTCAGTTCGAGGGCCGCGACGGCGAGATCAGCGCCGCGTTCCGCTCGCTGAACAAGCAGCTCGTGCGCCAGCGCATCCTGCGTGACAAGGTCCGTATCGACGGCCGCGGCGTCAGCGACATCCGCACGCTGTCCGCCGAGGTCGAGGTCGTCCCGCGCGTGCACGGCTCGGCGCTGTTCGAGCGTGGCGAGACGCAGATCCTGGGCGTCACCACGCTGAACATGCTCGGCCTGGAGCAGAAGCTCGACACGCTCTCGCCGGAGCGCACCAAGCGCTACATGCACAACTACAACTTCCCGCCGTACTCCACCGGTGAGACCGGCCGCGTGGGTTCGCCCAAGCGCCGCGAGATCGGCCACGGCGCGCTGGCCGAGCGGGCGCTGCTGCCCGTGCTGCCCAGCCGGGACGAGTTCCCGTACGCCATCCGCCAGGTGTCGGAGGCTCTCGGCTCCAACGGTTCCACCTCGATGGGTTCGGTCTGCGCCTCGACGCTGGCCCTGCTCAACGCCGGTGTGCCGTTGCGGGCTCCGGTCGCCGGCATCGCCATGGGCCTCGTGTCCGACACGGTCGACGGCGAGACCCGCTACGTCGCGCTGACCGACATCCTCGGCGCTGAGGACGCGTTCGGTGACATGGACTTCAAGGTCGCCGGCACGCGCGAGTTCGTCACGGCGCTGCAGCTGGACACCAAGCTGGACGGCATCCCGTCCGACGTGCTGGCGGGTGCGCTCACCCAGGCGCGCGACGCCCGGCTGCACATCCTGGACGTCATGGCCGAGGCGATCGACGAGCCCGACGAGATGAGCCCGTTCGCTCCTCGCGTGACCGTCGTGAAGATCCCCGTCGACAAGATCGGCGCGGTGATCGGGCCGAAGGGCGCGATGATCAACGGCATCCAGGACGAGACCGGCGCGAACATCACGATCGAGGACGACGGCACGATCTACGTCGGCGCCTCGGACGGTGCCTCGGCGCAGGCCGCGGTCGACATGATCAACGCCATCGCCAACCCGCAGATGCCCAAGGTCGGCGAGCGGTTCCTGGGCACGGTCGTCAAGACCGCCGCCTTCGGCGCCTTCGTCTCGCTGCTCCCGGGCAAGGACGGCCTGGTCCACATCAGCAAGCTGGGCAACGGCAAGCGCGTGGGCAAGGTCGAGGACGTCGTCAACATCGGTGACAAGCTCGAGGTCGAGATCACCGAGATCGACGGCCGCGGCAAGATCAGCCTGGTTCCCGTCCGTGAGGACGCGCCGGCAGCGGCGCCGGTCACGGTCGACGCCTGACACGACATGTGAGTCCCCGACGGGGGCGGGTGGCCGGAGACGGCTGCCCGCCCCCGTCGGCGTTTGACGCGCCACATCGCGATGTACTCAGCGTGACGTCGGCAACGATTCGGCAACAGAGTTGATCATTGCGGCCGAAAATATCCCGCAAATCGGGGCATGTGGGTCGCCGGCCGAGTATCTGCCTGCTCAGTTGGTTCGCCAGGACACCATCGTTCCGTTATTGTCTACACAGCCGATCGGAATTATCGGTCTACACGACAACAAGATGGAGATATCGGTGAAGGTAATGAGCACAACACACGTCTCTCGGGGGAGAGCTACGACGATCGCTGCGGTCGTCGCGCTGCTGACGGTGGTGCTTGCGGCATGCGGGGGTTCGACGAAATCCTCGACCGTGAACATCGTGGCGTACTCCGTACCGAAGCCCGCCTACGACGCCCTCACGGCGGCGTTCCAGCAGACCGCCGCCGGCAAGGGCGCCAAGTTCACCGAGTCCTACGGGCCGAGTGGTGACCAGAGCCGCGCGGTCATCGCCGGCCAGAAGGCCGACTACGTCGGCTTCTCGGTCGCGCCCGACCTGACCAACCTGGTGCCCAAGTACGTCGACTCGACCTGGAACTCCGGCTCCACCAAGGGCCTGGTCTCCGAATCCGTCGTCGTCATCACGGTGCGCAAGGGCAACCCGCTCGGCATCAAGGGCTGGGACGACCTCACCAAGCCGGGCGTCCAGATCGTCACGCCCGACCCGGCGTCCTCCGGCTCGGCCAAGTGGAACATCCTCGCGGCCTACACCCACGTGCTGCTCGACGGCGGTACCGACGCCGACGCGCAGACCTACCTCAAGGCGTTCTTCAAGAACGTGGTCGCCAAGCCGACCAGTGGTTCCAAGGCGACGCAGACGTTCCTCAACGGCACCGGCAACGTGCTGATCTCCTACGAGGACGAGGCGATCGACGCCCGCCAGGCCGGATCGCCGGTGGACTACATCGTCCCGACCGAGTCGATCCTGATCGAGAACCCGGCGGCCGTGACGAAGAAGGCCTCACCGATGGCCACCAAGTTCCTCAGCTTCGTCGAGAGCGAGGCCGGCCAGCAGATCTTCGCGGCCAAGGGCTTCCGCCCGGTGCTCACCGACGCGGTCCCGGCCACGGTCGCGGGTGCCAATGACCCGGCCCACCCGTTCCCGACGGTCGCCAAGCTGGAGACCATCGCCGATCTCGGCGGATGGACCGCGGTCAACGCGAAGTACTTCGACAAGACCAACGGCATCGTGACCAAGATCGAGAGCGGCTCCGGGTGACAACCGTTGACGTAGCCACTGCCACCGCGGGCAAGTCCCGCGGTGGCAGTGGCGATTCCACGACGGTCCGGCTCACCCGCGGTTCGGGTGCCGGCCTCGGTGTCGCCGTGCTCTGGTTGAGCCTGCTGGTCCTGTTGCCGCTGGCCGCCGTGGTGGTCAAGGCCACCGCCGCCGGCTGGTCGGGCTTCTTCTCCTCGCTGACGGACAAGGAAGCCTCCTCCGCGCTCAAGCTCACGATCGGCAGCTCGCTGCTGATCGCTCTCGTCAACGCGTTCATGGGCACCCTCATCGCCTGGGTGCTGGTGCGCGACGACTTCTTCGGCAAGCGGGTCGTCGAGGTACTCATCGACATCCCGTTCGCCCTCCCCACGATCGTGGCCGGCCTGGTCATGCTGACGCTCTACGGGCCGCACAGCCCGGTCGGGCTGAACTGGTACGCCACCCGGCAGGGCATCCTCGTCGCGCTGCTGTTCGTGACGCTGCCGTTCGTGGTCCGCGCCGTGCAGCCGGTGCTCGAAGCGCTCGACAGGGACGTCGAGCAGGCAGCGGCCTCGCTGGGCGCGAGCTCGTTCACCACGTTCCGGCGCATCGTGCTGCCGGCCCTGGCGCCGGCCATCCTGTCCGGAGCCGCACTGGCCTTCGGCCGGGCGATGGGCGAGTACGGCTCGGTCATCCTCATCGCCGGTGGGCTGCCCCGTACCGAGGTCGCCTCGCAGTACATCTACAACCAGATCGAGGGCGGCTACCTGGCCGACGCGGCGGCGACGGCCACCGTGCTGCTCATCGTGAGCATCGTCGTGATGGCCATGCTGGCCTGGGTCCAGAGATTGGTGGAACGTCGTGGCTGACGACCTCCTCGAACGCGAATCCACCGTGCCGGGAGCTCCGGCCCGTCCGCCTGCCTCCGCCGGTGCGGCGCCGCGCCGGCGCCGGCGCAACCGCTCGAAGTACGTGATGCGCGCGGTCGCCGTGGCGTACGTCCTGATCCTGGTGCTGGCACCGGTGACCCTGGTGATCTGGCGCACCGTCCAGCAGGGCGTCGGGACGTTCTTCGACTCGCTGTCCACCCCCGAGGCCATCCACGCCTTCCAGCTCACCGCGGTCGTCGTGGGCCTGTCCGTCGTGATCAACACGGTGTTCGGTGTGGGGATCTCGCTGCTGATCGTGCGCAACCGGTTCCCCGGACGCAGGCTGCTGGACCTGCTCATCGACCTGCCGGTGTCCGTCTCGCCGATCGTCGTCGGCCTGGCACTGATCCTGGTCTACGGCTCGACGACCGGCTGGTTCGGCCCGGCGCTGGACAGCGCGGGCATCCAGATCATCTTCGCCACGCCCGGCATGGTGCTGGCGACGACGTTCGTGTCGCTGCCGCTGGTGGTGCGCGAGGTGATCCCGGTCCTCCGCGAGACCGGCATCGACCAGGAGCAGGCGGCGCGCTCGCTCGGCGCCAACGCGGTGCAGCGGTTCATCCGAATCACCCTGCCGACCATCAAGTGGGCACTGGCCTACGGTGTCGTGCTCAGCCTGGCGCGGTCGGTCGGGGAGTTCGGCGCGGTCAAGGTCGTCTCCGGCAACGTCATCGGGCAGACGCAGACGATGACCCTGCTGGTCGACGGCGAGGCCGAGCAGCTGCAGACCGGCTACTACCAGATCTCCCTGGTGCTGATCGCCGTCTCGGTCATCTGCATCAGCATCATCTCGATCCTTCGTCCGAAAGCAGAGAAGTAATGGGCATCTCAGCGACTCACATCAACAAGAAGTTCGGGTCGTTCGTCGCCCTGGACGACGTCACCATCAACGTCCCGAGCGGGCGCCTCACCGCGCTCCTCGGCCCGAGCGGCGGCGGCAAGTCCACCCTGCTGCGGATCATCGGCGGCCTCGAGGAGGCCGACTCCGGGTCGGTCGAGATCGACGGCGTGGACGCCACCTACGTCGCGCCCCAGCGACGCAACGTGGGCTTCGTCTTCCAGCACTACGCGGCGTTCAAGCACCTGTCGGTCTACCGCAACGTCGCCTTCGGCCTCGAGATCCGCAAGCGGCCGAAGGAGGAGATCCGCACGCGCGTGCACGAGCTGCTCGAACTCGTCCACCTCGACCAGTTCGCCGATCGGCTGCCGGCCCAGCTGTCCGGTGGCCAGCGCCAGCGCATGGCCCTGGCCCGGGCGCTGGCGGCCGAGCCGAAGGTCATGCTGCTCGACGAACCGTTCGGTGCGCTCGATGCCAAGGTGCGCAAGGAGCTGCGCGAGTGGCTGCGGCGCCTGCACGACGAGGTCCACGTCACCACGATCTTCGTGACCCACGACCAGGAGGAGGCCCTCGAGGTCGCCGACGAACTGGTCGTGATCAACAAGGGTGTGGTCGAGCAGGTGGGCAGCCCGAACGACCTCTACGACCGGCCGGCCAACGACTTCGTGATGGAGTTCCTCGGCCCGGTCACCAGGCTCGGGGGCAACCTCGTCCGGCCGCACGACATCGACATCTTCTCCACGGCCGAGCCGGGCACGATCCAGGCCCGGGTCAACAAGCTGCAGCGGGTGGGGTTCGAGGTCCGGGCGGACCTGCGTGACGCCGATGAGAACCTGTGGGTGCAGCTGACCCGCGGGCAGGTCGAGTCGCTTGCGCTGACCGAGGGGGCGAGCGTGTGGCTGCGCCCGGCCAAGAACGCCTCGGTGCTCACCCATAGCTGAGCTGACGGGCCGCGGGCCGCACCGCGGCCCGTGCGCCTGGCGTCGCGGCCCCCGGCCGTGCCCTATTCTCTGACCTCTCATGGAGATTTCGGCGAAGGTTGATTACGCGGTTCGCGCACTGCTCGGCCTGGCCGAGCGCGCGCCGGACCTGTCCACGATCGATGTGGTCATCGGCGAGCAGCAACTACCCCGGAAGTTCGCCGAATCCATCCTGAGCGACCTGCGCAGGGCCGGGATCGTGCGCAGCCAGCGAGGAGCGCACGGCGGCTACGCGCTGGCCCGACCGGCCGCCGAGATCACGCTGGGGGCCGTCTTCCGGGCGGTCGACGGCCCGCTGGCCGAGGTGCGGGGGCTGCGCCCGAACGAGACCACCTACACCGGCGTGGCGGCCCACCTGCCCGACGTCTGGGTCGCGGTGCGGGCGAGCCTGCGGCGCGTCCTGGACGAGACGAACCTCCAGCAGCTGCTCGACGGCAAGCTGCCCGCGCACGTCCGGCGCCTGGTCGAGGCGCCCGACGCGTGGGAACCCCGCTGACCCGGACGCTGACCCGGCCGCAGGGCCGCACGGCAGCGGCGCCGGTGCCACGACGCACGGCTCGCCGCACCGCATAGGATTCCCAGATGCCCGCAGCGCGCACGTTCACCCCGACGATGCACCGTGCCTCCACGCGTCGGGTCGCCGCGACCGGTGGCGGCACGATCACCCGGACGGTCCTGCCCGGCGGGCTGCGCGTGGTCACCGAGGCGATGCCGGGCGTCCGCAGCTCCAGCGTCGGGGTGTGGGTCAACGTCGGCTCGCGGGACGAGACCCCCGCGGTCGCCGGCGCCAGCCATTACCTGGAGCACCTGCTCTTCAAGGGCACGCGCACCCGGTCCGCCCTCGACATCGCCTCGGCGATGGACGCGGTGGGCGGCGAGTTCAACGCGTTCACCGAGAAGGAGCACACCTGCTTCTACGCCACCGTCCTGGATCGTGACCTGCCGCTGGCGGTCGAGCTGGTCAGCGATGTCGTGCTCGACGCCACGGTCTCCGCGGCCGATGTCGAGGTGGAGCGCAGCGTCGTGCTCGAGGAGATCGCGATGCGCGACGACGACCCCGGCGACCTCGTGCACGACGACTTCTCGACCGCGCTCTTCGGTGACACGCCGCTCGGGCGCCCCATCCTGGGGACGGTCGAGTCGATCCGCGCCCTGACCCGCACCCAGGTCGCCGGCTACTACCGGCGCCGCTACCACCCGCGGTCGATGGTGGTCGCCGCCGCGGGCGCGGTCGACCACTCCGAGGTGGTGCGGCTCGTCCGCAAGGCCTTCTCGGCACGGCTGGACGGGGAGTCCGCGCCGGCCCCGATGCGCACCGGGAACCGGATCGGCCCGGCCCGGTCCGCCCAGGTCAACGTCCGCGACGACGACACCGAGCAGGCCAACATCGTCCTCGGCACGCACGGCCTGGCCCGAACCGACGAGCGCCGCTTCGCGCTGAGCGTCCTGTCGACGGCACTTGGCGGCGGCATGAGCTCCCGGCTGTTCCAGCGGATCCGCGAGGAGCGCGGGCTGGCGTATTCGGTGTACTCGTTCACCAGCCAGTACGCCGGCGCCGGGCAGTTCGGGGTCTACGCCGGCTGCCAGCCCGCGCGGGCCGACGAGGTCCTCGGCCTGATGCGCGCGGAGCTCGACGACGTCGCCGCCCACGGCTTGCGCGCCGAGGAGATCGAACGCGGCAAGGGGCAGGTCCGCGGCGGCATGGTCCTCGGGCTGGAGGATCCCGGCGCGCGGATGTCGCGGATCGGCAAGAGCGAGCTCGCCTGGGGCGACATCCTCGGCGTCGACGATCTACTCGCCCGCGTCGATGCCGTCACCACCGAGCAGGTGGCGGACCTGGCCGCGGAGTTGCTGGCGCGGCCGCGCTCGCTCAGCGTGGTCGGTCCGTTCGACACCCACCACTTCGACGGCGCGGTCTGACAGCCGCCCCGGAGCCGTTAAGGTCGCAGCAACCGCAGATGACCAACTCGCTCACAGCAGCGGGCCAACGAAGGAGCACACCGTGACAGAGCCGACACGGGTGGGCGTACTCGGTGCGCGCGGACGGATGGGCCAGCAGGTCTGCAAGGCCGTCGACGAAGCCGAGGACCTCGACCTCGTCGCGATGGTCGACGCCGGCGACTGGCTGTTCAGCGTGGCCGACGCCGGAGCGCAGGTGATGGTGGACTTCACCCACCCGGACGTGGTCATGGACAACATCCGCTTCGCCATCGACCAGGGCATCCACGCCGTCATCGGGACGACCGGCATGGACGACGAGCGGCTGGACACGATCCGCGGCTGGCTGGCCGATGCCCCCGATCTCGGTGTGCTGGTCGCCCCCAACTTCGCGATCGGCGCCGTGCTGCTCATGCGGTTCTCGCAGATCGCGGCGAAGTACTACCCGTCGGCCGAGATCATCGAGATGCACCACCCGAGCAAGGTCGACGCTCCGAGCGGGACTGCCATGCGCACCGCCTCGCTCATCGCGGCGGCCCGCTCGGACGCATCACTGCCGGCGATGCCCGATGCGACGACCCAGGAGACCGACGGTGCCCGCGGCGCGGACATCGACGGCGTGCGAGTGCACTCGGTGCGGCTGTCCGGGCTCGTCGCCCACCAGGAGGTCCTCTTCGGCACCGACGGCGAGACGCTGTCCATCCGGCACGACTCGCTGCACCGGCTGTCGTTCATGCCGGGCGTGCTGCTCGCGGTCCGCGCGGTCGCCGAGCGCCCCGGGCTGACGGTCGGGCTGGAACCCCTGCTCGGGCTCTGAGATGAACCGCGCCCGCTGGATCGTCGCGCTGCTGCTGTTCGCGCTGGCGGTGTACTTCGGGCTGATCGGCTACCGGGGCGTCTATCTGCTGGATCAGTCGCGGTGGGCGCTCAAGGTATTCGGCGTCGCCGTCCTCGTCCTGCCGCTGGTCGGCATCTGGGTGGTGGTCGCCGAACTCCGCTTCGGCCGGGCCGCGCAGGCGCTCACCGACGAGCTGAACGCGGACCCTGACTTCGCGGCTCCGCTGAGCGTCGATCTACCGCGGCGCCCCTCGGGCCGCGTCGACCGTGAGGCGGCCGACGCCATCTTCGCCGTCCAGCGGACCCGTGTGCAGGCCCGCCCGTCGGACTGGCGCGAGTGGTACCGGCTGTCGGAGGCCTACGACGCCGCGGGGGACCGCAAGCGCGCCCGCGAGGCGCTCCGCACGGCGATCGCCCGCCACGACGGCGCCGATCCCGCCCCCTGACCGCCGCGTTCCGGCAGGGACCGCCCCAGCCGCGTGGGACGCTGGTCCGATGAGGGTGACTGTGCGTGTGCGTCCGTCAGCCGGCCGGACCGAGGTCGGCGGATCCTGGAACGGTGCCCTGGTGGTCCGCGTCGTCCAGGCGAGCGTCGACGGCAAGGCGACGGCGGCCGTCACCCAGTCTCTGGCCGACGCGTTCGGGGTGGCGCGCAGCTGCGTGGAGCTCCGCAGCGGCGCGCGGAGCCGTACGAAGGTCTTCGAGATCGCCGGGATCTCGGACGACGCGGTGCAGGCCCTGCTGGAGCGGTGACGCTAGCGACGCCGGTCGGTCGGCAGGTCGCTCGCCCCCACGTTCTTCTCCAGCCATTCGATCATCGGCCCCATCGCCCGCCAGGCCTTGACGATCTCGGTCCGGGCGCGGCGGGTCGTGATCCAGTCCGGGAAACCGAACTCGCGACCCAGGGTCAGGGACTTGTGCCGCAGCAGATCCGCCCGCGGGTGGTCCTTGGCGTAGCCGGACGGGATCCGGGTCAGCGCCGCGCCGCCGAGGACCAGCTTGGCGGAGACGGCACCGGCGATGGCCAGTTCGAGCGGATGGGCGGTGACGTCCTCGTCCACGGCGCGCCGGTACCGGTCGATCTGGTCCGGCGCCATGTCGTAGAAGCCCCCGCCGACGAACAGCCCCGCCGCCGAGACATGGAAGTAACGGCGGGTCTCGCCGAAGTACACGCCCTGATGGGTCTTGTACGGCGTCTTGTCCTTGGCGAAGCGGACATCGCGGTACGGGCGGAAGAACTTGGCGGCGCCGAACTCCGGGGTCAACGCGGCGGCCAGGGCCGTGAGCGGCACCTTGACGTGGTCCTCGTAGCGCTGCTTGTGGGTCGTCCAGAACGCCTTGGAGTTGTCGGCCTCGAGGTCGTCGTAGAAGTCGAGGGCGGCCATGGGGATGCCGGTGAACCCGACGTCGGCGGCGGTCACTGCAGTGCCGTGTGGAAGCGGACCTCGCGCAGGGTGACCGCACTGCCCGCGTCGAGCCCGCGCGCGTAGCCGTCCCGGGCCCAGCCCGCCGAGGTCAGGAACGACGTGGTGGACGCATTCTGCTCGGGGACCCAGGTCACGGCGGACACGAAGCCCCGTTCGGTGAAGAACTCCACCGCCGCGGCCAGCAGGCGGGAGCCGTGCCCGCGCCGGCCGAATCGCGGCTCCACGAGGATCTGCTCCAGGAACCCGGTGGCGCCGGGGTCGGGATCGGCGTCCTCGAGGGCACTCTCGCCGTCCAGGACGGCAGCCCGGGCGAAGGCCAGGCCGACGACCCGCCCGCCCTCCAGGGCGACGAGGGCGCGGACGCCGGGATCGTTGCGGCGGATCTCGGCGCGGGTCGCGTCCTCGATCTGCGCGCGTGTCGCCGGGTCCGCGAGCGGTGCCAGCGCCTCGGGCGGCAGCACCCCGTCGTAGGCCATGGCGAGCGTGTCGCGCTGGATCCGGTTGATCTCGGCGACATCGTCCAGACGCGCCGGTCGCACACTGACGTCGGCCATACCCCGACAGTAGAGGACGGCGCCGATGCCCGAGGTGGGAGGCTGAGACGATGCCGACCGTTCCCGCCGCCCTGCTCGCCGACCTCCGCCTCGACCCCTCGCGGACGCTGCTGGCCATGGACTTCGACGGCACCCTGGCCCCGATCGTGGCCGATCCGGCGCAGTCGCGACTGGTTCCCGGAGCCCTGCCGACCCTGCGGCACCTGGCCGGGACGGGCGCGCAGGTCGTGATCGTGACCGGCAGGGACGTGCGGACGGTGCTGGACCTGAGTGGGCTCACCGACCTCCCCGGCCTGCGGGTGGAGGGGCTCTACGGCGCGGAGAGCTGGCGGGCGGGCGAGCTGACGAGTGCCGCGACCCCGGCGGCGCTGGACGGTGCCCGCGCCGCCCTGCCCCGCCTGGTCGCCGCCCACGCGGGGCTGCCCGGCGTCTGGATCGAGGACAAGGGGCTCTCCCTCGTCCTGCACGGCCGTCGCAGCGCCGACCCGGCCGCGGCGCTCGCCCCGCTGCTCGGCCCGGTGACCCAGCTCGGCGAGGAGCTCGGTCTCGACGTCCATCCGGGCAAGAGCGTGCTCGAGCTGCGGCTGCCGGGGTTCGACAAGGGGCTGGTGCTGCGCCGGCTCGTCGCCGAACTGCAGCCCGCCGCGCTGCTCTACGCCGGCGACGACCTCGGCGACCTGCCCGCGTTCGCCGCCGTGGGCGAGCTCCGAGACGGCGGCCTGGCCGCGTGGTCGGTCGCCGTGGTGTCCGAGGAGGCGCCGGAGGTCGAAGCGGCCGCGGATGTGGCGGTGGCCGGTCCCGAGGAGTTCCGCGCGCTGCTCGCCGCGATCTGACCCGCGCCGGGAGGGTTACCGGAGCAGCTCGAGCTGGCGTTCGAACCACTCCGCCGGCGGGATCCCGACCGCGGACAGCCGCAGCCGCTCGGCCCCCGCCGCCCGGTCGCCGGCGCTGGCCGACAGGGCCGCGTGCAGGGCCTCGGCGGTCTGGGACACGTCGAACGGATTGACCAGGAACGCGTCGTCGCCGAGCGTCTCGGCGGCGCCGGCCTCCCGGGACAGCACGACGGCCGGGTCGCGTTCGGAGAGCAGGCAGCCCTCGAGCACGACGAGGTTCATGCCGTCGCGCAGGGAGTTCACCAGCAGGACGTCGGACAGGCGCAGCGCCGCCAGCGATCCCGGGTAGTCGTGCCCGATCTCCAGGATCAGCGGCGTCCAGTCGTCGGTGGCGAACTCGTCGTCGATCTCGGTGGCCAGCGACTCGACGCGTTCGACGTAGGCGCGGTACTCCGGCAGGTCCTCTCGCGAGGGGTAGTTGAACACCAGATGCATCAGCTGGCCCTGCCACTGCTTGTGGGTCCGCAGGAGCTCGCGGTAGGCGAGCAGGCCGCGGATGACGTTCTTGCTCAGCTCGGTCCGGTCCACCCGTCCGATCACCTTGCAGTCGCCGATGTCGGCCCGCAACTGATCCCAGCGGGCCTCGGAGTCGCGGGCGTGGGCGCGCTCGTGCAGCGCGGTCGAGTCGACGCCCAGGCCGAGGACCGCCACCGAGTCGCCCGGATCGCGGTCGAGGAGCTCACGGCAGCAGTCGGTGAAGTCCTTGGCCCAGCGATGGGTGTGGAAGCCGAGCAGGTCCGCGCCGAGCATGCCCTCGAGGATCTCGGTGACGACGTCGTCGGGCAGCATCTTGAAGTAGTCCGGCGACACCCACGAGGTGTGGGTGAAGTGCCCGATCCGCAGGTCCGGGCGCTGCTCGCGGAGCATGCCGGGCACGAGGAACAGGTGATAGTCCTGGACCATCACGATCGCGCCTTCCGCCGCCTCCTGGGCCAGAGCGTCGGCGAAGGCCCGGTTGTAGGCGCGGTAGGCGTCCCACTGGCGCCGCCAGTTCTCGTCGAACGCGGGCGAGCGCGCGGGTTCGAAGAGCATGTGCAGGACGAACCACAGCGTGGCGTTGGCGATGCCGTTGTACGCGCGCCGGAAGGTGTGCGGGTCGATGGGCAGCATGCGCACGTCGAACTGCCCGGCCAGGGCCTCCGCCACGAGCGGGCACCGACGACAGCCGCCCGCCGTGGGCCTGCTTGGCCAGCGCGCGTTCCCGGTTGTTCATCGCCGCGCACACCCAGACCGCGCCGGGAGACCGCTCCAGCGCGGCCTGCATGCCGCTGACGAGCCCGCCGCCGCCGCGGGCGACCTGGTCCTCGCCCTTGTCCACCGCCGTCACCGACAGGGGTCCACGGTTGCTGGCGATCACGAGCGGGGCGGCTCCGAAGGTGGTTTCAGTCACCGTTCAGTTCTACAGCGCTGTCTGCCGCGGCGTAGGCGGCGGCCTCGGCGCGTTCCCGGCGCCGCTTGCGGATCTCCCACGCCACGTACCCGACGACGAGCGCGCCGAGGACCGCGAGCGGTGCCCAGGTCAGGTAGGACTCGACCGTGCTCAGCGCGCTGGCGAAGGCGTACCCGAGCAGGACGCAGCCGGCACCCCAGAGGATGCCGCCCGCGGCGTTCCAGGCGAGGAAGGTGCGGTAGCGCATGCCGCTCATCCCCGCCATCGACGGCATGAGCGCGCGCAGGATAGCCGTCAGGCGACCCAGGAAGACGGCCTTGCCGCCGTGCCTGTGCAGGAACGCGTCGACCGTCGCCCACCGGTGCTCGCCCACCCAGCCACCCACGCGCGAGCGCCGCAGGGGCGGCCCGTACTTGCGGCCGAACTCGTACCCGACCGTGTCTCCGGCGATCGCGCAGACGATGGCCACGGCGATCATCAGGGGCAGGCTCAGGACGCCCTCGTGGCAGAAGTAGCCGCCGACGAGCAGGGCCGTCTCCCCGGGCAGCACCATGCCGAGCAGGACCGCCGCCTCGGCGAACGCGAGCCCGCCGGCGATGACATAAAGCCACGCGCCGACGGAGTTGCCCAGGTGCTTGAGGAACTCGGTCATTCGGAAATCCTGCCACGTCGGCGCCACCTCTGCCGCCGCGCCGGTCTGCAGCGCCGCGAGGGCCTCGCTCGCCACCGGGCGTCGTACCCGCCGCCTAGAGTCCGCGGGGTGACCGAACAGCTCTCGGCTCCGGCCGTCCGGCGGATCGCGCTGGCCGCGCAGGGCTTCGCCGAGCCACGCCCGGGCGGGCGCGTCGACGTGCGTCACATCCGGCGGGTCATCGAGCGCATCGGGCTGCTCCAGCTCGATTCGGTCAACGTCTTCTGCCGCTCCCACTACCTCCCGGTCCTCAGCCGCCTCGGCCCCTATCCGCGGGAGCTGCTCGACCGTCTCACCGCGCACCACGCCGGTCCAGTCACCCGCGAGCTGGTCGAGTACTGGGCCCACGAGGCCTCGCTCGTCCCGGTGGAGACCCATGCGCTGCTGCGGTGGCGGATGGAGCGCGCGAGTGTGGATTCCTGGGGCGGTATGGCCCGGGTGGCCCAGGAGCAGCCGGAACTGCTCGCCGACGTGCTGGAACTGGTCAGGTCCGCGGGGCCGATCCGCTCCAACGAGACCGGATTCGTCCGTGCCGAGCGGGCGGCCGGGCAGATGTGGAACTGGCACGACGGGAAGCTGGCGCTGGAGTACCTGTTCTGGGCCGGCGAGGTCATGGCCTCGCGTCGGGTGAACTTCGAACGGTGGTACGACCTGCCGGAGCGCGTCCTGCCTGCCGGCGTGGCCGGGTCCACGACGCTGACCACTGCCGAGCAGCAGCGCGAGCTCGTCCGCATCGCTGCCCGCGCGTACGGCGTGGCCACCGAGCCCGATCTGGGCGACTACTTCCGGCTCCCGCGTGCGGAGTCGAAGCTGCGCGTCGCCGAGCTCGTCGAGGCCGGGGAGCTGGAGGCCGTCTCGGTCGCGGGCTGGCGGCAGCCCGCCTACCTGTGGCCGGCCGCACGCCGGCCGCGGCGGGTGTCGGCGCGGGCCCTGCTCTCGCCGTTCGATCCGCTGATCTGGTTCCGCGACCGGGTGGAGCGCCTGTTCGGCTTCCACTACCGCATCGAGATCTACGTCCCCGCCGAGAAGCGTCAGTTCGGCTACTACGTCCTTCCGTTCCTGCTCGGTGACGACCTGGTGGCCCGCGTCGATCTCAAGAGCGACCGGCAGCGGGGCGTGCTCCGGGTACAGGGCGCGTTCGCCGAAGCAGGAGTGGAGGAGGGGCACGTCGCGGCCAACCTGGCCGAGGAACTGGCCGTCACCGCCGGCTGGCTCGGCCTGCAGGCGGTCGAGGTGGCCGGCCGTGGGGACCTCGCGCCGGCCCTGGCCGCCGCGGTCGCGTCACTGCCCGATCCGGCCGCGATTCCGGGATAGGCTGGCGCCCACCCGAGTCATCGTTGCCCAATCCCAGGAGTTCACCCGTGCCGGACATCGTCGCGCCCCGGGTCCAGGTCATCGCCTGGACACACTTCGAGGCACCGGAGGACGTCCCCTGGGAGACCGACACCGACGGCGGCGAGGCACTGGCGGAGTTCGCCGGGCGGGCGTGCTACCAGAGCTGGACGAAGCCCAACCCCGTCACGGCCACCAACGCCGGCTACCTCCACCACATCCTCGAGGTCGGCCACCTGTCCGTGCTCGAGCACGGCAGCGTCACGTTCTACCTGACGGGCATCTCCCGCTCGCTCACCCACGAGCTCATCCGGCACCGCCACTTCTCCTACTCCCAGCTCTCCCAGCGCTATGTCCCCGAGCGCAATGCGGCCCTGGTGGAGCCCGACGTCATCGCCGGCGACCCGGAGCTGCACGCCAAGTTCGTCGCCGCGGGCGAGGCGGCGATCTCGGCCTACACCGAGCTGCTCGAAGGACTGGAGAAGAAGTTCTCCGACGTCGAGCACGCGACGCTGCGCCGCAAGCAGGCCCGCCAGGCCGCCCGCGCGCTGCTCCCGAACGCCACCGAGACCCGCATCGTCGTGACCGGGAACTACCGGGCCTGGCGCCACTTCGTCGCCATGCGCGCCTCGGAGCACGCCGATGTGGAGATCCGCGCGCTGGCCATCGCCTGCCTGCGCGAGCTCTCGGCCAAGGCGCCCAACGTGTTCGCCGACTTCGAGATCACCGCCCTGCCCGACGGCACGGAGGTCGCGTCCAGCCCGATGGTCAGCGAGGGCTGACCTGCTCCGCGTCCTGCTGGTCGCAGCGGATGGCGGTGCCGCAGCCGTCCTGACCGCGCTCGGTGCGGAGCCGGTGATCGTCGCCGCCACGCCGGGTCTGCCCGGACCGCCGGACGGTGACGCGCTCGCTCGGTCCCTGGAGATCTGCGACGCCGTGCTGGTCGAGGACACCGGGAACAGCCGGGCGGCTGAGATCGCTCGCGCGGCCGACGGCGCCGGGATGGCCGTGGTGGCCGGGCTGCCCGCGGGCAGGCTCTCCGCCACCGCGGACGAGGTGATGGGCTACGCGCAGTTCGTCATCGCCGGGCCGGACGTCACCGTGGCCGGCGGGCGCGACCCGCTGAGCGAACTGGTCGGCCGGGGCGTCCACGCGACGGCGCGCACGGACGGCGCCGAGCCGATCAGGTGGCTCACCGCCGACGGTGGGGGAGAGGTCGCGGTCCGCCCGCTGGACCGGACCAGTGCCGACGGAGCCATTTCCGATGGGCCCGAGGGCCGGCGCGGCGTTGCGAGCCGCCGTCGCCTACGCGGTCGCCGCCGTCGGTGCCGGTCCCGCCCTGGCGCTCTGGCCCGAGGTCCTCGGCTTCGCCGCCGACGTCGCCCGGGTGCGGATCGAGGCCGCGGACTGGGCTGCCGATCCGCGTCTGGTGCAGTGGAGCCGGCGATGGCACTGATGTCCGAGCTCCTCGCCCGCGCGGAGGAACTGGCAGGTGCGCGGCCGCGGACGCTGCTCGGCATCACCGGGCCGCCGGGCGCCGGCAAGTCGACCCTGGCGGGGCGGCTGGCCGACGCGCTCGGCCCCGACCGGTCGGTGGTCGCGCCGATGGACGGGTTCCATCTCGCCGACGCCGAGCTGGTCCGGTTGGGGCGGCGCCGGCGCAAGGGCGCGCCGGACACCTTCGACCGGGCCGGCTTCGCCGCCGCGTTGACCCGACTGCGTGCCGCCGGCCCCGAGGTGGTGTACCTGCCCCGCTTCGAGCGCGCGATCGAGGACGCCATCGCGGGAGCCATCGCGGTACCCGCGACGGTCGCGCTGGTCGTGGTCGAGGGCAACTACCTGCTGCACTGGCCGGAGGTCCATGCGCTGCTGGACGAGTGCTGGTATCTGGATCCTCCCGACGCGGTGCGGGTACCGCGGTTGGTCGACCGGCACGTGGAGTTCGGGAAGGATCCCGACGAGGCGACCGCCTGGGTCCTGTCCTCCGACGAGCGCAACGCCGAGCTCATCGCCACCGGCCGCCACCGCGCCGACCGGATCATCGGCGACTACCCGGACCCGGAGCGGTAGTTTGGACGCCATGCCGACGTTCGACTCCCGCCGCCCGTTCGGTCGGCTGCTGACCGCGATGGTCACCCCGTTCGACATCGCCGGTGGCCTGGACCTGGACGCCGCGGCAGCACTGGCCGTCCACCTCGTCGACGAGCTGCACCACGACGGGCTGGTGATCAACGGGACGACGGGCGAGTCGCCGACGACGACCGACACCGAGAAGGCCGACCTGGTGCGCGTGGTCGTCGACGCGGTCGGGGACCGGGCCCACGTCGTCGCCGGTGTCGGCACCTTCGACACCGTGCACACGATCCATCTCGCCGACCAGGCGGCGAAGGCCGGTGCCGACGGCCTGCTGGTCGTCACGCCGTACTACTCCAAGCCTCCGCAGGCGGGTCTGCTCGCGCACTTCCGGTCGGTGGCGGACGCGAGCGACCTGCCGGTCATGCTCTACGACATCCCGGGCCGGACGGGCACGGCGATCGAGACCCCGACGATGCTGCGCCTGGCCGAACACCCGCGGATCGTCGCGGTGAAGGACGCCAAGGGCGATCTGGTCGCATCCAGCACCGTCCTGCGTGACAGTGATCTGGCGTTCTACTCCGGTGACGACGCGGCGACGCTGCCGCTGCTCTCGGTCGGTGCGGTGGGCCTGGTGGGCACGTCGACGCATTTCAGCGGGCTGGGTGCGAAGGCGATGATCGAGGCCTACGAGCGGGGAGACACGGAGACCGCGTTGCGGTGGCACCGGCAGCTGCTGCCGATCTTCACCGGCATCTTCGCCACGCAGGGCTGCATTCTGGTCAAGGGCGGCCTGGCGATGCTGGGGCGCCCGGTCGGGTCCGTGCGACCACCGCTCGTCGACGCGACCGAGCACCAGCTGAGCCACCTGCGCGAGGACCTCGCCGCCGCCGGCCTGGCCGCCCCGGCGGCCTGAGCACGGCGGGCTGATCGCCCCGGTTCGGCACCGCGACGACGGCGCGGGCTCCACTGTCAACGTGCACTTGAGCGTTACCGTGGAGCGGTGAGTTCCCCATCGAGTACCCGCGCCCGCCCGTCCGGAGCCAAGCGCCCCGCGGCGAAGGGCTCCACCTCCCGCATGCCGCGGCAGAGCCCGCCGCGCAAGGGCGCCCCCCGCAAGGGCGCCCCGGGTCGGAATCCGCGCAAGGGTCCCGGCGCGCTTGCCACGATCGGTCGCGCGATCGCCGCCGTCTGGCGTGCGCTGGCCGGCATGGTCGGTGGCCTGGCCCGGATGGTCGGCCGCAACGCGGCGACCGCGCGGGAACTGGACTCGGCCCATCGCCGTGACGCCGCGGCGCTCGGGGTGCTCGCCACCGCTCTCGTGGCGGGAACGGCCGTCTACGCGCGTGGCGGCGGACCCGTCGGTGCCGCGCTGGCCGACGGAATCCGCTTCGTCCTCGGCAACGGCGCGCTCGTCGTCCCGGTGCTGCTCGCGGTGGGCGGGGTGCACATGCTGCGCCAGGTCCCGCACCCGGAGGAGCGGGGCAGGATCGTGGTCGGCTGGACGGGCGTGGTCCTCGCCGTCCAGGGGCTGTTCCACCTGTGGGCCGATTCACCGACGTCCTCCCATGCGCGTGCGCACGCCGGGGGCATCGTCGGGGCGGGTGTCGGCGGCGGCTTCGAACGGGCCGTCTCCGCCCCCATCGCCGTACCCCTGCTCTTCCTGCTCGGCAGCTTCGGCGCGCTCGTGATCACCGCGATGCCCATCAGCGCCGTCCCGGAACAGATCCGGTTGCTCCTGGGACGGCACCGCACCGCCGACGAGGCTGCCCACGAGGACGCTGCCCACGACCACGCGGCCCACGACCACGCGGCCCACGAGGACGAGCCCGACGGAGATCTCGGCCGCCGATGTCGCGGCCCCGCCGATGTCGCTGCGGGCGAGCGTCGCCGAGCGGCTTCCCGGCGGCGTGCTGCGGCGCTTCACCAAGGTGGGCCACGCCCCCCGGCAGGTTCCCGCGCGCTACGTCGATCCGGCCGAGGCCGACACGACGGCGCTGCCGCTGCTCGACCTCGACACCGACGTGGTCCCGCTGCCGGACCTGACCACGGTGCCCGGAGAGCCGGAGCCCGCGCGCCGGCCCCGTCGACCGCGGGTGTCCAAGCCGGCCGAGCCCGAGCTCGCGCCCGTCACCCGGCCGACGCAGCTCGAACTCCTCGGCGGTGCCGGGCTCTACACCCTCCCGACGCTGGACTCGCTGGGGTCCGGGCCCGCCCATCTGGAGCACACGAAGGCCAACGACGAGGTCATCGCGTCGCTGACCCAGGTGTTCGCCGAGTTCTCGGTCGACTGCGCGGTGACCGGCTTCAACCGCGGCCCCACGGTCACCCGCTACGAGATCACCCTCGGCGCCGGCGTGAAGGTCGAGCGCATCATCCAGCTCGCCCGCAACATCGCCTACGCCGTCAAGAGCCCGGACGTGCGCATCATCAGCCCGATCCCGGGCAAGAGCGCCGTCGGCGTCGAGATCCCCAACACCGACCCCGAGATCGTGATGCTCGGTGACGTGCTGCGCTCGCAGGTCGCCCAGCGCGACCCGCACCCGATGCTCGTCGCGCTCGGCAAGGACGTCGAGGGTGGCATGGTCGTGGCCAACCTGACGAAGATGCCGCACCTGCTCGTCGCCGGGGCGACCGGCGCGGGCAAGTCCAGCTGCATCAACTCCCTGATCCTGTCGATCCTGACCCGGGCCACGCCCGACGACGTGCGGATGGTGCTGATCGACCCCAAGCGGGTGGAGTTCAGCGGCTACCAGGGGATCCCGCACCTGGTCACTCCGGTGATCACCAACCCGAAGAAGGCCGCCGACGCACTGCAGTGGGTCGTGCGCGAGATGGACATGCGCTACGAGGACATGGAGTCCACCGGCGTGCGCCACATCGACGACTTCAACCGCAAGGTCCGCAACGGCGAGCTGGTGGCGCCTCCGGGCTCGGAGCGCGTCTTCACGCCGTACCCGTACCTGCTGGTGATCGTCGACGAGCTCGCCGACCTGATGATGGTCGCCCCGCGCGACGTCGAGGACGCGATCGTGCGGATCACGCAGTTGGCGCGGGCAGCCGGTATCCACCTGGTGATCGCCACCCAGCGCCCGTCGGTCGACGTCGTCACCGGGCTGATCAAGGCCAACGTGCCGTCCCGCCTGGGGTTCAAGACCTCCTCGGTGACCGACTCGCGCGTCATCCTGGACCAGCCGGGCGCGGAGAAGCTGCTGGGCAAGGGCGACGGGCTGTTCCTGCCGATGGGCGCCAGCAAGCCGGCGCGCATGCAGGGTGCCTACGTCACCGACGGCGAGATCCACGCGATCGTCGCGCACTGCAAGGAGCAGCTGCAGCCGTCCTACCGCACCGACGTCACGGCGCCGGCCGCCGCGGCGAAGAAGGACGTGGAGGACGACATCGGCGACGACATGGAGCTGTTCCTGGCCGCCGCGGAACTCGTCGTGTCCACCCAGTTCGGATCGACGTCGATGCTGCAGCGCAAGCTCCGCGTGGGCTTCGCCAAGGCGGGCCGGCTGATGGACCTGATGGAGTCCCGCGGCATCGTGGGGCCGTCGGAGGGGTCCAAGGCGCGGGACGTGCTGGTCAAGCCCGACGAGCTGGACGGGCTGCTGTACACCCTGCGCAACGGCGGGTCGGCCGACGACCTGGTCGAGGCGGACGACCCGGCGGCGGAACCGATCGAGGACCTCATCGACTGATCGGCACCAGATCGACAGCGTGATCGGCCGCGGGCCGGTCAGAGTGCCTTGAGCATCCTCGTGTTGCCGAGCGTGTTGGGTTTGACGTACTCCAGCGCGAGGAACTCCGCGACGCCGGGGTCATACGACCGGCGCAGCGCGTCGTAGGTCTCGGGATCGACCGGGGACCCTTCGATCTCGACGAAGCCGTGCCTGAGGAAGAAGTTGGTCTGGAACGTGAGCGCGAACAGCCGGCTCAGCCCCAGCTTGCTCGCCTGGCTGATCAGGGCGTCGAGCAACGGGTCGCCGTAGCCGCGCCCGCGCAGGTCCGGGTGGACGGCAAGCGTGCGGATCTCGCCCAGATCGGCCCACAGCACGTGCATGGCGCCGCATCCGATGACGGTTCCGTCGAGTTCGGCGACCCGGAAGTCCTGGACGTTCTCGTACAGGGTGACCAGTTCCTTGGCCAGCAGCTTGCGCCCGTCACCGGCGTAGATGTCGACGAGCGCCTTGATCGCCGGCACGTCGGACGTCCGCGCGCGCCGCACCAGCAGCTCGGCCGGGGCGACGGGCGCGGACGTGTCGACGGACGGTTCTGCGGCCATGTCCGGCACGATACCGAGGCGGCGGGCCGGGTCAGCAGCGCAGCTCCGGCAGCGCCGTCACGAGGAGGATGGACAGCGCAGTCGCGGTGCTGATGACGACCGTGCCGTCCCGGGCGATGACATCGGTACCGGCAGGCAGCGTGGCGACCGCACCCGTGCGGGTGTCCAGCACCTGCTCGCGGGTGGTGCCCGGGGACGTCCAGGCGACGTACGGGCCGGCCACCGAGGATCCGGAGAAGGTGTTCGAGGAGGTGGCATCGGTCTCGATGGCGACTGCCGCCGCCATACCCGGGTACCAGACGCGCACCTGGGTGGAGGAGTTCCCGGGGAAGCTCCACCAGGTGTAGCCGGTGCCGTCGGACGAGCGCACCGCCCAGCCGGCGGATCCGCCGAGCAGGCCCCGCGCCACCGGCCCGGGCAGCCGGTCCGCCACGTGCGTGACCGTCTCCGTCCCCGCGGCGGAGGAGACGCGGTGCCAGGAGATCCCGCCGCCGAGCCCGGTGACGATGTCGGAGACCTCGCCGGAGTCCAGCACCCGGACCGTCCGGCTGGCCACGTCGTAGTCCTCGACGCTCGCATGCACACCCGATCCCTGGATCCAGTACACGTGCCCGGCCCGGACGACCGCCGCCAGGGTCGGCGACGTCGACGTCCCGGTGTCGCGGAAGGACGCGACCTCCCGGGACGCGCCGGTGCGGTCGTCGATGACCTGCACGCCCACCGTCCCGCGCGAGCGGTCGAGCGTGGTCACCGTGCCCGTCGTGCCGTCCTGCCCGCCGTCGATGACGGTCTCCGCCACGCCCAGGGTGAGGACGGGCGACACCGTCCGGTCCGCGTGCACCAGCACGACCTGGTGCGGGTGTCCGGTCCCGGTGGCCACCCGTTCCACGAGCGCGGTGCCGGAGGCGTCGACGCCGTACACGTTCAGGATCCGTGCGCCGATGCCGCTCACGGCACCCGCGGCCAGCGCCTGCGCCCAGGTGCCGGGCAACGCCACGACGCAGGACGGTGCGTGGAACGCCGGACGCGGGTGCGCCGGCTGGGAGCGGTCACGGGTCAGGTAGTGGACGCCGGACACCGAGGCCACGACCGCGATCACGCTCGCCGCGGCCGCAGCCACCACGAGCCAGCCACGCCGGCGCCCGGTGTGCGGCGAGGCGGTCGCGAGGGCGTGGCGCGGATCGAATGCGGGCGCGGATGTGATGTCGGTGGCGGCCCGCTCGCGCAGCATCGTGGTGAGCGCGTCCTCGAGATCGGTCATGAGGCACCTCCGGCGGCGTCATCGAAGCTCAGGGTGCGGTCCGCCCGCAGCAGCGCCAGGCCGCGCGAGGCGAGGCTGCGGACGGTGCCACGGCGGCAGTTCAGGATGTCGGCGATGTCGCCGTCGGTGGCGTCGTCGTAGTACCGCAGGACGAGCACCGCCCGCGGCCGTGCGGGGATGCGGCGCAGGGCCTGCCACAGTGCGTCGCGCTCGGCGGGGTCGTCGGCGTCGGACGCGGCCGAGTCGGCGATCCGCTCGACGACCATCTCGGAATTGGACCTGAGCCGGGCCCAGCTCACCGCGGCGTTCGCGAGCGAGCGCCGGGCGTAGGCCGTCGGGTTGTCCAGGGGGAGCTCGTCGCCGAACCGGCGGTACATCGCCAGCAGGACGTCCTGGAGCAGGTCCTCGGCGCGGTGGCGGTCACCGGTGAGCAGGTAGGCGAACCGCAACAGGTCCACCGAACTCGCGTCGGCGAGCTCGGAGACCGTCCTCGGCCGCCCCCGCGTGGTGGGGCCATCCTGGGTCGGAGGTGGTCGCATACCCCTACGACGACCCGGCACGCCGCAACTGTTGCAGCGCCCCGGTCCGGCGGTGCGCGCGCCCCGGGATCGGGGCGCGGCCTGCGGTCAGCAGGGGACCGGCGGCAGACTCGCCAGCGCAACCCGGCTGACATAGGCCGTCGTGAACTTGGCGGTCGTGCTGGTCAGGACGACGTCCCCGGCGGTCGCCAGCACGACGCGAAGTCCTGCGGGGAGCGTCAGGTGCGCGCCTGTGCGGGTGTCCTCGACCGTGCTGTCCGGCCAGGTCCCCCCGAAGACGAACGGCCCGGCCACTGTGACTGTCCCGCCCGGCGCGGCGACGTTTACGGCGGTGACGGTCGGCGCCGACCCGTTCCAGGTGGAGAGGGTCGCGTTCGCCCCGGTGCCCGTGAGCCACCGGACGGACTGCCCGTCGGTGGCGAAGAACGACGCTCCGACGCTCGCCTGCGCGACCGCGGCCGGCAGGTCCCGGCCGGGTGTCATCGCGAGCCGGGCCTGTGCAGTGCCGGCATCGACGACCCATGCGGTGGCCGAGCCGACTCGCATGAGCTGGGAGGCGTGACGGACTGGCAGGTTCAGGACGGTCGCGCCCGTGACGAGGTTCCGGCCGATGATGTGCTCGACGCCGTTCGGGTGGCTCCAGTCGCCCTCGATCCACTCGGCGACATCGCCGACGACGATGGGTTCGGTCGTGGTCAGCTGCCCGGCCGTGCGCACCGCCTGTGACTCCTGCAGGAACGTGATCGGCCCGGACGAGCCGCTCCGGTCGTAGGCGATCATCTCGTGCGGGCCGCCGAGGTTCTGTGACGCGGTCACCCCGAACACCGCCCAGCGGGCGTCGAGGGCCGAATCGCGGTCGGCGTCGGCCGTGTCGTGGGCGGGGTCGGGAGAGGTCCAGAGCGTGGTGCCGTGCCCGGCCGGGTCGAAGAGCGCGATCTCGTCGTGGACGGCATCGGTCTCGCCGCCGACCTGCCCCATGCTCTGCTGCGCCAGCAACAGGTAGCCGTCCGGGCCCGAGCCGTCGGGAGCGTTGACCTGCTGGTCGAGCGTGAGCCGGCCGGCGTCGATGGCCCGCTGCCAGCTCGTCGGCATCGCCGCGGTGCAGGTGCTGCCCGGTGCGGGTGAGCTCGCCCGGGTCGAGACGGGGACGGTGGCCGACGACGTGATCGTCGGCTGCGTCCCGACGGGCGCCTTGGTGCCGTCGGTCGACAGGCCCGTGCCCGCCAGGGCGACCCCGACCACCACCGCGACGACGGCCGCGGCGGCCAGCAGGACGACGTTGCGCCGGTGGTGACGCCCCACCAGCCGGAGCGGCGGGTTGCCGGGTGCGCTCGTGCCGGTCAGGTCGGGCGCGGCGACGACCGTGGCTGCCTCGGCATCGAACATCGCGCGCAGGCGGGCCTCGAGGTCGTCGGGGAGGTGCGGTGCGGTCATGACGCGCTCCGTTCCGGGCTCGGGGCTTCCGGGGAGAGGCTCTCGCGGAGCTGGGCCAGCGCCCGCGAGGCGAGGCTGCGCACGGTGCCGCGCCGGCAGTCCAGCAGGTGCGCGATCTCCCCGTCGGTGCATCCCAGGTGGTAGCGCAGGACGAGGACGGCACGCTGGCGCGAGGGCAGCCGGTGCACGAGCGCCCAGAGCTCCCCGTCGGCCGGCTCGGGGTCGCTCCGCCCACGTTCGGGCAGCTCGTCGATGAGGAGGTCCCTGCTGGAGGCGCTGCGGCTCCAGCTGATGTTGGCGTTGACGATCGCCCGCCGGGCGTAGGCGACGGGTGCGGCGACCGCGACGGTGTCCCCGAAGACGCGGTGCATGGCCAGGAACACCTCTTGGACGAGGTCCTCGGCCCGCGCGTGGTCGCCGCACATCAGGTAGGCGAACCGCGTCAGGCCGAGTCCGTGCAGCTCGGCCAGCTCCCGCAGCGTGAGCGGTGGCGCGGCAGGTGTCATCGCTACCTCCGGTGGGAACGTCGCGGCGCCGGGCAGCTCGCCGGTGCGAGGAGCCGTCGTCGTGAGCCGCATGTGGTGTCAGACGCAGCGTCGTTGCGATCTGTTGCATCCGCGTCCGGCGCAGGCGTCGTCCCGGGAAGACCTCGCCCCGGGAGGAGGTGGCCCCGCGCGCGGGTACTGTTCCCTGTGTGTCTGTACAGGGTGAGCGCACTGTTGCGCTGCTGACCCTGGGATGTGCCCGTAACGAGGTCGATTCCGAGGAACTGGCCGGACGCCTGTCCGGCGCCGGGTGGACGTTGGGCGACGAGGACTCCGCCGATGTCCTGGTCGTCAACACCTGCGGGTTCGTCGAGGGAGCCAAGAAGGACTCCATCGACACGCTGCTCGCGGCCGCCGACTCCGGTAAGAAGGTCGTCGCGGTGGGTTGCCTGGCCGAGCGCTACGGCAACCAGCTCGCCGAGCAACTCCCCGAGGCGGACGCGATCCTCGGCTTCGACTCCTACCTCGACATCTCCGACCGCCTCGACGACGTGCTGGCCGGGCGCCCGATCGTCGCGCACACCCCGCGTGATCGCCGCACCCTCCTCCCGATCAGTCCGGCGCACCGTCCGTCGGCGGCCGCGGACGTCAGCGTCCCGGGCCATGCGTGGCTGCCGACCATCGGCGGCCGCACTCGGCTGGACAATTCGCCGGTGGCATCGCTGAAGCTGGCCTCGGGCTGCGACCGGCGCTGCACGTTCTGCGCGATCCCGTCCTTCCGTGGCTCGTTCGTGTCACGGCTGCCCGACGAGGTGCTGGCCGAGGCGCGGTGGCTGGCCTCGACCGGCGCCCGGGAACTGGTGCTCGTGAGCGAGAACTCCACCTCCTACGGCAAGGATCTCGGCGATCTGCGCGCGCTGGAGAAGCTGCTTCCGCGCCTGGCCGAGGTAGACGGGATCGACCGCATCCGCGTCTCCTACCTCCAGCCGGCGGAGCTGCGCCCCGGACTGATCGAGGCCCTCGCGACGACGCCGGGCGTGGCGCCGTACTTCGACCTGTCCTTCCAGCACGCCAGTACGGCGTTACTGCGGCGGATGAAGCGGTTCGGTGGCACCGACGCGTTCCTGGCGCTGCTCGAACAGGCGCGGTCCCTGGCCCCGCTCGCCGGCGCGCGCAGCAACGTCATCGTGGGCTTCCCCGGGGAGACCGAGGACGAACTGGCCGAGTTGGAACACTTCCTGACCGAGGCGCGGCTGGACGTGGTCGGCGTGTTCGGCTACTCCGACGAGGACGGCACCGAGGCAGCCGGGCTGCCCGGGAAGCTGGACGGCGAGGAGATCGGCGCTCGCGTGCAGCACATCGGCGGGATCGTCGAGGAGCTGGTGTCGCCAGCGCGCCGAGGACCGGGTCGGCGAGAGCGTGCTCGTGCTGGTCGAGGAGATCACCGCCGAGGGCGCCGTCGGGCGTGCGCTGCACCAGGGACCCGACGACGGGGACGTCACGGTCGCCGACCTCGCTCCGGCGGTCGGCGACGTGGTCGCGGCAACCGTGACGGGATCCGCCGGGGCCGATCTGGTCGCCGTGGTCGCGCCGGCTGGCGGCACCGCAACCGGCGCCACCGCAGGCTCTCTCTCCGCCCCGATCGCTTCCGCGGCGCGGTGATGCGGTGACCCAGTCGGCCCCGCGGTGGAGTGAGCAGGCGGTCCCTGCCCGCCCCGACCCGATCGGCGACGCGGTCAACTCCGTGTCGGTCTGGAACATCGCCAACGGGCTGACGCTCGTCCGGTTGCTGCTCGTCCCCGTCTTCGCCGCGGCGTTCTTCCACGCCGGCGGTCACCACGGTGGCTGGCGGGTGATCGCGTGGGGCGTGTTCGCTGTCGCCTCCGTCACAGACCGCATCGACGGCGAGCTCGCGCGCCGCCGACACCTCATCACCGAACTCGGCAAGCTCGCCGACCCCATCGCCGACAAGGCACTCATCGGCACGGCGCTGGTCGGGCTGTCCATGCTCGGCGAGTTGCCGTGGTGGGTCACCGTCGTCGTCCTCGCCCGCGAACTCGGCGTCACCCTGCTGCGCTTCTGGGTGATCCGCCACGGGGTGATCCCCGCCAGTCGTGGCGGCAAGGTCAAGACCCTGCTGCAGGCCGTGGCCATCGGGCTCTACATCCTGCCGCTGACCGGCTGGCTGCACGCCGTCGCGATCGCGGTGATGGTGGCCGCCGTGATCCTCACTGTCGTGACCGGGCTGGACTACATCACGCGGGCGTTCACGCTGCGCCGCGCAGGCCGGGCCAAGGACGCGCTGCGATGACCGACCTCCCGGCCGTCGATCGCGTCGACGGTCCGGTGGCACCGTCTGCCGACGGCCGCGCGGCACCGTATGCCGACGGCCGGGCGGCACCGTATGCCGACGTCGCGGCGATCCACGCCACGCTGCGGGCGGCGCATGCCACCGTCGCCGTCGCGGAGTCGCTGACCGGCGGCCTGCTGACCGCGGCGCTCACCGAGACGGCAGGCGCGTCCGCGACGGTCCGCGGCGGCCTGGTCGTCTACGCCACCGAGCTCAAGGCCGCCCTGGCCGGCGTGTCGATCGACCTGCTCGCCGAGCGCGGGGCCGTGGACGCCGACGTCGCGCTGGAACTCGCCCGGGGAGCGCGTGTGCGCCTGGACGCCACCTTCGGTGTCGGGGTGACCGGAGTCGCGGGCCCGGACGAGCAGGACGGCAAGCCCGTAGGCACCGTCTTCGTCGCGGTCGCAGGACCCGACGGGGAGACCGTGGCGCAGCGCAGCCTGCACGGCGACCGCCTGGAGATCCGCCGGTTGAGCGTGGCCGCCGCCCTGGAACTCCTGGACCGGGAATCACGTTCCTACCTAGAGACGTTGTAATCACGTAAGCAAGGTGCTCGACCACGGTTCATGCCGGCTTCTCAGTCGTCGGACCACCCGTGACCAGCGAGTGTCAGTGACGACAGGTAGCGTGAACGAGAGGCTTAAGGGGGCCGACATGACAGTGATACGACAAGTGGTCGGCGAGGCCGTGCGCGGCGTGCGGCTGCGGCAACGGCGCACCCTGCGCGAGGTGTCGGCGCAGGCGCGGGTGAGCCTCGGTTACCTCTCCGAGGTCGAGCGTGGCCAGAAGGAACCCTCCTCGGAGCTGCTCGCCGCGATCTGCGACGCGCTCGATGTGCGGTTGTCCGATCTCTTCGCGGAGGTCAGCGACACCATGCGCCGCCAGGAGAAGCTGGCCGACCACGCCAAGCTGATGTCCTCGACGGGCCGCCATCTCGGTCCGGCCCCGCATCCGGGACAGCACCGCCCGCCGCTCTCGCCGCCGAACGCGTCGGCATCCGTACGGGCGACCGCCGCCGCCTGATCCACGTCGAGATCCCGCCTGCCCGCACGGTTTCCGTGCGGGCAGCGGTGTCTGCCGCCGATGACCTCGCGGCGACGACGGTCGTCGGCGCTGACCGCACGGCATCCGGCGGTGTGGGGTAGCGTCGCCCGCCATGGCCGAGGAATACGTCGATCCGTTGACGGAGTACCTCATCCGCGCCACCGGGCCGGCCTCGGCGGCCGTCGCCACGACGCTCGTGTCCGACGAACCCGAGCCCGCCCGACCGGCTCCCGAGCGCCCCGCGCAGGGTCGGCCGCGTCCCGTCGCCGGGACGGCGGATCAGCCCGTGCGCCAGGACGCGACGCCTGAGGTCGAGCGTGTTGCTGCCGCCGGCGCCACGACTGCCCCTGTCACCGGTTCGGCTGGCACAGCCTCCACGCCGGCCGCCACCGTCTCACCGGCTGCCGCGGTCTCCGCGTCTGCCGCTCCGCGCCGCGAGGCGGGCACCCGGAGCCGCGCGGGGAACGCGATGGACCGCACGCGAGCTGCCTTGCTGGACGGTGCTCGAACCGTGATCGCCCGCAACGGCACGCGCATCACGATGGCCGATGTGGCGGCGACGGCAGGCGTGGCCAAGGCGACGCTGTACAACCACCTCCGCACCCGGGAGGACGTGCTCCGCGCGGTGCTGGACCACGAGATCGCCGCCATCGCGCACCAGGCGGCCGACCTGCCCCTCGATCGGGCACTGCGCGCCACCGCGGAGGCGATCTCGACGCATCCGCTCCGCGCGACGCTCGCGGACTCCGAACCGGCGACGATCGCCCAGCTGTCCCGGGTGATCAGGTCCGCCCCAGGGTGGGGTGACGTGGCCACGGCCGTGGACGCCGCCCTGGCACGCCACGGTTGTGACGGGACGGACGAGGTGCTGCGGTGGTTGGCGTCGCTGCTCATCAACCCGCTGGACTCGGCGGGCATCGAACGTGCGGTGACGGTCCTGCTCGACGGCTTGCCGAGTGCTGCCGGCCGGAGCACGGATGCGTCCGTGTCCGAGGCGCTCGCGGCCCCCGCGCCCCGGCTCTAGGCTGAGTTCTAGGCTGACGATGCGGGATCCGGTTCGGCCGGGAGCGTGTGATGTCGGGAACGTGGCGGCCGAACCGCTCGTTCCTCCGTTCTGCAACCCTCGAAAGGTGACGTAGATGGCGAAGGCGAACCCGCTCATCCGGGCGTGGAAGTACACCAGCGCCTGGTTCGGTGCCAAGGTCGACGAGAAGGCCGACCCCAAGATCCAGATCCAGCAGGCGATCCAGGAGGCCCAGCGCCAGCACGAGGCGCTCAGTCGCCAGGCAGCCAGCGTCATCGGCAACCAGCGCCAGCTGGAGATGAAGCTCGATCGTCAGCTGAACACCGTCGAGGACCTCAAGGCGCAGGCTCGGCAGGCGCTCGTCCTCGCCGATCGCGCCCGCGCCGGGGGAGACGAGGCCAAGGCAGCGGAGTTCGAGCAGACCGCACAAGCCCTCGCCTCGCAGCTGGTCAACAGCGAGCAGAGCGTCGAGGACCTCAAGCAGCTGCACGACCAGGCGATCGGGGCGGCGCAGCAGGCGCGCGAGGCGGTGCAGAACAATGCCGTCATGCTGGAGCAGAAGCTCAGCGAGCGCACCAAGCTGCTGAGCCAGCTGGACCAGGCCAAGATGCAGGAGCAGGTGTCGGCGTCGCTGAGCCAGATCAGCGAGCTGGCCGCACCGACGAACGTGCCGACGTTGGACGAGGTCCGGGACAAGATCGAGCGGCGTTACGCCACCGCCCTCGGCCAGGCCGACCTCGCCGCCAACTCCACGCAGGGCCGCATGCTCGAGGTCAAGCGGGCGACGGCGGACATGAAGGGCTCGGCGCGGCTGGAGGAGATCCGTGCAGCACTGCACGGCGACACGACGGCGGTCGCTCAGCCGGCCGTGGACGCGGCGACTCCGCGCAGCGTCGAGGCGGCGCCGCCGGACCTGACCAAGGCACCGCAGACCGAGAGCCGGCCCGACCCGCTGCAGGGCTGAGCCCCGAGGCTCGGACACCACGCCCGACCCGACCTGCTGACGGGCAGAACCGGGGCTGCGGTCGTCTCGACTGCTCGGCGGTGCGGTCAACCCGCCGCCGGTTGGCACTGTGGACACCAGAACGTGGTGCGCTGCTGCGGGGCCTGCCCGATCTGGCCGCTGACGATCGGGGTGCGGCACCGCCTGCAGGGTTGACCCTGTCGGCGGTAGACCCAGTGCTGCTCGCCGCGGGCCAGGCTCCCCGTCGTCGACTGCTCCGGATGATCCCGGTTGGCGCGCAGGAGCCGGAAGCACGTGCGCATCAGCCCGTCGAGGTCGGCCACCTTCGCGATCGGCGTGTGCGGCCGTGTCCGGTGCACGAACAACACCTCGGCGGCGTACATGTTCCCGACTCCGGCGAGGGTGCGCTGATCCAGCAGGACCTCGGCGACCGGGCGATCGGGGTGTTCCGCGGCCCGTGCCGCGGCGAGGGATGGGTCCCAGTCGGGTCCCAGCAGATCGGGCCCCAGATGCCCCACCCATCGGTCCTCCTCGCCGGTCGGGGCGATGGCGAGGTCGTGGATCCGGCTCCCGACCGCGAGCCACTCGTCGTTGCCCAGAACTGCGCGCACGTCGAAGGCGGCCAGCAGGCGACGGGCCTCGGCGGGCCGGACGATGCGCCACGAACCGTCCATGCGCAGATGGCTGTGCAGGGTGTGCCCGCCCTCGGTGCGCACCAGCAGGTGTTTGCCGCGGGAGACGACCTCGCTGACCCGCTCGCCTCGGAGATCGGCCAGCGCCAGCTGCGGTACGCGCAGGTCGAACGCGGTCAGCGCCCGTCCTGCCAGGGCGAGGTCCAGGCGGTGGGCGGTGAGCCAGACGGTGTCACCCTCGGGCATGACGGAACCAGCTCACGCGCGCAGTCGCAGGCCGCCGCGAGGAGTCGGGCGGAAACCGGCCGCTTCGAGCGCGGCGCCGAGCGCTGACTCGCTCACCGGCGCGCCGTCAGCACGCTCCACCGCGAGCTTGCCCAGCACGCCGTCGCGCACAGCCAGGGCAAGCGCGTCGGCGGCCGGCGTCAGCAGCGGCATCTCGGCGGAGAACGACAGGAGCGTCCGCCCGCCACGCTCGATGTACAGCACACACGCGCCGTCCACCAGCACCACCAGGGCTCCGGCCTTGCGTGCCGGCTGGTGGCCCCGCTTGGGGTCGGTGCCCGCGCCGTCCGATGCGGTCGGCGCGTCGGCTCGGTCCGCGGCGCGCTCCGGCCACGGCAACGCTGCACCGTAGGGATTGGCCGGGTCGGTCGCGGCCAGGACGAGCGTCGTCGGCGAGGTGGTCATGCCGCCCGCACCGTGCGCCCGGCTGTCTCCGCGCGCCCGGTTGTCACCGTGCGCCGGCTGTCACCGTGAGCCCGGCTGTCACCGTGCGCCCTGGTGCTGTCGATCCTCGCGTCCTCGGCCCGCGCCCTGAGGGCGTCCACCGCCCCCGGCATCGCGAACTGCGCCGCGCCCAGCCCCTCGACGAAGTACCCGCGCCTGGCCCGGCCCGCCTCTTCGGCCGCCTTCAGCACCGGGTAGACGCCGCCGAACCCACCTGGCAACCGTTCCGCCCCGACCGCGCCGCGGGTCACCACACCGTGACGGTCGAGAAGGGCCTCCGCCGCGGCGTAGGCGCGCCGGGTGGGATCGAGATCGCGCGCCGGGACCCGCGACCACCGCCCTGCCACCAGGGCGGGCGTCGACGCGGTGCCGTGCCTGGCGTCCACCGCGGCCGTCGCTGCCAGACCGCGGTAGCGGCCGTAGCGCGTCCGCGGCGACCTGGCGCGTTTCGCATGCGTGGAGCGACCCGCACCGTCCAGCAGGGCACGCACGACGGCGATGGTGTCGTTGGTGACCTGCCCCGCCCAGACGAGATCCCACAAGGCCGCGGTCACCTCGCTGTCGAGTCCACCGACCCGGTCACGGATGGTCCGGAAGAAGAGGGCCTGGTCACCGTCCAGGGCAGCGAGAACCGACTCGTGGACCGGTGTCGCGGAGATCGCCGACGGCACCGGCAACAACAGGTCCGCGGCATCGGCAGGGGCGAAGGCGATCCAGCCGTCGTTGCTGCCGAGCGATCCGGCACCGCACCAGATCAGCTCGCCCGCCGCCGTGAGCTCGTCCAGTAGTGCCGGGGTGTAACCGGCCACGCGATTCGGCAGGACCAGGGTCTCCAGCGCGCTGGCCGGGAGCGGGACGCCGGCAAGTTGCTCGATCGTCCGCAGCACCGCTTCGGTGCCCCGCCCGCGCGCGCCCACGCCCTGCCAGGCAGGAAGGAACCGGCCCAGGGTCTCCGGAGCCACCGGCTCCACCTCCCGGCGCAGCGCCGCGAGGGAACGGCGACGGATCGAGCGCAGCACCTCGGCGTCGCACCATTCGGTTCCGGCCGCGCCCGGGCGGAATTCCCCCTGGAGAACGCGCCCCGCGCCGCGGAGTCGGTCGAGGGCCGTCACGACGACGGCGACCCCCAGCCCCAGGCGCGTCGCCACGTCGGCGGCGTGGAACGGTCCGTGCGTCCGGGCGAATCGGGCCACCAGGTCGCCGAGCGGATCCCGGACCGGCTCGGTGAAGACCTCGGGAACCCCGACCGGCAAGGCCACCCCGAGCGCATCGCGCAGGCGGCCGGCGTCCTCGATGGCGAGCCACCGTTCCTCGCCGGTGATACGGACGCGGATGGCACGCCGTGACGCCTCCAGCTCCACGAGCTCGTCGGCGGTCGCTCCCCTCGCGAGCGCCTCCGCGGTGCTGAGATCGCCCATGCCCCGCAGGAGGTCGTGCACCGCGTCGATGCCGTGGGCCGCGCGATTGTCGACCAGGCGCTGCAACTCCGCCTCGATCTGGGCCAGGGCATCAGGATCGAGCAGCTCGCGGAGATCGGCGGAGCCGAGCAGATCCGACAGCAGCGCCGAGTCCAGGGACAGCGCCTGCGCGCGGCGCTCGGCCAGGGGCGCATCGCCGTCGTAGAGGAACATCCCGACGTAGCCGAAGAGCAGCGACCGGGCGAAGGGCGACGGTTGCGTGGTCTCCACCTCGACCACGCGAACCCGGCGAGCTGCGATGTCGCCCATCAGCGCACGCAGTCCGGGGACGTCGAACACGTCCTGCAGGCACTCGCGCATGGCCTCCAGGACGACCGGGAACTGCCCGTACTCCGATGCGACCTGCAGCAACTGGTTCGCGCGCTGGCGCTGCTGCCAGAGCGGGGCGCGCCGGCGTGGATCGCGCTTGGGGAGCAGCAGGGACCGGGCGGCGCACTCGCGGAATCGCGCCGCGAACAGCGCGGACCCGCCGACCTCGCCGGTCACCATCGCCTCGACGTCGTCGGCCTCGAACACGGCCAGGTCGGCGCTGGGCGGCTCGCCGTCGGTCTCCGGAAGTCGCAGGACGATCCCGTCGTCGGCGTGCATGGTCTGCACGTCCAGGCCGCTGCGTTCGCGCAGGCGCGCGGCGAGAAGGAGTGCCCAGGGAGCGTTCACCGGAGCGCCGAACGGCGAGTGGATGACCAGTCGCCAGTCCCCGAGCTCGTCGCGGAACCGCTCGATGACCACCGTGCGGTCATCCGGGAGGTGCCCGGTCGCCGCGCGCTGGTCCTCCAGGTAGGCGAGCAGGTTGGTGGTGCCCCACTCGTCCAGCCCGGCCTGACGGGCCCGCTCGGTGGCCACCGGTGTGGCGGCCGCGCCGAGTTCCCGCACGAACGCCCCGAGCGCCCGCCCCAGTTCGGCGGGCCGGCCGGGGGAGTCGCCCTTCCAGAACGGCATCCGCCCGATCTGCCCGGGCGCAGGAGTGACCAGGACCCGGTCGTGCGTGATGTCCTCGATCAGCCAGGACGACGAGCCCAGCAGGAAGACGTCTCCTACGCGCGACTCGTACACCATCTCCTCGTCGAGTTCGCCCACCCGGCGCCCAGGGCCCTCGCCCGTGGCCAGGAACACGCCGAACATGCCGCGGTCGGGGATGGTGCCGCCGGAGGTCACGGCCAGCCGCTGCGCACCCGGACGGGGAGTGAGCTCGTCGGTGACGCGGTCCCACACCAACCTGGGACGGAGCTCGGCGAAATCGTCGGACGGATAGCGCCCCGCCAGCATGTCGAGAGTGGCGGCCGAGTGCTCGGCCGCCGCCCGGCATTGGCCGCCACTCTCCGACATGCTGGCGGGGCGCTACCCGTCCGACGATTTCGCCGAGCTCGTCCCAGGCTGGTGTGGGACCACGTCACCAACAAGCTCACGTCCGGGTGCGCAGCGGGTATCATGACCTCCGGCGGCACCGTCCCAACCGCGGCCGTCGCTCGCGTGTTCCTGGCCACGGGCGAGGGCCCTGGGCGCCGGGTGGGCGAACTGCGACGAGGAGGGGGGGATCGTGGGTGGGGGACATCTTGTCTCAGCTAGTCAGTCCCCTGGCTGATCGAGGACATCACGCACGACCAGGTCCTGGTCACTCCTGGGCCCGGGCATCCGTCTGGAAGGGCGACTCCCGGGGCAACCACCGAACTGGGGCACCGCCGTCGGGGCGTTGGTGCGGACTTCGGCGCGGCCGCCACGGTGGCCGCCGAGCGGGCCCCAGGTCGGCCGGGCTGGACGAGTCACCAACCTGCTCGCCTACCTGGAGGACCAGCGCGCGGCGAGGGCGTACGGATGACCGGACGGTGGTGATCGAGCGGTTCCGCGACGAGCTCCGGGGACTGGCGACTCGTGATCCAGTTCGCCGTCGGCGCTCCGGTGAACGCTGCCTGGGCACTCCTTGTCGCCGCGCGCTTGCGCGAACGCAGCGGCCTGGACGTGAGACCATGTACGCCAACGAGCGCGGATCGTCCTGCGACTTCCGAAGACCGACGGCGAGCCGCCCAGCGCCGAGCCTGCGCATGTTCCAACGTGCGAGCAATGGTGACCAGCAAGGTCGGCGGGTCCGCGCTGTTCGCGGCGCGATTCACCGAGTGCGCCGCCGGCTCCTGCTGCTCCCCAAACGCAATCCACGCCGGCGCGCCCCGCTCTCGGCGGCGGCGCCAGCGCGCGAAGCGTGCGGGTCGCATCAGAGTACGGGCGGTTCCGGTCACCTGGAGGCACGAGCCTGCGGGCATGTTGGGTCCCGGACCTTGGTCAGCTGATGAGGGTGCGTCCGCTCTCGCCGGGTCTCCCGTGGTGAGGTGGAGCGCGCGCGACGGCCCACCTCCGGTCGCTGCTCTCCGTCGGATGCCTCTCGCCGGCGACGCGCGCCTGGCCGAGCGCCGCGCGCAGGCGCTGTCCCTGGACTCGGCGCTGCTGTCAGATCTGCTCCGTCGGCTCCGCCGGATCCTTCCGCGGGCTGCTGCAACCTGATATCGAGGCGGAGTTTGCGCAGCGCCTATCGCGCGGCCCGCGCGCATCGACACATGCGCGACCTCCTCGTCGCGTGGAGATGCTCGGCGCCGGCGGAGGCGCTCGCGAGAGACCGCCAACAAGCTCGTGGAGCTGGAGGCGTCACGGCGTCCCATCACCGTCCTCACCAGCGGCGTCGCCGTCGGACGCCGCTCGCGATGCGCTCAGTGTCTTGCCGGTAGGAGTTTCCCGAGGTCTTCGCCGACCGTGCGGATCCGCTCGCAACCTGGTGGCCGCGCCAGGCGCGGACAACCTCCAGCGCCGCCGCGTGGCAACGGACCTGGAGCTGGGTGAGGCCGGGTCGGCCCTCGACCGACTCCGCGCGCAGCACACTCTCCCGCCACACAGCCAAGGCGACC